>CANMGS010000001.1 GCA_947497475.1 uncultured Amylibacter sp.
TCTCCTTATTTACTATTTGGTTCGGAGTAATAGTTATCTTGAGGTTAGTTGATGTATTATATTCTAAAATAATATTAATAGAATAACAGCGTATAAAACTTGTAATAACGGATGCTAATTAATCAACTTCGAATGTCTTATTTGGACTCATAGCGGACATTCGAATAAACTAATACCCCTCCACCGAACTCCCAGGCCTCCGTGGATCAGTCGCCCCCAACAACACACCACTCTCCCCGTCAATCATAATCGATTGTGTCGACCCCATCGTCCGTTTCACAACCACATCATGCCCTTTGGCGCGTAAAATTCCTTTGGTATCCGCGCTGATACCCTCTTCCACACGCAACTCGTCTGGCAGCCATTGGTGGTGAATACGCGGCGCATATGTGGCCTCGGCGATGTTCATTCCATGGTCAATCACGTTCATTAATATCTGCAATGTCGTGGTGATAATCCGCGAGCCGCCGGGGCTGCCAGTGACCAAGAACACCTTTCCATCTTTCATCACAATCGTCGGGCTCATCGATGACAGCGGGCGTTTGCCTGCCTCTACCGCATTCGCATCCCCACCGATCAAACCGTAAGCATTCGCCACGCCAGACTTGGCAGAAAAATCATCCATTTCATTGTTCATCAGCACGCCTGTGCCATCTGCGATGATACCAGAGCCGAAAGAGAAATTTATCGTATATGTGTTAGAAACAGCGTTACCAAAGCGGTCTACGACCGAAAAATGTGTGGTTTCATTGCTTTCATATGGCGTCAAAATGTTCGCTTTTACCAATTCAGCAGGGCGTGCACGCCCCATATCAATCTTGGCACGGATATCATTTGCATAGGTTTTATCCGTCAATTCCTGCACAGGTACATCGACAAAATCAGGGTCACCCAGATAGGTCGCACGATCCGCATAGGCCTGTTTCATTGCCTCTGCCATCAGGTGGATCGTTGACGCTGAATTATGCCCCATCTTGCCGATTGGATAACCTTCAAGCGTATTCAATATCTGCACGATATGCGTCCCACCAGAACTGGGCGGCGGCATCGAATGAATATCATAACCGCGGTACGTACCTGTACTGGTATCGCGCACCACAGATTTATAACGTGCCATATCATCCACAGTGATCACACCATCGGCGGCCTGTACACCAGCAGCGATCTTTTCGGCAACATCGCCTTTGTAAAACCCGTCAACGCCATGATCCGAAATGCTTTGCAAAGTCGCCGCCAGATCGGGTTGTTTAAAGATATCCCCAACCTCATAAAAACTACCGTCCTCTTTATAAAAAACCTTTGCCGTTTGCGGCCAGCGTTTCAAACGTTCCTGCGCGCTTTTCAAACCATCTGACAGGCTTTGCGTGACCACAATCCCATCGCGTGCCAATTTGATTGCAGGGCCAATGACTTGGGCCATCGTCATCGTACCATTGCGCTCTAATGCCAATGCCATCCCTGCAACGGTTCCTGGCACACCAATCGCCAACCCATGAAAGCGTGAACGGTTTTTAACGGGTTCACCAGCTTCATCCAAATACATATCTTTAAACGCAGCTTTTGGCGCTATCTCGCGGTAATCAATCGCATCCGTAGTGCCTTTTTCAACATCATGAACAATCATAAAACCACCGCCGCCCAGATTACCCGCACGAGGGAGCGTTACCGCCAGCGCAAAGGCCACAGCCACACTGGCATCAACTGCATTACCACCTGCTTTCAAAATGCTGGTGCCCACTTGAGCGGCAACTTTTTCCTGTGCCACGACCATACCTTTTTTAGCGACAATTGGGTGGAAGCGATCTTCACCGCTTAAAATAGCAGCGTTTTGCGCAAGCCCTGTTTGCGGTCCGAAGATGAAAATGATGCCTAGGCAAAGGGATGCGGTAATACGATTTAAATAGGTCATGTATGAACTATATATCGCTTATTTTTTTATGCCAGCGAGAACGGGGTATAAAAACATCAACCGATAAAAATCGGTTGATGTTGAATGTTAAACAATCACATTGGCTTTACGCAAATCCAATGCCATCAGCCTTGAGACCAGCCAATCGGATAATTGATGCTAATGTCCAGCTTTTATCATCCACATTATCTTCATCTGGTTTCAAAAGAGGGTCATCCTCTGGCACCCAGCACGGTTCCATATTGATCCAAGAATTTGGATCGCCTTTCAATAACCCTGCGAATGTTGCACAAACGATCGCAGAACCGACACGGCCCATCGTATTGCCACCGTTCCCCTGTGCTTCACGTAATATATAATACCACAATGCATCAGGTTCTTCTGGTTTTAACGCAATCGGTTTCAAACAGTATTTCTTGGCTATGCTGGTGCCTGAGGGCAACCCAAATGCAAGTCCACGCTTCAAATTACGGAAAGCAAGCACATTCAATGGATCCCCTAGCGCCCCTTCAAATAAAAACGCCAATGCATTCGATAGTTTTGTATCGATTTTTCGCGCCATTTGCGGGAAAGGCCCACCTGATGATTGCATCGGCAAGAACCAATCCCATTGAATGCTATTTTCAGGCTTCATTGGGCGGAAACCGCGCAAGTCGTCAGGATCTGGGTTACCACTGTTGTCAAAGATTGCAGCGAAATTCCCAAAGCCCCGCACGGGATTGTTCGTTTGGTATGAATTTCGCACCATAGAATGGCCGAAACGGTAAGCGGCTACAGAAAACTCAACGGGCATAAATGGTTGATGTTTCCACTTATAAATATCATCCAAACCACAGGTCCAACGTTGCCGCCCATCACAAGTTTTCTCAAGGGACAACGCACATTCATACACCTCATCCACAACAATAAGCGGCATAAAATCATTCCAAACAATGTGTTGATAAAGCCAGCGCAGAGACTTACGTGCTGTTTCAAAAACTTCTTTGTCATCGGCTTGCGGAAATACGTTTCTTGCACGGTCCACTAAAGTGTTATGGGCCAATAGAAACGCCAGTTGCAGCTGGCTCACCATCGAGTTTTCATCATTGCGCATGTCGCCAATCAAGGCACGACTACCAAAGCGCGGCAAATCAGGTAAATCTGGATGGCCAGCAATAGAACCAATCGCCATTTTTGCCTTATCATTTTGATCATAAAGATACGGTTGGTCATCAGGTCCTGATCCATAAATATTATCCAAATCCAACCGCGGCGTTCTGAAGTTCCGCAAACCATTCGGATCGTTTTGACGCATCAATGACGATGCGGGATCAAAGGTTATATCATGGTCAATAAACTGGCCAAAATAGGTATATCCAGCAGGAATTTTCGAGCTGAACTTATCTTCTAGATCCTGAATTAAGCCAGGGTCATTCGCGATATCACCTGGTAATACTCCAGGTTCTTCGACCATCAGGTCATTCGCGATCTTAAATAAATAATCGTCTACATCTTTTTCAGGAACTGGGGGGGACCATGCAGGTAAATCAGGACAGATACGTCCAAAAGGTCCGTGGTAAAACTTCGATTGAGGTGCAAGCACGTCAAAGTGCTTCGAGCCGTGAGCCATAATAAGTCTCCTGTTGTTTTAAATTTGAGCAGATTGTCTTAAAATTAAGTGACGCTACGTTAACTCAACTTAAAAGTGCATTCAGTGACTTTTGGTACGCTATCTGTTTTGAACCCCTAGGGTGTTGTTATATAAATGATTTTAGCCACCCCAGCCCCATTTCTGTTGTGGTATTAGGTTTATATTCCGCCCCCAATGGATTCTCATACCCTAACTTGGACAAGACATCATAGATATGCGGATAACTCACTTCACCGCTATCGGGCTCTGCACGATCTGGGACCGAAGCGATCTGTATATGGCCAATGATTGGCAACAAATCTTGCAAGCGACGGGTCAGATCGCCTTCCATGATTTGCAAATGATAACAATCAAACATCAACTTAATATTATCGGCCTTTATCGCCTCAATTATTGCTTTGGCCTGATCAGAAGTTTGTAAAAAATAATTGGGGGCATCATAATGGTTCAGCGGCTCAATCAAGATAGTCATGTCATGTAGTGCAGCTTTTGCGCAAGCATACTCAAGGTTCTTTACAAAACATGCATGTGCCTCTTCTCCATCCGCAAAGCCTGCCATCACATGAATATTGGATGCTCCGATCGCAACAGCATATTCCACAGCTTGATCAATAGCAGCACGCGCTTCATCTTCGCGCCCAACCAAAGCGGAAAGTCCGTTTTCACCTGTCTTTCCGCGCACAGTATTCAAGCCTAACATCGCAAAACCTGTCTCATCCAAAGCGGCTTTTACATCCTTTGCAGGCACATCATAGGGCCAATGGCATTCCACCGCATGAAATCCAGCCTTTGCAGCCGCGCGAATAGCATCTGGCAGACTGTATTCTGTGAACAAGAACCCAAGATTTGCTGAAAACTGTGTCATGTATCTTCTCCTGGCAAAGTCAGGCCTGCATTATGTGCATAAACCTTTGCCACTGCCGCATCATCTTCAAGTCCCAATCCTGATCCGGCAGCGGCTATGAACTGTTGCATAGCCGCGGCTGTTAAAGGTGCTGCGAATTTCGCATCTTTGGCAATGTCCAACACTATGCCTAAATCTTTGGGCCATATGTTCACCGAAGATCGCGGTGTGTAATCCGCATCTACAATATGGGGCGCACGGTTTTCGAACATCCATGAATTGCCCGCACATTGCGTGATCACCTCGACCGTTTTGGCAGGATCAACACCTTGGGTCATGCCAAAAGTCACAGCCTCTGCCATTGCAGCGATATGAACGCCTGCCAACATTTGGTTTATGGCTTTCATAGCGGAGCCCGCACCAGCAGTGTCTCCTAATTCGAATACAGTTTGTGCCATAGCACTCAGCGCAGGGCGTAAACTTGCAAACGCTTCTTTTGTCCCTGATGCCATAATAGACAGATCACCTGATGCAGCTTTTGCCGCACCACCAGAAATTGGCGCATCAAGATAATGCAACCCCTTTACTTGGGTCATGCGTTCCATATCTTTGGCAAAAAGAGGTGCAACGGTTGCACACGACATGATGCCCGTGCCTGTGGGAATATTATCAATAATGTTATCCAAAACAACTTGTGTTTGATCTGCATTTAAAACGACCAGAACGACGATATCTAACGTAGGTAAAATATCATACTGTTCTCCTTGCAATCCCCCTTCGGCTTGGAACCGCTGCACAGCATCCATATTGACATCAAACCCAGCAACCACATGCCCTGCACGCAACAAAGATTGCGCTATCCCAAACCCCATAGAGCCAAGCCCGAAAACACCAATACGTTTATGATCAGACATATCTATCCTACCCATTCTTTTATTCTATTGGACAAACGCTAGAGCAAGCATCACGATAGATGCAAGTCACAATAATGGCCTTGCCTTCACTTTCAAGATCATCAGAATGATCAAAAATTAAGAGACACATCATGACATCATCTGCATTTGTAAACAGCAATACAATCCGCGCTGCATTCTCTTCCGCCATGTCTGTCATGTACCAGACAGAAGTTCCTGCTTATGGCACGTTGCAAACAATTGTAACGGATACCAATGCTGCCGTTCTTGATGCAGACCCTGAATTAAAAGCAAGCTTAAAAAATCATAATGAACTGGATCGTATTTCAGATGAACGTCATGGCGCCATTAGGTTAGGCACAGCTGATGAATTGCACATGATGCGCCGTGTATTTGCAATTATGGGCATGTTCCCTGTCGGATATTATGATTTGGGCGTTGCTGGTATTCCAGTGCATTCCACAGCCTTTCGGCCCACATCACATGATGCGCTCAGTGCCAACCCATTTCGCGTATTTACCTCTTTATTACGATTAGAGTTAATCCAAGATGAAGCATTGCGCACACAAGCCGTTGAGATTCTAGAGCAGCGTCAAATTTTCACGAACCGCGCCGTCACATTGGTAGAAACAGCCGAAACAAACGGCGGCTTAACAAAGAGCCAAGCGGATGAATTCGTATCAGAAGTATTGGAAACCTTCCGCTGGCATTCTGATGCGCTTGTCAGTTTTGAAACGTATGAGAAACTTCACGATGCGCATCGCCTGATTGCCGATGTTGTCTCGTTCCGTGGCCCACATATCAATCACCTTACACCACGCACTTTGGACATTGATGCATCTCAAGCGGCAATGCCTGAATATGGTATTGCCGCTAAAGCCGTGATCGAAGGCCCGCCACCGCGTAAATGCCCAATTCTGCTGCGCCAAACCAGCTTTAAAGCGTTAGAAGAAGATGTGAGTTTCCCCGATCTTGATGGCACACTGAAGTCACGCAGTCACACAGCCCGCTTTGGCGAGATAGAGCAACGTGGCATCGCACTTACAGCCAAAGGCCGCGCGCTTTATGACCAAACTCTAAACACTGTGCGCGCGATCATTACACCTGCCGCAGATGGTTCAAATGCAGATGAGTATATGGCGGCTTTGTCAAAAGGCTTCGAAGCTTTTCCAGATGATTGGCGCAGCTTGCTGGATCAAGAACTTGCTTATTTCAAATTCTCAGCGGTTAACGGTATGGAAAGCCAAAGCGCGTCATTACCCGATTTAATCGATGCAGGCGCTATTACCTTTGATCCAGTGGTCTACGAAGATTTCTTACCTGTCAGTGCTGCTGGTATCTTTCAATCGAACCTTGGTGATAAAGCCACAGAAACACTCCAAACCACATCAAGCCAAGATACCTTTGAAACAGCATTGGGCACATCTGTGTTAAATGAGTTCGACCATTATGCTGCAATACAGGCGCAGTCGCTAGAAACGGCTATGGAAGCTTTAAAGGCTTAAGAAAAAACGCCACCAATTAAGTTTTCACCCATCAACCGTTGCTCCAATGTGCCTCTAGGTTCAGATATCCGATCAAGATATTCTTTCGAATGCACAGCATACCTCCGTGCTTCATCAACAGATTCTGCTGCACTGATCGCCTTAAAACGTAACAAATCTCGGTGGCGCATTTGCACAAGACCATCCACATCTGCCGAGACAACTGTTGCGATTTTAGGATACCCACCTGTGGTTTGATGATCCGCTAACAAGACTGTTGGAGCACCATCACCGGCTACTTGAACAGAACCACGAACAATGGGTTCTGATGGGATAGACAATGCCGCTTTCATCGCAAGAGTTTCGCCATTTAAGCGCACGCCCATACGGTCATAATTTTCGCTTAAAGCATAAGCCTTCGATAGGAATGTATCCAAAGCAGCCTGTTCGAAATGCTGATCTTGTGGTCCCATGACAACCCGCGCGGTCCCTTTAATATCCGCATATTCTGGCTGCAATATATCGCCTTCGCGGGTTTCTATAACTGCAGCCTCTTGAATATACAGCTCCTGACCGCTTGTTATTGTGCCCCCACCAAAACCCGACATGGAATGTGTGGCAGACTGTCCAAGCCATTGTGGGATATCCATCTGCCCAGCAAACGCCAAATAGGCCCAACTGCCCCAACGCCCAGCCCGAATAGCAAGCTTCTCGCCTTTGCGCAGTGTTAATACTGTCCAAGACGCAAGCTTTGCACCTGCATGATCAACAGTAAAATCCCCACCTGTGACAGACAATGTGATCTCGCCAGACAGGCATTCCAACATCAACCCACCTAAAGATATCTCAATAGATGAACCTTCGGCGGGTTTTCCCAAAGCAACATTCGCAGCCGCATGTGATAAACGGTCCATCGGGCCAGAGGCAGGAACACCGAACCGCATATGCCCAAAACGCCCAGCGTCTTGCACTGTCACAAGTGGCCCAGCAAAGGTGACTTTTAAGCGTGCATCAGCCATTACAGCCCCCTTTGGATAAACGGTCATATGTCGCAAGATCGATACGTTCAAATGTAACACGGTCACCCACATCAAATAGAAATGGCTGCTTTGGATCATCCAGTAATATCTTTGTCGGAGAACGCCCAAGAATAGACCACCCCGTTGGCATCACAATCGTGGAGACAAGACATTGCGCACTGGCAATGTAAACGCTGCCGGCTGGAATATCACGCGTTGGCGTTGATTTACGTGGGACTTGTATGGCTTCTGGGACCCCCGCCATATAGGCATACCCTGGGGCAAACCCGTACATAACAACATGATAATCGCCAGACAGATGAGCGTTGATCACAGCCTCTTCACTGATACCACATACTTTGGCGACTTCGGCCGTATGCACCCCAAAATCGCCCTCATAACAAACCTGCACGGTTTTATGTCCAACTTTGGCAGACACGTTCTGTAAATTGATTAATAACTTGTTTACTTCTGCTTCAATCTCTTGGTGATCTGTCACAAGTGGATCAAAGCTGATCAGAATATTTACGAATGCAGGAACGGTTTCACGCACACCTTTAATCTGCGCTTGTGCAATCGCATGATCCAACGCCACAACAGATTGATTTGCCGCATCACTGATCTTGGTGGCAAAGCTGACCAACACGGCGTGATCTGCAACAGGTTTAAACGTAGGTTTCATACCGAACTCTATACGATAAAGCCCATGAGCTTCACACCCGCAGCGCTTAAACGGTCACGTATAACACGTGTCATTTCAACAGCGCCATCGCTGTCACCATGCACACAAATAGAGTGTGCAGCTAATGGAATTGGGTCACCATCAATGACTGGCATTAAACCTGTTTCCATAAACGCAACCAAACGATCAGCCGCTTCATTAGCATCATGGATCATAGCGCCCTCTTGTCCTCTTGGTACAAGTTGGCCATTTGATTGATATCCGCGATCTGCAAAAATTTCAGAAAAAACTGTAGAGCCTGCGGCACGTGCAGCCTCTTCCAATTGCGTGCCAGAAATTGCCAGAATTGCGAGATCTGGATTGACCTTTTTCGCAGCGGATACAACCGCATCAGCAACGCTACGGTCACGCGCCGCTAGATTTGCCAGCGCACCGTGTGCTTTGACATAACTCACCTTAACAGGCACCAATGCAGCCATACCGATCAAAGCACCTATTTGAGCAGCGACCATGCGTTCAATTTCATCAGGGGACATCGGAATAACACGGCGCCCAAATCCTTCGCGATCATTATATCCAGGATGCGCCCCTACAATGACCCCTTTTTCGGCTGCTAAAGATAATGTTTGATACATCGTTTCAGGGTCACTCGCATGACCACCGCAGGCAATATTTGCACTATTTACAAGCGACAACATCGTTGCGTCATCACCCATACCCCATGGGCCAAAACCTTCTCCAAGATCGGAATTCAGATCAATCTGTCGTGTCATTTCAGCCCTCTGTTTGCATAAGAAGATTCAGAATCGAATATCTGACACAAAGATACACTGTTTAAACAATCATGTAAGAGACATCCTGTTGATAACACCAACCAAGCTGCAATCTTACAAAGGCCAAAAAACCAGTATTGCAGGAACACTTACGATTAGAACCAAAATTTCTAACGGCAATCCCATACGCCAATAATCCCAAAACCCATAGCCGCCTGGGCCAAGTACAAGAGTATTATTTTTATGGCCAATCGGCGTTAAAAATGCACAACTAGCAGCCACAGCAACAGCCATCAGAAATGGATCAGCAGAGGCATTCAGACTATCAGCCATTGAAATGGCAACAGGTGCAGCAACAATGGTTGTTGCAGTGTTGTTTAAAACATCACTCAAGGTCATCGTAACAGCCATTAGAATTGCTAAAATAGCCCAAGCTGGCAGCCCTGCGGTCAATCCCAACAATGCATTTGCAATCAATTGAGTTCCTCCAGCTTCATCAAGGGCCGCCCCTAAGGGGATCATGGAACCAAGCAGAACAACAACAGGCCATTCAATATGATCATAAATATCAGCAAGCGGGAGTATTTTTAAAAGGACATATGCAACCACAACGACGCCAAGCGCGATTGGCAGGTAAAGCCAGCCAAAACTCGCGGCCAACACTGCCGCTGTAAAGACACCAATCGCAACCCATGTTTTGCTATCTTGAGTTACAGCAAGCCCGCGATCTTCTAGGGGTAAACACCCCAACCAATCGACAATATCGTCTCGTGCATCATTTGGAACCAGTAATAACAAGATATCACCAGCTTCGATTTGTGTGCTGCGCACCCGTTGTTTTATCCGCTTACCTTGGCGCGATATTCCCAGCAAAACCGCGCGTTTACGCCAACGCAACCCTATTGAAATTGCAGAGCGACCTGTAATACGACCACCGTCTGGCACGACCACTTCAACCAGCTCTAGGCCTTCACCAGCAGCACCTTGTTCTTTTCCAGTTGCATCCGTGAATTCCAGCTTCATAGCAATCCGAAATTCATCCAAACTTTCAGGCGAAGCCTCTAGAACCAATGCATCCCCTGCTGCAATAACCGCATTACGTGCCGTACCGTGGTGACGCTTTCCATTGCGAGACAAACCAATGATTGCAACGTCAGCTTTTTCAGCTTCTTCATAAAGCGTATGAAGCTTTGCCCCAATCAATTCAGACCCTTTAGGTATCAAAAGCTCGGCAACATAGTCAGATAATTCCAGCAATCGTGCGGCTGCACCCTGCTCTTGGCTTCCCGATGGAATTAACCGCCACCCAACTAGCGCAATGAAAACCAATCCAACCAACGCAGTGACACCACCCACTGGTGCAAAATCAAACATCTGAAACGGAACACCTGTGGCTTCTCCGCGGATTGCAGCAATGATGATATTGGGTGGCGTACCGATCAAAGTAACCATACCGCCCAAAATAGTTGCGAACGATAAGGGCATCAATGTCGCCCCAGGATTACGGCCCGCTTTGCGTGCGGTTTGCATATCGACAGGCATCAAAAGCGCCAAGGCCGCAACATTATTCATAAATGCACTTAGAACGGCACCTACTCCGCCCATAATCGTGATATGCGCTCCAACAGATCGCCCAGCATCAATCATTGTACGTGTTATCAAGAAAACGGCACCTGAACGCACCAATCCAGCGGAAACCACTAAAACCAATGCAACAACGATAGTTGCTGGATGCCCAAAACCAGAAAAAGCAGCGTCACTTTTTACTACACCAGTAATCACACCACTCAAAAGAGCTACGAAAGCAACAAGATCATAGCGCCACTTACCCGACAGTAAGACGATGAAAAACCCTGCAAAAATCGCAAACAATATTCCTTGATCAGTCGTCATAGGCGGTCCCATCATTTTTCATAAGAAGTAAAGTCCATGAACGACCAATTGCAAGCATTTAGCCATTTCTTTGAATAGTTTTATACATTTATGTTAACCTGCATACTGCTACACAGCATGTCAAAGGTTTGTTCTCGCCCGTAATGATGCAAAAAACATCTTAAGGAACATGATTTCATATAATACTTGGACAAGTGGTGGGCGACCCTGGAATCGAACCAGGCATGAGTCTCCTCGGCGGAGTTACAGTCCGCTGCCGCACCTTGCAGCACGTCGCCCATTATGTCGTGTAAACGTCATAAGTTGCGCCTGATTAGTCGGCAGAAACGGAACCGTCAACAGGAAAAAGCTTGTTGTAGTCAGATGATCGTGTCAAATGTGCGCCCAACACAGAAAGAATGGCAAATGGCACCTCGTAAAGACAAAAAACCGACATGGGTCGTGGAAAAAGAACGGGCACGCAGATCAGGTGGGCCTGAGACCGTTTGGCTGTTTGGCCTACATGCGGTGCGCGATGCATTGATGAACCCTGCACGCGAACGGTTGCGATTGGTTGTGACGAAAAATGCCTCTGATAAATTGGCAGAAGCGATTGCCAAATCAGGTATGGAACCTGAAATTCAAGACCCACGTAAGTTTAATGTGCCAATTGATGCGCAATCTGTGCATCAAGGGGCCGCTTTGGAAGTAAAACCTTTGGACTGGGGCAATCTTTCGGAACAATGCGCACCGCGCGGTGAACGCTCTGTTGTGTTGGTATTGGACCGTGTGACTGACCCACATAATGTTGGAGCAATCCTGCGTTCCGCTGAAGTGTTTGGCGCACGGGCTGTTGTGGCCACTTTGCGCAACTCTGCCCCTGAAACAGGGGCGTTGGCAAAAACGGCGAGTGGAGCATTAGAGCGCCAACCTTATTTACGAGTGCAAAACCTTGTGAAAGCGATGAAAACATTATCAGACATGGGATACCGTTTGATTGCACTGGATGGTACGGCTGAAATCGATTTGCAAAATACGCTGGATGTAGAGCCAAACGCCCCCACCGCCCTTGTTTTAGGTGCTGAAGGGCCGGGATTGCGCGAATCCACCAAAGAAACCTGTGATGTTATTGCAAAAATCCCATTCCAACGTGAGTTTGGGTCGTTAAATGTTTCAAATGCAGCCGCTGTTTCACTGTATGCACTGTCACAAACCAAAGGGTAGTCATGCCTGATCTGACCAAGATTGCGACCTGTAGCTATTGCCAAACCCGCAGTGTGCTCACTTTGCGCAATATTGGTCATAAAGAGCTGTCTTGTTCCAGTTGCGGTGCCCCACTTCATGAAATGAAGTTTATAAAACAAGCACCTAAGGTGGTTAAACCGAAGCCAGTTACCTTTTCCCCTCTCCCATTGAACAACCGTCCTGTGAAGAAAAAGAAGCGTTATAAAAAGCGTTCTGATTTCTGGGAAGACGTGATTGAAGAGGCTTGGGACTTTATCGAAGATATCTTCGATTAGCTAACATTTCCTCACGTTCGCGTGTCAGGGGTATTCTTTCGAATACACATGGATATCTTGGGCTCAAAGGAGATAAACCCATGATTTACACAAGACGCGCCACACTTGCCATGCTCGCAGCAACTGCAGCCATGACAACCCCAGCTTTCGCAGCAAAACCACCTGTTTTCAGTAAGAATGGCGTTGCCATCAACGGCTATGACCCAGTTGCTTACTTTACACAAAGCAAGCCTGTAAAAGGTAAGAAAGCTTATAGTGCTAGCTACAAAGGCGCTACATTCCTATTCGCATCAGCCGAAAACAAGGCGAAATTTGAAAGCAATACAGCGAAATATGCACCACAATACGGTGGATATTGCGCATATGCTGTTTCAAAAGGTGCAACAGCAAAAACAGACCCAGATGCATGGACGGTTTATAACGGTAAACTTTATCTAAACTTTAACCGTGATGTTCGCAGCATTTGGAAAGGCGACATTCCAGGTAATGTTAAGCGTGCAAATGCAAATTGGCCTAAGGTTCTTAACAAATAATCAACCTTATGTGCCCATCTTGAAATTAACATTTTAAGACCTACATAAATATTAGAAGCAAAGGCGGAACTCTTGCTTCTCTTCACTGTCCCTCGTTCCACACTGCGCCTGAAGGTAACTTTGGGCGCATTTTTTATAGACCTTTAATCCAAGCCAGATATACATAACCTATGACATTACAAACCACAGACGCTGAGCTGGTCCAAATCTTTCAAGAAACGAAAACGATTGCACTTATTGGTGCATCTTTAAAACCCCAACGTGCGTCTCATTATGTTGGTCAATTTTTGGCTGATCTTGGATATCGCGTTATTCCTATTAACCCAGGTCATGCGGGCGAAGCTCTTTTTGGTGAAACAATAGTCGCAAGTTTAAAAGATATTGATGATCCAAGCAGCGTTGACATGATCGATATATTCAGACGCAGCGACTTAATCCCAGAGATCGTAGATGAGGCTATGGATGTGCTTCCAAATCTTAAAACCGTGTGGATGCAATTGGGCTTAGAGAATGCATCAGCTGCACAAAAAGCATCGGGTGCGGGTATCATGGTTGTTCAGGATAAATGCCCGAAAATCGAGTATCCACGTTTAGATTCTGCTGGATTAATTAAGGATTTAGCGTCTTAATCAATCTAAGGTTACAAAAACGACCTGTGTTTCTAATAAATCTAGCGAGTACCTCTTAAATATTATACAAACCGAACAGAACAAGAGTGATCTGACAGCTATATGACCCAAGACCCCGTATCATTCGCATTAGATTTATCCAGTGACGGGATATTTTTATGGCATAGGAAACCTTCTCAAAAATGGGAGTTTTTGGGCAGCGTGCCGCTGACATCTGGCAACTTACGCCAACAGCTTGAGACATTGAAACAGACAGCGGAAACAATTGCAGCAGGACCGCGTCAAGCAATCGTGCGCATCCCAACCGCCGAAGTAAAAATAATCTCAATACCAGATGACCCGAATGCTGAGATCAGTGTTGAACGCCGTATCATTCAATCCCTAGAAGCCGCTGCACAAAGACCGATCAAAGAGATCTTATTTGATATTGAGCGCGGCCCCGATGGCAGCGGTGTAACAGCCGCATGGACGTTAGTAGATGTTGTCAAACAAGCTGAAACATTTGTACATTTGATTGGCTTTACGCCGACACAATATACCACAGATGTGGATGGCTCGGCCTTTCCAAGGCGCCCCAATTTCCAACTGCAATCTAAACCGACAGAGAAAACCCCACCTGAGACCAACGAGACCACTGCAGCTATGGGTGAATTCGAGGATACAGCCAGCCACGATCAAGATCAGGCTGAAGATGTCACGGCAAACGATCCCATAGTAGATGAACAAACACCTAAATCCGAGTTTGGGTTTATGTGGTTTGTTGCATTATTCTTAATTCTGGGAACAATCGTAGCTGGAATTTACCTCTGGCCCAAAATACACCGCGCCGCAGAACAGCAAAGTAACGCCATTTATGACCAGCCAAATTTTGCTAGCAGTTCTAAGTCCCTTATTTTCCCTTTTGAAAAAGGTAAAATGATCCTATAACTGACCTACAAACTGGCCCCTAAGACCAGATAGATTAAGGTAGCACTTCGCTCGATGAGTACATCAAAGACAAAATACGCAATAGACCTTTCAAATGAAGGGGTCGCACTTTGGCATCGAGATGAGAAACAAGCATGGGTTTTATTAGGCAAAGTTGCATTAGATGCTCCTAACTTTTCCGATGATATGGAAAAGCTTAAAAATGGTCATGATGATGGTGGAACAGGTACGCTACTTGCAAAGGTTCGTATTCCACGTTCAGAAGTCTTTGCCTCTGAGATCAAATTAGATGTTAGTGCCGCAGGCGACGTTCAGTCAAAAGTTGCTGATTTTCTTACAGAAAAAACACCTTATAAAGCTGACGATCTATTTTTTGACCTTGATCACAAAGGTAGCTCTGGAAAGTCTTATATTGCTGCCGTCACAAAAGAAACGATAAACGAAGCAAAAAGTTTCATCACGGGTTACGGTTTTGAAGCTGCGTATTACACAACAAAATTCGACAAAGCCGATTTTCCGCGGGACGCCCGTTTTTACGATGGCAAGCCACCCACTCCAATAGCTGTAGAGCCTATCGCTCCTGCACCAGAAAAAGTTAAAGCTGAAGCACCTCAGGATAAGCCTAAGCTTGATGACATCCCGACACCGCCACCACCAAAACCGATTGCTGAAAAAAGCAAAGTTGTGGATGAGAAAAAAACAACGGATGAAAAGCCATCCGAAATTCAAGAAGAAACAACTCTAGTAGAAGACACATCCGAAGCTTTGGTTGAAAAAACAGACTTCAGTTCTTTTGAAACTGTGCGCAGCAAAACATTGGTCGCCCCAAACAAAAACGGCAGCAAAAAAGAACCATCTGTTTCCAAACATGCACCACCACCGCCACCACGCAGACTGTCCATAAGCGTTCCGAACCTAGAAGCCTCTAGCAAGCCTGGGGCAAAAAAGGAATTAACCGCAGGTGTCCCAAGGAAAACGCATGTGGCACCTCCCAAAAAGAGTGTGAAAGACGTTTTAAAACCGCGCCACTATCTGATTTTGATTGCTCTGCTTTTGATCGCATTAGGCTATTGGTTTGTAACAACACTGTTTGATGGCAAAGAAGAAATTGCACGGCTAAATGAACTGCCAGCCCCAGAGGTTGTGGTTTCAGAGCCTGAGGAGAATGTTCAGTCAGATCCTGAAAACACACTTGTTGATGTTGCACCAACACTGCAAGCAGATGTTGCAGAGATTACAAATGAAACACCTGAACCATCCGCGATCGAAGATCTTGTCCCAGAAGAGCAGCCAGATCAGGTTGTGGTTGAGGCGGAGCAAACCCCAGAAGAAAATGATGTTGATGTTGCATCCCCAGAACCATCTGAAGCGGATGCACCCGAAACGATTAATACAGTTGAAGAAGACACAACACCTGCGATTGAAGCACCTATAGAAGTTGCAGATGTTCCATCCGAACTGGAAAACGAGCAAGCGCTACCAAATGACGTTGCTTCTGTTACAGAGCCTATTGAAGATGCAGTTACAACAGCACCAGAGCAAACATCTGATGTTGCAGAGCCAGAAACGCAAACAGCAGAAATAACAGAACCAGAAGTAACGCCCACAGAAGAACCCGCTACTGAACAATTAGCAGACCTTATCCCGACAAAAGACGGCACTTTGGGTGCAGAAGGCATAACGCTTTTCGCAGGTGTGCCAGATATTACCCCCCCTCTTCGAGAACAATTGAAAATCTCGCCAGATCCATTGAAGGACATTTTACCTAAAATGCGCAGTGCGGATTTTGCCGAAATTCATAAAGCCGAAATTGATGCTGTAAAAGCAGAAGCCGCAGAAGAAATTGTAGAGGTAGAGGCTACCGAAGCAATTACAGAGCTAGAGGTCGCTGAAACAGTAGAAACTGAAACAGCTCCTACAGATACGGAGACAACACCTGCTGGGCCAGATTTATTGGCTCTGGCTGATCCAGCCTTAAAATCCATTCAGCCCAGACAGCGCCCTTCTGCAATTATAGCCACGCGTGTGAAAGAAATTGCAGCGGCAGCATTGCCACCAGCGGATCCTGAATTGGCGAACCTTAAACCACGCCAACGTCCGCGCAATTTAGCGATCTTAAAACCAGCTGTTCAGCCTCAACAAGTGGACCCAAGCGAAATCCAAGTCGCAATCCAAGAAGCGGTTCGGGATATTGCGCGCCCTCGTGCGCGCCCAGCAAGATTATCACGTACAATTGCTAATCAAAAAGCGGCAGAAAAAGCATCTGAACGTAAAGAAGCCGTTCAAACAGCGGCATTAACACCCCGCACTGCACGCGGTACATCAAAAGCCAGCTCACCAACCGCTAACAGTGTGCAGCGACAAGCCACAGAACGCGGCGGTATCAACAAACGCCGCATTTCTTTGATTGGTGTTTACGGCAAATCATCCAACCGCCGCGCATTGGTGCGCATGCCCAGTGGCCGTTATGTAAAGGTGCAGCCAGGGCAAAGCTTTAACGGATGGAAAGTCGCGGCCATTGGCGAAAGTTCCGTACGCATTACAAAAGGTAGCCGCAATCAAGTTTTGCGTATGCCAAAGAATTAAAGCAATAGAAGTGCGGCAAAGCCCAAGAAGGCAAAGAAACCTACAATATCTGTAACCGTTGTCACAAAAGCCCCAGACGCAAGTGCTGGGTCAATACCAACCTTATCGAGCCCCAAAGGCACTAAGATACCTGCAAGCCCTGCCACAACAAGATTGCCAATCATAGCAAGTGCTAGAACAACCCCAAGCATTGGCAAGCTGTACCAATAATACCCAATAAAGCCGATGATGACGGCAAACAGCAAACCATTGAGCAAGCCCACTGAAAGCTCACGGCGAATAACGCGCCAAGCATTGGCGGGGGTTAAGTCTTTTGTCGCCAAAGCACGCACAGCAACAGTCAATGTTTGTGTTCCAGCATTGCCCCCCATAGAAGCGACAATCGGCATCAAAACGGCTAAGGCTACGATCGCTTCAATCGTATCTGAAAACTGCGCAATGACGATAGAAGCTAAGACAGAAGTCACTAAGTTAACGGCTAACCATGGAAAACGCTGCCGTGTTGTAGACCACATGTTATCCGTCAGGCTTTCATCGCCAAGACCAGCCAAACGTTTAATATCTTCTTCGGCCTCGTCCTCTAGGACTTCCATCGCATCATCGATGGTGATCACACCGACCAAACGATTTTCCTCGTCCACAACAGGGGCAGAAACCATATTATATTGGTTAAAGGCATAGGCCACATCTTCTTGGCTTTGCAAAACAGGTATCACACGGAACTCTTGATCCATGATGTCAGACATCTTTGTTTTACGTGCTGATGACATCAGACTGGCCAATGGCACTTTACCAACGGGCGTGAGTTTTGGATCAACCATAACCACATCGTAGAACTGATCTGGTAAATCTGTTTCAGTCCGCAAATAATCAATGGTTTGCCCCACAGTCCAATGTGTTGGCGCCATAACCAATTCGCGTTGCATCAAACGACCAGCCGTAAGCTCTGGGTAATTCAAGGCTTTTTCAACGGCGACACGGTCAGTTGTTTCCAAAGCCTCAAGAATACGTTCTTGTTGCGGCTCGTTCAAATCTTCGATCAGATCAACAACGTCATCTGTGTCTAGGTCTTTGACAGCCTCAGAAACCACTTCATCTGATAATTCTTCAAAGACCTCATCCAACAGGCCTTCGTCGATTTCGGCAAGTACTTCACCGTCGAAATCTTTGCCCCAAAGAGCCGTAAATGCAGTCCGTTCTTTGGTACTGATTTGTTCATAAAGGTCAGCAATATCAGCGGGATGGAATGGTTCCAGCAGTTCTACAAGCGCTTCGCGGTCCCCAGTGTCTACCGCATTAAGCACAGCCAAAATCAATGCACTGTCAATTTCATAGGCACGTTCTGTTATTTCGGTGTCAATAAGTACCGCTTCTGACATTTTCGCCCCCATGATCACAATTCTGCCTTTATAACAGGTCATTACACCACAACAATAAAGATTCTAAGTGCAAAATGTTCTTGCAACAGAGCATTTACAACCTTAGGTTGCGTGATACTTAAAATGATTTCTAGTAAAAGAAACGTATTCGGGCGATGAAAGAGGGAATTCCAATTAAATCAATCAGTGAACTGCGGCAAACCGCTATAGAAGCGCACCAGAAAGGTGATCTAGAGGTTGCCCAAAAATTATACCGTATTTATTTATATAACCGCCCTAAAGACGCCGCCATATGGTCCAATCTAGGTGCGCTTTTTCGCAGTGAAAAAAGCTATGACTTAGCCGCTTATGCCAACGCGCGTGCTTTGGAATTGGACAAAACGGCACCATCCGTAATGAATAATGCAGCAAATGCATTTTATGATGCAGGGCGCATAAAAGAGGCCCTAAAGCTTCGCGAAGCGATAATAAAAGAGCAGCCAAACGACCCAGAAGGTTATTCAGGTTTAGGAAAGTGTTATCGCGGCGTTCATGATCTGGATGCCGCAGAAGCAATTTTGAAAAAGGGGATTAAAAAATTCCCTGATTACGCCGAGAATTATATCCAGTTGGCTTTCACTCAATTGTCAAAAGGGGATTATCAAGCTGGATTTGAAACGTTTAATTGGCGCTGGAAAGGTGATGAGTTATCACCACCAGAATTCTCATTCCCCAAATGGTCGGGTGAGGACCTGCAAGGGAAAACGATCCTCATTATCCCAGAGCAAGGCTTTGGCGATACTGTTCTGATGGCACGTTTTATCCCACAGCTCAAAGAAACTGGTTGCACTATCAAGATGGTGATCAAACCGCCATTGCGCAGATTGTTTGCAAAGGTCGATCAGGATATAGATGTTATTGAAACCCAAGAAGAGCTTGGAGAATGTGATTACTGGACTCCAATGATGGACTTGCCACTGCATTTGGGTATGACAATCGACACTATCCCTGCCCCTGCAACCATGGCAGTTCCAGAAGATTCTGTTGAGCGTGCGCGTAACATAGTTGCCCCTTTTAATGATCATTTTAAGATTGGCGTTATGTGGTCAGGATCTGTCACCTACCGCGCCAATCACAAAAGATCCTTTAGCCACGACCGCTTTTTAGAGCTTTCAGACATTCCAAATGTACAGATGTTCTCACTTTATAAAGGACCCCTACTGGACGCTTTTAACAACGATGGGACATCTTCAATCATTGTCGATGCTGCGGGGAATGACCGCGATTTTGCTGACAGTGCCGCTTTGATGAAAGAACTGGATTTGGTTATCTCTATGGACAGCGCGATTGTGCATGTAGCAGGTTCACTTGGCATAGAAGTTTGGAACCTACTGCATTCAGAGCCTTATTGGCTCTACGAGCCCTTTCCTGACCACACACCATGGTATCCATCTATGCGCCTTATTGTGCAACAAAACGCTGGTGATTGGGACAGTGTTTTTGCTAACCTTAAAAAAGACATCACAAAACGCGTCGAAGACTGGAAGACCAAATGAGCGATATTCTGACCCCTATTTCACCAGGTGAACTCTTGGACAAGTTAACAATCCTAGAGATCAAATCTGAAAACATCACAGATGCAGGGAAATTGAAGAACGTTACGATAGAGCGTACGGCTCTACAGGCTGTTGCAGATGCTCATATACCCCAAACAGATCAGCTGTCATCATTGACGGATGCACTTTTGACAGTGAACAAAGAATTGTGGGATATCGAGGATGATATTCGCGATTGTGAACGCGCTGGCGACTTTGGTGCAGAATTTATCCGCCTTGCCCGTGCAGTATATGTGACCAATGATAAACGTGCAGACCTTAAAAAGCAGATAAATCTGGCAATGGGGTCTACATTGGTTGAAGAAAAATCATACGCTGCTTATTAAAGCGACCTTAACAAGGCTTTCCAAACACAAGTACCCACATAGCTTCGCCTGCAAATCCGGCCCCAACTTCGGTCGGTTTACGGCTTAGGTTATTTTTATTATGCCCTGATGAAGCGCGCCAAGATGCCATTGTTTCTGCAGCGTTTTTCTGACCTGATGCAATATTTTCAGCGACATAACAAAAGTTATAACCTTGCCGTTTGGCACGTTTACCCAAAGTAGAACCATCCTTACCCGTATGAGAAAAGTAATTCTTAGCAACCATGTCAGAAGCATGCATTTGCGCAACTTGGTTCAAAACGGCAGATGTTTTCAACATCTTGCGCCCTTTAACCGTACGTTCTGAATTTAACAGAGATATAAGGTCAGTCACCTCATCTGCATAAGACGGCACAATACAGCCGACACTAAAGATAACAGCGGCTGTAATTGTGGTTTTAATGACCATTCTTAACGGAAAATGCCCTTTGTTGATTTCCAAGATGCTGTGCGTGTTGCAACATCTTTTGCACGCGAGTTGTTAACGAGTCTGCGCGGAACAGTATTGGTCCATATAAGGTTCATTTGCGCGTCACCGCGTGCAGTAACATCAGAGCCAATAACGGTGTTATAAACAGTAAGATTATGAACTGGGTCAACACGGTTTACAGAAATCGCTTTTTTCTTTGACCCTGATGATCGCTTCTGAGCCGCCTGTGCTCTATAAGCCTTGATCTCATCTGCTGGGTGTACGGCTTGTGGACCATTGCGAAATGCTAGATTTCTATTCGCACGACGCTGTGCTGGGCTATGACCGCGGACCGTCTTAATCGGTCTTTGAACAACGCCTTGCGCAGGTTGAGCCACAGCAATATCTGTACGGCTGCGGAAAATCTCATCGGCTGGGTGTACCGCTTGTGGCCCCAAACGAACACCTTTTGCTTGGCCTGTTGTAATCTTGCGCGTTTGTTGGCGCACGACGGGTTTCTGCGCGACAACAGTGTTAGGCGCAACCGCCTGTGGAATGACCTTTGGCTTTTGTTGTACAATTTGTTTTGGTTTCGTAACTTTAGTAACTGGCTTGGCAGCAGGAACCGAATTGTTAAACGTTGTTACTTGTTTTGGAGTCTTCTGTGGAACAGGCTTTGGAACAACCGGTGTTTTTACAATCTGAACTGGCTTTTTAACAGGTTCCGCTTTTACCACTGGTGTTTTTACACGCGTTGCAGGTTTACCAGAAATAGTGGCCAACTGTGTTGCGCTTAGTGACGGTTTATTACGTTTACTGCAAAACACATTGCGGGAACGATTAACACGCGGCACCCATGTTACAGCACCGCCCTGTCCTGCGCGGATATATACACAACCTCTTGAGTCCACATATTGCTTACCTTTATAGCTCGCAGGCGGACGTTCCGCAGGACCTTTATCGGTACGAAGAGTTTGTGTGTTGGCTGTTGTCGTCAACAACAACAGACCTATGGATACTGCCATTATTTTGTTTTTTAACATCTCTTGCCCCCAAGATATGGTGTTAAAATGCCCATTTTCGGTTCAAGAGTAAAGAATTTTTTAAAGAAATAAAACGAGAGCGAAGTTTAAATTTATCATTAATTCAAAGAATTAACCGAATATCTGGTAAAATCAAAATGAGGAAAGATTCCTAAGGCTTTGATCTTTTGCGATAAATGGTACTGGGTGCTACGCCCAATACTTCTGCGGCACGTGGAATAGAGCCGCCATTAGATTGAATAGTTGCCTCAATAAATTTCCGCTCAACCTCTTCAAGTTCTAATCCGATTAATTGATGGATCGCGTTATTTCTACGCTCCATATAGAAAGGATCATCATCTTCGTTTATTTTCAAATCATTGGCAGCATGATGGCTGGCTGAAACAAATCCAATTGGCAGCATCTCACGTGTAACTGTGACACCATCATAAGTAGCTACAATAGAATGCAGCAGGTTTTTAAGTTGATTGATATTGCCAGGCCATGCGTTATTTCGAAATAAGGTTTCCACATCACTGGAAAGGTTCTTGAAATCTTTATGCTCAACAGATGCGAGCTTCCCCAATAGAACCTGCGCAATATAGATGATATCATCACCTAATTCTCTTAACGGGTGCATCTCAATCGTTAGAATATGAAGTTGATAAAATAAGTTTTCACGGATCGCTCCACTTTTTAGCAACTGATATGGATCGCTTTTTGACGAACATACAATCCTAGGAAAATCACGATCTTCCTCATCTGCCGCAGTTTCATGTTGGGTGGATTTGCGCAGAACATTCGCCAACTTATTTTGTAAAACTGGGTCAAGGTCACCAACTTCACTGATATAAAGAACACCTCCAAAGGCTCTTTCAAAAATACTTTTGTCTGTCGTTTCTTTCTCAGGATCGGTTGTATCAAAACCGCCAAACAACTGCGTATCCTGCATCTCTGCAGCTAAATCAGATCCACTAAATTGCAAAAAAGGTCTGGATTTTGGCCCTGAGTGTTCGTGGATTGCTCGCGCGCATGTCCCTTTACCAGTCCCCCGTTCCCCTGAAATAAAAACAGGGGCATTCGATGGGGCGACACGCATAATCTTGCGGTAAGTTTCCTGCATCAATGAACTGCGTCCGACAAAGCCATAGAAGTTGCCCGTTTGCAGGTTAATATCTGTTCGGCTTTGCGCACTTTTAAACGCTGCAGCCACTGTCGAGAACAAACGTTCGTCCGAGAATGGCTTTAAAAGGAAATCAAACGCCCCTGCGCGCATCGCATCAACTGCACGGTTTACGGATCCATTTGAAGTGATAACGATAATTTTCGCATGAGGGTTTTCTTGAACAAGCCTTCGAATAACATCGATGCCATCCATATCTGGTAAAAAAAGATCCATGATCACAACTGGATTGTTGTTGTCCATGAACATATCAATGCCTTCGGCACCATTAGACGCCAAATCAACAGAATACCCAGCATTACGAAGGTTCGTACTGTAAATCAGCTGAAGTGTCGTCGTGTCTTCTATCAGTAAAATTCTTTGGCTCATTCTTTAGACCCAAAACTTTGTGTTTCAGCCACCAAAAATGCCATCCATGGGTCTATTTTGCTTAGCAATAGTTCAACATCCCCTTTTGGGAAATTCAGATTACTTGCAATCGCTTGATCATTCACATCTTTTGCCAATTGGTGAATGCCTTTGGCACCGACTGTTCCGGCCAAAGATGCTAAGACATGTGTAGATTGGTCCAATTTTGCCATAGACTCGTCTAACGTTGCCTGCTTCAGGTTCTTCCGCGCCATATCTAAATCTATAATAAGTTGTTTAATCAAAACACGTGCTTTTTCAGGGCCAAGCATTTTAACCAGCCCTAAATATGTCTCGTTTTGAAAATCATCGCCAGCCATTGCACACATTACCTAGGTTGCCCAACATTACGCCGACGTCTATGACAGAGCAACCTAAGTTTTGCATTTTGCAAAGATTGTGCAGTGCTTATTTCTGTGGGTAGCCTAGCTTGGACAAAGCCACCGATATCTCATCCAAAATCGCAGGGTCATCAATGGTTGCTGGCATTTTCCAATCTTCGCCATCGGCAATTTTAGCAACAACACCACGTAAAATTTTCCCTGAACGTGTTTTCGGCAAACGATCAACGACACAGGCCAGTTTAAAAGCCGCCACAGGGCCAATCGATTTGCGGATCAGTTGCACACATTCAGTCACAACATCTTCATGCGATTTTTCGGTTCCTGCATTCAGACATAAGAAACCCATGGGCAACTGGCCTTTGAGTTCATCCTTCACACCCAGCACAGCACATTCCGCTACATCAGGATGACCTGCAAGCACCTCTTCCATCTGACCAGTAGAGAGGCGATGACCAGCAACGTTAATCACATCATCCGTACGCGCCATGATATAGAGATACCCATCATCATCCATATAGCCCGCATCACCCGTCTCATAATACCCTGGGAAGGCTTCCAGATAAGATGACTTATACCGTTCTTCGGCATTCCAAAGCGTTGGCAAAGTACCAGGTGGTAGAGGTAGCTTAATTGTAATCGCGCCCAACTCACCTTTTGGCAGCTCATTGCCTTCATCATCGAGGATTTGCATATCAAACCCTGGCATTGGCACCGCAGGCGAGCCAAGTTTTATGTCCATCAATTCAATCCCAGCAGGATTACACACAGCAGGATAACCAATTTCCGTCTGCCACCAATGATCCACCACGGGCACGCCCAACTGGTCTTGCGCCCATTCGATTGTGTCGGGATCAGCGCGTTCGCCTGCTAAGAACAAGTAATTCAAATGAGACAAATCGTACTTTTTAACAAACTCACCTGATGGATCGACGCGTTTTATTGCACGAAACGCGGTTGGCGCCGTGAAAAACGTTTTCACTTTATGTTCTTCCATCACACGCCAGAATGTACCCGCATCAGGCGTTCCAATCGGTTTGCCCTCAAACACAATCGTCGTACAGCCGCTGAACAATGGGCCATAGCAAATATACGAGTGACCAACGACCCAGCCGACATCTGATGCCGCCCAGAACACATCCCCCGCTTCTACGTTGTAAATATTCTTCATCGTCCAGTTCAGCGCCACGATATGACCTGCCGTTGGACGCACAACGCCTTTTGGTTGGCCAGTCGTACCAGAGGTGTAGAGGATATACACAGGATCCGTGCCATTCATCACTGCGCAATCGGCAGGTTTCACGCCCTGTTGGAAATCATGCCAATCCAAATCACGGCCTTCGACCATATCCGCCGTCAGCTGTTCGCGTTGCAAGATCACTGTAAAATCAGGTTTATGCACCGCTTGTTCAATCGCACCATCCAGCAAGGGTTTATAGGCAATCACACCGCTTGGTTCGATCCCACAAGAAGCTGCAATAATCGCTTTTGGCGTAGCATCATCAATACGTGTTGCCAGTTCATTTGATGCAAAGCCGCCAAATACAACAGAATGCACCGCACCGATACGCGAACAGGCCAACATTGCAATGATCGCTTCGGATACCATTGGCATATAGATGATCACACGATCACCCTTGGTCACACCTTGGGCTTCTAAAGCGCCACCGAGATTGGCTGTGAGGGTTTGCAACTCTGCATAAGTGATCTTCTTTTGTGTGCCTGTAATCGGGCTGTCATAGATAATAGCAACGCGGCCTCCATTGCCCGCGTTTACATGGCGATCGACGGCATTATAGCAGGTATTGATCTGGCCATCTTTGAACCACTCGTACAGTGGCGCATTTTCATCTGACAAAGCTTTTGATGGTTCTTGCGTCCAATCCAGCGATTTCGCGGCTTCCATCCAAAATACTTCTGGGTCTTTTTTCCAACCCTCATAAACGTCTTTATATGACATGACTTACTCCCATTCAGTCTGGTCTTTTACGTGCGTGCGCGCTTGACCAATTCCAATACTTCTTTTGCCGCTTCTGGTATGTTCGTGCCTGGCCCAAAAATGGCTCGCACTCCTACCTGGCGCAGAAAATTATAATCGTTGGGCGGAATTACCCCGCCGCAAATCACAATGATGCCCTCCCCGCCCTTATTTTTCAGAGCGTGCACCAATTGTGGGGCTAATGTTGTGTGACCAGCGGCTTGGGATGAAATCCCCACCACATCCACACCTTTTTCAATGGCATCAATCGCCGCTTCTTCTGGTGTTTGAAACAGTGGCCCCATGTCGACATCAAATCCAATGTCAGAGAAGGCTGTTGCGATGATTTTACCGCCACGGTCATGGCCGTCTTGACCCATTTTCACCACCATCATGGATGGTTTTTTACCATTTTTCTTTGCAAAATCAGCAACATCCGCTTGAATATCCTGAAACCCTTGATCGCCTTCATAAGCAGCGCCATAAACACCATCAAGCAATTTCACTTTGGCTTTATGGCGCCCAAATGCGCGTTCCATAGCATCAGATATTTCACCAACCGTTGCACGTACACGTGCTGCATTTACAGCAAGCTCCAGCAAGTTTGCATCAGAGGAACGTGCGCCCTGTTCAAGCGCCACAAGGGCGTTTTCACAGGCCGCAACATCGCGGCTTTGCCGGATGTCTGCCAGTCGCGCGATCTGTGCTTCGCGTACAGCCGTGTTGTCAATCTCACGCACATCGATTTCTGGTTCTTCATCCAATTGGAATTTATTCACGCCAACGATCACATCTTCGACGCGGTCAACACGGGCTTGTTTGCGTGCAGCCGCTTCCTCAATCGCGAGTTTAGGCATGCCATCTTCGACCGCTTTGGTCATACCGCCGATTTCATCGACCTGTTTGATCAGCTCCCATGCTTTATCAGCCAATTCTTTAGTCAAGTTCTCAACGTAATAAGAGCCCGCTAATGGATCGACCACATTTGTGACACCGGTTTCATTTTGCAAAATCAACTGTGTATTGCGCGCCAAACGTGCAGCAGCATCAGACGGCAAAGCAATCGCTTCGTCATAGCTGTTCGTGTGCAGGGATTGTGTACCGCCCAACACAGCCGACATCGCTTCATAGGCTGTGCGGATCGCGTTATTATAGGGATCTTGCTCTTGCAACGACACACCACTGGTTTGGCAATGGGTGCGCAGCATGAGGGATTTTTCGTTCTTTGCCCCAAATTCTGTCATCACACGGTGCCACAACAGACGTGCAGCCCGCAATTTCGCCGCTTCCATAAAGAAGTTCATCCCGATTGCGAAAAAGAACGACAGGCGTGGGGCAAAGGCATCGACATCCATACCCCGTGCCAATGCCGCTTTGACGTATTCCTTGCCATCGGCAATCGTAAAGGCCAGCTCTTGCACCAGCGTCGCGCCCGCCTCTTGCATATGATAGCCACTGATTGAGATAGAGTTGAACTTCGGCATCTCGCGGCTGGTATAATCGATAATGTCTGACACAATCCGCATAGAAGGCTCTGGTGGGTAAATATAGGTGTTCCGCACCATGAATTCTTTCAAAACATCATTCTGAATAGTTCCTGATAGTTTTTCGCGGCTCACACCCTGCTCTTCACCCGCAACTATAAAGCTCGCCAGAACTGGGATCACAGCGCCGTTCATAGTCATTGACACGCTGACTTTATCCAACGGTATGCCGTCGAACAGAATTTTCATATCTTCGACGCTGTCAATTGCAACACCCGCTTTACCGACATCGCCCACAACGCGTTCGTGGTCACTGTCATAGCCGCGGTGCGTTGCCAAATCGAAAGCGACAGAGACACCTTGCTGCCCCCCCTCAAGCCCCTTGCGGTAAAAGGCATTACTTTCCTCAGCTGTAGAAAAACCAGCGTATTGGCGGATCGTCCAAGGACGGCCTGCATACATCGTGGCTTTGGGGCCGCGCGTGAAGGGTGCCATACCGGGCATAGAGCCCAAATGATCCAAGCCTTCTAGGTCACTTTCTGTATAAACAGGTTTAACTTCAATGCCTTCTGGCGTGTCCCAAGTCAGGGCATCCAGTGGCTTACCACGTAATTCTTTTTCAGCAGCGGCCTTCCAGCCCTTTACATCAGAGGCGCTCATAACGCGTACTCCTTTAGTTTAAACGTAGATATAAAGCCTTGGATCAGTCGCGAAATTCTTCGCGCGCAGGTATCCGTCCAAAGGCGATTTTCGCCCCTGTATAGGCTGTTATTTCGCGGGGCCTTTCCCCGTAAATCAGCGTGTCTTGCCCATAGCGTTGGTTGATCGTATCGACCAACAGGCAAAGTTTTTCGCGTTCCGTGCGTTGCCCTGCCCCCGAACGATCCTCGAACAAATCGGCCGTGTGTTTGTGAGCAGGAACAAGCCCCCCCAACATCACGCCCGTAGAGAGCGGCTTTGAGAGGCGGAATTCTTCCCAGAATTGTCTGTATAAGGCCAGCAATTGAAAGCTGTCTTGTGTGCCGCGAATGCGGCGCCCGATCCGTTGGCGTCCATGCACCGTACATTTCACGGAAATATAGAGATAAGTCGCAAAGGCATTTCGCCGCCGCAGACGTGTGGCCGCTTTGATAAGTAAGCGCCGTGTCACCAAACGTGCCCCTTCGGGATTGCGGTTGGCATAAGATAGGACTTGTCCATGCCCAAGCGAGCTGGGTTTTGTTTTGGGTTCGGGAATATCTTCGCCCTGAAGTGCACGAATAAAGCGTTCGCCCTGCACCCCGCCCCAAACTTTGCGCGCGTGTTTGGGCGACATTGCATAAAGGCTGGGTGTATCCATGATCGATGCAGCGTGAAGTCGTGCTTCGATCCCGCGGTTGATCCCCGGAATATCGCGCAGTTTCAGATGTTTGATCTTTTCTGGCAACACTGCGGGCAGCAACCAATCCAAACCACATGGCTTGTGCAATTCGCCCGCTAACTTTGCCAGTAACATGCTGGAACCCAGACCAATCGAGCAGCGCATCGCGATCCCTACGTCCGTATAAATCGCTTGGCGCATATCTTCGGCGATTTGCATTGCCACGTCTAACTGTTGCATCCGCCCGTACAGGTGAATGGAAAATTCGTCCACCGAATGTGCTGCAGTAACGGGCAATACCTGTTCCACCGCCATTTTGATGCGGTGATGATAATCCACGTATAAATCGTGGCGCGCTGGACGGAACTGCATCTGCGGCACCCTTTGGCGCGCCTCTTTCATCCGTGTTCCAAATCTTAGCCCCATCGCTTTGGCCTCGGTACTGGCTGCGATGATCGCTGCATTGGGCGTCATTGTTGTCACCACACCCAGCGGTTGGCCACGCAAAGACGGGTCCTCTTGCTGTTCCACGCTGGCAAAGTAGCTGTTCATATCCAAATAGAGCAGCGACACGCGATGGTGCGTCATTCGTCCAAACCTTGATATAGTGAGTCACATCAAGATTAGAACAAAAAGAGAACATATGATAGTCCTGCGCTAAAATTATTCAAACTCCAGAATAATTTCATCCACGGCTAGGCTGTCACCGATGGCGGCATTGATCTTGGACACAACGCCCTTTTTCTCGGCACGCAGAACGTTTTCCATTTTCATGGCTTCGACAGTACACAGTGCTTGCCCCTCTTGGACTTCATCACCCACTTCAACGCTCATATTCACGATCAAACCTGGCATTGGGCAAAGTAGCATTTTGGATGTATCCGCCGCCTGCTTTTCTGGCATCATCGCTGCCAATTCGGCACGGCGCGGTGTGAGCACAATCATTTTTAGATCAGCACCGCGATAACGTAACAAGCTACCACCACGGGCACCGTTTGATTTCACAACCAGTTCTTCACCACCGACGACAGCTTTTACCAAAGGCTGACCCATCGTCCAATCGGTTTGAACATCAAGCTTTTTACCGCAATCGAATGTTACCTTGCTGCCATTATCTGTATGCGCAATTGATACTGGATATGGATTGCCACCGAGCATCACGACCCATTCAGGAGCGATGCGGCGTTTGTGATTTGGTAAAGCACCTGAAATAGAGGCATCCCGTTCCGCACTGATTTGCTTCATATGTGCGGCCAATGCTGCCAGACGATGTAACGTGTCCTCGTCCAATTCAACGCCCATAAAGCCGTCTGGATACTCTTCTTCAATAAAGGCTGTTGTGATATTGCCAGATATGAAACGTTCGTGATCCATTACCGCAGATAGGAACGGCAAGTTGTGACCTATACCTTCCAGTTCAAACGCATCCAAAGCACCGCGCATCACTTCGATAGCACTGGCGCGATCTTTTCCCCATGAACACAGTTTTGCAATCATAGGGTCGTAGAACATGGAAATTTCGCCACCTTCAAAAACACCTGTATCATTGCGTACAACCATATCCTTTGTCGCAACTTCCGCTGGCGGGCGGTAGCGTGTTAGGCGACCAATGGATGGTAAGAAACCACGATATGGATCTTCGGCATACAGGCGGCTTTCCATTGCCCAGCCGTTAATGCCGATATCTTTTTGCTTTAACTTCAATTTTTCACCATTCGCCACACGAATCATTTGTTCAACCAAATCAACGCCTGTGATCAATTCAGTTACAGGGTGTTCCACCTGCAAACGTGTGTTCATCTCTAGGAAATAGAAATTGCGATCTCCATCCACGATGAATTCAACCGTACCTGCACTGCAATAATCCACAGCTTTTGACAGGGCGACTGATTGTGCGCCCATTGCTTGGCGCGTTTCTTCGTCCAAGAACGGTGATGGCGCTTCTTCGATCACCTTTTGTTGGCGACGCTGAATGGAACATTCACGTTCATTAAGGTAAATACAGTTGCCGTGTTGATCTCCTAGTACTTGGATCTCAATGTGACGTGGTTGTGTGATGAATTTTTCAATAAAGATACGGTCATCGCCAAAGCTGCTGGCCGCTTCGTTCTTGGACAATTGAAAGCCTTCGCGTGCCTCATCGTCATTCCATGCAATACGCATCCCTTTACCACCGCCACCAGCGGAAGCTTTGATCATCACAGGGTAACCAACTTCATTAGAAATCTTCACGGCCTCATCAGCATCCGCAATCAGCCCCATATACCCTGGAACAGTTGAAACGCCTGCTTCTGCCGCAAGTTTCTTCGATGTGATTTTATCACCCATCGCTTCAATAGCACCTGCCGGTGGGCCGATGAATGCAATGCCTTCTTTTTCAAGCGCTTCCGCGAACAATTTATTCTCGGATAAAAAGCCATACCCGGGGTGAACGGCTTCGGCACCCGTTTGACGAATCGCATCCATGATTTTGTCGATCACAATGTAGCTTTCCGCTGCAGGCGGTGGCCCGATGTGCACCGCCTCGTCCGCCATTTCCACATGAAGGGCATTTTTATCGGCATCCGAATACACGGCGACAGTTTTGATCCCCATTTTCTGCGCGGACTTGATCACACGACAGGCAATTTCACCGCGGTTGGCGATTAGGATTTTTTTAAACATGGCTGACACCTAGATTGTAATTGGAATTATAGGATGAAGAGGCCATTACAGCGCAAAAAGCGGCGGGCCAAAAAAAAGGGACCCTCACGCCATCGCGTGGGGGCCCTAGTAGAGGGGAAATGAAAGAGTTTGACCACTTGGAGGAGCGGAAAATCTCAGTACCAGTATTAGCTTTCACAAGCGACGCTACTGGGTCATGCGTCATTGAAGTTCCAAAAGAACTCCGTTGAATATGAGCGTAGACCGTATTTTTGGTTGTGCAAATCGCATTACTCAGCCAACCCATGGTTTGGGCCGAAAACCGCCAAAGCGTTTTTGGTGTGCGCGAAAACATGCCGATTACCCCTCAAAAACGTCGGGAAAGCTAACCATAGCGCGCCCTACGTTGATTTTTAGTAATGTTTCGTAATCTTCAGGATCTTGAGAATCATCTGCAAATTCCACTTCACGGCCCAACAACCAACTTAAACGGCCTGCATCCAGATTACCGCGTTCAAATGATTCTTCGCCAAAATATTCCCACAAAGCCCGCATAAAACCTTCGTCGGCTATACGATCCGCATTACGACGATCCGCATAGCGTTCACGAGCGATAAGTTTCGTTGCACCCTTCTTATTCGGGCGACGAATTGTGAATTGGAAATCAGAACTTGGAAGACGGGATGGAAAACCACGATATTTGATCATAACGCGCCCCCGAAGGTGGCTATGCGTGGGGTGCCAAGAACCTTAATTGGTTCTTGGCTATAATTCTTATTAGTACTTTTGAGTTGGCTGTTCTGCCACGATCTCAACTGGAGCCGGTGCTGGCTCTTCTTGTTGTTGTTGTGCACATGCTGAGATGCCGAAAGCCACCAATAGAGTAGCCGCAATGAGTTTTGTAGACATACTGTCCTCCTAAATTGACTGTGATCCAAAGTTTTTAAGCCTTGGTTCTCGGCCACGCTAGCAGAAGATGTTTGCAAAAGACAGCCACTAGTTTGCAGGATAACGTAAAAGTGGCGAAATACGGCCCGTAGTGCGCTTTTAATAAGCATTTTTTGTCTCATTAGTGCCATTCGCACAGTCCTTCAGAAATATCATAAAACCCCATATATTGCTTAGCATCGGGGTTTGTTTCGCCATATGTTACGGGACGATCCATCATTCGGATCACCACCTCACGTGCTGCATCTAAACCATCTGTTGGCGTTTGCGCTTTTTGTAATGCGTAATCATTGCACAACACATCAATATCAAGGCTTGCCGTCTCATAGCTGATAGCACCGCCTTCTTTTATTTCAGGCGCAAGGACAGACAGATAGAATTGACGGCGCGTTGGCGTGGTTGTTTGGAAGATTTCTTCGAAAACCTCCAAATTTTGCCCCGAAGGCACAGGTGGAAGATCAGCAAATGCAGTTGTTCCGATAAAAAGCCCAATAAGGGGTAAGGTATGTAATGCTCTGGCCATAGAATTACAGCGGCAGATTATCGTGTTTACGCCAAGGGCGGCTGGAATCTTTGTCTTTTAGGCTGGCAAAGGCACGCGCCACACGCATCCGCGTATTTTGTGGCATGATCACTTCATCGATAAAGCCGTTTTCAGCAGCCACAAATGGGTTTGCGAAACGATCTTCGTAATCTTGTGTTAAAGCTGCGATTTTCTCGGCATCGCCTAAATCACTACGGTGTAGGATTTCAACCGCCCCTTTGGCACCCATCACAGCGATTTCTGCTGTTGGCCAAGCGTAATTGATATCGCCGCCCAAATGCTTTGGTGACATCACACAATATGCACCGCCATATGCCTTGCGTGTAATTACAGTCACACGTGGCACTGTTGCTTCGCCATAAGCATAGAGCAATTTAGCGCCGTGTTTAATCACACCGCCATATTCTTGTGCTGTCCCAGGCAAGAAACCAGGCACATCCACCAATGTCAGTAATGGAATTTCAAAAGCATCGCAGAAACGTACAAAACGTGCCGCTTTACGCGATGCATTGATATCCAAACACCCCGCCAAAACCATTGGTTGATTAGCAACAACGCCAACAGTCGAACCCTCTAAGCGGATAAAACCTGTTAGGATGTTTTTCGCAAAGTCCTCTTGTATTTCATAGAAATCGCCCTCATCAGACAATTTCAACACAAGCTCTTTCATATCGTAAGGTGTGTTGGCATTGCTTGGAATGATCGTATCCAATGACGGCTCTTTGCGCTTTGGATCATCAAAAAATGGGCGTTCGGGGCAACCAGATTGATTATTCAGAGGTAAGAAATCAAACAAGCGGCGCACTTCCATCAGCGCATCAATATCGTTTTCAAACGATCCATCCGCGACAGATGATTTTGTCGTGTGGGTTTTTGCGCCACCTAATTCTTCTGCTGTGACAACTTCATTGGTCACTGTTTTCACAACATCAGGACCTGTCAGGAACATGTAAGAGCTATCACGCACCATAAACACAAAGTCAGTCAATGCAGGAGAATACACAGCACCGCCCGCACATGGCCCCATGATCACGCTGATCTGCGGAATAACGCCTGATGCTTTAATGTTATTCTGGAAAACTGACGTGTACCCCGCAAGTGAGGCAACGCCTTCTTGGATACGTGCGCCGCCTGAATCGTTAATCCCGATAATAGGCGCACCATTGCGCAACGCCATTTCCTGAACTTTACAAATCTTTTTGGCATGCGTTTCAGATAGCGAACCGCCATAAACAGTGAAATCTTGGCTATATACATAGGTCACACGGCCATTGATCGTGCCCCACCCTGTTATCACACCATCACCTGGAATATGTTCTGCATCCATACCAAAGTCTTGGCATTTGTGCGTCACAAACATATCGAATTCTTCAAAAGACCCTTCGTCCAACAGAACATCTAAACGTTCACGCGCCGTTAGCTTGCCTTTTTTATGTTGCGCATCAATACGGCGCTCGCCGCCACCCATGCGCGCCGAAGCACGACGTTGTTCTAGTTCTTGGATAATATCTCGCACGCAAAATCCTCCCGAAGCGTTGACTTAATGTACAGTACTAAGCGGTTTACGAAAGGTAAATATAGCTAATTTGCAAATACATTTATTTTTTGCTATTGCTAATTGCAAAATTGCAAACAAGCGAGACCATTCATGGCGCAAACAAAACTATATGCAGGCGTGAGCCTTCGTAAAATACGTCAAGAATTTAATCTGACGCAAAAACAATTTGCCGATCGTTTGGACATCTCGCTGCCCTATCTCAGTCAGATGGAAAATAACCACCGACCGATTGCCACTTCAGTAGTTTTGACCTTGGCACGCGAATTTAACTTTGATGTCAGCAAACTATCAGATGGAGATTCCCAGCGCGTTGTAGCGGACATGAAAGAGGCATTGGCCGATCCAATTTTCAGTGATGCATCGGTCAATATTGCTGACTTACAATTGGCGGCATCGAATGCCCCAACTCTGGCACGCGCATTTTTGGATTTGCATCAAACATATCGCCAAGCCCAAGAAAGGCTTGCGTCTTTGGACGAAGCTTTGGGGCGTGAAGGCGGCTCTGTTCAACTCTCGCCATGGGAAGAAGTGCGCGATTTCTTCCATTATTGCGATAATTACATTGATGCTGTTGATCGTTCTGCTGAAAATTTTTCAAATAAACTGACACAATTTGATACGCCTTTGCATGTTGCCCTAACCGACTTCTTGTCAGACAAACATCGCATCACTGTTCAGTATTCAGATGATGCAGTTTTGCGAAAGTTTGATCGCAACAAACGCATCCTGACTTTAGCCAAAGGCACATCAATCGCATCTCGTGCTTTTCAGATGGCACATCAAGTCGCTTTATTAGAGCATGATGAGCTCTTAGAGGCCAATCTGGATATGGCAAATTTCAGCAGCCAAGAAGCACGTGATATTTGCAAAATTGGTCTTGCAAATTACTTCGCAGGAGCTGCACTCCTCCCCTATGCCGCCTTTTTACAAACGGCTCAGGAATGCCGTCACGATTTGGAAATCCTCGCACTACGTTTTGGGGCGTCTATAGAGCAGGTCGCCCATCGCTTATCCACAATGCAGCGTTCAGGTTTGAAAGGCATTCCGTTTTTCTTTGTCCGTGTGGATCAGGCGGGCACAATCACAAAACGTCACTCAGCGACCAAGCTACAATTCGCCCGCTTCGGCGGCGCCTGCCCCCTATGGAACGTGCACCGCGCGTTTGAAACACCAGGGCAATTCTTACGCCAACTCGCAGAAACACCAGATGGCGCGCAATATCTGTGTCTTGCACGCGACGTATCCAAATCAGCAGGGGCTTTCCATGCCCCCATCCGGCGTTATGCCATTGGGTTGGGTTGCGAAGTCAAACATGCTGACGCATTAGTGTATGCCGATGATATGGACACACAGAGGACACAAGCCTTTGAACCTATTGGTATTTCTTGCCGTATTTGTGAACGTGAAAACTGCCACCAGCGATCTGTACCACCGTTAGAGCGCCGCCTGACAGTCGATCATAATGCGCGTGGGATACTTCCTTATTCTCTATCAGAAAAGTAGCTGGACGCTATATTTCTCTATGATAAGGTCGCCTTCTTATATCTATTTTAGGTGACTAGATGCCTAGCCCATTACCAAAACCAACATATCTGAACAGCACAACGCCCCCCCATATCACGACATTGGTGATTATCTCTGGCATTGGTGCGATTGCATTGAACGTTTTCATCGCAGCTTTGCCTGAAATGGCAAAACACTTCAACGTATCTTATACGTTTATGCAATTGGCGATCACCGCTTATTTGGTCATGTCTGGTTGTGCGCAGCTCGTAATAGGCCCGATTTCGGATCGTTATGGCAGACGCCCAGTTATGTTGGGATGTATAGCAATCTTTATCCTCGCCTCTATCGGCGCATCCTCTACCTCCAGCTTTGAAGCGTTTCTATTCTTTCGCGTTGTTCAAGCGGTCATCGTCAGTGGCTTAGTACTCGCCAGAACAATCGTGCGCGATATGGTGGCCCGTGAAGATGCTGCTAGTATGATCGGATATGTAACCATGGGCATGGCACTAGCTCCTATGCTAGGGCCACCTTTGGGTGGCTTATTGACGGAGTTTTATGGATGGCAATCCACTCTGCACTTCATGACCTTATCAGGCACCATAGTTTTTATCATCTGTTGGTTTGATCTGGGCGAAACAAACCAATACATGTCGGGCAGTTTTGCGGATCAGGTGAAACATTATCCAGAACTTATCCGTTCCAGACGGTTCTGGGGGTATGCATTTACAGCCGCTTTTGCAGCCGCAACATTCTTTGCTTACCTTGGTGGCGCCCCTTATGTAGGCAGCGAAATATATGGGCTTTCAAGTGCGCAAATCGGTGGATACATGATGCTAACGCCATTGGGATATATGATTGGGAACGGAATATCGGGTAAATTCACAAAAACACTTGGTATATATAGAATGATTTTCGTAGGTATATTGGTAACGATTACTGGGATGATCTGTTCTTTACTCACAATCAGCTTTGGCACAGATCACCCTTTGGAGTTTTTCCTATTCACTATCACAATCGGCCTAGGCAACGGTATGTGTTTGCCAAGCGCAAATGCAGGCATGTTGGACATTAAACCAGAACTTGCAGGATCCGCATCAGGACTTGGGGGGACACTCATGACATTGGGCGGCGTCGCATTTACAGTCCTTGCAACCGCCACTTTGTCCAGCACATCAGGGGCGTATCCGCTGGTTTTATGTATTATACTGGCGTCAACGCTTGGCTTACTAAGTGCCTTTTACGCTGTGCGTATCGAAAAGCAATTGGGACGGTTTGAATGATAAAGTTCATAAAACGAACGATTCTGTGGGCTGTTGTTTTATACATTGGCGCCTTTGCCGTGGTTTGGTTTGCACGTAGCCTGCTTATTTATCCGTTTGATCCGACATATGTAACACCGGCTCAAGCAGGAGAACCCCGTTTAACTGAATATATATTGGGCACCAATGATGGCGAAACGCTGATCCTATGGGCCCGCCCTGCAAAAGGAAACAAAGCAACCGTTTTATATTTCCACGGCAATGCGGGAAATTTAGCCAGCCGCGTCCAACGATTTGACCGTTTGATTGACCGTGGATACGGCGTTATTGCAACCGGATATCGCAGGTCATCTGGCAGTACGGGGCAACCTTCCGAGGATGTAATCAGCGAAGACGCTTTGTTGGTGCGCAAGTCACTTTCTAAAATTTTAGGGCGCCCCCCCAAAGGTAAAATCATCTATTATGGTGAAAGCCTTGGGACAGGTGTAGCGACAAAACTAGCAACATCTATCGCACCAGATGCATTGATCTTAGAGGCACCTTATACATCCGTTGTAAGTCTCGCAGAAAAACAGATGCCCTTTTTCCCTATTCGTCAGCTATTAGATCAGCGTTGGGAAACAGATATACACATACCCAAAGTAACAAACCCCACTTTAATCTTACATGGCACAAACGACAAAGTGATCCCCTATGCGCACGGCGAAACAGTATTCAAACTGTCAGGGGCAAAGAATAAAAAGCTGGAAACCATTAAAGGTGGCAATCATTTGTCCGCTTTTTCTGTTCAAGGGCAAAAAGTAATTTACCACTTTATTGAACAGCTCTAATTGGCAATACTTTTTAGCTGAAGGTGCAAATATTCAGTGACGATTGAAATCGTTTCCAAACGATCTGAACTTGGTTTTTGCAATGCTTGGCGAATGTAGAACCCATCAATCATCGAAGCCATACCATTTGCAATGCGCTCTGCATTCTCACGGTTGGTAATCTTTAATAGATCATGCACTAAATTAGATTGTAAGCGGCGTGAATAAACCTGTAATAAACGCTGCGCTTCATCAGACGTTTGTGCCAAAACATAGAATGTCAGCCATGATGCAACCACTTGTGGGCTGAAATTATCCAAATGAAAGCTGGCTTTAATAACCGCTTCCACCCGTTCAACGGGTGTTGTCGCAAGAGCCATTTCACGCTTAACGTTCAAACCATAGCGCGCCAAAATAGACCGCATCGCTGCCAGTAATATTTGGTCTTTACCGCCAAAGTAATGGTGCGCTAAAGCACTGGAAACGCCTGCTCTTTTAGCAATCTTACCGACGGTCACATTAAGCGATCCGATCTCGCCAATCTCTAGTATAGTGGCATCGATCAGTTCTTTGCGGCGAATAGGTTCCATTCCAACTTTGGGCATATCATTCTTTCGAAACTTCCAATTACCCTTACGAAACGGTTTTTTAATTGGCTCGTCAATCAAAAAAAATTCTTGCAATTCTTTGATACGTGTTTTTAGTTGACGCATCGTCAATAAAAATCAGGGAGATTTTAAATGAACGCTTTAAAGATTACAGCCTCTGCAGCTGCGCTTTTAGCAACAGTATCAACAGCTGCTTTGGCAGACTGCGGTAAAGTCACATTTTCAGATGTAGGCTGGACAGACATCACAGCAACAACAGCAGCAACAACAGTTGTGTTGGACGCGCTTGGTTATGAAACAGATGTAAAGATCCTATCCGTGCCTGTAACATACGCCTCAATGGCGGGTGGTGACATCGATGTATTCCTTGGCAACTGGATGCCAACAATGGAAGGCGACATCGCGAAATACCGCGAAGCTGGCACAGTAGACACAGTCGGCGCAAACCTTGAAGGTGCGAAATACACATTGGCTGTGAATGAAGCCGCAGCAGCAATGGGTATTAACAGCTTTGCAGATATTGCTGGCGCATCAGATAAACTAAACGGCAAAATCTACGGCATCGAGCCAGGTAATGACGGCAACCGTTTGATCCAAAGCATGATCGACGCGGATGCATTCGGCCTAAAAGGTTTCGAAGTTGTAGAAAGCTCTGAACAAGGCATGTTGGCACAAGTGGGTCGCTTGACAAAGAAAGACGAGCCAATCGTATTCTTGGGCTGGGAACCACACCCAATGAACGCAAACTATAAACTGACATACCTAACAGGTGGCGACGATTACTTTGGTCCAAACCTAGGTGGCGCAACTGTTTTCACGAACACACGTGCGGGTTACGTGGATGAGTGCACAAACGTTGGCGCATTATTAAAGAACCAAACATTCACATTGGCCATGGAAAACGAAATCATGGGCGCAATTCTGAATGATGGCGAAGAACCAAACAAAGCAGCGGCTGCATGGTTGACTGCAAACTCTGACGTTTTGGGTGGCTGGCTAGACGGTGTCACAACCAAAGACGGTGGTGATGCAATGGCTGCGGTTAAATCTGCACTAGGCCTTTAATTAAAACAACATTCGCCTCGGCCACATGGTCGGGGCGTTTTTTCATCCTTGGGAGGGGAATGAATGGATTGGTTAACTGAAACCAAAATTCCAATTGGGAAAGCCGCAAAAAACGCATTTGAATGGTTGCAAGAAAACGGCGAAGGCTTTTTTGATGCATTATCTATCCTTCTGGAAAACCTTATCGAAGCGTTCCTATGGATATTACAAACCCCAAACCCATTAATCATGGTTGCCGTATTCACAGCCATCGCATGGGGCTTACAACGGTCTTGGAAAATCTGCGTTATGGTTGCGCTTGGCCTGTTGTTGATCATTAACCAAGGCTATTGGGACGAAACCACTGAAAGCTTAACACTGGTTCTATCCGCTTGTGTCGTCTGTATGGGTGTCGGTGTTCCAATCGGTATTATGATCGGGCACAGACCCAAAATATACTCTTATATCGCCCCAATTCTGGATCTGATGCAAACGCTACCAACATTCGTCTATCTGATCCCAGCGATCGTATTCTTTGGTATCGGCATGGTACCAGGTTTGATCGCTACAGTGATCTTCGTACTCCCAGCCCCAATCCGTTTGACCTATCTGGGCATCACAAGTGTGCCAGAAGATCAATTGGAAGCGGCAGATAGTTTTGGCGCTACAAAACGCGAAAAGCTACTGAACGTGGAACTGCCAAACGCATTGCCACAAATCATGACAGGTTTGAACCAAACCATCATGCTGTCCCTATCAATGGTGGTGATCGCTGCCCTTGTTGGTGCAGACGGTTTAGGTGTGCCTGTGGTGCGCGCTTTGAACTCAGTGAACACAGCCCTAGGCTTTGAGAGCGGGTTTATCATCGTGATCGTCGCTATCCTATTGGATCGCGTGCTGCGGATACGAACGGATGAAAAAAGATAACCAAGCTCCAATAGATGAATAAGAGAGCCCCATGTGGGCTCTTTTTTGTTTCACAGGTGTAAATATTGGACATGATACCTTAGCATCAAACGCAACAGTCTTAATTTTATCGGATCAGATGATGGCAAAAGCTTCTACATTCAACAGTTCCGCTTATGGCGGCAGAGGTTGGTCGCAACGCACAACACCCCATGCACAAGAGTTTGGCACAATCTGGCGCGGTGGTATCGACAGCGAATGGGGACAATTAAGGTCGGTGCTTTTATGTAAGCCAGACCATGAAATCATCGTAGAAGATTACAATTCAGCGCAACAATTAGAGCCACTGGATTTAGGGCGCGCCCAAGAAGAGCATGATCAGCTTTGCGATGCTTATGAGAACGCTGGTGTGACAATTATCAAAACACCTGACGTTGAAGCCCCGACACCAAATAGAATGTTTTGTGCTGACCTCTTTGTAATGACCCCCCAAGGCGCCATTCTTGCGCGCCCTGCCTCTACGGTTCGCGCAGGTGAAGAAGTTGTCACAGCACAGGCATTGGCATCCGCAGGCGTTCCAATCTTACGCACATTAACAGGCATCGCCACATTCGAAGGGGCAGACCTGATTTGGTTAAACCCCGACCATGCTATCATCGGTCGTGGTTTGCGCACCAATCAAGCTGCCATTGATCAGATCACTGCCGTTTTAGCCGATATCGGCATTACACTTACAGCCGTAGATATGCCCTTTGGCACAATGCACCTTATGGGAATGATGCGTATATGCAGCCCTGACTTAGCAATCGCATGGCCCCGCCGCACACCACATGCAGCTGTGATGCTCATGCGCGAATATGGGTATAACGTGGAATTTTTACCCGATGAAGATGCTGCGCAAGCAAACCGAGCGCTGAACTTTGTCGCCCTATCCTCTGGTAAAATCTTGATGCCAGCTGGTAATGATGAAACCCGGGATTGGTATCAGAGCCTTGGTATAGAAACCATCGAAACACCTATGTTCGAGTTGCGAAAAGCAGCAGGCGCTGTGGGGTGTTTAACTGGCATCGTAGAACGAGATATGGTTTAAATTCAATACGGTTTATCGGCAGATCACCTTTAATATAAACTCTATTTAAATTTCCACTTCGTAAAACACATCTTTTGTGGAATGATTTGCATATACCAATACGACCCAAGTGAAATTTATGCCAAATCAATCCACTGCACCAGAAGCATCGCCAATACCTAAGGTTTTAGATCTAAAAGCGTCTGATCTATCCGCGGTCTTACGCGCGGGGTGGTCTGATTTTTGCAAAGCCCCTCTTTTCGGTATCTTTTTTAGCGCCATCTATTTCTTTGGTGGTTGGGTCATGCTTTTAATCTACACTCAGGTCGGCGAAATATGGTGGGCTGTTCCTTTCTGGGTCGGCTTCCCAATGATCGCCCCATTTGCCGCCGTAGGTCTTTACGAAGTTTCTAAACAATTTGAACAAGGCACGCATCCAACATGGAAGCATATATTGGGTGTAGTTATCGCTGAACGTTACAGACAAATCCCATCAATCGGTGCTCTGATAATGTTTTGGTTCATCGTCTGGATATTCGTGTCACATTCCGTCTTTGCAATCATTTTTGGCCTTTCTGCTATGGGCAGCACACCTGACTTTATAGGAATGCTGACCACCCAAAACGGATTGATGCTTTTAGCAGGCGAGCTTGTGATAGGCGCATTCTTTGCTTTTGTCGTTTACATGACAACCGTCATGGGGTTGCCACTGCTACTAGATCGCGAACTTGATTTCATCACCGCGATGATTATCAGTACAAAAACCGTTATAGAAAACCCAACCATCATGATGATCTGGGCCATGATTATTGCCATATGCCTCTTTGCAGGAATGCTACTAGGGTTTCTTGGGCTCTTCATCGCCCTGCCCGTTTTGGGGCATGCAACATGGCATCTGTATAGGCGGGCTTTGTCAAAATAATCCCGCAATAAAAAAGCCCGCTGATGAGCGGGCTTTTTCTTATTAACTGATCTGCCCTAGAAGCTGATCCAATGATGCCTTTGCATCACCGTAAAGCATCCGAGAGTTCTCTTTAAAGAACAGTGGGTTTTCGATACCAGAGTATCCCGTCCCTTGACCGCGTTTCGAGATGATCACAGACTTGGCTTTCCACACTTCCAACACTGGCATACCAGCAATCGGTGAGTTTGGATCGTCTTGTGCTGCTGGGTTCACGATGTCATTGGACCCGATAATCATCACAACGTCTGTTTCTGGGAAATCATCGTTGATCTCATCCATTTCCAAAACGATGTCATACGGCACTTTCGCTTCTGCTAGCAAAACGTTCATGTGACCTGGCAAACGCCCCGCAACTGGGTGAATACCAAAGCGCACCTCTTTGCCTTTTGCACGCAAACGACGTGTCAGCTCTGACACTGATTGCTGCGCTTGTGCAACCGCCATACCGTAGCCTGGTACGATGATGATCGAGTTTGCATCTTCAAGCTGTGCTGCCACAGTGTTTGCATCTGTTGGCACCATTTCACCTTCGATTTCCATTGCAGGACCTTTGGTTTCACCAAAGCCACCCAAGATCACGCTGACGAACGAACGGTTCATCGCTTTACACATGATGTAGGATAGAATTGCACCTGATGAACCTACCAAAGCGCCAACAACAATCAACAGATCGTTGCCAAGGCTGAAACCAATCGCTGCTGCTGCCCAACCAGAGTAGCTGTTCAGCATAGACACAACCACTGGCATATCAGCACCACCGATACCCATGATCAAATGGTAACCGATAAACAAGGCCGCCAATGTCATAACGAACAATGGTAGGAAACCACCAGTGTTAAAGTACCAGATTAAGCAAAGCACAGAAATTGCCGCTGCTGATGCGTTCAACAAATGACCACCTGGCAGTTTTTCAGCCGCAGATGTCACTTTGCCTGCAAGTTTGCCGTAAGCAACCACAGAGCCAGTAAATGTGATCGCACCAATAAAGATACCCAAGAAGAGCTCAACACGCAGAATTGCAATCTCAACGCCGTCTTTTTTCGCCAACAAAGCAGCAAAACCTTCAAGTGCTTTCTTCGCTGTATCATCCATGACCAGAACGCGACCCAACTCGATATGCGCGTTAAAGCCCACGAAAACCGCAGCCAAGCCAACCAAAGAGTGCATCGCCGCCACAAGTTGCGGCATCTCTGTCATTTGTACGCGTTGCGCTACGACATAACCAATGGCTCCACCTGCTGCGATCAACACCAATGACAAGAACCATAAGCCTGATCCCGGTCCGATAAGCGTTGCGAAAACTGCCAAGCCCATACCAACGATACCATACCAAACGGCACGTTTTGCGCTTTCTTGTCCAGACAATCCGCCCAAAGACAAGATAAACAGAACTGCTGCAACCACATAAGCTGCTGTTGTAAATCCGTATTCCATAGTCTTTTCCCCCTTAAGATTTCTGGAACATGGCAAGCATGCGCCGTGTTACGAGGAAACCACCAAAGATATTGATGCCCGCCATAAAGACTGAAAGGCCAGCCAACAATATCACAAGGAATGAGCCTGATCCGATTTGCATCAATGCACCCAAGATGATGATAGATGAAATCGCATTGGTCACAGCCATCAATGGCGTGTGCAGTGAATGCGCAACATTCCAGATCACTTGGAAACCAACAAAGATTGCCAGAACAAACACAATAAAGTGCTGCATAAAGCTGGCAGGAGCAACCAAACCAACGCCCAATAGCAATGCCGCACCAACGGCAAGCAATGTTACTTGCTGTTTGGTTTGTGCTTTGAATGCTGCCACTTCTTGCGCGCGAATTTCTTCTGGCGTCAATTCAGGGGCTGTTTCTTTTGGCTTTGCCGCAATCGCCTGAATTTTTGGCGGTGGCGGTGGGAATGTTATCGCACCCTCATGCGTAATTGTAGCACCACGGATCACATCATCTTCCATATCATGATTGATTTGACCGTCTTTTTCAGGGGTCAAATCTGTCATCATGTGACGGATGTTTGTCGCATAAAGTGTCGATGATTGCGCTGCCATTTTCGCAGGGAAATCCGTGTAACCGATTACAGTCACGCCGTTATCAGACACAACTTTTTCGTCCATCACAGTCAGGTCACAGTTACCACCGCGCTCTGCTGCCAAATCGACAACAACTGAACCTGGTTTCATGGCCTGAACCATGTCTTCCAACCAAAGTTTTGGTGCATCACGACCTGGGATCAAAGCTGTTGTAATCACGATGTCCATATCTGGTGCAAGCTCGCGGAATTTCTCCAACTGCTTTTCACGGAACTCTGGGCTGGACGGGGCAGCATAACCACCTGTTTCAGCACCATCTGTTTGTGCTTCTTCGAATTCAAGGAATACGAATTCAGCACCCATAGATTCAATTTGCTCGGCCACTTCTGGACGTACGTCAAAGGCATAAACCATTGCACCCAGTGATTGAGCAGCACCAATAGCCGCCAAACCAGCAACACCAGCACCCACAACCAAAACCTTGGCAGGTGGCACTTTACCGGCAGCTGTGATTTGCCCCGTAAAGAAACGACCAAAATTGTTGCCCGCTTCCATAACAGCGCGATAACCAGCAATGTTTGCCATGGATGACAATGCATCCATTTTCTGAGCACGCGAAATACGTGGCACCATGTCCATTGCAATCACATGCGCGCCTTTTTTATTGGCGGCTTCCATTAGCTTTTCGTTTTGAGCAGGATAGAAGAATGAAATCAACGTTTGGCCTTTGCGCAAACGTTTCACTTCGATATCTTCTGGTGGGCGCACCTTCGCAACAATATCAGCTTCTTTATATAAAGCAGCAGCTGTATTAACGATTTTTACGCCAGCATCTTTATAATCTTGATCAGAAAAACGAGATGCATCCCCTGCACCTTTTTCAATAAGACATTCAAATCCCAGTTTTTGTAATTCACGTGCAGACGATGGCGTCATTGCCACCCTTGTCTCACCTTCAAAGATCTCCTTTGGAGTACCTATGCGCATGACAAACCTCCTTTGTTCAAGCGTCCTCGATCTGTTGAAAGAATCGCGGATTTATACACAATGCACCCCTCTAACACTTGAAACTATGAACGTGCATGCGTCATTCTGCGCTTAATTCGTTGATTTACGAATTTTACGTAATGTTATTTTCCAGAAAAATTTCCGATAGGAACGGATATAAAGTTTCAAAAAGGTAAGCTTTCTTAATTTCTTCTTGTACTTCTCGCCTTAAGTTTTAAAATTGAACATCGTTCAAGCTACGAGGTTCCATAATGCTAGGTAAAAGAGAGCAAAAACGTGCAGATCTAAAAGCAAAGTTACTTGCAGCTACGATATTGCGCATAGAGAATGATGGAATTGCATCGCTACGTGCGCGTGATCTTGCAAAAGACGCAGGCTGTGCATTAGGGGCAATTTACAACATCTATGAAGATTTAGATGAGTTAATCTTTCATGCCAAAGTAGAGATATTCCGCCGAATGGAAGAACGTCTTGCGGATACTATGTCAAATACACATGATCTATCGCCTCTAGATCAAATGAGAAAACTCACATCCAGCTATTTTCAATTTGCTCAAGACAACACAAAATTATGGACAGCTCTATTTACAGGCGATCTAACGGACCAACGCGATGTGCCAAAATGGTATCAAGATGCATTAATGCGCCTTATGGGACATATCCATGGCCCCTTAAAAAAAATTGCGCCAAACACTTCAGATAAAGAACTCAGTTTGCAGACGCGAACATTATTTTCTGCGATTCACGGTGTGATTCTACTTTCAATTCAAGACAGACCATCAGGTGTAACCCATCAAGAAGTGGAAAAAGCCACTGATTGGCTCCTAGAATCCATATCTAAACATATGAAATAAAACATAAATCAAAAATAAATGAACATTGTTCAAAATAATACTTGAACGTTGTTCACATTTTTCCTACACCCAATTTATGAACAACGTTCACGAAAGGAAATGAAAATGTTCACAATGATGAAAACACTATTCGCTGGAAGCGCTGCCCGTAACGAAGCCAAGCTACGCGATCATTATGCTCTAGATTTGATTGACCAAAAAATCAGAGAAACAGAAACTGCATTAAAAGCAGCTAAGGCAACTTTAGCATCACAAATACAACGCAGTCGTTCTGAAACGGCACAACGTGATGCTTTGAACACTCGGATAAAAGATTTGGTATCTCGCGCACAACAAGCAATGGAAGCTGGCGATAAAAATCTGGCACATGATGCAGCAGCAGCCATCGCAGACATGGAAAACGAAGCTGCTGTTCGAACAAATACGCTGACAAGTTTAAATCAACAAATCGAACGTATTCGTCTTGCCGTTGAAAAATCACAACGACGCTTGATCGATCTAAAACAAGGCGCAATGACAGCAAAATCAGTTCGTGCGGAGCAAAAGACCAATGTTGCAATCGCACGATCTTTGCCGAACGCCCCTGCTCGCGAAGCTCAGGATCTGATCGACGAAGTTTTAGCAAAAGATAGCCCGTCGGATTTGGCCGACATCTTTGAAGAGATCGAAGATAATGTAACCCATAAAACAATCGAAGAACGTTTGGGCAATGCAGGATTTGGATCAAAATCTAAAGTAAGCGCAGAAGATGTTTTGGCTCGTTTTTCAAATAGTCATAAAAAAGCCAAAAAATAAGTTAATTCCACCAACCATAAAAACAAAAACATTGTATAAAAAGGAAAATGAAAATGAAAATGTTTAACCAATATGATAATTCAACATCAATCTACACACTCCTAAACCTAGCAGGATGCACTATCGCTTACTTAATGTTGGCAGGGTCGATCTACTATGCACCCGTTGACTTTTCGACCAAGGGTTACTGGGCAATGGGTATTTTGCTGCTAACGATTTCACTGATCAACGTTGTAAAATACCGCTTTGATGAACGTTCAACAAATGACCGTATTCGTAAAATCGAAGATGCGAAAAACGAAAAATTATTGTCAGAATTTGTCGGTGATAAATAAGATAACAGCTTTCATAAAAGAAAAGGCGCAGTAAAAATACTGCGCCTTTTTTATACCTATAGAAACTCTTGCTTAAAGCTGTGCCAAAACCTCGTCCGAGACATCCATATTTGTCGTTACTTTTTGAACGTCGTCGTCTTCTTCAAGGTTTTCGATCAAGCGCATCAGCTTTTCAGCACCTTCCAAATCCAAATCCGTCGTCGTAGTCGGCTTCCAAATCAGTTTTGTGCTTTCAGACTCGCCCAATGCAGCTTCCAAAGCGTTTGAAACATCATTCAAAGATGTGTCTTCACAATAAATATCGTGACCATCTTCTGAACTTTCCACATCTTCGGCACCCGCTTCGATCGCATGTTCAAACATTGTATCTGCATCTGTGGCATCCGCAGGATACACAACCAAACCTTTGCGTTCGAACATGAATGAAACAGCGCCTGTCTCAGCCAGATTACCGCCGGATTTAGTGAACAAAGACCGTACAGTTGATGCTGTACGGTTTTTATTATCTGTCATCGTTTCCACAATCACAGCAACACCGTTTGGCCCATACCCTTCGTAACGGATTTCATCGTAGTTTTCGGCATCCCCACCAACGGCTTTGTTAATCGCACGTTCAATCACGTCCTTTGGAACGGATTGCGATTTCGCTTCTTTCACAGCCAAACGCAGGCGTGGGTTTTTATCAGGATCAGGGTCACCCATTTTCGCAGCAACAGTGATCTCTTTTGCAAGTTTTGAGAAAAGCTTAGAGCGCAGCTTATCCTGACGCCCTTTACGGTGCTGAATATTTGCCCATTTGGAATGGCCTGCCATAATGCGAACCCCTTTAGTAATACGTGTTTCGGGACTTATAAGCGCCGAAACGGGGGAAATTCAAGACTAGTCTGCAAATTAAGCGGCAAAGCAATTGGGCATCCGTCCCAAAGGCTTTGCTCGGCCCCTTAGGGCTCGATGCCCTAAGGGGCCGAGCCTCGTTACAGAGGCCATAAAATAGGAATGATCAAACTCGAGATCAAACCAATACTGATATTTAATGGCACACCTATTTTCAGAAAATCCGTAAAAGCATACCCACCTGGTCCATAAACCAGCGTATTCGTCTGATAGCCAATCGGTGTCGCAAAACTTGCTGATGCTGCTACCATCACAGCCACAACCAAAGGCCGTGGATCAATCCCCAACTGCTGTGCCAAAGCTACGGCAATAGGCGTCACAACGACAGCCACTGCATTATTCGATACAAGCTCTGTCAAAACAGAAGTTAGCAGGAAAATCGCCCAGACCATCATAAACGGTGGCAAACCGTGCAAATATGGCGCCACAGAATTTGCAATCAATGCCACAGCTCCAGAGGCTTGTAATCCTGCGCCAATCCCAAGCATTGCAAAGATCAGCACCAATAAGCGTCCATCAACAGCCGCAAAGGCTTCTTCAGCATCGATACAACGTGTCAAAAGAACACCTGCAACAGCCACAACGGCCACAGTAAAAATCGGAGACATACCAACAGCCGCCAAGAGAACCACAGCTGCCAGAGCCAAAATAACAATCGGCGCACGACCGCGACGATAAGGTTGCTCGCTTGGTTGGTTTAAATTCACCATGTCCATATCACTCGCCAAACGTGCGATATCCTCATCTGTCCCTTCCAGCAAAAGCGTATCCCCCACACGCACAGTCACCGCATCCAACTGCAATCCAATATTTTGATTGCGGCGGTGTACAGCCAATGGATACACCCCATATCTGCGGCGCAAACGTGACTTTCCCAAAGTCCGCCCGACCAAACCACACCCAGGCGTGATCAAAACTTCAACTGTATTGGTTTCTTTGCTGGATACCATATTGGCCAACAGTACATCTTTGTTGTCTTTCAAGCTCAGCAATTCACCCGCAGACTTGCGCAAGATCACATGATCACCGGTTTCCAGCATCACGTTCTTCAAATCACGGCGGAGCGAGTTATCTTTGCGCAACACATCCACAACCCTGCCGCCATCGCGTTTAAATGCATCCACCTCCAAAGGCTTTTGCCCGACCAGTGACGACCCCTCTGTTACAACCGCCTCGGTTAAAAAACGTTTGGACGATGTATTGCCCAACATATCTGCCATCGAAGATCGGTTCGGCAATAAATGCGGTGCCAAAATACGTAGATACAAAACGCCAAAGATAACCAGAACAACCGCCAAAGGTGTCACCTCAAACATCGTAAACGGCTCAAGCCCTTCAGCACGCGCCACACCATCAACCAGCAAATTTGTGGATGTCCCAATCAATGTGCAAATCCCACCAAGGATTGCGACATAAGACAAAGGGATCAACAGCTTAGATGCAGACGTCCCCATAATCTTTGCCATCTGAACAGCGATTGGGATCATAATCACCACAACAGGTGTATTGTTCATAAAGGCAGAGGCCATAACGATAAAAATGGCCAACATAGCCAATACGAACTTAGGCCGTTCTTTCCCATGCACACCAACCCAACTGGTCACATGAGATAAAGCACCTGTACGCACCAACGCACCCGATAGGATGAACATCGCACCAATCGTCCAAGGGGCAGGATTAGATAGAACACCCAGCGCAGCATCATAAGGCAATATTCCAGTTAAAATCAGCGCAGCCGCCCCCGCAAGCGCCACAACTTCTGTTGGATATGTCTCACGAATAAACAGCAAAAACATCGAAATCACGATACAAATCGCAATCCCCGCGTGCCACGCCTCTGGAATGATGCCTGTCAGCAAATCCCTACTCCTGTCTTTTAGGTATGGTGGCTGAACTTAGATACGACTGCAAGCTTTAGTGGTGCTCTTCATCACGCGGTTGCACCAGAAAAATACCAATCATCATTAAAACCAAAGCCATCCAAACCCATGAGGAATATGTTTCTCCTAACAAAAGCATAGACCACAACACACCTGTGCCTGTCACAAGATAAGCCACTTGCGCTGCAAACACAGGCCCCGCACGACCAACCAGCCAAACATATCCTGTATAAGCCAATCCATGCAAAAAACCCATTGCCAGTAAAGACCATTCAGGTAATCCCCAAGCATGATCCAATGAAACCCATTGCCCCGTTTGTGCAGCTATTGGCCCAGATATCATTGCTCCTAAAAATGAAGCCCCCATCAACGCCTGAACAGGACTTAACCCGCGCAATGTAAATTTGCCCACAAAGTTATCTTCAAATCCGTAACAGAGCGGCGCAATACACGCGATCAGGACAAAGATAGCTTTTGCAGGGTCAGGCAAACTGGTTGACGGCCCCACAAGCAACACAATCGCTGACATACCAATCAAAACACCCATTAAACGACGCCATTGGAAACCTTCTAATCCCAATACAATTGCAATTGGCATCGCAAACATCGGAACCAATGAAATCGTAATAGCATAAACACCTGCAGGAATATGTTGGATGACATAATAACTGACAGTCGCAGGAATAAGAGTGCCCAGAAAAGCAATCCCAAGAAAGACAATCACATGATCACGCGTTAATTTTGGAAAACCACCTTGTATATAGGCAACCAAACCAAGTGAAATCAGCGAAAAGATAAACTGCCAAAAAACAAGCCCAAGTTCGGCATGACCCGTCGATACAATGATTTTTGCCAATGGCAGGGTCAGCCCCCATGTTGCGCCAAACAGCAAAAGGGCCGCAAAAAGCCCCACGCGGCTGTTTATAAACGCGCTCACACAGGCCCTGACTGTTGCAAACGCCCGCCTTGGCGCACTTGCACAACATCAATCGCTAAACCAGTCTTATCGTCTGTTTCCACAAACACACCAGACAAAGTCGCCTCGCCTTTTGCAGGGGTAAACCGCTCTTTGTTCATCCCTGTCACAAAACGGCGCAAAGGTTCCATTTTCTCCATGCCGATCACGCTGTTATAATCGCCACACATTCCCGCATCAGATTGCAACGCTGTCCCGCCCGGCAAAATTTGCGTATCCGAGGTCGGCACATGTGTATGCGTGCCTACAACCAGTGATGCACGCCCATCCAGCCAATGCCCCATGCCCATTTTCTCAGAGGTTGCTTCTGCATGGAAATCCACAATCACCGCATCAGCAGTTTTGCCCAACGGAGCCGCTTTCAAAGCTTGATCCAAATGTGAAAACGGATCAGAGAAAGGCTTCTTCATAAACACCTGCCCCAGCGCTTGGGCCACAAACACCTTTTTGCCATTCGCAGCATTAAACAAACGCGCGCCCTTACCAGGGGCAATCGCTGCATAATTCAAAGGGCGCAGAATACGTTGGTCTTCTTCCACACCTTTCATCATATCGCGTTGATCAAAAGCATGATCGCCAAGGGTCACGCAATCGGCCCCTGCTTCGAATAGAATTTTAGCATGCCCAATAGACAGCCCCATCCCGCCCGTGGCGTTTTCGCCATTGACCACAACAAAATCCAACCGCCAGTCTTTACGCAACTGTGGCAATCGCTCTGCCACAGCTTTGCGGCCAGCGCGGCCCATCACATCACCAAGAAATAAAAGTCTCATAGAACCGCGATATAACGAGATGATCAGGAATGCTAGCAGGTTTTGCCCGCAATATGCTTCAATCTATAAACGTGTCATTTTGATTTTTTGATCAAATTGCCAGCATATCGCTGCAAAAATATGCAAATCACCAGAAAAGAATAATAAAGCCTTTTGAAAATAGGTCACAATACTTGCCCTAAAGCCTATTTCACCCAAATCTCAATGATACGAACATCACCCAGGAGCGATCCAATGAAAATGCTACACTTTGAACAAACTTCTCTAAACACAGCACCAAGCTATAAACAGATACTGTCAAAGCTTCAGACCTTTGAACAAAAAACAGCCTTACTCATCTCGAAAGCATTCACAAACTTTCAAATAAACCGTTTGTCATCTGCTTTAAATAATATGTCAGACGATCAATTGACGCGTATTGGCCTGGAACGCAAAGACATCAGAAAACACGCCGAAAAACTGATAAAATACGAATACGACGGTCTTTAAGATACGTCACAAAGTTGTCGATGCTGTTCTCGCTCCTCCCTGAGAAAGTACACCATCGCACGTTAACGGCCTATCCTCCCAGATACCGTTAACAACAGGGGTTAATATTACGGGAGAGTATTAACCCCTTTCCTTATATATTCTAAATGTCTGTTATTTCGGATAAAATGGGGATTAAGGTAGCACTTTAAATTATGAAGCGCTGCATTGCTTTAATGGTCCGTATTTGTTCGGAAAATCCCACACTATGGTCAACTCTTCCCCAGAAAGTGTCATATTGAGAAGGTAATTGCGAACTGTATCCTCACCACATAAGGCATTTGCCCCAGTGAAGATGCCATCTCCCCGTTTTTCTATTGGGAGCCAAGTGAGTTTGCACCAAATTACACCACGCTTTAACCACTGAGAATTGATAGCAAAGGGTTCTGATTGCACCAAACTTCCAGGGACTACGGGCGCACGTGCACATTGTTTTTCTGTTCCCCAAGTTCCATATAGCACTTCGCGTTCATCAGCTATTGCGGGAACAGAAAGGAAGAAAAAGAGTATCATTAGTATGTAGCGCATGAAACATGTCTACCAACATTGTACTGTGCTTACTAATCAAATTGTCTTGATCAAGATTTTAAAGAATATGTCCACTGTTGGAATCAATGAACATTTTCAAGTGGAATAAAAACTGCCAATAAGCGACATCTCTATTTGGTCTCTCTAACTTAGCTTAAATGTCTTTTAAGGGCTCAAAGCAAACAAAAGCGAATATCAGCTATGGGGGACAAAGCCACCGTTGGCTAATTCAGCTTGGGCAGCTTTGGAGGATCCAGGCTGCAACGCCAAGTGAACCAAAGAGCGTAGCCGCCTGAACCACATTGATAAGCAAGGTACGCTGAAATTTCTTGGCTCCAACAAGCGCGAGAACAGCATCTTTCGGTCCGAATTGGTTATGCTTTGCAACAAGATAGGTAAGCAGAAACACCCCAGGCCAAAAAACAAGATGTACTAAAGCTAAACTTTCGCTACACGGCATAGTTGGCATCCTTTACTCTAAAACGTTCTTTACTGGATCATATACAAGCTGGTTAGTCTAGGTGTCACTTTGGGCTCAAAGCAGACATTTTTGAAAGAAATGGATGGCTATTTCTGTTTGATAATCATTTATTTTTGCCGTTTAGAAACATTTTCCATAAATCGCGAGCTATGACAAATACACACCATGTTATGACAAGTAAATTTCCATACCAAAATCGTTGATAGAAAGAATTATCACTAAACAAAAGTGATGTGCCTAATCCAAACAATGCAGAATGAAGGAGTATGGAGCTCCAAGAACCTGATCTGATTTTGTAATTTTTATGTTTGAAACCCACACTAAAGCCTTTGAGAAATCATCCCAAATTATATTGATAGACAAAAAAAGCCAAGTGTAGAAATCTTGTGAATATTTCTAGACATGAATGTCTAATATGGGCTCATAGCGGACATTACTAAATATCTCCTAAGTCAGGCAAATATGACAATTATTTTATGAAGTGATATGACATAAACGTTAAAAGGAGTAATCGTTTATGTTGAATAGTATTTGCCCAATTTTCCCGAGTGCAAACTTCAAGAAGACAACAGACTTTTTTCGAAAACTCGGATTTAATGTTGCCTTTGAATATGACGAAGAAGGGTACTTGATCCTTGTGCGAGATAAGATTGAACTGCACTTTGCGAGCAATCCTGACCATGATGCGCCGACATCTAATCATTCAGCTTTTGTACGAGTAACAGATGCAAATGACCTATCAAGACAATTCGCTCTTTCTGGTTTGCCCATCGATGGTATTCCTCGGGTTACTAAGGCGGAAGACAAACCTTGGGGCGTTTGTGAATTAGCTGTTATTGATCCTGATGGTAACTTACTTCGTATAGGGCATAACCTTTAGTAGTCCGAGTGTCGTATTTGGGCTCATAGCGGATACTCAGCCCCCACTTCTCAAAAAGTAAGAATACCTTTTTCAGTCACGACTGCATTCAGCTTATAATCCGTTTCTTCGCGTGGCACGATCATGACCTCTTGCTCAGAATAGGCATAGCCAATCGCTAGTACCTTCTTAATCTCGCTCAATTTCTCAAACGTACGATCATAAAACCCGCCGCCATATCCCATGCGGTACCCTTCCAAATCAAAGGCAAGCAAAGGTGTGATCACGATATCAGGCAGCAAAACCTCTGCCTGTTTCGGAATAGCTGCACCAAACATCCCTTCAACCATTTCCGTCTCGGGCGTCCATTCATGAAACTCTAACGGTTGCCCTTCGCCCAATATCACGGGGACACAAACACGGTTACCTCGTGCCACCATCTTTGTCATAGCAGATAGCGGTGAGACCTCTGTACGGATCGGCATATAGGCTGCAATCACCTGATCAGGCTCTGCCTGTTTCAAAAACGACAGCAGTTGGCCATTGGCCTCTTTATCCAGACCCATTGCATGGGCTTCTTTGCGGTTGATAAATCCTGCTTTACGGCAGGCTTGTTTCATATCTTGTATATCCATATGCCCCTTTACCTCGCTCTGTATTTTCAGGCCAGTCAAAAGTTTCCATTTGCATTTATCCGTTATGCAGATCATTTTGCTTCAACTTTTACGATTACGGAATGCATCAAATGTCATCGAACCCTGAAATCACATTGCGCCTTGCAAAACGCCTGAAAGAAGAGCGCACGGCAAAAGGATTAAGTTTGGATGCGCTGGCAAAACTATCGGGTATTTCACGGTCTATGCTGTCCCAAATCGAACGCGGTGGCTCCAGCCCTACAATTGCCAGCCTATGGAACCTGACCCGTGCATTGAATGTCGATTTCTCTGGTCTATTGGATGATGAAAGCAATGCAAATAGTCCAATCATAGAATTCTTGCGCGCGGACCAAACACCCGAGCTGCGTCAGAACGAAGCCAAATGTGTGATCAAGATTCTCAGCCCAACCGAAGAAGTCGGCAACACCGAAATATACGATATCGTATTCGACCGTGATGCGTGTTTGGATAGTGCCCCGCATAAAAAAGGCTGTGTCGAGCATCTGACTGTGCTCGATGGAACAATAACGGTAACCTCTGATGGGCAATCCAAAACTCTCTCTGTCGGGGATACATTGCGTTACGCTGCAGACAAAGATCACACAATCAAAACAACAGAGGCTGCCAGAGCAATTCTTGTGGTTAAAAACGCTTAAATCCACTATTTAGGATATTATCCACTATATTGACATATCGTCCTGTATGTTGGAAAACATTCCAATATACAGGAGATTCGCATGAGCAGCCCATTCTTAGATCACATCTGCACAACATTAGACCAAATCAAAACCGATGGTCTTTATAAAGAAGAGCGTCTTATTACGTCTCCACAAAGCGGTCGTATCTCGGTTGAAACACCCAAAGGATCGAAAAAGGTCGTGAACCTCTGCGCTAACAATTACCTTGGCCTTGCAGACAATGAACAACTCAGCAAAGCCGCACAATCGTCCATAGAAACACACGGCTACGGCATGGCTTCTGTCCGTTTCATATGCGGCACACAAGACTTACACCGCACATTGGAGCAAGACCTTGCCAAATTCCTAAACAAAGACGACGCCATCCTGTTCGCCGCCTGCTTCGATGCAAACGGCGGTTTGTTCGAACCCCTACTGGGGCCAGAGGATGCCATTATATCTGATAGCCTAAACCACGCTTCCATCATCGATGGCATTCGTTTGTGCAAAGCCAAACGGTACCGCTACGCCAATTCCGATATGGCTGATCTAGAGGCACAACTGAAAGCCGCCAAGTCAGACGGCGCACGTTTCATCATGATTGCCACCGACGGTGTATTTTCCATGGATGGCTATCTGGCAAACCTGCCAGCCATCACCGCACTAGCCGAAAAATACGGTGCGATTGTTATGGTCGATGATTGTCATTCCACAGGTTTCATGGGGCCAAAAGGCGCTGGAACCCCTGCCCACTTCAACGTTGATGTCGATATTATAACAGGCACACTTGGCAAAGCCTTGGGCGGCGCTTTGGGTGGTTATATCGCTGGCCCGCAACCTGTTATTGATTTGTTACGCCAGCGTGCACGTCCATATCTGTTCTCAAACTCCCTGCCTCCCATGGTCGTGGCTGCAGGTATAGAGGCCCTAAAGATCGTGCAAAACAGCGATGACTTACGCGACAAACTCTTTGAAAACGCCGCCTACTGGCGCAAAAGCTTAACCGAACTCGGTTTCGACCTTTTAGAAGGCGAACATCCCATCATCCCTGTTATGCTAGGTGACGCGCATCTAGCCCAAGCCATGGCGAAAAACCTGTATGAAAACGGTGTTTATGTCAGTGGTTTCTTCTTCCCTGTTGTTCCCAAAGGCAAAGCTCGCATTCGCACACAAATGAGCAGCGCATTAACCCGTGCAGATTTGGATTACGCATTGGCAGCCTTCAAAGAGGCTGGCCAAAAGATTGGGGCACTCAAATGATCAATGAAATGAAAACCCTTGTGAAATCCAAGCCCGAAGTGGGTTTATGGATGGAGCACAGACCTGTCCCAGAAATAGGCCCTGATGATGTGCTAATCCGCATCAATAAAACAGGTATTTGTGGCACAGACATACACATCTGGAATTGGGATGAGTGGGCACAAAAAACTGTTCCCCTATCCCTTGTAACAGGTCACGAATTCGCAGGTGAAATCGTGGAACTTGGCAAGAACGTTACAGACCTGAAATTGGGTCAACGTTGTTCTGGCGAAGGTCACCTGATTGGCAAAAACAGCCGCCAATCGCGCGCAGGTAAATTTCATCTTGATCCTGAAACACGCGGCATCGGCGTGAATGAACAAGGTGCCTTTGCCGAATACCTGCGCCTACCTGCCTTCAACGTGGTTCCCCTGCCTGATGAGATCAGCGATGGTATCGGCGCCATCCTTGATCCACTGGGGAACGCGGTTCATACAGCCCTGTCCTATGATCTGGTCGGCGAAGATGTGTTGATCACAGGTGCTGGCCCCATCGGTATCATGGCCGCAGCTGTCGCTCGCCATGCAGGGGCGCGAAATGTGGTGATCACAGACATCAACCCTGATCGCCTTGCTTTAGCTGAAAAAGTCGCAGATGTCGTACCCGTCAATGTCGCCACCCAAGATTTAAACGACATCATTCACCAGCTAAAAATGACCCAAGGCTTCGATGTTGGGTTAGAAATGTCAGGCAACCAACAAGCCTTAGATCAAATGGTCGAAGCCATGGTCATGGGCGGCCGCATTGCACTGTTGGGCATTCCACCGGGCAAATCCCCTGTGGATTGGTCTCGCATCGTGTTCAAAGCCATCACCATCAAAGGGGTTTATGGCCGCGAGATATTCGAAACGTGGTATAAAATGATCGCCATGCTGCAAAACGGTTTGGATGTCAGCCGAGTGATAACCCACCGTTTCAATGTGGATGATTTCCAAGAAGGGTTTGCCACTATGAAAAGCGGCCTAAGTGGCAAAGTCGTTCTGGATTGGAAAGCGGCGGGCCCACATTAGATTTGCATCAACGCAACCGTGTAGGTGTATGAATTCCTGAGAGCCTAGTTGAACTAGGTGGGCGCCAGGTAAAAAGGCCACGACCAAAACAGAGCCAGCTCCCGTCAGAAAGATTATCGGCCACTGGAATAAAACCTATAGCACGAGAAGGGCAGAACCCGCCAACACTCAAGATAGGGTTCCCATGCCCTAATAGCAAGGCACGACATATATTAGAGTTTGAATTAAGTGAGTTTTAAAGTTTAGCCATCATTTTGGGTCCAAAGACCATGAAGGCATACATGACAATTAATCCAAAATTCTTAGGTGCAGCCCTTGCGCAAAACCCTGAACACAGCATTGACGCAGTCATCATTGGGCGTTTCCCGCCCATTGAACAGGCCCAAAGTATCGAAGCAACGCGTTTAGCCTTTTCATATCTATCGGCAAGTATACCCTTTAAAACCATAACAGGTGCAGGTGCAGCACAAGCTCAGATTAAACTATCACTAAAATCACGTGCAAAATACAAAACAGCACACCAGACAGTAATAGACGTTGTAAGCACGGCTCCACATACAACAGTTTTCTGCGATATGTTTGTACGCCCAAAATTTCAGTCAAAATCAATACGGCATAAAGCATTAGAATACATCCGCCTGATGCGATTATTTTGGGCCATCTTAAAGCATGCAAAAGACGTATCTGTCGTTTCAACAAATGCAAAAGACAAAGTCGTAAAAGGCATTGTGAAACTGGCGCAAAAACAGCGACCGACCCATATCAAAATGCTCAAAACAGCTGGGGCAGCGGAAAAAATTGCAAGGTCACAAAAACATCCAAAGCTTTTGCCCTTTGAAATAGAGCGTGCGATCAAACTGCTAAACAGTCATAGTATAGAAAACAAAATTCATTCTCTTTCCATTGCACCTGCATCTAGATCGAACCTATCGATTTATGGATTGCCAAACAGTGCGACGGGCCTTGGACAAAATGCACGTATGAGTGCCAAATGTTTTGAACATCTTGGCATCTCTCCCTGTATGGTAGATGTTGATGCGCAAAAATGGCATCAAAATCAAAACACGCAACATAAACTTATACAGAAACTGGATTTGCATCATTTGAATGCTGATCGCATTCAAATACAAAATCCAAAGGCCTATAATATTGGTTTTCTTCTTTGGGAATTGGACACACTTCCCAAAGAACATCTTTTGGGGCTCAAAAGTTTAGATGAAATATGGACGCCCTCAACCTTCCTATCAGAGCTGTATCGCAAACAAACCAATCTCCCTGTGATAAATATAAAAAAAGGAATTGAGTGGCTTCGCCAGATAACCCCGAAACCAAACCCAAACAACTTCACAGTCTTAAATGCATTTGATTTTCACTCCTCTATTGAGCGCAAAAATCCTTTGGCAACGGCACAGGCTTTTCAAATTGCCTTTCCAAAAAAAACTTTTCCTGAATGCCGCTTGATATTTAAAACCACGCCCACGCAAAAAGATCACTGGGGCGATCCAAACAATCAAATATCTAAATTACGTAAAATTGCATTTTGGGATAAACGGATTTCGATCATCGAAAACTTATATAATCTACCGAAATTCCACCAACTCATCGCAGATACCGATGTTGTGGTTTCATCTCACCGCGCAGAAGGTTTTGGATATATCCCTGCCTATGCGCTGGCTTATGCCCGCCCATTAATTACAACAGATTATGGTGGTGTAACTGATTTCTGCACACCGCAAACAGCTACGCTGATCCCAGCCCAACGCATATCTGTTCCACAGGCACACACAATCCTTGCAACAGAAGGGGCAAAATGGGCTGATGTATCACCAGATGTTTTAGCACAGAAAATGCGTTGGGTTTATAACAACAAAACAACTGCTGCTGAAAAAGCAGTTCGTGGCCAAAAGCTAATACAAACAGACTATACAATAGCTGCGCAGGCCAAACGTTATCATAACCGTTTGGCTAAACTGGGGTTATTGTAATAAACGTTTTTACTTAACGGCGCGCGCACGTGCAGCAGCAGCGCGAATCTCTTCTGCAATCTCATCCGCTTCGTCTGGGTCAAAATCCAATGGAATTTCCATTTGTCCTGCATCAATAAACAACCGCACCATACCAGATGATGTTGGCCCAATTTGTAGATTTGCTTCAATTTCTTGTTCTGAATTGATACCCATGATACTCTCCTCGAAGAAATTTACGGCTAACAAGACTATTCGTGAATTTCAAGGCCACTCTTCTCTTGCATTCATTTAAATTGAAGAGTAAATCCCACCGCAGTGCCGGCGTAGCTCAGTAGGTTAGAGCGCTTGATTGTGGATCAAGAGGCCCCCCGTTCGAGCCGGGGCGCTGGTACCATTTTTCCAATAAGTCTTAATATTGAACCTTTCTTGGGTAAAATGACGTATGCCTCAAACAAAACAATAACGCCCACGGCCCGCCCTCTTTGACTTATAAAGCGCCTCATCGGCATCTTCTATGAGGGTATCCACAGATATCACAGCATCATTTTTTGCCTGAACAATGCCGATACTTGCACCAACGTTACATCGATGTTCTTCCCAAAAAATCGGACGTTCTATTTTTGCTATAATCCGTGCAGCAATTGCCGCGATATCATCGACATTATTCATATCTTCCAAAACCAAAACAAATTCATCCCCGCCTGTTCGCACGACAATATCACTGGGACGCGTTTCATTTAAAAGTATCTCGGCAACATCTATCAATACTTTATCGCCAGCGGCATGACCCAATGTGTCATTCACCGCCTTGAAGTGATCCAAATCTATTAACAACAAAGCAAAAGAGCTTTCCTTGCGACGCCTGCACAAACGTTTCACATACCGCTTTAATGCGCGTCTATTTGATAATCCTGTCAGCGGATCGGAATACGCTTTCTCTTCTGCTTCTTGTCTTTGCCCATTCAGGCGCCTGTTCAGACTTTTTGATTCTTCCAACAATGCAGATTGCATCTCAATAATATAAAGCATCTCTACAGATGGATCTGCAGGCGAAAAATCGTTGCTGTTCAACTGCCATCTTGAAACAGCTTTTTTCAACGATGTCCCAAACGCAAAATTTATCAATACGCCTGGCTGGTTAACTGTGGGAACAATCACAGCTTTCAGTTCAAGTGGTTCCCCGATTTTAAGTTGAGTTGTTAAAGGGCTGCCAAAATGATCTGCTAAATCAGTGTAATCTGATATGTCACGTGGATATAAAAAATCCATGTATTGAAAAAGACTTTCCCCAATCAACCCGGAGCTTTTTTCAAAAAGCTTCGCAAAAGTTGGGCCAACATGCAGAATATTTCCATCATCCCCCAGACGCACATGCAATGGCAGCAATATATTCAATGTGTCTGTGTCAGAAACGCCATTATTAAAATCACGCACAGGAAATGGAAGTGCCCCACCCATTAATGTTTCACCAATTCAAGAAACGATGCAGACGACCAATTATCTTGTAGAATATCAATCTCAAAACAATCTTCATCCATATGTTTTAATGACTTATGGCAATGTTTGATTGAAACCAATGCGCCGTAATCATCAGCCAAAGCACGCAATAATCCTAATAATGCGGCGCCATATCCGCGCTTTTCAAACCTTGTCAGTAAGGTAAACTTATTAGGAGAATTTTTAACCAATTCCATTTTGGGTAAATCTAATTCTGGCACTGCCATTTTTGCACGGTCATATACAAAATTTAGGGAATGTAAGAATTCAACATAATTACTTCCTCCCAACTTCAATAAGCGCCGCACAGCACTTAATGCTTCTTCGGACACCACATAAGTACCAAAGTCTTCTAATATTTCATTCCGAGAGCGGCTAATCAGGATACTAAAACTTGTTAATAGATCTTCTGTAGTGGCATCATCATAGGTCAGCATCGTTTCAAAATTATTGAACGATAAATTTGCCTGTTCACAGGTTTCCTCCCAAACATCCAGCCCGTGAATGTCGCGAATATAACATTGCAAACCTCGATTGATCATTCCATGCACGCGCGGCCCTCCTACGCATGACATTACAGATCAATTATTAACAACTTCTTAGAAATCGGTAGGCGCGCCACCCTCTTCTTTGCGCTTAGCAACAAAGGCTTGTAACTCTTCTTTAAGCGCTGCATCCATCGGTGGCTCTTCGTAGTCTTTCAGGATATCTTTCCATATCTTATTTGCACGTTCAGCCGTCCAAACAGCTCCGTTCAGTTCCCATTGCTCATAGTTGCTCCAATCAGACAAGAACGGTGAATAAAATGCGGTTTCATAACGTTCTTGCGTATGATCAATGCCAAAGAAATGACCTGTGGAGCCAACGTCTTTAATGGCTTGAACCGCTATATCATCCTCTGATGTAGAGGTCAGAATCGGTTCCATATACCGCTGCACTTGCTGCAAAAGTTCGCAATCAATGACAAACTTTTCAAACGACGCAATCAAGCCGCCTTCTAGCCAGCCAGCAGCGTGGTAAATGACGTTTACATTCGATTGCACTGCAGCCCACACAGCATTCGCACTTTCCATCATACCTTGTGCATCAGGCGTATTGGATGCGCAGGCATTAGACGCGCGTAATGGCAGCCCATAATAACGCGCCATTTGCCCCGACATTTGTGTGGCACGCATATATTCTGGCGTTCCAAAAGCTGGTGCACCTGATTTCATATCCACGTTCGATGTGAACGATCCAATAACGCATGGGGTACCTGGGTTGATGTATTGCAGTAATGCAATCGCGGCCAACCCTTCGGCCACGAATTGCGCCACAGCCCCTGGCATTGTCACAGGTGCCATAGCACCTGCTAAGGTAAACGGTGTCACAATCACAGGCTGCCCACGCCGTGCACAACGCATAGCACCATCCAACATTGGATGGTCGTGCTTTAGCGGTGATGTGGAATTGATGTTTGTGTACATACGCGGTGTTGAATCAAACTCTTCATGGGTCAGCCCACCTGCAATACGCACCATTTCCATAACGTCTTCGACACGTTCTTTGCCCAACGAATACGCATGGCACACTTTATCGGTCATCGTCAGTTGCGAATACAGGCAATCCAAATGGCGTACAGATGGATGTGAATCCATCGGTTCAACAGGGTATCCACCCGCAAAGTGGATACAATTGAAATATTGCGTTAATCTGGTGAAGTTATTGAAATCCTCAAGATTTCCAGTCCGACGCCCTTTGTCCAAACACATGGCACTGGGCGGGGAGGATACATTGCCAAACACCAAATTACGGCCACCGATTTTAATCTGATGATCAAGATTGCGCGGCGTGATTGTGAACTCGGTTGGACAACTCTTAATCATATCCATGACCCAAGCCCGGTCCATACGCACATTATCACCTGTGATCGTGCACCCCGCTTCGCGCAGCAATTCCAATGCTTCTGGGTTTAGGAAATCAATGCCGATCTCTTCCAAAATCCGCATCGCCCCGTTGTGAATAGCTTCTACCCCTTCAGGGCGCAACGGTTCTGTAGGATTGTCGATGTTAACGATCTGACGCCATGGCATTTGTTCAATTGCTCTTGTATCGGTGCGTCTTGTATTGCCCGCACGTCCACCTGCCCTGCTGCGTCTTACCATCTGTCTCTCCCTTACGTCTTCCTTAAACTTTGGAACCGTTCTGGGAAAAGATACAAAAAGAAAGCGACATCAAAGCGTCGTTTACAGATGCAAATCTGTCTTTTTATCAGTTTCCAAACAGATGATTGGGCAAATGTGAGATGTCTGGCAAAATCACATCCGCCAAATGCGCAATATCATGCTGTTGTGCCGGGCCCGTCAAAACACCCACATTCATACCAACACCAGCGGCGCGACCCGCCTCTAGGTCATGGGTGCTGTCACCCACCATCGCCACCTCATGCGGGGCAAGTTGCATTTTTTCGCAAAACCCGTGGATCATACCCGCCGCAGGTTTCGAACCATAGCCGCTGTTAAAGCCAGATATAAAATCGAAATAATGATGTGCTGAGACATCACGCATTTGGTTGTGTGCTGAATCTTCAAAATCATTCGTGGCAATCCCCAGCGCCAAACCGCGGCTTTGAAAACCCGTGAAAAGCATATCTAAATCACACACAGGTTTTGCAGTCGTGTCTTGCAACGCATGAAATGCTATCTCTTCGATTTGCTTGGCATCAAGCTTAGGGTGCACACTGGCCAGCAATTCACATTGTTCGTCCACAGCAGAGTTCACGGCCAGCGATCCCACTTTGAAATCTTTGGTATCCCAATCAAACCCAACCATATCGCCTAATGAACGGCGCAAGCCATCATCGTCAGGGGCAAGAGCCGTTAAAAAAGATACGCTCCAGTCAGCCCAAGTATCACTAAAGCCGAATATTGTGCCGTCTTTATCAAACAATATACCTTTGATGGATGTCATAGTCCTGTCCCTACCTTAAGGGGCATATGGCCCAGTGCAGGCATTCTGGCAAGTTATTTAAATTAAGGTCTGTTCAGTTTGTCCATATCAATGATGATCCAATGAATGTACGCGCATGCAAATTTCAGACATTTATAATTCAAAGAAACCCTCCCAGAGCTTTCAATCATACTAAATCGAAAAGGATATGACCCTATGTTAAAAGCAATCAAACCTCTCTCATTTGCTACTACTCTTGCTCTTTGTACATTTGCAACAACACCTGTTTTTGCAGATGGCCACGGAAGTGTTAAAGATAAAATCCAAGCTGTAGATAACGAATTCATGGCAGCCCTAAAAGCAGGCGATGCTGGTCGTCTTGCAGGTGTTTACACAAAAAACGGCCAAGCATTGCAACCAAATGGCCCAGTTATTTCTGGACAAAAAGACCTAAAGGTTTTCTGGCAAGGTGCCGTTGATGCAGGCGTTGGCAGCGCTGAACTGACAACTGTTGAACTCGAAGAATTCGGCGACAGTGCAGTACAAGTTGGCCAATATGTTCTAAAATCCAAAGCTGGTGATACAATCGACGTAGGTAAACTGATGATCCTTTGGAAAAAGGAAGACGGCGAATGGCGTTGGCACCGCGATATCTGGAACAGCTCGAACCCAGCGCAATAATACTTATAAGTAAAAGCCTTTGCTTTTATGAACCCCATTTACTTTGGCGCGCCAAACGCCAAAGTAAGAGCAAAGAAATTCCAGACATTAATAGAGCAAGCGACATCCAAACTATGCCTGCTTGCTCTAAGTAAACGATACCGCTTTCGCTATCATAACATCGGCCTAGCTCGTTAAAACAATCGCGCCATTGGAAATATTGGACGTAAAACGCAAAGTAGAAGAACGCCGATAATCCTGCGGTGATAGCTAAAGCAATTTTTCTGATCATGTCTGTCTTTTCCGAAAATTTCTTATTCCGTTATGAGAACTCTTTTGAAGATCTTATTAACAAAACACCCAACCAAACGATACCAATTGCATAAACTAAAGAAACAAGCGCGCTTAGCATTTGTACAATGTTCGGAAGCAAGGGCCACACGCCAACCATTAGCGCACCCGCGATAACGAACCAAACTGGCGTGGATTTAAAGGCCTTCGCCTTTAACAAAGCGCCCCCAAGAAACAGATGCCCAAGTACAAAAGAAAACGCACCAGAGAAGAATACAATCTTTAAATTGAAATCTTTGGGTTCTGATCCTGGGCCAAACCCAAACGCCTCTATGAACTCTGGGTGTTCTTGCACAACCATCGGGTAAATAAATCCCGACCAGTACAGTTTTCCGATATATAAACTCAAACTAAAAACTGTGATCAAAAAGCCTGCAAGGCCAAGTCCTCCCAGCTTTTCTGAGTTCGAAAAATACAACCCTGTTATGCCAATGCTATTGGCCAGAAGACTGGTAATAATCAACAAATGACCAATCATCCACATCACTTGATTTTGTGATGTAGCATCATGTGGGTGTAGCAGAAAGCCAAGCGTTGCAAAAACGCCTGTTCCGATTAAGCAAAACCCTGAAATTCTTTCAATGTTAGTTTTGTTCGGCTTCATACGGATCGTATCCCTAAAATTATAGTGAGTTCCACGCTAGTCAAATTTTGCACAACCACAATGGTAGGCTACAAATGTGTTTGATGAATTATGACATCTCAAAGCTATCAAATAGGCCCTGACTAAAGTCATCAACATCTAATTTTCAAGGGTCGTTTAAATAGCATCAGTCGCATGCCGAATATAAATGCCATGTACCATTTTCTATAAAGCCATCACCTTTATAAGAAAGAATTCCGTCTATATTCCACAACCCATATTTCTGCTGTTCTTTTGGATTCTTATTAATATTCCATTTTGGGTTTTGAGCACACGCTATTGCTGCAATAGCTTTTACACTGTTAAAATCGGTGGCTCTTAAGGGTACTTGATCTCGTCTTTGAATACTCAAAGCAGGTGTGCCTGAATCATAAACCTCGTGAATCAATCCCACAGCCACTTCAACTTTGGATGAGTTCTTGGGTCCTGAGAATAACGGTATAAAACTGACATCGTAAATCAAACCGCCCTGTTCAATTACCGCCTTACCCTTTGTTTTATTTATCAAAGACAAGTGCCTATGATGCTCATTAAACACGCAACTCACTAAACTAAAGCAAACTATTAGCATTATGAGTTTAAGATAATATTGATGCAAAAAACTAATCATTAAATGTAACATTAACCATTCATGTCCAATTCGGCAATTCGCCCCCTGGCAGTGCCATGCGTATATATTGTACTTTTTCATAAGCTAGGTTCTGAGCGTCGCAATACCCACGCACCCATTCGTCATCCATCAGGATAAAGTCCATCACAGAAGCCAGAAACTCTGGATCGCCAGCACGTGTGCGGACATCTTCAATGCTTGAACCTGTCGCCCCTAAAAACGTCATCAATAGGTCGTCTTGATTAGACAGCCATCCCAGCGCTTGAATGGCGGCGACTTCGGCTTGGTCTTTGGAATAGCTCATGGGTATTACTTTTTATGTTTCTCTCGGTGACGAAGCTGTTGCTTGTTAAGGTTCTCTGCAAATTCAGCCCGCTCAGCATCACTCATGTCTGCGATGATTTTAACAAATGCATCCTGCGCATCTTGAGTGACAGAGGTAACTTGTGCACGTTGATTGGTAAAGGCAGTATGTAATGCTTCTGCATCAAATGGCTGCATTGCAATAACAGCACGAATAGTATCCATACTTTTGTGCATAGCTTTCCCATTTGCACGCATCTTGCTGCGGTTGTCGCGAAATTGGGCACGCAATTCAGCACGTTTATCACGAGGCAAAGCTTGGACAAACCCACGCATGCCAAACCCTGGCATTCCAACCCGCTTATGTGGGCCGTGTCCTGACACTTTTGCGCCAACCATAAGCCCCGCAACAATAAGGTTCAGACCAAGCGAAACAATCAACAGGTACTTTACCCAGTTTCTCTTTTTAGGCTCACTCATCTTATCCCTCCTGAAACAATGCTTCGATATCATATGCAATCGAAAAACTGTCCTCATCTATAATGTCTGTAGTAATCTCTATACCATTGATGTAACTTAAATTTTCTGGAGATGCGTATCCAAGATAGATACCGAAACATGCGCAGGCCGTTAACGCACCGATACCTTTCCAGCCCCCAAAGCTATCCAAGACTGTTTGCCACCATGGTTCTGGTGCCGGCGCAGGTTTGACACGCGATTGCGTTTGATGAAGCGCATCAGCCATCACGGCTTCCATAAAGGCTGCGTTTGGTACCGTTTCAATATCCTTTGCTGAATCAAAGAAGGCCGATAAATCTGTATCTGGTTTCTGTGTCATCATTCCAGTCCTAAGGTTTCTTTTTGGTTTAGCAATATATTTGCCAATGTTCGTTTCCCGCGTGCCGTTAAACTTTCGACAGCTTCCACACTGATTTCCATGATATCTGCAATCTCTGGATTAGAAAGCTCATCAATATGGCGCAATGTAACCGCTAGTCTTTGCCGTTCGGGCAGTTGCTTCATAGCATTTTGCAATGCACTCGCACGATCAGCTGAGGTCATTGTTTCAATAACGGAGGGGGCATCATCAATAGATTGGGGAGCATCTTCCAATGCCCCCCCCCGCTTTTTGCGCAATCTGTCTGTACAAAGGTTGCTTGTTACGCGGTAAAGCCAAGTCGAAACTTTGGCTTCGCCATTACGCCAATCAGGTGCGATGCGCCAAAGGCGCAGCATCGCTTCTTGGGCAACGTCTTCGGCTTCGGTTGCATCCCAGAGCAACCTTCTGGATAGGGATAAGACACGCGGTGCATGGCGATAGGTCAGCGCACGCGCGGCGTCTTGGTCACCGTTTGCATAGAGCACCATCAAAGTGTCATCACTGACATCATTCATTGCATCCAAAGCCATCATTCCTCAGCTTTAACTTTGCCCACGTTTAAGTGCAATACAGGCCAGACACACTGGCCTGCATCAAAGGTTTAGCCTTCTGATTTTTTACGATGTTTCTTTTTCATCGCATCAACTTCGGCTTTCGAAATTTTGCCGTCTTTATCGGCATCAAGTTTCTCAAACATACGTTCGCTGTGCTTTGGCAATTCTGCTTGGGTTAATTTACCGTCTTTGTTGGTGTCAAATTTACCCATCATACGGCTAAGACGCTTTTCAATTTTATCCGCACTATATGTCTTGCCAGTCTTCTCTTGGCGCTCTTTCAAACGCGTTTCCATTTTGGTGCGCAACTCGTCTTTGGTCAAAGCACCATCCGAGTTTGCATCAGCAGTTGTAAAGCGTGCATTGTGATGCGTTGTAAGTTCTGCCTGTGTGATAAATCCATCTGCATCTGCGTCTACTTTTTCAAAGTTAAACATGCCGCGCATACCGTGTTTACCTGCCGCATGAACACCGACTGTCGCAGCACTGACCAAACCAATGGCAGCAACACCAAGAACAACTGATTTTGTAAACTTATTCATAATTAGCTCCTATAAAGATCAAGCAGAATACAACCTGCTTACATATAGAGATACGGGCGGTGTCAGGGTTTCCGTCGCAAAAAAGCAAAATTATTTGCGACATCCCGCCGCGAGGCAGCTTGTCATAGTTTAATTTGGCCAAAAGCATACTAGTTAGTACGCGTGGAACAAAACAAAGCACATACAGACATGACTGATGAGCGTAAAATCAAACCAGCCCTATTGCGCGGTTGGAACGGTGTATGCCCGAATTGCGGCTCTGGCCCCATCATGAAGGGGTACTTAACTGTGCGCGAAAACTGTGCTGTGTGTTCTGAAGAATTGCACCATCATCGCGCAGATGATGGCCCTGCCTATGTAACCATTTTGATATGCGGTCATATCTTAGCGCCACTTATCATGTTGTCCTTCGAGATGTTTCGCCCTGATCCTATTATATTGGGACTTATTTTTTCTTTGTTTTTTGTAGCTTTAGCTTTGTTCCTGTTACCACGCATAAAAGGTGCTTTTATTGGCCTTCAGTGGGCAAAACGTATGCATGGATTCGCGAATGAGGGCACTGTTAGCCCTGCTGAATGATAGTTTTCGAATTTCGAAGAAATCTTACGCAAAATCAAAAAATACAGAAAACAGCTACAAATCAAATACTTAAAAGAAAATAGCATTTTAACACTGTCGGAAATACGTTTTATAAATGCAAAATTCCATTGGCAAGATGTCCTTTCATCTGAAAGGATCACGGTGTTGGAATCACCTCTGACCTATAAGCTGCTTGTTAAGCCTGCGAATTTATAGAGATGGTGATCACCAAAATTGCCGCAAAATAGCGGCTTACCACAGGGAGACTAAAATAATGAAATTTACAAAAACTCTTACAGCAATGGCTGTTGCTCTAACTGCAACAACTGGTGCTGCATCTGCTTTGGATGAACTAACAGTTGCTTACTTCTTGGAATGGCCAACACCAAACCAATTTGCTCAAGCAAATGACATCTACACAAAAGAACTAGGTATTCCAGTTAAGTTCGTATCATTCGATGCGGGTACTGCAATGTCAGCTGCAATGGCATCTGGTGACGTACACATTTCTTTCTCACAAGGTGTAACACCTTTCCTAGTGGCAACTGCTGCTGGTCAAGATCTACAAATCGTAGACATCGCTGTTACATATTCTGACAATGACAACTGTGTTGTACGTTCAGAGCTAGAAATCGACAAAACAAACGTTGGCGATCTTAAAGGCAAGAAAGTTGCGGTTCCTCTAGGTACAGCTGCTCACTCTGGCTTCTTGGCTCAGATGAAGCACTTCGGTGTTGCTGAATCTGATCTAACAATCGTTGACATGGCACCATCTGATTCAGCTGCTGCATTCGGTCAGCCAGACACAGACCTTGCAATGGCTTGTGGTTGGGGTGGTTCACTTCGCACAATGAAACAGCACGGTAACGTGTTGCTATCAGGCGCTGAAAAAGAAGCAGTGGTTGGTAAAGTGTTTGATGTTACATCAATCCCAACAGCTTTCGGTGAAGAAAACGGCGAACTACTTACAAAATTCTTGAAAGTAACTGCTGACATGAACGCTAAATATGCTGAAGATCGTGCACCTATGATGGCTGACATTTCTAAAGCTGCTGGTATGGACCCAGAAGCAACTGCAGCTGTTCTTGACGTATTTGCATTCCCAACAGTGGAAGCTCAGTTGTCAGACGGTTGGTTGGGTGGCTTCGTTGCTCAGTACCTAGCTGACTCAGCAGCTTCTCTAGAAGCAAGCGGCAAAATCAAAGCGCTTTCTGATTACAACGCTGTAATCAACACAAGCTTCCTAGAAGCAGCTAAGTAATAATTTCCTAATATAGGAAATGAATTAGGCGCAGCCCCCCTATTGGCAGGGCTGCGCCGCTCTTTAAAAAACTCATAAGAAACGGATTGTTTATGTCGGGGTTACTCATAAATGATGTTTCAATGACTTTTGAACTGCCAAACGGTGGCAAAGTAGAAGCTCTTAAAAACATCAATCTAGATATCAAAGAAGGCGAACTGATGTCAGTTCTTGGCCCTTCTGGGTGTGGTAAATCAACTTTACTCAATATTCTTGCAGGCTTTTTAGCACCAACAGAAGGTACTATGACACTTGCAGGCGATCAAATTTTAGCACCAGGCCCAGAACGTGGCATGGTATTCCAGCACGGCGCTTTGTTTGAGTGGATGAACGTATCCAAGAACATCGGCTTTGGCCCTAAAATGAAGGGCGTGCCACAAGCGGAAATCGATGCAAAAGTTGAAGAGCTGTTGGACATCGTTGGCTTGCAGGAATTCGGCGAAAAAATGATCTACGAAATGTCAGGTGGTATGCAACAACGTGTGGCCTTGGCCCGTTGCTTGGCAAACGAACCTGATGTGATCTTGATGGACGAACCATTGGGTGCTTTGGACGCCTTAACACGTGAAAAAATGCAGAGCTTGGTTTTGGACATCTGGAAGAAAACAGGCAAAACAATCATTCTAATCACACACTCCGTGGAAGAAGCATTGCTATTGGGCGAACGCCTATTAGTTATGGCGCCACGCCCTGGTCGTGTGCACAAAGAATACACATTGCCATTCGCTGAATTGGGTGTGGGTGCTGATCTGCGTGAAGTCAAACGCCACAAAGATTTCGGCAAGACACGCGATGAGATCCTGAACATGATTTGGGATATGGAAGAAGAAATCATGGGTCGGACGGAGAACGCATAATGTTACAAGAAATCATTACCACATTAGGCACAACATTCTGGATGATCCTTGGCATCTTGGGCATCTTCGCAATCTACTTGGCCGTAAGCGGCGTCTGTAGCATTGTCTATAACATGTATATGCGCGGCAAAGATGCAGCCCGCGGTTATACCAGCTTGAAAACAGTAACATTCGGCGACGAAAGTGCTGTCACAGGCAATCGTGCAGCATCTGTTGCTGCGGTTGTGACATTGTTCCTTTTCTGGGGCATTGCAACAGGTTCTAAGCTTTTGCCACCGATCCTACCAGGACCATTCGTTGGCGATGCATCTTTCTCATACACAGCAACAAACGCAGCAGGCCAAACGGCTGATGCAACAGTTTATGTGCGTGTACATGAAGCTGCTAATAAAGAGGCAAAGAAACCTGAGTTTACAGAAACAGCAACTGGCTTTGCAAAATCTGATGCAATTGTTGTTCCAGAACGCCGTACAAAAATCATCAAAGTTCAAAGCAATGATGATGGCGGTACAGAAGACGGTTTCAAAATCACAGCTGTAAATGGTCAAGCAATTGCACCAAACCAAGCCGTTACAATTGATGCTGGCGAAGTATTTATGACACGCAAAGGCAGCTTGTCTGTACGTCCAGCATCTGGCCTTACAATGGAAGCATTGTACTTGCCACCACCTGAGCAAGCTTGGAAACGTTTCCTAAACGTTTGGGAAAATGGTTACCTAGGCGTTGGTCTATGGGAAAACGTAACATGGTCTTTGATCCGCGTTGTATTCGGTTTCGCATTAGGCTGTCTGTTCGGTATTCCTTTGGGCTTTGCGATGGGTCTGAATTCATGGTTACGCGGTTGGTTTGAGCCAATCGTTGAATTCATGCGTCCTGTGCCACCATTGGCATTGATCCCGCTGATCATCATTTGGTTCGGCATCGGTGAGCAAGGTAAAATCAGTCTTCTCTTCCTAGCGGCACTTTGGATTATGACCATTGCAGCACGTGCGGGTGTATCTGGTGTGAACATCGCCAAAATCCACGCGGCTTATTCGCTGGGGGCGACCAAGAAACAGATCCTATCGAAAGTGATCTTGCCAAACTCTCTACCTGAGATTTTCACAGGTGCGCGTGTGGCGATGGGTGTTTGTTGGGGTACTGTTGTTGCGGCCGAATTGGTTGCGGCGGAAAAAGGTGCAGGTAAAATGATTATCGCTGCGTCAAAGTTCCAACTTACTGACATCGTGATTATCGGTATTATCATCATTGGTATCATCGGCTACGGCATCGACGTTCTGATGCGTATGGCTGAAAACAAACTCGTTCCTTGGAAAGGTCGCGGATAACAATGACATCCCCGTTTTTAACAACTTCAAAGGCCGTCTCACCAGACGGCCTTTTATCTTTGGCGAAACAAGCAAACACACCACGCGTAGCGATTGCACGTGCTGGGGCTGCTTTGCCAATGGAAGCAGCGAAAGCTGCAACTGATGCAGGCATCATGACACCCATCTTCACAGGTGAGGCGGATATGATTAAGGCTGAGGCAGACAAATTAGGCTGGGATATATCCAGCTATGAAATTATTGAGGCTGAGGGCGAAGAAGCTTCTGGCATGGCCGCAGCACAAGCGTGCGGCGAAGGTCGTGCCGATGTTTTGATGAAGGGTCAATTGCACACAGACGTGTTCATGAAATCTGCCCTGTCCCGTGACAACGGCCTGCGCACAGGCAACCGTTTGGTGCATGTATTCCACATCTCGCACCCTGATGGCGGCAAACCGATTTTGATTTCGGATGCAGCTGTCAACGTGAACCCAGATTTGGAAACACGCAAAGCCGCGATCACATCTTGTGTGGACTTGCTGCGTAAGCTGGGAACGGCTGAACCTAAAGTGGCAATGCTGTCTGCAACAGAAAGCGTGTTGCCAGCAGTGCCGAGTTCTGGTGAAGGCCGCGAATTGCGCGATTGGGCTGTTGAGAATATCAAAGACGCCCACTTCTCTGGCCCCTTGGCGTTGGACCTGATCTTGTCGCCAGAATCTGTGGCCATCAAAGGCATTACAGACGATCCTGTAGCAGGTGATGCAGATGCCATCATCGTACCAGATATCGTCAGCGGCAACGCTTTGTTCAAATCACTGGTCTACCTATCAGGCGGCTGCGCTGCTGGCGTCGTGATGGGGGCAAAGGTTCCGATACTTTTAACAAGTCGCGCAGATCCTGCAGCGGCACGTTTGGCGTCCGTAGCTTTGGCGGCTATATTGAGTGAATAATACAAGGGGTGCATGGATATCACATGCGCCCTAAAAATAACCTAAATGAACGTGTTTTTTATGCGGAAACTCATATTACTCTTATACTATTTAAGCGTACTCATTATCGGCCTAATTATTATCAGTATATCTTACGATATATTAGTACCGAAACATGACGCATCTGATATATTTGCTCATTTTAGTCGAGCGACCAAAGCATTATTATTTTTATTCTCAACATTATTGTTGCCAAGCCTCATTATTTTTATAATCTCTATCTATTATATACCAAGACTTATAAGGAATGAAAAAAAGTCTCAATTAATTGAAATTTCATCAATTATAATAGCTATTGGTACAATGTATATATTTAATACTATTCAAGGAATTTGAGAGGTTAAAATGTCAGAAGAAACACCAATGATTTATAATGACGATATCTTACAATTAGTCGACCTTTATAGCTTATCCGCAAGTCAAACATCTGCAATATTGGGGATAAATTCAGACGCAGCTATTGGAGCAATTTTAGAAGAATACAATGACCGTTTCGAAAGTGGATCTGACATATTTTGGCAAGCATTAGGTGATAATGCGTCTTTTTTCTTAAACTCAAACCACGCTGACCTTTTACAAGAATTCAATGAAATTAATCAGCTTTCACCACAGCAGCGTAATGAATTAAATAAGCTTTCCAATCCTATTCTATTAGATGTAGGCGTGGGTAATGTTCAAATATACACCGCAATCGGTCTATTAAATGATTATAACGAGGCATATCCTAATTCTGACCCTTTAGGTCTGAAACAGTATAACACAGATTATAGTAAGTTAGCACTCGACCTTGACACGACCTTTAACAATGCAACGGTTAAATTCTCATCTCTTATGATTGAAAAAGGATTTAATTGGGGAGCTTCAAATGTAGCTAATTGGGACACGTTATCTAGTGAGGAGCAGCAAGCTTTTTCAGTTTATTTTTATAATGTCGGAGAGGATTTCTTAAACTCACTTAGAGATAACGCAATAAATGAGAACGGTGAATATAATATAGATATTGCCAATACTGATATTGCACAAGAATACTTGCTAAACTTAGATGCAATAAGAGCACATAGTGACCCTAATCTAGTAAATTTATCAGGTTTACGGGAATTAATTGCGTCTGGTGCGTTAAATGAGCAAAGATGCTTCCTCGCTGGCACCCAAATCACCATGTTCGACGGCACTACCAAGAACATCGAAGATATCACACCTGATGACATCGTGATGTCCTATGACGAAACGGGCAAGCTTGTGCCTGGGCGGGTGACGAAGACCTTCCAGAACCAAGTGAAACATATCTTGAATGTGCATGGGTTGATGGTCACACTTGGTCACGTCACGCTGTGTGGCGATGGCGCGTTCAAAGGGCAGCATGTGCCGATGATTGATATCATTCGTTCGGACGGTGCGGTGGTTAAAACCGATGGGTCTTTGGTACGGGTGAATACGAATTGTGCTGTGGGCTCTTATGAGGATCAGTTCGTGCTGTTGGCGATTGGTGAGATGGGCAAAGATGGCTTGCATGTGCGCGATCAGGGGCGTGTGCGGATTGGCGCGCGGTTTATTCTGCCTGATGGGCGCGATATGTCAATCGCCGAGATTTTGGCGGCCTCTGGTGCAACTGTGAATGATGAAGGTTTGGTGGACAGCAAAACCATGCCAGAGCCGACGCCGCTGCATTTGTCTTTCTTGGAGGCGATGCCACAGGTCGAAGATTACATCCTTGCGCGCTCTGGTCTGAGCTTGGATGAGATTTATGACGCGGGTGAATGGGAAGCGACACGTCCGCAGATGCCAGCACCTGTGCGTGTGAAACAGCACCCAAAGAGTGAAGGGATTTTAATGGCGGAGGCAAATTACAAAAGCCCGCCGAAGTTGCATTAATAATCAATACATGACACAACTTTTACCCCGTCTACCGTTCTGGCTGTCGGGGTTTTACGTTTTGTAGGGTTTGTAAGATTATAAGAAGGTGGTGCCACCCATATGTGGATATAAAGCCGAACAGGGTTGAAAGCCCTGAATCTCACAGTTTATCGATCTCGTTAATGATACCCTTTAGTTATGACGAAAAAGGTTAATAACTGTTGATTTTACAAAACTTTTTAAACATTAAGAAACAATAATACTATAGAGGGAAATATATTCAGATGTCTTTTACTATGACGAAAACAATGACTGCATGTCTTATTTTGAGCGTTGCAGCTTGTGCGCCAACGACCGAGGATAAACCAGCGGCAAAACCAGCAACAACAACGGCTGCAACTGGACAATCAACAGTCGCAAAAGCGTCAACGAAAAAAGCAACACTCGCTTCGCTTCCTGCACTTGCATCAAACAAGTCACGTTTAATTATTTATAGAAGCTCATATCTTGGGCTCGCTGTACAACCAAAAATCTTTGTAAACGGTCGTGAAACAGGCAGATGTACTCCAGGTACAGTGATTGCTGTGGATCTTCCTGCTGGTGAGCACACAATTTCATCAACAACTGAAACCAAAAGAACATCTGCGATCACTCTGTCTCCAGGTTCAACATCATATGTAAATTGTCGTATTACGACTGGTATTGCTATTGGGCGTGCCACATTTGAACAAGTTACAGAGAATGAGGCATTGGCAAAAGCTTCAAATATGCGTTTGCAAGGTCAGTTCTAAACTTACATTACGAGATGTAAGTAACGCCATATATATATACTGCTTTAGGCCTCGTCAGCCATCTGGCTGGCGGGGTTTTGCGTTTCTTGGGTTTGTGTAAGTTATAAGGAAGGTGGCGCCACCTGATTGTGGTATAATGCCTGAACAGGGTTGAAAGCCCTGCACCTAATAAAACGTTGTTTCGGTGGTTTTCGTATTTGACGCTGTTACTCGCCCTTTGAAAACCCATGAACCACTTTTGCTAGCGAGAATAGTTATACCCTGCAAAGTGTTAATACCCTTTTATCTATGCGTACGCTCCATGCGCGGAATGCATAGCCGCTTTGCAAAATCAGCTAAGCAATATTGATCCAGATCAACAGCCATATCAGTGGCTTCATTTATACCTTTCAGTAGACAACGACTGGAGAGAAAAATGAAACACAGCTTCCTTTTACCATTAACCGCAGCAGTGCTTTGCAGCACAGGTTTAACACCTGCATTTGCAGGCGACAGTTCTGCAAATTTCTCAAAAGAGGATGCATGGAAAGGGACAAAATGGCTGATCCGTGGTCGTGCTTTGGGTGTGTTGCCTGATGAAAGTAATGCCACTGTAGGCGGTGCACCTGCCGCACTGACTGTTGACGATTCCATCGTGCCAGAATTGGATTTCACATATTTCTTTAACGACAATATTGCGATGGAGCTTATTCTGGCTGTCACACCACATGATGTGAAATTGGGCGGCACAGAAATCACCAATGCATTGCTGTTACCACCAACATTGACCTTGCAATATCACCACCCCATGGGGGCTTGGAAACCTTATGTGGGTGCAGGTGTGAACTATACAACCGTGATCGACAGCGATCCAACATCAGCCATTGGCAGCGTGGATGATTGGGACAGTTCCTTTGGTTTGGCCCTACAAGTAGGTGTCGATTATGCCATCGACGACAAATGGTCGGTTAACTTTGACGTCAAAAAACTGTTTTTGAACTTGGACGCGACGGTCACGGGGGCCGCTACTCCTGCATCAATTGATATTGATCCGTGGATCGTCGGTCTGGGTGTGGGGTATCGTTTTTAGGATACCTTGCATATATCCTTTGGGCGATGTTGCGTCCCTAGATCGCCCAAAGGATTACGACTTATATAATTATTACGTCCCTTCTTTCACAAAACCCGAAAGGAGTTTTATGCAACCCGAACACAAAACCCATTTTGTCTTTCGAGTGGCAGAAAATCCGATTTTGGCTATAGTCCCCCCTAAGGGAGACCTCGCTAATGAATCATCACCAGCCAGATTTAGATACTTCACCAGAAGTGTCGGACGAAATTCGTAAAACCACTTGTTACATGTGTGCTTGCCGTTGCGGCATCAACGTGCACATGAAAGATGGTAAAGTTAAATATATTGAGGGTAACCGCGACCACCCGATCAACAAAGGTGTGCTTTGTGCCAAAGGCTCTGCCGGCATCATGCAACACTATTCCCCTGCCCGCCTGAAAGCGCCTATGAAGCGTGTTGGCGAACGTGGCGAGGGTAAGTTTGAAGAGATCAGCTGGGACGAAGCGTATGAGATCGCAACAAAGTGGTTGAAGCCGCTGCGCGAGAAAGCCCCAGAGAAATTAGCCTTCTTTACAGGCCGTGACCAATCACAATCATTGACCAGTATGTGGGCGCAAAACTTTGGTACGCCAAACTATGCCGCACATGGTGGTTTTTGTTCCGTGAACATGGCGGCTGCTGGTATTTACACCATGGGCGGCGCGTTCTGGGAATTTGGCGCGCCAGATTGGGAACGCACAAAGATGTTTATGATCTTTGGTGTTGCCGAAGACCACGACAGTAACCCAATCAAAACAGGTCTTTCTAAGTTAAAAGAACGCGGTGCGAAAATCGTTGGCGTGAACCCTGTGCGTTCTGGCTACAATGCGATTGCAGATGAATGGGTGGGTATTACTCCAGGGACTGACGGTTTGTTTGTTCTGTCCATGATTCATGTGTTGCTGAAAGCTGGTAAAGTCGATCTTGAGTATCTGATGCGTTACACAAACGCACCGATGTTGGTGAATATGGATCCAGCATCAGACGAGCACGGTTTGTTGCTGCGTGATACCAAAGGCGAATTCATGGTTGCAGACCGCAAGACTGGCAAGCCAGTTTCTGCAACTAAGAAAGGTGTTAAGCCAGCGTTCACTGGTGAAGTGACGCATAAAGGCACGAAATATACTCCTGTGTTCCAATTGATGACAGAGAAATACTTGTCAGAGGATTACGCACCAGAAGCAGTGGCAGAACGTTGTGGCATTTCTGCGGAAACAATCCGCCGTTTGGCAGCAGAGCTTGCACATACAGCGTTTGAAGAAGAGATCGTTATCGATCAACCTTGGACAGACTGGCGTGGCCAAAAGCATGACAAGATGATTGGTCGCCCAGTGTCATTCCACGGTATGCGCGGAATTTCAGCACACTCAAACGGGTTCCAAACCTGTCGTGCCATTCACTTGCTGCAAATCATTTTGGGCTCTGTTGAGGTTCCAGGCGGTTATCGCTTTAAGCCACCTTACCCAAAATCAGTGGACATTCACCCAACACCGCATTCGATGGTGACACCAGGTGGTCCATTGAACGGCCCACACCTTGGCTTCCCACGCGGTCCAGAGGATTTGGCGCTGGATGCAACGGGCAAAGCCATTCGTATCGACAAAGCGTTCACTTGGGAAAACCCAATGTCTGCACACGGTATGATGCATATGGTTATTTCCAATGCTCACGCGGGTGATCCGTATAAGATCGACACTTTGTTCATGTATATGGCGAATATGTCATGGAACTCTTCCATGAACTCGCGCGGTGTGATGGACATGTTGACGGACAAAGATGAAAATGGCGATTACGTAATCCCGCATATCATCTATTCCGATGCGTATTCATCCGAAATGGTGGCCTTCGCTGACTTGATCTTCCCAGATACAACATATCTGGAACGTCACGACTGTATTTCATTGTTGGATCGTCCGATTTCTGAACCAGAAGCGATGTGTGACAGTATTCGTTGGCCAGTTGTAGAGCCTGACCGTGATGTGCGCGGGTTCCAAACAGTTGTGATCCAATTGGGTGCTAAACTTGGCTTACCAGGTTTCGTTGATGAAAACGGCGACGCGCTTTATAAAGATTACGCGGATTACATGGTAAACCACCAACGTCGTCCAGGTGTTGGCCCATTGGCGGGTTGGCGTAACAAAGACGGCAGCGGCTCTGGTCGCGGTGAACCTAATCCTGAGCAAATCAACAAATACATCGAAAACGGTGGCTTCTACATGGATCATATTCCAGAAGAAGCAATGTTCTTTAAACCATGGAACAAAGCCTACCAAGACTGGGCTGTGGAACGTGGTTTGTTCGACAAGCCATCACCCTATTTGTTCAACTTATATGTCGAGCCTATGGCGAAGTTCCGTTTGGCAGCGGAAGGCAAAGGCGACATTCAACCGCCAGAACATTTGCGCGAGCAGCTTCTGACATGTATGGACCCGTTCCCAACATGGTGGCAGCCGTTCGAAGAGCAAGGTGTGGATTGCGAAGAATATCCATTGCACGCACTGACACAACGTCCAGCGGCTATGTACCACTCTTGGGGCTCACAGAACGCATGGTTGCGCCAAATCCACGGCACAAACCCATTGTATGTCTCTGGTGACGTGTTCGAAAAGCATGGCTTTAACGAAGGAGATTGGGCGTATCTGACATCTCATCACGGTAAAATCAAAGTGCCAGTGGTGCGTATGGATGCGTTGAACCCGAAAACAGTTTGGACATGGAACGCAATTGGTAAACGCAAAGGCGCATGGGCCTTGGGTGAAAATGCACCTGAGACCACAAAAGGCTTCTTGTTAAACCACTTGATCCACGAATTACTGCCACCAAAAGGTGACGGTTTACGGTGGTCAAACTCTGATCCGATCACAGGTCAAGCCGCTTGGTATGACTTGCGTGTTAAAATTGAAAAAGCGCCAGCCGAAGACCAGATCAGCCAGCCACATATGCCTGCTCAAGCGTCGCCAGTTGGACAAGGTCCAAAAGATATCGCCTATGGGGAGGAATTCTAATGACGGCTCTTCCAGCATCAACACCCAAAAAGCTTGGCCTTGCCATCGATTTGGATATTTGCGTGGGCTGTCATGCCTGCGTGATCAACTGTAAAGAATGGAACACATCCAACTATGGTGCACCGCTTGGTGACCAAGACGCTTATGGCGCAAACCCAGTTGGCACATTCCTGAACCGCATTCACACATTCGAAGTGAAAGCCCCTGAAACACCAGCGCAAACAGTGCACTTTCCAAAGTCCTGTTTGCACTGTGAAGACGCACCATGTGTGACTGTCTGCCCAACAGGTGCCAGCTATAAACGTGCCGAAGACGGTATCGTTTTGGTGAATGAAAGCGACTGTATCGGTTGTGGTCTGTGTGCATGGGCCTGCCCATACGGTGCCCGTGAATTGGACGCACAAGAAGGGGTTATGAAAAAATGTACCCTGTGTGTGGACCGTATTTACAACGAAAATATCCCAGAGATTGACCGCGAACCTGCATGTGTACGCACATGTCCTGCAAATGCACGTCACTTTGGTGATTTCGCCGATCCAGAAAGCAACGTTTCAAAAATGTCCGCAGAACGCGGCGGTTTGGTATTGATGGAAGATCAGGACACAAAACCTGTAAACCGTTACCTACCACCACGTCCAAAGGCAGACATTCAAACAGATGGCGACATCGATATCCTTGCACCGTTCTTAGAGCCGGTTGCAGACACACCTAAAGGCCTACTTGGTTGGCTTGATAAAGCATTGGAGGCTATCTGATATGCATCCCGCACCATCCGTTATAATTTTCACATGCTTGTCTGGTATGGGCTTTGGTTTGTTAACATTCCTAGGCCTGAACTTTCCTGATGTTACAGGTTGGACAGCCTTCGTTTTCTTTTTCATCGCATTTGCCTTGGCTGTGGGCGGCTTGATTTCATCAACTTTCCACCTTGGTAACCCACAGCGTGCTTGGAAAGCGTTTTCACAATGGCGCACATCATGGTTGAGCCGTGAAGGTGTATTCGCTGTTTTGGCCCTTATGGTGATGGGCCTATACGCCCTATTGGTGATCTTCTTTGACACCAAAATCGCACCATTAGGGTATTTGGGCGCTGCTTTAAGCCTGATCACAGCGATCTGTACATCTATGATCTACGGTCAAATGAAAACTGTGCCGCGCTGGAACATGAGCTCTACACCTGTGCTATACGTGATGTATTCATTGGCTGGCGGCGCGCTTTTGGCAGGCCAAATGACTGCAGCGTTGGTTTTGATCGTATTCCTAACTGGTTTCCAAATCTACGCTTGGGTGCAAGGCGATAAACGCTTTGATGAGGCTGGTCATACGATTGAAACAGCCACATCTTTGGGTCACTTGGGCAAAGTACGCCTGTTGGAAAGCCCACACTCTGGTGAAAACTATCTGACCAAAGAAATGATCCACAAGATCGGCCGCAAGCACGCTATGAAATTACGCGTAATTGCAGCACTGTTTTTGGGTGTCTTGCCAATCTTCGTGATGGCATTCATGGAAGTGCACCACATCGGCGCAGCGGTTCTTGTGATCTCGCATGTAATCGGATTGTTCGTATCACGCTGGCTGTTCTTTGCAGAAGCAGAACACGTTGTTGGACTGTATTACGACAAGCGTTGATCGCGTTTTGTATCGTTAGAAATTGAACCCCGTCACCCTATTGGTTGGCGGGGTTTTGTTTTACGAGTTATAAATGCTTGCGATGTCAGTTTAAGCGGGCATATGGTTACAGCATAAAATAGACAAAATTATCCTATTGAATTTAGAAAATTTATATAAGGTTCTTATCAATGAAATTTTTATATATCGCTGTCGGTCTGTTTGTATTTTGTACACCGTTGAAAGCTGAACAAGACCCTAATGTTAGAGACAGAGTTAACCAGCTTACAAAAGAACTTACCATTAGCGTTCAAGAGTATGCAAATTCTGGACAAGTGGAAGAGCTCGCTAGCCTTTTGTCCTTTATGAAAACTTATGACAAATACTGCCGCACACCAGAAACACGCCTTCTTGGCGAATACCATATGGTCACGCTGCAACAATTAGAAAACTTTAACAAGCTTACGAACTGTTCAAAAAACTACGTAAGTACAGTTTTTACTAAAGACAATAACTACGAAGATGTATTCGCGGATAGACACAAAGCATGTAATGATGCAACTCCTCAAGAGGCTAACCTTAAAAATCTAGCTCATAAGTTATTAATTGAAATGAATACATTTGAAGCTGCACAAAGCGCCTTAAAAACAATATCCACCCCACCAACCATAACCGAAGGTAGTTTTGTTTGGATATGTGAAGAGTAGTAGACGTTCGCAGATCCTATTTCGGGCTTGAGATCAATACATACTTTATAGTTTCGCATTCCCAATAACGTGACTTATCATTGCATTACTTGCCGCACATCGCCACTTCCCATATAGACATATCAGTTAAACACACTGCGGGAAGAACATTATAATGACACTGGCAACCCTTATTGGTCAGCTTTACCGCAAATCGCCGTATTTTATCCGTCGCCCGATCTTTAAGACCATCAAACTTATAGACAAACCAGGGCGGTATTTTCGCACAAAAGCAGATGCGGAAATTCCACGTGTGAAATTACAACCGCAGCATGTGCAAAACTGCCACGCGGTTTTGGATCGGGCCGCCATGGTGTCTTTGATGCCAAAGGTAGGTGTTGTCGCAGAATTGGGTGTAGATGAAGGTGCATTTTCCAGAACCCTTTTGGATGGCATGTCCCCAAAGGTTTTGCATCTGGTCGATATTTGGGAATCTGATCGATACAACGATCAGAAATTCAAAGATGTGCAGGCAAAATTTTCTGATGAACTTTCATCGGGGCAAGTACAAATCACACGCGGTTCTTCGCTTGAAGCATACCGTGATTTTGCGGATGGCACTTTCGACTTTGTCTATATCGACACCGATCATTCCTATGGCACGACCAAAGCTGAGTTGCACGCTTGGGCGCCTAAAGTGAAAGATGACGGTGTTTTAGCCGGGCATGATTATAAGATGGGCAATTGGAAATCCGCCAACCGCTATGGCGTGATTGAAGCCGTGCATGAGTTCTGTGTTCAAGAGGGATGGGAGTTGGTGCACATCACCCTTGATCCAACAGAAAGCCAAAGTTTTGCGATTAGGCGCATTCAAGGTTGATCGTTTAATACACTGCCAGAACCAGCAATAGAATACTCAGTACAACTAAGCCCGCGCCAAACAATTCTCGTTTGGTGCTGCGTTCTTTGAAAAACAAATACGATGCCATGAAGGTGAAAATCAGCTCTACTTGACCCAAAGCTTTCACATATGCTGCATTTTGCAGAGTGAACGCCATAAACCACCCTGCTGACCCTAAGACGCCACTCAGCCCTACCAAGGTTGTCACACGCCAGACTTTCAGAACGCGTGTGATTTCACCCGGCTCACGCCAGCGCAGCCATAGCGCCATTGCGATGGATTGGAAGACGGTTACGAAAGCGAGTGTCAGCATGGCGCGGATGATAAAGTCACCATCGCTTAAGGATAGCGATGCTCCGCGATAACATACGGCAGAAACCGCAAAGATTGCCCCTGCCCCAACGCCGTAACCTGATGCTTTGTTAAAGATGCGCTGTTTCCATGTCAGCCCTTCGCCTTTGGGCGGGTCAGATAAGAGGATCACACCGATCAAGCCCACGAAAATAGCGACGAAGGCGCCAAAGGTGATTTTATCGCCCAACACGACCATGCCTGAGAGTGCCGTCAGCATAGTTTCGGTTTTCTTTAATGTGATCCCTACGGCGAAATTGCGTTCGGCAAAAAGTGCGACCACCAGCATGGTAGCAGTAATCTGTGCCAAACCACCGATGGGGACATATACCCATGTCATGCTTGTGGGTTTTGGTATGTCCCATCCGAACTGAGACAGCACAAGCACAGTCAGCACTGCCAAAGGTGCAGCAAAGACAAAACGGGCGAATGTTGCCCCACCAGTGGTCAGTTTCGTTGCCTTCAGGTGTTTTTGCAGCATAAAGCGCAGGTTTTGCGCGAATGCTGCAAAGATCGTTATGGGAATCCAGAGTTGCATTTAATACGGCATCGGATGCGCTTTATGCGCGGCAGCGATATCGCGCATGACTTCGTCGCTGAGTGCGATCTCAGTCGATTTCAGTGCCACATCCAATTGTTCCAGCGATGTTGCCCCGAAAATCGATGACGTCATGAACGGGCGCGTATTACACCAAGCCAAGGCCATTTGTGCCACGTTCAAGCCGTGATCATCCGCAATCTTTTCATAAGCTGCAACCGCATCCCAAATACGTGGTGTGATACGTCCCCCTAAGTCTGGACCAATCGACATGCGTGATCCTTCTGGTACAACCGTGCCGCCTTTATATTTACCAGTCAGCAAACCGACGGCCAAAGGTGAAAAGGATAGAATACCAACCTGCTCATTATGACAAAGCTCTGCCAAATCGGTATCCGCCAAACGGCACAACAGGCTGTATTCGTTTTGGATGGATTGCACCCGTGGCAAATCGCGTTCCTCAGACACACGCAACCATTGCGCCGTGCCCCATGTGCTTTCGTTGGACAGGCCAAAGTGGCGGATTTTGCCCGCATCCACCAAGCCTTGCATGGTTTCCAGAACTTCCCCCATATGTTCCAAAACTTCGGCTTTGTTTTGACCTGTTGGATCATAGTTCCAGTTCTGGCGGAACATATATGACCCACGGTTTGGCCAATGCAGTTGATACAGGTCGATGTAATCCGTTTGTAAGGATTTCAGTGATGCTTCTACAGCTGCATGGATGGTTTCGCGCGAAATAGGTGCGCCATCACGCACGTTCCTGTATCCTGAACCTGATACTTTCGTTGCCAATATCACATCTTCGCGGCGACCTGTTTTGGCGAACCATTTCCCGATAACGCGTTCCGTATCGCCTTGGGTTTCCTTGGTCAGTGGGTTCACAGGATACATTTCCGCTGTATCTATGAAATTGATCCCGTAATCTAATGCCATATCGATCTGAGCGTGACCTTCGTCTGTGGTGTTTTGCGTACCCCATGTCATCGACCCTAGGCACAATTCACTGACTTTTAGGTCAGTGTTTCCTAAAATATTAAACTTCATAATAATCTCCGTGTTGCGCGCAATTGAGCGGGTTGACGGGGGGAAGTCAACTTGAAACGGCTCTAAGGGGTATCTGCACAATATTGGCTCTTGAAAAATACGTGACACATATCAAGATATAAAAGACCAAAGGATATTTGAACGTGGATATACGACAAGCAACTCAGGACGACGTGGACGGCATTGTTGCCATTTGGAATGATCTGATCACAAATACCGATGTGACATTTACAACCGATTTGAAGACGCGTGACCAAATCAGTGCAGTTTTATTAGACAAAGCCGATCTTGGGCGACCGTTTTTCGTGGCAGAGGATGAAGATCAAATTATCGGCTTTGCCACCTATGGCGATTTTCGAAATGGCCCTGGGTACGCGCATTCGATGGAACATTCCATTATGTTGGTTCCTGCGGTACAGGGCAAAGGTGCAGGAAAACAGATGATGCAAATTCTTGAAGATTACGCGAAACGAAATGGTGTTCATACATTTGTCGGCGGGATTAACAGCAACAACGCGCAATCCATAAAGTTCCATGAAGCCATCGGTTATCAGACGGTTGGCGACATAAAACAGGCGGGTTTTAAATTTGGACGTTGGCACGACTTGGTTTTGATGCAAAAACTCCTGTAACGGCTTTTGCCATAGAATTTGAAAAGGCGATTTTAGAATGTCCATTTGGGTCAAAATATCCGAGGCTATTTCCGCGTTAGCGGCAGGGGAAAGTCTGTCTTCCATATTGGAAAAACTGCAAACACCACCTGAAAAAAGCTTGGCTTTTACGATTGCTGTAATCGGTCTGGGGGCAAAGATGGCCAAGGCAGACGGCGTTGTCACACGCGATGAGGTGGCTGCATTCAGACAGTTTTTCCAAGTGGCCAAGAAAGACGAAAAAGAAGCCGCGCGTGTTTTCAATTTGGCACGCCAAGATGTGGCTGGCTATGAAGTCTATGCGCAAAAAATCGCAAAGATGTTTGATAAAGAAAGCGATATTCTGGCCGATCTTTTGGAAGGCTTGTTTTATATCGCAATGGCGGATGGCCGGTATCATCCAGCCGAAGATGATTATGTGCATCAAGTCTCGCAAATCTTTGAGATTGACGATGTGACTTATCGCAGTTTCAAAACGCGCTTTATCCCCGATCATCCACCAGATGCGTATCAGGTTTTGGGTGTCACACCTGATATGTCTTATGATGAAATTCACGATGTTTGGCGTCAAAAAATCCGCGAAACCCACCCAGATGTTATGATTGCGCATGGTTTGCCAGAAGAGGCCGTTAAATTGGCCACACGCCGTATGATCGCGATCAATAAAGCATGGGATGAAATCTGTGACATACATGAGGATGCTTGATGCGCTTTGCCACTTATAACGTTGAATGGTTCGCAAAGCTTTTTGACGACAATAACCAACTGATCATCGACCACAGCTGGTCTGGTCGTCACGATGTGACAAGACAACAGCAGATAGAGGCCTTAGGTACGGTTTTCCAATCCCTTGATGCTGATGGCATTATGGTGATCGAAGCGCCTAATTCGGGTGTAGGGCAATCCTCTGTCGTGGCTTTAGAAAATTTCGCCAAGCATTTTGGATTGCGTCAGAACAAAGCTGTTGTTGGTTTTACCAATGATACAATGCAAGAAATTGCATTTTTATATGACCCGACAAAGATGGACGCCTATCACGATCCACAGGGACGCGAAACAACGACAGATGGCGCACGCAATGCCCCACGTTTTGATGGAGTGTTCCGGCTGGATGTCGATGTGGATGATGCACCAGATAAGATTATTTTTTCCAAGCCGCCATTGGAATTGGTTGTATTGCCGAATGACGGGCCAGAATTACGTATGATAGGTGTTCACGCCAAATCCAAAGCACCGCATGGGGCCAAGAATGAAAAGGATGCCGTGCGCATATCCATTTCGAACCGCCGCAAGCAATTGGCGCAATGTATTTGGTTGCGCCAACGGGTGGATGATCATCTGAATGATGGTGAGAATTTAATGGTTTTAGGTGATCTTAATGATGGCCCTGGTTTGGATGAATATGAAAAACTATTTGGTCAATCAGGTGTAGAGATTGTTATGGGTGTTAAGAAGCCCAAAGAGGCTACGTTACGTGAACCCCATGCCGAAGCTGCTATGCGCGCACGCCATGGTGCTGCCCCCACCACATCGCGGTTTTACAATCATAGAACCAAAACATATCTGAACGCTTTGCTGGATTTCATCATGGTTTCCCCAAAGCTTACTGATACGCAGAATGCCCAGTGGAAAATTTGGCATCCGTTTAATGACCCTGATTGCTATGGCAACGACGAGTTTTGCAAAGCTTTACTCACGGCCTCTGACCATTTTCCTGTGACTGTAGACTTTACGTTCACCTAATTGTCTTCTGCTGTCATCCGCTCCCAGATTGCTTGGGCAACGATGCCAAATGTGCGATCTCTGCGGCGTATTTTATAGAGGCTGGAGCGCTCCAAAGGATAACCTTCCACGTTCAAATAGACCAATTCACCAGAAGCAATTTCATCGACAATCAGATGGTCAGGAATGCCTCCCCAGCCCATTTTCGCCATGAGAATTTCTTTTTTGGTGATGAAATCTGAAACTGTCCATCGCAACCCGCCTGGCAATAACCCACGACTTTGTTCAAATGCGCCACTGCTGCTGTCTGCGACCACAACTTGGACATAACTTTGCATTTCGCTGATTGTTTTCATGTGTTTCGTACGACTGGGTTCAAAGTCTGGATGGGCAACAGGGCCTATTGCGACGGATGATATAGGTTCTGCCTCAACCTGCTCAACGGGCACGCCATCCATTTTGGCAACGATGATGTCGGCATCATTACGTAAAAGCTGTTCAATGGGGCCGCCCATACTTTCCCTTGCAAGCCGAATATGTGTGCTGGGGAAATCAGCAGAAACCTCGCCTATTATCTTTAATAAATTCGTTAAAGGATATGTCGCTGTCACCGCGATGAGTACTTCTGCTTCGTGGTCTGCGCTTAGCCCTTTTGCTGTATTATTTAACTGCTGCATTTGCTGCATGACGCGCGTGGCTTGTCTGTAAAACACTTCGCCCTGCGCTGTAAGTTTGGGCCGATATGTTTCGCGTGAAAGCAAGACGATATCGATCTGCTCTTCCAGTTTCTTAATCATATGACTGATCGCAGATTGTGATTTGTTTAAACGTTCAGCAGCACCCCGAAATGTGCCCTCTGTGACGATCGCATTTAATACAACCAGTTGTTCATACGTCATATATCACCTCAAAATAATGATTATTAAATTAGATCATTTAAATTATTATTCAATATTATTATTGGATCATTATTTATTTTAGACAAAGCATATCCACTCAAACTTCCAAACGGAAAGGAAATGCAAATGAAACTGTTTTACAAACCTGGCGCTTGTTCTTTGGCCTCTCATATCATCTTGAACGAAGTCGAAGCCACATTTGATATCGAAAGTGTCGATACCGATGCGGGCCGTACAGAAACGGGACAAGATTATATCAAGATCAATCCTAAGGGTTATGTGCCTACCCTAGAATTGGATGATGGTACTCTTCTAAGTGAAGGCGCTTCTGTTTTACAGTATATCGCTGATCAAAACCCAAAAGCGGATTTAGCCCCCCCTATGGGCACAATCGCACGTGCACGTTTACAAGAGCATTTAAATTATACGGCCTCAGAATTACACAAAGCTTTTGGTCCGTTTTTTTCGGGCACAGCAACAGATGAAGACAAAGAAAAAGCTGGAGCAAATGTTGTTGAAAAGATGGATTATCTTGAAACACAAATTGGCAACGATAAACCGTATTTGCTGGGAGATAAGTTCAGTGTTGCGGATGCCTATACATTTGTTGTCTGCAATTGGGCTAATTTCGTAGGCATAGACTTGAATGCATGGCCAAATATTGCGGCTTATGTGGAACGTGTTGGCAGTCGTCCAAGTGCGCAAAAAGCCATGCAAGCAGAAGGCTTGATGGGATAATGACCAGCGCGCGCGACACGGCAGCAATTCTGGAAGCGATGCAGTTGTATTTTGATGGATTATACCATGCGGATACAAAGATATTGGCAAAGGTTTTTCACCCTGATGCACGTTATGTAAATATAACAGAAAACAATTACATGAATTTTTCCGTCACTGAGTATTTTGATGCTGTCAGTAAACGTACGCCACCTTCGCAAAATAATGACCCTCGTAATGATGTCATTGAGACCATCACATTTGGTGGGGCAGATATGGCGTTCGTAAGAGCGCGTATGTCCATGATGAGGCGTGATTACCTAGATTTTCTAACCTTAATCAAAACCGATGAGACATGGCAAATCATGTCTAAAATTTTCACCTATAAACCCCAAGAGGACTAGCACATGCCTTATGTAAATATAAAAGTAACAAAAGAAGGAGGGCCAGATGGTACTGGCCCTTCTGATGCAGAAAAAGCAGCACTTATTCGTGGTGTGACAGAGTTATTAGAAGATGTTTTGGGAAAACCACCAACATCAACTTTCGTTGTCATTGATGAAGTCGCTTTGGAAAGTTGGGGTATCGGTGCCCTTACTGTCCCTGAATACAGAGCGTCATTAAATAAATAGACATAATAAGAGCCGCAGTAATGTGGCTCTTATTGCATTTTGGCAAACATATCCGTGATCGGGGCTTTCCCTTCTCTACTGAACGGCTTACATCTTTTTTCAACACAGATTTTCTTAGGAGCACTCGCCCATGTTTAACCCATTCACTATGCCAAAACCCGATCTGCCGCGCGATGTACGTGACAGCACAAGTGCCGATGGTTTGGGAGATTTGCCAGAATGGAATTTGGACGACCTTTACCCAAGCGAAGATGGGCCAGAGATTAGCAAAGATATGGATTGGTTGAGCAAGGAATGCCCGTCCTTTGCAGCAGATTACGAAGGTAAATTGGCTGACCTAGATGCAGCAGGTTTGTTGGAATGCATTCAGCGGTACGAAAAAATCCAAAACATCATGGGGCGTATCATGTCCTATGCAGGTTTGCGATATTACCAAAACACCACGGATGCTGGACGTGGTAAGTTCATGGCCGATATGCAGGGTGACATTACGGATATGTCCACTGCAATGGTGTTCTTTTCATTGGAACTGAACCGCGTTGATGACGATAAGCTGGATGCAATGGTTGCAGAGAATGCTGATCTGGCGCGTTACAAACCGATCTTGGATCAAATGCGGGCGATGAAGCCGTATCAATTGTCCGATGAAATGGAAAAATTCCTGCATGACCAATCTGTGGTTGGTTCAACGGCTTGGAACCGTTTGTTTGATGAAACAATGGCGGGGCTGACATTTGATGTAGACGGCGAAGAGATGAACTTGGAAGCCACGTTGAATTTGCTATCAGATGCAGACCGCTCAAAGCGCGAATTGGGTGCAAAGGCACTAGTTGCAGTGTTCCAAGACAACATTTCATTGTTTGCCCGTATCACTAATACATTGGCCAAAGAAAAAGAGATCGAAGATCGCTGGCGCGGTTTGCCAACCCCGCAATCAGGGCGTCACTTGTCAAACCATGTGGAACCAGAAGTTGTTGAAGCGTTGCGCGATGCGGTTGTGGCGGCCTATCCGAAATTATCGCACCGTTATTACGCGTTGAAAGCGAAATGGTTGGGCTTGGATAACTTAGAAATGTGGGATCGCAATGCGCCCCTGCCCGACAGTGATGAAACAGCGATTGGCTGGGATGATGCGCGCAAAACAGTTATGGAAGCTTATGCTGATTTTGATCCTGAAATGGCAAAGATCGCAGAGCCGTTTTTCGACAAAGGTTGGATTGATGCGGCTGTAAAGCCAGGCAAAGCGCCTGGTGCGTTTGCCCATCCGACTGTGACGACAGTGCATCCTTATGTGATGCTGAATTACCTTGGCAAACAACGTGATGTGATGACGCTGGCGCATGAATTGGGTCACGGCGTGCATCAGGTACTTGCGGCAGAGCAAGGTGAATTATTATCTTCGACACCGCTGACTTTGGCAGAGACCGCCTCTGTCTTTGGTGAAATGTTGACATTCCGAAAATTGCTGGATGCAGCCCCTGATAAAGCGTCACGCAAACGTATGCTGGCGGGCAAAGTTGAGGATATGATCAACACGGTTGTGCGTCAGATCGCATTCTATGACTTCGAATGCAAACTGCATGCAGCGCGTGCTGAAGGTGAATTAACACCAGATCAGATCAATGAAATTTGGATGTCTGTTCAGGGTGAAAGCCTTGGCCCTGTATTTAACTTTATGGAAGGTTATGAAACGTTCTGGGCTTATATCCCGCATTTCATCCACTCGCCATTCTATGTTTATGCCTATGCATTCGGCGATGGCTTGGTGAACGCGCTTTATGCAGTTTACGCAGAAGGTGATCCTGATTTCCAAGCAAAGTATTTTGACATGCTACGTGCAGGTGGATCGAAGCACCACAAAGAGCTGTTGGCGCCATTTGGTTTGGACGCCAGTGATCCCAAGTTCTGGGATAAGGGTTTGAGCCTGATCAGTTCTATGATTGATGAATTGGAAGCGATGGAAGACTAAACCTGTATTGGAAATCAAAGTAAATGAAACAGGGTATTGAAGCACTTAAACTAGGAGTTATTCTCCTCATTATAGCATTCTTACTCCCTTTTCTTTCTCAATTATCAACAACTATTGGTGGAGAATGGATGGAGCTTATTGCTTATGTGCTATTCGCGTTGTTTTACTTTGTTTCATTTCCATTAGGTTTTATCGGAGTAATAATGATCTGTTATAGCTTAATCTGCATTATTCGTGCGTACTTGGCTGGTAAGTATCTCTAATGGCAAAGAAACTCATACTCTACGGTTGGAACCTGTCTTATTATACTGGGAAATTACTGTGCTACATGACGCACAAAGGTGTTCCGTTTGAGTTTAAAAAAGTTAATTTATTCACGTTAACGGGGTCAATCAAAAAACGGTTTCGCACGATTGTCATGCCTGTGGTGGTCACACCTACAGGTGAATGGTTGCAAGACACCAGCGATATCATTGATATGTTCGAAACATCCCACACAGACAATTCAATGGTGCCTGATAACCCTGTTCAAAAATTTGCAGCATATCTGTTGGAAACTTGGGCAGATGAAAACTGGATACCCGTGTCGTTGATGGCGCGGTGGAACCATCCTGAAAACTACGCAGCGTTTCAAGCGGAAGCTGGCCCTGCATTGTTACCTTGGTTTCCGAAGTTCATACAAAATAAAGCAGTGGCTAAGATCGCGTCAGGCTTAAAGGGGTATTTGCCAGCGCTTGGTGTGACACCAGAACAATGCCCCCTATTGGAACGTGAAACACTTGCATACTTGGATGCATTGGATGCTCATTTTGCAAAGCACCGTTATTTGTTAGGGGATAGCCCTTCGCTCGCTGATTTTGGGTTGGCGGGGCCAATTGTAGCCCATTTGGCTTATGATCCATGGCCAACGCGGGAGTGGATTACACCGCGCAAGCATTTAAGTGCTTGGGTGGAGCGAATTTCGCAAAAAGACAACACGCACGATCTGCAATGGATGCAAGATGATGCACTGCCAGAAACTCTAGCGCCTATTATGGATGCTATCAGTACTGATTTCCTGAAAACGATTGCAGCGACTTTAGATAAAACACGTGACGTTGCCGCGCATCTTGCAGAAGGCAAAATGTTACCTCGGTCTATTTCAAATATCACAATCCCAAAGGCTGGTGGTAATTACACCTGTAATGCATCCCCGTTTGCTTTGTGGAAAATGCAACGTATCCAAAATGTATATAAGGCCATGCCAAAAAAAGATCAGCAAGCCGTGCGTACATGGCTTGCTGGGTTTGGTGCAGAAGGATTTATAGACTTAGAAATCCCAGAAATGGAGCGCAGCGGATTGCGCGTGAAATTCGTATAGGTTTACGCTTTCATCATCCCGCGCTCGATCGCCAATTCGCGCATCTTTTCTTGTAGTTTCTCAAACGCACGAACCTCGATTTGACGGATACGTTCGCGGCTGACATCATATTGCTCGGACAGTTCTTCCAAAGTTACGGCTTTGTCTTGCAGCTTACGCTTGCTCAAGATGTCTTGTTCACGTTCGTTCAAAACAACGATTGCTTCGGCCATCAATTCACGGCGCGCATCCATTTCATCGCGTTCTGCATAATCTGCGGCTTGGTCTGCATCATCATCCTCGAGCCAGTCTTGGAATTCTGCAGCGCCTTCGCCGTCATCGCCGCCAACGCGCACGTTTAGGGAGGCATCGCCACCTGACATGCGGCGGTTCATGGATGTGACTTCGTCTTCGGTCACATTCAGATCGCTGGCGATTTGGGCCACGTGTTCTGGACGCATGTCGCCATCTTCTAACACACCAATTTTATTTTTGGCTTTGCGCAGATTAAAGAACAACTTCTTTTGTGCCGATGTCGTACCCATTTTCACAAGCGACCAGCTGCGCAGTACGAATTCTTGGATGCTGGCGCGGATCCACCACATGGCATAGGTCGACAGACGGAAACCCTTTTCAGGATCGAAACGTTTTACAGCCTGCATCAGGCCAACATTGGCCTCTGATACGACTTCAGCCGTTGGCAATCCATAACCACGGTAGCCCATAGCGATTTTGGCAGCCAAACGCAGGTGAGATGTCACCAATTTATGTGCGGCTTCTGGGTCTTCGCGTTCAACCCATGCTTTGGCCAACATGTATTCTTCTTCGGGTTCCAGCATTGGGAACTTCCGAATTTCTTGCATATAACTGTTCAGTCCCTGTTCTGGGGACGGTGCGGGTAGGTTTGTGTAACTCATGATAACCCCCTTGGTCTTTAAAGTTATATCTTAGATGGGTATTGGGCGGCCATATTTCAAGATATGCGTGCGTTATACAACCTAAAGATGCTCTAAAGTTTAAAAAATGGTAAAAAACCGCCTATTTTATAAAATATACTTATCTATCAATATCTTAATTTGACAAAATTGCCTCTAATTCTTGTAAATCATCAGGTAATTTGGACGTAAACTCTACAAATTCTTGTGATACGGGGTGAACAAAGCCAAGTGACGCTGCGTGAAGTGCTTGGCGGTTGAATCCATTCAAAAATGCCTGTTCCGAAGGCTCAAATTGCGCCATTGGCAGGGTTTTACGTTTTCCATAAATCGGATCACCAATCAAACCGTGGCCAATATGGTTGGCATGAACACGAATTTGGTGCGTGCGACCTGTTTCTAACCAACATTCAATTTTTGCTGCAAAGGGGCGCCCTACTGGACCGTAATAATCGGTTGTGATCATACGCGTGATCGCATGACGGCCTGAATCTGTGACAACAGCCATACGTTTGCGATCAGTTTTATGCCGCGCAATGTTCGTCGCAACACGGATTACGGCGCCATCTTCGAAAGCCACACCATTAAGGCCGCCAATGCGTGGGTCAGAGCGGCTGGGGGCGCCATGCGTAAAGGCAATATAACGGCGTTTGATAGAATGATCGGCAAATTGCTTTGCCAAACCTTGGTGTGCCACATCAGATTTCGCAATCACCAATATACCAGATGTGTCTTTATCAATACGGTGCACGATGCCTGGGCGTTTTGTGCCGCCAACCCCTGACAAGCTGTCGCCGCAATAATGCAGCAATGCATTCACCAATGTACCTGTTTCAGAGCCTGGGGCTGGATGGACGACCATGCCACTTTCTTTGTTCACAACGATCAGATCGTCATCTTCATAGATCACATCAATAGGAATATCCTCGGGTTCCGCATCCAAGCTGACTGGTTCTGGCATAATCACTTGCCATTCTTCACCCGCCTGCCCTTTGGTTTTCAAAACTGTCACCACATCACCACCAACACGCGAAACGGAACCATTTTCGATCAATTTAGTTAACATTGAACGGCTTAATGTCATGCCCTCTGGCACAACCTGTGCTAAGGCTTTATCAAGACGAGGCGCAGGCGCATCTGAAAGCGTCAAAATAACGGTACGATCACCTTGATCATTAACGGGGTCCGACATGGATGAACTTTCTGACGATTATGTAGAGCCTAAAAGCATTACGCTGCTGCGCAGACTGGTCACAGTCCTACTGGTGGTTATGATTGTCGGCTTTGTAGCGTTGATTTTAACCCTTGTCATGCGATTACGGTCAGATACGCCCGTTTTGCCATTACCAAGCTCGATTACATTGCCTGATGGGTCGGTTGCCGAAACGTTTACGCAAGCAAAAGATTGGTATGCTGTGGTTACAACAGATGGGCGCGTGTTGATTTTTGATCGTGCGACCGGTGAATTGCGTCAGACGATGGAAATTGAAAAATAACCCAAGGCTGTACTTGCATCCGCCCCCTATACAAACCATATTCTTGCAATGAGTCTGCCACCTGGTTTTATTGATGAATTACGGGACCGTTCCTCGATCGCTCAGGTCGTTGGGCGTAAGGTCACTTGGGATGCGAAAAAATCCAATCCGGGCAAAGGCGATTATTGGGCGCCCTGCCCGTTTCATGCCGAAAAAACAGCCTCTTTTCATGTCGAAGACCAGAAAGGGTTTTATTACTGTTTTGGCTGTCATGCGAAGGGCAATGTTTACAGTTTTATCCAAGAAACCGAGAATGTGAATTTCATGGAAGCGGTGGAAATTTTGGCACGCGAAGCTGGCATGCCGATGCCCGCGCGTGATCCTGCCGCCCAGCAAAAAGCAGATAAACGGACAGTTCTGGTCGATATTATGGAACAAGCTGTGCAATATTACCGTTTGCAGTTGCGTACCAACTATGCCGAGGCAGCACGGGCCTATTTGGACAATCGTGGATTGCCTGAAAACACTTTGGAAGAGTTTCAGATTGGGTACGCCGATAATTCGCGCAATGGGTTGTTTGGGCATCTTACAGGTAAAGGCGTTAAGCCCGAAGATATCGTTGAAGCGGGTCTGGCGATTAAGCCTGATGATGGTGGCAATCCCTTTGATCGGTTCCGCAACCGCATTATGTTCCCAATCCGCGATGCGCGTGGGCGGTGTACGGCCTTTGGCGGTCGGGCGATGGATGCGAACCAGCCAGCGAAATACCTAAATTCACCAGAAACACCTTTGTTTGATAAAGGTCGTTCGCTTTACAACCACAAACCTGCCCGTGAAGCGGCTGGTAAGGCGGAAAGCTTGATTGTGGCCGAAGGCTATATGGATGTGATTGCCCTATCCCAAGCTGGGTTCAAACATGCCGTTGCCCCTTTGGGTACAGCTATTACAACGGATCAGTTACAGTTGATGTGGCGCATGTGTCCCGAGCCTATTATTGCTTTGGATGGTGATAAAGCTGGCATTCGCGCAGCCATGCGGTTGATTGATTTATCTCTGCCATTGTTACAAGCAGGTAAATCACTGCGGTTTTGTATTATGCCAGAGGGTCAAGATCCTGATGACCTGATCAAAGCCCAAGGTGCGAAAGCCATGCAAGCTCTGTTGGATAATGCGCAACCAATGGTGAATTTACTTTGGCAACGCGAAACTGAGGGTAAGGTTTTTGATAGCCCCGAACGGCGCGCAGCATTAGATGCAGAATTACGCCGTGTGCTGAATACAATCCAAGACCGTTCGATCAAATCGCATTATGGGCAAGTCATTAAAGATTTCCGTTATGATTTGTTTGCACGTAAGCGCAGTCAAAACACATTCCACCCCAGTAAGTGGAAAAAGAATGCACCGAAAAAACCAACCGCTGGCACCAAAGGGTCTTTGCTTGCTCAAAACGAGCAAGCTGACACGCGGATGCGTGAGGCAGTGATTTTGTTGGCGGCATTGCGAAACCCGCAAGCTGCTATGAAATCAGAAAGTGCGTTGGAAAAATGCCGTATTGCATCACCTGATTATAAAGAAATTCAGAACCAGCTCTTGGCAAATTTACATGACGACCTATCTAATCAAGATGCATCTGAAGCATTGAATTTCAAAATGATGGATGCTTTGGGATATGACCCAATTGATCATTTATGTGGGATTAAAGCGGTGCGGGAACATCCCTATTTAAAACAAGGCGCCGATCCCGAGATGACACAACGGGTTCTTGACGAAGAATTAACCAAACATGCCGCAATTTTAGGGGCATTACATGAAATTCGCGAAGCGGAAGAAGATTTAACAAGAATGGCCGATGAAAGCACCACTTGGCGCGTGCAACAGGCTACAGAAGCGCGTAATAGCGCTACGAAGACAGACTATGGAAATGAAGATAATTCGGGCGATGATAGTGATAATTTATCACAACAACTGCAAAAAATGCTCGATGATCAGATTTGGGTAAAGAAAAAGCCGTAAAAGCATTGCGAATCACTGCGGCAATGTATTGATTCGCGTTGAGCGGGAATGATTCGTTTTTCGAATCAGTTATAGGAGTAACACATGGCAGCTAAAGACACTGAAGTGGGTAAGAACGAGCAAGCAGAAGGTGCTTCTACAATCTCCGACCGCAGTCAGGCCGACATTAAGAAAATGATCTCTGTTGCGCGCGAGCGTGGCTATATCACTTATGACGAGCTGAACGAAGTTTTACCACCTGACCAAGTGTCTTCGGAACAAATCGAAGATGTGATGTCTATGCTGTCTGAAATGGGCATCAACATTATCGAAGCCGACGAGTTGGAAGATGAAGGCGCGCGTGAGTTAACTGTTGTTGAAGCAGATAAAAAAGAGCTCGCCCTTGCCAATACTGGTGAAGCTAAGCTTGACCGTACTGACGATCCTGTTCGTATGTACCTACGTGAAATGGGCTCTGTTGAGTTGCTGTCACGCGAAGGCGAAATTGCGATTGCAAAGCGTATCGAAGCGGGTCGTAACACGATGATCGCAGGGCTTTGTGAAAGCCCGCTGACATTCCAAGCGATTACGATCTGGCGCGAAGAGCTTTTGGAAGAAGAAATTCTACTGCGTGATGTGATCGATCTGGAAACCACATTTGGCAACTCTATGGAAGGCGATGATGTCGAACCGATCGCCAGCACGTTGGGATCAACGCCCGCGAACATGAAGCCTGCCCCTGTTAAAAAAGAGCCAGAAGTCGAAGTCGATGCAGATGGCAACCCAATCCGCAGCGACGATGATGACGACGATGAGGATGATGCAGCAAACCTATCGCTTGCAGCGATGGAAGCAGTGCTGAAACCAGAAGTTTTGGATACGTTGGCGAAAATCGCCAAGAGTTATAACAAACTGGCTGAAATGCAGGATGTGCGTATCTCTGCCACTTTGAATGAGGATTCAACATTCTCTGCCAAAGAGGAAAAAGCCTATCAAACATTACGTACGAAATTAGTTGAGCAAGTGAACGCGCTTCACTTCCACAACAACCGTATCGAAGCATTGATTGACCAGCTTTACGGTATCAACCGCAAGATCATGTCGCTGGACAGTGGCATGGTGAAGCTGGCTGACCAGTCCCGCATCAACCGTCGTGAGTTCATTGATGCGTATCGTGGATCAGAGCTTGATCCGATGTGGTTAGACAACATTGCCGAAAAAGATGGTCGTGGCTGGGGTGTATTCATCGAAAAACACCGCGAAAAGGCCGAAGAAATTCGCGCTGAAATGGCGCAAGTTGGTCAATATGTGGGCGTGGACATTTCCGAATACCGCCGCATCGTGAACCAAGTGCAAAAAGGTGAAAAAGAAGCCCGTATTGCGAAAAAAGAAATGGTCGAGGCCAATCTGCGTTTGGTAATTTCCATTGCGAAGAAATACACAAACCGTGGTTTGCAGTTCTTGGATTTGATCCAAGAAGGTAACATTGGCTTGATGAAAGCGGTTGATAAGTTCGAATATCGCCGTGGTTATAAATTCAGCACCTATGCCACATGGTGGATCCGTCAGGCGATTACGCGTTCTATCGCGGATCAGGCCCGTACGATCCGTATTCCTGTGCATATGATCGAAACGATCAACAAATTGGTGCGGACTGGTCGCCAAATGTTGCACGAGATTGGCCGCGAGCCAACGCCAGAGGAATTATCAGCCAAGCTGCAAATGCCACTGGAAAAAGTGCGCAAAGTTATGAAAATCGCGAAAGAACCTATTTCCTTGGAAACACCTATTGGTGACGAAGAAGATTCACAATTGGGCGATTTCATTGAAGATAAGAATGCGATCTTGCCATTGGACAGCGCTATTCAGGGCAACCTGAAAGAAACAACAACACGTGTGTTGGCGTCTCTGACACCACGCGAAGAACGTGTATTGCGTATGCGCTTTGGTATTGGCATGAACACCGACCATACTTTGGAAGAGGTTGGCCAGCAGTTCAGCGTGACACGCGAACGTATCCGTCAGATCGAAGCGAAAGCATTGCGGAAGTTAAAACATCCAAGCAGATCACGCAAGTTGCGCAGCTTCTTGGATCAATAGAATTTAAGGCACCTTCGGGTGCCTTTTTCATTACATTGACACAACTTAGCCTTCCGCCCTACGGTTTACGCAACCCAAAGGAACAGTGCCTATGTCCACTTTAGCTCTTATCATTGTCGTTATTATCGCCATCCTACATCTTTATATCGCTTGGTTCGAAATGTTTGCATGGACCAGCCGTGGGCCGAAAATATTCAAAAGCTTTCCAAAGGATTTATTTGAACCCACAAAAGCTATGGCAGCAAATCAAGGGCTATATAACGGGTTTCTTGCCGCTGGATTAATCTGGTCTTTGTTTATCCAAGATCCTGTCTGGCAACCTCGCATTGCGATTTGTTTTCTGCTTTTTGTAGCAGTTGCAGGCGTTTACGGTGCCGCAACAGTATCCAAGCGCATCTTATATGTCCAAACGGTTCCAGCAGTCCTAGGCTTATTTTTGGTGTTTCTTGGATAATATCTGTTTGCCGAATTAGGGTTCCATTTGCGACCATACGGCTTATATCGAAAGTATGACGCAAGCATCAGACATCATAAGCACGGTACAGACCCAAGATACGATCGTCTTTGATGGCACTTGTGTTTTGTGCAACGGGTTTATGAAATTCATTTTGCGGTTTGATCGACAAAAGAACTTTAAGTTCCTTACAGCCCAATCTGACAATGGTCAGGTACTTTATAAGCATCATAATCTAGACCCGACCGATTTCGATACTTTCCTTGTGTTTGTAGACGGTCAGCTACATGAGCGTTTGGATGGTGTGCTGGCGATCTACTCTAAACTTGGCTGGCCTTGGAAAATTGCTGGGATCGCACATATCTTGCCCCGCACAATTAAGAATTGGCTCTATGTCCGCGTTGCCAAAAACCGTTATGCAATTTTTGGGCAATATGATGAATGCATGATACCAACACCCGATATCAAAGCGCGGTTTCTGGATTAGGCAAGGATACCGGGGCGTACGCCTGATAATTCCATCGCCAACAGATAGAATATCCACAGCACATAGAATTTGCGGGCAGATTTCGTTTGTTCATCGGTCAGCGCATATCCCAAAATACAGTTCATCGACAGAAACACGTTCTCGTTCCGTGTCGAATAAATGATAACCACAAACAGAAGTAATGCGTAATGCACCCAGATGCCCAAACGCGCGCGTAGTAACAGTGCTGCTTCCATCAAGAATTGTGCTGCAAGCGATGTATATGTCAGTCCCATGATCAGAATAGTAATGCCTGCAGGTACAGCCAAGGACAGTGAATTACCCGTTTGTGGCATCGTATCTGCAAGCTCTCTACGCCCTGCCAAATTTTCATGCACAACATTAAACCAATCTGGATAAAATAACGAAATCAATACCTTAAACATATTACCAGACAGGATGTAATCACCGATTAAATTGCCACTCATATAATAAGGAGAGGACAGTTTCTGTATCAACGCCAAACCCATTAGAAGCGTTAAGAACCATAGGGCTATTTTTTGCATCAACAGTTCGCCGTTTTCTGCGGCAACAACGATCATTAAGGCAAGACCGATGTAAGCAATCACAAATCCATGGTTCGCGATGACATAGAAATTCAGATACACGTTTATAAGCAGCATCACCGATGAAACAGCAAGCATCCAAAACCATCTGCGCTTTTCGGTACTTGTGATCATGATCAACAGCACCCATGGCATAGCGATGCGGAATAAGGCTGGGATGTATTCTTTGGTGGTGAAAAACGTAAATACAATCGCGGCAAAAAGGATCATCAAAGTGTGGAAGTAATTGTCCGTTGCAAAACGCGTAACGGCTGTCAGGGCGCGGGTGCGGGAATGTGTGTTCATATCACTGCCCTCCCATCTGTGTTTCAAACACGATACGGCGCGTGACATTTTTCGCATACATATCTTGGGCATTCTCATAGATCACAATGCGCATATCATTGGGCAGGAATGCATTGCCGATTTTTGGTTGCACACCGCCTGTCAGATCATCCAACCATGCTGTACGCGAAGCTAGTGTAATGATTTCATCTGCGTCTTTTTTCGTCGGGTAAAATCGCAATTTTGCGGCTTTATCCGTAATGCCTTGTAGGAATTGTCCTCCCTTAAGGCTGATCCCACCTTGCCAATTCGCAATGACCTGATTTTCTGGGTAAAGCCGCATTTGGGCCAACTCACCCCCACTGCGCATTTCCAACCATACCGTGCGGCTATCCGCATGAGGTTCGGTATACATACCAAAACCGCCACCCTTCCATGGGGTCAATGCAGTGGTTTTATGGGTGTAGAATTGAAAGCCAACATTAGCTGTGACCAATATGACCAATAATACTGCCAATAGTTTTGCGTTCTTCCCAATGAACTGCATGATTTGCCCCTGTTACTTTTGCATAACTTACCGCGCTGAAATCCTATCGCCAAGCCTTCATTCACGCGTTATGCACTATGTATGAGTATGCAAACCACATTTGAAATTCGCACCAATGGTGCTGGCCTTTATGAATTCACCCGCGATGTCACGCAGTGGGTCAGTGATCAGCGCCAGAACAGCGGTTTACTGACCTTGTATGTGCAACACACATCCTGTTCGTTGTTAATCCAAGAGAATGCAGACCCAGAGGTGCAAACGGATATGCAGGCGTTTTTTGAACGTTTGGTACCAGATACGAACCATCCCTCAATGTCTTACCTGACACATACATACGAAGGCCCTGATGATATGCCTGCCCATATCAAAGCCGCTCTGACGCCCGTTTCCCTATCTATCCCTTTGATGAACGGCGCATTAGCGTTGGGCACATGGCAAGGTATATACCTGTTCGAACACCGTACCCGTCCACATTCGAGGCGTATTGTGGCGCATTTAAGTGCATAAGTTGCAAACTCTAAAACCTCTTCATTGATTTCAATTCAAGAATAGCAATCTGAATGAAGTTTTATATGTGTGAGCATGTTACGATCAAAGGAACGTTAACAAAATCAACGCATTAAAAGAGAATTACCACGTTATGTCTTATAAATTTAAACTCGCCGCTTTCGCATTATCAGCATGGATAGCCTTTACGAACATATCCGCACAGGCGCAAGAAACTTACGACACGGATCAAAGCCACACTGAACTATTATTCCAATGGAACCATTCTGGTGTCGCTTTACAACATGGTGAATTCACTAAAGTCACTGGAGTTCTCAACCTTGTTGAAGATGCACTGGAAAAATCCGAGATTAACGTGACCATTAATACGGCAAGTATTTCCACTGGTTACGAACCGTTAGATGATGTCTTGAAAGGCAGTGAATGGTTTAATGTCGAAAAATATCCCGAAGCAACATTCAAAAGTACATCAATCGAAGTAACAGGTGAGAAAACGGCGAAAATCACTGGAGATTTAACAATTCGTAGCATTACAAAACCTGTCGTTTTGGATGCGACATTAACCCATTACGGGCCACACCCAGTCGCGCAATATGTTGCTTTTTATAAAGGGCAATGGGCTGCATTTTCAGCCACGACTGAAATTCGCCATCAGGCTTTTGGGGTTGGGCCGTACTCGATGGGCGGTATAAAAATCCAGATACACACAAAACTAAAAGCGCGATAACTTTAGTGTAAGTCTTGATTGCTGCTTGAAAACGCTCATGCTGTTTTCGGACACACTCGCATTATGATAAATCTGGGTCGTAAGTATGAAAACCGAAGCATTACAACGTCACCGCATCAACCGTGTTATGAATTTTGCACGTAATAGCGCGTCTAAAACATTGAGTTTGGGAAACATGGCAGACGTCGCTTGCCTATCCCAATATCATTTTTCACGCGTATTTGCCGATCACTGCCAAGAAACGCCTTTGGCATATGTCTCACGGATGCGTATGGAACAATCTGTTTCAAGCCTAATGTACCATCCTGACCTATCTATAACATCAATCGCTTTTGAAGCCGGTTTTTCCAGTTCTCAGGCGTTTTCGAATGCATTTTTGCGTCGCTTTGGGATATCACCGCGTAATTTTCGCAATAGGAATATGTATTTCAGCAAAGACGTTCCATTCAACCAAGCCCCGCATATGCTTGAAAAACCTGAACCATCTGAAAACGTTTTAAATTATACAAGAAATTGGGATGTTAAGTTGAAAACCTTACCTGCCACACGTTTGGCATATGTAAGACAACGCAGCGCTTATTTCTCTCCTAATTCTGAATTATGTGACGTCTTCTCTATTCTTATCGATTGGGCAAAACAAAACAATCTTTGGGGTGAGAACACATCCATCATAGGCGTATGCCCAGATAATGCAGCAATTACGCCACCACAGTTTTGCCAATACGATGTTGGGATACCAGTTGAACATGGCGTAGACGAAGATGAAATAGTAAGCATACAAAATATACCATCAGCAACTCTTGCAAGACTTACAGTCAGAGGGCCTTTGCCCGTCGTTCGCGAAGGTTGGAAATGGCTTATATCAGAATGGCTGCCCAAAAGTGGAATGGTCTTAGCGGATCATGCGTTTTACGAAATTTTTCAAGGCAGCTCTTTTTCAGAAACGGGCAACATCATTGAAGGTGATCTTTGCGTACCGGTACGCTTTAATCCTGTGACCCTTTGTCGAAGATCATAAAATGTATTTAAAAACTACCTTATTAACTGTGGTGGCTTACGCCATCCTCTTCTCTACATATAACAAAGCTATAGCAGCTGAATGGATCATTGATAAAAATCGCAGCCAATTGGAATTTACAATCCAGTCACCATCTTCGCCCATGAAGGGATATTTTGAAGATTTCGATGCGGTTATAGATTTCGATCCAAATATGCTCTCGCAAAGCGCAATTGAAATCATCATTCAAACGGGCACGTTGAAACTGGAAAACGCACAACATCAAAGTTTAGCTTTGTCCAAGGATTGGTTGGACAGTCTTGGTTTTCCTGAAGCACAATTTCAATCCACGTCTATTATTAAAACTGATAACGGTGATTTCATATCAAATGGCTTTTTGACACTAAAAAATGCACGGCAACCTATCGCGATAAACTTCACAGTGACCATAAAAGATACATATGCATACGCGGAGGGTTCGGCACAGTTATTTCGATCCCAGTTCGGTGTTGGTGGTCCAGAAAACACCAATATCCCTCTTGCAGATGATTTTAACGTTACGTTCAAAATCCACGCAAATCAGCGTTAAATCCCGTAAGACAATCAATTTTTAATAGTCTTAACCACATCATTTAGGCCGAATCACTTTTCGCTACCCAAATCCTTGTGTTCGCTGTATAGTTATCCACAATAATAATAAAAAAATACGAGGTATAGGTCATGAGATGTCCGTTTTGCGGGAACACTGACACCCAAGTGAAAGATTCACGCCCAGCTGAAGATCACGCAGCGATCCGTCGCCGTCGTTTATGCCCGTCATGCGGCGGCCGCTTCACCACATATGAACGCGTTCAATTGCGCGACTTAGTTGTTATTAAGAAAAATGGTAAACGCGAAGACTTTGATCGCGATAAACTGGCCCGTTCCATTCGTATGGCAATGCAAAAACGCCCTGTAGAACCTGACCGCGTAGAACAAATGATTTCGGGCATTGTGCGACGCCTTGAAAGCATGGGGGATAGCGATATCGATAGCGATCAAATTGGTGCAATTGTTATGGATACATTGGCACGCATTGATACGGTTGCTTATGTGCGTTTTGCCTCTGTTTACAAAAACTTCCAAGCCGCTGATGACTTTGAAGATTTTGTACATGAATTGCGTCCAAACAAAACAGAAGAAGACTAACCATGAAGACGCATTCGGCTGATGAACGCTGGATGCGTCTAGCTCTGTCATTAGGAGCTCGAGGATTGGGCACGACGTGGCCCAACCCTGCAGTAGGGTGTGTGATTGTAAAAAACGGCCGCGTTATAGGACGCGGTTGGACACAACCCACTGGTCGCCCCCATGCAGAACGTGTTGCGTTGGCTCAGGCAGGTGATGCTGCAAAAGGGGCAACTGCTTATGTGACCCTAGAACCGTGTTCCCATACAGGAAAAACCTCGCCTTGCGCAGATGCCTTGGCCAATGCAGGCATTGCACGCGTTGTTTGCGCTACAGGTGATCCTGATGAACGTGTTGCTGGTAAAGGATATGAAAAACTACGGGTAGCAGGCATTCAAGTCGACACAGGCATTTTACAAGATGCTGCTAATTCAGCAAATATGGGCTTTTTTTCCCGCATAACAAAGCTACGGCCAATGGTCACCTTAAAACTGGCCAGCAGTTTGGATGGAAAAATTGCAACGCAAACAGGTGAGAGCCAGTGGATTACGGGACCAGATGCGCGAAGTTATGTCCATTATCTGCGTGCAACTCATGATGCTGTGATGATCGGAAGTGGAACGAGTGTTGAAGATGATCCCAGCCTTACAATACGTTTGGCGGGTTTAGAACACCGGCACCCAGTACGCATCGTGATGGACAGCAATCTATCAACCGATGCCAACAGTATTTTGGCTAATACCGCTGCAGATATACCAGTGTGGATGTGTCATAGTCGTGACGCGTCTGGTTTAGACGCATGGCAAAAAACGAATGCTGATTTAATAGAATGCTCCATGGAAGACGGGCACATATCTTTACCTGATGCTCTGGCGAAGATTGCTAGTAAAGGGATCACACGCATCTTTTGTGAAGGTGGCGGATACCTTGCAGCATCCTTAATTCAACACGGCCTTGTGGATCGGTTAATCACATTTACCGCTGGCATGGCAATTGGTGCTGATGGCAAACCTAATTTAGGGGCCTTAAATGTTTCAAGTTTGGATCAAGCACCAAGGTTTGAATTACTGGAATACCGAAAAATTGGCGCTGACCTTATGACAGAGTGGGCTGCAGTCTAGCGCCACAAATGCGCATAACTGGCAAAGATACCTTGCAACTTTGCCAATAAGCGTACTGTATATAAACCACCTTTATTCATCTGCCCTTTTTCAAAGCGTTCTAAGATGACTTCTACAGGACATGGTTCCATCGTAATCGGATCCCAATAACGCGGATAATCAATCAAGGTTGCATGTACTAACTCATCCAAAGTCGCTTGCCGCTTACGCCGTTCAATTTTATCAGCACGATCATCCGTTAAGCCCCAACTAGCGTAGAATGGTTGTCCGTAACAGGTCACTGATTTCCTACGCAGCAACGCCTCAAAACCTGTCAGAGATGTTATCGTTGCGACATGATCAATCTGCTCTAGTAATGCTGCCATATTGCCATCAACAAGAACCTGATCAGCATATTGCAATGCTATATTTTCAGATACTGAACCGTCGCGCAAACCTGCTTCGACATCTGGGTGCGGTTTAAAAACGATATAAGCGTCTGGAAAATCAGAACGTGTTGTTTTTAGTAAATCCAGATTGGTTTTAATTTGCCCAGCACCTTTTAGGATAGAGGCGTCATCTTCAACTTGTCCTGGAACAAGGATTATTTTTTGACCACCTTTAGGATTTAAATTCATTGGGTTAGACGCAAGATTATATTTTGTCATTTTCAATGACACAACGCGGTCGCGTATATCTCTTGCCCTAGCCATGGCTTGATCTGAAAGGTCACTATTATTTACCAAACATTCCAAACGACTTGGCGATGTTGGATCGTAATAAATACCCATATCATCAAAGGCCAAAGATACCGGCGCTACCAATTGTGCCCCTAATCCTACGGATCGTAGAAAACCATCTTCGACACGGATTAAAGGCACTTTACTTTTTTCGCACTTATTCACCAAAGCTGGGTTAACTTTATTGGCCCAAACTAACACACGCCCATTTTTAGATTGCGCCATTTTAACCGCTTCATCATCGGCCTTTATAAATCGCGGTGTTGAGCGCTCTGCTGATAAAAATCGTTTGAAAAACCCACGTTTCCACAAACGTATTCCCAAACATATAGATGGATGTTTGTTATCGTGATGTTGAATTGATTGCGCATGAAGGTTACGCGCTGCGGTTTGAAAATCAGTCTTTCGATCAAAATAAGGATCATACCATTTTGAATATTGTAAATGCGTCGCCCAAAACAACTGCTCCGCGGAACATTTAAACGCCTTGTTTATTGTCTCTGCTCGATCATCAGATAATCCTAAACCAGCATAAAACGGTTTACCAAAAACCACTGGTTTATGACTTGCAAAGATTGCCTCTAATCCAACCTGAGACGTCACACAGTATATTTTCTGTGCCTTTTCAAACAAATCCCATGGAGAAAGCTGAGCGCTTAATAGGCTGGTATTTTCATCACAATCAGCTTCGGAAAAATGCCCCAAACGTTTTCCTGCTGTTGTCTCTGGATGCGTTTTAATCACGATTTGCGCGTTAGGGTTTTCGGCTCTCGCACAGGCTAGCATTTTTGCAAACGTTTCGCTATTTGCGCCACCTTTTGTAATTGCTGCATCGTTTAAAGTTTGGTCAACGACCAAAATAAACTCTTCAGGGATATTGGTTTTACGACGTGTGAAGTTGTTATATTTTGATAGCTTTAATTGGCGCATATAGTCGATCCCTATACGTGCTTCATTCATATCTTCTGGGGCTATCTGCAGGCTTTTCTCAATTAAGTTGTCTAAATCGCTTTCGTTTTCTGTATCAAAATAAATACCAAGCTCATCCGTAACCACCCCTATAGATAATGCGCCCTGCCGTCCTGTTAAAACAGAGCGCAGAAATGCATCTTCTACAGTTATTAAAGGCCGATCAAAGTATTGGGCAATTGCAATACCGCGTTGCGCTGTCTTTTTACGGCCCCAAACGGCGACAGCATCCCCGTCGCGCAAAGGTAACCCTACTTTGAGTTGCCAACCATATGCTTTAAGAATGTGTCTTACACGGCGCTGGAAAATAAGGCCTAGGCTGTAAACAAACAGGCGCGGGCGACTTTTGTCACGCTCCGCGCCTGTTGTAATCTTCATATCACGTCAGCCCTAGTTTGTGCCTGCCACATTGGCAAGTGATGAGGCTGCGCCAGCAGTACCAGTAAGAACAGACAGTGTTTTCGTCCATGCTACATATGGTGCTTCAGTCACGTAAATTGTGTCGCCATCGCGAATTTGGAAATCACGTCCCAAGAACACGCCATTTGGTTCTGTTAAGTTTAGCACATAAGCGAACCGTTTCGGAGAAACGAAGTCGTCACGTCCCAAAACGCGATTTGCATACTCTGCAGATTCATCCCGGAAAATGAAGACGCCAGTCGGATCAGCCAAATTACTGTTTAAACCACCCATGAATGCAATCGCTTCAATCGCAGACACTTCTGGGGCCGGGAATTCAACCAATGACTGGCCTCCTGTTGCGCCCAGCGCTGTAAAGCGGCGCGTATCCTCTTTAAGCAAAATACGATCACCTGGACGCAAAGCAATGTCTTGTTCGTTACTTGCGTATAAATCTTCTAACCAGACGGTACCTTTTTGTTTGCCACGAATAACCGTCACGCGTGTGTTTTCTGGAGCTGTAGTTACACCACCTGCTTGTGCGATCATAGAAGACAGCGTTGCCGTTGATGCTTCAATAGGGAAAACACCCTGCGCTGTTGAACCAACAATTGAAATTGTAGAACCGTCACCAGGAACGCGACGAACGATCACCTGAGGATCGGGCGTTTGGCTGTCTAGTTTACGTGTAATAACACTGCGCAAACCTTCTGGCGTGTTACCAGAAGCTTTAATTCGTCCAGCATATGGCACAAAAATAAACCCAGCTTGATCAACTTGAAGTTCTGATAGATCAGATGGCGCACCAGCCACACCTAACAGACCCTCTTCTACATTCTCATAGACAGTTAAGGCTAAGACATCGCCTGGGCGGATTGTATCTGCACCTATACGACCAGCTTTCTGAAATTGGTCATCAAATCCAACGGCAGGCGCTTGGGCTGTTGCTTGTATAACTCGGTCATTCAATGACACGATGTAAGCATTACCTTGGCGTTGTACGCTGCTGGAAAAAATTTCTTTTTTGCTCGGTCCTGCACGCGGTAACCCACATGCGGCAATTGTAAATGCCATGGAGAACAGGGCCAATCTTTTGACCCAAATTGAATTGCGACGTGACATGTTACCTGCCCTTCTCGTCTAACTGCCTCTAGTTTTTTCTTAGAATCTAACCAACTATCCGTATTTTTTCTAGTATTTGTTTGCTTTAACGCTTTCCAAGCATCGACTGTTGCACAGGTGCCGCGCTTGTTTCATTCAACATTTTGTATGTGTCATGCTGATTTAACATCAAATCCACAATCTGTAGTAGCAAACGCTGTCTATTTACCCGTGAATAAAACCCGCCTGGTATCTGCGATGTTGCCAAAAGATACTGCCGATAATCACGGTAAGCTGACAAATCTGGCTTCTTTGGGTTGGCAAAAAAAGCTCCTAATTCCTGATCGGACGTGAATTCTGAGCGGTCGTAAACACTTGTTCCCATCGTTTTAATGGGCAGGCCACGCCACAAAGCCTGCTGTGCAGCAGTAGAATTGATTGTTACAACGCTGGATGCAAAATCTAATATCTGAGCGAGTTTACCACCACGGATATAATGGATGCGACCATCCACGTTGAATTCTTTTGCAAGATCAACAGTTACTTGTGCCAATGGTTTGCGGTCATCTTCCAGTGGATGCGCTTTAAACACGAGATGATGGTGCTTAGGGGCATGTTTTGCAAATGCTTCAACACATTCGCGCATAAAGACATCCATACCAGTATATTTACTATACCGACGGATGGACGCATCATGACTTAATTGTAAAACGCCCAAATGATAGGTCACACCGCTTTTAATCAAACGCCTCGTACTGAACCATCTTTGCAAAGCATGTGGTATACGGTTTAAGACTTTCATTAAGTGCAGACGAAACTCGCTGCCAACAGTATTATCCCGATGCGGCGTGTAATTTGGATAAGCTTTATTACGAAACATAATATGCCAATGATAAATAGCGCCGAGTAATATATGTTGGCGCATATCCCCCCAACGCACTGGTGCAGAAGGTTGTTGGCTTCCAACACCCTCCATGTCCTTGCGCATCTGTTCAATACTCTTATTCAATAAGTTTGAATCGCCATTTACGCCGCCACGCTCATATGTGGACCAGTACGGACGTAAATAACCCTCTTCAAGATAATGGATTGTAAGCCCAAGATGCTTTGCACATTTGACAGCTTCAATGTGAACAGGGCGATGATCCCCATAAATGACTAAATCTGTATATCCCTGTTTTAAAGTGTCTTGGATATAATCACCCCAGTCACCAGAGGTTCCTGTAAAGTCTGAACGTGTTTCGCTATTGCGCCAAAAGAAACGATCACCAGCATTGAAACAAATTTTATGGATTTGCACTCCGCGTGAAATTAGATTTTTTGAAAGCTCATATTGAAAGGGACCATGCGGCCCTTGCAGAAAAAGAAATCTACGATCCTGATTTTTTTCAATAGTCACAATAAGCAGCTCAACAATAAGCACCATAGCAATGGCATTAGATCATTACATAACGTGTTTTGTATAAGTTTGTTACGAAATTCAACGTTTTGACAAAAAAATATTGTATTTAAAGCAAACCTGTCTGGTTTGACTCTATCTTGCCTTGCGGGTAACGAAATGACAGGTTAGCTGCAACCTCCTCTATGACTTAAGGGCACATTCATGTTCACAGGAATTATCACAGATATCGGCGTCATCGCAGAACTGGAACAGCGCGGTGATTTACGTGCGCGTATCAACACGAAATACGATCATAATGGCATCGATTTAGGCGCTTCTATTGCATGTAGCGGATGTTGTTTGACAGTTATCGAAAAAGGTATCGATGATACACAAAACTGGTTCGACGTGGAAATTTCAGCAGAATCCGTATCGAAAACCAACATCGGCGATAAATGGGCTGTTGGCGCGCGTATCAATTTGGAACGCGCATTGAAAGTCGGCGATGAATTGGGCGGTCACATTGTTTCCGGTCACGTTGATGGTGTTGCAACCGTTACAGCCATTAAAGACGAAGGTGACAGCACACGCGTGACCTTTGAAGCACCAATGGCTTTGGCCAAGTTCATAGCCCCTAAAGGATCAGTTGCTTTGAATGGTACATCTCTGACAGTAAACGGCGTGGATGGCGCTGCTTTTGATGTGAATTTTATCCCACACACGAAATCAGAAACCACTTGGAATGATCTAACGGTTGGTGATCCAATCAATTTAGAAATCGATACGCTTGCCCGTTACGTTTCTCGTTTAAATGATATGCAAGGTACATAATGTCAGCCGAAATTTATAGCGATCAAATCTCTCCCATCGCAGAAATCATCGAAGATGCTCGGAATGGACGTATGTTCATTCTTGTGGACCATGAAGATCGCGAAAACGAAGGCGACTTGGTCATCCCAGCACAAATGGCAACGCCAGAGGCTGTCAATTTCATGGCGACGCACGGACGCGGTTTGATCTGCCTTACCCTTACAGGTGAGCGTTTGGATGCTCTTGGCTTGCCTATGATGGCCACATCAAACTCTTCGCGCCATGAAACGGCTTTCACCGTATCCATTGAGGCACGCGAAGGTGTGACCACAGGTATTTCGGCTCATGATCGCGCACGAACTGTTGCTGTTGCGATTGATGCAAACTCGACATCCGCAGATATCGCAACACCAGGTCATGTTTTCCCGCTTCGCGCGCAGCCTGGCGGTGTTTTGGTACGTGCGGGTCACACAGAAGCAGCTGTTGATTTATCACGTCTTGCGGGTTTGAACCCATCAGGTGTCATCTGTGAGATCATGAATGATGATGGCACAATGGCACGGATGCCAGACTTGATTACATTTGCCCAAAAACATGATCTGAAAATCGGAACTATTTCCGATTTGATCGCCTACCGGTTGCGTCACGATAATTTAGTACGTGAAACTGGGTCCAGCAAAGTCACCTCAATACATGGTGGTGATTGGGACATGCGCGTATTCACAGATCAAACCGAAGGTGTGGAACATGTTGTTTTGACCAAAGGTGACATCACAACACCTGAGCCCGTTTTGCTACGAGCACATAATTTAAATGTCTTCGAGGATGTTTTGGGATTAGGTGACGACCGCAGTTACAAACTGTCTCTTGCAATGGAACAGATTGCCAAAGATGGCCGCGGTGTTGTCGTACTCTTCCGAGATCAAGATGCAGCTTTACCTCAGGAAGACGAAACACAGCCGCGCACCGATCGTAACACGGGACTTGGGGCACAGATAATGTCGACACTTGGGTTAACCCAGATTACATTGATCACGGATACTCCATTACCAAAATATATCGGTCTAGATGCTTACGGTTTGGAAATCGTTGGCACGCAGCCTATTTCGAAAGTCTAAACAATGGCACAAGCTGAAACGCATCACACATTGCCCGCGCCAACATTTGACGATACGCCACATCTGTTGATCGTAATATCACCTTATTATAAAGATATCGCTGACAATCTGCTGGCAGGTGCAAAAGCTGCTATCACAGCATCAGGCGCTACATATGATGTGGCCGAAGTCCCTGGCGCTTTAGAAGTGCCAATTGCAATTCGCTTGGCATGCAATTCGGACAAATACCAAGGCTATGTGGCTCTAGGATGCATCATTCGCGGTGAAACAACACACTATGAGACCGTCTGCAATGACAGTTCTCGCGGCTTAGCAGAGCTTGGCTTGCAAGGGTTGTGCATCGGTAATGGCATTTTAACAGTTGAAAACCGCAAACAAGCCGAAGTGCGCGCAGATCACACAGGACTAAATAAGGGTGGTGGTGCCGCTGAGGCCGCTTTGCACTTGATTAAGCTAAACAATCGCTTCAATAAGCCCACAAAAGGCATAGGCTTTAAACCAGCTTCCGAGAATATCATTCTTGCGGGCGAAACAGACGGTAATAAAACGGCATGACCAAGCCAGACAGACGATTGATGAAATCAGCATCGCGCCTTTATGCGGTGCAAGCTTTGTTTCAGATGGAAGCAAGCGATGTATCTTTGGATGCTGTGCGCGAAGAGTTCGTGACACACCGTTTTGGGGCTGAAACCGAAGAAGGTGAATTCCTAGAAGGCAATGTTAATCTGTTTGAAACATTGATCTTTGAAGCTGTGAACAACCAAGCAAAGATTGACCAAATGACTGACCGCGCACTGGTTGCGAAATGGGCGATTGATCGTATTGACCCAACTCTACGTGCTTTGTTCCGCGCGGCGGGTGCGGAATTGGTCGTGGCAAAAACACCGCCTAAAGTGTGTATTTCTGAATTCGTGGATGTAGCCAAAGCATTCTTCCCAGAAGGGCGTGAGCCAAGCTTTGTAAATGCTGTTTTGGATCACATGGCACGTGAAGTGCAACCAGACGCGTTCACGAAGTGATCAAGCAATAGTCATCAAATAAAACCTGTGCTGAGGTGTTTACGTGGTATGAACCGCTAAACAAAGGATACCAGCATGCGCTTTATAACATTAATTTTTATGACATTTATCGGCCTAAGCACTGCTGTATTCGCCGAAACCATCAAATATGACTTGGTCAAAGATAAATCCAATGTTGGCTTCACTTATATGTTTGGTCAAAATCCCAATAATGGGCAATTCGTTGATTACGATGCTGATATCGCAATCAACTTTGACGTCGCATCCAGAAGTAAAGTGGATGTAACTTTGCGTACAGACACTGCCAAAGCTGGATTTGCTTTTGCAACATCTGCTCTGCGATCAAAATCGGTTTTACATGCCAAACAATTCCCGAATATTCGGTTTGTTTCTAAATCCGTACGTGCAGCAGGTAATGGCGCGATTATCAAAGGAGATGTGACCGTTCGCGGCATTACCAAACCTTTGACATTGAATGCCGTACTTTTGCGTGATCCTGGCACCCAAGCATCAGAGCGCAATGATCTGCGTATGCGGATCACAGGAAAGCTGAACCGCCATGATTTTGGTGCAAGTGGTTATCCCGACCAGGTTGGTCCAGATTTAGCCATAAGAATTGATGCGCGTATCAAGCGTAAGTAACATACAGCCATAAAAAGCTGGAGGTTTGGGCGACTCCACGTTAGACCAGCAAAAAACTAGCTGGCTTACTTATGACACGTATACTTATCACATCCGCCCTGCCCTATATCAACGGCATTAAACATCTTGGTAATTTAGTTGGCAGCCAATTGCCATCCGACGTTTATGCCCGCTTTAACCGCGCATTGGGTCGTGAAGTGATGTTTATCTGTGCAACGGACGAACATGGCACGCCTGCAGAATTGGCGGCAGCTAAGGCTGGTCAAGATGTGGCCGAATATTGTGCGGATATGCATGAAACACAGGCAAAACTGGCAAAAGGCTTTCGTTTGTCATTTGACCATTACGGCCGCTCATCAAGCCCACAAAATCACAAGTTAACGCAGCATTTTGCAGGTAAGCTTGCAGAAAATGGTTTGATCGAGGAAGTCAGTGAAAAGCAAGTTTATTCGAACGCAGACGGTCGTTACCTACCTGATCGCTATATTGAAGGCGAATGCCCGAATTGTGGTTTCGCTGATGCCCGTGGGGATCAATGCGAAAACTGTACAAAGCAGTTGGATCCAACAGATTTGATCAACCCGCGTTCTGCAATTTCTGGGTCAACAGATTTGGAAGTGCGCGAAACCAAGCACTTGTATCTAAAGCAATCCACAATGCGTGATAAGTTAGATGCATGGATTGATGAGAAAAAAGATTGGCCTGTTCTAACCACATCCATTGCCAAAAAATGGTTGCATGATGGCGATGGCTTACGTGACCGCGGTATCACCCGTGATCTTGATTGGGGTGTACCTGTCAAAAAAGGCGATCAGGATTGGGACGGCATGGAAGGCAAAGTGTTCTATGTCTGGTTCGACGCCCCTATCGAGTATATCGCAGCCACAGCGGAATGGGCCGAAGCCAATGGTTTGGGTGATGATGCATGGGAACGTTGGTGGCGTACTGACAAAGGGGCTGACGATGTGAAATACGTTCAGTTCATGGGCAAGGATAACGTACCATTCCACACACTGTCCTTCCCATCCACAATTATGGGCTCCAACGAGCCTTGGAAATTGGTCGATTACATCAAATCTTTCAACTACTTAAACTATGATGGTGGTCAATTCTCTACGTCCAAAGGGCGCGGCGTCTTTATGAACCAAGCCTTGGATATTCTACCATCGGATTACTGGCGTTGGTGGTTGCTAACGCACGTGCCAGAAAGCTCTGACAGCGAATTCACATGGGATAACTTCCAGCAAACAGTAAACAAAGATTTGGCAGATGTGTTGGGTAATTTCGTATCCCGTGTCACAAAGTTCTGTCGTGCAAAGTTTGGTGAGGAAGTTCCAGCTGGTGGCTCATATGACGATGCTGAAAATGCTGTAATTGCAGAAATCAACAAACGTTTGGAAACTTATAACACCCATATGGAAGCCATGGACATTCGCAAGGCTACATCTGAATTGCGAGCAATTTGGGTTGCTGGCAATGAATACCTACAATCTGCAGAGCCTTGGGCAAAGTTCAAAACGGATCCTGAAGCAGCAGCTGGTATCGTGCGTTTTGCATTGAACCTGATCCCGCTTTACGCCGTTCTGTCAGAGCCATTTATCCCAGATGCAGCCGATACAATGCTGAACGCAATGAACACCAAAGCGGATTGGCCAACAGATGTTGCCGCAGCTTTGAATAGCCTAGAAGCAGGCCACGCGTTCACAGTTCCAGATGTAATGTTTGCAAAAATCAGCGATGATGCCCGCGACGAGATGGAACAACAGTTCGCTGGGCAATCTTAAATAACCTTGCTAGGCTTCCATTCTAATTTCGATTTTACCGCCGAATTTATTATGGGAGCCATTTCATGTCTGACGAACCACAACAGGGTTTTGACACCCTCCAAGTCCACGCTGGCACTGCCGCCGATCCTGCCACTGGTGCACGCCAAGTCCCAATTTACCAATCCACTGGGTTTCAATTTCAAGATGCAGCCCACGCAGCCCGTTTATTTAACCTAGAAGAAGTTGGTTATATTTATTCGCGCCTGACCAACCCCACAGTTGGTGCATTGCAGAACCGTATTGCAGCCCTTGAAGGTGGTGCAGGCGCTGTTTGTTGCTCCTCGGGTCACGCTGCACAAATCATGGCCTTATTCCCGTTGATGATGCCAGGATGCAATGTTGTGGCCTCCACACGTCTTTACGGCGGCACAGTCACGCAATTTGCCCATACGATCAAACGTTTTGGCTGGTCAGCCAAATTTGTGGATTTCGATGATACAGATGCAGTGGCCGCAGCCATTGATGAAGACACCCGTGCCGTATTTTGCGAAAGCATTGCAAATCCAGGTGGCTACATCACTGATTTAGATGCAATTTCTGCGATTGCTAACAAAGGTGGTGTTCCGTTAATCGTGGATAATACATCTGCAACACCTTACTTGTGCAAACCGATTGAACACGGTGCAACTTTGGTTGTGCATTCCACCACAAAATACCTTACAGGCAATGGTACTGTGACAGGCGGAGCAGTTGTCGACAGTGGTAAATTTGACTGGTCCGCTTCTGATAAATTCCCATCACTGGCGGCACCAGAAGACGCCTATCACGGTTTGAATTTCCACGAAGCTCTTGGCCCAATGGCCTTTACGTTCCATTCCATTGCCATCGGTTTGCGTGATTTAGGCATGACCATGAACCCACAAGGTGCACATTATACATTGATGGGCATCGAAAGCCTGTCTTTGCGTATGGAAAAACACGTCGCAAACGCGAAAACAGTGTCAGCATGGTTGGAAAACGATCCACGCATCGAAGCCGTGACATATGCTGGATTGGAAAGCTCCCCTTACTATGACCGCGTCGAAAAGATATGCCCCAAAGGCGCCGGTGCTTTGTTCACTATATCCGTCAAAGGCGGCTATGATGCCTGTGTGAAACTCGTGGATAGCGTGAAACTGTTCAGTCTTGTAGCAAACTTAGGAGATGCGCGGTCTTTGTTGATCCATTCGGCATCCACAACACACCGTCAATTGACACCAGAACAACAAACAGCTGCGGGTGCAGCACCGAACGTTGTGCGCCTCTCTATCGGCATCGAAGATCCTAATGATTTGATTGCAGATCTAGATCAAGCACTGACAGCAGCAACTGCATAAACAAAAAAGGCCGCAGAATTGCGGCCTTTTAAACTTACTTATGAAAACTTAATCTGCCCACTCCCATGGACGGATAAAGCTACCCAATACATTCGTGACATCTGCATCTGATGCCATTGCATCACCCTTATTCAGCTGTGCAACAAGGCCGCGCTTTTTATCCTCTACCACTTGGGCGACGCGTGCCGTCATACCTGCCTCTTCTAAAGCAGCATCGTAAATACGTGTGATTGCAGACTTTCGCAGATCAGGTTTAAAGATTTTACCAACAGCCGTTTTTGGCAATTCATCCAAAATTTCCATATGCTTAGGAACAGCCGCGCGCTCTGGAACATGCTCTTTTGCATAAGCTACCAGCTCATCCAGAGTAACAGTCGCACCTTCAACCAACTCTACATAAGCACATGGCAACTCACCCGCTTTTGCATCTGGTTGGCCAATTGCGCCAGCAAAGGCCACTTGGTCATGACCAGCCAAAGCTTCTTCGATGATTGCAGGGTCAATGTTGTGACCGCCACGAATAATCAAATCTTTTGCACGGCCAGTGATATAAACATAACCATCTTTATCGACACGTCCTAAGTCACCCGTACGTAGATAGTTGCCAGCAAATAGACCATCGTTCTTGCTTGCCTCTGTATATGTTTCACCAACAGCTACGCCGTAGTTCGCAACACAAATTTCGCCAACTTCATCAACGCCCATTTCAGATGTCACATTACCAGCGTCATCACAGCCGTAAATTTTAACGTCTGTGTATGGCAATGGTACCCCAACAGAGCCGATCTTACGCTCACCATCAGCAGGATTACAGGACACCAAACATGTCGCTTCAGACATGCCGTAACCTTCGATAATTTCAACGCCTGTTGCAGCTTGGAACCGTTTGAACAATTCGATTGGCAAAGGTGCTGATCCACAGAATGCACCACTTAGCGATGATACATCAGCATCTACTGGACGCTGCATCAGTGCAGCCGCCGCCGTTGGTACAGTTACCATAAACGTAACATTCCAGCGTTCGATTAGTTTCCAGAAGTTATCAAATACACCATCACCACGATAGCCAGCAGGTGTTGGTAGAACCATGTGTGCACCTGACATCAAACAACCTGCCCAGATTGGATAGGCTGCGAATACGTGGAACAATGGTAATGGGCACAAAATAACATCTTCTGATGTGTACAAAAGCGTTGCACCAATCCAGCCATTATACAAAACACCTGAATGCTTATGCTGCACCACTTTTGGCATACCCGTAGTACCACCCGTGTGGAAGTGCGCACAGAAACGATCGCCGTTTTCTTCGAAGTCTAGTTTGTCAGCATTTTGAGATGCCAAAGCGGAATTAAACTCGATAACTTTCGCAGAATGTTCTGTTGTTACTTTTGGGCGGATCAATGGAACGATCCAGCTTAATGGTGGTGAAAGGTGTGGTAGTAAATCAACTTCTACAATCGTTTCCACGCATGGGCATTGTGCGACAGCTTCTGCTGCCAATTGTGCCACTTCCGTTTTAGGGAAAGCTTTCATCGTCACCAAAACTTTCGCATTTGCTTCTTTAAGCAAAGCTGCGATTTGTTCAGGCTCTAATGTTGGGTTAATCGGTGCAACGATACCTGCCGTCATACCACCCATAAGCGTGATCAATGTCTCATGCGATGTTGGTAGCAAATAAGCAACCACATCGTTTTCACCGATACCTAATGATCTGAATAGGTTCGCACACTGCGTTACGCGTTTCGTCAAATCGGTCCAAGATAGCGTAACAGCTTTGTCTTTAGGTCCAGACTTCAACTGAAAACTAACAGCATCTCCTGTTGGAAATTTATCGCGTGTCGCACACAACTGTTCATATACGGTTTCAGTTGACCAGCGATCTTCTACTGGCATTTCACTTTCAAGTGCTTTGATATCAGCAATTGTTTCAAATTTTTGTCTCATATTTCCTCCCGGTGCCACCGCTCCCATACGCAGCACGTTCAAACAGAATGCGAGGGAATTGGATTATGTGCAAGAATGACGATACGTCCAAAAATAAAAAAAGGGCAGGAAAACCTGCCCTCAATGTAAAAAATGTGAAGAATCTTAAGTTGGGATGCGTAATACTTGGCCTGGATAAATTTTGTCCGGGTCGGATAACATTGGTTTATTTGCTTCAAAAATCTCCATGTAACGGTTGCCCGCACCCAATGTTTTCGAAGAAATCGCCCAAAGTGTGTCGCCTTTTTCAACTGTGTGGAATGTACCACCACCCCCTGCATTGTCTTCAACACCTGCAACGCCTTCAACGTTACCAACGGCTAGAATGACTTTCTCTTTCATCTCTTGGCTGACCGCTTCGCCGCCTACTGTCACTGTGTCGCCATCCACGCTGATATCCAAACCAGACGCGTCTAAACCCAAATCTGCAATCTCTTTTTGTAAGACGTCAGCATTTGGCTCTGCTGCTTCTGCTGCACCAAACAATGATTTCCCTGCATTTTTAACAAAACTTAATAGACCCATATTTACTCTCCTAATCTATATCCCAAGACATTTTTATGCCTCAGCTACAAAGTTGAGGGCTCCGAACCTTATTTGCAAGAAAATAAACGCAGAAAATACAACTTATTGGGTAAATTGCAGTTTTGCCAAACGCGCATATAGCCCATCTTGGGCAACCAATTCATCATGCGTGCCTTGGGCGACAATCTTACCTTCATCCAACACTATAATGCGGTCAGCTTTCTTTACAGTTGCCAAACGGTGCGCCACAATCAATGTTGTACGGTCTTTGGAAAGCTCATCCACAGCTTTTTGAACGGCTTGCTCGCTTTCAGCGTCTAGTGCCGACGTAGCCTCATCCAACAGCAATACAGGCGCATCACGCAATATTGCTCGTGCAATGGCAATGCGCTGCTTTTGGCCACCAGACAGCATAACGCCGCGCTCTCCAACAAAACTATCATATCCTTCAGGAAGCTTAGTTAGGAAATCATGTGCAGCCGCAGCTTTCGCAGCTTCATACACCTCTGCATCCGTTGCAGAAGGGCGGCCAAAGCGGATATTTTCCAAAGCAGTTGTGGCAAACACCACAGGATCTTGAGGCACATAAGCCATTTCTTTTCGAAATATATCACGTTGAATGGTTTTGATATCAACATCATCAAAAAAAACAGCGCCCGAAGCAGGGTCAAAAAAGCGGAGAACCATCTGAAATACAGTCGATTTACCAGCACCAGATGGACCAACAAGAGCAATGGTTTCACCAGCCTTCACAGTTAGGTTGAAGTCTTCCAACGCTGGCATATCAGGGCGTGATGGGTAGCGAAAGCTAACATTATCGAACCGCAGTTCGCCCTTTACGGGTGATGCCATTTTCGCCGAAACCTCTGGATCATTTACGGTATCTTCTGCTGTGAACAACTCAACCAAACGTTCGGTTGCCCCCGCAGCTCGCTGCAATTCGCCCCAAATCTCGGACAAAGCACCAACAGATCCTGCAACCATGATGGCGTAGATCACAAACTGTGCCAAAGCACCTGGTGACATAACATCAGAACGCACATCGCGTGCGCCCATCCATAAAACCCCCAGAACACCTGTAAATACTAAGAAAATGACAATAACTGTCATTAACGCACGTGTGCCAATACGTTTACGCGCCACTTCATATGCTTGTTCTGTCAGATCAAAAAACCGCAAACGGCTTGGCTTTTCATGCGTAAACGCTTGGACGGTCTGCACAGACAAAAGCGTTTCAGATGCATTGCCAGAGCTTTCAGCAATGCGATCCTGGTTTTCACGGCTTAAGGCACGCACACGGCGCCCCAATACAAGGATTGGCACCACAACAGCTGGCACAAGAAGTAGAACCAAACTTGTCAATTTTAATGAAGTAAACAGCATCAAAACCATGCCGCCCAAGAAAATTAAAACATTACGCAATGCGATAGAAACCGAGCTTCCGATCACAGACAAGATCAAAGTCGTATCTGTTGTGATCCGAGATAAAACCTCACCCGTCATGACACGTTCAAAAAACTGCGGGCTCATCCCAATCATTTTATCATAAACAGCCACACGAATATCAGCTACCACACGTTCGCCAAGACGTGTTACGAAATAATAGCGCAACCCTGTGCCAATCGCCAAAAGCCCAACAATACCAATCGCTGCACCAAAGTATTGATCCATATGGCTGGCTTCTTCAGCGGAAAATCCATCAATCACCCGTCGTACAGCAAGTGGTAAAATAAGTGATAAGCTGGCCGTTATAACCAAAGCACAAACTGCCATAAAGGCTAGCAATCTATATGGATAGATGAACGGCATAAGCGCACGTAAACCAGAGATGTTTTTACTCTTTTCGCGCTCGGCGTCTGCTGGATTTTGTGTGTTTCTGGCAACCATACTTCTGAGTAATCAGCATCCTATCTTTCAGCAAGCCCTAGTTCATAGATGCGTCAAAATGGTGAAAATCATCACTGAACTGCTGATTATTCCTCTGTAACGTCAAGATACAACTTAAACGATAGTAGGAGTAATTACGATGACAGATTTACATGACATACATACACCCCCACCATTGGGTTGGATTGACCGCGACGATCATATTAATCAATTGCTAGAATACGATATAAAATACCGCGAATGGCGCGAAAGATTGGAAGAGTTCGCTAAAAATTTAAGAGCACAGTTTAACAACCAACTCACACCGTTATCAGTAACTTTCATCGATCAGAAAATTGAGGTTCCAAAAGATTTGCAAATTTGGATGATCAAACACGAAACTACGAAGAATGACAAAACATGGGCAGTTCTTCACAAAGCCCTTATATCAAAACTTGAAGAAATGAATAAAAAGGGCGCAAAACAAAAAGCTTAATTTTTCTAGGAAGGTTTGGAGCGGATAGCGGGAATCGAACCCGCATCATCAGCTTGGAAGGCTGAGGTCTTACCATTACACAATATCCGCGTGTTATGGCCTTATTACGCAAGAACACGAAGGGGATGCAAGAGCGAAATCAAATTTTATGTTTCCCCTTCATACTTAGCCTGAAATGCTCCCATACGCCCCAGTTCATCCGAACACTTCGCACCCTTTCCACAACCAGCCACCGCTATGGTCAATCTATCAGATTGTCTGGCTATTATGGGTAAATTATCAGCTGTGAAAGTTGTCATACATGCTTCGTGGTGCATATTTTCAAACTTGAGATTTGGTATGAAACTTAACAAAGTTTCCTTTAAAAAATCTGCGACCTCAGCAGAGCCGCCGCTTTTAAACCAATCTTTCATATCTTGCGTGCTTTCCAAAGATACATCCGTGGGATCCCCGCCAATTTTCAAATACGTCTTGCCATTCGGATATTTAATTGGAGGTAAAATATAAGGATCGCGGCCATCCTGCAGGCATAAAACCAAGGATGGCATCGTTTTTAACAACTCGATCTGTTCAGCCTCAACTTCGAAAAAAGCGACAGTACGCGCATAGGTATTAATTGGAACAGGTGTGGGGAGAATCATATTTGCAAACCCACCAGTGGCGACAAGCACCTGATCTGCTTCAACTTCCCCAGCAGTTGTCGATATCAAGACGCTATCCGTTTTCTCGGTAATAGCCAAAACAATTGCATCCAAAACAGTGGCACCCGCTTTTTGTGCACAGATAGTTTGTGCATGCACAAGGTTACGTGGGCTGATATAACCTGCCATTTGCGGTTCATAAAACGCCTGCATATCTGGCTCAAAGCTAAAATATGGGAACGCGTCTTCTAAAATAGCGCCAAAATATCGGTCGCTTTTTAGATTACGTTCTTCACGAACTTGAGCCACATTTTTAATAAATGTACTTTCTTTGCCCCCAGTAATCATCGCCCCACTTGGTGTAAAAAATGAAACCCCGCTACCCGATTCAATTTCCGCGTATCGTGCAATTGAGGCGACGGTTACATCTGACCAAAACAGCGATGGGTCTAATGCGCGTGTAATGCGCCCCTCATCATAATGGCTGGCGAATACACCGTCATGATTGGCTTTATCTTTTGGTTCTGATGGGCCAATGAGTGTGACGTCACATCCGTCCTTAGCCAAATGACGCGCAGCCGCAGAGCCAATTAACCCGCGTCCAATTACAGCTATATGTTTGCTCGACTTTGACACAAGCTACCCCAATAAAATATGTGCCCAACCTACGCATGAAAAAAGGCGCGTCAAACAAAAAGGGCGGCCCATTAGACCGCCCTCTTCTTTGATCGTATCAAACGATTAGTTTGTTGTACCTTCAAGAGCTTTTTTAGCAGCTTCGGCAGCATCTTTAACAGCTTGCTCAGCCGCATCAGCAGCAGCCTTTGCAGCGGCATCTTCTGCCGCTTTAGCTTCCTCAGCTGCTTTTGCAGCTGCAGCTTCTGCTTCTGCTTTTGCGGCAGCGTCTGCATCTTCTGCAGCTTTCGCAGCGGCAGCTTCTGCCTCCGCTTTAGCTTCCTCAGCTGCTTTTGCAGCAGCTTCTGCTTCTGCTTTTGCAGCTTCTTCTGCAGCTTTTGCTTCCTCAGCAGCCTTCGCAGCAGCAGCTTCTGCCTCCGCTTTAGCAGCAGCGGCTGCAGCTTCTGCTTCAGCAGCAGCTTTCGCAGCAGCCTCTTCAGCCGCTTTCTTTGCAGCTTCCGCTTCCATTTGTACTTTTTCAGCAGCTTCTTGAGCGGCTTTTTGTTGTTCCGTGTAGAAATATATCCCTGCGGCAACAGCTAGTAAAACAACTAGCGTAATAATCTTTTTCATAACCGTATCTCCATTTTTCGGCTTTTGAACCCCAATAGGCTTACTTCATGTGCCCTTTGATCATGCAAATTGCAAGCATTAGGGACATAAAAATCTCATATCGCATGAAAACCACCGCTTTTTTGCCTAAACATCAAAAGCCCGCTTGACCTTCCGCTCTATGAAGGACAGACAACTATTGCACTTGATTGAAATCAATCAGCGCATTAGATTTTGCATCAAAGAAACCATACAAGGACTTAAGACCATAGCCCGTAGACCACACCAAGCGCCTCCGACGCGCGAAACAGGACCACGCGTTAATGAACGCATTACCTCAGACGAAATTCGATTGATTGGCGCCGACGGCGACAATGTAGGTGTTGTAACACCCGCGCGCGGCATGGAATTGGCCGACCAAGCAGGGCTAGATCTGGTTGAAATCTCACCAAACGCCAAACCACCTGTATGTAAGGTGATGGACTTTGGTAAGTACAAATATGAACAGCAAAAGCGCGAAGCTGAAGCACGTAAAAAGCAAAAGATCATCGAAACCAAAGAAATCAAGTTCCGCCCAAACACGGATGTGCATGATTTTGATGTGAAGATGCGTAATGTTTACAAGTTTTTAGGCAACGGCGACAAAGTGAAAATCACAATGCGTTTCCGTGGCCGTGAAATGGCACACCAAAACCTTGGCCTAGAATTACTTCTTCGTGTGAAAGAGGCTGTTTTGGAACAAGAAGCTGGGCAAATTGAAAACCATCCGAAATTGGAAGGGCGTCAAATGTCCATGTTGATCGGACCAATGGCTACTAAGTAAGTATTACGAACATCTAAAGACACAAAGCGCGGCATTCACCGCGCTTTTTTGTTGCGCAAATTAATTTCGCAGCTAACGTCGGCAAAATGACGACTTATCTTCGGGCCATTAGCCCGACCACCCAAGCCATACTGTTAATGATTATCGCTGTGTTCGCTTTCACAGCCCTTGATGCTGTTGCAAAACACCTTGTCCAAGATCATCATACATTACAGGTCGTCTGGGCGCGGTACTTTTTTCAGGTTCTATGGGCTGTGATCCTGTTAGGGCCAAGATTACGCACATTAATGAAAACCAAATATATAGGCATGCAGTTACTTCGCTCGTCATTCCTATTCGGCGCAACCATGTTCTTCTTCTTTGGGCTAAACTGGATGACGCTATCGGATATAACAGCCATTTTCGAAGTGGCCCCCCTATTGATAACTGCATTCGCCTTTATCTTTCTCAAAGAAAAGGTGGGGCCCCGCAGATGGTTTGGCGTTATCATTGGTATGATCGGGGCAATGATCATCATCCGCCCAGGGTCAGAAGTGTTTTCTCTGACATCTCTCATCCCTATGGCAGCGGCAGCGTGTTATGCAGCCTATGCGATTTCAACACGTGTATTGGGACAAGAAGAAAGTCCATGGACTAGCTTTTTATATACAGCGCTTATCGGCACAATAATCGCCAGTTGTTTTGTGCCATTCTATTGGACGCAACCATCACCATCTGCCGTTGGCTTTATGATACTGATGGGATTAATCGCAAGCATTGGGCATTACTGCCTGATCTTAGCCTTCAGATTGTCAGAAGCATCCTTCTTAGCCCCCTTCGGCTATCTCAGCCTGCTGTTTAGTACAGCTTGGGGATTCTTCCTGTTTTACGAATTGCCAACAATATACACTGTTATTGGCGGTACGATTATCGCGGGATCAGGGCTGTATGTTTGGTACCGTGAAAATCAGACGGATGGAACGATTATTAACGAAGCTTCCGCGCTGCCAAAATAGGACCATTATCCGCGGCTTGCACAATAATAGCACCCTCAACACCATCTGCTAAAAACGGTTGGTTAACAGTCCAGTCAGCCTGACCGTTCCAATCGCCAATCTTTTCCCAAGATGTCACAATATTTGTGTGCTTTAACGTTTTACCACGGTTTTCACCCGCCTTAATCTTAGAAATGATTTCTGGCATATATTGGATCAAAAACACATCAGCACGCCCAACATTCACATCAGATGGATCAACATCCACAGAAAACGCAGATGCCGTTTTTTCAATCGTTAAAGAAACGCTATCGACTTGCGCGCTCATCTTTTGCAGTTCGCCTTCAATACGTGCACCTTTAGCACCGGCAACCTGAGAACGGCCATTAAACACCATTTGCGGTGTCACCAAACGATAACGGCTTGGTAGGATACTGTTGTATGTTTCTTGGCGCTTCGTGAATTTTGCTTTTGCGTAATCGTCTTTCCACCCAAGGTAATCCCAGTAATCAACGTGCAAAGCCAATGCCAAAATATCATCATGCTGCGCTAATTCTGTCAGCATTTCATCCGCAGGTGGGCATGATGAACAACCTTCCGATGTGAATAGTTCCACAACAATTAAAGAACCGTCCTCACCCGCATGGGCAAAGGTACCAAAAGCTGTTGTAACCATCAGAGATGCGATCAGTTTACGCATAAAACACCTATATCCTTCATTTCTTAACCTTGCATAAAACACACAACGATAAAAAGCCAATAAAGTGTTTGCGAGCGAAATGTTACAAACTTAAGTTCGTAGAAATACCCATTGTGCTTCTATCAAAAATCCACATTGTGATCATTGGCATGGGGAACATATAATGGAAACGACAATCTTAATCGCAGTGGCTGCTTTTCTTGCAGGCATCTTAAACGCTATCGCGGGCGGTGGTTCTTTCCTAACATTTCCCGCTCTTGTTTTTGCTGGCGTACCTCCAGTGATTGCCAATGCGACAAGTGCCATAGCTGTGTTTCCAGGATATTTGGCTGCCGCGGTTGGCTTTAAAGACGACATTGCATCCGTCGAGCGTAAACAGTTGATCCGTCAAACAGGCATTACATTGATCGGCGGTTTAATTGGGGCATTACTTCTGTTGGTGTCTTCTAATGACTTCTTCACGGCAATAGTCCCATTCTTGTTACTTGCCTCAACCGCCATCTTTGCATTCCAAGACCGCATCCTTGCTTGGGGACGCAACGGCGGCCTGCAACTAACACCCTATGGTGCCATCGGTACATTGGTTGTGGCAATCTATGGCGGTTACTTTAACGGCGGCCTTGGGATCGTCCTGCTAGCTCTCTATGCCATGTGGGGTCTCACAAATCTAAATGTGATGAACGGCTTAAAAAATGGCGTGTCTTTCGTCATCTCTGCCATCTCTGTCCTGACCTTTGCAATCGCGGGTCTAATTGTATGGCCTTCTGCCATCGTAATGATGATTGCGAATATCTTAGGTGGTTATTTCGGCGCCAAACTCGCAAAACGACTTAGTAAAACCATCGTTCGAAACATCGTTATTGCGGTCGGCTTAGTGATGAGTGCTATATTCTTTTACAGATTGTTCACTTAGCTCTTACAGGCAGATTGATCAAAACCACACCTAACAGAGCAATCGCAATGCCCATCCCAACAGTAGCGGTGATTGTTTCCCCCAAAATAAACACACCAAGTCCAACGCCGACCCCAGCGCGCAAATAAGCTTGGCTGGCAACCCCAAGAGACCCTAAAGATTTCAAAAGTCGAAAATAAATCAGCAACGCAATTCCAGTTGAAAACACTCCCAGCATCAGCACAGCTCCAATGGATGCCATTGAAGGGGATAATGACATTGGCTGATCCACAATAAAGCTAAGCGGCACCAAAAATAGAGCCGACAATATACTGGCACTGGCGGCTGTCACAGTATTGGGCACATTATGAAATCGCCGCCCATAGATTGATGTGCATCCATAAAGGATTGCTCCTAATAACACAGCCAGTTGTCCCCAGATATGATCCCCAAGACCAGCCAACGCATCCGTCCCAATGATCAAAACAACACCACAAAAACCCAAACCAGCCCCAAGCATTTTTAAAGCGGGTGGATTATCCCCTTTAAGGAACAATACCGTAATAAACAGGACCCAAATTGGAGAGGTAGAGTTCAAAACAGACGCCAAAGCACTGTCCACAAATTGCTGTCCCCATGCCAATGACACCCATGGGATAATGCTGCCAATCATGGCAAGAATGAACAATTGGCCGATAAGTTTAGGTTCAGTTGGTAACCGCTGCCCCTTAACCAACATCACAAGACCGATCACAACAGAGGCTACAACCACACGAATAGCCGCCAAAGTAACGGGCGGAATGGTTTGAACTCCTATGGAAATCCACATGAATGAGGAGCCCCATAACAAAGCCAACAAGCCTAAAAAGCCTAATTCGGTGACCAGTTGTTTATGCGTCATGCGAAAGACGCATCAAAGAAATCACGTTCCAATTTCACCGCTTTACAAAACATCGCTTCGACATTCGCGCGCCCAGCATCATTCAACGTGTCCCATTGTGCATCCAACTGGCTGCGCAGGTATTCAACAACACCTTCAAACCCATCACCAGCATGCAATGTAATCCATTCCGCAAAGTAAAACGGTAAGTCCTCTTTCGGTGGGTTCACAGGTGTCGCCCAACTCAAATAAACCCACTCCGCGACCACCAAAACCGCCAGCATCTCTTCGTATTTTCCCGATGCCGCGGCCTGAGCCATCAAATCCTGAAAGCCTTTGGTCGCAGGTTTCAAGTCAGGATCAGTCCAATCCGCATCCTTTACCCCAAGCGCCTCGAATGAGCGCAGGAAATACGTGTTTTCTGGCCCCGTAATCACCGCCAAAAACTGTGCTGCTGGCACACTGTCCGCCAAAGTTGGCGCATGGGCAATCGCACTGGCCAAAAGCCGCACAAAGCCGTCAATAAACTGATAATCCTGTATCAGATACCCACGCATCTTATCCAAATCCAACGTGCCATCTGCCAAAGCATCGCAAAACGGATGCTTCGTGGCTGCCGCCCAATCATCCGCACATAAAGATTTCAGGTGATCTGTTGGTCGCATCGTTATATCCTTTTAAGTATCCTTGGCACTATGTACCTTATAGAAACCAATCGGTTTCAGCATTTCCACCGCATATGACCACACCGATACGTTCATCCTTTTGTGGCTTATAAACACCCGCTGTTAAAGCAGCTAATGCCGTTACACCGCCCGGTTCTGCAATCACGCGCATCTTATCCCATAATATACGTTGCGCATCTTTAATTTGCGCATCGCTTACAACCAAAGACATACGGTTGTGCTGCTTTAAGGTATCAAAGGGTAAGCGCCCTAAGTGTGGTGCCCCTAGCGAATTTGCCGTAATCCCTGACGGTTTAATTCCCTTGTCCAAACCATGCTTCAAAGCATTTGAATAGGTTGCAGTCTCTTCGCTTTCGACAGCAATCACATTCACATCTTCACCATACCATGAAGAAATTCCGCCAATAAGACCACCACCGCCAACGGCAACAAAGACCGTGTCCAAATCAGGAACTTGCTGTGATAACTCAAGTCCAACTGTACCTTGGCCAGCCATGACTTCAGGCATGTCAAACGGATGTACTGCCAATGCTCCAGTCTCTTTTGCATAGGCTTCATATTTATCAACGACGACAGCGAAATCTGTGCCGCTAGGGACAACCTCTGCTCCAAACTGGCGCATACGCGCCATTTTGACATCACCGGCATAATCGGGTGCAAATATTTTTGCTTTGTGTCCTAACCGACTAGCAGCGAACCCAACTGCAGCCCCATGATTGCCACCAGAAACGGCAACCACTCCAGCCTCGGCTACGTTTTTTGAAAGAACGGTGTTCAATGCACTGCGCACTTTAAACGACCCTGTAAATTGTAGGTGTTCTAGTTTCAAAGAAACAGGAACATTACAAAATGCATCTGCCTCGATTTCAATAGTTGGTGTGGTTCTTACGTATGGCCGAATACGGTCATAAGCTTGTGAAATATCGTTTTTTACAATCATCATAGTCCCAGTATTTTGGGACTATGATTTTATGACAAAATGATATCCGTCAAGCGATTAAAGCCCCAGACAATGCCGCATCACAGCCTTTTGCGCGTGCAGCCTGTTTTCCGCCTCATCAAAGACAAGCGATTGTGGGCCGTCCATCACTTCGGATGTCACCTCTTCTTCGCGGTGTGCTGGTAGGCAATGCATGAACACTGCATCATCACCAGCATGAGACATCAAATCTTTATTGACCTGATATGGGCGTAGTAAATTATGACGGCGTTCCCGTGCCGATTGTTTGTCATGCATAGACAACCATGTGTCCGTGACAATCAAATCCGCGCCTTCTACAGCTTTTTCTGCATCACGTTCGATAGAGACAGAAGCGCCTTTAGAGCGCGCAAAACCAATGGCTTCATCTTCTGGATCCAAGATAGATGGGCCTGCAAAAGTCATATCAAAACCGAACTGACCAGCTGCATGTAGAAATGATGTACAAACATTATTGCCATCACCCAACCAAACAACTTTTTTACCCTTAATAGAGCCGTGGTTCTCTTCATAGGTCAGAATGTCCGCCATAATTTGACACGGATGCGAACGGTCTGTCAGACCATTGATAACAGGAACGCTGGCGTATTCAGCCATTTCCAACAAAACACTTTCATCAAATGTACGGATCATGATCATGTCCACATAACGCGACAGAACACGTGCTGTATCTGCAATGGTTTCGCCATGCCCAAGCTGCATGTCATTACCAGACAGCACCATCGTTTGCCCGCCCATTTGGCGCACACCCATATCAAAAGATACGCGTGTACGCGTGGAAGGTTTTTCAAAAATCAGCGCAACCATATGGTTAGCCAATGGTGTATCCGCATCAGGTGTACCTTTTGGCAAACCAGCCCGCGCAGTTTTCATAGATTTTGCTTGATCCAAAATGTTATTCAGATCGGCAACGTCCGTTTTATGGATATCTAAGAAATGGGTCATAACGTTCCCTCTATTGCTGTAGCGGCTTTATCTAGTCGTGCAACAGCTTCGTCTAATTCTTCGTTTGAGATATTCAAAGGTGGCAATAAACGGATCACGTTCGCCCCCCCTGGTACGGTCAAGACTTCTGCATCATAACCAGCTTTCACCACATCAATGTTTGTCACTTTGCATTCAACGCCTAACATTAGACCAGCACCACGCACACCGACAAATACGTCAGGGTGACTTGCTACCAAACCTTCCAATGCTTGACGGAAATGGCCTGCTTTGCGGCTTACCTCTGCCAAAAACTCTGGCTGTGCAACATGATCCATCACGGCAGAACCCACAGCGCAAGCCATAGGGTTGCCGCCGTAAGTAGAGCCATGTGTACCTGCAACCATACCTTTGGCCGCTTCTTCGGTCGCCAAACAAGCGCCTAATGGGAAGCCACCGCCAATACCTTTGGCAATACCCATGATATCAGGTTCAATACCAGCCCATTCATGCGCAAATAATTTACCCGTACGGCCCATGCCACATTGGATTTCGTCAAAGATCAGCAAAATACCATGCTCATCACATAAATCGCGCAAACCTTTCAGGCATTGATCAGGGATTGGAACGATACCACCCTCACCCTGCACCGGTTCTACCATGATTGCAGCGGTTGTATCTGTGATCGCAGCCGTCAAAGCATCATGATCGCCAAATGGCAGGTTCACATACCCTGGTGACAATGGCCCAAAACCATTCACGAGCTTATCCGCCTGTGCCGCAGAAATCATACCTGTGGAACGACCATGGAAAGAGCCAGTAAAGGTAATAATATCCAAACGCTCAGGATTACCATTCGCATGATGATACTTACGCGCCATCTTCACACAGCACTCCATGCTTTCTGTACCAGAGTTGGTAAAGAAAACCGTATCCGCGAATGTATGCTCCACTAAACGATCCGCCAGCTCTTGTTGGTTAGGGATGTTGTATAGGTTCGATGTATGCCACAGCTTCGTCGCTTGTTCTTGCAACACTTTCACCAAATCAGGATGTGCGTGCCCAAGAACATTCACAGCAATACCGCCGCCCATATCTAAATATCGTCGGTTGTCCGCATCCACGAGCCAGCTTCCTTCGCCAGAAACGAAAGTAAGCGGTGCACGGGCGTATGTCGGCAACACTGAAGGGATCACGATATTTACTCCTATAATTATATCAGAAATGCCGCTTTGACTTATCTTTGCCCTTAAGTCAATTCATGCTTGCGTAAGAAGGTTCAAAGTGATCCTGTGCGAGGGATATTTGAGATAAAAATGACCCAAAATCCGCAACACAAAAATAACGCACTCTTATCCGCGGGCCTGATCCTTTTGGCCTCTGCTATATTGGCAGGGATTAACATTCTCGCGAAAGCATTAGGACAAGACCATCTTGGGCCTGCAATGCAGCCATTTCAAATCAGTTTTGGGCGGTTCACGTTCGCGCTTATGACGCTTATTATTGTGGCCCTCATCATAAAGCCCAAATTTACCAAACCAAATCTTAAATTACATATATCTCGAACATCTGCTGGTTGGGCTGGTGTCACCTTGATGTTTGCATCCGTATCGTTAATTCCTTTGCCTGATGCGACAGCGATCAGTTTTTTAAATCCTGTTTTTGCTATGATACTTGCCGTTCCTTTTTTGGGGGAACGCGTTGGGAAATACAGATGGCTAGCCGCAGTCATCGCTCTTTTAGGTGCATTTATATTGCTGCGTCCAAGCCCTGCTACATTTCAACCCGCCGCCCTGATTGCATTGGCCGCTGCTGTTATGTTGGGGTCAGAGTTGATCTTAATGAAACGTCTGACACGTAAAGAATCTGGTTTTCAGATATTAATCATCAACAATACTATCGGTTTTTTAATCTCAACGGCTATTGCAATTTTTGTCTGGCAAAACCCTACATCCTTGCAATGGGGCGCCATGGTGGCGATTGGCCTTTTGATGGTCTGTGCGCAAACATGTTACATAACTGCCCTGCGTTTAAGTGATGCAAGCTTTATTGCTCCCTTTTCATATGCCGCACTTATCTTTGCCACACTTTATGATTTTATCATATTTGGACAAACGCCTGATATAATCAGCGTAATCGGCTCTATCACCATTTGTGGCGGCGCAATTTTACTTGCCAGCCGCGAGGCACGTTCAAGCACACAAAAAACCGTGTGAATTTAACCATTCTAAGACCAGAATCTCATAAAAGCGCTGGCATCACCCGCAAGGATAGTTTAATTAGTTAGGCTAGCCTAAGAAACGGCATAGACTAGGAGCACAAAATGTCTTGGACAGATGACCGCGTAGAAATTCTGAAAACAATGTGGATGGAAGGCAAATCAGCCAGCCAGATCGCCAAAGAATTGGGCGGCGTGACGCGTAACGCTGTGATCGGTAAAGTACACCGTCTGGGTCTGTCAAACCGTGCAACAACGACTAAAGCCAAAGCTGCACCAAAAGCCAAAGCTGCACCAAAGGCGAAAGCGCCATCAAAACCGAAGACCGTAGAGACATCCTCTTCGTCATCTTCATCGCCTGTAACTGCTGTAAGTATCCCGCCACGCAAGCCGATTATTACAGCGGGCCAACCTTTGCCTCCGCAACCTTCGAATTCTGAGATTAGCGCCGAAGCTTTGGAAAAAGTGGCAACTGTTGAAAAAGACGCGAAAAAGCTAACTTTGATGGAATTGACAGAACGTACATGCAAATGGCCAATCGGTGATCCAGCGACAGAAGATTTTTGGTTCTGCGGCCTAACGGCGGAAACAGGTAAGCCATATTGCGAAGCACACAACGGCGTGGCATTCCAACCAATGTCAGCACGCCGCGATCGCCGCGCACGCTAAAATAACCATCTAGTTACTGGAAGTTTTTGAATTCACCCTTATCTTTAGGGTGAAGCAACAACAGTAGGTTCGCATGATACGCTATAACCTAAAATGTGAAAAAGATCATACATTTGACAGCTGGTTTCAGTCCGCTGAAGCCTTTGAAAAGCTGTTGGAGAATAGTATGATCACATGTTCTGTATGTGGTGCCATAGGTGTTGAAAAAGCGATCATGGCTCCACAGGTGCGTCCTGCCCGTAAATCAACCGAACCCAAAGGGCCACTATCAACGCCTGCATCACCAGCCGAACAAGCATTGGCTGAAATGCGTAAAAAGGTTGAAGAAAACTCTGAAGACGTTGGCACAGACTTTGCAAAAGAAGCTCGTGCTATTCACGAAGGCGACGCGCCAGAGCGCGCTATTCACGGCGAAGCTAAAATACAAGACGCTAAAGAACTGATTGATGATGGCATTGCCGTCACACCATTACCTTGGGGGGATAAGGGTAAAGCAAATTAAAAGCGCGCCCAACTAGGACGCGCTTTTTCTTTTAGAAGTTCAGCGACACATCACGGTGATCAGATACACAGCTTGCCACGAACAATGCTTGTGCTTCTGTGAACTTATCTTGCTGGCGAATGCCAAGTGTGTTGCGCAGGCTTTGCTCATAAGTTGCAAGCTCTGGTCCAACTTGTTCCTCTGCTTTCGCACGCCAAGCTGTCTGCTCTTTGTACAAAGCAATCGCTTTATCCAGCTGCTCTTGCGCCTTTTCTTTACTTGGCGTTTTCGACTTCACCGCACGACGCGCCTTATTAACAGCAGAGGCAATGCCACCAGCTCCACCAAGGTCAGAAAATGCACGTTTCAAATCGTTCAGCGGCTCAACAGCATCCACAGGTTCATTATCCGCAACCAAAGCTTTAGATGCCATCAATTGCTCTTCAAGCGCACGGAACTCATCGCCGCTCAACAATACATCAAGCGTTTCAATTGATGGCTCATAAGCATCAGCCGAGAGCTTTTTAAACTTGGAATATGCTGTCTTCTCGGCCTTATTCACTTCTTGGAACGCTTTATATGTCGCCTCCCAATCAGATGGAATTTGAGCCAGCAATGCTGCTTTATCTGCTTCAAGTTCTTCGATCTCATGATTTAGCTCGTCGATATGATTATCGCCTTCTTCCAAATCTTTAATCTCTTTCTTGATCTCTTTGATTTCACGATCAATCGATTTTGCATCACGCTCTAACGCGCGTACCACTGTATGGGTTGGGCGATAAGGGCCCGCAGCGGCTTCAACATCAGCTGTCGCTGCTTGTGCAATTTTCAGCTGCTCGACCGCTTGCGCAACATTTGCAAAGCTTTTGCCTGTGGATTTTGCCAAGTCTTCGGGCAGAATGCTCAAGTCAATTTTTGAAGCAGTTTCTGCACTACTGATCAAAGCGGCACCATTCACATCTAATTCAGAAATCAGATACTGATCCACACAATACCCCAATTTCGGGTTTCGTGGGGGTGGCGCATTATCAGACAGCAATGCCACACGGTTTGGCAGGTAATTCACCAATTGCGGCGTATTCCCAACAATACCCAATGCTAACAGCTGTAATGCGATGAACGGGATAACACCTTTGTACATCTGAAGAGTTTTCACAGCAGCAGGCGCTACACCGCGTAAATAGAACAATGCAAATCCAAATGGTGGCGTTAGGAACGAAGTCTGAATATTCAAACCGATCATCACACCCAACCAAACAGCTGTTACGTTCGCCTGCGGGTCAGCCAATAGGATTGGCGCAACGATAGGCACAACAACAACTGCGATCTCGATAAAGTCCAAGAAGAACCCAAGGAAGAAGATCACGGCCATAACAATGATGAACTTGAACCAGAAGCCGCCTGGTAGGCCTTCTAGAAATTCTTTTACAAGATGTTCACCGCCGAATGCACGGAACGCAGCCGTAAGGATTGCAGCACCCAATAGGATGATGAAAACCAATGATGTGGCTTTAGCTGTCTCACGCATAACGCTTTGCAAAGTATCTTCGATTTTAAAGGCCCGAATAGCACTCCAAACCAAAGCAATAATCAGCGCAAGTGATGCCGCAATAGCCAAGCCAACACCCAACATATCAGAACCGGTTTTGATGTTCTTAATGTTTGTATTGAAGTTCGCCATTACAAAACCAATGACAACCAAACTCACGACAGCCAAAATAGCTGGGTAATATGTACCTTTGCGCCCTTCAGTCAGACGATACCCAGCCATAACCAAAGCACCAGCAGCACCGATTGCACCAGCTTGGTTCACAGTCGCAATACCGCCAATAATTGACCCCAAAACAAGGAAGATCAAAAGAAGTGGCGGGATAAGTGTTAAGAAAACCTTAACAGCAAACTCACGATCATAGACGCCATCATAACGCACAGGTGGCGCCATTTTTGGGCGCAAGAATGCGATGATCAGGATGTAAGCCATATACAGGCCAACCAGAACCATACCAGGTAACAAAGCACCCAGGAACATTTCACCAGCTGATGTTGAAACCACTTCGAATGAAGACGGCATAGACAGCTCACCAGTGTTTTCCTTGAACAGGTTCTTACGGATCGTCCCCGCTTGGTCAGCAGCACTTGCCAATTGGTCTGCCAAGATGATCAATACGATAGACGGAGGAATAATCTGACCCAATGTACCAGAGGCTGCAATCGTACCAGTGGCAAGAGAGTTAGAGTAACCATTGCGCATCATTGCAGGTAACGAAATCAACCCCATCGCAACCACAGTCGCGCCAACGATACCAGTTGTCGCCGCCAAAAGTGCACCAACGAATACAACAGAGATACCCAAACCACCTGGGATTGGACCAAACAAGTTGGCCATAGTGATCAACAAATCTTCAGCGATCTTCGAGCGCTGCAGCATGATCCCCATGAAAATAAACAGCGGGATGGCAATCAGCGTATCACGTTCGGGTTCCCAATAGACCCCGCGCAGGTTGGTGACACCCGCCGACAGCCATTGTTTTGGCCCCCCTTGGGCAAAGAACGCATCCGTAGAGCCTTCAAACAGATAACCAGAGCCAGCCGCCAATAGGATTGTTGCGATAGATGCACCAGGCAAAGCGAATGCCACTGGGAAACCAGAGCCAAGCGCGCCAGCCATGATGACGACGAGAAGTAGTAGAAAAAACAGTTCCATTTTAGTGGGCCCCCGCACCTTCAGGAATAACTTTACCTTCATGTCCGCGGTAATCTGCAACCGCAGCCATAAGGTAACTGATAAATTGGATCATCATTGAAATCGCAAATACGCCAAGGAAACCTGCCATAAGGTATTTGACGTACAGACCAAAGCCTGACTGCGATGTTTCGAACGTAAGAAGTGGGCTGTTTATGATAGAGCTTTTACTGCCCATTCCAACGATAAGGATCGTCCAACACAAAGCAATGCCCATAAAGAGCGATCCAAACGCATTCACCCAGCCTTTGGTTTTACTTTGAAAACCCGCATAAAAGATATCAACGCGCACATGGCCTTCTTCCATCAACGTATAAGCACTGGCAAATAGGAATAACGCGCCATACCAAAAACGAACTAAATCAGCCATAAAAGCTTGTTCATAAGAGAAAATAAACCGCAAGAACACGATCAACAATTCGGCAACAACAACCATCAAGGCAAGCCATTCAACACCCAGCACACGGCTGCGTGTCGCTGTGATAATGCCCAGAACCATCAATGGAACATGGACGTAAAGGCCGCGAAATTGTGAACGTCCCAATTGCTTAGTCAAATCAGCGCCCACAACATCATCTAAAAGTTGTTCGACACGTAAAAATGAAATCGCCATATCAACGACACCAATATAAAGAACGATAAAGAAACAAGCGCGGATAAAAAACGCGTTCATATTCGCAATTTTTGCGCTGTCCTGCCTTAGTGTGGTCTGCGCATTTTGGCGCACCAACTCAAAGGCGAATACGATTGCAAGCGGGTAAAACCCAAGCTGCATCAAACCTAATGGACCCGTGTCTATACCAGCACCTGGTAAACCACCCCAATAGGTTAAGAAATTGTTGGCAAGGAAAACAAACATCACAAACAAGATGGACCATCCCAAAAAGCGTGTTCTATTTGGCAACCGATCTGTTTCAGACATGATTGCAGAGTTTTGCGGTGTCATACGTTTTCCCCCCACAGAAGAATAGGTCGTAAAAGCATTGTTAAATCAGAGAATAAAGCAAATGGGCCGAGACAAATACATGTCTCGGCCCTTATGCATTTTGGCTGTATTAGCCGTTGATCACGCGGTTACGTTTTTGAACGTAAGCAGTGTCAGATAGAGCAGTCCAAGCACCGATTTCAGCGCGTGCATTTGCAACAGCATCCATTGTACGTGCTGCAAGATCACTGTGATCACGCGCTTCTTCCATAACTTCAGCCGCGGCTTCACCGAACGCATCGTATACATCATCGTTGAATTCACGAAGTTGAACACCGTGGTCATTAACCAATTTGTTCAAGAACGCACCGTTGTTGGCGTTTGTTTCTGCCATTGTGCGTGAATTTTCTTCGTTACATGCTGCTTCGATGATCGCTTTGTGGTTGTCAGATAGACCGCCCCAGAACTCACCGTTCATACCCATTGCAAGCTGAGCGCCTGGCTCGTGCATGCCTGGGAAGTAGTAGTATTTAGCAGCTTCATAGAACTTCATGAAGTAGTCATTGTATGGACCAACCCACTCTGTCGCATCAATCGCACCAGAAGTCAGGTTTTCATAAATCTGACCACCTGGAAGTGATACAGGAGATGCGCCTAGTTTTGAAAGAACGTCGCCGCCCAAACCAGGAATACGCATTTTCAGGCCTTTGAAGTCATCGCCAGAGTTGATTTCTTTGTTGAACCAGCCGCCCATTTGAACACCTGTGTTACCCATAGCAAAGTTTTTCAAACCAAACTCGCCTGCAACTTCGTCCCAAAGCTCTTGACCGCCACCGTATTTAATCCAAGCGTCCATTTCACCAGCTGTCAAACCGAATGGAATAGCTGTAAACGCAGCCCATGCTGGGTGCTTACCCTTCCAGTAGTAGTCAGCGCCGATGTATGCTTGTGCGTTGCCTGAAGCAACTTCGTCAAATGAGTCAAATGCGCCAACACGTTCGCCAGCAGCAAAGTAGTTCACTTCGATTTCACCATCTGTCAATTCAGTGATGCGCGCAGCCAAACGCTGAGCAGGCAAACCCAAACCTGGGAAGTCACGTGGCCATGTAGACACGATAACCATTTCTTTTTTACCTTGCGCAACTGAAGGCGCAGCCAAAGTTGTAGCGGCGCCAGCAACTGCTGCACCGGTTAAAAACTTACGACGTTCCATATATTTCCTCCCAATGGATACTATAGTGCGAGTATGATCTCGCAATATTGATTCTGTCTAGTTTTATAGTGCACGGAACTCAACACGCAGTAATACTACGTGACATCCGTAGTACTACTGAATTTTGTATGATCCATATTGATGTATAGGTCAGTCGCTTTTGGGAGGAAGCCCTATGAACTATAAGACAAAATTGGTCTTTGTGGCTCTGCTACCGATCATTCTAATCTCTATTGCTGCTATTTTCGTGCTGAACATTCAATACAATCGCTTGTCTGCGTCTCAAGGCGCGATTGTTGAAAAAATGTATTTAGATTTGAAAAAGAATGAGCTTCAAAACTACATTCAGCTTGCTGAAGGCGCGATTGAACCAATGTACACATCGACATTAAAAACCAAACGCCAAGCTCAACGTTCAGCGACCGAAGTTTTACGTAAAATGTCTTATGGTCAAGATAACTATTTCTTTGTGTACGATAATAAAGGCACCAATATCGTAAATCCACGCCTTACATACTTTGTAGGGAACAATTGGCTTGGTCTTGAAAACAGTGACGGGAAACATGTCATCCGCGATATGATCAAGATCGGCCAAGATGGTGGCGGCTTTTATGAACACACATGGTTGAAACCCTCAACGGGCGATTATGTCGATAAACTTGCCTATTCAACCTATTTCCCCAAATGGGATTGGATGCTGGGCACTGGTATCTATCTGGACGATGTGACGGAAAAGGTGAATATCATTCAATCCGAGATGCAAGCATCTATTCGTGAAACACGCTTTGTACTGCTTTTGCTATCCGTTGGTGCAATTGCCATTACCACTGTCATTCTGGCTGGCCTGCAATTATCTGAACAACGTTTGGCCGACGCAAAACTCAAAAGCCTAACCGCCCGTATTGTCGAAATCCAAGAGGATGAACGTAAACGCGTATCGCGCGAACTACATGATAGTATCAGCCAGCTTTTAGTTTCCGCGCGCTATGGCATTGAAAACGCCCTCTCGAACACTCGAAGAGGCTCCAAGGTTATCAAGCCAATCAATACATCGATGAAAGCCCTAGACGCTGCGATAAATGAGGTGCGCCGTATTTCCATGGACCTACGACCATCTGTATTAGACGATATGGGGCTTGCTGCGGCGCTTAAAGGTTTGGGCAGTGATTTTGCCCAGCACAACTTATTTGATGTGAAAGTAGAAGCACAACCTGTTCACAATCTTCTCAGTGACGAAGCCAAAACCGCGCTTTACCGCGTTGTACAAGAAGCTCTCACAAATTGCGCAAAACACTCCGCAGCCAGCCTTGTTACGATCAAACTTTCCAAAACAAAAACACGCGTCCAATTAAGCATTAAAGACAACGGGCGCGGTGCAAATTACGACGAGCGTTCCAACCATGTGACATCTGGCCTTGGGTTGCGTAACATGCAAGAACGAATAGACAGCTTTAATGGTCAGATTAAATATGCAGACATCAAACCTAATGGCTTTGCCGTTTCAGTCACAATCCCGATTGAAAAAGATGCTGCCAAAGGCAGTTTCTAAGGAGGCCTTAAAGTGACGAGTATACCAACCATAGATCTGTTAATTGTAGATGATCACGATCTGTTGCGCGAAGGTATCGTTGCCCGTTTATCAGATGTTGGGAACATTCGCATCGTCGGACAAGGCTGCAACGGAAAAGAAGCGGTTGCTTTGTGCAAAACACATGAACCAGATGTTTTGCTAATGGACATTTCCATGCCCGAAATGAATGGGTTAGAAGCTGCCAAAGAGATCAAACTATTAGGCCTTAAAACTCGTATTCTGTTTTTGTCCATCTACGACGATAATGAATACGTCCAAGAAGCATTGCGCATTGGTGCAAGTGGATTTGTTCTTAAAGATGTCTCAAAACCAGAAATGTTAAACGCAATTAAATCCGTTTCAGAAGGCGCAATATACCTTGGGCCAAAGGTTGCAGCCTCACTACAAAGCAGGACAGGTACTGCACAGCCCAAAGTCAAAGATTACGGCCTCACCAATCGTGAAAAACAAGTTTTAGCACTGATTGCCGAAGGGCATCTGAACAAAGAAATCGCTTACCGCCTTGATATCAGTATACGCACTGTAGAAAGCCATCGCTCTGCAATTCGCGATAAAACTGGCGGCGGTAATGCCGTTACTTTGGCAAAAGTCGCGCGTGATTTAGGGTTGTAAAGAACACTTAGCATAGTGTTCTTTACTATTGTTTTAGACAATCAATTCAGGTGGCCCCATTGGGCAATCAATAAAATACCCCCAACCACCGTTTTCTAAACGTTTCACGACTTCTGTTGAGCTGCCTTCCGCAATCAACGTTCCATCGGCTGCTTCAAACCGCCATTCAGCCTGTAATAAACCTGTGTCACCATTCACGGCTTCGCCTGTCACAGTACTTATCAAGATGGGTTTCATTACAGCAAAGTCTTTAAAAACTTCATGTGCACCAGAATGCCCCACTTTAGGGGCTTCGCCTGGCGGAAAGTAGATTTTACACTCAGGGTGGAACATCGAAATAATTCCCTCTAAATCACCTTCTTTTAAAAAGATTGCAATTGTTTCAGCTATTTCATGCGGGTGGTTTGCAATAGGTCTTGTCATCATGCACTCCAGTTCAAACAAAATCCGAAGGCGTCACATCTGGTGGCATGTTGTCCATATCAAATAACAACAACCAACGCCCATCGGCCGCTTTTCGATACACAAGCGCCACGCGTCCCGTAAGATGTGCATCAGCAGAAGATTCGCTACCTTGTGGTGGTTGAAAGAAATACTTACCTACCAGCAAAGCCAACCCGCCTTCCTGAAACGCTGTCTCTTCTTTATACAACAGCGTTCCTTCAACCATTTTGAAAGCTTCTAAATACCAGCCTTTGATATTTTCTTTGCCCGTCATTAACGCAGCGCCAGCATTGGCATAAACACTTTCCTCATCGTAAAGCGAAAACAGCTTATCGATGTCTTTCTCGTTAAAGGCTTCCAACCATGTGGTTAGGTTTTCACGAACTTTTCCTAATTCTTGTTCATCTGTCATAAAAATCTCCAATTATCGAATACATTTGAAGATGAATTAAGAGTATGTAAAAATGACATCTACCCTCAACTATGAGAGTTACTAACATATATGTAAGTAGATATTGAAATGAATGAATACAACGAGAATTACAAAGACTGCGCGGTTGAAGCTGCTGTTATGGTGATTGGCGGCAAATGGAAGCCCATGTTATTATATCATTTACTGTCTGGAACGAAACGTTTCTCGGAATTACAACGTTTAATCCCACAAGCTTCGGATCGAATGATAACCAAGTCATTACGTGAATTAGAACAAGATAATTTGATCTTACGTGAAATGTTTGCAGAGGTTCCTGTACGTGTTGAATACTCACTCACAAAAGACGGCAGAACGTTGATCCCCATACTTACAGCCATGAGCGATTGGGGAAATCAGCGTAGTATTTAGGTTATAATTATTTTCTGTAGTTTTTTCCGATACTCAACTCACCGATACGGTATAGCCAAATCATCGTCACGAGCCAAATCGGCAAGAATACAAATACAATGTAAAAGAAAAACGTCTGCGCCATACTATCAGGCGCACCAGCACCCGTAGAGCTTAAAAGGTTTGGAAACATATAAAAAACCAAAGAGGGCACACATAACATCAGCCCTAAAATAAAAAGGCTATTTCCAGCAGGTTCTTTCTTAGGATCAGTCACTATTTCCCTCACAGCGCGTACGTTAGATTATAATATGCCCAGTCTTTAAAACAAAATAATACGAATGGCAAAACGCATTAATGCTACTTTTAATGTTACATTAGCTAATGTATACTTTACAGAAACTTTAAAGACCCTAATTTGTGTTTTGAATATGGTTGAATTTTATGTGCCCGATTTTGGATAAATAGTAATGAGTAAAGTTTTATACGCGGCCACCGCATTCTTATTTTGCCTTATGAGCACGCCACAACTGATGGCTCAGGACAAATCCCCAAAAATTCTTGCCATAGGCGACTCGTTATTGGCTTGGCATAAACTCACAGGCCGCTCCATCGCACAAACAGTAGGAAAAGAACTCGGGGTGTCTGTGACAGACCGCTCTCTTTCTGGCGCGCGTATGATTTATAAGTTACCGATCACAGGCACTGTCGGTTTCAGCATCCCACGGCAATATATTCGCGGAGAGTGGGATTGGGTTATTCTGACTGGAGGCGGAAATGATCTATGGTTAGGCTGCGGATGTTTCAAATGCGACCGAAAACTCAATAAACTGATTTCCAAGAACACCCAAACGGGTGCCATTCCAAAACTCGTTTCAAAACTACGCAAAAAAAATACACAAGTCATCTATGTGGGGTATTTACGCACGCCAGGGCAGCCATCCCCAATTGACCATTGTCGTGATGAAGGCGACATTTTGGAAACACGGATTTCTGCTCTCGCGGAAAAAGACGAAGGCGTTCATTTTTTGTCTCTTAAAGACTTGGTTCCAAACGGCAATTTATCTTATCACGCGGCGGACCGTATTCACCCATCCATAAAAGCGAGCAAAGCTATTGGTAAACTCGTTGCAGAAATCATTGCCGATTAAGTGCAATATTCAAACCCAGAGCGATCAGTATACTGCCACCGATCTTTTGCGCAAAACGCCCAATAGATTGAGATGTCTTTAAAAAATTCACCATTTTATCTGCAACCAAAACACAAACAACGTCAGCGCTGGAAAATACAATATTAACGATCGTTCCAAGGATCAAAAGTTGCACCCATATTGGAAATGCCGCTGTTGGGTCTGAAAACTGGGGTAAGAAAGCGACAAAAAACAGCGCAGTCTTTGGGTTCAGAACCTCAACAGTCACACTTTCCCAAAACGCTTGTTTTGGTGTTTTCTGAACTGCTTTTATATCCACAGTTGAAACAGACGTTTTTAAGCGGAACATCTTTACGCCAAGATAAATCAGATACGCTGCACCTGCGAATTTCAGAATGAAATAAAACACAGGCACCGCTTGGAACAAAAGTGCCAAACCGAGTGCCGCCGCAATCACATGTACATATCCACCTAAATGGATACCAATAGCAGCCATCCAGCCAGCCCGTTTGCCACGCGCAATTGTCTGCGCCGTCGCATAAAGCATTGCTGGTCCAGGCATATAGGCGAATAAAGAAGTGGCAATGAAGAAGGTAACAAGTATCTCAAGTGAGGGCATTACAAATACGCTCCATTCATCTTTTAAAATTATTCATCATGAACATATGTCTTACGCGCAAGTTCAGCAGCTTCGTAATAACCCTCTAACTTACTTGTATTTCTAGCGAGGATTGCATTTACTTCAGGTATAAGCCTTGAAAATGGCGGGCCCTTATCTGCCATTAAGTCGTAAATATCATCATAATCCAATGATATATCATCATATACAGCAAGGTATTCCAGCACTGCACTAACATATATATTACGCTTTTCGGTTCCATCCTCAGCGCTTGCACCATCGATATCGGCAATCTGCAGATAAAGTTTATCTAGCTCCGCGCGCATAGAAGAACCGGCCCCTTCCATAAAGAAAAGAACCGTTTTAGGTGACATTTCACCCTCGCTCCCAGGTGCGACGAAATACTTGGAAAGCTGTTCCTCTCCTGCGCTGTAGCTATCTGTAAATTTATTGGTCATGCGAACGATTTGACCACTAAAATTCTCACGCTTTTCAAACGCCTTATTATCGAGTGTACCTTTGATATAATATCCCATTGAAACACATGAAATGACGAATGCTATTGCTGGAATAATAAGTTTTTTCATATCTCGAATCTTTTCCCCAAAAAGTATTCGTAAAATACTATGGCGATTTCGAAACAATACAAACAAAAAAGGCTCCCGATATTCGGAAGCCTCTAAATCCTAAACTAAGCGTAAACCTTATGACTTCGCCAAGTTCCGCAGAACATAGTGTAACACACCACCATGTTCGATGTATTCAATCTCAACTTCGGTATCGATACGACACTTAAGCTGGATCTCTTTTACATCGCCGTTGGGGTACGTGATTGAACATGGAACGTTTGATAGTGGCTCAATATCACCAGACAGACCTGTGATCGATACAATCTCTTCCCCTGTCAGTCCCAAAGATTTGCGTGTGTCGCCATCTGTGAATTCGAACGGGATCACGCCCATACCAACCAAGTTAGAACGGTGAATACGCTCAAAGCTTTCAGCAATTACCGCTTTCACACCCAACAATGCAGTCCCTTTAGCGGCCCAGTCACGAGAAGATCCCGCGCCGTATTGCTGACCACCGAACACAACCAATGGTGTGCCGTTTGCCTGATGGGACATAGCCGCGTCATAGATAGAAGCTTGGTTGCCATCTACATCCTTTGTATAGCCCCCTTCAACGCCCGTTAGCATTTCGTTTTTGATACGAATATTGGCAAATGTACCCCGCATCATAACTTCGTGGTTACCACGGCGAGACCCGTAAGAATTAAATTCGCGTACAGGCACCTGACGTTCTGTCAGATACTGACCCGCAGGTGTGGTTTGTTTGAAAGACCCGGCAGGCGAAATATGGTCTGTTGTGATCATATCGCCAAGGATTGCCAGAACCTTCGCATTTTCAACGTTTGAAATAACACCCGGCTCTTTGCTCATGCCCTGAAAGTAAGGCGGGTTTTGAACATAGGTCGATGCCGCAGGCCAATCGTATGTTTGCGCTTCTGTTGTTTCAACGGCTCGCCACTTTTCGTCACCTTTAAACACATCTGCATATTTCGTCTGGAACGCCTCACGCGTCACGGTCTGTTCAACCAGATCAGCAATCTCTTGCGTCGATGGCCAGATATCTTTCAGATAAACATCATTACCATCTTTGTCTTGCGCGATCGCATCTGTTGCAAGGTTGATGTCCATCGTCCCCGCCAACGCATAAGCCACAACCAACGGCGGCGATGCCAAATAGTTCGCACGCACATCAGGGGAAATACGACCTTCAAAATTACGGTTTCCTGACAAAACAGATGTTGCCACCAAATCGCCCTCGGCAATCGCTTCTGACAATTCTTTTTGGATCGGGCCAGAATTCCCGATACATGTCGTGCAACCATACCCCACAAGGTTGAAACCAATCGCATCCAAATCCTTTTGCAAATCAGCCGCTTCCAAATAAGCAGACACAACTTGTGATCCCGGTGCTAAAGATGTTTTAACCCAAGGCTTACGATCCAACCCAAGTGCCGCCGCTTTACGTGCTACAAGCCCCGCACCGATCATCACATATGGGTTTGATGTGTTCGTACAGGATGTGATGGATGCGATGACAATATCGCCACTTTCCAATGCATAGTCTTCGCCCTTAACAGCCACTTCTTTACCCATTGGACGTTTAAACGTTTCTTCCATTTCACGGCGAAACGCTGTTTGGCCATCCGTCAACGCCACATAATCTTGTGGGCGTTTCGGGCCAGAGATCGCAGGAACGATTGTGCCCATGTCCAATGACAATGTGTCTGTGTAAACAGGGGAATAATCCGCATCACGCCAGAAACCGTTTTCTTTTGCATAGGCTTCAACCAATTGAACACGATCTTCGTCACGGCCAGTGTTGCGTAGGTACCGTAAAGTCTCACCATCAATTGGGAAGAACCCACATGTTGCACCGTACTCTGGCGCCATGTTCGCGATTGTTGCACGGTCTGCCAATGGCAAGCTATCAAGACCAGCGCCATAAAATTCTACAAACTTCCCAACCACACCTTTCTCGCGCAGCATTTCCACAACTTTCAGCACAAGGTCAGTCCCCGTTGTGCCTTCCATCATGGCACCCGTCAGCTCAAAACCAATCACTTCTGGGATCAACATAGAAATCGGCTGGCCCAGCATCGCTGCTTCGGCCTCAATACCACCAACACCCCAGCCCAAAACAGCAACACCGTTCACCATTGTTGTGTGACTGTCAGTGCCAACAAGCGTATCTGGGTAAGCCACTTCAACGCCATTCTGGTCTGTGTCTTTCCAAACGGTCTGCGCAAGGTATTCCAAGTTCACTTGGTGGCAAATACCTGTGCCCGGCGGTACAACGCGGAAATTATTAAAGGCTTTTTGACCCCATTTCAGGAATGTGTAACGCTCAAGGTTGCGCTCGTATTCACGGTCAACGTTCATCTGAAACGCACGTGGGTTGCCAAATTCGTCGATCATCACAGAGTGATCAATCACCAAATCAACAGGGTTCAGCGGATTGATCTTTTCCGCATCGCCACCAAGCGCCACAATACCATCCCGCATAGCTGCCAAATCAACAACAGCAGGAACACCTGTAAAGTCTTGCATCAAAACACGCGCAGGACGGTACGCGATTTCACGTGGGTTGTTACCACCGTTCGCACCCCATTGCGCAAACGCCTTAATGTCGTCTGTAGAAACTGTGCGTCCGTCGTCCTCAAAACGTAGCATGTTTTCTAGAACAACTTTCAATGCCGCTGGTAATTTAGAGAAATCACCAAGACCCGCTTCTGTGGCCGCTGGGATTGAATAGTAATCGACGCTGGCATCGCCAACGGTCAAAGTCTTTCGTGTTTTATTGGAATCTGTGCCTACGGTAACAGTCATATGAAACCTCCGATGGGTATTTAAATAGGTATGCTTGATTTTGCATTATTATAAAGAGACTCGCAAGCACTGGCCTACGTGCAATTCTTTGTTAATAGCAAGAAACGGCTCGAGTGACACATCACTATCATGCGATACGATTTAAGAACCTAAGATATGGAGCATTAAATGCCTTTTCAAATTCATTCTCTTAAGAGCAATCAATTCGATCATTATTTCGACATGTCCGAAAAAGAGCTCGCAAAAGCAAATGCAGTTCTTGAAACTGTGACAGAAAACCCAGGCTATCCATGTAGAGTAAGCCTTGCAGATGCCGAAGTTGGCGAAACCATCCTATTGGTGAATTACAACCATCTCCCAGAAGCGTCCCCTTATCAGGCGAGCCATGCCATATATGTGCGCAAAAATACCCCTTCTGTTGAATTAGGACCTGACAACATACCAAGCGTCATATCTTCGCGACTTATTTCAGTCCGCGCTTTTGATAGCACTCATATGATGCGCACAGCAGATGTGGTTGATGGTGAGAACCTTAAGGGTTGTCTCGATAATATGTTTTCAGACACCATGATAAGCTACATTCACCTGCATAATGCAAAACAAGGTTGTTTTGCAGCAAAAGTCACGCGCGCTGAATGACCACCGAACGCACACCTAAATACCCATTAACCATTTCCACGTTATAACATCCAAGTCGACAAAAAGTGGTTAACGGGTTTTCAAAGGGCGGGTAACAACGTCAAATGCGAAAACCACCGAAATTACTGGTAAGTAAAGTGTTTCAACAAAAAGTCGAAACACTTGAGGTGCAAGGGCTATCAACCCTTGTTCGGTCACATACAACCGCAACGGTGGGCCCACCTTTTATCCATACATAATATAAACGCAAAACCCCGCCAGCCAAATACGGCGACGGGGCGTTCGGCTTGTCTAAACGCCTTCAAAATACCCTTATGTGACTTTGTCACCGACGCCATAGCAATAAATCTACATCCTCACACAACACACGGTTGTTTGGGATAACCCGTTGTGCAAATCAAATAGGGGAGGATACGCTTATGAGCGCGCAAACACATTCAACATATGAAATTGTAATCGTCGGCGGCGGTGCTGCAGGTATAGCAACATCTGCAAGTCTGTTATCACGCGATCCGAACCTAAACATCGCCCTTATAGATCCTGCTGATACGCATTATTATCAACCTGGTTGGACAATGGTGGGCGGCGGCATTTTTCAACAACAATCAACAGCACGCCCTTTACGCAGCCTTGTTTCAGAAAAAGTCACACGACTACAAGCAACAGTGAAAAATTTCGATCCCAAGAATGATTGCGTGGTTCTAGAGAATAACACAAAAGTTCATTATAAAAGATTGGTCGTGTGCCCTGGAATAAAGTTAGATTGGGATCGCGTCGAAGGGCTATCCGACACTCTTGGTAAAAACGGTGTCACATCAAATTACAGATATGATCTTGCCCCTTATACTTGGGAACTCGTGCAAAATATGAAGTCGGGTCGCGCAATTTTCACGCAACCGCCGATGCCTATCAAATGCGCAGGTGCCCCACAAAAAGCTTTGTATCTGTCTGCCGATCATTGGCACCGTTCAAAAACACTCAATAACATCGACATCGAATTCCATAACGCAGGCGGTGTTTTATTCGGTGTCGCTGATTATGTCCCTGCCCTAATGAAATATATCGATAAGTATCAAGCTGACCTAAACTTCTTTAGTAATTTGGTCGGTATTGATGGCACTTCAAGAAAAGCACATTTCGATGTGGCAAAACCTGATGAGGATGTGAAACGTATCGAAGTAGATTTCGATATGATCCATGTTTGCCCGCCCCAAACTGCCCCTGACTTCATTAAAGCATCTGAATTGTCAGATACCGCAGGTTGGGTCGATGTCGATCAAAAAAGCCTACGTCATAAGTCATTCGAAAACATCTGGTCGTTGGGCGATGTAATGAATGCACCTAATGCCAAAACAGCCGCTGCGGCCCGAAAACAAGCCCCAATTGTTGCTGCTAACATAATTGCAGATATGAATAATCGCGCAGCACCAGCAGCTTATGACGGTTACGGCTCCTGCCCATTGACCGTTGAAAAAGGCAAAATCGTTTTAGCTGAATTCGGATATGGCGGGAAATTACTCCCAACTTTCCCTAAAACTTTGTTGGATGGGACAAAACCAACACGGGCTGCATGGTTTCTAAAAGCTTCATTACTTCCTGCTATATATTGGAATGCCATGTTACGTGGCAGAGAATGGTTAGCGAAGCCATAAGCGTAATCACACAAAGCTAACGATTTGCTCACCAAAATGATATTGGGCTATTCGCCTTATACCGCCTAAAATAGAAGACGCATCTTTATCAAGGATATTATAATGCCGCGCCTTTTATTTTCTCTTTTATGCCTTTTGGCGATGACCGCTTGTGCATCAATTGAACGTATCGCAATTCCCAAAAGCAATTTGGCCGATCCAAGTTTCCAATCTGCTGGCAAGGTCGCAAAGGTTGATCACCGCGCATGGGATAAATTCCTAAAGGTTCATACGATTAAAGACGATGTAGGCATCGTGCGCGTAAAGTATGGGGATGTTACCTCTGCGCAAAAACAAACTTTAAAAAAATACCTCAAAGCGTTGTCAGCGGTAGACCACACAAAGCTGTCCAAAGATGCACAACTTGCTTATTGGGCTAATCTTTATAATGCACAGACTGTAGATGTGATCTTAGATAACTATCCTGTCGAGTCTATTCGCAAGATCAAAGATCGCCCGCTTGATTTAGGTCCTTGGGAAGACAAACGTCTTACAGTCAATGGCAAAGAACTTAGCCTTCATGACATAGAACACGGCATTGTCCGCCCTCTATGGAACGATGAACCGCGCATCCATTATATCTTGAACTGCGCTGCTGCTGGTTGCCCGAATCTGGCTCAAAAAGCTTATACAGCGCAGAACATCCAACAATCTTTACATGGCGCTGCCATTGCATATGTAAATGATCCGCGCGGTATCACCGTATTACCAAACGGACAAATCCAAGCGTCTAAAATCTATTCTTGGTACAAAGGTGATTTTGGCGGTTCAAACGAAGCGATCTTGGATCACATTCGCAAATATGCAGATGCTGATCTGAAAGCAGCCCTTAAAAACAAGAAACGAATTGCGAAATACGAGTATGACTGGTCTTTGAATGATGCAGCTTCTGCGCCTTAAGCAACTTTTTTGCGCGTAACAGATGCTGCCGCACGTTGGCGACCTTTGAGCTTTTTATAAGGCATATTTTCCAAACCAATGTTCTGGCGTGCCTGCGCCAAAGGATCCCAACCCAGCTGCCCCTTACCCGCAGGCACCACCTTGGAAATCATCGCATCCCGTTTAGCATTGTGCACACACATTGATAGTGGCCCATCGGCTGTTGCCACCATAAACACACAAGACTCGCAACGGCCTTTTTCCAGTTTTTCAGCATCCATAAAATTATGGATAAAAAAGCTAATCCGCTGGGGTTTATTTCCGCGCACTAAACCAGCGCGCAAGGCCCATGCTTTTTTCAAGCCGTATATCAATCCCAACCCCATAAGCTTCGGCGATTTTAAACAAGCTTTCAGTGCGCGCGGTAATACTTTTCGATCAACGGTCCAATCCACACCTTGCTGTGCCATCTCGGCAAAAAGCGTCGTGAAAAATGGGGCGTCGTCATATAAAGGTGTCACGTTTTTTCCAGCCACCAATAGCGCCGTATATTTATTACAATCAGGGTGGCCGATCATCGGCATGTCATAGTTCAGCGCAACGTCTGCGCCTGTTTCAATCAACCTCATGACAGACTTCTGTGTGATCAACCCTGCATCCCGTTCGCGCAAAATACCCCGTCCTGTATCGGCTTGCATCTGAAATGAGGCCAGGTTCACTTGATCTGCATTATTCCTAAAAAACCGAACCAGTCGGGGGATGTCTGCGACGTTCTCATCGAAAATTGTTGTGTTGAATAAAACTCGCAGCGACAAACCTTTTGTACGTTCGATATATTCCAATCGGATCGCATCCAATTCCTGTTCTGATGCGAACCCTTTACGCTCTTGGGTCATGTCCACATGGAACACCACATCATTCAAACCAGCTTTTGCTAAAGCTTCTAACATGGCGCGACTGGCCTTGATGCCGTTGGTGAACAAGGCAGCACGCATATTATATGATTTGATTTCCGTTACAATTTCCACCAAATCTGAAACCGACCGTAATGTAGGATCGCCACCCGTGATCTGTATGTTCGTGTAATCGCCATAATGATCATGGATCATTTTAATACGGCGTTTCAATTCGAACATCGGCACATCTTGGACTGCTTCTGCGAGATCAGACAAATAGCATAAGGTACAATCTAAATTACAACGTTGTGTGATTTCCAAAGCAACACAAGCAATCGGAAATGTGCGCCCCGCAAGTTGTTCTGGAACAAACACACCATTCTTTTGTAACCCATCACGTAAAGGATATGCTAAATCTCCATCGTTTTGCGGGTATACCCCCGATGGTTTAAAGTCGTCTATGTCCTGAGGCGATAAATACAAAGGTCATCCAATATTTTGCTTTTATCAGCTATCATTTAACACGCACCAAAAGACCAATGACATCCTATCGCATATCAACACTATGTTGTGAGCACGGCCTCCAAAATAGCCCATAATAAACTGCATTCATTTGATCCAGATCAAAGCAATCCCTCACCAATACAGCCATAAAGTAAGTATCTGGAACGGCTTGTAAGCCTTTCCCCCCTGGGTGAACAGGCTGTTACCAGACGAACTCCCATATGATAGGATTTGAAATGTTTAAACTCGCAAATTTAATACTCGTTGCTGCCTGTGTGATTGTTGTTGGGTGTAGTCCTGCTGAAAAATATCCACTCAGTGGAGAACAATGTGGCCCCAAAGATCCCGTGCTGGATTTAGACGCATCTGATTGCGTGATCGCACCTATTTAAGCGGCGTCATCATTCACAGCTTATACAAAAACACGACCTTTGGAAAAAGCATCAAGCGATTTGATTTCTTCGCGCATCCATTCGCGGAAAATGACGACGTTCGGATCATTTTCCATCCCTATTGGACAAACCAGACGGTAATATACCTCTTTACGCATGGCTTCTTTGAACGGTGCAACCAAACGGCCACTGTTTAGAAGCCCCTCTGCCAAAGAGACACGCCCCAAAACAACGCCCCCACCATTGGCCGCATAATGCAATGCCGCATCAGGCGAAGTGAACTCTGGACCACGTGTTTTCGTATCCTTTGTACCCGTCGCTTTAAACCACTCGCTCCAACTTTCAATCGAGGTCAAGATTTCTGTACTGTTCTGACGTATCAGTACCTGTTTGGCTAAATCTTCATGTGTTTCCACACTATAGGCCAACTCAGGCGACATCATTGGTGTTGCCCATTCATGGAACAGGCGCTCTGAAAAATACCCATCATCCGAATACGGGCCAAACCGAACGGCCAGATCGATATTATCGCGTTGAAAATTTAACACTTTTAGACTGGCGGTCAGACGTAACTCCAGTTCGGGGTGTTCCATGACAAACTTCGACATACGCGGCGCTAAAAAAGTTGCCATAAACACAGGGCCAGCAGTTACTGTCAGATGTCCCTGATCCAAACGGCGCAAAGCGTTCGACCATGCGCCCTGCAATGCTTCAAAGCCTTCTTCCACACCAGGAACCAAACCTGCGCCAATGTCTGTTAGCTCGACACGTCTGTTAAGGCGCCTAAAAACAGGCGCACCCAGATGCTCTTCAAGAGATTTAATTTGAAAGCTCAATGCAGCAGGGGTCACATGCAATTCAGCAGCCGCTTCTGCAAAACTCATGTGCCGCGCAGCCGCTTCAAAGGCGCGTAACGCGGTTAATGGGGGTAAACGATCACTCATATTCAGTTAAGTATATCTTATCTGACAAAAAAGAAAGTCTCGTTTGTTATATTGTTTTTATAAGCCTAGATTGGATTTAACTTAAGAAACACTAAGAAAGGACGAAACAATGAAAAGTTATATTGATCCGAACACAATGGATGAAGCATTACTGAATGCACGCAAAATCCGTTCACAGGCTTTTCACAAAGCCGTCCACGACAGCGTAGAATATATTTCAGAATTGTTCACCTTGTATAATCCGCAGATCATCTTCCGTCGGTAATCCATTACAAGCTTTGAACATGATAAAGGGTCGCACTTCCCGCGGCCCTTTTTTAATTATGTTGTTTGATAAACTATTTCGTTTCTATGCAATCACCTTTGATACTGGTTAACTTAAAATAATTACCTTTGAAATCAACTGTTGTTGCAAGTTTTTTTGTGCTCCGAATGTATAAATATTCAAACGTAACATTCAGCTTTTCTGCTTGAACTTTAGAATCGACACTGGCTGCGTAACTCCAAGTTATTCTATTCTCATTAACAGAACTTAATTTTGTCTTTAAATTGAAATTTTTATAAGTGGCAGTTTTTGCTTTTAAATCCAATACGTGCGCTTGTTTCTTAGGGCTCCAACTTTCAATTACACTTTTTTTCATCAAAGGTGGATTATCGTAAATACCCTGATCAGGTTGTGTGGTTACGCTGCACTGAATTGTAAATGCATGGGCTTCATAAGTTGTAAAAAAAAGAGTGCTAAGCAAAATTGTTGGGAATCTCATTTTTCGTAAATACCTTTAATATTCTTAATAAGTCTTCAGAGCATATTAGAGGGCCGAAAATAAAAAGGCTAAGCTTTTATTTACCTTAGCTTTGCTCTATGGCAAATTACATGAGTTTTTATGTTGATAATCTATGCTGCGTACGTGGAAACACAGTGATCCTTTCAAACGTCAGCTTTGAAATGGCTGCGGGCGATTGCCTGATTTTACGTGGCCCAAATGGTATCGGTAAATCAACACTGCTCAACACGCTTGCAGGGTTAACACCTGAAGATACGGGCACATGTACAATCAACAAAGGTGATATCGCCTATTCTGGGCACTTGGATGCGATTAAGTTCCAGTTAACTGTTGCAGAAAATTTGCAGTTTTGGGCAGGCGTCTATGGCACTGATAAAGTTGCGTCTGTCATGCAAGATTTTGGCCTAACAGAACTTGCAGATCGCCCAGCGGGCAATCTATCCGCGGGTCAAAAGCGCCGCGTTGGCTTGGCGCGCCTACTGGTTTCCAATCGCAACATTTGGTTGATGGATGAACCAACGACATCTTTAGATGCGGAACACACAGCATTGCTCACGAAAATGATCGATGAGCACTGTCAATCTGGTGGCATTGCCGTTCTATCGACGCATATTGATCTGGATATCCAGAATGCACGAACACTAGATTTGTCCCAGTTCAAACCAGACCAAAGCCAAAGTAATGATATCTTTTTAGAAGGGTCATTCTAAATGTTGGCCTTATTCTTGCGCGACCTAAAGCTAGCGATCCGCACAAGCGGTGGTTTTGGTCTTGCCTTGGCATTCTTTTTGATTGTCGTGATGTTCGTTCCATTCGGCGTTGGATCAGACCTGACATTGCTTGCACGTATAGCCCCAGGTATTTTGTGGATAGGCGCCCTATTGGCCTGCCTTTTATCCCTTGATCGCATTTTCCAATTAGACGCCGAAGATGGCACATTGAATGTACTCGCCACCTCCCCCATTCCGCTGTCAGGTGTCACAGTTGCCAAATCGATGGCCCATTGGGTGACGACGGGCTTACCGCTGACAATCGCAGCCATTCCATTAGGCTATCTTTTGAACTTACCAAGTGTTGCATATTCATGGCTTTGCATAAGCTTGCTCATTGGCACGCCTGCGCTGTCTTTCATCGGTGCTTTTGGCGCAGCCATCACAGTCGGCATTAAACGCGGCGGCTTGCTGTTGTCCCTGCTCGTATTGCCGCTTTATATTCCGACCCTTATATTTGGCGCTGTAACAGTGACCAAAGCGGTTGAGGGATTAGATCCAATGCCAAGCCTTATGTTCCTTGCGGGTTTAACACTGTTAAGCGTGGTCATAATGCCTTTTGCCAGCGCTTTAGCGTTAAAGAGCAACTTAAGTTAACATCACTGTGACAAAGCACCCGTTGCCCTACCGCAGAAATAGGATAAATACAGATTATGTCACTTTGGGAATACGCAAATCCGGTTAAATTCATGGGGCTTTCAAGCCGCTTGATCCCGACCCTATCTGTCCTTACGGTCCTATGCTTGGTCATAGGCATTTTGTGGGGATTTTTCGGCACGCCTGATGATTACAAACAAGGCTCGACTGTCAAAATCATATTCCTACACGTGCCCAGCGCATTAATGGCAATCAATGCATGGTTGATGATGTTGGTTGCCTCTTTGGTATGGTTGATACGTCGTCATCATGTATCAGCATTGGCAGCAAAAGCAGCAGCACCCATTGGCATAACAATGACATTAATCGCTTTGGGCACAGGGGCCATTTGGGGCAAGCCGATGTGGGGCACTTATTGGGCATGGGATCCACGCCTGACTAGCTTTATGATCCTCTTTGTCTTTTACCTTGGTTACATGGCATTATGGAGTGCTATCGAAGACAGTGATACCGCCGCAGACCTGACATCCATTCTATGTATGATCGGTTCCGTTTTCGCATTATTATCACGCTATGCCGTGAACTTCTGGAACCAAGGGTTGCACCAAGGCGCGTCATTGTCTTTGGACAAAGAACAACACGTTGATGACACATATTTTTATCCGCTTATTTTATGCATGGCAGGTTTCATCCTGCTGTTTGTCCTCTTAGTTTTGGTTCGCACGCGCACCGAAATTCGTCTGCGCCGTGCAACCGCTCTAGCCGCAAGGAATAGATAATGCCTGATCTTGGAAAATATGCCGACACCGTTATTTTGGCTTACATCGTCTCCTTTGTATTTCTGATTGGCCTAACGGTTTTGACTTGGCTTCAAAGTCGCCGCGCCAAACGTATTCTATCAGCCGAGGAAGCCCGCAATGGCAAGTAAGATATCCCCTTGGATCGCAGCACCCCCGCTGATATTTCTAGCGATTGCTGCTCTATTTGCATTCGGTTTAAAGCGCGAAGATGCTGACAACCTGCCAAGTACAATGATTGGCCGTGATGCACCTGCCTTAACCACAACAAACCTAGGCAGTTATCCAGAATTGAACGCAGGTGATCTGCAAGAAAAGAACATAAAGCTCGTGAACTTTTGGGCAAGCTGGTGCGGGCCATGTCGTGTTGAACACCCTACCCTGCAAGGTTTGGCCGATGAGGGCATTGTCATTCACGGTATCAATTACAAAGACCAAACAATAAGTGCAGAGGCCTTTTTAAAAGAACTCGGCAATCCCTATACCAAAGTTGGCAAAGACGAAGGCCGCACAGGTTTAGATTGGGGTTTATATGGCGTTCCAGAAACCTTCATCATTGACGCAAATGGCAAAGTGCTGTTGCGCCATGTAGGACCCGTGACACAACGGGTTTTAGAAGAAACCATTCGCCCTATTTTGGACGCGCAATAAGCTTACAGTTTCGTCAATTCGTCCTTCAGCACTTGATAAATAAATGGCGATGATGATTGCGCCACGTTAAAGCGCATAAAATTTGATGCAGTTGTTCCGCCGAACACATTACCGGGTGCCAAGACAATGTTTTGTGACAAAGCACCTTGTGCCAGTTTCGCAGCATCAACACCATCTGGCAGATTACACCATAGGTACATACCCCCCTTTGGCTCTACCCAAGGACGCATACCTAACGTCTCTAGTCTAGCGGCAACATCTGTTCTGGCACGCGCCAAACGTTCACGCAGATCATGCATATGTTTGCGATAAGACCCGTTTTTAAGAACATGCCAGATCAATTCGGCATTAAACACATTGCCCCCAAAGGATGTGGCAATTTTTAGATCAACCAGCCCATCAATCCAATCGGGGCGCGTGGCGATATATCCGCAACGCACAGACGCCGATATGGTTTTGGAAAAACTGCCAATATAAACCACCCGTTCAAACCCATCGAATGCAGCAAGGCGTGTTCCTGCCTCTTGTTCAAAATCTCCAAAGATATCATCCTCGATAATCGTCAGGTTGAACTGTTCCGCCAATTTCAACAAACGATGTGCTGTTAGGGGCGAAAGTGATGCGCCTGTAGGATTATGAAAAGCGCTGTTGGTGATGTAAAGGCGCGGATTGTGTTCCTGTAGAACAGTTTCAAATGCATCAATATCTGGCCCTGTTGCAGTATAAGGAACGGTTACGATGTTCACACGGTGCACACGCAACAGAGCATTGAAATTGAAATAACATGGGTCATCCAGCAATACCGTATCCCCAGGCTCTAAAAAGAAACGACATAGCAAATCAATCGCTTGTGTCCCTGAATCCGTCAGCATGATTTGATCAGAGGTTACGGCAATATTCTGCCCTTCTATGCGCCGCGCCAAATGTTGGCGCAAAGGTGCAAACCCCAATGGCGTTCCGTATTCGGTTAGCGATAGAGATCCACGCCGCGCAAGGGACCGCATGGCAGAACTGATACTTTCCTCTGGCATCCATGAGGCGGGCAACCATCCACATCCGGGTTTAAGAAAGCTTTCATCCGCCTCTAAGGATTGACGTGAAACCCAGAATGGATCGACTTCGCGGTCTAGTTTTGGCTCAATATCGGACAATGCCAAAGGCGGTATGTGGCCTGTCACATAAAACCCTGAACCACGTTGAGCAGTGATAACGCCCTCTGCCGCCAAGCGCTCATAGGCTTCAACAACTGTGGATTTCGACACTTGCATGGTTTGTGCAAACAGACGGATAGAGGGTAGTTTTGAGCCAACACCAAGCTTTCGCGTAGCAAGGCGGTCTTTAATAGCAGCCATCACTTGTTCAACGCGTGTGACCTGTTTTGGTGGGTTTTCAATCGTATCCATGCCAACTGTACCTTTAATTTTATCAGTACAGTTCATCAAAATTGTACTGATCTGTCACTGTATTCAAAGATCAAAACAAAGCAATCTTAATATGAAAAATAAGGACGATGATTATGAACGGCTGGATAAACGGCTTTTTAGGTGTGCTGATATTCAGCGCATCCCTTCCCGCAACACGTGTGGCTGTGACTGATTTCGATCCTTTATTTCTAACCACGCTCAGGGCGAGCATCGCAGCTGTATTAGCGGTCTTCCTGTTGGTGATATTTCGCCAAACCCGTCCTGAGCGCGAAGATATCTTACCTCTTATCTTTGTGTCGCTTGGGGTTGTGGTTGGCTTTCCACTGTTAACAGCGCTTGCCTTGCAGCATGTTACCTCTGCGCATTCCATCGTTTATATCGGATTGCTTCCATTAGCGACCACAGCATTTGCAGTTTTACGTGCGGGTGAACGTCCAAGCCTATTGTTTTGGGTGTTTTCAATTTCGGGCAGTACGTTGGTATTCATCTTTGCCCTAACGCGCGGTTTCACGCTGTCCCCCATTGGGGATTTCTTTATGCTGGGTGCCATTATTGCATGTGGCTTTGGTTATGCGGAGGGTGCAAAATTATCCCGCAAACTTGGCGGGTGGCAGGTTATTTCTTGGGCTTTGTTACTGTCTTTCCCAATCATGGCTTTACTGGCTTTCACAACGCGCCCAGATACATTTGCAAACGTCCCAAATTCCAGTTGGATCGGACTGGCCTATGTGTCCGTGTTCAGCATGTTGATCGGTTTTGTTTTTTGGTATCGCGGGTTGGCTATGGGTGGGATTGCCGCTGTTGGACAATTGCAATTGCTACAACCGTTCTTTGGATTGATGATCGCAGCTGGATTACTACGTGAAACTATAGAATGGCCAATGGTGACTGTGACCGTTGCCGTGGCTTTATGTGTGGTTGCAACGAAGAAGTTGGCATAAAAAAGCCTGCTCTGAAACTATTCAGAACAGGCTTTTATTGAATACTTATAGTTTTACTGGCGAATGCCTTCAACTTGAATGGTCAGTTTAATCGGTGCATCACCAATCAATCCATCCATACCAAAATCAGCCAATTGGATCGTTGTGTGGCCTGTGAAACCTGCACGATATCCGCCCCATGGATCTTGACCCTCACCAAGGAAGATTGTGTGTAGATCAACGGACTGGGTTACGCCGCGGATAGTCAAGTCGCCTGTTAAAGTCGCAGTTTTATCGTCAATCATTTTGACGCCAGTGCTTACGAATGTCGCTGTTGGGTTAGAAGCAACATCAAACAATTTATCGCCACGCAAATGGTTGTCGCGTTCGCCATGGTTTGAATTCACAGAATCCATATCAATCTCAACAGACACGCTGCCAGTTTCTGGTTTTTCCGCATCATATTCAAAGGTACCATCGAATTTGTCGAAGCGGCCTGTCAGTACAGAATATCCTAGGTGACTGGCTTCGAAATTGATCGAAGCATGTGCGCCTTCTACATCGATCTTATAGCTTGCTGCATATGCTGATGTGCCAAGTGTGAGTGCCAAAGCGGCTGTTATAAGTATTTTCTTAAACATGAGGGGAGTTCCTTATTGTTAGTTACGTTTGATCTTTCAACATGCGTTTGAGCACATTGTCTTTTTTAATAAAATGGTGCCAAAGGGCAGCGCCTGCATGAAGTGCGGCCAATGCGATTGTCAGATAAGCAAGAATCCAGTGCAATTTGCCTGCTAGTTTTTCCATACCTTTCTGAGTGTAGACTGAGGGTACGTCAAAAAGTCCAAAAACAGAAATTGACCGGCCATCAAGTGTCGAGATAAAATAGCCAACAATCATGACAGTCAAAAGCAGGGCATAAAACCCCCAATGTAAAAGAGATGAGCCTTTATGTTCTAGCGGTGTTAAGTCAGAGGTATCAGGTGCTTTGTTAAACAATTTCCAGACAAATCGGAAAAGCAATAGTGCCAATAAAACCAAGCCAATACTGCGGTGCAGATCAGGTGCGGATTTATAATACGGGCTGACATAGGTCAGCGTCATCATCCAATAGCCCAGCGCAAACATACCAAAGATAGCCAATGCCATGCCCCAATGGAGCACACGAGCCACAAGGCCATATCCATTTTTTGTATTGCGATAGTTCATATCTACGGGTCCTTACTTTAGGGCAGCGTAAGATATCTTAAATCGGAATGAAACTCACAATGAGGTCATAAAAACGCACATGAGTTGTAACATTTCAAGACAAACAAAATCGTCAGATGGGCGGCATTTTTACCGCCCAGCCTTTGGGTATTATAGTGCTGCGTGAACAGCCAAGGTTGCTGTGACTGCTTTTGCCGCTTCTGCACCTTTTTTCACAAAATGATCTGTGAAGAACTTGATCAGATCAGGTGTCTCTTGGAAATTATGCGGTGTCAGTGAAACGGAAAATACAGGTACACCTGTATCCATCTGCGCTTGCATCAGACCGTCAACAACTGCAGTCGATACAAATTCGTGGTGGTATATGCCACCGTTCACAACGAATGCCGCTGCAACCACAGCATCATATTTGCCGCTTTCAGCCAGTTTCTTTGCCAAAAGAGGCATCTCGAATGCACCTGGTACATCGAATGCGTCAACTTGTGCGTCGCCGATTTCACTTTTGAAACCCGCCAATGATTGGTCCACAATATTTGCATGCCATTGTGCCTTGATAAAGGCGATTTTGGGTGTTGTCATAGCTCTAGTCCTTTCATCCATAACAAGACCCAGAGCGTCAGGAGCATAAACGGGCGTGCCCGTTTATACATCCATTCTCTACCATCCAGACTGTAACTGTCGGCCCCCGAATTTCACGGGTGTCTGCTGACCCTTACCAACGTAAGGCGCTCGCGGGCTATAACCGCCGGTGGGGAATTACACCCCGCCCTGAGAATAAGTTTAATCTAAGAGATTCTTTTCAGATACGAAAGACGAAACACGACTAGAACTTATAAAATAAAGACGCTAATTGGAGGTATGACCCAACGTATTACAATCACCCGCCCTGACGATTGGCATCTGCATTTACGCGATGGCGCAATGCTTGAAGCTGTTTTACCTGAAACTGCTCGCGACTTTAGCCGTGCGATCATCATGCCAAACTTGATACCCCCTGTTGTGACCGCTGTGGATGCAGCTGCGTACCGCGAGCGGATTATGGCAGCTTTACCTGAAGGATTTGATTTCAAACCGTTGATGACACTTTATCTGACAGATGACACAGACCCTACGGATGTGGCCGCGGCCCATGCGGATGGGTTGATTACATCTGTAAAGCTGTACCCTGCGGGGGCAACGACGAATTCATCGTCTGGTGTGACTGATTTTGACAAGGTCATGCCTGTGTTGGAAAAGATGGCAGCAATAGGCTGCCCTATGAATGTGCACGGCGAAGTGACGACGCCAGAGGTGGATATTTTTGACCGTGAGGCCGTGTTTATTGACACTGTACTTGATCCCTTACGCCGCCGTTTGCCAGAGTTGAAAGTGATATCAGAGCATATCACAACAAAGAATGGTGTGGATTACGTGGCTTCTGCTGGTGATAATTTGGCGGCAACAATTACGACGCATCACTTGATCATCAATCGTAATCACATGTTGGTCGGTGGTATTAAGCCGCATTACTATTGTTTGCCTGTGGCCAAACGCGAAGAGCATCGTTTGGCATTACGTAAAGCTGCAACAAGCGGTGACAAGAGCTTTTTCTTGGGTACTGATAGCGCACCACACACTGATCCAAATAAAGAAAGTGCTTGTGGTTGCGCGGGTGTATTTTCCGCCACAAACACGATGGCCTGTTTGGCGCATGTATTTGAAGAAGAAGGTGCGTTGGATAAATTGGAAGGGTTTGCATCGTTGCATGGCCCAGCTTATTACGGTTTGGCACCGAACGAGGCCAAGATCGAATTGGTGAAATCAGCAATCCCTGTGGATTATCCTGCGCATATTGAAACAGGTGAAGGCCCTGTTACGGTGTTTAACCCTGGATATGATTTGCATTGGCGGGTTGTTTAATCTTTTGCGCTCCGCGCGGGGGATATTTAAGGAAAAAAGAAATAGATAAGGTGCGCGGATTTCCACGCACCTTTTTATTTTACATCTCAGCCAAGATTTCATCGATGATTTTATAACCACCGCCCCAGCCGTTATCCATGCCTGACATCATAGAGGCAAAGCAGGTGATTTCTGCTTCAGTCGCATCTATCGGCACCTGTGTCAGACGTACGTTTGTTTTATCACCCGCATCTTCGAATGTGACTGTTGTTAGCAAAACACGCGGCCATTCGGGCATCATTGGGTTGCTGGCGACATTCCAATCCATATCTGTGGATGAGTGATGCCAGACTAGCTTTTCCTGTGGTACAATCTCTTGAAACAACATCTTGCTGCGATCTGACTTGCCACCCCACTTCATTTCATTCAGCCATGCACCACCCGGTTTCAGGTCGTAACCGTGGATGATTGTTTCAATGCCTGGGCCGTACCAACGTTGCAGCAAATCTGGGTCTGTCCACGCTTTCCAAACCATTTCACGGGGCGCATCAAAGACGCGATCTAAGATGTATTTAGGTGTATCGGTCATTCTGTATCTTTCTGCTGTGATAATTTCATTTGTGTCAAAACGTCATCAAGTTGATTAAAGCTTGTTTCCCAAAACTGTTTGAACTCTTCGAGCCAATCGACGGCTGCCGCCATGTTATCTGCCTTTAGTCTGGCAGGGCGGCGTTGTTCTTCGACATCGCGTTCTACAAGCCCTGCCCTTTCAAGCACTTTTAAATGCTTTGATATGGCGGGTTGGCTCATCTCGAATGGTTCAGCAATTTCGTTGACTGATGCTTGCCCATCGGCAAGGCGCGATAGGATTGCACGTCTTGTTGGGTCTGCGAGCGCAGAGAATACTGCATCAAGATTAGGAGTTGGCTGTGTGTGATACATCTGATTCATAACCATATGGTTATATAAAGGAGATCACTTGTCAACCACCCAGAAATAGTTGTCGTTTTCTTGTTGGAAGAAAAAACCCGATTGCAAAAGCAATCGGGTGAGTAACACTAATACGATTTAGACCTTGGAGGGATCAAAAACCGTGAGGCAGTGATAAAGCGCAAATTCAAATACGGCCAAGTTATCGCCTGAATGATTTCTAAACCGCCCCCAAATATTGGAACTCGAATCGTTGCTTTACCCTATCTATTTAGCATAGATTGTAGCCATGGCAAACTTATCCACTGTATATTGTGGGTATTTCTAGACGTTGAATCCTTGGAAATGCTTGTTAAATCGGATTTCTCAATATTTTCGACACTATCATTCGAAAGGTTATCCCAAAAGCATCCACAGGATATTAACAGGATTTCCAGATTGCGAGAATCCTTTCCTTCAACGTATAACTGTCCGATACAGGGAACAGGGTGACAATGAACACGATAACGGCATTTCAGGGCGGCGCAGAACAAGATCAGGCAGAAGAGGTACAGACTCTTCCTCATAACATCGAAGCGGAACAAGCTTTGTTGGGGGCTTTGTTGGTCAACAATGACGTATACGATCGCGTTGCTGCCATTATCAATGACACGCATTTTTATGACCCTGTGCATGGGCGTATTTTTGAAATTGCGGCCCAGCGCATTCAGAAAAATGCATTGGCGTCTCCTGTAACTCTAAAGGCATTTATGGAAGAAGACGAAGGTCTGGCTGAATTAGGCGGACCTGCGTATTTGGCACGTTTGGCTGGGGCTTCTGTTTCTGTCTTTGCCGCACGTGATTATGCGCAGATGATTTATGATCTGGCGATCCGCCGCGATTTGATGGCGATCGGTGAAGAGATCAGCGACAAAGCACGCCGTATGGAGGTGAGCAATGAACCTACCGAGCAGATCGTAGAGGCAGAGCAACGTTTATATGCGCTGTCTGAGCAAGGATCAGTAGATACTGGGTTTCAAAGCTTTCTAAGTGCTGTGACAGAAGCGGTGAATGTGGCGAATGCTGCTTATCAACGTGATGGCGGAATGGCTGGTACATCCACAGGTCTGAATGACATGGATAAAAAATTGGGAGGATTACACCGTTCTGACCTTTTGATCCTCGCGGGTCGTCCATCGATGGGTAAGACATCACTTGCGACAAACATCGCATATAATATTGCGAAGGCATATAAGAAGGGCAAATTGCCTGATGGCACAGAAGGTGCTGTTCAGGGCGGTGTTGTCGGATTTTACTCGCTTGAGATGTCGTCGGAACAATTGGCATCCCGTATTTTATCAGAAGCCGCAGAAATTGAATCGCACCGTATTCGGTCTGGCGACATGCAAGAAGATGAATTCCGCCGTTTGGTGGAAGCAGCTAAAACGTTGGAAAGTTGCCCGCTTTATATTGATGATACAGCTGCTCTACCGATCAGCCAATTGGCAGCGCGTGCACGTCGTTTGAAGCGAACACATGGCTTAGATGTATTGATCATCGACTATTTGCAATTGGTACGCCCAGCATCCGCCAAAGACAGCCGTGTGAATGAGGTGTCTGAGATCACCCAAGGCTTGAAAGCAATTGCAAAGGAATTGGATATTCCTGTGATTGCCCTGTCCCAGCTTTCGCGTCAGGTTGAAAACCGTGATGATAAACGTCCGCAGCTTTCTGATCTGCGGGAATCTGGTTCGATTGAGCAGGATGCGGATATCGTGATGTTTGTGTATCGTGGTGAGTATTATAAAGAACGCGAAAAACCTGCAGATCACGAAGCAGACAAAATGATGACTTGGCAGGCAGAGATGGAAGAATTGCACGGCAAGGCCGAAGTGATTATTGGCAAGCAACGTCATGGTCCGATCGGATCTGTACAATTGGCGTTTGAAGGTCGTTATACACGTTTCGGTGACTTAGCACCGTCACGCTATGGCAGCGGTGGTGATGACTTTTAAATAGGTTTAAGGTTTAACTCTTAGACATATCATTAGAGGTCACCCATGGCGGACGAACAAACATCCCTTTTACGCATTGATATTATATCTGATGTTATGTGCCCTTGGTGCATTGTTGGCTATAAGCAATTGGAACATGCATTGGGCACCTTGGGGATTTCAGCAGGCGTTGCATGGCATCCGTTCGAGCTGAATCCAAACATGCCAGCAGAAGGCCAAGATTTGCGGGAGCATATGGCCGAGAAATACGGCAGTAGCCCAGAAGATAGTGAAAAGAACCGTGCGAATTTAATACAGCTGGGTAAGCAGTTAGGGATTGAGTTTAACTATTCCGACATTTCGCGCATGTGGAATACGTTTTTGACCCATCAGTTGCTGTATTGGGCGCAAACCAAAGAAAAACAGCACCAGTTGAAAATGGAATTATTCTCGGCGCATTTTACACGTGGTTTAAACCTTGGCGATACGAATGTGTTGGTATCTGCAGCAACTGCGGTTGGGTTGGATAAAGATGAAACTTTGGCCGTATTAACAGATGGTCGATATGCGCAGAATATCAGACAGGAACAGCAGTTTTGGGCGCAAAAGGGCATTCAAGGCGTACCCGCTATGATCTTTAACCAACGCCATCTTGTGACAGGTGCCCAAGGTGTAGAAAATTACGTTTCAATTTTAAAGCAGCTAACAACTGCCCCCGAAAGCCCAGAAGATGTTGAAGTGTAGGGCTTTTCTAGGGGTTCTGGCGAGGATGCCGTATATGGCAAGTAAAGGATTTGCTTTGGAACATGACTATCCAAATCGCGAGGTGATCACGTTAAACATGAACGCCTTGGGCGAATTAGGCGGTGGTATTCATTGCGCCACACAGTAGCAGCCAAAAATAAGATAAAGACGCGTTAGTTCTGAACGGTCTTTATCAAAACATCCTTTGCATCAGTAAGGTGTGTTTTGAGCAATAAAGAGCATTTATGAGCATCTTTACCCTGATATGCAAGAACGATTTCTTCATGTTGTGAAAGCCAAAGGTCGGTTTGTATACGCAAATTCTGGTACTGACTAACATGGATTTGACACAATTGACGCAACTCACGAATGACGCGGATATGATGTGTTTTATTAGAAGGGGCATACAAGGATTTGTGGAAATTCCAATCACTTTCCGCCCATCCGTCTCTACCCGCCTCAACACTTGAAATTTTGAGATTATACTGGATCGTATCAATTTCTTTTGCATTTGCTTGTGCAATTGCCGCTTTGATACAATGGGTTTCAAGCATAATTCTCAGATCATACACCTCATTAAGTTCCTCAAGTGCAAGTTTTACAACTTGTGCACCATGATTAGGCGTTACCACAACTAATTTTTCCGCAGCAAGCACAGCAAGTGCATCTCGAACAGGAATACGGCTGACATCAAATTGTTTCGCTATCTGTGACTGTAGTAAAACTGTTCCAGGCGGCATCGCCCCATTCAGTATTTCCTGACGCAATTTATCCAATACAAATGTTGACTGCATTTTTCGCCTCTTGATCTCGACATTAATCCATGATGTATACATGTATACATTTTAATATGGAGCAATACAATGAGTAAAAATCATATCTATACTACAGTAGTAAAATGGACGGGGAACACTGGTAAGGGAACCGAAACATATTTAGGTTATGAACGCACTTGGGATATTGCTGTACCAGGCAAAGATTTAATCCATTGCTCCAATGATCCATTACTTGGAGGTGATCCTGCTAAAATGAACCCAGAAGATTTGCTCCTAAGTGCATTATCCTCTTGCCACATGCTTTGGTATTTACACTTGGCAAGTTCTTCAAAAATTACGGTTTTATCTTACACAGACACACCCGAGGGAAATGGTGAAAACATGCCAGATGGCTCAGGTCGATTTTTAAGCGCAACATTGAAGCCAATCATCACAGTAAAACCAGAAAGTGATTTACAAAAAGCTGCTGAAATTCATAACGATATTCATAAATACTGTTTTATTGCCCGATCTATGAACTTTCCTGTGAATTGCATACCAACGATCACAACGGCCACTTAAATTCATTTCTTCTACTTTGTTGTTGGCTTCCGCCGAAACTATAGCCCTTGTGACTTGACGCGCCCCCCTGTTTTGTGGCCTCTAGGCCCAAAAAGAGGTACTGACCTATGACAGCAGCAACATTGACCATTGATCTGAATGCCATCGTGAAAAATTGGCAAGCTTTGGATGCAAAATCTGCGTCAAATGTAGAAACCGCGGCTGTGGTCAAAGCAGACGGATATGGTTTAGATGCTGGTCGTGTAGCAGCCGCATTATCAAAAGCAGGAGCGCGCAGTTTTTTCGTGGCATTAGCCGAAGAAGGTATCGCTGTGCGCAAAGCCGTTGGCAATGACGCGGATATCTATGTGTTCTCTGGCATGATGCTGACAGATGCGGAACCAATTAAGCAATATAACCTGATCCCATTGTTAAACTCACCATCACAACTGGTGAAATACCGCATGGGGATGTCTGAGTATCCGTTTGGTGTTCAAATCGACAGTGGTATGAACCGTTTGGGTATGGAACCCGCAGATTTTGCGCAAGTGCGGGATAAGGCAAAGAACGCCAAACTAGTCATGAGCCATCTAGCCTGTGCTGATGCCCCGGATCACCCACAAAACCAGCAACAACTACAATGTTTTCGGGATTTAACAGATGGCATGAAAGTGCGCCGTTCTTTGGCTGCTACTGGTGGTACTTTACTTGGTAAAGACTATCATTTTGATCTGTGTCGCCCTGGTGTTGGGCTTTATGGTGGGGAACCTTTTGAGGCTGCTAACCCAGTGGTCACTGTTTCCATCCCTGTTATTCAAACGCGCGATGTTGAAGTGGGTGAAAGCGTTGGTTATTCTGCAGCTTGGGTAGCCCAGCGCCCATCCAAGATTGCGACAATCGCTGCTGGGTATGCGGACGGTTTGATCCGTGCTATGGGCAATTCGCAGGTTTTCCTTTGGGCTGGCAATAAACCCTGCCCCATCGTAGGCCGCGTTTCTATGGATTTGCTCACCGTCGATGTGACAGATATTGGCCAAGTGCCAAGCCATATGGAAATTCTAAATACACACCAAACTGTGGACTTGCTGGCAGATGCTGCGGGCACTATTGGATATGAAATTCTAACCAGCCTTGGCGCGCGCTATAAACGCGACTATATTGGCGGATAAAGAAGCAGGATAGACCACGTGATACAGGCCATAGACGGATTTTTCGCACGCATTGGGCGCGCAACATTGGGATTATTTGAAAGCATTGGCACATTGGTGTTGTTTGCCCTTACAGCGGTCAGCCACATGTTTCGCCCCTCTTTCTATTTTGGTGCACTAGGTCGGCAATTACTGCACATCGGATTTTATTCCCTACCCGTTGTGGGTTTGACAGCTTTGTTCACGGGCGGTGCGCTTGCATTACAGATCTATTCAGGTGGATCACGTTTTAATGCCGAAGCTGTGGTCCCATCAGTGGTCGCCATTGCCATGGTGCGTGAATTAGGTCCCGTTTTGGGCGGCTTGATGGTTGCGGGTCGTGTATCTGCCTCTATCGCTGCGGAATTGGGCACTATGCGCGTGACAGAACAGATTGACGCCCTGACCACGCTTTCAACAAACCCTATGAAATACCTTGTTGCTCCGCGCATTATGGCAGCGACTTTGGTTATGCCTGTACTTGTATTTATTGGTGACACAATCGGGATTATGGGTGGTTTTCTTGTGGGCACACAACGCCTTGCGTTCAATGGCTCTACATATTTGCAAAACACATGGGATTTCTTAGAAATCCAAGATGTTACATCTGGCCTTGCCAAAGCAGCCGTCTTTGGTTTCATCGTAGCTTTAATGGGTTGTTATCATGGATATAACTCAGGTCGTGGCGCCCAAGGCGTGGGCCGTGCGACAACCAATGCGGTTGTTTCTGCATCCGTGTTGATCCTTGCTTCTAACTATCTACTAACAGAGTTGTTCTTTTAATCATGATAACCATCAAAGACGTACATAAAGCCTTTGGCGATAACAGAGTTCTGGCAGGCGTAAACATGCATGTGGCCGCTGGCCATTCGATGGTGATCATTGGCGGGTCTGGCACTGGTAAATCAGTCTTGCTGAAATGTGTTTTAGGTCTGATTACGCCTGACAGTGGTACGATTGAAGTGAATGGTGTGAACCCGAACTCTGGCGATCGGGATGCCTTTTTGGACATGTTTGGAATGCTGTTTCAAGGTGGAGCTTTATTTGATAGCTTGCCTGTTTGGCAAAACGTGGCCTTTCGTTTGCTACAAGGCAAACACCGTTTGTCCAAGAAAGATGCATACGACATAGCCGTTGAAAAGCTGCGCCGTGTTGGATTGAAAGCCAGCGTTGCAAATCAATTACCAGCGGAGTTATCTGGCGGGATGCAAAAACGTGTGGGATTGGCCCGCGCCATTGCGGCAGAGCCAGAGATTATTTTCTTTGATGAACCAACAACAGGTTTGGACCCGATCATGTCTGGTGTGATCAACGAGCTGATCCGCGAGATTGTGGTGGAAATGGGGGCGACAGCCATGACCATCACCCACGATATGAGTTCTGTCCGCGCCATCGCCGATGAGGTCGCCATGCTACACGAAGGTGTGGTGCAATGGACGGGTAAAGTTGGTGATATGGACGAGAGTGGTGATCCGTATCTGGATCAATTTATCAATGCACGCCCTGAAGGGCCGATTGAGTCTGTGCGTTAGGTGGGTAAAGAACCCAATTTAGAAGATGTCCTCAGAGACGCAAAGAAGCGGCATGAAGAAATCTGGGATTATGAATGTCTTGCAGCTTTAAAAAATAAACCATCTTTAACAGAAACCCTATTCTGCTCGCGCAGACCTGAATTACATGAATATCCCATAGACATTCAAATCTCATATCAAGTCATAATATGGGCATTTCCAGCAATTATTTTTATGTTGATATTAGTGTCTGCAATAAGGCGGTGGAAAATAGGAAATACCAAACGAAGCACTAAAATTACGTTTTGGAGCGCAATACTTATACCATTGGTGTTTCTGTCACAAACCATACCAACGGTGGAAAAAGCAATGTCGCCTCTAGGAAGTTTATTGCCTTTTTTATTACTCTTTATATCTTTCATATCATGGCTGTTCGCAAAAAAACGCACTGGTGCAGAAAGTGTTTTTCTACGCATAACGGATATAACAATCTTGCTAGCCGTAATTGCACTTATATTAGGGCAGATTATTTACACGCGTTTCCAGTTATCCGATTCTAAGATATTAAAACGACAGGTCTACTGGGATTACATTGAACAACAGAAGTCATCCAAATGATCCGCATCTTAAACCTTTCCCTCCTAGTCCTCTTCCCCATCGCATGGTTCGCACCTTTAATGCGTGCAGGCCTCCTCCCATTTTTCTCACTTGATGAAATCTCGATCATCACGGGTACCGCTGATCTTTGGGGCAAGGATGTGCTCCTTGCCCTACTCGTCACATTCTTCGCGTTAATCGCCCCTATGGCCAAGGTGATCGGAACGGCTTTGATCCAATTCGATTTACTCTCAGATAAGGTCAAACCTGCCCTTGCGATCCTTGGAAAACTGGCGATGGCAGATATATTCCTGATTGCCATTTATATCGTAGTGGCCAAAGGCGTGGGTGTGGGGCGCTTGGAAACCGCTTGGGGGATGTATTTATTCACCTTTTGCGTGCTTTTATCCTATGCCATTACACTGCAGGCAAAGCCCAAAGCATGAAAGGGTTGCTGATCGGCATCCTGCCCGTTAAACCCATGATCAATGGCTAAGACGACAACTATATTTTCCTGCATGAAATGCGGCGCATCCCACAAAAAATGGGCAGGCCGTTGTGATGCATGTGGCGAATGGAACTCCATTGCCGAAGAAGCGCCTTTGGCGGCTGGCCCATCAGGTAAAACACTGGGTGGTGCCAAAGGACGCAAAGTGGCTTTGGGTGATTTATCTGAGATTGATAAACCGCTGCCGCGCGTTGCCAGTGGTATCGCAGAATTTGACCGTGTATTGGGCGGCGGTATGGTTCCTGCAAGCGCCATATTGGTTGGCGGCGACCCCGGCATTGGGAAATCAACAATGTTGCTGCAAGCCGCTGCAAGTTTTGCGCGTGCTGGTAAGAAGGCAGTTTATGTTTCGGGTGAGGAAGCGCCAAGTCAAATCCGTATGCGTGCGCAACGTTTGGGATTGTCTGATGCGCCTGTGAAATTGGCGGCTGAAACCAATCTGCGCGATGTGTTGACGACATTAGAGGAAGAACGCCCTGATGTGGCAATCATCGATTCCGTACAAACCATGTGGGCGGATCATGTGGACAGCGCGCCCGGATCGGTTTCTCAGGTTCGGGCTACGGCACATGAATTAACGACATTTGCAAAACGCCGCGGCGTTTCTGTGATCCTTGTGGGACATGTCACCAAAGAGGGTCAGATTGCTGGGCCGCGTGTTGTGGAACATATGGTCGATACAGTTTTGTATTTTGAGGGCGAGCGTGGTCATCAGTTCCGTATTTTACGTGCTGTGAAAAATCGCTTTGGCCCTGCCGATGAAATTGGCGTGTTTGAAATGACAGGGGCTGGGCTGCAAGAGGTAACAAACCCCTCTGCCCTATTCCTGTCTGACCGCGAAAACCCTGCGGCTGGGTCTGTTGTCTTTGCAGGGATGGAGGGCACACGCCCCGTTTTGGTGGAAATTCAAGCGCTGGTTGCACAATCCACATTAGCTACACCACGCCGTAATGTTGTGGGTTGGGATAGCAGCCGTTTGTCGATGATCCTAGCGGTTTTGGAATCGCGGTGCGGGATAAGTTTTGGCGGTATGGATGTGTATTTGAATATCGCAGGTGGGATGCGGATATCGGAACCTGCTGCGGATTTGGCCGTGGCTGCGGCCTTAATTTCGGCAAGACAGGATCATGCTATTGCCAAAGATGCCGTTATATTCGGCGAAATCAGCCTCTCTGGGGCGCTTCGACCCATCGCACAAGCCGAAAATCGGCTGAAAGAGGCAAAAAAACTAGGTTTTTCATCCGCTTTTGCACCTTCGAGGATGAAATTAACAAACGAATCTGGCATGAAGGTCGAAACAAACAATGATGTGGGCGACTTTATTGCTGCTTGCTTTGGCACTATAGACGCCTAAAGGGGAAAAATATGGAATACACAATCGTTGATGGTGGCGTTGCAATTGTCATACTTGTGTCGGCTATTTTAGCCTATTCCCGCGGTTTGGTTCGCGAAGTTCTATCGATCGCAGGTTGGGTTGCCGCAGCATTTGCAGCATTCATCTTTGCCCCGAATGCAGAACCGCTGGTACGTGAAATTCCCTATTTAAACGATATCATCGCAAAATCGTCCGAATTATCGATCATTGCGTCCTTTGCAATCGTTTTTGCCGTTGCTCTGATTCTGACATCCGTTTTTACGCCAATTTTTTCTGGCTTGGTGCAACGATCCGCGATTGGTGGCCTAGATCAAGGTTTGGGATTTGTCTTTGGTGTTTTACGCGGCTTAGTTTTGGTTATGGTTGGCTTAATCGTATATGACTACATTGGTGCCGATGTAGATATTGTCGAAAAATCCAAAACAAAAGAATTGCTTGCAGATAGCCAAGAAAGTTTAAAAGAAATGATCCCAACCGAAGCGCCACAATGGATTGTGGACCGCTATGAAGAATTAACAAACCGCGATAATGCTAATACTGATGCAGGAACGACAACAACCCCTGCAAACTAAGTGAATTGTGATGTAACAAGGTGATGACATTCCTACCACTTCCACAGTATAGAGACCTCAATTCGCAACCGCCTGAGTCGGAGAGACCATGCTAAGCCAGACAAAGCCGTTCCTAGCCCATCCTTTTGATGACGATAAACTGAAAGAGGAGTGCGGAATTTTCGGCGTCCTTGGTGTTGCAGATGCAGCCAACTTTGTCGCCCTTGGCCTACATGCCTTACAACACCGTGGTCAAGAAGCGGGCGGAATTGTTGCCTATGACCAAAAAGCTGGTTTCAACAATGCACGCCGTTTTGGTTACGTTCGCGACCACTTTACAAAGCAAGAGTTGATGAAAACACTGCCTGGCAGTGTTGCTATTGGCCATGTGCGCTATTCAACGGCCGGTAACAAAGGCCAAACTGCTATTCGCGATGTACAGCCTTTCTTTGGTGAATTTGCTATGGGTGGCGCTGCGATTGCACACAACGGCAATCTGACAAATGCAGATGAGCTTCGCAAAGAATTGATCAGCCGTGGTTCGATTTTCCAGTCCTCATCAGACAGCGAATGTATCATCCATCTGATGGCACGTTCCATGCAACCAAACATTCCAGAACGCATCAAAGATGCAACGCGCCGTGTTGAAGGCGCGTTTTCAATTGTAGCCATGACACGCACCAAGATGATTGGTGTACGCGACCCACTTGGTGTGCGTCCATTGGTTTTAGGTCAAATTGGTGACGGCTGGGTTCTGAGTTCTGAAACTTGTGCTTTGGATATCATTGGCGCTGAATTTATTCGCGAAGTTGAACCAGGTGAGATGGTTGTCATTACAGATCAAGGTGTAGAAAGCTCGTTCCCATTTGAACCAGCAAAAGCGCGCCCTTGTATTTTTGAACACGTTTATTTCTCACGTCCTGATAGTATTCTAGGTGGACAATCCGTATACGAAACACGCCGCCGCATTGGTGTGGAGCTTGCCAAAGAAAGCCCAGTTGATGCGGATTTGGTTTGTCCTGTTCCAGACAGTGGCACACCTGCAGCGATTGGGTATTCCCAGGAAAGCGGCATTCCTTATGCGATGGGTATTATCCGCAACTCTTACATGGGCCGAACGTTTATTGAGCCGTCAGAACAGATTCGTAACATGGGTGTCCGTTTGAAACTGAACGTGAACCGTGCGTTGATCCAAGGCAAACGTGTGATCCTTGTGGATGACAGTGTTGTGCGTGGCACGACAAGCCGTAAGATCAAAGAAATGATTTTGGATGCGGGTGCGAAAGAAGTACATTTCCGCATTGCATCACCGCCAACAGCATGGCCTTGCTTTTATGGTGTAGATACACCTGACCGTGAGAAGCTATTAGCGGCCACAATGAGTATCGAAGAAATGCAAGAGCATTTGGCTGTGGATAGCTTGAATTTCGTATCCTTAGACGGTCTATACCGTGCATGTGGTGTAGAAACAGGTCGTGATGGCGACAACCCAGCATACTGTGATGCTTGTTTCTCTGGTGAATACCCAGTGCGTCCGATGGACCAAATCAAACGTGGCTTTAAACTTAAAGAACCTGCGTAAATTATGGGTGCATTCGACGGACAATTGGCCCTGATCACAGGAGCAACACGAGGCTTTGGCTATGCTGCTGCACTTGCATTGGCTTCTGAAGGTGCTGAGATTATCGCAGTGGGCCGTACAAGCGGTGCGCTGGAAGAGTTAGATGATGCGATCCAAGCGGCTGGTGGCAAAGCTACATTAGTGCCTTTGGATATTACCGATAATGACGGGCTACAGCGCCTATGCTTATCTGTGCACGAACGTTGGGGGGGCGTAAACCTTTGGCTGCATTCAGCAATACATGCTGCGCCTTTAGCCCCAACAGGGCATATCGCAGATAAAGATTTGGCGAAATCAGTTACGATCAATCTGACAGCAACACAGCAATTGATTTCAATGATTGACCCGTTATTAAAAGCAAAGAATGGCACGGCCGTACATTTGGACGATCCACGTGCAGGCGAGAAGTTTTTTGGGGCATATGGTGCTACAAAAGCTGCACAAAAAGCATTGTTTGATAGCTGGGCAGCGGAAAGTATTTCGACGGGGCCGGATGTGAAAACCTTCACACCTAATCCAATGCCAACGGCAACACGCGCCCGCTTCTTTCCTGGTGAAAGTAAAGAAGGTTTGAACACAGCGGCGAGTCAAGCTGCACGTCTTGTGGATTGGTTAAAAGCCTAAAAGATAAAATCATCTGCTGAAAAGCTTTTAGGATCGATAGAATTACCATCGATTGTTTCCACGCGGATGACTTCATCACCTGCAAAAATGACCGCCCCAAATGAACGCTCCACGATCCTTAGCGATGCAATATGCGAGACATTAGACAGTAACGAAAAGTCAATTAAATCAATTCCAACCTCATAATCTTTTATAAAATCCCGTTTATTATCATCAACAAATTGAAAGATATCTGCACCTTCTCCGCCAAAAAGACGATCACGCCCATCACCATCAATAATACGGTCGTCTCCTGTGCCACCAAACAGGGTGTCAGATCCACCCATACCAGATATTAAATCATCCAGATCTGTACCCGTGAGTGTTTCATGTGCACGTTTGCCGACGATGCTTGCTCCGATTTCTTCAAGGTTAAGTTCTATTTGTGTAAACCCGTTTTCGCTACCGCTACTGACCAAAAGATGTGGCATATCCCCGATTGTAATGACCTCTATGTCAGTGACATTATTCAATGTCGTATCAAAATCGTCTGCGAGGATATCAATAAATGCAAATGTACCGCTTGGTGTCAGCTCAAAAAGGGTAATACCATCATCAGATCCAGCTGCTAAAACAAACGTACGCAAGTTAAAAGTGAAACTTTCCAGAACGCTGGCATCTTGAAACCTAGTATTTACACCGTCGATTACATGATCAGTTTCTGTTAGTTCCCCACGCCTATTTACCGAGTAAGCTGTGATGCTGTTACTGCCTGCAGATGCAAGCAGCACAAAAGAATTACCTGCAACCGTTACTGCTTCCAAAGCTTGTGGCAAGCTAAATCCTGAGGCTTCACTTGGCGCAATGCTGTCTTTAAGATGAAGGTTACCGTGTTGTCCAACACGAAAAGTATTCACTCCTGCATCAAATGCAGACGCCGTGATTAGGAACGTTTTATCGCGCACTGTGACAGAGGTAAATGCACTTACATCGCCTAAAAAATCAAAGCTACCAGTATCATAAATACGTTTGGTGTTGAATGTATCATCAGGTTTCATGCGAAAACTTGAAATGCCAGATTGCCCATTTTCAGAAACGAACAAAAAGGTTTTCCCATCGATCACAATAGTCTCTGTTTGTTTGAAGTTCCTAATAGTAACTCCATCAGGTGTTTGTAAAATCGGCGCCGAAAAATGACCAGTAGCATCAATTCGATATGTGGCGACCTCATCATCTAATCGTCCTGATGGCAGTAAAACAATCTCACCTCCAACGGATGATATATTTACCTGAGAAATAGAAAATGTGCCTGTATCAGGGCCAAATAAAACCGTATCAACCAATTCTGGCGTTTGATCCTCGCGCAGTCGAAAACTGGTTATTGTACCATCTGCTTCGGAGGCAACAAAAACATATGGTTGCCCGTCAATCATGACAGTTTCCAAATCGGATATACCTTGCAACAGCAGGTCACGGTCATCCATTACTGCTGCAATTCTCGTGAAAGTAACCATTAAACGTTCCTCCTACTTTTCAGGTGGAACGTGCCAGATGGATATTAATGTTGGTTGAAGTTAACCAACATTGACTTAGGTATTATGTAGAAAATGCAATACATCGCCGTCGGCAACGATATAGGATTTGCCTTCAGCACGCATTTTACCCGCTTCTTTGCTACCTTGTTCGCCGTTAAATTCAACGTAATCATCATAGGCGATTGTTTCAGCACGGATAAAGCCACGTTCAAAATCACCGTGAATGACACCAGCCGCTTGCGGGGCCGATGTGCCTTTGGCGATTGTCCACGCGCGGGCTTCTTTTGGACCAACCGTGAAGTATGTTTGCAAGCCCAAGAGTTCGTAACCTGCACGGATCAAACGGTTTAGACCAGCTTCTTCTAGGCCTAGTTCCTCTAAGAACATTTCAGCCTCTTCATCTTCAAGTTGGCTGATCTCTTCTTCGATTGCTGCTGAGATGACAACAGAGGCAGCACCTTGTTCAGCTGCCATTTTTGCAACTGCTTCGGAATGTTCATTCCCTGCGCCTGCGTTTTCTTCTTCGACGTTACAGACGTAAACGATTTTCTTGGAAGACAGCAAACCAAGCTGTTCCCACATCTTTTGCTCGTCTTCATCAACATCTACAGTCCGCGCGGGTTTACCTGCTTCAATTGCAGCCTTGGCTTTTTCTAACAAAGCGTGCTGTGCGACAGCTTCTTTGTCATTACCCTTCATCTTGCGTACAAGATTAGCCATTCGTTTTTCGATGCTTTCTAGGTCAGCCAACATCAATTCTGTTTCAATCGTTTCCGCATCTTCGACAGGGTTCACACGACCATCCACGTGGGTCACATCATCATCCTCAAAGCAACGCAGCACATGCGCAATCGCATCACACTCACGAATGTTTGCAAGGAATTGGTTGCCTAAGCCCTCGCCCTTTGAAGCACCCTTAACCAAGCCCGCAATGTCAACGAATGTCATACGCGCTGGAATGATTTTCGCAGAGCTCGCGATTTTCGCTAATGTATCAATGCGTGCATCAGGAACAGACACTTCACCTACATTCGGCTCAATGGTACAAAAAGGAAAGTTCGCCGCTTGTGCCGCAGCTGTTTTTGTTAGCGCGTTAAACAATGTGGATTTGCCCACGTTTGGAAGTCCAACAATACCTGTTTTAAAGCCCATGATGTACACCTTGAATGATCGTTTTGCGCGCATCTACGGGGGATATGGGTAAAACGTCAAGTTAGTATGCGTTTTTTTGCCCAAACCCCATTGATTTTCCCGTCTTTGTATCCCAAACCAAGGTCTAGACTTTAGGGGACTGACCATGACACGCATCGACGCCAAATTTGCAGAGCTGAAAGCCGCAGGAAAACCTGCTTTCGTATCTTACATCATGGCAGGCGATCCAAGCTATGACACGTCCTTGGCTGTGATGAAGGGCTTGCCTGCGGCTGGTGTGGATATTATCGAGCTGGGTTTGCCGTTTACGGATCCAATGGCGGATGGTTCAACAATCCAATTGGCGGGGCAACGCGCACTGGAAACAGGTATGACGTTGAACAAGACATTGGCAATGGCTGCTGAGTTTCGCAAAGAGGACGATACAACACCGATTGTTTTGATGGGCTATTACAACCCGATTTATTCAATGGGCGTAGACAATTTCATTGCTGCGGCAACGGCTGCAGGCATTGATGGGCTGATCATTGTAGATTTGCCACCAGAAGAAGACGAAGAGTTGTGTATTCCAGCCAATGCTGCGGGCATGAACTTTATCCGTTTGGCAACACCGACAACAGATGATCGCCGTTTGCCAAAGGTTTTGGAAAACACATCTGGGTTTATTTACTACGTGGCCATTACAGGCATCACAGGTTCTGGTTCTGCCTCTACTGAAAAAGTGGGTGCGGAAGTGGCACGTATTAAGCAATCAACTGATCTGCCTGTATGCGTGGGCTTTGGCATTAAAACACCATCTGACGCCGAAGGCATGGCAAAGGTTGCTGATGGCGCTGTTGTGGGATCCGCAATCGTATCCAAATTGGGTGCTGGTGAGAGTGTTGAAGATGTTCTTTCTTTTGTCAAAGAGCTGGCAGATGGCGCACATCGCGCCTAAAAAGCGACAATTTGGGTAATTCACCTTACCAATTTTTGCATTTTCCATATTGTCATTGCAGGCATGTCTTTTCTAAATTGGCTTAAATCACCAAAGGACAGATCATGCCCGTTATTACCAATGTCGATGACCTAAAGAAAATCTACAAACGTCGTACGCCAAAGATGTTTTATGATTATGCGGAAACGGGATCTTGGACAGAGCAAACCTTTCATGACAACGTGAATGACTTCGCTGACATTCGTCTGCGTCAGAAAGTGGCGATTGATATGTCTGGGCGTTCCACAGCGACACAGATGATTGGCCAAGATGTATCTATGCCTGTGGCGCTTGCCCCTGTTGGCATGACAGGGATGCAACATGCAGATGGAGAGATTAAAGCCGCGCGCGCGGCAGAGGCATTTGGTGTGCCATTCACACTGTCCACCATGTCGATCTGTTCTATTGAAGATGTGGCCGAACATACAACCAATCCATTTTGGTTTCAGGTTTATGTGTTGCGAGACGAAGATTTCAACAGACGTTTATTAGATCGCGCAAGGGCAGCGGGTTGTACAACTTTGGTCATTACTGCTGATCTGCAAATTCTGGGGCAACGCCATAAGGATTTGAAAAACGGTTTGTCCGCCCCGCCCAAACTGACTTTGGCGTCTATTGCAAACCTAGCGACTAAAGTGCCGTGGGGATTGGAGATGTTAGGAACGAAACGCAGGTTCTTTGGCAACATCGTTGGACATGCAAAGAATGTTGAAAATGCTGCTGACCTTGGCGCTTGGACGCATGAGCAGTTTGATCCAACGTTGGATTGGAAACGCATTGATAAAATGGTCAAGGATTGGGATGGCAAGGTCATTATCAAAGGTATTTTGGATGTGGAAGACGCCAAACGCGCTGTGAAAACTGGGGCGGATGCAATTATTGTTTCCAACCATGGTGGGCGCCAATTGGATGGAGCTGTGTCATCAATACGCATATTGTCGGACATCGTTGATACGGTTGGTGATAAGATTGAGGTGCATATCGACAGCGGCATTCGTTCGGGGCAAGACGTTTTGAAAGCCATGGCTTTGGGGGCAAAGGGCACATATATCGGGCGCGCATTTATCTATGGGCTTGGTGCTATGGGTCAAGAAGGTGTTACAAAAACGCTGGAAGTCATCCATAAAGAGCTGGATATGTCTATGGCTCTTTGTGGGGAACAACATGTGGATAACTTAAATCCGAATAATTTACTTATTCCAAAAGGTTTTAAGATATCAGAGGCTTATACCCGTTAAAGTTATCCACAGGTTATTGTTGACGAAACGGAAACAATAGGACTAAAGTTAGGTACATTGTCACTTTCTTTTGGGGAGAAGGTTATGAGTACTGCCATAGAGCGCACTGCGCTTACTTTATCTAATGGATATTACCGAGTTTTAGAGGCGTATTACAGTGCCATAGAAAAATCAGTGGGATTTGTCCTAAAAGAGGATTAATCCCCTTAAAACGTAAGCAAAATACACATTAATCGACTCTAAAGTCGATCTTTCCCCTTTTAATTATAGAGATTCGCGGTTACAGAGCAGCTTCTTGCAGCTTTACACCCTTGGAGGAGGCTGCGTTTGTAAACTTTAGGAGAATTAAAATGGCTGGAAATATACCAGATTTCAATGCCACGGTACGCGCGGGGACAGGCAAGGGGGCCGCTCGTCAAGCTCGTCGTGATGGGCTCGTACCAGGTGTGGTTTATGGCGGTGGACAAGATCCACAAGCAATCAACGTACCGTTCAACGTACTTTTCAAGCAACTAAAAGCAGGCCGTTTCATGTCTACGCTTTTCAACTTGAAAGTAGAAGGACAAGAAGATGTACGTGTGATCTGCCGCGGCGTTCAGCGTGACGTTGTAAAAGACCTACCAACACATATCGACATGATGCGCTTGAAGCGTGATTCACGTGTTAACCTGTTCATCCCAGTAGAATTCATCAACGAAGATGTTTCTGTTGGTTTGAAAAAAGGCGGCACATTGACAACAGTTCGCCCAGAGGTGGAACTGAAAGTAACTGCGGGTAACATACCTGCAAGCTTGATTGTTGATCTTGAAAAACTAGACATCGGCGACATCGTTCACATCTCTGACATTGAAATGCCAGAAGGTGCACGTCCAATGATCACAGACCGTGACTTTGTAATTGCAAATATTGCTGAACCATCTGCTCTGAAATCAGAAGATGATGAGGATGAAGCAACAGAAGAAGCAAGTGCAGAAGAAGCACCAGAAGAAGGCGAAGAGCCAGCTGCAGAAGAATAAGCTTTTTCGCAGAACTAAACTAGAAACGCTCGTAACTTTGGTTGCGGGCGTTTTTTATTTTCCAAAACAGACAATGGCACCGTGTGAACCTTTAGGCACATAAGAAAACCCCATTGTAGACAACTGATCAAATAGACCTTTGATCGCCTCTTGGCCGTAAACGTTGGGGTGTAATTCCATCATAATCATGCGCACATGATCTGGTAATGGCTCAATGAACAACTCTGTTTCTAACCCTTCGACATCACACATGATAATTGATGGTTCAAACTCTGCAACCACGTCCATCAACGCAAGTGCAGGCACCTCTACCGTCGTAACATTCGGCGCGTTACCAGAAACCAATGAGCCCGCCCAAAAAGCTTTGGATTTATGAAAGGTAATCGTTTCACTTGTCTTTTGCGCTACAATCGCACCATGGGTAACTGTAGCCCCAAAGATTAGATTAGCGGCTAAGTTTTCTTGAATATCCCATATCAAATCTTCATTTGCTTCCACGATCATGAGGTTGTCACCACCCACGATACGTCCAGCAACAACACCAGTGCATCCAATACCCCCACCCAGATCCAAAACACGATCAGATGGCTTTATATGATTTTTGATAGCGCGCCTTTCAGTTCCCTCAAAACGACCCGCATTTATTGCCTCGGTGATTTTTGGGGTCAGGTGGTGTTTGCTAACACAAAGCGTCATGCCATCTAATTCAAAATACTTCTTCATAAACTTGGATATCCAATATTGTTGATAATCTAAGAAGCTGCCCTTAAAAGATATTTCATAGACTTAACGCGAGACATCCAAAAATGAAACTATTTGTTGGCCTCGGAAATCCCGGCCCAAAATATGTAATGACCCGTCATAATATCGGGTTTCTTGCGGTAGATGAAATTGCGGCAAGCCATAACTTCTCTCCTTGGCGCAAAAAGTTTCAAGGGCAAGTTTGTGAAGGCGTATTGGGTGACGAAAAGGTTATTCTATTAAAACCAGAAACTTTTATGAACCTCAGCGGGCAATCCGTGGGCGAAGCAGTACGGTTTTATAAGCTGACTGTGAATGACATAACTGTATTCCATGATGAACTAGACTTATTGCCAGGTAAATGCCGTGTGAAACAAGGTGGTGGACATGCAGGTCATAATGGCCTGCGATCCATTCATCAGCATCTGTCCCCTGAATATGAGCGTGTCCGTTTGGGCATAGGCCATCCGGGACGGAAAGAACTGGTTTCTGGGTATGTATTGCATGAGTTTCCAAAGTCCGATCAAAGTTGGCTCGATGATTTGTTACGCGGTATCGGGGATGGTGCACCCTTTCTGGCACAAGGTGATGCGGGTAAATTTATGAATGCAGTTGCATTACGCACGGTGCCTCCTCGCGAAAAGAAACAAGCACCGAAGAAATCAACGGTTGAAATGACACCAGAACCAATAGAAGAAGATAGTAGAACGCCACTACAGAAATTGGTGGATAAATTTCGTTGATCCCTTCGCCTAGACAATTTAGAATCGTTCTAAGTTGTCTTGACATCTCATAGGTACAAGCGCATATTTACGGCAACTTAAAAGGATAAAGCAGATGTTTATTCAAACGGAATCCACTCCGAACCCAGCAACGCTGAAATTTCTACCAGGTCAGGCCGTTATGCCAACAGGTACTGCAGATTTTCCAACAATTGAAGCGGCTGCTAATTCACCACTAGCACAACGTGTGTTTGCAGTTGAAGGCGTAACAGCCGTATTCTTTGGCCCTGACTTTGTGACAGTCACCAAAGAAGAAAGCATTGATTGGAACCATATCAAGCCAGCAATATTGGGCGCGATTATGGAGCATTTCCAATCTGGACAACCAGTGATGCAAGGTGAAGGTCTGGCAGCGGCAGGTCACGCAGAACATAGCGGTGAAGATTCAGAGATCGTAGATCAGATCAAAGAATTGCTGGACACACGTGTGCGTCCAGCTGTTGCCCAAGATGGCGGTGATATCACATTCCACGGCTTCGATCGCGGCGTAGTCTATCTTCACATGCAAGGCGCTTGTGCTGGCTGCCCATCTTCAACCATCACGTTGAAAATGGGTATTGAAAACCTATTACGCCATTACATTCCAGAAGTGACAGAGGTGCGCCCCGTTGCCGCCTAAGCCACTGATATTGGCATTTGATACATCGGCTGCACATTGTGCAGCCGCTTTGCTATGGGGCGATGAGGTTTTATCTGAACACCTTGAACTCATGCAAAAAGGTCAAGCTGAACGATTGTTCCCTTTATTGGAAGACGTATTAGCCAAACATGAGAAGTCATGGGCTGACTTAGATGCAATAGGCGTTTGTATTGGGCCAGGTAACTTTACTGGAGTACGTATATCCGTGTCTTCCGCACGTGGATTGGCATTATCTTTGGGGATTCCAGCTGTTGGTGTGTCTAAATTGGAAGCTATGGCTTTTGGCTCTCATGGCCCTGTGACAACACTCTTGGATGCCCGTCGCGACCGAGCTTATTCGCAAAGCTTTCAAGATGGGATAGCACAAACAGAGCCAGAAATGGTTGACTTATCTCATGCTACCAATGGCGTAATATATGTCATGGAAGACGAAGCATTAAAAATTGAAAACACAGTTTCTATCAAAAGCATTGTAAGTCCTGTCGCCCAAATTACAGCCCAAAGATACAAACAAGAACTGCCGCGCCCTGCCCCGCTTTATTTACGATCAGCAGATGCAGCTTTACCGTCTGACCCGCCAGTCGTTATTTTACCATGACAGTGGATGAGCTCGCAGAACTTCACGCAAAATGTTTCACAGAATTACGCCCCTGGTCATCAGATGAGTTTACTGACCTTTTGAAAAGCGAGACTTGCTTCATATGTTCTAATGATCATGGTTTTGCAATTGGCCGTGTTGCTGGACCAGAAGTCGAATTGTTAACCATAGCTATCGATCCCAATCATCGTCGCCAAGGGTTTGCGCATCAATTAATGGTTGCTTTTGAAATCGAAGCCAAATCAAAGAATGCAAAAGATGCTTTTTTAGAAGTTGCGGAAAACAACCAAGCCGCAATTGCACTATATGAAAGCTTTGGGTTTAAACGAAAAGGGACACGCAAAGATTATTACACGTCCCAAACAGGTTCCCGCATCACCGCACTTGTTATGGGTAAAACCTTTTAACCGCGCCCAACGAATAGCATTTTATTGGCCATAATTGTCATCGACAAAACATTGGTACTCAGCGGTAAGCTTGCCATATGAAAAACAGCATTTGCTGCATCAACTGGATCCATCGTATCCATTGGCCCGCTTGCATGTTTAATCAGGTTTTCTACCAATTCCGTTTTCGCGTTGCCAATATCTATTTGGCCACAACAAATATTCAGGTCGCGCCCATCCAATGCAATACTTTTTGTCAAACCCGTAATGGCATGTTTCGTTGCCGTATAAGCCGCAGAATTTGCGCGCGGCGTTACCGCAGAAATTGATCCGTTATTGATGATACGACCACCTGATGCTGTCATGTAACGAAACGCTTCTCGCGCGCTTAAAAACATGCCTGTCAGATTTACATCAACGGAATTTTGCCATGCTTCTAAAGACACTTCGTCAAAACGTGATCCTGGTGGAAAAATACCCGCATTGTTGAACAACGCATCTATTTGGCCAAAATGATCAACGACTTTTGCAAAGCTTTCCTGAACAGCATCCTCTTTGGTTACATCGCAAACGACACTCACAGCGTTTTCGTATTTTGAACTGATCTCATCCAGTTTTTCCAAGCGACGGGCCAGCATGGCTACATTCCATCCCTCGTCCAAAAACTTTTGTGCTGTTGCGGCACCAATACCACTGCTGGCACCTGTAATAATAATCGTCTGTGCCATTTTCATGTTCCCTTGCTAAATGATTCACTTGCATGCCAAACTCTCTGGTAGAGTGTCATGAAAGCTATACAAATGTCCAACACGTCAGATGATTTTTTCACACCTATTTCAGGAATGGAATTGCCCCGTTTTGCAGGCATTCCCACATTCATGCGATTGCCGTCAGTATCCATAGATGATGCAAAGATTGCTGATGTAGATATTGGGTTGATTGGCGTGCCGTGGGATGCCGGCACAACCAACAGACCGGGGCCACGTCATGGCCCGCGCCAATTGCGTGATTATTCAACTATGATCCGTGCTGTTAATGCTGCAACTGGCATCAATCCGTTTGAACTTACAAATTGTGCGGATTTAGGGGACGTGGGCGGCAATCCCGCTGATCTGCAAGATGCCATGAAAAAAATCACGGCTTATTATAAAGAAGTCAAAGCAAAGGGCATTGTGCCAATGACAGCAGGTGGTGATCATTTGACCTCGCTGCCAATATTGCGCGCTTTAGCGGAAGATGGCCCCTTGGGAATGATCCATTTTGATGCGCACACTGATTTATTCAAAGATTACTTTGGTGGATTTAAATACACACATGGAACACCTTTTCGCCGCGCAATCGAAGAAGGGTTATTAGATCCCAAACGCGTTATTCAAATTGGCATACGTGGCACTTCATATGGCGGCGAGGACATTGAGTTTGGTCGCGCCAATGGCGTTACTATCATCGAAATCGAAGAATTCTTTGAACGCGGTGTCAAAGATGTCATGGCACAAGCCCGCGAAGTGGCTGGTGATAAACCCACCTATTGTTCATTCGATATTGATTTTGTTGATCCTGCCTATGCACCTGGCACAGGCACACCTGAAATTGGAGGCCCCAATAGTTTTCAAGCCCAACAAGTGATCCGTGAAATGGCCGGTGTTAATTTAATCGGAGCTGATCTAGTAGAGGTTTCCCCACCCTTTGATCCATCAGGCGGCACTGCATGGTTGGGTGTATCATTAATGTTTGAGATAATGTGTGTATTGGCTGACGGAATTCATAAACGAGGTTTAAGATAATCCGAATGTAAAGAACCTGTTCAGAACGAAAACTTGTTGCAATACATACAATCCCTTATAGATGTCTGAATACACAAATATCTAAGCACCAAGGAAGCCAGGTAATGGAAGCAATAAGTTTAACAACAGAAATGTTGGTTGTTTTAGGATTGCTTGGCTTTACCGTATTTTTATTCGTTTCAGAAATCATCCGCGTCGATTTAGCCGCACTTTTGGTAATGGTTGTTCTCGGTGGTTTAAGCTACTTACCTGGCTTGGGTGGCTTGGCTGATATCAACCATCTTTTCGATGGTTTTGCTTCAAATGCGGTGATATCGATTATTGCCGTTATGATCATTGGGACTGGTTTGGATAAAACAGGGTTGATGAACAAAGTTGCAGCCACGATTCTAAAATTTGGTGGCTCCACAGAAAAACGAATTGTTCCGATTGTTTCAAGCACTGTAGGTTTTATTTCCAGCTTTATGCAGAACGTTGGCGCGGCAGCATTATTCCTGCCTGTTGTTGCCCGTATTTCTGCACGTACAGAAATACCGCTTGGGCGTCTTTTAATGCCGATGGGTTTTTGTGCAATTTTGGGCGGCACGATGACAATGGTTGGGTCTTCTCCATTAATCCTGCTTAACGATCTTATCATTACCGCGAACAAAGACTTGCCCGCAGATGCGCAAATGCAAACGTTTGGCTTATTTTCTGTGACCCCAATTGGTGTGACACTCGTCATCACTGGCATCTTATATTTCGTTATATTAGGTCGTTGGGTTTTACCAAAAACAGCAACACGTGGTGATGCCTCATCTGGTCAATCCGTGAAAGACTATTTGAAGCGCCTATATGGCCTAAAAGCAGATATCGTAGAGGTCGTTATTCCTGAAGGAAATATCCTGATAGGCGAAACATTGGCCGATATCATGGATGCTCATCACATGTATATTGTGGGGTCTTACTATAACGGCCAACGTTTCCTATCACCACCAGCTTCGACTGAAATCCAAGCCCCTTGTCGTTTGGCTATTCTGGGCCGTAAAAAAGTCATCCAAGAAATGGCAGATATTTACAATCTCGAAGTCAAACCAAAGATGGAAATCTTTACTGAAGATTTTGCAGCAACCAAATCGGGCATCGCAGAAATCGTGATCCCACCTGACAGCACTCTTATCGACAAAACTGCACGCGACACGCGTTTACGTGGCACATATGGGTTAAACCTGCTTGCGATCCACCGTGGTGATCAAACATTAAGCCGTGTGGAAACAGACGAACATGAACCGACTTTAATCGGTATTGAGCCATTTCATGCAGGCGATACATTGGTTGTTCACAGCCAATGGGAAGCTTTGACACGTGTTGCAAATGACCGCGACTTTGTGGTTGTAACATCTGATTTTCCGCGCGAAGAATTACGCCCACAAAAAGTGGGTTGGGCATTGTTATTCTTTACAATCGCATTGTGCTTGATCCTATTCACAGACGTCCGTCTTTCATTAGCATTATTGGTTGGTGCAGTCGGTATGATCATATCACGTGTTCTAAGCGTTGACGAAGCCTATGGGGCAGTTGGGTGGAATACCGTGTTCCTACTGGCCAGTTTGATCCCCTTGGGGCAAGCTGTTCAATCCACAGGGACAGCTGAATGGATTGCACAACAAACATTAATCCTTCTAGATGGCTGGCCTATCTGGGCGCTTCAAACTGGTGTCGCGATTTTAGCAACCATCTTTACGCTTGTTATGTCTAATGTTGGCGCAACAGTTCTATTGGTTCCGCTTGCTGTATCCATCGCAATGGCTGCTGGTGGTGACCCTGCAATCTTTGCGATGACTGTCGCAATCTCCACTTCAAATTCATTCTTGATCCCAACACACCAAGTTAACGCATTGATCATGGGACCTGCGGGCTATCGTGTGGTAGATTTCGTGAAAACAGGCGGTTTGATGACAGTACTGTTCTTGATCGTATCAATGACAATGATGAACGTGGTATTTGGATAATATCGAAACCAAACGATTAAATCGCATACCGTTCAAATAAAATGACCTTACGGCAAGTTAGGTCATAATATTGCCATAATTCCGCCCTATAACAGCCTTAGATGTCCCAATTTAGGCGTTCGTGTGTCATGTGTATTATGACATGCAAGTTTATGTAATGAGTTATAGGAGTATGGTCATGGAAGGCCAATTTTCAAACTACAGCACTCAAGCAAGCAATACTGCTTATCATCCAAAACTTTTAGAAACATTAGAAGAGCGTGTGTTCTTTCATGATGTTTTGAATGATTTAGATATTCTAGAAAAACAAAAGGCTGCACCTGCTGAACCAAAGCAGGCTGATATCCACATCACAGTGATGCTTTAATGCTTTAAGCCGTATCAATCGGCGGTTCTAGTGTCAGCTCTAATACAGGAGGTGGCGCATTTTTTAGATCGCTTGTATCAAGCGGCTCTGTTGGCCTGCCTAAACGATAACGTGTAACCCAATATAACCGTGTTTGCGCACGCGTAATCGCGACATAAGCCAAACGCTTCCACATAGCTATTCCTGCCTCTGTACGTCCGGCACGTGCAGCTGCATATATATCTGGTGCAAAAACCTGTACTTGCTCCCATTGCGACCCTTGTGCTTTGTGAATTGTGCAAGCAGCTCCATGTAAAAATGTTGCTCCCATACGCGCGGCATAGGGGATAAACGGCTCTTCCTGATCTGGTGCTTCAATTTGAATAATTGTTGCCGCTGATACCAAGGGATCAGGTGCGCCAATCACATTCAGTCTAGAAAACCCTGGCTTTCGCCCCTCACCCAAATAAACAACTTGCGCACCCTTGATCAAACCTCGTGCTTCTAAGTCCAATCGTTTCTTTCGGTGCTTAGCGGGCAATTCAATGCCATCGCAAATAAGTGGTTCACCTGGTAGCAACATATCTGTTGGTGCTTCGTAAGCCCCACGAAATGCCTGTATCAATCGAATACGCGTAGCATTTCTCCATACTAATACAGGAGAACGTGCCATCAAGCTGGCCTCAACCCTTGGTGATACTACAACGCGGTCATCTTTATTCGCTGCTTCTTCTATCTGGCGTTCGAATTGTTCAAACGTCAGTGAAGGATCTGCCAATGCATGTGCCAAATCTAGAATGGGGTTATCTTGTTCTTGTCGGTGCACACGGCTGAGAAGAAGTCGTTTTTTTTCTGGGACCTTATCAAAAGACATCGATCCAGATTGGCCAACAGGTGCCAATTGCGCTGGATCCCCAAACAAGATCAGTGTCGAAAAAATATCACACAGATCTTCGTACTGTTTGTCATCAAGCATAGATGACTCATCAATAAATCCGATATCTAAAGGCTCTTCGCGACGTTTCCATCCGATGATAAAATCGGAACCCCGCAAACCAGCAGTAGCCATAGCACCCGGAATTGATTTATTAGTTTTATAGAATAAAGCTGCGCGATCCAAAGCTTCATCCGTAATACCCTCAATATCTGGCCTCTCGCCATTGCCTTCTAACCATTCCGCAATTTTTTCATATTCGGGATCATACATAGGCGTATATAAAATACGGTGGATCGTCGTCGCAGCAACGCCTCGGTTACGCAAAACGCTTGCGGCTTTATTGGTGGGTGCCAATATGGCAAGCGTTCTACGATCTTTGCGTGCCTTACCTTCATAATCCCCTGAAATGATATCAACACCTGCCTCCTGCAGTGCTTCACCAAGCTTAGCCAGTAACATTGTTTTACCTGACCCAGCTTTCCCAAGAACGGCATAAACTTGGGCATTGCTTGTTTCAGGCAATAATGTTGCGTTGTCCAAATCAACACCGGCACGCCGCAACGCTTCACTAATAGTGTCAAAGGCAACTGCCTGGTCGTCTGAAAATTTCATGCCTGTTGGAATCCCTTTAGGGTTTATAACAGTCTATTCTTAGATATAATTTATTGCCAGTAGATTAGGTCATTTACACTCAATCTATAACGAAAGAAATGCGCAACACCCTCCAGAATGCTGCGCATAAATGTCATCGATAAGAACCAATGCACCAAAATATGTTTTAAGCTGTTTGCTCTTGCTTGATTGTAGGAAGCTCAAACGCGCGATCAATCCAAAGTGATGAAAGTTCGGGGGTGATGCCTGTCTTTTGACTCAGAATACAACGCGTTTCTTCGCTAAAATCCCATAAGCCAACTTGGATTTTTTCTCGTCCTAATCCAGAAGATCCTATCACTTCTGGCGACCACCCTAATGTGCGATAGATACGGGAGACACGTGGGTCAAACACGCCAACAGCATGCTTCAGCTGGAACTTTAGTCCAACTTCGCAAACAGCTAACATCATGGCAGCTGAAATACGCGCAGACTCGTCTCCTATATCAGGAGATAAACAAAAACGTGTGCATTCCCAAATCAATGGGCTGGTTATTTCACCACCTGCAACATGAGCGAAATGATCATTCACCATACAAGAACCTGTCGTAGGCATCATACGCATAGAGCCCCCATGCGTTCCATCATGGCGGCGCCATATTGCATACAATGGGCCTAAATCATCATATTGATCGCGTTCATGTCCATTTTTGTCGACATTTACATCCCACTTTAAACGTTCCGAGAATTGTGTGGCGCGGTCGCGAAACATTGTGTCTTTTAATTTTGGGAAATTTTCTAATTGATCAGCATAAAAATAATACAGCATTTACAGCTCCTATTGGCTTGTTGTTAAGAGCCAAAAGGTTAACCAATCATTAGTTAATTTTTTCTTTCCAAGGATGAAGGATATCTATCTTTTATATTCGAATGATACCCAAAGATGCAGCACGAGCCACAGCACTGACAGTATTTGCTGCCCCTAATTTATACCGAGCGCTTTCAATATAAACGCGCAATGTATGTTCTGAAATATTCAGATGTTCCGCAACCTGCCCACGACTACGCCCTGCACCTAAATAGGTAAGAGCATCCAATTCTCTAGGCGATAAAGATGGAACATCCGCATTGTCACTTTGGTTGCAAGTGGCCCGTATTCTTTGATGTAAATAATGCGCGACCAATAAGAGTAAGTGCATATGCTTCTCACAAAACCGCAACCAATCTAAGTCTGATGCTCTATGATTAATCGAGAATAAGGCAAGATCGCCATTAGGTCCCCTTATAGGAACAGATAATCCTTGATCCCAGACCCCACCATCAATTGCTTCGCCCAGCATTCTTCGAGCAGCTTTCGTATTCCATGACAAGCTTTTCCAGTCGTATGGTTGGAAGCGTATGAAAGCATTTTGAACGACAGGGTCGATACGATGGAATTCTGCCCCCATATAGTAATCTGCCCATTCATTAGAGTAGGTCACAATGACAAGGGCATCATTTTCCTGCGACATCGCATGGTATGCAACATGCTCCACCTCAAGAAGCGACGTTAACCAATCAATCAAATTGTGAAAATCATCTAGAGTTATACATTTCTCTAAACGTTCACAATACACTTCTAACTTTGTCTGTACGACATCCAACAAACACTTTTTCCCCAACTTCTGGCGCCATCTCTTTAGCTGCCACATGGATAGTTGCATTTAATTGGTCGGCTAAAACACTCATTTGATTGTTCTCCGCGTACTTGCGCAAATCCGCCAATACATCGATCATCCATACTTCTTTCACTCTAATCTCCCGAAGAATAGTTAACAGAAAGTTAACGTAAGATTAGCATTTTCGCACAAAACGGATAACTCGCAATTACCACATACCCATAAATAGCGAGGCACGTTAGCGTAAGGCATTGTTTTCAAATTACAAAGATTATTAAGATTGGTGCGAAATGCAAAAAGGCGCCAATATTTGACGCCTTTTAGAGATCAGATATGTAAAACTTTAAACGTTTAGGTTTGGGATAATCTGTTTCTTACGTGAAACAATGCCCGGCAACACAACTGCATCACCATCAACACTTGCATCAAATGATTTCTCTGCCACTGATTTTACCAAGTCATTTGGCACAAGCAATGTTGCTTCTTCCTTTAGAATATCCACAACGAACAGCAAAACCTGATCAACACCATCTTCTGATGCGACAGCAGTCATACTATCAAGTAAACTATCTTTGCGTGACAAAACTGTTTCTGGACTTGTTGTTTCCAAAACTGAAACGCGAAACTTTGTACCGCCTACTTCGTATTCCTTACTATCTAGACGTAAAAGTTCTGCGTCAGAGAAATGTGAAACATCAGATTTCGCAGCAAACATTTCGCCAGCATATGTTGGAATATCCAAACCAAGCTCGCCTGCCAATTGGTTCGCCAATTCAACATCAAAATCAGTTGTTGTTGGGCTACGGAATTCAAGCGTATCAGACAAAATACATGACAGTATCAAACCTTTGATCGCATCAGGCGCTGTTTCAAGGTCATCACCCATCATGTCAGCCATAACAGTCGCAGTTGATGCCATAGGTGCAATTGTAATGTTAATCGGCTGGCTTGTTTTTAAGCCCCCCACCAACATATGGTGGTCAATGATTTCGATGATCGTTGAATCGTTAATACCATCGGGCAACTCAGCAGGATTGTTTGTATCAACAACAACAACCATATCATCAGCCGTCACTTCTTCTAGCAAAGCTGGCGTTTCATAGCCCCAACGTTCCAGTACGAAAGCGGCTTCCGTGTTTGGTGTACCCAATACATAAGGTGTTGCTTCTACGTCTTTTGTTCCAAGGAACCAGCTCCATATAATTGCGGAACCTGTTGCGTCTGTGTCGGGGGCTTTATGCCCAAAAACTTTGATCATGTCTGTGCCATTTTGCTAAGAATTTCGTGGCTCTTATAGGCTGCACCAACAACTATGTCACCCCAATGTTTTCGCGTAAAACGTCGCGTTCTCAACCTAAATGTGCGATTGCATTGGCATAATAAGTGATCAATTGCAGTTCCTTTGAATCAAGACGGTATTTACCATGCTCTAAAATTAATGCCTTACGTAACACAAGCATTCGCAACCCAACCTCTACAGCATATTCAAAGTTCTTATGTGGAATATGCATATAAGCACCTTTAGCAAGCAAACGTTCTAATGCTCGGTTACACTTTTCGATGACTTCTTCTTTGCTCAATGCTTTTTTCTGATTGGTCAGGAAAATACGTGCGACTAAGGAAGCTGGTAAAATTGGGATCACCCGCCCTACGCTATCCATCAGATTTTTACCCAATGCTTTTGTCAAAGCTTCGTGGCTGCGAAAACTATTATCCTTTAAGAACACTTTTAGTGAAACAGGTGCACCAAAGCTAACACTTGCATATCCAAAACGATAGAACTTACCCGTAATACGCAAAGCGAAATGACGGAAGATAAACTTTAAAAAGGTAAACACCTTGAATATAAGTCCCGTTTTTTCGCCACGGTCCGACGCTAATAAAACACGGTCTTCAAGCACGCGATCGTAATTCAATCCAACAGGTACGAAACAAATATCGCGACTGGTTTCTGCATCAAATCCAGACACCATGTAATTTAACAAGCCAAGTTTTGCAGGCTTCAATTTACCATCACGCGATAAACCACCTTCTGGAAAGACAGCTTGTGCTACGCCTGCTTCTGTCGCCATTTGCACATAGCGCGCCAACACACGGCGATATAATAAGTTCCGAGATTTGCGACGGATAAAATAGGCCCCCATGCTGCGGATCAATTGTTTTAACGGCCATACGCGCGCCCATTCGCCAACAGCATAAGACAAAGCAGATCTTGAGGCTGCCAAATACGTTACGAGGATATAGTCCATATTGGAGCGGTGATTCATCACGAACACAACCGTTGCCTCTGGATCGATCGCTTTTAGTGCTTCTTCATCCACATAGCCCAACCGCACGCGGTATAATGCTCGCGATAACCAACGCGTTGCTTTAATCGCAAAACCGAAATAGCCCATTGCGGAAAACGACGGAACAATCTCTCGCGCATATCGATATGCCATATGCTCTGCCACACGGTATGGAACGCCTTCTGTTTTCGAATGCTCAAGAACAGCTTCAATCACCTGTGGATCATAAGCTAAACGCTCTACCATCACACGGCGTTGCATCAATTTGAACGGCTGGATTTTCAATTGCAGCTTATCATTCAAAACAGCGATGGCTTTATCCATACGGCGCGTCAAATACCACCGCACTGTCGGCATCAAAATTCTGTCCAACAAACCTATCAGGGCTAATATACCAGCCAACCAAACGGTCCAGGTGGGAATCTCTATTGTTTCGAACATGTATAGACCGTATCAGGATAACAAGAATGAAAAAGCAAAAATAAGAGACAGGCCATGAAGTATCGTAAATTAGGGGCAAATGGCCCACAAATTAGTGCAATCGGTCTAGGCTGCATGAGTCTTTCAGGTTTTTTTGGCCCAACGGATGAAAACACAAGCCAAAAGTGCCTTGCAGCGGCTGTGGATATGGGCATCGATTTTCTGGATATCGCAGATATTTATGGCATGGGACAGTCCGAAGAAATCGTTGGACGTTTTCTAGGTGGGCAATCACGTGGCCTGAAAATTGCAACGAAGTGCGGAATTGATGTAGGGCCACCACGCAAGTTCGACAACTCAGAGCCTTATATTCGCAATGCGTTACGCGGTTCGTTCAAGCGCTTAGGCGTTGATTATGTAGACGTTTATTACATCCACCGCCGCGAAGCAGACCGCCCGATTGAAGAGGTTGCCGAAACTATGGGCAAGCTGATCAAAGAAGGTAAAATTGGCGGCTGGGGGCTATCAGAGGTCGGGCCAACCTCTATTCGCCGCGCTCATGCTGTGACGCCCCTATGTGCTGTTCAAAACGAATACTCTTTATGGACCCGTCTGCCAGAAGTGGGCGTGGTGCAAACATGCGAAGCTTTGGGTATTACATTTGTTCCGTTCTCACCTGTTGGTCGGGGAATATTTGCGCAAAATTACCCAGTATTGTCCGAACTTGATCCAAAAGACTTCCGCCATGCAATTCCCCGGTTCCAAGAACCGAATTATTCAGACAACTGCCGTATGATTGATGGGTTCAAAGCTTTTTGTGCTGATAAAGGCTGGACAGTGCCAGCGGCAGCACTTGCGTGGATATTAGATCAAAACGATACGATGGTTCCAATTCCCGCCACACGTTATGCCAGTCACGTAGAAGAATGGGCACAAGCCACAGAAATTTCATTTACAGATGATGATCGTGCACAGATTGACCGCTTATTGCCAATCGGGTTTGCTTATGGGGACCGTTACAACGATGCTTTGTGGAACGGTCCCGAAAAATACGCTTAACGCTTAACGCGGAACTTAGAGTGGCACGCCTTACAGGTCTTGCCCATATCACCAAGAACGCCAGCAACAACTGAATTGTCTGATGCGCCTGCCAAAGTCTTGGTTGCTTTGGCCGCTGCATCCTCTAGTTGTTTTGCAATAGCTACAAATTCGGCGTTGTTTGTCCAAATTGCTGGTCCTGCTTCACTTGGGTCATCCGTAGAACCCTCTGGGAATTGAGCGGCAAAGCCTGCCATCTCTTTTGCTACTTTTTGGGTTGCAGCAGAGGCCTTAGCCCCATCATATGCAACATCACCCTTCGCCATACCTGACAATAGTTTCATAGTGCCGCCAACATGGCCCATTACATCCATACGCTCTTTTACGATACCAGTGGCGCCATCGTGCGCTGTTGTTGTCGTGATAGAAATCGCTAGCGTGGCTGTTATTGTAGCTGCGATAAGCCCAGATTTCCTTAACATAATAACTCCCATATTTTTAAAGCAGAGTAATATGTTTCGAAAATTTAGAAAGACCAAATTCTCTATAAGCAATCACATATGCGTCATAAATATAATGAGTTACTTTTTATGAGAAAACTCTAAGACATTCGTCAATTTATCTTTAGATACCAAAAGGCGACCGCAATCATCTTGCTCACCAACGGGCCCTTTTTGACAATAATCGTAGGCCCCCATATCAAGATTTAATGCCATATGGGGTTCTAAACCTGTTTGTAATTGCACGGCAGCATCATAAAGCGTCTCGGATATTTCTGTTTCCCAAATGCTAAAATTTCCATCTGATAATGTCACAAACAAACGGCGCTTAAATTTTGGCGCATTAGGCACATCGTTTAAATCTAATTGACCATTAGAAATCAAAAGATGCGATTGTAATACGGTCAAACGACTTTCAAGCGCTTTCTCTATAAATGCGCGACGCGAATCCACATCTTTCAAATTATAGTTAACGCCGTCAACCTTCACATCATCGGCGCGGTAAATATTTGGCTTACCATCAGGGGCTATGATCAAAACGCCATCCCAATTTTGATAACGCCTGCTGACCTGAACACCGTCTTTGATCACCAAACCTTCGATGCCAAAACGATCTCCGCTAGAATATGTTCCTGCTACAGTCAGCAAATGATCTGGGCTTTGTACAATTTCATCTGGTAAAACACGTAAATTAACAGAAGTAGGTTGCTCACATGACTGAAGCAGTATCCCTGCCCCTGTTGGACAAGATGCTGTATCAAGCGCACTTACAGGAGCTGCAATGGTGATTGCAGCCATCCATCCAATGTATTTCGCTTTGCTTGCAAGCATAGCAATTCTCCTAGTCGTCCACAGAAACTTACCTATTTTTTCAAAGCTGCCAAATTGTTACATAGCAAAAATAGGTAAAAAACAGCCGATCATTCAATCCCATGACTTCGTGAGTATCCATTTAACGCTGGTGGCACCCATTCCTGCAACATCCCCTCTTTTGGTTTATATATTTCTACCTTCAAAGGATAACATTGCGCAGCATCACTTGAATGCGATGCACTACAATCCCCCCCAGGACATGCAGATAGGCCGCCCAACAAATTAATCTCGGCAAAAAGCTCGATAAAATCACCCGGGCGTACGGGACTCGCTTTCATGAAATACTGCTTGGTATCTGGCATAAATCCTGTACACATAAAGACGTTCAAAACGTCATGCACATAGCGTTCAGCTTCCTCTAATGACAGACCACGTTCATCGGCTAAGGCACGTGTAAGGTTAGAATGGCAACAATAATGATAATCAACACCGTTCAATACATCATGCGTATAGGGATCACAGCGTGTTCCAATCACGTCGTGTACTGAGCCACCATATTGATCCCATCCATACCAATCTAATGTATCATACGTTACAGTCGCCATCGGGCGCATTGTAGGAAAACTGGACCACATTTGATCCCCTGTACTGATATGTGTCCCATGTAATGCACGCGTCTTACCCGAATAGAATTTTTCATCCAGATTATCCGCATTCCAAAGGTTCAAATCTCCGACCTGTGATCCCTCAATACTAACAATGCGAAAAAAACAACCCGCGGGGACTATAAAACAACGTGCATCCCGAGGTGGAATGATAACCTCATCAATAAGCGTCATATCATTGCGAGCCGATTGATAAGTATCCATCTGAGGTTTTGGCAAAGTATCAATCGGATAACAAACAGTCGGTTCGACATCCTTTAAGGCCTGCGCATTTTGCGGCCCAGAATTTTGCGTTTTATACTTCATATCCGTTTCTTTCATTAGGTTTATAAAAAGAGTGGCACAGAAAAATCGAACAGCAAAGTAGAACTGATCAGCTGAGCCAATTTTATTGACAAGCCTTGCGGGGTTGGTCAGGTTGCCCAGTATTATAAGGGGACTTTTTATGGCTGCTATTTCAATACTTGGATTACTGCTGGGCGCTTATCTTTTACTGATGCCACTTATTGCATTTTTAAAGGCAAAAGGTGCTGAAAATGAGTTGCGCAATCTACGTGCAGAAGTAGAGCGTTTAAAAATCGAGGCCGAGCAAGCCCCTACATCAACATACAAAAAATCTTCAAAAGCTAAAGTTGCGGCACAAGAAAACGTCGAGCCCCAAAAGGTCAAAACACCCAAAACAGAAGCTCCTACCCCAAAAGCACCATGGACACCACCAGAGCAAAAACAGACACAGCAATCTACTGCGCCTGTTTCAGCACCAACTTCGCCTCCTGAACCTACATTTGTTGACGAATTAATCGCGCGCGCAATAAACAGTATCACTGAAAATTGGATCATTTGGCTATCCGCTGTATCACTCGCATGTGGTGGTTTGTTTTTTGTCCAATACGGCATCGAAAATGGATATCTAGGCCCAGTTGCCCGCGTCATAAGCGCATTAGCATTCGGCATAGCCTTAATCATAGGTGCCGAATACTTACGCCGCAAACCCAATATGGGTATGCAGGGCTGGTTCACAGTTCCTGTTGCACTTGCAGCGGGGGGCGTTGCATCCCTTTATGGCGGCAATGTCGCCGCACATATTCTATACGATCTGACCAGCCAATCCGTAGCGTTTGGTGCGCTTGTTCTTGTCTCATTTATCGCCGTTGCAGGCAGTCTGATTTATGGCCCTGTATTGGCTGTTATCGGAATATTAGGGGCATATGTATCACCAATACTGGTATCAACAGGTGCTGGCGCCCATCCAATTCTATACCTCTACTTTTTGATCATCCTCGCCTCAGCCTTAGCCGTTGAACGTTATCAACGCTGGGCTTGGCTTTCCGCCATAGCGGTTACATTCACTTTGCTATGGGGCGTCCTATTAAATCTAGACATTCCGAACGAGCCATATTTGGCACTTTATGTCGTCGCCACTATTTTGGGTGTCACAACAGTTCCAGCCTTTGGTATTCGCCCTACTTGGGATGATACCGATATGCTCAATCCAGATACATTGAGCAACTTATCTACCCACTATCCAACTATATTAACAGTCTTCGCATCCATCGGCGGCACAGCATTACTCAGCTTGGCAGCCCCACAATCCTTGATCCTGTGGCAAGTCACACTCATGGCCTTACTTGGTCTGATTGTATGGTCTATTTACTGGAACCACCGCGCACAGAACCTAGATCAACTGCCGCTTATCTTTGTGGCTGGCTTGCTTGTCACTGTTTCACTCTTCAGCCCAATTGGCTGGCTAAACTTCTTACCTGAAGTCACACGTTTCTTTACTTACACAAGTACAGTTACAATCGCTGCGTTGGCATTTCTTATTGCATCGTTCTGGCGCACACCACGTTCTGTACGCCCACTTTATTGGATCGCAAGCGGTACTTTAGCGCCACTTTTGATCTTTGCGATCACCTATATCAGCTGGCACCAAGCAACACAGATACCCGAGAACACATGGATACTTTCAGCCACGCTCTTAGCTGTATTCTTGGGTGGGTCAGCATTGCTTATGCTAAGCAGCAAAATCAGACATCGCCGCATCGGATCTGATCTTTATTTCGCTGGCACATTAATTGCCGCTGGGTTCATTGCTTACCTGACATTGCCAACAGATTTATATGCCCATGGCACAGCCGCACTTGCACTTGCTGCTTTATCTCTTGTCATTCGGTTCAAATATTATTGGACAGGCCTTTTGGTCTGGGCGTTTGTCACAGTCACAACAGGATTGGTCATTGCGGACCTATTACCAAACTATGCAATGGACGAACCATTCTTACCTGTATTCGTTGTCTTTGGTGCAATCATTGCTCTGTTAGCCGCTGGATACACAATGGCGCAGAAAGCGAGCCTACCAGACCGTGTTGTTCTATTCGAAACAGCAACACTCTTAACAATCGCCCTATTGACTTGCGTGGTCATCACACGGCTCGTTCCTGAAAACACTTACAGCATAGACCATATGTCATTCGGCCTATACTCAACAGTTTGGATCATGCTAGCTGGTGTACAATTCCGACGTACCCTGATCCAAGATGGAATGAATAAAATCCGCATTGCACTTGCATATGTCTATTCTTTCCTTGGGCTCGCAACATTCGCTGTTGGTGTAATGATGTCACCGCTGTTCTTTGGAAAAATCAGAGGCATCTTCCCTGTCGACAGTGTAATGATTGCCTATGCATTACCTGCAATAACAGCATATGCGCTTTATCATTTCAAATTACTGCCAAACTTTGTAACGCAAAAAATCGCAGTAATTTTCACATCTGTAATCGGAGCCTTTATCACAATCCAAGAAATACGCCGTTTTTGGCATGGCTCACGTGTTTATTTGGATCGTGGTGTAGAAGTCGGAGAACTCTACACTTACACAGTCATCCTTTTGACCGCGACCGTTACCACTATCGTACTCGCGATCACACGTAAAAATCCAATCTTACGCAAAGTGGGTATGGGGCTGGCCGCCCTAACAGCCGCAAAAGTGTTCTTATGGGATACCGCAGGCATGCAGGGTTTGGCACGGGCGACAGTGTTTATCGCTCTTGGATTAACGTTGGCCGGTGTTGGTTGGCTATTGCAGATGTCACAAACACCTGAAGACACAGAAAAGGATTAAACAGCGCGCCCAGCTTGGCGACCCGAGAAGATACATCCGCCAAGGAATGTGCCTTCTAGGGCGTTATAGCCGTGGTAACCACCGCCACCAAAGCCAGAAACTTCACCCGCTGCGTATAGCCCTTTGAACACGTTGCCATCTGGGCGCAATACTTGACCGTCAAGGTTCGTATGCAAACCACCTAATGACTTGCGCGTCAAAACGTTCAAACGCACTGCAATCAAAGGGCCATTATCAGCATCTAAAATCTCATGCGGTTTCGCAGTACGGATCAGTTTATCACCAAGATAGTTCCGCGCCCCACGGACCGCAGTGACCTGTGCATCTTTCGAATACTTATTCGTAATCTGCAAATCACGTGCTTCGATCTGTGATTTTATATGATCAAATGACACTGGCGCCTTTGGTGTAAGCGCATTCATCGCATCAACGATTTCCTCCAAAGTGTCCTTAACGATGAAATCCGCACCATGTTCTTTGAATGCTTCAACAGCTGGTGTGGCTCCTTTACCAAGGCGTGATTTCAAAACTTCTTTCCACTTCGCAGAGGTCAGATCAGGGTTCTGTTCGGACCCAGACAAAGCAAACTCTTTTTCAATAATCTTCTGTGTCAGAATAAACCAACTGTGTTCATGACCAGCAGACAGGATGCGCTTCAACGTACCCAATGAATCAAACCCAGGCAAATACGGTGCTTCCATACGGTCACCATTGCCGTCGAACCACATAGAACTTGGGCCAGGCAACACGCGAATACCATGGTTTGGCCAAATCGGATCCCAATTGTCCAAACCTTCTGTGTAATGCCACATGCGGTCGCCATTGATAATCTCAGCACCCGCTGCTTCAGCAACACCGTGCATTTTACCGTCAACATAATCTGGCACACCCGCCACCATCTTTTTCGGTGCCTTGCCCAAACGATCCTCTGGCCAGTAGCTGCGCACCAAATCATGGTTGCCGCCAATTCCGCCCGTCGTCAGCACAATCGCATCAGCGGAATAAGAGAAGTCACCTTTTACAGTACGGTTCGTGCTTTTACCGCGATCTGCGTTATCTTCTTCAAGGATATCACCAGACACGCCCTTAACCGTATCACCGTCCACATCTAACCCCGTGACACGGTGGCGGAATGCAAATGTAAGCTTCCCAGCTTTTTCAGCAGCCAGAACAAGGCGTTCAAATACATCCACAACACCCGTACCTGTGCCCCAAGTAATATGGAAACGCGGGACAGAGTTACCGTGACCAGATGCATGTTCACCACCACGCTCAGCCCACCCCACAACTGGGAACCAACGCATGCCTAGGCCATGCAACCAAGAATGCATTTCACCAGCTGCGAAATCCAAATAGGCTTCTGCGAATTTCTTTGGGTTTTCATCCTCAGGACGGTCGAACTGTGCCGAGCCATACCAATCACTTGCAGCCAACGCGCGGCTGTCTTTGATACCCAAACGGCGTTGTTCTGGTGTATCCACCATAAATAAGCCACCCAGTGACCAAAACGCCTGACCACCCAACGATTGGCGTCCTTCTTGGTCCAACATCAATACCGATTTACCACGTTGAGTTGCTTCATAAGCTGCAACCATACCAGCAAGCCCAGCGCCTACGATGATTACGTCGAATGTGTCTTGAGTGGTGGCCATGTGAAATCTCCCAAAATATCAGGCATAACCTAACCCTAACGTTAAGCGTACAGAAGTGAAACCTAACGTAACGAAAACAAAAAAGGGCGCATAAAAGCGCCCTCAAATTCGGTATTTAAGAATGGATTAAAGCGTACGCTCAACCATTTTCTTTTTGATCTCTGCAATCGCCAACGCTGGGTTCAAACCCTTAGGGCATGTTTTTGCACAGTTCATAATTGTGTGACAACGGTACAATTTGAACGGATCTTGCAGATCATCCAAACGTTCACCCGTTGCCTCATCACGGCTATCAATGATCCAACGGTATGCGTGTAACAACGCTGCTGGCCCAAGGTAACGATCACCATTCCACCAGTATGATGGACAGGATGTCGAACAACATGCGCACATAACGCATTCGTAAAGACCATCCAATTTCTTGCGATCTTCAATAGACTGACGCCACTCTTTCGCTGGTTTGTTCGTCTTCGTTTCCAACCACGGCATGATACTTGCGTGTTGGGCATAGAAATGCGTCAGATCGGGGATCAAATCCTTCACCACAGGCATGTGCGGCAATGGATAGATTTTCACGTCACCCTTCACTTCGTCCAAACCGTAAATACAGGCCAAAGTGTTGATGCCATCGATGTTCATCGCACAAGAGCCACAAATACCTTCACGACATGAACGGCGGAATGTCAAAGTTGGATCGATTTCATTCTTAATCTTGATCAATGCGTCCAAAATCATCGGGCCGCATTTATCCATATCTAGGAAATAAACGTCCAAACGCGGATTTTCACCTGTGTCAGGGTCAAAACGATAGATTTTAAACTTACGGACATTGGTCGCACCTTCTGGTTTTGGCCATGTCTTACCCGTTGTCATACGGGAGTTTTTTGGAAGGGCTAATTCTACCATTTTCTTATCCTTTGCCTTATGCCGTTACAATGTTAACGGCTGGGTCGGTTTTTCGCCAGACTTGGCGACAACACATTCTTCATAAACTTCATTCGGGTCGCGGCCTTTTAAATAGTCCGACGATAATTCTATACCTATGCCAACACCTGTGCGCACACGTTTGCCAATGCCCACACCAACGCCAACATTAACATCTGGCTTCACAGCAGATCGCGCACGATCTGTGCATATAGCCATTGCACGATCAACAGTGATCGGCTCAGGCTTTGTGCAAGCAGTTAAGCCAACCGTTGCAGCGACACCAATGCAAACACTCCGCATCATGACAGCCCCTGCAGCAACGCTGGCAAACCTTTGACAGCAATGCATTTCACAGTCTCAGGACGACTTGCAACCTCAACAACAATCTCGGCAGCTTTCACCTGATTGCCAGTGCTTGCAGCAGCCGTAACAGCCAAAAGTTCCTGCAAAGATGCATTATCAATCACACAGTCCGTGACAGGTTTCACAGGCACACCCGGAAACTGCTTGGCCACAATCGGATCAATCGCATCGCGGGCTTTATCACGCGCAACCTCTTCGCCCACCGAACAACCCATCAGGGCCACAGCAGCAACGCTCAGATATGTTGCGCGTAAGATTTGCATTAATATACGCGTGCTTTTGGTGCGATTTTCTTCAAGTCGATGCCGCCATCTTCTTGTTTCGTCAATGGATCAAGGTGAACATCACGGTATGACAATTTAACCTTGTGATCCTTAACGCGCATCAAGCTGTGTTTACGCCAGTTCTTATCATCACGATCTGGGTAATCTTCGTGGGCATGCGCACCACGGCTTTCTTTACGCGCTTCCGCACCAACGATTGTCGCCAATGCGTTTGGCATCAAGTTTGTCAGCTCTAATGTTTCCATCAGATCAGAGTTCCAGATCATAGAGCGATCTGTCACTTTCAGATCAGTCATCTTCTTAGCGATGGCTTCCATCTTCACGCAACCTTCGGCCAATGTTTTGTCTGTACGGAACACCGCTGCATCAGCTTGCATTGTTTTTTGCATCTCAAGACGCAAATCAGCCGTTGTAACCGCACCATCTGCATGACGCAGACCATCAAAGCGTGCCATTGATTTCTCAACTGACTTCTCATTGATTGGCTCATTCGGTGTTTTCGGATCAACCACTTCTGCCGCTTTAATCGCAGCCGCACGTCCAAACACAACCAAATCGATTAAGCTGTTAGAGCCCAAACGGTTCGCACCGTGAACAGACGCACAACCCGCTTCGCCCACAGCCATAAGGCCCGGCAAAATGCGGTCATGATCTTTTGCAGTTGGATCCAGAACTTCACCCCAATAGTTCGTTGGGATACCGCCCATATTGTAGTGCACCGTCGGCAATACTGGGATCGGCTCTTTGTTCACATCTACACCTGCAAAGATTTTTGCAGATTCAGAAATACCTGGCAGACGCTCTGCCAATGTTTCAGGTGGCAAGTGGTTTAGGTGCAAATGGATATGATCCCCCTCTTCACCCATACCGCGACCTTCGCGAATTTCCATTGTCATACAACGCGATACAACATCACGCGATGCAAGGTCTTTATATGTCGGCGCATAACGTTCCATGAAACGTTCGCCTTCGGAGTTGGTCAAATAACCACCCTCACCACGTGCACCCTCTGTAATCAAACAACCAGAGCCGTAAATACCAGTTGGATGGAATTGAACGAATTCCATATCTTGCAGCGCCAAACCTTGACGCGCAACCATACCGCCGCCGTCACCTGTACATGTGTGTGCAGATGTAGCAGAGAAATATGAACGACCATAACCGCCTGTTGCCAATACAACCATTTTCGCATTGAAACGGTGGATCGTACCATCGTCTAGTTTCCAAGCAATGATACCTTGGCAACGACCATCTTCGGTCATGATCAAATCAGTTGCGAAATACTCAATATAGAATTCCGCATTGTTCTTAAGCGATTGACCATAAAGCGTGTGCAAAATCGCGTGACCCGTACGGTCAGCCGCCGCACAAGTACGCTGTACTGATGGACCTTCACCAAATTCAGTTGTGTGACCACCGAACGGGCGTTGGTAAATCTTACCCTCTTCCGTACGAGAGAATGGCACACCGTAATGTTCCAACTCATAAACAGCCTTTGGCGCTTCACGCACCAAGTATTCCATAGCGTCCGTATCACCCAACCAGTCAGAACCCTTCACTGTATCGTAAAGGTGCCACTGCCAGTGGTCATTTGGTGTTGTACCAACATCCATATTTGCAAGGGATGCCGCGATACCACCTTGGGCCGCTACAGTGTGCGAACGTGTTGGGAAAACTTTCGTGACACAAGCTGTCTTTAGACCTTGTTCTGCCATGCCAAGTGTCGCGCGCAAACCCGCGCCACCCGCACCGACAACAACAACGTCATATTCGTGATCGATATATTCGTAAGTAGTCATTTTCAAATTCTCCGATCAGGCGCCAAAGGCCATTTTGGCAACCGCAAAAGCGCCCGCGAACCCTATGCCCCAGCATAGAAGTTTTGTTGAAACCAGTAGAACCACTAACGTAGCTTTACCGTGTACATAATCCACGATCACCTCTTGCAAGCCACCTGCAAGGTGGATGAAGCTGATCATGATAAATAGAATAGTTGTAATTGCAGTGAATGGGCTTTGAAACGCTGCCAAAACCTCAGCATGTGTACCACCAATCAACGGGGCAACTTTCCACAAGAAACACAACATCAAAGGGATCAAGGCAACGGACGTTACACGGCTGATCCACCAATCATGTGAACCTTCTTTTGCGGAACCCAGACCGATCACACGGCCCATATCTGTTTTATAACTCATAACGCCGCTCCCCTAGCCTGCTGCCAAGCACATGATGCTTGCCGCTGTTAATACAAAGCTTAGCACAACAATGGCCCAGCCCCAGAAATCCACAGACTTCAATTCATAGCCTTTACCAAAGTCCATAACGATGTGGCGAATACCGCCCAAGAAATGGAACCAAAGCGCCCAAAGGGATCCGAACATGATCAGAAGGCCTAACCAAGAGGTCAGCAAACCGTTCACAAAGTCAAAGTACCCCGCACTTGTCGATGCAGCCAGCAACCACCACACAATTAAAACAGCCGCAAGTGCCAGACCGACACCTGTGATGCGGTTTACAATTGAAGTGACCATGTTGATTTGACGGCGGTAAATGCTGATATGGGGTGAGAGCGGGCGATTGCCCCGGTTCACGTCGGCCATTTTTGATTTCCCTTATTGTTGGCTTTTATAGCTGGTATTCATTTATACTATATATCCAGAGAGTCACGAGCGAACACGTCAAAATTTTGCCGATTTAGCACAATAAAACGCCGCAGTTGGTTAGTTTTTTTCCTATAATCACATTTTTGAATAGAAAAGCGCACAAAAAGTCATGACGCATACAATAGACATTTCACCCTGAAACCGTTTTATTTTTCGATAAACATTCTGGAGACACCAATGGAAATTCAACGCATCTCAGCTTTTTCACACGGCAATATCGGCGGCAATCCAGCGGGCGTTGTTATTTGCGATGAACTTCCTTCTACAGAAATCATGCAAGCAAGTGCTGCAGAGGTTGGCTATTCAGAAACCGTTTTTGCGATGCCAAAAGATGGGGCATGGCGCGCGCGTTACTTTTCCCCAGAATCCGAGGTGCCGTTTTGCGGTCACGCGACCATCGCATTGGGGGCGGCCCTTGCCCAAGCTTATGGGGATGGCACGTATAACCTTACCTTAAATGACGCCAATATAAGTGTCCGTGGTGCGGCCCAAGACGATCTATATAGTGCCGCCTTAGTATCACCGCCCACACATAGCAAAGCTTTGTCGGATGACGAGATTACAGCCACCCTTGCCTTGCTTGGATATACCGCAGACCAGCTTGACCTTCGTATTCCCCCTGCCCGCGCCCATGGTGGGGCTGATCATTATGTGCTGGCTCTGAAAAACCGCAAAGATTTGGCTGCATTGAATTACGATTTGGATGAGGGTCGAACATTCATGAATGAACGTAGCATTGTTACAATCATGGTGGTCCATATCGAAGCTGATCAAGTATTTCACAGCCGCAATGCTTTTGCCAGCGGCGGTGTTTTTGAAGACCCTGCAACAGGGGCCGCGACTGCAGCGTTTTCGGGATATCTGCGTGACATAGGCTGGCCCCATCAGGGTAAAATTCAAATCACCCAAGGTGAAGACATGGGATTGCCATCGGATATTACGGCTGAGTTTTCAGATGAGGTGGGTAGCCCGATTACGGTGTCTGGGACGGCTCGAAATATGGTTTGAAAACTGATTTTCTGGAGGTGTCCCAGTTGGGACATCATATCAACTCGTTGAAATAAAATATTATTAATCTAACTTAGACATAGGATGGCTTCAGCCGAACTCTTCAAGGAACGTTTGCGTCGATTTCGATATTAAACCCAAACTAGATAGTAGAAATTTATATTTTCTCTAATGCTTAATAATGTCCTTTTCCCGAGATGGTCTTTTTTACATGCTTTAGTATTCTCGGAAACTTGATTTGCCTATCTATAGAGCGCAGCCTATCGTATACATTAGTTAAATCTCATATATGTTTATGTAGATTATAAACTCTGGGGGGAGTAAATAGTGCGGCAGATAATCATCGGGGTCTTTACCCGTATAAAATTAAGTGCGGCTTTAACATTAAAAGTAATTCGTAAAACAAAGGCGGTGAATTCCCCTAAGTGCTATTTTGCAAAGTCATCATGCCAGAAGACACTTATCACTTCCACCGCGCTATTATCTTGCATGGTATTTATTGCATTGCCCCAAAACGCGCAGGCGCAGAGCTTTACTGTTCCTGAAAACGGCACCTTGATCGGCAATCAAAGCTTGGGACCAGGTGATACAGGCACGATTGAAAGCGGCGGTTTATTACAAAATAACGGTACATCTATTAGCATCGCTGGCGGCGGAGCTTCTACAGTTATCAATAACGGGTCTATTGCCTCAACAACTGCTCGAGGGGTGGATATAGGTAACGGCCCAGGCTCAACCGTTATCAATAATGGCACCATTACCACCAATACTTCTGAGGCTATTCTTGCAGATAGCCTTCAATCTGGTTTTACCATTGTTAATACAGGCACTCTTATTACCACTGGTGGGAGTAGTGAAACATTTGATTTAGGTGGAGACTCGTCTACTTTTGACAATAGCGGGGCAGTTATTAACAATGGTAACAGTCCCAATTCCTCGGCTGTCCGCTTTAGGGGCGATAACAATACTGGCGTCAATAGCGGCACTATTTCTTCTACAGGTAATAACGGAACAGGCCTTTCTTTTAGTGGCGGGGATAATAACACTTTCGCAAATACGGGAACGATCACTGCTTCGGGCGTAGACGGCGTTGCTGTTAATTTTTTCGGTTCTACAACAAATACTTTCACCAATAACGGTATAATTTCCGCAACAGGTGGGGCCACACAGGCCATCGTCGGTGGAACAGGTGATCAAACACTTAATCTTGGCGCGGGTTCACAGATTATCGGTGCCATTGATCTGGGAGATGGTACAGATACTGTCAATATTCTGGGTAACGGCCCTTCGAGTGTGCTGACGTTTACGAATACCGAAAACATTAACCTTGCGGGCAATGTTTCTGGGGTGGTTATCGGCGATACGGCGAGCATTGTAGATTCAACAGGGCAGGCTTTTTTGGCACAAACCGTTAGCACAGTGAATACAGCTATCCACAACACAATTCATAACCGTGTTAATGCGAACTTTGAAACGGCACCTCAAACAGTTTCATCGAATACTGTAAGCAGCAAAAATGACAAAAATACAAGTTCAGCATCATTCTTTGGTAATAACAGATCAGGTACATGGGCTGGTGTTTTTGGCTCGGCATTGGAACGGGACGGCGAAGGTGCAATATTATCATATAAGCAAAATTATTATGGCTTGATCGGCGGATATGAACGGGACACGGATTTCGGCCAACTTGGTTTTGTAGGTGGGTTTAGTTCCAGCGCAATTGAAACAAATGTTCAATCCATTGATACAGATGTTCTCAGCTTTTTCGGCGGGGTCTATGGTCAGTTTCCTGTAGGGGCTGCTACGATTAGCTCAAGTCTTATTGGCGGGTATGAGAGTTATGATAATGATCGTACCGTGACAAATAATTTGGGTGCGACTGAAACCGCAAGTTCTGATTTCAACAACATTTTTATCAGTGCGTCTCTTGGTGCTAGTGCAGCCTATAAGCTTAATCAGAATTTTGAATTGCGCCCTTCTGGTGCGCTGACCTACACGGCTTCATTTTTTGATAATTATACCGAAAGTGGCACAACCTCTTCAAACCTCTCTATTGATAGCCGTACAGTGCAGACTCTAAACATTCGTGCCCAGATGGCTGGTGCGTTTATTTACGATAATACAGAACTGGAACTTCGCACCGGATTTGACGGACGTTTTAGTAATGATGGTGACATTGGCGCATCATTGGCCGGAACTAATTTTCAATTTGCGGCAAGCGATGATGATAGTGTTGAAGGCGGCTTTGTTGGAATTGGCTTAAAAATAGATAGAGGCAATGGTTTTACCTTTGTAGCGGATACCGAATATCGCAAGGCCAGTGGCGGCGAGGATCAATTTTCTGGCCGATTAATTGCGTCGTATAGTTTCTAAACGATGATTAGGCTAAGTTAGTTTCATTTTTATGGTTGCGCTAATTGATCGAGGCCGATTTTGTGAAGAACTCTCTCTTAGTTCGCCAAAACGAATGCCTGCTTTTATCCGTCATAACTGACATTAGACAGTCCACTAAAATAAATTACAGAATTATTACTTTTTAGATTTACTACGGGCTATCAGCTTTTGCACCAACGGGCCAATATCGTTGACGACTTTCACAACGCCCCTGGAATTTGGGTGGATCCGATCCAAGAGCATGAAACGATAATTTATGCGGGTTTGTTCCTGATCCTTATACAAAGTAGCGAAAAAGTTTGGGTACAATAAAATATCGAATTCTTTGGCTAAATCAGGATAGATTCTGTTAAAAGAAGCCTCAAATTCTGCTGGGTATTTCTTGTTTGCCTTCACCCCAACAAGCAGGACTGGAATGTTGCGGCTCTTTGCAATTTTGATCATGCGACTAAGATTATTACGTATGATACTTGGCTCAACTTTGCGCAGCATATCATTACCACCAAGCTCAATAATAAGGGCATCTATATTTGGTGTAAGCGCCCCTTGGATACGCGTAAGCCCGCCTGTGGTTGTGCGCCCCGATCGACCTTCATTAATCAGCAATACATCCTCGCCCCGCTCTGTCAGCCAATTTTGAAGGACAGGGACAAATCCTTTCTGTTTCCGTAAACCGAACCCTTTTGTCAGGCTATCCCCTAAGACAGCGACAACAGTTGTTTCTGCAAAAGAAATTGCAGGCGCTGAAAGGGCTATGGCTACTATTAATAAGGACTTTACTGCTTTTTTTCTGAGCCGAGTAAGAACTGGGTAATAATGATGCTTTGATTTTTGCTTTTGTGCAACGAACGCCATCCGTAAATACCTGTTGTTTCTAATAGTAGTGGGTCAGCAAAACACTTAGCGTTAAGCACGCATTCGGCAAGCTTATGTCATTCGCCCTATTCGTTAAATTTACTGGACCTCCACTAAACGCATAGCTTAGCCCACCATTAATCAATTAAATCAATAAAGATGTGTGTTTATATGTGGCTCTCGTGGACTGAATCTGACCCTATGCTTGTCTAAAAAGATTAGATATTCATCATTTTTATTGTGAACCATTGAAACCCTAGTGCGTTAAATGGGTTGTATATTTTCATAGGTTTTCAGTCATTATGACTGTCTGCTTTTAGTATGAAATATTGCCAGTGCGAACTGACTTTTTAGAAAAATCTAGGCTTATTTGCGTCAACTCTGAAGGAACAGAGCCATTCAATGGCCTACAATGTCCTTGCTCATTCCTAAAATCCACATTCGGCTTCACCTTTTTAAAAAATGATAAATCCGATATTATTGGTTTTTTATTGAACACAAGGCTGGCTGATTTTAACAGCGTTTTATATGAAGTTGTATAATAAGACATATACGGTGGTAGCGTCCACAAACCACATATTAAGTCAGCACTATTCTCCTTAATGCTGAATATCCCGACTTTCATATCCCCGATTGCTGCATTTGTTACATGGACATTAACATCGTATAATATTAGGTTTTGCGGCACTTCAGATATTACAGTATTTTTCGAAATCACAGTGCTATTGCAAGCGCTCGTAATTAATAGAAAAATAATTGCAGTAAAGTTTTGCATTGAAATCATTATATTTATTCTTTCTCAGAAACTTATTAAAAAAATACTCACTAGCCGTCTTTTACACACTAAACGTTACTACTTCTCAGACTGAAACCCAATTTCCGCTTTGCTCCTATAACAGATATTCACCCTATTCGTTAAATTTGGAATACCCCTATAAAGCAAAAAACGAGCGTTACTGCTCGCTTCACAACCCACCCAACTTTAGATCACGCGAATATTCGAAATCCGCTTCCTTCGTCACCGCCTGTGCCACACGCATCACGCCGCGTTTGGCGTCAAAGGCATAGGATGGGCTTCCGTGCAGTTCCCAGCCTTCGGATAAGGCTTTGGTCACACGGTGGCAGAATTCTGATGTGTCGTCTTCGGTTATACAGCGGTAAGCTTTCATGCGTAATTTCCTAAGAATGGATTGTATCCTAAAGTCACATGAATAGCGGCAATCACCGTAAATACAACGGCTGAAATAACCAGCAATTTCACATCCCCAGAAATTGGCCCAGTTGCGGGACGCACCCAAGCGCCTTCGCGTTTGTTAATCAGGACCATCGATGCAACAGCCCACAAACCCAGTCCACCGAACAAGATCAAGGATGCAATATCCCCATTCACCAACAAATGCGCAGTTGCCCAAATAGCGACGCCCGTTAGCATCGGATGACGCAACCATGTCCGCATCCGTCCTTTTGATGATCCCATGCCAAGGCAAATTACAGCCGCAATCATCAACAGGTTGTTCAAATGCCCTGCCCCAGCGAATGGCGTGTAAACAGGGGTTACATCTGAGCCGCGATATCCAATCACCATCAAGATGACCGATAAAACCACCGCCCCTGCGATAATACCGCGTGCAGGGCCTTTGCCAAAACGTTCGTCCATTCCATCACGCAAGCTGGGCACCAACAGTTTCACCCAATGTGCATCGATCCAAAGAAAGACACCCAAAAGCAGCAAAACTGTATACATGATTATATCCTTATAACGGTTGGTTGGTGCCCTAATACCACTCTATCGACATCTATATTGCAACAGACATAACGCCGCTGCGCACGTATGATTAATAAGATTTTACCAATTTTGGCGAAATCATTGAAACCAATCAGAACACCATCAGAAAGGTTTCAAATGCCAACTTATATGCAACGCATGATGTTCGCGCTGTCCTTTGGATTGCTCAGCGTGATCTTTATTGTCAGTACAGCTTACGCCAATCAAACATCCTGTGCCAAACGCGGTGACGTGATTGCCGAATTGAACAACCGATATGGGGAAAGTCCGCAAAGCACAGGTCTTATGCCCAATGGCCATATGTTAGAAACTTTTGCACATCAGCAAACGGGAACATGGACGATTCTTATCACCACGCCAGAGGGAACAAGTTGTATGATCGCATCAGGCAGTGCCTATGAAAGTCTCAAAAAGCCATCTGGGCATGGCGTATAAACCAGCAAAACGTCGCGTTTGGGCTAAATTCCCCCGAATGTGACTTGCTCTTTCCGCGTATAGGCGGTACCCAGCCTCCGACGAAAACTCATAGGAGAGATGGATCATGGCAAGAGCGAAAATCGCACTTATCGGTTCAGGTATGATCGGTGGCACACTGGCACACTTGGCAGCTTTAAAAGAATTGGGCGACGTTGTTTTGTTCGACATCGCAGACGGCATCCCACAAGGTAAAGCCTTGGATATCGCTGAATCTGGCCCAGTTGAAAAGTGCGACGCGACTATGTCCGGCACAACAGATTACGCAGACATCGCAGGTGCAGACGTTTGTATCGTAACAGCTGGTGTTGCACGCAAACCAGGCATGAGCCGTGATGACCTTTTGGGCATCAACTTGAAAGTTATGAAATCAGTTGGCGAAGGCATTGCGAAACACGCACCAGACGCTTTCGTTATCTGTATCACAAACCCGCTAGATGCAATGGTTTGGGCTTTGCAAAAATTCTCTGGTCTTCCAAAGAACAAAGTATGTGGCATGGCAGGCGTTTTGGATTCAGCACGCTTCCGTCACTTCCTTGCAGAAGAATTCAACGTATCTGTAAAAGATGTAACAGCATTCGTATTGGGTGGCCACGGCGACACAATGGTACCGCTAGAGCGTTATTCAACAGTTGCAGGTATTCCTTTGCCTGACCTAGTAGACATGGGTTGGACGACACAAGAGAAACTAGACACAATCGTTCAGCGTACACGCGACGGTGGTGCAGAAATCGTTGGTCTGTTGAAAACAGGTTCCGCTTACTACGCACCAGCAGCATCAGGCATTGAGATGGCTGAAGCATACTTGAAAGACCAAAAACGTCTTCTACCATGTGCAGCAGCGGTAAACGGTGAATTTGGTCAGTCAGACATGTACGTTGGTGTTCCAACAGTGATCGGTGCTGAAGGCATTGAACGCATTGCAGACATTAAATTGGGCAAAGACGAGCAAGCAATGTTCGACAAATCAGTTGATGCGGTTCGCGGTCTAATGGAAGCTTGTATCGCGATTGACGGTTCATTGGCTGACTAAGTTAAATAAACCTTAAGAATTTAAACGCGGTACATGAGTGCCGCGTTTTTATTTTCAGGCCGAATCTGACTGTTTATCATTAAATTTAGGGTATTTTAGCTAAATTAAGCGACATATTGTTATAAACCCAATATTTGTGATCACAAAAAATAAACGTGTGATCACAAAATCTAATAAATATCTATTAATAGTAAAAAACTGTTTTTTTCACTTCTACCCTTCCGATTCTTCTGTAACGATACCCTAGATTATTTAACCTAAGGGAAGAATCCATGAACATTCATGAATATCAAGCCAAACAGCTGTTAAAGGCATATGGGGCTCCAGTCTCAGACGGCCGTGTCGTAATGAACGCAGGCGAAGCAAAAGCAAAAGCCGCAGAAATGGATGGCCCACTTTGGGTTGTAAAAGCGCAAATCCACGCAGGTGGGCGCGGCAAAGGCACATTTAAAGAAGCAGAAGCTGGCGAAAAAGGCGGCGTACGTTTGGCATTTTCCGTAGAAGAAGCCGCAGAAGAAGCCGAAAAAATGTTGGGCAAAACATTGGTCACACACCAAACAGGCCCAATTGGAAAACAAGTCAACCGCATCTACATCGAAGACGGGTCAGACATTGAAACAGAATTATACCTTGCAGTCCTATTGGACCGTGTGACATCGCGCATTGCTTTCGTAGCCTCTACAGAAGGTGGCATGGACATCGAGGCAGTCGCCGCAGAAACGCCAGAAAAAATTATCACACTGACAATTGATCCCTCAACAGGTTTCACAAAAGAAAATGGTAAAGCCGTAGCCGATGCATTGAAATTAACAGGTGGTGCCGTTGATCAATGTGTTGAACTGACTTCAAACTTGTACCGTATGTTCGTTGAAAAAGACATGGACATGCTTGAAATCAACCCGTTGATCGTAATGCCGGGCAACAACCTAAAATGCTTAGACGCGAAAATGGGCTTTGATGGCAACGCTTTGTTCCGCCAAGCAGACATTTTAGAATTGCGCGACGAAACAGAAGAAGATGAAAAAGAGCTGGAAGCGTCTAAATACGATCTAAGCTATATCGCACTTGATGGCGAAATCGGTTGTATGGTGAATGGTGCTGGTCTTGCGATGGCCACAATGGACATCATCAAGTTGAAAGGCGCTGAGCCTGCAAACTTCTTGGACGTGGGTGGCGGTGCTACTGCTGAAAAAGTAACAGCAGCATTCAAAATCATCACATCTGATCCAAACGTTAAAGGTATCCTTGTGAATATCTTCGGCGGTATCATGCGTTGTGATGTAATCGCAGAAGGCGTGGTTCAAGCCGTAAAAGAAGTCGGCCTACAAGTGCCACTGGTTGTGCGCCTAGAAGGTACGAAAGTGCAAGAAGGCAAAGACATTATCAACAACAGCCCGTTGGATGTAATCGCAGCGGATGATCTGGATGATGCCGCAGAAAAAATCGTTAAAGCGGTGAAAGGTTAATCACATGTCAATTCTAATCAACAAAGACACTAAGATCCTCGTACAAGGCCTAACTGGTAAAACAGGCACCTTCCACACAGAACAAGCGCTTGCGTATCACGGCACCCAAATGGTTGGTGGTACACACCCGAAAAAAGGTGGCACAAACTGGGCTGCTGCAAGCGGTCAAGAACTGCCAATCTTTGCATCTGTTGCAGAAGGTAAAGAAGCAACAGGCGCCACAGCCTCTGTGATCTATGTTCCACCAGCAGGTGCAGCTGCAGCCATCGAAGAAGCAATTGATGCAGGCATCGAATTGATCACATGTATCACCGAAGGCATTCCAGTGATGGATATGGTGCGCGTGAAAGACAAATTGGACAAATCCAATTCCCGTCTAATCGGCGGCAACTGTCCAGGCCTTATGACACCAGATGAATGTAAAATCGGCATCATGCCAGGGTCCATCTTCAAAAAAGGCTCTGTTGGCGTACTATCACGCTCAGGCACTTTGACATATGAAGCCGTGTTCCAAACAACAAACGCGGGCCTTGGTCAATCAAGCGCGGTTGGCATTGGCGGCGACCCTATCAAAGGCACAGAGTTCATTGATATCTTAGAGCTGTACCTAGCGGACGATGAAACGCAATCCATCATCATGATCGGCGAAATCGGTGGTTCCGCCGAGGAAGATGCCGCACAATTCCTAATCGATGAGGCCAAAAAAGGCCGCAAGAAACCAGTCGCTGGTTTCATCGCAGGTGTAACAGCGCCTCCAGGCCGCCGTATGGGTCACGCTGGTGCGATCGTTGCAGGCGGCAAAGGCGACGCTGGCAGCAAAATCGAAGCCATGCGTTCAGCAGGTATCGTTGTATCCGACAGCCCAGCGGGCTTAGGCGAAGCTGTTCTAAAAGCAATCGGTTAATCATGGTCGAAAGTTTATTAATTCAAGCTGGCAATGCGTGTAAAAATGCCTAAAAGCGAAAACACAAAGGCATATTATAGCACAAATGCATAAAGGATTAAGATAATGGGAACAAAGACCTATGAGGCAAAGGGAAACCGACACCTCGATGTAGAGCAAGTAGAGCTCTTACCCTACCATAAAGAAGTAGGTAAATTAGCACTCAAACACGCTTCCAATGGAAGCGTGTTAGACATCGGCTCGGGAATGGGGCAATTAGAGTTGTTCTTATCCCAAAACGGCTTTAAAGGCGAAGTACATGTTGCAGACGCTTACGATGTTTGCATTGAAGCCTCTAGCGATTATGACATTGTTAAAGGCCACTACAAATTATCAGAGACGGAATTTAATCCACACCTTGCTATTGACCGCAAATTCGATGTTGTAGTCATGTCGCATGTGCTTGAACACATTCATAATCCGTCACGAGCTCTTGAAAATGTATTATCTCTTCTGAATGAAGATGGTGTTCTAATCGTGGCTGTTCCCAACCCATCTAGACCACTTGTTTTCTTCGGTAACATTTTCAAATTCCACTACGCCAACCGTGGACATGTTCAAGCTTGGGATCCGTCACATTGGCGTATTTTCCTAGAACAAGCCATGAAGCTTAATGTTCTAGAATACGCATCTGATTTCATAGATTTCCCTAAACATCGTAAGTTGCCTCTCCTGCAAAAATTAGGAGTTCTTCTTGCGAAGCCATTCCCATGGTGGAGCTTTTCAAACATAGCAGCCATCCAAGCCAGAAAAGCTGGCGATGAGCGTATTGGGTTGCTCTGAAGATGCATAAAGGAAGCTTAAAATTACGCGAATTGGAAAGTCCTTATTTCGCAGATGCCAAAAAGCTTCCAATAAAATTCAACCATGGCCTTTCGGGGCCATGGTTCTCACGAAAGGATCGTCTAAATGACCAAACAGCCATCTAACTCTCAATTCCATGCAGAAAGTTTTCTACAAGGACATAATGCGGAATATGTAGAACAACTTCACGCCAACTATGTGAAGAACCCGTCGTCGGTTGATGAAAGTTGGGCAGCTTTCTTTCGCGAACTGAATGAAGATGCATCCCAAGTCACGGCAGAGGCTGCAGGCCCATCATGGGGTCGCCCCGATTGGCCTCCAATGCCAAATGATGAATTAACGGCTGCACTCGATGGTCAGTGGGCCGAAGATCCTAAAAAAGCGATCACAGAAAAAGCCCAAAGCGTTGGCGCTGTTTTAACCGAAGACCAAGTTCAACGTGCGGTACTCGATTCAATCCGTGCTTTGATGGTGATCCGTGCTTACCGTATTCGCGGTCACTTGGCAGCTAATCTTGACCCACTGGGATTGAAGAAGCAGGAACCACATCCAGAATTAGATCCAGCATTCTATGGCTTCACCGAAGCGGACATGGATCGCCCTATTTTCCTAGACAATGTTTTGGGCATGCAAATGGCATCCATGCGCGACATTGTTACAAAACTACGCAAAACATATTGCGGTACATTTGCCCTGCAATACATGCACATTTCCAACCCAGAAGAAGCCTCTTGGTTGAAAGAGCGTATTGAATCCTATGACAAAGAGCATTTCTTTACCAAAGAAGGCCGCAAAGCCATTTTGCAAAAAATGGTCGAAGCAGAGGGTTTTGAAAAATTCTGTCACGTCAAATATTCAGGCACAAAACGGTTTGGCCTAGATGGCGGCGAAGCTCTCATTCCAGCCATGGAACAAATGATCAAACGTGGCGGTGCTTTAGGTGTGAAAGACATCATCGTTGGCATGCCACACCGTGGACGTCTGAACGTTCTGTCAAACGTGATGGGTAAACCATTCCGCGCCATCTTTAACGAATTCTTCGGTGGTTCGTACAAACCTGACGAAGTTGAAGGATCAGGCGACGTGAAATACCACCTTGGTGCGTCCTCTGACCGCGAATTCGATGGCAATTCAGTTCACCTATCATTGACTGCCAATCCATCGCACCTAGAAGCTGTAAATCCAGTGGTCTTGGGCAAAGCACGTGCCAAAGGTGATCAACAAGGCCGTGACCGTGGTGCCGTTATGCCAATCCTTCTGCATGGCGACGCTGCATTCGCGGGCCAAGGTGTGGTTGCGGAGTGTTTCGGTTTGTCTGGCCTGAAGGGTCACATCACAGGCGGCACAATCCATATCGTTGTAAATAATCAAATCGGTTTCACAACATCACCACATGACAGCCGTTCATCCCCTTACCCAACCGATATTTCCTTAATGGTGGAGGCACCGATTTTCCACGTTAACGGTGACGATCCAGAGGCGGTTGTACATGCCGCTAAAATCGCAACAGAATACCGCCAGAAATTCCGTAAAGATGTTGTTTTGGATATCTTCTGTTACCGCCGCTTCGGTCATAACGAAGGCGATGAACCAATGTTCACACAACCGCAAATGTACAAACAGATCAAGCAACAAAAAACATCGCTAGCGATTTACACAGAACGCTTGGTGAAAGACGGTTTGATCCCAGAAGGTGAAATCGAAGATCTAAAAGCATCCTTCCAAGCTAAACTGAATGAAGAGTTTGAAGCTGGTAAAAACTACAAACCAAACAAAGCTGATTGGCTGGACGGTCGTTGGAAGCATCTGGAAAGCAAAGACCCAGAATACCAGCGCGGCAAAACCTTCATTACGAAAAAGCGCTTCAAAGAAATCGGCGATGCATTAACGAAGTTGCCAGAGGATTGGACACCGCACAAAACCATTTCTCGTATCTTAGAAGCCAAAGCAGAAACACTGAAAAAAGGTAAAGGCATCGATTGGGCCACTGCCGAAGCGCTTGCATTTGGTGCCTTGCAATACGAAGGCTTCCCAGTCCGCCTTTCAGGTCAGGACTGTACACGCGGCACATTCAGCCATCGCCATTCTGGTATTCTAGACCAGAATACTGGTGAAAAATACTATCCGCTGAACAACATTTGCGAAGACCAAGCAAATTACGAAGTGATCGACAGCATGCTGTCTGAATACGCTGTCCTTGGGTACGAATATGGCTACTCTCTAGCCGAACCAAACGCGCTAACACTTTGGGAAGCACAATTTGGTGATTTCACCAATGGCGCGCAAATCATGATCGACCAATTCATCAGTTCTGGTGAAAGTAAATGGTTGCGCATGTCGGGCCTCGTAATGCTCTTGCCACATGGCATGGAAGGTCAAGGTCCAGAGCACAGCTCTGCGCGTCCAGAGCGTTTCTTGCAAATGTGTGCCGAAGACAACTGGGTGATTGCCAATGTGACAACACCAGCAAACTACTTCCACATATTGCGTCGTCAAATGAAACGCACATACCGCAAACCACTCGTGATCATGACACCAAAATCATTGCTGCGTCACAAAATGGCCGTCAGCACGATTGATGATTTCACAGGTGACAGCAGTTTCCACCGTGTCCTTTGGGACGACGCACAGCTTGGCAATTCAGACACAAAACTTGTCGCAGACAGCAAAATCAAACGCGTGGTGATGTGTTCAGGTAAAGTCTACTTTGATCTTCTGGCTGAACGTGACGCACGTGGTATAGATGACATCTACATCTTACGTGTCGAACAACTTTACCCAGTGCCGATGATGGCGATGACCGAGGAACTGAAACGCTTCAAAAACGCAGATGTTGTTTGGTGCCAAGAAGAGCCGCACAACCAAGGCTACTGGAGCCATATCAACCCTTACATCGAACAGGTTCTTGTTGAGCTTGATCACAAAAACAACCGTCCAACATTCGCTGGACGCCCAGCCGCTGCTGCCCCTGCAACAGGGTTGGCCAGCGCACATAAAATACAACAAGACGCGCTCGTTAACGATGCGCTTACCCTAGGAGGTAAATAAGATGACTGAAGTACGTGTTCCAACCCTAGGAGAAAGCGTTTCCGAAGCAACCGTTGCCACTTGGTTCAAAAAAGTCGGTGATACCGTTGCCCAGGACGAAATGATCTGTGAACTTGAAACAGACAAAGTGACAGTAGAGGTGCCATCCCCATTCGCTGGCACATTGACAGAAATCGTCGCTGCCGAAGGCGAAACAGTGGGCGTTGATGCTCTATTGGCAAACATCACCGAAGGCGACGCAGCCCCTGCCCCAGCAGCCGAAGAAAAACCAGCGGCTGCAGCGGCACCTGCATCTGGCGGCGATGATGCCGTGAAAATCATGGTTCCAGCTTTAGGTGAAAGTGTATCTGAAGCCACAGTCGGCACTTGGTTCAAAAAGGTTGGCGATAGCGTCACAGCCGACGAAATGCTGTGCGAACTGGAAACAGACAAAGTTTCCGTAGAAGTATCCTCACCCGCCACAGGTGTAATCACCGAAATCCTAGCCGAAGACGGCGCAACCGTTGCCGCAGGCGGACAACTTGGCGTGATTTCTGGTTCTGCATCAGGCGCAACCCCTGCCCCAGCTCCTGCTGCCGCAGCACCTGCAGCGGCCTCATCTGACGGTGTTAAAAACGCACCGTCCGCTGAAAAGCTTATGGCAGAAAACAACATGTCAGCTGATCAAGTCACAGGCACAGGCCGCGACGGTCGTGTTATGAAAGAAGACGTTCAGGCCGCAATGGCAGCCCCAACTGCCGCAGCCGTTGTTCCGCCAGCAGCGGCACCAGTGGCAGCCCCACGTGCAGCCCCAGCGCCTGAACAAGCAGCACGCGAAGAACGTGTGAAAATGACCCGTCTACGTCAAACAATTGCACGTCGCTTGAAAGAAAGCCAAAACACAGCCGCTATGCTGACCACGTATAACGAGGTCGACATGTCCGCAGTGATGGCACTGCGCACAGAATACAAAGACGTATTCTTGAAAAAACACGGCGTTAAGATGGGCTTTATGTCCTTCTTCACCAAAGCGTGCTGTCACGCGTTAAAAGAAGTGCCAGAAGTGAACGCTGAAATCGACGGCACAGACATCGTTTACAAAAGCTATGTGAACATGGGCATTGCCGCAGGCACTCCAACAGGTTTGGTTGTTCCAGTGATCCGCGACGCAGACCAGCTGTCTTTCTCTGAAATCGAAAAAGCAATCGCGGAAAAAGGCGCCCGCGCCCGCGACGGAAAACTGTCCATGGCAGAGATGCAGGGCGGCAGCTTTACCATCTCAAACGGCGGCGTATACGGATCATTGATGTCATCCCCAATCTTGAACCCACCACAATCGGGTATCTTGGGCATGCATACGATCCAAAAGCGCCCTGTTGTGGTAAACGATGAAATCGTCATCCGCCCGATGATGTATCTGGCACTCAGCTATGACCACCGCATCGTGGACGGCAAAGGCGCTGTGACCTTCCTAGTGCGCGTGAAAGAGGCGCTGGAAGATCCACGTCGCTTGTTGATGGATCTTTAAGGCGTCATAAATATGAACTTGGCTCTTTTTGCGATAAAACTGCAATTAGCCCTCCTAACAGTGCTATTTTTAGCTCTGTTAGGATTAGCTTGGTACACAGGCGCAGATGCACTATTTTTAAGTGGCTCTCAGCTCATAGACCTCATTATAACAGTGATACTCTTTAACTTTATACATAAAGAGCACCGCTGGGCTGCTGTAATCTATGTAGTCTTCACAGTGATATCATATTTCAAATTCATCTCATCAAATTTTGATGTCTTCTCAATCATTCCATTTGCGAATGCCGTACTGTCAATGGTTGCAACATATGGCCTTTTCACATGGTGGCGAAATGAGCGTGTCAAATCATGATCATCTTCGACCACATAGGCATCGCAGCCCCATCCCTTTCAGAAGGCATCGTTTATTTCCAAGCCGCCACAGGTTTGGATATCCCCAAAGGCGGCGAACATCCTTTGATGTCTACGCACAACCACCTTACAGCTCTTGGCCCTGATACATTCGCCGAAGTCATCGCGATAAACCCCGATGCCCCTGCCATTGATCGCCCGCGTTGGTTCAACCTCGATAACACGACAAAGCCACAAGTTGCATGGCTGCTGCGCACCGATGATATCGAAGGCTGCATAACCAAAGCAGCGGATATCGGCATCGATTTAGGACGCGCCTTAAACTTAGAGCGCGATCATCTGAAATGGCGGTTCACAGTCCGCGATAATGGCACGATCCCAATGGATGGCGCTGCCCCGCTGTTGTTGCAATGGGATACCAAAGGCCCGCATCCAGCAAGTGGTATGACTGATCTTGGGTTGCGGTTGAATGCTATCACCATAAAAACCCCTCAGGCTGAAAAGCTGACCCAATTGCTTGGCACTTTGGGGTTAACAGACAAGCCTGAGATCATCCAATCAGATGAAACCAATGTCAGCGTTGCATTGCAAACCGCAGACAACAGAAAGGTAACCCTTTCATGACACCAGAAATCATAACGCTTGCCCTTGCTGGCATCTTACAAGTCGTTCAGATATTTTTATATGTCCCACATGCTATCAAACAGGTTGGCCACGATGCTGCTTATAGCCCCCGTGATGAAGGCAGTGAATTGACAGGTCGTGCAGGTCGCGTTCAACGTGCCATGAACAATCACTTCGAAGGGTTAATCCTGTTCACAATCGCTGTCGTTGTTGTCACTTTGGGCGATGCCTCTAACCTTGTTACGCAAATCTGTGCATGGACCTATGTCGCAGCGCGCGTACTCTATATTCCAGCCTATGTCTTTGGATGGGTGCCATGGCGTTCCCATATTTGGACGGTAGGTCTTTTGGCGACAACCATCATGATGATTGCAGCACTCTTATGATTTTTGCCACGCTCATAAATGGCGCAATGCGCGCAATCGTTCATAAATGGTACCATACCGTGTGCCATACGCATGCCATACGCGTGCCATACACATTCCATACGCCGATTTTCGGCGAAAACACGAAAGGTTAACCCCCATGTCAGACTATGATGTTATCGTAATTGGCGGCGGCCCAGGCGGGTATGTCTGTGCTATTCGCTGCGCGCAATTAGGTCTAAAAACAGCCTGTGTCGAAGGCCGTGAAACACTGGGCGGCACCTGTTTAAACGTGGGCTGTATCCCGTCAAAAGCATTGCTGCATGCATCGCATTCTTACCATGAAGCCACACATAATTTCACTAAAATGGGCTTGATGGGTAAATCCCCATCCGTCGATTTCGGCAAGATGCAAGGCTACAAAGATGGCGTTGTTGAAGGTAACACCAAAGGCATCGAATTCTTGTTTAAAAAGAACAAGATAGACTGGATCAAAGGCTACGGTACAATCACAGCAGCAGGTGAAGTCACCGTTGATGGCACAGCGCATAAAGCCAAAAATATCGTAATCGCAACAGGATCAGAACCGTCCTCTCTTCCGGGCGTAGAAGTGGACGAAAAAACGGTTGTGACATCCACTGGCGCATTGGCCTTGCCAAAAATTCCAAAATCAATGGTCGTGATCGGCGCAGGTGTCATCGGCCTTGAAATGGGCAGCGTATATGCGCGTCTGGGTTCTGAAGTGACGGTCGTTGAATTCTTGGATCACATAACACCTGGTATGGATGCAGAGATTTCCAAGACATTCCAAAGAATGCTGAAAAAACAAGGCTTTAAATTTATCATGGGTGCCGCGGTTCAATCCGTGGACACATCCAAAGGCAAAGCCAAAGTGAACTATAAGCTGCGCAAAAATGACAAAGAAGAAACCATTGACGCGGACGTTGTTCTGGTGGCCACTGGCCGCAAGCCATTTACTGATGGTTTAGGATTTGAAGCGCTAGGCGGCACCATTTCAAAACGCGGTCAGATTGAGGCTGACGATCACTGGCGCACCAACGTTGCAGGCGTTTACGCCATCGGCGACGTGATCGATGGCCCAATGCTGGCACATAAAGCCGAAGACGAAGGTATGGCTGTGGCAGAGGTGATTGCGGGTAAGCACGGTCACGTTAACTATAATGTAATACCTGGTGTGATATACACAGCCCCAGAAGTTGCGAATGTCGGCAAAACCGAAGAAGAGCTTAAAGAAGCTGGTGTCGATTACAAAATCGGTAAATTCAGCTTTATGGGCAACGCCCGTGCCAAAGCTATTTTCCAAGGCGATGGTTTCGTGAAATTGCTGGCTGACGCCAAAACGGACCGCATTCTGGGCTGTCACTTGATCGGCCCAGCAGCTGGTGACTTGATCCATGAGATTTGTGTGGCGATGGAATTTGGCGCAAGCGCGCAGGATTTGGCACTAACCTGCCACGCGCACCCAACCTTCTCTGAGGCTATGCGTGAAGCCGCATTGGCTTGTGGTGACGGCGCCATTCACGCCTAACCCATTACATATAATGTAAAAAACGCCCTAATGCTTAAAACATTAGGGCGTTTTTATTTGGCCTAATAAGGGAATAATGGCCACGATCAGCAAAGGGGGAAAGCTGATCTTTCAATGCCCTTTATACGTTCAAAACCGTAAATAGATCATAAATAATCTTCACAAAAACGTCAGTTATTTAATTCAAAGTTGCTGTATGAAAGCAATAATGTATGCGTTGCTTTATGACTAAAATGCCTACATCTGTTTACCGCTATATCTTCAACAAATCTTATCGTCAGCAAATCGTTGTTGTCGCTTTGACGCTTATATTATTGCCACTGGCCCCTGTTCCCCTTGAGTTGCAAAGACGTATATTGGATGATGCTGTCGCCCAAAAAGATACTGATATGCTACTTAAATTAGGCGGGTTTTACATCCTTGCCATGCTTGTTGCCGCAGGCTTTAAATTCGCAATGCGTGCCCAGCGCGAATTGATTTCGGCACGTATTGTACGTGCTTTGCGCGGCTCGGTATTTTACCACACATACACAGCCGCACCCGCTTTACCCAAAGGCCGAAACGTTGGGGATATTGATGAAGTAGATGAAGGTGCCGTTGTTTCTATGATGTCATCAGAGGTTGAAAAGCTAGGGGGGTTCGCAGGCTCTGCTATATCTGGCCCACTGTTTGAAATAGGCACATTGGTCTTTGTCTTGGGATATATGTTTTGGGTCGAACCTTTGGTCGCATCTATTGCACTGGGCTTATATTCCCCGCAATTCTTTATCGTTCCTTATTTTCAAAGGAAAATGAACCTTTTGGCTCAAGAAAAAGCTCTGCGTATGCGCGATCTGGGATCATTCATCGTGGACAATCCAGAAGAAGAGCTATTGCGCGCCGCAGCGCCTAAAAGTTTTGTAAATCTGGTCGAAGATATTTTGCGTATTCGAACACGGTACATCTTGAACAAAAACGTAATGAAAACCATTAATAATCTCCTAATCGCATTAGGCCCGTTTGGTGTGATTTCTTATGGCGGTTATCTGGTCATCCAAGGCCAAGCAGAGATTGGTGTAATACTGGCTTTCGTTTCTGGGCTGGAACGTTTAGGTGGTCCAATCCGCGATCTGGTGGGCTCTTACAGCTCAATAACCGATGCGCGCATCCGCTACGCCACTTTGTTACAAGCTTTCCCACATATGGAAGATACAGAAATTAACGCACCAACATCCGTAACCCTTGCGTAACATCCGCACGGATAGCCAATCGCAATGTTGGCTCATCCCCTGCGCGTAGCGCGGCGATAACTTGGCGATGATGATCTGAGGCTTCGCGGCGTTGTAATTTAGAGTACAACATCGTCATAGTCGGCCCCAATTGCAGCCAAACCGTTTCGACCATGGCCAACATCGCTGGCGCTTGGGCACGCAGATAAAGCGTACGGTGGAATTCAAGATTACGGCGTACATAAGTGACAGGCTCATTCTTCACGATCGCCTCTGATATCAAGCTGTTGATCGAATAAAGCCGCTCGATCAACGCCATATGTGCCCTAGGTTGTGCTCTGCTGGCCATTTCAGGCTCTATAAGTGCACGTATGGCCGCAAGTTCCTCAATACGCTCCGTAGAAAGCACAGGCGCTGTTACACGCCCCGTAGAGGACACAGAAACGGCCCCTTCCGCCGATAAGCGCCGAACCGCTTCGCGGGCGGGCGTCATACTGGCCTCGTATTTATCAGCGATACCACGAATGGTCAGTGCCTGACCCGCTTGGATTTCGCCATGCATGATCTCTCCACGCAATTTACGGTAAACACGTTCATGATGCGGTATTGATTTTTCAGGGGTACGTTCAGCGCTAGACATAGCGCTTTTGTGATCACAAAACAAACAAACGTCAAGGTTTAGAAGGTATAGCGGTGTAATAAACTGCCGTTTTTCTTAAGCCAGTTTCGGTGCATTTTATAATCAGGGAATATGCTTTGAACCAAAGACCAATAAGCATCTGAATGGTTCATCTCGATCAAATGGCATGCTTCATGCGCTGCGACATATGCTTGAACGGCTTTTGGTGCCATAATAAGCCGCCATGAATACATTAAGTTGCCATCAGACGTACAAGATCCCCAACGAGAACGCGTATCGCGCATCGTGATCCGGCCAATCGGTTTATTCAAAAGATCAGCGTAATGAATAGAAGCAGAAACCATACGCTCGCGTGCCATTGTTTTGAAATATGCTTTTAACTTTGTTGGGACCTTTTCAGCTGGCCCTGGCACTTGCAAGACTTCACCATCAAACCGTACTGTCCGCCCTGTTCCTGGCTCAATGCGGCGGTACTCCCCATCGAATAGGACCGAACCACCTATTTGTAGCGTCAAAGGCTTTAATTGTTTCGCCAAATGCTTGCGCATCCAACCCTCTTGGTCTCGTGCGAAACTCAAAGCTTCGCTCATCACGGCATATTTTGGAACTGTCAGACTGATTGACCCATCTTTATTGGAAATGCGCAAAGAATAGCGGCGTGCCCGCGCCGAACGTTTAATAATCACAGCTATCGCTGGATCGCCAATTTCAATCTGCTCTACCATTATCTTAATTGTAAGCTCTTTACAGCTGGGTTCAAACCACCTTTTTCACTTGAACGACAAGTTTCTTGCTTTCAGGCTTTGACAAGTCTGAAATGATATGGCAGTTGGCAACACGGATTCCATTATGACCTGTAAAGGGGACTAAAAATGCCCGAAGAAGCTTGGGGTGTAAAACGAGTTTGTCCAGAAACTGGCCAACGTTTTTACGACTTACAAAAAGATCCAATTGTCAGCCCATATACTGGCAAGGAATATGAACTGTCATTTTTCTCAAATGACAAATCTAAAACGTCTATGACGGACAAAGCTGATAAAGCCAATGTTGCAGCAGCAACTGAGGATGATCTAGCAGATGACGTAGATGTATTGGACGAAGATGATGCAGATATCGATGTGGATCTAGGCGATGACGTTCTAGACGACGACGATGACGACACTGTGCCATTGGAAGAAATCGCAGACGTTGCGGGTCCAGAAGACGATAGTTAAGTGAAATTCCGCTTGGCAAATCAAGCGGTGTTTCATAAATATCCCCAGCGTATGAACATACGCTGATTTGGGGCCTTAGCTCAGCTGGGAGAGCGCTTCGCTGGCAGCGAAGAGGTCAGGAGTTCGATCCTCCTAGGCTCCACCAATATTCGAAATACTTTCAGTAATATTTTCAGTAGGTTAAGCGGTATTCGACTACCTCTTAAGGCTGTTGTCATCTTTTACGAAGAGGTCACGGGTCACCTCTCGGTCACTCGAATTGTTTAGAAAAGCGTTGTCCAGTAGTACAGCATGCTTCCGAATAGATGCATATTACAGCTAATAGATAGGTAACCAATGTCCGCTATGGGGGACAAAGCAGACATCCACAATTCCTAAACATTTATCGTATTTAAGGGTATTTATTGATCAACTAGGTTTTGCGTATTTATCAAGGAACTCAAGAATGAGCTTTTGCTCATCTTCAGTGGCACCAGCATTAACGAACATACTTTCAGTAATGCCGCGCCATTGCTTCTTCGTATGCGCTGCAGGGTCTTGTGGCACGTGGCACAATGTACATTTTTCATAGAATATCTTTTCACCTGGTTCCATATCTGCTGTGAACGCATTGGCGATATTTGCAGCGCGCGCCAAATCAAATTCAGCGGGGTCTAATGTCACAACCTCTTTTGATACCCTTGGCTTTGTATAAGCCATATTAGGGCCTTCAACATTTTCAGCCTTTCGCATTTTTGCAATACAGGTATTTGCTGTTGTTGCTTGGCTGAGGCCACTTGATGGACGGCTTGATGTCAGCACGTTGATAGCGCCAGAATTACAACGGCCTTGGCTATCAAAAGAAACCCAAGCGCCTTCGTAAAGGGATACAACACCGCGCATGATATTATCATTTACGCGCGCGCCAACAATGACTGAGCCACGGTTATTGTAAAGTTCAACCAGATCACCATCTTCAATTCCATTGTCGAATGCATCATCTGCATTGATCAATAAAAACTCACGATCCTGAATGTTCAATTCTTCGCGCAAATCCGACTGTGCGAATTGCGAGTGTATGCGATTATATGGGTGCGGGCTGACCACATGCACACTGCCTTCTTCTGCATTACCAAGGTATTCGTCTGGTTCTATCCAAGTCGGCATTGGTGGACAGTCTGGAATATTCATATCCGCAATTGCTTGGCTAAAGATTTCTACTTTGCCAGATGGTGTTGGAAGTTGGTTCTTTTCTGGGTCTTCTCTAAATGCCCCATGACGTACCCATTCAAATTCTTCTTGTGGCTGGGGAACGCGAGCCACTCCCGTTTCCCAAAATTCTTCAAAATCCATATGTTCAGATGCAGTGGATTTATCGTAAGACTCTTCAATGATTTCTTGTCGCGTTTTGCCGTTTGTAAAGTTTTCTTCGATATCAAAGATCACTGCCAATCTGCGGAAGATTTCAAAATCATCTAAAGACTCCCCAACAGGCTCGATGATCTTTTTCATCGCATAAACCTTGTCTTTGGAATACGTGCCACCAGAACTGATTTCATCACGCTCGACCGTAGATGTTGCGGGTAAAATGATATCTGCAAACTGCGCAGATGCTGTCCACCATGGGTCCTGACAAACAACCGTTTTCACCTTTGTCATAGCTTTCAGTAATTCGTTCGTGTCTTGTTGATGGGATGCAAAGTTGTTGCCTGCATTGTAAATCATATGCACATCAGGGAAATTGAATGTCCCGCCGTTACGAGTGAACTCTTTCCCAGGGTTTAAGAGCATTTCATTCAGGCGAGACGCAGGACAAATACCCACAACACGGTTTCTGCCTTGTGGTATGCCCCCAGGTGCACGTGCTTGAGCAAACAAGGCACCACCTTGTCCCCAATGCCAGCTAAAGCCAACACCGCCACCAGGCAGACCAATTTGGCCTGTCATTGCAGAAAATGCTGTGATTGCCCAATACGCCATCTCTCCGTGCTGACCACGTTGTATAGCCCACGAGCCTGCAAGCTGCGTGCGTTTCTTTGCGCAAAGTTCGGCAAGGTAACGGATCGTATTTTGGGACATACCAGTGATTTTTGAAGCCCAAGCAACGTCTTTTTTTACTCCATCTTCTTTACCCATGAGGTAATCGATAAAAGGTTCCCAACCAACAGTATGAGACTTTAAGAATTCTTTATCGTGTAAGCCGTTTGTATAAACGTAATGGGACATACCTAAGAATAAAGCGGTATCCGTATTGGGTATGATCTTCATCCAACGTGCATCCAGCCATTCATCTGTCGTGGTTTTCTGCGGGTTGATGGAAATAAACTTAACACCAGCTTCTTTGATTAACTCCCATCGCGGGAACATAGAATGGTCCGTTGTACCACCTTCGGCACGGCCATTTTTATGAGGGTCCGTACCAATCAGCACAAAGACTTCCGTATTCTTAAGAACCTGCCACCATGACGTTTGTCTCGAATAAACTTCCATGTCGCCTAAAACATGCGGCATGATAACTTGCCCCGCACCACCAGAGAAATCGCCAACTGTTACAGATGCGCCACCGATTAGGTTAAAGAAACGACCTTGCAAAACGTTTGGTGTTAAAACGCCACCATGTGCCCAACCACCATAAGACGTAGAAAAAATGCCTTCGTTTCCATGCTCTTCAATGGTTTCCAGTATGGCACGACTTACTAATCCAAGTGCGGTATCCCAATCCACGCGAACGAACTCATCCTTTGCGCGTAGCCAAGGCTTCACATTGCCTGTTTTATAGCCTTCGAGATAAGACTTACGAACATATGGATATTCAACACGTGTTTCGTGATAGGTTCTACTTACAATGCCTTCGCTAATCATTTTTGTTGGTCGTGGGTCAAATTCGGTCCGTGGAATAGCTTTTGTCATCCGACCTTTTTCAACCATTGCCCAAAACGCCCCTGCCTGACCTGCAGATGGTACAAATTGAATATCTCGCCCACCAGTAGCCGCTTTGGCGAATTGAGGAACCAATCCTGTTGCTACGATTGCAGAACTTGTTTGAAGAAAGCTACGGCGAGTAATGTTCATAAGACACCTTTTCGTAAAATGTATGTTCAAGAATTTAGAGCTAAATGCAGATTTGTGGCTTTAATTATGAAGCCTTTTCAGATTCTTGCAAGTCTCGTGAAACGTTAATGCTTTCAATCATAAGCCAACAAAGAATTGGATTATCACTGCGTTGGCTAAATCTACAAAGAATGCGGAGACTAAAGGTAACACAATAAACGCCATTGGTGCTGATCCATATCGCTTAGTCACAGATGACATATTAGCTATCGCTGTCGGTGTTGCACCCAATGCAAATCCTGCAAATCCCGCACTAATAACAGCTGCGGTGTAAGTACGACCCAACACAATAAATACGATGAAGACAATGAAGAGCGTTGTCATGATAACCTGCATTACGAGGACAGTTATTAATGGCCCACCTAATTCAGCCAAAGTCCAAAGCTGCATACTCATCAATGACATCGCAAGAAAAACAGACAGGGAATAATCAGATATGATTGCCAAACCTTTGCTTCGCGCTGGCCAAATCATTTTCGGGAAAATATACGGCACAGTATTCGACATTATGATGCCAACCAATAGACATGGGACAAAGAGCGGTAATTTCACACCCATTTCCCCAAGGGCATAAAATGCGAATGCTCCAAATAGAATAGCAATATGGGCTGCCAGCATTCCGCGCATCAAGCTCACATGATCGACAGTTTCAGCTATCTCATTCGTATCTTCGAATTCTAAACCGACAATTGGGTCCTCATCCGAAGAACCTGATAAGTTATTTCGGTCAATCAAACGTTTTGCAATTGGACCACCAATGAGTGCTGCACAAATTAAGCCAAGGGTAGCTGCGGCAATTCCGATCTCATCTGCCGCTGCAAAGCCTGAAGTTGTCTCAATCTGTGGCCCCCAAGCTATCGCCGTTCCATGCCCGCCGATTAATGAGGCTGAACCTAGTAAAACTGACACTGGAGCTGGTAAATCAAACAATACAGTTCCTAAAAGGCCAACAACATTTTGTAAAATCATGAAGCCAATCGTTAAACCCAATAGGATAAGCAGCAAGCGGCCTCCACGTATCAAATCAGAGATTTGAGCATTCAAGCCAATGGTCGCAAAGAAGAGTACAAGCAGGTAATCGCGCACAGCTAAATCAAAGGTGACTTGGCGGTTTGTGAAAATGAAGAAAACCCAAACAGCAATGGCAACAACCAATCCGCCAGATACTGGTTCTGGAATGTTGTAATCTTTTAGGAATGCTACACGGCGCGTCAGAAAAGACCCTAAGAAGAAAACTATGAAACCTAGAGTAACGGCTAAGAAAGCAGGAACCTCAAGAGTAATCATATTGCTTCCCTTAACTCATGTGCTTCTAAGTCCGCGCCGTATGTAAATTTACTAATCGAGATTGGAATAAAGCCGTTAGCTTCTTAATATCTTGCGGCGCTTTGCTTCATATTCCCCTTTTGAGATAACACCAAGATCCAATGCTTTTTTAAGATCAATAAGCTGCTGGCCTTCAGACACAGTCGTATTGGTCACTTTTGCTCCACCGCCGCCACAAGCGACAAGAGTACCAATAAGCAGGGAAGCTGTTAAAGTCCGAAACATGATCATTTTGGGTGTTCTCCAATGAATTCATCAAATCCATAAAGGAAGTGAGAAACCATCTCAAGTGAATAGATTATGTGCCTTATGGTAAACTGGAAATAGAAACTCTATTTTGAACGTCTAATAAGGGCTCATTGCGGACATTCATTAACTAAGTTTTTCAAATTCTTCCAAGAACCAACCCTTTGCATCTGCAGTTCCAAGAGCTTCAATTCGATTAGTGTTCTTCACCTCCGGTGCACTGTTAGGCCATTCTTCCGGTTCACCCACCATCAGCACCTTTTTTTCGTCTACCAATAATTGCACGTCTGCACGTTTAAGCTCTGCACAAGAGAACAATTTCGGATCAATTCCAAACCGTTCCCCTATCGCTTGCTCCATCTTCCATTCGAATTCTTTGAATTGCGGGAGCTGTGTTTTAAGTGGTGATGGTACATCGCCCAGATACGCTTCCGCTGCATCATGCAACAGTCCAATCATAGCCAGTTTAGGATCAATTTCACGGGACACATGTACGGAATGCTCCGCGACTGAATAGAATTTGGTGCAATGCCCATTGAAGCGGCAGAGCAACGACAACGCATGGGCAATATCTTCGATATAAATCTGGTCTGGGTCTGGGTCATCCAATGGGAACTTTTTACCTGTAAACGTTTGTATCCATGCCATGATAATTATTCCTTTTGCTCAATGGGCGCAGTTTGCTCCAATTCTATAGGTAGTAAAAACGATAAAGATAGGGTTGCCGCTTCCATCTTATTCTCTGCGAGAAAGTGGACAAGGTCGCAAAGTGTTTTGCCCGTCCCATCCACGGCTCCAGCATTTGCAGCCCAACTCATATAAGTCGGGAGCTTCATCTGTATCGCAATAACGTTTGTCGTATCTAAATTCATACAGTTATCCTCGTTTTTAATTTCAAAAAACTATTGGATAAACTGATTTGGCAATCCTGCGCAAACCCTACGGATACATACGAACATCCTAATATGGCTTTTGAATCACAATTCAGGATCGGGCCGAATAACCAAGCAGCGATCGTGTAGAAGTTTTGGATCATCAACCCACCCTGCCCGTAATGCACATGCGCCCGCCAATGAAAGCACCTCCGTACCCGTTACGGCGTTACACCCGCCTAAATCGGGCAATGCTTTTTGGAAGCCTCTGGCCGCATTTAAAGCATCGCGCCAATGTTCTCCTGGAGCCGCATGGTTGGCACCCGATACAAATGCCTCCCATAGCAGCATAGAATTACCTTTGGGCCATATATTCCAATCCATTGTTGCAGTCGTATCCATACGGGCTCGGAGTTGCGTTAACGTGTAAGTCACAATGGCTAAACCGATTGTCGTCACAGTAGCTCCTGCCCCTGCCGACCATGGACGACCATTTTCGCCCTGCCGTTGTGCAGTAAGCTTAGGTAATTCTGTATTCAATGGAATAAACAACGGGCATTCAAACCCCAAAGCAGAGGGTTTACTTTTTGCTTGGTTAGCAAACGTTTCGATGAATACATCTAAATCGGTACCATGGGTTTCTTGATCACCATCTATGATGGCCCAGCCGATGTTACGCGGTGCGCCCACATCAATAGCGCCAATGATAATATCGGTTGGAATATCTTGCATTTATGAAGCCTGCTTTGTTTTTTAATAATTTTCACAACAAATACAAAGTCTACCTTAAATTTGCAAACACTTTCGAAGCTTAGTCGGTTTATAAGATTACCCTTTGAAGTCTACTTCAAGGTATGAACGAACAAATCAAATCCTATTTAGCGAGCCAACTACGCTCGTTTCGCCGCCAAGCTAAACTCACTCAAGAAGAGTTGGGCGTACGCATCCATCGCACTGGCGAAGCCGTTTCTAATATAGAGCGCGGCAAGAGCGTACCTACCTTAGAGACGCTTGTAGCATTGTCGGAAACGCTATCCATTCCACTCCGGGATTTTTTCCCGACTGGAGCGTTTGATGATGATGTTAGCCAGAACCGTCTAAAACTTGAAGCAGAAGCCGCATCAATGTTGCGCGGCCTCACAGATGCACAACTGCATGTGGCATTAAAACAGATAAAAGCACTGGAAGACTATTAAACAAATGTCTGCTATGAGCCAAAATTAGACATTCAGAATTGTCTGATTATGTTAATGTTAAGGCCATTCCATGATAGGTTTTTTATAGTGCTCAATAATTTGGATAAAATCATCTAGAACACATTCTTCTAAATTGTATATATAATGGTTTGGAGGTTGCTCCTCAATTTGAATATCATATTTTTCTGCCGGTAATTTACCTTCAAGAGTTAAAACTGAAAAAGTTGCTGATATACCCTCTAACATAAAACACGTACCGTGCTGTTCTATCTCTTGCGATCCATACAATGTAATAGAGCCATATGTATTTTCTACTGTATCTATAAGCTTTTGAATCTCTAAACTACGCATTTTTTCTTACCAGAATAAGTTCTAATAATATTTTAAACTTGTATGAATTACGACATCGTAATGCAACGCTTACTATGTCCGGCTATTCAGCCATTTGCTAATGTCCGCAATGAGCCCTTATACGACATTCGATTTTTGGTATGATAAATGTGCTTACGACCCAAAGCTGCCGTTCAAGACCTGAAATTTTTAGAGGCGTAGGATCCCGAAAGCAGGCATTGGAGATATAGAGCAAACATACATCTTGATGAAAAAAATCCCGCAAACCAAAAGGCAACGGGATTTGAAAACGCAATTTTAAACGGTGCTAGAATTTATATATGCCACCTAAAGCAACACGTGTATTTGTGAAGCCGTAATCACCACCAACTAATGGTGCGTCAAAAATAGTACCGCTATCTACCAATGCTTCTACGCGTACAGCAAAGTGATTTGAAATATCATATTCCGCACCTAGACCGAAGGTTATACCAGTGCCATGCCCATCATTACCATTTACATCTGACTGGAAATCTTGGCGTACAGCGCCAATAACACCATATGCTTTTACAACACCAAAATCTTTACCTGCTTGTACTTTAAAACGAAGCTGTTCACCATCCTGAGTAAAGCCTGCAACACCTACTTCTTGGCCAGGCTGATATTCAAGCTCAAAGCCATAAAAGAAGCTTGGTTGGTTAATTCTTACACCAGCAAATCCAGAAAATGCTGTATCAGACCCTTCAGATGGAAAGTCTCGGAACTCATGGTCATTATGTGCAAAAGCTAAACCAGCATAAAACTGATGTTTAGCGGTCTCTTCAGCATAAGCTGTAGCTCCGACCATACACAGCGATGAAGCCATTAAAATAAACTTCATTTTCATTTTAATCCCCTTTAAGATTTACGTTGGTGAATTTATTGATTTATATGACAAAAGCAACAATTTTCTTATTTAGATGATATTTCTCAATCATGAGCATCAATGAAGGCTTTAACTTTATCTAGAAGGAATAACGCCACCAATCCCACACCTCACTCCCCCACGATCCCCGAGACCGTTGCATGGAGAGCGTCAGGGGGCTGTAGCGTGGCGCACAGGGTGGCACAGTCGTAGCCTTCGAGACGATCAGCACCCGAGACTCCCGCCACTGGCCCTGACTTTCGCCTCGCCGCAGCAGAGTTTGGAGGAAAGCTGATACGTTTCTTAGAAATAGAGTAGCTCCCTCAGCCCCTGCCAAAGTTATCCAGTGTAAAATGCCATAAGGTTTTGCCTTTTTCATGCAGACCTTTGCCTTTATGGACACATAGGTTTGCCTTTGGGTCTCAAATTCGCCCTAAAGCGGTCAATTACTCAAATTATCAGATGTCTGCTTTGAGCCCAAATTTACTGAATACCGTATCACAACGAACGTCCGTTCTCAGTAGACAGATATAATATTAGTTGTATTGTGCAACTATGTATCCAATACTCACAACGCCTCGCATTGATAAAATACGCTCTGCTGCACGACATGTTGTACGCGAGTTGGGTTTTATGCAAACTGGACTTGCTGGTACAGACCTATCGCCTTCGGCTGTGCATACGATCATAGAGATTGGTTATTGCACAGTGACCAATGCAAGCGGCCTTGGGGCGCTGCTACATTTAGAAAAATCCAGTGTCAGCCGCCTTATTCAAAAGCTGGAGAATGAAGGTCTGATCGAAGTCGGGCCTGATCCAAATGATAGACGGTCACGAGTTCTTACCTTGACGCCAGATGGGAAAAGCTTGCTTGGCAAAATTGAAGGCTATGCACGGCGACAACTTAGGTTTGCACTAAATGTTCTTTCAACGAGCGATGTGGCGCAAATCGAAAAAGGTCTTGGCCTGTTTGCAAAGGCATTAGCAACAGAAAATCAACTTACTTTGAAAGATCGTGCAGAAATAGAGGTGCATGAAGGCTACCGTTCGGGTGTAATTGCATCGGTGACGCACTTGCATGCATCTTTTTACTCCAAAAACTACGAATTCGGTGCTGTTTTCGAGCGTAAAGTTGCAACTGAAATGTCGGAGTTCATGGCAAGAATCGACAAACCTATCAATACAACATTTTCTGCCTATCAGGGCGACGAGTTACTTGGCTCAGTGTCCATTGATGGCGAAGACCTTGGAGAAGGCATCAGTCACTTGCGATGGTTCATCGTCAACCCAAGGGCGCAAGGTATGGGGATCGGGAACCTTCTTCTTGATAAAGCCACGTCCTACGTAGACCAAATTGCCGTAGATCGCACTAGGCTCTGGACGTTCAAAGGGCTAGATGCAGCGCGCCACCTATACGAAAAGCATGGCTTTAAATTAACCCATGAGACACCTGGCACACAATGGGGCAAAGAAGTCATCGAGCAAGAGTATGTACGAAAGAGGACATTACCCAAGCAATAGTTAACGGCAGCTTTGTCCCCCAGAGCTGACTTTCACTAAGCTGCCAATTCAACTATAACCCAATCAGGATTTTCGAATTTCCCATCTTGTTCAATTGCCCAATCAATATAGCTGATTTCGACAGATGTTGATCGTGCAATTATATCTGCACCGGCCTCGATGCTGTCGCCATTGCATCTGTCGGTCAATCGATATAGCCGCATTTTACTGTCCCATTGAAACCCAAAAATCTCAAAAAAACACACCGTAAATTTGGGCACAATTATTCCCGTTTCATACAATAAAAGCACTGCATGCTGTCTATATGTCTATAGGCAAAGAGCAATCCGCGCGCGTACGCGGAGATATACTCCCCCTCAGGTACATAACCGTGCCCGAGGGAGGTATCACCGAGCGGCATGAGCGTGCCATCGGCTATGTATATAGCTAGACGGTCATGGCCACTGCCGATACCTTATCCGTTTCATAGATGGTTGCACTTTTTCAAAGAACGTTTGCACCAGAAGTCTCTGCGATCTTGTTGTGTATCTGTCCCGTTTAAAGCCGACAAGGCGGCAGGGTAATGGCTCCAATATATTCCCATGGATATTATAATGAGGATATTCACCTTTAATCTCGGGATGTAGATAGGCCGCGACAATTACATCTGATTTAGAAACATAAAACCCGCACCAAGACTCAACAGCGTGTTTTATGTCTGAGAGTTTATTTGTTCGGTGAATTGTTTTTTGTTGTGCATCTAACCATTCGTAAACTGCCCGAATACAATTATCATCTATGTGTAGCGCATCTGGTAATTTCAGTGCTTCGCGTTTGCCACGTTCTATATCTTCTTTGCTAAGCATAATCTTATCCTTTCGTTGAGTAGACTGCATCGAGGGTTTCAAGTGCTTCAGCACCCCCTCGTACTGCTTGTGTGTAATGACCAAGTGTTATTGCTGGATTGGAATGGCCGGCCAATTTTGCCACGAGCCCCACTTCAACACCTTGAGCCTGCAAAGTGCTGACAAATGAGTGACGCGCTGAATGGTGGGTGACATACCGCACCCCTGCCCGCTCGAATGCGGGTTTCCAATAGCGGTGCAGATAGTTTGCATAGATTATCGGCCCGCCAGCACCAACCGGCTGTTGCGGCCATGCACGGCGTTTACCCGGCCCTGCAAAGACGCGGTAGAGATCACCATCTAATCTTGGGCAAATCAAACGCCATTCGAGCAACATCTGGCGCAAAGTTTGCATCATGGGGATTTCGCGTGTGCCCGCCTCGGTTTTAGTTTGATCCGTTGTTGTCCCATCGCGTTCCAAAACGCGCTTTATGGTAATGATATTGCGTTCAAAATCCACATCATCCCATAATAATCCCAACTGCTCGGATACACGCACCCCAGTCAGAAACGGGAACGCATAGAATATCCCCCATTTCTCCGTTTTAGAGAACTCAATAAAGTTACTGACTTCATCAGGCGTCAGAATATCCTTCTTGGGTTTATGTTTACGCCTGGCCAAGTTACGGGGTTTCTTGCACACGGGTACATCAAAATCTTCTTCAGCTAATGCCAAAATAGCTTGGAGCATTTTCATGACTTCATTCGCAGTAAATTCACCCACCTCTACGCGTATCTGATTATGCCATTGTCGCAATCGCGCCGTAGTCAATGCAGAGACATTGTAATCACCCAGCATTTGCAAAAGTTTGGTATCGCGATGGGGTTTTTCGCCAGTAATCGCATAATGGGTTCTTTCCTGCGGTGTGCCCTTCAACAAAGGCCCAACTATAATCTTCACCAGAGATTTATAAGTTCTAAGAGTTTGACCTTTAATTTCTGTTGCTTTGAATTCCAGCCAATGTTCAACGGCTTCAGCCACAGTAGGGTTTGTTTTAGGGCTAAAATATTGGCCCCCAATATGTTGTGCAAGCAACGCGTCTCGCGCCAATTCAGCATCTGCTTTGGTGTCAAATGAACGGCGAACTTTACCACCTGTTTCTGGACACCGATAATTGATTGTGTGTTTTTTAGATTTACGCAACTTGCCATTCACGTCAGTACGTTTGCGGTTCCACACACCTAAAGTGATCTTGAGGTTATCCATGTTGCAGCCCTTTCCAATTTGAAAAAGCTTCAAAAAAACATATCAAAAATTTCTCAAAATATGTGGCTCGGTGACACATGAATGACCAAAGGGTATTAAAAATACCAATGGAAAATTTCGAGGATGCTTCAAAATACGCTCCCGATTGATCCAAAAAAACGGGCCGCGGAAATGTAAATTTTGCACCCCCAACGAAGAGGTCAGCTTTGTGACAGATTTTCTGTTCTACACGTTCTATATGTTCTATATATTTTAGGGAGGTATCGCAGAGCGAGAGACGGCTCTGCGACGAGCCGTTAGGGGTTAACGAAATACCCCGAACATATAGAACACCCAGAACAAGAACTGAAATAAGGGGGCACGAATGCCCCCCCGATAATAGTATTATGTAATTAGGCATTTCCTCTCGCCCGCTGGAAAAGCATTCGAATAGTCTTCAGGTAACTCATATTTATCGAACTTCCGTCGTCTAAATATGCTCCAAAACAGGTGGTAAAACCTTCATTCCCCAAAGTCCTCCACCCAACGATTGAACGGCTTTTTATGCTGGCTGTCTTTTCTGACCGGCTGTTAAATAGAAAAGTAAGCAATTCACATATATCTTTATCAAGAATGAACTCGCCTACTGGGCGTTTATACAGCCAAGGACGCAGTAACTTTATTAATGCCGCTTGAGTTTCAAAGCTCCCCATTGGGGTATGTATTATTGTTTTATTAGTCATATTTTTTCCTTTCTTAAGGATTGGGTTGAACGCAAACATCATGCCCACGCCGATGTCAGACCAGCCCATTGGTGCTGACCAGTTTGGTTGTGTGGTTTCTAGAAGAGTGTTTCGTCAGGCAGCTCTGTGGGTCGCCTGTAACCTTGGAGAGATCGATCACCGATACGGATGCGCGATGGCCCATCCCACCCTAGTTGCCGCATATTCTCAGCAATGCGTTTTGGATGAAAACTTTGACGCTGTCCCGCAGGAATATGTAGGTAGCTTTCCCCGTATAGTGTTTCAGTAAACACCCGTTCTTCGCCCGACACTGCGATGCCTTTCACAGCAGAGAGAACATCCAACCATGGATCAGTTTGCATACGCCCAGTTTGAGCTTCAGTGGCAGCCTTGATTAGTTCTTCAGGTAGGTGAATAAGAAAGCCTTGTTGTTCCAACTGGCTGGCTTCAGCCCACAGTTGGTCGCGGTCACGATGCAATCGAGCCAAATCTATTTCACCCGTCTTGATGGGTAAAAATCTACGATTACCAGTAGTATCTTTCAGATAGAAACTTTCATTGGTTGTGCCAACAAAGATCACCTGACGTGGCCAAGCTTCCCGAAAATGTGCATACGCCCGTCTGGCGCGATCAACCTGACGTGTGATGAAGGATTTCATGCGACTGGTTTCAATGCGGTTCATACCGTCCATTTCAGCAATCTCAAAAATCCAAATGCCTTCAACGCCTTCCATTTGCGTTTTATCATCGCGAGATAGAATACTTTGATCACTGAAGAACTCATCGCTTGCTAAAATTCGCAAAGCAGTAGATTTACCCGAACCCTGATTACCTTCAATAACGACCATAATATCGTATTTAACACCCGGATTTCGGATACGCCGCACTCCAGCCACCAGCATCATTTGGCCAGCGAACCTGTGCAATTCTGTATCTTCTGCCCTGAAATAATCAGAGAAGAGTGTATCCAGTCTTTTGATACCGTCCCACTGTAATGTATCCAGATAATCTTGAACTGGATGAAATGGGTTTTTTAATGCAATAATTGTTACTGCATCCAAAACATTTTGGCGAAATGGATCGAAGTCAAAATCATTAATGATGCGATCACGAATGATCGCACAGGCTTTATCTGTAATTTCCCCATTGTAGAGTTGAACTACATGACCAGATATTGTTAAGCGATTGCGAAATTGATCATAACGGCAATCCAGCCCCAACTTAATAAGTGCGAAGATTGTATTACGCAAAGTTCTGAGTGGTTTGCCGTCTTTGTTGACGTCTGGAAAATTCGCATCAACGGCCAACATCGCCCGCACGACTTGCCGCCAAGCATAACTCGGCGAACTTGGCCGTCCCAACACATGTGCAGAAATCTTATATATTGGGTTGATTAAAAGACCCGCAATCAGCTCTAGAGGCACATCCATTTTATACAACTGACAAGCAAGGGCGAATGTAGCATGACTACGTGAGTTATAATGCGCGTCTTTGGAGCCTATTGGATTTGCAAGATTATCTCCATGATCAATAAGTTCATGTAACCGTTCCGAAAGCTCGACGCCCAATTCATCTTTGTGACGGGGGATAATCTGTGCATTCGGCTCTAGTATTGCCAATTTACTATGTGAAGCCACATTAAGGGTCGCATCTTGGCCCTTTTTAAAGTAAGGTTCAAAAGCAGTAATGCTATGTATTTGCAAATTTTGGTCAAGATCATTTGATGACATAAGCAAGTGCCTCCGTCCGACCAGCCGCACGTTTTTTCTCATTTGGCCAATTTACTGTACCAGGTAGCCGCATAATCCGATCCACATTGAAACAATCATCAGCGCCAAGTGTCAGCGCAAGCCCACGATTTATTGCTTCGGCTTTTTCCATATCGTGCAGAGGTTCATCAAGTTTCCAAAAAGCTTGATAACCACCGCCCGAAAATAAAATAATTGTTGGCTTTGGTGTGATACTTTGCAATCTCGCTAAGGCACTTGCGCGTGGGTCATCCAAATCAACATGAAATGAAGTTACACATTCAATATCAGATTTCTTAGCCTTCCTGTTGGTCACAGCTGGTTTTAATGCGTTGACGTGGAAATAGATGTTAAATTTCTCACGGTTCTTTTGCGCAATCCATTCGAGCATTCCAGTGTGATCATTCTTTGCGAATGTTTTAGCAGCGATCTTTCCCGTTGGAGAAATAACCACAAGTGTTCGAAAGTCGAAGGGACTAATGATGTTCAGAAAAGGAACGATTTGACTTTTATTTGGGCGTAATGGTTCCATAACTTGCTTAGCCATTACCCTGCCCTCCAAACGCCGCGATTGCATCGCGCACTTCGGACAGGACAACACGTTTTCGCTTTGAAAACGGTCGATAAGATTTTACAAACCCAGCGTTTTCAGCACGCCGGAGTGTAGACGCGGGAATTCCCAACGCCTTGGCTGCCTGCGGCAGCGTTAGATAACGACAATCGCAATCATTGGTTTTTTGGTTAATCATTTGATAACTCCATTTTTGTTTGGAGTACCGGGTCCGATACCTTGGGGCCTAATTAACGGAGGAATTAACTTTACAAAATAATCAAACTTTGGGGGAACTAGCTCCCCTCAAAAGAAAGTAAAGTTATGGCGTCCAATTGGCGGTATTTTTGGCTCGTCGTTGCTCGGAGATGCCAACAATCCCAACGAAGCTTTGTTCTTCTTGGAGCGTTTGATGTTTTCGGGTAGCACCTTTTCGATACCGCCGTCACGTAAACCTAGTGCCCTAGAAAACCATTCCTTAGTGAACTTTGGCGGCAGAGCAACTTCGCCCTTATGGATACCAAAAGTGACGTCAAGAAAGTCTCTGTGAAATTGAATTACAGAGTCGTTTTGCTCAGACACTTGCCAGCGACGCCAGTGAAGATACCACTTCAATTGAGCTTGCCTAGTATTTACTTGCGCACTGCGCGCTGCGGCTCTCATGCCCTTCTATCATCTTCATTCGACATCAAAGGGTTGCATACGAAACCGTGGCACGCAGCCAAAAGTGTCCAAGCCTGAATAAATTCGTCATCGATTTTTTTGGCATCAATTTTATCTCTCGTGAAATTCAGGCCTTTTACGGCCAAATCATAAAATAACTTTAAATTTTCGTGATCTTCTGAAACCCTGTAAGGAATTAAAAACAGATCTTCAAAATTGACTTCACCATCTTCCATAAATCTTTTTGTTTTCTTGTCTATTGCGTCTTGTTTAGTCTGGAATTTCACTCCTGTGATGTCATTTTTCATAATAGTCCAAATATAGTCGAAAAATTCTTCTCGAGATTTGGGGCGCAGATATTTCACATGGTCGAAATAATACGGCAAACTCTCCTACAGCCTTGTCATTTTGACATCATCATACTGCCATCCGGCACGCGAGCAATCAAAGCCTGATTATCAATGGCGGAAAATTATACAGGTAGTCATTGAAAAATAAACAAATTGGGCGGAAAGTGGTCATTGCGCTAATAGCAGTCTTTTAGTTGCCTCGATGTAACGAACGTCTGCTTATGAGCCCAAACTAGACATTCACATAAGCTTTCTTCGGATCTCAAAATCTCACCTGTCAAATCAATCGTGCAGATAGAATTTTCCCAATCTTGCGAATTTCAAACTGATCGAGATTGCTAACAAGATCACTAAGTTTTTTACATCCATAGGTACGAGTATCAAAATCTGAATTTGTAGCCATGATTTGTTTACCCAAAGCAGAAAGTGAATACCAATCATCATCCTGCTCGATTTTCTCCATTGCTGCAATAATCAGTGGAGCCGCATTAATTGCAGGAAGTTTGTTACTTTTACTCTTTGTTCCACTCTTCGTTGGGATAGGTTCGTCTATTATGTTTTCTATAAGTACAAAACGGTTGCAAACATTACGTAGGCTTTCAGGTGTCTTACGTTCACCAATGCCAATAACTTCCAAACCTTGTTCACGTATACGGTTAGCAAGAGCTGTAAAATCGCTGTCAGAGCTAACCAGAACAAACCCGTCGAAACGACCTGCATGTAAAATATCCATCGCATCAATTACTAAACCGATATCACTAGCATTTTTACCTTTGGTATTTGCCGTTTCTTGGTGTGCAACTAGCCCGTGTTCACGAACGGTATCGGCCCAACCTCGAAGTTGTTCACTAGACCAGTCGCCATAAACACGTCTCAAAGCTAATTCACCAAACGTTGCTATCTCCTTAAGAATTGCTTTTGCATGTTTAGCAGGAATGTTGTCTGCATCGATAAGGACAGCATATAGTGGGCGGTTTCGTGTGAGCATTTGAGTTCCTTAAATTAAAGTAAGGTTAGGAGTAAGTTGAAGCGCGGCATTATCTTTTGGAGGCCGCCTTCTATTATGGACAACCTTTTTAATATTAGGAGCATTCATTGCTCGCATCAGCGCACTATAATTCGGGCGAAGTTTAACCTCAGCTCCAATCGCAAGGCTAACAGCGCCTGTATCAAGGACCATATGGTCACTGGTAGCCCCAATGAATGAAATATTTATTGGTAATGAAAGACCCTCAATATCTGTATCTTGGTATCCAATTGCTAGAATGGACTGCATCGCTTTACTGTTATCAATCACGACGTGGATCGCAGATGGTTTAGGCCCGCCCGTGCGCCAACAGTTACGTTCAGGTTTGACTTTTGTTTCAATAACTTCTGCAACAATGGTAAATGCATCAGTGAATAAACCATCAATTCTAGCACCAGTAATTGGATCAACGCCAAGTAAGATTGACTCACCTAATCTCAAGTTATTGATCCTACCTACGTACTTACAATTGAATGCCCAAGGTAGATTTGCAGAGTTGCCGCCTGAGACCATTTCGAGTGATACATCGCATTCTGCTTCAAGATTATTAATAAAGTTAGAGAGCTCAATCATTGTTTTATGATCAGGAACAATGCTGTTTAGACACGCAAAATTAGCGCCAATGCCCTTCAAAGTAATATTGGGAGTTATTAACACATCACGAACAAAGCCCTTAAGATCATCTGGTTGTATACCTTCTCGCAAGTCACCCATTTCGACCATCAAGACAACATTGTGCCTTGTATTCATATGCTGTGCAGATTTTGAAAGCATCTGAATGACGTCTAATTCTGTATTAAAACTTGTATCGCACCCTTTAATGACACGCCCCGCTTGGCTTTGCATAGGTGTACGAATAAGCGACATGGGGCATTTAATTCCAGATTGTCGTATCCGCTCAATATTTTCTATACGTGCATCCGCCAACTCAGATACACCACCATCAAGCATTGCTTGAGCAATTTCTGGGTGCCCACAAACAGCTTTAGTCACACCTGTGACGCGTACACTGCGCCGACTAAGCCTTTGAACTAAATGCCGTGTATTATGCCTGATTTTCTTTAGGTTTATCTCGATACGTGGTGCTGTCATTCCGCTGCTACTAAGGGATGTTTTCGAAGCAGAGGAAAAGCTTTGAAAACCATATCTAACAGCTCAATCTCTGGGCGCACTAAGGCATCTGTTACGGGTAAAGCCAGTTCTTTTGAAAAGTCTTTGATAGCTGTGTCTATTTGGATGTCCTTTAAGCCTTCATGATTGATCGTTAAGCCGATAACTTTTGCGTCCGAGAACATTTCGATCAACTTAATTTCGTTTTTTGGATCAGGCATTGGCATGTTTGGGAAGTCACATCTATGCGCACGATTTGGAGCGTGCTGCAAGATAACGGCGTTGGGTTGGCTACCACGTAAAATAAAGGCAGAAGTGCAAAATGCAGGATGGCTCAAAGCACCTTGCCCTTCAATGAGAATAACGTCTGGTTGTTCAGCATCAGAAGCTCTAACAATTGCCCCTTCAAGCTCACCAGAACAAAATTGCGGAGGGATCGCATCCATAGCGACACCATAGAGGGCACCTTGCATCAAGCCTGTTTGACCAGTTCCGACCAGCACTGTTTTTATTCCCCATTCATTCAAAGCGCGAGCTAATACTGTTGCTGTCGTCCGTTTGCCAATTGCACAATCTGTTCCAAGGATAGCTATTCGAATAGCCGATACCTTTTCGATGCTACTATTGAACAGGCGCATGTCTTTACTTGGTCGTGGTTTTCGAATGTCACGAATGGATATTTTTCCTGCTACCTTTGCTGCCTCTACAATTTCTGGATCATCACTAAGATATTCGTGTAATCCACTGACAATGTTCATACCCAATGCAATGGCATCTAATACGACCTCCCGATCCGCTAACGACAACTTTCCGTTAGAGGGTGCCATACCATAGATCAAAGTATCGGGAGTTTTGGTTTCGTTGATTGCGGCAGCTTCAAGGCCATCAAAAACACCAATACCGTTGGGTGTTGCATCCAAGAGTTGTCCACTGTCTTGACCTGCACATGTGCTGTCGATAACCGAAACTATATTGTAAGCTTCGGAATGGCGCACAAGCCCATTTGCTGTTTTCCCATCAATTTTTGCAAAGTTACCTTCACAGTAAACGATAGCGGTTGGGGGTTGCTTACGGTTTTTATTTTTGCTGCCAGAATTGTTCTTTAGACTTTTTTTAGATTGTAATTCTTGTGCTGTATAAGCTTTGTTATTGAGTTGCGTTTTCATGTCATATCCTTTTAAGTCGTGCTGCTGTTTGCAAACCTGCAACCGCTGCCACGTCTATTTTTGAAAGTTTTGGATTATGCCTTAGTCTAATTTCTTAGAGTGCATTTCCCACTTGATTTTTCGAAATTTCGATTGCATTCCCATCGATTTCCAACGCGGCTTAGATGTGCGTTCTTTGGCAATTGAATTGCTGTACAGGCACCGTCTATTTCGGAAAAGCCTCGTCCACATTTCCATCCAGGCCCGTAAGATGCATCGTCGAAATATGCGTTTTTCGGAATATCGACCAAATCACAGGTATCGTTATTCTTAAGATATCCACGTTCACAAACCCAAGGTTCGCCATAGCCTGATGAATTTAGATAGGCGTTTTTAGGCACGATAATTGCAACACAATTATCAGGTGTCTTCACAAAACCTCGTTCACACGACCAGCTTGGGCTATACACATCACCAGATAAAAATGCATGTTTTGGTAAAACAATGGGCTCACACGTTTTATCTATCTTTTCGTACCCACGTGCACAGCGCCACCCAGTACCATATGAATCAAGATATCCATTCTTAGGAATAAAAATTTCTTCGCAAAAAGAATTTTGTCTCTCTTTAAATCCATGATGACATTCCCAGCCAATCCCATAAGACTTCATAGTCGCATATGCATTTTCAGGAACTTTAACTGGAACACATTTACCATCGATATCTCTGAAAGAAATATCACATTCCCACCCATTACCATAACTCTTTGTATGTGCGTTCTCAGGAACCTGAAGCTTTGTAATTTGCGCAACCGCTTGTGATGTTATCGTTGATATAAGAGGAATGGCGCAAACCATGAGTACTTTAGTGGCCTTACTGTACATGTAAGGTTTTAGCCATTTGGCGGGTATCATAATAAATCCTTTAGCGGAGAGAGGCGCCCGCATAGTTATGTTAATTTTTGAGTATTCGTTCTTGATCAATTGAAAGTGCAGTTTCGATATCTTTTGGGTCAATAGGGCGCATTTCCATTTTACCAGCCCCTTTTTGTCCAAAGATCCAAATATGCACAGCTGTTTTGCGATAAGCTAGAAAACTAAGGTTCTCTAAAACATCCTCATTAACAATTACGCCATAATCTCCTGCAGGTAACTCATCTGAATATCCCGCCAAGAAAAATGGATAGACAAAGGTCACGATCGTAGTTGTCGTGCGCGAAGCCATCGGCAACCTTCCAATAATGCCAAACCCCATCAAAGAGGCATAGCGTTCGAATTTCCTTGATAGTACATTGGCATTTTAACATGGCTCAGATAGCCAGTTCATCAAAACTACTAATGCTTGTTGATGCTACCCTAGCTCATATCAAGTAAACTAACAATGGATATAATATTTTCAAATATTTTAAGGGTAAGCATGAAGTTCAATTTTGCTTATTGAACCAGTCTAAATTAAATTGATCTAATTCTAAATCAGGAAGAATATTAGCAGCGTATTTAGATCTTAACGCGTAAAGTGGTGACGTAATTACTTCAAGCACTTCGGCTCCTTGATTTGAATAGATATGATATTCTTTTGGGCGATGAGAAAAGTCTACATGTATCTCTGCCTTGATTTCATTGAGTTTCTTATTAACCGCAGTGACAGTATTATACATGTACTCGTAAACATCCAAAGATGGCCAAACATACTCTGGAAGTTCGGAAATACTAATCAAATTATTTTTGCGTTCTACGTATATAGACAAATACCCGTTTGGAGCTAATCTTGCTGTGAATGCACGTTCGTGGTCACCAGTGTTTATATCATCTGATTTTTGGGATATAGTCGAACCATGATATTCGTCATACTTTTGAAAATACCCCTTTCTACCAACGTAAGACCAATGAGCATTTTCTAAGTATAAAAGCGCATCACTTGTTGTGTTAAAACGCTCTTCAAAAATTTTTAGCAACTTTGTTTTTATCATATTTAGCTTTCAGCAGGTATGCCCTACGTGGTTAAATAAAGGTCACAAATATCTGCAACCTTCCATCAGAACTAGACTTCCCAAAGAAAGCAAGACGTTTAATTTTCGTTGATAGTATATCGGTATTTTGTAATGGCCGAGATCATTGGCTCATTTGAAGTGCCGATACTTATTGCAATTAGTTTAACTGATGTAGAGCAAACTAACAATGCAGGTAAATATTCTCTAAATTCGAAGTTATAAAGCAAACGAGTTTTAAGGATGGTGTTTATGTGTTAATTTTGGCACTAGGGTACAATTACTTTAACAGATTTTAGGATTTACAGAAAATGACCAGTAAAAAAGATGGCAAGATTTCACCAAAGAAAACAATGAAACAACTTCTTAAAGAAAAGTCACAACAACAACCACATTACTTGTCTTTGAAAAACAAGGCCAAACTACATAAAGGTAGCAACAAAGCGCCACGCCCTATAATTTGATATCTAACATCAACGCATTTGGAGCAGAGAAAAGCTGTTGCATCAGCATTTGAACTATTGGCAGGGCAGAAATGGTGGGCGCTTCAAGCATAGGATAGTTCGAACTCAACTTCCGTTTTGTCCCCCATTGCTGACATTAAAATATCTGTAACCATTGTGCCCTTCCAAAGTCGGCTTTGGGCCGCTAGCTGCCAGTCTGGTCATCATAGGGTCACCACAGTCAAATTCGACAACACTTCTATAAATTAAAACAAACTACACAATAACTTCTTGAATACCCATTCCAAAACCAAACGTTAATTTTTATCCATTTTGGGTCATTTAACTTTATTCCCCTATATTTACCTGACAAAAATATTTCTGCTCTGGCAGCGAAGAGGTCAGGAGTTCGATCCTCCTAGGCTCCACCAAATCTTTTACATTGAAAACAATCAGACGCGTTTTAATCCGTGGCTATCCAGCAGTTCTGTTAGCATTTTGCGTGCAGATGTACGGTGGTTCCAATGGATTTCGCGAGCGGCTTTAGAATCGCCAGAAACGATCGCATCGTATAAAGCGCGGTGTTCTTCGTTTGATTTTTGTGGCAACGGGCGAATGTGGAGTGTCGTCATACGCGCGCGGCGTACTTGGTCATTAAAGTTTGAGACAATTGCCATAATACGAGAGTTCTTTGATAAACGTACCAATTCATGGTGGAAATCCGCATCTGCTTTGGCCCAAGCAACGCGATCTTCATTCGTGACAGCAACTTCCATATCATCGATACTTTGCGCCAATATATTCAGGTCTTTTTTACAATATTGCGCGTCAGCGGCCAAAGCAGCAGCCAAACTTTCAAGTTCTGTCAGGACTTCGTAAATCTCATCCATATCATCCGCTGAAAGGGCAAGAATACGCACACCTTTTCTGGGGCGTACTTCTAACAATCCTTGTGCTTCTAACATCAATGTTGCTTCGCGTACTGGTGTACGTGACATATTCAAACGTTCGGCAAGTTCACTTTCCAAATGATCGGTGCCTGCTGCAAGCTCTCCTGAGAAAATCAATTCGCGCAAATCATGAACTGCGCGGCGTGTATTTGATTTAAACTGTTCGTCTTGCAAAACGTTTATAACTCCAGCTTGCGACGCTCCTGTGCAGAACGATATATCGCTTGTTCTATTTCAATCACATTTAAATATTCAGCCGCGGTATTTTCAAGTGGCGTGGCATTTAATAGGCCAGAAATTACATGATTTTGCAATGCGTAAACACAATCCCCCGCAAACCCTGCCCAATCTTGCGCTTCCAGTATCGTCGTCGCTTGAATGTCGCCAAAATTGCGCTTTTGAACAGAGCCATCCCCCGCCAATGTGATCGTGCCCTTAGTCCCTTCCACAAGCGCCTCGCCAAGTGTCATGCGGTGGTTTTCGGCAGCATGGTCCAAATGCCTGTTACCATCGAATAACGCACGCGCACCGTTTTCAAAATCAAATAAGATGTACCCTGCATCTTCGCCCGCTATCACAGGGTTTAAACGCCGTAGGTCAGCATAAACAGATGTCACGGGTCCTAATAAAAATTGGAACGTATCAACCCAATGTACAGCCGTTTCATGCACCAATAATTGCTTCATCGTTTGGAAATATGGTTGGCGATCTAAATACGCCTCTGGCCCCTGACCATCACCCGTACGTAATCGAAACGTGACCTGTTGAACTTCGCCTAATGCGCCCGATTGAATTTGTTCTGCAATCAATCGATACCAAGGTTGAAAACGGAAATTTTCGTGTACAATAATTTGCACATCAGCATCTTGCGCCAAATGAACAGCTTCTTTTGCTTCTTCCAAAGACAAACAAAACGGTTTTTGGCATATAATTGTTTTTATACCCGCGGCTATAGCCACTTTGATAGTAGGTAAATGTGTTGGTGGCGGGGTGATGATATCCAGAACGCCTGGACGTGTCGCCGATAGCATCTTTTCATAATCACTAAAGGCTGGTGCGCCTGTTTCTGCTGCTTTAGTAAAATCTATATCAGCCGCCCCGACCAAAGCAACACGATCGATGCGTCGCCATGCTTCATAGTGAAACTGGCTAAAATAACCTGCCCCTAAACATGCAACACGAACATCAGGTTTTATCATTCAGGTTATACCATCGTTTCCAATACAGCTTGCGCGGCAGCTTCCGTTCCCAACGTCCCGCCAAGGTCACGCGTCACGTGGGTGCCCGCAGCAATGACACTATCAACCGCATCGCGCAGGGCAAGCCCATCGGCAACCATTTCTGGGATATCATTGTTTGTACCCAACCAATCCAACATCATTGCTGCGGATAAAATCATTGCAAAAGGGTTGGCGACACCCTGCCCTGCAATATCAGGTGCAGTGCCGTGACAGGGTTGGAACACAGCATTACTTTCCCCAATATCGGCAGATGGAGCCATACCCAGCCCCCCCATAAGACCTGCGCCTAAATCAGACAGGATATCGCCAAACATGTTTTCCGTTACCATCACATCAAATGACCATGGTTTTTCAACCATCCACAATGCCGTTGCATCGACATAAGCATGATCAGATGTCAGGTTTGAGTGTTTCTTTGCCTCTTCATCAAATATGGAACGGAAGAATGCAAAGGAACGGAATACATTTGCCTTATCAACACAGGTCACATGCCCGCGCCCCTGACCGGAATTTTTGCGTTGGTTGGCAAGATTGAATGCAAATTTAAAGAGTTTCTCGCTGGTTTTACGTGTGATTTGCAATGTTTCTTGTGCGTAATCATCATGGACTTCACCGCAACCCTGAGTATGAAATAACCCTTCTGTGCTTTCGCGGATCAAAACAAAATCAACCGTTTGACCGCCATCTAATTTCAGCGGTGTCCGAGAACTTGGTGTAATGCGCACAGGGCGCACGCCTGCGAATAAATCCAACTCTTTGCGAATTTCGATCTGCGGTGAAATTTCTGTCCCATCTGGGTAACGTACGGATGGCAATCCCATCGCAGACAGCAGGATTGCATCTGCATCCCGTGCTATTTGCAAAGATTCCGCAGGTAAAGATTCACCCGTTTCTGCATAATGCGCCGCACCTGCATCCGCATAATTAAATCCGAAACTATATGCACCTGATCGGTCTGCCAGCGATTTTAATACATCAACAGTAGGCTCCATGATTTCTGGACCAATACCATCCCCGTTAAACACCGCGATTTCAAACTTGTTAGACATTCTATTCCCCGACTAAGCGCATGAACCTTGCATTGATCTGATCAACACGCTGTTCATTGACTCGTTTCCTCATTAATGTATACATTAATTAATTCAATAATAAAGCGATATGTCACAACTATGCTGTAAACTGATAATACGGGGCTTTATTATCTTAGAGTGCCGTTCATTGCATCGCTGAGACTTAAAGGGAAAAACATGTATGCAGTCGTTGTCACATTCACGATCAAGCCAGATGCAAATGAAGCATTCATGCCTTTAATGCACAACAACGCACAGATTTCTTTAAGTCAAGAACCAGATTGCCATCAGTTTGATGTCTTAACAGACCCTGATCAACCAAACGAAGTTCTGCTTTATGAGCTTTACACAGATGCGGCCGCTTTTGACGTTCACCTTGCCTCAGACCATTTCAAACGGTTTAATGCAGAAACGGCAGATATGGTTGCCGCAAAAACCGTACGGACATTTACACAGGTGGCACAATGAATTGGCAGGTCTTTGCCCTTAAATACGCAGATCGCAACAGCCGCACCCGCGCGGATAGTTTCATTTTTGATGACAATCATGATGCTCCACATGCGATGGATTACTTTATATGGGTCTTAAAACGTGGAGATGATGTGATCCTTGTTGATACGGGATATGATCAAGCCGAAGCAACGCGCCGTGATCGCCCCATTTTGCGTGAGCCCGCGGAAGCCCTGCAAGGTATTGGGTTAAAACCAGAAGATATAACGACATTAATCGTTACCCATCTGCATTACGATCATGCAGGCGGATTTGCACAATTTCCAAACGCAACAATACATCTGCAAGCCGCAGAAATGGCCTATGCCACAGGGCCATGTATGTGCCACGACGCTTTACGCATGCCATTTACTGTGGATCACATATGCGATGCGGTAAAACGTGTTTATTCAGGCCGTGCAATATTCCACGATGGTGATGGCGTCGTTGCCGATGGTGTGACAGTACATTGCATTGGCGGTCATTCCCGCGGCTTACAAGCCGTGCGCGTGCGCACTGATGCAGGCTGGTTGTGTCTGGCCTCTGATGCCTCGCATTATTATGAAAACGTATTTGAAAACAAACCCTTCCCGATTGTGGTCGATTTACAAAACATGCTTGATGGGTTTCAGACATTACATAGATTAGCATCGGATCGCAGCCTGATTATTCCAGGCCATGATCCATTGGTCATGGAGTTATTCCCCCAAGCAGGCCCCGACTATGCAGTCCGTTTGGACCAAGGGCCATCTAAGGAGTTCAAGCTTTGAAAATAGGCGTTATTGCGGATGACTTTACTGGCGCATCCGATATTGCATTAACCTTGGCCCAAGGCGGTATGCGCGTGGCGCAATTCGTAGGCTCACCTTCTGAAGATGTCGCGGATATCGATGCAGGTGTGGTCGCGTTAAAGTCCCGCACCGCCCCTGTTGATGAAGCAATTGCGCAATCATTAGAGGCTTGTGATTGGTTGCAAAAACAAGGCTGCACACAGATCATTTACAAAGTCTGCTCAACATTCGATTCAACAGATGCTGGCAATATCGGACAGGTCTTAGAAGCATTGGCGCCGAAACTAGGTGAAACAGCCATTGCCGTTTGTCCAGCGTTTCCAGAAAACGGGCGTAGTGTGTATCAGGGGCATTTGTTCGTAATGGATCAACTGCTCAGTGACAGCGGTATGAAAGATCACCCATTAACGCCAATGCGTGACGCTGACTTGCGCCGTGTTCTTAGCCGTCAAACGACTTGGTCAGTGTCACATATTCCAACAACAACAGTCAGCGCAGGTGTTGATGCAGTTACCAATGGTCTTGCGGCAGAACAGGCAATGTTCATCGTCGATGCAATCCATGATGCCGATCTGCTGACAATCGGTGCGGCCTTGAAAGATCGCAAATTGATGTGTGGCGGCTCTGGCATAGCTTTGGGTTTGCCTGCAAACTTTGGACACAGCGCAGGTGAAACACCTTGGCAAGGTGTTTCTGGCAAAGGTGTTGTTCTATCTGGCTCATGTTCCATCGCCACACGCGAACAAATTGCACAATATAAAACCATCGCCCCTGCATTCGAATTGGCGGCAGAGGATGTTATGAACGGTAAACACACCGCGCAAAGCATTTGTGACTGGGTGTTAGCACAAGACGGAGCACCACTGGTGTATTCAACAGCTAATCCTGAAACAGTGAAAGCCGCTCAAGATACATTCGGGCGCGAAGTTGTTGCCGCAAAAATCGAAGGGCTTTTTGCTGATCTTGCTAAAGCATTGGCAGACAATAACGTCACAAGGATCGTTTCTGCGGGTGGCGAAACCTCTGGTGCCGTTGTCACAGGTCTGAACGCACAAACACTTCATATCGGTCCGAAAATTGCCGTAGGCGTCCCCGCATTGCGTGTGGATAATCGCAACTTGGTGGTTGCCTTAAAATCAGGTAACTTCGGCGATAAGAACTTCTTTGAAACCGCCCTAAACGTTTTAGCAGGATCATCATGAGAGAAGAAACCAAAGTCCGTGAAGATATCGCCCGTTGGGCCAAATCCATGTTTGATCGCGGGTTAACTGGCGGATCATCTGGCAATATTTCGGTACGCCTCTCGAACGGCACGCTTCTTGTATCACCCACGGGCAGTTCTATGGGATTTCTTGACCCTGCAAAAATCAGCCTACTGGACGAAAACGGTTTGCATATGTCTGGAGATGCTCCGACCAAGGAAATGCCATTACATCAAGCATTTTATGAAACCCGCAAAGGCGCTGGTGCTGTGGTGCATTTGCACTCTTGTCATTCGGTCGCCTTGTCTGTTCTGCCAGATGTAGATGAGGATAATGTTTTGCCTCCCATTACCGCTTACGGCGTAATGAAACTTGGCAAGGTTAAGCTGCTTCCCTTCTTTATGCCAGGTGATCCTGCAATGGGCGATGCGGTGCGCGGTCTATTGGGCAAGCGCGCTGCTGTTTTATTGGCAAACCATGGCCCTGTTGTTGCTGGTAAAGACTTGGATGCAGCCGTTTATGCAATGGAAGAATTGGAAGAAACCGCCAAGCTGACATTGATGTGCAAAGGTATGTCGCCCAACTTGCTAAATACAGCACAAATCAATGGGCTTGTAGATAAGTTCAATATTGATTGGGATTAATCTTTCGCAGGTATATTTTCGACAGGGCCACCTTGTTTAACCCATTCAGAAAAACCTTCTGTTATATGAGCTGCTTCGAAACCCATATCATTTAGAGTTGCCACAGATAATGCTGACCTCCAACCAGATGCGCAATGAAAAACGAATTTCTTGTCTTCGCTGAAGATTTCTTTGTGATATGGGCTAGATGGGTCAACCCAGAATTCCATCATGCCACGAGGGCAATGAAAGCTGTCTGGAATAAACCCAAATTTTTGACGCTCGCGGATGTCTCGTAAATCAACAATCACGACATTTGGGTCATTCAGCAATGTAATTGCATCTTTTACATCAATCTCTTTAATACGCTCCCGTGCTTTCGAGACCATTTCCGCAATAGATGTTGTGAGTGTTTTTGCCATTTTAAAATCCAGTTTCAATCAACAATACGTCCTAGAAGTAATCCTACAGCTTGCTCGAAGCGGTTTTCATTATGTTCGGCACGCGCAGCCAATTGTGCCCCTTCAACAATTGCAAGACATGTAGCTGCTTCTTGTTCTGGGTCGGTAATACCTGAAATAGAGCCGTCTTTGAGGCCCATATCAAAAACACCCTCCAACCAAGCAAGGCACATTTCCCTATAACCATGGAGCTGTTCTTTAACAGTATCTTCCAATCCGTCACGCCCGACTGAAAGCGCAACGCATAAGCATAATGAATCTCCACCATTTAATGCTGTTCGGTATGTATTAATAAACCCACTCAATCGTTGCCCAGAATTTTGTGCCAAAGCATCAATCGTGCTGAATTCATCGGCTACTGTTGCTTGGTAACGCCCCATCAGTATTTCTATCAAATTGGCTTTAGAAGGAAAATGATGGTGGATACTGGCTTTACTGATACCAATTACCTTGCTCAGATCACCATAGCTGAACCCATCATGACCATTTGCCCGCGCCGCTTGTTCCGCGGCGTCTAAAAGTGCTGTTTTGGTGTCCATAGTGATCCTCAATAGAGCCTTTATATGTTTCTATCTGCTATGATTTCATTTGCAAGTTGTTCTGCCCGCTCTAAAGCCCCTTCAATAAAACCGCCAAATTGGCTGGCTGTTTCTGTGGAGCCAAATAACAAACGTCCATCCCACACATTAGACAGCACATTGGGTAAGCCATAACTTGGATGGCCAGCCAATGGAGTCGCATCCATTTCAGATGATGTTTCGATTTCTTCTGCCCAATCTTGGTAGAATACCTTTACAGGCTTCAATGCTTTGTCACCAAACAGTCGCCCTAATTGTTGAACCGCAGCTTGGGAAATTTCATCACCATGCCCCTTACGTGAATTTGCAGGCACTCCCACAAATCCAAATAAAGCCCCAACATCAGTCTGAGCATCCGATGCGTCATGTATTTCAACCATTGGCCCATGGCGGCTCATCGCATCACCAGACAATCCTTCTACACGCCAAAATGGCGTATCATAAACAGCAACAAACTTTGCTTGTCCTGCCATCCATGTAGGGATCGCCAATAACGCTTGTACCTCTGGAATAGATAACTCTGGTTCATAAGAAATCTTCGATGCAACACGCGGCGGGATCGCAAGTATAATCTTTTCACCTTCGATGATATCACCATTTGCCAAAGCCACCTCGGCACCATTTGTAAAGCGGGCAGTGGTCACATGTGCATTCTTAATAATTTTCGTTTCATCCAATACCGCAGCATAAGCATTGATCAAAGACGCCATTCCACCCTTTACACGGTATGATCCTTCCATCGAAGCGTACCCCATGTTGCGGTGCACCTCTCCGTTCTGATCTTCAAAGCTTAAAGTACCTTCCGCATACTGATTGAACCGTCTCAAACCAAACCGATCGACTGCATTCGCGATGCGGTATTGTCCTGGCCAGAACCATGATGGGCCAAGGTCAACCGCGCTATCGTTATATGTACCCACCTTAATGCGGCCACCCAAACGATTACGGGATTCCAGCAACACATAATCAATTCCTGCCTGCTGCATATGATCCGCAAGAGCAAGGCCAGACGGACCACCCCCAACGATGATCACTTCCGTCGAACGTGTCATGCCTCAAAACCCTTCGGTTTGCGGGCGTAAATCCACTTCGTGTGACCACGTCGATTTTGGTTGATTGGCAAGATACCAATAAACATCTGCTATATCCTCGGGCTTCATCATTTTTGATGGATCGAGGCTGTGCAGATCACGGCTACGGTTCGTGTCAATGATACCGTCCAAAATCGTGTGCACCACGTGAATACCTGCGGGTTGAAACTCGCGGGCGAGTGATTGTGTTAAACCACGCAGTGCGAATTTTGCTGATGCGAATGCGCCAAACTTTGCACCACCGCGCAAACTAGCCGTCGCCCCAGAAACGATAAACGCACCGCCCCCCCCGCGCACCATTGGCTGCAAAACCGCTTGACCCAAAATCACAGCGCTTTGCACCATAGAGCGCCAGCAGGCTTCGAATTCTTCTTGTGTGGTTTCCAGAAAAGGTTGGATCACCAAATGCGCAGGGTTGTGTACAACGATTTTTGGCGGGCCGAACTCTTGGATCAAACCCCCAATTACTTTCCCTGTAACATCAGCATCGCTGACATCGCAGGTGCGAACATCAAGTCCAGTTTCCTCAGTCACGGGAGTACGCACCAAACCAACGGCATGTAACCCTTCGACTTCAAACTTGCGAAGCAGGGCTTGACCTAAGCCCTGCCCTGCACCAGAAACCAATGCGAGCTGTTTCTGTGTCATGGTCATACCGCCGGCGCTTTTGCCAATGGTAGGTGACCAGTCTTGATCCAGACTTTCGCCCCTTGATCACCAGCTACCGCTGATAGTTTTGCACCGACAGGTAAGCGCAACCATGAATGTTTGCGCAAATCGTCTGTGCCGTCATTAAAGCCGCCATCCAGAACAAGAAACTCTCCACCTTTTGGCAAATTCATACCTACCGATGCACCCGCATCCCATGTTTCCATAACAACAGTTTCATCTTCATCCGCAAATAAAGGCATAACAGACACACCATCGCGACCGGAGGCATCAACAGATGTGTTTTTATTCATGTCGATCATGATCTGCGTGCGGTCATCCATATCGAATTGCCAAAGTTTCACGAAAATCACACAACCCTCATCAGATCTAGGTGTATGGCTGGATGTTGGCGGGTTACGGATGTAACTGCCCACAGGGAAATCGCCATGTTCGTCTTGAAACACGCCTTCCAATACAATGAATTCTTCGCCGCCTGTATGCGTATGCGCAGAAAACTTACTGTTTGGTGCATAACGTACAATTGTCGAAGCACGCGCCACTTCATCCCCAATACGGTCCAACATACGTCTATCGACACCCGGCATGGGTGAAGCCAACCACTCCACCTCATCCGAGTGAACCAAGACGCGCTTATCAAAGTCTGCGTTCAAGTTCATCTTTTTGATCCTTATCCTGCAATGCTTGGACGTGCGGCAACTTTCGCGCGCCATGCTGTTAGATTTTCCAATGATGCTGGTACTTCAACTTCTGCAAAATCAGCAAAGGCTAAACCTGCAAAAGCTGTGATGTCAGCCATAGAGAAATTATCACCCGCTAAGTATGCATTGTTTGCCAGTACACCGTCCAGATATTTCATCGTAGATGTAGCGTTCTCACGTTGTGCCAAACCCCATTCTTTATTCTGATTTGTTTCTAAATCTGGGCCAAGGCCAGCGGTTGCATGATGAAAGTATGCGCCAACAGCATCCAACAAATTCGCTTCTGCACGGCGATTCATCATATGCACTACCGCACGTTCTTTTGGGGTATTCCCACACAAAGATGTACCCGTGAATTGGCCGTCGATATACTCAGTTATTGCCGTACATTGCGAAATGTAGGTTCCATCTTCAAGCTCCAAGCATGGAACAGACGCATCGGGATTTTTTGCACAGAATTCTTCTGAACGGTGCTCACCCCCCATTACATCTACATCAATGAATTCCACTTGGTCTGTTGCACCTTTTTCAGCCAAAGCAATGCGAACACGTGCTGGGTTTGGGAATGCTGCTACATCATAAATTTTCATAACTCTCTCCATCTTAGTGTATTTATATTTCACTCAACCTACTAGTTGGTAGATAATTATCAACCCCTAAAATTATGCCTAACGAACCTGTGATGAGTCTATCAAAATTAAGGATCATGAAACTACACTAGAAAATTAGTCAATTACAGACTAAGACCTTTTATATGGGAACAACGCATTTAAATCAGCTGCTTAAGAAAATGCAGCAAAACTATAGTTATCTCGCGCCAACATTACAGCGCGCTGCAAAATATATCATCGATAACCCGACAGATTTCGGCATTGATCCCATCAGAATGACCGCAGAAAAATCTGGTGTCAGCACCTATTCTCTTGTGCGCCTTGCGCGCGAATTAGAATATGAAGGTTTTGAAGAATTTCGCGATCCCTTTAAACGCGCTCTACGTACAGCTTCATCCACAAACCTATCATCTGACTGGTTGGATAAGCTTCACGAGCAAGGAGATACTGGATCTGCATTGGCACGCTCTGCTGAGAATTCGATGTCCATCTTGAGTAATAGCTTAAGACTAGTGACGCCTGAGCGTGCAGAGGCATTTATTACAGAATTAACAAAAGCACGTACTGTTTATGTAACCGCAACACGCGCCAGTTATGCTTTAGCTTATTATTTTCAGCACGTTGCAAGATTGGTTTTACCAAATGTACAGTTTATTCCTCGTGATATGGCAAACCCGATTGATGATTTAAACTTTGCTAATGATCAAGATGCCTTACTGGCAATCACAGTTATGCCCTACAGTCAGATCACCGTAAATGCCTGCAAATTTGCCCGCAAAAAAGGGTTAAAACTACTTGTCATCACTGACTCTCAGCTTCCCTTGTCAGAATTACAACCAGATGCGGTTTTAACAGCTGAAATGGAAAGTCCTCATGAGTTCGCATGTTACCTAGGTGTGCTTGCTATTCTAGAAAGCTTGCTTCATTTGTTGGTGATAGAAGGCGGCGAAACCGCCGCCGAAAATATCAAATCCTATCAAGATCTAAAAGCTCGGATGGATGGGTCATCCCCTTTCTAAGATTATAGACCCAGCGCTTTATAACTACCAGCAATCCGATCCAATGAAACCAAATACGCAGCGGTACGAAGGCTATCTACATCATTGCGCGAATGCCAAACAGACTGCATAGACTGGTAAGATGTACGCATTGTATCTTCCAAACCAGAGCGTACCAATTCTAACTCTCCAGCACCTTGGAAAAACTTCGCTTTAAAATCATCCGAAACAGGCTTACCAACCAAACGTTCCATCTCTTTTACCAGTAAAATATTACTAGCTTCCTGTTGGCGGCGCTGCATACGACCGAAACGAATGTGGCTCAAATTTTTCACCCATTCAAAATATGACACAGTCACACCACCAGCATTTGCATACATATCTGGGATAATTATCACCCCAGCTTTACGCAAAACATCATCTGCACCCGCTGTAACAGGCCCATTTGCAGCTTCAATAATCAGATGTGTTGAAATTCGGTCGGCATTTGACAGATTAATCACACCTTCCATAGCAGCCGGGATCAGAATATCGCAGTCTTTTTCCAGAACCGCTGAACCATTTTCTACATACTCTCCACCAGAGAAATCTTTCACACCGCCTGTGGTCCTCATATGTGAAAGAAGTTCTTCAATATTAATTCCCTTGTCATTTATAACTGCACCATCACGTTCAATGATTGCAGTAATCAAAGCCCCATCTTCTTCGGCTAAGAATTTTGCAGCGTGATACCCCACATTACCAAATCCTTGGACAATCACACGTTTACCATCAAGCGTACCTGACATATTGGCCGCTTTAACATCATCTGGATGACGGAAAAATTCTTGCAACCCATACTGCACACCGCGACCAGTCGCTTCTACACGGCCAGCAATACCGCCCTTGTTCAACGGCTTACCAGTAACACAAGCCTCAGAATTCAACTCCGTCGTATTCATTCGCCGAAACTGGTCTGCGATCCAAGCCATTTCACGTTCTCCAGTTCCCATGTCAGGTGCAGGCACATTCTGCGATGGATGTATTAAATCGCGTTTCATCAGCTCATAGGCGAAACGACGTGTAATACGTTCCATTTCATCTTCTTCCCACTGTGTCGGGTCAATATGTAGACCACCTTTGGACCCACCAAACGGTGCCTCAACCAATGCGCATTTATATGTCATCAAGGCGGCCAAAGCTTCTACTTCATCTTGGTTCACAGATGTTGCAAAACGAATACCGCCTTTTACAGGCTCTTTGTGTTCAGAGTGTACAGAGCGGTAGCCTGTAAATGTATGAATATCTCCGCGTAATTTCACACCGAACCGGACAGTATATGTAGAATTACAGACACGTATTTTTTCTTGCAGCCCAGGAGATAAATCCATAAGAGAGACTGCTTTTTCAAACATCATATCAACTGATTGACGAAACGACGGTTCTTTTACACGTGCCATGCGCGTTTATCCTTTTAGGTTATAAAAAATGATCAGTTTTCAAACTGATTCTGCGCACAAAAACATATCGTTATCATATTGTCTAATAATAACGTATGTTATTTAAATTCAACAAACAGTATTCTATTGTATGCAAAAGATACGAATAAATTATTTAATCATAATAACTTATACTGAACGCTGAAATAGCCTTGCACGTAATATTTATCGGTTATTTATCAACAAATTGAGCCATTTTATAGATTTCAACGTCACCATCACACTGCAGGATTATAAAATTACGCTCCCTTGGCCAAACAATAGGATCAAATTTATTTGCAAATAATGGTTGAAAATTACATGTGTTTTTCCAAACACATACGAGATAAGTTACATTATTTTATATTGGATCGTCATCGTCCATCAAAATACGATTGGCATTCCCTTCAGGGTCGTCGAATTGTTTCGATTTGATAGCCCAGAAGAAGGCAAGCAATCCAACACCACCTAAAATCAACGACAATGGAATAAGGTATAAAAGAACCGACATTACTTTTCCTTTACCAGTCTCAATGCATTTAAAGACACACAAATTGAGGACGCAGACATTGCAATTGCAGCCAGTAATGGTGTGGCAAAGCCAAGTAATGCAATGGGAATAGCAACAAAGTTATAACCAGCCGAAATTGCAAAATTTTCTAATATTCTCTGCTTGGCAGACTTAGCCAATACAATACATTCGGTAATTAAAGTCAGATCATCTTTTAGCAACACAAAATCAGAAGCGGCACGTGCAGCATCAATCGCTTTTGCAGGAGACATAGAAACACCAGCGGCAGCCAAAGCGGCTGTATCATTCAAACCATCCCCAATCATTAAGGTGTTGTCGCCAAAGCTTTTCAAAATAGACAACTTTTGATCCGGAAGCGTGCTCCCGATTGCAGTATCAATATTTAATTTTTCAGCAAGCATATCTGTCGCTGATTGTGTGTCTCCTGATAATAAAACAACATTTAAACCGAGCTCTTTAAGCTGCGATATAGACGCAGCTGAAGACACTTTTAATGTATCTTCGAATAAGAATGGCACAGGCTCCTCATCACCAATTGCAAGCCAGCATTGTACATAATCTGGTTTATTTTTAACTCCGATCCAATCAGCGCGGCCTAATTGGATGCGTTCTCCGTTCAGTTTGCATTGCAAACCTTGCCCTGGAAGTTCTTCGATATCTGAAAGTGGCAATATAGTTTTGTCACCATAATATTTTAAAATCGCTTGTGATTGAGGGTGATCAGAATGACGAGTCAAGCTTGCAGCAATCTGTAATCTATACCCTGTTGGTGCATCACACACAGTCATTTCACCAGTCGTCAAAGTGCCTGTTTTATCAAAAATGACTGTATCAACATCGACTAATCGCTCTAATGCAGCACCATCTTTGATGAGTATCCCTGCACGGTAAAGCCTACCACTTGCAGCTGTCATAACGGCAGGAACAGCCAAACCTAATGCACATGGACAAGTGATGATCAATACAGCCGTTGCAATACCAATAGCTAAGCGCGTATCACCAGACCAAAGCTGCCAAAAAATGAATGCAGCTAATGCTAATAAATGCACAACGGGTGCATAAAATTGTGCAGCACGGTCTGCGAGGGTTGTGTATTTAGTTTTCAGTGTTTCAGCTGTCGCAACCAATGCTTTTATTTCAGCGAGTTTCGTTCCTTGCCCCGTTTTGGAAACACTCGCATAAAATGGTGCGCCAATATTAATAGTGCCGCTATAAACTACATCACCAACATTCACCGGAACAGGCATCGTTTCGCCTGTTAGAAGCGATACATCCAATTCACTACGGCCATCGGCAACAGTTCCATCTATTGGGATACGCGCCCCGCGACGTACGAGTATACGATCTCCTACACACAAAGTTTCAACGGGAACCGTTTTAACTATGCTTTCTTCGACAAGCTGCGCGCGTTGAACGTCTAATGCAGACAACTCAACTGCAGCAGAGCGTGCTTTTGCACGTGTTTGATAATCTAAATAACGTCCAGCTAAGAGGAAAAACGTCAGTGATAGAGCCGCATCAAAATAAGCATGTCGACCACTGTATATGGTTTCATATAGCGACAAGGCACATGCCAGCAAAATCGCCAAGGAAATCGGGACATCCATATTCAAACGTTTTACGGATAAAGCAGCCCAAGCGTTCTTAAAGAAAGGTTGCGATGCATATGCAACTGTCGGCAAAGCAATAGCCGCAGAAACCCAATGTAAAAAGTCGCGTGTGATACCTTCTGCACCAGCCCAGACTGATACAGATAACAACATCACATTCATTGCAGCGAAACCGGAAACGCCTAATTTGATAAGTAAAGCGCGCGAAGTCTCATCTGATTGCTGTTTTAAGGATTTACTATCAAGATAGTGGGCCTCAAACCCTAGGTTAGCTAAACGATCCAAAATCGTATCTTCAGCCAAATCTGCTATACGATGCTGCACGGCAACCCGTTTAAGTGATAAGTTCACACGAGCGACATCGATATCTTCAAAGGCCATAAGACCCTTTTCAATCGTACTCATGCACCCTGCACAATGCATTGTTGGCACAGATAATTCTAAGGTATTAGCATCTTCGATCGTCTGTTCAATATAATCATGGGGAACACCCACACAGGCGGGACAAGCAGCAGTGGTCGTCATGTTCCACCATCCAAAATCAACAACGGTATAGTTCTTTGGAAATCGGTACCATCAAGCGCCTTAGCGCGCAGTTGCACTTGCCAGTTTCCTTTTGGCAAATCTATATCGGCAACATATTTCTTTCCGTCGAATTCAAGTGTCAAAATTTGGTCTGATTGGTACGATGTTGCCTTACCGACCCTTGCAGAAACACCTGGAATAACAACGGCATTACCGTTGCTATGCTTTAAGTCCAGCACAATTCGACCATTAGAATACGAAACATCAGTTACCCAGCTTAATCGTTCTTGCGCCAATCTGCGTGTTTCAAAACTTTGTGCCTCAATATAGGGCTGTCTGGTTTCCAAGCCAGGAAAAGACCCAACGGCAGAATATACCAAAGCCAAATTAGCTCCAATTATCGTCGCAAATGCTCCACAAAACATCAGTGCTACTTTACGTCCAGACAAAGGGCGTCGTATATGCGTCTCGGTCATTTTGCATCTCCTGCGAAAAAGCTGTCAGTATGCGCACGATCACCAGTACTTCGGTCTTCAACCCAAAATCGTACATCAGAACTGTCTATCTGGCTTGAATTATGCTCTGGCTTCGCGACAATATACACTCGTTGATGTAGTATCTCGTCTGCAGGCACGACAACATTCAATTCATCTGTACCTTGAAGATCTAAACGCAAGGGTTCTTCGGTTTTAATTGATATATGAAATACCCGTTCTTGCCCAGATTGGTTCCGTATTTTTAAATCATACGCATTGCGTACAGACCCATCAGATAACTTTACAAAACGCGGGTTTCTGTCTGGTTTAATCGTAGCTGAAAAATCTGATCGGATAAAAAGCGCCACAACCATAGCGACGCCAATACTTGCCCATAATCCAAAATAAATAAAATTACGCAGACGTAGAACATGATTCCAAATTGATTTGGGAGGATTGCCAGCACGTTCCAAAGGTTCATCACTTAAAGCACAGTAATCGATAAGCCCCCGCGGCTTGCCAATCTTTTCCATCATAGTATCACAAGCATCTATACATAGTGCGCAGGTAATACATTCCACCTGCTGGCCATCCCGTATATCGATACCTTGCGGGCATACATTCACACATGCCATGCAATCAATACAATCACCCTCTGCCTTACCTAACTTACCACGTGGTTCCCCGCGCCAATCACGATAAGAGACCGTCAGAGAATCTTCATCCATCATTGCAGCCTGAATGCGAGGCCAAGGGCACATATATGTGCAAACTTGTTCTCTTAAAAATCCACCAAAAATAAATGTTGTAGCGGTAAGAACAGCAATCGTTCCATAGGCAACAAATGCAGCATTCCCAGTAATTAAATCATGAAATAATGTTGGCGCGTCAGCAAAATAAAAAACCCAAGCGCCACCTGTGGCAATCGCGATTATAAGCCATAAGGTCCACTTCGTAAGACGCAAACGTGTTTTTCGAAAACTAATATCCGCACGCAAAAGTCTGATACGTTCGTTGCGATCACCTTCCACCCATCGCTCGACTAATATGAACAAATCTGTCCAAACCGTTTGTGGGCATGCATAGCCACACCAAACACGCCCCAAAGCAGCAGTGAATAAGAACAGACCCAGACCCGCCATAATAAGCAAACCAGCCACAAAATATAGTTCATGCGGCCAAATTTCGATCCAGAAAAAGAAAAACCGAGCATTCGCCATATCAACTAAAACAGCTTGATCTGGTAGGTTCGGCCCTCTGTCCCAACGGATCCATGGGGTGATATAGTATATTCCCAGTGTGAAAATCATCAGCCACCACTTTAAGCGGCGGTACCAACCACTAACCCGTTGTGGGAAAACTGGTTCGCGCCCTTCAAATAACCGAGGTGGTTGCTCTGTTTGGGTTGTCATAAGGATACCCTTTTGTCCTGTTCACTATGACTATTATCTGGATACAAAATTCCATCCATGATGTAGATCAAGTTTGATAATTTTACACCAGCCCTAATCTGAACAGGACAGGGCTGGTGAAGGTTCGTGGAAGGGAACCTTATTCTCCGCCACCAAGTTGATGTACGTAGAATGTCACTTGTTTGATTTGAGCTTCTGTAATGCGCCCTTGCCATGCTGGCATTACACCAAAGCGACTATTTGTTATGGATTCTGTGACTGTTTCAACATCACCACCATAGAGCCAAAGTGCATCAGCTAAATTCGGAGCACCTTGTTCTACGTCCCCTAATCCAGCGTCCCCATGACAAGAAGAACAATTATCACCAAACGAAATCTTGCCTTGCGCTGCTGCTGCCTTGTCATATTCTTGCCCAGAAATTAACGACACATATTGCGCTAAATTTGCAATTTCTTCGCTTTCCAAAATCTCACCAAACTTAGGCATTTCAGAATACCTTGTGTCCTCATCTGCATCATGGCGAATGCCGTGGCGAACAGTGAGTGCAATAGACTCTATGTTCCCGCCCCATAACCAATCATCGTCTTGCAAATTTGGATAACCTTTAAAACCTTGTGCACCCGCACCATGGCACTGCGCACAATATGTTCTAAAGACAGCACCACCACCAGCTGTAGCAAACCGCGATAGTTCTGGATCAGCAGAGATTTCCGCCAATGGTGTGGCCAATAGCTTGGCCTCAATGGCCGCATTTTGCCCATTCACAAGCTCAATATTCTCACGAACTTCTCCGCGTGACGAATACTCTAACAATCCTGGAGTTGCACCTTTCAATAAAGGTATTGCGGGATATGCAATCACATATCCGACTGAAAAAACAATAGTCAGATAAAACGTCCACAACCACCACCTTGGCATTGGTTTATCATATTCACGAATACCGTCCCATTCATGGCCAGTTGTTGGATAATCTTCGTCATTCATTTTCTTCTTGCGCATTTTACACCTCCAACTTTTTGTTGGACTTTGAGCGTTTGTTAGATGTCGAACTATCTTTGTATTGCTCTTCATTGAAAGGAATATTGGCTGCATCTATATGCTGTTGCTTTGCTCCAGGACGAAACAACAACAATATAGCACCAATAAAGAAAGCCATCATTGCAAGCAGAGCCCAGCTATCAGCAAACTCTCTTAATATAGAATATGTATCCATAATGACCTCCTATCGACTTATTTCAGGTTGGAATGTGGAAAAGTCGACGAGCGTACCAAGCATTTGCAAGTATGCGACCAATGCATCCATTTCGGTTAACTCATCTTGTCCATCGAAATTACGAACCTGTGCCTTGGGATAACGTGCAACCATTTCTTCCCAATCGCCATCAGGATCGACTTGGACTTTAAAATCAGCTTCAGCGTTTTCGATCATTTCCTCTGTATAGGGAACACCAACACGAGAATTGGCAATCAACAAAGCTTTACTCTCTTCTGGTTTCAACTTGTTATTCAACAAAAACCCATAAGTCGGCATAATGCTTTCAGGTACAACCGATCGTGGATCCGCCAAGTGATCAACATGCCACTCATCTGAATAACGCGCGCCAACACGTGCTAAATCGGGTCCAGTTCGTTTTGATCCCCATTGGAACGGATGATCGTATACGCTTTCAACTGCCAATGAGTAATGACCATAGCGTTCTACCTCATCTCGCAATGGGCGGATCATTTGACTGTGGCACGTATAGCAACCTTCACGAATATAAATGTTGCGCCCTTCTAGCTCCAATGGTGTGTAAGGGCGCATCCCTTCTACTTTCTCGATCGTGTTTTCCAAGTAAAACAATGGTGCAATTTCGACGATACCACCGATAGAGACGACACCAAGGCTAAGCACCATTAAAAGGGTTGCGTTACGCTCTACTTTTTTGTGATTTTTTAAAAAAGACATGGGCTTGCTCCTTATTCAGCTGGAACTGCAGAAGCAGTATTAGATGTATGTTTCCGTTCACCAGCTCCTGTGGCTGTTAACCACAGGTTTACGCACATGATAATCGCACCGGCCAGATACATCAGGCCACCTGTTCCGCGGACGACATACATTGGGAATTTAGCTGCGACCGTATCCGCAAAAGAATTTACCAAGAAACCTTGTGCATCAACTTCGCGCCACATCAAGCCTTCCATAATACCAGTCACCCACATAGATGCGGCATAGAAAATAATGCCGATAGTCGCTAACCAGAAATGCCAGTTTACCATGCTTAAAGAATACAAACTGTCACGATTCCATAGACGTGGAGTTAGGTAATAAAGCGCTGCAAATGTGATCATACCGTTCCAACCAAGCGCGCCAGAATGTACGTGCCCAATTGTCCAGTCTGTATAGTGTGACAGTGAGTTCACAACTTTGATAGACATTACGGGGCCTTCAAATGTGGACATGCCATAGAATGCAAGGCTGATCACCATCATCTTTAGTACTGGATCAGTCCGCAATTTATCCCAAGCGCCGTTCAAGGTCATCAAACCGTTGATCATACCGCCCCAGCTTGGCATCCAAAGCATAATGGAAAACACCATACCAAGCGTCTGTGCCCAATCAGGAAGCGCAGTGTAGTGCAGATGGTGTGGGCCTGCCCAGATGTAGAGGAAAATCAAAGACCAAAAGTGGATAATAGATAGTTTATAGCTAAACACAGGCTTATTTGCTTGCTTAGGCACAAAGTAATACATCATCCCTAGAAAACCAGCAGTCAGGAAGAAGCCAACTGCATTGTGGCCATACCACCACTGGGTCAAAGCATCTTGGACACCAGAGAATAGCTGCACAGACTTAGAACCAAATATTGAAACAGGCATGCTCAGATTGTTAACGATATGCAGCATTGCCACAGTTACGATAAAAGCTAAGAAGAACCAGTTTGCGACATATATATGCGGCTCTTTACGTTTGATAAGCGTTCCTAAAAATACCGCCAAATACGCAACCCAAACAAGGGTAAGCCAAATATCCACATACCATTCTGGCTCTGCATATTCTTTTGATTGTGTTGCACCCAGCAGATACCCTGTTGCAGCCAACACGATAAACAACTGATATCCCCAAAAGACAAACCAGCATAGGTTACCACCCCAGAGGCGCGCGCCAGATGTTCGCTGAACGATATAGAAAGACGTTGCGATTAAAGCATTACCCCCAAACGCAAAAATAACAGCAGATGTGTGTAAAGGACGCAAACGCCCAAAAGTTGTAAAAGGTAAATCAAGGTTCAAAGCGGGAAATGCTAATTGAAATGCGATATAGACCCCAACAAGAAAGCCTGCCAAACCCCAAAAAGAAGTTGCTATCACACCCGCACGCACAACATCGTCTTGATATCCTGTTGATGTAACAGCGATAGGCTCACCGACCTGTCGCACACTGCGGATGAACATATAGAACGCACAAAGCGCTATAATAAAGGCATGTATTGAGTATGCCCAATCCAAACCAAAATTAGCTGCCATAACTGCAAACAGAGTTATGAACGCAAAAGTTAAAATTTTCAAAATATCCATATCAAGGCCTTCGTTGTCCTGTTCTGAACAACATATGCGTAAGAAATCGCATTCGTTCTTTGATCCAGATCAAAGTTTTAAGAACCGTTTAAGATTAGTCCTTCTTCTAATACTGAGGAGTTTTGATATGAGTTATAAATCTATACTTGGAATTTGGGACGGTAAGAAAAGCAGTCTAGCCGCTTTAAACACGGCAATGGAACTCACATCAGCAGCGGATGGTCATCTGCACATCATATGCCCCGCATATATTAGAGTACCCAGTCACGATGGGTTTCCATATTCAGAGCTTCCAACATCACTGAGCATAAGTGAGCGTGAAGGGGCCATGGAAAAGGTCGATAAACTAAAGCCCGAGGCCGAAAAGCTAGCCAAAAATTGCAGTATATCATTTAGCGTCGAAGCCCCTATTCTAAACCGTGATCAGCTTGGCGGTTTTATGGCCAACGCAGCACGTTTTTGCGATCTTGTTGTTTTACCCCAACCTTTTGGGTCAGATCGCGGAACAGCCGATGAAAAGATTACCGAGGGCACACTATTATCTTCTGCATGCCCGATCTTAATCGTTCCAGAAACGATGCAAAACAAAGTAAATATGAATGCCGTCATCGCTTGGGATGGTAGTGATGAATCATTACATGCAGTTCGCGCAGCAATGCCTTTTCTACGCCAAGCTGAAAATGTTGATGTCATCACTGTCTGTAACAAAAACAAAAAAGATGTGCAGGGAAGCACAACAGAACTGGCACTCTTTCTGTCGCGTCATAGGATCAACAGTAACATCAACATCTTGCCAAAGACTCTGCCAAAAGTTTCAGATGAAATTCGTACGCGAGCCAAACATTTAAATGCCGATTTAATTATCATGGGTGGCTATAGCCACTCACCACTTCGAGAATTTTTCTTTGGCGGTGCCACACGTGAAATGATGCACAAAAGTGATATACCTATACTGATGGCTCAATAGTTATCTCATTTACTAAGTGAAATACCCACCATCAGCATCGTCGCCTGTTTCATTCAGCAAACGGTTGACGTCTTTTACGACAACATGACGTTTTTTCTCTAAACTGATGACGCCATCTTTTTTCAATGCATTGATCTGCCGGCTCACAGTCTCAAGCGTTAAGCCTAAATAATCAGCCATAGCTTCACGCGTTAAACTCAACTCGAATTTCAGATTGCTAGCCTGCTCTATCTGTACAAGCGTATTTTGGCGTTTCGCAATTATCATCAGTAAACTCGATATTTTTTCGCGTGCTGTTTTACGCCCAAGTAAAAGCATCCATTCACGCGCAGCATCTAATTCATCTAAAGCCATTTCAAGCATGCGCTCACGCAAACGCGGTGTTTGTTCCAACATTTTCTCAAAAGGCCTACGCGCAAACTTACATAATGTAACGCTTGTTGTCGCCTCGACATCGAATGCTGCGTATTCACGTCCAGGACGACCCACAAAATCGCTTGGCAATAACAACCCAACCATCTGCCGGCGTCCATCTTCCATCGTTTGCGATAAGCTAGCCACACCCGTAACAACAGACCCTACAAACTCCATCTCATCGCCTGCCATAATAATGGTTTCACCAGCATTATAAGTTTTATAAGACTTCATTGCTTCTAACATGAGCAATTCTGTTTTTTCGCAATATGCGCATACAGCACGGTGTTGTATTGGACAATCCGCACAAGAATCGGCTTTTTTATTCTGTGATATTTGAGGTGTAGCTTGCATACAATTATTCAATAGTAATAATTGATCCAGATCAAGTCGCCCTACTGCAAGCGCGGTATTATGCCATATGACATACGATTCAAAACTTGCACAATTAGGCGTATACCATACTCGTGCTCCCCGTTACACCAGTTACCCCACTGCAGTGCATTTCCACGATGGTATTGGCACGGATTTCGCACAGCAACAATTACGATGCTTGCCAGCCGACAAGCCGATATCAATATATATCCACATTCCATTCTGCGAACGGCTCTGTTGGTTTTGTGCGTGTAGAACACAAGGAACCAAATCCCCAGCACCAATTGCAGCTTACTTGGATTTGATTCTGCAAGAAATCACATTAATCGCGGGAAACCTCCCAGATGAAGTAAAAATTGGAAATGTCCATTGGGGCGGAGGCACACCAACTATCCTATCGCCAGAACAAATTGAAACATTAGCAACAAAACTTAAAACAACATTTAATTTTAATGAAAATACCGAATTCTCAGTAGAAATAGACCCGACATTAGTAGACCAAGACAAGATTGATGTATTGGCTAAGGTAGGAATGACGCGAGCTAGCATAGGTGTTCAAGATTTCGATAACAAAGTTCAAACAGCAATCGGCCGCATTCAAAGCGTAAATACGACACTTGCCTGTATTGACATGCTGCGTTCAGCGCAGGTCAATTCATTAAATATGGATATACTTTATGGCTTGCCACACCAAACACACGAAAGTGTAACCAAGACAATAAATACGGTTTTAAAAATGGCGCCTGACCGTATAGCCCTCTACGGGTATGCTCATGTACCATGGATGGCAAACCGACAGAAACTTATTGATGAAAGCATATTACCAAACGGGGCAGAACGCCGTGACTTATTTAAAATCATGGCAGATAGATTAGAAGACAAAGGGTATCATTCTGTTGGAATAGATCATTTTGCCAAACCACATGATACTATGTCGATTGCAGCAAAAAACGGCACATTAAAACGCAATTTTCAAGGCTATACGACTGACACGTTGGATACCCTCGTAGGTATTGGCGCAAGCGCAATTTCAAAACTTCCTAATGGATTTGTTCAAAACTCTCCTAAATCTGCAGATTATTCTATTGCTATAAAAAACAAACAGCTTGCAACACATAAGGGGCTTAAAACCACTCAAGAGGATAAATTAATCGCACGCACAATCGAAATGATTATGTGTAACTTTAGTGTTAATTATGATGCCTTAAAAAATGAAGGATATGAGAATCTTGATCTACTCACGCATCCTCTACTTCAAATACAAAAAGAGTTTGGTGATTTCATTGCCCTAAACTCAGATGGTTTCAGAATAACAGAACATGAACGTGTTCTTGCACGGATCATAGCCCGGCATTTTGATATGCATGACACGCAGGCAATGCGCTATAGCTCTGTAAGTTAGCTATCGCGTTCCTAGAGCACCTCCTTAATTAGAGGCTGTCTTATGTGCGTTTGGAAAAAACAATTGTTGGCCCTGCACTTCAAATTCAGCAATTAGTTTTTGACCATGCACACTCGTTAGCCAATCAATGAAAATTGTACTGCCTTTGGCATTCACATGCGGATGTTTTTGTTTACTAACAGGGATAACTCCATATTGATTAAACAACTCTTCCTGACCGCTTAATACGATTTGATGATCGCCTTTTGACTGAAATGCAATCCATGTTGCGCGATCTGTAATTGTATAGCCCTTTAACTCAACAGCCATACGGATTGTTGCTCCCATTCCAGCACCGACTTGACGATACCAGCTGCCATTTGGAGTGATATTGTTCTGCGCCCACAAACTCAGTTCTTTTTTGTGCGTACCACTATCATCTCCTCTGGAAATGAATATTGAAGACGTCTTATTCAAAGCATTAAGAGCATCATTAATAGCATCAACTTTTCGAATGCCTGCGGGATCCGATTTAGGGCCAATGATAACAAAATCATTATACATTAAATCTTGGCGGTTAACCCCATACCCTTCTTCAACAAAAGCCAATTCTGATTGCATTGCATGCACCAAAAGAACATCAGCATCACCATTTTCAGCATTTTTGATAGCTTGCCCCGTACCAACAGCAACTACGTCTACTCTATAACCCGTTTCTTTCTCAAAAAACGGCAATAGATAATCATATAAGCCAGAGTTTTGCGTTGAAGTCGTAGACTGAACCAATATTCTCTGTTCATCAGAAAATGCTAGATGTGGCATAAAAAAGCACAGAAGAACGCATGAAGCTAAAAACTTACGTCTGATCATATATATCTGTCTCTATTCAGCGGGGCTTTGTTGAGCCGCGTTATTTGATTGTTTCTGTTTAACTTCTTCGACCCAGAGGCTGTGGTGTTCTTTAGCCCATTGTTCATCGACCTCGCCTGAGGTCATAGCATCTATTGCACCTTCCATCCCCACAGAACCGATATAAATATGTGCAAAAATGACAGCGATGAAAACAAAAGCAATAATTGCATGCCACATCTGGGCATATTGCATTTCTTCATGTGGTGCTAATGTTGTTTTCAACTCCCCCAACCCTAGCAGGCTAGAGATCCCCAGATTGTTCAACATTTCAAATGTGGATGCGAACATGTTGATTTGGAATGGGAATAACAATGATAACCCTGACATTGAAATAGAAGCCCCAAATATCATCACAATCCAAAAGATAACTTTTTGACCTGCATTAAATTTCTTTGCTGGTGGGTGGACACCTTTCTTAAGTATACCGCCACCTTGTGCCAGCCACTTAAGATCATGCTTATTTGGAATATTTTCTTTGATCCAAATGCATAGAACCATTAGCAACCCCAGCATAAACCCCCAACTGACCCAGTTATGAATAAAGAGGCTGATATTTGCGATAAATGCATATGCACTTTTGCCAATCAAAGGGATCAAGCCAAAGCGACCAAACAATGAAATCAATCCCGTTATTGCAAGCAGCATGAATGAACCTGCCATCAACCAATGGGCAAATCGTTCTGCTGTTTCAAATCTTAGAATTTTGACGCCAGATGGACCTGCATCAATCATGATTTTACCACGAATAATATAGAATATGCCTAGCAAAATAAGCACGCCGAGCAAAAGATATCCGCCATAATTTTTGAGCGGCCCCTGACGAAACTCTAACCATTTCATGCCGCCATCTTGGATCAAAACTTTTGAGGCTGGGCCATCATTAGAAACTTTTACATCAGCACTTCCATATCGTAGCGCACGATACACTTCAGCATCAGAGACGCCACCTAACGTGCCAAGTTGTGATGCTATCGAGGCTGCAGAGTCTGGATCACCAGTTGCGCCACTTCTAAATTCGTCATCAATTTTCTGACCTTTTTGCCGATTAAGAATATCCTCTAATGATTGTGCTCCACCGGTCGCAGCACGCGCATTCGTACCCTCTTCTTGAGCTGTCGCAACAATGCTTGAAGTCAGCGAAAGGAATGTCAGTATAAAGATTGAAAGGACTATCCGTTTAATCATCGGTCAATACCTATTGAATGTTAGATAATGGGGCGGCGGGAAACTATGCCGCCCCATTTATATGAGGTCAGAGCCTAATATGACCCTGCCCTATATTAGCCACCGTTCTTTAGGCCGTAAGCTGTACCCCAGCCCCAAGCACCAGTTCCAAAGCCACGTGCAACAACACGTTCGCGGTAGATAGAGGAAACGTCATCGCCGTCCCCTGCTAACAACGCTTTGGTTGAACACATCTCGGCACAGATTGGCAATTTGCCTTCTGCAATCCGGTTGCGTCCATATTTCTGGAACTCAGCCTGTGAGCCAGTTTCCTCTGGGCCACCTGCGCAGAATGTACATTTGTCCATTTTGCCTCGGCTGCCAAAGTTACCAGCTTGTGGGTACTGCGGTGCACCGAATGGACATGCATAGAAGCAATACCCACAACCGATACACAGATCCTTTGAATGCAACACAACCCCATCTTCGGATTGATAAAAGCAATCTACAGGACATACAGCCATACAAGGTGCGTCTGAGCAGTGCATGCATGCGACCGAGATCGAGCGTTCACCTGGTTTACCATCATTGATCGTAACAACTTTGCGCCGATTGATACCCCAAGGCACCTCGTGCTCGTTCTTACAGGCGGTCACACAGGCGTTGCATTCGATACAACGTTCAGCATCGCATAAAAACTTTGCTCTTGCCATTTTCAGTCCTCCTTAAGCTGCTGAGATTTTGCAAAGAGAACACTTACTCTCTTGCATTTGGGTTACGCTGTCATAGCCATAGGTGAAGGCCGTGTTTGCAGACTCGCCCAGAACATAAGGATCAGCACCATCAGGATATTTATCCCTAAGGTCCTTACCTTCGAAATGCCCACCAAAGTGGAATGGCATAAAGGCAACCCCTTCTCCGACACGATCCGTAACCATAGCCATCACTTTGACTTTGGCACCTTCTGCGCCTTCAACCCAAACCTGTTCGCCATCTCGGACACCTAAATTATTAGCGTCACGGATGTTGATTTCCACGAACATGTCTTGCTGAAGTTCGGCCAACCATGGATTGGAACGGCTTTCATCACCACCACCTTCGTATTCAACAAGGCGACCAGATGTCAGGATCAATGGGTAGTCTTTCGAGAAATCCTTTTTCTGGATGGATGCATATAAAGTCGGCAAACGGTATGCTTTACGATCCTCATATGTTGGGTAGTCATCCACAAGGTCACGACGAGATGTATATAGTGGCTCGCGGTGAAGTGGCACTGGATCTGGGAACGTCCAAACTACGGCGCGCGCCTTGGCATTACCAAATGGCGCGCATTCGTGTTTGATTGCAACCCGCTGGATACCACCTGAAAGGTCAGTTTTCCAGTTGGTCTTATCACCAGCAACAGCCTCAATCGCACTGCGTTCTTCATCCGTCAGGTCACTGTCCCAACCAAGCTCTTTAAGCATGGCCATCGTAAACTCAGGATAACCGTCCTGAATTTCAGAGTCCTTCGAATAAACACCTTCGGCCAACAGGTTCACACCATCACGTTCCACACCAAAGCGGGCACGGAATGTTAGGCCACCTTCTGATACGCGTTTCGACATATCATATAGGTTTGGCGTACCAGGATGGTTCATCTCTGCAGTGCCCCAACTTGGCCAAGGCAGACCGTAATAGTCACCGTCTGCTGGACCACCAACCGCTCTAAGCGTTGTGCGATCGAACGTATGTTGGTTCGCCATATGCTTCTTAATGCGTTCAGGTGATTGACCTGTGTAGCCAATTGTCCACATACCTTTGTTGAACTCACGCGTAATGCTTTCAACATTTGGCGTCTCAGCGTCTTCCATTTCAATGTTGCGGAAGAAACGATCAGCCCAGCCAAATTTATTCGCGAACTTCGCCATAATAACATGGTCAGGAAGGCTTTCGAACAATGGATCAAAGACTTTATCGCGCCACTGGAACGAACGGTTTGAAGCGGTGACAGAACCACGTGTTTCAAACTGTGTCGACGCAGGAAGCAGATAAACACCGTCTTCACGATCAGATAGAACGGCAGACACTGTTGGATATGGATCAACGATAACCAGCATATCAAGCTGCTCCATCGCCGTTTTCATTTCCTTCATACGTGTTTGCGAGTTTGGTGCATGACCCCAGAAAACCATAGCTCGAACTTTGTTCGGGTTATCCATGTTATCAGGATCTTCCAATACGCCATCAATCCAACGACTTACAGGAATACCTGTTAGGTTCATCAGGCTCTTATCATTGCCATCCGCGTCTTTGGACGATGCAAACTGACCTTTCAGCCAATCCATATCTTCGCCCCAAACACGGCCCCAATGCGCCCATGATCCAGCTTTCAAACCGTAGTAGCCTGGTAGCGTATGGGATAAAACACCAAGGTCAGTAGCGCCTTGCACATTATCGTGGCCACGGAAAATATTCGTACCGCCACCAGATGTACCCATATTACCAAGAGCCAACTGAAGCACACAATATGCACGTGTGTTGTTGTTACCATTGGTGTGTTGCGTACCACCCATACACCAAATCACAGTGCCTGGACGGTTGTTGGCAAGTGTATGTGCTACACGGCGTAATTGACTGCCTGGTGCACCTGTTACACGTTCAACTTCTTCTGGGTTCCATTTTGCAACTTCTGCACGGATTTCATCCATACCGTAAACACGTGTTCGAATGAATTCTTCATCTTCCCACTTGTTTTCAAAAATATGCCACAAGATACCCCAAACAAGAGCAACATCTGTACCGGGACGCAAACGCACATATTCATCAGCGTGCGCTGCCGTCCGTGTAAACCGAGGATCACAAACGATGACTGGTGCATTGTTTTCTTCTTTGGCCTTCAGCAAATGTAGCAGCGACACAGGGTGTGCTTCTGCAGGGTTACCACCAATGATGAAAATGGCTTTTGAATTGTGGATGTCATTATAGCTGTTGGTCATGGCGCCATAGCCCCATGTGTTAGCAACACCCGCAACTGTTGTTGAGTGACAAATACGCGCCTGATGGTCTACGTTATTTGTACCCCAATACGCAGCGAATTTACGGAATAAATACGCTTGTTCGTTGCTGTGTTTGGCTGAACCCAACCAATAAACACTGTCTGGCCCGCTTTCCTCGCGGATTTTCATCATGCCATCGCCGACTTCATCAATCGCCTGTTCCCAGCTGATGCGTTTCCATTCACCACCTTCGCGCTTCATTGGATATTTCAAACGGCGTTCACCGTGGGCATGTTCACGCACTGATGCGCCTTTGGCACAATGTGCACCCAAATTAAATGGGCTGTCCCAGCCTGGTTCTTGACCTGTCCAAACACCGTTTTCCACTTCTGCAACGACGGTACAACCTACGGAACAGTGGGTACAAACTGATTTGATTGTTTCAACAGCGCCAGATACGGCTGATTGGGCGGAAGCCTGAGTAACAGTTCCCCCTGTTGCGCCTATCGCTGCCAAGCCACCTACGGCAAGACCCGATCCCTTAAGGAACGAACGACGGTCAACAGATTTCTCTGATACCTTTGACAGGAGGCTTGCCCGTTGGGGGCGTCTCGCAACCCCATTGGTCTTTTTCCTGAGCATTTTAGTTTCTCCATTGCTATTTTGGCAGAATTGCCATTTTGCTATGTACTCTTCTAATTTTAGTCGCCTTCACGATGGTCTGGGCGTCACGCAACCTCTCATCGCTTATTCTTTGTTGAAGATGTCCGTCTAAAAACGGGCACTTTCTAAGTAAGCCTTTGTATGGGCTGTCTCGCGCAGACCTTCGCCTGCGTGTTGGTCAAGTTCAGCGGCTGCTGCTGTTTCGCCTGTAAGGGCAACCGCGGCTGCTGGTGCTGATACCGATGCCATTTTCAGGAAATCACGCCGGCTGCTGCCTGCCTTTTCATCCTTCTTGGTCATTCGACTTCTCCTTCATTGTGACCAGCATGTGCTGATCGGTTAAAACGGCAATTAACTTGCCATCATTCTAAATGCTTCTTGCTCTATTTCTACAAACACACGTCCAATCGCTCCGATGGGTGCGTAAAAGACCGAGTTCTTTGCGCCTTCTAAATCTGAAAAGAAATGTCCCGCCCAAGGGCCAATATGACGGTTAAAAAAGTCCTTTTGTTGATCCAAACTGGCGGGTTCGCCAAAACGTCCAGTGATCATGCCAGCCATCATTTCCAACAAGCTGGCGATATTATCTTCTGGTTCGAATACATTCGGGGAACGTGCAATCCGCAACGACGTCATATCATTGCGCAAAGCAGCGAGTGGTTTTTCATTTAAAAAGCCTGTCAGGTAAAAGCTGGCATATGGAAGTAATTCACCGCGACCAACACCTATGAACAGTGCATTAAATTCAGAGGTTGCAGATTTTTCATTCTGCGATGTCGCAACACGAGATAATGCTTTGAAGCCTACACCAAGATCACTATCGTCACCTTTCAATGTCGTCGTTTGCTTAATCAAAGACTTTGAAGGTGGGCCTGCTAAATAAGCCGCTAAGTAATCATAAAGGTCTGCACGCAGTTTATCTTCTTCAGCAATTTGAGTGTTTGATGCAGTCGCCAGCACTTTATCCTCCTTGTTGTCCGCATAAGCGGAAATTAAACTTGAGCCTCAATCACGAAGCGCATTCTTTTCTTGGGGGCAAACGCGATGTCTGCCTCTTCAGGGTTTTCGATTATCTCTTGATCTTCAACGTCGATAATTGACACTTCATTTTCGTCAGCAGCCAATTCCAATTCTTCTGTTTCACCTTCGTCTAAGGATAAAACAGTTTCTGGTTCAGCAATCTCATGTTCTCTCGCTTCGGCTTCTTCAGCCTTACGGGCTTCTTCCATGACATGCTTCAACATGCCTTTACCCACTTGATAGGCCGTTTGAATATTCTCAACAGCCATAGCGCTGTCGGTGAAATCTTCGCCATAATCCACAAGCATATCCAAATTTGCGAGTTTAGGATCACTCAGCCATAGCTTACGCAAAGCTTTGTTACGAATACGCGTAGGCACTGCTTTTGCCATAAAGGCAGAAAAATCATCACCAGCTTCTAAAGTGTCAGGATCTTGCAATCCCAACTCTTCCAAAATTTCTTCGTCAGACTGCTCTTCCAAAGCTTCAAGTTGTTCAGCTTCTTGAACCGCATTCTCTTGTGCAATTTCAGCTTCGACTTCGGCCTCAACAGCTTTTTTGCGGCGGTTCCAAAAATCATCCCGTTGGTTCATTGGACATAGCCCCCCGTTTTGCGTGTTGGAGCGCGGTACACATCTGTTGTTTGTTTGATACGGTGATCGCCAATGCCATCTTCTACCAAATCCGTGCGTTTTTTATCCCGCTTACGTTTGATGAAAACTTCTTCTTCGTGGTGTTTTTCAATAAACTCAGCCACCCAAGCAATCATTGCCGCTGGCATTGGGATTGGCTCAACAACTTCTTCACCGCTGTCCATGTAATCTTGGGCTTCATAGGGCGATACTGTAACCAGCAATAAATCCACATCCCCCAATTCATCATTCGTACCAGCATTCCGCATCACGACGTAAATCATAGGCACTTCGCAAGATAAGCCGCTAAGGTATGCATCTGTATCAGTTCGGTACAATTCCAACGTTCGGGTTCCAGCGTGATATTCCACAGCATCGCCTTCGCGGCGCATCTCCAACCAATCCGCTTGAGCGGCACCAGGCAAAACTGCAATTGCTTGCCAATTCCACTTTGCCCATTTGGTCACACCAGGTGTTTTACGCACCACGACCCCCACAGGCATTGAAATTGATCTTGAACTCATTTCTGTCCTCCCAAACAGACCAATTGGAACAGCAGCACCAATCGGTTTCTAAAGTTAGGACGCAAAATCAGCATTCATCAAACATTGATTTGCAAAAAAGGTTAACAATCGTTCATAAAGTTGCATGGCGGTCATAATGTCTATTTTTTGATGATGCTAAATCGGGGAAAAGGTCAAAATGTCCACATTGGTTTTCGTTAAAACCCATCGCAGATTAAACATACTGAAAGCATGCAAAGAATCGCTTCGAAACTCGGTGAATTTGATGATCGTTTCCTAACTCGAAAAAAACGCCTCACAAAAAATATGATTTTTTTGTCTCTTTACGTGCCCGAAAAATCGTGACTATGCTGAGCTTGTTTCGACACCTAACACGTTTCATTCCCAGCCAGAAAGCCAGGAAAAATATATGACTAAGACTTTGATTTTGTGTGATTGTTCTGATACTCAAACCATAGACATCAAGGCTCTTGATACAGTTGGTGGGGTCGGTTGTTCGCGTATCCATACTGGCTTATGTATGCATCAAACAGCTGAAGCAGCAAAACATATTGAGAGCGAGAACACGATTATCGCCTGCCTACAAGAACGTGAATTGTTTCAAGAACTGGCCGAAGAATTACAAGTTCCACCACCAGATTTTTTAGACATTCGCGACCGCGCAGGATGGTCTGATGAAGGTGAAAAAGCAGGCCCAAAAATGGCTGCTTTACTCAGCGATGCTCTGCTTGAAAAACCGGTTGAAAAGACCGTCGATGTCACTTCGGAAGGGTTATGTTTGATTATTGGGCCATCCGAGATCGCACTGAATGCGGCAAAGCAATTAAGTACGATTTTAAGCGTGACAACTCTGCTTACAGATACCCCAGAAGGGCCATTTGATCGGGATTATGATGTGATCATGGGCTCTTTAAAATCTGCATCTGGTACCATGGGGAATTTCGATATTCGCATTGATGCATTCCAAGAATTAGACACAACAGGTCGTGGCACAATGTCATTTTCTGAGCCCAAAGATGGTGCTATTTCACAATGCGATATCATCTTAGATCTGACAGGCAGCACACCACTATTTCCCGCACCTGAGAAAAGAGATGGATATTTCAGGCCAGATCCCAAAGACCCTAATCTTGTAGCTGCGAGTATTTTTGAAGCATCCCACATGATTGGCACCTTTGAAAAACCGCTTTACCTGACATACGATCCACACATTTGCGCCCATTCTCGTGCTCAACAAACTGGGTGTAGCAACTGTTTGGACATCTGTCCGACAAGCGCCATTACACCAGACGGTGATAATGTTTTAATCGACCCTATGGCCTGTGCTGGCTGTGGTGCTTGCTCAGCACTCTGCCCGTCTGGAGCTATCACATATGATGCACCACCCGTATCATTCCTGTTTCGCCGCATCCAAAACCTTACTAAAGCTTATGCAAAGGCTGGTGGTACATCCCCGCAACTACTTGTTCATGATGCAGAATTTGGTGGCGAGATGATTTCGCTCACCGCACGCTTTGGCCGTGGGTTGCCCGCCGATGTAATCCCATTAGAGGTTGATAGTTTAACAGGTTTTGGTCATGCCGAAATGCTTGCTGCTCTTGGATCAGGATTTACCAATGTCCACGTTTTAATATCACCTAAAACAGAAACAGACGTGGTTACAGGTCAAGCAGAGATTGTGAATGCAATTGCTGGTGCGCCGCAAATAACGTTGATTGATGTAACTGATCCTGATGCACTGTCAGAGATGCTTTATACAACAGATGTCTATGCCCCTGTCGAAAATCCTATCCTACCTATCGGGGGGCGCCGTGATGTAGCACGTTTGGCAGCAAAGGCTTTGCAACCAGATATGGATGCGCCAATCGCACTGCCTGAAAATGCTCCATATGGTGCTGTCATTGTGGATAATGATGCCTGCACATTATGCCTGTCATGTGCTTCTCTATGCCCATCAGGAGCGTTGGGTGATAATCCTGACATGCCACAACTGCGTTTTCAAGAAACGGCATGTTTACAATGCGGCCTTTGTGAAACGGTTTGCCCTGAGAATGCAATTACCCTGCAACCACAAATGAATTTAGACGATAGCGCCTTTAACCAAGAGGTTCTGCACGAAGAAGAGCCTTTTGCCTGTATCGAATGCGGTGCCCTGTTTGGTGTAAAATCAACAATCGACCGCATCGTTGCACAGCTAGAGGGCAAGCATTCGATGTTTGCAGCTTCAGACTCGGGAAAACTAATCAAGATGTGCGATAACTGTCGCATTAACGCGCAGTACCACAGCACAAACAACCCATTCCAAGGTGGGGAACGCCCAAAAGTTCGCACCTCTGATGATTATCCAAAGGTCCGCAAGGATCACTAACAACAGCCACGACTTTAAAGGACACTAAAATGAGTGATGAAGACTTCAACATGACAATGCGTAAATTCCTGAAACAGGTAGGCGTAACATCACAGCAAGCTATAGAAGAAGCGATGCGCGCCGCAGGTCAAGATGCAACTGCAGGTAAATCATTTCAAGCGAAAGTGGTGTTGACCGTAGGTGGTTTAGACATCGAACATGTGGTTGAAGGCAGTATCGTAGGTAAAAGCTGATATGAGCGCCACACGTGAAGTCGTTTTAGACATTCTTGGGAACATCATCGACCCCATAAGCAACAAAGATATTGTTACAGCGGGTATGGTGCGCGCGTTAACCGTGGCAGATGGTGCAATACGGTTTGTATTGGAAATTGATCCTGCCCGCTCAAAAGCAATGGAACCAGTGCAACAACAAGCACAACAGGAATTAGAGGCGCTAGACGGAGTAACATCCGTATCTGTCGTTATGACAGCTCACAGTGCCGCCCCTGCCCCACCAGATTTGGGCGCAGGAAAGAAAGCCGAACCAACTGGACCACAAAAAATTCCAGGCATTGATCGGATCATTGCTGTGGCATCAGGCAAAGGCGGTGTTGGCAAATCTACTGTTTCTGCAAACCTAGCTGCGGCCTTAGCTGCCGAAGGACGCAAAGTTGGGCTGTTAGATGCCGATGTTTATGGTCCTTCACAACCGCGCATGCTGGGCATATCTGGGCGACCATCATCCCCTGATGGCACCACAATCCTACCTTTGCGCAATCACGGCGTTACATTGATGTCTATTGGTTTAATGACACGCGAAGATGAAGCTGTTGTATGGCGCGGGCCCATGCTGATGGGCGCTTTGCAACAGATGATGAGCCAAGTGCAATGGGGTGCTTTAGATATATTGATCGTCGATCTGCCCCCTGGTACGGGTGATGTTCAAATGACATTAGCTCAAAAAGCTGAGGTTACAGGTGTTGTGGTTGTGTCCACGCCCCAAGACGTTGCCTTGATCGATGCACGAAAAGCTTTGGACATGTTCGACAAACTGGGAACGCCTGTGATTGGCATGATTGAAAACATGTCGACCCACATTTGTTCGCAATGTGGACATGAAGAACATGTCTTCGGGCATGGCGGAGTGACTGCTGAAGCTGAAAAGCTAAATGCGCCTTTTATGGGGGAAATTCCACTGCACATTGATATCAGACTTGCGAGTGACGGCGGCGCCCCTATTGTTGTGTCTAAGCCAAACTCGAAACAAGCGCAGGCGTTTCGCACAATTGCGCGTAAAATGATTGATGATGGACACGCATGACACCAGAACCAACGTTTCCTCCCCTCTTAACGGGTGAAGCAGTCGCAAAACATATCGTACCCTTCGATAAAGCAATATCAATGGCAACTTTAGGGTGCGATGCAGGGACGATCGTTCACAACATATCCACGGAATACTTACGGGCGGCCTTTATTTTTGCGCCAGAAGTATCATTAGAACAAGCGACAGCTATGATGATTGCTTGCGGCATTGGGTATTCAAATGCCCTTGGTGCATTAGCCCCACCAGAGGTTGCAGTACATTTAGATTGGCACGGCCAAATCATGGTAAATGGTGCTACATGTGGGCACCTTGAAATGGCTGCGTCTTGTAATGATCCAAAAGAAACACCAGATTGGCTAGTGGTTGGTTTAACAATCCCATTGGTTCCAGCAGATGATCACGGTGGTGGCGATACACCAGATCAAACAACGCTTTTACAAGAAGGTTGCATTGAAGTTGACCCAACCCGATTATTGGAAAGCTGGTCTCGTCACAGCTTAGTATGGATCAACCGTTGGTCTGATGAAGGTGCTGCACCTTTACATACTGAGTGGCGTACAATGGCTCAAGGTATTGGGGAAGATATCAACATCACCCATGACAATACGCACTTATCGGGCACATTCTTAGGCATAGATGAAGCTTTTGGTATGCTGCTGCGATCTGATGAAACAACTACACTCATCCCACTCACATCTCTTTTGAAAAACGAGGCCACATCATGAAATTGGCAAGAACAATCCATTTCGATGAAAGTGATCGCAATGTTTTTCATTTTGCAGCACGCACTGGCGAATGGGCTATCAGTGGGGGCTTTGAGTTCTCCGATTGGTCAGAGGCAGATCTAAAGGGCAAGAACCGCCAAGCCTTTAGCAATGGCTGGTTAGGGCTTGATACATTTGGGCGTGCAACTTTTGTGGCCGTTACACAAATAGAACAATCCGAACTGGAAAGTTTAACAGAACGGCTGGCACAATATTTTGTCGATATGTATGGAGCTCCATCCCTTGAAGCAGCGCTACCTGTTGCACAACAGGAAATGGAACATGCGTTAGACTTATGTGTGGATCATGATCCCAATACATTAATTGCAGTCAGCCGCGAACTGACGGAAGCTGGTGTTAATGAACAATTCCGTACGATTAAAAGCGAAGATGCTGATATTGCACAATTTGCAATTCATGGATCATTGGATGATTAGTTTTACCCTTCGCTGATAGGTATCCATACAGAAAACGCTGTCCCTGAACCAACTTTACTGGTTGCTGAGATCAGCCCGCTATATCGCTTAATTATGGTTTGGCTGATCGATAAACCAAGCCCAGTTCCTTCGCGTTGTTTTGTTGTAAAAAACGGGTCGAAAATCTTTTCCAAAACATGTTTGGGCATCCCTTGCCCAGTATCTTCGATCATAATTGTGATACCAGAAGCACCTTCAAAACTCTCATTCTTGGTCGCCAAACAGAGTACCCCACCATCAGGCATGGCTTGGATCGCATTTACAATTAAATTGATCAGAACTTGCTGCAACTCAGTTCGGTTCATCATAATTAAACCGTCTGCTTTTTGACTGCGCTCAACTTTTACATGCACCTTATTCATCAAGTGCTGAACTAAAACCAAACAATCAGACAAAACAGCATCAGGAGATTGCAACTCAACAGAATCCGAGAATTCGTCTGGGCGTGCAAATTGTAGCAACTTACTGACCAATATGTTGACACTATGGACTTGTTCATCAATCAGTTTGAACTCAGTTTCTACGCTATCAACAGAATTCCCTAACTCTTGACGAACAACATCTATATTACCTTGAATCACGGCCATTGGATTGTTGATTTCATGCGCAATACCAGCTGTAATTTCACCAATCGCTGCAAGTTTTTCAGATACAACCAATTGCTTTGTCGTAGCTTCAAGTCGCTTATTTGCATCCGTCAGTTCAACAGTACGTTCTTTAACACGATCATTCAATTCGTCAGCAAGGCCGCGCAAACGGCTATCACGCTCTTGAATCTGATCTAGCAACTCATCAAGATGCGATGCAACTTGCCCAATTTCATCATCGCTTTGTTGTAAACCTGTACGCGCTCCAAGCTTTCCACCTTCAACTTTACTCATTGTTTTCAACATCTTTTCCAAGGGCCGAAATATTCCACCTGCCCATCTAAGAAAGATTGGAACCGATAATGCAACAGCCGCAAGTAAAGCACCAATAGTCGTCCACAGTGTCCACGCTTTGGCATTTCTAAATGGTGTATCAAGGAAGCCAACGTACAGCATCCCAATACGTTGCCCATGGCTATCGATGATGGGTTCATAGGCAGAAATATACCAATCATTCACAACAAAAGCACGGTCTAACCAGACTTTACCTTCATCCAGCACGGCAGATCGCACAACAGCAGATACGCGCGTACCCAAAGCGCGTACATTTTCAAATAAACGCACATTCGTACTTATGCGTACATCCTCCAAGAATAGCGTAGCAGTTCCTGTACTGCCGTCCGTTAGGCTAGCAGCAGGGTACACTAAGTCATTTATCGTATCTATAAATTCCAAATTACGGTTTAATAAAATGCCTGCCACTAATGCAGTGGATGTGTGACCCATCTGAATCGGGGCCGCCGTGTGAATAACCATGCCACGCGTTTCAACTGTTCGTTCTGTCGGCACCGCTGCTTGTGTTGGAACCAAATCGATTAAAACTCTTAACGCCAAATCCTCTGACAAAACACCTAGATCATCATTCGAAAATAAATCAATTTGCGTATTAGATTTACCGTCCAGTGCAGAAATAACAACAGGCCAATCTCGAAAGTGTCCGTGTAATATACGGTCCTTTTCTGATGCAAGTCTGCCACTTTCATCCGCCAAATAAAGAAAATCTAAGCCCAAAGCCACACGCTGGTTTTCTAAATATGCACCCAAAACAACAGAGTCATTTTGATCGACAATTTCAGCTAAAGCTGCAGAGTTTGCGAGTGCTTTCAAGCGCTCTTCACTGGTTTCTAAAATCCGCGCCATATATTGGTGTGCGATTGTTAATTCACCATTCACTTTGGCAATTAACAAATCATCAAACTTATTCGACCAACGCGTCAGCATCCCACCAAGAAGCAAAGGCAAGACAACTAGCATCGGTAGAATGGCAATCACCAATAAACGAAAGCGTACAGATCTTAAAATACCGAACCCCGATACGGGCCTCTCTGATGATTTTGTATCAGACATTCCACATAGCACATTTACGATCGACCGTTTTACGAGAGACACCAAGCCTGCGAGCTGCCTCGGCATGATTGCCACCGCATTCTTCTAGAACACGCAAAATATGCTGGCGCTCAACAGATTGCAAAGTATCATCGATCGGTATGTCTGCATTTGTTTCAATACCTTCGAACTCAGGTGGAAACTCATTCAAGATTAAAGATCTTTCAATCAAATTTCTCAATTCACGTATATTACCAGGCCAGTCGTATCTTGAAAAACCACGACGAATAGCATTTGAAACTTTCAGTTCTGGCACACCTAGTTCAAAAGAAATTTCTTGCATAAATTTATCCACCAATTCCTGCACGTCTTCGATACGATCCCTAAGTGGTGGCATTTCAATTTGCAGTACATTTATACGGTAATATAGGTCTGCACGAAATGTTCCGGCTTCTACGGCCGCAGACAAATCAACATTCGAAGCAAAGGCAAACCTCACATCAATAGACACTTCGCGCGTTGATCCAACAGGACGAATTTTTCGGCTTTCAATAACACGAAGAAGTGTACCTTGCATCTCATGTGGCAGTGCCGAGATTTCATCTAAAAATAATGTTCCACCATTTGCATATCGAAACAATCCATCACGTGGGTTATCACCATCTTCATTTTGATTTTTGACACTACCAAACAATTCTGATTCTAGAATGTCACTTGGAATAGTACTACAATTCACGGGCACAAATGCTTTGTCAGATCTATCGGACATAGAGTGCAATGTACGCGCAGCTACCTCTTTACCTGTCCCAGATTCACCTGTGATCAAAACAGCGCTTGGAAGTGGCGCGACACGGTGCAAAGTATCACGAATATTGGTGATAAGCTTTGATTTTCCAATTAACTTATTACGACGTCTGTTTTCTTTGGCATCTGAATCCAATTCATGTCGCAGCAAAAAATTCTCTCGGCGCAGATGCATTCGATCTATACATCTTGCAACCGCATTCAAAATTTGGTTCGAACGGAATGGCTTCAAAACAAAATCAACAGCGCCGGCACGCAGCGCACTAATCGCCGTCTCCAGATCAGCAAACGCAGTGATAAGAATAGCATCTGCAAAGAAACCAACTTTGCGTTGTTCGCGTAGCCAGTCAACGCCATTCTGGCCAGGCATTACATTATCCAAAATAACCACATCAAAATGGCCAGTATCTAATAGTTTAGAGGCTTCTTCAGTATTTGAAGCTTCCACTACTTTTTTACATCGCGGCTTTAGTATTTTTACTAAGAAATTACGCATACCTGGCTCATCATCAATCACCAAAATACATGCTTGAGACAACCAAGGCCCAAATTCTTTTTCACTTTTGAAATCTTTCTTGGCAAATACCGTTCTGCTCATAAGCTCTCCACGATTAAGTGATTATGGGACTAATGCTAACCACATTTTAATGCACCCAACAAATACAAATTATTCTTTTAGGGCTCATTAAGTATAATCATAAGCTATACAGTCTTAATCTCCTTATCGCATTACGCTTAATACAAACTCATATCTGGTCTGAATCTCCACATAATTCGCACGCTGATAATCCAGTATACCGACATCCCCAAACGGCACCCCCAATCTGGGGATATTTCACAAAGCCGCTCTGGACAGCATCGGACAATAAAATCAATATAACTCTTATCAACAAAGGCTAATCAGATGTCATTGGATATGTTTGGATTGTGAAATGGTGCCCCCACACCGCAACGAACTAGAAGATCATTCTGTCGCATCATGTATTAAAATATTTTAATATTAATCGCTTAACTACATTCACTTGTGTCACAGCGTTGTATAACGCTCCACCGCATCCTATATTAAAGGGTGGATAAATAGGTGGGTAGATTTGAGCCATTCTCTGAACAAACTTTCTGCGGTTTTCGTAAAAACCGCTCCTTTCGGGAAGCACTCTGACGGTGGTGGTTTATGGTTGCACAAAAGACCAGACGGCGGTGCACAGTGGTTCTTGCGGGTAAGCGTTCATGGTCGACGCAGAGAAATGGGTCTTGGTTCGTTACCCACTGTAACTCTCAAAGACGCAAGGCAACAGGCTACACATTGGCGTGCGGTCGCAAAAACAGGTGTCGATCCGATAAAGCTCCGTGAAAAAGAGCGCAGAGAAGCTGAGCGCAACCTTCACATTTTAGATGACGTCGCTACTGATTGTTTTGAAGCAAGAAAACGAGAACTAAAGGGAGATGGAAAAGCAGGGCGTTGGTTCTCCCCATTACAATTACACGTGCTACCCAGACTCGGCCGCGTTCCAGTAGCAGAGATTGACCAAAGAGATATTCGCGACACTTTGGCTCCCATTTGGCATTCCAAACCAGAAACAGCAAAGAAGGCCATCAATCGATTGTCAATATGTATAAAGCACGGAGCAGCTCTGGGTTTGGATGTAGATTTGCAAGCACCTGAAAAAGCAAAGGCTCTTCTCGGCGCACAACGCCACAAAGTTAAACACACTCCTTTTCTAGCTTGGAAAGATGTGCCTAACTTTTATGAAAGTTTGAGCGGCGATACCGTGACGCATCTGGCGTTGAAACTACTGATACTAACGATTGGCACACGTACGCGCCCGTTGAGATACCTCAAGCCAGAGCAAATAGTTGATAATATATGGATTGTGCCAGCCGATGGTATGAAAGGGCGTGTCGGCACAACAAGTGACTTTAGAGTGCCTCTATCTCACCAAGCTCTTGATATAGTGGAGCGGGCTAAATCGTTGATGCGCGATGGCTATCTATTTCCTAGCCAACGCAAGGGTGTCATTTCTGATGCCACAATGTCTCGCCTAATGCAAAGAAGAAGAATGGAAGCGCGCCCACATGGATTTAGATCCAGCTTCAGAACTTGGTGTGCAGAAGAAACAGATACGCGCAGGGAAGTGGCAGAAGCCTGTCTCGCTCACGTAACAGGGGGCAAGGTAGAGCGTGCTTACCGCAGAACAGATTATCTTGAAGAGAGACGAGAGATAATGCAGCGATGGGCAGGCTTTGTGACGCAAAATGAGTAGAGGTAAACGCAGTGATTTCCCTTCAAGAGGTGCAGAGTTTATTGATTACACACCACCTGAGCCGGGGTGGGCCTATTGGGAAGACGCGTTTGAGAAAGAGTTTTCCGAAAAATTGCGCAGGCAAATCCTCCTTGCACATCATGATTTCCGTGTGCACAAAAAGGTGTACTACAGTCCGGAACGCATAACCGCCAAGAAAATGGTGCGATTAGTTAAGCGATACAAAAAGGGGAAATTAAAAGACAAAACCGTCGACGTTATAAATTTCCTAAACGACAACTCTATGGATTTTCGTTTTTCGAATCCTCAGGCCACGCGCGTTGAAATCTGTGATTACGTCCTTGATGAATTTTTAGCGAAACCAGGCGACAGTATGATTTCGCGCCGAAAACCCGAAATCATGTATACGATTATTTTCTTTGATTTACTTTCAAAGGAGGGGATCTATTGCAACCGAGGATCTGATGAAACACGCAGGGATTTGCAGGGCACGCAAGAAGCACCAACAACTCCTTTCCTCGACTTTCTGGGATTGCTGCTTTGGAATAAAACGAAGCTAAACAAAGCAGAAGTAAGTAAAATTCAAAAAACAATAAACCGGAAGAAGGATTACCTAGCCTGAAAACTTGAACTGGGAGAGCTAATTGAAAAAAAGTTGCCGAACTTTGTCATCCAGAGTTGGCTGGCAAAACTAATTAAAACACAACACCTTAATGCAGCCAAACAACATAACGCGAAAGGCTGCAACATGACTCAATACTTATCAAGCAATCAAGTCCAAGCGCGCTATAAGATTAGCCGCTCTTCTCTCTACAGATGGCAAGATGATCCTAATATTAGGTTTCCGATACCAATAAAAATCGGTCATCGCATCCTTTGGCGTGATCTTGACCTCGAGGATTTTGACGCTCGTATGGCCAAGTCCTCTTACTCAAATAATAAAATTCAACCAACAACATAACAAAAGCCCGAACCGTGCTTTTGGAGGCCAGTTCAGGCTTAGCAACAAAATTCAAAGGGAAAAACATGTCATATAAGAATTCAAATTTCTCACAAAAGGGACCTACTTTCAAGCTTTTGGCTGCCCAGAATTTACAGGATGATTGGCTCAATCATGCTTGGCAAAATAGCCCCTCAAAAACTGTAGTCACTCAAATAGAAGACACTATTTTCATTGGTTTTGAAGACAATATAACGGGCAATCGTTTTGGAGTCGCCCTGCCAAGTTTAGATGCTTTAAAACTTGGAAGGTCTCTGATTGGGCACACTCAATTATCGATTTCTAGCAGCGGAGAATTCTAGTGAACCTTCCACCACGCTTTATACTTTATCGCCGCTTTTGGGATCCTCTAAAAAACAAATGGCAGAAAATTCCATGCAATGAGCATGGCCAAAACATAAACGCCCACCATCCCAAACATTGGAGACTTTACACAGATGTAAAGCCACATGCTAAATGGGATGAAAAGCAACCAAACGCACCCTATGGTGTTGGATGGGTGTTAAACTGTGATGGTTACTTTTTTGTCGATATTGATGATGGGCGAGAAGCGGATGGCTCATGGAACAAAGATGCCGAAAGCCTTTTCCTATCGTTTAATGGAGCGCTTGGCGAAGTTTCAACCAGTGGAAACGGACTTCATATCATCGGTCGCTGCGACCCAACAAAAATAAAGAACAGCCGTAATAAATGGAACGGTAATCGCGAGTTTTACTGGGACAAACGTTTCGTTGCACTTTCAAAGGAAGGCCTGAAGCCAATTAACGGAAAAGCATCGGATCGAGATTGGACCGAACATCTTCTAGGGGTCATCCCGCAACGTAAAACAGTTGAACAATTGCAACCTACACATAGTGAAAATTGTACTGGTTCCATTAACGACGACGAACTTATTCAAAAAATGCTCAAGTCTTGTTCAGCTTCTGGCGCGTTTGGCGGTGTTAAATTTGCCGACTTATGGCAAGCCAACGCAGAGAAACTTGGCCAAAAATACCCCGATCTAATTCGTCCATTCGATCATAGTTCTGCCGATGCTGCTCTAATGATGCATCTCGCATTCTGGACCAGAAAAAACGCTAAACACATGGACCAGTTATTTAGGCGATCTAAGCTCTTGAGAGACAAATGGGAAAACCGTCCCGACTACCGAAACAGGACAATTCAAAAAGCCATTCAGCTGTGCAAAAAAGTATATTCTCGGGCCGATGCTGCCATTGACGGAATTAGTAAATGTCACGCAGACTTGAGCCAAGACGATATTGCTCGGTACCTTTTTGATAAAAAATGGGCAGGTAAAAAGCACTATATTCCAGAAAAGAACCGTTGGGCCAGTTGGGATGGGACAAGGTGGCTGTTAGCCTCAACAAAGAACGATCAGATTACACAGCTTCGCAAAGATTTGCGCGATGTAGCCGGGGCCGATGATCCACAGAAACGAAGGCGACTAGGCGATAATAAATTCATCATGGCAATTGATACATTGATGAAAACAAATGAGGGGGCAGTCCGTAGCTTAGATGACTGGGATAGCGACCCGTTCATTTTGGGCACACCAACCTGTGTCGTTGATTTGAAAACAAGTAAATGCAGGCCACGCACAGCAACTGATTATATATTGAATGCAACTGGTTTTGACCCCGCTTCTAAGGGCGCTACCCCCCAAAGATGGCTGGCGTTTCTAAATAAAATCACTGGAGATGATGCTGGCTTAGTTGAGTTTCTGCAAAGGCTGAGTGGGTATGCGGCTACGGGTTCGGCAAAAGAACACAAGATGTTTTTCGCATATGGCGCAGGCAGAAATGGCAAAAGCACATGGCTTAATACTCTGGCAGCTATTTTGTCTAATGATTACTCTAAAGTTATTCCACCGAAGCTACTTCTTGATAAGAAAACTGAACAGCACGCGACTGATTTGGCCCACCTCGCCAATGCTCGTTTGGCACGCGCCTCTGAGTTACCAGTTGGAAAGGTATGGGACGAAGCTCTGCTAAAACAAATTACAGGTGGTGACCCTATTACCGCACGCCTAATGCGACAGGATAACTTCACGTTCACTCCGCAATGCACACTAATCGTTGACGCAAACAATGCGCCATCTATCCGAGGTGTTGATGAGGCTATCCGCCGTCGCATGTGTGTAATCCCTTTTAATGTGACCATTGCCGCAGACCAGGTTGATTTGGATTTAAGTACAAAATTGCTTGAAGAGGGTCCCGAAATACTGCGTTGGATTATTGACGGAGCCGTTAAATGGAACATTGACGGATTAAAGATACCTGATGTTGTGAAGAATGCTTCAAATGAATACTTAGACGCAGAAGACATACTTGGAAATTTTTTACAGGATCACTTCCTTCGTAATCCGAAGGCCAGAATTAGCAACAATGATTTAAATGAAAGGTTTCAAAACCACCTATCAACACAAAGGTTGGCGTCGTGGACAGCCACTTCGTTAAGTAAAGAAATGCGCAAGCGTGGTTATGTACGATACAAATCAGGTAACGAACGGGGATTTAGAGGTCTTCAAGTCAAATTTAGATTGCCAAGTGGCGTATGATTTTAACACAGACATCAATTGGGACACGTGGGACAGCTATACCACTATTAGGCACATAGAGATTTAACATGAGTTTTACTATGTGCCCTATAATCATTATCCCGTCCCACGTGCCCCAAAAAAGTTGTGTAAGTAATGATTAAAATTCTGTCGCTAGTAAAAAGGTGAGCTTCCGCGTAACCCGCAAAAGGTTAAAGCTCCAGAAGGACCCAAACAATTATTCACGGACGCATTGGATTTCAAATCGACCATAGTCATCGTATCCCCAACCTGCATCTGAGCCATTATATTTGTAAGGCTTTCTGGTTGGTATAGCCACACGTGCTATAATTGTTGCAATCCTTGTGTGGCACCCTAGTTCTGAATAACCCGTGTCACGCAGCTCGCCATTCTTTTCATGTTGTACCACCACTGCAAAACTATCATTGGTTGCAAGGCGTATCTCAGCCTGAGTGTTGGCACCCATTGAAACAAAGATAATTACGCTGGCTGATTTTAAGTAGGTCATTTCAGATCTCCTTCGATAAGTGATCATTTCGGTACCACCTGAAGACATTTTGTGTTGATTAGGCATTAAGAGTTCTTGAGCACTTTTTGCTTTCGTTGCTATTGGCCACCAATTCAGATGCAAACACCAATATAGTGAACGTCAAATATACCCGCACTCACTGCATTTGGGGCAAACTTACTGACTGCGTTGCGTGATGTCATTTCATAGCCGTTTGGACAGATACCTGTATCTAGGATGAATTGATCCAAGCGCGCTAAACGCTGGCGTTCTGCTTCATTGTCATTCACTGGATAAACGCTGTCTGCGATATTGGTATACTCAAATCCCTCTTTGGTTGGCTTGAATGCAGCGTTCGTACTCAAATCATAGTTTGCACAGGCGCATAATCCAAGCAGGCTGAAAGCGGCCGATAATCTCAAATACATTTTTACCTCAACAGTTTTATGACAATGAAACAAAGTTCTCAATGGTACTTATAGTCCGTGGTCTTATAGACGTCAATTGAGCACATTTGCAGATGTGGAACAAAAACCAGACATAAAAGAAAAATTCGGCGTTAGAGTTAGAGCGTTACGATCTGCGAAAGGGTTTTCTCAAGAAGCCTTTGCGGATGAATGCGGACTTGATCGCACTTATATTGGTGGCGTTGAGCGAGGTGAGCGAAATATATCGATTGTGAATATTGAAAAAATATCTACAGCACTGAATGTGAATTTATCACATCTGTTTGAATTTTGAGTAATGGTTCTCAACATTTCTTCGGAAATTTAACGACAAATATATCCATAACTATGTGACAAACGAGATGGTAGCGGACCTTCGAGCTGAAGCCGAATTCTCGTTCGATTTCACCAAAGCTGTCGTTCAGAATTGATTTAAGACTGTTATGCAGAGTAACTTAGATGAGAAGTTAGCTTTCTTTTACGTAGGTACGAGGTGTTCCCACCAATTTCGGCTGACTCGAATCTTCATTCTAAGAACTTAGGGCGAGCGTTAGGTTGCTCACGGATCATTTTCACACTGCAACAGGTGCGCTGAAAACGGAACTCGGGTCCCACGTTTTCATTTCATATCGGCACTCAGTGTTCTGATCGTGACTCCTGGAAAGTTCGATTGTGACGAGACGATCACCCTCGTAGGCAGGACTTAACTCCAGTGCCAGGTAGTCGAACAAAGGCTTCTCATGGACGGCAATGATGGTCTGGCGCTTACGTTGTCTGGAAAGGGTGCGGAGCAACGCCGCAAATTGAGCGATATGTATCTCGTCCATACTTTGTACCGGATCGTCGATAACTAACCATGGTAGTGTTGGTTTGACCGAGAGATTCAGTGACATAAAAAGCGTCAAGGCTGCTGTGTTGAGATTGCCCGCACTAAGCATTGATCGCGGATTTCCTAATCTGTTTTCGCCCCGGTAAACGGTTTCGAGAGAGGCAACCACAGGGCCGTTACCTGAACTCGGAAAGGCGAATGCTGGGATGAACCGCTCATCCGGTGCCAAACGAATAAAGAGGTCCTTCCAAGTTTCATTCAAAGACTCATTGAAAACGCGTCTTACAATGTTGGTCCTCACGGCAACCGTATTATCGGAAAGGTTTTTGCCCAGCTCTCGACTCTTGTCGGCCTTTGTCCACGCTTTATCGATCTTGGCTTTCTTGTCCTTTGCAGCTTTCAGGTAAGCCCTAAGGTTTTTTTCTTGAACTTCACACTCTTGCAAACTGTCAGCAATGTTGGCTACGTTACGCCTCGCGGCTTGTTTGATATTAATCGCATTTTGCTGAGTAACGATGGCATCGGAGCATCGAGACAGCGTTTGGGAAAGGGACTCGTCCTTAGCGGCGCTTTCTAGCCCAAGTTGTTTGGGAAACGCTTCAGCTGAAGTTCTCAGACCCCGCAATGACTCTTGATTTTGACGTAATACACTGAGACTGGATGACGCCGAACGCTCTTTGCCGTTTAAGTTTTCTCCGTCGGTCGCTGCAGACCTGCTATAAATCAATTTTTGAGAAACCTCCGTCAAACGAGCGATCTCAGCGACCAACGTGTTTCTCGCATTCTTAGACAGAACTTTGGTCTCGAACTCGGTCACAAGACGCGTGTTCTGTTCGTTTAACGTGTTTTCTGTTTGACGCTCTGTGACAACCTCCTGGAGTTCGTTTGCCATTCGAGAGAGTGAAGAAATATGTGTCGCCAAATGCGCGCGTAACGGTGTCTCAGCCACCTCGCTAAAATCGCGGTCACACACTGGACAATGATCATCTTGAATTAGCGGAACAAGTTCAGATAGGGCGGTTGCAAGATCTCCGCTGCCCTTCGATAAAGCCGCGACACGCGTATCAAGGCGCGCCAATCGCGATTTGGACTTCTCGATAATCTCTCGTGTTTGATTCAGACGTACCGTGTTCTCATGATCTTCTTGTAGTTGTCGATTTTTTCGTTCCAATTCGTTCGATACTGCGTTCGTTGCATCTGCATGAGCTTCTGCGTATCCGACTACATTTGAGTCAGACAAGTTTGGAAGTAGTTTGGCAGCATCAGTAAGTGATGCCAACAAGGTGCTCTCATGAGATGTTCGCCATGCCTCCAGCAAGGTCCGCGCCATTTGAAGTGCTTTCTCAGCATCGTCAACTGCAGTCGTGTCAAAGGCTGATGAAAGGGTCGCCAATAAGGATTGCGCTGCAGCTACTTCACGGTTGAGTACGGACAATTGCTCCGACTTTGCACTGTCGTCATCCTGCTTGAAAATAACTTTAGCTGCTTCCTTCGGTTCTTCATGTTCATCAACATCGAGCGGTGATAGAGCCTCCTTGAGGTCTAATTCTCTTGCTGTACGCTCTTTAACGCTTTCCTCTAGTTGAAACTCAAGCGTCTTTACACGATCTAATATTGCCGCCCGCTCATCCTCAATTTCTTCAAAGAGAGGGATAGACTTTCTCAATCGCTTCACATGTTTGAGGTGGTGGAGCCCGTCAATTATATTGTCCAGAACATCAAGGCCAAGAAGCTCTTGGACGAACCTTGTTAGGGGACTTTTATCTGATCTAGTATCGTCACCTTCGTATATCTCAAGCAATCGCCCGAGGATCGATTGGGCCAGAAAGCATCGCTCGGTGTAAAATCGGGTTTGCTGCTCAGTGAGAAGCGGATGGCCAGTGATGCGAGCGTCACTGACGGTGATTTCGGAGGGCGTTGTACCGAGTTCTGGATGATTGCTTCCAACGGCAACTACCGCTTTTTGGGCACCAACATGAATAAGGTCATTTGCATCTTCAGTCTTTGATCGCAGAAGCGAATTGACTTGGCCAGTTAAACCGAGCTCCAATGCAGACAAGAAGCTTGTCTTTCCGCTGCCGTTTGCACCATGTATCAAGATCACAGGTGCATCTAACTCAACATCTATCCTGCCTCGAATACTGCGGAAGTTCTCTACACTTAGGCTTGTCAGTCTACTGCTCATAGCTCTTCCTCCAGGCCTTCTTCTAAATCCTTGAGAATGATGGCGTTGATATCGGCTTCGACAGCATTTGCGCCGATGGTGGCAGACTCTGTGACGGCCAAAATGTCTGGCCGTAGGTTTGAGATTTCGTCCTGCAGTTCACTCAACGGATCAACCACGATGCTGTCTTCGTGCGCAACAAGAGGCGTAAGAACAGCTAGCCAGTTTGACACGGCGGCATCAGCTTCTTCAGTGGAAACTGACCCGATCGGCAAGACACGGCACGCGGACATCATATCTGAAATGGCGGATTGCGTAGGTCGAGGCCCCACAATAATGGTCGTTAGCGGATTGGTTTTGCGCGCGATATCTAAAGCACGCCCTACACTTAAGACTTGACGTACGATTGTGTCATTGTCGTCCGTTTCAGCGGTGTCGGCGACCAAAACAAGGTCGCTTGTGTTCTCTGGTCCGACAAGTACCGCTGGGAACGTGAACTGCATACCGCTGATCATTAGTGGAGTTGGTAGCAGCCGGTAGCCGTGTATTGCGAGGTGGTCGACGACGCGCGAAACTGGATTTCCTGTAGTCATATTGCTGCCTCCGATCGAAACTTCTCCATAAGCTGCTCTGGTGATGTTTCCGCTGAAAACAATTCCGGAATTGTGACTTCGCGCGTTCTTAGTTTGCCAGTTCTGCCGGGAGCCCTCGATGGAGATCTCTGCATCGTATCATAACTTGGTTGAGCGCGAATAAGTATGGCGTTCTCTCCTTGCCTTAGCCGTCCGTCCGAATACAATCTCTGTTCGGCACCGACTGTTGCGGCGATAAATAAACGTGCCCGGTCTTCTCCCTCGCCAATGATAGCCATCGCCGCCGTGGCTTCTGGCTCGTTTGCTGGCCCAATTGTCCAAAAATTGTTTGCCAAACCATGACCTAAGAGAGCGATGGCACAACCCACTTCGGGAAGGCCGTTGGATTGGGTATCAGCATTGCGAACGATTTCGGCTGCGGAGCGATCTGTTAATGGCTCGTAGGATACATCAACTGGATCATATGTTCCGACGCTGAGCAATCGCCTCATGCGGCTAGCACTACGAATAAGCTCGTTTGTAAACTCAAAACGATCATCGGAATCACAAGCCGCAATAGCATTGCGCAGCGCTACGACTCCGTTGGTAATCCAGACAGCCATTGGTGGGTCTGCAAGAGCAGGCAAGGTCTTTGCTAGGCGTGTGATCTTCTCAGAAAGCACATACAGGATTAGTGCCAAGAGAAGTGGCTTCGCAAAGGCTTGGATGCGTGAACCGTTTTTAATCTCGGCGCGATTCGCCCCTGCGTAGTCATCACGGTAGACGATTTGCAGCAAGCTGCCTTGACCAGGAGTTACCTGCTGCTCAGAGAAAACATAGCTTGGGCGCTCCCCCGGCCAGTTCCACCCTAGTTTGGCTTGTGCTGCACCAAACAAGTTCTGAATGTTGAAGTCCTGGACAGAAAGCCCCAGCATTAAAGTTGGGCGTTCGCAGATTGTGACTTCAAGATGACCCGCAAGTGCCTTAACGTTATCACTGTTTGCCCAATTCGCTATTTGCGAAGCGCGGCCGACTAAGTAGGATCGATAGACTGCTTCATCTTCTGCAGCACGGACCGCGCAGCCATGGAACTTTAAAAGTTTGGGCCTATTTTGTGCCTGTTGTAGATCTGATGACTTAACACAAACTGAGAGTGGACTGGCATCCGCACTTAGAGTTTCGACGGCTTTTTCGACCAAGCCATCCCAATTTGCTGACGCTATTTCGCTGACGACGCCTTCTTTTATTAAAATTGCAAGGCCTAGGTGTTCAGCGTCAGGCTCGACTTCAGGATTCGCGTAGGTGTTCGCGACATCAATACCTTCCCAAATGAGAACGTCTGGTGCACAGTCGCCCACTTCGATATTCAACAATTGTTCGTACTGATTTGTAAGCCGCCCTTTGATTGACGGAAGAACCGGCCAGCTCGATACTGGATGTGCCAGATCTATTTGATCGCGCTCATCGTCGCTAAGAGTTGCAAGGTTGAGCGCTTCTGCCAGTGCAATACTATGTGGACATTCATCGTTGGCGGGGTCTGCATGAGATCTCAGGTATTCAAGCACCTTCTCGATTAGGTCAGGTAGCATAGGGAAACGCTCACGTGAGATGCCTGATCCAAGCCAGAAGGCATATTTGCCTTCAGCGACACCCATCGCGAAGCTGCTGAAAGAGCCATCCAATAGGTTCAGCGTTTCCAGGATGCTGATGGTTCCGGCGTTTACTTCGTTACTCATGTCGATAATTTATCTGCATCAAATTTGTTCTGTAGCTTTCATAAATTCACATCAATCATTTCTCGGAACTATATAGCAATAGGCAACTCAGTCATAAGTCTACATTAAGTAATATTTGTAGCAATAGATTATTGATCATTAAGGTTCGAAACTTCTCCAGCAAGTTTTATGTTGGAAACATGATGATGACTGCTTTTCAAATTCGAAAGTTATTTTCACGATTGTGTAAATGTCTGCTTCCCGCCCTAGTTACCGAGTCAACAAACGGCCCAAAGCTGCCTTTCGAGCATAATCAAATTGCAGGGGTGTGATTTCCCAAAAGCAGACACTGCTCAACAATCGTATGCCTGTATTACCTCAACTTCGGCTTTGCGGACATAGTTTTACCTTTCATGGGCTGACATTCAGAAAATTACAGTTAACGATGGTTGATCCAACTTGAAGAGGTATTCGTGCTCGAATAGGTTCGTTAGGCGAATTACTAACAATTGGAACCCTAATGAGTTACGCAATCGAGCTAACACAAGAAGAAACCACGCTCCTCTCATGCATCGAGTTGGATCAATCGGCCCTAGACCATGAACAATACAAACGGCAAGCTCCATTGACCTTGAAACTTCTACGATCTCTTACTGAGCGAAAAGCTATCCCTGAGATTAGGCTGAAATATTGGGCGGATCCTAAGTATTATCTTGGAAGGCTCAAGACCTCTTACAAAGGGGTTTTTGAGCGCAACGGCAATCAAGGTGAAGAGGTATATACCCATCCAAACTTCCTGCCTTACCTACGTTATTTTCTGTTTGGACCACAGTTACCAGCCTCAGCTATCGAGGAGTTTGAGAAAATAGTGGGTAATCCAGAATGGGTCTCGTCAGGCGACATATCAGACATAACAAAGAGAACGCGGGCCATTGTTCGCAAGTACGACTTGCAGGATCAAGACGAAGAGTTTTATCGGTTGGGGTTGGATATTGGATTGAGCCAGTGGTTTGCCAAGTCTGTCCGTGAAGCTGTTAAACAAGTTCGCTGACGTTTCCTTAGGCGTCTGATTTAAATGGCGATTACTTCTAGGTTTAAGTATCGACACCCAACTGATAATAATAGCTTTATTGAACTTAGTTTAAATCGGACAAACACAAATGCTTACTGCAGATATCAACGGTAACCGAAGTAGGCCATTACCTAGAGCCGTAGGCTTTTGCCCTTTTTGTCAATCTGAAATGATACCTCGTTGTGGTGAAGTCAGAGTACATCATTGGGCACACAAAAGCAAAGTGGACTGCGACCCTTGGTGGGAGCCCGAAACTGACTGGCATCGAAACTGGAAGAACGAATTTCCACTAAGGTGGCAAGAGCAGATATTTGAGGACGAGGCAACAGGTGAGAGACACATTGCCGATGTACATACACTTGCGGGGCTTTCAGTAGAGGTTCAACACTCGCATCTAGACCCTGAAGAGCGCCGGTCTAGGGAGGCATTTTACAAGAATATGCTCTGGATAGTCGATGGCTCCAGGCTAGAGAGAAATCGAAAGAAGATTTTGGAATGGCGGAACGCTATGGTTGAAATTGTTCAATATAAAAAGCGGACAAATCTGTTTCTAACCGATAAGGCAGATGAACTTTTTCCCAAAGATTGGTTGGAAAGCCCCGCACCCGTGTGCTTTGATTATATGGGGCCAAAAGCTGATTTACTATCTACCTCTCAACCACTTTTTCTGCTCTATCCTGGTGTTGTCCACCACAGACGCCTTATTGAGCCGCTGGAACGCGACGGGTTATTGCGATCTATTCTATCAGAAAAGCTAAATGCGAACTCAATACGCAACATCATGCAGAATGTCGCAAAGTTGCGCCTTGGGAAAAACTCAAGGTAACCCCAAGAAAAGACACATCACTAGCGTAAATCATAGTGCACTAATTCTTCAAACAATATATTGATATGAGACACATATAAGGCGAGGTGAAGAATGGCGGGTTTCGGCGATCCAGTGACGCAAGCAGCGTTTTCAATGCATGAAAACAAGGGTGTGTTTGCGCTAATGCTTGGCTCAGGCGTTTCACGAGCGGCAGAGATACCGACTGGATGGGAAATCACCATAGATCTGGTTCGCCGCGTTGCTGAGGCAGAAGGCGTAGAAGAGCAAACAGACTGGGTAAAGTGGTACGTCGAAACTGAGGGCAAAGAACCCGACTATTCAGAACTTCTGGCCAAGCTCGCCTCTACGCAAGTAGAGCGCAGGGCAATATTACACAGCTATATTGAACCGACCGATGACGACCGAGAGGACGGGCGAAAACTTCCCACTGATGCGCACAAAGCAATCGCACGACTAGTGCGAAGCGGTCACGTACGGGTCATTGTGACAACTAATTTTGACAGGTTAATGGAAAACGCCCTGCGTGAAGAGGGTATAGAACCGACCGTAGTATCGTCACTTGATGCGCTAAAAGGTGCGGAGCCACTGACCCATACAGCCTGCTACGTCTTCAAGGTTCATGGCGACTACAAAGACACCAGAATTTTAAACACAGAAGAGGAATTGGGTGGGTATCCAGATGAATTTAATCGTCAATTAGATCGTATTTTTGATGAATATGGACTCATAACCTGTGGATGGTCAGGAGAATGGGACCATGCGCTACGCAACGCAGTCACACGTGCACCTAATCGCCGTTATCCATTATTTTGGGCGTCTCGCGGCGAGTTGAAAGGAAAGGCAAAGAACCTATCTGACTTACGAGGGGGGATTACCGTTCCGATCAACGATGCGAATTCATTCTTTGTCGATTTGGGCGAGCGCGTGATGACACTCGAAGAAAACAGATGGCAGAACCCTGTAGGTATCGATATGTTATTAAATCGCGCCAAACGGTACTTGGCAAAACCTGAGCATCGGATTCAATTTTCCGACCTTCTGAATGCTGAAGTTTCACGAATAATCGAAGCGTTGGAAAGCGAAGATATGTCCCCAGGAAAGCCTTGGTCCGTGGAGGAATTCAATCGCCGTGTACACGAATACGAAAGTATGTCTGAGGGGTTTGTCAAAATATGCGGGCTTACTGGCATCTGGGGTGACACTAATTTCCTTAGATATGTTACTGAGGCAATCAAAACTCTCTGGGAAATTTCGCAGCCGCAGGTCGGTGGGACGGTAATCTTCTTGAATATCCGTGGATATATCTCTGTCCTAGCCTATCAGGCAACCGCTCTAGCATTGGTACAGTCTGCTCGATGGGCAGAGCTTAGGGAGCTACTCGACGTGAATATCTGGGCCGAACATACTGAGGACGCCACGATACTTCACGATATGATACCTGCGCGTTGGCTGGGGAGTGAAAAATCTAACTGGCAACACATCACCGGCTTCGAACGCCGCCACGCACCCTTTGCTGATCGTATCTACGACTACTTTGTGGAACACTCAAAGGACTTCTTGGGTGCAAAACGGGACATTACCCAAATCTTTTTACTCAGCGAAGTTCTTCCGGCAATTGCGAGTCTCGAGCACTATGAACTGGGCAACTTAGAGGAAATGCTTCAGAAAGAGAATGGACGAGGACACTTCTGGGCCCCAGTCGCTGGCAGGATGGGGTGGGATCATTGGCCCATGAAACGACTATATGAGCGTTTAGAGATCGAGAAATTCGCCGCTGAACTAGCTTTGGGCGGTTTTGGACGTGGTGACGCCAAGATAGTATTGGCTTGCCTCCCTCACATAAAGCGAGCGACATCCAATCTACACTGGCATTAAGTTTGTGCGGAACTACAAATATGGGTTGAATGGCCGCTTTAGATAATCTTCGGTATGCATTCGCACTTGCAACGAACTTCCGCTTTCCGCCCGTATTAACCAGTAAGTTATATAAACGACATACTGTAAAGTAAGCTCAGGCTTCATAAAAAGGTGGATAATAAGGTGGATTAAAACTATCTAGATTATAATACTGCATTGTAATTATTATATATTAATCTGATAAGTGGTGCCCCCACACGGACTCGAACCGCGGACCTATTGATTACAAATCAATTGCTCTACCAGCTGAGCTATAGGGGCACTGCGGCTGCGTTTAGCTGAAAAATCAGTCTCTTTGCAAGAGCCTTTTTATAAAAAATGTTACTTTTGGCATTATTTTTTATCTGACTCGCCTTGAGAGGTTTTTGCAACCACCCCTACGGCCAGCAGGCTGACCAATATCACAACGATTGAGGCAGGTGATGCGCCATTGATATCCTCTAATGAAGCATATCCATAGATATGCGTCGCTAGTGTGTCGAAACCAAAGGGTCTTAGTAACAGAGTTGCAGGTAATTCCTTCGAACTATCGACAAAAATAAGCAAAGCGGCCGTCAGCAAAGACCCACGGATCAAAGGGTAATGCACACGTTTTAAGGTGCTGCCTGCTCCCAACCCCAAAGATCGTGACGCCATACCCATACTCGGCGTGATACGACCAAATGCAGCATCGACAGCGCCATAGGCAATTGCAAAGAACCGCACACAATAGGCAAAAATCACGGCAGCAGCAGTGCCCGTTATTATCAAGCCGATATCTACCCCCGTCGCTGCTTCAATCCAATCCGCTAGAATATTATCAAACGCGGCCATAGGGATCAGGATGCCAAGGCCAATAACCGCACCAGGGGCCGCGTATCCTATCGCTGTAAGCGGTAATACATAACGCACCCATTTTGCCGAAGACAGACGCACCGCATAAATCAACAAAACGCCACCTGCGACTGTTACAATAGCCGCTACAGCGGAAATCCATATCGTTGTAGCGGTTGCTGACCAAAGGTCTGCTTTCAACCATAACTCAGGATTGATCAAAGCATGATGCAACATGATCCCAAAAGGCATAATAAACCCAACACAAATCATAAGGCTGCATAAAGCCACAGCGCAAATACGCCCCAATGGTGTCAGCGCTTCACGTACAGGCGGGCGGGCATGTTTTGAAAGTTGGTGAAACTTACTTTGCTTACGTCCTAGCCGCTCCAACATTAAGAGCATCAAAACCAACACCAAGATAACAGATGCAATCTGTGCAGCTCCTCCGCTATTAGAAGCTTCTAACCAAACCGTAAAAATACCAGTGGTTAATGTTTGAACAGCAAAGAATTCAACTGCACCAAAGTCATTTAGTGTTTCCATCATGACTATAGAAACACCGACAACAACAGCCGGTCGCGCCAGCGGTAATCCAACTTTCCAAAAGCTTTCCCATGGGCCACAGCCCAATGCGCGCGATGTCTCTAACGCGCAAGATGACTGTTCACGAAAAGCCGCGCGCGCTAACAAATACACATAAGGATATAGGGCAAATGCAAAAACGATAATCGCTGCTCCACGCGAACGCACTTCAGGAAACCAATAATCTTTCGTTGAGGTCCATCCAAACAGATCGCGTAATGCGGTTTGTGCAGGCCCTGCAAACTCCCAGAAATCCACTAAGGCATAAGCGGCAATATAGGTAGGTATTGATAAAGGCAGCAATAGCGCCCATTCAAAAAACTTGCGCCCGGGAAACTCTTTCATTGCCACAAACCATGCAGCAAGGACCCCCATACACCCAGCAAGAACACTGGTAGCAAGCATCAAACTTAAGCTATTAAACAAATACCGCGGTAACGTCGTTGAAATGAGATGTGGCCAAATATTTTCTTTTGGAAAAAACGACAGAGAAATGACGGCTAAAATCGGGATCAGAATGACAGCCCCAATAGAACAGGCGATCACAGACCAAGGACTTAGTTTCCCAGCCAATAAAGCTCTTCTTTTATTTTCATATATTTCAGCCATTGAATCGCGCATAAAGCATAGCTATTTTAGTGTCCAGAACTTGCACAGAGTTTTCCAAAATAGAATCGGACCACCCAATGGATATAAAGCTCTATATCGGCGCACATAATACCTCTGCAAACACAGTGATATCTACGCTAGAAAAGAATTTAGCTCTATTTGCTGAACAGCGTATTTTCATCGCCGATTCTAAGCTTGCTATAAAACATTTAAGTGCTGCACAAAAAGCCGTAGTAGAAGGGGCTGATTTAGTTTCTGTTCAAAAAAAACTAATCGCAGCTCTGACAAATGAAACAGATGTTGATACCTTGGTCATAGTCAATCCGAACATACTTGGCACAGCCAGCCGCCCCTTTGGCAAAGGGTTGTTTTACCCCAGAACATCAGGATTGGTTCAGCAGTTACAAAACTTATTTCAAGGTTTGAATATGCAGATATATTTCTCTGTCAGAGATCCATCTATGTTCATCCCACGATGTTATTCTGAGAGCCTACTTGGAGCTTCATTTTCAAAATTTGAAGATTATATCTCAGAATTAGATTTAGCGGCTCTGCGTTGGTCTTCTTTGTTGCATAGATTACAAGGCAAACAAGATGACATACCAGTGACTGTTTGGCGGCACGAAGATTACCCGCGCATATGGCGCGATGTCATTCAGGCTATAACAAATGTAGATAACAGTCAGGACTTAAGAAGCCCACCCAAATCACCAGCCAACAATCTAACCTTGCATGGTGCTCAACTTTTCAATGCCTACCTTGAAGAGCATGCACCACGTACAAAAGAAGATTTTGAAAACACCAAAGCCGCTTTTTTGAAAAAATTCCCAACGACAGATGAAGAACCAGCTGTAGCAGAATGGCCAGCAGAACTTATGCAAATCCTAACAGATAATTATGATGATGATTGGTATTACATCGAGCGGATGGAAGGTCTAAAAACAATCCAACCGCGTGTATTCGCTTAAAACTTAAACAAGTTTTGATTACATACCCAAAGCTTCGCGGTACAAGTCCAGTACAGCTTCTTCTTCTGAAATCTCAGCAGGATCTTTTTTACGCATCGTTATCAATTTACGCATCACTTTGGTATCGTAACCACGTGACTTCGCTTCTGCCATCACTTCTTTTTGCTGATCAGCGATGTCTTTCTTTTCCGCGTCTAAACGCTCAATACGTTCAACAAAAGAACGCAGCTCATCAGCTGCTACGCGGTATGAACCAGGGTCAGATGTTTCGTTCATTTTAGAATCCTTCTCAATCAGAACCTCTTCCCTAACCAACTGTTGCAAATCCGACAAGGTATCTTGCTCAATTTTCGTAAAACGACTACATGCAATCCACGAAAGACAAAGGAAGACCCATGATTATTGCAGGCGTTATCATAACATTGCTTGGCTTAGTCGGCTTAATGTACTGTATCCTAAAGGCTTACAACGCGCGCAAAGCTGGCTTGCAAGGAACCGAGCTGACAGAACATCTTAAAAAACTGGTCGCCGTGAACCTTGCCTCTTTCCTATTGTCGGCCATTGGTCTGGCCTTGGTACTTGTGGGTATATTACTTTAAATCTTTAACCCAATCGGTGATCAACATCGTTGTTTCAGCCGTTTGATTTGGGCTTAAAATATCACCAGCTAAAACATGGTGATATGGATCATCTTGATCTGTCATCACACGTTTTTCAACACGTGCCCCAATGCCCCAGCGCGAAGCCACATCATTTACCCAAGCAGGGTCGATAACACTGTCTTCTTCACTCACAAAGAATAATGCAGGCACTTCAATAGCACTGAAATCTATTTTACGGACAGCCCGTTGAATTGTCGCCATCGAAAGAGTTGATAGCGACGGATACTCATTCGTCCAGTATTTCTCATGATCAGCGTTTACCCCATCAAAACCACGACGCTCCCCTGCAACATAATTGCCCCAGTGGCGAACCCAAGGTAAATCTAAAATAGCCGTTAAAGGATTACCAAGCTTGTATGCAGGCGATGTCAGCACAACACCAGTGACTTTATCTGCATGCTCAGGATTATTCAAAACATAGGTCGTAACAGCACCGCCATTAGAGGTAGCCAGTACAATCACTTTTTCACCAATGCGCCCACCAATTTCAATCGCCTCTATCACATCTTGCACCCATTTTTCAGGGCTACCATCCATCATCGCATCGCCAGAACGGCCATGTCCTGCAAGGCGGGCATAATACAGGTTCGCCTCCAGCGCATCCGCAACATTTTGCGGTACAGGGCGTATTTCATGCGATGTGCCAGAAAAGCCATGTACATATAAAACAGAATACTCCGTCTTTGCCCCGACGGAACCCGCCCAAACCACTTGTTTATGCGCATCCTCAATGATGTCCGTGAATTGTGCTTCTTTATCGCTTAAATATTCATCAATGTCTGCGGGAACCACAATAGGAGCAAATGCAATCTCTTCATTTACAGTCTCACGTGGGCCGAACACGTAAATCAAACCCAAGATTACAGTCAGACCAACCAGTCCCTTAAACATTACTTTAATAAATCTCATATTCAGGCTTTCGTTTTACGCTTTCATCGTCACAGAATGAATTGCTCTACGGATCATTGCTAAATTCTCTGGTTCAGAAAAGCGGTGATCAGCCCCTTTAATCAAGGATAACCGAACGTCATCCCCTGTAACATGATCCAAAATCCGCAATGGCACCGACATATCGACATCAGCATCAGCAGTGCCATGCAACAATCGTACAGGGAACGGCAAATCCAACGGTTCACGTAAAATCAGTTGATTGCGCCCATCTTCGATCAACTTCTTGGTAATGATATATGGCTCATCTGAATAATCATTATCCAGCGCCAATTGCCCATCACGCATAATCTGCTCTTGCTGCTCAAGTGTAAAATTCGCCCACATACTGTCTTCGGTAAAGTCAGGTGCAGCAGCAATACCGACCAATCCCGCAACCCACTCAGGAATACGCTTTGCCATTAGTAAAGCAATCCAACCGCCCATAGAAGATCCCACAAGGATTTGCTTGCCATCGGTCAGTTCCGAAATGATTTCCAACGCATCATCTGCCCAATCGCCAATACACCCGTCCACAAATCTTTCAGATGACAAACCATGCCCTGAATAATCAAAACGTAAAAAAGGCCGATCTTTTGATTTTGCCCAATCCTCAAGGTAAACTGCTTTGGTTCCATCCATATCAGATTTAAAACCACCAAGGAAAACAACTCCCACACCTTCGCCATCTGTTTTGTGATAAGCAATCTTGCGTCCTAATGATGTGTCAAAAAACTGTGGTTCTGTCATTGTTTTAATCCAACCTTTGCAGAATGAAGTGGTTACAATCCATAGATTAGTTTTCCCACTCCTTAAGTGCAAGAACAGTTGACAAATATCCCATCTCTGGCAAAAGCAACGCACATAACCGCAACCGGGCGTTTCGTAGGCGCCAAAATGAGGAGAACAGCATCATGGCTGACATTACCCTTACCTTACCCGATGGAAACCAACGCAGCTATCCAGCTGGCACAACAGGTTTGGAAGTCGCCAAAGACATTTCCACATCCTTGGGCAAAAAAGCCATCAGCTGTTCCGTGGACGATGTTCACCGCGACCTGTCTCGTCCAATTGATACGGACGCAAGCTTTGCCATCCACACAATGCAGGATGAAGCACAAGCACTTGAATTGATCCGCCACGACTGCGCCCACATCATGGCACGCGCTGTCCAAGAGATCTGGCCAGACGTCAAAGTCACAATCGGCCCAGTGATCAAAAACGGTTGGTACTATGACTTCGATCGCGAAGAGCCATTCACGCCAGAAGATCTTGCGACCATCGAAAAAAAGATGAAAGAGATCATCAACAAGCGTGATCTTGTGCGCACCGAAACATGGGACCGCGCCCGCGCGCTGAAGCATTACGAAGATAATAACGAGCCTTACAAAGTAGAGCTTGTGAACATGATCCCCGAAGGCGAAGACCTGCGCATGTACTGGCACGGCGACTGGCAAGACCTTTGCCGTGGCCCACACCTAGTTCACACAGGTCAGGTTCCAGCAGATGCTTTTAAACTGATGAACGTGGCAGGTGCTTACTGGCGTGGTGACAGCAACAACGCGATGTTGCAACGTATTTACGGCGTGGCGTTTAAGAACAAAGAAGACCTAAAAGCCCACCTTCACATGTTGGAAGAAGCCGCCCTACGCGACCACCGCAAGTTGGGCCGCGAAATGGATCTGTTCCATATGCAAGAAGAGGCACCAGGCCAAGTGTTTTGGCACCCAAATGGCTGGCGCATCTACACACTCTTACAAGACTACATGCGCCGTCGCCAAACCGCTGGCGGTTATGTTGAGGTGAACACACCACAAGTCGTAGACCGTAAATTGTGGGAAGCCTCAGGCCACTGGGAAAAATACCAAGAAAACATGTTCATCGTCGAAGTGGACGAAGACCACGCACGCGAAAAAGCAGTGAACGCCCTAAAGCCGATGAACTGCCCATGCCACGTGCAGATTTTCAACCAAGGTTTGAAATCCTACCGCGACTTGCCATTGCGCATGGCAGAATTCGGTTCCTGTAACCGCTATGAACCGTCAGGTGCCTTGCACGGCATCATGCGCGTACGTGGCTTTACACAAGACGATGGTCACATTTTCTGTCGTGAAGATCAGATCGAAAGCGAAACTGCTGTCTATATCGAATTCTTACGGGATATCTACAAAGACCTAGGCTTTGATAACTTCCGCGTAAAATTCTCAGATCGCCCGGAAAAACGCGCAGGCTCTGACGAAGTCTGGGACAAAGCCGAAGCCGCTCTCCTATCCGCAACACGCGCTGCGGGCATCGAGCCAGAAATCAACCCAGGCGAAGGCGCTTTTTATGGCCCGAAACTAGAGTTCGTTCTAACAGACGCAATTGGTCGTGACTGGCAGTGTGGTACGCACCAAGTGGACTTCGTCCTACCAGAACGCTTGGATGCAAACTATGTTGGCGAAGACGGCAACAAACACCGTCCAGTTATGCTGCACCGTGCAACATTGGGCTCATTTGAACGTTTCATCGGCATCTTAATCGAAAACTTCTCTGGCAAGCTGCCGTTCTGGTTAGCGCCGCGCCAAGTTGTTGTGGCCTCTATCGTTACAGATGCAAATGACTACGTAACCGAAACTGTTGCTAAACTACAGGCCGCTGGCATCCGCGCCGAGGCTGATGTTCGCAACGAGAAAATCAATTATAAAGTCCGTGAACATTCATTGGGTAAAGTGCCCGTGATTCTTGCGGTCGGCATGCGTGAAGTTGAAGAAGGTACTGTCTCGGTGCGCCGTTTGGGTAACAAACAAACATCAGTTCAGGTTTTAACAGATGTGATTGCTGAATTATCAGCTGACGCAACTCCACCAGATATGCGTTAACCTCGGCTCGCCCGAGCTGCTAACAATGCGCCGCCCGCGATTAATGTCGCGGCGGCTGCCAGCACCCATGTCAGTGGTGCGTAACCTGCAAGCACCAATACCAATGTTGATAAAAGCGGTGCGGCATAGCTGAAAACACCCAACAACTGAATGTTGCCTTTCTTGACACCAATATCCCAAACGTAAAACGCCAACCCAACGGGTCCCAATCCTAGACCAATAACAGACAACCATCCAATTGATGTTTGCGGCCAAACTGTTGTTTCCAATGCAAAATGCGCAACTGCGGACAAAATAGCAGTCGCAATACAAAATATTGCAACACTTGATGTTGGCGTATCGCCAAGTTGTCGAGAAATCACAGAATAGCCAGACCAAAACAATGCACATAACATCGCTAAGCCATATCCAGTCAAAGCATCACCTTGAAACGATGCGCCTCCATTAGATACGATAAGTGCAGCGCCCGAAAAGCCAATCAAGCCGCCCAATACATGCCCTCTTTTCAATGTTTCACTGGGTAAAAGCCCTGAAAACAAAACAATCAAAAGTGGCCACAGATATGCAATCAACCCCGCTTCAGCAGCAGGTGCCATACGCAAGGCCGAAAAATAAAAGAAGTGATAGCCAAACAGGCCAAGCGTTCCAAAAGCATAGATTTTCCAACTGGTTTGTTTCAGCTCCGCTTGGGCACCTGTTGCCAAAACCCAAATCAAACCAATAGTCCCACCAATGGCAAAACACATCGCATTCAATTGAAACGGTGGGACAGGGCTAGAGCCAACCGTAAACAGCGCCAAAAGTGCCCACAAAAGCACAGCGCCAAATCCCAATACTGTTGCTTTTGATCGCGTCATCTATCCCCGCGCTTTAGATGCCTGATAATCAGGTTTCCAATATCAGCTTAATTAAACTGTATGCTGATTGGTAATATATGTATCCAAATTATATTCCACCGAAAGCGAAAATGCGCAGCTTTGATGAATATGCACTTTAATGGCTTTCTCCAACTCTTCGGTCAAAGACACCGTAAACGCACGATCACGATGTGGCTTCTGCAACAATGCAACCGTTACCAATATATGCGTATGATTGAACTGGTCCGCAGGATAAGCACGCCCTTTACAAGCACCTGCACCTGTATCTTTACCCAGAATGGTTTCCTCAATAGCCTGCAAAATCTCTTCAGCATTAATCTTAAGGTCGCTGCTGTATTTAATATCAGCATGGGGCATAATGAATATCCTTATTGGCTTACATAATACGTATATTTTCTACTTATATAACGTATGAATACCAGCTTTATATACATGAGAAATATCACAAAATTGTTGCGTATGTTTGATTTTTTAAAATCAAACAACTTCAGGCGCTACCAAACCCTCTGTAATTCCTGCCTGAACAGGACGCTCTAAATACGTAGATAACACCATATAACTCTTCGTCGCTGTCACACTTGGCATTGCGTATAAGCGCGCCAACAATGCTTCCATGGCCTGAGATGTTTCCATACGCACCTTTAACAACATGCATGTGTCACCCGTCACCGAATGGATTTCCTCAACTTCTGGTAACTCACTCAGCGCCATAAGCTCTTTGGTTTTTCCCCAGCCTGTCGTATCCACATGAATGAATGATAAAAAACCCTTACCCGTTTCAGCAGGCTCCAAAGCCGCAACAACCGATTTGATCCGCCCTGATGCTTTATGTCGTTTCACACGTTCATGCACCGCTGGCGCAGACAACCCAACCAGATTCCCAAGCTCCGCATAACTGCGCTCTGCATTCTCTGTTAATAGACCTAATAATTTTCGGTCAATCGCATCTAATCCTTTAGTCTCTTTCATCTTACACAGAACCTCATTCGTATTTACACCATAAGGCGTTATTTCACTTTTACTTTATTTAATTCTGCAAAATAATCCATGTCAATTACAAGGTACGAGATAAAAATGAATCCTATTCTACTCTTAACACTTTCCATTGGCATCATCGGCTCCAATTCATTGGTGCTAAGTCCCATTGCGGCAGAAGTTGCAAAATCCTTCGAACACCACTCCCCTTCTGACATCTTAATTGCATCAGCAATCTACGGCTTAATGACAGCAATAAGCGCGCTAGTCCTCGCCCCAAAGGCAGACACTTACGGGTTACGGAAGTCATTATTTTTGTCTCTGATTACTGCAACATTCGGCTTATCAATCAGTGCAATGACACAAACATTAATCGTCCTTTGCATTGCTCAAGGAATAATCGGCCTTGCCGCTGGGGTCGCATTACCCGCCACATATGGTTTGGCCGCAGATATTGCTGTGAAAGGCCGTGAAAGTGAAACAATGGGTAAAGTGCTGACAGGCTGGACACTTAGTCTGGTCGTTGGCGTGACTTTATCCGCACTCATCGCCGATTGGATACATTGGCGCTTTGTATTTATCAGTATGGCCATTATGAGTGGTATAATTGCACTCTTTGTAAAATCCATCGCACGACGCGAACAACGAACCCCACCAGATAAGAAAACCTCTCCTTTAACGGCCCTTTGTATTCCAGGCATCACAAGTGCATTGATTTCTGTTGCTGCTTTTATGACGGCATTTTACGGGCTCTATTCTTTTTTGGGTGCACATATGCAAACAACACTTCTCGCGCCTACATCCTATATCGGCCTTGCATCTTTAGCTTATGGAATAGGTTTTGGTATCATCGCCCCAATCGATCGTTTCATCGACAGATATGGTGCTCATCGCGTGGCACCACTGGTTTTCACTACTATGATTGGTGTGTATCTAATGCTGTCTCTTACATCAGGCGCCGCATACACACTTATTCTATGTTGCTTGCTCTGGGGCGGTATAAACCATCTTGGCCTTAATCTATTGGTGGGGCGCCTTACGGCCATCGATCCAGCCCAGCGCGCCTCTATAATGGGATTGTACAGCGCAGTCACATATGTCGCGATGTTTATTGGTGCGACTTCCTTTAAGCCAATTTTTGACCAATATGGCTTTGCAATAATCGCAATACTCTCAGCAAGTTGCATCATCCCTGCCCTTTGGAACTCTCTGCGATTTCGCAGATATTCAATGAACTGAAACCATATACCGTTGCATAAAATCCCACATATTTTTCCGCAGCACGCCTAATTTGCGCCATATTTCAGGCTCAGCCTTCTAAGAATAACGACTCGCAACAATGCGGGCAAAAATGAGAGAGCAGACCAATGGCAAGTAATAAGAAGTACCAATTAAACGGTGTATCTTTGGCTACTCCACCAGAATTCATGGGTGGTCGGACAGAGACACATATGGAAAAAACCAACTGGCTAAAGCGCACAGGTTCAAAAATGCGCAACAAAGATAAGATGAAAACATCTGATCCAAACAGGTTTTATGACGGCATTCAAACCCTATACGGTTAAGTATCCACATCCATAGGTGGTGAACTCAGCAAACGATCTATCGTGGTTAAAGCATCCCCATATGCTTCGATAGGTACGCTTGAGTTTAAGGATATTCGCACAGCATGTGGCGTTGGCATATTGTTCAATGCAAATTCGTCAGCAGCACGCACGATTATAGACTCGCGTTCACATGCCATAGTAAACGATGACGCGCGCCAGCCCCGTGGTAATTGTAGCCATATAAACGGCACATCACGGCGCCATGATATATCCCACTTACCCAAACGGTTGACCGTGTACTCCACACGTTTGCTTACGACCTCCAAAACATTACGTCTGGTCTGAGCAGCGTCACCGGATGTCAGTAATTCAGCAGCAACATCTGTCACTAACCCAGATACACCAAAGCTTGCCGTTTGCATTAAACGCGTCGCTATAGAAACCTTATCATCTGGGCATAACAGATACCCAAACCGTAACCCCGCCGAAACGGATTTGGAAAATGATGATAAATACCAAGCACGTTCAGGGCATATATTTATGAAACTCGGAACTTTCGCAGGCCCAATGCCCCAACAATCATCTTCAATCACCTGAAAATCATATCGGCGCGCTAAATTCGCAATCGCTAAACGACGCTCAAGCGGCATTTCCCCCGTCGTAGGGTTTAAAACATTACAAGACGTGAAAAGTGCCTTGAATGGTCGGCGTTTATATACCGTTTCTAAATGTTCGGGAATAATTCCGAACTCGTCTGTCTTAACACCCAACAAATCTGCACGTTGTCCTTGTACCGCATATCTAATACCTGGATAGGTCAACGCATCCAAAGCGATTGCACCAATACCGTCAGACAAAACAGCGGCACATGCCAACCCAATGGCATTCTGCCCACCGTTGGTCACAATCAGATTTTCATGATTACAAAATACATTCGAATATTCCATCCACTTCGCCAAATGTGGATAGATCGCATGGCGGCCATCGCGTTCAGGGTAATATAAATATTCATTCGCTTTTGTCTGCCCAACCTTAACAATGGCACGTTGTAACGCCTCAGCCTGACCCACATTCGTCGTGTTCGTATTACGCAGATTAACCAGTTGATCCGGAACTGTGCCAAATGTCTTAGAAAATTCCTCGATATGCTCGGTTTTACCAGCAACAAATGTGCCACGACCAACAGTCGCTTGTAGCAAGCCTTCTGAAATTCCTTCCTTATAGGCGCGCGCGACCGTCCCCGGAGTGACCCCTATATCCCAGGCAAGGTCACGCACAGGCGGAAGTTTTGTACCAGCTTCCAAACTACCTTTCGCAATATCCGCCCGCAATGCCGCCACAACGGCTTTGTATTTAGGCCCATCAAAATCAGATAAGGTTGGCTGCCAAATTGTACCCATTACAATATTTCCCTAGCGTAACTATTCGAATCTTTGTATCACTACAATACAAGTACAATATTAATTGTACCAATACAATATAGAAAGTTAGGAAAATGCCTTACAATCACTCACATACTGCCCAAATCGCGCTCAATTTAGCACATAGAACAGACCTACCGGTCCTTTCACAAGTTGCTATCCGCTTTGCGAATACAGCAGCTAAGTGGGCAGATCGGTACAAATCCCGACAAAAACTTGGTACAATGACGCCAGAGCAAATGAAAGACATCGGCATCACCAAATATGAGGCCTATCACGAGTCTCGCAAGTCATTCTGGCGCGAATAGTTTCCCCTTTGCGCGGTTCGTGCAGATTTTACCGCGCAAAAAAAAGCGCCCGTCTTTTCTTCCGAAGACGGGCGCGTCTGCTTTAAACTTACTCTAAGCTCTTAAACGTTCACCTTTCGGATCAAACGCAGGCTCATCCAACAGAACCGCTCGATGGGGCTTTCCAAGGATCGCCACATCAAACTCTGCTCCAGATTTCACATAATCCGCTTTGATAAAACAAAGGGCGATGGATTTTTCCACACTATAGCCATACGCCCCAGAACTCACACGCCCCACAGGTGTGCCATCTGGCAAAAACACAGGCTCCCCACCACTCGCATCCGCATTATCTACCTCTACAGCCAAACTCACCAACAACTCACGCGGTGGATTACCCATAAGCTTTGCATAGGCCTCTTTACCCAAAAACTCTGGCTTATCCATTTTGATCAAGCGATCCAAACCAACCTCTTGCGGCCAATATTCTGGGCTATACTCACGCGACCAAGACCCATAGCCTTTTTCAATCCGCAATGATCCCAATGAGCGCCCACCAACAGGACGCACGCCCAAATCTTTGCCCGTTTCCAAAAGAGCTTCGTATAGTTTCAACTGATCCGCAGTTTTCACATACAATTCCCAACCCAGATCGCCAGTAAAGGACACACGCAGCGCAATCGCATCAACACCTGCCACAGTGATTTGTGCAGATCGCATAAATTTCCAAGCCTCATTCGACAAATCCGCTTGCGTTAAGCGCGATAACAATTCACGCGATTTAGGTCCCGCAACGTTAAACCCACAATAGCTTTCCGTCAGACTTTCAAAATTCACGGCATCAGGCCGTTCAACCGCATTGAAATACCGCTGATGATAGCGTTCAGCCATCCCAGACCCGACCATATAGAAATGATCATCATCCAGCTTCGTCACAGTGAAATCACCCGCAATACCGCCACGTTTACCCAGCAATGGCGTCAAACATGATCGACCAACTTCTTTGGGCACATGATTTGCAATGATACGGTCTAACCAATCCGCAGCACCAGAACCCTTGATCTCATATTTACCAAAGTTCGACACATCAATAACACCAACGTCTGCACGCAATGCCTCACATTCCGCACGCACAGGTACAAACCAATCTTGGCGATCAAAGCCGTAGTCTTCTTTGCCTTCAACACCTTCTCCTGCAAACCACAACGGATGCTCCCAACCATAGTTCAGGCCAAACACAGCCCCCATTTCCTTTTGCTTCTGATACGCAGGGCGCATCCGCATCGGGCGCCCCGCCTCACGTTCCTCATAAGGGAAATGGATTTTGAAACGGTTGGCGTATTGATCTTCGACACGCGCTTTTGTGAAGCCTTTGTCCGCCCAATGACCAAAACGCGCCACATCCCAAGGGAACATATCAAACTCTGGCTCGCCCTCGACAATCCATTGCGCTGTCATCAAACCCAAACCACCCGATTGACTGAACCCTGGAATAATTCCGTTACAACAGAAATAGCCTTTCAATTCAGGAATTGGCCCATACAATGCCGAACTATCAGGCGACCATATCATCGGCCCATTGATCACACGTTTCACACCAACTTCAGCCGCAGATGGCACACGATCCATCGCCCGCATGATGTTATCCATGATCCGATCCAAATCATCCGCAAACAATTCATGTCCAAAGCCAAGCGGTGTACCTTCTTCAGCCCAAAAACGCATGTCCTTTTCATAAGCACCAATCAGCAGCCCATCACCCTCTTGGCGCATGTAATATTCACCATCACGATCTGCCACAGATGGTAAACGACGATCCATCGCCGCGATTTCTGGAATGGTTTCCGTGACCAAGTACTGATGTTCTGTGGGTTGCAACGGCAGTTCAATCCCAGCCATAGCCGCCACTTCACGCCCCCAAAGCCCTGCAACATTCACAACCCAATCCGTTTGAATATTACCCTTTGGAGTCTCTACAATCCAAGACCCATCGGGTTGCTGCACAGTCCCTGTCACAGGTGTAAAACGATGGATTTCGGCCCCCATCTGCCGCGCGCCCGTTGCATAAGCTTGGGTCACACCAGATGGGTCAACGTTGCCACCATCAGGTTCAAACATGATGCAACGTATATCATCAAAGTTCACCAATGGGTTCTTGGCAGCCGCCTCTTCATGGCTCAGCTCATAAAAGTCAGCCTCAAAATACCGCGCTTTAGCCGCCTGAATACGCAACTGATGTTCGCGTTGTTCGGTCTGCGCCAAATACAGCGATCCAGGTTGAAAAACACCGCAACCCTGTCCCGTTTCCGCCTCCAGTTCTGTATACAATTTCATCGTATAATATTGCAGCTTCGAGATATTATTGTTGTCGTGCAACCCGTGCAAATTCGCCGCCGCGTGCCATGTAGAGCCTGATGTCAATTCATCGCGTTCCAACAACACAACGTCTTTCCATCCCAATTTCGCAAGGTGATACAGGATCGAACAGCCAACTAGGCCACCCCCAATAACAACTGCCTGTGCATGCGTTTTCATTTTCTTATTCCTCGCGCCCGTAGGCGACTAATGTTTTGTGAATGTCTTTCGCTTCTGGAAGACCGCCCTCCAGCGCATATACGTAAGCTTGGGTCAAGAAATAGGCACCCTCTAATTCATGCCCATTCGCCAACTCATCATTTCCAAGTTTTTGGTAAATCCGAACAAGGGTCGCATTATCCCCACTGTCATGGGCCGCTAACACCTCTGCGTTCAGACGGTCATAATCGATCACTCTGCTGCCATTTTCGCACGACCATTGTTGATTTGGGTTGCAACCCATTCGTGGAAAATATGCGTAGGTCCATCCATAGCAGGAGAAAACTTACCACCGTCAAAGAAAACGCCGTGACGCCCCTTTTGCATCCCTTCAACCACGAAAATATCTTCTTTGAACACCTCTTCCCAGAAATCCGCATTCGTAACTCGCAGCTTTTTATATGTGTCACCAACGGCTTCATCGCTGGCATAATACAGCGCCACATGTTCGCGTGTTTTATTCACCCCAACAGGTTCCAAAATAATCGCATAAGAATGATCACGGTGCACACCAAACAGGACGTTTGGATAAAGCGTGGCGTACTCTGATGCAGTATCCCACTTATCCGTCAAGTCTTTGAAATCAGGAAAAGTTTGCCCGTCTTCACCCTTCAGCTGCTGATAAACAACAGATCCTTGGCCAGAATATTTATACTGTTCTTCAAGATGATAATGATCTTCTAATCTCGAAACCGTATTCAAGCCTGGGTGCACCCACGGCAGGTGGTAACTTTCACTGTAATTCTCAACAGCCAACTTCCAATTGCTGTCCACCTCTAGAACAAACGCACCATCCTCATGATGATAAAGCGGTTTATCAAACTCTTTCCAACGTTCCAGCAATTCAGAATGTGCCACGGTGAAATCATCCGCTGTTCCACTGATATTCACAAACACGACACCCAAATACACATGGCTACGAATTTCAAACAATCCCAGCTCATTACGCTTGATATCTTCATGGATATTCTGACCAGGCCCACCCACATGCGGGGTAGAGCGTAATGCGCCATCCAAACCGTAACACCATGAATGATACGGACAGCGGATCGTGCCACGGATATTACCCTTTTCTTTGACCAAAATCATACCGCGATGACGGCATGTGTTTTGATAGACCTTCACAACACCATCCGCATCACGCACCAACAGCAATGGCATGCCAAGGAAATCGACAGGCATTGCATCACCTTCATTCGGCACATCATGCGCAAAGCCAACACCAGCCCAATTATCAAACAGCACCGATTGGCGTTCCTCTTTGAACACCTCTTCATCAATGTAATGTGCATTTGGCAATCCGCGCGCAAGGCTGACGGGCTTCGTCACATCGGACAAATCTGATAAATGAGACTCAGTCATAGCAATACTCCTCTTAAAGAAGCATTTTTCAGTGAATCTTAACAATCACAATACGGAAACAATTCCTATTGAGTTGAGTTTAATTCATTCACTTTTGCCCAAGTAGCCATTCAGAAAAAACCTGCACTTCTGAGCGTTTACGCGCACCATCCTTGAACAACAAATAAAACGCACCAGGTGCCTCTATTGAATGGTGGCTAAACGGTACAAGTTTATGATCATCCAACAGGGATTTAGACAAACGCCGCCAACCCAAAACGACCCCTGCACCATCCTGTGCCAATTGTAACGCAATAGTATAGTTATTCACCTTTTGCCCAGCAGGAATGGAACCCGAATACCCTAGCATTTCAAACCATTGCGCCCAATTCGTCCACTTTTTTTCTACGGCCTCTAAATGTATCAAAGATGACTGCGCTAACTCTTCTATATTGCTTGGTGCACGTTCCTGAAACTGTGGGCTACAAAGCGGAATAAGCTCATCCCCAAACAAATAAACACAATCTTCTTTTGGCTTCGATGTTGCGTATTCGATAACCATATCCATTTGTAAAGGCCGCATAAATGGGCGATCCCTTACATTTTGGTTTACAGTTATATCTGGATACGCACGCCAAAACTGTGTTACCAAAGGCGTAAGTAACAATGTAGAAACCGCCGTTGTCACACCAATGGTGATCTGTGGCATTTCTTGGCGAGCCCGTATATCCACAACAACGTTGGAAAGTGATGCAAAGCTTGATGCCAAAGCTTGCATTAATTCACGTCCTTCAGGTGTCAGCTCAACAGCACGGTGTCCCCGCTCAAACAAGGCAACCCCAAGGTCTTGTTCCAGTGATTTAACCTGATGACTGATCGCACTGGTCGTCACATTCAATTCCGCAGCAGCCGTTTTAAATGACCCGCGCCGTGCAGCACACTCAAACGTGGCAAGCATTTTCAAGGATGGCAGATTGTAATGACGTTGTACCATGATGATGGTTCCGTTGATGTAATTTCACCCAAAAAACCACTTAATCAAACAAGACGCAATCCTATCTACGCCAAAGGATTCATCAATTGCGACGTGTCATTACGTCTGGAATTCACCTCATGCGACACACGGTATGTCTCATAAAACCCATCTGGGGCGGCCTGCATCAGTTTTGCAGCACCTTTACCTTCTTCCCCCAACCACAAGCCAAAATCATCGTGCGCAAGTGTAACAGGCTCGCGGTGATGTATATGCGAGATATCTTTTCCTGCGGCAGTCGTGACGATTGCACAAGCCACCTGACGTTCTCCATCTGGTGATGTCCATGCCTGCCAAACACCCGCAAAGGCCAGCATCTGTTTTTCTGGGCGTTTCAAAAACCACGGTTCTTTGCCAGTCCCTTTATCACGGTGCCACTCATAAAACCCAGATGCGGGGATCAAACACCGCCGTGCTCGTACCGCCTCGCGAAAAGCTGGTTTTTGTGCCAAAGTTTCAGACCGCGCATTGATCAACAACGGCCCATCACTGGGTTTCTTGTACCAATGCGGAATAAAACCCCAGCGCATATCCACCAAATGCCGTTGCCCGTCATAAGCAACAGCAACTGGGATAGATTGAGTAGGACAAACGTTATAACGCGGCTCAGAAAAAGAGCTTTTGGAAGCGCTCACACCAAACTCTTCCACTACAGCATCTGGGTCTTCTATTAAAACAAATCGTCCACACATATCGCAGACTTGACGAAAACAAATCCGAATGTCCAGATATCCATTCCCGAATACGCGTTATTACAGCGCAAAACACCTTTAATACTTGACCAAACTGCGTTTGCACGGCATCTGCACCTTATGTTGATATATAAGATATTCCGCAGCGATGAATGGGCTGCATTTGAAGCAAATGGCGAAACACAAGGGGCGCCAATTGACTTGCAAGATGGCTTCATTCATTTTTCTACAGCTCAGCAAGCTGCCGAAACAGCCGCAAAGCATTTTGCAGGCATAGATGGCCTTATACTGTTGGCATGCGAAGGCGACAATTTTGGTGATAAGCTAAAATGGGAAGTCTCCAGAAATGATGATCTGTTCCCGCATTTATTTAAAATCCTACAAATGACGGATGTACTTTGGTCTAAGCCTTTACCACTAAAAGACGGCATTCATCAGTTTCCAGAGGATATGGTATGAACCTATTAGAAAAAATCGGCCTATCCGCCATGTTTAAACTAGACCCAGAATTGGGTCATTCTTTGGCTGTGAAAGCTTTAAACATGGGCTTGGTGACCAGTAAGGGCCCTTATACCTCTGATCGCTTAAAGACCACAATTTCAGGCTTAGATATCCCAAACCCTGTTGGCTTAGCAGCAGGTTTTGACAAAAACGCCCAAGTCATTGCGCCACTATTAAAAGCTGGTTTTGGCTTTATAGAAGTGGGGGCAGCAACGCCAAAGCCCCAAGACGGCAATCCAAAACCACGCTTATTCCGCTTGGGAGAAGATCAAGCGTCAATAAACCGTTTCGGATTTAATAACGAAGGCATGCGTGCAATTGCCAATCGTTTATCACAACGCCCATCAACAGGCGTGGTCGGTATTAATCTTGGTGCAAATAAAACCAGTTCTCATCGTGCAATCGATTACGTGAAAGTCTTAGAAACTTGTGGCCCATACGTAGATTTCGCGACAATTAATGTATCCTCGCCAAACACGGAAAAACTGCGCGATCTTCAGGGTCGTAGCGCCTTAACAGCACTCGTTGCGGGTGTAATGGAAACCCGTGATAAATTGGATAAACACGTCCCAATTTTCTTGAAGGTAGCGCCCGATCTAACAGACACCGATATCGAAGACATTTGCTATGTCGCTCGTATGTCCCGCATTGATGCAGTGATTGCTACAAATACCACAATCACACGCGATGGTTTACACAGTGAACATGCGCATGAAACTGGTGGTTTAGCTGGTGCACCACTGTTCGACCTGTCTACACGCGTTCTGGCGCAATTCTCAAACCTATTACAGGATGAAGTCCCATTGATCGGTGTGGGTGGTATTTCCACAGCTGAACAAGCCTATGCCAAAATCAAAGCAGGTGCTTCTGCCGTCCAACTTTACACCGCATTGGTTTATGGTGGCTTCTCAATGGTCAACGACATTGCACGCGGGTTGGATGCACTATTGGAACAAGACGGATACGCCCATATTTCCGATGCTATTGGTGTAGAAAGGGACGCATACCTATGAGCCAACCCACCATCTGGCACAACACCCGCTGCTCAAAGTCGCGCCAAACATTGCAACTTTTAAAAGATAACGGGTTCAAACCCGAGATCGTTGATTATGTCAGCAACGCACCAACAAAGGCCGAAATCGAAAATGTGCTTGCGCTTTTAAAAATTGAAGCCATCCAACTGATGCGCACAAGCGATGCACGCTTCAAAGAGGCTGGTCTATCAAAGACAGCCCCATCTGATGTTTTGATTGATGCGATGGTGGCACAACCTATCCTGATAGAACGTCCTGTGGTTTTGCACAACGGCAAAGCCTCTATCGGCCGGCCGCCTGAATCTGTTCTGGATATTCTCTAGGTTTTCTCAACCGATGCTTCTAATGCTGGATATTTCCAAGCCAGCGTAGCGCCGCGTGCAATGAATAGAATGTTCAATGCAGCCCATAGGCCATGGTTGCCATATGCAGGCACTAAGAAATACAGAGCGACAACGTAGATCACTACAGACACAAACATCATATTCCGCATATCTTTGCTGCGTGTCGCACCAATAAACACACCGTCTAGCATCCAACACGTCACTCCAGTAATTGGAGCCAACACCATCCATGGCAGGTACTCACGCGCATCTATGCGCACATCTGCGGCATTGGTCATGATATCAATAACCCAACCACCACAAAACCAGAACAGAACCGCCATAGCAGAAATAATTGCAACACCCCAAAAGCAGGACAAATAAACACTTCGTCTGAATTGATTACGGTTCTTAGCTCCTAAAGCTTGTCCAACCAATGCTTCGGCAGATATCGCAAAACCATCCATCGCATAGGCCGTGATTTCCATGAATTGCAACAACACTTGATTGGCGGCAAGCGTCACATTTCCAAAACGCGCCCCCATAAACAGAAACGTCATAAACGATGCTTTTAGCATCATGGATCGCAGCATAATATCGCTGTTCACAATCGCCATTCGGGTCAACCGAATACGGTCAAACACCTGATCCCAATTGCGCCATAAAGCATTCTTAAAAACATCGCGCGCCAAGAATACACCCAGTGCAAAACCGCTCCATTCTGCAAGGAATGTAGCGATAGCAACGCCTTCTACACCCCAACCGAATTTTAAAACGAACAGCAAATCCAATACGATATTCAAGCCATTCATCCACACTTGTAAAACCAGCACAGCGCGGGTTCGTTCATGTGCCAACAACCAGCCAGTGATCCCGTAAAGCCCAATAGCAGCAGGCGCCGAATATATGCGAATTTGCAGGTAACTGCGCGCCATATCTTCGACTTCAGGTGTTGCTGGTGCCGCTTTAAAGGCCAGCCAGAACAGTGGAATTTGCAAGAGCATCACCAACAACCCTGCCCCAACACCAATGACTAGCGTGCGCGTTAATAACGCCGCTGTTTCACCTGCATCATTTTCACCAATCGCTTGCGCAGTTAGGCCAGTCGTGCCCATGCGCAAAAAGCCAAACATCCAATAAATACTGCTGATGATAATCGCACCGATACCCACAGCACCAATCGGGACCGCATCCCCAAGCTGTCCCACAACCCCTGTATCCACAGCCCCTAAAATTGGGATCGTTGCATTGGATAAAACGATTGGTAAGGCAATGGAAAGAACGCGTTTATGCGTTAAAGTTTGGCTCACTTAGCCTTCCTTCGATGGCATCAAAAAATGCCCTGTGGCTTGGCCAATAATCTTTTGGCGATTGTCTTGCCATGCTTCCACATGCACAGATGCATACCGACGACCAGAACGGTTAATACGTGCTCGCGTATAGATATCACGTGGCTTACCAGCCGCCAAATAATCCGTGGTAAAGTCAATCGTCTTAGGTAAAACAGGCAGTGGTAATGCTTCGATTTCTTCACCACTAAGTTTTTCATCTTCTATTTTAGTCCAGATCTCCGCCCACGCCAATTCAATGATAGCCGTCGTTTCAAGAAACGCGGCCGTCGCACCACCATGGATAGCAGGCAATGTTGGATTGCCAATCAACATATCTGAATATGCCATTGTTCCAGTAAGCTCATCACCACGACGGTCAAATCGGATTCCCATAAATTTGATATAAGGAATCGCATCAACCAAACGTAACAGCGCCCCATCACGACGTTCTTTGATCACTTGCATCGGTTCTGGTTTTTCACGCATTACGCTGGCTCCTTCTTTTTTCGTGTAAACGAAAAGGCACCTGTCGCCGTTGCAGTTGGTTCATCTTTCTGATCACCAGCCCAAGCAACAACACGGACAAAAGCAACAGTTCGCGTAACATGGAAACAATGTGCTTCTGCAAAGATACGTTCGCCTGGTTTAGCAGATCGCATGTAATCAATGCGCAAATCTAATGTTACAGATGCACTGCCGTTTTCTGGATGCGCGAAAACTGACGCGCCTCCACAACTGTCCATCAAGGCAGAGATGGCCCCACCATGAATAACACCAGTATTAGGATCCCCAATTAAGCGTTCATCATAAGGCATAGACATAATCGCATGTGCGTCTTCAATTAAATCCATGCGCATATTCAATGCCTTGCAATGAGGTAACGCCGTTGCGAAATGTTCACCGATTTGTTTTAGGGCCGGTCTCATACAAATACTTTCTATGTAGGCTGTTAGATACACTATTCATGTTGCTAAAATTGCACGCAAGGTTAAAAATGCATACGTATAGCCTATCTGCTCACATACGGTGTAAATCCAAAAAATATGACGCTACGTCATTTCCAACCCCAAGTTGAGTTGGTTATCTGGGGTTTATTCATTTTATCCTCATTCTAAAAGCTTGAAAAACGAAACAAATTCAATAAACTGTCCCCAACAGTGGAGCTTAAATGAACGATCAAGACAAATTAACACTCAAGGAAATGTGTGAGAAGTTCGACGTAACTCCTCGTACATTACGGTATTATGAATATATCGAATTGCTACAGCCTGAGAAGGAAGGGCGCACACGATATTTCGGCTCCACAGAAATGGCGCGATTAGAACTGATCTTACGCGGCCGCCGTTTTGGATTTTCTTTAGAAGAAATCAGGCAATGGTTGGAACTTTATAACCAAGACCCAAGCAATGTAACTCAGATGGAAGCATGGCTTGAAATGTCCGAAGCTCAAATAAAAGAGCTAGAGCTTCGCAAGTTGCAATTGGATGAAACGATACAAGAACTTAACACTTTACGTATACATACTAAGAAAGTGCTAGGCAGGTAACGTGACGTAAATCATCTGTTTGCCCACACACAACTTGAAGTGAAATAACTTTCTTCATACATGCCAGCCACAGACGTAACAGTTAGGTGACAACGATGGATGCTGTATTAACGATCCGCCAGATGTGCGACAAATTTGATGTAACAGCGCGCACACTGCGCTTCTATGAAGATAAAGAACTGATCGCCCCTATCAGGGAAGGTCAGAAACGTTTGTATACCAAACGTGAACAAGTCCGTGTCAGTCTCATCCTTCAAGGTAAACGTTTTGGCTTCTCTTTGGAAAACATGCGCGAGCTTTTGGACTTATACTATCTAGACGATCAACAAAAAACGCAGATGGAACGTGCCGTTACTTTGGGTGAACAACGCCTGATCGATATGGAACAACAGCGTAAAGAGCTGGATCAAGCGATCATTGATATCAAAGAGCGTTTAAAAATCAGTAATGACTGGCTGAAATCAGCTAAAAAGAGAACTGGTTAAAATTCATACCCAAATTTATTGATATCGCTTTCGAATGCGGTACCAATAATTTCACGACCAGTATCATCATAATACTTTGAATACTCTTTATCGCGTTGGGATTTGTTATCATGGGGCAACTCCCCCAGCTTTAATCCCAACGCCACCTCAAGCTTCTGCACATCTTCATGCAGGCGTTCTAATCGTAGATACAAATCACATTGTTCCACGCCATCCTTGTCCATAACATATCGCGGTGCTGCATCGTTTTGTAAGCTGCGCTGTATAAATCCATCTTGCAAAAAACCAGTAAAAGGCATGGATTGAGCGATCCTAACGGCAGGATGATCAAACGATTGACCTTGTAACCAATGATAATATGACACCACACGATCCCATGGATTACGCACAATAGTAAAAACAAAATACTGCTCAATCTGCGCCTGATCTACCAACCCATAAATATCAGTCAGCCGCGCATGTTTCCATAAACGACCAGAGGCTTTTATATCTTTTAATCGGCTGCGCCTCTTCTTAGCCTTGGGCGTATCACCAATAAGTATATCATCCTTCATCGCTTTGCTTTCCAAAGCTAAACTTAAAGACGTTCCACCTGTTTTAGGAATATGAACAAAGATGTATTTGCGGCCGTGCGATATGATCATGGGAAAACGTACCCCGTCTGCTGATCTGGCTCAACCATCAAGCATCTTTACTGCGGATTGCAATCAATGTTCCTGACACAATAATCGCAATCATGCCAATAATAGAGAGCCAATCCATGGATTGGCCCCACATGACCCAACCAAAGAAACCAACAGATATCAAAAAGCTGTATTCATAAACGGCTAAATATGATGCATCCGCCATTTGATAAGCCTTTGCTTGGGCTGTCATAACCCCCATCGCAATTGCAGCCATCAATGCAATTATCCCTGATGCATAGACCGAAGGCCATATCCAACCCCGCGTTGCAAAGGTAACATCAGCCTCTGCAGGCGGGGAAACCCACAAGAAATAACTGGCCCCGATAACCCCATATGCGGCCATAGTTGCCAAAAACCAAAACGCCAAAACCCCTGCGGATTCATCCGAACATTTTACGCGTGTCACAATAAGACCAAGCGCATAAAACGCAGCACCAATAAGCGGTAAGATACTAAGGATTGAAAAGTCAGATGCACTGGGTTTAAGCACAAGTAAAACGCCAATGAAGCCTAAAAATATGGCCCCGATGCGCCAAATGCCAATGCGTTCTTTGAACAGCAAAACCGAAAAGATCAAAACGAAAATAGGTGCTGCAAACAAAGCTGCCCCTGCTTGTGCAATGGGCATATACGCGATCACCGCAAAATACAGCATTGCACCTGATGTGATAAAAAGGCTACGCAACAAGACCCATGTTTTTTGTTTGGGTACAAAATCCCATTTCAGGTAAATACCTATCAAAACCAGCAAAACGCATGAAATTGCATTTCGGATGGCGTGCATTTGCCAAACACCAATTTCATCAGAGATAAAGTAGACCAAGTTGTCTGAAAACCCGATGGATGACATCGCAACAACCACCAAAAACGCGGCGCGCAAGGTCGTATTATCAGTTCCTACACCCATGGTGCATCCCCTTTGAAACAGTTTAACAATTCTTAAAAATAGCCCGCGAGTTTGAATATCTGTTAGGCCAGTCACACAGTGAAAGCACCAAAGATTATACAAAGCAAGAACAATCATTGAAACAAAGCTAGCGAGAGCCGATTATTCAGGCTATAGTTTCGCTAACAATAAGGCCGCAAAGGTCAATCAGGCGATGACAGCATTAAAAAAATTTGAACGATTAGAAAGCCTTGGGCTTTGGAAGGAAACAGAAACCTCTCAAAAAGTAGAGACCGTTGTTTCCTTTGGAAAGTCCAGTCTTGTTATATCCGATCACAAAGACACGCCACTTACGCATTGGGCTTTGGGGGCTATTGAAATCGTTTCATCTGATGAGGATTGTACGGTTTATGCTCCAGATAAAGAATATACAGAGACATTAGAAGTTACTGATCAGACGATGAACCGCGCGATTGCAAAAGTGCGCAAAGATATTCGCAGGCCAAAATCCCACCGCGGTCGTATTCGATTGCTATCCGCAGGTTTGGTCGCTGTGTCCTTTGGATTACTCAGTCTCTTTTGGCTTCCAAAAGCATTGGCTGATTATACAACAGCAGCGGTCACTGATGCTAAATCGCGCGAGATCGGCGCTAAGTTAATGCCCTATATCAACCAATATGCAGGAACACCTTGCCGGAAAGGGGAAACCTTATCCTCTGTTCGTAAATTAGAAGACCGGCTAATTGGTGGTGATCACAGCACTCTGTTTATCTCGGACTTAGGTGCACTTAAAAGTATGCATCTGCCAGGTGGTATAATCCTTGCAAACAAAACATTGGTAGAGAACTATGATGGAGCGGAAATTTTAGCGGGCTACGTTCTGATGGAAAGAGCATTGCAGAATGAAACCCCAGCTATAAATACCTTGTTCCTAGAAGCTGGTACAATTGCGACGATTTCATTCCTTGCAACGGGACAAATCAAAAACAGTGTTTTAGAAAAATTCGCAAAAAACACCATAACAGGAGCAATGGATCAACCCGATAGTGCGACCCTGCTAGAATTGTTTAAATCCGCCAATTTACCAAGCACGCCTTTTGCAATGACTTTGGCGCCTTCTGAAGCAACCCAAGCTCTTATTACGGATAATCCAGTATCAGGCCCATACGAGCCGCTTCTAACCGACCCACAATGGCTTGCATTGCAATCTATTTGCGAAAGCTAAACATCGACTAAGCTGCCGTTTTCCAAACGTACAACACGGTCCATACGTTGTGCCAATTCAAGGTTATGGGTCGCAATCACCGCAGACAATCCAGTGCCGCGCACCAATTCCATCAGCGCATCAAACACAGTGTCAGATGTTGCCGGATCTAGGTTGCCTGTCGGCTCATCTGCCAACAGAAGCTTTGGTTCATTCGCCAAAGCACGACAGAATGCAACACGCTGTTGTTCACCGCCTGACAGCTCTGCGGGACGGTGATTGATACGGTTTTCCAAACCAATCTTACCCAGTAAATTACGCGCGCGTTTTGCGGCATTAGATTTAGACACACCATTTGCAAGTTGCGGTAACACAACATTCTCTTCTGCCGTAAATTCCTGCAACAGATGATGGAACTGATAGATAAAGCCAACATCTTGGCGACGTGTATTGGTACGACGGCGATCTGATTTACCTATCTGATCTTGACCTGAAATCATCACGCTGCCAGCGTCAGGCGTGTCCAGCAGTCCAGCAATATGCAGCAATGTGGATTTACCTGCACCAGAAGGTGCAATCAGCCCAATAACTTCGCCTTTTTTCACATCCAATGACGCATTGGATAGAACAACAACTTCTGAAGGTTTCCCTTTGTTATAAGCTTTAGATATTCCAGATAGGTTTAACACATCACTCATTGCGCAAAGCCTCCACTGGGTTCAAACGTGCTGCACGACGGGCGGGGAAATATGTAATTGTAAAAGACAGCCCAAGCGACAGAGCAACGGCTTTTAACACGTCTGTAAACAAAAGCTGTGCAGGCAGCGTGGATAGATAGAATTTCTCTGGGCTCCAAACTTCACCACCTAACGTTGAATTTACAAAGCTAAAGATTGGATCAATATAAATCGCGAACAGGCATCCTAAAATAACGCCGCAAATCGTGCCAATCGTCCCAATTGCTGCCCCGCATATAAAAAACACGCGCAAAATAGACCCTTCGGTCAGTCCCATAGTGCGTAAAATACCAACATCCCGCCCTTTGTTTTTCACCAGCATAATCAGACCAGACACAATATTCATCGTCGCAAGGAGAACCAGAATAGATAAAATCACAAACATGATATTATCTTCGGATTTCAACGCTTTGAGAAACGCACCGTTCGATTGCTTCCATGTCCATGTCAGGCTGCGATCACCCGCAGCAATTCGTAAATCCCCTGCAAGCGCATCAACATTATCAGGATCAGCGACCATCACTTCGAATTCATCAACCACACCTTCGCGGTTGAAAAATGACTGCGCCTCGGTCAAAGGCATATACACTCTAGTTCTATCGATGTCATAGCGCCCAACGCCGAAGATATAAACGATATCATAACTGCCCACACGCGGGCTGGTGCCAAAAGCTGTTTGTACCCCATCTGGTGAAATCAATGTGATCTTATCGCCCAGACTAAGCCCAAGCTCACGCGCAACGCCTGTGCCAATAGCAACCCCATTCTCAAAATCCTCAATCGATCCGATTGCAGTTTCGGGTTCAGCAATCAATTTCAATGTTTTCAAATCAGACAGGGCTTCACCAAACACCTGAACACCAGCATTGCGACCATTACCTGATGCCATAACTTGCGCATTCACAATCGGAGCTGCACGTACAACCCCTGGAATGGCCTTTATGTCAGTCGCTTTCGCTTCGTAATCTGTGAAACTGCGAATGGTCTGTCCTTGCGCGTCTAGATAAGGCGACACATAGACTGTTGCATGGGCATTTGCCCCCAAAATCGTATTGGTAAACTCAATCCTAAACCCAGAACGCACAGCAAGCGTTGCAATCAATGCAAACACGGCCAAAGTGATCCCAATCAATGAAATCCATGTCATAGCGCTCACACCACCTTCGCGGCGTTTGGCTTTGATATATCGCCAAGCGATCATCCATTCAAAGTTTGCAAAAGGTTTTGTTGAACCTGTACTCATACTGCTGCCTTTTTTGGTTTTCTGCGCAATAAACGCATGAAGCCCGCAAATAATCCATAGCCAAATAAAAAACCGATACCAACAAAGCTGGCGCCTTCAAGGTTCAACGGCACGGCTGGTTTAAAATCCTTTGCAGTGCCCTTAAAAACCTCGCCATCACGCATGCGCGCGACATAGGCCAAACGGTTAAAAGCATTGGCATCTTTCAGCCGAGAGTAATCTTCAAAGAGCGTATCAAAACGATCAAAGGTACGGCGCATGTCTTGTTGGCGGCTTTCTAAGAATTCCGAGCCTGTCATCACTGCCAAAGCTTCATCCCGATTATAACCTGCACTTTTTGCGGAACTGTCAAAATCTTGAACAACTGTCGCCAGTTCATCCAATGCACCGCCCATGCGTTGCACATACTGTTGGGAATATTCAGGAAACTGAGACAAAGCACAGCCGCATAAAATGCCCCCAACAGTGTTGACGATACTGACCACTAGATGCCTGCGTAAATCTTCGTGAGTTTTTCCAAAGCCATTTCAGGTGTCATTTCTTCGCTTTCACCCGTCTTGCGCGATGTCAGTTCAACCACACCGTTTTTTAAACCACGCGGTCCAACCGTGATGCGCCATGGCATACCGATCAAATCCATCGTTGCGAATTTACCGCCTGCACGCTCGTTACGGTCATCGTAAATTGGATCAAGGCCAAGGGCGATTGCAGATTTGTACAAAGCCTCACAAGCTGTATCTGCTTCGTCATCACCTTGCTTCAGGTTTACGATACCAACACCAAACGGTGTTACACCTTCTGGCCAGATAATACCTTTGTCATCATGGCTAGCCTCGATAATGGCGCCAATCAAACGGGATACACCGATACCGTGCGACCCCATGTGCACAGGTACATCTTTGCCCTCTGCATTGGTGACTGTGGCGCCCATAGCTTCGGAATACTTTGTTCCAAAATAGAAAATTTGACCAACTTCGATACCGCGGGAAACTTTGCGACGTTCCTCTGGTACTTCATTAAACAATGCCTCGTCATGCGTTTCATCTGTACGGGCATAAGGTGTCGTCCACTCTTTCATTATATCCGCACATTGATCCCAGTTGTCGTAATCAACTTCGCGATCACCCAATGTCAGGTCTAAGATTTTAGTGTCATAAAACACTTCACTTTCGCCTGTATCCGCCAACACCAAGAATTCATGCGTATCATCGCCACCGATTGGGCCACTGTCGGCACGCATTGGGATAGCTTTCAACCCCATACGTTCATAGGTGCGTAGGTAGCTGACCAAATGACGGTTGTAGGCATGCAAAGCACTATCTTTATCAATATCAAAATTGTAGCCGTCTTTCATGAAAAATTCGCGGCCACGCATCACGCCAAAACGTGGGCGACGTTCATCACGGAACTTCCATTGGATTTGGTAAAGCGTTTGTGGCAAATCTTTGTAAGACCGCACATGGCTGCGGAAAATGTCTGTAACCTGTTCTTCATTCGTTGGGCCATATAGCATATCGTGACCGTGGCGATCCGTAATACGCAACATCTCTTCGCCATAGTCATCATAGCGTCCACTTTCACGCCAAAGATCGGCAGATTGTAATGTCGGCATCAGGATTGGATTGTGCCCAGCGCGTTGCTGTTCTTCGTGCACAATGTTTTCCAATTTGCGTAGAATTTTAAAGCCCATCGGCAACCAAGAATAGATCCCAGACGATGCCTGCTTGATCATCCCTGCCCGCAACATTAAGCGGTGGCTGACGATTTGCGCGTCTGTTGGGTTTTCTTTGAGCGTTGGTAAAAAGTAACGTGACATACGCATGGGCGCGCAACTCCGATCTAAGTGGATATAATTGCCATTTGTTCTATGGGAAAAGGGACCCGTTAGCAATTATGAAACTTGGTTATTCTATGCGCATCTCTGGTGTGCGTTCCATTGTGTTTGCCAAACTGTTCAATCGACGTTCAACAACCTCTCCCATCACTCCTGCACTCTCTGGATCAATCTCTAAGATCAGCCTGTCTTTGATCAATTTCAACTTACCCATATGTGCAACATCTGGACCACCTAACATAGCGCCCAAGCGCATCGCGCGGCCTACTGTTTCGGCCTGAATGCGATCCTCTGGGGATAACATTGCATTCAACTCGGCCAGTTTCGTGGCTTTGGGTTTGTTGCGGTATCGATGGATCAAAGCAACGGCCAAGAAAATACATTCCTTATGAGATAATCCCAAGAGATTTCCCCGCGCTACATAGTCAAAACTGACTTCACCACGGTAATCAGGATGTGCACGCCAATTCACATCATGTAAAAGGCACGCCGCCCAAATCAAGCGTTTGCGAGCTTCATCGACATTCGTGAACAGCGCTAACACCCATGCGTATAATGTCGTGCCAAATTCAGCAAAACGCGCGTCTGTGCGTTCAAAATATTGGCATGCTTCAATCAACGGATCACGGCGTTGCACACGTGGCGGCATCTTTTCATAAAGGACACCTTCACGAATACCAAAGGATGAGAATGTCACCTTTTTGATATCTAAGGCTTTCAAAACACCCAACATGACCTTTGCAACAAGATGTACATAATCCAAACGGTCGACGTTTACGGCACCATAAACTGCGATATCTTCACGTGAGTTTTTCAAAACCCATTTTAAGAAGTCTTTAAAATCAGCAGCCGTTAATGTGTATTCGTTGATCACTGACAATGGATAGTCTTTGCGCGCCATGTCTAAAGCTGCCAAGGATCGAATTGTACCGCCAATCAGATACAATTGATGTGCCCCTTCAATCCCAGTGGTCAGCCCCATAAGTTGCATTTTAATTTCAGCTTTTAAAGCGTCTTCATCTGCTTCAAACTTTTGTAAATGTAATGGGCCCAGCTCGGAGGTGCGGGCCAGATCAATATCGCCCTCTCCGATCTTTGCTAACTCCATTGAGGAGCCGCCCATATCGCAAACTAGTGCTTGTACATCAGGTCGGCAAAAGAACACACCTTGTGCAGATAGTGCTGCCTCTTCATGTCCCGATATAACGCGCAACGATATGTTGGTTGCCAGCAGCACATCATCACAAAAAGCTTGCCCATCACTGGCATTACGCACAGCTGCTGTAGCAACTGTATGGATTTTTTTAACCCCCATACGTTTGGCAATTTCGACAAAACGCTCAATCGCAGCCAAAGCACGTTTGCGTCCATCAGGGTTTAAGACACCACTATCGGCCAACCCACGCCCCAAACCACAGCTGACTTTTTCATTATAAAACTGCAAAGGAGCGCGTTTCGTGCCATAATACACAACCAAACGAACAGAATTTGAACCCACATCAATCACTGCGGTTTTATCGGGTTCCGTCATATTCATGTATTAAGCGCCAATCATTTCATCAAGTACACGTCCAGCCAGACGTTTATTGATAGGCTTTTTACCAGTTAAAGCCGCACGGTCCAAATTTTTCACAAGATCACCTGTAAAAGCGAACGAACGATCCATACGTTTCAGGATGTATTCGATCAAAGACGGCTCAACATCTATTTGGCGGTCGGAAAACAGTTTCACCAAAAGCACGGATAACAGCACATCATCAGGGGCGGAAAGTTGTGCTAATTGTGTGCCGGATAAACGGCTTAACAAATCAGGCAATTGAATGCCCCACTCCCCAATCACACCGCTCCCTGTCATCAACAATGGATGGCCCATTTGTTGCATCAAGTTGTGCAGATGAAACAATGCATTTTCACCATCTGCATCCCCTGCAAGCTGATGTACATCTTCAATGACAACAGGTTGCTCTGCTAAAGTTTCCAAACGTTCATAAGCCAGCGCATTGGCTTTTAACGTTATTGCCCCCACATCTTCGGCCCAAATCTGTGCCAAATGTGTTTTGCCTGATCCCACAGGGCCACACAAAACCAGCTTGCCCAACGCCCAAGATTGCCAGTTTTCCATCATACGCACGGCAACGTCATTGGCAGGGGAGACAAAGAAATCTTCGCGCCCAAAAGCCGTTTTTGGCGGCAGGTCAAAAATAAGTTGTTCTGGCATTGAATTATGACTTTGGTTTCACAGCCCGTTTACGGGGCTTTGCTGCAGCTTTTGGTTTCATGGCCTCTGTGCCGCGATAAAGTTTGCCTTGCAAGTACTGACCGATGCCAAAGCGGAAAAAGACGCCTAAAATAGCCGCCACAGGGACAGCCACCAACATACCCGTAAAGCCCATTAAGCCACCAAAGGCAGATAGCGCAAACATTAACCAAACAGGGTGAAGGCCGACTGATCCGCCAACCAATTTCGGCGTTAAAACATTTCCTTCCAAAACTTGGCCAATCACAAAAATCACAGCCACAACCACGATCCATTCAGGCGTGTTCCAAAACTGGAACAATGCAAGGCCTATGGAAAGCACACCACCAATCACGGATCCGACATAAGGAATGAACGTCAGCAATCCTGCGATCAACCCGACAACCAGACCGAACTGCAATCCGACAACCATCAGCGCGATCGCATAAAATGTTCCCAAAATCGCACAAACGGTCAATTGTCCGCGCACAAAGCCCGCTAATACAACATCTATATCACGCGCCAATGATCGCAGTTGTTCCAGATGGTCTCGCGGTAACCAACTGTCCACGGTTTCGATCATATCGTCCCAATCCAAGATCATATAGAACGCCACAACAGGTGCTACGACAACAAAGATTACAGCATCTAAGATTGAGAATGCTGATGCTAATACAGCATTCGCAAAAGCAGCGCCTTGCCCACTTAAAACATTCGCTATGGATTGTAGGCCACGATTGATTGCAGAACCTTCTTCCATCATGCTGGGGAAACGTTCCGTTAAAATCGTTTGGATATGTGCAAAATATACTGGCGTTGCTTTTACCAAAGCCCCCAATTGTTCTACCAACATCGGTACCAGAAGCACGATCATGAGAATACTAAAGACCAATGCCACAGCTGTTATTATGATTGTTGCAGAAACACGACTGAATTTCATCGCCTCTAATCGGTCTGCGACAGGGTCCATGAAATAGGCAATCGCCATACCTGTGATAAATGGCAGGATGATATCCCCTAGCATCCACATAGCCAAAAGGAAGACGACAAAACCGATGCCCCAGTAGGATACTTGCTGCCGAACTGTTAACGCCATATTGGCCCCCAAACTACTTTTATCCCTTGTCCAACAGGTGCCCATGAAATGCAAGTCCTTGATCATCTTGCCCTTAGCGCCAAAACCCGCCATATCTTGCGCAACTTCAGGAGATTTATCATGGCAAAAACACGTATGTTACATGAGTTTGGGATGGGCAGTTCGCTGCGCCGCACCGATTACACAGGGGCGGCAATGCGCGCCTTAAAAGATGCGCTTTGGCACAATTCCATCAGCATCGCACCCGCGTTTGGGTTTCCAAAAGAAGCGATGATTGTCGATGTGGATGTGGCCGTGCAAAAACCAGATCAGGTGAATGTCGAGGAATTGAAAGCTGTGTTTCCATACGGCCAAATCAATGTATCCGCATCGGCAGGTGGTTTAGATGTGCCTAAACCTGACGGCTCGGGGATCACCATCGTGGCACATGCCGCTATTGTCGTGTCTTTTGATATGGAGTTGGCATCATGAGTGTGGAACGTATCATTTTGGAAATGGGCGCAGGCAATGATCTTTATGGTCAAGATTACACCAAAGCCGCCAACCGTGCTGTGCAAGACGCTTTGCGCCACAGCTCGCTGATTTTCTTTCGTTCGTTGGATATTCCATCCGAAGAAATGACTGTGAAAGTCACCATTGGGGTGCAAGAGCCAGATAAGGTGGATATCGAGGCTGTTGCTGCCACATTGCCACGCGGACGTGCCGAAGTGACAGCCGTGTTTGGTGGACAGAATGTTGTGGATACGGAAAATGATACGGTATCTGTGATTGCCACCGCTGCTATAGAGGCGTTTGTGGATATTGATCAATCCAAATGGAAGCTCAGCGAATAAGGCCATCTTTGGATTTGGATATTTAAGGAAAAAAGAAATAAAGACACGCTTTTTGCCCCGTTGGCCTGATTTGGCTGGCGGGGTTTTGCATCTCTATATGTAATGTAAGTTATAAAAGGTGGCGCCACCTGCGTGTGGTATAATGCCTGCTAGGGGTTGATAGCCCCTATACCTATTCCAACTGTTGTTTCGGTGGTTTCCTCATTTGACGCTGTTACCCGCCCTTCGAAAACCCATGAACCACTTTTGCTAGCGGGGTTAATTATACAGCGAGAATGGTTATGGAAGTGTTAGGGGTGCGTTCGGTAGGAATATCCGTCATTAAAAGTCTATATTTTCAGCTTTATAGGACGACGCAAATGCCCGTCAGGCCTATCTACGGAGGATGCATTTATATATGTTGTCCTAAATTTTTTCGACATTCCTCTATATATGTTGTCCTAAATTTTTTCGACATTCCTCCAGCAGCGTGAACATGGCCATAACAATGGATATTAGGCGCGATTTCCGCGACTCTATTCGCAAGGTTTGGGCATCCAAGGTTCTGCCCACGACTAGACCTATCAAAAATACCCGCAGGTGGAGTATGTGTAATGAGAACATCAGTTTCTACAGGGATTTTTGACCATTTTTCCTGTAACATCATTGAATCTGCATAAAAAGCATGTCCTTTTAGAAACGGCACCCATGGTGTTCCGTAAAAAGTTAATCCTTTATATAGATAGGCTTCATCTTCCAGATAAATCGCATTCTTAAAAAATGGAGTTGTTTTGTCACCTCTATCTTCAAGAGCACGGTCATGATTACCACCAATACATAAAATAATATCAAAATCTTGACGCCCGAACCAAGCATCTACATTTTCGATATCATCAGGCCTATTTTCAAATAGATCAAACATATCTCCACAATGAATAAGAACATCACCCTTGAGTGTGCCCAATTCGTTATGGCGCATATGGGTATCGCTTATAATTGTGAGTTTAATGCGAGACAAGTTGGACAAAATCTTCCACATAATAATGTCCTATCCTCTAATTCTTAATCAGCACATCACCAATCAATAGTTCGGTCTAAATTATAGAATACCTTACCGCAGCCCCAACTTCTTCAACAACCGATCCCGTTTCATCAACCACCAGCCCGACTCTATCGGCCATGCGGCGTGGTTTTCATCAGCTTCTAATGCTGCAGCCGCATGAAGCGGCCAGTTCGGGTCGTCTAACAACTCACGCGCCAGTGCCACCATATCGGCCTGTCCGTTTGATACTAAATTTGCGCAAGCCTTTGCATCCCATAAGAATCCGACAGCCATTGTGGGTATGTCAGCCTGTTTGCGGATTTGCTCTGCGAACGGCACCTGAAAGCCCTGTTCGATCACCATGCGACGCGGGCGGTCTTTGCCGCCGATGCCGCCTGTGGAACAGTCGATGATATCAACGCCTGCAGCTTTTAGCGCTTTGGCGGTTTCAACTGTGTCTTCTACCTCTACCCCGCCATCCAGCCAATCAGTTGCAGACAGACGAAATGCCAGTGGGTATTTTTCGGGCCAATGGGCGCGAATGGATTTCGCCACTTCCACCGCAAAGCGTCTGCGTTTTTTTGTATTGCCGCCCCACCCGTCTGTGCGTTTGTTGGCAATCGGTGACAGGAACTGATGCACCAAGAAACCATGGGCCGCATAGACCTCGATCATCTTAAAGCCCGCTTCCAACGAACGACGTGCGGCTTGACCAAAGGATGCGATCACACGGTGAATATCTGCTTCGGACATTTCCAATGGTGTTGGCCACCCGTCTGCATAAGGAATGGCGGATGGGCCTATGGCTTGCCAAGGAGCCTCTCCACGTTCTGCAACATCTTCATCATCTACAGGTGTTTCGCCATGCCATGGGCGACGTTCGGATGCTTTGCGGCCTGCGTGGGATAATTGGATGGCGGGCACGGCACCCTCTTGTTCGATAAAACTTGTGATCTGTTTCAGCTTTTCAATTTGGCCATCTTCCCAAATGCCCAGATCCCCATGTGTGCGACGCGCATCTGCTTCAATCGCAGTTGCTTCGGCATAAACAACAGCAGCGCCGCCCAATGCGAAACGACCTAAGTGAACCAGATGCCAGTCATTCGCATAGCCATCTATGGCGCGGTATTGGCTCATCGGTGATACAGCGATGCGGTTTTTAAAGGTGATGTCTCGTAATGTGTACGGCGTAAAAAGTGTGGTCATATTTAGACGAATTGTTCCCTGATTAAACGTTCTTCCAAACCGTGGCCTGGATCAAAAAGGATGCGGTGCGATACATTTGGCTCGTTGCAAATTTCAACCGACAACACATGGATCGCTTCTTTGCCATCCGCCACTGCATTCACAGGGCGTTTTTCAGGTTCCAACACATCAAACCTCACATGCGCAGACATCGGCAATAATGCACCCCGCCAACGACGCGGGCGGAAGGCTGCCATTGCTGTTAATGCTAAAATCTCTGCTCCAATCGGCAAGATCGGGCCGTGGGCAGAATAGTTATACGCAGTGGAACCCGCAGGTGTAGACAACAAGGCACCATCACAAACCAATTCGCTAAGACGTTCGCGCCCATCTACGGATATTTTTAGTTTTGCCGCTTGCGGACCGTGGCGGATCAATGAGACCTCGTTAATAGCCAACGATTCAACTGTTGTGCCATCCTCGCATTGTGCTGTCATTTTTAAGGGGTGAATAACCGCCTCTTCCGCTTCTTCCAAACGGGTGAACAGGCAATCGTCTGAATATTCATTCATCAAGAAGCCAACAGAGCCGCGATTCATTCCATAAACGGGTGTAGATAAATGCTCGGTTGAATGCAGGGTTTCCAGCATCAAACCATCCCCGCCAAGGGCCACAATCACGTCAGCCTCTTCAATGGGAACGTTGCCGTATTCCTTGGATAACAGTTCAAATGCGTCACCGGCATCATCTGCGCGACTCGCTACGAAGCTTAATTTTTTGCGACTCATCTGCTCTGTCACCTTATTCACAGGCGTTTTCACACCAAAATCTTCTTAAAAGTTTCCTATAGGAAACTTATTTCCAATAGGAACCGTTGATATGCGGCGTCTTGTACACCACGCTTGTCGTTTTACAACTTACATACATAAATCCAATATACTAGGACAGTCTCAGATTTATAGACCTTTAGGAGTGAGTGCTATGACAACAGCTCGTGACGCTGGATTTTTCACAGAAGACCTATCTTCTCGTGACCCTGAACTATTCGGTTCCATTACACAAGAATTGGGCCGTCAACGCGATGAAATCGAATTGATCGCATCTGAAAACATTGTGTCTAAAGCAGTGATGCAGGCACAAGGTTCTGTGATGACCAACAAATATGCCGAAGGCTATGCAGGTCGTCGTTACTATGGCGGTTGCCAATATGTAGACATCGCAGAAAACCTTGCAAATGACCGCGCAAAACAATTGTTCGGCTGTGAATATGCAAACGTTCAGCCAAACTCTGGTTCTCAAGCAAACCAGGGTGTTTTCCAAGCATTGATTCAACCAGGTGACACAATCCTAGGTATGGATTTGGCTTCAGGTGGTCACCTTACTCACGGTGCAGCCCCCAACCAATCTGGTAAATGGTTTAACGCTGTTCAATACGGCGTGCGCAAAGAAGACAACTTGATCGATTATGATCAAGTGGCTGCTTTGGCAAAAGAGCACCAACCAAAGTTGATCATCGCTGGTGGTTCGGCTGTTCCACGCCAAATCGATTTCGCTAAATTCCGCGAAATCGCAGACAGCGTTGGCGCATATCTACACGTAGACATGGCACACTTTGCGGGTCTTGTGGCAGCGGGTGAGCACCCAAGCCCTTTCCCACATGCGCACGTTGCAACAACAACAACGCACAAAACATTGCGTGGCCCACGCGGTGGTATGATCCTGACGAACGACGAAGCGATCTTTAAAAAGACAAACTCTGCGATCTTCCCAGGTATCCAAGGCGGTCCTTTGATGCACGTGATTGCAGCCAAAGCAGTTGCATTCGGCGAAGCATTGCGCCCTGAGTTCAAAGATTACCAAAAGCAAGTGCGTGCAAATGCTGTTGCCTTGGCTGATCAGTTGATCAAAGGCGGTTTGGACATCGTAACAGGTGGTACAGACACGCACGTGATGTTGGTTGACCTACGTCCAAAAGGCGTGACAGGGAACATCACTGACAAAGCTTTAGGTCGTGCACACATCACATGTAACAAAAACGGTATCCCGTTTGACCCAGAAAAACCAACAGTAACATCTGGTATCCGTTTGGGCACACCAGCGGGTACAACACGTGGCTTTGGCGAAGACGAGTTCCGTCAAATCGCTGACATGATCGTGGAAGTGGTTGATGGCTTGGCTGCAAACGGCGAAGAAGGCAACGCGGAAGTAGAAGCAGGCGTTCGCGCTAAGGTTTCTGAGCTTTGTGCAAAGTTCCCACTTTACGACGATCTGTAAGGTTTAAGACTTACTAAGTTTTAGGCGCGCAAGGCAAATGTCTTGCGCGCCTTTTTTGTGTTCCATAAGCTGAAGGTTCATTACATTGTTTTAGTGAGAACCAAATGAGTTTAACAATCAGAGCATTTGACAAGACCGATGTAGATGCTTTTCTCATGCTTTATCGGGAATGTTTGGCGTATTATCAAATCCCCCCTGCCACGTCAGAACAAGAAGAACGTGTGTTATCTCTACTAATCGCAGAGCGTCATATGGCATGTCATATAGCATTTGAGGGAACGACACCTTTGGGGTTTGCAACATGGGGGCTTAACTTTCCAGCAGGTGCAGGCACATCGTTGGTTATGAAAGAGCTCTTTGTATCCTTAAATGCACGTGGCAAGGGCGTTGGCAAAGCTTTGCTATCAACATTGACTGATGTCGCGCGGCATGAGGGATGTATACGGTTTGACTGGGCGACAGACGGATCGAATAAAGCTGCACAGAGGTTTTACGCTGCCATTGATGCCCCGAAGATGGCAAAGCAGAACTACCGTGTTTCCTCAGACGGCTTTGATGCATTTCAAGCTCGCCTGAGTGAAAAATAAACGCAATAAGCAAACGTTCCAAGCTATGATTTGGTCACTTCAAGAACACACACCTTGCGTGCCTTTTTAGGGGTCGTTACAAGAGATGAAATATATCTTTGTGGAAAGTCCCCAAATGAAGCGCACACTTGCGATATCCTTGCTGATTATGACGCCGATTATGCTGAGTGCATGCGATATCAAAACCGCTGTTCCAGAGTTTGATTACCCAAAATACAAACCAGATACCAAATGGCCAAAACTGTCACCTACGGCGGAATTAGAGCAAGCTTCTGACGTTGATATGGAAGCAACGCTTGAAGAGATCGAAAAGTTAGAGGCTTTAGCCCAATAACACGCAAAATACACACCGCTTGCGCATTGCCCCCACTGGGCAGTTGCGGTAACAAACCTGCATAAATCAAACGGAGCGACGAACGATGTCGAATGCATTAAGACTTGGGATTGCCGGACTGGGAACAGTTGGCGTTGGTGTTATTAAAATTATCCAAGAGCATGCGACGATGTTGGAAATGCGCGGTGGTCGTCCTGTGACGATTACAGCTGTGTCTGCACGCTCTAAAACCAAGAACCGTGATGTTGATTTGTCTGGTTACACTTGGGAAGACAATGCTGTTGAACTGGCAAAGCGCGATGATATCGATGTGTTCGTTGAATTGATCGGTGGCGACAGCGGTCCTGCGAAAGCTTCTGTTGAGGCAGCGATTGCAGCTGGTAAAGATGTAATCACGGCAAACAAAGCGCTGCTAGCGATGCACGGTCAAGAATTGGCGGTTGCAGCAGAAAATGCTGGTGTGAACCTGCGTTATGAAGCGGCGGTTGCAGGCGGCATTCCGATTATCAAAGCTTTGACTGACGGGTTGGCCGGCAACAAGATTAACCGCGTTATGGGCGTTATGAACGGCACATGTAACTACATCCTAACTCGGATGGAAAGTGCGAACCTGCCTTATGAAACTGTGTTCGAAGAGGCCAACCAACTTGGCTATTTGGAAGCGGATCCAAATCTGGACGTGGGCGGCATTGATGCAGCACATAAACTGGTTCTGTTGTCCTCTATCGCTTTTGGTACACAGGTGAATTTTGCGGGTGCCGAGCTAGAAGGCATTGGCGAAGTCACGATTGAAGATATTGAACATGCACGTGATATGGGTTTCCGCATTAAACTGCTTGGCCTTGCTGAAATGACAGATGCAGGGTTAGAGCAATCTATGCGCCCGTCTCTTGTGCCAGCAACATCGCCATTGGCACAGCTTGAAGGTGGCACAAATATGGTTGTTGTCGAAGGCGACGCAGTTGGCCAGATCGCTATGCGCGGTGCAGGTGCCGGCGAAGGCCCGACAGCAAGTGCTGTGATGGGCGACGTTATGGACATTGCGCGCGGGTTGAAAATGCCAGTGTTTGGGCAACCTGCGAAATCATTGAAAGTTGCTAAGGTTGCTAAGGCAAGCGGCAAGTCAGCATTCTGTTTACGTCTGAACCTAAAAGACGAAGCGGGTGCGATGGCGAAAGTTTCCTCTGCTTTGGCAGATGCTGGTGTTTCCATCGACCGTATGCGCCAGTTCAGCCATGATGATGCTTCTGCGCCTGTTATGATCGTGACCCACCCTGTGGAGCGCGCAACGGTGGAAGCCGCATTTGTTGCAATCGCTGCATTGAACATCACAACACAAGAGCCATTGATGCTTGGTATAGTGGATGCATAAAGCGCAAGCTGACCATATGTTGGCAGTCCAATGACTGCATTTCTGGGTGTAGAACACTCTATCACAGGCCGCCGCTGGATTGGCCTTGGCAGCGATCAGGATCGTCACGCCCAACTGATTACACAACAAACTGGATTACCAGAGGTCGTTGCCCGTTGTTTGGCGCGACGTGGTATCCCAGTGGAAGAAGCGCAAGGGTTTCTTACCCCATCATTGCGCGAACTGATGCCAAACCCATCTGTGTTGAAAGACATGGATAAAGCCGCTGAACGTATTGTGGACGCGGTAGGTAAAAAACAGCGTATCGCTGTGTTTGCGGATTACGATGTGGATGGTGCCACGTCTGCGGCTTTGATCGTTTCATGGTTGCGAGACTTTGGCCTGCCCGCCACGCTATATGTGCCTGACCGCATTGACGAAGGGTATGGCCCGAATGACGAAGCCATGCAGATGTTAGCGAAAGATCATGATCTGATCATCTGTGTGGACTGCGGGACGCTATCGCATGGCCCTATTGAGGCAGCCAAAGGGACAGATGTGATCGTTCTTGATCACCACCTTGGCGGGGAAACTCTGCCCGATGCGTATGCTGTAGTGAACCCGAACCGTCAGGATGAAGATACGGAATTTGGTTATCTTTGTGCCGCTGGCGTAGTATTTTTGGCGCTTGCAGCTTGTAATCGTATCTTTAAAGGCAAAGGCAAAGCCGTACCAAATCTGATGAACGCGCTTGATCTGGCGGCTCTTGGCACAGTTGCAGATGTCGCTCCGTTGGTTGGCTTTAACCGCGCTCTGGTACGCCAAGGGCTTGCAATCATGGCAAATCGTGCACGCCCAGGTTTGGTTGCCCTTGCCGATGCTGCAAAGATGAACTCTGCGCCAACCTCTTATCATCTGGGGTATCTACTAGGACCACGCATCAATGCTGGTGGTCGTGTGGGCAAAGCTGATTTAGGTGCGCGTTTATTATCGACTACTGATATGGATGAAGCGCACTCTATAGCAGATCGTTTGAATCAATTGAACGATGAACGCCGTGAGATCGAAGCCCAAGTTCAACTGCAAGCCATGGAACAAGCCGAACAGCGTGGATTAGACAAACCCCTTGTCTGGGCCGCTGGCGAGGGTTGGCATCCAGGCGTAGTAGGCATCGTGGCATCCCGTATGAAGGAAGCGACCAACCGCCCTGCAATTGTCATTGGTTTGGACGGGGAAGAAGGCAAAGGATCAGGTCGTTCGGTTACAGGTATTGATCTGGGGAATGCCGTTGCCACCTGTGCACGTGAAGAGCTGCTGTTGAAAGGTGGCGGTCATAAAATGGCGGCGGGTTTGACTGTTGCGGCAGCAAACCTTGAAACCGCGATGGAACGTCTGTCGGAACTTTTGGAAAAACAAGGCGCTGGAAACCTTGGCCCCAAAGACCTGCAATTAGACGGCGCAATCGCCCCCACTGGAATCACTCCAGACCTAATCGAGCAACTCGAATCTGCAGGTCCATTCGGTGCAGGCGCTGCTGCACCGCGTTTTGCCCTACCCGCCCAGCGTATTGCATTTGCCAAACGCGCAGGTGAGTCGCATTTGCGGTTAACATTACAGGGCGAAAATGGTGGGCGGATCGATGCGATTTGCTTTGGCGCCTATGATACTGCGCTTGGAAGCACGTTGGAAAAGCACAACGGAGCCTTATTTCATTGCGCTGGACGCCTTGAAATCGACGATTGGGGCGGTCGACGCAAAGCAAAACTGCGTTTAGAAGATGCAGCAGAAGCAAAGTAAAAAACTTTTACATTTCTTGCAAAAACCCTCTTGCAAGCCGCCGCAGTTCACACTAAACACCCCCTCAGTTGCGGTCCCTTCGTCTATCGGTTAGGACGCCAGGTTTTCAACCTGGAAAGAGGGGTTCGATTCCCCTAGGGACTGCCACTTAAAACTTCCAAGACAATCTATCAAAAAAAACCTCTGCAATAGCAGGCAATTGTCTTTGTGTATTCAGAAGTTTCCGAAACTTACCTTAACAGCCCTAAATCGCTTGCGCGCTGAACAGCTTCAGCAGTTGTACGTGTTCCCAAAAGCTCACGCACTTCGGCCAAACGTGTTTTCGTCTTCACTGCAGACAGCCCTAAGGTCTTGGATGCATCTTCAATACGCATTCCTTTTGCCAATTCATTCAGCAATGCCTTTTGCTTGTCATCTAATTGTACAGCATCTACTTTTGCTTTGTGAATGTTGGTATAAATCTCAACGATCTCGGCAATTTCATCATCTGTAAATTCACGGTCATTCCTCGCAAAACTTGCGATAGAGTGCTCATCATCAATTTCAATTGATACAGTGCAGCCATATTTGATATTGAATTTTGCAGCGTCATCTAAAATTCCGCGTGTATCTAAATCATATAAATCGCTCCAACGGCATGATCCACGATTTTCAAACGCCCAAACAATCGTAGGGTCACTTACAAAATAGCCCTTTTCCTCGTAATGATTAACCCACTCTGATGAGTATGCTTGGAACATCAAAGAAGGGCCGTTGTAATTCATATATAAGCCCATAGCGTAGCCTGCAGGCGCTTTTATCTTCAATAATTCCAACCATTTGTTGATGCTTTCCATCTTGTACATAACACGTCCACTCTGTAATCTTTTTTTATAGTTAAAAAATAAATACTTTTTTTGCCTTACAAAGTCACTATTATAAGACAAATTTCTTGAAAGTTGATCATGGTCGTCGAAGCGAAAATCAATGAAATTTCTTGGCTTGCCCCTTCTGGCATGCAAATTTCGTTGCATATTCGATTTGGTCTTCCTTTGTGTTCTTGCAATACTTACTCAAAGGAATGGATTAAAAGATACACAGATCTTGGGTTTATGATCCACGATCCCAATATGAAATGGGCTTATGAAAATATTGGTACATGCCGCTGGAGTTCTTTAACCCAATCAGACACTCATAGTGTACTTAGAATGGCCGCAGAGCATGGTATAAAATATGGGGCGACTATTGCTTGCAACACAGCAAATCAGCCTGGGAAGCGCAGCATTGCAACATTTGGACGAAATGATCGTGAATATGAAGATGCAGAATTATTGCACTTAAATGACTTCGTTCAAAATCTGCATGATGACATGTTGCCCCCAATCAACATAACTGCGGCGGAAATAGAAGCGCTTTCATTATTGAAACGTGGTTTGATTATCAAAGAAGTTGCAGACAAGCTTGGTGTCAGTGATAACGCTGTTAAACAACGCCTTAGCAATGCGCGTCGAAAATTGAATGCAAATACAACTGTGCATGCAACATCGCTGGCACAGCAATATGGCTTGATATAAAACTACCATACACAGTTATGAATTCATGCCTAAGAGATTATCTTCGGGTAGCCGAATTAGGCACAGCTTGACCAATAGCAGACCAATTTACACTGGCACGCGCGATTTTAGTATCACTCCAAGTTTTCATCACAATTTCAAACCCTTCTAGGCTTATATTCTCTGCTAAAAGCGAAAACCTCAAATTTTGTGCTTTAGAACTATCCATTCCAGAAACGCCAAGTGTTACGTGTGGTTGTTTCTGAAAACTGTCCGAAAAAACTATTTTAAAGCGGACCTCACGATCGCCCTCTTCATACCACATCGGCCCATTTTCTGCGACGTGATTGAATAACTCACCAGCACCAGAAATAATTTGCACGCCCACCAATGGAGATGTTGTATGTTGTATGATCAAGTCCTTGCTCACTTAATCGCCCCTCTTATTGTTTTAAATTATTTATATGTGCTGCCTCATAAAATGGTAGTATTAAATAACCTTTCCCTATGGTCACATCACTAAAAAATATGCACACTGAAGGGGAAACGACAAAAACTACAACTTAAAGATTACTTAGTAATAGGACTTTCATGGACAGCTTCTTACTTCAGGCCACAATTTATCTCGCAGCAGCAATCATTACAGTACCGATTGCTAAAAGATTAGGACTTGGGTCTGTCTTAGGATATTTGATCGCTGGTGTATTGATCGGGCCAACATTTGGTTTCGTAGGTTCTGAAACACAAGACTTACAACACTTTGCTGAGTTCGGTGTTGTTATGATGCTATTTATCGTTGGCTTGGAGTTAGAACCTAAAGCCCTGTGGGACATGCGCGCACGTTTGATTGGTTTGGGGGGATTGCAAATTTCACTTACCACTGCGGCCATAACAGCTGCATCTATGGCTCTTGGACAGAATTGGGCAATCAGTTTAGCAATAGGTTTGGCTTTTTCACTCTCTTCTACGGCTATCGTTATCCAAACATTAAATGAAAAAGGGCTTATGAGTACACAAGGGGGACGATCATCTTTTTCCGTCTTACTCACCCAAGATATTGCCGTTATCCCTATGTTGGCAATGATCCCTTTGCTGGCCATTTCTGGCATTCATAATTCTGCAGGACACCATTCATCTCATCATGGCCCAGAACTTAGTTTGGTTGCTGGGTTACCCGGATGGGGCGTTACACTTGTTACTTTAGGTGCTGTTGCCTCTGTAATCTTATCAGGCATCTATCTAACACGGCCTGTATTTCGCTTTATTGCAGCCAGCCGCTTGCCAGAAATGTTTACAGCAGCAGCGCTATTGATTGTTGTGAGTATCGCTTTGTTAATGACACTGGTTGGTTTATCCCCTGCGCTTGGTACATTTCTTGCGGGTGTGGTCTTAGCCAACTCTGAATTCCGCCATGAATTAGAATCCAATATCGAACCATTCAAAGGTTTGCTTTTAGGGCTCTTCTTTATCACGGTTGGCGCTGGTATTAACTTCAACATCCTCTTTGGGAACTTTACCAACATCATCGGCATGACACTCGGTGTGATGATGATTAAAGCGTTGATACTTTGGATACTTGCTTACATTTTTAAAATCCGCGGTCGAAACAGATTGCTGTTCATCCTAAGCCTTGCTCAAGCAGGTGAATTTGGATTTGTAATGCTCAGCACTGCTTTGCAAACAAACGTGATCCCGACACAACTGTCACAAACCTTACTATTGATCATTGCTCTTTCCATGCTGCTGACACCTGCCTTGTTTATCCTCTATGAGTTCATGCAGAAACGCAGAAAAACTGACAGCGTTACTCAAGATCATGATGACATAGACGAGCAAGGCAAAGTGATCCTTGTTGGCATTGGCCGCTTTGGGCAAATCATCAACCGCATGGCTTTGGCCACAGGCATTAAAACCGTTGTGATTGACCACCATATCGATCAAATTGAACAGATGCGTAAATTCGGTGTCAAAGGATACTTTGGCGACCCAACACGGCCAGAGTTGATGCATGCGGCCGGCCTGCATGAAGCAAGTATTCTGATCGTTGCTATTGATGATTTAGACGCATCAGTGAAGCTTGTGGAACATGCACGCAAATTACGCCCGAATTTACGGATCATCGCACGTGCCTATGATCGCAACCACACGTACCGTCTATTTAAAGCAGGTGCTACGGATATTGTTCGTGAAACTTTTGACAGCTCTGTTCGTGCAACGAAATATATGCTCGAAGAACTGGGTTGGTCAGATTACGAAATCGAACATGCCGCAGAAGAGTTTGTAAAATCAGATCGTCATGCGCTCTTCGAATTGGCAGAACTGTGGGATCCAAACCTAGATACGATGGACAATGAAGCCTATGTAAAACGCGCACGTGAGATTAATGCCGAGTTTAATACAAGCTTCTTAGCAAATTTGGAAAAGATCGTTAAAGATGACGATACTGAGTCACCTAAAGATCAAGCTATTTGATGAAAGTGCCACCAACATATTTGCAATGCTGGTGGCGCCTATAAATCTTAAGTGTATTTCTTAAAAGGCAAACGTCAGACCGAGGCTACCGATGTGGCTTTCTGAGTTACTTCCAGACGTGCCAAATTGATAATCCGCAGTTATTGAAAGCGTATCATTGATATCGAATTTAGCTCCTAGATCAAAAACAAAACCGCGGCCATCTGGATCATCAATCGTCAATGCCGTTGGTGTTGCCGTTGAACCAATCGCACTCACGGATTGTCCACCACTATAGCTTAGGTAATCTTCATACCCGATACCTGCTGAGAAGAAGCCTTTTAAGCCAGTACCGTTATCAAAGTTTTTGACCGCTTTTAAATTAACAGCACCAGTCACAGCATCAATTGTACGCTCACCAAATTGTAGCGGGGCAAATGGACCAGTTTCTGTAAAGCCATCTAACTCTGTTCGGAAATAACCCAATGTCGCAGATGGTATAACAGAAAATCCATTCTGTTGAATGTTATATCCGACCTCAAGAACCGCGCTATACTGACGACCATCAGTCTCAGAACTATTCGTTAGACCACCAACACCAACACTACGTTCTACGTCAGAGATATCGATAAGGGCGGCGCCAATGCTGGCTGCTGCAAATACATTGCCAAATGTCTTTGTTGCGTAAAAATCAACACCGTAACTTTCTGTATCAAATGTCGTACCAGGTTGAGATCCGCTTCCCGATATAAATGATCCTTGTACACCTACAACAAGATCATCGCTTTGATAAAAATCTGTACCAAACCGAACACCACCAAAACTGGATTCAACGCTTGGTGTAGACCCACGTGCGGCAACTTCACTTCGTCCTGCTATCGCTTCAAAAAATGCTGCACGACGCGTAAAAGACTGGCCATCAAATGAAAGCGCATTTTTCGACACGACACCACCTGCACCACTTGTATTTGTAAAAAATGAGCGGCCACGGCTTAATGCAGAGCTTGTCACAGCTTGGCGTGACACTATTGGAGCGTCAGCAACGCCACTTATGGCATCCCCGCCAATTTCTGGGTTCACAGATTGCGCAACCAATGCAGCAACTAAAGCATGCCCTGCATTCGTCGGATGAACACCATCTGCAAATAGAAACGTGTTTTGTGTCGCCTGATCAGCAGTTGCACAAGCTGGATCAAGCAAACAAGCGCCCGTCACATTCGAAAACCCAAATGCATCAGGGTCTGCAATAACCGCATCAAATGCAGTCGCCACATCAACCTGAATAAAGTCTGTGTCTGTATCTGTTGCAGCAAGATTAGAAACACCAGTGGCTAAAGTCGTATTGTATACATCTGTAGCGATAGAGGCTGCACCAAGTACGCCTGCACGAGCAGTCTCTGCTGCTATAGCTTGTGCGGCTGCATCACCCCCTGCTGCACCAACTGCGGCTGCAGCACCTGCTGCGGCTGAATTTGCACCAGCAACTGTTGCAGGTAACAACGCAAAATCTGGTAAGTTAAAGATAATCGCCTGACCTGGCCCGCCCCCAGGGACAAACGCACCACTCGTCAGGGTTCCAATATCGTTCACGGCTAGTCCGCCAACATTTTGTCCCAGAGCAAATGCATCCGCAGCACTTCCAACAGTTGGCAATCCTGCAAAAAAGTTATTCGCACCAGCCCAATAGGTTATAGTATCCTCTTGGCTAATGGTTCCGCCAGCCGCCGCAAATGCGCCGATCTGTTCTGTTACACCTGGCAACAAAGCACCTAAATTACCGCTACCAGCAAAAGCACCACCAACGGCTAAATTCACATCACCCGTTACACCACCCCCTGCAAAGAATACAGACTGTGGGCTTGTAGCATTCACATTAGTAGGATCTTGTTGGCCTCCTAAAAGCTGCTCAACGGCAGTTAAGCCTCCCCCTGTCGTAAAGCGAACTCCAGAAAAAGGTGCACCCGGTGCTAAGCCTCCTGATAAAGCAGCGACATTACCATTATCCGACAGACTGTCGCCAAACGAAATGACGTCTCCTTCAAATGTAACAGATTGTGCAGATGCTGCCGTCCCAACGGCAATCACTGCAACGCTTGTTAGTAAAAGCGTTTTAGTTAAGTTCATAATATTCTCCCGTATATTATCATTCAGGGAGCAGGCTTTTTATGAACCTCAAATTCAACAGTTACGTAGAGGCGCTTTTTTACAAAACACATAATTGTTATCAATGAACGTAAGGGAAACTCAGCCCATGATTGCAATTCGTGGGCGTCCAGATGCAATGGCTGTAATTTCTGCCTCTACAAACACTTTGCGTCCTTCAACTTCAGCAGTCTTGATATCTCGGTCAAAGCGCACACGAATGCCTTCGGCTCCTGCATCTTTAGCGCCCGTCAAAGCCTCTGTTTCTAAGCGTGCTTCCAAGCTGGACAATGCCTGTTCTTCTGTTGTGAAATCCTCTGGCCCCGCTTCAAAATGCACCCGATAACGACCTTCGCCTTGCGATGTTATCTGTCCAGAAACACGCATTGATATTTGTCCGACAACCGCACCGATTGCATTCGCAACACCTGCATATTTCGGCATAATCGTTTTGGTTGAAAGACGTTCACCAACGGCACCATAGTAACTGTGTGCAGAGGCACCCAAGCCAATCACAGGACGGTTTAAACCCGCATCTAAAGCAACCAGACCACGATGACGATCCAAGCCTTTTTGCATCAACACATGGCGCGCTAATTCTTGCGGTGAAATCCCGAAATCAAATTCATCCTCAGCAAAAGCGGTTTCCAAAAGCGCATGCGCCGTTTGCTCTGTTAATTGGTCGACAATCATCTGTGCAAGGGTTTGAGCATTTGCAGTCAAACGATTGCCACTACCCGTGCGTTGGCGCGCAAACAACTCTAATGCTTTTTCTGCCGCAGCCGTATCCCAAGCATCCAAACGCCCCAATACATGCGATGCATCCGAAGGCGTGACACCACACATCATTACAAGCCCACGGTTCACCAATATATTCAATGCAGCCTGATCCATGCGGTTTTGCAAAACAGAACCCATTGTATGTGCCGTATCACCAATGCGGTTCAACAACGTCATTTCGCGATCACTCAACCCATCGCGCGATACATCTGTGCGTTTGATTGCCCGCACAAACCGCCCATCATATTCACCAACAATGCTTTCACCCAATTGTGCATCCAACATACCGTGCACAAGGTCAGGATAATCCATCGCCAATAATGAGACTGGCATGACACGGCGAGGGCCCAATGTTAACGCAGCTGCCAAACCATCCTTAGCCATATGAACCTGACTGTCACCACCTAAACCTGTAGTTCGCATTGCAACGGCCTCGACCATCGTGCGGAATTCCCCCACACGCGCGCCTTGCGGATCAATGATCGGTCGCCCATCGCGTAACACAGCAACATCCGTGGTTGTCCCACCAATATCCGATACAATCGCATCTTTTTCATCCGTCAACCAACGTGCCCCTACGATCGAGGCTGCTGGACCAGATAGGATGGTTTCAATAGGCGATATTCGTGCTTGATCTGCTGAAATCAACGCACCATCACCGCGTACAACCATAAACGGCGCATTGATAGATTTTTCAGTCAACAAACCTTCAACCGCGCTGATCAAGTGGTCAATCATCCCGATCAGTCGCGCATTCAGCAAAGCTGTCATCGCGCGCTTAGGGCCATTCAGTTTTGCGCTTAAATCATGCGAACATGACACAGGTTTTCCAGTCACTTCACGGATAATATCGCGTGTCCGCGTTTCATGTTCTGGATTACGCGTGGCAAACTGGCTGGCCACAGCAAATCCAGAAACAAAAGCACCATGCTCCTCTAACCCAGCGCGCAATGCGGCCTCATCATACGGAACAGCTTCACCACCTGCATGATTGTGACCGCCATCTACAAAAATCACAGGGTCACCTTTTAGGGCTTCCTCTAATCCTTGGCGGGTTAAATCACGTTCTGAAAATCCGATGAAAATCAGACCAACACGTCCGCCTTGACCTTCGACCAAAGCGTTGGTTGCCAATGTTGTGGACAATGATACCATTGCAATATCCGCAACATTGGCACCACTTTCAGCCAACACCGCATCAATCGCATCACCTACGCCAGCCGCCAAATCATGACGCGTGGTCAAAGCCTTTGCATGAGCAATAATGCGGTCTTCATCTTCGATTAAAACCGCATCGGTATAAGTGCCACCAGTATCAACGCCAAGCAGTAGGGCCATGTCTTACCTCATTTATTCAGACATTGGCCTAACAAGACAACGCAGAACTGTCACGACTGAAAACGACATAGAAGATGCCGCAAACCCGTACTATTGGAATAGACCTTTCAGTGCATTCCCAACTTCTTCCTTCAACTTATCTTCAGCGCTTTGCTTGATCGCATCTTCTGTGGATTGTTGTGCCGCCGATTCATCTTGGGCTCTTTGCAAGTTCAATTTTTCCAATAGTTTAGCTTTTGCTTCAGCTTTCAACTCGTCTTCACGCGCTTTCAGGTTCAATTTTTCCTGTTCCAAACGCCCCTTAGTCAGCAAATCAATCAAGCCACCTAAATCAGGCTTAAAACTCAAGTTGCTCCACGGCCCCGTGATTTCCACAGGCACAGAAAACTTTGCATCCTCAGACAATGAACTTGGCGTCACTGTATAATTCATACTTTGACCACCCACATTGATCTGTCCTTTACCTTCCGCTTTAAACAACGGACTGATCAGAGACATATCTACATTCTGCAACACACCGTTCTTCATTGTGAACGTACCCGTTAAGCTGGTAAATTCTGTAGCCCCTTCAAACCCGCCAAAAGCTTGTTTTAGGTTCTTCATCATCGCTGCAAGATCGATACCTTTAAAGCTACCTTTATCCACACGCACCGAACCATTTCCAGAAAGGCTGTGCATGATTTGATACAGGCTTCCACCCGTTCCTGACATTTTCAATGTCGTGTTACCCGAACCAGTCAAGCGCTTCAAATCCAGGAGACGTCCCAACAATGGCTCTAACTGCACACCGTTCGCCCGAATATTCGAGCTGAACTTCACAGCATTTCCACCAGAGAAGTTCACAGTTCCTGCCAACGCCCCTTGATAGGCGCGCACATCATTCAATGTCAGCGCAAGAGCGCCATTTCGCAACTTCGCATTAATATCAGTTTTACCCAATTCGCTCACACCAAGGTTCACAGACTTCGCTTTCAAAGCAATATCAGCATTGATCGCATCAAGCCCAGTAATACGGATAGGGTCTTTGCTCCAACCACTGCCAGAACTGCCGCTACTTGAACCAGCACTACCACCAGAACCACCTTCGTCAGATGTAAAAGCAGAAAAATCCAAAGTACCCGCCGTTAAGTTTGCCGCGATATAAGGACGGCGATCAAAGAACATCTCTGCATTGCCGTTAAATGTATTTTGGTCCAATGCAATCACCGCATTCTTTAATTGGTTCTTACCATCACGTACCCGCACAGTGCCCTTTACACGTGCCGTTTGACCTGTGCCTTTTGGAAAGCCAACCGCTTGCCCAGCCAATGCCAGCGTATTGGGTAAATTGTTTGCCTTGAAATCGATCGTCCCATCCGCATTGCCAGTGGTGCCATTCACCAAGCCAGACCAAGCAAACGTAAACGCATCTTTGCTGGCAACGTTTAGCCCCAGCTCAACACGCAATGTTTCCGCCCAATTCTCTGGGCCTTTCAGATCAAAGTTCGCTGTGATCGGCTTACCATTCATCATCATCGACGCATCACCAGCAAAAACAATGCCAGTCTCAGAGATGTTGATCGTTCCGTTCGACAAAATCTCATTTGCGCCTTTCAATTCATTGGGGATCGTCAAACGCGTCATTTCTGCAATGATCGAAGGCTCTAAAAATTCAAAGGTATAACTACCATTCATCAAAGGAAGCCCATCTTCCTTTAGCGCCAGTTGCCCATCCAAACTGGCACCAAGCCCCGCCATTTCAGCAGAACCTTTGACTTGCGTCATCTGACCACCCGTAAGTGCCGCCAAATCCGCAACAGACATATCCACATCCACAACTTGGCCGTTCCAAACAGACGCGCCTTTAACAGCCGCAGCACCTGACTTTGGTAGGGCGAAATTCACGTTGATTTCTTGGATCACATGATATTTTTGGGTCGTACCATCTGTGAATGTCAGTTGACCGTTGGTAATGGCACCTTTGTCCAAAGAAAACGCACCGCCACTGGAACTTTCACTCGACGTCCCACCTGAAGACGTATCACCAGAACTGGCAGAACCGCCCAATTCCCAGTTTGCCAAACCATCCGCACGACGCTCCAAATGAATGATTGGCTCATCCAAGATCAACCGTTTCACTTCCAAATCACCACCCAAAAGCGCAGACAGGCCAACGCCAACAGATGCACCTTGCGCCGAAATCATATTCGGCTCATTCGCCCAATCCGCATTAGAAATCGTCAACGGCCCTGTTTTCACACCCAAGACAGGATAAATCGTTGGCTTAAACTCACCAGATAACGTCAGCTTACGTCCAGTCGCTTTTTCCAACTGTGCAGATGCAATGTCGCCGATTTTATCCGCTGGCAATAAAAACACCAAACCAACAGCACCGATCACCAGTACCACCACAATCATCAACAACCGGAAAATCCAACGCATCATCTGCTCCTAATAGTTTTCTTTAGAATAACATGTAGGCACGCACACGCCTATTCACAATCTTTTAATCATCAAAATTCATATCGCTACGTTACATCTGGTCAGATTGCATATGATAGGCTTTACTTCCCTCATACAAATGATGAGGCCGCCATGACACAGACGTTAAAGACCGATATCACAGACCAGATTGCAACGGTGACCCTGAACCGTCCTGAAAAGAAAAACGCCATGTCTATGGTGATGATGGATGAGCTTACAGAAACAGGCCGCACATTGGCCGCAAACAAAGACGTGCGCGTGGTCATCATTACAGGTGCCGACAACAGTTTTTGCTCTGGCATCGACCTTGCTGACCTGATGGCAGGCGCTGCAAAAATGGATGAGCTGCGCGACAGCATCCTGAACCCACCAGCGGGCGAAACATCCAACCGTTTCCAAGCGCCAACCACGATTTGGTCCACGTTGGATGTCCCTGTCATCGCCGCTCTAAACGGTGTGGTCTACGGCGCAGGGGCGCAGCTAGCTCTAGGTACCGATTTCCGCATCGCAGCCCCAGACACAAAGTTCTCAATTATGGAGGCCAAATGGGGCCTGATCCCAGACATGGGGATCAGCCAATCCTTACCCAAACTTATGCGCGCTGACCAAGCGATGGAACTCATCATGACAGGCCGCGTTCTTGAGGCAACAGAAGCACAATCTCTAGGCCTCTTAACCCGCATAGCAGATGATCCACTGGCCGAAGCCATCGCCATGGCAGAACTGCTAAAAACCAAATCCCCAGACGCCCTGAAAGGCAGTAAAAAACTGGTAAACGGCACATGGGGGTGCGGCGAAGCAAGTCTGAAACTAGAAGCCGAACTCCAAGCCGCTATCATGGGACAGGCCAATCAAATGGAAATGGTCATGGCAACAATGCAAAAACGCGCGCCAAACTTCACCTAACCGCGCTTGCCAAGCCGCCCCGATGCACGCTATGGCACGCCTATGACACAGAACCCGCCAAACCTACGCCCCGATTTAGCCCCGAAAGCCAAAATCAACGAGCCCACACGTGACGGCCAACCGCAAATTGGTATGGTCTCTTTAGGCTGCCCAAAGGCATTGGTGGATAGCGAACGCATCCTGACCCGCCTACGCGCCGAAGGCTATGCCATCAGCCCTGACTATTCAGGCGCAGATGCGGTCATCGTTAATACATGCGGTTTCTTAGACAGCGCAAAAGCGGAAAGCTTGGATGCCATCGGCGAAGCCTTGAATGAAAACGGCAAGGTCATCGTCACGGGCTGTTTGGGCGCGGAACCTGATTACATCCGCGAACATCATCCAAACATCCTCGCCGTCACAGGCCCGCACCAATACGAACAGGTCTTGGATTCAGTGCATCAAGCGGTGCCGCCTTCCCCTGATCCCTTCATCGATTTGCTGCCCGCCACAGGTGTCAGCCTGACGCCGCGCCACTACAGCTATCTGAAAATATCCGAGGGCTGTAATCACAAGTGTAAGTTCTGCATCATTCCTGATATGCGCGGTCGCTTACAATCCCGCCCAGCGCATGCTGTTATTCGTGAGGCCACTAAATTGGTCGAGGCTGGCGTCAAAGAATTGCTGGTGATCTCGCAAGACACCTCTGCATATGGCCTCGATATCAAACACGCCACCGAGCGCGAACATCGTGCGCATATCACGGATCTAACCCGTGACTTGGGCGAACTGGGTGCGTGGGTGCGTTTGCACTACGTCTACCCCTATCCGCATGTGCGGGATTTGTTGCCCATTATGGCGGATACATCTAACAATGTGCTGCCCTATATGGACATCCCATTCCAACACTCGCACCCTGATGTTTTGAAACGGATGGCGCGGCCTGCGAAATCGGCGAACACTTTGGAGGAAATCAAAGCTTGGCGCGATGTCTGCCCTGATATCACCCTGCGCTCGACATTCATCGTTGGCTATCCAGGGGAGACTGAAGATCAGTTCCAACACCTGCTGGATTGGATGGATGAGGCGCAATTGGATCGTGTGGGGTGTTTTCAGTATGAAAACGTGGATGGGGCACGGTCGAATGATCTGGATGGGCATGTGGATGCGGATGTGAAACAAGACCGCTGGGAGCGGTTCATGGAAAAAGCCCAAGCGATCAGCGCTGCGAAATTAGAGGCCAAAGTTGGCAGCCGTATCGACGTGATTATTGATGAGATTGACACGGATGGTGTCGCCACCTGTCGGACCAAATCAGACGCCCCAGAGATTGATGGGAACCTGTTCATTGATGAGGGAACTGAAACCCTGTCTGTGGGTGAGATCGTGACGGTTGAGGTGGATGAAGCCAGTGAATATGATCTGTGGGGTCAGGTGGTTTGAAATAGGTGATGTCCCAATTGGGACATTGGGTTAAGTTATTGATATTAAATACCTATGATCAAAATTCCAACAAAACTATGACTTTTCACACGAACTCTCATAATCATTGAAGCTGATGAAGGCGTTTAATATAGTTTATCCATTATATATGTCCTTTGTGAGAGTTTAATGTTTAAAATAAAATTCCTAATGAATTTCGCAGGCGGCCTAGCCTTAGGCACCATTGCTACTTTATTCCTTTGTTGGATGTTTGACAGCCAAATTTCGGAAGATTTAAAAAAGCTTTATACCTTTATCTTCTCTGCAATCATGACAGCATTGGCTGCGACCCTTGCTTTAGCAGGTGCACTAAATAATGTTTACACACAGCGTGAATTAGACAGAAATAACAGACTACGAAGATTAAATGCAGCAAAAGCAAACTTACCCATAGCATTAAATAATTTTATCAAGGTATGTAAAATTGCAAAAAACAAGGAAACAAGTGAATTATCTACAGGTTTCCCTCAAGGCACACCGGCTAGAAACTTTGGTCTGGACCATAAAGAAGAAGCAATAAATACATTAACAAGTGTAATAGAAAATGCCGAGATAAGAGAGGCAAAGATTTTATCAAGCATTCTTGCTAATCATCAGGTACTTGTAGCTCGAATGGGAGAAATGCAGCCAGAGAGAAGTGAACGAGAAATTTTAGAAAGTATAGCCTATTGGTCTTATCAAAGCTGTCTAATCAGCCATTGTTTTAATTACGCCCGTGGCGATGAACACATCGAAGATACAATAACTGAAGAATTTATTCTTAGCTCCATGAACCGTGATTTAGACGGCATCTTAGAAGAAGAACAATATGCCGTATGGGTAGGAGTTTATTATCGTTCACACTTGCGCAAGAATTTTTATAAATAAGCTCAAACTTTGATATACAACCCAGTGCCCGATCCGAGGGTGGGTGTGAAGCACCCGCCCGTGAGGGCGGATCAGGTGCTGCCCGTGTAAAACACGGGCTGATGTGTGGAGAGCGATACACCAGCCTAAAAAACATTTCCCACATCTCACATTCCGTGATAGCGCTTAGACAGCAGCGGCATAACCGCTGTTTCCTTACATCGTTATTCAAAGGAGATCGCATGCGACGTTTTTCGCTTGCCGCCTATGAGCAGCATTTAAAATGGCTGGCCCTCGTGCTTGGCCTGTGTTCCACCATCGCCATTGTGCAGAATTGGCATCCTTGGCCCATGTTTTTTGGCCTGCCGTTTTGTATCATCTGGATTTATTGTGCTTGGCTGCATACCGAACGCCAGTTGAAATACATCAACATCATTTTCGCCCTGCTGTATGTGTATGGCATTGGGAAATATATGTTGAGTGGCGTTTGATCCTAACTTTTTGGGTGCAAGGGGCGTTGGCCAAAGACACGCGATAATAGCAAAGCTTTGCCAACTGGCCTGAACGTTGATGGCAGTTTTCTGCCAGTGAAAACCTATCAGCCTTGGCCCGCTTATTCGAATCCAGAAAACCAGCCAAATGATGCACAAAATACGCCGATGTCTTTAACCCGATTGTGAGCACATCCTTCATCCGTAATGCTGATCCACAGAAGCGATAAACGTTTCTGTTCGGTATCTCCCAATCCGGACTAATCTAATAGGAGACTACAGATGAAAAAGACAATTCTAGCTCTAGCAGCAGTAACATTCGGCACAGCAGCATATGCAGCTGATTTCGCAACAATTGATGCAGATCAGGATGGCGCAGTTTCAGCCGAAGAATTGACAGCAGCAATGCCAGATGTGGACACAAACACATTCCTAGCAGCTGACACAGATCAAAACGGTACGCTTAGCGAAGCTGAAATGACAGCCGCTATCGAAAGCAACCTATTGCCAGCAGGTTAATAGGCCAGTCGCCCCTGCCTTTTCCATCCCCCGCGGGCAGGGGCACACTGATGCATTTCCTTGGGCATTTTGCCCCTAACCTTAATTCGGAGAAAACCCATGAAAAAGATTATTCTAGCTCTTGCAGCAACAACATTCGGCACAGCAGCTTTTGCTGTTGATTTCGCAACAGTAGACGCAAACCAAGACGGTGCTGTTTCTGCAGAAGAACTGACAGCCGCAATGCCTGAAGTCGATACAAACGCATTTCTTGCAGCCGACACAGACCAAAGCGGCACATTGAGCGAAGAAGAAATGGCAAATGCCATTGATAACGGCCTATTGCCAGCTGGCTAACAGCAAAACGACCCCTGCCATGATCTCCCCGCTGGCAGGGGTTTTTCTATTTTGCGTTAAGTATGCCTTTAGCTTTTTGATTTATCTTCGTAAGCTAAAGTTATGCATCAAGACCCAAGTGATATTTACCCCGATTATTCCCCCGCAGAACGTATAGCAGATGGAACAATGCACCTGATTGGTGTCGTTGGATCGATCATAGCGACCTATATGTTGATCAGTCTGGTTTCCAATGATGGCACGATGACTGATTTGATAGCCGTTGGGTTGTATTGTGGGACTGTGATTTTCGCATTCATGGCATCTGCCTGTTATCATATGACCCCGATTGAGACATATCGCCCAATCTTTCGCCGCTTCGATCATGCTGGTATTTTTCTAAAAATCGCGGGGACATATACCCCGATTGTGATGCTGATCGGCAGTCATTTCAGCTATACGGTTTTGGCAATGGTTTGGATGGTGGCTCTCTATGGTGTCACGCGTCGTATATTCTATTGGACGGCTCCCGATAACAATTCAACGCTACTTTATATGGGGTTGGGCTGGGCCAGCTTGGCCTTAACCTGGCCTATGGTTCAAACCATTCCAACAACTAGTTTTTGGCTGATCATTTTTGGTGGGCTAACCTATTCCCTTGGGGTGATTTTTTACAAATGGGAAAGTTTGAAGTTTGCGAACGCCATTTGGCATGTCTTTGTTGTTGCTGCGACACTGATGTTTTATGTGGCCATTTATTACGGCGAAATGGCAAAGCAATCCATTTAACACCAAAAACCCCGACGCTAGGTATCTGGAGGGATCTAGCATCGAGGTTCCGGTAAAGTAGTTATGATTACCGTAAAGGGATGATACCGTTCAGTTAACCAACCAAGCGTAGGTAAAATGTATCATCACAGTTGTCGTGTTGCTTCAAACTCTCTGCAAATTGGGTAACAGAGTTTTTGAAAACTGGAATAACAAGAAGTCTATTCTTCAAGAAACTATCAATAAAATTATAAATGCGCAGGGCACGCGCAAAATGAGATATCCTTGGTACATGGTATGCTGTAAGTACCACATACTTAAGAAGCCCCCATATAATCACTGATATTACAATGAAATATAAAACCACTCAATCAGCCCTCTTTACTATCCTCAACTAGGTTACTGGTTATTATTCTGAATTCATTCCAGTTTAACACAAATACAACCTAAAGTTGATTTAAGGCGAGATTATGGCGAAAAGGTTAACGCGCGTTGCATTTTCACATAAAGGACATCGCGTTTATAAAATGTATCACCTAATTGTTCAAACTCAAGTTTCTGATAAAACGGGATGGCTGTTGTACGAGCATCAAGCCACAGAAATGAAACGGTTTTATGATTTAACGCTTCACAAATGTATTTTAACATTTCTGTACCGCAACCTTTTCCTTGCATGTCAGGCAAAACTGCAAATTTACGCAATCTATGGTTGTTTTTACATGAAAACACAGATGCAACGCAGATGAGGGCATCATCCACATAACCACCAAAATGCTGTCCAGTGTTATCTTCAGCTAAAATACATTTTTCCATTGGTAAACTAGGCCATAAAACTTGATGACGAATGCTAAGTGTTTCTTTCGCTGTGATTTTGCGAATATCCATCACCAGATCACACACCAAAATATTCCCGCACACATGTTTGCACATGCCGAAACCGATCGCCGCCTAAATGTGTGCCCCCATACCAACGCGTCACCACGACAATATGATCAAACATTTCTTCGCGTTCTAGCATACGCAAAATTATTGCGCCTGCACCGCTTTCACCATCATCGTTTTTCACTTGTTCGCCGTCTGCAAACACAACAGCCCATGTGTTATGCGTGGCTTTGGCAAACTTCTTTTTGCGCTTTAACTCTTTGATAAACGTCGCGGCCTCTGCGCGTGATGTCACTTTCCCACCGCTGACCGCATATTTTGATCCTTTGTCGGTCAGAACATGTTCGATCTGGCGCATGTATTATACCGCGTACAAAGCATCCGCATGAAATGCGATGTGATCTTCCATGAATGTCGCCACAAAGTAATAGCTGTGATCATAGCCCTCTTGCATACGCAGCGTTGCAGGTTGGCGTTTGGTTGCTATTGCAGCCGCCAAAGCTTCTGGCTTTAACAAATCCAAGAAGTTATCTGCGGTCCCTTGGTCAATTAAAACGTGATTTGGATGACCTTTTTCCGCCATCAACACGCTTGCATCATGTGCGCCCCAAGTGCTTTCGTCATCGCCCAAATAAGCCGACAATTGTTTGCGCCCCCAATCAGACCCCGTTGGATTTGCGATAGGAGCAAAAGCAGACACAGATTTATAAATCTCAGGATACGCCATAGCGATTGTTAGCGCACCATGACCGCCCATAGAATGCCCTGTGATGCCTTGTGCATGCGCATCCAGTGGGAATTTGGCGAATACCAGTTCTGGCAATTCCTTAGTGATATAATCCCACATCTGAAAATGCGGTGTCCATGGGTCTTGGGTTGCATTCACATAGAACCCAGCGCCCTGCCCCAGATCATAAGCCTCATCATTGGCAACCCCGTCGCCACGCGGAGATGTATCAGGGAAAATCACAGCCACGCCATGTTCAGCAGCCCAAGCTTGCGCGCCCGCTTTTGTCATTGCGTTTTCATGTGTACATGTCAGGCCCGATAGATACCAAATCACCGGTACTTTTTCGTATTTTGCAGCAGGCGGCAGATAGACCGCAAAAGTCATATCACATGCACATGATTTCGATGTGTGCGTATAGACACCTTGGACACCGCCAAAGCATGCATTTTCTGAAACTGTTTCCATCGGTCTGATCCTAATAAGCCATTTGATAAGTTACCCAAGTGGTAGCGGCATTTCATGGCTACCGCCATCATTTTTGGGTCATTTGGAGCGAATTTCGCGTCATATCTTTTGTCATACGTGTGGTGCACGTAAGTCATACGCGGATCATACATCTGTTTTGGGGGATTGAAACGCGGATCAAAACCCAGTATCTGCCACCTACCAGTCGCAGCCTACCTGGTTAAAAACAAGGACCAAGAACATGAAAACCATCGTCATCTGCTCCGGCGGATTAGACAGTGTTTCGCTTGCTTATAAAATCGCATCCGAGAACACATTACACAGCCTTTTATCCTTTGATTACGGTCAACGGCATAAAAAGGAATTGGATTATGCTGCCCGTGCAGCAAAAGCGCTTGGTGTACCCCATCAGATCATTGATATCTCTGCTATTGGCGCCAGTTTAACAGGCTCTGCTTTAACCGATGATATCGACGTGCCTGACGGGCATTACGCCGAAGAAAGCATGAAGATTACTGTGGTTCCAAACCGCAATGCAATCATGCTGTCCGTGGCGTTTGGCGTGGCTGCAGCACAAGACGCAGATGCCGTTGCAACGGCCGTTCATGGTGGAGATCACTTTATTTATCCAGACTGTCGCCCAGGGTTCATTGATGCTTTTCAAACCATGCAGAATGAAGCCTTGGATGGTTATGCATCTGTAAAGCTTTACACACCTTTTGTGCATGGTTCAAAAGCCGATATCGTAACAGAAGGTGCTACACATAACACACCGTTTGCCGATACATGGTCCTGTTATAAAGGCGGTAAAAACCATTGTGGGCGCTGCGGTACATGCGTCGAACGCCGCGAAGCATTTGACCTTGCAGGTGTGGCTGACCCAACGGAATATGATGATCCCAATTTCTGGGTCAAAGCCACGAAAGAAAACGCTTAATATGACCTATCGCATTACAAAAGAGTTCCACTTTTCCGCGTCACACCAATTACACGGTTTGCCAGAAGACCATCAATGCGCTCGCCTGCATGGGCACAATTATATTGTAAAGGTAGAGCTATCTGCCGAAACTTTGAACGAGCATGGTTTTGTGCGTGATTACAATGAGTTGTCATCATTGAAAGCCTATATTGACGACACTTTGGATCATCGTCACCTTAATGACATTCTGGGCGATAATATGGTGACCGCCGAACGCTTGGCAAAACACTTCTATGATTGGTGCAAACCACATCTGCCAGAGGTATCAGCCGTAAGCGTATCTGAAACCCCTAAGACATGGGCTGAGTACCGTCCATGAGCGATATTCGTGTCAGCGAAATCTTTGGCCCAACCATTCAGGGCGAAGGCGCACTGATCGGTGTGCCGACGGTTTTCGTGCGCACGGGTGGTTGTGATTATCGCTGTGTGTGGTGCGATAGTCTGCATGCTGTGGATCAAGAATTTCGTCACACATGGCATCCGCTATCCACATCCGCCGTTTTTGCGGAAATCGAGAAACTATCTGGCGGTAAGCCCCTGACAGTAACACTTTCTGGCGGCAACCCAGCCATTCAGCCATTTGGCGATTTGATCGCTATGGGACATGCCAAGGGATATAAATTCGCATTGGAAACCCAAGGCTCCGTAGCAAAGGATTGGTTTGCGGATTTGGATACTTTAGTTCTAAGCCCCAAGCCGCCATCCAGCAAAATGGATACGGATTGGGCGTTATTTAACGATTGCTTAAAAGCTGCGCAGGGCAAGCCCAATACCATCTTGAAAATCGTTATTTTTGATGATGCAGATTACGCTTATGCAAAAGATGCCGCAAAACGCTATCCTGAGTTGCCCATATATTTGCAACCTGGGAATGATACACCACCAGCGGGTGATGAAGATAATGCTAATATCGACCAGACTGATGTCACAGATAAGATGCTGTGGTTGGTTGACAAAGTAACTAAAGATCAATGGTTTACCGCAACCGTACTGCCGCAATTGCATGTGATGCTTTGGGGCAATAAGCGCGGTGTTTAGAAAGGATAGATCCTATGAGTGATGAAACAATCTATAGCAACCTGAAACAACTTGGCGGCGATACTGTTCTGCCAACGAACCCAGAAGAGGCCGAGTTGGAACGTGTGGAAAACCCACAAGCAGGTGTGCGCTATGCAGTGCGCTTTACGGCACCTGAATTCACATCGTTATGCCCGATGACAGGCCAACCAGATTTCGCGCATCTTGTGATTGATTATATCCCAAATAAGTTTCTGGTCGAAAGTAAGTCTTTGAAATTATACCTTGGTTCCTTCCGCAATCACGGCGCATTCCACGAAGATTGCACCGTTTCTATTGGGCGCCGTTTAGAAGAGTTTCTTGACCCTATTTGGTTGCGCATTGGTGGTTATTGGTATCCACGCGGTGGTATTCCGATTGATGTGTTTTACCAAACGGGCGAAGCACCAACAGATGTCTGGATTCCAGATCAAGGTGTCCCAACCTATCGCGGGCGCGGGTAACTCAATGCGAAACCATCATCTTTGACCATGGTTGCGTTCTGTTACATCCATTAGATACGACGATACTGTTTTCAGCAAACTCATAGCCGTAGACGCATCATGCTCGACAACAGACAAGAATTCGTCGCGGCCAACACGTAAAGCGACCATATCCGTATGTGCGCGCATATCTAACCATCTTGTGCGGCCATGAATAAGTGTAATGTCACCGACCAATCTGCCTGGGTGGACATCGGTGATCAAATCCGTTTCTTGCCCTGAGTTTGGATAATACAGCCCAGCTTCCCCTTCCACCATCAGATATGCACCGTCGGAACCATCATCGCCGCGTTGAAAGATCGTGTCACCCTTAGAGGCATGGTACCAACGTGCACTAAACGCAAGAAGACGAAGCTGTTTGCGATCCAATCCAGCAAACATATCCGTTTTGGACAGCGCTTTCATTTTACGCTTAAGGTCTTCGTGCTCACCTTCACCAATGTCGTGAACCCCCGTAACCTCGTTGGTCATAATGCGCCCATCTTCCAATTCGATGAGAATATCAAATTCGCTTTCATCTTCGAATTTTTCATCAACGAAAACCAAAGTAGATTCAGGCATAAGTTCTCGCATTTTTCGAGGCAAACCTGCACGTGTCTCTGGTTCAGAGCTTAACATTGCACGTTCTAATATCATTATGTCAGGGCGCTTGATCGCGGCACGGTTGAAAGAAACACGTTCTGCAAAAAAGCTTGATAAAGCTGTCCCATCTAAACCTGTTTGGAAGTCATAAATCAGTTGTGCAACAAGCCCTTTTAGCCCCGCTTCTAAAAGTGTTTCAGCAACTATTTCTTTGACCTTATCAGTTTTACTGCCTGCGGCTTTTGACAGTTTACCATACAATGCATTTTCTAAAACCGTTAAGCTTGGCACGAATGCATCTGGCTTTATAGGTGCAAAAAGGTCATCAAATCGCAGTTGTAATTCCGCACCTTTATCACGGCGTAATTCTAAAATTGCATCTTTCATATGTTCTGGGAAAACAGACCCGATTTGTTCCGCTGATACGCTAAATGGCACAGTCAAAAGCAAGGAATACTCTTCTTCGGTCAATGGTTCGCCGCCATTTATGCGACTTTTACGAACCAGCTCGACTGCGTGTTCATAAAACTCCGCGTCAATACCCAGTTTTTGGAACAGAGGATGACCTGTGCCGTCTTCGCCGAAAATGCGGGACAACATTTTGATAACATCACGCGCAAGCTTTAAAAGGCTTTCGTCTAATTCAACTTCACGTAAAAACTGCACAAACCCTTCTCGTTTCGCGAGTTTTCTCTGTGAAATCTTAAAACGCGGCGTAGCAAACAATAAGTTACCAGCAACAGGAAGCTCTGGGTTATACTTGTCTTCATCAAACCCAAAATACAATTCGCATAGATCAGCGTCTTTGATTTTTTGTGAAATCAAAGGTCTCAATTCTACCAGTTTATCAGCGAGTTCTGGATGAGCATCCGCTTCGAATGGTTGTTCCAAGCCTCGGCGAAACAACGCATTCCCCGTTCCTAAACCATCCACCAGTTTTAGCCACCAGCCATCGACATCTTCGTCTGTTTCAAATCCTGCAAGTTTTGGATCTTGCCACTCCAGTGATAAATCATCCCCACTGTTTCCTGACCGTGATGCTTCCACCAATGCACGTTTGGGCATAGAACCTTCTTGTCCTTCAGACATCCGAGGCTGGCGGCGTAATGGCATCATCACGTTTTCTCCAACGGTTCCTGCAAAAACATGTGGTCTTGAATTTGCATGACCGATACGGGCGGCAATCACACTTTGATGCAAATGAGCAAGATTATTATCGCCAATAATAACCTCTCCATGTGATGGTACTATCTCTCGTGTAAGAAGCTCTGAAATTGCGCGTCGATCGTATTCACTGCTGCTTGTGATACCTACAGTGCTACCTTTTGGGAATTGCGCATTTAGGTCGTCTAAGACAACTGACCCGTCAACATCACGCACTGTTACACCTTTTAAAACCACATCACCAGAAAGACGGTCAATCTGATCTGGTTCATTTTCGAATAAATTCTCTTCCACCATACCTTTTGGAGCAAAACGTTTAATAATAACGTCCCAACGCAAAGTCATGTCTTGGACTTGGTTGTAATACGCCAATAGCTCTTTCCACGGCGCAGAAAGGTCTTTGTATGCAGCAAGCGCTGCAACCAATGCCCCAAGGGTCATACTGCCCTTGATCACCAAAAAACCGCCAACAGAGAAAAAGAAGAACGGTGTAAGTTGCGTGATGAAGTTATTGATGAACTTCATAAAGAACTTCTTTTGATAAATCTGAAAACGAATATCAAACAACGTACCAAGGCGTTCGGAAATCATTGCCATACGGTGCCGCCAACCACCGTTTGTTCTTAACGAGCTTGCACCCGCTGCATTTTCGCCAATTTCTGCGGCAAGTTTACGGACTTCTTGAATGCGTTCCTTGTGCAATAGATTCACTTGACGTTGTAGTTTTGGAATAAGCCAAGCTTGCAAAGGGATAAATGCAACAGCAGCTAACCCAAGCCAAAAGCTTTGCATAAATAAGAACACCAATATTGTCAGCATTTGCCCTGCTTGCAACACAGGTTGTGCCAATGCATCGCCCATCAACCCACCCAAAGGCTCAGCCTCTGCCGTGATCATAGAAACGAGTTCGGCTTGCGAAGTCCGTCGGAAATACGGTTGTGGAAAACGTAATACGCGTGAAATCAACGAATATCGAAAACGGCGCAACATGCGCTCAGACAAGACACCTTTCATTGTATTGATACGCATCTTTAACAAGCCATGGGCAAGTATAGCGACAAGGAAAGCTATACAGAGCAGGCCCAAATACGGCACTTGCTCGATATCATAGCCATAGGCATTAATTACATCACTATCTGCACCAATCGCATCGTTGATGATCTGTTTTGGCAACTCGAGCGTTAGATAAAGTAATGGAAACAAAAATGCTGTAACAGCAAGTAAAATAAACTGCTGTCGTTTCGAATATTTCCAAATAAATGCAAACAAAGATTTAGGTATTGGATTTCTCCACTCTAATATTGGAGGTTGTTAAATTGCATCTCTATAGACGCAGGAATAGACACATATAAGTCTTTAATTTTGCAGACAACCATTGTTTGTAAGTAGACAGTAACATTATCGCTATGTCTATACATCTAGCCAAATATCAGCCGTCAAAATGATGGCAATAACACAGATGGTAAACGCAATAATTTCACCTTTGTTTTATTCGTGAACAAATAGATAGGCCTAGAGTTCTTTTTCGCAAAAAATTCCTAAGAATTAAATTAATTTACCCATATGATAAAAAATTCTTCGGGTGCACAATATTTATGCTATAAAGAGAAATATTTACACGAATACGATGGTGAACACTTTAAGGAGTTATTATTGTGGCTGGGTATAAAACCGCAGTGGAACAGAATATCGTGAATTTAGGCCAGAACCCACACCGCATTCGTGATGAACGTGAAAAAGTCCTTGAAATTGCTATTGGCAGAGAAGTTAAAGCGCACCGGCGTCAAAAATCTCTTACCGTATCAGAGCTGTCTGAACGGACAGGTCTGTCTATTGGCATGTTATCCAAAATAGAAAATGGCAATACTTCACCATCATTGACCACATTGCAAATGTTGGCAGACGCACTTGGATTGCCGATTACGGCCTTCTTTAAACGTTTTGAAGAAAACCGTGTAGCTGTTCACACGAAAGCCGATGAAGGCGTTGAGATGGAGCGTGCAGGTACACGTGCGGGGCATCAATATAATCTGTTGGGGCACATAGGCACGAATTCAAGCGGTGTAACTGTAGAACCGTATCTGATCACCTTAAGCACAGAAGCTGATGTTTTTCCAACATTCCAACATGATGGGATCGAGACACTTTACATGTTGGAAGGAGAAGTGGATTATCGTCACGGAGATGATATTTACCCCCTTAAACCAGGTGACACGCTTTTCTTTGATGCCGATGCACGTCATGGGCCAGAAAAGCTGGTAAAGTTGCCAGCAAAATATCTTTCTATTATTTCTTATCCGCAGAAATCTTAAAACGCTTCCTTAAGTGTTTGGTGCATCTGCAACATGATCCAAAGATTGCATGATTGGTTTTGCTTCACCAATTGGGTCGCGCATTGCGTTTATTATGGGCTCAAAAGCCAGTCTCAATGTATTAATACACACGCCATGCTGATTGAATGGGGTAGGCCTCTGTTGGTATTTGCCGTTCTTGTCAAATAGATCGGGTAATTTACTGTTGGCATAAAACCCTTCGATCATTTTTAAAGACCAAATATTTTCTTTATGGTCTTGTGATATAAGCTCGAAGGCCTTTTCATTAGTTTTTTCAAAATCTATCATCATAAGTATACCCACAAGGGTAAGCATTTCTTTGTCGTTTGATCCAAACAACATATCGTTACGCATTGTCGCATTATAATATCTGAAGATATTCAAATAAGTATAAGCGAAGCCCAAAGGCTCTATCTGCTCTTTTGGGTAATTCTTCAGAGCTTCTTTGTAGCTGGTTACGGTTTTTGCTTGGTTTTCCAATTCCTTCAAAGCCAAATCAGGCTTAACCAGATGATTAAGCCGAAGGGGTTTTATAAGGTCAGCAATATCTTTCATATAATGTACGTTTTCGTATTCATCTGGATCCAAATACGGTTTCTCAGCGATCCTATTCCGATATTTGATTAAGAATGACTCTGAACCCAACTCTTGTGCAGACTTGCCGCTTCGTTTCATCGCCATATGAGGTAAATTAACGAAGCTTAAAATCCGAGCCCAGATATATGCTTTTTTTGATATCTTACGTCCAGAATGCGTAAAGCTATCCCGTGAAAAAGAGCCTCTATTACTTTCTCTGTATTCCGCACAGGCGACCAATCCGCATGATGTACATTTGATTAATTGAAAACGGTGGTCATCATCAAATTCGCTTGGACCTAGCTCTGCACTATATGTGATTTTTAAACTGCTATTATCACATTCGGGACATACAAGCACTTAAAGTCCCTTCAATAAATTTATCTGGCACGTCAAAAATACCGTCTTTCATATTATCTGACTCGTCTAAGCGCACCTGTGTACCATTCGTCCCTTCGACGAAAAATAACATGACGTGGCAATAGTGACTGCCCTTTGCCGAACCATGCGCACGCATTAGTAATGCGCCGCTTGCATCGCGAACTTCGAAACTTTCACTTACCCCGAAATCATGACCGCCATCTGAATAAGAACGGTCATTTAGTTTAAAGATTTGACGCCCAGATATAGGGTCAGTTTCTACAAGTTCCCATTGTTTTTCAGACATACTACTATCTTTAGTTTTTGAGTTCACATTCAAAAAACTACCAACAGCGCCAAATAAAGCAATAGGGCTATTTTTCTAATGCTGGTTCAGTTTCCAAATCAGGCCAAATGCCATCGGATGTCGGCTTGCCATCATCAAACTTTGATAGATAATCCAACATCATAGGGCGATTATCGATGAAGCCTTTGTAAGTTGCCAACTCTACAGGCAGATCACGGATCACACGATGCAAACGGCGGCCCCATTTTGGAACTGTCATCAAATCTTGGAAAGAACAAAGATAACAGCGGATTGGGAATACGAGCGCGTTTGAACGCGGCAGGCGGAAAAATGTTTGTAGCTCTACACGCAAATGTTGTTTCTCACCGATATTTTCAGGTGTCAGCGTAGTTTTTTGAACACCCCACTTATGATAATTTTCAGGGGAGGTATCCAACAATGGGTTCACCGTCATTGTCCAGTTCAAACGACGCGCTGGTGATCCCTGTTGAATGTTCAAAAGGAATTTCAAAGCGCGCACAAAGATACCTTTTTCATGCGCCAACGGCACAGGTGCATGCCATTCAAAGAAATTCATGCCGATATCAAAATCCAAAGACCAATCGGCCTGAGTGGTAACGATGCCTGCATCCATCCACAGATTATCATCGCGCTGATCTAGCACACAAAAATCACCTTGCGTCTGACGCGTGATATATTCCATTGGACCGTATGGCAGCGTGGTTTCATCCATGAACGTAAACTTATCATCAATACCAAGTGGCTTGTTGATCCAATGCCATTGGTCACCATCACGGTGTAGTTCGAACAGATCAGGGTAATCTTCGGATTTTGAAACCATGATCAGTTCCAACAAGTCCCACCCAGCCAAGGTCATATGCGGTAATGACTGACAGCGTAATGGGTCGTCATTCAGAACCATCGCGCGGTCCTTCATTTCCGCCACATAGTGTTCATCCACATCAAAGCGTTTTTCATAAACAGAGCCATCTGGGCCACCACGATGCTGTTCCATATTTACTGCATACATATAGCTGTCTTCGTGGAACGGGAATGGGAAGCGTTTGATCGCCCAATCAGAGTTCTTAAACGTATAATCGTCGCGAAACGTTTCTTCGTTGAATTGTATTGTCATAACTCTCTCCTATCGGTCCAAAACAAGGGTTTTACCCTCGAACCGAGATACGCATGGCATGATCTTTTTGCCTGATGCGTGTTCATCTTCTTCTAGCCAGTGATCGCGGTGGATGAATTTACCATCATAACCAATCACATTGGTTTCGCATTGGCCACAAGCCCCGCCACGGCACAAATAAGGCGCATCTACACCTTCACGTTCCATGGCCTCTAACAGGCTTTCTTGTTCGCCAACTTGGATCACCTTGTTGGATACAGCGAGTTTAACCTCAAACGGTTTGCCGGGTTGTGGCGCTAAGAATTCTTCGTAATGAACTGCTTCACGTGGCCAACCCAATTCAGCCGCTTTTCCGCGCACCCAATCAATCATACCTTTCGGCCCACACACATAGATATGCGTCCCAAGTGGTTGGCCGTCTAATAGGTTTTCCAGATCGATAAACTGTTTCTGATCATCGTAATAAATATTCACATCGTTCGGATGTGTAGATGTTAGTTCATCGACATAAGACCCCAACGCTTCTGAACGACACGCGTAATGTAGCTCCCAGTTGCCGTGCGCATGATCCAATTGTTTGATCTGCGCCATAAACGGTGTGATCCCAATACCACCCGCAATCATCAGATGCTTCTTGGCACGTAAATCCAATGAAAACAGATTCACTGGGTAACTCAGAACCATTTCATCGCCCACGCTTACATTGTTATGCATAAACAATGATCCGCCACGGCCTTCGTCATCACGGCGCACTGAGATCATATAGGTGCTTTGATCACGCGGATCGGACATCAAGGAATATGGGTTTAGACGTGTGATATCGCCATCCTTCATCTCAATAACAGTATGTGCACCACCAGAGAATGTAGGGAAAAGCTCACCATCTGTGCGTTTGAATTCGAACCGTGTCACCAAGTCGTTTAGTTTTACAATATTGGATATGGTTACAGCTATTTTATCTGTGCCAGCGCTCATTTGTACAACTCCACAGCTTCAGGAACATTTCCAGGATCTTCGGCATCAATGCATACACCTTGGTATGCTGCTAAACGACGAGAATAATGATCACGCACAAAGAGATTCAATCCGCAATGTGAGCAGACGAATGGATCCATGATGACATCTTCGGTTATGCCTTTGCAGTGAACACATTGCATGCGGCGTGCAACGGATCCGCGATGTTCTGTTTGAATGGCAGTATATGGGATGCCGGCATTTGTTGCCTCTAACATGGCTTGCCCCATCAAACCTTCGGTTCCAGTCAGGTATACCTGCAGCCCCATATGGGCGTCTGCCAATGTGCGCTGTAACCGTGTAACAGATGCAGCATAACTTGGCCCGACATACATCTGCTGTGGCTTTAACGCTTCCAGCTTTTTGACGTATGTATCACCCGTATTTTTGGGGATATAAATGATGTGTGCATTCGCCACTAAATCTTTATCTGCTTTAGCCACATCAAGAATAGCTTCTGCACCTTCTGCATCAGCCACAAATAGATGCGCCTTGCCTGCGCGTGGTTCTAGCGTGCCATAGACGGGGCGACTTTTTATACTTTCTGGAAATTTGAATTTGGACATATGCCCAGCATCCTCTTTATTTTAGTAAATTGAAAGGTGTGGGCTTGAACCCACACCAATTTTGAAATCGCTTAGCCTTTGGCTGCGCGAATTTTCTTTTCTTTGTCGTAGAATGGCATTTCCTCTGCTGTTGCTGCCAATTCAGTGCCATCTGGTTGGCGTACAGTCAGTTTTGTGCCTGCCTTAGCAACAGAAGGATCAAGACGCGCAATTGCAACGCTGTAGTTGTTCAATTCTGACGATAAGCCATAAGTGATAACGCCAACATCCTTACCGTCATGCAATACGCGAGCATACATTTCCATCTGATCCATGCTGTCGCTCAATTGCACACCGTAAATCTTGAAACGTTCTTTGCCTTCCATTGCATAATGGTTTTCAGCGCCAATGAACCCTTCTTTGCCTGGTGAAACTGTGAACTCCAATCCCAACTCCCAGATTGTATCGCCACAGGGTTCATCATCGAATGGGAATGTTTCGGAGTTGTCGCCTGGATAAAACAACAGATAGCTTTCAATCCGTAGCATATCGAGTGTAGAGAATTGCACTGGACGAATGCCCATGCTTTCGCCTTCGGATAGGATACTATCCCATACGTGAACAGTATCTTTTGCACCTACAAAAATCTCATAGCCACGCTCACCAGTATAACCTGTGCGAGAGATCATAACGTTCACACCAAATAGCTTGGTATGCATAATGCCGAAATAGGCTAAATCACGTATGCCATCGATATGCTTTGCTAAGAAATCAACAGCAACAGGGCCTTGCAGTGACATATCGTGCAGATCGTCATCAAACAGCACAGATACGTTCTTTGCCGCAGCAACCGTTGTTAATTGCTCCATTCCTGTGCCAGTACCGTGTACTACCATCCATTGATTAACACTGATGTGGTAGATGATGCAGTCGTCAATAAATTTACCGTCAGAGTTCAGAATAGACGCATAGGTTGAGCGACCAACGCCAATTTTATCTACATTGCGCGTTGTTACGCGGTCAATCACATAGGCCGCATCTGGACCAACCAAATGCACTTTTTTCAAACCAGATACATCCATCAATCCAGCTTTTGTTCGAATAGCTTCGTAATCAGCTTTTGCGCGTTCTGGTGTGTTGTCATAGAACCATGCGGTTCCCATACCGTTCCAGTCTTCTAACTCACCGCCAATTGCGCGATGTCGCTCTGCGAGCACAGATGCTCTCCAAAGAATAGCCATAGTGAATCTCCCAAGTGTTTTTGTTTTTCTAAAATACATTCAGACTCAGGATGCATCAAAAAGCAAGACTGTTATTAAATAAATATTCCTCTCAGGCAAAAAAGAAGGGCCGCAAAATGCAGCCCCTCCTATTCATGTAAGTGTTAAGCTTACTTTTCAGCTTTTTCGTATTGCTTCTTCTCTGAACGGTTGCCCGCCCATAGAACGTAAACGCAGATACCCGCTGCTATCAAAGTGTAGATCCCAGTCATTGCAGATCCTGCACCCATAAACATGGCTCCGTCTACTACGTCCCAAGTCGCACTATCATATGGAAAACCCATTTGTTCTCTCCTTTTCTAGTTTCGATTAATCAGACGCCGCAGCAGATGCTGGGATGCCTTCTGGATAACCTTGTGCCGGTACTTTCACTGGATCTAATCCTGCGATTTCAGCTGCTTCAGGTGTACGTAACATACCCATAGACTTAAGGATAAGAGACACAACATAACCTGGAACAAAGCCGAGCAAGAAGAATACAACAGCACCAACGATTTGACCGATTAGGTTAATTGTTGGCACTTCACCTGCTGCACCTTGTAACGCTGGAAAACCTGATGCAAATACACCAAGCATAATCACACCATATACACCGATTGTACCATGGACAGTTACAGCGCCCACAGCATCGTCGATACCGCGGTTCTCTAACCAAGTTGCGCATGGTTTAAGGATAACCCCTGCGCTGAATGCAACGATAAATGCCAATGCTGGGTAGTAGATATCCAAACCAGAAGCGGTTGAGATAATACCAGCAAGTGCACCAGACATCATCCAGAATGGGTCTTTTGTATAAATCCATGCACCGATGATACCACCTGCAATAGCCATAAGAATGTTGAATGACAATGCAGATAGCGTGATTGGAGTGCCGTAAATAGTCGCCGGTTTATCCGCGAACCAAGACCAAGCTTCACCTGGTACGATGACACAAGCCATCAAGAAACCCCAGAAACCGACGATGATTAACATCAAACCTGTCACTGTAAGTGGCATGTTGTGACCTGCAATATGATTTGCAGAACCGTCAGCATTAAACTTGCCAATACGTGGACCTAGATTGATCAAGACACCCAGTGCAAAGAAACCAGCCACTGCGTGTACAAGACCCGCTGCACCGAAATCATGAACACCAAACTTAGTCACTAACCAACCATCTGCATGCCAACCCCAAGCCGCAGCAACAACCCAAGCAAATGAGCCAAGCACGATAGCGAGGATAACAAATCCGACTGTTTGGATACGTTCAATCACAGCACCGGACATGATGGATGCAGTTGTAGCTGCAAACAATGCAAACGCACCAAAGAATACACCAGAGGCCTGATCGGCGATGTTCGGACCCATGTATTGTGCGCTTTCACCCCAACCTAACGCGATAGAACTGGCATATTCAGCGCCAGAGATACCCGCAGGGCCTGCTGTGAATGTAAAGCCTGTTGGGAAACCCCAATAAACCCACCATCCAAAGAAATAGAATGTTGGAACCATAAAGGCGAACGCCAATATGTTCTTCACACCTGATGATAAAACGTTTTTCATCCGCGATGCACCCATCTCGTAGGCCAAAAAGCCTGCGTGAATAATGATCATCAACGGAATTGTTAGATAATAGAATGTTTCGGCAAACATGGTGTTGGTGACACCAGCACTTCCCTTTAACGCGGCAACTTGTGCCGTGAGTTCAGCAATTTGTTCTTCCACTTTTTCCCTCCCATGGGTTGTAAAACCAACTGTTGGACACGCCTATTAGTCTCTAATCACTGCAGTGATTGGTGGCGCTGTCGTATTTCAAGCATGATTTGTCTTTTCTTGCGAGTCTTTTTTTCATTTAAGGAAAAAAAGTTTCTTAGGTGTTGAGTGATAATTTTTTTGGTGTTAGCTTTTGATTCTCGAATTTAAGAAGGAGTTGCGCAAATGTGCGGCATCGTGGGGTTATTCCTAAAAGATAAAAAACTAGAGCCGGAACTGGGCAGTATGTTGACCGACATGTTGGTCACAATGACTGATCGTGGCCCAGACAGTGCAGGGATCGCAATTTATGGATCCGATACAGATAACAAAGCGAAAATGACTGTTCAGTCAGATACGCCTGACGAAGATTTTACGGGACTAGATAAGGCGATTAAAGCAGCAACAGGCACATCTGTTTCCATTTCGCGCAAGGACACACACGCAATTTTAGAAATGGATGCTGATGCAGCATCTGCAGTACGCGAAAGCCTACGCGAGACACACCCATCCATTCGCGTCATGAGCACAGGCGATACAATAGAGATATATAAAGAAGTCGGTTTGCCAAAAGATGTAGCAGCACGTTTCGAAGTGAGCAAAATGTCAGGGACACATGGTATTGGTCACACACGAATGGCGACAGAATCTGCAGTTACAACAATGGGCGCACATCCATTTTCAACGGGTGCAGATCAATGTTTGGTGCACAACGGTTCTTTATCTAATCACAACAGCTTACGCCGCAAATTGCGTCGTGACGGTGTTCACATTGAAACCGAAAACGATACAGAAGTGGGCGCTGCATACCTGACATGGAAAATGCAACAAGGCAGCAGCTTAGGCGAAGCTCTGGAAAGCAGTTTAGATGATCTGGACGGATTCTTTACCTTTGTCGTAGGTACGAAAGATGGCTTTGGCGTTGTTCGTGATCCAATCGCTTGTAAGCCTGCCGTGATGGCAGAAACGGATCAATATGTAGCGTTCGGTTCTGAGTATCGCGCATTGGTTAATCTACCAGGTATTGAAGAGGCCCGTGTTTGGGAACCTGAACCTGCAACTGTTTATTTCTGGAAACACTGATATGCAAAGTTTTGATTTAGAAGCGCAGGGATTGCGCGAATTAAATGCAACCCTGCACGCGCAGGCCGATGATACGAACCAAACGGCTTGGGAAATTGATAATCCAAAAGGTGCGCATGCAATTGCAGTGGGTTTGGATGCCCCTATCGAAGTGACTGTCAAAGGATCTACTGGATATTATTGTGCAGGCATGAACCAGCAAGCAACTGTGAATGTAACAGGATCAGCGGGCCCAGGAGTTGCCGAAAACATGATGTCTGGCAAAGTCGTTATAGAAGGCGATGCCAGCCAATACGCGGGTGCGACAGGTCATGGTGGCTTGCTCGTTATCAAAGGGAACGCATCATCACGCTGCGGCATTTCGATGAAGGGTATCAACATCGTGGTGCACGGAAATATCGGCCATATGTCTGGTTTCATGGCGCAATCAGGTAACATGGTTGTTTGCGGTGATGCAGGCGATGCATTGGGTGATAGCTGTTATGAAGCGCGGTTCTTTGTGCGCGGTTCCGTAAAAAGCCTAGGGGCTGACTGCGAAGAAAAAGAAATGCGCCCAGAGCATATTGAGATTTTAAAAGAGCTTTTGGCAGAGGCAGAATGTGATGCCAAACCCGAAGAATTTAAGCGCTATGGCTCTGCACGCAATCTATATAATTTCGACGTTGATAACGCAGCGGCTTACTAAGGATCAAATTTATGAAAACACATGACGATAAAGGGATCCCGCACACATCACCGCGCCAATCCGCTACCTTTACCAATGATATAAACAGCGATATCCGCCGCGCAGCTGCGACAGGGATTTATGACATTCGTGGGGGCGGCGCAAAACGCAAAGTTCCAAGCTTTGATGACCTTCTGTTTATGGGGGCATCTATTTCGCGTTACCCGTTAGAGGGTTACCGTGAAAAATGTGAAACCAGCGTTACAATCGGTGGTCGTTACGCTTCAAACCCGATTGAGTTGGACATTCCGATTACAATTGCGGGCATGAGCTTTGGCGCTTTGTCTGGCCCAGCCAAAGAGGCTTTGGGCCGCGGTGCATCAGCAGCAGGTACATCCACAACAACGGGTGACGGTGGTATGACACCAGAAGAACGCGGGCATTCTAACAAGCTCGTCTATCAATATCTGCCTTCTCGTTACGGTATGAACCCAAATGATCTGCGCAAAGCAGATGCTATTGAAATCGTAGTCGGTCAAGGTGCCAAGCCAGGTGGCGGCGGTATGTTGCTTGGGCAGAAAATCAGCGACCGCGTAGCAGAAATGCGTAACCTTCCTAAAGGGATCGACCAGCGTTCAGCCTGCCGTCATCCTGATTGGACTGGTCCTGATGATTTGGAAATCAAAATTCTCGAACTTCGTGAGATCACAGGTTGGAAAGTGCCAATTTACGTGAAAGTCGCTGGTGCCAGACCGTATTACGATACGACATTGGCAATTAAAGCGGGTGCTGACGCAGTTGTTTTAGACGGTATGCAAGGGGGAACGGCGGCTACACAAGATGTATTCATTGAACACGTCGGCCAGCCTAGCTTGGCAATCGTTCGTCCTGCTGTTCAAGCGCTCCAAGATTTGGGTATGCATCGCAAAGTGCAGCTGATCTTATCGGGTGGTATCCGTTCTGGTGCTGACGTAGCCAAAGCAATGGCACTTGGTGCTGATGCTGTCGCGATTGGGACAGCAGCTTTAATCGCATTGGGTGACAATGATCCTAAATGGGAAGCGGAATATAATGAGCTTGGCACAACAACAGGTGCATATGATGATTGGCATGAGGGTAAAGACCCTGCGGGTATCACAACTCAGGATCCAGAGCTGATGAAGCGTTTTGATCCAGTTGAAGGTGGTCGCAGATTAAGAAATTACCTGAAAGTAATGACTTTAGAGGCTCAAACGATTGCAAGGGCATGTGGTAAAAACCACCTCCATAACCTAGAGCCCGAAGATTTAGTTGCCTTAACAATGGAAGCGGCTGCAATGGCAAAAGTTCCATTGGCTGGAACAGACTGGTGGCCAGGGAAATCTGGCACAGGATTTTAAATGAGAGTTAGGCGTACCTTTTGGGGTGCGCCTTTCTTTTTACAAACAAGAATGAATACACAGGGAGAAAGACCATGACGACAGATCTGGCAGCTTTTGCAAAAGACAAAGGTATTAAGTATTTCATGATTTCATTCACCGATTTGTTCGGTGGACAACGCGCCAAACTGGTACCAGCACAAGCGATTGCAGATATGCAAGAAGACGGTGCTGGGTTTGCAGGATTTGCGACCTATCTGGACATGACACCAGCCCATCCTGATATGTTGGCTGTGCCTGACCCATCTTCAGTGATCCAACTTCCATGGAAGCCAGAAGTGGCGTGGGTTGCGGGCAATTGCGTGATGGAAGATGAAGATGTGGCGCAAGCACCGCGTAATGTATTGCGCCGTTTGATTGACGAAGCTGCAGCAGAAGGCATGCATGTTAAAACAGGGATTGAAGCAGAGTTTTTCTTGCTTACCCCTGATGGCAGCCAAATTTCCGATGAGTTCGATACAGCAGACAAGCCTTGCTACGATCAACAGGCAGTGATGCGCCGCTATGATGTGGTGCGTGAGATTTGTGATTACATGTTAGAGCTGGGGTGGGGACCTTATCAAAACGACCATGAGGATGCGAATGGTCAGTTCGAAATGAACTGGGAGTTTGATGATGCTTTGCGTACAGCAGACAAACACAGTTTCTTTAAGTTCATGACAAAATCTGTTGCTGAAAAGCACGGCTTCCGCGCGACCTTTATGCCAAAACCTGTAGAGGGTTTAACAGGTAACGGCTGCCATGCACACATCTCTGTTTGGGATGCACCGGGCGACAAATCTAAGGTAAATGTTTTCGCAACAGATAAAGGTGAAGGTCAAACGGGTGAAGTTGGATTATCAGCAAAAGGCGCTGCATTCCTTGGCGGCATTATGAAACACGCCTCTGCTTTGGCAGCGATCACCAATCCAACGGTGAACAGCTACAAACGTATCAATGCACCACGCACCATGTCAGGTGCCACATGGGCGCCAAATACTGTGACATGGACAGGCAATAACCGCACACACATGGTACGTGTTCCAGGTCCAGGCCGTTTTGAGCTTCGCCTGCCAGATGGCGCAGTAAACCCATATCTATTACAAGCGGTGATTATTGCGGCTGGTCTTGATGGTGTGCGCACGAATGCTGATCCAGGCAAACGCCATGACATCGATATGTATGCAGAAGGGCATAAGATCAAAGATGCACCAAGGTTGCCTTTGAACATGCTAGATGCGCTACGTTTCTATGACAAAGACACATCTTTGAAAGCGGCCATGGGCGAAGAATTTTCAGCCGCTTATCTGAAAATGAAAAATGATGAGTGGAATGATTTCTGTAATCATTTCTCGGCGTGGGAAAAACAAAACGCATTGGACATCTGATGCGAAATTTAAACGCATAAATTTATAGGGCAGTTGCATAGAAATGTGCAGCTGCTTTTTTGTTTGAAGAAGAGGATAAACGAATGACGAAACGTGTTGCTGTTATAGGGGCTGGCCCATCGGGTTTGGCACAATTACGTGCTTTTCAATCTGCTAAAAACAACGGCGAAGACATCCCAGAAATAGTATGCTTTGAAAAGCAATCAGATTGGGGCGGCTTGTGGAATTACACTTGGCGTACAGGGCTTGATGAATACGGAGAACCTGTTCATGGCTCTATGTATCGCTATCTTTGGTCGAATGGACCAAAAGAAGGTTTAGAATTTGCCGATTACTCTTTTGAAGAACATTTCGGCAAGCAAATCGCGTCCTACCCTCCTCGTGCGGTCTTGTTTGACTACATCGTGGGACGCGTGAAAAAAGCAAACGTACGTGATTGGATACGGTTTTCCACTGCCGTGCGGGATGTACAATATAAGGACGGAAAGTTCACTGTCAGCGTTCATGATTTACCCAATGACCGCGTTTATACAGAAGAGTTCGATAATGTTGTGGTTGCATGTGGTCACTTTAGCACGCCAAACGTTCCATATTTTCAAGGCTTCGAAAGTTTTAAAGGTCGTGTTTTACACGCCCATGATTTCCGTGATGCAATGGAATTTAAGGGCAAGGATATCTTGATCGTTGGTACCAGCTATTCTGCCGAAGACATTGGATCGCAATGTTGGAAATACGGTGCGAAATCCATAACCGTTTCTCACCGTACAGCAGCTATGGGATATGATTGGCCTGACAATTGGGAAGAAGTGCCGCTACTGACCAAAGTCGAGGGCAACACCGCCCATTTCAAAGATGAGACAACTAAGGAAATTGATGCCGTGATCCTATGTACAGGGTACAAACATCACTTCCCATTTTTGCCTGATGATCTGCGCCTAAAAACCGCAAACCGTTTGGCATCCGCTGACCTCTATAAAGGCGTCGCATACGTTCACAATCCAGCAATGATGTATATCGGTATGCAGGACCAGTGGTTCACATTTAACATGTTTGATGCCCAAGCATGGTGGGCGCGTGATGTGATTATGGGTAAGATTGATATCCCATCTGATAAAGCCGTTTTGATAGCCGATGTCGATGATCGCGTTGCCCGTGAAGATGCTGGTGAAGATGATTACGATGCCATCTGGTATCAAGGCAATTATGTCAAAGAACTGATCGAAGAAACAGACTATCCAACCTTTGATGTTGAAGGCGCATGTAAGGCTTTCAAAGAATGGAAAGGCCATAAGAAGAAGGGTATCATGACCTTCCGCGATAATTCGTATAAATCCGTCATCACGGGCACGATGGCACCTGTGCATCACACGCCTTGGAAAGATGCGTTGGATGACAGTCTAGAGGTTTATCTCGAAAACTGATCCATGCGGGTTCTGGTTTTTCAACATATCAAGGGCGAACACCCAGCAGCGTTCGCCCAACTTATGGATGCGCATGGCGATACCTATGACATTGTGCGCTTCTATGAAGATGATCCTATTCCAGATATGTCCGATTATGACATGTTGCTTGTCATGGGCGGGCCAATGGATGTGTGGGAAATAAATGATAACCCTTGGTTGATAAGTGAAAAAGAAGCGATCCGATATTGGGTGAAAGAGCTCAAACGTCCATATCTGGGGATATGCCTTGGCCACCAATTATTGGCAGATGCATTGGGTGGAGAATGCACACTTATGAATACCGCAGAAGTTGGGCTACTATCTATTGATATTGCGGCTGCGGGTAAAATTGACCCCGTGTTTCAAAGTTTCGAGACAAGTTTAAAATGCATGCAATGGCACGGCGTTCACGTTACCGAGTTACCAGACAACACTGTTTGTTTGGCTGCTAACGATATCTGTCCAACGCAAGCAATACGATATGGAAAACATGCATACGGTGTTCAGTTTCATCCAGAACTGATTACGGGTCTATTGGAAGATTGGCTGAGTGACAGCGCAAATAGCGATTGGCTGGAAGGTTTTCTGGGCAAAGAAGGGGCGCAAAATATGGTTGCTGATGTGAATACACAGATATCAACTGTGCTTGAAACATCCAAAATACTTTATACAGGGATTAGACGCTTGGCGCATCCGTGATAGGTTTGCCATCATTAACCAAAGCATTTGCCACGCGTTCAAATGATGTCATTAACCGTATTTTAATAGGCTCTTGATGCCCACATACATCTAATGCCTGTTCCATACACGCCAACCAATTTTCAGCGTCTTTTTGTGTAATCGGCACATGCGCATGCATCAGCTTTACGTCCATATGCCCATGTTTTTCATAGTAATGGCGACGGCCGCCAAAAAATGCACTTAGGAAATTAAACTGTTCCAAACGCGCATGTGGAATACCGTGCCCGCGTGTGTGAAGCAACCTAATATTCTCACCTTCAGGTTTGCTTTCAATCAGATCATAGAAGGTTTCAACCAAGTGTCGAACTGCCGTTTCGCCGCCAATTTCGTCAATGATTTTATCCATACTTAGGACCGTGGACGTTCTTTCTTTGGATCATAATGCGCGAAAGGTACAATCGTCGCTGGTAAACGTTTTTGATGCCCATCTAGCTTTCCAATTTCCAATTCAGTGCCAACGTCACAATGCGCCACATCAACACGAGCCAATGCAATGTTTTTGCCCAATATTGGCGAACGCATAGACGAGGTTACTTCTCCAATTTGCGCACGACCAACATGAACGCAATCGCCGTGTTCAACATCCACAGCGCTATCAATATCCAAACCAACCAATTTACGTGATGGTGTTTCTTTACGACGGATCAAAGCATCGCGCCCAATGAAGTCATCTGTTTTTGATTTTAACGGAACCGTAAAGCCAATGCCTGCTTCAAATGGATCCGTTTGATCCGAAAAATCATACCCAGCAAATATCAAACCTGCCTCAATACGCACCATATTCAAGGCTTCTAACCCCATAGGTTTGATCCCATGATCTTGGCCTGCCGCCCAAACAGCATCAAAAACGTCTTTGGCATGTTTCGGATTACAGAAAATCTCATATCCAAGTTCACCTGTGTACCCTGTTCGGGAAACGACAATCGGAACACCTTGATCATCGCCAATGCGTGCGGGCGTAAATTTGAACCATTCCAATTCGCCAACTTCGGGCTGATGTGGCGCTGTCCATATAATCTTTCTCAGCAGATCACGGCTTTCGGGGCCTTGGACCGCAATGTTGTGCTGCATGTCTGTGCTCGAACGCACCAAAACATTCAGCCCAAGCTCTTCGGCCTTTTCACGTATCCATTCACCGCCGTAATCCGAACCACCAATCCAGCGGAAATTATCACGGCCTAAACGGAACACCGTTCCGTCATCAATCATGCCACCGTGTTCATAACACATCGCGGTATATACCACGCCGCCATCCGCGAGCGTTTTCATATTGCGGGTGAATATATACTGACAAAGCGCTTCGCTGTCTGGCCCTGTAATTTCAAACTTCCGAAGCGGTGACAAATCCAAAACCACGCATTTTTCACGGCATGCATGATACTCATCAATCGGCCCAGACTTTGAAAAACAGTTCGCAAGCCAATACCCGTTATATTCAATAAAGTTACGCGTATGCTCTGCAAAACTTTCGTGAAATCCTGTTTGTTTCGTCATCTTAGGCTCCGCATCTGGCGTGGCACGAACAGCCACCGCACGTTGGAATTTCTCTTCGCCACTATACGTGCGAACATGAATATCAGTTGGGTTCCAGCCATTCGCGGCTGAGGTGTCATCAGGACAGGCCGAACTGACACAAATCAAATCGGTCAGGGCGCGAACCAAAACATAATCCCCTGGCCTTGACCAAGGTTCATCAGCGTACATAACGCCATGTTCATCAATACCTGTGTTGAAAAAGAAGTTGATCGCCATCCACCCAGCGCGATCTGTAACACCGTGTTTGCTTAAAGCACCATTAAAGTTATCAGAACAATTCACATGCCCCGGATAACCGATATCGTCGTAATATTTTGCAGCACAGGCCAAAGCGAATGCGTCATGGCGTCCGCATGTATCTTGAATGACTTCAATCAGCGGCAACATATCCTGATCATAATATTTCGCATGTAAACCTGGCATGGGATAGGCATGCCCCATCAATGTCCGTGTCGTCGTTACATCCAATGGGTGCTCAATCCCCTTGTCCAACTTACGTGCTGAGAAACATTGAAAATCCGTACATTGACGTCCATCCACATCCAAGATTTGGATATAATCTCCTGCCTTAACAAAATATGTATCTGCCGTTTGCGAATGGATACGTAAATCCAAAACTGGGTCAGCCAAAGGATCGGGTAACTCAAATTTTGCAACTGATTTAATCACGGCACGTTTGACCATAACTATCAAAGGCGTTGCCGTATCTTGTTGCTCGAAATCCATAATACCGCCAGGGGCGGCAATAATAACAACACCATCACGTTGAGCCGTTAAATCAACGTCAGTCTTTGCTGGTGTACTTGCACCAAAAAACCGTATTGCACGCGCATCCGCTAAATCAATTTGGCGTGCATCTAATCCCATGCGAAAGCCACGCAAACTGGTGTCTGAGCTGGCCAGTAGATGCTTCAAACCAGATGCATCACTATTAGACTTCTCGCCTAAAATCTGGGTGTCGATTTTACCAGCAGGATCAGCTGCAACAACTTCACAGACTTGCCCACCTTCATCATTTGTGATTGTCAGCCTATCCCCAGTTTCTACTGGGATTAGAATAGCACCGCATCCTTCGACAACATAACGTTCTGTACCAACCGGCATTGAAAAGACCTGCGGTTGAATAATCGCACTTGGCTTGGGTGGGCCAGAGATGACCTTTGGGTATTCTACATCCAACATATGCTACTTTCATGTAATTGATTTTGCACTTAAGGAATATTTATTTAATTATATGAATAATTGCAATGTAAATTGCTGGGCATTATGAAATTGTGTTCAGTTACCCGTTCATAGCCTAGATCGTTCTCGTATACAGCTTATGTTGGCCAATCGGATTGCTAAATCAAGTTATTCTAAATCTTAGTTTCAATACGTAACAATGCTTCTTAAGGTGTCATCAATTATAACGTATTGAGGGTGTTCATAAGACAGCTGCAACACCCCTAAAACAGCATCAAGGTTCAACATGAGTACATATTCCGGCATGACCGCAACCACAGATACAGATTGTATATGTGATCTACGCAGCGATACATTTACGCGCCCAGATGATGCTATGCGTAAAGTTATGGCATCTGCCATTGTCGGCGATGATGTATATGGCGAAGACCCGACAGTGAACCATCTTGAGGCTCGGCTGGCAGATATGATGGGGAAAGAAGCCGCTGTGTTTTTCCCAACAGGCACACAAAGCAACTTGGCTGCCATTATGGCCCATTGTGGGCGTGGCGATGAAATTATCGTCGGCAATGAATATCACACGTTTTGCGATGAGGCTGCTGGCGCTTCGGTACTTGCGGGTATCTCACTAAATCCCATTAAAACGGAAGCTGGTGGGGAGATTTCCCCTGTATCGGTTGCAGCCGCGATTAAAGAAGATGACCCACATTATGCGCGCAGCCGTTTGTTGTGCTTGGAAAACACTGTCGGTGGTCGTGTTATCCCAATCGATACAATCAAATCTGCCACCAAGATTGCCAAAGACAATGGTCTATCTGTGCATCTTGATGGCGCACGCTTCTTTCATGCAATTACAGACTTAAATTGCAAAGCAAAAGATTTAGCCGATTGCGCTGATAGTGTTTCACTTTGTATGTCCAAAGGCTTGGGAGCCCCTGTTGGATCAGTATTGGTCGGCTCTCGAGAATTGACAGCCCAAGCAAGACGCAACCGCAAAATTTTGGGGGGTTCCATGCGCCAATCTGGTGTTTTGGCCGCCGCTGCACTTTATGCCCTAGATCACAATATTGAAGGTTTATCAGAAGACCATCGACGTGCCACATTACTCGCAGATGCTTTGAAAGCACTGGATGTTGGTGATGTAAAAATTAATAGCAATATGCTGTTCTTTACCCCTGCTCCAGAACATCATGCATCATTACATGACCATATGAAAAAATCGGGCGTAATGATAGGCGGGCAATCCCCTGCAATGAGAATGGTTCTACACCGAGACATCAATGATGAAAGCCTCGATACAGCAATCAAGGCTTTCCAGTCCTATTATAAATCTTTGTAAGGAAAAGGCAGAGCGGGTATATTCGTCTCTGCCTAAACATTTTAATGTTGTAGGATTTGACTTAAGAAATTTTGCGTCCGCTTACTTTGTGGATTTTCAAAGAAATTGATTGGATCATTTTCCTCTACGATTGATCCCTCATCCATAAAAATCACACGGTCAGCCACTGCTTTTGCAAAGCCCATTTCATGTGTCACGCAGACCATTGTCATACCGTCTTTGGCAAGGCTTACCATCGTATCCAAAACCTCTGAGACCATTTCAGGGTCTAAAGCCGATGTTGGCTCATCAAACAGCATGACTTTTGGCTTCATACACAATGACCGCGCAATAGCTACACGCTGTTGTTGGCCACCTGATAGTTGCCCAGGGTATTTATCAGCCTGTTCTGGGATACGCACTCGTTCCAAATACATCATAGCTGTTTTGCGGGCTTCCTCTTGGGCAATTCCGCGTACCCACATCGGGCCAGCCATTAGGTTTTCAAGGATCGTAAGGTGTGGAAACAGGTTAAAATGTTGGAATACCATCCCAACATCCATACGTACCTTATCCACATCTTTCATTCTAGGATGCATATCCGTGCCATTCACACGAATGGTGCCCTCTTGATGTGCTTCCAGATAGTTCAACGTACGGATCATCGTTGATTTACCAGACCCAGACGGCCCGCAAACAACGATCTTATCACCTTCATTCACTGTAAAATTGATATTACGCAAAGCATGGTAAGTCCCGTACCATTTGTTCACGTTCGTCATTTCGATTATGGGTGCAGACATAACGATCTCCTAATGGCTTGCTGTACGGTAGTGGCGTTCAATACGGCTTTGGATAAATTCCAATACCATCGTTAAACACCAATAGATCAACGCTGCTGTGATCAGCATTTCCATATGACGGAAGTCTTTGTTACCCATTGTACGTGCAAGGAACATCAATTCCCAAACGCCAATTACAGAAACCAATGAGCTGTCTTTTAACATCGCAATAAACTGGTTGCCTGTTGGTGGAATAATCAATGGCATTGCTTGCGGTAAAATAATGCGGCGCATTGTTAGTCCAAATCCAAAACCCATTGAACGGGATGCTTCCCACTGACCTTTGTTAATGGATTGTATCCCTGCGCGGAAAATTTCGGTCATATAAGCACCGTAACACAATGTTAATGCCAATATGCCAGCGGGCACAGCGTCAATCACATATCCAAGTTGCGGCATACCCAGATAGATCAAGTATAGCTGCATCAACAATGGTAACCCACGGAAAAAAGATGTGTAAAAACTGGCAATCGCAAATGCAAAGCCATTGCTTGAAAGTTTTGCAATCGCGCCAAATATCGCAACAAATGATGCAAGTATGATCGATATGGCGGAAATATAGAGTGTTGTGAAAACACCCTGTGTGATCATGAACCAAATCTTTGATCTGATGAATTCGATTTTAAGGTCGAAGCTATAGAAAAACGTGAGGAAAAGCGCGAGCAATTGAAGCCAGACAACAATCACTTGATATCGAAATGGAAGAAACCCAATTAAAACGATATTAATGACCAGTATAATGGCTAAGACAAAGCCAACAGATAAATTGCCAAATAATCCAGACTCTTTTGGCTCACCAATTACAGGCCTCATTATTTCACCAAAAATTGTATCGTTCAAACCAAGCAATGTAAAAATGACCGTAGCAACAACAACCATGATCAAAATAACTTTTGGTTTATGAACACCTGTGTCGCCAACAACTGTATCGGCAAATAACATAGCTTCCCTCCTCACAGAAAAGCCCAGCTCAAAAGATTGAGCTAGGCTTACTTATTTATAAAATGGATATAATCTTATTCGATCGCTGTAGTGTAATCGATACCATACCATTTTTCAGACAAAGTTTTCAAAGTACCGTCTGAACGCATTTCGCTTACGATACCTGCAAGTTTGTCATTGAATTCTGCATCACCCTTATCGATCGCTAAGGATAATGGTTCATAGAATACTGGATCACCAAGAACGCGTAGTGGGTAGTTATTCTTGATGCCTTCAAGTATCGCTGGCAAAGACCCAACCATACCGTCAATACGGACACCATCACCTAGGCGAAGATCGTCCATTACAGCCGTATCATCTTGGTATGATTTAATCTCAGATGGTGAAATTTTATATTCAAAGGATGGCGTGCCTTCTGCATCAATTGTCAAATCTTTTTGAAGATACAGATTAAATGTAGAGGCAGTAGATGCACCAACATTTTTACCGTTCAAATCAGAAACGCTTTCTGCTGAGCTGTCTTTGTGAACAGCTGCAGATGCTGGTGTGTAATAATATACGGCAGGAAAGCTTAGCACTTCTGCGCGTGCTTTTGTTGGTGTCATTGATCCTACAGACAGATCCCAACGGCCATTCCAATTACCAGCAGTGATAATATCCCATGATGGTGTTACGAACTCAACTTCAACACCCAAACGTTTTGCAACTTCGCGTGCAACATCAACATCAAAGCCATCCATTTTATTTTCATCATTTAAAAATGATTGTGGCGCCCAGTTCGCATCTGTAGCAACTTTCAGTGTGCCAGTAGACATGACACGGTCCATTGCTTCGCCAGCGAATGATACGCTTGATGACAGTGCAAGTGCCACACCCGTTGCGAATGTAAATATACGTCGGTTAAGTTTCATAATTTTCTCCCTATTTTGAAACCGTTATTTTTATCTTACAAAATGCTATTGTTTCGTGCTTTGAACGTCTTCGCGTCCTTAAAAGCAAACAGCCAATATAAAGTCAGAGCATTTATTCAAGAACATTAACGGGTTCTTGGCACATGTAAAGTCGTCAGAATCTTACCGCTACGTAAGTCTGCGCCTATACCATAGGGTCAACTACACTTCGAATGTCCACAATCCCCACACGTCATACACCCTTCGATCATGCGCATACTGCCGTATTGGCCACATGATGGGCATGCAGGGCCTTTGGGGCGTTCACCAACGGCCATCACTTCGGCCTGTGGGTCAGATTTCAGATGACCACCCTCGCCTGCAATAAATCCGATGCGGATCATGTGTTGTTCAATCACACCGCCGATAGCAGCCAAGATAGATGGGATGTATTTACCACCAACCCATGCACCACCACGTGGATCGAACACAGCTTTTAACTCTTCAACTACAAAAGACACGTCACCACCACGGCGGAACACGGCTGACACCATACGTGTCAGGGCCAAAGTCCATGCGTAATGCTCCATGTTTTTTGAGTTGATAAACACCTCGAATGGGCGACGTTTTTCATTCTCAACAACATCATTGATCGTGATGTAAATCGCGTGCTCATTTTCAGGCCATTTGATTTTATACGTGTGCCCTTCCAAAGCCTCTGGGCGGCTTAGTGGTTCAGACAAATACACAACGTCCGCGCCCGTATCCACCTCTGGTGCTTTTTCTTCTGTTTCAGAGACAGACAATACAGACCCCGTCACATCATTCGGACGGTATGTTGTACATCCCTTACAGCCCTGATCCCAAGCGGCCATATAGACCTCTTTGAAATCATCAAAACTGATGTCTTCTGGGCAATTGATGGTTTTTGAAATTGAACTGTCGATCCATTTTTGTGCAGCCGATTGCATGCGCACATGATCCAATGGTGCCAACGTTTGTGCATTGGTGAAATAATCAGGCAATACTTTATCGCCAAACTTTTCACGCCACATTTCAACCGCGTAATCCACGACCTCTTCTTCAGTACGTGATCCGTCTTTTTGCAAAACCTTACGGGTGTACGAATAGGCAAACACGGGTTCAATACCGCTGGACACATTGCCCGCATAAAGTGAAATTGTGCCTGTTGGTGCGATGGATGTCAGCAGCGCATTGCGAATACCCTTATCCGCAATCGCATCACGTACATCCGCGTCCATTTCCATCATTGTTTCAGACGCCAAGAATGCATCCTGATCATACAGCGGGAATGCACCCTTTTCTGCTGCCAGATCAGCCGATGCCAAATAGGCCGCACGTGCCACACGGTTCATCCAATCCTCAGTGATTTTTGCAGCTTCTTCCGATCCATAACGCTGACCAACCATCAACAATGCATCGGCCAATCCTGTGACACCCAAACCAATACGGCGCTTTGCTTGCGCCTCTTGTGCCTGTGCATCTAATGGAAAGCGGGATGCATCCACCACGTTATCCATCATACGCACGGCTGTGCGCACCAAATCATCCAAGGCGGCTGTATCCAGATCAGCACCGTTTTCAAACGGGTCCTTTACCAAACGCGCAAAGTTAATAGACCCCAACAAACATGCACCATATGGTGGCAGCGGTTGTTCACCGCATGGATTCGTAGCAGCAATACTTTCACAATAATGCAGGTTGTTCTTTTGATTGATACGGTCAATGAAAATTACACCAGGCTCGGCATAATCATACGTGGCCCGCATGATTTGGTTCCACAAATCCAACGCATTTACTGTTTTGTAAATTTTGTCGTCGAATTTTAATTCCCATGGGCCGTTGGCTTTAACAGCTTCCATGAAATCATCTGTAATCAGAACTGACAAATTGAACATACGCAAACGCGCACTGTCTTGTTTTGCCTCAATGAATTGCTCTACATCAGGATGATCGCAACGCATCGTCGCCATCATCGCACCGCGGCGTGAACCTGCAGACATAATCGTGCGGCACATCGCATCCCACACATCCATGAATGATAATGGCCCGCTCGCATCCGCAGACACACCTTTAACAAAAGCACCTTTGGGACGAAGTGTCGAAAAATCATATCCAATACCGCCGCCCTGCTGCATTGTTAAAGCGGCTTCTTTCAACATATCGAAAATACCGCCCATCGTATCTGGGATCGTGCCCATAACGAAACAATTGAACAAAGTCACAGACCGTTTGGTGCCAGCACCCGCAATAATACGGCCCGCTGGCAAGAATTTAAAATCTTCTAAGGCACTGTAAAATTTAGGTTCCCACTCAGATGGCGAGTTTTCAACAGAGGCCAAAGCACCTGCAATACGGTGCCAAGTATCTTCGACAGTTTCATCAATCGGTTTACCTTCCGCATCTTTAAAACGGTACTTCATGTCCCAAATTTGTTCAGCGATAGGGGCGGCAAAACGGCTCATATGATAATTCTTTCGATTCCAGAGGTAGAGAACAGAAGGTAAACTTTTGTTAAGCTCTGGTCAATTCTGTTAGCGCAGATTAACTTAAAAAAATGACCGAATATGTGAATCTCATAAAACTCAGCGTGGGCAGCGAAAGTGTTGAAACTTTAAGCGAATGGCAAGCCAATCGTCGCATTGAATTGAACCGCGACCATTCGTTGCACATCACCCGCATGTGGCCAAAACGCGAACCCGAAATCCTGAAAGGTGGTTCAATGTATTGGGTTATCAAAGGCTTTATTCAAGCACGCCAAGTGATCATAGGTTTCGATGAAATCATCGGCCAAGATGGTATCCGACGTTGCGGTATTAAACTGGCCCCCGAACTGATCCGCACAACAGCCGCCCAACGCCGCCCTTTCCAAGGCTGGCGCTATTTAACCGCGGATGATGCCCCATCAGACCTGCCACAAGGCCGCGCCTCTGATGATAACTTACCCAAAGACTTAGAGATTGCATTGGCTGATTTAGGGTTGCGATAATGGATATCACCAAAGCGGCAGAACGACTGATGACAATGGATGACGCAACTTGGGACCGCCATGCAAATCCATTAAGCGTCTACACCCGCTTCACGATCCTACCCTTATTTGCACTTGCAATCTGGAGTCGCGTTTGGCTGGGATGGTGGTGCCTGATCCCCATTGCGCTTACTCTTTTTTGGACATGGTACAACCCACGCGCTTTCGCCAAGCCATCATCAACAAAAAACTGGGCATCGCGCGTCACATTAGGGGAACGTCACTATTTAAACCGTAAGTCGACGCCTATTCTGGATCACCACAATGGCATCCTGACAGCGACACATGTTCTATCTATTATTGGGTTGATTGCCCTAACATACGGCCTGATTGTTCTAAGCTTATGGGCAACAGTGTTCGGAGTATCTATCATTATGATTGCCAAAACATGGTTTTGTGATCGCATGGTCTGGCTTTACATGGAAACCCACCCAGAGGGCTAATTCACCAAATGATTATCAATCAAACGTGCACGCCCCAAATGGGCTGCCCCAAAGATACGACAAGATCGCCCTTCTGACTTTTCAACCAATTCCAGCGTGTCCGCATCACGGCATTCCACGTAATCAACCTTCTCAAACCCAGCTTTCAAAATCGCTTCAGCGGCTTTTTCACAAGCATCCGCCGTAAAACCACCTGTGCCAATATCATAGGCTGCTTTTTTCAAGATCACGTTGAGCTTTCGTGCAATCTCAATTTCTTCTTCGCTCAAATATCCATTACGCGACGACAACGCCAATCCGTAATCATCGCGGACGATCGGCACACCGTTAATCACCGTAGGAATATCCAAATCGCGCGCAAGCCGCTTTACGACGGCCAACTGCTGCCAGTCTTTTTCACCAAAGAATGTCTCATCCGCCTGTGCTTGGTTTAATAATTTAGTCACAATTTGCGCAACGCCATCAAAATGCCCAGGGCGTGCAGCACCGCATAAAACATCCGTTAACCCGTCAACAATCACACGCGTTGAAAACCCTTCTGGATACATTTCAGAAACAGATGGTACAAACATTGCATGACCACCTGCTGCGGCGACCATATCCGTATCTTTTTCATGCGTACGCGGATAGCTGTCTAAATCTTCGCCTTCCCCAAATTGCGTTGGATTTACAAAGATCGTGGTGATAACGCGGTCTGTTTTTTTAAGAGCAGCCTCAACCAAAGCTATGTGCCCTTCGTGCAGATTGCCCATCGTGAACACCACACCAACGCGCAATCCATCAAGTCGCCACGCAGCAACCTGATCGCGCATTTCTTGGACAGTTCTAAACGTTGGAAGGGGCATATCTAACCTTTTAGCTTTGCAACATCCCAGCCTGTTTTGGCTGCCATTGCATCCAAAGCTGTTTTTGCATCATCAGACCAATCGGCCGCATAGCTGCCAAAAACACAAGCTTGCGATTGTAAGATCAGGCCATCTGATAGGATTTTAAGGTGGTTCGCACGCAAAGTTTCACCCGAAGATGTAATATCCGCAATCGCTTCTGCCGTCAGGTTTTTCACCACACCCTCTGTCGCTCCTTGGCTGTCCACCAACTGGTAATCCGCCACACCACGTGAGCGTAAGAAACCACGCACCAAATTGTGGTACTTCGTAGCAATGCGCAAACGATAACCGTGGTTCGTGCGGAATTGGGCACAAACTGCATCCAAGTCTTCGATGCAATCCACATCAATCCAACCTTTGGGCACCGCAATGATCAAATCCGCATGACCAAAACCAAGCTCTTGTAGGTTCACAACTTCTCGTTCCCACAATGGCAGTTTTTCATGAATCAAATCTTCGCCTGTCACACCTAAATGGATACGGCCCGCTTTCAACTCTTTTGGGATTTCCCCCGCAGACAACATCACCAATTCAACGCCGTCTACACCAGAGACCGCACCAGAATATTCGCGATCTGATCCTGTACGCGACAGTTTGATCCCGTGATCCGCAAACCAATCCATTGTCTTTTCTTGCAGACGTCCTTTGGACGGCACACCAAGCTTCAAAACACTCATGATGCACCTCCACCAACAGCAGCCAGAACATCAGGGCGGATCACACCACCCACCGCAGGAATAGATCGCCCCTGCCCCAAAACTTGGGTCAGTGCATCATAGCGCCCACCTGTGGCAATGACATTTTCACCGTCAAAGAAGCCGAATACAAAACCGTCGTAATATTCCATTGATGTCAGGCCAAAGTTTGCCTCAAACGGCAACGATTTAATATCAATGCCACTCGCAGCCAAAGCCGTCAGACGCATTTCTAAACAATCTACGGCGCGAGCAAAACCATTCAAACGGTCCTGAACGCCGCGCAATATTTTCAATGCCTCGGCAGCCGTTCCATTCAACGCCAACAATTCCTCGACAACAGCGAGTTCTTCAACGGGGATAGCAGCAGTAGCCGCATCCTCTTGCAAACTGTTCACACGCGCCAAAACTTCAGCTTCACTGCGCACACCCAAGAAAGGTTGCGCATCGGCCAAAACAGTCTCAGCATTTGAAGTGGCAACTTGATTCAACAATACAACACGCGACGGCAGATTATCCGCCTTACCACTGTACCAATCTAACAATTGACGAAAACGAGCCGGGCGCCAAATCTGACGTTTCAAACGTTCCTTACGGCGGTCTGTTGTCGACAGACCATCAATTGCAGCAGACAACAGGCCAATATCACCTGTCATTGTGCGCAACCCATATGGGCGCAAAATATTGTAAAACAACGCAAACACTTCTGCGTCTGACAACGCTGAATCGTTACGATCAAACAGCTCGTATCCAACTTGCAGGTATTCAGTCGCGCGCCCTTGCTTTGGCTCTTGCTTACGCCAAACAGGGCCATTGTAGGTATACCGCGCAGGTTCCGCCCCATCATTCATATGCATCTGCACCACTGGCACAGTGAAATCTGGGCGCAACATTTGTTCACCGTTCACAGGGTCATCTGTCACATAAGCACGACCACGAATATCTTCGCCGTATAGATCCAGCAACACTTCCGCTGGCTGCAACGCAGGCGCTTCTACAGGTACAGCGCCTGCGTTCATAAACGCATTCGACAATTGCCCAGCTAAAGTTTTAATCGCAACAGGTGACATTATTCGGCACTCTCCGCACGCGCAATCATCTTGCGCACTTCAGCAACCAGATCACCACGTTTGATTTCCATCTGCGCAGGTTGTGCTTTCCATTCTTCGGTTGTCTCAATATCAGCCGACAAACGTGCGCCCAGCGCCAAATCTTTGATCTGCACAACACCGTTGGCTTTTTCGTCACCACCTTCGATCACAGCCACAGGGCTTTCGCGCTTATCTGCATATTTCAACTGATTGCCAAAGTTCTTTGGGTTGCCCAAATAAACTTCCGCACGAATACCTGCATTGCGCAATTCCGCAACCATCTCTTGATAATCACCCATACGGTCACGATCCATAACGGTCACAACAACTGGCCCTTTGGAAACAGAGCCCATACGACCCTTTTCGCGAAGCGCTGCCAACAAACGATCCACACCGATGGAAACACCCGTTGCTGGCACTTCTTGGCCTGTGAACCGTTTCACCAAATCATCATAGCGGCCACCGCCAGAGACAGAACCGAACTGACGTTTGCGGCCTTTGGCATCCAAAATCTCAAACGTTAATTCAGCCTCATACACAGGGCCCGTGTAATACCCCAAGCCGCGCACAACAGATGGATCAATTTCCACCCGATCAGACCCATAGCCACCAGAGGCCATCAGATCGCCAATGGTTTCCAGCTCATTAATTCCGTCCAAGCCAATTTTCGAACCGCCAACCGCATTATGCAAATTTGCCAATGTGCCAGCAGCATCCGCTGCTTTGGATGTTAGAAACGCAATCACAGGTTCCGCTTGATCCGCAGACAGACCAACACCGTCGATATAAGCACCAGAAGCATCCAAACGCCCTTTGGTCAGCAACTCACGCACACCACTTTCGCCAACTTTGTCGAACTTATCGATCGTGCGCAAAACTGCATCGCGATCCGTACCTGCCTCTTCAGACAATCCCATGCTTTCCAAAACACCGTTCAGAACTTTGCGGTTGTTCACACGCACGATGTAATCACCACGCGGAATGCCTACATTTTCCAACGTGTCAGACAGCATCGAACAAATCTCTGCATCCGCTGCAACAGACGCAGCACCCACTGTATCCGCATCACATTGATAGAACTGACGGAACCGACCAGGGCCTGGCTTTTCATTGCGCCAAACAGGACCCATCGCATAACGGCGATATGGAGACGGCAGGTCATTGCGGAACTGCGCATAAACACGCGCCAAAGGCGCTGTCAGATCATAGCGCAGCGCCATCCAAGCGTCATCTTCGTCTTGCCATGCAAACACACCCGCATTTGGGCGTTCAACGTCTGGCAAAAAGCTGCCCAAAGCCTCTACTGTTTCCACAGCAGAACTTTCCAATGCGTCAAACCCATAGCGATGATAAACCTCGGTAATCTGGGAAAGCATTGCTGAACGTTCAGCCACTTCCGCCCCAAAATAATCCCGAAAACCCTTAGGCGGTAACGCCTTTGGTCGTTGTGGTTTCTTTTTCTTATCTCTAGCCATCGCTTTAGGCTCCTTTACTTAAGGCTCATCTAACGGATTGCACCTCAAGGGGCAAGTTTGTAAGACAGATGTATGAACGATAATGACCGCATAACCGAATTGGAAATCCAACTGGCCCACGCAACCCGCTTGGCAGAGGAATTGTCCGATATTGTCGCAGAGCAAACTAAGCGCCTTGAATTGGCCGAGCGCCGTATCCAAATGTTAATGGAGCGCGCCGCCGAACAAGAAGCACAATCCTTGTCTGGCGAAGTCGTCGGAAATCAACCACCACCCCATTGGTAGAACAGGATTAGGATAGATATGACACCCCCCATCAGCCGCTTCCCCGTCCCAGAACTTGCAGATATGCCTGACGATATCCGTGAACGTATTTTGGCTGTACAGGAAAAAGCGGGGTTTGTTCCAAATGTATTCCTGACATTCGCGCATCGCCCCGATGAATTCCGTGCCTTTTTCGCCTATCACGACGCACTGATGGAAAAAGAAGGCGGGTTAACACAAGCTGAACGTGAAATGATCATTGTGGCGACTTCCAACGAAAACGGCTGCCTCTACTGCGTCATCGCCCACGGTGCCGTATTACGTATCCGCGCTAAGAATGCCTTGATCGCCGACCAAGTGGCAGTGAACTACCGCAAGGCAGATATCACCGACCGCCAAAAAGCCATGCTGGATTTCGCAATGAAAGTTTGCACAAACAGTGCAGCTATTGGTCGTGAAGATTACGAAACATTGCATGCACATGGATTTACGGACCAAGACGCATGGGACATCGGTGCGATCACTGCTTTCTTTGGCCTATCCAACCGCATGGTCAATGTCACGGGTATGCGCCCAAATGATGAGTTTTTCGGTATGGCGCGCGACATCTAAGCCCCTCAGCGTACGCTAGCCTAAGACATCCTAAACCCTTTGCGTTGTATAACAGCCCTGCTAGCAAAAGTGGTTCACGGGTTTTCAAAGGATGTGTGACGGCATCGAATGTGAAAACCACCGAAACAACGTTCCATTAGGTGCAGGATTAACAACCCTGTTCGGCTCATATATCCACAAACGGTGGCGCCACCTTTTCAAACTGACATACCCTAACAACCTTACTGCATAAGGACAGCAGCGAGGTTATTACCCATACCCTAAGATAATATAAGTGGGATTTATCCCACTACATCACTGCGCCCAGTGACTGCCATCATTGTTGCTGTCATCGTCGCAATTAACTTCTCAGAGCCATCCTTCACGGCATAAGCGCGGCTTTCCGTAAATGTCAGCGTGCGGCCAGGCTTTAAAACCTCACCGCGGAAAATGAAACGCTCGCCATCTGCTGGTGCCAAAAGGCTGGTTTTGAATTCAGCGGTCAGTACAGCCGCATCGTCCGCCATTAAAGAATATGCGGCATAGCCAGCGGCACTGTCCAATGCCGTGGTGATCACACCCGCATGGACGAACCCGTGTTGCTGGGTGGTTTTCCGATCATAAAGCATCGATAAATCAACACGTCCAGCCGCAACATGATCTAATGTAATGCCCAACGTTTCCATCGCAATTTGACGGGCAAAACTGTCACGCACACGTTGGCCATAATTTGCTGATCTTGGCTTAAAATCGGCCATCCATCAAAATTCCTCGACCATCTGGACACCCTGAATATGTTTCAAGGCACCTTTCACCTGCGGGTTCAACGGGTATTCATTGGGCAGTGCCATTTCGACCTCTCCTGGCAATTCAGGATGGGTCAAAACCAGATGTACAGGTCCGCGCCCGCGTGGGCCAGCATCTTTGGACACTTCGATCAGGCGTGTGGCGATGGAATCCACTGCTTTTTCGTCATTCACGAAAATCTTTAAACCCATCGCAGCGGCATCTGCCACAGCACCATCAACAGGTTGCACAGCTTGGGCCAGCAACTTCAATTGATCCGCTTCCATATCGGCCTTTACCGACAGCACAACGTTTTGCCCTGGTTCCAACAGATCACGGAATTTCTCCAATGTATCCGAAAACACCGTAACCTCATAAAGCCCAGTCGTGTCAGACAATTGCACAAAGGCAAAGCGATTACCACGTGCCGATTTTCGTTCCTGTTTCCCAGCAACAGAACCCGCAATTTTTGCAACCACAGTCCCACCAGATGCTTTTTGTTCCAGTTCTGCCAAAGTCAAAACCTGCTTGCGCTTCAACGCGCCAACATAATCATCCAGCGGGTGCCCAGACAGGTAGAAGCCAACAGCCGTATGCTCCTGACGCAACCGTTCCGTTGGCAACCAATCCTCTGGCATTGGCAAACGCGGTGCAGGCAATGCCTCGCCCGCATCGCCAAACAAGCCACCTTGGGCAGAGTTGCGATCCTCATGTGTGGCGGCAGAATAGGCCACTAATTGATCGACACTTTCCAAACATTTGCGTCGATTGCCATCCAACAAATCAAAGCCACCTGCACGCGCCAGCATTTCCATCGGGCGCTTACCGACACGTTTCAAATCAACGCGGCGTGCGAAATCAAAGAGGTCAGAGAATTCACCGCCCTCTGCACGGGCATCCGTGATCAAACGCATGGCTTCAGCACCAACATTCTTCAAACCACCCAGCGCATAGGCGATTTTTCCATCGACCACACTGAACAAAGCCTGCCCGCGGTTCACACATGGCGGGATCACTTCAATGTCTAGACGTTTCACCTCTTGGTGGAACACATTCAACTTATCGGTCAGATGCAAGTCACAATTCATCGCCGCTGCCATGAATTCCACAGGGTGGTTCGCTTTCAGCCAACCTGTTTGATAAGATACAACCGCATAGGCCGCCGCGTGAGATTTGTTGAAACCATAGTTCGCGAATTTATCCAGAAGGTTCCAAACCTCCATCGCTTTTTTCTTATCAACGCCGTTCTTAGCAGAGCCTTCAAGGAACTTCGGGCGTTCCTCATCCATCGCTTCTTGGATTTTCTTACCCATAGCACGGCGCAAGAGATCAGCCCCACCAAGCGAGTAGCCCGCCATTTCCTGTGCGATCTGCATCACCTGTTCCTGATAGACAATAATGCCCTGCGTTTCGTCCAAAAGATGGTCGATAGAGGGGTGCAGTAATTCCCGTTCTGCCCGTCCGTTTTTCACATCACAAAACATCGGAATGTTTTCCATTGGGCCCGGACGATACAGTGCCACAAGCGCAACAATATCTTCAATACAGGTTGGTTTCATGCGCCGCAGCGCATCCATCATGCCCGAACTTTCCACCTGAAAAACAGCCACGGTTTTAGCAGAGGCATAGAGATCATAGGTGGCTTTATCTTCCAGATCGATCGCACCGATATCAATATCAATGCCGCGCTCTTTGATCATATCAACGGCGCCTTGGATCACGGTCAGGGTTTTCAAACCCAAGAAGTCAAATTTTACCAAGCCCGCTTGTTCAACCCACTTCATGTTGAACTGGGTTGCAGGCATATCCGAACGCGGGTCTTTATATAGGGCTACCAATTCATCCAGTGGACGGTCACCGATTACAACACCCGCCGCGTGCGTGGACGCATTCCGCAACAAACCTTCTAGTTTTTCGGCAAAACCCAACATGCGGTCGACGATCTCTTCAGCATTCGCCTCTTCGCGCAAACGCGGTTCATCCGCCAAGGCTTTGGTGATGGAAACAGGTTTCACACCCTCAACAGGGATCAGCTTTGATAAGCGATCCACCTGCCCGTATGGCATTTGCAAAACACGCCCGACATCGCGCACAGCCGCTTTAGACAACAACGCACCAAAGGTAATGATTTGTGCAACTTTATCGCGCCCATATTTCTCCTGAACGTATTGAATAACCTCTTCGCGACGATCCATGCAAAAGTCGATATCGAAATCGGGCATGGACACACGTTCGGGGTTCAAGAACCGCTCAAACAGCAATGAATAGCGCAGTGGGTCAAGGTCAGTAATGGTCAACGCATAGGCCACAAGGGAGCCCGCACCAGACCCACGACCAGGTCCTACAGGAATATCATTTTCCTTTGCCCAATAGATAAAGTCAGCAACGATCAAAAAATAGCCAGGGAACCCCATACCTTCAATAATATCCAGCTCGAAATCCAACCGTTTTTGATATTCTTCAACAGTCGTCGCATGCGGGATAACAGCCAAACGCGCCTTTAAGCCCTCATTCGCCTGACGGCGTAATTCTTCAACTTCGTCATCCGCAAACTTTGGCAGGATCGGATCACGCAAATAGGCTTTGAACGCGCACCGTTTGGCAATCTCTATCGTATTCTCAACCGCTTCTGGCAAATCCGCAAACAGTTTCACCATCTCATCTTGCGATTTAAAATAATGCTCGGGCGTCAAACGGCGGCGATCATTTTGCTGATCCACATACGCCCCATCTGAAATACAGATCAGCGCATCATGCGCCTCGTACATGTCCTTTTCAGGGAAATAGACATCGTTCGTTGCCACCAATGGCAAATCCAAATCATAGGCCAGTGTAACCATCGGCCCTTCGGTCAATTCCTCAACAGGCGTGCGTGGGTGATCGCCATCTGGGTGGCGCTGTAATTCGATATAGAACCGATCAGGGTAAATTCCCGCCAAACGCTCCACCAAAGCCCGTGCTTTTTCTGATTGTCCATCTTGGATCAGTTGACCAAGCGGCCCCAATGAACCACCAGACAAACAAATCAAACCATCCGAATATTGTGCCAGTTGGTCCAATGTTACATGAGGTAGCGCATCACCAGATTCCAAAAACGTACATGAATTCAGCTTCATCAGGTTCATATAACCCGCTTCGGATTGTGCTAATAAAACGATCGACTTGGCATCTGGCGTTTTTTCACCTGGGCGCGATGCAGGTGCATAGCTTAGGTCAAACTGACACCCGATAATGGGCTGCACACCAGATTTCTTTGCGGTTTCGGAAAACTCCAATGCGCCAAACAGGTTGTTTGTGTCTGTCACAGCAACTGCGGGCATATCTCCCTTAACACACATATCAGGGAGTTTTTTCAGCTGAATAGCCCCTTCTAACAGGGAATATGCTGTGTGGACGCGCAGATGAATGAATCGGGGATTATTGCTCATTCCCGAACACTATAGCAGCTTTGAATTTAGGGAAAGCGGTTGCAAAATTTATCTTACCGTTTAAATCTATTTTATACGTTACCCGTATAAAACCAATAAACACTGGGTAGCAGCCAAACAGGGGGCTTAATTAATAGATGACATGTCTGTTCACAAAAATATTTGGCGAACGCAATACCGGCGCCACATATCTTAGCAAATTGGTCGACAAGAACTTTGCCACTGACAATTTACGCGGTGACTTTGGTGTTGATCGTCGTGTCATGCGTTTGGTTCTACAAACGTACAAGCCAAAAGAACGCCCGTTTCACAACAACCGTCTGCAAGACGAATACCACGAACGTATTTTATATTCCGACTTTGGTTTAAAACATGCGGCCCCGCCCATTGATGTGATTCGCGCAGCGCCACATTCACAAAGCACGCTGTTTTTGTTGATCACAAAACATCCTGTACACTTCTTAACCTCTTTACATGCCCGTCCAGAAAACCCGCTTTTATCAAGTGATGAGATTTCTTTTGAAAAATTCCTAATGTCCGAATGGCCTGTATCAGAGCGCGATAATATTGGCGAAGAAGATTTGGAAAGTCCGATGGAGCTTTGGAACAGCAAAATGCGCGAATATCTACGGGTGATGGAAGTGGCCGACAATGTTCTGCACATACGATACGAGGATATCCTATCTGACTTTGAAGGCCAGATGGATCACATTGCTGATTACATTCCGAAAATCACAAACGGGTATGGCAATATTCGCAGATCAGTGAAAGCCAAAGACAACATGCGGTTTGAAGATTACCAACGCCGTTACAAATATCACAAACTAAAAACCGACCAAAAGAAACGTGATTTGGAATATATTTACCGCAAAATCGATGATGAGTTGATGGATGCGCTTGGATACCGCGACGTGATGTAACCTAAGCTGGCAGCGTTTTTAGGTGCCGCATATATGCAAGCACCAACACGGCTAAAGCACCCGCTTCTAATATCCCTGCAAAATAATAAGGGGCGGCTGGTAAATATATCGGCGCGCTTTCAGCTGTGAAATAGCCGAACAACCCAGTCATCACCAACGGGCTCATAATGGATGCAATCGCCGCGACCCCTGTCATGACACCTTGCAATTCACCCTGCTCACTATCACTCACGGCTTTAGACGTTACACTTTGCAAAGCGGGGTTATTGACCATGCCCAGACATGTAACTGGCATAAGCGCGTAAACCATCCATCCCTGCCAAGCCCCTGCGAAACATATGTACGATACTGTCGCAATCGTCATACCAAAAATCATCGTACGCCATTCACCCAAACGCGGCACAATCATGCGAATGATACCGCCTTGGACAACGGCCATACCAATCCCGAAACAGGAAAGCGAAATACCCACATCCCACGCCGTCCATGCAAATTTTTCCTGCGTGTAATAGGCCCAAGTCGTTGGGTAGACGAAAAACGCGATTTGATGGATGAAATAGACGATCAGCAACAATCCAAGACCGGGTAACGATCCGATATATTGCAGTGCGCGAAACGGATTCATGCGGCGCCATTCCAAAGGGCGCCTGATTTTATCAGTAACCGTTTCTGGTACGATGAAATACCCAAAGATCAGATTGGCCGTGGCCAAAACAGCAGCCGCATAGAACGGTGCGCGCGATCCAAACTCGCTTAACAAGCCACCCATCATTGGCCCCAAAACAAAGCCAATACCAAAGGCAGCGCCAAGCAAGCCAAAGTTAGATGACTTTTCTTCTGGTGTCGAAATATCCGCCATATATGCCGCCGCTGTTGATTGCGTTGCGGATGCAACACCGCCAATAAGCCGCCCAAGCAAAAGAACCCAAATAGACTGTGTTAACCCCATAATCACATAGTCCACAGCCATTACGAACAGTGACAGCAGCAAAACTGGTCTGCGCCCATAACGATCTGACAAGTTTCCAATGGCAGCGCCAAACAGGAATTGCATCACAGCAAATGACGAACTTAAAACCCCGCCCCATATCGCCGCTTCTGATAATTCAGCGCCCAACAATTCGCGGATCAAATCTGGGGTGACAGGCATAATCAAACCGATGCCCATGGCATCGATCACAACCGTCATCAACAAAAATAAGATCGCAAGTTTTTTATTCAAAGTGGAACCCAATGTGGCAAAATATACTGCCACTCAACACCAGAGCGCAGATATAAACAACCCATTCCGCTGGGTCATTACATTTGTCATCAGCTCTAATAATTAATTAACCGAATAGATCTCTTTCCCACCAACTATTAAATTTATCTTCGCGAAAAATAATAATCTGGTCACCTTTTTGCAGATTGGAAAAATCGCTTTCAACCCCAGATAAACTTCTACCCTCATATCCATCTGTATCTTGCCACATTAGATATAGACGTTGCTCGGAATCTGAATCTGTCAGCCGTTTATATATTCCCAGAACTATAGCTTCTCGGCGCACTCCACTATTAAGTGCACTTAATGCTTTACCAACTCTGAGAAATATAAACCAAAAACCAATAATCAATATCAGTACAAACAATATTGAAAAACGGCCAGCATTATAGCGTACTATAGCATCAGAACTGAAAAACCATGTCCCAAGGGCAATTAAGTTAGCCAGAACCGCAAACAGAACAAGGTTGCCTCCTAACCTCCTGAACAATTCAATTTTTTGTACAAAATTCATATCTATAATCTACATTATGAGTATCACGGTTGTAAGACGCATTTACTCGCAGACCTAATCCGCTGCACCACCTTGGAAGGCATTTCCGTTTTTATAATCACATGGCTCATCTTGCATTTCCAAATGCAACCCTGTGCCCGTGTAAGGATTGGCCTTGGCTAGGCCCTCGTCAAACTCTATCCCAATGCCAGCAGCTTTAGGCGCATGAACAAACCCATCTTCCCACTGAATGCTATGCTTGATCAGATCACCCGCAAAGCCGCCACCCGTTCCAATGGTTTCCACCATTAATATGTTTGGTATATTTGCAGCCAGTTGGATGTTTGCAGCCCATTCCACAGGCCCTGCATATAAATGTGGTGCGACTTGAGCGTTATACACCTCTGCCATGCCAGCGATTTTCTTGGTTTCCAGAATGCCACCAGAACGCCCCAATGCAGGTTGTAAAATATTTGCAGCCCCAGCACGCAAGACAGGTGCGAACTCTGCTTTTGTGGTTAACCGCTCACCTGTTGCCACAGGTATACGCACCGATTGCGCGACTTTTGCCATGGCTTCCACATTATCAGGCGGCACAGGTTCCTCGTACCACAACGGATCATAGGGTTCTAAGGCACGCCCTAAACGAATGGCACCACCTGTAGTGAATTGCCCATGCGTTCCGAATAATAAATCAGCTTTTGTACCAACAGCCCCGCGAATGGCGGCACACATCTGAACGCTCAGATCAATATCCGTCATCGCAGGCATATGGCCACCGCGCGATGTATATGGCCCCGCCGGATCAAACTTTACGGCTGTAAAACCAAGCTTAACCATCTCCTTGGCTGTTTCGGCTTGTAACTCTGGCGATACCCAGAATTCTGATGGGTCATGGTGAGGCAGTGGATATAGATATGTATAGGAGCGAATGCGTTCGTTCATCACCCCACCGATCAGGGCATAAGCTGGGCGATCATGCGCCTTGCCTAAAATATCCCAGCAGGCAATTTCCAACCCTGAAAACGCCCCTATCGTTGTGGGGTCGGGGCGTTGTGTAAAGCCGCTGGAATACACACGGCGAAACATCATTTCAATATTTTCTGGGTTTTCATCCAACATATGCCGTTCGAACACATCGCGGATCACAGCACTCATTGCATCGGGACCAACGGCAGCGGCGTACACTTCACCGTACCCCATTATACCTGTATCCGTAGTAAGTTTTACGAATATAAAATAGCGCCCACCCCAGCCGGGAGGGTGGTTACCTACAACGAAAATTTCCAGATCTGTGAGTTTCATAGGTTCACCCAATCACGGAGTTCAGTCAAAAACAATAACATTGCGGCGCGATTGCCCCGCTTTGGTATCCTCAATCGCCTCGTTAATCTGATCCAACGTGTATCTGTTGGTAATCAACTCATCCAATTTCAAACGGCCCGCTTTGTAATGGTCCAGCAATACCGGGATGTCACGTTGCAACACCGTGTCACCCATTTTAGAGCCACGCAAAACTTGGCTCATGGCGGCAATGTTCACAGGTTCAATACCCATTTCATGCCCACTTGGGGTCATGCCAACCATCACTAATTCACCACGTGCTGCCAAATAATCCAATGCTGATTTATAAGCTGCAACAGAGCCAACCGTTACAAAGACATAATCCACACCGCGCCCGTTTGTAATGGCACGCACCTGATCAGCTGCATCTTTATCCATGGCATTTACGGTATGGGTTGCACCAAATTCCATGGCACCATCCAGTTTCGATTGCTCTATATCCAACACAATCACATGTGACGCTTCAGATAAAACTGCGCCTTGTATCGTGTTCAACCCAACGCCACCTGCACCAATCACCGCTGCACTTGCACCTTTAGGTACAGCCGCTGAATTCGTCACCGCACCAATGCCAGTGATAGCTCCGCACGCCAACAAACTGGCCGCATCCATTTTAATACTTTCAGGCAAGCCAATCACTTGGCTTTGATCTACAACCACCTCTTCGGCAAAGGCGGCTGTTGCCATGCCATGTTCTAGCTTTTCACCATCTGCGCCTGTTATGGGCGAGCTGCCAACACGGTCATAAGGTGTTTCGCAATCTGTAGGATGATCACTTTCACACATCGCGCAGGTCCCGCAAGCTTTGATCAACGTCACCAAAACCGCATCCCCAACGGATACATTCGAAACGTTTTCACCAACGGCCAGAACTGTCCCTGCTGCCTCATGACCATAGACCGCAGGCAAATGCCCCCCCCATGCTCCTGATGCAAACATGATATCGGAATGACAGATAGCACAGGCAGCGACCTTTACATGCACCTGATCATCCGAAACCGAGCCCAGTGTAACCTCTTCAATCGTCAATGGTTTTCCGAATTCACGGCAGACAGCAGCCTTCATTTGATCTCTCCCTTTTTTATCAGATTGAGCGATGCGTGGATTAATAACCGCCTAAAGGCGACATGGATGCGTCGCAACATCATAAAATTTTCTTTTCCGCGCCGTAAAGTAAGGGCTTTCACAATAGGATAAGCTCGGTTACACGCAGCCCAACTTAGATTGAACATTCAAGGTGTACACCGTGGCCCGATTTACAACGATTTCAGATTTTGCACGCGCATTGCGTAACGAAGATGCAAACGGCAACCCAATCACGCTGTCAGCAGCGCAAGGTAGAATTGAAATTCTATCAGGCTTAACTGTTGCTCTTGCATTGGTTCCTGAAGCCGTTGCATTCGCATTCGTTGCAGGCGTTCAACCGCTCGTTGGATTATATGCAGCTTTCATCGTGGGATTGATCACAGCCGTTTTCGGTGGTCGCCCTGGTATGATTTCAGGTGCAACTGGTGCTTTGGCAGTGGTTATGGTGGCATTGGTTGCCCAACACGGCGTTCAATATCTATTCGCAACAGTTGTCCTGATGGGCATCATGCAAGTTTTGGCGGGTGCATTTAAACTGGGCAAATTCATTCGAATGGTCCCACATCCCGTTATGTTAGGTTTCGTAAATGGTCTGGCGATCGTTATTTTCCTTGCGCAAATGGAACAATTCAAAGTGCCATCTGCAGATGGAGGCCATGAATGGATGTCTGGCCTGGCTTTATGGATGACGCTTGGTTTGGTTGGCGCAACGATGGCAATCATCTGGGGCACGCCGAAAGTCACAAAACTGATCCCTGCCCCATTGGCAGCAATCGGATTGGTTACGGCAGCCGTAATCGTATTCGACATTCCAGTACCACGCGTTGGCGATTTGGCATCAGTTAAAGGTGGCTTACCAGAATTCGCCATCCCACAAGTGCCGTTTGATTTGGAAACATTCAAAATCATCTTCCCATATGCTTTGATCCTTGCCGCAATTGGCTTGATCGAAAGCTTGCTAACATTGAACCTTGTGGGTGAAATCACACGCCAACGCGGTGGCGCATCTCAAGAATGCCTTGCCCAAGGTGGCGCCAATATCGTTACTGGTTTCTTTGGCGGCATGGGTGGTTGTGCGATGATTGGTCAGTCTATGATCAACGTAAACTCTGGTGGCCGAACACGTTTATCAGGCATTTCAGCGGCCTTATTCTTACTCAGCTTTATCCTATTCGCCAGTAGCATCATTGAATTGATCCCATTGGCTGCTTTGGTCGGTGTGATGTTCATGGTGGTTATCGGCACGTTTGCATGGCAATCAATCCGTCTGATGCGCCGCATCCCTATGTCTGATGCCTTGGTTATTCTAACAGTGACTGTTGTGACTGTTCTGGAAGATTTGGCAATAGCAGTTGTTGTCGGCGTGATTATTTCAGCATTGGTCTATGCATGGAATGCTGCTGCACAAATTCGCGCCAACCCGCGCCCATCTGAATCTGAAAAAGGTGCCTTGGTTTATGACATCCAAGGTCCACTGTTCTTTGGCTCTGCCACAAGCTTCCAAGAAATGTTTGACCCTGCAAACGACCCAGACACGGTTATCCTAGATTTCGATCAATCACGCGTTGTGGATCAAAGTGCCCTACAAGCTATTGAAGCTGTCGCTGAAAAATATTCTCAAGCGGGGAAAAAACTAAAACTACGCCATCTGTCGAAAGACTGTTACCGTCTGTTGCGCAGTGCAGGCCAGCTGATGGTTGAGGCGAATGACGATCCAAGTTACCGTTTGGCTGTTGATTACGATATTCAACTTGGCCGCTTAGGCGGGCATTAACTTCGGGATGGCATGAATGGCGGAACGTTCACTTATTGCACTTGGTTGGTCAGATCACTTTGATGATCAGATCGAAGACGCTGCATTTGTGAACACGCCACCTGCCCGCATCAGTGATATAAACCGCAAACAAATCTCGGCCTTTAGTGCGCATGGTGAGATGACTTTGGATTTGCCCCCCACTATGAGTGCGGGTGATCTTACTGTTGGGGATTGGATTTTAACCGACCCTGAAACCAACCGAGTTTTATCCGTTTTGGATCGCCATACATTACTGCAACGCCAATCCGCTGGGGCTGGTATTACACGGCAATTGATATCAGCGAATGTGGATACGTTGATGATTGTGTCGTCTTGCAATGACGACTTTAACCTTGCACGTCTTGAGCGTTATTTGATCCTTGCGGAATCCAATGACACGCAACCTTTAATCGTTCTGACAAAAATTGACTTAACCGATGATGCGGAAAGCTATCGCCAAAAAGCAGAAGCCTTGTCGCCCGATGTGCAAGCCATTGCGATAAATTCCAAAGACCCAGCATCACTTGATCAATTATCTCCATGGGTAAAGGCAGGTAAAACCGCCGCCCTTGTGGGATCATCAGGCGTGGGAAAATCCACCATTCTAAGCGGCCTGACAGGTATAAAAGTCGCAACACAAGGCATTCGTGAAGATGACAGCAAAGGCCGTCATACAACCACAGCACGCAGCCTGCGCCCCGCTTTGGCAGGTGGTTGGTTGATCGATACACCAGGTGTACGGTCGCTGGGCTTGGGTGAAAGCGATGAAGGGTTGGAACGTGTTTTTTCTGATCTGGCTGAAATAGCACGAGGGTGTAAGTTTTCCGACTGTAAACACGAGAGCGAACCCAAATGTGCGATCAACGCTGCGATTGCCGCTGGCACCATAGACCCCGTACGAGTGGAGCGTTGGAAAAAGCTGCTGCGTGAAAACGAGCAGAACTCAGAAACCATTGCCAAAGAACGGGAACGGTTGAGCAATCTGGGCAAACGCTCTAAGTCCTACGCCAAGAAAAAACGTCGTGATGCTAGCAGGGATTGGGACGGTTAACTTTTTCGCCCAGCGCCCCACAAACATAACAACTCAACTGCCACATGTGCCCCTGCAATCGCGGTCGCCCCTGTTGTGTCATAGGGTGGCGATACCTCGACCACATCCATGCCAACCAGATTGATCCCAGCCAAATCGCGCAACATCATTGATGCTTGTGCAGATGTCAGACCGCCCCAAACGGGCGTACCAGTACCAGGTGCATAGGCTGGATCAAGGGCATCAATATCGAAGGTTAGATAGGATTGATGATTGCCCACGATCTCTTTGATCTGACGAACCGTTTCTTCTGGCCCTTGCGTATGCACTTGGCGCGCATCGATGATATTGACGCCCAATGTGTCCTCATTGGTGGTGCGAATGCCGATTTGTACGGAACGTTCAGGCACAACGATGCCGTCTTTCACGGCCTTATAAAACATTGTGCCGTGATCAATGCGGGTTGGATCATCATCCACCCATGTGTCTGTATGTGCATCAAACTGGATCAGCGACAAAGGACCATATTTTTCAGCATAAGCTTTCAATACGGGATAGGTGATATAGTGATCTCCACCCAACACCAATGATGCAGCGCCCGCATCCAGAATACCTTTGATGTGGTTTTGTAAGGCGGCGGGAAATTCAGAAACTTTTGCATGGTCGAATGCAACATCACCGTAATCGACCACATTAAAATCGGTCATAGGGTTGATGTCCCACCCATAAGGCGCATCAGGGGATTGCAAGGCTGATGCTTCACGGATTGCACGTGGGCCAAGCCGTGTGCCTGGGCGATTTGTGGTTGCACAATCAAACGGAACGCCTGTGACGGCTACATCAACGCCCGTTAAATCTTTGGTATAGGAGCGGCGCAGGAAACTGGTGATACCGCCAAACGTTAATTCATAAGAATGGCCCTTATGTCCTTCACGTGTGATGGCTGTATCAATCTCATTGGCTGCATCTTCTAAGGCCATCGTTTATTTTCCTTCTTCCGTATCTATCCAAATTGTCACTGGTCCATCATTGAGCAATGACACTTTCATATCTGCACCAAACTGACCCGTTTCGACTGGAATTCCAAGGCTTTTAAAATCATCAACGAAAGTCTCATACAAAGCCTGCCCTTCTTCGGCAGGGGCAGACATCGAAAACCCTGGGCGGTTGCCACGACTGGTATCAGCGCCCAATGTGAATTGACTGACAATCAACGCAGAGCCTTGGATATCTGCCAGAGATCGATTCATTCGTCCTTCATCATCCTTAAATATCCGAAGCTTAGAGATTTTCTGGGCAAGCTTTGCGCCTATTGCAGCCGTATCCCCCCGCATCGCGCAGATCAAAATCAATAATCCTGCATCGATTTTTCCAATTGTATCTCCATCCACATCAACCTGTGCATGGGTAACTCTCTGTATCAACGCCCTCATAAATCGGCCCCATTTCATACGCATTATATTCTAGTCTTGGGCAATACTTGGCATAGTTTTAAAGGCACCGCCAAGAAAATCCTTTTAAAGCTTAGAATCCCACTTGACGCTTACCAACATCTGTCTTAATCACGCCTCACCTTTGGCGGGGTAGCTCAGGTGGTTAGAGCAGCGGAATCATAATCCGCGTGTCGGGGGTTCAAGTCCCTCTCCCGCTACCAAAGGTTTTCAAAAATTTATTAAATAATGACTATTCCGTAGTACCAATCGACATTAGAGATTTTTTGAAAACAAAACTGAAGCTGCAAATAATATTTTATTCAGTCACTCCATTTTAAAATAGCATGTAATTCTCTTGTTATTTTCTATTTATAAGCCACTTACTTGTTTGATGTCGTTTTTGGCATAGTGTATTTGATATTCAAAAACAAAACCAAATAAGGGGAAAACAAGGTTAATGGATTTAAAACCTGAAAATCAGGAAACCCTTATTGCTGCATTCAAAATATCAATGCGGCATCCATTAACGCTGAGTGTTGCTGTCTTTTTTTTCTTATTCTATGCCGTCTTTGAAATTCCCGGGGATAAGCTTGAAATATGGCTTCCAGAAACATTTTTGTTGCTCTGCATTTGGGCGGTTTGCTGGATTTCATTCTATTATTGGTCGATCTATTTGGCAGGCCCAAAACTTATCAAACTGTCCCTGAAGTATAGAATATCATTCCCTTGGTCATTCTCTATTTTTGTAAGCTTACTCGAAGTTGTTGAAGCCATTGTTACAACCGTATTTTTCGACCCAAGTGCAAGTTTGTCAAAAGTACTTTCGTTTTGGTTTTACAACACGATCCTGCTTACTTTTTTCGTTTCACTGCTTTGTTATTTTTTCAAAGAACGCTTCATTGAAATATTGGGCATAAATGTGATGACATTTACCCCGTTCTTTCCAATGCCTAAAGTTATCAATAAATTACAAGACATGCTGCCAAAGGACATACAGGGTGTGGTAGAGGAAATAGAGACCCAGAACCAGAGCGTTATGGTGAGAACTGAGAATGGATCAAGCTTTATCCCAATGCGAATGAAAGAGGCTGTACAATATGTCCCCGATGATGCCGGTTGGATTGTGCATAGGTCACGGTGGATTAAGAAGACGCAAGTTAAAGGGCTGACTTACATATCTGGCAACCCCTTTATTATTGACAAAGATGGCAAACAATTTCCAATCAGCCGCACAAAGCGCGATATTATACGCGATTATCTTGAAGAAGGCTGATTGGTTCTCGCTTAAACGGTAGAGCAACAGTTTTCCAGACTTTAACCACTATACCGAACCACCTTATAAATGCTTACATTACATAACTCTATCTGAATCGGATATAACTTTAACAGCTAGCATTTTAGTTAGCTCGATTTCACGTCTTTTTTGCTGAGCTTTTAAAGCAAGCTCTTCCATTACTTTTGCTAAATCTGCCCTTAGCTGTGGTGTCATTTATTCGCCCGCCCAAAGTATAATTAAAAATAGATGTTGTTATTTCACCTCTCGAATATATCGAGACACATTTTAGGAAATTTGGGCGCCTCTATAGACACGCCCAAATTTTAACTGTGTTAAAATCGAGATTTTACTAAAAGCTCATTTGGTACCTTGCCGTCAGTGTTTTCTCAATGCCCCCATTATCATCTAGGGAAACGCCTGTTTTGATACTCAGATCACCATTGCCTATGCGGATATTGTCCAAATCAAGAGTGAACTTCGCGCCACTCATATCTTGATTGGCAGCACTTACCGCCTGTGTTTGACCAAAAAGCGTTACATTTGAAGTATCACCACCAGACCAATTTGTAGCAAACAATGATGCCCCAGCTGTAAGCACGCCTGCATCAAATGCTTTGGAAGCTTTCAGGCCAATTTCACCAGTTGTAGCAGTCGATTTACGGCTTGATACTGTAGCAAGTCCTGCAGCTGTCCCAGTTTCCGTGTAACCACCGATGTCAACGCGTGAGATGCTTAGTTTACCTGATGGCGTCAAAGACCAACTGTTCGTCCAATCATATGATTTGGAAATTTCTGCATTCACTCCAACCCAATTGCTGTCGGATTCAGACAATGCAGCAGTTGCCCCAACATTGCGGCGCTGGTCATTCGTAATACGCCCTGCACTCACACCAAACGTAACCGTCGCAAAGTACAAATCAGGCGTATAGGCAAGATCCAAAGCAAATCCTCTGCCTTCAGAACTGTTACTTGTTGCGCCTGTTGCGGTAATGACTGAGCTAGAGTGAATATCGATGGCAGAGATCATGCCCCCGATTGTGCCACCATTGTTCAACTCCACCAATGCACCAGCCTGTAAGGCCGCAGTCCCAACATGAGAGTCACTTCCTGCAAAGACATTGTAGTCCGCTTGCGCACGTGTGACTTGCAAGAACGGATAATAGTTGATTGCTCCGTGTGTCGCAGTTGCTGCACCTGTGCCTTTTGATGAGAACGTCAGAATATCCTTGGATGCGGTACCATTACCAACAGAAGAAGATAGTTTTCCTAAGAAACTGCTTAAACCCAGTGCTTGGTTGGTTCCTAAGCTCTGATCACTGAATGAGGATTGACCAAACGTAGAGTAAATTGGATTAGCACCACCTTCATCTTGAACGAACCATGGTGCACCACCTTGTTCAATCGTCGTGAATACACCAGCTGCGGTATTTGCATCCTCGAACTCGAAGGTTGCAGATGGACCCGCAAGAGAGGTTAAGTTCACATCATGGTCAGCGACACGGATCAATCCATTGACATTGTCCAAGGTATCAACATTCAAGGTACCCGTACCGGTCCCAAGGAAGATCGCGTAAGCACTGCCACCCTCTGATGTCGCAGAAATTGTGCCAACATCAGTGATTGTCCCATCAAAGTTGTCGAAATTCACACCGATTGCGTTTGTTACCCCGCCCCTTGCTGTGGCGGTAATTGTGCCAGTGTTGGCAAAATCACCTGTCATATTTGTAGCATTCACACCACTAGCCAGACCGCTGCTCCCGCTGGCAAAAGCAGTAATTGTACCGCTGTTTGTTACATTTGCGTTGATTGCACTGTCCGTGAAGATACCGCTCGCCGTTGCAAAGCCTGTTGTATATATTGCACTCGCGGCTAATGTTCTAGAGTTGTTGATCGAACCGTTTATATCCCCTTGGATATAGATAGCCGCAGCATCTGCCGAGGAGCTGTCATCAAATGCAAGGGCTGCTATTGTACCTGAATTACTCAGGTCAGAATTTAAAATTCCGCCGATATGAATACCGTAAACTGTTGCAGATGTTACACCGACACCCTGTGCTGTAATTGTACCGCTGTTTGCAATGTTCGCGTTCGCATCACCCGATAGGTCAAAACCAGCTGCGTAAGCTTGATCTATCGAATCTGCGAATGCCAAGGCTGAAATGGTGCCAGAGTTCGTGAAAGCACCATCAAGATCACCACCAAAAACCCTTACACCATATGCGGTCGCGGATGAACTTGTTAAATTACGGGCTGTTGCGTTAATTGTACCAGAGTTATTAATACTCCCCAGTGCCGAAACGCCGCTAGATACGTCTATACCTGCCGCATAAGCCGTGCTTTCACTGGCTGTCGCGGATACTGTGATTGTACCAGAATTGTCGATTGCGCTATTCGCGATGCCGCCAACATACAGGCCATAGGCTTCCGCACTATCGGTTTGATCAACAGCTGTCACAGAAATTGTTCCAGAATTATCAAAACCACTGTTTAAGTCACCACTTATATCAAAACCATAAGCTGTTGCAGAGGAGTACCCGAACGCTTGCACTGACACACTACCATTGTTTGTAATCGAACCATTTGCATCACCAGAGAGAGAGAAACCAAAAGCCTGCGCTGTTTCGGAGCTTCTTGCTGTTGCCGAAACCGAAATTGTACCAGAGTTATCAAATGATCCGTTAAAATCGCCCCCAACTCGGTAACCATGCGCACTTGCAGATGAATCGGAAGCCGCAGTTACAGAGACTGTACCTGAATTGGAAAGGTTGCCATCAAAAGCACCAGGCGAAACTCCAATTGGTGCCCCTACCCCAGTTGGGTTTCCGAAGATAAAGGTAAGGCCACTTCTGACATACACACCATATGCATTCGCATCTGTTATACCTGTAGCCAGCACATTGATTGTGCCCGAATTATTTATATCACCAGCGAGTCTTCCGCCAGAAGTGCCCGGGAAGTTATCTTCAGAAATATAAATACCGTAGGCCGTTGCAGAATAAGATGTTTGCGTTTCCGCCAAAACATTTATCGTACCAGAGTTATTAACACTTGCCCCTGCACTGAAACTTGGATGAATATTTATACCGTATGCGCTTGCCGAACTGACACCTATAGCTGTCACATCAATTGTGCCTGCATTGTTAATCGTTCCAAAGAAACCACCAGTCTGAGAGCTAAAAGGATTTCCTGCCCTGTCTGTTACATCAATACCATATGCTTCTGCGTCGTTGGACGAATTGGATTGTGCCAAAACAGTGATTGTACCAGAGTTTTCGATGACTGCATCTGCCCCAACACCTGGGGCAATCTGAATACCATATGCAGTTGCACTGGTCTGAGCGATTGCGCTCACATCAATGACACCTGAATTGCTGATTGAACCATTTAGGAGAGTATTACCAGAAGGAAATGGGCTTGGCAGACCCTCAGATACAAAGATTCCATGAGCTCCTGCACCAGAAGTTGTATTCGCTTGCGCCCGAACAGTGATCGTACCAGAGTTGTTAATACTTCCCCCTGTACGCAAACTCGGGCTGACAAAAAGACCATAAGCTGACGCCGTTCCAGATGACGTTGCCATCACATCTATTGTGCCTGAGTTATTTATAGCACCAGCCAAACCAGCACTTGGAGTGGGAAATGGGCCAAAAGGCATTTCAGACAAATGCACACCGTAAGCTGTCGCGCCTGAAGACGAGTTTGATTGCGCTCGAACAGTGATCGTACCAGAGTTATTAATATTACCTGCGATACCATCAGTTGAATTCAGGAAAATGCCATTTGCAGATGCTGCCGTCGTAGAATTCAACTGAACATCAATCGTTCCGTTATTGTTAATCTCACCGCCACTAAGCAGGCGAGCAGGCAATTCAAGACCAACCGCAGCAGGTATTCCTAAGCCAGATAAATTGACACTGATTGTGCCATCGTTTGTGAATACGTTCGATAGGTCAGTTTGAATAAAAATCGCTGGCGCTGATGTTGTCGTAACAGAAACACTTCCCGTCGATGTAATCGTGTGATTTTCGTCTGCAAAGAAAATCTGCGGTGTTGTTTCCGCCGTGCTAATCGTTCTAGCCTGCGCAGCGCCCATTGAAAGTGCCGCGATAGAGACCGTCGCCAAAAGCGCCATAGGTGCAGCACTTGCGATTTGGCCTTTCCACTTGGTCATCCGCCCGCCACGATGCCCACAGATTACCGTGCGTTGATTAGTCTTATTCATTTATTTTCCCCTAACGAAAACTCTTTTATTTTTCCCAAACGCACCCAGCACATTTGCCGCGATACGACATTCAAATCATTCCATAGGAACAACACATTGTTTTTGGAGTTACTGCTCGAACCACTCATATAAAAAGCAACAGGTTGTATCCTGCGCCACCACTTGCAGGAGAGTTAAACACACTAGAATTATGCGTGAAGAGCTAATACGCAGCATATAACCAAGGTTTATGTTTGCTGGCGGTTACGTAGAGCCACAGTCAAAATTTCGAATGCGGCTTCTTGTGAATGACTGCACATTTATAACTAAAGTTTACGATTGAGATGCTTCATAATCAGCATATGCCTTAATCACTGATAGAAACTTGGCGAACATATCATTAAACAATATCCCTAATACTCGGGAAGTAGGCTGGCTTTGTGTTCGAATGTATATTGATTACCTGCAGTAGTTAAGATGGCCCATAGCTTCACAATCACAGCAAGGTTGAAGAATGAAAAAAACAAACTGGACACCCATATTATTCATTATTGCGGGCCTCTCGACGACAATTTTAATCATAGAAGAAATTGCAGAGCATAATACGCACATATGGATCATTGAATGGGCTGTGAACCACGTCTTTATCACTGTCATAAATTTGATCCTGATTGTGTGCATCATTTTGGGTTGGATCATTGTGAAAAAAATGAACCGGCACCAATCCAAACTTGAAGACAAAGTTGCACTTGCCTCTGATGCTTTCCGCGAAATGCTTGAACAATATTTCGAAGAGTGGAACCTATCTGCATCCGAGATTGAGATTTTTCACTTATTGTTAAAAGGGTGCACAATCGCAGAAATATCGGAAATCCGTGGCACGGCTGTTGGAACAATTAAGTCGCAAACGAATGCGATTTATAAAAAGTCTGGTTATTCCAATAAAACGCAACTGCTCAGCGCATTGATCGAGGATCTAACCGATGGTCGGTCTGCGTTCTAAAAGAAACGTTTATCCAATCCCCAAAATGGAGAACACAGTGTAATGGCAGAACAGAGTACGCTCACAATAGAAGACGCTTTCAAGCAGGCTATGGTGCATTATCAAAAAGGCCAACTTCAACCTGCTGTCGCATTATTCTCCAAAATCATTCAGGCTGCGCCTCAACATGCTCATGCACATCAAATGCTGGGATTGATCGCGTTTCAGACAGAACAATACGAACCAGCCGTCAAAGCAATGACAGAGGCCGTACGCTTGCAGCCTCAAAATCCGCAGTTTCTGATGAACTATGTCGAAGTATTGCGTAAAGCGGGCAACATAGAAGCAGCTATTTCAGTTGGGAAGCGCGCAGTGCAAGCCGACCCAAACAACCCAGCAGCGCATTCAAATCTTGGACTTGCTTATTACGACGATCAAAACATTATTGAGGCTGAAGCATCACAACAGCGCGCTTTGGCTTTAAACTCAGATTTTAGCGCAGCCTTGAATAACCTTGGCAGTATTGCACGTGACAATGGCGACTTAGAGGGCGCGGTAACCTATTACCGTAAAGCTTTACGCACCAATCCAACTTATTCCGAAGCTGCAAACAATTGCATTTCCGTCTTTATTGAAGGGGAACGATATGAGGAAGCAAAGGAACTGGCGTATTCAGAATTAAAGCAAAACCCAAATGTTTCCGAATTACAGCGCAACATGGGGCGCATACATCTCTATGAGCATAAGCTGGACGACGCAGAAACCAGTTTCCGCAACGCAATATCTTTGAACGAAAATAAAGCTGAGAATTATTTGGGGTTATCCCAAGTGCTTTATGAAAAGAACCATTCAAAACTTGCTCTTATAGAAGCCGAAACCGCTTATCGTTTAGACCCTGAAAACCCGCAAATTTGCCATCAGATTGCAATCACCAAGGCTCATCTTGGGGATATGGATGCAGGGTTTGAGTTCTATGAAAAAGCGCTCGCGCTAAACCCAGATATGACCGCCAGCCGTCTCGCGCTTGGGTATCTAAAAATGGAAAACGGGGACTTCGATGGTGCACGTGCTGATTTCGAACTGGCGGCGCAATCCACATATGATGCTTTGAATGCACAAATGGCACTCGCACGTATGGAAAAAATGACGCCTGATAACTCTGCCTTTGTTGCACTTGAAGCGGCTTTACCAGAAGCAGAAAAGATGCCAGCGATGAAAGCAGCCGCTTATCATTACGCTTTGGGCAAGTGTTATGAGGATCTGTCTCGGTACGAAAATGCGTTTGAGCAATATGCTATAGGTGCAAAGGTTAAACGATCAACGTTTGATTATGATCCCGCTGAAACGGATCAAGTGACAGATGATATCATCGCTCTTTTCGATAAGGGTATGATCGAAAAACTACGCAAAAGCGCAATATCAACAGAACAACCAATCTTTGTGTTAGGGATGCCAAGGTCAGGCACAACATTAACTGAATCTATTCTGGACAGTCATAGCAAAATTTCAGGCGCAGGCGAATTGAATTATCTGCAAAACCTATTTGGATTGTGTCCCACCAGCGGTAAATTTGATATGCCGCGTATTTTACCCCAAATGCCTGCGCATGATCTGACCAGAAAGATCGAAGAATATATCGAAAGCGCAAAAACACACGCGCCCAACACACCGTATATTGTCGATAAAATGCCAGCAAACTTCCAAATGCTCGGCCTAATCTACGCATTGTTACCAAATGCAAAAATCATCCACATTGCACGCAATCCGTTTGACACTTGCCTGTCATGTTTTACGCGTATTTTTGAGCGCAGTCAGTTACACAGTTATGATCAAGTGGAATTAGGGCGCTATTTTAACAACTATATTCGCCTGATGAACCACTGGCATACGCTTTTGCCAAAAGACAGTTTCCATACGGTTCATTATGAAAACCTCGTTGAGGATATAGATACCGAGGCACGCCGTATCATCGATTTCTGTGGTCTGGGCTGGGAAGACGCGTGTTTAGAGTTCTATAAAGGCAAACGCCGCGTTCGCACAGCCAGCGTACAACAGGTGCGGCAGCCGCTTTATAAAACGTCTAAAGAAAAGTGGAAAAGGTACGAGGCACAATTGCAACCTCTTGTTGATATTATTGCTTACAACAAAATCTCATTTTGAATGTGTTGGTTGCTAATAGAGATCAAAATTTATAACTCATATGTATTGCTGACATAGCATAACACTTTTAAGTCTTTGACTTCTAATCCAAAGATTGATCGCTACCTGTGCTTGCATGGTGCTGTCGAGCCACTCTGCGATAATTCCCAAAATTTAAATCATCATGTAATCGTTTAAACTGATGGCGAGTTCATAGTGCTAGGTGTCGCTAGCTTATTGTCTTTTGATAAATGGCAAAAATCTAAATATACAATATCAGTAATATCATTATCTGCCGCTACCGAAATTATAAAATTATTTATTTTATTATTAAATGTCCAAAGCCGATAATTCTTATATGGTATTACTAAGCCATTTTTCAGATCTGGGCAGGTGTTAATATATTTTATGTCTTCATCTAGCCCCGTACCGTCCGCTTTAACCACAGCTTCTTTTCTAGTCCAACATGTCAAACGTCTTCTATTTAAAGAACGCTCATTATCATAAATCCATCTCATCTCGGTATCATGGAAAACATTTTTAGGAATATCTATATATGAAACATCTTGGAATAAGCACTCGATATCTACGCCTATAGTTCGTGTTAAAGAAAGACATAAAACAATGTAATTTTCAGAGTATGATATGGAAAAAACGCTGCCGTTTTTTATATAAGGCTTACCTTTTTGTGAAGTTTGTAGCGGTGTTTTACATGTCTCTAAATTAAGTAAAAAACGCAATAATTTTCGGCCAATTATATAACGCCTTGAATGTAGAGAGCATCTGAACTTCTGTGCTTTATAGAGTTCGCAATCAGATAAAAGGATATTTTCTGGGACAGGCGTCGTTGTTGAGAATAATATTGTTAGGCATTTTTCCTGATCATACAGAGTATTCAAACACCCTTTAAGCCAAGAGAATTCATCCGTAAAAGTACTATGATTATCCATTGATATATTACGCGAAGAATACACCCAAAGAGCTATTTCTTTGGGTGTACTGGAATGACATCTAAACTTTATTTTCCATAGTAGGATAGTCTGTATAGCCCCGCTCATCTCCACCATAAAAAGTATTTTCATCTGCTTGATTAAGAGCAGTATTTCCCCGTATACGGTCAACAAGATCTGGGTTTGCTAAGAATGAAGAACCAAGGCATACAGCTTCTGCAAGGCTCTGTTGTAAAATAGGTTCTACAAGCTGTGGTGATGCAGGCCAATGTTGCTCATCTTCATGTGGATTTAGGATAATTGCATTTTTCCATTGATTGCGGATCAATTGGGTTTGCGGGCGATTATTCGCTTCCATGATGCTAATGAACGCCATATCAGGAAGCCCTGCTATCAAAGTGTTATAAAGCGCTTCAGTATCACCTTCGACAATATCATTATAAGGGTTTGCAGGTGAGATGCGAAGACCTGTTTTGCTGCTGCCTATTTGATCAACAACAGCTTGTGCGACTTCAATCGGGAACCGCACTCTTGCAGATAAATCTCCGCCGTATTCATCCGTACGTTGGTTGGTGTTTTCTGCCATGAACTGGTGCAATAAAAAACCATTGCCTGCATGAATTTCAACACCATCAAATCCAGCATTAATTGCATTCTGGGCAGCCTGTATAAAATCGCTTATTGTTTCGTTAATGTCATTCTTTTTCATTGCGATTGGCGTTGGGTATTCAACCATACCATCTGTTGTAAATGTGCTGCCGCTTGCTGCGATTGCAGATGGCGCTAGTGATGTATGTGCGCTTGGATAAAGTGATGGGTGCCCAATACGGCCAGCATGCAAAATCTGAGCTACAATTTTACCACCTGCTTTGTGAACAGCATCCGTTACATGCTTCCATGAACGCACTTGCGCATCTGTGTATAAGCCAGGCGTATTCATAAAGCCTTGCCCAACTTGGCTTGGTTGAATTGCTTCCGAGATGATCAGACCAGCGCTTGCGCGCTGACTATAATAATCTGCCATCATATGCGTAGCCTCACCGCTTTGGGTGGCTCTGTTTCTGGTCATTGGTGCCATAACCAGACGGTTTTCTAGGTCGATGTCGCCAATACGAATGGGTTCGAAGGTTTTCTGTGTCATAATATCTCTTTCTAAAATGTTAATTATGTTTTTTGCAAAGCACTATAGGCTGCTGCGAGGCGTCCACCGGTTTCGGCGGTGCTTATTAAAACAGCCATATTGGCCTTTGAAGTACGCCCCCCCGACGCTTTATCGACGGCACGCATTAGATATTTTGTAACCATGTTACCTGCAATATTTTCTGTTTTCGCATCAATAAGGGCTTGTTCAATTGCTCCTTCGATATCGTTACGATCAATTGCGTCTTTGTCCAAAGGAGGGGTTGTAATTACAAAACTACTTTTAGGGTTGGTAAACCAATGGGTATCAATCGCTTTCGCCACGTCTGATGGCTCATCCATTCTGTGTGGACTTCGTATCCCGCTTGATGCGCAATAAAATGCAGGAAAGTCATCTGATTTATAAGAAACAACAGGAACACACTGGGTTTCAAGATACTCCATAGTGCGATCCAAATCCAAAATGCTTTTAGCACCAGCACAAACAACGGCAACTTTTGAGCGTGTAAACTGGATAAGATCTGCAGAAACATCCATTGAGTTTTCTCCACCACGGTGGACCCCTCCGATCCCAGCCGATGAGAAGAATGAGATACCTGCAAGTTCCGCACAGATAAGTGAAGATGCAACGGTCGTTGCTCCCGCTTTACCTTGCGCCAATACGATTGGTAAGTCACGACTGCTGACTTTAGGTATGCCGGATGTTGTTGCAAATTTTTCGATGGCGGCATCATCCATACCAACATGAATTACACCGTTATCAATGTATAATGTTGCAGGAATTGCACCACCTTTACGTACAGCTTGTGCGACTTTTTTAGCGGTTTCAGCATTCTCAGGGTATTCAAGACCGTGCGTGATCACATTAGATTCTAAAGCAACCACAGGCGCACCTGTTGCAAGTGCATCTTTGATTTCTTCGCTGTAACGAATAGGTATTTTGTGTTTGGGAGACATTTTCATTCTTTTCAATAACCAGGCTTTTTAATCAATAAATTACTACGCCCCATTATTTCGGGGACATAAACCGTTGTTTGCCACTTTGAGGCGTCAATTTGTTCAAGAGCGATAGAGACATGTTCTTTTTTCGTTTTTAGATGATCTTGAATAAGCTTTGTAATCGCGTCACTTAATTTCGTTTTTTGCTCATCCGATAACGATAATGGGAAATGTTTTATATTAATGTGAGGCATAGGAACCCTTTTGCATAAACTGGAGTTTGATATTATTAAGCGCCATTTTGAATTGGTGTGGCCCATAAACTGTTGAGCCTTCAAGGATAGAGATTAATGCTTCGACGCTGCCGAGCTTTAGGATTTCGTAATGATCTGTGTCAGATGTAATTATTTCTGGTGGAATAAATGAGAAATCTTTTTGTCCCTCAATGAAGGAATAGTCGTCACCTTTTGCTTTAATGATTGTAATTGGAGCCACAATTTGACGTTCGGTTAATTCTTTAAAACTATATTCAAACTCATAAGTTTGCCGCACAATATTCATGATCCGCACCGCAGTCGGTGCATCCATCTCTGGGCGGCGTTCAAGTATAAATTCAATGAAACTTTTATGATCAGAACAATATTTATAACATGCTTCAACTTCTTCTGTATCAATTTTAGCCGTAAAAACAGAGAGAAGGATTGCCAGATATGTTTTATTACTTAAATCGGTAGTACGGTTGGTTACTTCCCCATGAAATGTTCGCACTCGCGGGTTTCCTGGGCATATTAAGACCACTTGGTCGACCTGCTTGTTCAATTGCTCTAATTGCCAAGCAGTTTCGAAAGCAACACGCGCGCCAAATGAATAACCCCATAAAGTATAGGGTCCCTCAGATTGCATTTTTAATATTTCTTTCACATCAGCTTTTGCCATTTCGGAAATTGTTGAAAATGGAACTTCATCTTGGTTAATACCGTAAGATTGGACACCAAAAAAAGGACGTGGCTTAGATAGGTTTTGCGCTAATGGGCGTAGGTTCATAGGGTATCCACCAAGACCAGGCCAACAAAATATTGGCCTTCCGTTATTGCCATTATTCAGCTGCACTAAACGTGAATACTCTTTGGGGGAATTATCATCAATCCTTGCAGCTAGGTCAGTCAGGCGAGGATGCTCAAAAACAATTTGGATAGGGAGTTTAATATTAAAATGCTTATTAATTTTTGAAATTATAGAAACAGCCGTTAATGAGTTTCCGCCAGAAGTGAAAAAATCATCCTCTTTAGAAACATCATTGTATTTCAACATGGCTTTCCATAAATCTGCTAACCATATTTCTGTAGGCGTTTCCGGAGCGATATAAGGTTGACCTTGTAAAGCTTCGCGCAATCTATCCGATGATTTAATTGCAAAGAGATCGACCTTACCATTTGCAGTTTGTGGTAATTTATCAAAAATAACAACGCGGTTTGGAATCATATAATCTGGCAATGACTTTGCCAAATCTTCTGTGATCATCTCTGCAGGACCTTGCATATGAACACGATCCTCATTCATACCTTCACTTTCATATTGTTCATCAGTGATTTTACCACCGATGAAGAAATACGAGGCCCCAGTTGGAAGGTTATGATTTCCTAAAATATCTGTAATTCGTGTTGCAGGCCGCAAAGGGTTTCCAGTTTTAGAGCTATACCCAGAAGACATAAATCCAAAGTTTTTTGTGTTACTCTGGAAGCGATGTAATACATGCCCAAGTGCTATGTACTCTAACCAACTTTCTTTTTCACGACTGATTACTGAAATACCGAGACTAGAATTCTCATAAGTTTGCTGATTGATAGCAATAACTTGGTTTTTCTTTATAATTTTCTCAGAAATTAGGTTAAGTTTTGTGCCGTTAATTTTATATGTACCCTTTGGCATTCCTTCGACCTTATCGCCATGGGCTTGGAGATATAAATCAACATTTGGGCACCAATTTTGGGCTACTGGAACAATTTCAAACGTACCAAGATAATAATCATCATCTTGAATATTAAGGTGCGTACGCATTTTTTCGCAATGCCCAATCGGGCATATACCATAACCATCTTTGGCTAGCACGTTTTGAAAAAGGCCTAGCATATGACCCGTTTCCATTTCCAGAACTTCAAGAATATTGTTTTTGTAGACGCTCTCGATAGCTGCCGTCTTACCCGTAAAATGAATGCGGACACCTGGGTTGCTGGAAATTGAATTGGAGATTTTTATAAATTTATGATCAATAGGATGGAAATAAAATATACCATTCTCGATATCATCAATATCTTTACACTCAATGTAAATTTGTGTGGCGTATAACGCACCAGGAGAAGCATATGCGTATTTAGGCAACAAGCGGTTTTCACTTTTGAACTGACCAAACCAGCGCAAGGTTTTACTTAAAAATGCTGCATCTATTATTGTGTTGTTATGGGCCGCTTCTATATCGGAATGATATTCGCTTAAGAGGTCAATTATACTTTTAACTGTAACGTCATCACCATCATAAAAACGGTAAGTTTTTCGCCCAAAGGCTATACGACGTTGCTCGGCAGTTTCCTTGGCATAACCCAAAGGAATTATCTTTTTACCTTGGTCTAGATCGGGATCACGTAGTCCCCCATTTGAAAGCTGTGCTTTAACTTGGTGTTTGTTTGCTTTTGACTGATGATGCTTGCCTGCAACGCCCTGATCCATCAATGCAGCTTTTCGTTCACTCAGTTCGATACACGCCGTTAAGCTTTGACTGTTTGTCCGCTCATCATCCGTAATTATAGCGGCGCCACAACGAACCCACTGGTGGCTTTCAATCGCTAATGCAACTTCTGCCAATTCTACGCGATATCCACGCAATTTAACTTGATGGTCTATGCGCCCGCAAAACTGCAAGTTGCCATCTGGTGTTTTTTTAACTAAATCCCCCGTTTTATAAATGCGCTCATTCTTGTTTTCTGGGTTATAGATAAAGCGTTCTAATGTTTGATTTGGTCGATTTAGATATCCACGCGCGACTTGAATACCCCCAATATACAACTCACCAGTCTCTCCAGTTTCAACTAACCTCAAGTCTTTGTCTAAAACATAACATGTTGTTCCGAACACAGGCTTGCCAATGGTAACTGATTTACTGCTGTGTTGCGTATCAACCGAAGTAACCTCATGGAATGTTGCGTTGATTGTGCATTCTGTTGGGCCATATAAATTGACCAAACGGCAGTTTGGCATGTAATCGTAAAAAGCTTTTGCCAGTTTTTGCGATAAGGCTTCACCACCAGAATAAATGGTGGTCAAGCTCGTACACTCATGGAATTTTTCAGTATCGATTAAAGCTTGTAAAAGTGTTGGTACACATTGCAATGCAGTTACCTTTTGCTCTTTGATGAGCTGCATTAAAGCATCAGGATCACGATATAAGCCAAACACTCCAGTAACAGTTACTCCACCCATTGCAGGAGCTAATATTTCCCACTGCGCAGCATCAAAACTCATTGGCGTTTTTTGCAAGATACGTGTACCAGATGTTACATAACCGCGATTTTCCAACCATTTTAACTGTGACGTAATCGCATGGTTTTCAATCATGACACCTTTGGGCCGCCCAGTACTGCCTGATGTATAAATTACATAAGCCAGATCACTTTCATTTGCAGAAGATATATATACATCACTGCTTTCGTTTCCTTCATCTATGATGATGAAGCGGGTACCTGTTGGGGCATAGTTACTGATCTTTTCCAACAAGTGTGATTGCGTAACGATAACATCCGTTTCGCTATTTTCGATTATGTAACGAATACGCTCTTCTGGATATTCTGGAGCTAAAGGCAGGTAAGCTTTACCTGAAAAAATAGCCCCCCATACACCAACAAGAAGATCTATAGATGGATCAGCATATACACCAACGCATAAAGTATTTGGCGTAGCTTCTTTTACAATTTGTGCTGCTAATTTAGCTGCTGAATCGTACAACTCTGCAAATGTCAAATCGTTATCGCTTGATACAATGCATATATCGTTTGGTTTTTTCTGCACTTGCCATTGAAACATTTCAAGTAATGATTTGGTTTGGGATAATTCAATGGTTTCAGGAAGAAGAGAAGTAAGTTGCATATTGAAAAGTCCTTAAGTGCTGTTCAATTATTTTTTTGAAGGAAGTTGGGTAAAAATGATTTTGATTGTGGTTGGGCTAAAACGACGGCAAAAATAACGGCGATCGCGCCAAGGATTTGTATACCATTCAAATTTTGATCTAGAAAAATATACCCTAGAGCAGCAGCTGAAAGTGGGCTTGCAAGAGATATGAATGAAACGGATAACGCAGGCAAACGATCAAGGCCACGAAACCAAAGAGCGTATGCAACTAATGCACCAACGACGCAAAGATATGTAAAGCCAAGCCAATTCGTCAAAGTGATTTTTTCGGGAAGGCCTTCGCTTAAAAATGCGGGAGGAATTAAGACCAAGCCGCCAACAATGAGTTGCCAACCGGTAAAAGTTAATACACCAACATTTTTTGGGCGCCCCCAGCGTTTGGCAAAGACTAATCCTGTTGCCATACTTAAGGCTCCAGCGAACCCAGCAATGACACCAATAAAATCTAGCTTTGCAGTAGGTTGCAAAACAATTAGAGCAACGCCAACCATGCCTATAATACAAGCGGCCACCTGCGTTGTTTGAATAGATTGCCCAAGTAGAACAAGACCTAACAATAAAACAATTACGGGCTGAATCGACATGATCAACGCCGCAACCCCTCCAGGTAAATGATAGGCTGCTAAAAAAAGAAAATAAAAGAACGCACCAATATTCAAAATGCCTAATACGCAAGCTTTCCACCACCACTGACCTTCTGGGAGTTGCCTACCAATCAGCAAAAGCAATATTCCCGCAGGTAAAGCACGTAATACAGAAGCTAATAAAGGGCTGTTAGGAGGTAAGAATTCCGTGGTCACTAGGTAGGTGCTGCCCCAAACAATTGGAGCAACCGCCGTTAGAATTATATTAAAGGTAATGTTATCTTTTATCATCACCTAAATACCTGCTGAGTTCCAAAATAGCGGTCACCAAAATCACCAATGCCTGGAATCATGTAAGCATCTGCGTTCAGTTCGCGTTCTATCGATGACGTCACGACATAGAGCTGCGGGTATTTTTGCGTTAACCTTTCAATGCCATCTGGGGATGCTAAAAGGTTTACAAATATGATATTTTTCTCAGGGACACCTTTCTCTAACAATAAATCAATTGCAGCAATCGCCGAGCCGCCAGTTGCCAACATTGGCTCCAATAACAAAACATGCCTTTGTGAAATATCTTCGGGTAAATGTGAATAATAATACTTTGGTTTCTTAGTTGTTTTATCTCTTTGAATTAAGATCTTGCCAATAGGCATACCTTTTACCAAATGTCCCAGCTCATGCTCCATACTTTCACCTGCGCGAATTACAGACACTGCGCATAGCTTTGCATTAATAGTGAGCCCCTCATAACTCTGACCAATTGGGGTGATGACATTTAGACCTTCATACGGGAGAAGATCTAAACTTGTTTCTAATAACTGCCTAATTATCCTATTCGAATAGAAGACAAAATCTGCCTGGCATGTGTCTTTGTTTCTCACAATTGAGTGTAATGCACGTAATTGCTTTGTTTGTTTTAAAATGTGAACTTTTTCGTTAACACTCATGACAGTGCCCCCTGATAATAATGATTTTAGCTAGCTTTTTGATGCAGTTTTGCGCCACGCAATTCAGCGAACGCTCGGCGCGTCTCTGAGACAAACTTACGAACCTTCATTTGGTCCTTACGTTTATCAATACCTTCAAGTAGAGAATGCGCGTCTACCGCTGCCGGACGGACTTTTAAAATTGCATCTGCAACATTCTCTGGAGAAAGACCGCCAGCCATCATTAATGGTTTTGGCGAGCGCCGCACAAGTTCCGCGCTTACATCCCAGTTGTGCGTTAAGCCTGTCGCTCCTTTAGCACCTGTTGCTGGGTTAAATGTGTCTGTGATAAACATATCCACATGTTGTTGACAATCATCTACAAGCTTTAACAGTTCTTCCGCATTATCTTCACGCACAACTAAACTTTTTAGAATATATAATTCTGGACGTAGCTCTTTTAGTCTTTTCATTTCTGCGATTTCTACATCGCCATGTAATTGAACTGCTTTAACACCAAGCTCATTACAAAACATGCTCACATCTTCAGCTTTCGTGAGATAGCTAATTAAAACACCAGCATGTTTTTGAGGAAGATTCGAGATAATTTGTGTGGCCGCTTCTTCGCTGATATCATCTTTACCAGATGGCAAGCGCAGGGGGAAACCCAGCCAATCCACGTTCTCTTTTATAAGCATATCTGCTTCTGCTGCATCAATAATACCCGCAACTTGTATAATATTTTCCATCTTCATTCCTTTTCGCTATAGCGCGCCATATAGTTTTACGAAAATAGTCGTAACACATTGAAAAAATAAGTTTAATTATTAGCCGTTAGGCCTAAGCGATTCATCATCGCTTAAAGGTAGAGTGCCTAATTATTTTTATTTTCACACCTGTAAGATGTTACAGGTTCTTGGCATCAGCCCAGTCTTCTGTGTGAAGTTGGCGAATTTACGCCGACCTGGATTTTGTAAATAATCATTTTCCACAGTTGTTCATTGCTTGAAAATGACATTTTTCAACTTCAAGGGGTTTAGAATTTATATGAATTATGTATTGAGCTTTTGTAATAACTTTTGCAGCTGAGCACGTTCTAGCGTTGATAATTTCTTCAAAGCATCTTTCTCTGTTGCAACATGCGAAGAGACAAGTTCATCTACAAGGTCAAAGCCTTTTTGTGTTAAACTAATTTTCAAACCACGACGATCATTTGCATCTTGAGTTCGTTCAACAAGACCTTTTTCTTCTAACCTGTCCAACCGGTTGGTCATTGCAGATGTCGAACGCATCATTTCCTTGCTCAACTCTGACGGTGAAAGCGTTTGCCTGTAGCCTTGCCTTCGGAGTGTCAGCATGACATCACCTGCAGCAAGATCCAAATCAAACCGCTTCATGTTATCTGCTACTGCAGCTTTTATAGATCGCCCTGCTTTCCAAATCTCACCACATAAAGACATTATGGATGCGTCTACATCTGGGCGCTCACGTTTCCATTGGCCTGATATCTTATTTAAAGTGGTTTTTTTTTGCTCATTTGAAGTCGCACGAGAAGTCGTCTCTTGACACATATTTCCACCTATAATATTTTGACGTGGTAATACTTTATACCGTAATACTTCACATCGTAATTTTAACATAACTAGATTTAATATTTTAGTCTAGAGGAATGCGAAAACCAAATGAATTTCTGAAAGACCAATTGACCTTACATTTCTATTTTTATTCTCTGAAACCAATGTGTTTCAGTCTATTTCATGACTGGGAAGCAAAATGAAAACTGGTGATTTCGAAGATATTATTACCCAAACCCGCAATGCGTTATCTATGGTAGATATTGAAGCAATTCTTGAATGTATAAAAATACAATATGCTTTGTCAGGAATAGCATATTGCGGATCAAACTTTGACCAAATCCAAGATGAGAAAGCTTTATTAGTAAGCACGTGTCCGTTAAAATCAATGACACAACATATTAAGCCCCAGTTTTTTTGGGATGATCCAGTTTTACAGCAAAGTTTTGAATCCTTTCTTCCATTAGATTGGCATACAATAGACAATAAAGACTCCAAAATAATTGATTATTTCCGCTACCAAGTCGAAAACCGTTCTAGCATGCAAGGCATGTCATTCTGTTTGCGCGGCTGTGGAAGTGAAAAGGGGGCTCTTTTGGTAGCATCTTATTGTGAATATAATTACTGGATTTCAATATCACAAAAGATGGCAAGCCATTTTCAATTGATATGCTATTATTTACACGATCGAATTCAAAAAATAAAGGAAGCATCATCTCCAAAAATAACCATAACAAAGCGCGAAAATGAATGTTTATATTGGGCTAGCCTTGGAAAGACCGCTGGGGAGACGGCTTGTATATTAGGCATCTCAGAAAGAACTGTTCGTTTCCACCTTAATGCGTCTAAACAAAAATTAAATGCTACAAATATCACTCATGCAATATCTACTGCTATCAAACAAAATTTAGTTTCAAATATTTGGTAAGGCCTACCATCTATATATCCTATAAATTTTAACAGGCTGCATAGCCCCATTTTTATTTACTATTGCAACCTGTAATAGAAAATACGCTCACTACAGTGCTCATATAGCTGCCCTGTAAATGGCTATAGGAAGCGCAAGATAATCCGCGTGTGGGGAGTTCAAGTCCCTCTCCCGCTGCCAAAGTCTTTTCATAAAATCAGTGATTTATTTTACCCGGCCTAGCATTCGCTTGGGTAAGGTTAATGTTGAATTCAATAAAGACGATCTTGTTCCAGTCGCTATTGAGACCCCAGTAAGGATATACCGCAAAGTACCCCACATTAATACTTAATCATCCGAAATGTACCTACCTACATCCTACTTCGACCAACTTAAAGCTCACTTAAATCGAGTAATTTTACTGGCCTAAAAATTAATCCAATTAAAAAAGTCAGGTATTGCATTTATTAACTTTACTGCTATGAAATGACCAATACCCGAATCTTTTAGTCAGATTTAACCTGTGGGAAATATCGTGGATGAACTTGCGACCATAGAACTTGATGAATATCAAAAAGAAGAGTTAGAAAATCTTCCAACTTATGACGTTGAAGATATTCTTGGACGTACGAATATTGCGCGTCTTGTTTTTGGTTCACAAGTTTACTTCCTCCGTAGAACCCGACAAAACAAGTTGTTACTTACAAAATGATATCACATTCAAAATCCAGAGGCGCTGCCCCTATTGGATACATAGACGAATTGCCACCATTAGAGATGACTTCGATTGTCTATCTGCGGATGTGGTGCGGTGGTGGCGCATCCCGTGAGCAGGTTCGCGATGACTTTATCCTAGCATTCGGCCAGTCCGTTGGTTCAATGCACAGCGCAACCTTTTCATCTTTCATGTTATTACTCATCCATAAAGCTCGCCGTAAAATCATGCGTCATCAGACACATTGTCAGTGTTATGGTGGCGATGAAAGTGCTGTAGCAAACATGATTGCAGCCGCAGCAGCGGGCGACACGGAGGACGCACTTTTATTAGCGTCACACTTAATGCCATCAGAGGCAGCACCAGAGCTCGTAAATTCTGCTGAGGAAATCGGTTTGGCATTCGATCACATGCTTGGACAAATGCATATGAAACTCATGCCAACACACAAAACACCGAAATCAAAACACTAAACTCCCAAAAAGGATATCATATGAAAACCCTAGTTATTGGTCTTATGACGACAGCATTAACAGCAGTTCCTGCATTGGCAGATAAAACTGCTGTATTGGATAACTATTCAAACATTGCTGCTGCAAAATTTGAAGACAGCCTTTTAACGGCTAAAGCATTGCAAGCGGCAGTGGATGCTTTGATCACATCACCATCTGCGGAAACATTAGAGACGGCTAAAACAGCATGGTTAGCATCACGTGTGCCATACCAGCAAACAGAGGTATACCGTTTCGGCAATGCAATCGTTGATGATTGGGAAGGTAAAGTAAATGCATGGCCATTGGACGAAGGTCTGATCGACTATGTTGATGCTGACTATGGCGGAGCAACAGATGAAAACGCTTATGCTGTTTTGAATGTTATCGCGAACCCAAAAATCACATTGTCAGGTAAAGACATTGATGCCTCTGTCATTACACCTGCATTGCTAGAAGGTGCATTGCATGAAGCTGATGAAGTGGAAAGCAATGTAGCAACGGGCTATCACGCAATTGAATTTCTTCTTTGGGGTCAAGATTTGAATGGTCACGGCGAAGGCGCTGGTAACCGCCCATGGAGCGATTATGCATCAGGCGACACTTGTACAAATAACAACTGTGATCGTCGTGGTGAGTATTTGAAAGCAGCTACAGATCTGTTGGTTTCTGATTTGGAATGGATGACTGCACAATGGCAAGATGGCGGTGCAGCGCGTGCCGAAGTCTTGAAAAACGAAGGCGCTGGTATTTCAGCAATGCTGACTGGTATGGGTTCTCTTTCATATGGCGAACAAGCTGGCGAACGTATGAAGCTTGGCCTGTTGTTGAATGATCCAGAAGAAGAGCATGATTGTTTTTCTGACAATACGCACAACAGCCATTTTTATGACGGCTTAGGTGTGCAGAATGTTTATTTGGGCACTTATACACGTGTAGATGGAACAGTTGTTTCAGGTGCTTCATTGTCCGAGCTTGTTGCTGCGGTTGACGCAGAATTAGACAATGTTCTTAAAGCTGAATTGGTCGCTACTATGACTGAATTGGGCGATATCAAAACAGCTGCAGATAATGGCTTTGCTTACGATCAGATGCTGGAACGTGGCAAGAAAAAAGGTGAAGCGCTTATTACAGATGCCGTAAACGCTTTGGTTACTCAAACAAAATCTATTGAACGTGTGACAAATGTGCTTGGCTTAGAAAAAATTTCATTTGAAGGCTCTGATAGTCTGGACAATCCAAACGCAGTGTTTCAATAAGACTGTTACGTTATAACATAACATTTATAAGCTGCTTGCTTATTAAAAAACGAGGACAAAAAATGACTAAATTAACAGGTGCGCTTGCCGCAACTGCGCTGGTTTCGGCTGGGCAGCTGGCCTATGCAGAGGGCAGCTCTGGCTTTACAGTAGACTTGGAAATTGAAACCGCTGCTATTTCAACATTCTCTGCTGACGACCCAGCGGCAGAATTTACAGACGTTAATGCCGAAGTTACATTGGTTGCTGAAGTAGAATTGGGTTGGGGATTTTCTGCTTTCACAGAAATTCTATTTGAAACAGTAGAAGACCCAACAGACGATGTCTTCTTTGACAACCATGGTTTGTTCGTTAGCGAAATCGGTCTTGCGTATTCAAATGATCACTTCTCTGTTGCTGCTGGTAAAATCAGCCCAGCATTTGGTTTGGCTTGGGATGCGGCCCCTGGTTACTTTGGTGCCGATCTTGCCGAAGATTATGAATTAGGCGATTCAATTGGTGCAGCCGTAGAAGTGCCGTTTAATCTTGCTGGTGGCGAGCATTCTGTATCTGCTGCTGTATTCTATTTGGATACAACTCTATTGAGCCGCTCAACAATCACGAAGCGTGGTCGCACAACTACAGATGATGGTGGTGCTGGTAATACAGAAAAGTTGGATAACTTTGCAGTGCAATTCGCAGGTGCTTTTGGCGACACAGAATACAACCTAAGCTTCCGTCAATTGTCAGCTGGTGTAGGCGATGTCGATGATGACAGAGGTGTTTCATTGGGTCTGCAACACGCTTTTGGTGACTTTACACTTCTAGGTGAAATTGCAAGTTTTGATAACTTTAATGGTACAGCTGATGACGTGACATATGGCACATTGGGCGGATCATACGCTTTGGATAAATGGACATTCTCTGCTAGCTACACAGCGCGTAACGGCGTTGCAGATGCAGATGATTATCTTGCGTCTATTGGTGTTGATTACGACTTTGGTAATGATCTTGTAGCATCATTTGGCCTAAACCAATTTGAAGAGGCAGATCAGAAATCAAATTCAGTGGCACTGTCTTTGTATAAGGCATTCTCTTTCGGAGGATAATCCCAACCTTATGTGCGGCAGGGTTGCACCTTGCCGCACTTTTCAAAACCTTTTACGCAAGTTAAATCACATTTAGTGAACGCAACCAGCGGATAGATAAAATGGCAAAAATTCCATCACCATGTGTTGATGTTTGCAAATACAAGCGCCAAGGACATTGCATCGCTTGCTCTATGACCAAAGCGCAAAAATCACTTTTCAAAGAACTGAAAAAACCAAAACACCAACAGGCCTATATTGACATGTTGGTGCTTCAACAGGAACGTTTAGGCAAATATGAACATTGGCTTGAAGCCTATGCCAAAAAATGCCGTAAGAAAGGCGTAAAGAACCCTTTATCCAAGATGGGATCTTAGGAACCACGCAAACTTTTCATGCGTTTGGCCACGTGCAATACATAGATCTTCTGTAAGGGTATCCCCAGCTTCTGCCGCAAGCTCGCCTGCACCAGCAATTGTTGCTGCAAGTGTCTCTTGCGCTTCGAGCATCATCTGAATCATTTCTTTATCAGATGCTTTGCCTTCAAATTCTGAAACTTTTGAACGTTTGATCATGCCAGCCAAAGTGCCTTCCGCATGCACGTTAAGTGCCTTCACACGTTCGGCCAAATCGTCTTGGGCAACGAAATGGTCTTCGTACATTTTTTGGAATAGATCATGTAATGGGCCAAAAGCCATTCCAGTTACATTCCAGTGGAAATTTTGTGCCAGCATTGTTGTCACTGCAGTTTCTGCAACACACTGATTTAAAGCATCTGCAATTGCTTCTTTTTGGGATGGGGCAAGGTTTGCCGCTGTCTGGGTCATTACAATCTCTTTCGCTAATGGGCGGGTGGCTTGCAATTAGGCTGGCTTCCCTAACATCAATATAAGCAAGGAAAAGCAGTTGTCCAGAATTTTTAGAATGATTCTAAATTTGAGTGATTTGCTCGGATACATTACCGATTAAAAACGTGATCGATCTGCGGTAAGGCTGTGCAATACGGCTTTGAACCAAGAACCTTACAGACGCTTTATCATTATGTTTTGCACGCATTAAAGCACGTAAAAGCCATGTTTCATCGAACGAATAATCCTTTGAATTCGGCGTGTAAAAAACGGGCGAGCGATTAAGCCCCTGTTTCATAGTACGCAACAGAGCATCGGCAAAATGCTCTGCCATTGCCTCGTCATCGCGGATCAACAAACGGCACGCTTCAAAAATATCGACATGCGCAGAACTGCGGCACCGCATAGATAACATACGTAGCTTGTTCAGAAACTGGATGGCTTCTGCTGAAAACGGCGTTTGCGTTATTTCACGATCTTCGACCGGGGTATATTTCAGAACTGCTGACATGTTTTCGGTCCATGCTACCTTTTGACGACTCGTAAAAATTCATTCCTGACTGTATTTATCAGGTAATCCAATAGAATCAAGACTTGCCATGAAACCTCTGATCACATTTCTATCATTGACCGTAACGGTATCTGCTGCATATGCATTGGAACCAACGCTAGACAATATTGTGCCGCGCACAGCTGAAGAAACTGAACGTGTTCAAAATATAATCGCACCGACGAATGATTTTTCACAAGCAGAAGCTTTTGAAACATTTTCAGCAGGCGCTGCAAGTGTGAGGTACAGCAAAACCAACAATGCATTTTCATTACCGTCTGGAAATGTCGATTTTGAAGGTGAATTAGATTTCAAATTGGGCAATGCATTGTTTCGGAAACTTTGGGTATCATCCCCATCATCCACATTAGCATCCGACGGTTTAGGCCCCCTTTATAACGCACGTTCATGTCAGCGTTGCCATCTAAAAGATGGTCGTGGACATCCACCAGAAAACGCAGAGGATAGCCCCGTATCATTGGTGATGCGACTTGCCCGACCAGGCGCTGAGAACCCGTATATGGAAGAGATTGAGGATTATCTAGGCTCCCTACCCGATCCAACATATGGCGGACAATTCCAAGATTTTGCGATTCCAGGACATGCTGCCGAAGGGCGGTTTAGAATAGAATACACGGATGAACAGATCACATTATCTGATGGTTTGGTTGTCACACTTAAAGCGCCTACATATCGTCTAGAAGACCTAGCCTATGGCGCATTGCACCCAGACACAATTGTTGCGCCGCGTATTGCGCCCCAAATGATTGGGTTGGGCTTATTAGAAGCCATTCCAACGGCGGATATTATGGCAAATGCAGATCCCGATGATTTGAACGGGGATGGCATTTCTGGTCGTGCGAATATTGTATATTCGCGCCAACTTGGCGACCTTGCATTGGGTCGTTTTGGCCTGAAAGCACATAACGCAACGATCATGGATCAATCAGGCGCAGCGTTTCAAAATGACATTGGAATATCATCCCCGCTTTATCCCGAAGGATGGGGGGATTGTACGGATGCACAAGAAGCCTGTCAGTTGGCCCCTGACGGGAATACAGATGTGCATGATGGCGCAGAAATATCAAATGACGGGATGGATTTGGTGAATTTCTACGCGCGAAACCTTGGCGTTCCAATTCGGATCAATCACGAAGAACCAGACGTTCTGCGTGGCAAAGAAGTGTTTTACAAATCTGGCTGCATTGCATGTCATACACCAAAGTTTGTGACCAACCGCTTAGAAGGACAAGACGAGCAAAGTTTTCAACTCATCTGGCCTTATACAGACATGCTTTTACACGATATGGGCGAAGGTTTGGCAGACAATACAACAGCAGCACGCGCAACAGGCCAAGAATGGCGCACACCACCGCTTTGGGGTATTGGCCTGACACAACAAGTTAGCGGTCATACGCGCTTCCTGCACGATGGACGTGCGCGTAATTTGCTAGAAGCAATTCTGTGGCATGGGGGTGAGGCAGAAGGTGCAAAAAACAAAATCATCGCTTTATCTAAAGAAGACCGTGATGCATTGATTACCTTTCTGGAAAGCTTGTGATGAGATTGATCTTATTTCTCATATGTATGTTTTCAGCACCTGCATACGCAGGTGTCAAAGAAGCGGTTGATGTGACAAAGAGTTTTCACGAAAACTTTGCAATACAAGCTCAGTTGCTTGCATCAGATGCAGAAAAAAGCTGTGGGCCAGACTTCTTAAAGCCTGTTTATCACAAAGCTTTCGATGCTTGGGTTACAGCAAGTATAATTCAATTTGGCCCCATCGATGATGTTGGTGGGCCTCTTTCAATCGCATTTTGGCCTGATAAAAAAGGTTTCACGGCTAAGACTATAAAACGGCTGCTGCAAGAGAATGGTGAAATCATTACGGATAAAAATCAGTTCGCAGAAGTATCAATTGCTGGTAAAGGTTTCTTTGCATTAGAACGCCTTTTGTTTGATCCTGAATTCAGCATGTACTCAACGACCAGTGCAGAGTGTCTTTTGGTTAAAAATATTGCGAAAGACATTGCACAAAAAGCAGACCGTATGAATGATCTGTGGCAGACAATGTTTTCTGATTTCTTGTTAACGGCTGGCGAAGAAGACAACACCGTATTTTTATCAAAGGAAGAAGCCGCACAAGCCTATCTGACATCTGTGATTGGTGCTTTGGAATTTATCGAGACAACGCGCCTTGCAAGACCTTTGGGTACATTAGAGCGCCCACGCCCAAAGCGAGCAGAAGGATGGAGATCAGAACGACCTTTGCGTAACATCAGAATTTCTTTGGCTGCATTAGATGATATGGTCTCTGCGCTTGGAGATAACGAAGCCCCTGCAACCCAAGAAGAATTATCAATCGCTCTGTCATTCATTCCATCTATTCAAGATAAAAGTCTGCAGTCCATTACAGATATATCTGTTCGGTTCAAAGTGGAAAGCCTATTGCAAATGGTCATAAATATTAAAGAAGCCGCGACCGAAGAATTAAGTTTACATCTCGGCGTCACAACAGGCTTTAACGCATTGGATGGAGATTAGATGACCACGCGTCGTGCATTTTTATCTGGTTTATTAGCAGCATCCACAACTCCAAATCTTACATGGGCCGATGCTGGCAGCCCAGCTTATTTGGCTGCAGCAAAGCTACCAAATGGCAGCTTCGCGCTTTTTGGCCTGTCAGCTACTGGGAAAGATATCTTTCAAATCCCATTGCCTGGGCGTGGCCATGCAGCCGCTGTTCATCCAGAAAGACCAGAAGCTGTTGCTTTTGGCCGCAGACCGGGGCGTTTTGCATTAGTGATTGATTGTACAACAGGTCTGTTCACCCAAAGGTTGGATGTCCCGAATGAGCGGCATTTTTATGGGCATGGGGCCTTTATCCATAATGGCGAAATTTTATGTACGACAGAAAATAACATCAAAACAGGTGAAGGTGTTATTGGCCTTTGGGCGCGGTCTGAAAATTATCGTCGTATAGGTGAGTTTTCTTCGGGCGGCATAGGACCGCATGAATTGAAAACAATGCCCGATGATAAGACTGTTGCAATCGCAAATGGGGGTATCAAAACCCACCCTGATACGGGACGTGAAAAGCTTAATTTAAATACTATGCGTCCAAATTTATCCTTTCTTGACGATGCTGGGATAATACAGAGCAAAATTGAATTAACCCCTGAATTACATCAAAACTCGATCCGGCATTTGGATGTATCTATGGGAGGCAGAGTTGCCTTTGGTATGCAATGGCAAGGTGATCCATCGGAGACGCCAGATCTTGTTGGGCTTATAGAGCCAGACGATAAGGTAAGGACGTTTAATTCAGGTTTAAGCCAACAGAGTGGGTTGCAAAACTATATAGGAAGTGTTGCGCTCTCTTATGATGGGAACACAATCGGTGTGACTGCACCTAAAGGTAACAGAGCCCATTTTTACAGTCGCAATACTGGTTTCATCCACACTATAAAACGCAATGATATATGCGGGATAGCGACAAAAAATGACAGCTTTATCACCACGGATGGAACCGGTGGCGTCTTTAATGTTAATGATCGTAATCTAACCATTTTAGCACATACATCACGCGCATGGGACAATCATCTGGTTAAGATATAAAGCATTTACTTAATTCAACTATTGTTCTCAAAGCATCACCACATATTGAAGCTTGGCTCACTCAATTTCCGCTGGTGAGTGCATCCGCCATTACCTGAAATAACATATTTTTCTTCACTGGCTTTGCCAGATGATTATCCATGCCTGCTTCGATGTAACCTGCAACTTGGTGCACCATAGTATTGGCGGTTAATGCAAGAATTGGAATACTTTTTCGGCCCATAGCATGGTCTCGTTTACGGATATTTTCGGTTGCCGTTACACCATCTACTATTGGCATATTGATATCCATAAAGATCACATCGAACTCTATGTCCTGTGTTGCATCAATTGCCTCTTGGCCATTTGCGGCGACGGTTATGTCTAAATCAAACTGTTTTAAAAACTTTTTAAACACCAGTTGATTGGTGCGATTATCCTCTGCCAATAATACCCGCCATTTTTTTTTGGAAATTATTGCAATCGCATCACCGATATCTATTTTAACTTCGTTTTGAGCTTCGTCTTCAACAGTCACTTTCATTGTCGCAGTAAAACATGACCCAACACCTTCGGTACTTTCGATATGTATATCACCATCCATCAAGGCGCAGATTTGCTTGGAAATAGATAGACCTAACCCTGTACCGCCATGCTTACGCGCGATTGATGCATCCACCTGAACAAAGGGTTGGCATAGGGCTGAGATTTTATTGGCAGGTATCCCTAAACCTGTGTCTCGCACCTCTACGATAATATCTGCATCTTGGCCGTTTTTTGTGTGCAACCGAACATCTACAGTAACGCTTCCCTTACTTGTGAATTTGATCGCATTAGAGATCAGGTTTCCAACCACTTGGCGTAACCGCACAGGATCGCTTTTGATCCAACATTTTGCGGTATCATTTACATTCACATGGAATGCGATGTCTTTTTCGATAGCTTTAAATGAATACAATTGCTGGGTAGCAACAAACAACGCGTTTAAATCAAAAGGCACCGTTTCGATTTCTAATTGCCCTGCTTCAATTTTAGAAAGATCTAAAATATCGTTTAATACAGCTAACAAAAGTTGCCCTGAGTCGACAATTGTGGCCGCCATAGAAGTCTGTTCATCAGAAAGCTGTGTATCAGTTAGTGCTTCCGCCATACCCAAAACACCATTCAACGGTGTTCTGATTTCATGACTCATACTCGCCAAGAATACGCTTTTTGCGTGGCTCGCAGCTTCGGCAATTTCGCGTGCTTTTTCCAGATCAGCCGTTCTTTCCTGGACCACTTTTTCCAAACCATCTGCCTGCTGGATTAGCTTCTGATTCACATCCCATAATTCACGGCTTTTACCATCAAGCAATTGTTCCGCTTCTTCGCGCGCTAGGCGTTCGCGGTTGTAGCGTCTACGGGAAACATATGGGTTCTCTTCTGTAGATGTTTGCAGCATATAGGTCTCTTTACGCTGCCATAGAGATTTTAAAATCTGCTTTAAATTCACCAGAAGAACTATGATCTATCTTATCAATATCAGCTGGTTCCTTAAAATGCTCCACGCAAGCTTCTATCATACCTTGGCAAAAATCAATCAAAGGACGCTCAGAACAATAAACCATTCTTAACGTTTTTTCATCGATACGTTCAGTTGCAAATGTTGGCAATTCCACTTCAGGATATAATTTACGCACTTCAACATGCACTTCATTTTCTATCGATTCAAGCATCGTAAAAGCATCATTCTTACCGACAAAAAAGGCTGGGTACCCTTCGGCGAAACGCATGAACATCCAGCGGCCAAACTTATTTTGCAATTCAGAAACTGGTGCATTTAATTTTTCGCTAAACGCCTGCACGAGGATCATCAGTTCACTGCATGGATAATTCCCAACAGATGTAAAAGCACCGTTTGTTTCCAAAGGGCATTCATCCAAAATTGCATCTACAGCATCTTCGCCTGCTATAGACTCTGCCATATTCAACAACTCCACAAAAACCACACCCTTCATATTCAGCCTCCTACAGTTCGTTAGAAGCATCGTTAGAGGACGGATGTTAAAAAGAGGTTTAACTTTAGCTGTTTGTTTTGATCAAAGTTTATGTACCCTGATACAATAATGCGACCCATATATGGATAAGCACCAGTGGTATCATCACTGTTGATAGGGTCATATGCACCCAAAACCAAACCAGATACATCCACCTTTGCGGGTATGGAATGATCTCGCGGTTCAAGATGCCTGTTATAGCTGTTAATACAAATACAATCGCTAATGCTGATGTCCACATATGCCCCGCACTTATCGCGTGCAGCGCGAACATCCCTGTTGCAGTCACCCCGACCCACCTATGCGCCAAATAATGAAAACGCGCATGTTGGGTTCTTTGCGTTTGCCGCAGATAAAATAGATACCATTGATATGTTAATGCTATGACCAACAATGAGCCTGTTATCCACTGCCATAAAAACTCGGGGGTTGCCGGTGATAAAACGCCTTGGATCAGTTCAAATAAAGCTAAGAGAGCTAAGACAACCGTAAAGCCGCCAAATATAAGATAGGGTTGTTTTTTGGCTTTTAAGATAATTGCGTTCATTGTGACGTTTCCTTTCCACCGTTTGATGTCAATTGGGTTAAAATCGTTTCTGCAGATGCACGTCTTACAGCTGCCATAAAAGTCTCAGTGTTTGGCAGTGCAATACGGTCTTCGCTTGGCCATTCATCAGTCACAGGAATGGGGGTTTGAAACGCAACAGCTTTTTCCAGATACAAAGCATAAGCCTCTTCAATTGATTGAAACACAGCATCTAATGTTTCCATATATTCTGATGTTCCAATGCGACCTTTGGGATAAGTCCATGTCGTCGCCCCCATCATATCGTCTAGTTTCCAATCCTTTTTGGGACTGTCCAAATGATCATTATGGCAAGTCACACACGCCATAACCCCTGCTACATCTGGATACATAGCAACAAACCCACTTGCTGCATCGTTTGAAAAAATTGGTGCTCTTGTTTGTTTTAAAGTGACAAATGCTTTGGCTTGCTCTCCAGTAAACAAGTTGGATTGATTGATCGGTTCATCAGACCCAAGATAAAGCCCTAGCAATGGAGGTTTGGTTTCAAGTTGTTGTGCCGCCAATCGTAGGAATAATGCGGGTAAAGGGCCTTTTTCTACATTGGGTTCGGCCCAATCTTCACCAAACTTCAAGCCGATTTTCGCCCCAGCACTCACGATACGTTTCGTATAAATTGTCCGTGCCGCATCATTGGCTGCATTCACAGCATTGAACATTTTCTGCACCTCTACAGTGCGGCCGTCTGTGGCATTTGCATCTATATCCTCTAGTGGCATTGGAGCAGATGCAAAAAGATACACCCCCATGCACATAAAAATTCCAACTAAGATAATTTTCGTTCGTGTCATTGGTTCTCCGCCTTATATGTTTTTTCATTCCCATATGGGCTTGGCCCATTTTTTAAATAATTTTGTATTTCTTCTACTGAATGTGCTTCTTCTAATTTTAATGGCGCCGCGACAGGGTGATTGCCGTGAAAGTCATGGCACCCCAAACAGGTCCCCCATGAATTTTGCGCAATAAGCGTTTTATGCGGCACATCTATCGTGTCGTTTTTCACAATCAGTTTTGAATGACAGGCCTGACAGTTGTCATGTTCTGCAAAAACGCGTTCATCCGAATGTTCCGAATGGCATCCAAGACATGTCGTTGCATTAACAGTCTCTAGAGCTTTCAAAAATCTTGGCTCACGAAAACGGTATATTGGATGGCGCTCATTCTTACGCTCATGACAATCTAAGCACTGCACAGATGTCACTGGGCCATATCCAAAATCTACAGGCTGTTTACGCTGCCCTAGAATGTATAAAAAATTTGCTTGGATTTGCTGGCGGTATGTCCCAGCGCTTTGCACATGGCAGCCACTGCAATCGACATCCTCATGCCCTGCTTGGATAGGCCCGTGTGCAATCAAAGTCTTTGGCATATCAGAAAGCAAGATTAACAGACCTAGTACTGCAATCGGAACAGCAATGATAAAAGCAAACAATCTTAGCTTTGGAAGCGTAAACTTCTGGGGCACGAAACAAAACCTTATTCTAAAAATATTAAAATTAAGGCTATTTCAGTTAATATTATTTAAGAATTGATTAAAAATATCATAAAAAAACGCGACTGATAAAGCCGCGTTTCATTTTCAGTATGAATTATTTTATCAAAGGCCCCATTTTTCACGCGTTGCGGAAAAGAAGCCTTTTGCCTCTTTTAACTCAATCCAACTGTTCACGTAATTGATCCAAACTTGATCAGCTTGTGGCAACAACATCGCAATTGGTGTTGGCGCACGCGCTTCTACATCAATGGCAGCCACTTCTGGGAATTTAGTCACCAATGTTGAGCCTTCGATATTCGAGGTCACAAACACATCTGCACGACCTGCAAGCACTTCTTGGTATCCGCGTGCTGGTGCTTCAACCGTTTTAATGTCTGCATTTGGGAACCAATCTTTGACCAATTTTTCAAATGATGTTCCCAAAGTCGTTGCAACTTTCACACCTGGTTGATTAATTGCATCCCAGCTGGTGAATTTATCCGCCTTATCTTTTGTCGTAAACGGCAACATTTCCACGTAAATATAGCTGTCAGAATATCCCGCAACTTTCATGCGCTTCGTACTGATCGATGCAGAACCTGTCATGTGGTAATTCCCTGCAACGATGCCGTTAACCAGAGTTTTCCAATCGGTTGGCACCATCTCCAACTCAACGCCCAAATCTTTGGCAAGCTCAGTTACGATGTCGATATCATAACCCTTGTAAGAGTTCGTCGCTGGGTCTTTCACTGACATAGGGTTCCAATCCCCTGTCGTGCCAACTTTCAATTTACCATTGTTCAAAATGTCATTTAACGCAGATTGTGCAGATGCAGGAGCACCAAAGAAAAGTGACAAAGCTGTCGCAGCCAATCCAAGTGTTTTAAGTAGTTTCATCGTATACCGTCCCTTATTTATTTCACTTAACTTATAGCCGATACGGAATTTGTCGAGTTTATTTCCTGCACTATTTGTGTGTAGATAGGCGCAAAAGGGTTGGGGAAACTGAATGCCAAGCGAACAACATGCGATTGAAATCACGAATTTGAACAAATGGTTCGATGATTTTCACGCGTTAAAAGACATTAACCTGACCATCAATCAAGGGGAACGTGTTGTGGTTTGCGGGCCCTCTGGCTCTGGCAAATCGACACTGATCCGTTGCATCAATGATCTTGAAACTCATCAATCTGGCAAAATCACTTTAACCGATACACAGACCAATATTGGCATGGTGTTTCAGCAATTCAATCTGTTTCCACATTTGACTGTCATGCAAAACCTGACACTCGGCCCAATGAAAGCTTTGGGTATGTCAAAAGCAGATGCAGAAGCCCGCGCTATGAAATTCTTGGAACGTGTGCGTATTCCCGAGCAAGCTGATAAAAAACCGCGACACTTGTCAGGCGGACAACAACAAAGGGTCGCGATTGCCCGATCCCTTTGCATGTCGCCAGAGGTACTTTTGTTTGATGAGCCGACATCTGCGCTTGACCCTGAAATGATCGCAGAAGTTTTAGACGTGATGACCGATTTGGCTGGAGACGGTATGACTATGATTGTCGTCACGCATGAAATGGGATTTGCACGCAAAGTTGCCGATCGTATGGTGTTTATGGATGCTGGCGAAATCATCGAGACAGGATCACCAAAAGAGTTTTTCTCTAAGCCAAAATCAAAACGCTGCAAGCTGTTCTTAGAACAGATTTTGCAACATTGAGGGGGCTGGTATGCGATTAAAAAACTTATGCTTTCTAGCCCTACCCCTTCTGATCACAGGATGCGCAAGCACTAGTGGGACATGGGGATGGTATGTTATCAATCCAAACACCCCAAGTGGGTTGGCAAATATCAAGTTCCTGCTGAATGGATTTGGCGCAACGATAACCCTATCCATTATCGCAGCTTTACTTTCTATGACGATCGGTATGTTCGTGGCCTTACCCAGTATTTCGCAAAACCGCTGGGTGCGTTTACCCTCACGTATTTATGTAGAAGTCATCCGCGCAATCCCATTGCTGCCCATGCTATTTTGGGTGTTTTACGGACTTCCTGTAATCTTTAAATCAATGGGGTTAAACATATCAATTGATCCGTTTTGGGGGGCTATCATAACGCTCGCTATTTCAGACAGTGCATTTACCGCAGAAATATATCGATCTGGCATACAATCTGTGAGCAAAGGCCAGACTGAAGCGGCTAAAACTGTTGGCCTGAATTACACCCAAACCATGCGCTATGTGATCCTGCCTCAAGCGATCCGCCGCATTCTGCCGCCACTGGCAAACCAATTCATATACATCGTGAAGATGTCGGCCTTTGCCTCTGTGATTGGTATGCAAGAATTAACGCGCCGCGCCAATGAATTGGTGGTTACAGAATACCGACCGTTAGAGATTTATTCTCTGTTGATTTTAGAGTATCTGGTTCTTGTGCTTATCATCAGCTTTGGGGTACGATGGTTGGAACGCAAAATGGATGCGGACGAAAGCAAATAGCCTATGAAATTTGATCCTAAAAACCCTCCGAAAGGGACTGTACGTGATTGGATAGATCACCGTGCGGATACAACCCCTGATGAGGTCAGTCATTTCTTTCCCGATAAGGGCACTACGCTCACTTGGGGCGAACTGCGCGATGCGGCCAAAGATGTGGCCCTGCGTCTGACGGCTTTGGGTATTGATAAGGGTGAAAGCGTTGCGATTTGCAAGCCGAATGGGCGCAACGCTATTATTTGTCTTTTTGGGATTTTTTATGGGGGGTTCCGTGCAACCCCGCTTGATCTATCGGTCGAAGCGTCCCAGTTGGGACATTCTATAAGCCATTGTAAGTGCAGATATATTTTTCTAGGTAAGAGTCAGGTTGGCCTGTTTGGTGCTGCTTTATCGCATGTGGATGCACACCCTTGTACCATTCCAGTAGACAGCCGCATTATGTTCCCAGGGGCTGGAAAACTGAAAAATGTTAAGCTGCATGAGATCACCGCGGAAGATCATGCATTACTGATGTACACATCGGGCACCACTGGTATTCCTAAGGGTGTGGTACATACACAAGCAAGCCTTTTGGCAGGTGGTTGGGCAACCTGTGTGGCGCATAACCTAACACCTGAGGATCGCGCATTTTGTGTTTTGCCTTATTACAATATCAACGGTCTTTGTGTGACATTGATTGCCCCGCTTGTTTCTGGCGGGCAAGTTGCGATGGCAATCAAGTTCAACACCAAAACATTCTGGCAGCATTGCGAGGATTATGAGATCACCTGGTTCTCGGCAGTTCCAACTATGCTGTCGCATCTGGCGCATGATGAACGTGTGCCGAATGACGCCGCCAAAGCCCGCATTCGGTTTGGGCGATCTGCCTGTGCGCCATTGGCGCCTGAAATGCAGATTAATTTGGAAGAGCAGTTCGGGATAAAAATCATTGAAACCATGGGGTTGACCGAGGCTGCCGCCGCAATCCTTGCCAGCCCAATGTCGCGTGATAAACGCAAGATTGGATCATCTGGCAAAGGTTGCAGTACAGAGGTTGCGATTTTCAACCATAAGCAAGAACCTGTGAAGACAGGAATGATCGGCGAATTGGTTGTACGTGGCCCCAATATTCTGAAGGAATACTTAGATAATCCAGAAGCAACTAAAGCCGTGCTTTTGGAAAACGGTTGGTTCCGCACGGGCGATATGGGGTATCAGGATGAAGACGGCTATGTGTTCGTCACGGGCCGTTTGAAAGAACTGATTATCAAAGGCGATGAAAATATCGCACCGCGTGAAATTGATGATGTGCTTTATAGCCACCGTTCAGTGATTGAGGCGGCAGCCTTTGCCAATGCATGCGAAGACCATGGGCAGCGGATCGAAGCGGCTGTTGTTGTAGGCAAAAGTAGCGAAGTGACAGATGCCGAACTGATTGAGTTGTGTAAGAATCGCCTTGGCCCGTTTAAATCCCCCGACCGCATTCATTTCGTTAAAGAGCTGCCCAAAGGTGCATCAGGGCAGATACAACGTTTAAAGCTGAAAGAGCTTTTTTCTGAATAAACTTTCGGGTTTTCGCAACAGCACCTTGCCGCTTGAACCCCTGAACAGATTATCTTACAAGATCATCATACCGTTGGAGATCCCCAATTGAGGGGCTGAGAATTGCAATTGCATAAATCCATCGAACCTGATCCGGGGCAAACCGGCGTAGGGAACGGTCACGACTTATGTCCCCCGCTCCCCATTCCGCAAAACCTTTGATCGTTATGAATGCGGAGTAGATTATGACAGCTATTGCTTTAACAATTGCAGGATCAGACAGTGGCGGTGGCGCTGGTATTCAGGCAGACCTGAAAGCGTTTTCTGCACTGGGCGCTTATGGTGCCAGTGTGATTACAGCGATTACAGCACAGAACACACAAGCGGTGACTGCTGTTCAGGAAATATCCACGGATGTGATTGCGGCACAGATTGATGCGGTACTAAACGATCTTTCTGTCAATGCTGTCAAAATCGGCATGCTGTCTTCGCCAGAGATTATTTCTGTGGTGGCGAATGGCCTAAAGGACTTTGACGGCCCTATCGTTTTGGATCCTGTAATGGTGGCGAAATCAGGCGATGCTTTGCTAAAAGATGAAGCCGTGTCCGCCTTAATTTCAGACCTCTTACCATTGGCAACAGTATTGACGCCGAATCTGCCAGAGGCTGCGAAATTATTGGGTATAGATGAAGCGGCATCATCAGAAGATATGCAAACACAAGGGCAAGCTTTGTTGAAGCTTGGCCCGCAAGCCATTCTTATGAAAGGTGGTCATGCAAGTGGGGATGTTTGTAGTGACTTCCTTATTTCAGATGGTGATACTGTTGAGCTTACCGCCAAACGTGTTGATACGAAAAACACACATGGCACAGGTTGTACATTATCCTCATCTATTACAGCGGGATTAGCTAAACGATTGCCACTAAATGCTGCTGTTCGTGAAGCACATACATACCTGCAACAAGCGATCCTAAAAGCGGATGATTTGAATATCGGATCAGGCCATGGCCCCGTGCATCACTTTCATCAAGTTTGGACTGAATAGTGGTTGATGTTTCTATCATAGGTGCAGGAGTGGCTGGGCTGTGCATGGCCACAGAAATTGCTGCGCGTGGCGGCACAGTCCAGCTGTATGACCGCGAAACATCTATTGGTGAACACGCGTGTTCTTGGTGGGCAGGTGGTATGCTGGCGCCCTTTTGCGAAGGCGAAAATACCGAAGAACCTGTTGTGCGATTGGGGCAAGAATCCATCGATTGGTGGGACAAGAACGCTGGTGGCGTTCAACGCAATGGATCATTGGTTTTGGCAATGGGGCGTGATCAATCAGAGTTGAAACGCTTTGCGCGGCGCACCAGTGATTTTGATCATGTAAGTGGCGATTTCATTACAGAAAAAGAACCTGATTTAGAGGGTCGTTTCAATGCTGGTTTGTTTTTTGGAAGTGAAGCGCATCTGACGCCAAGAGTGGCGTTGAGTGCGTTGTCTGAAAAGCTGGCCACGAAAGGTATTCACGTTCAAACGAGCTCCGCGCCCGAACAAACCACAATCGATTGTCGTGGGTTATCTGCAAAAGATGCCTTGACAGATTTGCGCGGTGTTAAAGGTGAAATGCTGGTTTTGAAATGCCCTGACATTACCCTATCCCGCCCTGTGCGATTGTTGCACCCACGTATCCCGCTTTACATCGTGCCACGTGGTGATGGTGTTTTCATGTTGGGCGCCACAATGATCGAAGCAACCGAACGCAACCGTATTACGGCACGCTCTATGTTGGAATTACTGTCAGCGGCCTATGCGCTGCACCCAGCGTTTGGTGAGGCTGAAATATTGGAAATTGGTGTGGATGCACGCCCTGCGTTTCCAGACAACCTGCCGCGCATTCGGAAACGCGGTGATGTGATTTATGCAAACGGTTTGTACCGCCATGGGTTCCTGTTGGCACCTGCTTTGGCACGTATGACCGCAGACTACTTATTCGAGGGCAAACGCCCAGAGGTGATGGATGAAGATTAATGTAAACGGCGAAAGCCAAAGTGTATCAGCCGTGACATTGGCGGATGCTTTGATCGAGTTGGGCTTTGGCGATGCAAAGGTCGCGACAGCGGTGAACGAAGATTTTGTGCCTGCTGGTTTGCGAGCTGCTCACATATTGAACGAAGGGGACAGACTGGAAGTTCTGGCCCCGATGCAAGGGGGTTAATCATGCGCCAATTCTACGGTGTCACTTTAGACAATCCTTTGATGTTGGGTACTGCGCTTTATCCGTCGCCTGCGATTTTGGCGGATGCTTTTGAAGAGTCTAAGGCGGCAGTGGCGACTGTGTCTTTGCGCCGTGAAAGTGGGCAGGATAAAGCTGGGCAAGAATTTTGGTCTATGATCCGCGACCTGGGCGTTGCTATCCTGCCGAATACGGCTGGGTGCCATACAGTGAAAGAGGCTGTAACCACAGCACACATGGCGCGTGAGGTGTTTGATACGAAATGGATCAAGCTTGAGGTCATTGGGCATACGGATACGTTGCAGCCTGATGTGTTTGGCTTGGTGGAAGCGGCACGCATTTTGACCGAAGATGGGTTTCAAGTGTTTCCTTATACGACTGAGGATTTGGTTGTTGCGGATAAGCTGCTGAATGCGGGTTGCGAGGTTTTGATGCCTTGGGGGGCACCGATTGGATCAGGTCAGGGGTTGAACAATATCCTTGGATTGCGGACATTGCGTGCACATTTTGAGGATGTGCCTTTGGTGGTTGATGCAGGCATTGGTTTACCGTCCCATGCGGCGCAAGCGATGGAATTGGGCTATGATGCTGTGCTTTTAAATACAGCCGTTGCGAAAGCGGGTGATCCTGCGCAAATGGCGCGTGCTATGGCATTGGCTGTTGAGGCTGGACAATTGGCAGCTGTGGCTGATCCGATGGAGCCGCGCGATATGGCCGCACCTTCTACCCCTGTTATTGGAAAGGCGTTTTTGGAATGAACTTAGATCGTTTCTACCCTATTTTTGACCGTGCAGAATGGTTGCCACGCATGTTGCCACTGGGTGTAAAGCTGGTGCAATTGCGCATCAAAGACCAGCCATTGGATGTTGTGCGGTCTGATATCAAGATCGCCAAAAAGCTTTGTGCAGATCATGGATGCGAGTTGGTCATCAACGACTTTTGGGAAATCGCAATGGATGAAGGGTGTGATTTCATCCACCTAGGCCAAGAGGATATGGATACGGCAGATATGGCTGCCATCCAAAAAGCGGGCATTCGGTTTGGTCTGAGTACGCATGATGAAACTGAATTAGATCGCGCGCTATCTTATAAACCTGAATACGTCGCCCTTGGGCCTGTTTATCCGACAATCTTGAAAAAGATGAAATGGACAGAACAAGGTTTGGGCCGTGTCACCGAGTGGAAAAAACTTGTGGGGGATACACCACTTGTGGGTATCGGTGGCATGTCTGTGGAACGGGCTGCGGGTGTTTTTGCAGCGGGTGCCGATATCGTATCTGTTGTCACGGACATCACATTAAACGCTGACCCTGAAGCGCGATTAACAGAATGGGTGAAAGCCACACGATGAACCGTTATGCCCGCCAAATAATCCTGCCAGAGGTTGGCGCATCAGGGCAAAAAGCCCTAAAGGATGCCCATGTATTAGTTGTGGGTGCCGGTGGGCTGGGCGTACCTGTTTTGCAATATTTGGTTGGCGCTGGGATTGGGCGGATCACGTTGGTGGACGGCGATGTTGTGGATGAAAGCAATCTGCACCGTCAGACGCTTTATGGGCAATCCTGGATTGGCAAAGCAAAAGCAGACGCTGCGCAGGAAATCCTGCAGAACCTTAACCCAGAATGTGCAGTCGCATCTGTAGTTACATATCTTGATCCCGTGAATGTTCACACGCTTATCCAAGATGTCGATATCGCGCTAGATTGCGCAGATAGTTTTGCAGCCTCTTACATCCTGTCGGATACATGCTTTGACCAAAACATCCCATTGATCAGCGCTTCAGCTCTTGGTCTTGCAGGATATGTTGGTGGATTTTGCGCAGGAGCACCCAGTTTGCGCGCCCTCTTCCCTGATCTGCCTGACCGCGCTCAAAGTTGTGCCACGGCAGGCGTTCTTGGCCCTGTGGTTGGCACAATCGGGGCTATGCAAGCGCAAATGGCGTTGTCAGTATTGCTTAATCTAAAGCCCAGCCCGCTTGGGCAATTGGTGCGTTTTGATGCTGCAACATTCCGATCATCAAGCTTTCGATTTGATGCTGCACCCGAGCCAGAAAACGCCCCCTATACTTTTATTGCATCTTCACAGATAAACGATACGGATTATGTTGTGGAATTACGTGGTGATATCGAAGCACCCACACCTGTGACACCCAACGCTTTGCGCGCCAATGCGAAAGAGTTTGGACAGAACGAGCCATTGCCCCAACAGGGACAACGCGCTGTTATGTGTTGCAAAAGTGGGTTGCGAGCTTGGACAGCTGCGAACAGATTGAACGACATATGGGACGGCCAAATCGTTTTGGTCGCCATGGGAGATAACTAATTAAGGGGAACACGCTGATGCGTATCTTTGCGACTATATTGATGATGATTATTGCGGCACCTGCAATGGCTGCTGATAAGATGACCGTTCTATTGGATTGGTTCATCAATCCAGACCACGGCCCGATTATTGTGGCACAAGAAAAGGGCTATTTTGCTGATGAAGGTCTGGAAGTTGAAATCGTAGCCCCTGCTGACCCTGCTGATCCCCCTAAACTGGTTGCTGCTGGTCAGGCTGACTTGGCAATTTCGTACCAACCATCACTACACTTACAAGTCGCTGAAGGTTTGCCGTTGAAACGTGTCGGTACATTGGTTGCGACACCACTAAACTGTTTGTTGGTTTTAAAAGACGGCCCAATCCAAAACATTGCTGACCTTAAAGGCGGCAAAGTTGGGTTTTCTGTTGCTGGTGTAGAAGAAGCTGTTCTGGGTGCGGTTTTGAAAACACACGGACTTACAGTGGATGATGTTGAGCTGGTAAATGTTAACTGGTCTTTGTCGCCTTCTTTGATGTCAAAGCAAGTTGATGCTGTGATTGGCGCTTACCGTAACTTTGAGCTGAACCAGATGGAAATCGAAGGCGTAGAAGGTAAATGTTTTTACATCGAAGAAGAAGGTGTTCCAACATATGATGAGCTGATCTATGTTGCGAACCCATCAACTATGGACACTGATAAGATCAAACGGTTCTTGGCAGCGACTGAAAAAGCGACACAGTTTATTGTGAACAACCCTGGAACAAGCTGGGACGTTTTCTCGGGTTCTTCAAAAGAACTACAAGACGAGTTGAACGCAAAAGCTTGGGTCGATACGTTGCCACGTTTTGCACTGCGCCCAACTGCACTTGACCATGGTCGTTACGCACATTTCGAAAACTTCCTGTTGGAAAGTGGTTTGATCAAAGAGGCAAAATCCGTTTCTGATTTGGCAATTGATTTGAACGCGCAATAATGGCTGGCCTCCCAACATATGGCAGCGTTTTTACCGCATTGCGGGACGCTGCCTCTACCCCATGGCAGGCTTATACGCATCATGACTTTGTGGAGGGGTTGCGTGATGGCAACCTGCCCAAAGAAGCGTTTATTCACTACCTGATACAGGACTATGTGTTTTTAGTGCATTTTTCCCGCGCATGGGCTTTGGCTGTAGCCAAGGCCGATACATTGGATGAAATGAAAACCTGTGCCGCGACTGTGAATGCATTGGTGAATGAGGAAATGCAGTTGCATGTGGAAACATGTGCGGCTTTGGGTATTTCTGAGGCGCAGTTATTTGAAGCCAAGGAAGAAGCGGAAAATCTGGCCTATACACGCTATGTGTTAGAGGCCGGTTATTCTGGTGATTTTCTGGATTTAATGGCAGCTTTGGCACCTTGTGTGATGGGATATGGCGAAATCGGCGCACGTTTGGGTGCTGATAAAACATCCGATGCTTATGAGGATTGGATCGGTACCTATGCGGGTGCTGAGTACCAAGAGGTTTGTGTGATGGTTGGCGATATGCTGGACAGTGCTTTCGCCGCACGGTTGGGCAAGGATTACACCCAAAGCCCGCGCTGGGCTGCATTGGTGAAACGTTTTGAAACCGCGACGGAGCTGGAAGTATCCTTTTGGGATATGGGATTGCGCGGCGCGTGACAGGTGGTGTTGGTATAAAGTTTTCAGGGTCTGCGACCATTGATGGTACGCCCCTCTTTATGCCCATTACACTTGATATCAAGCCAAACGAATGGACCTGTTTGTTAGGGCCATCTGGGGTTGGGAAGACAACTGTCTTACGTGAGATTGCAGCATTGGATACGGCTGTTGATTTTGATGGCAGCATTACGACGAGCGATACCAAACCACTCACAGATCGCGTGGCCTATATGGCGCAAAATGATCTGCTGTTTCCGTGGTTATCCGTTTTGGACAACATATGCATTGGGGCGAAGTTACGCGGGAAATCGGCTGATCTGGAACGTGCAAAAAAGCTGTTAGACTGGGTCGGTTTGACTAATCATCGAAGTAAGAAACCAAAGGCTTTATCAGGTGGCCAACGCCAGCGCGTTGCCCTTGCACGCACACTGATGGAAGACCGTCCTGTTATTTTATTAGACGAACCTTTTTCTGCATTGGACGCAAAAACACGTGCAGAAATGCAAGAGTTATCAGCCGAGCTTTTGACAGGTAAAACAGTTTTATTGGTCACACATGACCCAGCAGAAGCTGCGCGTTTAGGGCATTCTGTTTATGTAATGGAGCAAGATGGGTTACAGGCCGTAGATATGCCAACCAGCCCCCCTGTTCGTGCCGTTGATGATCCTGAAACACTCACTACCCAAGGTGCTTTGTTCCGTATTTTGCGGGGTACCGTGCAATGACTTGGAAGCATGGAATTCTATCTGCGATCATCCTGATACTCATCTGGCAAACTGTTGTGGTATTATCAGGAGTTCCGTCCTTCATTCTACCGCCACCAGCGGACGTGGCCTATACTCTATGGGACAGTCGCGAAATCATTTCTGAAAATGCTTGGGTCACAATGGGTGAGGTTATTTTGGGCCTCTTGATTGGTTCCATCCTCGGCGTGTTGACGGCTGTAAATCTTGCTACATCAAATACAGCGCGTGCTGTTCTGCGCCCCATTCTTGTGTTTTCACAGGCTATTCCAGTCTTTGCGCTTGCCCCAATTTTAACGCTTTGGTTTGGCTATGGCATTACATCCAAAATCGTTATGGCCGTGTTGATCATCTATTTCCCTGTCGCTTCTGCCTTTTTCGATGGGTTGATGAAAACGCCCATTGGGTATTTAGATTTGGCAAAAACAATGGGCGCATCACCTATGCGTACATTGTGGCATGTACGGTTTAAATCGGCATTACCTTCATTAGGGTCGGGTTTGCGATTGGCAGCTGTTTATGCGCCAATTGGGGCCGTGATTGGGGAATGGGTTGGTGCATCAAAAGGACTTGGGTATTTGATGCTATTGGCAAATGGACGCGCTAAAACAGACCTATTGTTTGCCGCACTCATTGTCTTAGCAGTGCTAACCGTCTGTTTGCATTTCGCCGTAGATGCTTTTGCCAGACGGTTAGAGAAAGATCATTAACCGACGATTGCAACTTGCAAGTCAGCCACATTTGTTCCTGTTGCGCCAATCTTAATCAGTGCATCAATGCGCTCTAAAACAGGGTAGGAATTGTTCTGTGCAAGTTCTGCATCCATATCGAATCCAGCTTCTGATATCTGTGTAAGTGTTGCACCATTTACAACAGCGCCTGCTGCATCTGTTGGGCCATCAATGCCATCTGTACCGCCACTTAGAAATGCCCAATCACGATCTAACACTTGATCTTTCATCAAGCGAGCAACACGCAAAGCAAGCTCTTGGTTACGGCCGCCCATACCTTTGCCGTTCAATTGCACAGTGGTTTCTCCACCCCAAAGAAAAACAGTCTTTTGGTCTGTTGGGACATTCAATATAGCATCCACGATTTCACGTGCTGCATCATTCACATCACCCGTCATAGGCGCATCTGCAAACACTGTGTTAAAATCATTCGGGATAGACTTGGCCATCGCCTCAACGCTGACAGTGTTCCCTGCGATCAACATGTTATGTGCAGGTGCAACAGCACGTTTTTCAGGGGCGCTAAGATAGTTTTGTACATCTGTAGGCAATTTATCCCACAGACCTGCCCCATTCAAAATATCAATCGCCTCGAACATACAATCAGGGGCCGCAACAGTTGGGCCGCTGGCAACATCTGCCAGATTATCATCGGGCACATCAGACAGGATAAACGCATATAGATTTGCAGGAGTAGCCAAACGTGCAAAGCCTCCACCCTTTAACTGCGAGAGTGATTTACGTACGACATTCATCTTGCCAATCGGCAGACCAGAGCCAACAAGAATGTCATTCACTTTGATTTTGCTGTCAAAACTGATCTCGGGCACAGGCGCTGGTAGTAACGCCGATGCACCACCGCTTAGCAGTAAAAGAACAGTGTCGTCCACTTCGGCCGCAGAGATTTTGGCTATGATCGCTTGAGCCGCTTTCACACCTTGAATATCAGGCGTTGGATGGCTTGACCCGAGAACAATGCAATTGTCCAACTCTTTCAAGTTTTCATAGTTTGTCACGGCCATAGCACTGTCTGGCTGACACAATTCTAACGCCTGTTCCATCATTGCCATCGCCGCTTTGCCAGCAGCAATGACATGCAGTTTACCTTTAACTTGCAAAGCTTCTGGGCAATCTGCCAAGGCGTTTTTCAACGCCAATGCAGGATCGGCTGCTGTTACGCCCGCATCGAAACAATCTCGTGTCAGCTGAACCAGTGTCGTCATGTTATCCCTGTACCAAGTTTGGCGGTGTGTCCCCATCAAAGAATGCGATTGCATTGTCTGTCGCCATGTTACCCATTGCTTCGCGTGTTTCCAATGTAGCGCTGCCCAAATGAGGAGCAAGAACAACATTATCTAGAGCTTTTAAATCAGCAGGAATACTTGGTTCTTTTGCAAATACATCAAGACCAGCACCCGCAATGCGACCTTCTTTCAAAGCTGCTGTCAAAGCCGCCTCATCAACAACATCACCACGCGCAGTGTTGATCAAATGCCCGCTTGGTTTCATAGCTGCCAATGCTGCTGCATTCACAATCGGCTCTGCCTGACCACCAGGACAATGCAGAGATACAAAATCAGAAGCTGCCATGACTTCAGCAACTGTGTCCAACTGGGTTGCATTCGTTTGTGCGGCAATATCATCAGCCACTTTAGAACGGTTTTGGAAAACCACTTTCATGCCAAAGCCATGATGTGCGCGGTGCGCCATCGCTTGGCCAATGCGGCCAAAACCGATGATACCCAATGTAGCACCTGTAACTTTTGCCCCAATCATGTGTGTTGGACGCCAGCCTGTCCAATTGTCAGAGCGCACTTCGCGTTCACCTTCGCCAATGCGGCGTGCGGATGATAACAACAGACCCATCGCAATATCAGCTGTACAATCCGTCAAAACACCCGGTGTGTTTGTAACTGTCATACCTGCGGCATGCGCTGCTGTTATATCAATGTGGTTATACCCAACACCAAAGTTTGCTAATAGCTTCGTGCGCACATTTGGTGTGGTATATGCGTCAGCAGGTATCTTATCTGAAACAGTCGGCAGTACCGCATCATAATTTTGAAACGCCGATACAAATTTAGCTGCATCAAATGGCTCATCCGTTTCATTCAATGTCACATCAAAGGTTTCGCGCAAGCGCGCCTCAACAGATGCAGGCCATTTGCGTGTTACAATTAACTTAGGTTTTGTCATATTCTCTCTCCCACACACCTTTGAAAAACAAATAGGTGCCTTCACACCCTATATGACTTGGTATAACCTTTTAGTGAATAGGTATTATTAGGTGAAGATATGAACTCTAAAATTTTAACTCTAGCTTTGTTTCCTTTCGTAGTCGGTTGTGTAGAAACAACTGCTCCACCACCGCAGCAAAAAAAGCCTGCCCCAACAGCTGCTCCTGCTAAACCACAAGTTACAAAATTACGCAGCGCATCCTCTGGTTTGGCTGCCTATAAACGTGTGTCGCGTCGTGTAGAACCCGTTGCAGAACGCTCTTGCCGCGAAATGCACCCGAAAGCACCGCAAAAATTCTGCGATTTTCAACTGAAAGTGTTGAACAATCCTAAGCAACCGCCAAATGCCTTCCAATCTATTGGCAAAGATGGTCGCCCCGTTATTACGTTTAATATCAACATGCTACGCTCGATCCAAAATGACCATGAGGTTGCTTTTATTATGGGTCACGAAGCGGGCCACCAAATGGCAACGCATTTGATCAAGCAAAGGCAGAACGCAACAGCGGGTGCTTTGATCGGTGGTATTTTGGCTGGAGCATTGGGCGCCAGCGTGAATACGGGCACTGATTTGGGCGGTTTCGTTGGTGCACGCAGCTATTCAAAGAACTTTGAATTACAAGCGGATCGCATTGGTGCATATATTGCTGATCGTGCTGGATATAATCCTGTGATTGGTGCGCGATCTTTTAACCGTACAAGGGGTTCTAGTGCGTTTTTGGCAACCCATCCGCCATCACAAGATCGTATCAATACAGTGAATCAAACAGCGGCTCAGATCAAAGCGGCTAAGGCCAGAGGTGTTCGTACACCGCCTATTAGATTCTAAATGACTGCAGCTAAAACTTCGTTTTTTGGATATGGGTCGCTGGTTAATCTGGCGACCCATATATATCAAAACCCTCAGAAAGCTTCTATATCAGGGTGGCGGCGCGAATGGGTTACGGCAAACAACCATAATGTCGCGTATCTAAGTGTCAGACCTGATCCCAACTGTACAATTGATGGCATGAAAGCAGATGTAGCGGGTATTGGTTGGGATGCCCTTGATGAGCGTGAGACAGGGTATAACCGACTTGATCCCACGGATACAGATTTTCAGATTTATGTCGTTGACCCGCATTCTATTGTTTCCACAGGCCCCGCAAAACCAATCCTATTAAGCTATCTGGATTGCGTAATCCAAGGTTTCCATACGCATTACGGCACTGATGGCGTGGCGCGTTTTTTCGAGACGACCGCAGCTTGGGACAGGCCAGTTTTAGATGACCGTAAAGCCCCGTTATATCCACGTGCTCAGGTTTTATCACCAACAGAGATTGGGCTTGTAAATGAGCATTTAGAACATTTGAAAGTTCAAATTATCCGTTAGAAATTAACACGTTGCAGTAATGGCATCAGTTTTGACATGTCTGGGCCATGCTCCATACCAGTCAATGCTTTGCGCAATGGCATAAACAAACCTTTGCCTTTGCGGCCGGTTGCTTCTTTCACTGCACCAGTCCAAGCTTTCCATGTTTCACCTGTCCATGGCTGTGCTGGAAGCAAAGATTTTGCAGTTTCAACAAACTCTTTATCTTCGTCATCAATCAATGGGTCAGCACCTTCGGAACACAATGCCCACCATTTGGCAGCTTCAAGACGTGTCGCAATATTTTCGCGTGTTACATCCCAAAACTCAGCCATGATATCCGCAGGAACATCCATAGCTGTTAGCTGATCGGTAACGTCTTCAACAGAAAGGCTTGCAACATAACGCGATGTCAAAGGTTTCAAATCCTCGACGTCGAATTTTGTAGGGGCAGCACCAAATGTTGATATCTCAAATCCTGCGATCAATTCATCCAAAGAATCACAAAGCTCGATCGGTTGCGATGATCCAAGACGCGCCATATGTGACAAGATCGCCATTGGTTCCAAACCCTGTGCACGTAAGTCACGTAAGGCCAAAGTACCAAGGCGTTTTGACAAAGCTTCCCCTTGTGGACCAGTAAGCAATGAGTGGTGTGCAAAATCAGGAACAGCACCGCCAAGCGCTTGAATAATTTGAATTTGTGTCGCCGTGTTCGTCACGTGATCAGAGCCACGGACAACGTTTGTAATGCCGAAATCGATATCATCGCATACGGATGCTAATGTGTATAAGAACTGTCCATCACCACGGATCAAAACTGGGTCTGATACATGCGAGCCTTCGATGGAACGATCGCCCAAAATACCATCGGTCCATTCGATTGCAGACCAATCCAACTTAAACCGCCAGTGGCCAGAACGATCGGCGCGTAATGTATTTTTTTCGTCATCTGACAACTTTAAAGCAGACCGATCATATACAGGTGGCTTGCCCATATTCAATTGTTTTTTGCGTTTTAAATCCAACTCTGTGGATGTTTCAAAACACTCATAGAAACGACCCATATCACGCAATTCTTGTGCGGCTTCTTCATAGCGCTCAATACGATCTGATTGTTTTTCAACACGATCCCATGTCAGACCCAACCATTCCAAGTCTTCCATGATCGCATCTGAATATTCTTGTTTTGAACGCTCTGGATCTGTGTCGTCCAAACGCAGAATAAACTCGCCACCCTGCTTGCGGGCAATCATGTAGTTGAACAATGCTGTGCGCAGGTTGCCTACGTGAATATAGCCTGTTGGGCTGGGTGCGAAACGTGTGACGGTCATGATCGGGATTCCATTTGAATTTGGGGTCATATAGCCCGACATGGTGCAAACGCCAAGGGGCATTAATTTTTATGAAAGGGCAAAAAAGACTGTATGGAACCCGTATGGAAAGTGTATGGAATCCGTATGGCACTCTGCCAGATCACAAATCGTTAAGGAATGGATGCTATATGAGCCCTAAAACACGCACTGCGTTAATTCCATTCCTGTTTGTTTGGTTGTGGTCTACGGGATTTATCGGGGCACGTTTTGGCCTGCCTTACATCGAGCCGTTTCATTTTATAAGTATTCGCTTTGGCATCGTAATCGTGTTGTTCGCAATCATGATCTATATTGCAAAAGCGTTATGGGTGCCGCTTCGCGAAATTGGCTTGCAAATGCTTGTAGGGTTCCTGCTGCATGGGCTTTATTTGGGCGGCGTGTTTTATGCAATCAGCCGTGGTTTTCCCGCAGGGCTTTCTGCAATCATTGTGGGTGTGCAACCGATCCTGACAATTACAGTCAATCGCTTATTCTTTGGAACTTTGGTCTCACAGAAACAAGCCATAGGCGTGATTTTGGGGTTTGCAGGGTTATTGGCTGTGATTTTAGGCAGTGCTGAAATTGATGGCTCTGATGTTGGAACCGTTGGGTTAACCGCTTGTATCGTCGCGCTGTTTGGAATTGCTGCGAGTACTATTATTCAAAAGAGATATTGTGCAGACATTCCCCTGTTGGCAGGATCATTCTGGCAATATGTTGGGGCATTCATCACTGTACTACCAGCGACATTACTGTTGGAAACACATTGGGTGGAACACACATGGCAGCTTTATGCCGCTATTATCTGGGCAATCGTTGCCTTATCAATTGTTGCCGTATTATTGCTTATGTACATGATCCGCGAAGGCGAAGTGGCAAAGGTCACCAGTTATTTCTATTTGGTACCACCCGCAGCCGTTATTCAGGCGTGGTGGCTGTTTGGCGAAACGTTAAGTTTGGTTTCCATACTTGGATGTTTGGTGGTTATGCTTGGGGTCGCATTGGTGGTCAGGAATTAAGTGAATGGCGTCAAAATCCAACCATCAGATTACATTCACACGGCTTCCCACTATTTCGCCTGATGAAATCATAGCGCATATGTCCGACCCACGTGTGGCTGAACACATGCCGCTTCTGACATTCGAATGGAACCACGACACGCTTACAGATTTTATTGCGGCAAAAGAAGCGTGTTGGGCGCGTGATGGGTTGGGGCATTGGGCGATATTATGTAACGGCAACTATGTCGGATGGGGTGGGTTTCAAAAAGAAGGTGATGAATGGGATTTTGGGTTGGTATTGAAACCCGATCACTTTGGTCTTGGCCTTTCCATTACAAACAAGGCTATTCAATTTGCCAAAGAAGATGAAAACATCCCTTATGTGACATTCCTTTTGCCCCCGTCACGGACGCGGCTTAAAGCTTTGGAGCGATTGGGTGCTCAGTTTATTGAGACGATCAAATATGATGGTCAGGACTTTTTAAAATATCGGTTAGAAACGCTCTAGCGGACTCATGCTGACGTGGATGTCATTTGATCCGTTTGTGGTTTTCAATAAACTGAACATATGAAATGGGTTGGTTTGAAAATTGCTAAAGCGGTGAGCATGCTTGCTCTTATCCTAGGGTTCACATCAACCGCCTTTGCGCAAGACATCCCATTGATGCAAGAAAACTGGCTGCGCTACAAAGTAAACGGCACGGATATCCCTGGGTTAAAGCATTCCATTTCCATCCGTGGGCCAGATGGGTTTTGGGCGTTTACGGAATGGCGTTTGCGTGCAACTGAGCTGTGTTTTGTCACCGTCACCGTTAATTATTACATCCCAGAAATACGCGACCGGAGTGCTGTGCCCGCAGATGTATTGGTAAAATGGGATAGGATGATCGAAAACTTGGTAGCCCATGAAAAGAAGCATGGGCAGAATGGATTTGAAGCCGCCAAAGAAGTTATGGCGAATAAATGTGAAAATACGGTTGAGATCACCAAACGTTGGGCAGAGAAAGACCGGCTATTGGATCAAAAGACCCGCCATGGTGTTTTGGATGGGGTGGTTTTGGAGTAGTCGTACCTCGAAATATAAAAGAAAGAGTTTTACTAAGAATTAGTATGTAATTAAATTATCAAACATATTCTGGATAAACTCTTTAACCTCAACATTTGAATATTTCTCAGACAAAAACATTAGCTCCCTTTTTAACTCTACTGTTTCACTTTCTGTCAAAGTACTCAACTCAGCAGCTGTTGCTTCCATAATTCTAACAGAAAAGTCGATGTTAATATCATCATCATTCGCAAACTCGATTGATACTATCTGATCAACCAAGCATTTTAGTAACTTAGCTTTCATCCCGCCACCTGTTTGCAATTGGGTATCGTCTATCTAGCCAAAACGCTTTCAATGACAGACGTGCGCCTGGTGCGGATTGGAAGCGTTTGTATTCGGATATGTAGAGCAAATGTTCCACGCGATTTACGGTGGCGCGGTCGTAGCCTGCAGCAACGCAATCGGCAACGGATGCATCCTGATCCATTAGCATTTCCAAGATACCGTCCAGCACATCATATTCTGGCAAGCTGTCACTGTCTTTTTGGTCGTCGCGCAATTCTGCCGTGGGTGGTTTGCTGATGATATTCTCTGGGATCACCACACCTGCGGGTGCCAACATCCAATCGCGGTGATTGTCATTGCGCCAGCGGCAGGTTTCAAAAACACGGGTTTTATAGAGGTCTTTGATCGGGTTATAGCCGCCTGACATATCGCCATAGATGGTGGCATAGCCCACTGCGACCTCTGATTTATTGCCTGTGGTTAAAAGCATTTCACCGAACTTGTTGGACATCGCCATAAGCAGCAATCCACGTAGGCGGGATTGAATGTTTTCTTCGGTGACATCCGCATCGTACCCTTCGAACATGCCTGCCAATGTGTTGGTAATGGCATCGCGGCCTTCGGAGATTGGGACATTGTGGTATTGGCATCCAAGTGCTTTGGCGACGGCGACAGCATCATCCAAGCTTTCTTGGGATGTGTATTCGGATGGCATCATCACGCAGCGCACATTTTCTGGACCCAGCGCATCGGCGGCGATTGTGGCGACGATTGCGGAGTCTATGCCGCCTGACAGGCCAAGCAGTACTTTTTTAAACCCTGTTTTTGCCATGTAGTCGCGCAAGGCCAAAACCATGACGTGGTAATCCTGTTCCCATTCATCAGGGAAGCTGGCTTTTGCGCCCTCTTCTGCACGCCAACCATCATCAGTGTTGGTGAAATCAACATGGGCGATGGCCTCTTCGAACAGAGGCATTTGTAGGGCGAGTTTACCGCCTGGGTTTAGGACAAAGGAACCACCGTCAAAGACTTGGTCGTCTTGACCACCAATCAGGTTTAGGTAGACGAGTGGCAGTTCGGTTTCGATAACACGGGACACCATAGTATTGATGCGTTTTTCGAACTTGCCACGGTAGTATGGGGAGGCGTTTGGCGATACGAGGATTTCGGCGCCAGTTTCTTCGAGCGTTTCACACACATCTTCGTACCATGCATCTTCGCAAATCGGCGATCCAATACGCGCTGGGCCGATAGCATATGGGCCTGACATGTCGCCACTTTCAAATGTGCGCGGCTCGTCAAAAACTTTGTAGTTCGGCAAGTGGTGTTTGCGGATGATGTTATCCACTTTGCCGTTTTTCAGAATGGCGTAGCAATTATAGATGCTTTCACCATCGCGCATGGGCAGGCCGATACCAACGGCTGGACCGTCTGTACATATGGCAGCAAATTCCTCTAACTTGGCTTTTGCATCCGCTGTGTAGGCTGGTTTTTGCACCAAATCTTGGGCTTGATAGCCTGATAGGAACATTTCTGGCAGCACCAACATATCGGCATCCGCTGCTTTGGCCTGATCCCAAGCATCCTTTGCTTTGGCAAGGTTGCCCTTAAAATCACCCATCGTTGGGTTTAATTGTGCCAGCGTTAACCTTAATTTATCGGTCATTTTGCATCCTATCACCTAGACTTGGGTTCGTTTTATCAGATTAGCCGCCCATGGAAAGCGAAAGTGATCAGGATGCTTGTCAGATTGTGTGGCGCATCATAAAGTCCGAGTGAAACCGTAAGGGAATATATGAAGTGACCGTGACACAGCCATTGAAAATTCTAACTGTTCTGCTGGCAAGTGCTGTTTTTGTGGCACCTGCTCAGGCGCAAACGACCAAAGTGTTGACTAAGCAATATGATACGGGCGGGGTTTATACGGGTACGTTTAAGGATGGGCGTCAGCATGGTCAGGGTAAATATGTTTTACCCAATGGTTACGAATATGATGGGCAATGGGTTGAGGGGAAAATCCAAGGCGAAGGCACTGCAAAATTTCCAAACGGATCGCTTTATGAAGGTCAGTTTGAAGATGGGAAACCACAAGGTTTGGGGAAGATAACCTTTGCGGATGGTGGTACCTATGTGGGCACGTGGAAGAACGGTAAAATTGGCGGGCAAGGTATTGCGCGCTATGCCAATGGTGAAACCTATGAAGGGGCATTTGATAAGGCTAATCATCATGGCAAAGGTATTTTAACCAGCGAAACTGGATATCGGTACGAAGGTAACTGGGTTGAAGGACAAAAAACGGGTGTTGCGGATATCGTTTATCCTGATGGGTCGAAATATAAAGGCGATGTCGTTAATGGTTTGCGACATGGCACGGGCACTGTGACCTTGGCCGATGGTGTGACCTATACGGGCGAATGGGTTGAAGGGCAGATCAGTGGCTCTGGTACCTTAGCACTGGCAAATGGGGAAACCTATGAAGGCGGGATGCTGAAAGGGCAAAAGCATGGTCAGGGGAAACAGGTTTTATCCAATGGCGATGTTTATGAAGGTGGTTTCATCAAAGGTTTGCGTGAAGGCGCGGGGCGTTTAGCACGCAAAGATGGATCTGCGTCCTCTGGCACTTGGGTTCAGGGAAAATTGCAGGGGTCTGGGCAGATCAATCATACGGACGGATCTGTTTACATTGGCAATCTGAAAGATGGGCTGCCAGAGGGCACTGGCAAGATCACATATGCAAATGGAAGCACATATGAGGGTGGTTGGCTTGCGGGTGTCATTGAAGGTTCTGGCTTGGCAAAATTCGCCAATGGCACTGTTTATGAAGGTGAGTTCAAGAATGCCAAGAACCACGGCCAAGGTAAAATCGTTTATGCTGAAGGTTATACATATACAGGTCAGTGGGTGAATGGCATTCGGGATGGGCAAGGTATTGCAACGTTTTCGGATGGCAGCGTCTATGATGGCCAGTTCAAAGCAGGCAAACGCCACGGCGCTGGGCGTTTGGCGACGAATGATGGTTTTGAATATGACGGGCAATGGGTTGACGGCCAAATAGAAGGCACAGGCATTGCCAAATATGCCAATGGTGATGTTTACGATGGATCATTCGCAAATGGTGTGCGTGCAGGTGTTGGTGTTATGACCTATGCCAATGGCGAAGTGTTTGATGGCGCTTGGGAGAATGGACAACCTGTTGTAGTTGAAGATGCGCCTGAGGCCACGCAATAAATATACGATGGTGACTTAAGTTAAGCACTCAGTTTTGAACATCACATCGAATACTATTGGATGATGCTCCATATCTCATTACAATTACAGAATGTCCGTAGAAGCAGATCAGATCATTAAAATATATCGTCGACATGCACACACATGGGCAAGTCGGCGCGGAACAGAGTTATCTGAACAAAAGTGGCTTGATAGATTCATAGAACTTCTTCCCGACACCTCTTTAGTTTTAGATTTGGGATGCGGGTCTGGGGAGCCAATCGGACGGTATCTGTTAGAAAACGATAGTATTTTAACGGGCGTTGATGCCTCCCCAGAACTAATTGAGATTGCGCAAGACCGCGTTCCAAATGCCAACTGGATTGTATCGGATATGCGAACCCTCCAATTAGATGCAAAATTCCATGGTATTATAGCTTGGAATAGCTTTTTTCATCTGACGCCAAATGATCAGCGGAAAATGTTTCCTATCTTTGAGCAGCATGCGGCAGCTGGGGCAGCTCTGATGTTCACGAGCGGGCCAGATCATGGAGAGGTAATTGGTGAATTTGAAGGGGAGCCGCTTTATCATTCCAGTCTTAGTCCTGATGAATACGCAGCATTGCTAGATCGGCATGGTTTCGATTTGATAGATCATTTTTTAGAAGACCCAGATTGTAATCTTCAAACTGTTTGGTTGGCTCAATTTAGACGTTCAAAGTAAATGCCTTTAATGATTATGTTTAATTCTACCAAACCGATTTTTTTCCTGCCCAATCCAAGAATTCGCCTGTATCGCGGGGTGAGAGGTTATCCGCCACATTCAGCAAATCTTGTGCGGCGTCCCTTGGCGATACAAAAGTGCGGTTTTTTAGGTATTTCTTTGTAAGATCGGTACCAACTGTTCCAGGGTGATAAGCAATACAAATTGCATTTGGGTTCTTGCGTTCTAATTCAATCGCTGTGGTGTGGATAATTTGATTTAGAGCTGCTTTTGCGGATCGGTAAGATATCCAGCCGCCTAGATGATTGTCGCCGATGGAACCAACACGGGCAGACAATGTCATCACCACACAACGGCGGGATTTGGTGAGTTTTGGCGTGAAATGCTTCAGTAATAATGCAGGTCCAAGGGCATTGATTTGGAATTGCGTCATCAATTTTTCGGCTGTCATGGATTGGATAGTTTTTTCGGGACGCAGCCCATCCACCTCTAATACGCCTGTGGCAATGACGATCATATCAAGGCCGCCTGCTATGGTATCTGCGGCGGCTTTGATGCTGTCTTCGTCAGTGATATCTAGGCCGTCGTCGCGGCGAGATATGGTAGATACGGCATAGCCACGTTCATTACATAATTGCGCCAAAGCGGACCCTATGCCGCCTGATGCTCCTATGATGAGTGTTTTTTTAGCTGCTGCCATTCACTATCCTTATACTTTTCGAACCTCTACTTTGCCCATGTATTCTGCTAATGTACCGCCGTTTTGCAAGCTTTCCATTAATTTGGCTTCTTTTGCGAGGATCGCTTGGGCTGCTTGCAGCACTTCATCCACACGCGCGAGGGGCACAACCACAACACCATCGGCATCGCCAATAACAAGGTCACCTGAGCGCAATTTTACACCACCGCATGTAATATCAGCATCGATTGCACCTTCGTTTTGGCGCTTGGGGCGGCATGGTACAACTGAACGGCAAAAGACATTTAAGCCTGCTTCGATAATTTCTTCGCTGTCACGGACAGAACCGTCTATGACCAGACCACCTACTTTTTGCTCCATAGCAAACAAAGCGATCAAACCGCCAAGTACTGCACGTTCTTCGTAGGCTTTGGCATCTGCAACGATGACTTCGCCAGCTTCAGCAATTTGTAAGGCGACACGGATTGGGCTGTTGTCCCCTGATAAGCAATCCGCTGTGCGCGCTTGGCCACAAATACGCATTTCACGTGTTAATGGGTTAATTGCGCCACCCATAGTCATACGTTCACCAACAGCATCGGAGATCACAGCCGCAGGAATACCTTGAAAAGCTGCAAGTGTTTCGGCAGGTAATTTTGCGTAATCAGTTGTGTGTTGGAGGATCGTCATATCTGTACTTTCATTGATTGTTCAAGCTTGGACATAAATCAGTACATTAGTAAATGGAATAGCTTTGAACTGCCCTCTTCCATTCCCTGCGAATCCCGCTATAAGTCATTTCCATGAAAACTGGCGCACATATCATTCATAGATCGGCTCTTTTGGGTCTGAATCTACTTGCGCTAATTCTGCTTAGCCGCCTCTGAGCGTGTCTTAATGGCGCGTGCGCTCAGAGGGTATGAAATTCGCGCAAATATGAGACTGAAAAGCTAAGTATAAAAACGAGATACCAAAATGACTGATACATCTAAACAAGACCGCGTCTTGATCTTTGACACAACATTGCGCGACGGCGAACAAAGTCCTGGCGCCACAATGAGCCATAATGAAAAGTTGGAAATTGCCAGCCTATTGGATGAAATGGGCGTCGATATTATTGAAGCAGGCTTCCCAATTGCATCTGAGGGTGATTTTGCAGCGGTGTCAGAGATTGCTAAACGGTCAAAGAACTCTGTAATCTGTGGTTTGAGCCGTGCAATTGAGCGCGATATTGACCGTTGCTATGAAGCCGTGAAACATGCAGCACAGCCGCGTATCCACACATTTATCGGTACATCCCCGCAGCATCGCGCGATCCCTGATTTGACGATGGACGAGATGGTAGACCGCATTCATCAGACGGTTAGCCATGCGCGTAATTTGTGTGACAACATTCAATGGTCACCAATGGATGCAACACGTACCGAAGAAGATTATTTGTGCCGCGTTGTGGAAACTGCGATCAAAGCAGGTGCTACAACAATCAATATTCCCGACACTGTAGGTTATACTGCGCCGCGTGAAAGCGCCGATATTATCCGTATGTTGTTGGAACGTGTTCCAGGTGCCGACGAGATTATTTTTGCCACCCATTGCCATAATGACCTTGGCATGGCGACAGCCAATGCATTGGCTGCTGTTGAAGGTGGCGCACGTCAAATTGAGTGCACTATCAATGGTTTAGGCGAACGTGCAGGTAACACTGCGTTGGAAGAAGTTGTGATGGCGATGCGGGTTCGCAATGACATCATGCCTTATGCAACAGGTATTGATACAACGAAATTAATGAACCTAAGCCGCCGTGTGGCGACTGTTTCAGGCTTTGCAGTTCAGAACAACAAAGCGATTGTTGGTAAAAACGCTTTTGCCCATGAAAGCGGCATTCACCAAGACGGTATGTTAAAATCTGCTGATACGTTCGAGATCATGCGCCCAGAAGATGTGGGTTTGTCTGAGACTAATTTGGTGATGGGCAAACACTCTGGCCGCGCGGCCTTGCGTTCTAAGTTGGCTGATTTAGGCTATGAGTTGGGCGACAATCAGTTGAAAGACGTTTTCGTTCGCTTCAAAGCTTTAGCTGACCGCAAGAAAGAAGTTTACGACGATGATTTGATTGCTTTGGTTTCTGACGAAGGCACGCATCAGGAATATGATTTCTTGCAGGTGAAATTCCTTCGTGTGATTTGCGGAACAGAAGCTCCACAATCTGCAGATTTAACCATGACCATTGATGGCGTAGATCATCAAGTGACAGCAACTGGCGATGGCCCTGTGGATGCGACGTTTAATGCTGTGAAAGCTTTGTTCCCGCATGATGCGTCATTGAATGTCTATCAAGTGCATGCTGTGACCGAGGGTACAGATGCCCAAGCAACAGTTTCTGTGCGCATGGAAGAGAACGGTAAGATCGCAACAGGTCAATCGGCGGATACAGATACGGTTGTGGCATCGGCCAAGGCGTATGTGAATGCGTTGAACAAGCTATTGGTTCGACGCGAAAAGACTGCACCTGACGCTGAGTGACTTAATCTCTTAAAATACATACGAATGCAGGAGAAACCCTGCATTCGTTTCGTACAATTTTAAAGATTCGGGGCAAAACTTCGCCTAAATCGTTATTTATTGTGCGACGTAGGGTATTTAGCCCTGAATCCCCCTTTACGTGAAAGGGGTTCGCAACCTATAAGATTAAGGCTTTCAAGGTGAGTCTTGAAACGTGTAATTCAAGATGGGGCGCAGTATATGCTTGGTAACCTTTTAGGCATTTTTTCTTCTGACATGGCAATCGATTTGGGTACAGCGAACACGCTGATCTATGTCAAAGGTAAGGGAATTGTTCTAAATGAACCTTCTGTTGTGGCTTATCATGTAAAAGACGGCGTGAAGCGCGTTTTGGCTGTTGGCGAAGATGCGAAGTTGATGATGGGCCGTACACCTGGATCAATTGAAGCTATTCGCCCAATGCGTGATGGTGTTATCGCTGACTTTGATACAGCCGAAGAAATGATCAAACATTTCATCACCAAAGCCCACAGACGTTCGCCTTTGTCTAAGCTACGCATCATCGTTTGTGTTCCACATGGCGCGACGCCAGTTGAAAAACGCGCCATTCGCCAATCTGTATTGTCTGCAGGTGCAAGCAAGGCTGGTTTGATTGCTGAACCAATTGCTGCGGCTTTGGGCGCTGGTATGCCAATTCAAGAACCAACAGGTTCAATGGTTGTGGATATCGGTGGTGGTACAACCGAGGTTGCTGTGATGTCTTTGGGTGACATCGTTTATGCGCGTTCTGTTCGTGTGGGTGGTGACCGTATGGACGAAGCTTTGATTTCATACCTGCGCCGTCAACAAAACCTATTGGTTGGTGAAGCTACTGCTGAACGTATCAAAACAACAATCGGTTCAGCACGCATTCCTGAGAATGGCATTGGCGAGAAGATGATTATCCGTGGTCGCGATCTGTTGAATGGCGTTCCAAAAGAAGTTGAGTTAAACCAAGCACAAGTTGCTGAAGCTTTAGCAGAGCCTGTACAGCAAATTTGCGAAGCTGTTATGCAAGCTTTGGAAAGCACGCCACCAGATTTGGCCGCTGACATTGTCGATCGGGGTGTGATGCTAACAGGCGGTGGCGCATTGCTAGGGGAACTGGATCTTGCATTGCGCGAGCAAACAGGATTGTCGATTTCAGTAGCGGATGAAAGTTTGAATTGTGTTGCCGTGGGCACAGGCATGTCTTTGGAGTTTGCAAAGCAACTGGCCCATGTCATCGATTATGACAGCTGATACATTAGCCGTCATTTCCAAGGTATAGGACATGGCAAAACAAAACGGTCAGGACATAAATTTTGGGCGATCCATTCGTCAGGTTTTGTTTGGCCTAACGCTTTTCTTTTTATTCCTTATTTTCCTGTTCTGGCGAATTGATAACCCACGCGCTGAACAGCTGCGTGTTTCTATTTTGGATAAAGTCGTGCCCAATATGGAATGGGCTCTTGCACCGATAACTCGGATTTCGCAGATCGTAGATGATTTCCAATCATATGGTCGCATCTATGAGCAAAACCAAGAACTTCGCCGTGAATTGCAACAAATGAAAGCTTGGCGTGAAGCCGCTATTCAACTGGAGCAGGAAAAGGCACGTTTGCTGGATTTGAACAATGTTAAATTGCCTGCAAAACTGTCGTTCATATCGGGCGTTGTTTTAACAGACTCTGGTAGTCCATTTCGTCAATCAGCGCTGATTAATCTTGGCCAAAACGATGGTGTTGTTGATGGTTGGGCCGCAATGGACGGATTGGGATTATTGGGGCGCATTTCTGGTGTGGGTAAAAACTCATCTCGTGTTGTTTTCCTGACAGATAGCAACAGTAATGTGCCCGTAACGATCAAACCGTCTAACCAAAAAGCTATTCTCACAGGGGACAACAGTTTGCTTCCTGTTTTGGATTTCATCGAAAATACCGATTTGGTCCAACCTGGGGATCGTATTGTAACCTCGGGCGATGGTGGTGTTTTTCCACCAGATCTTTTGGTTGGTCAGGCAGTTCTGACGTCTGATAACCGCTTTCGTGTTCGGCTATCTGCCGATTACAGCCGTTTAGAATTCATGCGTATTGTACGTCATTCACCTGGTTTACCCATCACTGATCCTGATCGTTTAATAGGACCAAAGCTACCTGAAGACGTGGAACAAGCAGCAGAAGGTGTGGACGGATGAAAGACACAAAGCTTAATCTAAACTGGTTAAGACAAGTGGCACTTTTTCTATTTGCTTGCCTGATTATTTTTTACCAGTTGATCCCATTTTCCTTAATTCCAGGTGCATTACCATCACCAGATATTATGTTTTGTGCCATCTGTGCGTTTATCATCCGTAGGCCAGAGATCGTTCCTTTTTGGCTCATTGGTATAATCTATTTTACATTCGACGTCTTTGAGTCCAGACCATTTGGCGTTTGGACCGCCTCTATACTCATCATGACAGAGGTTTTACGCGCAAATCGTAATGCGTTTCGTGAAAACCTTTTCCCCTTTGAATGGATAGCCATTTCAACGATTTTCATACTCGCATTAGCGGTAAATCAAATATTCCTTGTCATGTCGATTGTTCCAACGCCGCCATTTTACAATTTGCTTTGGCAATTCATTTTTACAGTACTGTCTTACCCAATTGTGCTGTTCATCATCACATATGTGTTGAGAGTGCGCAAACCTGCCCTAGGTGAGTTTGATGTTAAAGGCCAAAAGATATGAGGCGGCCTGAGAGAGACAAAAAACCATCAAAGAGGATGTCCCGCCGTGCTTTCATACTTATGGGACTACAGGTTGTGTTTATGGGTGTTCTTGCCCTGCGTATGCGCCAACTTGGTGTGAAACAATCCGAACAATTTCGACTATTGGCAGAAGAGAACCGTATCAATTTACAATTGGTGCCACCGACACGCGGATTAATCTACGATCGTAGAGGCACAGCTATTGCTATTAATACACCAGTTTACCGCATTCAAATGGTACGCGAACAAGCCACAAACCCCAAAGAGGTTTTGCGCAAATTATCAGAAATTGTTCCAATCTCTGATAATGATATTAGCGATATATTAGAAAATATGTCTAAACGCAGACCGTGGGTTCCTGTAACCGTGACAGAAGATATTACATGGGAACATGTTGCCAGTGTTGCTGCAAACGCACCTTCCTTGCCTGGTGTTACCCCTATTGTTGGGTCTTACCGTCAATATCCAGCCCCACACGAATATTGCCATATAATAGGATATGTTGGCCCCGTAAGCGATTATGATCTGAGTAAGACCGAAGATGATGATCCACTTCTGCGCATCCCTCGCTTCCAAATCGGGAAAAACGGCATTGAAACTCGTGTAGACAAAGCCCTGCGTGGCAAAGCTGAGATTAAACGCGTTGAAGTCAACTCTCGTGGGCGGATTATGCGAGAGATTGACAGCAAAGCTGGTGAAGCAGGGCAAAACTTGCAATTAACAATCGACAGCGCAATTCAAAGAACCGCACTTGAACGCATTGGCGCGCAGAGTGCTGCCGCCGTTGTTATGGATGTACGCAACGGTGATATTTTAGCTTTGGCTTCTGCGCCAACGTTTGATGCGAATAAGTTTGTAACAGGTATATCCGTTCCTGATTGGAAGGCATTAAACGAAAACAAGTTTCGTCCTTTGGCAAATAAAACAGTTTCGGGGACATACCCACCTGGTTCAACCTATAAAATGATTGTTGCGTTAGCAGCACTTGAAGCGGGTGTCGTCAAAACAGACGAACAAATACGCTGTCTTGGTCACGTCGAAGTGTACGGACGCAGATTCCATTGCTGGAAACGCGGCGGCCATGGCCGTGTTGATCTAGTACGGTCATTGCGCGAGTCTTGTGATGTATATTTCTATGACATTGCAGAACGCGTTGGCATCGAGAAGATTTCTGAAATGGCGCGGCGCTTAGGTTTAGGCACACGTCATGATTTACCGCTACCTGCCATTCGCGAAGGTCTAGCACCGACAAAAGCTTGGAAACAATCCGTTAAGGGTAAAGATTGGGTCGTCGGCGACACATTGAATGCAGGTATTGGCCAAGGCTTTACATTGGCGTCTCCTTTACAGCTAGCCATCATGACAGCACGGCTGGGTTCTGGTACAAATATTCAACCTAGATTGATCAACACCATTGGTGATGATCTTGTGCCGATTAAGGGAACGGATGCGATTGATATCAACCCAGAACACCTAGAATTAGTACGCCGCGGAATGTTTGAAGTTGTTAATGGTGCACGTGGTACAGCACGCGGCTCACGTATTCGGACCAAGGGTATGGAAATGGCTGGAAAAACAGGGACCAGTCAAGTGCGTTTCATTACCAAGGCAGAACGTGCACGTGGTGTGATCCGCAATGAGGATTTACCATGGGAACGCCGCGACCATGCTTTGTTTGTTGGTTATGCACCTTACGACAACCCCAAATATGCAGTATCGGTCATCGTTGAACATGGTGGCGGCGGTTCAAAAGCAGCAGCACCCATTGCACGCGACATCATGCTCGCCGCTCTCCAACGCGATGATCATGGATATGGGCCTTTGCCATCGCAAAAACGCCGCACAGACGATCCAGATGAACAAACACCTATCTTGCAATCCAACCCAAAGGATCGCGCATGAGCTATTATGATCTGAACAACGATAATTTACCGTCTGGGTTTGGAAAGATATTAGCCTACAACTGGGCTTTAACTCTGCTTATCATCGCCGCCTGTTCCGTTGGCTTTTTAATGCTGTTTTCAGTAGCCGACGGAGATATTAACCGATGGGCAAGGCCGCAGATGGTAAGATTTGCAATGGGTTTAACATTGATGACCATCATGGCCTTCATCCCTATTTCAGCCTATCGAAGCCTATCATTCTTTGCATACCTTTTCGCATTAGCATTGCTGGTGGTTGTGGAATATTTTGGGGATGTTGGGAAAGGTTCGCAACGTTGGATAGACTTAGGTTTTATGCGGTTACAACCATCTGAGTTGATGAAAATTACATTGGTTATGGTCTTAGCTTACTATTATTCATGGCTGGACCGTTCCTTGGTTTCAAAACCGCAATGGTTGCTGCCTCCACTTCTGTTAACATTACTACCAGTGGCATTGGTTTTACGCCAACCTGATCTGGGAACAGCTATGCTTTTATTTGCAGGAGCTGCCGTAATGATGTTCATTGCAGGTGTAAGCTGGTGGTATTTTGCGACAGGTGGGGCAGCAGCTGCAGGATTGGTTTATGCAGTTCTGATATCAAAGGGGCAATCTTGGCAGATTCTAAAGGATTACCAATACAAACGTATTGCAACATTTATAGACCCGTCAAACGATCCTTTAGGAGCTGGTTACCATATCACCCAATCAAAAATTGCTCTGGGATCTGGCGGTTTTTCTGGGCGGGGGTTCATGCAAGGCACACAAAGCCGTTTAAACTTTCTACCTGAAAAACATACCGACTTTATCTTTACAACTTTGGCAGAAGAGTTTGGTTTTATTGGCGGCATCGCACTGCTTGTCATCTATCTATTGATCGTAATGTTTTGCGTGGCATCAGCCGCTTCAAATGCCAATAGATTTGGAGCGTTAATAACCCTTGGCATATCCGCCACTTTCTTTTTCTATTTCGCTGTGAATATGTCCATGGTTATGGGGCTTGCTCCAGTCGTGGGTGTGCCATTACCCCTTGTAAGCTACGGAGGTTCTGCCATGTTGGTTCTTATGATGGGCTTTGGTTTGGTTCAAAGCGCACATGTTCATAGGCCTCGATAAAAATTAAGCAGGAGTTTAACCATGTCTGTTTTTCATCTCGCATACCATGTAACCGACTTAGACAAAGCACGTGATTTTTATGGCGGCGTCTTAGGATGTAAAGAAGGACGCAGCACAGATACTTGGGTAGACTTTGATTTTTTTGGACATCAAATTTCACTGCACCTGGGCGTACCTTTTGAAACGACCAATACAGGCAAAGTTGGAGATCACATGGTCCCGATGCCCCATATGGGCATTGTATTAGATAAAACGGATTGGGATAAATTGGCAAACAGATTGCAAAAAACTAATTTAGATTTTGTTCTACCCCCGACAACACGTTTTGCAGGGGAACCAGGGGAGCAAAGTACTATGTTCTTTCGCGATCCATCTGGCAATCCAATCGAAGTCAAAGGCTTTGCCAAAACCGAAGGTTTATTTGCGCAATGAGCCGCGCCTTATTCACGGCACGCGAAGCACTTTGGCCCATATATAAAGATGCTTTAGAAAATGGCTTTCGTGAAGCTAATTTAGACATAGAACTTACTCGAGATAGGTCGAACCCCGAGAACATCGATTATATTATTTATGCCCCAACAGGGCCAGTTACAAACTTTAGTCGTTTCACCAATGTCAAATTAGTCCAAAGCATATGGGCTGGTGTGGATACAGCGCTGAATAATAGAACCCTCACCCAGACTTTGGCTCGCATGGTTGATCCTGGAATGAGTGCAGGTATGTCAGATTATGTATTAGGTCATGTAATGCGACATCATTTGGGAACAGATCGATTTGCAAATGCACAAGCAGGTGAGTGGTTAAACACTGATGTTCCCTGCCTAGCGAGACAGCGCGCTGTCGGTTTTTTAGGGATAGGTGAACTTGGAATGTATTGCGCACATTCCGTAGCAAAACAGGGTTTTAACGTTATAGGGTGGTCACGTAATTTAAAAACAGATGACATCATATCATGTTATGCGGGCGACGATGGCCTTAATCATGTTTTAGAACAGTCTGATATTTTGGTTCTTCTCATGCCAGATACGCCACAAACTCAAAATATCATCAACAAAACAACTATTCGCAAAATGAAATCTGGAGTGTGTATTATCAACCCAGGCCGTGGGACATTGATCAATGATACTGATTTGATTGATGCTTTAAATACAGGTCAGGTTGCAGCAGCTACTCTCGATGTATTTCGGACGGAACCGTTGCCAGACACTCATCCTTATTGGGCGCATCCAAATGTTTTAGTAACACCCCATATCGCATCGGAAACACGTTTAGAAACAGCTATTCCTGTTGTTATTGAAAACTTCAAACGTGGTGAAACCGGCAAGCCTTTTTTACACCTCGTCAATCGCAACGCAGGATATTAATGCAGTTTTGGTGGCTTGTCTGGATTTGAACCTGGAGCTTCCATGACTTGTGCTTTGGGTTCCAACAATTCTGGCAAATCAAAACGCAGTGCAACTTTAGACATAAGGTCATAGATTGGGTCTGTCGTTCGCAAGAACAAAACATCTAATGTTCCCGCTTCAATACCGCTGAAAGTTAATGCCTCTGCAACTGCAGATGTGATTGCTGGTTGTGCTGCCTCAATCGCTTCCACAAATGCGATCACATGCCCACGTGGCGCGTCTTCATACTCTACTTCTGCCAAATATGCGGCTTTTGCCAAACCTGCCATGGCAGCCAATTTTGTATCTAGAGAAGTTACTAACACTTCTGGTACGGACTTTGGCGCATAAATCGCGACAGGCTTTGCTTGCGCTTGTTCCGGTTCAACCGATAATGTTTCTGCTAACCAACCAACGGCCTCGCTTGGTAATAACATCGAAGAAGGAGCAACTGACAAATTCACCCCCAAGCCAATGCTCTGACCATTCAACATCTGAGCGATGGAGCGACCGCTTAAGCTAACAAAGGGTGCAGATTGTTGAGCAAATTCGACCAACCGTTCCTCACTATCAAATACCAGTGCAAACTGTTGATCCTCGACAGGAAATAACATTGGCTTGGCCATGTCTTCGGTTGGCTCTTCTTCTAACAATAAAAACAATTCACTGTCCGCGAGACGTTCATAGAACTGTAAACGGAATGCATCTATATCTGAATTTGCTTCCATTTCAGCATGTGCAGCATCTAACGGTGTCATTGTCACTCTTTCACTAAAGTCGAAACCTGCTTGCGTAATACGGGTAAAAGATCGGCTTCGAACCATGGATTCTTTTTCAGCCATCCAGTATTGCGCCAAGAAGGGTGTGGCAATGGGAAAATGAACGGCGCATGCGCTTGCCATCCCGCAACACGTTCGGTCACCGTTTGTTTTTTTGTTTCGGGCAAATGCCATTTTTGCGCATAACCACCTATTAAAAGGATCAACTTTATTTGCGGCATATGGATCATTGCTTCTGCTCGCCATGTTTTCGCACATATAGGTGGTGGAGGCAGATCAGCGCCTTTGTCATTATATCCTGGGAAACAAAATGCCATTGGTAGAATTGAAAACTTACTGCGATCGTAAAACGTTTGCTCGTCAACATCCAACCAGTCCCGCAAACGGTCTCCTGATGGGTCTGTAAAGGGACGCCCGCTTTCATGTACACGCGCGCCTGGCGCTTGGCCTGCGATTAGAATAGGCGCTGTTTCAGACAGCCATGCAACAGGGCGTGGTTGATGTCTGGTTTCTGTAACAGCAAAACGATCCGCACAAATATCACAGCCTTTGATTGCAGTGCTTATATGTTTTAGATCTTTATACATTATCCTAGAAACTCTTTCAGCGCGCGGGCCACTTCATCAGGCTTTTCATCTATAAAAAAATGCCCTCCTTCAATTGGACAATTATTCATTTGCGCCAATTGATCTTTCCATGTTTGCGGCACATCAAACATTTTTCCCATTGCACCTGTTGCACCATACATCACCAAACTTGGGCATTGTACCTTGGTCTTATAGTCAGCTCTGTCATGTTCCAAATCAATCGTTGCCGCTGCTCGGTAATCATTACATGCAGCATGTACTGCATCAGTATCATGCCATGTTGCACGATACGCGGCAACCTGGCTTGCATCGAAATCAACCAGTGATGCTGCCCCCCACCCCACAAGACACGTTTCGAAAAAATGGTCTGGGTCACCATTGATCAATGTTTCAGGAAAAGGTGCGGGTTGGATCAAGAAATACCAATGCCAATATGTGCTCGCGCTCAATTGGTTTGTGTTGTCATACAAATACAACGTTGGGACAATATCCATAACAGTGAGCGAAAGAACTTTATTTGGGAAATCCTTAGCCATACGATGCGATACACGCCCACCGCGATCATGTCCCACCACATGAAACCTATCATATCCTAACGACATCATAAGCTCTGTTTGATCACGAGCCATTTCCCTGAAAGAATAAGGCATGTTATCTGGCCTGTTTGCAGGTTTCGAGCTATCACCGTATCCCCGCAAATCAGCGCATACAACAGTGTAGTCCTTGCTAAGCAAGGGCGCCACTTTTGCCCATAGTGCTTTGCATTGGGGAAAACCATGCAGCAATAAAACAGGTGGACCTTTTCCTGCTGTTACGAAACTGATCTCGACGCCATTTACAGATTTGACACCTGATTTAAAAGTTTCGAACATCATAAATACCCCCCATAAGGCCTTAGATATAATAGTGGCCGAATATTCAGAAGATAGAAACACCCAAGCATACATAAAATTCATTTCGATGCTTATCGAAATAAAAAGCTTGCCTTATTTCGATATTTCTACAATTATCGAAATATGAACAGATTCGATGAAACAAAACTCTCCCTAGAACAAGCCGCCAGTGCCTTTGCCGCATTGGGGTCTGAACAACGCTTAAGCGTTTTACAAACTCTTGTCCGTGCTGGGCCTGACGGTTTGTCGATGGGCGACCTTGGTGAGAAAACAGGGGTGACAGGGTCAACATTGACCCATCACTTGAAATTTCTAACAGCCGCCGATCTGGTTGTCCAAGCCAAGCAAGGGCGCACAATTATCTGCACATCGGTTGCATATGATGTGATTGAAGCCCTTTCAAAATTCCTGCTGCATAATTGTTGTGCTGACAGTAAAAACTCGCATGAAGGACATAACCATGACTGATACGACGTCGTCGAGTTCCGCTAAAAAACTATCTCTGCGCAACTTAGATGGTGCATGGGTCGCTATTGTGGTCGTAGTACTGGCCGTGGCGATCATTGTACCAAATGATCTTGGCTATCTATTAAAATTCACCGTACAGAACATCGCATATACAGGAATATTCATCACTTTCGCAGTTCTGTTAGTTGCCTATCTTCGTGCTTCTGGTGCAGAAGCACTTGTCGCGTCCGCATTTCAAGGCAACCAGCTTAGAATGGTTATATTAGCTTCTATGGTTGGTGGGTTGCTTCCATTTTGCTCATGCGAAGTCATTCCTTTTGTGGCTGCTTTGCTGGCATTGGGAACCCCTCTTTCTGCTGTTATGGCATTCTGGCTTGCTTCGCCTATCATGGATCCTCCGATGTTTATGATCACTTCAGGTACTTTAGGCGTCGATTTCGCCATTGGTAAAACAATTGCTGCTGTCAGTATTGGCATGATGGGCGGCTTTGGTGTGATGTTGTTTAATACATCGCCTATTTTTACAAACCCATTAAAGGAAAACGCACCCTCAACATGCAACAGCTGCTGTGGCTCTGACCCGCTTTCTGGAAAACCAGTCTGGAAATTTTGGACAGAATCCGACCGTGTGAATACATTCAAAGATGTTGCGATTGAGAATGCATTATTCCTAATCAAATGGTTAACACTTGCTTATTTATTTGAAGCATTAATGCTGCGTTTCGTCCCTGCGGAATGGATTGCAGGCTTTTTAGGCGGCGATGGTTTAGGCACCATTATTCTAGGGGCATTTGTTGGCGCGCCCGCCTATTTAAATGGCTATGCCGCAGCGCCACTTGTTCAAGGCTTGATCGAACAAGGTATGTCACAAGGTGCTGCCATGAGCTTTATGATGGCAGGTGGTATCAGTTGTATCCCAGCGGCAATTGCCGTCTGGGCATTGGTTAAGACACGCGTGTTTATCGCATATCTTACCTTTGGTATCGTTGGCTCAATCATCGCAGGACTTGCGTGGGCAGCTTATATCTAAGCTATACTAAGAAGCTCACAAGTAACGATGCACCTAACAGAACTGCGATAGACAAAACCATCGCTCCTGTTGGCCAGCTGCGTGCCATTTGACCCTCTGGACCGTGGGAACGATACAAACGTTTAATCGTTCTTTCCGTTGTTTTTGACATCAATGTTGTGATCCAATTGTAGAATGACCCAATCACCCAAGTGAACCAATAAATCACTTTTGGTCCAGCTTTGCGATAAATCCAATCAGTATCAATATTAATTGATTTCAACTCTGGCGGATAAATCCCAGTACGCATCAATACTGTGAAGGCGAGTGCAGAGAAGAACAACAACTGCAACTGTGTGATCACGTGTGTTGTTGTATAGGGTACATAATCCACTTCGTAAGGCAGTAAATTATAAAGTGGTTCTGGGTAAGCACCTACTGCAATACACAAGAATGAGGTCAGCCCCATTGCCAACAACATATTCCACGGTGCTTCTTTCGGGCGTAGGCCACTATCATGTGCGAAGAACACAAAATACGGGATCTTGATGCCAGAATGGTGGAACACACCTGCAGATGCGAACAACAGAATGGCCCATATGACATAGTAATGATCATGTGCTGCTGCTGATAGGATCAATGATTTTGAAATAAAGCCTGAGAACAGTGGGAAGGCTGAAATAGAAGCCGCACCAATCACACAAAAAATCATAGTCAATGGCATTGTTTTATAAAGCCCACCAAGTTCAGACCCTTTAGCTGTACCCGTACGGAACAACACAGCACCCACTGACATAAACAATAGTGACTTATAAAGAATATGCGCAAAAGCATGTGCTGCTGTACCATTCAAAGCAAGCTCTGTACCGATACCAACGCCAACCACCATAAAGCCAAGCTGATTGTTCAAAGAATAAGCCAAAACACGGCGTAGATCGTTTTCGATTACGGCATAGAAGATCGGGAACAGTGTCATCACCGCACCAATGTAAATCAATATTTCTGTACCAGGAAAACCACGCGCCAATGAGTACACGGCTAGCTTTGTAGTAAACGAAGACAAGATTACTGTGCCGGTAATCGTTGCTGCTGGATAACTATCCTGCAACCAATTGTGCAGTAATGGGAACGCACATTTGATGCCAAAGGCAAAGAAGATCAAGATCGTGCCGATATCACCTGCAGCAAACAAATCACTCATATTCGTGAATTCAACGTTGCCTGTTGTGCGGAAATAAAGAGCCGCCCCCGCAATCAAGATCACACCTGATGCGATTTGAATAATTAGATAACGCATTCCTGTGTGATAAGCACCTTCGGTTCTGCGCGCCCAAATTAGGAATACAGATGCAATTGCAGTACCTTCCCAGAAGAAGAAGAGTGTGATCAAATCACCAGCAAAAACGGCCCCTATAGCAGAACCTGCATACAATAACGCTGAGATTTGTTGCACTGTGTCGCGCACATGCCATGCATAAAGTAGAGATAAAAATGCAGCGAGAGAGAAGATAAGGCCAAAGATTGTAGACAGTTTGTCGACGCGCAACACCGTTAGGTCCAGCCCAACAAAGGTAACTGGCAGATGCAAACCTTCTGGCATCGTCCAGATCAACCATGCACTGATAACTGGGAAAATTAAAGAAACTGCGGCGCGCAAGTTACCCTGTGGAATCAGCGGCAATATTGCAGCACCTATTAGAAAAATCAAAAATGGTGGGAACGGATCAATCATTGACGCTCTCCCGATCTAAATCTTCTTCAGGGTATTCTTCGGCCTCGACATCATATGGCGCATAATAATCTTCAGGGCGCATCAGGAAGCGGCGCATTAATTTGGCACAAACCACCAATGCTGCACACATGAAGAAACCATAAAGGGCATAGAAACCTGGAAATTTTTCAAGGTCCATGTAGACTTTTTTATAGTAGAAAAAGTCAGCCAAAAAGAGCGCTGTGCAAAGCGCATAAAGCCCATAAACGATACGGTCGACGTTTTTCTTTTTGTCCAAGAACATTAACCACCGTCCTAATGCAGGGTAGTTCGCTGGATCATCTTTTGGTGTTTTAGCCATCTTCGAACCCCTTTACAGACCGACGATTGGCGCAAGGAAATCTTGGATTGCGCCTGCGTATAGGAATAAAATTAAACAACCAAATGCCGTGATTGCAGGTGGCAGCCAACATAGCAAAGGTGCCTCTGCAAATGATGTTGGCAGTTTATTGTCTGTTGCTGGTCGATAAAAACCGCGCCCAACGATTGGCAAAAGATAGGCTACGTTTAAGAGTGAGCTGAGCATTAAAACCGCAATGATAATTTGGTGACCCGCATCTGCGGCACCTACCATCAATAAGAACTTCGGCCATGAACCACCCAAAGGTGGCAAGCCAATGATAGACAAAGCGCCTACTAGGAATGCAATGAATGTGATCGGCATGATGCGACCAAGACCCTGCATCTGGCTGATTTCGGTTTTATGGTAAGCCACGTAAATTGAACCCGCACACATGAACAATGTAATCTTGCCCATCGCATGCATCGCGATATGCATCCCGCCACCCAATGCGCCCATGCTGGTGGCCAGTGCCATACCAAGCGTTATGTAGGACAGTTGGGATACGGTAGAATAGGCAAGACGTGCTTTCAGATTGTCCTTGGTCATCGCAACAACCGATGCGGCGATGATAGAATAAGCCGCCAACCACATTAGCCATTCTGAGGCACCTGTTTGGGCAAGAAAGTCGATGCCAAAGATATAGATTCCGACTTTAAGAATTGAGAATACACCAGCCTTCACAACAGCAACGGCGTGTAAAAGAGCAGATACAGGTGTGGGTGCGACCATCGCGGCAGGCAGCCAGCGATGGAATGGCATCAATGCTGCTTTACCAATACCGAATGCGTATAGTGCTAATAGGATTGGTACTAAGCTTGGGGCGATTTTACCTTCGAGGATACCACCTTGTACAAAGTCCAATGTACCAGCGGCAACGAATGTCCAGATCACACCTGTTAGAAGAAGTGCAATTGATGTGCCGATCAATATACCCAAATAGATACGAGCACCGATGATGGCATCTTTGGTGCCTTTGTGGGCGACCAGTGGATATGTGGATAGCGTAAGGATTTCGTAAAACACAAACAATGTGAACATGTTAGACGCGAACGCGATGCCCATAACGGCTGCGATTGCGATGCTGAAACAGGCAAAGAAACGTGCGTGATTGCCTTCGTTGTTTCCGCGCATGTAGCCGATGCCATAAAGATGCGTCAGTATCCATAAACCAGATGCGATGATTGCGAACATCAGGCCCAGTGGTTCAACGTGGAAAGCGATTGTTAAGCCTGAGACGACTTCGAACAACGCGATCTCTTCCATTGTGCCGTTACCAACTGCACATAGAATACACAGGACACATGCAAATGTTAGAAGCGCACAGATAAATGTAAAGCCATCACGCAGGTTTTCACGGTCTTTGAATGCCATGTTCCCAGCCATTGCGACTGTTGGGATAAGCATTGTTAGAAATAGAGCTGTTGATGTTTCCATGTCCCCTACCCCCTTTAATGCGCCATACCAGCGGAACCCGCCAGCAGACCTTCAGCTGCAACTTGCGCAGAGCCGAGTGTTAATTCAGTGTCAAAACCAAACCAGATACAAGCACCCGCGAGTATCCACATTGGGATAAGCATAGTGATTGGTGCTTCTTTAGCTGTGCTGTCTGGGTTTGGTTCCGTGAGGTATAACACTTCAAATATCCGCCAAACGTAAATCACAGCCAAAAGCGATGACAACATGATTGCAATCGCGATAATCCACCAACCATTTTCAAAAGCTGCTTGAACCAAAACCCATTTCGAAATGAAACCCGCTGTTCCTGGCACACCAATAAGGCTGAGGCCACTTGCGATCATAGCTGCACCTGTAAGCGGCATTTTACGACCTAAGCCATTTAGGTTGTTATAGAATGCACCGCCTGAATATAGCAGCATTGCGCCAACCCCCATAAACAGAGCAGCTTTGGTAATACCGTGGTTGACCAAATGCACAAGCGTTGCTGATAGGCCAGTTGCGTTCAGCATTGCTATACCAAGGAGCATGTAGCCAATTTGTGCGATAGACGAATACGCCAACATACGTTTGATGTTGGTTTGGAAGACTGCAACGAAGGAAGCTGCAAACATTGCGAGTAAAGAGAACGGAATAAAGACGATATATAATGTCCATTCTTCGAACACGAAACCTGGGTTGAACACTGAGAACATGAAACGCAGCAAAACGTATATCGCTGCTTTGGTTGCTGTCGCTGCTAAGAATACAGATACAGCAGACGGCGCGAATGTATATGCATTTGGCAACCAATGGTGTAGTGGATAAATCGCAACCTTTAGCCCCATACCAACTACGATGAATGCAAATGCCGCACGAATTGTACGATTTGTGCCCTCCTCAGCGATACGGTCAGCAAGGTCAGCCATGTTTAAGGTACCTGTTGCCATGTAGAGCATCGCAAGCCCGATGATAAAGAAAGTGGCACCAATCGTACCCATAATAAGATAATCATAAGCTGCTGTTAATGCGCGCTTATTATGCTCAGCGCCTTGAGCAACTAGAACATACGTAGACAGTGATGAAATCTCTAAGAACACAAATACATTGAATGCATCGCCCGTGGCGACCATGCCCAAAAGACCTGTGAAACACAGCATAAAACAAGCGTAAAATAACGTGTGGTTCTTCTTTGGGATTTCGGCCTTCACACTTTCATAGGCAAAAGGCAAAACGATTGTGCCAATTCCTGAGATCAAAGCCAATACTAGGGCGCTAGCAGCATCAATACGGTATTCGATACCAAGAGGCGGCGCCCACCCCCCAACATGGTATGAGATAAACCCACCATCTAAGACTTGCATCAGCAAGAGACACGAAATTACAAATGCTGCAGCACTGGCAGCAAAAGCAATTGGCCATGCAAGGCTGCGTTTGCCAATAAAGATTATAATAGGTGCCGCAAATAAAGGGATTACAACCTGTAGAACAGGCAAGTGATCCATAAACGTTTTTGCAACGTGATGCGTTTCTTCGGCAGCCATTATGCGCGTCCACCCATAGCAGCACCGTATTCTTTGTTATCTTCGGCAGTCATTTGGCGTTCTATTTTTAAAATCTCTTCTTCTTCGATAGTGTCATAAGCCTCGCGGATACGTACAATCAACGCGAGGCCTAAAGATGTCGTAGCAATCCCCACCACAATCGCAGTAAGGATCAAAACGTGAGGCAATGGATTAGAATAAACAATGGATGGATCTGGTTCGATGTGCCCAGTTAAATCCACAGGATAAATCGGAGCTGTGCCACCTGTAATTTTACCAATCGAGATGTACAGCATGAATACAGAGACTTGGAAAATGTTCAGGCCAACGATTTTCTTCACAAGATTTCCGCGCGCGACAACAACGTACAAGCCAGTCATCATTAAAACAATGAACAACCAATAGTTTATGTGGCCGACTATAAACGCCCAATCAATAAGTTGTTCCATTACCAATCCTCATCTTTCATGGGCGGTGGACGGCCAGCAAAAGCGTAGTAAATCGCCACCATTACGCCCGTAACGGTGATGCCCACACCAAGTTCGACTAATAGGATGCCCCAATGCTGCCCGTGGCTTGGGTGATGTGGGGAAAAAGCGTCATAATCAAGATAGTTGTATCCTAATAACATGCTCACAACACCAACACCTGCGTATAGCAGAACACCCAATGCAACCAGTTTGTGAACCAACCATGGTGGGAAAACTTGCTCAGCTTTATCCAAACCAAAAACGATACCATATAAGATAAACGCTACGGCCATAATTACCCCAGCCTGAAAGCCACCACCTGGTGAGAAATCACCGTGGAATTGGACGTAGAATGCGAACAGCATGATCGCACCCACAAGCATTTTGGTAACAACACGTAAGATTAAATGGTGATGATGCATTATGCGTCCTCCTCATCTTCATCTTTGCGGCGGCGACCCAATCCACTAAGCAATAGTAAAACACCTATTCCAGCTGTGAAAACCACAGCCGTTTCACCAAGCGTATCATAGCCGCGATAACTGGCTAAAATTGTTGTCACAACGTTCGGGATTTCAACATCTTCCAGGCTGCCTTTTAGGTATTCAGGTGCAACATGTTGTTGTGCTGGAGCCGCTGCATCGCCAAAGTTTGGCATATCAATCGTACCATAAACCAATGCAACACCTGTAATCAAAACCACAATAAATGGAAGCGGGCTGGATATACTGGATTTTTTCTCAGTTCGTGAAGTCAAAGCAATTGTACCGAGCATCAGGACCGTAGAGATACCTGCGCCAACGGCCGCTTCTGTGAAGGCAACATCGACCGCATCCAAAGCCACAAAAAGTAACGCAGATAATAGACTGAACACACCTGAGAGCATTACAACAGCGAACAAGCGGTCTGTTTTAACAATAGCGAATGCAGTTAACACCAGCATTGCGAATAAAACGATATCAACAAACGTACCGATCATTTTGCAGAATCCTCGTCGCTTTCAGGTGTCTCTCCTGATGTAAGAGCTGCATTTGCAACGGCATGTGTCGAAGTTGGACCCGTAATAAAAATGAACCCACCAATAATAATCAGCTTTACAGTGATCAAAGTGAACCCTGAATGCATACACATCCCTGCAATCAATAAAATCATACCCGCAGACTCGCTTACAGATGCAGCATGTAACCTTGACCAAAAATCTGGAAATCGTAGCGTACCAACAGCACCAATTACGACAAATATGCTCCCTGATAAAATAAGCACCCAAGCGATAATTTCTGAAACAAACTGCCAAGTCATTTCTTAGCCCCCTTGGAATTAGGAACTTGAGATACATCTCCAATAGCGCGGTATCTAAAGAATTTAAGGATCGCGATTGTACCAACAAAATTGATCAATGCGTATAGCAATGCGATATCTAGAAAGTCTGGGCGGCCATTTAAAAAACCAAGAACCGCAATTAGCAAAACTGTTAATGTACCAAAACTGTTAACTGCTAGGACGCGATCATAAAGTGATGGTCCCGCGTACAAACGCACCAAAACAAGAGCCATAGAAACAAACAATGCAACCGCTGCGGCTAAGAACATCATCATTTTGAATCTCCTTCAATTGCTGTCACTCTGCTATCCATTTCAGCAAGCGCATCCAAATCATCTGAAGAATATCCAACAGCATGGATCAAAAATTCGCCCTCTTCGACTTCAACTGAAATTGTCCCAGGTGTTAAAGTTATTGAATTTGCAAAAATTGCCTGCCCTAAATCAGTTTTCTGTGAATATGGGATTCTAAACATATGTCTGTTGATTGGCATACTTGGAGATAAGATAAGTTTTGTAACTGCCCAGTTTGCTTTTGCAATCTCGATCATAAGCCAAGCCCAATATGCGATTGTAGCAAAAACGCCGAGCCTTATTTCCAATCGGTCAGTATCCGCAGCATTATCCATGCGACGCACAACAATCACAGAAATAATGGCAGATACGACGCCAAATCCGATTATCATGGGTTTGTAAACGCCCGACATTAACAACCAAAGCGCAAAAAGCGTGAGCGCCGTTAATATTGTTCGAAGCATTCATTCCCCCCCATGCTGTATGTGTAACATACGAGCTATTTTGATTACTGGTCTTTTTTGTAACACAGTTTTCGACATAAGGTTAACCCCAAGTCTTAAAAATTACTGCATTAATTTCCACGTTTATCGCTTTATAAGTTTCGGCACTTTTTCGCCATATTAATGCCTTTTTTCAGGAATTATCGGCATATATGGTTCAATATAGGTATATTTGTTCTTCATCAGCATAAATGCATTGCAATTTGGAGGTTAGACGACCCATATTAGCGATATAATAATATCTTCAGGAATGAAGTGATAAAAACGCGTAAATACGCAGGGGCAAGTATCGGTTGAGGCATCTGAATGATTGAATTCAGGAATGTGAGTAAGTCTTTTTGGACTGGAAAACAACGCAAGGTCATTTTAGATCAGGCATCATTTCGCGTGGATGTCGGCAGGAGTATTGGCATTCTGGCACCAAACGGAACAGGTAAAACGACATTAATCAATATGATGTGTGGGTTGGAAAAGCCTGACGAAGGCGAAATTTACCGCTCTTCAAAAATATCATTCCCGCTGGGTTTTATGGGCGGCATTAACAATAAACATACCGCAACAGAAAATTGTCGTTTTATTGCACGCCTATACGGTTTGGATCCTGATTACGTAGAAGCCTTCTGTAGGTATCTATGTAATTTGAATGAATACTTTGAAATGCCGGTTGCGACTTATTCAAAAGGTATGCGCGCACGTTTCATGTTAGCGCTTTTATTAGCGATCGAATTTGATATTTATCTCATAGATGAAGGTATGCCACAATCAACAGATGCTGAGTTCAATAGGAAAGCAGGTTCTGTTTTGCGTGACCGTTTAAAAGCATCAACTGTTGTGATTGTTTCGCACCAAGCGGATATTCTGGAAGCATTCTGTGATACTGCAGCTGTTCTAAGAGACGGCAGACTTCATTTCTTTGATACCTTGGAAGAGGCAAAACAGGTTTATAACTATGCCCAATAATGAAAAAAGAATACCACCTATCCGCAGAGCAGAAGCTTCGAATACTGGGCAACAACCCTTTGGGCGAATTGACCCCAAGCAGGTTGCTCAAGATAGTATGGGTGAAAATTCTGATGCGAAACCACAATTGTCCGCACGTGAAGAAATTGAATTAATAAAACGTGAAAACTTAACCGGCCGCCAATTACGTATTGCACGCCGTATGGCACAAAAGCACGGCCTTCAAGTAACATCTGATTTAGATGCTATTCGAGTTCTTAGAAATAAGGGCATTGATCCATTTCAAGGATCAAACAACATGTTGAAGACCGCCGCCCAAGAAAATCAACAAGGCGTTCCAAGTAACTTACCTGCCACAGTACGACGTACTGATGTTGGTCAAGCTAACATTCCTATGGATGAAGGCGTTCGCCAGCACGAAGTTCTTACAATACAACGAGATTTAGTTAAGCGGCGACGCAGACGTATTGCGGCAACTGTTACAAAGCTCATCTGTTTTATCTTAATACCAACTATGATTGCAGGGTATTACTTTAGCCGTTTAGCAACACCAATGTATGCATCCTTTACTGAATTTGTCATTCAAAAGGCTGACAACCCTGCCGCAGCTGGTGCAGGGGTCGGTGGATTATTAAACAGCTCATTATTAGCGACAGCACAAGATTCAGTCGCTGTTCAGGGTTATTTATCGTCACGCGATGCTATGACTCGTTTAGATAACGATTTAGGCTTCAAGGCTGCATTCCAAAGTGAAGACATTGATATTTTGCAACGTGTTGATGCTGATGCAACTAATGAAGCAGCATATAAAACCTATACAAAACGCGTTCGCATTGGATTTGACCCAACCGAAGGCATCGTCAAGATGGAGGTTGTAACACCTTCACCTGAACTATCACTCGCATTCTCAAATGCTCTTATTGGTTATGCAGAACAACAAGTGGATCAACTGACACAACGCTTACGTGAAGACCAAATGAAAGGTGCGCGTGAAGGTTATGAAAAAGCAGAGTTAGATTTTGCAGCTTCTCAGAATCGCGTTGTCGAACTTCAGGAAGAATTAGGCGTTCTAAATCCTGAGATTGAGATTTCAGCGCAGATGTCATTGATCCAACAGCTTGAAATAGACTTGCAACAAAAACGACTTGAGTTAATTGAATTACAAGACAACCCAAGACCGAATCCAACTAAATTAACAGTCTTGGAGCGATCCATTACAAGTCGTCAAAATATGATTAGAGACATGCGTAATGGCCTTACCCAAGGAAGCTCTGATGCGACATCACTTGCTAAGATCACTGCGGAGCTCCAATCCGCTCAAGCGCAACTCCTTTTACGTCAAGAATTCCTAGCCGCATCGCTTGCAGGCTTAGAAACATCACGCGTAGAGGCAAACCGCCAAACCCGATACTTGTCGATGGCAGTTGCCCCTATCGCACCTGACGAAGCAAGTTACCCTCGCGTATTTGAAAATACGTTACTGGCAGCATTGGTTTTTGCGGGACTTTATCTGGTGATATCTTTAACAGCATCTGTATTAAGAGAGCAGTTAACATCCGGCTGACAAGTCAAATCATATGATTTTTATGTATAAGGAATAAAATATGCCAAAGCCTCTGAGCGAAAGCACACCTAACACGTGGAGCTTTCTTCGCGATGCAATGATCACACCAACTGGATTTCGTGAATATGATGCACGTTGGAAATATCCTGATGATGTAAATCTACTAGGTATTACAGCGCTAGGCCTAGGCCTTGGAACACAAATGCACGAAAATGGTATCGAACCTGTAATTGCGGTTGGAAATGATTATCGCGATTATTCGTTATCCATTAAAAACGCTCTAATGCTTGGACTTATGCAAGCTGGCATTCATGTCAAAGATATTGGCCCTGCTGTGTCGCCTATGGCTTACTTTAGCCAATTCCACTTAAACGCTCCTGCCGTAGCTATGGTTACAGCATCTCATAACCCAAACGGTTGGACTGGTGTTAAAATGGGGTTTGAACGCCCTCTAACACATGGCCCCGATGAAATGGGTCGTTTACGTGATATCGTATTGAACGGCGAAGGTGTTGCACGTGATGGCGGGAAATACGAATTCGTAGACGGCGTTAAAGAAGCATATATTGACGATCTATGTGGTGGCTTCAAAATGTCTCGTAAATTGCGCATTGTTTGCGCAACAGGCAATGGCACCGCATCCGAGTTTGCGCCAGAAGTTTTAAAACGCATTGGTGTAGAGGTCATCCCATCACACAATGAGCTAGATTACACATTCCCGCATTACAATCCAAACCCAGAAGCGATGGAAATGCTGCATGATATGGCGGCATCGGTCAAAGAAAGCGGTGCTGATCTGGCACTTGGTTTTGATGGTGACGGTGATCGTTGCGGCGTCGTTGATAATGACGGTGACGAAATTTTTGCTGATAAAGTTGGGGTCATTATGGCCCGTGACTTATCCAAGATTTACCCAAACTCTACATTTGTAGCAGATGTAAAATCCACTGGCCTTTTCGCCAGTGACCCTGAATTGCAAAAGAACGGTGTAAAAGCTGATTATTGGAAAACTGGGCACAGCCATATGAAGCGCCGTGTCAAAGAAATTGGCGCACTGGCTGGTTTCGAAAAGTCTGGGCATTACTTTTTGGCGGAGCCTGTAGGCCGCGGATATGATTGCGGTATGCGTGTTGCTGTTGAGATGTGTAAGCTTTTGGACCGCAACCCTGATATGTCTATGGCTGACCTTAAAAACGCCCTACCCGTCACATATGCAACACCAACAATGTCGCCGTTTTGCCCTGATCTAGAAAAATACGATGTGCTGGAACGTTTGGTTGCAAAACTCGTTGCAAAACACGAAGCAGGTGAGAAAATTGCAGGACGTAGTATTGCACAGGTTGTGACTGTGAATGGAGCACGCGTAATTCTTGATAACGGTGCTTGGGGGTTAGTTCGCGCTTCTTCCAATACACCAAATCTGGTTGTTGTTTGTGAAAGCCCTGAATCAGAAGCTGAAATGCGTGCAATCTTTGCAGATGTAGATGCCGTAATACGCACTGAACCATCTGTTGGAGAGTATGACCAGACCATTTAAAGGTCTTGAATTCCTTATAAATCACCCTATTTAAAACACTATGCACCGCGCCTAAAAAGCGCGGTGTAATTTTGTGTTTGATACATCGATATAATGGAGCCTAATACATGCTATCCCGCCTAACCCGATTGATAGAAAGCAATGCTTTTCGCAATTTTATTTTAGGCATCATTATTTTCAACGCATTGTTATTGGGCTTAGAGACGTCTTCATCCATTATGGCCGAATTTGGTGGGCTGATTACCTTTTTAGACGCCGTTTGTTTGGCAATCTTTTGCATTGAAATTATTGCAAAGTTAGTCGTTCACAGATTTCAGTTTTTCCGCAGTGGTTGGAATATCTTCGACTTTGTTATCGTAGGTGTTGCACTGGTTCCAGCAGGACAATCTATATCTGTTCTACGTGCCTTACGTGTTTTACGTGTCTTTCGTGTACTTTCATCGGCTCCACGTCTACGGCGCGTTGTTGAGGGGTTTGTCTCAGCGCTGCCTGGTATGGGATCTGTCTTTTTACTAATGGCAATTATTTTTTACATCAGCTCTGTAATATCCACGAAACTGTTTGGTGCAGCTTTCCCAGAATGGTTTGGCGATTTGGGGTTGTCTGCATATTCACTGTTCCAAATCATGACACTTGAAAGCTGGTCGATGGGAATCGTGCGTCCAGTAATGGAAGTATATCCATTGGCTTGGGCATTCTTCATACCATTCATTCTTGCCACAACATTCGCTGTGGTTAACCTATTGGTCGGTTTGATCGTGAACTCCATGCAAGATGCCCACTCCGAAGAGGACAATGCCAAAACGGAAGATTATCGTGATGCGGTTTTAGAGCGTTTGGCTGTCATGGAGCAGAAATTGGATAGCTTGAAAAAAGATTAAACAACCTGCCCCGCGGCCCAGCCAGATGACCATGCCCATTGGAAATTATACCCACCAAGCCAACCGGTCACATCAACCACTTCGCCGATGAAATACAGCCCTTGAACGGAATTCACTTCCATTGTTTTCGCGTTCAATTCCTTTGTATCAACGCCACCCAATGTGACCTCTGCTGTACGGTATCCTTCGGATCCTACAGGTTTGATTTGCCAGTTATGAATGGCATCATCCAATTCCATTAAACGCTTGTCCGATTGGTCAGCAAGGTTTCCTTTGATGCCGATATTTGAAACCACGAATTGCGCTAATGCTTTGGGTAAATGATCTGCCAATGCGGTTTGTACTGCTATGCGCCCGTATTCTGATCGTTTCTTTTGTAAAGCCGCTAAGATTGGTTCCGAAAATGCAAGGTCAACACTCAGCGTGTCGCCCTCTTTCCAATAGGATGAAATCTGCAGGATTGAAGGCCCTGACAAACCGCGGTGGGTAAACAGTAAACCTTCTTCAAAACTGGTCCTACCATGTTTCACAGAAGCATATACTGACGTTCCTGACATTGCCGCAATCGGACCAAGGTCTTGTTCTGCAAAAGTCAGTGGCACCAAAGCTGGGCGCGTTTCAATAATGTTTAACCCAAAGTGTTTTGCGATCTCATACCCCAAGCCTGTGGCACCCATTTTAGGAATGGATTTACCACCACATGCCACGACAAGGCTCTCGCAATTTACAATGGCGCCCGAGAGCTTGACTATATATTGGTCTTGCTTCTGGACATCTAAAAAATCCGTTTCCAAAACAAGTTCAACATCTGCATCCTGCAAATGACCCAACAACATTTCGATAACTTGCGTAGATTTACCGTTGCAAAATAACTGACCTAATGTCTTTTCATGATATTCAATACCAGCTTGAATAACCATATCAATAAAGTCCCATTGGGTAAAACGAGATAGGGCTGATAAAGCAAAGCGTGGATTTTGCGACAGGAATTTTTCACGACTGATATTTAGGTTCGTAAAATTACATCGCCCTCCACCAGAGATTCGGATTTTCTCCCCTACAGATTTGGCATGATCGACCAGCAACACGGAACGCCCTCTGCGCCCCGCTTCAATCGCGCACATCATCCCAGCCGCGCCTGCGCCAATTATAACAACATCATAATATTCCATGGTTTCGCTTACGGTGAATAATCTTTTCACACAAGCGGGCAATTTACACAATTTTTGACTTGCGGACTCATCTTTCTCGGCGTAAACAGCGCCTCAGTTGGGTCGTAGCATAATGGTAATGCACCGCTTTTTGGTAGCGTAGAGTGTAGGTTCGAGTCCTACCGACCCAGCCACATTATCATACTTTGAAGAATATAACCAAAGGTTTAGCCTTAATTGAGATCAGTCAAAATATTGTTCACGATCCATTAAGTAATGCCATAATTCCACTTTATCATAAAATCGCTCATATAGTTCTGGTAGCAATTCTTTTGCTGCGTGCCGCGCAGGACTTGTGACACCTTTATGCATTGCATCACGGTCAGCATATGTAATCGCAAGGATCAATGGGATTGTCGGCCCATCAGGATCTTGATCCATACCATAAAGCACTCGTACTTCTTCGGCACAAGCAAACTTGCGCCATAAAGGCGTTAGATGTTCGGATACCCACTCACGCATTGCTTGTTCTTGGCCTTCTTTGATCTTCCCACCGAAGATTGCATAACGTGTAATCATCTTATCCACCTCTATGTTTAAAACTGTCACGCCTAAATGAGTAAAGTGCATTAGGATCGACTGAAACATCAATGACGGCAGGTTTCCCACACACAAGTGCTGCTTCGATTGCTGGCGCAACTTCTGATAATGTTTCCGCTTTATATCCTTTTGCGCCATATAATTCAGCAAGCTTATCAAAAGATGGGCTACTAATATCTGCGCCAATATATCGACCATTAAAGAAATCACGTTGATAGGCTTTTTCAGCCCCCCAGCACTTATTATTCATTACCACAGTTACTGTATTGATATTATGATCAACTGCCGTACTCAATTCGCTGACAGTCATGCCAAAGCCACCATCCCCCATCAAACTAACGACAGGCCGCTCTGGTTGCGCACATTTCACACCAAGTCCGCATGCAAATGAAAATCCAACAAGGCCAAAGTCAAGCGGTGTAAATAAGCTTTTGGGTGTCCAGTAATTTAATGCATCCGTTGCTTGTAGACATAAAGTTCCGGCATCCATCGTAATCGCGGCATCTTTTGGCAAAACCTTGCGTAAAGCTTTGAATAAACCAGAGGGCTGCATAGGATTAGTTTCAATTGCATCTACATCACGCTTGGCAAGGTATGCTTTGCGCTCTTCTTGGAATGCTGCTGTCCAAACATTTGCTTTGGTACGATCACCAAGTTGTCTTAAAGCTTTAGTTAGCTGACTTGCAACTGTCGGGGCATCTGCCCAAATTCCCAATTCAACGGGGAAAAAACGGCCAATTGCGGTTGGCTCCAATTCAATCTGTATGATCTTAGCATCCTGGTTGATATTATCGTATGTGTAAAAGGTTGCATTGAAGCCTAATCGCGTTCCAAGAGCTAGAATAACATCAGCCTCTTTAACTAATCTAGACGCGACGATATTTCCACGAGGGCCCATTTGACCAGCATTCAATGGGTGCCCAAATGGAATTGCATCCCCATGACCAGGGGAAGTAACAATAGGGCAATTTAGCTGTTCTGCTAAGGCTAATGTAGCTTCATGACCACCAGTGTTTTTAATACCTCCACCTGCAATTATGACTGGTTGTTTAGCGCTCGTAAGCAGCTGCACAGCCTGTGCGATATGATCAGGGTGACCTGCGGGTATTGATGTGTTTCTATATTTCTTTGGTGCTTGCAAAGGTTCAAAATCAGCCTGTGAAGCTAATACATCACGTGGTAAATTTAATTGCACAGGCCCTTTGCGTGGCGTCAAAGCCGTGCGGAAAGCTTCCCGAAAAAGTTCAGGCACACGATCAACACTGGGTGCTGTCCAAGTTTTTTTCGTTACTGGAGTGAAAAGTGATTGCTGATCCACCTCTTGAAACGCATCACGGTAAACATGGCCAGATGACAAAGCCCCAGCAATAGATACAACTGGCGAAAACGCCGCCATTGCTTGGCTAAGTCCTGTTACAAGGTTAGTTGCACCTGGCCCATTTTGACCTGCTAATATTACACCTGCTTTTCCTGATGCGCGTGCAAATCCATCTGCCATATGCGCACCCGTACGTTCGTCATGTACGCCAATAAAATTGATATCATTAGCATCGTATAACGCATCAAACATCTCCATAGTTGCAGAGCCTATCAAACCAAAAACATGACTTGTTTTTTCGACTTTCAAGGCTTCTACCGCGGCTTGACCACCGCTCATTTTAATTGTCATTCTCTACTCCTTGTAGAAATTTGAGAATAGGCTTTGTGAAACTGCTAGGAGTTTCCATTAGTCCTAAGTGCTGAAGCTTTGGAATGATCTGTAATTTCGCATTCGGGATTTCTGCAGCTATATCTTCAGCCATACTAGGTGTACTGCCTGTATCATTTTCACAAGTCATGATAAAACTAGGTGCCACAATAGCAGGATCAGGCGAAATTAATTCGCGAACACCATGAGCTAAGACCCATGCTGTTTGAGCATAACTTTCAGCATCAACTTTCTCACGCCATTTGCGAACCAAATGTGGCCCTGAGCCAGTTAAAAGATAGTCTGGAGTAAACCAGCGCTTTAAAGCAGCATCAAAAGTTGAAAATGCGCCTTGTTCGCGAACAGAACGTGCACGAGATTCAACCCTTTCTTGAGCTTCTGATCCACGATTATGCGGGGAATTCAAAATTACGAGAGACGATAGTTTATCTGGATAATCTAATGCAAATCTTCGGTTGATCATTCCACCAATAGAAAACCCAATTATATGCGCTTTATCCACACCTAATTCATCTAGTAAATTGGCAAGCTGGTCAGAAAAAACAGTCAAAGAAGCCTCCATCGGCGGTGGCGAACTATCACCATGGCCAAAGAGGTCATATGCAATAATTCGATACCCCTCGAAGCCTTGTAAATGATCATCCCACAAGCCACGACATAAGCCTAGGCCATGGATAAGAACCAAAACAGGCCCTTCTTTCGGTCCTAAATCATCATAGGCCGTACCCTCTTTTGTTTTCTTAGACACCTGCAGGATTGTCCACGTCGTGACCCATTTCTTTTAGGTCTTCGTAACGATCTCCAATACGGTGATTAGGATGACCCCCTATAGATGCACCAAGAGCAACTAAAATCTCATCATCGGCAGGTGCATCTGGAACAGTTAAGTGAATGGTTTGATAATGCGACCGCTTCCCTCCATCATCTTTGTGCATCAAAGGGATCATCATTGAGCACCCAGCTGCACCACGCGTATTTGAAAATGCCAAATATGATTTGGCATTAATTGCTTCGCGGAATTGATTGCCGAAATGCAGCGTGTGCGTCATAGCTTGAGCATGCTCAATCTCGCCACCCATACCAACAATCGATGCTTTACCGCAGCCTTCTAATTTATCACCAGTTACATCTAATAGCATATCTGTAAGCAGTTTACCTAAGCTAGGAGCCACGTCATGAATTTCAGGGCGTAGATTTTCAACGTATCCACGTCCAAACCATGGGTTTTTGATAATCGCAATTGCAGCCACTAACTTAGTGGGTTTATCGACAGTCTTCCCACCTTCTTCAAAGGTAGTTTGTACACTTAAAACAGTACGGCGTATTTCGGCAGGCATTATGCAAACTCCGGCATGACTTCATTGATAAATAATTCCATGGAGCGCTTCTGCACATCCATATCCAGCCCCATAGAAGCATAGTAAATGAAGGCATCAACACCCAATGCTTCATAGGCTTTCAGTTTTTCGATCACTTTTTCTGGTGACCCAAACATAAGGTTCTCTTCTAGCATTTTAGGATCAACACGAACGTTACCCTCAAGCTCTTCAAACGGTACGCTCTCTGGAAATCCATTGATGACATCCCCTTTTTTCATCATCAAGTTACCGAATTTCCCTAGAACATTTCGTATTGCTGATACACATTGTGTCCGATCATCTTCGTTACCGTAAACAGCGGTATGGCGCATTAATGCAAATGTACCATTCCAGCCCCCTGCTTTAGCAATACTCTCATCTAACTGAACTCTATATTTCTCGGCTTCTGACATAGGCATCGTTAATGGCCAACACATGATATTACAGCCATTTTCCACAGCATAATCGAATGTAATCGGAGATCTTGCAGCGACCCACATAGGTACTTCATCTTGAAGCGGTTTCGGACAAGATGTTGCCTTAGGGAATTGCCATTTATCACCATTATGCTCTACATCACCTTTCCAAAGTTCTTGAACAAGCGGCAGCATCTCTTGCATATATTTATAGCTTTCAGGCTGCGGCAAACCAGGCTTCATACGATCAAACTCACGCTGATATGCACCAGAGCCCAACCCCAAATCCAATCGTCCACCTGAGAGCAGATCAACCATCGCTGCTTCACCAGCTAAGTTAATTGGATGCCAATATGCAGCGTTAGCTACACCACACCCAAGGCGGATGTTTTCTGTATGGTCTGCCCACCATGTCATGATTTGAAATGGGTTTGGGGCAATTGTCATTTCCAAAGCATGATGCTCAGCGGCCCAGGCAATCTCAAATCCAGCCTTATCGGCCATTTTAACCATTTCTAGTGTGTGGTCACGCACAGCAACAATATCGATATTGTCGTCCATGCGTTCTAAATTTATAGCAAGATGAAATTTCATGCGTTACCTCGGTTTAAAAGGGTTAGAGATTGGTTCGTCAGACAAGTTCATCCAAACTGTTTTAGGACGGGTGTAATCATAAATCGCTTGCAAACCACTTTCACGGCCATAACCAGAACTTTTCATCCCTCCAAATTCAGCAATTGGGCTAATCACACGATATGTATTCACCCATACGATACCTGCCTTGATCTTTTTTGACATACGAACGGAACGAGCAGAGTCTCTTGTAAATATGCCAGCAGCAAGCCCATGCTTTGTGTCATTCGCCAACCGCAAAACTTCATCTTCAGTCTTGAAACGCTGTACGGCCAAAACTGGTCCAAATAATTCTGTATCCACAATTGTCATATCTTGACTTGGGCATTCTACGATCGTGGGTTCAAAATACAGTCCATCAATATCAGGACGCTTTCCACCATGAAGCAACTTACCACCTTCTTTTTGAGCCAAGTTTACTTGATTTTGAATATGCTCCAGTTGACCTTGCGTACATAGCGGCCCCATTTCAGTCTCATCAGCTTGCGGGTCTCCGATAGAAATATTACGCGCAATTGCGATCATTTTTTCCAGAAATTCATCTGCGATATCTTCATGTAAATAAAGCCTAGAACCAGCAACACAACTTTGTCCTGTCGCACCAAATATTCCAGCTACAGAGCCATTCACAGCGCTTTCAATATTAGCATCGTCAAATACTATAAAGGGCGATTTCCCCCCCAATTCCAAAGAAACTTCTGCAAAATTTTCTGCGGAATTGCGCACAATATGTCTTGCCGCAACTGGACCGCCTGTAAACGCAATTTTTGCGACCAAAGGATGCTTCGTCAAAACGTCACCACATGGTGCAGCGTGCCCAGTTATAATATTCACAACGCCATCAGGTATCCCTGCTTTTGCAATCAATTTACCAAATTCAAGGAGTGGAGCAGAAGCATGCTCTGATGCTTTTAAAACTATTGTATTACCTGCTGCCAATGCAGGTCCAATTTTCACAGCACTTAAAAACATCTGGCTGTTCCAAGGCACAACAGCAGCGACAACGCCTATTGGCTCACGGTCCGTAAAAACAAACATATCAGGTTTGTCTATCGGTAATGTGTCACCGTGGATCTTATCAGCAGCACCAGCATAAAAATGCAAGAATTCGGCAATATATGTTGCTTGCCATGCAGTCTCTTTAAACATCTTACCTGTATCAGTGGTTTCAATACGGCCAAGATGTTCAGAATTTTCAGCTAACAAATCTCCCAAACGACGCAAACATTTACCGCGTTCTGTTGGCGTCATATCTCCCCATGGACCCGACAAAGCCGCATTCGCAGCGCTTACGGCCCGATTAACATCATCTGTCGTAGCTTCTGGTACTGTTGCCCAGATCTGAGACGTTGCAGGGTTTATGCTATCAAAAGAAGAACCATCTGATGCATTCACCCATTTACCGTCAATTAACATCGAGTATGTTTGAACTTCAGTCATTGAGCCGCCTGCTGTTTAAAAACCTGATCGTAGCGCCCATCTAGATAGGTTAGGGGTACATTCGCCCCAGAAGCTACATGATTAACCAAACCGAAACAGACTAGATGTGTTCCAGCTATGACCGTATTTGCCAAGGTACACGAAAAGGATGTGGCACCTGGTAACCCTGGTAATTCTCCAGAAGTCGGAACACCTTCAAATCTATCCGTTAAATTGCAATCATCGCGCCCAGCAAAACGATCAGCAACATCCGAAGCTCCAGCTGGTAATACATTAATTTTGAATGCGCCGTTTTCTTTGACCAATCGCGCTATTTTTGATGATGCGTTCAAGCAAGCTAACACCATAGGCGGATCAGCCGATACTGAGCAAAAAGAGGAAACTGTGCTCCCGTGGCGCCCAGCAGGCCCATCCGTTGTAACCACACTTACACTATTTGCGACACGCCGCATTGCAGCGATAAATTCGTCACGACTCATTGTTCTTTGTCCCATGATTCTTCTCCTGAATAAGACTATAGGGCGAAAAGTTATATCTGAATAACGAATAATTCTGGACATTATATTCGAAATGTTCGAAGTATAACTTATGAATATAAATGAACTGAAAACATTTTTAGCGATCATTGAAACAGGCAGTCTTGTGCGTGCTTCGCAGAATTTGAATGTAACGCAGTCTACTGTGACAGCCCGCCTTAAAGTTTTAGAGGATGAATTAGGGCAAACATTAATTAACAGACATAAGTCTGGCGCAACACTTACACCAGCAGGTGTAAGATTGGAGCGTTACGCATTAACGATTTCGGATCTATGGGGACAAGCCCGACAAGAAACAGCACTACCAGATGGAATGAATGGCATTTGCAACATTGCCTGTGAACCCGATCTATGGCCTGTTTTAGGAGAACGGTTCTTTAGCTATTTACGTCAAAACTGCCCAGAGGTAGCAATTTCTGTTTGGTTGGGAAACCAATCCGAAATTGCTGATTGGATGGCAGGGGGAAAATCCGATATAGCCTTTACTTACCGCTCGGCCATGGGTGCACGCGAAAAGCAAATTGAGCTGCCTGCCGATACATTAATCCTAGTATCAACTCTGCCAAACAGTCCTATGCGATTTGATCCCAATTATGTCTTTGTCGAAGCTGGTGAAACTTTTGGTCGTGAACATGCCGCAGCTTATGCTGATGCTGACACAGCACGTTTGAGTTTCAACAGCGCACAAATAGGATTACAACATCTTAAAACATCAGGCGGCAGCGCATATTTACCCATGCGATTGGTGGAACATGAATTGCAAAAAGGTAAGCTGTTTAAAATACCGCAAGCTCCTGAGTTTAAGCGCAGAATTTACCTAACCGCTAATACCGCAGCACTTGATGCTTGGGATTGGTTCGAGAATTGTTTGTCTTACGTTACAACCAAAAGTGAAATTAACGAAAATTAACACATCAGCGCATTTTTATTATGTCCGCAGCTTTTTCTGCAATCATAATGGTTGGGGAATTTGTATTCCCTGAAGTAATCGTAGGCATCACTGAAGCATCAACCACCCTTAGATTTTCAATTCCACGCACTTTAAGGTCAAAATTTGTAACAGCTCGGTCATCTGTCCCCATACGGCACGTACCTACAGGATGAAAAATAGTTGTGCCTATATCACCAGCAGCTTTGATCAGTTCTTCATCACTGTCACCTGCGTGCTCTGGCAAAAATTCTTCTGCAGCATATTTTGCAAAGCTTGGTTGGTTCACAATGCGGCGTGTTAATCGTATTGCATTTGCAGCAACAACTTGGTCCTCAACTTCTGACAAGTAATTTGGTGCAATTTTAGGATGCACTATTGGGTCGGGTGAGGCAATCTCTACTGTCCCACGGCTTTGCGGCCGCAGGTTACAAACGCTAGCAGTGATTGCAGGGAAATCATGAAGTGGTTGTCCAAATGCGGGTAATGATAACGGCTGAACATGATATTCCAAATCGGGCGTAGCTTTATCTTTCGATGAATAGGCAAAAGCCGCTAATTGACTAGGAGCCATAGACATTGGGCCCGTTCGTTTCAAAGCATACTCAGCCCCAATTTTGAATTTACCCCATAAAGATTGGGTCATTGTATTTAATGTCTTTGCACCCTTAACTTTATAAGCACATCTAATTTGTAAATGGTCTTGTAGATTGCGCCCAACATCAGAGGCTTCGTATATAACATCAATCCCCATTTCTTGTAATAATGCGCCTGGGCCAATTCCAGACACCTGTAGCAATTGAGGAGATCCTATTGCGCCCGCTGATAAGATCACTTCGCTTTTAACATAAATCTCATCACCACCACACAATTTTACGCCTAAAGCTTTTTGATCTTTTATAATAATACGCGCCACTTGTGCGTTTGTGCGCACTGTTAAGTTTTTACGGTTTTTCACAGGGCGCAAGAAGCCTTTAGACGTATTCCAACGCCATCCAGACTTTTGGTTCACTTTGAAATACGCAACACCATGATTATCGCCGTCGTTCAAATCATCCGAATGAGGAATGCCTTCTTCTACACAAGCCTTAGCAAAATCGTCCAAGACATCCCAGTGTAGGCGTTGATCTTCAACACGCCACTCACCGCCCGTACTGTGCGCATCATTAGCACCAGCAAAATAGTCTTCAGACTTCTTAAAATAAGGTAAGACATCATCCCAACCCCAACCCACGCCGCCCAATTGGCGCCACCCATCATAATCTTGCGCTTGGCCACGCACATATAGCATACCATTGATTGACGAACATCCACCTAAGACACGACCACGCGGATATAACAATTGGCGCCCATTTAACCCAGCTTCGGCTTCGGTTTTAAAACCCCAATCTGTGCGCGGGTTTCCAATGCAATACAAGTAACCAATTGGGATATGAATCCAGTGATAATTATCTTTTCCACCTGCCTCTAATAAAAGAACGTTTTTGCTTGGGTCTTCGCTAAGACGATTGGCTAAAACACAGCCCGCAGAGCCTGCACCGATGATCACGTAATCATATGGTGTCGTCATGTTTCACTACCCTTCTAAAAACTGCTCTATTAATTTTTGTGCCTCATCACTCTCCCAGCAATCGGCCAATGCGTTAATAGTCGAAGTGATTTTTGCAGCCTCACCTTCACTTTGTAAATCGTGTAGAAGCGCTTTTGCCTTTGCAACTGCATTCGGTGCTGTTTTTAAGATCGCTTTTATTTCACTTTCAATCAATGCATCCATTTCAGCAGCAACGCATATCGTGCTTACCAAACCCGCCCTTTGCGCAAAATCACTGTCGAATATCTTAGCGCTAAAAAATATTTGACGACTAAAAGATTGAGGCACTTTGCTTAGCACAAAAGGGCTTATCGTTGCAGGGATTAACCCAAGCTTTGTTTCAGTCAGTGCAAACTTCAAATCTGGCAATGCGAATACAACATCACATACGGCCATCATGCCAATACCGCCACCAAAAGCATTACCCTCAACACGGCCAATCAGAGGTTTAGGGAACTGGTTCAAACATGACAACATGTTTGCAAGAACAGTTGCTCCAGCAATCTTGCCTTTCCGATCCAAGTTGGCTTGCTCGCGCATCCAGTTCAAATCGGCACCAGCACAAAAACTTTTACCATTGGCACATAAGATTGCTAAGCGCACACTATCATCGGCAGCCAGAGATGTAATCGCCTCAGTAATCTCAATCATCATTTGCGCGCTAAGCGCATTATGTTTCTCTGGCCGTGCTAAAGTTAACGTCGCAATGCCACGTGTATCTTTTACAACTGTGATCGTTTCGTATTTCACTTATGTGTCCCCAAAGGCCATGATGATAGAATTGCTTGTGCTGCTTCTAATTTTTCCATACTCAGATCTGTTTCCCATCCATTCTCTTTTAGCATTTTCACTAAAGAAATTGTGGATAAATTTCCCTTTGCACCTGGTGCATACGGACACCCACCCAAGCCTCCAATAGCGCTATCAAAAGTACGCAAACCATATGGCAATGCAGCTTTAACATTTTCCAATGCATTTCCCTTTGTATCGTGAAAATGACCAGCAAGCTTAGATGGCTGCTCTATTGGTACTATATAATCCAGTAGGCGTTTGATGTCAGCAGTGTCCGCTGAACCAATCGTATCGCCCAATGATACTTCATAACATCCCATATCAAAGAGCGCCTGTGTTACATGAAGAACAGCTTCCGCATCTATTTCACCTTCATATGGGCAAGCAACAACGCAAGACACATAACCGCGCAATTTTATCTTATTTTCCAAAGCTCCCTTAGCAACTGGAGCAAAACGTTTTAAACTTTCTTGAATGCTACAATTGATATTCTTTTGACTAAAACTTTCTGATGCGGAACCAAAAATAGCAACTTCATCCACAGCAACACTTAATGCAGTTTCTAACCCTTTCATATTTGGGGTGAGTGCTGCGTAAGTTACATTTTCTTGTCTCTTTATTCCTTGCATAACAGCAACAGCATCTGCCATCTGTGGAACCCATTTAGGGGAGACAAAACTGGTCGCTTCAATTTTTTTCAAACCTGTTTCAGCAAGAGCTTCAATAAGCATAATTTTATCGTTGGTAGGAATAACAGTGGATTCATTTTGCAAACCGTCGCGCGGGCCAACCTCATAAACGGTAACAAAGTTATCCTTCATTCATCTGCCTCTACCATTTGAATAAGTAATTGGCCTTGTTCAACCGCATCAGATACACCACACATAACAGATTTAACTTCCCCGTTTTCAGCAGCAACTACAACATGCTCCATCTTCATTGCTTCTACAGCGAAAAGTGGTGTTCCTTTTTCTACGACTTGACCATCTTTGACATGAACAACGGTCACCACTCCTGTCATTGGTGATATAATTTGACCTGTATCCTGCGTATGATCCAATCCTAAAGCCAACAGATCAAGCATTTTGAATTCAAATTGACTGGTTCCGGATTTTACGGTCGCTATATCTTTATGTCGCGAGATAAGAGCACTATAATTTGCTGCATCATTTTTTGCAGTGACACAGTTGCTATCTATATGGACATTATTAAATGTGATTTCTTGATCTTTAAATTTAACATTTATTGTCTGAGAACCAAGAAAACAGATAATCCCCTCAAGAAGGGTGTCATCAAAGACCATATTATATGCATGATTAGTCTGTCCCCAAAGTTGCCAACCTAACCGAGGAGCAGACATATCCAATGGGTTTAATGTTAGGAAAGCTGCCATAATATCAAACAAGGATGGTGTCACTTGAGTGGTTAAATCTTCTTGCTTTCGCGCAATCAAACCAGTGTCGAAAGCCCCATCTACAAAATCCTGATCCTGTGCTAAGTTAGAAAGGAAGCTAATGTTATTTCTGATACCGGTACAATACGAATTGTCCAAACCATTTACCAAAGCAGCAAGAGCGTTAGATCGTTCTGATGCATGCGTCGTAATTTTCGCAATCATTGGATCATAGAATGGGCTAACGGCGTCTCCACTTTGTATACCTGTATCAATACGGCAATCTTGTGCGAATTTTATATTATGTACGGTACCAGGTGATGGCTTAAAATCATCTTGTGGGTCTTCGGCATAAATTCGAGCTTCGAATGCATGACCATTCATTGTAATTTCATTCTGTGACAATGGCAAAGTCTCGCCAGAAGCAATGCGCAACTGCCATTCTACCAGATCAACACCAGTAATTGCTTCGGTAACAGGATGCTCAACCTGCAAACGTGTATTCATTTCCATGAACCAAAAACCGTCTGTACGAAGTGGACCAGAGCCATCAACGATGAACTCAATAGTACCTGCCCCTTGATAATTTATCTTCTTAGCGGCTTCTATCGCTGCCTCTGTCATAACAGTACGAACATCAGCAGGCATTGCAGGTGCTGGTGCTTCTTCAATGACTTTCTGATGACGTCTTTGCAATGAACAATCCCGTTCATACAAATGTACAACATTGCCATGGTTGTCACCAAAAACTTGGACTTCAATATGACGTGGTGAGCTTATGAACTTCTCAATCAACACATGTGGATCACCAAAGCTGGCTTGACCTTCTCGTTGTGCTGAAGCTAATGCATCTTCAAAATCAACAGCATCTTCAACCAGACGCATACCTTTACCGCCGCCACCCGCGCGCGCTTTGATAAGAACAGGGTATCCGATATTTACGGCTTCAGCTGCTAAAAAATCAATAGCTTGATTTTCTCCGTGGTACCCAGGTACGACAGGGACATTTGCATCCTCCATCAATCGTTTAGCTTCATCTTTCAAACCCATCTTCCGAATAGAAGTTGCCGACGGGCCTATGAAAACTAGACCAGCTTTGGTCACTTGTTCCACAAACTCTGGGTTTTCGGATAAAAAACCATATCCAGGATGGATCGCTTGCGCACCTGTATCGAGTGCAGCTTGAATAATACGGTCCCCTCTCAGGTAACTATCCTCACTGGGCGCAGCTCCTATCAAAACAGCTTCGTTCGCTTTTTTTACATGTAATGCATCGACATCGGCCTCAGAATATACGGCAACCGTTTTCATACCCAGTTTATGAGCTGTCTTCATGATACGGCAAGCAATCTCACCACGGTTAGCAATTAGGATTTTATCAAACATCAGCCATACCCTTACATTCTAAACACAGAAAACTTTGTTTCTTTTACGGGAGCATTCATTGCAGCGCGTAAGGATAGTGCAACAACATCACGTGTCTTGCGCGGATCAATAATACCATCATCCCAAAGACGTGCAGAGGCATAAAGCGGTTGAGCTTGCTCTTCGAATTGGTCCAAAATTGGTTGCTTTAATTTTTTTTCATCCACATCCGAAAAGACGCCTCCCTTTGCTTCAATTGCAGCACGTGTAACTGTTGCCATTACACCAGCGGCTTGTTCTCCGCCCATCACAGATATCTTAGCATTAGGCCACATCCACATGAACCTTGGGCTATAAGCGCGCCCACACATGCCGTAGTTACCAGCGCCGTATGAGCCCCCAATAACGACCGTGACTTTGGGAACATCAGCACAAGACACTGCGGCGACTAGTTTTGCCCCATCTTTTGCAATTCCGCCTGCTTCGTATTTTGAGCCAACCATGAAGCCCGTAATGTTTTGTAGAAACAACAAAGGAACTTTGCGCTGGCAACAAAGCTGAATGAAATGTGCGCCCTTTTGTGAGCTTTCTGAAAACAAAACGCCATTGTTGGCTAAAATACCAACCTGAATGCCATCAATTTTGGCAAAGCCGCAAATTAATGTGGTTCCAAAACGTTCCTTGAACTCTTCAAAGTCAGAATTGTCAACTATACGACCAATGACCTCTCGAATATCAAAAGGTGTTTTCGGATCAACAGGCACAACACCTAATAATTCATCAGGATCAAGTATTGGTGGAGCTCCATTAGCGACTGACGTTGTTTTCTCAAAGCCAAGATTGCGAATACATTGGCGCGCTAAAGCAAGTGCATGTTTATCATCCTCTGCTAGGTAATCCGCAACCCCAGAAAGGCGCGTGTGTGTATCCCCACCACCTAAAGTTTCCGCGTCAACAATCTCACCTGTTGCCTCTTTTACCAAAGGTGGGCCTGCTAAGAAAATCGTCCCTTGCTCGCGCACAATGATTGTTTGATCAGACATCGCTGGCACATAAGCACCACCTGCAGTGCATGACCCCATGACGACAGCAATCTGTGCAATACCCTTTGCACTCATACGCGCTTGGTTATAAAAAATGCGTCCAAAATGATTTTTATCCGCAAAAACCTCGTCTTGGTTGGGAAGGTTTGCTCCACCGCTATCAACCAAATAAATGCATGGTAGATTATTTTCTTCTGCGACCTCTTGGGCACGCAAATGTTTTTTTACAGCCAACGGGAAATACGTTCCGCCTTTAACCGTTGCATCATTGCAAAGGATCATACAATCACGACCTTCTACCCGACCGATACCAGCAATAACACCTGCAGCTGGTAGATCTGTTTCGTAGACATTATGCGCGGCAAACAAGCCAATCTCTAAAAAGGGTGAACCCGTATCTAACAATCCTGTGACACGGTCGCGTGGTAGTAGCTTACCGCGTGAAACATGGCGTGCACGAGATGCTTCTCGACCACCCAAAGATATTTTTGTGGCCAATTCAGAAACTTGATCTAAAAAAACTTTATTAGCGTTCACGTTTTCCATAAAATCTGGCGTACGTGGATTAAGTTTCGTTTCAATTCTAGCCATTGTTTTTCTCCACTTCGCCATTTGCAAGTGCGCGTAATTCTTTACGCATAATTTTACCTGTTACTGTTATTGGTAGCTCTTTCATAAACTCCACCTCGCGTGGATACTCATGCGCAGCTAAATTATTGCGAACATGGTCTTGGAGCACTGAAACCAGTTGTTCATCACCCTGAACTTCTGATTTCAACTTTACATAAGCCTTGATAATTTCGCCTCGTTTTTCATCGGCTTTGCCAACAACACCAACGGCTTCAACACAGGCGTGACCTAAAAGACAGTTTTCAATCGCACTTGGCCCAATGCGATATCCTGCTGAATTGATCACATCATCATCTCGTCCAATAAATCGAATATACCCGTTTTCTAAAATGCCGCGATCACCAGTAATTAACCAATCACGTCGAAATTTTTCAACTGTGGCCAATGGGTTTTTCCAATATTTCAACATCATTACTGGCGTTCCGACGCGAACGGCAATATCGCCTTCTTTTAATGTTTCATTTCCATCGTCATCTATAATTGCTAAATGATGTCCAACAACGGGGCGCCCAATACATCCCTCTTTTGCATCAAATAAACTGCTACACGAAGACACAATCATGTTGCATTCTGTTTGCCCGTAGAACTCGTTCATTGTCAGTCCAAAGCTTTCCCGCCCCCAGTCTAATAATTCACCCCCCAATGCCTCACCACCAGATGCAACAGTACGCAAACCATTAATAGAAGCATCTTCGGCTTTTAAATGTTTCAAAGCGGTTGCTGGAAAAAACACATTTCGAACTTGCCCTTTTTCAATAATATCTTGGCACCCTTTTGCACTGAATTTATCCATACGCGCAGCAACAACAGGAATACCGTGATGCAGCCCAGGCATCAAAACATCCAACAAACCACCAATCCATGCCCAATCTGCAGGCGTCCAAAGGCAATCGTTCTCTTGTGGTAAAAAATCATGACTGACTTCCACACCAGGTAAATGCCCCAACAAAACACGATGTGGTAACAATGCTCCTTTCGGCGCGCCTGTTGTTCCAGAGGTATAGATAATTATTGCAGGATCATTCGACCCAGTTACAACTGGCATGAAACCATCTACATCAACCAAGTTGACCGCATCTGGGTCAATTAAATGTTTCAAATCTGGCAAGCTATCCCGCATATCTTCAATTATGGGTAAAGATACCTGATCCGTAATAACAACGCTTGCTCCAGAGTTGCTCAGGCGTGTTTCCAGCGCATCTTTACGAAAAAGGGTAAACAATGGGACAGATATCGCCCCAAGCTTCCAGATAGCGATATGCGCCGCTGCAGTCCAAACAGATTGACTTCGAAACACACCAACACGATCGCCAACAGCAACACCTAAACTGCGTAAGTGCACTGCCAATTTATCTGAAAGCTTTCGCAATTCACCAAAGCTTATATCAAGCCGTCCGCTGGATGTGAGATCAATGAGAGCAGTACGGTCAGGGTCTCTTTGCGCCCATTTATCGCAAACATCCACGCCCATATTATACAACTCGGGAATGTCCCATGAGAAACCCTCGACCAGTTCTTCATATGTTGCTGCTTTAGTCAGCATGCTTATATTCTCGTCTCATTAAACAATTCGCGCCCAATCAGCATGCGACGGATTTCAGATGTACCCGCACCAATTTCATATAGTTTTGCATCGCGCAACAAACGACCTGTAGGGTAATCATTGATGTATCCATTCCCACCCAGACATTGAATTGCTTCTAAAGCAATCTGAGTGGCCTTTTCAGCAGCATACAAAATACATCCAGCACTATCCTTACGCGTGACTTCCCCGCGATCGCAAGCTTGAGCAACTGCGTAAACATATGCTCGGCATGCATTCATAGTTGTATACATATCCGCCAACTTTCCTTGCATTAGTTGGAAAGTTCCTATCGGTTTACCAAATTGCTCACGTTCATGGACATATGGCACAACTACGTCCATGGCCGCCGCCATAATACCAATTGGACCAGCAGCAAGTGTGACACGCTCATAATCCAAACCAGACATTAAAACCGTTGCACCCATACCTTCTTCGGCAAGAATATTTTCAAAAGGCACCAAGCAATCCTCAAACACCAATTCGCATGTGTTTGAGCCACGCATCCCTAGCTTATCCAGCTTTTGGGCCGTAGAAAAACCTTCCATTCCTCGCTCAATCAAGAATGCGGTGATACCTTTAGATGCAGCTTCTGCATCTGATTTTGCATAGACGATCAGTGTGTTCGCATCAGGTCCATTTGTAATCCACATTTTATTACCGTTTAGCATGAAACCGTCGTTCCGTTTTTCTGCACGTAACTTCATCGACACGACATCAGAACCAGCACCTGGTTCAGACATGGCCAAAGATCCGACATGCTCCCCTGAAATCAATTTCGGCAAATATTTGGCTTTTTGCTCGACGGTTCCCCAACGATTAATCTGATTGATACATAAATTAGAATGTGCGCCATAAGACAGTCCAACAGACGCACTGGCACGGCTGATTTCTTCAATAGCTATACAATGCGCGAGATACCCCATAGCAACACCACCATCCTCTTCAGGAACAGTCATTCCATGCAAACCAAGTGCACCCATTTTTTCCCATAAATCCATTGGAAACTCGTTAGATGCATCAATTTCAGCGGCACGTGGAGCAATTTCGTTTGCGCAAAAGCGTTGGACAGTATCACGAAGAGCATCGATATCTTCACCTAAATTAAAATTCATTGTGGAATTAAACATACGATTTCCCTTTGGTTTCATATCCAACACTGCGTAAAGTCAGGTCTACATAATTATCTTCAATTTGCTTTTGAGAGAGGCGGCCATCTGCACTGAACCAAGTATTGACACCCGTCAGTGATGCGATGATTGACATCGCTGCAACATGAGCATCAGGCGTGTTAAATTCACCTGTATTGATCCCATCACGGATGATCTGACGCAAAACATCTTCATAGGCACGACGCTGGCTTTCGATTTTTTTATGACCATCATCCTCTAAGGAGCGTAGCTCCATATAAGAGATGAACACGGCCTGCGGTTTTTCGATATGAAATCGAATATGAAACCGAGTGAAAGCTTCCAACTGCTCTGCAGCTTGCCCTCTAGAAATTTGTTCACTCCACGCTGCCATTAAGCCATCCATGTGATCCATTAAAAGGCGAACAAGGATTTGCTGTTTATTTGGGAAGTGATTGTATAAAGCGCTGACATTCACACCAACAGCCTCTGCAATCTGTCGCATAGAAACCGCCGCATACCCATATTGCGCAATCAATGGCAAAGCAGTCGATAATATTGCAGCTTTGGTTTCTGAACCAATGGATCCTTTAACGCGCGCCATGTTAATCCTTAATTAAATGAACGTTCGTTCTTATAATATAAAAAAACGCACCCGTCAATATTTACGACCTCAATCTACTTATCTTTGAAGCTTGGCTTGCGCTTTTCAATAAACGCATTCATGCCTTCTTTTTGGTCCTCAGTCGCAAAAAGAGAATGAAATATCCGGCGCTCAAAAAACAAACCTTCTGTTAAGCTGGTTTCGTCCGCACGATTTACGACATCGCGCACCAAAGCAGTCACAGGTTTGGAATACTCCGCGATCTGCGCAGCAGCAGCCATAGCTGTTTCCACGACTTTGTCATCAGGTACGACGCGGGCAACTAAACCGCTAGCTAGTGCCTCGTCAGCCATCATCATACGACCCGTAAGGTGCATATCCATCGATTTTGCACGACCAATCAATTTCGTCATACGTTGTGACCCGCCCATGCCTGCAATAATACCAAGCTTGATCTCAGGTTGACCGAATTGCGCACCTTCTCCTGCTACGATGAAATCGCACATCATTGCCAACTCACAACCACCACCCAGCGCATAGCCGTTTACCGCAGCAATCTTAGGTGTCCGAAGGTTTACGAATGTATCCCAATCCGCAAAATAATCTTCGGTGGAAGCTTCCGCATATGTTAAAGTAGACATTTCTTTTATATCGCCACCCGCGGCAAATGCCTTTTCATTTCCTGTTATTACAAAACACCGCACGGATGAATCTGCGTCAAGCTTCGGCAATTCTGCCAATATTTCATCTTTGAGCTCTTTATTTAGGGCGTTTAGTTGTTTTGGGCGATTTAACCGTACCAAAACAACGCCAGCTTTACGTGTGATTTCAATTGTCTTTGGCATAATCAAAAAATCTCCAAGCTAAAATCACCACCTTCAGCAGGCCTGTCCATTTTTGCAAGCAACTCTTTAGGGACTTTATCCAAAGTTTCATACTTCCACTGCGGGTTGCGATCTTTGTCGATTACTGCAGCTCTGATCCCTTCGAGAAACTCACCTTCGCTCGTCGAGATACTTACAAATCGATATTCGTTCCTAAGCGCTCTTTCTAAATCGCTACCACGCACATCACGAATAGCTGCCAATGTCGCGATTTGGGAATATGGCGCGCCATGCCCAATAGACTTAAGAGCTTTTACGCTGAATTCTGTATCTGCTTGAGAAAGTGCCGCGACCATATCCACAACTGTTTCTAAACCAAATATTGCATCAATCTCGGGCTGCTGAGCCTTTAAAATAGAACTATCAGGTTTTTCATTAAAATCTTCAATGATTGATAAATCAGCGTCTTTTAATAAAGCGTCCCGCAAAGCATCAATCTTTTCAGATACCACAAAATAATCGGCGACACCCGTATACAAACAATCTGCTCCAGACATGCGTGCTCCTGTTAAGCCTAGGTATTCGCCACATGACCCAGGTGTATTTGCCAGCAAATATGTCCCGCCAACATCTGGTAATAATCCAATCGCACACTCAGGCATCGCCAGCATAGTTCGGTCTGTCACAACACGATGCGACCCATGTGCTGAAATACCAACGCCTCCACCCATCACAATACGATCCATCAATGCAACATAAGGTTTTTGATAATTGGCTATTCTAGCATTCAGTCGGTATTCATCACGCCAAAAATCCTGTGCCGCTTTATGATTTCCAGAAATGCCTTGTCTGTAGAAGTAAGCAATATCACCACCAGCGCAAAATGCTTTTTCGCCTTCAGCATCAATCAATATAAACTCTATTTCCGCATCATGCTCCCATTTGATCAATGCTTGCTCAATCGTCAAAGCCATTTCATGGTTCAAAGCATTCAATGCTTGTGGACGTGTTAATGTTATATGGCCAACACGCCCAACCTTACGAATTGATAGATCAGTCATGAACGGTCTCTTTCTTGCAATACTGCGCGACTGATTATCAAGCGCATTACTTCATTGGTGCCTTCTAAGATTTGATGCACTCGAATGTCGCGCAATAATTTTTCAATGCCATAATCTTCTAGGTATCCATAACCACCAAGCATCTGTAAGGCATCATTGGTCACATCATAGCATGTGTCCGTTACAAACATCTTTGCCATAGCACAATGCTTCGTAGCATCAGGTGCATTTGTGTCCAATTTCCATGCAGCTTGACGGAGGAATACACGAGACGCCTGTAGCTTAGTTTCCATCTCGGCCAATTTAAATTGCAATGCTTGAAAGCTATCAATCGTTTTACCAAATGCTTTACGTTCACCCATATAAATCGCGGCAGTCTTTAACGCCTGTGAAGCCGCTCCCAATGAGCAAGCTGCAATATTCAAACGTCCACCATCTAACCCCTCCATTGCGTAGTTGAAACCTTTACCCTCTTCCCCCAATAAATTATCGGCAGATACAGAACAATTATCCATCTGAACTTGAGCCGTAGGTTGCGCACGCCATCCCATTTTTTGTTCTAAAGCACCAAAGGATAATCCAGCACTTCCATTGGGGACAGTAATAGCAGAAACACCTTTAGACCCCTCTTCACCCGTTCGGCACATCACAAGATACAAGTCGGCATAACTGCCACCTGAAATAAATGCCTTATTGCCCGTTAAAGAGTACCCCTCATTTGTACGTATCGCTTTTGTCCGCAAGGCCGCGGCGTCAGACCCTGAACCAGGTTCAGTTAAACAGTATGAACAATACGCTTCCAATGAAATCAGTTTATCCAACCATTCCGTTTTCAATGCTTCTGTACCATTCTTTGCAACCATGTTTGCACACATATTATGAATAGAAATAAACGCAGACACGGCAGGACATGCCATTGCAAGTGCTTCAAATACTAATGTTGCATCTAAACGCGACAACCCAGAGCCACCTTTATCTTCTGGCACATACATCGCTCCAAAGCCAAGTTCTGCTGCAGCCTTCAAAACTTCACGCGGGATTGTTTCATCCTTTTCCCACTGCAGTGCATGAGGCGCGATTGCATCTTGCCCAAAATTATAGGCCATTTCAAAAATCAAATTCTGTTCTTCTGTCAGCTCAAAATTCATATTCTATCCTTTTCAACTGTCTAACGCGGCTGCATTCGTGTTGCACCATCAAGACGAATAACTTCGCCATTTAAGAAGCTGTTTTCAGCAATGTGCATAGCAAGTTTTGCGAACTCATCAGGTGATCCCAATCGACTCGGAAAGGGAATATTCGAAGCCAATGAATCTTGAACTTCTTGCGGGAAAGCCGTCACCATTGGCGTGCCGAATATTCCAGGAGCAATAGCCATAACGCGGATACCAAGCTTTGATAAATCACGTGCCATTGGGATTGTCATTGCAGCAACACCGCCTTTAGATGCGCCATAAGCGATTTGACCGATCTGTCCCTCAAAGGCAGCAACAGAAGCTGTATTTATAATAACACCGCGTTCACCATCTGCATTCAATGCGTCAGCCTCTGACATACCTAATGCAGATTGGCTGCTCACATTGAAACTACCAACCAAATTTACGTTGATTACCTTTTGGAACAAAGCTGCATCATGTGCCATACCACGTGATACTGTTTTGGCAGCTGGTGCAATTCCTGCACAATTAACACAGATGCGTTCTTGCCCATTAATCGTTCTTGCCTGCTCCAGAGCAGCTGCAACACTTTCGGGTTCAGTCACATCTGTTTGACAAAAAATAGCATTGCTCTCATCAGCAGGCGCGTTCATGTCCAAGATAGCGACTTTAACACCTTTGGTTAATAACCCAGTAACTACTGCAGAACCAAGACCAGAAGCCCCACCAGTCACAACAGCAGCAATTTGATTGCTCAATTCCATTCCTTAAGCCCTTTCAATAGCAATTGCAGTTCCTTCGCCACCACCAATGCAAATAGCCGCAATACCACGTTTAAGCCCTCGCTTTTCTAAAGCATTCAAAAGCGTCACAACAATCCGCGTACCAGATGCACCAATAGGGTGGCCTAATGCACAAGCGCCGCCATTCACATTTATCTTATCACGTGAAATTCTCAGCTTTTGCATAAATGCCATTGGCACAACTGCGAACGCTTCATTGACTTCCCACAAATCAACATCGTCTACAGACCATCCAATTTTTGACAATAACTTCTCTGCTGCTGGAACAGGCGCCGTTGTAAACCAACTTGGTTCTTGCGCATGGCTTGCATGGCCAACGATCTGTGCTCTTACAGTTAAACCTAAGTCTTTCGCACTCTTCTCCGCCATCATGACAACTGCAGCTGCGCCATCCGAAATAGACGATGCATTTGCAGCTGTTACGGTTCCATTTTTGTCAAACGCAGGTCGCAGTGTTGGTATTTTTTCTGGGCGTGCCTTCGCTGGTTGCTCATCTGCATCAATAAATATGTCACCCTTCCGCGATTGAATTCTAAATGGTACAAGCTCATCTTCAAAAGCTCCTGACTCTTGCGCAGCCAAAGCATTTGATAAAGATGTCAAAGCATACTCATCTTGCGCTTCACGCGTAAATTGAAATTCCTTTGCACATAACTCTGCGAAATGCCCCATCAAATTACCTTTATCGTAAGCATCTTCTAAACCATCGAGAAACATATGATCTTTCAATTCAACATGACCTAAACGTGCCCCGCCTCGCGTTTTAGAAGACAAATATGGTGCTTGGCTCATATTTTCCATACCACCTGCAACCATAATTCCCTGGCTGCCTGCACTTAATTGATCATACGCAGACATGATGGTTTTCATACCAGAGCCACAAACCTTGTTTACGGTTGTGCACGGGACAGACTGAGGCAAGCCGGCGCCTAAAGCCGCTTGCCTAGCAGGCGCTTGCCCAAGCCCCGCAGACAGAACACATCCCATTAGAACTTCGTCTATTTTATCTACATTTATGCCTGCATTAATTACTGCAGCCTTAATTGCTGCGGCACCAAGCTCAGGAGTTGGCGTATTTTGGAAGTCCCCTTGGAACCCTCCCATTGGCGTACGCGCAGCGCCAACTATTGCGATTGTATCTGGCATAATTGTTCCTAACCACACAATTAAATGAACGTTCGTTCATATTTACATATTGGAATGGAATTTTAAATGAGAGTCAACAACCCCTTCTTCCACAATATTTATTTAAAAAGCAAAGTTGGTTAACTCACATCTCGCATATCATGAATAACCAAGCCATCTTTGGGAAGGCTGCCAAGTGCACAAAGCTCAATCTCACTACGTAGTTTCAATATATCTTTAATACTCGCCTGATATTTTGCACAATCACATTCGTTCGTTTCAAGCTTCACACGCATTATGTCGCTCTGCCCATCGTTATCGACCTCGACCCGAACCTTGCTGACTTCAGGATGTCGCTCAACAAATGTAGCAACCTGTTCAGGACGAACAAACATTCCTTTAACTTTGGTTGCTTGATCCGCACGGCCACGCCACCCAACGATACGTATATTCGTACGCCCACATGGGCTTTTTCCGGCCATCACAGCTGATAAATCCCCTGTTGAAAAACGTATCAAAGGAAAGTCAGGGTTTAAGCTGGTAACAACAACCTCGCCAATTTCACCATCAGCAACAGGCATCCCTGTTCCTGGCGTAACAATCTCGACAATCACACCTTCATCAACAATAAGCCCATCCATTGCAGGGGACTCGTACGCAACATTTCCGAGTTCTGCAGTACCATAAACCTGCAAGCACTGAATGCCACGATCATGATACGTTTGGCGCATTTGTGGGAATAACGGGCCGCCACTGACGGCCGCCGCACGTATGGACGAAAGATCAAGACCCAGTTCATCACCTTTTTCCAAAATACGCCCTAAATAATCTGGAGTACCCGCATAAGCTGTTACACCTAAATCAGCAGCTGCTTGCGCTTGTAACTCGGTCTGACCTGGGCCTGTCGGAACAATCGTTGCCCCAACTGCAGCCGCTCCATTTTCAAACATCATACCAGCAGGAGTAAAATGATACGAAAACGTATTTTGAATAATGTCACCTTTGCCAATACCAGCTGCATTTAAAAATCGACCAAACCTCCACCAGTCTTTATCGCGTTGACCCATCTCGTAAATAGGTCCCGGAGACTGAAAGAGCTGATGCACATCACCCATCTGTAGAGCTGAATATCCCCCTAAAGGACGTTGTTTTCTTTGTGCCTCTGATAAACCAGACTTACGCAAAACAGGTAACGTTTCTAAATCAGAAATGCTTTTTATCTCTGCGGGGTTAATACCCGCAAAACTTTCCGCAAACCCTGTAGCTTTCGCTTTTGCATTTGCAATCGCAAGCGGCAAAGCCTTTGCAATGTCTGCAGCACGCTCATCATCAGAACGCGTTTCTAATATATCGTAAAATCCAGTCATTAGCTTAACCATCTCTTACGACGGCGATAACTGCGCACATCACGGAATGATTTACGGCCTTCATCGGACATGCCCAAATAGAACTCTTTTACATCAGGGTTCTCACGTAACTCTGCGGCAGGGCCATCCATAACAACACGGCCAGATTCCAAAATGTAACCGTAATGCGCAAAACGTAAAGCTACATTCGTATTTTGTTCGGCTAGCAAAAATGAAACACCTTCTTTTTCATTCAGATCTTTTACGATCCCAAAAATCTCTTCCACCAATTGAGGCGCTAAACCCATACTTGGTTCATCCAATAGAACTGTTTCAGGTTTTGACATCAAAGCACGCCCAATCGCACACATCTGTTGTTCCCCACCCGATGTATAACCTGCCTGACTTTTACGGCGCTCTTTCAGACGCGGAAAATATTCATAAACCAAATCTAAATCCCGTGTAATTTCTGCACGGCTAGCACGGCGCGTATAACTACCTGTCAATAAATTCTCTTCAATGGTCAGATGTTCAAAACAATGGCGGCCTTCCATCACTTGGATTACACCAGATTTCACTAAGGCCGCAGGGTTAAGGTCAGCAACAGGGCTTCCGCGATAGGTTATCGTGCCCTTTGTAACCTCTCCACGTTCAGAGTGTAATAAATTCGAAATCGCTTTTAGTGTCGTGGTTTTACCAGCACCATTACCACCTAATAATGCTGTGATACCACCCTTTGGAACCGACAGGCTCACACCTTTCAGAACAAGGATTACGTGATTATAAATCACTTCAATATTGTTCACTTCCAACAATTTTTCTTGCGTGTTTGTGTCATCCAACATGGGTGTTTCCAACAGTAAAATTCAAAAAGGAACCTCTGGCCCTATCATGGGCCAGAGACAATTTAGCAGTGCTTACTTACAGCCTTCTGCAATGTTGTTTTCTGCAGCAAATGCAGCACTGTCTTCTGCGATCAAAGCATTGATAATTTCATTATCAGATGGCTCAAAACCAGAGATCAAAGACCACTTCTTCGCAGATGCATCCCACTGGCTGATCGCGCCCAAACCTGGGCCACCGTGGTTTTCACATGACACGCTGAATGTTGGGCCAAAGTTCGGCATACCAAGCGCTGTCATTTTAGCTTCATCAATCACCAAAGCTTCCATGCCATCACGCATCATCGCAGGTGTGATATCCGCTGTGCCGTGAATTTCTTGGGCTGTTTTAGCCGCTTCTACAGCCAACATCGCAGCATACATACCGCGGTTGTAAAGCACCGTACCAACTTGGTCGCCAGCACCCGCTGCTTTACCAGCATCAACAACATATTTCTTAATGTCATCAAACACTGGGAAATCAGAGCCAACGTTGTGCATAGCCAAAGCTTTATAACCATTCGCACCATCACCAGCTGGCAGCACGTCATTTTCAGAACCTGACCACCAGATGCCCACAAACTTGTCCATTGGGTAACGGATGTTCGCAGCTTCTTGGATTGCCACTTGGTTCATCACACCCCAGCCCCACATGAACACGTAGTCTGGTTTCTCACGACGAATTTGTAGCCACTGTGATTTTTGCTCTTGGCCTGGATGATCCACAGCCAACAGGCTTAATTTAAAGCCGTGCTTTTTAGACAGCTCTTCCAATGTACGGATAGGCTCCTTACCATATGCAGAGTTGTGATAGACAAGCGCAATAGTTTTACCGCTAATATCACCACCGCTATCTGCAATAGCGTGGTTCACAGCATGACTTGCACCATTCCAATAATTTGCAGGATAGTTAAAGATGTTTGAAAACACTTTACCGTTTGCTGCGGACGTACGGCCATAACCCATTGAGTGCACCGGAATACCGTCAGCTGTCGCTTTTGGAATCAACTGGTATGTAATGCCTGTTGAAAGCGGTTGATACACAAGCGCACCTTCACCTTTTGTAGACTCGTAACACTCAACACCTTTTTCAGTGTTATAGCCTGTCTCACAAGCAATCACTTTCGCAGCAACACCACCGATGCCTCCGTCACGCGCATTAACTAGCGTAAAGTAATCTGCATAGCCGTCTGCAAACGGAATACCGTTCGCCGCATATGGCCCTGTTCTGTAATCCAATGATGGGAACACTAGGTCCGCCAAAACTGGAGTTGCGGCGATTGATGCCGCGACAGCTGCTGCTGCCAGTTTGGTTAGTTTCATGTCAGGTTCCTCCCTATAGGTTGACATATAGTGATACGCCTTTGCGGCGCGTGGTATTGGGCCCTAATGTGGGAAGGGCCAAAGTCTTAGTTTTTCTTTTGCAAGGCGCCATAATTGCGCAAAGCCATGTGGTTCTAGAATTAGGAAAATTACGATGAGGCCGCCAACGATAACGAATTGAAAATGCGATGCCAGATCAGTCGGCCATCCTAGATAACCCACCATGATATTTTTCAGCAAAACCGGCATTAACACCATGAAAGCTGCCCCTGCGAATGAGCCAAAAATGGATCCAAGGCCGCCAATAATAATCATAAAGAGCACAAGGAATGATTTACTAATATCAAATGCTTCACCCACTTCGGCTGCACCAAGATAAATAGCAAACAGCAATGCCCCTGCGATACCAATGTAAAACGAGCTAACACCAAAGGCTGTAAGCTTAGTCTTCAACGGATCAACACCAATGATCTCTGCCGCGATATCCATATCGCGGATCGCCATCCATTTACGTCCATTCGCACCACGCGTTAGGTTACGCGCAACCCAAGCTAAAACAAAAACAAAGCATAGACAGAACAAATAACTTACGGCAGGTGTAACATTCGCACCTGTCACCGCAAACCCAAATACGCTACGTTCTGGTGCTGAGATTTGGCCAGAGGCCGAGTAGTTATAGAACCACGGAAACTTGTTAAACATCCAGACAAGGAAGAACTGTGCAGCCAGTGTTGCCACTGCCAAATAGAATCCTTTGATGCGCAAACTCGGCAACCCAAATAGAATACCAACAAATGCCGTTACACCACCTGATAACAAGATAACAATAATCATGCTTAACTCAGGAAAAGCCGTCATCAACTTATAGGCTGAAAAAGCCCCTACAGCCATAAAGCCACCTGTCCCTAGGCTAACTTGTCCACAATACCCTGTCAGGATGTTAAGACCGATCGCAGCTACTGAATAGATAAGGAACGGCAATACGACCGCATTAACCCAATAGTCATTGATCAGAAATGGCACCACAAGAAACGCAAATGCAACTGTGATGAAATACCCCCAGCGATCAAACGCAATTGGAAAGGTTTGTTGGTCTTTTGCATAAGATGTTTTGAAATCACCTGCTTCACGGTACAGCATCGTTACACCCTCTCAATAATCTTTTCGCCAAACAGACCTTGGGGTCTGAAGACTAGGAACAATAGGGCAAGCATATAAGCAAACCAGTTTTCTGTGGCACCACCCAAGAACGGCGCGCCAATTAAGAATTCAAATAGTTTTTCACCGACGCCAATAATCAACCCGCCGATGATCGCACCCGGGATGGATGTAAACCCACCCAGCATTAAAACAGGTAACGCCTTGAGCGCGATCAAAGACAGGGAGAACTGAACCCCTGATTTAGAACCCCACATAATACCCGCAACAAGAGCTACAAATCCTGCGATTGCCCACACAATTACCCAAATGGATCGTAGCGAAATACCAACAGACAAAGCTGCTTGGTGGTCATCAGCCACAGCGCGCAAAGCACGGCCTGTCTTTGTATATTGGCTAAAGATCACAAGGCTTATCACAAGGATGGCTGCAAAAATCGTCGCCCAGATATCTAGGTTATCAATGTAGAACCCATAGAAATCATCACCACCAAGGAACGCTGTGTTTTCTTCCAGCCAGATATTCCCACCCTGTGGAATACCCACATCAAGCTTCTTGATATCCGCGCCCCACATAAGGTCGCCAAACCCTTCCATGAAATAAGCCAACCCAATGGTTGCCATAAACAAAATGATAGGTTCTTGATTGACCAGATGCTTAAGGATGTATTTTTCCACTAAGAAAGCGAACAGGATCATCACAGCCAGCGCACATAAAATCGCAAAGAAAGCGGGCATATGCCAGCCAAAGTGATGCACATCCGTTCCAAAAATCGCATTAATCAGATGTGAAAATGGAATTTCACCGTTTTGAAAACCAACCAAAGTTAAAGCAGCAAACAACGCCATTACACCTTGAGCATAATTGAAAATACCCGAAGCTTTGAAAATCAAAACAAAGCCAAGGGCTACAAGTGAATACATCACCCCAGCCATTAGCCCGTTTAAGATCACTTCTATGGCATAGTAAAAATCAGCAGACATAGAAGCCCCCTATTGTTTTTAATGTCCCAAAATCAGTCATGTGACACCCCCAAATACGCGTCGATCACAGCTTGATTGCTGCGCACCTCATCAGGTGTGCCATCGCCAATCTTTTGACCGTAATCCATCACCACGACACGGTCGGCGATATCCATCACCACGCCCATGTCATGTTCAATAAGAGCAATCGTTGTGCCGAATTCATCATTCACGTCCAAAATAAAACGAGACATATCTTCTTTTTCTTCAACATTCATGCCTGCCATTGGCTCATCCAACAGCAACAACTTTGGTTCCGCCGCCAAAGCGCGCCCAAGTTCAACACGTTTTTGCAATCCATAAGGCAAACGCCCTACAGGGGTTTTCCGAATGGTTTGAATTTCTAAAAAGTCGATAATCTTTTCAACGACCTCGCGGTTCGCCGTTTCCTCATCTTGAGCCTTACCCCACCATGCCATTTGACTAACCATGTTTGACTTCATATGCGTCAAACGTCCTGTCATAATGTTATCCAGCGTGGACATCCCCTTGAACAATGCGATGTTTTGGAATGTCCGCGCCAAACCTTGTTTCGCAATCTGATGCGGCTTCATTGGTTTGCGTTTTTTGCCGCGAAACCAAACTTCGCCTTCTTGTGGGTGATAAAACCCGTTAATCACATTCAACATCGACGATTTACCAGCCCCATTCGGGCCGATAATCGCACGAATTTCGCCTTCATGAATATCAAAGGAAATATCCTTGATCGCCACCACACCACCAAAACGTAGCGTGATGTTTTTCATCTCCATCACTGGCGCACCAATGGTACGCCCGTCAGCGGTTATATAACTGTCTTGCATGTTCATGCCGCCACCTTTGCCCGCGGCTGCATTGCCGTATCACGAATTTCCAATGTTGCAGAAATAGACCCCTTACGGCCATCTTCATAGCTGACTTCTGTTTCCGTAAAGATTTCAGATTCCCCGCCATAAAGCGCAATCAAAAGATCTTCGTATTTCTCACCTATAATATTGCGACGCACCTTTTGTGTCCGTGTCATCTCGCCATCATCTGCATCCAATTCTTTGTGCAAAATAAGGAAGCGGCTGATCTGACATCCCGACAACATCTCATCTTGTGAAACAGATTTGTTTACCTCTTCTACATGTCCTTGGATGGTTTCATATACTTGTGGATGAGCTGCTAATTCTTGATAAGATGAATACGCGATATTATTACGTTCCGCCCAGTTCCCGACAGCGGTTAAATCAATATTAATGAACGCAACACATTCATTGCGCCCATCACCAAACACAACAGCTTCCAGAATGTTTGAATAGAATTTCAATTTATTCTCAACAAACTTCGGCGCAAACATAGAACCATCTTTCATCTTGCCCACATCTTTGGCCCGATCAATGATCCGTAATTGCCCAGTATCTTTTTCGATAAAACCTGCATCGCCAGTAGCAACCCAACCTTCTTTATCTTTAGTATCTTTGGTGCTTTTCGGGTTCTTATAATATTCCACGAAAGCTCCAGGGGAACGGTAAAACACCTCGCCCTTATCATCGATACGCAGCTCAACACCTGGCGATGGCACACCAACTGTATCTGCCCGCACACCACCATCTGGTTGCTGCGTAATAAAAACACTTGCTTCTGTTTGACCATAAAGCTGTTTTAAATTGATCCCCAAAGATCGGTAGAAATCAAATAACTCAGGTCCAATCGCTTCACCTGCAGTATACCCCACACGTACGCGGCTTAGACCAAGTGTGTTTTTCAACGGTCCAGTGATTAACACCTTACCCAGTTGGTATTTCAGCTTATCAATAGCCCCAACAGGTTTACCATCCAACAACTTCGGGCCAATCACAGCAGCATGATCCATAAAATATTTGAACATCCGCTGTTTAAACTTACCAGCATCCTCCATACGGATCTGAACAGTCGTTAGCATATTCTCAAAATATCGTGGTGGAGCAAAGAAATACGTTGGGCCCAATTCGCGCAAGTCATGCTGCATCGTGTCGCCACTTTCAGGGCAGGCCACACAAAATGCAGCTGAATACGCCTGACCGATAGAAAAGATAAAATCGCCAACCCATGCCATCGGCAAATAAGCCAGAACACTGTCATTAACAGAAAGACTGTCAAATTCGCTGGTCGTGCGACCCGTTTCGATAATGTTGTAGTTTGACAGAACAACCCCTTTAGGCCGACCTGTGGTGCCAGACGTATATAGCATCACACAGGTCGTATCTGCTCCTTGCACATCCAAACGTTTTTCCAGCTCTGGCATCAATTCAGCTTTTGATGACACACCTTTTGCTTGCACATCTCTATACTGAAACAATGCCGATTTATCATACTTGCGCATCCCACGCGGATCTAAGTAAACGATTGATTTTAGCGTTTTCAGATCATCCTTAATATCGATAATCTTATCAACTTGTTCTTGATCTTCCGCCACAACAAATCGCGCCGAACAATGCTCCAAAACATAGGCCATCTCTTCAGCAATAGCATCTTTATAAAGTGGGACAGGCACAGCCCCAACAGATTGTGCAGCCACCATTGTCCAATACAAATGTGGACGATTGCTGCCTACAATCGCAATGTGGTCCCCAAAGTTTACACCCATATCCAAAAAACCAAGCGCAAGGTTTTCAATCTCTTGCGCCGTTTCTGCCCAAGTCCAACTTTGCCATATCCCAAGCTCTTTTTCGCGGTAAGCCGCAGCATTAGGATACTTCGATGCATTACGCGCTAAAAGCTTTGGCACTGTGTTCAATGCCGTTGCAGAATTCATATCGGTCATTTTTCCTCCCTCACGTCAAATGACGCGTGCCTTAGAGAAACCGAATCTAAGACATGTATGAAGCTTAACCTGAGGAATGTGTTTTTCAGAAGTATTTCCGAAATGTTTCGAAATGTAACAAACACAAAAATTTAGTGGCTGGTCATTTTACGCGACCTAATGCTAACCATTTAATATGGATAGTACGGCATTAGAAATCGACCAAATGACACGATCAGGCTTAAACCTGATCAAGCAAGCGATCTCTATTTATGATGGTGATTTAAAACTTGTCGTCGCAAACAGACGTTTCCAAGATATGTTCACTTTACCCGAAGAATTCGTAGAGGTGGGCGCCACATTTCGCGAGACAATTACATATTTGGCTAAACGTGGTGAATACGGCCAAATAGATGATATTACTACTTTTATTGAAGAGCGGGTTGCCCAAGCTAGGGAGTTTGAACCTCATTATTTAGAGCGTAAACGCGTAAATGGCACAACCATCTCCGTTGAAGGCAGTCCTTTACGTCAAGGTGGGTGGGTGACTGTTTATACAGACATCACCGAGATTAAACATCAAGAAGAGTTGCTTCAAATTCATTCTGAGGGGTTATCAGAAAAATTACTCTCACGCTCCAATGAGTTGGCAAAAATCAACCGCGAGCTAACTGCATCAGTTACGGCTTTGGAAGAAGCGAAGCGTCAACTTACAGAGTCTGAAGAACGTTTAAAACTGACAAATTCCATGACACCTGCCCACATTGCGCGGGTGAACCGCGATGGTATTTACACATATTCCAACAATAAATTGGACACAGTAATTCCGACACGTCCAAAAGATATTATCGGCTTATCGTTCGAGCAAGCCGTCGGTCAAGAGGCCTTTGAAAAACTCAACCCAAAATTCCAAGAAGCGTTGTCAGGTCAATCTGGTTATTTCGAATTAAATCTACGTGACTTAGGTCGCTATGTGCGCGTTGCATTCACCCCCGACACAAATGCAGATAGTGAAGTCACAGGTGTTTACCTGCTTTCAATGGATGTGACGGAAGAAACCAAGGCAAGGCAAGCTTTAACTCATGCCAGACGCCGGGAATTAGCAACGCAATTAACCAGTGGAATGGCGCATGATTTTGCCAATCTATTAACAATCATCCTAGGGCAGCAAAATAAATTAGAAACACAAAAGGGGTTGTCTGATGATATGCATGAAATTATCGCAACGACCAAGGCTGCAGCATTGCGTGGTGGCGCTTTGCTTGATGGATTGTCCGCAATCGATGCAACGCGAAACCTGACGATTAGACCCGTTTATTTCAACCACTTCATGGATGGCGTCCGCCGTCTTTCTTATGCAGCGGTATCTGACGATGTGGTCGTCAGTGTAAAAAGTAACCTAGACGATATTAAAATTCTTCTAGACCACGGCTTTACTCAAGATGCTTTGTTAAACTTGGTTCTGAATGCGAATGAAGCAATTGAAGGTTCAGGCAGCATTACTCTTGAAACCAATGTTGTAGAGGATAATTGGTTAGAGTTCACAGTCACAGATACGGGCACGGGATTTACAGAAGAAGCCATACAAAACGCCTTTACCCCATTTTACACATCAAAAAAAGGCCGTGTCGGGCGCGGTTTAGGGTTATCAACAGTATTCGATTTTGCCAAAGTCAGTGGTGGCAATGTCAAATTAGGAAACACACCTCAAGGCGGTGCAAAGGTTGCTTTGCGCATCCCATATAGCGTTGCTGCGGACATAGAACCTGGATTGGTTTTGCTTGTAGAGGACAATCTTGAAATACGCGAAAACATTCGCGGGTATTTACGCGATATGAATCATGCCGTGATTGAAACAAATAGTGCTGAAGAAGCTTTGAATTTAATTCAAGTTTCAAATGTAACCCATGTCATTACAGACGTTATGCTAGAAGGTAAAATGACAGGTGTAGAACTTGCCAATAAAATCACAAAAGATATCCCGATTTTAGTTATTACGTCTTTGCCTAAAACCGATCCGCTTCGTATAAAAGCAGAGGAGAAATTTTCTGTTTTGCACAAACCTTTCGAAGCCAATGACCTGATGTATTTTTTCCAAAGAAAGCCACACCAATGACAACAGACCAAAAGCTTGTCACTATTTTGGATGACGCACATGAAATTCGCGACATGCTATCAAAAGGATTGGCAGACGCAGGTTTCGCAACCAAATCCTATGGGCGGGCATTAGAGTTCGAACGCGACATGCGGACAATATCACCCGATGTTTGTATCATCGACCTTGGCCTTCCAGATAAAGATGGCTTGGCTCTGGTTAATAAAATCGCTTTGGAAAGTGGTGCTGCTATCATCATCATTTCTGGCCGTTCCATGATCCAAGATAAAATTGCTGGGCTCGAATTGGGTGCAGACGATTACATCACCAAACCTTTTGAATTGGCCGAAGTCATCGCTCGTGTCCGCGCTTTATTGCGCCGCAGCAAGGATGTGGAGAACGTACAAAAACAAGTGGTGCATTTTTCGGGCTGGACTGCTGATTTTGATCAACACACACTTACAGATCAATCAGGTGATATCCAAAGCCTATCATTTGCAGAAGCCCAAGTTTTACGCCTCTTTCTAGATGCACCAAATCGTTTAATCACACGTGAATATATTTTGGATAATCTTGGCACTACAGCAAATGACAACTTTGAACGTGCTATTGATGTACGAGTGTCCCGCTTACGGACAAAACTCAAAGATGACTCGCAAAACCCCAAGTTAATTAAAACCATCTACGGTGCAGGGTACATCTTTATTGGGGAAACGCCTTAAACAGAGGGCACTGGTGCGTTTTTATTCACCCGGAACATATTTACTTTTTCACGATCTTCTTGGGGCGTTATACCAAACTCTTCGGTATAATATTTCACCAACAATGCAGACGTCGAATACCCAACAGCCAGCGCAATTTGCGACATAGAATCCCCTGAGTATTGCACCAACTGACGTGCTGCATTCATCCGTTTACTACGGTAAAAATGTATTGGGCTTTGACCTGTCTCTTGTTTAAATTTTCGCTCCATTTGCCGCGGCGACAATCCAACGATTTTAGCAACCTCTGTCATGCTAATTGGTTCATCCATGCTTTCAGAAAATAACTGAACTGCTTTTTGAATAGCAGGTGGCAACATATCATCCGTACTACTAGAATTCGCAGTCGGAATGCGTTGCTGCACCCCTGCCCCACGTACCAAAGGATGTTGGAACCAACAGGCGACCTCTGTCATAATTTCGGCATCCAATTGCTGTTCGATCAATTTTAACATGACATCAAAACCAGCAGCAGCACCTGAAACCGTTGTCCGTGATCTATCGGAATAAATTACATCATCCACTGTTTCTAATTGCGGGAATTCCGCTTCAAATGCAGCGCGGTAACACCAATGAACACTTGTGGTAAAACCATCCAACAAACCAGCACGTGCCAATGGAAACACGCCGCCACTGATACCACCAATATGCATACCGTGTTGCACCAATTTGCGTAAAATACCATTCGAATGTTTTGGATCGTTGAATTCAGATTGCGGGGCACTCAGAACATATAAATAATCCAACCCGTCAGCAGAATCTAAACCGATGTCAGGATCAAATCCAACCATAGCACTCGATGTTACACGTTTTCGGTTTTCACCAATCAATTGCCATGTAAACTTTGTATGTCCTGTGATTTCGTTCGCGGCGCGCAACGGTTCAATCATGGATGTCAGACATGCCATAGGGAAACCGTCAAAAATCAAGAACCCTAGTTTTTTAACTGAACAGCCTACCACGTTACATTTCCCATTTTTCCAAAGCCTAGCGTAAAGATTTTCATATGGCTAGAATTTGAATTTCAATATGTCGGATAAATCTCGATCAATGTCCGATTCAATAACGACTTTAAAAAGCAACTCTCCTACCCTTTTTATCAAATGGAGTCGTTCAATGCGTTTTTCAGGCTTAAAAGTTATTAAAGAGGCCTTAACAGGCCACAAAGGATGGGGCCCGCAATGGCGAAACCCTGAACCCAAACCTCACTACGACATTATAATTATCGGCGGCGGTGGTCATGGTTTGGCTACGGCTTATTATTTGGCAAAAGAATTCGGCCAAAAAAATATCGCTGTGATCGAAAAAGGCTGGATCGGCGGCGGGAATGTTGGGCGCAATACAACAATCATCCGCTCGAACTATTTGTTAGATGGCAATGAACCTTTTTATGAATTCTCTCTAAAATTATGGGAAGGTTTGGAACAAGATTTCAACTACAATGCTATGGTAAGCCAGCGTGGCATTTTGAACTTGATCCATTCCGATGCTCAACGTGATGCATTCACACGTCGTGGCAACGCTATGATCTTAAACGGGGCAGATGCTGTTTTACTAAATGCCGAAGAGGTGCGTGCCGAAGTCCCCTTCCTGAACTTCGATGATGCGCGTTTCCCCATCAAAGGCGGTCTTGCCCAACGTCGCGGCGGCACTGTGCGCCACGATGCTGTGGCATGGGGCTATGCACGTGGTGCCGATCAACGCGGTGTGGATATTATCCAAAATTGCGAAGTCACAGGTTTCCGCATTGAAAGCGGTGTCTGTAAAGGTATCGAAACATCCCGTGGTTTCATCGGTGCGAATAAAGTTGCATCAGCAGTTGCTGGATCATCCAGCCGTCTAATGTCCAAAGCTGATATGCGTCTTCCAATGGAAAGCCATGTTTTACAAGCTTTCGTGACCGAAGGATTAAAGCCAGTCATCCCAGGCGTCATCACATTCGGCGCAGGCCACTTTTATGTCAGCCAATCGGATAAAGGCGGCCTTGTCTTTGGTGGCGACATCGACGGTTATAATTCATATGCCCAACGCGGCAATCTACCGACAGTCGAAGATGTTTGCGAAAGCGGCATGGCAATTATGCCAATGATTGGTCGCTCACGCCTATTACGCTCTTGGGGCGGTATAATGGATATGTCTATGGATGGTTCTCCTATCATTGATAAAACCCACATTGATGGCCTCTATTTCAACGGCGGCTGGTGCTATGGCGGCTTCAAGGCAACGCCTGCATCTGGCTGGTGTTACGCACATCTCTTAGCCACCGATACACCTCATGAAACGGCCAAAGCTTACCGTTTCGACCGTTTTGAGCACGGTTACATGATTGATGAAAAAGGAATGGGCGCACAGCCCAATTTGCACTGATATGATTATAAACCACCCCATATTAGGCCCGCGTGATGCCCAAGAATTTACATACCTTGGCGATGCATCTTTGATTAACCGCCCTGATTGGCAAGCGGATGATGCTGCTAAACAGTTTTATGATTACCAGTACCTGCGCGACAACCCCGCAGGCGAGCACCGTGAATTATGGTTCCATGAACAGGGTGATCGCAGCTGGCTGGTTGTGACAAGAAATACTGTTACACATGAAATTTCCAAGGTTGAATTGGCATCCGATGTCGCCCGCAAAGAGGGGCGCAGCAAATGACACAAAAGAACCGTTTAACAGGTGGTTTGATCGACCACACTAAACCACTAGAATTCAAATTCGATGGCAAGTCCTATCAAGGGTATGAAGGCGACACACTGGCCTCTGCACTCTTAGCAAATGATGTCCGCCTTATGGGACGTTCATTCAAATACCACCGCCCACGCGGGCCACTTACGGCAGGATCCGAAGAACCTAACGCAATTATTGAACTGCGCACAGGCAACCGCCAAGAGCCAAACACACGCGCCACAACCGCAGAACTTTATGATGGTTTGACCGCCAACAGCCAAAATCGCTGGCCGTCTTTGAGACGTGATTTCATGGCAATCAACGACCGCTTTTCGCAATTCTTTGCCGCCGGATTTTACTACAAAACATTCATGTGGCCTGCCGCATTCTGGGAAAAAGTATACGAACCTATCATTCGCAAAGCAGCGGGCCTTGGCTCACTTTCTATGGAAGCAGACCCCGATGCATATGACAAAGGTTTCTTGCATTGTGATCTATTGATCATTGGTGCGGGTCCTGCTGGCCTGTCCGCAGCCTTAACTGCAGGTCGTGCAGGTGCACGCGTGATCCTATCAGAAGAAGATTATATTTGCGGTGGACGCCTTAATTCTGAAACAAATGCATTGGATGATATGTCGGGCGCTGAGTGGGCACTGCAAACGTTGGCAGAACTGCAAAGCCTGCCGAACGTGCGTATTATGACACGGACAACAGTTATTGGCGCTTATGATCACGGTATTTATGGCGCAGTAGAACGCGTATCAGACCATATGGCTGTTCCAGCAGATGGAGCTCCGCGCCAAACACTGTGGCGTATCTATTCCAAGCAAGCATTACTTTGTGCAGGATCTACGGAACGTCCAATTGCATTCGAGAATAATGACCGCCCAGGCATCATGCTGGGCGGTGCTGTGCGGTCATATGTAAACCGCTGGGCTGCTACACCTGCGCAAGAAATCGCAATCTTTACAAATAACGATGACGGTCACCGAACAGCCGCTGACCTTACCGCAAAAGGTGTGAAAGTTTCTGCAATTATTGACACGCGCACAGATGCACCAACATCTGAACACGCAACTGTTCTTGCTGGTGCTAAAGTCAAAGACAGCCTTGGACGCTTAGGCGTAAAACAATTGTCTGTGGAATTGGCAGATGGCTCAATCCGCAACGTATCGTGCGAAGCAGTTGCTGTTTCAGGCGGCTGGAACCCGAATGTGCATATGACATGCCATCAACGCGGACGCCCTACATGGCATGAAAATATTTCAGCTTTTGTTCCAGGCCCAGATGGCCCTCCAGGATTATCCGTCGCTGGTTCTGCAGCTGGCATCATGTCAACGCATGGTGCGCTTACAAGCGGTGCGAAATCCGCGGTCTCTGCTCTCAAAAGTATCGGGATCAAAGCCAAAGCAATAAGAACACCAAAAGCAGAAGATGCACCCGTTAATTTACAACCTTATTGGTATGTAAAAGGTGGCAACGGTCGCGCATGGTTGGATCAACAAAATGATGTGACGGTTAAAGACGTAAAACTGGCACACCAAGAAAACTTCCGCTCTGTCGAGCATTTGAAACGTTACACCACTTTGGGCATGGCAACGGATCAGGGCAAAACATCCAACATGGGTGGTTTGGCGATCATGGCTGAACTTGCAGGCAAGTCTATTCCAGAGGTAGGCACCACAATTTTCCGCCCCCCCTACACCCCTACATCTATGGGTGTTCTGGGTGGCCGCGCAGTTGGCAAAGACTTCCACCCAACACGCAAAACCCCAAGTCATTTCTGGGCCGAAGAACAAGGTGCTGTTTTTGTCGAAGTCGGCAACTGGCTGCGTGCCCAATGGTTCCCGAAAGCAGGCGAAACCCATTGGCGTCAATCGGTAGATCGCGAAGTCCTCGCCACACGTAAATCTGTCGGTGTTTGTGACGTTACCACATTGGGTAAGGTTGATGTTCAAGGCACCGATGCCGCTGAATTCTTAAACAAAATCTACTGCAACGGCTTTGCAAAGCTTGCAGTTGGGAAAACACGTTATGGCCTGATGCTCCGCGAAGATGGCATAGCCATGGATGATGGCACTGCGGGCCGTTTGGCCGAAGATCATTTTGTTGTAACGACAACAACCGCAAATGCTGTAAGTGTATACAGACACATGGAATTCTGTCGCCAATGCTTGTGGCCAGATATGGATGTGCAGCTGATTTCAACAACAGAAAGCTGGGCGCAATATGCGGTGGCTGGGCCGAATTCCAGAAAGCTTTTGGAAAAGATTGTGGATAGCGAATTTGATATATCAAATGAAGCTTTCCCTTTCATGGCTTGCGGCGAAGTCACCGTTTGTGGCGGGTTGCGCGCACGTTTGTTCCGCATCTCATTCTCTGGTGAACTGGCCTATGAAATCGCTGTTCCAACGCGTTATGGCGATGCCATGATCCGCAAGCTTATGGAGGCAGGTAAAGAGTTTGATGTCGTACCTTATGGCACAGAAGCTTTGGGGGTGATGCGCATAGAAAAAGGTCATGCTGCGGGCAATGAATTAAATGGCACAACAACCGCATTAAACCTTGGCATGGGGCGTATGGTTTCCAAGAAAAAAGACAGCATCGGATCGATCCTATCGGAACGTGTTGGTTTGAACGAAGACGATGCTTTGATGCAGGTCGGGTTCAAACCAGTGGACAACAAAGAACCTGTGATTGCTGGATCGCATTTGATGGCGAAAACAGGCGAAGTAAACGCGAAAACCGATCAAGGGTATATCACATCTGCTGCCTATTCACCGATATTGGAAAGCTCTATTGGTATTGGCTTTTTGAAAGATGGTGGAAACCGCAAAGGGGAAATTTTACGCGCAGTTAACCCATTGAAAAACCAAACAGTATTAGTTGAAGTGGTCAGCGCGCATTTCGTTGATCCAGAAGGGGAGCGGCTTCGTGCATAGTTTACAACCCATCACCGCTTTGGGCGGGACAGAAGCACAGATAGATGTAATCGGCGACGTTACAATCAGCGAATGCCCTGACTGGTCTTTGACCTCTATTTCAGCGCGATTAGGTGCTGAAAAAACAATAGCAACTGTATTTAAAAAAGCATTGGGAATTGCGTTTCCAAAACCGATGTTAAGTGGAACCAAAGACGATATAACTGCGTTTTGGACAGGTCCAGATCAATGCATTGTTGAAGCGCCTTATACAACACATGAAACACTCGCAGCAACGCTGGCTACGTCTCTGAAAACCAAAGCATCTGTGACAGAGCAATCTGATGGATGGGTACGGTTTGATTTAGAGGGCGCAGACTGCTTTGCAACACTCGAACGCAGTTGTGCAGTTGATGTGCAGGTGATGCCAGTGGGAGGCGTAACTCGCACCATTCTTGAACACTTGGGTTGTTTTGTTTTGCGTCGCTCAGATCATCATTTCAGCATCTATGGCCCACGGTCATCAGCAGGATCTTTGCATCATGCTTTGGTCACCGCAGCACGGTCTGTTTTAGCCCAAAAGTGATGTATTATCCGCGTGCACAACCTGTACACAGCGCGTATGACTTTTTTACACGCTGAAAATCAGCGCAAACAGGTCTCGACACCACTTGATAGGTGATAAATACAGCCTTGCTGGCGCGGTAGCTTTGAAAGCTCTGCTTGGCTTAATCCCAACCACAGACCGCGCATAATAAGTGACGTCACACCGTGGGTTACTACAAATGCAGGCGCAGTAAGATCATCCATGAATGATTTTACACGCTCACAAATCATCGCATAGTTTTCACCATTTGGACTGTCATAAAACCACAAATTGCTTTCGAATGGAGACGTAATTTTATCTTCTAACTCCGCACGCGTCCGCCCTTCCCAATCGCCAAAAGCGATCTCTTGTAAACGGTCATCTTTTGCTGGAGTAATGATACCATCTAATGCGATTTTTGCTGTTTGTAACGCGCGCGGTTGCGGACTGACAAATGCCTGCTTTGGTTTGCATGAAAGTGCTGCTGCAATTTCATTTTGCCGTGCAGCTTGTTCTTTTCCCAACTCCGTTAAATCGGAATTCATTCTCCCTTGAAACCGCCCTGCCAAATTCCAGTCGGTTTGGCCGTGACGTAGAATAAAAAGATCGGGGTAATTGGGCATAATAAATGTCTCAAACAAGGGCATCGCATTCACCCAACTGTAGTTGGGAGAATGCTTATAGAAGTGTCAGGCATCTTCGCCTGACGCAATTACTTAGGCTCTAGGCGAATAGCCCCTTGCGAAGCGTTGCCAACCAATGACGCATAAGCACGCAAAGCTTTTGACACTTTACGTTTACGTGGCTTTTCTGGTTTCCAAGCGCTATCACCCTTAGCTTCCATTTCTGCGCGACGTGTTGCCAACTCTTCGTCAGTCAAACGCACATCCATCTTACGGTTCGGAATGTCGATATCGATGATATCACCCTCTGCAATCAATGCGATATTACCACCCTCTGCTGCTTCTGGGGAAACGTGACCGATGGACAGGCCAGATGTACCGCCCGAGAAACGGCCGTCTGTGATCAACGCACAGACTTTACCCAAGCGCATGGATTTCAAATAAGATGTTGGGTAGAGCATTTCTTGCATACCCGGACCACCGCGTGGACCTTCGTAGCGGATGACCACAACGTCGCCTGCTTTTACTTCTTTGTTCAAAATGCGGTTCACGGCTTCGTCTTGGCTTTCGCATACAACAGCTGTACCGCTGAATTTGTGGATGCTTTCATCAACACCTGCTGTTTTCACAACGCAGCCTTCTTGCGAGAAGTTACCGTATAGAACGGCCAAACCACCCTCTTGCGAGTGGGCATGTGCTAAGTCACGGATCACACCGTTTTCACGGTCTTTGTCCAACTCTTTATAGCGGCGCGATTGGCTGAACGCTTGTGTTGTGCGCACGCCCCCAGGTGCTGCTAGAAACAGTTCCTGAACCGCTTCATCATTCGTTTGCATGATGTCCCATTTTTGAATGGCTTCGCCCAATGTATCCGAATGGATTGTGCCAACAGATGTATCCAACAAGTTCGCGCGATCCATTTCGCCCAACAGACCGAAAATACCACCTGCACGGTGAACATCTTCCATGTGAACGTTTTGAACGGCTGGTGCCACTTTACACAAGCATGGTGTTGCACGTGACAGGCGGTCGATGTCTTCTACTGTAAAATCAACTTCGCCTTCTAAAGCAATCGCCAACAGGTGAAGGATCGTGTTTGTTGATCCGCCCATTGTGATGTCCATTGTCATCGCGTTTTCAAACGCTGCTTTTGTGGCGATGCCGCGTGGTGACACGGATGTGTTGCCATTCACATAGTATTCTTGTGTCAGTTCAACGATGCGCTGACCCGCTTTGCGGAACAGCATTTCACGATCAGAGTGTGTTGCCAATGTTGAACCGTTGCCTGGTAGTGCAAGACCCAAAGCTTCTGCCAGACAGTTCATAGAGTTCGCAGTAAACATACCTGAACAAGAACCACATGTTGGACATGCGCTTTCTTCGATTGATAGAACCTCTTCATCTGTGCGCTCTGGGTTCGCTGCTTCGATCATGGCATCAACCAAATCGACTTTACGCAAATCACCGTCGATATCTACTTTACCCGCTTCCATTGGCCCGCCTGATACGAACACAACTGGGATGTCGAGGCGCATTGCGGCCATCATCATACCTGGTGTGATTTTATCACAGTTGGAAATACAAACCATTGCGTCGGCACAGTGTGCGTTGACCATGTATTCCACGCTATCCGCGATAACCTCGCGTGATGGCAATGAATAGAGCATACCGTCGTGACCCATTGCGATACCGTCATCCACAGCGATTGTGTTGAACTCCTTGGCAACACCGCCTGCGGCTTCGATTTCACTTGCCACAAGGCCACCCAAATCTTTCAGATGCACGTGACCTGGTACGAATTGTGTGAATGAGTTCACCACTGCGATGATTGGTTTACCAAAATCACCGTCTGTCATGCCTGTGGCGCGCCAAAGGCCGCGCGCACCTGCCATGTTACGACCATGAGTGGATGTACGTGAACGATATGGGATCATTGTGATGGCTCCGATAGAATTAGCTTGGGCATTTCTGCCCGAAGCAAAACAAAACTTCCAGAGGATTCAGCGATTATTTGTCAGAACCTGTTGTTTTCTTCCAAAAACGGGACAATCTGCCGCCTGCTTGACCTGCGCGATCGCTGGCGCCATCCCATGCATCTTCGATATCTTCTAGAACTGGATCAATGCGGCGGCGTTTAAAGCGTTGCATTAGACGGAAGATACCAAGACCGAACAGACCAATGATGATGAAAAATATGATGTTGAACCATGGGATCAGACGAACATCTGGGCCATCGACAACTTTCATAGATGTCGCATTGGGGAAAATCGTAAAGAATTCATTCCGCCACCCATAGTGACGTACGGCGACCCATGTCGGGTTGTCTTTACTTGATATCAATTCTTTGGCTTGTGCATTCAGGTTGGAACTGTTGAACTTGAAATAGAACGGCCATGAAAAACTGGTGTCTTCGTTACGATACACCATCACGCTGCCATCAGGCATCACAGTATCAATAAATCTAACATCTCGTGTGGCTTGTTCTGTTGTGCCTGCATCAGCATTTGCCCAAAACATACGGTTCCAGCCAAAATCTTGACGTTTTTCATAGGCGTCAATGACACGCACGATATCGCGTTGGGGCAATGTATAGTGGAACAGGCCTGCGACCAGCAAAACCAATACTGTTGTTATGATCCATTTTATCCAACGCATTTTCAAAACCCTTATGCTTATTCCGTCTTATATGGGGATTCTTAGGCCGCTTACCAGTCAGAAACAGTGAAAAATAATTCTGTGTTTATATCTCGTTAATGTTCCGAGCCTAGGCTTCAATTATGGTTAATAAAATATGAGGGGTATCAAATGTTTGGAGAAACACTCAACACACAACATCAAAATTCGTTAAGCCACAATTTATTTGTCGATGATCGTGCGCGAGTGTGTGTCACCACAGTTGATCCCGAACAAGAATGTAAAACCACCTGCCATATCCATGCAAGCAAGCAAATTACTGTGTTAGATGGTTATGCCGAGGTCGACATCCAAAATAATCGGATCAAGTTGTTTGAAGGGCAATCCACGCATATTCCAAATGGGATAGCACATAAGATTATGAACTTGGGTAAAATACCGCTGAAATATGTGGAAATCCGTACAGGCCCTTATGTGAAAGACGACGACTTGGTTACGGAACACGCCAAATTGATGCACATAGGTTGCTCCTGATCCTATAATATGCGACCCATGCGCTGATACTGAAAATTCAACGTAAAAGGTGCACTCATGCTGGATACAACCGATCTACAATCATTATTGAAAGACCCAAGTCTTTTGCCAACACAAGCCTATATCAATGGCGAGTGGGTTGATGCCAAGGATGGCGCAACATTTGAAGTCAAAAACCCTGCACGTGGTGATGTACTTGCCAATGTTCCTGATATGAGTGTTGCAGATACAGCCGCTGCGATTGAAGCTGCTGCCGTCGCTCAAAAAGAATATGCAACGTGGTCTGGCAAAGAACGCGCTGCGGTTATCCGTAAAATGTACGATCTGATGATGGCAAACGTTGATGACTTGGCAACAATCATTACCGCAGAAATGGGTAAACCAATGGCAGAAGCCAAAGGTGAGATCGCTTATGCGGCAAGCTTCTTTGAGTGGTTCGCAGAAGAAGCCAAACGTGTTTATGGTGAAACCATTCCAGGCCACATGCGCGACAAACGCATTACAGTGATCAAACAACCGATTGGTGTTGTTGCCTGTATTACGCCGTGGAATTTCCCATCAGCGATGATCACACGTAAATTGGGCCCAGCATTGGCAACAGGCTGTGCATTCGTGGCACGCCCATCTGAACAAACACCCCTTTCTGCGTTGGCGATCGGTGTAATTGCAGAACGCGCAGGGTTGCCAAAAGGTATTTTCAGCGTTGTAACATCTGCAACACCGCAAGCGGTTGGAGAAGAATTCTGTACGAATGAAACAGTGCGCAAAGTAACATTTACAGGTTCAACAAATGTTGGCCGTATCTTGATGCGCCAATGTTCGGATCAAATCAAAAAGCTATCTTTGGAATTGGGTGGTAACGCGCCGCTTATTATTTTCAATGATGCCGATTTGGATGATGCGGTTGATGGTGCAATGGCATCTAAATTCCGCAATAATGGCCAAACATGCGTTTGTGCAAACCGCATTTATGTTCAAGCGGGTGTTTATGATAAATTTGCAGAGAAATTAGGCGCAGCCGTTGCAAAGATGAAAGTTGGCGACGGCTTTGATGATGGCGTTACAGCTGGCCCATTAATTGATGTGAATGCTTTGAAGAAAGTGAAAAGCCATGTGGAAGACGCCACTTCTAAAGGGGCTAAAATTGTTACGGGTGGCAAGCCGCACGATTTGGGCGGTACTTTTTACGAACCTACAATTTTGACAGATGTAACATCTGATATGGTCGTCACAGAGAACGAAACATTTGGCCCAGTTGCGCCATTGTTCAAGTTCGAGACAGAAGCAGAAGTCGTACACGCTGCCAACAACACGATCTTCGGCTTGGCATCATATTTCTATTCCAACGACCTAAGCCGTGTTCACCGTGTGCAAGAAGCATTGGAATACGGCATTATTGGTGTGAACACAGGTATCATTTCAACAGAAGTGGCGCCGTTCGGCGGGATCAAACAATCTGGTTTGGGTCGTGAAGGATCGCATCATGGTATGGAAGAATACCTAGAAATGAAATATATCTGTACGTCGATCAAGACGACAGAATAAACAAAAAGGCCCGCATCATAAGCGGGCCTTTTCTTTTAAGCGGTTAAGCTTTTTTCGTGACTTTTTTTGCCGCTGGTTTTGCTTCGATTGTTTTTGGACCAGCAATTTCAATGGTACGCGGCTTCAATGCTTCTGGTACTTCGCGCACCAGATCAATATGCAATAAACCGTCTTTGGTCTCTGCCCCTACTGGGCGCACATGATCGGCCATTTGGAACCGTTTTTCGAATGCACGCGAGGCGATGCCACGGTGCAGATATGTGTTTGGATCTTTTTCCTCTTCTGCCTTTTTCGCAGAAACAACCAATTGACCATCGCGCATTTCAACGGACAGTTCATCTTCGGAAAATCCTGCGACAGCGACCGAAATACGGTATTCGTCTTCACCTGATTTTTCGATGTTATATGGGGGGTATGAATTTGTGCCAACATCTGCGGTCAATGCACGATCTAGCATATTTGCCAGGCGATCAAAACCTACTGTTGAACGGTATAAGGGTGCGAAATCATAAGTACGCATAATGCTATCCTCCTAGAGAAGCGATATATTTTCAGTTCGACCTTCCGATTGGACAGGCCATTTCAGTTAAATACGGACCCCATTTGGGCATCCGGTAGGAAATATATGGGCATTAAATGCGGATCGTCAAGACCCTATGGGCGGAGTGTTTTTGCGGTTTGTTGGACATTGCCCAATTGTTCACTGATGGACTTGCCGTTGGGCCGTTTGCCTTGGAAAACACCGCGATTAGAGCGCAATTGGGTTAGGAGTTGCTCCAATGGCTCCCCTAATGACGCGCCCAAAGCCACTTTTTGCCCCTTTACGACAGCTTTTGCTGAAACGACAGAGGCAATCTTTAATTCACCATTGTCTTCGACGAATATAGGCGACCCTGATGCGCCGTAATCTACATTACAGGTCAAAACCAAGGCGCGTACATCACGCCCCATGACTTTGCAGGGTTCTTCGATGGATGGAACTTCTGCACGATCTTGGGCGTAGGAAACAACTTTTACCTCGTCACCAACAGCAACTTTACCCTTATGTGTGAACGCTTTGATCGCATTTGCTGTGATCGGCAATTCCAATTCGATCAATGCGATATCACTGGCAACGTAATCTAATTTCACATCACGCCCAGGTCGGTAATCTTTATGGATCACAATACGGCGTGCTTTGCGCAATGCTCCTGCCCGACCACTGCGCAAGCCTGCTTTGAATTCCATATCTTCTGGGCGAAGCTTCACATTCGTTTCAGGGTGAAACATGCAATGTGCGGCTGTCAGAACCAAATTTGGTGTGATCAATGCGCCTGTGCAAAACCCAGCATCTTTAAGGTCGATACGCCCAACCGCTTGCCATGTTTTGGCTTCATCTGCAGTTAATAATTTGCGCAAAGGGGTTTGATCAGCATGAGCTGAACAGCCAATCACCAGAAGAGAACTTATTAAACAGAATAATCGCACGCATCGCCCCGTCAGTTTTTTTTCGTAACTGTCTGACAGGGGAATGTGATGAAAAAAAGGCGTTTGGCGTTATGTACTGTTACTCTGCTGCGACAGCCGAAGCACCCATTTTACGCGGCTTCGGCCCACCTGTCGCCCAATCCAATAATTCAGCCGTATGCACAACGGGAACGCCCGTACCAGAACCAATTTGCATCATACACCCGATATTACCCGCAGAAATAATCTGTGGTTGGGTTGCTTCTAATGTATTGATTTTACGTGTTTTCAACTGTTTTGAAATCTCTGGTTGCATCAAGTTATATGTGCCTGCAGAACCACAGCATAAATGCGGATCAGCAGGCTCTAGCACTGTAAAACCTGCATTTTTTAACAAGGTTTTTGGATACGTTTTGATTTGCTGACCATGTTGTAAAGAACATGCAGAATGATAGGCCACGCGCAAATCTTGTGGATTTTCCACCTTTAGCTCTAAATCCATCATGACTTCGGAAATGTCTTTGGCAAGTTTAGAAACAATGGCTGCTTCTTCTGCCAGTGGTTCATTTTCGAACATATGACCGTAATCTTTGACTGTCGTCCCACAGCCAGATGTGTTGATTACGATAGCATCAAGGCCGTCGCCATTTACTTCGGTCATCCATGCACGAATGTTTTTTGCAGCACTTGCATGACTTTGTTTCGTTTTACCCATGTGATGGGTCAGCGCGCCACAGCATCCTGCTCCATTGGCAACGACAACTTCGCAGCCATGACGACGTAACAAGCGGATCGTTGCATCATTGATATCTGTATCCAACGCTTTTTGCGCGCACCCCGTCATAAGCGCCACACGTTTCACACGCGTCCCTTCTGCGGGGAAAACTTGTGGTTTATCATTCAGGCTGGGTGGCGGTAATTCTTTGGGTGCAAATTCCACCATGTTGCGGATCTTTGCAGGCATAATGGGCGCGAAAGGCTTTGCAATTTGTGCGCCGCGCATCGCAAAACGAAAGCGTTTTTCGTAAGGTAAGATTTGCGCCAAAGTTGCGCGTAACACGCGATCAAAAATTGGGCGCTTGTAATTCTCTTCGATGTATTCACGGGCATGGTCAACCAAATGCATATAATTCACACCCGATGGGCATGTAGAGACACAAGCCAAACAAGACAGGCAACGATCCACGTGTTTTACTGTTTTCTCATCAGGGGTGCGATTGTTTTCCAACATATCTTTGATCAGATAAATCCGCCCGCGTGGACTGTCCAATTCATCCCCCAACACTTGATATGTCGGACACGTCGCTGTGCAAAATCCGCAGTGCACACATTTGCGCAAAATATTATTTGAATGCGCAATTTTTGGGTCAGCCATTTGCTGATCTGTGAAATTCGTTTGCATGTCTTACCCCATAATCCCTGTGTTCAAGATGCCTTTTGGGTCAAACTTTGCACGTAAACCTTGTTCAATCTTCGCAATCGCTGCGTTTTGCGGCACGACACTTTGCCCAGATGCGCCTTGATCGCGAATGCACACAGCATACCCATCAATCCCCGTCAAAGCAGCACGCACATCAGTTCCATAAGGAACTGAAGCCCAAACAAGCCCACCTCCCCAATCGTATACAACCTGTGTATCTGTCATATTGCGCAAAGCTTGTGCCACATTTGGTCCGTCAGACGGTGCAACAGAAATACGCCATACAGCTGTTTGCGTTTTGTGGAATGCTTCAACATCGCGCACGGTTTTCCATAGCATCGCATTTTGCTTGGCGGCAGTGACAACAGAGATATCACCCGTTTTGTTCAGTTGTTCCTTCAGTTTATCAGCGCGATACGCCACAGATTTTTTGAAACCCTGTAAACGTATCAAAGTTGTTGCATCTTTGGTATCTTGTGCCGTGATATGTGCGGCACCGCTTACATCGTAAGGTGCTGTTAAAGCTTCGGACAATGTAGCCACAGCGACTTCATCCGTAAGACCTTGGATCTTGATCGTTGCTGTCGCTTCTGATGCAGGTAGCACTTTAAAGGCGACTTCCGTTAAAACACCCAAAGTCCCAAAACTGCCGCTGGCAAGTTTTACCAAATCGTAACCCGTTACATTTTTCATAACACGGCCGCCGTTTTTGATGATCGTTCCAGTTCCATCAATCATACGCACACCAATCAGGCTATCACGGCATGATCCAGCTTGGATACGCGCGGGGCCAGAGATATTACAAGCCACTACACCACCAATCGTAGGTGTACCTTTACTGCCCAGTAGGCCACGATGATCCATCGGCTCGAACGGCAAACGCTGGCCTTCAGCGGCTAATGCTTTTTCAATATCTTCAACAGGTGTCCCCGTCCCTGCAACAATCGTTAATGCGCCAGGTTCATATAAGGAAATGCCATTCAGATCAGACGTTGAAACAGTCGCGGCTATATCGCATGTATTGCCCAAAGATTGGCGTGTTCCACCACCAATGATACGCAATTTTTGCCCATTCGAATGGGCTTGCGCAACTTGATCCGCAAGTTTTTGTTCTGCTGTTTGTGTCATGCTGATCTCCGAGCGTCAGAGCTGGCCAATGGGAACACTTTTGCTGCGTTCAACAACCATTTTGGATCGAATACATCTTTAACGCGCATCTGCGCATCCAAGTCAGCATCTGTATATTGTGTACTCATAAGATCGCGTTTTTCAACGCCGACACCATGTTCGCCCGTCAAACATCCGCCCACTTCTACGCAAAGTTTCAAGATGTCTGCCCCGAATTCTTCGCATAACTCCAAGTCACCAGGCTTGTTCGCATCAAACAAAATCAATGGGTGCATATTGCCGTCACCTGCATGGAATACATTCGCCACTTTCAAACCATATTGTTCGGACATTTCACCGATGCGACGCAATACCAATGGCAACTCGCTGACTGGGATTGTCCCGTCCAAACACATGTAATCATTGATCCGACCCATCGCCCCAAAAGCAGCTTTACGGCCAGCCCAGATCGCGGCGGATTCTTCTGCGGATTTACTTTCGCGTAATTCTACAGGGTCGTGTTTTTTTGCAATCGCTACGATTTTTGAAAGTTGTTCGTCAATTTCCTCATCAGAACCTTCCACCTCGACAATCAACACGGCCTCTGCGGTTGGGTAGCCCGCTTGAGCGAAATCTTCGACAGCCTCGACGCAAGGCTTGTCCATAAATTCGATTGCTACAGGTAAAACGCCTGCTTTGATGATGTCTGACACACAAGCACCAGCTACTTCGTTACTGTTAAAGCCCATCAAAATAGGACGCGCACCTTCTGGTTTACGCAAGATACGAAGTGTTGCTTCGGTAACCACACCAAGCTGCCCTTCGGAGCCACAAATCACACCCAAAAGATCAAGGCCTGCATTGTCCAAATATGCGCCGCCAATGTCGACGATTTCACCGTCCATCATCACCATTTTGACACCAAGAAGATTGTTTGTTGTAACACCGTATTTCAGACAATGTGCGCCACCTGAGTTCATCGCAACATTACCTGCAATCGCACAAGCCAATTGGCTGGATGGATCAGGAGCATAAAAGAAATCATTTTCCTCAACCGCACCTGTCACGCTTAGGTTTGTACGGCCAGATTGCACACGAATATAACGGTCATCGTAATTGGTTTCCAAAACACCGTTCATACGGGCAATACCAAGGATTACGCAATCTTCGGTTGGCAGCGCCCCACCTGCAAGTGATGTGCCAGAGCCACGTGGCACAACTGGTACACCTTCGGCATGGCAAATTTTTAAGACAGCAGATACCTCTTCTGTCGTACTTGGCAGAACAGCAATCATGGGTGCACAACGATAGGCTGTTAGACCATCACATTCATAAGCATGTGTTTCACGCTCTTCAAAGATCACAGCGTCTTTGGGCAAAACCTTTAAAAGCTTTTGTACAATCTCTGATTTACGATCCAAAACGGTTATATCTGGCTTTGGCATTTCCATGGCGCGACTCTCATTTATCCATAATTGGTAATTTTATATTACCAATTACAGAAATTAACAAGCGCTTTCGAAAAATGCTTTATCGGCTTTCAAGCCGCCATGCACCAATGACCAATAATCCAACAAACAGCAATAGCACCCATGCTGGTAAAAGCGGTTTACTGGTTATATCCGTCGTCACATATGCATCGCGGGGTGTTAGACCAATCCAATCACGCCCACCTGCCGCTCTGCCTAGCCCAACAAGGCGAATTTTTGGTACGTACACATCATGTATAGCTAAGGCTGCGCCTTTGGTCTGCTTAACAATAGGGTTCAGTTTATCAGCACTTGCAATCGTATTCTCAAATTCTTTGGGTGAACTTGGGCCCAATGCAAATACGGACGATAACAAACCATCCGACAAACGGTATAACCCATTTTCCAACCCTTGGAATTCGCCCTGCCAACGTCCTGGCCCCACTTCGTTTAAGGATAATTCAAATATTGTTCCATCTGGGGTTTCTATTGTTACAGGCTTATTCGTTTCTTCCACAGAGCGCCGCACAATTGTGACCTTTTGACCAACAGCCGTTGCAGTCAAACGCTCTTCTTCTAATTCTGGCTCTTTCATCATCCAATGACCAAGACGACGTAGTAATTCAAGCTGAGGGCCACCGCCCTCAAATCCCCGCGACCAAAGCCAAGCATGATCAGATAAAAGCAATGCAATACGTCCTTGTTCAACACGGTCCAATACCAACAATGGGCGTCCATCTACCCCTGTCATGACCGTTGTCCCCGAGACAGGCTCTGCATCGATATGGCGAAACCACCTGCCCCAAGCAGCGTCAGATGCATCATCAACAATCGGCGAAAAACTTTCCAGATTTTCTGTTACAGGGTGACGTGTACCGACATCCGATACAGTGGGAGTGTACCCTTCTTCATATATCCGTGCCGTAGGTTGTGCTGGTAAAACTTCTGCCAAAGGTGTTCTGAACATACTGTTCACACCAGCAAAAGCTGGCCCTGAGGCAACCAATACGGCCCCACCTCGTTTCACATAGTTTACAACACTGGATAAATACGACGGCGGCAATAATCCCCGTTTCGAATAACGATCAAAAATAATTAGATCAAATTCATCCACTTTTTCCAAAAATAATTCGCGCGTTGGAAATGCAATCAAAGACAATTCTCGTACAGGTACGTTATCTTGTTTTTCAGGTGGGCGAAGAATGGTAAAATGCACCAGATCAACAGCGCTGTCTGATTTCAATAAATTGCGCCAAGTCCGCTCTCCAGCATACGGCTCACCAGACACCAATAAAACGCGCAAACGATCCCGAACACCGTTAATAGATACGACTGCGGAATTATTACGTTCAGTCAATTCACCTTCTACAGGCACAACATTGAATTGCAGGACATTGATGCCACCATGCGGTAAGCGTAAGGGCATTTCTAAGTCTTTGTTAGTTTCCAAATCAAAAGCAACGGGATCGCCATCATCTATAGCAATCTCGACACGTGCTTTGCCGCGCACAGCCGCTGGCACCTTGCCCTGATCTTCTATGCGCAATGTCAGCGTTATAACTTCATCCAAGATGGCAAAGGCGGGTGCATTTTTAACAACCAATCTGCGGTCCCAATCATTCTTTTCACCTGTAAGTAAAACATGTACTGGAAAGTTAAATTTACTTGCAATCTCTGCATCATGCACTTGGCCATCTGTAACCAAAACAGCACCAGCAATACGGTTTGAAGCCACTTCATTTATAGTACTGTTCAATGCCGTGATCAGGAATGTACCATCTTCTTGATTAGAGGTGTCATTTTCGATTTCTACTTGCTTAACCTCAAAATTATCAAGCCCCCCAATTGTGGCGACCAATTCAGTGACTGCGTCTTCGATTTGAAAAGGGCGTGCTGCCACAGTTTGGCTTTCAGATTTATCGACGACAACCAAAACAATATTTGAAAGCTCTTCACGTGCTTCTTCTTGCAAACTTGGTTCTGCCAATGCCGTCAATAAAGCTAATGCGGCAAGCCCCCGTAAGGCCCAACCAGATAAACCCCGCCATAAGCAAAAAAGAATACATATGGCGGCAACCGCTGCGAGGCCATAAATGACACTCCAAGGTATTAAAGGATTGAAAGTAATACTAACATCCATATTACTGCCCCAATCTGTCTAATAAAGCGGGCACGTGAACCTGATCGGATTTATAGTTCCCAGTAAGAACGTACATAATCAAGTTCACACCAAAACGTTGTGCATATTCACGCTGTAGTTGCCCAGCTTGGCCGCGCCCAACAGGGAACATATAGCGTCCGTTTTGATCAATAGCCCAAGCTGCTGCCCAGTCATTTGCACCGATAACCACGGGTGTCACACCATCATTTGCATTTCGAAACGGAACACCTTCGATTTTTGTTGATTCTGCTTGTGATGCCTCAATCCAAACGGTTGAGCCAAGATGACGTCCTGGAAAATCTTTCATCAAGTAAAAAGAACGCGCCAGAACATGGTCTTCTGGTACGGGCTCTAGGGGTGGTATTTCCAATTGTGCTGCAATTTTTTTCAATACACGGCCATTTGCTGTACCACCTGTTATTGCAGAAGACAGATGTGCATCACGGGTATCAAATAATATCATTCCACCACTGCGCAAGAAACGGTTCAATTTTGTAACGGCAGCGTCACTTGGTGGCTTCTGGCCTTCGCTCATAGGCCAATACAAAAATGGATAAAGCGACAACTCATCCGTTTCGATATCCACCCCAACTGGGGCAATAGGTTCGACAGAAGTTCGCCGATGTAGCTCTGTTGAAAGGCCCAACAATCCTGCTTCGGATGCGCGATCCACTTTGGGATCGCCTGTGCGAACATATCCAAGAACCGTATTGTTTATAATACTCGACAAGACGTCATCCGACTGCGCGTAGCTTTTTTCTGGAATACCAATAGATGCTAAAATCATTACAGCGGCCATTTGCCCAACAAACCGCTTTGTCAATTTTCCGCTTAACCAAAGAGACGCAAAGATATCCAACAACAATAATCCAAAAGCTGCGATCAGAATATATGGCTTTAGAAACAGTTGTGATGTTTTCCCCAATGATAGAAAGGTCGTGCCAAGCGGCCAATCTGCACGGTTTAAATCTTGGTCATTGGACATCACATTCAATGCTGCTTTGCGTCCCGAGTTCGTATAAACACCAGCAGGTAATTCTGACGATACCGCTTTTGTTGCAAGTTGCTCACCTTGCACACCCGCCAACCCATCAACAGCTCTTACAGTGCCAAATGCGCCTATAATTTCTTCTGGTTGCCAAACCAAGCCTTCCAAATCATCGATTTCATCGATTGTTCCAGAGGTGGATACAGCCAAACGCTCAAACATTTGTACAAACAAGCCTGACAATGGTAAATTTGACCATTCTGCATTGGCAGTAACGTGAAATAGAACTACGCGGCCACTTCCAACAGTCTTTTGCGTGACCAGTGGTGTGCCATCTTGCAACTCTGCAACCACACGATCGGCCAGATTTGGATCTGGTTGGGCAATCACTTGGCTGCTTATACTTACATCTTCAGGCACTTTCAGTCCATGGAAACTGGTCCCTTCGACAAAATCTTGGATAGTTTTAGGAGATCCCCACGACATTGCTCCACCAACACTGCGGCCGCCAGCACGCAAACGAACAGGCAAAAGTGGGTGTTCTTCACGCAGCCCAATCTGACTGGCTGCCAATCGTGGGCCTGCAAAACGAACAAGTAAGCCGCCATCTTCGACCCATTTCAAGACATTGTCTGTATCTGTAGAACTGAGTTTACCAATATCTACAAAAATCAAAACATCAGGACCAGCTTGCAATGTGGTTTTTAAATCCACTTCGATCACATCTGCGGTCGGCACCAATGCTTTGCGCAAATAAAATACATCCGACACTAAGTTAGAGCCTTCTTGTTGATCAGACGGTGCAATAATACCAATCTTGCGACGTTGAACTGTATCGCCTGTTACAGCAACCGCACCCGCGGATCGACGATTATCAACCGCAATAGATTTCACACGATTGCGCAACTCAGTTGGCATATCAAAGATTAAGTCCACATCCGTTTCTGTCGCTGCGAACCTACCAGTAGCAGTTCCCAAAACTTGCAAAGCACCATTTGGATCTGGGCCAACAGCGTTTAATGTAATTTCAGATACGCCATCTGCAAAGCTGCGGGTCACCTTGGCAACCATATCACCCTCTTCTACACGGGGTGAAGACAATGCTATAACAGGGACATCGTTTTGTACAACTGAAACAGACCCTTTATCCGCTAATACATTCATGAGATCCGGACGATTAGGGTCTTCCAAACCGTCAGAAAACCACACCGTATCATATGTGCCTTCTTGCGCAGATAAATACGTTTGCCATGCCATATAGTCTGGGCGCCAAGCATTAGGGAGTAAGGATGCAACACGTTGTAGTGAAGCTGTTGGTGATGTGAATTGCAAAGGAACATTAGGTTGCGGCGTATCCGTCAGCGTTAATAAAGCCGTTGGTTGGTTGTTTTGGTCTGCGGCGCGCAAAACTTCGGTTAACTTTTCTTGGCGCTGCTTCCAATCTGGTGCACTCGCCCAACTGCTATCAATAAGAATGACGAGATTATTGCTGGACGGTTTTACGTCCGTTGGATTCAGAATTGGCGCAGCAAACCCGATGATAGTGGCCGCAAGAGCCCCAATACGCAAAGCTAACAACCACCAAGGCGTTCGATCTGGTGTCGTCTCTTTGTCTTTTAGGCCAAGCAATAATAGGATACCTGGAAAATACGCCCGTATGGGTGCAGGTGGAACTGCACGTAGTAACCACCATAAAATCGGCAATAAAACCAAGGCCCATAACAAAATTGGCGACACAAAGCTTAAGTTTAACCCGAACATTATACTTTGCCCCCCAACGCTTGATACAACCATAACAGTTGTGGTGTTGCTGGTGCATTTGTAAGAACACAAGAGTATCGCCATCCTGTGCGTTTGGATAGTTGCTGCAAAGCTGCTTTGCGTTCAATTAATCGTTCTTGATATTCTTCGCGCAGCGATTGGGCACGTAGGGTTTCAAATTTCTGGTGTCCATTCATACTGAGCAATACAGTACGTCCCTTGAATGGGAAGTGCTGTTCCACAGGGTCCAAAACCTGCATAATATAACCATCTACATTTTGATGTGCTGCATGAGATAAGCTTTCAAAAATCATATCCCAATCACCAAGGAAGTCCGAAATAAAAACAGCCTTTTGCCCTTGTTTCATATCTTTTTTGGGCGGCACTCCAAAGTCTTGTTCTGGTGATGTCTGTACCAATGCAGACGCAAGCTTATCTACATGCCCAATGCCTTGTCGCGCGGAATCAGGCAAATCCATCAAGCCGACTTTCTCACCAGCTTTTGCTAATAAAATGCTAAGCGCTAATGCCAAAACATTTGCCCGCATCATTTTCAGAGGCAATGCATCATCAGACCTAAATCCCATAGAAGCACAACGATCCGCCCAAATATGAACAGATTGCGTATTTTGCCATTCTTGCTGACGTACAAAATGCGCATCTGATCTTGCAGAACGACGCCAATCTATATCACGTATAGAATCTGTATCCATCGCTGTACGATATTGCCAAAACTCTTCACCTACACCTGCGCGTCTTCGTCCGTGCGACCCTAAACTAATGGTCGCAGCCAGTTGCCGCGCATCTGCCAAAAGTTCGGCAAAACCATGTGCCAAATTTTCCGCATCTTTGCGGATAGACACAGGTGACATATTTAGATTTGGGTTCAAGCTGCCGCCTCTTTACCCAGCGCTTTACCTGCAAGGTTTGTGATTATGCGATCCAGAGTCTCGCCTTGAGCTTTGGCGGAGAAATTCAATGCCATACGATGCACAAGTGCAGGATGCGCCAATGCTTCGACATCATCCAATGATGGCGCCAAACGCCCTTGGATCAACGCACGTGCACGTGTAGCAAGCATCAAAGCTTGCGCTGCACGTGGGCCTGGCCCCCATCCGATCGCTTCTTGAATGAATGTATCAGAAGTTTCTTCTGGTCGCGCAGAACGCACCAAATCCAAGATCGCTTCAACAACGCTTTCGCCAACAGGCATGCGGCGCACAATCTCTTGAGCTGCTATCAACTGTTTTGGTTTGAACACTTGATCAGCAACAGCTTCATCGAAACCCGTTGTTGCCAATAGAATTTCACGTTCTGTATCGCGGTCAGGAAAGCCAACATCAATTTGCAGCAAAAAGCGATCCAGCTGAGCTTCTGGTAACGGATAAGTTCCCTCTTGCTCAATCGGGTTTTGTGTTGCCAACACGTGAAAGGGCTCTGCCATTTTGCGCGTTTGCCCAGCGATTGAAACTTCCCGTTCCTGCATCGCTTGCAATAACGCTGATTGTGTACGCGGACTGGCGCGGTTGATCTCATCAGCCATTAACAGCTGACAAAAAATTGGCCCCTCAACAAAACGAAACGCACGTTTCCCATCTTCGGCAATATCCAAGATTTCCGAGCCTAGAATATCCGCTGGCATCAAATCTGGCGTAAACTGTACACGGTTTGAATTCAGTCCCATCACAGTTCCAAGCGTTTCCACCAAACGTGTTTTCGCCAACCCAGGCGCACCAACCAGCAATGCATGTCCACCACTTAGAAGCGCTGTTAAGGATAATTCAACGACCTTTGATTGCCCAATCACGCATTTTTCGATGTTATTTTTTGCGGATTCTAATAGGCCACCCAACTCATCTATCTGTTTTGCTAACGTATTTGTCGTATTGGCCATGACAAAAGCCTTTCAAAATATTACTCTTATACTACCTATTAAACGAAACTAATGCGCGCCTGACAAATGACAAATCAAAAAGATGACCAAAAAGTTATAAAACCAACGGCTGACATCATAGCTCAGTCGGCACAAGCGGTCTCAAAAAAGGGCCCGCCGCCCGTTCACCTGTGGAATCCGCCATTTTGCGGTGATTTGGACATGCGCATCGCGCGTGATGGTACATGGTTCTATTTGGGAACCCCAATCGGCCGTATGCCGCTGGTTAAGCTGTTTTCATCTATCATTCGCAAAGATGGCGATGACTATTTCTTAGTGACACCTGTGGAAAAAGTCGGAATCACAGTGGACGACGCCCCATTCCTTGGCATTGACTACGAGGTTGAGGGTTCTGGCAAAGATCAGGTGATTACATTTACCACACAAGTGGATGACACAGCCGTTGCAGGACCTGAGAGCCCCATTCGTGTTGTACGTGACCCTGAAACAGGTGAGCCATCACCCTATGTTTTGATCCGCGCGAATCTTGAAGCCTTGATCGATCGCAAAAGTTTCTATCGTTTAGTGGACATTGGCGTACATGAGAAACATGAAGGCGAACAATGGTTCGGCGTTTGGTCATCAGGAATGTTCTTTCCGATTATTCCATCTGCAGAGTTAGACGGTTAAGTAAAATCTCATACAGTTTTCTTATCGCTTAAATATCCCCTGCGCGGAACGCAGAAAATCAATCATGCCAAGGGCCGTTTACCTTTTCACCTGGGTTATCCAGACGTTCAAACGTATGCGCACCGAAATAATCACGCAAACCTTGGATCATGTTCGCAGTAGAACGGCCCGTGCGGCGCATATTGTGATAGTTCAAAGCTGCTGTAAAAGCTGGCACAGCGTGTCCGTTAATCAAACTAAATGAAGCCACGGCTTGTAAGGCGGGTGCATGTGTTTTCATATGCTTTTTAAACACAGGTGAAAGCACCAAATGCCGCTCATCCGAATTATCAAACACATCAGAAATTTCATCCAAGAACACAGAACGAATGATGCACCCCGCGCGCCAAACGCGTGAGATCGCAGCCATATCCAAGTCCCATTCAAACTGGTCAGATGCTTTTTGCAAAACTTCGAACCCTTGCGCATAAGAGCAGATTTTCCCTGCGATCATCGCACTTTCCAATGCGCTAATAGCCTCCACCTTATCCACGTCGGCAATCGGTTTTGGCGATGCTCCAAATGCTTTCTCCATTTCCAAACGCGTTTCCAAATCCGCAGAAATATTACGCGCTTCAACCGCAGCAGCCATTAAACTTGCAGGCGCGCCCAAATGCAAAGCTTCGATCACAGACCAACGGCCAGTTCCTTTTTGCCCCGCTTTATCCAGAATAATATCCAACATCGCTTTGCCAGTTTTCGGATCTTCGGCCAAAGCAACTTCTGCCGCGATTTCCATAAGGTAGGAATCAAGCGCACCTTTGTTCCATTCCTTAAATACCACGCCAATTTCTTTGGACGTCATGCCAAAGCCATTCGCCATCAAACCATAGCTTTCGGCGATAAGTTGCATATCCGCGTACTCGATACCGTTGTGCAGCATCTTGATAAAGTGCCCAGACCCACCTGGGCCAAACCAATCACAACATGGATCATCACCGAATTTTGCTGAGCTGTCTTGCAACGGGGCCTTCACACGTGCCCAACTTTCTTTAGACCCACCCGCCATAATAGCTGGGCCATGGCGTGCGCCCTCGGCACCGCCGGAAATTCCCATACCCAAAAACATCAGGCCAGTGTCTTCTAATTCAGCAACACGGCGTTCCGTGTCTGTGTAATTTGAATTACCAAGATCAGCGATCAAATCACCGTTGTCCAAAAGCGGCTTCAGCATACCGATTACACTGTCCAACGGGCCGCCTGATGGCACCAATACAAGTATAGAGCGTGGTTTGGGGAGTGATTGAACAAAAGCATCTGCATCTGCGCAGGCAATCAGTTCACCTGACAGACCCTCTGATTTTGCTTCATCAACAGCCTCTGCCATTTTTTCAGCACTACGATCCAGCAAACTGACAGTGTGACCTTTTTCTGCCAAGTTCAGTGCAAAAGCACCGCCCATTACGCCAATGCCGATCAATCCAATATGTGCCATTAAGTATCCGTCCCTTATATTCTTTCGGCGTATCTTAGCCATGCAAATGATCTTGTCTATGCTTGCGCGTCTGTTCACTGGATTGTGCACAAACTCTATGTCGGAAATCAGCGGCTTCACTTCGCATATCAACTGACAAAATGTTTGACGCATCTCATTTGCATCTCTACCGTTTCTTATGTTTTCACATCAGGTTTAGACATGACATCACACCGCCCATATCGCATCGACAATCTACAATACGCAAAATGGTCAGAAAAAATCTTTCGCCAAATGCGCGAAGGTGACGTTGATGCCGTACATGTGACGATTGCTTATCACGAGAATTTTCGCGAAACAGTTCTGAATATGGAACAGTGGAACCGTTGGTTTGAACAGTTCCCTGATTTGATTTTCCAAGGCTTTACTGGCGCCGATGTGCGATTGGCACGTGAGACCAACCGCACAGCAATTTACTTTGGCTATCAAAACCCATCGCCGATTGAGGATGATATAGGGCTTGTTGAAATCCATCATAAACTTGGTGCGCGTTTTATGCAGCTGACCTATAATAACCAATCCCTACTTGCGACGGGGTGTTACGAAGACGACGATACTGGCGTAACCCGTATGGGTCGTGAAGTAATTGCGGAAATGAACCGTGTTGGTTTGGTTGTAGACATGAGCCATTCAGCGGATCGCTCTACCTTTGAAGCTATGGAAATTTCCAGCCGCCCAATTGCAATTACACATGCTAACCCTGCTTACTGGCACCCAGCGCTTCGCAACAAGTCTGATGATCTGTTAAAAACATTGGGGCAGTCTGGTGGTATGTTGGGTTTTTCAGTTTATCCGCATCACTTGCACAACAAATCAGACTGCACGCTGGATGACTTTTGCGGCATGATTGCCCGCACGGCTGATCTGATGGGCATTGATAACATCGGTATTGGCACCGACCTTTGCCAAGATCAACCTGACAGTATCGTAGAATGGATGCGTACAGGTCGTTGGACAAAAAAGATCGATTATGGTGAAGGCTCGGCAAGTGATGCAGGCTTCCCGCCAATGCCAAGCTGGTTCAAAGATAACCGTGATTTTGGTAATATTGAGCAAGGGTTAAAAGCCGTTGGCTTAACTGACGAAGATGTTGGCAAAGTCATGGGAGAAAATTGGCTACGCTTTTATGACGAAAATTTTGAGCCAGCATGATGACGACAGACGCACGCCCTGAAAATTGGAAAGCTCCATTGCGTGACCCGAATACGGTCATGCGGCTTTCGCAGATGGGATCGTTTCATCAATCCCGCCTCAGTTTTATGCGAGCATTATTACGTCGTCTACAATCTGAAGACTGGCAGTTTGAAGTTAAAGAATTTGACATTGATGCGAATTGCGTCGGTCATGCGGTTTATTCCGCCATTGGCACGACGCATACATATTCGCTTGTGGCTTTTGCCCATGACTTGCCAGATGATATGCGATCTGACCGTGTAATAGCGACAGCATGGGATTGCACATTCACCCTTTTTGATGGTGTGCCAACTGATGCAGATATCGAGCGCCTATCTCAAAACGTACCTTATCAAGAAGCAGGACGTATTTCGTCATCTGAACTTAGCCTTAGTCGTGCCAATAGGTCGAACCGTCTTTGGGGGCATGTGGTTGATCGATTGGCTGATGGTAAGCAACCTGATCCAGAGCTTATCCGATCAGTCGGGTATTTAATGCGCACAACTGCTGTTTATGGAAATGGTAAATTTGGCGCCGCAGACAGAACCAGCTTTATGCACCGTCCAATGATGGCCGATCCGTTCCGTGTGGAATTGCTGAACGTTTACTTGATCCGTGCTTTTGTTATGGATTTGGTGGAACATGCTGCATGTATGAAAGGTGGCAATGAAGCGGTCACATTAGATCCAGAGTTGCGTAGGCAATTTGGTATCGGAAATTCAACTGGGTTGGGCATGGCGCCATTCCTGACGTTTCATCCTGCGTTGTTAAACAATTGGATCGCATCGCGTGAAGAGGCACTGTCTCTTGTGAGGTCTGTGGAAACAGCAAGTACATCTGAACAGACTACTTTCGAAAACTTCCTAAAACGTGCCATTAAAAACGCAAATGATTGGCACTCTGAACACTCTTTGCAAATCGAAAAAATCACAGCACTGCGGTCTGATCTTTCCAAGCTTAAAGATCACATCGAAACATTAGATTTATCTCAGCCATATTCATGGGATGCGCTTGTCAATTGGGCCGATGATAACCTCGCCTCTGAGGGCCAAGAACAATTGGTCAGTTTATTGTTTGAACCTTATCCTGACTTGGTCGATGATTTAGCAAACTGCATGAAAGCGGATGAAGCTGAAACCTTTGCTATTGATGGCACTAAAACGGTTTCTAATACATTGGATTGCATCTATGAAAACTATGATTGGGCGATTGATAATGATTATTCGTGTCCAGATAGTCGTTCCCGTTTTTGGTATGTTTCCGAAGAAAAATTAGAGCCGCGTTTGGGCGAACGATTTGAAGAAGATGGCGGCGATTTAGAACAGCCCCACACGATCGCACAAGACATGGATAAGTTTTGCAAGACTTTGGAACTATGGCCTTCATCCGCTTTATTGGCAGATGTGCTTATCAAACATCCAGAGTTTCGCCAAGTGGCCCGCCGTGCACAGCTGACGCAAAAACTGCCCTATGCAGAAATCCGCGACAATCAGATTAGCGCGAACATGTTGCCTATCGATATGCTTAGGTGCAAACTATCCTTCTTTGGCGCCACAAAATTCGATCCACGTTCTGATCGTTGGTTGCGTATCTGCATGTACCAAAACGCCCCCTTCCCGCATGAACTTGCAACTGCCCCTGTCGATGACTGGGCCTATCCGAGTATCGATTAATGCCTTGCTATTCTTTAACTGAAATCGAAGCGCATTGCCGTAAAGCCGCGCGGGGTGCCGGATATCATTGGGGTGAAGCCGATGAATTGGGTAAAGCCACACGTTGGTTGTGTTCCAATGGCATAGATGGGCCAAAACATGTGCTAGATATGCTTGAACAAGTTGATGGCAACTGTTCTGATTTTCGTCCAACCTCTGAATTATTCGACGGCAATAAAACTAAAACAGTTTGCGGGTTATCATTAGGTTGCGCATTGGCAGATCGTAGTGGTCAATTTGGCGATATATCTGCGCATATCATCGGCCCTATAATTGCATATGCTATTGTTGGAAATGCTGTGAAAGATGCCGATCTGGATACATTGGCAAAACATCTGAAAATCGAAGTTATAACAGACGAACCCCATACAAATATCGACAGTGATACATGGGCAAACTTAAATACATTCGCCCACCGCACATATGTGCCCTCAACAGAAGAAAGTCGGCTAAAAGGGGCAGGCTAAAATTAGAGTTGGTCTAAGATAACCTGAGATTGAACTGCGCCAATTCTTTTGTCTTCTGTAATTTTATCCACAAGTTTCGTTAAGGATTGTGTAGACGGCACTTTCACCCAAATCACAGCATCAACAGAACCTGCGGTGGAAAGCACTTTGGCAACACCTGCCATCTCTCTAAGAGTTTTCAAAACAGGCAAACAAGGGCGTTCCAATATCTCGACAGATATCAATGCCTCGACACCCGCCTCCTGCAGGTTGATAATAGTCGTATACCCTGCTATCGCGCCAGCATGTTCCAGCTTTGCAATTCGATCCTGAACCGCTGTACGCGACAATCCCAACTGTTTCCCCAAAGCCGTTGCTGATTGCCGACTATTTTCTGAAAGCAACTCCAGTAACCGCTTATTAGTCGGATCTAAATTTTCTGCATTTCGCAAGTTTTTCACTTATTTTTCCGTCGTTCCGAAGGCAGATAAACCCATCTGCGTATATTCTTATGCACTGTAAAAAAGATACCATAAGCAGACTGAAAACGAAACAGATCGGCCATCAAAATGAATTTATATCACCCTAAAGATTTCAAAGGCAAAAAAGCATGGGATGCCTTGGATATTGAACGCATCCAAAACGCAACCATACGCCTACATTGGACAGATCAACCCTACAAATGGCACATCAATGATGGGCCAGAGGTGTTCGTTGTTTTGGATGGAACTGTAGACATGTACACCCGCAAAGATGGGGTGGAGGATATTCACCGCTTAAACATCGGTGATATTTTTCACGCGCAAACTGGGGATGAACATGTCGCCCACCCACAAGGCGCTGCGCGTGTTTTGGTTATTGAAACCGAAGGCAGTGTTTAACGAATAACGTGTACAGAACACTTCGCATGGCGCACAACACGTGCAGCCGTGGAACCAATAAAGTAGTCCATGTAATCAGGTTTGTGCGATCCGATAATAATACAATCTGCGCCAGTGGATTCAGCATGTTCCAAAATAGATCCCGATGGTTTGCCAGTCACAACCATGACTTCTGCATTTCCATGCCCATCCGCATCTTTTTGCAGTTTCGCGATTGCTTCAGCTTTTTCCTTAATCAGATAATCATCTGGCATATGTGATTGCATATGCGCAGGGGCCGCTTCGATCGCAGACATCAAAATAATTTTTCCACCCTTTGCACGTAACACTTCTGCCAATTCTAAAGCAGCCTCAACATGCCCTAAATGATCAGGTGCAATTGGAATAAGAATTTTTGAATACATTGTAGTCTCCCTTTTTTAGAAAGAGAGTATAACCAAGAAAATTCAGTTGTCGCGTTTAAAAATCACTTATGACAAGTATCAATTACAATACTATTATAATCAGCAAGTTTTCTTAAATATCTTATTTCTGATTGAGCATCTCGTATAAAATCTGGTCTATGATGGAATACTAAGTTTTTATTTTCTTTTACATCCCAAAATACATTACGCTCCTCCCCAATATCATTGTATGGGACGATATTGGAAAAAGAACTCATAACTCCGTATATTGGTACGTTTTCGCAGTTGTATCTGAATCTTTTGTCAAAATAATAAATCATTAAATGCAAAGAACGCTCATTGGGTTGGTTAAATGAGATTATCCTCGTGTATTCCATTGGAAATACAAACCTAAAAGTTAAAGAAATCACTGCAATTATTAATCCAAAGATTACAGTATACTTCTTTCTCATTTTCATTAATGCGCTTCTGCCCAATTTGCACCTTGGCCTGCATCCACGATCAATGGGACATCTAATTTCACCACTGGCATCGCAGCGTTTTCCATCACCCTCCGCACGACGGAAATGGTTTCATCCACTGCATCATCTGGCACTTCGAACAACAGTTCATCGTGCACTTGTAACAACATCTTGGCAGGTAGATGCGCAATCGCATCAGGCATTTGGATCATAGCGCGGCGGATCACATCTGCAGCAGTCCCTTGAATGGGCGCATTGATCGCCGCACGTTTCGCAAAACCAGCATGTGGTCCCTTAGCATTGATTTCTGCCGTATGGATTTTGCGACCAAACAACGTCTGCACATATCCATGTTCTTTGGCATATGCGACCGTGTTGTCCATATAGGTGCGAATACCTGGGAATTTTTCAAAATAGGTATCGATAAACGCCTGTGCCTCTTTGCGCGGGATACGCAAATTTCGCGCCAAACCGAACCCGCTGATCCCATAAATCACACCAAAGTTAATCGCCTTGGCTTGGCGGCGGATCATCGGGTCCATGCCTTCGATCGGCACGTGGAACATCTCGGATGCAGTCATCGCGTGAATGTCATGGCCATCCATAAAGGCCTGTTTCAAACTATCAATCTGCGCAATATGCGCCAGAATACGCAGTTCGATTTGACTATAATCCAAAGCGACCAGAGTGTTTCCCTCTTCCGCCACAAAAGCCTCGCGAATTTGGCGACCAGCAGGGGTACGAATAGGAATGTTCTGCAGATTTGGATCAGTCGAGGCCAAACGCCCAGTACTGGCACCAGAAATAACATAAGACGTATGAACACGACCCGTTTCGGCATTGATATGGGTCTGCAAAGCATCCGTATAAGTGCTTTTCAGCTTAGACATCCCACGCCAATCCAAAACTTTTGCAGGCAGTACGTTCCCTTCAGCAGCTAAATCCTCAAGCACATCCACGCCTGTGGAATAAGCGCCAGTCTTACCTTTTTTGCCACCTTCAAGACCCATCTTATCGAATAAGATTTCCCCAAGCTGTTTGGGCGAACCCACATTAAACTCTTGCTCAGCCAGCTCATAAATCTCGGCCTCAAGCCCAGCCATCTGTTGGGCAAAGTTATTCGACATGCGGGACAGTTGATCACGATCCACTTTGATCCCATTCATTTCCATATCTGCCAAAACAGGGATCAATGGACGTTCCAAACCTTCATAAACACGTGTGACGTGTTCTTGGTGTAATTGTGGCTTGAATAACTGCCACAAACGCAACGTGATATCCGCATCTTCAGCTGCATATTTCACAGCTTCATCAATCGGCACCATATCAAATGTGATCGCAGATTTACCTGTCCCCAAAAGCGTTTTGATCGAAATTGGTTTATGGTTCAAATATCGTTCTGAAAGCGCATCCATACCGTGGTTATGCTTACCGCCATTTTGCGCATAGGACAGCAGCATGGTGTCATCAATCGGCGCAATGGTTACACCATAGCGTTTCATCAACTTGTAATCATACTTCATGTTCTGGCCGATTTTCATCACGGCCTCATCTTCTAGAACAGGCTTGAGCATTGCCAAAGCGTCATCCAACGGCATCTGACCTTCAGCCAAATTCGAACCACCAAACAAATCCCCCTCGCCCTCTTTATGGGTCAATGGAATGTAACAAGCCTCACCAGCTTCTACACACAAACAGATACCAACCAGATCAACCACCATCTCATCCAACCCAGTGGTTTCTGTATCAAACGCCACATGTCCGCGCTCTTTGATTTTATCAATCCAAACTTGCAATGCAGCCGCATCACGCACACATTCATATTTATCAGGATCAATGGCAGCAAGTGGGGCAACTGCCCCACCGTTTGCGGCGGGGGTCGATCCCCCGCTGGAAACGGGTTCTGGAATATTTGGCGCTTCCACACCCAGTTTCGTTGCGATCCTTCCAGACATGGAACGGAATTCCATTTCCGCCAAGAACCCCAATAACACATCAGGTTCTGGATCTCGAATTTCCAAATCTGCAAAATCTACATCCAGCGGCATATCTGTCGCCAAAGTTACCAAATCACGGCTGATACGGATTTGGTCAGCTTTCTCAATCAAAGTTTCACGACGTTTCGGCTGTTTAATCTCACTCGCACGTTCCAACAAACTATCCAGATCACCATATTCATTGATCAACAACGCCGCAGTCTTAACACCAATCCCAGGTGCCCCAGGCACATTGTCAACGCTATCCCCTGCCAAGGATTGCACATCGATCACACGGTCAGGACCAACGCCAAACTTCTCTTCAACCTCTTCCACACCAATGCGTTTGTTTTTCATCGCGTCAAACATCTCAACGCCACCACCGACCAATTGCATCAGGTCTTTATCCGATGAAATCACAGTCACACGCGCGCCTGCATCACGTGCACGCACCGCTAAAGTCGCTATAATATCATCCGCCTCATAGCCTTCAGTTTCGATACATGCCAAATTAAATGCCTTTGTCGCTTCACGTGTTAACGGAAACTGCGGCACCAAATCTTCAGGCGCTGGCGGACGGTTTGCTTTATATTCAGGGTAGATATCAGAACGGAATGTTTTACCTTTATGATCAAAAATCACCGCAACATGCGTTGGCGCATCAGATCCCTTCTGTTCTTCCACCATTTTGAAAAGCATATTACAAAATCCGCTGATCGCTCCAACAGGCAAGCCATCAGATTTTCGGGTCAAGGGTGGCAAAGCATGATAAGCGCGAAAAATGAACCCAGAGCCATCAATCAGATGTAAGTGATGACCTTGACCAATTGATTGACTTCCCACGATGACCGCTCCTTAATTACCTTTCACAAATTCATACTTGGATTCCAGCTTGAAGACCACAACAGTTATATCATTGCTTGCGATAATTTTCGGGGGTGCCGCGGTGTTGATCTATGTAACCACGCGCCCAGAACCAGCCCCGCTAACATTAGCCCAAGAATGTGATGGCACATCTAAAACAGGTCATTGCGCCCCAATGGTGGGGTGCATCGCAGGACAAGAGCCAACTTTCACAGGACGTACAAACGGATTTTTCAAAGGCGAAATCATAGGCATACTTTCAAATGGAACGCTTTGTTCAGGAAGCTGGTCAGCAAACCCAACCAACTCAGGTGGCGCAGGCATAGCCAAATGTTCAGATGGCACAGAGTTTTCCGTTGGATTTCACGAATACGACCGTAATGACTGGACACTTATCGGCAAAGGCACCACATTATCAGGTCAAACCGTTTATGCCATGACATCTGCTCCAGCTTTTCGCAAAAGTCGGGCTCCAGCCACTCAAATAGAAATGTTAGAAAAATGTCAGCGGTTGCTTACAGATCAATGACCAGTATCAGCACCTTCTTTTAGCACAAATTTACAATCGCAATATGGGCATTCCACCCAGCCATGTTCACCTGGAATTTGCAACCAAACACGTGGATGCCCGCCTTCACCGCCATCACAGGCAATGCGCATTTTGTCTACTTCGATCACTTCAGGGGCGTCTTGTGCCATGGCTACATTCTCTCATCGCTTAAGCTTTAGGTATATTTAGCCAGAACCACTGTATGCTGCAATGGCTAGCGCGCAAATTTTAAGCCTTTTTAATCATCGGCCCCAAATGGCGTCCCGCCAAAATGTGAACGTGAAGATGTGGCACATCCTGCACACCATTTTTACCAGTGTTGGCGATCATACGAAAGCCTTCGCCATCAGTGCTTAAATCCACACCAAGTATTTTACAAACCTCACCAATCGCACGCGTATATCCAACAATCTCTGCATCTGATGCTTCCGCAGCAAAATGGTCATAACTGACATAAGACCCCTTCGGGATCACCAACACATGATCAGGAGCCGCGGGGGCAATATCATGGAACGCCAACGCATGTTCCGTTTCCAAAACAGTGCTATTAGGGATTTCACCACGCAAAATTTTAGCGAAAATATTTTCGGGATCGTATGAATAGGCCATAATGAGGCTCTCCTAGTCTGAAAACAAATATGGTGTCTCGGCAATCTGTCGTGCTTTTTCTTCACTTATATCCAAGAACGCTGATATCTGCATCATATTATCTTCGGGGCTATGTTTATCCGAAATGGAATACAGATGCGGGAAATTTCGATCACGGATCCGATCACTTTCAAACGCCAAGTCTTGACGCACAGTTGGCACCAATCGCGCCAAGGCATCTTCGGAACTATTTACGTTTGCGATACCAGACCGGATTGCGTGGCCACGTATGTAATCATTCGTAAAGCTACACGCGATTTCCATCGTTTTGATCGTTGCACGGTCACCATAAAAGTCATCCAGAACCTCGATATTACTCGGGTCAAGACAGACCACCAATCGATCCGTTGCCATGTCTTCGTATATCATACGAACGAAAGATCGTCTGTGACGCGAGCGTTTTTCCAAAGTTTTCTCAATACCACCGACATTTGGCAAAGATGTACTTGCTTCGTCAAACAAGTAGGCAACACCTTTGACGCCAACATTCTTTGTTGTTGCATCCAAAAAGCGTTTCGCAACATGCCACTTCTTACAAATTATAATTAACAGTTCACGCTCGCGCCCAATACTGGCTTCTTTTTCCCAAAACCGCTGCGCATATCTCCGCCCATGGCGCCCGCGCTTTGTCAAATAACTATGAAGTTGTCGGCCTTCACTGGTGATATTTAAATCCACATCAGGCCCAGAATACAGTTTACTTAACCGCTCTTTGAGGTCTGTCGCATGGACAGAAATTTTACGCGCGAACAAATGTTCTTGGGATAATAATAATTCGTACTGGTCATTAAAAAATGTCACTGGCATCCCGTAATCTGAGAACATCAAAAATGTCAGGGTACGCGCTTCAATATCTTCTTGAGGCACTAAATGGCAAACCAACGTCTGAAAAAACGTTTCATCGGGAATCCAAGTGGTTTTGAAAAATGACATCACATCGCGGCGCTGCTTGGTAAATTCGAGTATCGCTTCGATGGTTTTACGTCTTAAACACCACCATTGTGAACCAATACGCATCTCGATATCTTTAGGTACACTACGTTTAATACCTAACTTCTGTTGCAAGTTAAGAGATGTATAAAATAAGCCTTTTTGTTGGCGCTCGTTAAACCAATGTCGATAAATTAAACGTTCCTCTTTCAAACCCACTTTAATCCAGTCGGATTCAAAGAAATCTTCGCATTCAATATAATCGCAATTGCGGTCTTCTAAAAATTTATGCGTGTAGGTCGCTGGTTTGATTGCCATACAATCCCCAGACACCATATAAAAATGAGTTGCCGATGGGAAAGCCTTTTCAGCGGCTATTATAGCGTTTAATGACGCTTCAACCAAAGACCACTCACCCCATCCACATTTCAAGCGTTTGCCATATGAAACATTTGGATTATCGGCCAAACCTTCTTGGATTTGATTGAAATCTGCTGCCGATGCCCTTGCATCAAAGTGTATTGAAATAAAATCACCTGCTGCTGTCAAACCTTTCGCCTGTCGAATGATCGATTCAGGGTCTTTATGACAGAGCAAAATATACGCTATTTTTACCATATTAACTGCTTAACCTATGCCTCAGATTTCATTCTATAGAATAGATCATGCTCGGAAAACACTTTTTCTTGGCAATTCATCGCTATATAGGTAATTCTATTAATGTAAAAATGCTAATAAAAGCATCGTAAAGGGGCGGTAGAGTATGGGATTTCCAGGAACTTGGATGACAGAAAGTCAAAGTGTGGTGTATCGGGTCATACCGAAATGTGCCTGTTCGACAATTGGTCAGATCATGTTTTATTCAGATCATGGACGTTTTTTTGATGGCGACATCCATGATGCAAAATCAGGCATTCACAAATGGGGCATTGATGAAAGCCAACCTTTTATCACTGACCGTGTGACATCTCAGGACACTTATACATTCACCTGTGTCCGCAATCCTTACACACGTGTATTGTCTGCTTTCTTTGATAAAATTTGCGGCATTCAAAGGAATGGGAAATATTATCGCGGTAACCTGGTTCCAAAGCTTGCTCGCCAATACGGTGTAGAGGTTGAAGGTGATTTTGACCAAATCAAATCCTTCCGCAGATTTCTTTTGTTTGTACGTGACACCATTAAATTTCGCCGCCCAATGGATCCAGACATTCATTGGTCTGCCGTATCAGGGCATGCGTCAACATTGGTAAATAATGGCGGGCGATATGACAAAATTATTTCTACAGAAGATTTTAAAACTGGCATGAAAGATGTGATGAAAAACATCAACACCAGCTTTGAATTAGATATAGATACAATGCCTCGCTTTAATGAAAGCGAAGGACACGGCCCCAAACGTGCACATCCCGTTGAAGATTATTTTGACGATCTTTCAATGCATCTGGTCTATGAAATCTACAAACGCGATTTCGTACTATTCAAATATGATGCGATGGATCCAAGCAATAAAATGCCAATCGGGGAAATCGACCTTGATGAAGTTCACGCAAAACTAGGCGAATAAAAAAAGGGGCTATATGCCCCTTTTACTTTGTCAAAATATCTAAGTTTCATTTATCCAAGATTGTTTGATGCAAACAACTCTTTCAAATCTGTTTCTGGGCGCGCGCCCATATGGCTGATCGCTTCACCAGCTGCAACACAGCCCATAGTCCCGCATGTAAGCAAATCTCGACCTGACGCCAAACCATGTAAGAAACCTGCAGCAAACATATCGCCAGCACCCGTTGCATCAACAACAGTTGCAGGGTTTGCTTTGGCGTGAATTTTTTCGCCACCATTCAGAATGTACGCGCCTTTTTCGCTTGCCGTACAAGCAACTGTTTCAACTTCGGTTGCTGCAATATCCAAAGCTTCGTCCAGTGTCTCTGTTTGGTATAGCGCTTGCATTTCATGTTCATTACAGAACAGCAAATCAACATGGTCTTTTACAAAAGAACGAAACGCATCACGGTGACGATCTACACAGAATGGATCCGATAATGTCAGAGATACTTTACCACCCGCTGGTTTCGTTGCATTCGCAGCCATATAGAACGCAGCTTGGTTGGCTGGGCTGTCAAACAAATACCCTTCCAAATAAATCCAATCCGTATTAGCCAACATGCCAACATCCAAATCATTTGCAGACATTTCAGACGACACACCAAGGTATGTGTTCATGGAACGCTCACCATCAGGAGTTACCAAAACCAAACAACGGCCTGTTTCTGTCGCATGATCATGCGGTGCCTGACGTGTTGAAAAATCAGTGCCCTGCGCTTGGATATCATGGGCAAAAATTGCACCCAACTGATCATCACGCACCTTCGCCATAAAACCAGTGCGACCACCAAGGGCTGCAATACCAGCAATCGTGTTGGCTGCAGAACCACCAGACACTTCCTGTGCTGCACCCATTTTACCGTAAAGCTCTGCCGCACGCTCAGTATCAATTAATTGCATCACACCTTTATCGATGCCAGCTTCTGTCAAAAATGCATCATCACATTTTGCCAGAACATCGACCAATGCGTTCCCCACACCTACGATTTGATATTTCTTAGTCATTTGTCTTCTCCTCAAAGGGACATAAATCTTCAATTAAACAGTTCGCACAGACAGGCTTGCGTGCCTTACACACATACCGCCCATGTAAAATCATCCAGTGATGCGCGTGCTGCTGAAACTCTGCGGGGATATGATCCTCTATCGCACGTTCAACCTGCACCACATCTTTGCCAATCGCCACACCTGCACGGTTCCCAAAACGTAAAATATGCGTGTCCACCGCTTGAGTCGGTTGCTTGAACCACATGTTCAGCACAACATTTGCCGTCTTACGGCCCACACCCGGCAAGCTTTCTAAAGCGGCGCGTGAAGACGGCACAACGCCATCGTAATCGTCAACTAAAATTTGGCTGGCCTTCATCACATTCTTCGCTTTTTGACGATAGAGCCCAATCGTTTTGATATGCTCGATCAAGCCGTCCATTCCCAAATCCAGCATCTTTTGCGGTGTATCTACAATCTTGAACAAAGCCTCTGTAGCTTTATTCACCCCAACATCAGTTGCTTGTGCCGATAAAGCAACGGCCACCACAAGTGTATAAGCGTTCGTATGGTTCAATTCACCCTTTGGTTCCGCTTCCTGATCCCGAAAGCGGCGAAACATTTCATAAATGGTGTGATAATCAAGTTGTTTAGCCATTTAAGCTATGTGCCACATGGAAAACCTAAAACCAACCCTTTCTCGCAAGAAACGGGTGGTATGAATTGGCGCAATGTCGCATGATCAAATCATGACACAAGATCCTTATCATCACGCCGTAATCGCCCGCGCCATCGACTATATCGGTGACACATTACACGACCAACCAAAACTGGATGATGTCGCCTCTGCGGTTGGCTTATCACCTATGCATTTCCAACGCGTTTTCTCACAATGGGCGGGTGTAAGCCCGAAACGGTATCAACAATATCTAACATTGAACCACGCAAAAACATTGCTACAGGATCGTTTCACACTCCTCGAAACCACAAATGAAACAGGTTTATCCTCTAGCAGCCGCCTACATGATCTATTTTTGAAATGGGAAGCGATGAGCCCGGGTGAATACGCCAAGAAAGGCGCAAATCTTACGATCAACTACGGTTACTTCGATAGTCCTTTTGGTGATATGCTGGTTATGGGCACAGATCGCGGCATTTGCGGTCTTGCCTTTACCGCCGAATTTGGGCGCGATCATGCGATGACAGATATGACATCACGTTGGCCGCAAGCAATATATGTTGAAAACCCTGACAGCTTGGATGTGGCTGCCCTTATCAACAACGATCAACCTACAAACTTGCACTTGATCGGCTCCCCCCTACAAATCAAAGTATGGGAAGCCTTGCTCTCCATCCCATCAGGCCAAGTTACCACATACAGCGAAATTGCCGAGCATATCGGCAGCCCCAAAGCTGTTCGCGCTGTTGGGACAGCCGTTGGGCGCAACCCCATCAGCTGGCTAATCCCCTGTCATCGCGCATTGCGGAAATCAGGCGGATTGGGCGGATATCATTGGGGATTACCCGTTAAACGGGCCATGCTGGCGTGGGAATCTGCACGGTTTGACGCACAAAACTGATTGCGCAAGAACCTGCCACTTAAAGGGATGAACGTTCAAAACCCTTGAAATGCATCTAAACTGCCCTTTTATGTTAGATATAACTATAAAAAACGAGGCAGCTATGAGTAATTCCCCAAAGGCCATTGGCCTAAGTATTTTGGCCGCATTTGCGCTAACCGCATGTGACGCCATTGATAACAGTCCACAGAAAAACACCATTCGTGGTGCAGGTGTAGGCGCTGGTACTGGTGCCCTTGCAGGCCTGATACTTGGTGACAGCCGCCGTGACGTAAAAGTTGGTGCAGCAGCTGGTGCCGTAATCGGCGGTATTGTCGGAAGCCAACAAAACTAGTAATATGAATACCACAAGGGCCCACAAAGGGCCCATCTATAAAAAAAGAACGAGGCAGTTATGAAAAATCAAGGCAAGGCCATTGGCCTATCAATTCTATCCATATTCCTATTATCCGCATGTGATGACATCGCAAACAGCCCACAGAAAAACACTGTGCAAGGCGCTGGTATTGGGGCCGCAACAGGTGCGCTTGCTGGCCTGATCTTAGGTGACAGCAAAAAAGATGTGGTCATCGGTACAATCGCAGGCACCGCTATTGGTGGCGTTGTTGGCAACCGCTTGGATAAACAAGAACAAGCATTGCGCGACAGCTTATCATCCAAAGACACGACAATTCACAACACAGGCTCTGAACTGATCGTGACGCTACCTGAAGGCATCACATTCGACACAGACAGTACTTATGTGCGCAATGATTTCCGCCCAGAGATTTACAAAATCGCTAATAACTTGCGTCAGTACCCAGATACAACAGTAGATGTAGTTGGACACACAGACAGTTCTGGCAGCGAAGAATATAACCAAGCATTGTCAGCAGACCGTGCATATTCCGTTACAGATATCCTGACAGATCAAGGCGTTTCAGACAGCCGTATTGTTTCTTATGGTCGTGGCGAAACAACACCCATTGCTTCAAACGACGACGAATTCGGCAAATCTAAAAACCGCCGTGTGGAAATCGTGATCCGCCCAGCGGCTTAATTCTGCCCGCACCACAACCGAAATGCCTGACTAAGGCCGCTCCACTCCTCCCCGAAGCGGCCTTTCTTTTGCTTGATCCCATAAGACATTAAGCATAAATTTGATGGAATTCGACTGGGGAACCACATGCCGTTTCAAAAAATAAACCAAGAACGTGTCGCTGATACTGTGATGCATCAGATCGAACAGTTGATCCTACGTGGCATCTTACGTCCAGGCGAACGTCTCCCATCTGAACGGGATTTATCCGAGAAAATGGGCGTCTCTCGCCCCTCTTTGCGCGAAGCCATCGCGGATTTGGAAAGCCGTGGATTATTAACCACCCGTAAAGGCTCTGGCGTTTATGTCGCTGATGTTTTGGGCAGTGCTTTTTCCGAACCTCTTATCCAGCTTTTTGCCAGCCATGACGAAGCCCTATTTGATTACATCGCATTCCGCCGTGACCTAGAAGGCTTGGCCGCAGAACGTGCCGCGCGTTTAGCATCCGACACAGACATCAAAGTAATCAGTGCCATTTTCAAGAAAATGGAAAACGCCCACAACAAACGCAATCCAGCCGAAGAATCTGCTCTGGACGCTGAATTTCATATGGCCATTGTTGAAGCTTCTCACAACGTGTTCATGCTGCATATGATGCGTTCTATGTTTGAAATGCTACGCGCAGGTGTATTCTATAATCGCCAAGTGATGTTCAAAGTGCGCACAACACGTTCTGCACTCTTGGATCAGCACCGTAAAATTCATGATACAATTGTTGGGCGTGACCCTAAAGCTGCTCGAAAAGCTATCGAAGAGCATTTAAACTTTGTTGAAATTTGTATGACACAAAACCAAAAAGCGGCACAAAATGAAGCTGTAGCGCAACAACGATATGAGCATGAGAAAAATCGTTGAATAATAACGTAAAGTTTTCACTCGCCCTCACTTTCGTGTTAATTACATTGCCCATTCAATATGTATTTCTTAGAATATACTAATGTATAACCAGAGTTTAATTTATGTCAGCGACGCAACATCATACCCCTAAAACGTTTAAGAATTTCATCGAATTCTTACCTATGCTTTTGACAACAACCGTTGCACGCATATTGCCATATAAGTTGCGAAATCGTTTCTTTGCAAAAACTGGTGGGTTTATAATCAGTAAAGTTCCAAGTCTTCGCAAACGTGTTCTTGATGGTTTAAATCGTGTTTACCCAGACATGAATGATGATGAAAAAATAGAGCTTTGCAAAAGCATTGGTCAACAAGTTGGGCGGTCTTGGTCTGAAATCCTATTCAATGCAACTTACAAAAACCAACTTCCTCTTTTTCAAGCAAAAGAGCCAAATGCTGGACTCGCAATTTTAAAAGATGCTCAAGAAAAAGGGAAAGGCGTTATTTTATTTTCAGGTCATTTTGGGCAGTTCGATGCCGTGCGCCACTACTTGAAATCCAAAGGGATGGAAACTGGAGCTGTTTACCGTGAAAATAACAATCCATGGTACGATCCATATTTCCTTCACGGTTTAGAAGAAGCAGGGAAACCTATTATGGGGCGAGATGCATCTGGTCGCATGAAGATGGTAAAACATCTGCGTAAAGGTGGTTTTTTGGCCATGTTAGTTGATCAAAAATTCCAAGGCGGCGATTTGATCCCCTTTTTAGGGCACAACGCATTAACCAGTACAGTCCCTGCTCAATTAGCCCTACGTTATAATTTACCATTAATTCCTGCATTTGGCATCAGAGCTAAAAATGGTTTTAATATTGATATAGAATTTGGCGACCCTATTGAACACTCTGATGCCATCACTATGACACGCCAAATGAATGATTGTCTTAGTGCAAAAATTCTAGAGCACCCCGATCAATGGTATTGGTTGCATCAACGCTGGAAAGATATCGACCTATATCATCCAGAGCATATTGATTCTAAATAATTCCAGAATTTGACGATAAGTTCGGCAAGGTCGTTATCGCAGAAATTAGACAATCCAAACGTAAGACGTCAATTGTTTCCATGCACAAAACAATGATGTGTATTTGTATCGAAACCGACACAACCATCCCGCCTCACTAGCTGTAAAAACATCAACAGCTTTGACACAGGTTAAATAATGGTTAACCATGGCCTCGTAATTAGTTTGAGGGGTTATCATGAAAAATTTCCTAAGCATCGCTGCTTTCGCTGCTGTAATAGCAACTACAAGCGCTGCATCCGCACAAAACATACCAGCACGAAACTCTGATCACACTGGTCCAGGTCACCAAGTGACTGACTATCCTTACATCGAGGGCGGCAGCTACGTTTCACCTTATGCAAATGGAAATAACGTTGGCGAATGGTCCCGCGGTAAAGACGCTGACAGCCAATGTTATCATGGCAATTATGGTTACAACGGCCAAACATCAAATTACGACCATTCCGAATGTGTTGTTGTATATGATGCACAAACATATGTACGCCTCTTAAAAGGCAGTGGCGCTGCAGGTGGCACACAATATTTCGGCAACTAATTAAGTTATAAACTCTCCAAAAAAAGCCTTGCATACAATCTATGCAAGGCTTTTTTGGTTTGCACATTCATCAGATTAAAGTTACTCAACTCTTGTCGGTTTCCATATGGAAATAATAGGGAATTCGCACATGGTTTACCCCATGCAACCGAAACTGCCCCCGCAACTGTAGACGGCAAGCAAGCGTCAATAAATCCACTGTGCCAAAGCATGGGAAGGATGATGCCAGCCAAGACCCGTCAGTCAGGAGACCTGCCGACCAAATGAAACCCAACCTGGCGGGGTGCCTAGGGAACGGAGATACCCTGTCGCCAAACAGCCAAGGGTCGTTCGTTATCCAGTGTGCCCTGTCTTGCTCTGATTAAAGAGGCAGATCGTTATACCCGCTATTTTCAACTTACCAATTAGCATCTCACATCAACATAAGTTTTAAGATTGCATATAGTTATGTTATAACATAACAATCATTGAAATACATAAAGACAACGTCATAAACCGGAGAACAACATGAAATATTCCCTCATTGTGCTTCCAGCATTACTTCTCAACATTGGCAGCGCACTGGCAGACCAAACCAGTTACCCGCTTACAATTGAAAACTGTGGGCGTAATTTGACTTTTGAAACTCAGCCAGAACGCGTTGTAAGTATCGGACAAGCGTCTACTGAAATGCTATATGAACTTGGGCTTTATAAAAATGTGGCAGGCACAGCTGTTTGGTTCAATGAAGTTCATGCTAAATATAAAGAAATGAACGACCAAGTTGAGCGCATGAATGACAATGCGCCAAGTTTTGAAAGCGTTTTGGCAAAGAAACCGCAATTGGTCAGCTCTCAGTATGAATGGTACGTCGGGGCAGAAGGCAGTGTTGGAACGCACGAACAATTCGAAACACTTGGGATTCAATCCTACACACTTCCTTCAGATTGCATCGGTAAAGATAACTCCACTGGTGGTGATGGTACGCGCACAGAAAGCTTTAGCATGGAAAGCATTTACAAAGGGATCGACCAACTCAGCACGATCTTCAATGTAAAAGACGCAGGACAAACAACAATTACCAGCCTACAAGGTCGTCACGAAAAAGCTGTTAAACGTGCAAAGAATTTGGGCGTTAAAGATTTATCAGCTGTGGTTTGGTTCTCTAGCCCTGATCAGCAGGCAGATGCATATGTTGCTGGGCAAAAAGGCGTTCCTGGTTTCATGTTAAAAGAGCTTGGTATCCGCAATGTAATTGAAACAGACGAGGAATGGCCAATCGTTGGTTGGGAAACCATCTCTAAAGCCAATCCAGACGTGATCATTCTGGCCCGTATGGACAGACGCCGCCGTCCGATGGATGATTACAAGCTAAAATTAGAATTTCTAAAAAGTGATCCCGTAACATCTCAATTGGATGCTGTTGTAAACAACCGTATCATAATCGTTGACGCCCATGCGATCCAACCTTCTGTGCGTATTACAACAGGTTTGGAAACCATCGCAGGAGAATTGGAAAAGTTTAATCTTACGCAATGACAATCGCCTCGGAAACACCTTCAGTTGAGCTCAAGAAGCTCAACTGGTCACGCTTATATTGGCCGCTTTTAGGAGCCGCTGCAATTCTTGCAGCGGTTCTTGCAGGCTTGGTCATTGGCGAAACAAATATCCCTGTAACGGACGCTTATAAAACATTGGCGAATAAGCTTTTGTCAGCGGGATACGAAATCGACTTAATTGATCAAGGCATCTTGTGGGAATACCGCTTACCCCGTGCGATTGTTGCTGCCTCATGTGGTGCTGCACTCGCGGTTTCTGGTGTTGTCTTACAAGCTTTACTGCGCAACTCATTAGCAGATCCATATATTTTAGGACTATCCGCAGGTGCATCAACCGGTGCTGTGCTTGTGTCGATTGCCGGGGTTGGTGCAGGTGCAATTTCAATGTCCACAGGCGCATTTGGCGGTGCATTACTGGCCTTCATAATCGTAGCAGGGCTGGCCAAACTTGCAGGTGGCAAAGCTGGCGCTGCACAATTTGTTCTTGCGGGCATCGCAGGCTCACAACTATTTAATGCTTTAACCTCATTCATCATCGCTAAATCAGCCAGTGCAGATCAGGCCCGCGGCATAATGTTTTGGCTACTGGGAAACCTGTCAGGTGTACGTTGGTTTGACGTTGTAACCGCAGCGCCGATCGCAATCTTAGGTGTGTTCATTGTATTCCTACATGCACGATCATTAGATGCTTTTACATTTGGCAAAGACGCCGCTGCTTCCGTTGGCGTTGCGGTGCAACGCGTACAAATCACATTAATCAGTATAACCGCTTTATTGACCGCTATTATGGTATCCATTGTCGGATCCATCGGTTTTGTTGGGTTGGTCATTCCCCATGCCGCGCGTTATCTTGTCGGCGTACGTCACAAAGCTCTTATTCCAGCATCTGCAGCAATTGGCGCTGTCTTCCTTGTCCTCGCAGATATTACCGCACGCATCATTATTCCAGGACAAGTTTTACCAATTGGCGTTGTCACCGCTTTGATTGGTGCGCCTGCATTTGCAATCATCTTAATTCGGGGTCAAAGATGAAATTAGAGGCCCATAATTTAACATGGTCTGCACGCCAGTCACCAATTGTATCGGATGTTTCTATATCCATCGAATCTGGCGAAATGTTCGGTCTTATAGGTCCCAATGGCTCTGGTAAATCCACACTAATGCGTATGCTTGCAGGATTAAGCAAACCCAAAGAAGGTGTCGTTACAATCGATGGCACCCCTTTAAAACAAATGTCCCGCAGACAGATTGCACAAAAACTGGCGTTTGTAGAACAACAGGCCGAAACCGATGAACTTATAAAGGTGCGTGATGCCGTAGAACTCGGACGGACATGTTGGCTTTCAGCATTATCACCATGGTCTGAACAAGATGATCTGATCGTAAACTCTGCACTAGAAAATGTAGACATGAACCACATGATCGATCGCAATTGGCACACCCTTTCAGGTGGGGAACGTCAACGCGTACATATCGCGCGCGCATTAGCACAAGAACCCAGCATTCTGTTATTAGACGAGCCGACCAACCACCTTGATATTTCTTATCAAGTTGCAATCTTGGATTTGGTAACAAAATTAGACACGACAACTATCGTTGCCCTGCATGATCTAAACCAAGCGTTTAAATGTGATCGTATTGGTGTCATGCAAGCTGGTAAAATGATCGCTGTTGGCACCCCAGAAGAAATATTAAAACCTACATTCCTCGAAGACATATTTGGCGTATGCGTTCACACCTTACAGGACCCTGAAAATGGCAGTACAGTTCTGTCTTTCCATAGCGTTAAGGATAGAACTTAAAACACAAAATAAAACCCCGTCACTTCTCAGCAACGGGGTCATAAATTTTCAAAGCTAAAAACGTTTAGTGAAGTTTTTCACCTACATCTTTAATCGCAGCATCGATCAAGCCGCCTGCATCTTTTGCAGACATCTTAGAAGCAATCACACCGCCAGCAACTGTTGTTGCAACAGATACGGCCGTATCGCGTACTTCTTTCACAGCAGACGCTTCTGCAGATGCAATTTGATCTTCTGCGGCTTGCAGGCGACGTGCAATCGTATCTTTCAAATCGATCTTAGCTTGCTCAGCAGCAGCTTGTGCCTCTGTCTTTGCATTCGCAACGATCTTGTCAGCTTGTTCTTGCACTTCTTGTTGCTTACGTTCGTAGGATGCCAAAACGGCTTGAGCTTCGTCACGCAATGTACGTGCTTCTTCCAAATCCGCTTTGATACCTTCTGCGCGCTCATCCAACATGCCACCAACTTTGCCAGGAACCTTAAGGTATACCAACAAACCGATGAACAATAGGAATGCAATCAACACAACAAAGTCAGTATTGTTCAAGCTAAAGAAAGGGCCACTTGCAGCCAACGCTGGTGCAGATGTCAAAGCCAATACAGCTGAAGTTGTAAAAGTTTTCATGATCTTACCCTTTCAACTGTGCTTTAACAGCAGCTTTAACAGCTTTCGCATCCGCCGCACCCGGCATCACTGCATCAACAATTGCTGACGCTGTATCGGTTGCAACAACCTCAACAGATGCCAAAGCATTGTCTTTGATTTCTTTGATCTTTGCTTCGCCTTCAGCAGCTTTTGCAGCAATCTCTGCATCTGCTTTTGCAATCGCTTTATCCAAATCTTTTTGGATGTCCGCTTTTGTCTCAGCAACGATACTAGATGCCTCTAGACGCGCATCAGCCAAAGCTTTGTTATATGCAGCTTCTGCATCAACAGCTTTTGCTTTCAACGCTTCAGCTTTTTCCAGATCACGTTGGATTGTGTCACTACGATCCGCCAAAACGCTTGCAATGCGAGGCAAGGCAATACGGCTTAGAACGATGTAGATTACAACCAGTGTAACCACCAACCAGAAAATCTGGTTTGGAAAAGTTGAAAAGTCTAACTGCGGCATACCAGGTGCCGAAGCAGCTTCATGACCTGCGCTATGAGTAGTGTCAGCCATTTTACTCTCCAATGGGAAAACGAGTGGGGCAGAATGCCCAACACTCGCCAATCATATACTTAACCTAAAAAGGTTAAGCTCTCAAACGTTGCTTAAACAGCAAACATTAGTAGCAATGCTACTAGGAATGAGAAGATACCCAAAGCTTCAGCAAACGCGATGCCGATGAACAATGTAGCTGTTTGCGCGCCAGCTGCTGCTGGGTTGCGAAGTGCACCTGACAGGAAGTTACCTGCAACTGTACCCACACCGATACCTGCGCCACCCATACCAATACAAGCCAAGCCTGCACCGATGAATTGACCCATTTCTGCGATATTACCTTCCATGACGATTTCTCCTTTTGATGGAATAGATATATTAGTTGCTCAAACGATTAGTGGCTCGGATGCAAAGCATCGTTCAGATACACACACGTTAGAATAGTGAAGACATACGCCTGAATAGCGGCCACTAGGACCTCAAGACCGTAAACGGCTGTGATCGCAAAGATCGGTGCGATAGCACCCAAACCCAGCGCGCCTGCGAAACCCGCAAACACTTTGATCACCGCGTGGCCAGCCATAACATTACCCGCAAGACGGATAGAGTGGCTAACAGGACGTACGAAATAAGAGATAAGTTCGATCACAGCCAAAATCGGACGCAATGCCAATGGCGCTGATGAAACCCAGAACAATCCCAAGAATTTGAAGCCATTCAATGCGAAGCCAAGGATTGTCACTGTAAAGAAAACAGCAAATGCTAGTGTGGCTGTAACCGCAATGTGGGATGTTGTTGTGAATGATGTTGGAATCAAGCCAAGGAAGTTGGCAACCAAAACAAACATAAACAATGTAAAGATATATGGAAAGAATTTCAGGCCTTGTTTGCCTGTGATGTCTTCAACCATTTTGTAGATAAAGCCGTACATACTTTCAGCAATTGACTGACTGCGTGAAGGAACGATCGCACGACCGCGTGTACCAAAAACCAACAATGCAACGATAGCCAGAACAGTAAAGCCCATCCACAATGTTACGTTTGTTGGCGTATAAAAATGGATAGGACCATCACCAAACAAAGAATGTATTTGGAACTGATCCATTGGATGGATGTTAAAGCCGCTTGTTGCTTCGTCTGCCACGTGTCTTTTCCTTCATCTTGGGTGGTCACTCCACCCGATCTATCTTGTCCCCGCTATCAGCTTATTCAGCATCCAGCTTCGAATTCTTTTTCTGAACCTCTTCTGCCGTCCGCATCATCGTACGCACACCAGCAACAAAGCCCAATATTGTGAATATAATCATGAACCACGGCAAAGTGCCCGCCAGCGTATCAATCCCATATCCGATCCCGAACCCCAGCAGCAATCCTGCCACCAATTCGGTCACCATCCGCCAGCCATGCTGGGCTTGTGAGATATGGCTTTCTTCGCGCGCTTCAGGTTCTTGCCCCTTCTTCGCAGCTGCCAGCCGTTTCTCTAATGCATCTAAACGCTCGGGATCAGGGCCATCAGTCATTTTTCAGCCCCTCCTTAATCACGCCAAAAGACACACCTTGGACAGTTGCGCGGAAAATAGGGTTAAGGGGGCTCAGAGTCAACGCGTTTGTCCCAGTTGGGACATTTCGTAAACTACTGTTTTTATGTGATTTTACCGACCTGCGACAGGTTTATCGCTAACGACAGACCACCGTATGCCGCCTTTCATGCATGAATCCATTCATTCAACCATTTGGTTGAAAATAAACTTGAACAAGTTAATCAGACCAATAAAACTCATCTTAATTACATCAGAGATATTTAAATGAAAACTATAGCATTAGACCAAAACAAATGGATCGAACTTAGAGAAGCTATGCTTTATCCAAATGACAACATAGAAGTTTACGAAGTTTTAGAATACCTAATTCAAAGTGCTCAAAAAGGTAAGATACAGATCCCACTCCACTACAGTAATATTTATGAAACGTATAAGATATACGATACAGAAAGGCGCGAACCTTTATCATATATTCAGAGTGTTTTAAGCCAAGGAACCGTTTTCGTAGGTAGGAATATTCAACGTAAAATTGAAGTTCAAACATTGTTAAGAGATGCCTTCAACCTGCCTAAGGTTAACTCAAACGTAGACACTTTTACCTCTAAATTATTTTGGGAATCTGTAGGAACCAGAGAACTGTTAGGAGCTGAGTTTCTTACCGATAAAATTGTCTCCCTCACTCAAGAGAACCCTCAACTTGCTTTATTCACATATCTTAATGAGCCTGATGTTGAATTTCGCAACGCTGCCATCCGAAAATATAGCAATGGTATTTCAGAACTTCTTAAGGATATTGAAAAACGGCGGCAATTTTACAAAGATCAATCGCTTTCGATGCGTCGAAGAATTTTAGGTGTTCATATCTGGATGGAAAACCAAGATCACTTTTGGGAAGAAGTTGATAGGCTTGGAATCTCGACTGAGCAATTTAAAAATTCTAACGATAGCTTAAAACGTGACCTTATAAGAAAAGTTCCAAGTTTAAACATAGAGCGAGAACTAACCCTCAAGTTAGAATCTGAAGACATAATATTGGTTGAAAATGATACTCGGGATATGATGTTTTTTTGTTCCACAATCCCAATATGCGATATTATTGTAGCGGAACGCCCATTCACTGAAAGAGCAAAGCAGGCAAACTTAGGAAAAGAATATAAAACCGAATTGTTGACCAATTTAGGCGAATTATTACACGTAATTTAAACAACCACATACGCTAAAGTTACTGGCCCGCTTGCGGGCCGCGCCCGATCCTCCCCCACGGGAGGGCGCACTGCGCCCACCCTAATCTCGGGCGCTACGTTGCATTTCTTCTAAATGGTTCGACAAACTCAATATAAGTAATCCCGCGTCACAGGCACCGCTTGCTGATCCTTAGTGATCTGAAACTGGAACACCACCTGGCGGTCCAAACGGAATGTCAGCTCTGATGCGATTAAGTAATACCGCCACATCCGACAGAAGGTGTAATCGTAAATCTCCAGTACCTGATCCAAATTCGCCTCAAAACGTGCGCGCCAATCGCGCAGGGTGTCTGCATAATGAATGCGCCAGACTTCAATATCCGTGGTGATCAAATTTGCATCTTCGATCACAGGCAGCACCTCGGACATCGCGGGGCAATAGCCGCCTGGGAAAATATATTTCGCGATCCATGGGCTGGTGATATTCGGTGGCGCACAACGACCAATCGTGTGGATCAACGCCACGCCATCAGGCTTCAGCAGCTTTTTCACATGTTCAAAATACTCTGCATAATGCGGCACGCCGACATGTTCGAACATGCCTACAGAAACGATACGGTCGAATTGTTCGGTGACATTGCGGTAGTCTTGCAAACGGAAATCAACGTGTGCCTCAAGCCCCGCTTCTGCTACACGCGCCTCTGCCACTTTGTGCTGTTCTTTGGAGAGTGTTACACCTACCACATCCACACCATAATCTTTGGCCAAAGTCAGCCCCATACCGCCCCAGCCACAACCGATGTCTAAAACACGCATGCCCTTTTCCAATCGCAGCTTACCAGCGATATGCGCCTTCTTCTGCGCTTGCGCCATTTCCAGCGTGTCATTGAGTGTTTTGTAATAGCCGCAGGAATATTGTTTATCGTCATCTAGAAACAGATCGTACAGCTGGTCAGACAGATCATAGTGATGTGCCACATTTTGCTGCGCACGTCCTACGGGATTGTGTTGGGAAATCTTGCGCAGGATTTTACGGGCAGACTGCATGAATTTCTGACCTGTGGTAGGATTGTTAAATCGCTCTCCATTCCGTCCGAGGTTCAAGACAGCCAAGGATAAGAAACCATAAAGATCGTCATTTTTAATCGTCATCGACCCATTCATATAAGCCTCGCCAACAGCCATATCTGGGTTCATTAAAATCTTACGTGGCAGATCATCTTCGTGAAGCGTCACTTCTACCAGATCACCGCTGCCATCCCCTAAGCTTACCGAACTACCGTCATTCAAAGTGATCTTTAGAGATCCACGTTTGAATGATTTTGTTAGAAACGTTTTGAATAAACTATCCCACATACAAAAACTTCTCCGTATTCAATACGAAGAAGCCTAAGGAATAAAATTATAAAACGAAAGTCACTTTCAATGCCGTGACTGTTATCGCCAGAGTGCGCTTATGACAGCTTTGACGCGTGCGCTTCTTTGAATGTGATCAAGCGGCGTTCAGCCTCGTCCCACAGGTGCAGATTTACGCTTTTAAAGCTTTCCATAATCGTCAGGCGTTTCATGTCACCAAGGATCGGATGATCTTTGATCACTTCAGTCAAACGGTAAAATGGAATGCGACTGTATAGGTGGTGTACGTGATGCACACCAATGTTGCCTGTCATCCACTGTAGTGGCTGTGGCAATACGTAGTGCGAAGACCCATGAAGCGCTGCATCATGCATATCCCAATCTTCTGGCATATCCCAATGTGTTTCTTCGAACTGATGCTGCACATAGAACAACCACATACCCGCCGCTGCAGCTGTAAAGCTTGTGATCGCAAAAATTGCAAAGAACTGCCAGAAGCCGATCAGGTAAATCATAGATGCATAGACAAGGAACATCATCACAGATGTGCCCAATGATGAAATCCAGTATTTCGCTCCATCTTTCATAAAGCCAACAGGTAGACGTTGTTGAATACCGAAGATATAAATCGGGCCGATCACAAACAGCGTTAGCGGGCTACGGTACAAACGGTACATAAATTGCTGCCATTTGGTGCTGTCTTTGTATTCCTGCACAGTCATTGTGTAGATGTCACCAACGCCGCGCTTTTCAAGATTGCCAGAGGCGGAGTGGTGAATTGAGTGGCTGCGACGCCACAATGTATAAGGTGTCAGTGTTAGCACCCCAATCACACGTCCAACCCAATCATTTGCCACACGCGATGGGAACAAAGAGCCATGCCCACAATCATGTTGGATCGTAAACAGACGCACCAAAAAGCCGCCGCCAATAAAGCATAAGAAGCCTGTCAGAATATAGCTGACTGAAAGCGACGCCCAAGCAAGTGCCCAACACCCAAAGAACCCTGTCGCGGTTACAGCCAGTTCAAAGACGCTGCGCCAAGTGCTTGGCGTTCTGTATTGCGCAAGTATACGCAACCAGTCTTTGCTCGGTGTTGTTGTTTCAAGGGAAGTGTCTTGCGCCTTAAGGGCGTGCAGCCCGGACATGTCGTTCATTTAGTTTAGGCCTTAGGCTGTTTTATGCTCGATGTTTTAGATGATGTATACGCTACTCGAAAAAGTGTTAACCTGAAAGATATTTTCCACATAAAATTACAAACAATCCTGTGACATATTCGCGTTTATAACAGTCAAGCGCATGTTTCGTATTGTTTTTAATGGGAAAATGAAACTTTCGTAAAAATCAATTTGTTAACTTTTACGATAATCCATCCAGATATATTTGCATTTTAGTTAGCGCATGTTCGATGTTTTCAACTGAATTTGCGTAACTTAAACGGATGTAACCTTCGCCCAACGTGCCAAAATCAGGCCCACCAATCGTTGCCACCCCTGCGGATTCGAGCAATTCAGACGCAAGTTTTTTCGCCCCCATCCCTGTTTTCGTCACATTCGGAAACGCATAAAACGCCCCCAACGGCGTGCGGCATGTGATGTTTGGCAAAGCGTTCAAACCCTCCACCACAATACGGCGGCGTCGATCGAACTCTGCCACCATATCCGTCACGCAATCCTGCGGCCCCTCAAGTGCAGCCAATGCCGCCCATTGTGAAGGCGCATTCACACACGACCACGAATTGATCGCCAACTTACGGGCTGCATCAATCAATGTGTCAGGCCAAACCGAATACCCCAAACGCCAGCCTGTCATCGCATAGGTTTTCGACCAACCATCCAAAAGGATCAGACGGTCGCGCAAAGATGGATAGGACAGCATAGAGATATGTTCTTGCCCGTCATAAGTCATCTGCCCGTAAATTTCGTCCGACAGGATCGCAATATCAGGATGGTTTTCCAAACCTTTCACCAAAGCATCCATTTCAGCCTTTGGTGTCACGCCACCACAAGGGTTCGCGGGTGAATTGAAAATGATCAGACTGGTTTTATCATTCAGCTGGCTTAAAACATCCTCTGCCCGAAACGCAAAATCATTCTCTTCCTTAATAGGGATCGGAATGGGCGTTGCCCCAGTAAATTCAATCATAGACCGATAGATCGGAAAGCCAGGGTCGGGGTATAAGATTTCTTTGCCTGGCGCACCAAACATCAGGATCGCCAGAAACATCGTGACCTTGCCACCTGGTACGATCAGCACATTATCTGGGTTCACATCAACGTTTAGGCGCCGATCAATATCCGCTGCCACACCTGTACGCAATTCGGGAATCCCAGTTGCGCCTGTATAACCATGATGCCCATCACGCAGCGCTTTGATCCCCGCCTCAACAATATGCTCAGGTGTGCGAAAATCTGGTTGCCCAATCCCAAGGTTGATGATGTCACGCCCCTGCGCTGCCAAAGCTTGCGCGCGTGCCAGAACCGTGAACGCGTTCTCTTCGCCGATACGATTAAATCCGTCGATGATTTTTAGCATGATGCATCCTCTCTTAAATGCACCCTGCCATATTAATACGTATGGTCAATACGATACGTGCAAAGCACGCAGCCTACATCGGCCAAAGTTTTGTGTCTGGGTGGAACTGTGACCATGCAAACCAGAATGCTTGGTGGCTGCCTAGATCAGAGCCGTTTTTATCCACCGCACGAATACCGCCCGCGTCCAATTTCAGACGCACATTTTCAACGGCGATTTCATCTCCTTTGCGTAATGCCAAAAGGGCGATACTGCGTTGGAATGCAACAGGCTTACCAGAAGCGGTTACCACACCGATGATGTCCTCGTGTACGGGCAAACGCGGATCTACATCACCCACAGGGAAAATCGGGCCATCTTTGTCGCGGCCGTTGCGGAAATCTGGGTCACGACCCAGCGCATAGCGTTCCAGCAATACAGTTGTTTCAGGGTGTGCTTTCTTCCATGTGCCCCAATCGGTTGTCACAACAGTTGCCTGTTCCAGCGTGATATTCTTTTTCGCCAATGGCCCCGTCAAAGCTGTACCTAAAAACGTGTCGAACACGGAATAGGTGTTCAGGTCAAACATCACCTTGTTCGAGCGGCTCAACAGTCCAGATGTACGTAAAATCGGTCGTTTCACACCCGCTGGCATGCGGTCAGTGAAATAGGCCTGAGCCGCACCACATAGTGTGCAATAGGGGATGCCCAAATCACGGCCACCCAATGTGTCGTTCACCATTTCACGCACTTCCATGATTTGGCGCGGATAGGCGCGGTATTCGCCATTCACTTCGATCCCGAAAACAATGTCGCTGTCTTTCAGCCATTTTGCATCTTTTGCATTACTAACTTCAGGGTTGTCTGCGGCAGGGATACAGTTACAGGCTTCATCTGTCGTGTCATATGCGCGGTTATCTATCAGCACACCGCCCCATGAAACCAGACGCCAATCAATATCGCCTTTGACGAAAATTTTGTCCCAACCTGGAATGATATTCGTAAAAATCTCACGTTTGTATTTCAGGTAATTCGGTGGCTCTGGAACGTCCCATGCAATCAAATGATCGGTCACATCACCCCAGCTGTTTTGATAGCTCATCTCTTTACCTAACAATTTAGAGGCTGCATCCGTCAGCGTGGCGTTCAAAGCGCGATCGGATACAAAACGCAACATATCACTGATCAACCAAACCAATCTTGGGTCTTTTGATTCAGTGATGGTCGTTAAACCCAAAGACTGATCCCTGCCCCAAGTCGATTGTTTCATACTTTCAACGAAAGTCATTTTAACAGCCGAACGTAGATCCCCAGACAAGCGCCCACTTGGGATAGCTGGTGGTTTGCCGTATTGTTCCACAACATAATCTGGCAATGATGTTGCCGCTTGTGCATATGTCCCGCCAAAGGACAGCAAAGCAATTGCAACTCCCATCAGAAAATTGCGAAATTTATAATTAAGTGCCGAAACCATGACCAACCCTTTCATGTGTCGTTGCCGTCCCAAGTGGCATATACATAATGCACAAGTGCCAAATGCTGCTAATCACAACTCTATCAGCTTGGCGTGAGTTATCTGACTTAACCCATCAGTTGACCTTTATAGGGTGCAAAGTGTAGGCAATTCTTATGACTGAGAACATCGACCTTGTCTTTGCGGCCCTTGCCGATCCGACCCGCCGCGAAATCCTGACTATGTTGTTAGAGGATGATATGGCTGTGACGGATGTGGCAGAACCGTTTGAGATGTCGTTGGCTGCTATTTCCAAGCATCTGCAAATCCTGACACGTGCTGGTCTAATCGCACAGGAGAAACGCGGACGCGTGAAATGGTGTAAGCTGCAGATGAACGCGATGAAAGATGCGTCCATCTGGATGGAAAGCTTTGGGCAGTTTGAGAACGTCAACCTAGACGCGTTCGAAAAATTCTTAGAGGAACAGCAATTCAATTAGCACTTATGTAATATAACCTCATATGGGAGACGTGAGCATGGCCATACTTAAGAAAGATCAAAAAGATCAATTTTGGAAGGACGGTTTTTTGATCATTGAGGATGCCGTAACAGATGAAGAGTTGGGTGATTTGCGTAGGGTTTTTGAAGGGTGGGTCGAAGAAAGTCGCAAATTTACCGAAGACTATGGTGAAACCCTTGATGGGCGTCCAAGGTTTGATCTGCAACCTGGTCACACTGCAGAGGTTCCTGGATTGCGCCGTGTTCAATCGCCAGAAGAAGTCTCTGATGTTTATGCCAATGTCATGCGAAATGCGCGAACTGTAGATATTTGTGCTGAATTAATCGGCCCAGCGCTTAAATTTCACCACGGTAAGGTGAATTCGAAATTGCCAGGTACTGCGACAAAGATAGCGTTCCATCAGGACTTTCCATTCCAGCCAATGACAAACGATGACATAATCACCTGCCTGTTGTTTATTGATGATGTCACTTTGGAAAACGGCCCATTAGAGGTCGTACCAGGCACACATAAAGGTCCATTATATTCCCACTGGCACAATGGCGTATTTACAGGATCAGTATCTGATGAGGTGTTTGAAGAGCACAAAGATAATATCGTGAAATGTACTGGTAAGGCTGGGTCTGTATGCTTGATGCATGCAAGTCTATTGCATGGTTCTGCGCCAAACTTATCCGATCATTCGCGTACACTTTATATCTCTACATATTACGCCGAAGATTCAATTGAACTTAGCCCTAATCACCTGCCAAGCACATTTACGCATGAATTGGTTCGCGGCGAAGCGACAGGGCGTGTAAGATGCAGCTCATACGATATGCAATTGCCCGAGGTGCCAAAAGACACGTCATTTTTTGCCCAACAATCGTCGGCAGACGCTGGATAATCAATCGAACTTTGGCGTCGTTTTACACATATTAACATCTTTACTTCATAGTCTGATGCATATGTCTAAAAAACCGTCAGGAATGCGCAGTGATCAAAACCCTATATACACTCCTTATATGGGTTTTCTTTTATGTTATACCTGCGCAGGCGCAAACGATGTTTAATCCAAAGAAACCCACGTTCGCCCCCTTAACTGCTCAAGAACAACAATATGCACAAACCGCTTGGGCTTATTTTGCGCAAAACACCGATGCACAAACGGGGTTGGTGCCATCTGTGCGCAAATTTCAATCCATGACGATGTGGGATCAGGGCGGGTATCTGATGGCAACTACGTCCGCTTATAAGCTTGGGATTATATCGCGAGATGAAGCAACGGGACGTATGTTGCGCGCCTTTAACAGCATCGCACGTTTACCGCTTTATCAGGGACAATTGCCGAATAAAGCTTACAATATCACCACCCTCGCCATGACTGATTATGCCAACAAACTTACGCCCAAAGGTATTGGCTGGTCAGCGTTGGATATAATGCGGTTTATCACGGGCATGTTGGTTGTGACCGAAACCTTTCCAGAGCTTTTGCCCTATGCCCAAACGATCATTCGGAAATGGGAATTATCCCAATTGACCGAAGCAGGACGGTTTCGCGGGTTGGCTGTGCGTGGTCAAGCAAACGGGCGCTACGTTCAAGAGGGGCGTATTGGGTACGAACAATATGCAGGGCGAGCAGGTTTGAAAATCGGACTGCCAGTTGAAGTGGCTGCACAATACGAACCAATATTACGGTGGCAAGGATATTACGGATTGAACTTACCAGGGGATGCCCGCACGGCGAAAACGCACGGCGTATCGGCCGTTACCACGTCAGAACCATTCTTATTGGAAGCCTTAGAAATGGGGTGGCGCGACGATGCATTTTGGGTGGCATCCCATATATTCGATGCCCAGATATTTCGGTATAATCAAACGGGGCAAATCACGGCATTATCCGAGGATCATATCAAAGGCCCACCCTATTTTGCCTATAATGCAATCCTTGTAGATCACGACCCCTTCAAAAGCGTAACGGCAAGACGGGCAGATGTGTCAGACAAGAGGGCCATATCCACCAAAGCCAGTTTTGGGTGGTGGGCAACGATGCGGCACCCATACGCTGTTGAACTTGTGAAAACCGTAGAGCCTCTACAAACAGATTATGGCTGGTACGCAGGATTATTTGAGGCAGACATGAGCCCAAATGCCATCCTTACGCTCAATACAAATGCCGTGGTTTTAGAGGCCTTACATTACAAAGTTTTCGGACCTCATATTTAAAATAAGATATCTGTGATAAATATCACCAAAAAATCGACTAAATCTGTCAGATTAAGGCTTGCCTAAGGTAAACTTTATACATACCCCTATCTCAAAAACATTTATTCACATTAGGAGATAATATGTCTGACGGCACATTTGAAAAATTTAAATTCACGGGTAACGCCAAAGAATGGTTCGGAATTTGGATTGTAAATATTTTACTTAGCATCGTAACAATTGGCATTTATTCCGCATGGGCAAAGGTGCGTACAAAGAAGTATTTTGCAAACCACACATATGTTGCAGACCGCAACTTTGATTATCATGCGACAGGCAAGCAAATTCTGATAGGTCGGTTGATCGTCATCGGTGGTTATATCTTGTTTAATATTGTGCTTATCGCACTGCCTATTCTTGGCCTTTTTCTGGTACTTGGATTAATTGCTGTAATGCCTTGGTTGATTGTGCGCTCAATTGCGTTCAACGCACGTATGACAAGTTTCTCAAATGTGCGTTTCAACTTTCTAGGCACAGCAGGAAAAGCATTCCTTGTCTTCTTCATCTATCCAATTTTGACAGCTTTAACAGCCTATACAACAGCACCATTCCTAAGCCGTGCAGTGCAGAGGTTTACAATTAACAATTACCGTTTGGGCACAGCATCCTTTAATTTCGACAGCGCGATTGGTCCTTTTTATAAAGCATTTCTAGCAGCCATTGCTTGGTTTGTTGTTGCTGGTGGATTGGGTATGATTGTTACTGGCTTTAACTTTTTAGAGTTTGCAAGTGCGATGGAGAACGCAGAAAATAATCCCGAAGCAATTGGACCAATTATTGGTATGTTTTACCTATTGTTGTTTGTTGCAGTATTACCAGCAGCAATGATTTATTACGCAATGATCCGTAATACTATTTTCAATGCTGCAACACTTGAAGGTGGCCACCGTTTCAACTCTACTGTAACAGCTGGTAAGATGCTATGGTTGGCAATATCAAACCTCGTCGTTGTGGTTTGCACATTGGGTTTAATGCTTCCGTGGGCACAAGTTCGTATGTCAAAATACTTGGCTGAAAATACAGATTTAATCCCAGGCGGTTCATTGGATGACTTCATCGGCACGCAACAAAAAGAAACATCTGCGCTTGGAGATGCGTTTACCGATTTGGAAGGTATCGACGTTGGTATGCCAATTTAAATCATGAATGTAGATAACAACAAAAAATGCCCTGCTATACTTGGCAGGGCGTATCCAGCGTTGCAGTCCAACCGTGTGACAGCAACGCTTTTATCACGTCTACCGCTACATTCAGAAACGGCAGATCCAGATGATCTTATCTTGGATTTGCTGGATGAACATAACGCTGTGATTGCTTGTGCGCCTTTATCCGAGGTTACAATAGATGCTCCACTTGGGTCCATGCCACGACGCATGACTTTTCCAGATGGGACTTTATTTGAAACGGATGATCATGAAGGCGTTCATGCACTCACAGGTGAAACTCGTGGTTCCATCATTCACGGATTAGAACAATTCGGCCCACGCTTAATAGTAATTGTGCTTGCAACAATTGCCGCGGTTTGGGTCTTATGGCGCTTTGGTTTGGATATTCTTGTTGCCGCTGCAATTGCCATAACACCTCCTATTCTTGTTGAGCAAATTGATCGTGGAACACTTCAAACCATTGATTACGCTATGGCCGACGACACCGAGTTAGAAGACCCCGAAAAAGCCAAGGTTCAGAAAATATTCGAACGTCTGCTGTCTTATATAGATGAAGATGACATTGGCACGTCAGATTTTAAACTTCTGTTTCGCAGTATGCCAGATGTTGGCCCGAATGCATTCGCCCTACCAAATGGCACTATCGTCATGACGGATCAATTCGTCGATGAATTCAATGATGAAGATGTTCTTGCGGGCGTCTTAGGGCATGAAATGGGCCATGTGATAGAGAAACATGGATTACGTCAAACATATCGCTCGCTTAGTATCTATGTCCTTGTCGCGTTTTTAGTGGGCGATACAGGCCCCATCATTGAAGAGTTGCTGCTTGAGGGGAACCTTATTTTATCTCTTTCTTATTCGCGTGATCATGAGGTTTCAGCCGATCAATTTGGATTACGATTGGCACAAGACGCTGGTTATGATCCCGCTGGGTTAAAGAAATTCTTTGAATGGGTTACTGAAAATGCCATTGAGCCGCCTCAATGGTTATCAACGCATCCCTCTAGCACAGAACGTGTGAAAGAAATTGATACGTTTATTGAATCGCTGAATTAAGCCTCTTAAATACGCGCGTAAGCTTTTTTCAAAGTTGGCCATTGTTGAAATATTCTTTGATCCTTATCATAGGGCCAAAGCTTCAACTCATAGACTTTCGCGGGCTCTAACTGACCTTCAATTGATACACGTTCGTAGCTTTCGTGGTTTTTAAGGAACTCAAACCCAAGCCCTTCGCATAATTTCTCGCCCTCCATTGAATAGGCAATCGCACAAATGGATTCTATCACAATACCCGCGTCTGCAAGCCCTGATATTTGCTCAAAGAAAGCATTTAAAAGTAGCACACGGGTTTTGTAATTTCGATCAGATAGGATCACCGATAGGTCAAGAAAATAGAGTTTGTATCTACCTGGCAATCCAAGAAGTTGGGTATTTTTTGCCGATAATTTAGAATTAAAAGACTTTCCAGAAATAATCTGATTATATGCTTCTTCTTTTACAGGGATAAAAAACCAATAGCCCACGATATCTGAATGATTACGAACTAAAATACGCCCACAATCTGCCAGCAATTCATGCAATTGAACCCATTGTTTATGGCTGCCTTGTGCATCGTCGGAAATGCTTTCGATCGTTTCATCATCAAGGTCAATCAATCTGGTGGTCAGGCTGTCAAAATCCAAACCCATCTGAAAGCAATGGCTGAAATCATGCACTTCGTATGATTTGCTATTGTGTACGTCAGTGGTTTCAGATTTTTGGACGGATATGCGGATTAACTCTTCGAAATCATCAATCCCAATTTGCAATTCACGGCGCAAAGCGATGATGTGGTGCACTTGCGGTACAATGCCCAGGTTTTCCCAACGTCCGACTGTACGTGCTGTTGCCCCTACGCGGCGTGCCAACTCTTCTTGGGTTAATCCATTTGATTTTCTTTTGGCATAGATTTCTCTGCTGAGCGGGGTCTTTTCTGTTGCCATGTTTTACGTTGCCCTCATTTTTTAACGCACTTGTTAAGTAACAACCAAAATCGGACATTCATGTCCGATATGTCCGATCCTGTCTGAATAACAGCCTACTCCTGTACGATTTGTTAAGGTAATATAAACATGCCCATGCTGGCAAATAAAGTTCATTGTTCAATGACAAGTAGTAGCAGTATTAATTAGTACAAATTTAATGAGTGTTTTACGAACTTTGGGGTGGTTTTTGACGGTCTTCCTACAAGAACCACCCTGCTCCCATAATAAATCATTTAAACCTGCGCTCAGACACAGATTCATTGAATTTACCTTCAATCGTTGATTTGAGTAATTTTGAGGCCACGTATTCAATGCTGCGTGTTGCGTTTACATCCTGTCTTAACTGATCATAGAAAGCCACGTTATAGCTATACGCCCCACCATTTAGCGGGTCATTTTCCAAGCGCATGTCACATTGATTTTTACTGTCCGTTTTGCAAGGAACATGGGAATTATACCCTTGGTCTAAATGTCGTGTTTCATGGATCACGACACCTGCAAGTTCAACAGGGTTGCTGGTGCGAATTTTATCAACATTGATATCGATTTGATGTGGCCCGAAATAGCTGATGCCAGAATAGCCAAAGATCAATCGTTTGCTAAAAACTGGATTGACCTGTTTCATCCATGCATAAAAGCCAAACCCCTTTGTCCCGTCGTTTTGTTCGCCCCCCATTGTATCAATCAGAAACAAAGCATGGGCCATATTTGCATCTGCTGTACCACATTCGAACGACTCGAAGCTCCATGTGTCATCAAATTGAAAATCATTCCTATATTTGGTCTGCCAAAGCTGGTTTAAATTTACACATTCTGCTTTTGACAAGCTGAAATCCGTTCTGTGCGCAGGGGACAAAACATAAAGAAACAAAGCTATAAAACCGCAAAACAACAAGAAAGAGCGCAACTCTTTCTTTTGTGCTTTTACTCTGCCTAAACTATCAAACATAAAGGTAGTATAAAACAAACCACAGTTGCGTATAGATGCGTAACGCATTGTTGACTCTATACCCAACACCCGTTACATCCCCGCTAAATCCATAGGAAGTGCCAAACTTCCGGTCTTGTAATGATCAAGATCGCCACCAGTCAGCGAGTTTCGCCCACTGGTGTGTTTTGCGTTTGGCCAATCACTTCCTATATTGATGAAATGATAACGGTCGAAAGGGGCCTGATATGTTTGAGAATTTATCCGATCGCCTCTCTGGCGTCTTTGACAAGCTTACAAAACAAGGTGCTTTGTCAGATGAGGATGTATCCGTTGCGTTGCGCGAAGTGCGCGTTGCCCTTTTAGAGGCTGACGTTTCACTGTCTGTCGCGCGTGATTTTATCAAAGCTATTCAGGAAAAAGCCACAGGTCAGAATGTTACGAAATCCGTAACACCGGGCCAACAAGTTGTGAAAATCGTTCACGACGAAATGGTGCACTTCCTATCAGGCGAAGATGCAAATGCGGGTCAGTTAAAAATTGACAACCCACCTGCCCCAATCTTGATGGTTGGTTTGCAAGGTGGTGGTAAAACAACGACCACTGCAAAACTTGCAAAACGCCTGCTTGAAAAAGAAAAGAAAAAAGTTCTGATGGCGTCTTTGGACACCAACCGCCCAGCGGCGATGGAACAATTGGCAATCTTGGGTACGCAAATTGGCGTCGATACATTGCCAATCATCAAAGGTGAAAACGCGGTTAAGATCGCGAAGCGCGCAAAACAACAGGCCACATTGGGCGGCTATGATGTTTACATGTTGGATACTGCTGGCCGTTTATCCATTGATGACGAGTTGATGGCCGAGGTCGAGGCGGTGCGCGATGTGGCAACACCACGCGAAACGCTTTTGGTTGTTGACGGCCTGACAGGTCAAGATGCTGTGCATACGGCTGAAAACTTTGACGAACGCATCGGCATTTCAGGCGTTGTTCTAACACGCATGGATGGCGACGGTCGCGGCGGTGCAGCGCTTTCTATGAAAGCTGTGACTGGCAAACCTATTAAATTCGTCGGCCTTGGCGAAAAGATGGACGCGTTGGAAGAGTTCCATCCAGAACGTGTTGCAGGCCGTATTTTGGGCATGGGCGATATCGTATCATTGGTGGAAAAAGCCCAAGAAACCATCGAGGCTGAACAAGCTGAAAAGATGATGAAGCGCTTCAAAAAAGGTCAGTTCAATATGAACGACCTGCGCGCACAGCTTGAACAGATGATGAAAATGGGCGGCATGCAAGGCGTGATGGGTATGATGCCAGGCATGGGCAAAATGGCCAAGAAGATCGAAGAATCTGGTGGCATTGACGATAAGATTTTCAAACGTCAGATTGCATTGATCCAATCTATGACGAAAAAAGAACGCGCCAACCCACAGATTATGCAAGCCAGCCGCAAAAAGCGTGTGGCGGCAGGTGCAGGCCTGTCTGTTTCTGAATTGAACCAACTTTTGAAAATGCAACGCCAAATGGGCGACATGATGAAGAAGATGGGCAAAGGTGGCATGTTGAAACAAGCCATGAAGGGCATGATGGGCAAAGGCGGCGATATGCCAGAGATGCCAAAGGATATGGATCCAGGCAAGATGGACATGAAAGCCATGGAAGAAGCCGCCAAGAAAATGAATAAGATGCCAGGTGGTTTACCTGGTTTAGGCGGTGGCAACTTGCCACTTGGCCTGTCAGGGTTCGGTAAGAAGAAATGATCACTTGTTCGCTGACATATGTGATCGACCCTTACAAAGTGGACGATTTTGAAACCTACGCCAAAGCGTGGATTCATCTGGTGAACAAACTGGGTGGCACGCATCACGGTTATTGGTTCCCGCATGAAGGTGCGAACAACATCGCCTATTGCCATTTCTCGTTCCCATCATTGGCAGCATATGAAGATTACCGCGAGCGCATGGCAGCAGATGCTGAATGCCAAGCGGCCTATGCATTTGCAGAAAAGACACGTTGCATCATTTCATACGAGCGCAGCTTTACGCGCCCTGTTTTGGAAGGTGCGTCACCACAGGAGCTTGGATTGGTATGATACAGCCAATTGAAACCGAGCGCCTGATTTTGCGCCGCCCTGCACCGCGCGACCAAGATATCTGTGTAGATTTCTTTATGTCTGAACGTGCTGCTGGTGTGGGTGGCCCGTTTGATCTGCACGCAGCATGGCGCCACTTTGCATACGAGCTTGGCCATTGGGAGATTTATGGCTTTGGCATGTGGGCTGTAACAATGAAGGGTGATGATACCATCCTTGGTTTAATCGGCCCATGGCATCCTGCGGATTGGCCAGAGCGTGAAATCGGTTGGATGGTCTTTGGAAACGCCGAAGGTAAAAGCATTGCCTTTGAAGCGGCAGAAGCCGCTATCAAACATGCCCGCACAGAATTGGGTTGGACAGATTTCGTCAGTTATATCAGCGAAGGCTTAACACGTTCTATCGCATTAGCTGAACGCCTTGGTGCCGCTTTGGATCAAAATGCCAAAGGCCCTGATGCACACCCATGCCTTGTTTACCGTCACCCTATGCAGGAGGCTTTATGATGTCTGATGATGTTATTAAACTTGCCGCTGATGTTCTAAAGGGACACCGCGAAAGTATTGATCGTTTGGATGCCGTGTTGATTTACACATTGGCCGAACGGTTCAAGCACACCAAAGCTGTTGGCGTGCTGAAAGCAGAACACACACTTCCGCCATCTGATCCGATGCGCGAAGCCCACCAAATCGAACGTTTGCAACGCATGGCGTTAGACGCAGACTTAGACCCTGAGTTCGCTAAGAAGTTTTTGAACTTCATCATCAGCGAAGTCATCCAACACCATAAGAAACATCAAGAATGAACGCAGTAAGCACTGCACTCAAATAGCTACTTTAGGAGAAATACATCATGGCTATGAAAATCAGACTGGCCCGCGGCGGCTCTAAGAAACGTCCATTTTATCGCGTTGTTGCGGCTGACAGCCGTATGCCACGTGACGGTCGTTACGTTGAAAAATTGGGTACATACAACCCACTATTGCCAAAAGACAGCGAAGAGCGCGTTAAATTGGACATGGAACGCGTAAACTACTGGTTGGGCGAAGGCGCACAGCCATCTGACCGTGTTGCACGTTTCCTAGAAGCAGCAGGCGTTTTGGCAAAAACAGAGCGTAACAACCCTGAAAAAGCTGTTCCTGGCAAAAAAGCACAAGAGCGTATCGAAGAGAAAGCACAAAAAGCAGCTGACGCTGAAGAAGCTGCAAAAGCAGCGGCTGAAGCTCCTGCAGAGGAAGCACCAGCTGAAGAAGCTCCTGCAGAAGAAGCAGCAGCTGAGTAATTGGCATTACGCTTGGAGATATAGATGCGCGAATTTTCGCAAGATTTTCAATCCGAGCTTTCTGCATTGATGAAGTGGCGCCGCGATGTGCGCCACTTCAAACCTGACACCGTTCCCCAAGATTTAATCCAAGAATGTTTGGATGTATTTCAAGACGCGCCATCCGTTGGCCTGTCTGAACCTTGGCGGATTGTGCAGTTGAAATCGGATGCCAGCCGCCAAAAAGCGCTGGAAAATTTTCAATCTGCGAATGCTGATGCATTGGCGGATTACGATGGTGAAAAAGCTAATCTATATGCATCCCTGAAATTGTCAGGCATGAAAGACGCACCTGTTCAGTTGGCTATATTCTGCGAAGAAGACACACCAAAAGGTGGCGGTTTGGGCGCACAAACGATGCCAGAGATGCGCCGCTATTCAGTGGTGGCTGCGATCATGACATTTTGGCTGAAAGCCCGCGCACATGGTTTGGGGTTGGGTTGGGTTTCCATCCTTGATCCTGACCAATTACGCGCTGATTTGGATGTGCCCAACAATTGGACCTTGGTAGCGTATCTTTGTATGGGATACCCTCAAGAAGAAACGCTGACACCTGAATTAGAAACCGTTGGTTGGGAAGCACGCGACCCTGAATTGACAAAAGTGATTGAGCGATAAAATGTCGAAATCTGATCTGATCTGTATTGGTGCAATTATCGGGGCCTTTGGTGTTAAGGGCGAATTACGCGTGAAAAGTTTTTGCGCGGAACCATCTGATATTGGCAACTACAACCCTTTAACATCAGAAGATGGCGAACAGAGTTTTGATCTTACGGTCAAAGGCCCCATCAAAAGTGGGTATTCTTGCCGTATCAAAGGCGTTCAATACAAAGATCAGGCCGACGCGCTGCGAGGTGTGCGCTTATTCACGAACCGCGAAAACTTACCGTCTCTGCCAGACGATGAATTCTATCACGCCGATCTGATTGGGTTGGATGTGGTTGATACTGGCGGTGAGAAATTGGGAAAAATCGAAGCTGTATATGATCACGGCGCTGGGGATATGTTGGAAATTTCAGGCAAAGGCATCAAAAATACTGTGATGTTGCCTTTTACGCGCGAAGCAGTTCCGACGATTGATTTGGAAGCCGGCCGCGTTATAACAGATCCACCTACTGGTATTTTTCCAGATTCCACTGACGAAAAGGACCCTTAAGTCGTGGATATAGAAACCGCTGCATTACAATTGGTGAAAGCTGAAAAGCGGTTCGAGGCCCTAAAATCTGAGCACAGTGAACTCCGCCACCTGAACTTAACGGAAATGTATCAATCCGTTGAGGATCGCGCAGTATTTGCAGGGGATTGGTATGATAATAAAGTCATCGTAAAGCTTTTATTTACCAAACAACAAAAGGCAAAAACAACAGAAATTTATGAAATGCAATCAAGGGCTTTCAAAGCTCTGAAGACAAAACGAAATCGTATTGCAGAAACATTATTCCACCTTCCAAACGAAGGCTTATTTGTGTTTGAATATATTGATGGAACAGGTTTCGATGAGTTATTGAAAAATGCGTCACGACAAGGAGCCGAAAAGCTCTATAACCGTGCTGGATATTGGCTGCGTGACTTCACAGAACCCACAAAAACCAAGAACCGCGTATTTCGAAAAATATTATTGCAGAGGGCGAGGAAATATCCACAGCGGATATCCGAGCCGAAAACTTTGCAGCTCGCACAACAAATGTTTCTTTGCTTAAGAAAACTATCTCATAGCATTGGGGCATCCGATGTTGATCGTGCAGTGGCTCATATGGACCTGTATCCACGTAATCTTATGCAAACAGATGATGCCGTGTATGGAATTGACCTGCAAAACACGAATGAAATGTTTGTATTTGATGATATTGCGCGGTTCATGATGGGTGCGAGTTGGATGCAAGAAAGAGATCATCCATTAACATATGGTGTGGACGAAGCATTTTTGAGTGCTTTTCTATCTGGATACGGTGCAGATCAATCCGAAGACATGATGCACAGTTTGCGGTTTTTTATCGCCAAAGCTGTGTTGGACCATCTGTGCACACGGAACCAAACGCTTAAACAAATTCCCTATTACACCCAGATGGCGCAACAATTTATAAGGGTTTATGGAACCTAATAAGGGCTGTTCAAACCTTAATTATTCTCGTATCGGGTAGCTATGACTGACAAACCTGCAAAATCCCACGGTCGTTTGAGCGTACGCCCAACATTGAAACCACGTGAATTGATGACCAATACGCCTGATATATTTGGCGCATGGAAAGTTAAAATCATCACGTTGTTTCCTGAGTTGTTCCCAGGTGTTTTAGGTGGCTCATTGACGGGCAAAGCCCTGAAAGAGGGTTTGTGGAGCTTGGAAACGATAGAACTGCGCGGGTATGGCATCGGCAAGCACAAAGATGTGGACAGCCCACCCGCTGGTGGCGGCGCTGGTATGGTTTTGAAACCTGATGTTGTAGGTGCTGCTTTGGAAGATGCGCGTCGTGGTACGCCGATGGATCCGAAAGCGTGGCCTGTTGTGTATTTATCTCCACGAGGCAAACCGCTGACACAAGCAATGGCGCGTGACTTTAGTAAGGCGCAAGGCATGACTTTGTTATGCGGTCGCTTTGAAGGTGTCGATGAGCGTGTTTTAGAAGAATATAACGTTCAAGAAGTCTCGCTTGGGGATTTCGTTCTGACAGGTGGTGAGATTGCAGCGCAAGCCTTGATCGATGCAACTGTGCGTCTGTTGCCGAATGTTTTGGGTAATGAGGAAAGTGCTGTTGATGAAAGCTTTTCCAACGGGCTGTTAGAGCATCCGCAATATACCAAGCCTGCGGAATGGAAGGGCCGTAAAATCCCTGATGTTTTATTGTCTGGCCATCATGGTAACGTCGATAAATGGCGTCAGGAACAATCTGAAAAGATTACCCAAGAACGCCGCCCTGATTTGTGGGAAAAGCATACGGATGATACCGAATAAGTCCTGAGTGTCGTTTTTCACGCAATAAAAATACGTCAATCATATTGACATATTTCCAAATCTTTCACACCTTGCTGCGATTGAGACATTAATGCGAGGGGATTCTGATGGATTGGCAAACTATATTAGCCACCCGCAATGCGCGGATGAAGGCATCGGAAATACGTGAATTGTTAAAGCTGTTAGATCAGCCTGATATCATCTCGTTTGCGGGCGGTATTCCTGATCCTGCGTTGTTCCCGACGCAACAAATTCAAGAGGCTTATGCGGATGTGTTCACCTCTGGCGCGCATGATACGGCTTTGCAGTATTCCCCCAGCGAAGGCTACAAGCCATTGCGCGAATGGATATGTAAAGAGATGGCAAAGCTTGGTGTACCCTGTTCCATCGAAAACATTTTGATAACATCTGGATCACAACAAGCGTTGGATTATTTAGGGAAGCTATTGCTATCCCCAAAGGATACCGCGTTGGTGGGATGGCCCACATATCTTGGCGCACTTGGCGCGTTTAATGCGTATGAACCTGAGTATGATCGGTTGCACCCGAATGGAAACAGAACGGCTGCGGATTACATGGAAACCGCAGATGGAAAAGGCGGGCGCGTAAAGCTGGCCTATATGTCGGTGGATTTTGCCAACCCTACTGGGATCAGTATGGATCGATCTGAACGCGATGCGATTTTAAACCTTGCCGATGAAATGGATATCGCGATTGTTGAAGATGCGGCTTATCAATCGCTGCGGTATGATGGCGAAGCTATTCCACCAATCCTTGCGCTGGAAATTGAACGTAAAGGATCAATTGAGGATTGCCGCACGATTTACACTGGCAGCTTTTCAAAAACACTTTCCCCCGGTTTGCGTGTAGGTTGGGTGTGCGCAGCAACACCTGTGATTTCGCAACTGGTTTTGATGAAACAAGCCTCTGATTTGCATTCACCAAGCATCAACCAAATGGTTATTTCTGATGTAGCGCATAAACATTTCGACGCGCATATCGCTATGACACGTGCCGCATATATGGAACGGCGTGATCATATGTTAGCAGCATTGGAAAAGTATATGCCCGTGGGTGTGGAATGGACACGGCCAGAGGGCGGCATGTTTGTTTGGCTGACTTTGCCAAAGGGTATTGATGGGGCTGAATTGCTGGCAAAATCAATCGAAACCCAGCGTGTGGCATTCGTTCCAGGTCAGGCGTTTTTTGCAGATGGGTCTGGCGCAAACACCATTCGGTTGAGCTTTTCCAAGTCAGATGGCACAGCTATTGATGAAGGCATTAAGCGCTTAGCGACATTATTATAGGCGTATCTCACGCTATTCGTTCACAAGATCGTGCAGATCGTTCCACACGTATGGACGAATAGCAAGCCGTCACTATAGTTGAGACATGCTAGATTTATTAAGTGACATCCTGACCAAAATCTCCCTGCAAGGGACTTTGTATTTCCGCACCGCCTTTACCAAGCCGTGGGGCGTTGCTGTGCCATCCTTTGAAAATGTGGCACGGTTTCACTATGCCCATCGTGGTGATTGCTTGATTTCCGTTGATGGTATGGAAGAGCCGACATTGTTGGCGCAGGGTGATTTGATCATCATTCCACATGGCGCCGCGCATTCGTTATACTGTGGCCATGATCCTGAAAGCACGATCTTGCCATTGGATGAAGTTCTGGAGCGCTCTGGCTTTGATGGGTCAGGTGTTTTGGTCTTTGGCGGCGATGATGATGAACGCGAAACACAGCTTATTTGTGGTCACTTTTCGTTCGTGAAAAATGCAAACCACATGCTTTTGGATCGCCTGCCCCCGATCATTCATATCCGCAATTATGGTGAGGCTTCTGGCAAATGGATGGAATCCACATTACGCATGATCGGCGATGAAACAGGCGGCGTGCAAATTGGCGGCGATCTGATTGCATTGAAAATGTCCGAAGTGATTTTTGCACAGGCCATTCGCAGTTATTTGGACAGCGCTGCCTCCGCAGAGGCTGGCTTGGCAGGATTTTCCGATCCCCATATCAGCCGTGCTTTGGATGCGTTTCATAAGAGACCCACCGAAGCATGGAGTGTTGAAAATCTTGCAAGAGAAGCTGGGCTATCACGCACAGGGTTTGCGGTTTTGTTTTCCAAGAAAATGGGCGTGACACCAATGCAATATGTCACCAGCTGGCGCATGGAATTGGCGAAACAAATACTGGCAGATCATAAAATCTCGCTCGCGGAATTGTCTGACCTTGTGGGATATGCATCCGAATCTGCTTTTGCGCGTGTGTTCAAGAAAGAGGTTGGCTTTACGCCAGCGGGCTATCGCAATCACATTCAGTAACGAACAGTTCATTACAACAAACTTTCGAACGATCTGCACATTAAGGCGAACTTCTGAGCATATTTACATCCAACAATACCCATTATTCTTGTTTTTAGCGGTTCAAGACCGATTAACTTAAAACAACAGAAAGATACGATTATGCGCTTCGTTACAAAAAACCTTCACGCCTATTTGGATTACCCAGTGGCTTTGGCTCTATTTGGCTTGCCTTTCATTTTGGGTTTGGGTGCCTCCCATCCTTTGGCGTTCACTTTGTCTGTCGCAACAGGTGTTGCTGCATTCTTGCTGACACTTCTGACAGATCACCATTTGGGTGTGTTTAAGGTTTTACCTTATAAATTACACCTAGCCGTTGACGGTATGGTTGGTGTTGTATTCACTTTAGCACCATTCGTTTTGGGCTTTTCAGGTTTGGATATGATTTACTACCTTGCAAACGGTTTGACTGTGCTTGCCGTTGTTGGTTTACATAAATCGGATGATGCTGTTGTCACTGCATAATCTTAAAATCTCCCCTAGCTATCCTTTAATTGGATAGCTAGGGGAAATATGTTCAGCGGTATTCAGCTTACATTCAATCGCCGCTGTAGACAAAAAACCTGTGATTACATACTTCATTAAGTAATTATTAATAGGGCATTACATCGCCCGCAGAAAATGAAGATAGCAGGAAACCATTCATATGTTTCGTACAACGGCACCGCTTATCGTAATCGTCTTGATGATGACCAATCTAATGTCACATGCGCAATCAACAGCAGCACCAAGCAGCCAAACTGAGAATATTCTTACGCGTCAAACCGAATTAGCAAAACGATTTCAAACACGCGCGGAGCTCACCCAGGGAAATGTTGATCAGCTACTCAAAACATACCCTGTAATCAATAGTACCCTGCAAGAGATGAACCCTACGCAGACACCTGAAATGCAAAAGACAATGTCAATTAGCATTAAAGAAAATACACCTTACGAAGGATTGCGCACTGCGCTTAAAGATACAAATGTCCTACAAAGACTAGACACTGTTGCAAAAGATAACGGTTACGTCGATTACAGCGAATATGCTTTAATGGCAGATTATCTTTATCAAATATATATATCGCAACAGAAAACCATCGTTACTGTTTCTGACACCGAAAAAGATGTTTCAGACGCATCTAAAATCCAAAATTTATCTGCTTTCTTGAATGATGGAACCGAGCCATCCGAAAGACGCGCAAAATATCAGGCACAATTGTCCAAAATATACAAAGAATTTAACATATCAAATGAGACGCATGATATTTTTGCTAAAAACTATGATGCCTTGATGCTTTTCTTCAACCCATCCAGTTAAATACAACAATTATAGGGTATCACTCATTAAGACATTACCCTTGATTGATCCCCCCTTTAGTCCTATACCGCGCGGACTTGGTGTGTACGGATTCGTATCTGTACGTTTCATGCATGCCAAAGGCCCACAGATTTCGGGTGCCACGTGATGGGATTTCTTCTGCCTATTCACACAGCATTCATCGCATAGCGATCCGTTATCCAAAGCTAACGAAACGTCGACCTGAACCTCTGGCGGGCGCAAATGCGGACCCGGTTGAAGACCAAGAGCCCTGAGGACGGAAAATCACTTCGCCGATCAACGGTGAGCAAAAGGAAAACGTTATGAACTTGCTAGCACAGCTTGAAGCTGAACAAATTGCAAGCCTAGGCAAAGATATCCCTGACTTTAAAGCAGGTGATACAGTACGCGTAGGCTATAAAGTGACTGAGGGCAGCCGCTCTCGTGTCCAAAACTACGAAGGTGTTTGCATTGCACGTCAAGGCGGCGACACAATCGCTGCGTCTTTCACAGTGCGCAAAATCTCTTTCGGCGAAGGTGTGGAACGTGTATTCCCACTATACTCAACAAACATCGACAGCATTTCAGTAGTACGTCGTGGCCGTGTACGTCGCGCGAAACTATACTACTTGCGCTCTCGTCGTGGTAAGTCTGCTCGTATTGCTGAGCAAACAAACTACAAACCAAAATCTGCGAAATAGGAGCAATCATTATGAAAAGCGATCTGCACCCAGAGTACCACACAATCACTGTTAAACTAACAGATGGTTCAACTTACGAAACACGTTCAACATACGGCGAAGAAGGTTCTGTATTGTCACTAGACATCGATCCATCTGCACACCCTGCTTGGACAGGCGGCAACCAAAAGCTTATGGATGCTGGCGGTCGTGTTTCAAAGTTCAAAAAGAAATACGAAGGTTTGGGCTTCTAAGCACCACAACCCCATCAGATTTAGAAAGCCGTTCTTTTGGAGCGGCTTTTTTTATGGCTTAAATTAATCTTGCAAAGCTTTCTAATTTCCGTTCTTGATGCTGTGAACATCTGAACACAGCACGATACTGCTTTTTCAGTCTTATCTTGGATACAACGCTATGAATAATATCAAAGGCATATTGCTTGTCATTGCCTCTATGGCTGGTTTTACGCTGGAAGATGCATTCATCAAGCAATTGTCCACGACGATTTCAACAGGGCAAATTTTGCTGATTGTTGGCCTAAGCGGCTCATTCCTATTTGCCATGATGGCAAAGATGAAAGGGCATCGTATTTTCATCAAACGCTTCTGGACACCATTAACATTGACACGCGCCACAACAGAAGCTTTTGCAGCCTTAGCATTTGTGACATCATTGGCCCTTGTTCCCCTATCCACGGTTGCGGCTGTGTTTCAATCAACACCGTTGGTGATAACAATGGGAGCTGCTTTATTTCTAAAAGAACAAGTTGGGTGGCGCAGATGGACCGCGATTATCATCGGTTTCCTTGGGGTTTTGATTATCATCAGGCCAGGCTTGAACAGCTTTGATCCAAATGTGCTGTTTGTTCTAATCGCCGTGTTTTTTGTGGCAGCGCGGGATTTGATGACGCGGTTTATTCCCGCAGATATCCCATCAACAGTCGTCTCAAGCCAAGGGTTTGGGGCCCCAATGTTTGCAGGTATTGCCGCCTTGCTGTTTTATTCCGAACCTTTGGCACCTGTAGGATCATTAGAAATTTACTACTTTATAGGTGCGGTCGTCTTTGGCGTTGCTGGTTATTACGCTATTGTTGCAGCCATGCGTGTTGGGGATGCGTCTGCTGTGACCCCATTTAGGTACACAAGATTGCTGTTTTCTTTGCTGGTTGGCATCATCGTTTTTAAAGAGCAGCCTGACCAGTTAACACTCCTTGGTGCTGCCATCATTATTGCAACAGGGCTTTATACTTTCTTACGCGAACGGCGGTTGGTGCAAAAAAGTACTGGATAACAATAGGTCATATGGGATAACTATTGTTTCCAGTTAACAAACAATATTGTAATCGAGTATTCTATAACGCATAGTGCGCACATGCCTATACTATTGGGGCGTTGGGGAATTGAATGGCACATATAATTGTTTTCGGTAACGAAAAAGGCGGATCGGGTAAATCTACCACTGCAATGCATGTTTTAACGGCGCTGCTGCGTTCGGGTAAAACTGTGGGTGCATTGGATTTGGATCTGCGTCAGAAAACGCTGACACGTTATATTCAGAACCGCATTCTTTATATTGAGCGCACAGGCATTCGTTTGCCGTTTCCTGAAACGGCAGTGCTGAAAAAACCATCTGAATTGGGTATGGAGCCAGGCTTTAAGGCCACTTTGAAAGCCTTTCAAGATGGGTTGGCACAATTGGATCAGACCAATGAATTTATCGTAGCTGATTGCCCCGGGAACTATACTCAGTTGAGCGAATTAACCCATGCTATGGCTGATACATTAATCACGCCTATGAATGACAGCTTTGTCGATTTTGATTTGCTGGCGCGTATTGATGGCGAAACAAACAAAGTTGTAGGCCCGTCAATTTATTCCGAAATGGTGTGGAAAGCGCGGAAAGCGCGAGCTGAATCTGGATCACGTCCGATGGATTGGTTTGTGACACGTAACCGTATGCACGCATTGTCGATGAAGAATAAACGGCGTGTCGGTGAAGCGTTAGAAGATTTGGCGCGCCGTATTGGATTTACACTGATCCCTGGTTTCTCAGATCGGGTGATTTTTAAGGAATTGTTTCCCAATGGGCTAACATTATTAGATTTGGTTGATGTCACGAATGAGCCAATGAGCATGTCTAATCTCGCTGCCCGCCAAGAAGTCCGTGATCTGGTGAATGCTTTGAATTTGCCAGATGTGACGATTAACTTCTAAGCAGGAATTAAGCCGAATCTTGTTCGTGGCAAATCTGTTTTGTTTCCAATTCAGTCAAAGGTTCTGACAATAAATTGCAGAACCCACCTTGAGATTCTTTAGAAAAATGTCTGCATGTGTGGCAAATTCCAAAAGTTTTTCCGCCGCTTTTTTTCAATACACTCTCTAATAAATCTGTCAGACCTTTATGAAGGTCTTTTCTGTCTGATACGTTTAAATCATCCAAACCATGGTTGATAATATTGATATCAGACGTTGCTTTCTGACCTTGATCCGTCAGCGTAAAACTTACGACACGCTTATCCATTATCGAGCGCTTTTCGCTTAAATATCCTTTACGAACCAATGCCTTAAGTGTTTGGGACATCGTTCCGCGCGTTGTATCCAAGTATTCTGCCACGTGTGATGGGGATCTGGAAAACCTGTTTGCACGTGCAAGATAATCCAATGCATCTCTTTGTGCTGGATTTAAATCCCCTGCCCAACCTTCGCCCGCATCTAAGCGCGCCAATCGGTTTAGCAAACTGCGTATTTGTTCTGTTTGTTTCATATTTAAATCATAGCGACTCGAAATAAAACCTGCAATAGTTTCGACTCGCTACTAATTAAGAAACATAGAACCCTAATGGAGAAAGAATCATGAAACATTATTTATCCGCAATCGCACTAAGCGCTGTTGCTTCTGTAGCAACAGCAGGTGAAGGACATGATCACGACGCAAAAGGTGCCGTGATTTCAGCAGCTGATGAAACGAAAGTAGCGGCTTTCGACATACTTTCAGCGCATGTAAGTCATAAGGGGCGTGTTATCACGTTCAAAATGGAAGCAAATGGAACGGCTGGCAGTGCAGTTCCTGACAGTACTGGTGAATTTGGCGGCTCATCAATCTGGGCTTATGTATGGCCAACAAATTTAGATCCTAAAGTTGTAGGATTTGAAGCGGGTACAGGTATTCTTGCCCTTGCTGCTACTAATCACCCAGACTTTGGACACACCATTGTTTGATGAAAACATTGATGGTGACACAGGAAATGATGGTGCGCATTGGCACAGCCATTGGGTGGTTTTGACACCGAACGAAGAATGTGGCCCAGGCGCATTATCTGTACGTGATATTCCAAAAGGTGAAACACCACAAATGCCTGCAACTTGGCCAGGTGTTCCTATGTTCTTGGACAGCCCAAGCTACACACCTTATTTTGATGGCCCAACAATTTCCATCAATGTGGCTTTGGCAGCATCAGATGCTGCTAAAATTGATACAGCTGCATATGATGGTGTAACTGCTGCATTGCGTGTGAATGCTGACCTGCATGCGCCATTGGCCTGTGTGACAGATGTATTCGATGTGGCATCTGGCGATTTGTCTCTACCTGGCAAAGTTGACTGATCATTTGGTGCAGGGCGCATAAGCCCTGCATCCCCTACCAAAGGTTATTAAAATGGCACCTGAATTAAGCGTATCGCAATGGTTTAACGCACCCCAAGATCTGACTTTGAAAGATTTACGGGGCAAAGTCGTGGTTATAGAGGCATTTCAAATGCTGTGCCCTGGCTGCATATTAGAAGGTATACCGTTGGCGAAATCCATCCATGCCACATTCCCCTCTGATAAAGTTGCAATGATTGGGCTGCATACTGTGTTTGAACACCACGATGCGATGACACCAGTTTCGTTAAAGGCATTCTTGCATGAGTTCAAAGTTACTTTCCCCGTAGCGGTCGATAAAGCAGGGCCAAACAACATTCCCCAAACAATGGAAACCTACGGTATGCGTGGCACACCGAGTTTAATATTAATTGACCCAGAGGGCGAGTTACGCGCACATCATTTTGGCAACGTTTCCGAACTGCAAATCGGGGCGGAAATCGCAACGTTATTGAAGTAACCTATCGTGGTTAACTTCTTGCAGATGCTTTTAGATGTGCTGCGAATTCATCACGTAAAAAGTCGCGTGTGTTGTTACCCCTTAGGATTTTTGTCAGCTCGCCTTTGCCATCAAACAGTAATATTGTGATATGTGGAACGTGATATTTGTTCGCGAATGCCTGACCATCTGTGCTGCGAATATTCGCTACGAGATATTGTAATTGATCGTCGTCAAAATTGCCCAGAGCTTTGCGGGTTTCTTTCTGCAAAGCTTGGCATCGTGGGCATTGGGGATCGTGGATTTGGACGATGGTTGGCATACCATTGCCAACTTTTGTAAGATCACCCTCTTCCAAACTGCATTTAACATTCACGGCTGCGAAAGCGCCACCTGCGCCAACCAAGCTTAGCCCAATTGTGACATTGCGAAGTTTCCGTAAAAAAGCACGTCTGTCGTTTGAGACATTTTGCTGAACAGGTTTAGATTTGGCCTTCACTCTTTGCTTTTTATGTTTCTTTCTCATCACAAAATCCCCTTATAGTTGTTTTCAAAATCAACTTATTGGGGTTTATGCTACGCATTACTTAAGCAATGTGTAATCAAAACTGTGTGAGTAACCATAAAAGTAAATTAGCTACCAGGTGAAACTGTCACACATGTTTGGCTACGAGCACGCAAACGAGAACATGCTTTATTTGCGTCAGCTTGGGATAACCCTACAAAACGAGCCCGATACAAACGTGCACCATTTACTGTTGCAGGTGCAATTCTACGCGAGGCGCCCTCAAGCGGGCCAAGATTGCTTAATGCAGCTGTTAATAGTGTCTTTTCCGCTTCAAACTTTGACCCAAATGCTCCTAATTGGACTGACCATGCATGACCAGATGTTGATTTGCGTGAAACGACGCGCGGCTCTGAGGGCGCTTGTGCCACCTGAACAGGTTGCGATGTTGTAACCAACGCCGCAGGAATAACGTTTGCTGAGCGCAATACTGGCTTTGGTGATTTTGCAATCGTTGGCGTGGGTTCACTCGCTTGTTCAGCTAAGGCTTGCTTAAGCACAGCTTCAACTTCCGATTGATCTACAGCGGCCACCAACAATGGTTTTGGCTCTGGTGTAGCTGGTTTTCTTGCAACACGCATCTTTGGAATTGGGCTTGTTCGAACGGCACCACTGACCACGACTTTAATTATTTTGGGTTTCTCATTTGTAACTGGCGCAATACGTGCTGGCTTACGTTCTGCAAGGCGCGTGTTCACACGGCCAAAACCCATATCCAATAATTGTGCAACACGTGCATTACGAGAGGCAGATGTTTTGCCACCAAATACAGTCGCAATCACACGTTTGTTTCCACGTTCTGCGGATGCAACCAGATTAAACCCAGCCGCATTTGTGAACCCCGTTTTAATGCCATCTGCACCGCGATAGTTGGCCAACAACTTGCGGTTCGTATTGGCAACTTGGCGCACACCAGCATCTGTTGAGCGGCGTGAGAACAAATTATAATACTGCGGATAATCATAAAACAAACGACGACCCAGCAATGTCATATCACGTGCCGTCGAAAGGTGTCCTGATTGCGTAAGTCCGTGTGCATTTTTAAAAGTGGATGATTTCATCCCCAAGCGTTTTGCTGTTGCTGTCATACGGCGAGCAAAAGCGGCCTCACTGCCCGAGACCGCTTCGCCCAATGCCGTAGCTGCGTCATTTGCGGATTTCACAGCAGCGCCACGGATAAGGTATTTCAGTTCAATACGCTGGCCCGCTTTCAGGCCAAGTTTTGAAGGTGGTTCAGAGGCCGCATGCTTTGAGATGCGCACCCTTTTGTTCAAACTAATTTCGCCACGCTCAATCGCTTGGAACACAACATAAAGCGTCATCATTTTTGTCAAAGAGGCTGGATGAAGGCGCGTATCAGCATTGCGAGAATGCACAACTTGTCCAGTTCGGGCATCCATTACCATCGCAGCATAAGGTGCAGCATAGCTGATGCTGACTGCATAAAGATTCATCAATAAGAATACTACCATGGCTGTTAGCCAATGGTTCAACTGCCTTAGCATCGGTTGTCTCCGATATCTGCCTGTTACTGCCTCATCCGCTTTTCGCGGTATTCGTTATGGCAAACGTAGCACGACATTTATTTTCAGAAAATAACTATTTTACAGAAACTTATATTATGTTCTGATAGCAACAAAACCAGAGCATTCTCGCTCATACGCCCCCACAAACACAACACTTAGTGGTTGTTTACCCATTAACCACTAGACCTCTGCCCTAAAAATGCCCCATTTGGCCCCAATTAGACTTTTTTCTTCCTTACGGCAGCGGTATACACTGTCTAAAATTAAATGCCGAAACGTACGATCTTATGACAAAACCAATTACATTATCCAACGATGACGACTATGACAGCGACACAGCGGTTGTCACCAAGACCAAGCCGAAAACGGCTAAGCCGCCTATGTATAAGGTGCTGTTATTAAACGACGACTATACGCCAATGGAATTTGTTGTGCACGTGTTGGAGCGGTTCTTTGCTATCAACCATCAGTCAGCAATTGAAATCATGATGACCGTTCATAAAAAGGGCGCCGCTGTTGTAGGTGTATTCTCACATGATATAGCGGAAACCAAAGTAACCCAAGTTATGGACTTGGCACGTAAACATGAACATCCGCTGCAATGCACAATGGAAAAGGAATAGGCGTTTACGCCCTACGTATATGGCTCAATCTTCCCGTCTTTCTAAACTGTTCGATACTCTAACGGACGAGCTGCCTGATAACGGCTCAATCCTGATCATGCGTGCTACAAACAATCCTGCTTATCGTAGATTTAACGCCAACGATCTAAAAGCAGTTCAAACATTCAAGCCGACTTTCGAAGTTTTGGAAAATATTGGTATACGCCCCGCTCAAGAAATACCATCATCCGTTAAAGCTGCCATTGTTGAACTCACACGATCAAAGCCAGAAAACTTAGCGAATATCGCAAAGGCTTATAATGCTTTAGAGCTTGGTGGTACATTGTTTATTGATGGCGCAAAAACAGACGGTATTGATAGTATATTTAAGGCTGTGAAATCAAAGGCCACTGTCGAGGGTTCCTATTCGAAATCGCATGGCAAAACCATTTGGACACTCAAAGGTAAGGATGAAAATCCTTTCAAAGAATGGCTGGCACTAACAGATATCATCCAGAATAAAGACGACTTCTGGTCTGTTCCTGGCATCTTTAGTGCAGATGCAATTGACCCTGCTAGTGCATTATTATGCGAAAGCATCACAGTGCCTTTAAAAGGAAGAGGCGCGGATTTGGGTGCAGGTTGGGGTTACCTTAGCCAACATGCATTGCAGAAATACCCAGAAATCACATCATTAGATTTATTCGAAGCTGAAAAAGTCAGTCTAGATTGTGCGCAAAAAAACATTACGGATAACCGTGCCCAATTCCATTGGACCGATGTTCAAACGATGCCGGACAAAGGCGGATATGATTTCATCATCATGAACCCTCCATTCCATGTATCCCGTAAAGCGGATGTTTCTTTAGGGCGCGATTTCATTGCAAAAGCTTCAAAATTACTTGCGCCGAAAGGGCGCTTGTGGATGGTCGCAAATAAGCAATTGGCCTATGAAGCCGTCTTGGATGCAAGCTTTAACACTTGGTCCTATGAAGAGCAGACGCCGATCTTCAAAGTGATCCACGCCCGCCGTCCAAAATAACACCTGAACTAACGATTGGCACGCAGGCTTCGTTTCCACTAACCTACCCAGACAGAATCATAGAACGGACCACGCATGTCTTTTTCGATCGAAGGTAAAACAGCTATTGTTACTGGTGCTGCAAATGGCATTGGGCTTGCTATCGCGCGACATTTTATTGACCAAGGTGCGAATGTGATGTTCGCGGATATGGACGAAGATAAATTGATCATGGAGTGCGATTCATTGGATTGTCCACAAGCCAGATACTTCAACGGCGACTTGCGCAAAAAACTGACGATCGCGAACCTACAGTCCGCAACAATAGATGCGTTTGATCGTATCGATATCCTTATAAATGCAAGCCGCCAAGTTTTACCATCAAACCCACTAGAGCCAAAAGCAGACGGTTTTGAAGCCTTGTTTCAGCAAAACGTTCTTGCGAACCTACGCCTGACGCAATCGGTTGCCAAAGTTATGATTCAACAAGCCGAAGGCAGCGACGAGGATGGTACAGAATGTATCGGATCTGTCGTCAATCTAAGCTCCATCGCATCAGAGCGTGCGCACCCTGATCTGTTAGCTTATTCTGTAAGTTGTGCCGCCTTAAACCAAATGACACGCTCGCTGGCTGTCAGTCTTGCCCCTGACCGTATCCGCGTAAACGCAATCGCAATCGGATCTGTTATGTCGGCAAATCTACAAAACTATCTAAAAGACGACGAAGACTTGCGCGATCAAATGGCCATGGTCACTCCAATGGGCCGTATTGCCGATGCACAGGAAGTCACAGAAGTAACGCAATTCTTAGCGGCTAACAGCGCCAGCTTTGTAACGGGACAGATCCTAACCGTGGATGGTGGGCGCACATTGATCGATCCTATGGATACCGCAGTTCATTAAAAATAATGCACTATTAACGCACATCTAATGACAGGGGGCTGGCATGCATTTCCCGTTATTGCGCTTGTACTAAAACCACCAAGTCATAAAATCCATATAAACGAGTTACCCATTCAGGAGACCAAATATGGAAACCTATAAAAATACAGATACGATCAAGGGCTATCATGCCCATGTATATTTTGGCGCTGAAAGTACAGATCAAGCCACAAAGCTTTGCCAAGATGCATCTGGTTTATTCAACGTAGATATGGGGCGCATCCATGAACGCCCTGTCGGCCCACATCCAATGTTTTCATGCCAACTTGGATGTACAGTTGAACAATTCTCTGATCTTTTGCCGTGGCTTGCCTTGAACAGGGATGGTTTGATTGTGTTTTGTCACACAGAAACAGATGATCACCTGGCGGATCACACCAAACACGTGATCTGGTTGGGCGAAGCGCAACCGTTAGATTTGTCTATATTCCGCCAAGAAACCAGCGCATAAAAAAAAAGCCCTTGCAAATGCAAAGGCTTTTAAAACTCAAATACAGTTCAACTTATTCAGCTTCGCCGCCATCTTTTGGCAAGTTGAATAGGCTATCTGCATCGATCTCTGGTTCGTCGTCTTTCTTCACATCATCTGTCAAAGTGAAGTTCTCAAAACCACTGACTGAGCTTGGCATTTGTGGTTCGTCAGGCATGTGCAATGATTGCTCTGTTGAAACAAGCTTCATGCGCTCTTCTTCAGACATCGCACTGCCATCTTTTGCAGCTTTTTTAGCAGCCTTTTGAACAGCCGCGTCTAATTCGATCTGCTTACACAAACCTAATGCAACAGGGTCGATTGGCTGAATGTTTGCGATGTTCCAATGTGTGCGATCACGTAATGCTTGGATTGTTGGTTTTGTCGTACCAACTAATTTAGACACCTGACCGTCTGTCAATTCTGGGTGGAACTTTACCAACCACAAGATACCTGATGGGCGGTCTTGGCGTTTTGAAAGCGGTGTGTAGCGCGGGCCACGGCGTTTTTGTTCGCCTTCGGCAGCAGCGTTGTATTTTAGCTGTAGCTTGTGAATTGGCTTCTCTTCACCTGCTTTGATCTCTTCTGCAGTCAACTGGTTGTTGGCAATCGGATCAAACCCTTTGATGCCTTGTGCCACTTCACCGTCAGCGATGCCGTTCACTTCTAACTCGTGCAAACCACAGAAATCTGCGATCTGTTTAAACGTTAAAGTCGTGTTATCAACCAACCAAACAGCGGTTGCTTTTGCCATAATAGGTAGAGCCATATCAGCGTTCCTTATCCATACATCTCTCCCGTACCGAGAATCGGGTACCAGCCGCTTTGGCCAGTGAATTTTCCGTTTCAAGAGGGGAATTCCCCGTCTATATAGGGTGAAACGACCAAAAGGGAAAGTCCTAATGTTTCGCAGCTTATTAGCCTTCTTATTGTTGTCTTTCCCCGCTCATGCCGAAGGCGAACGACCAGGCGATTTTGATTATTACGTCATGTCTTTATCTTGGACACCAACATGGTGCGAACTGACAGGCGACGCGCGCAAATCACCACAATGCGACAGTGGCAAAGGTCATGGTTTCACATTGCACGGACTGTGGCCACAATTTACCGATGGCGGCTGGCCAAGCTATTGTCGAACAACAGCCCGCAATCCTTCGCGCACTATGTCGAATGATATGGCGGACATCATGGGCACCAGTGGATTGGCATGGCACCAATGGAAAAAACATGGGCGCTGTACGGGCCTATCTGCGGCGGATTACTATGCATTGTCACGTATGGCTTATGGCAAAATCAACCGCCCTGCTGTTTTGCGAAAATTGAAGAAAGACATTCAACTACCCGCTTCCGTGATTGAAGATGCCTTTATGGAAGCCAATCCGACATTGTTGCAAAACCAAGTGACGATCACATGCAAGGCACGTCAAATCCAAGAAGTACGTATTTGTATGACAAAAGATTTAGAGCTGACGAAATGCGGGCGTGATGTGATTAAGGATTGCTCATTACGTGACGCTGGATTGGCGAAGATACGTTAAGCATTTATTTTATCGTTCGTAGGACAATCTTGCCAATATGCTTTCCCGCTTCCATACGCATATGCGCGGCAGATGCATCGCTTAGATCAAAGGTTTGATCCATAATCGGTGCCAGTTTACCAGCCTCGATCAAGGGCCAAACTTTGGTGCGTAAATCATTCGCAAGTCGTGCCTTGGTCAGATCGGTTTGTGGGCGCAGGAATGAGCCCGTCAGCACCAGCTCTTTTGCCATAACCAATGCTATATTCATCTCGGCCTTTATACCTTGTAAAAACGCGATATTCACAAGGCGCCCACCCTGCCCTAATACCTTTAGGTTTCGTGCTGTATAATCACCGCCGACCATATCCAAAACAACGTCTATTTTCTGGTCTTTTAAGGTCTCTACAAAATCTTCATTGTGATAATTGATCGCGATATCCGCGCCTATTTCCAGACACTTAGCGCATTTATCATCAGAACCTGCTGTCACAATTGCACGTGCACCAAAAGCGCGGGCCAGCATTATGGCAGTCGTACCAATACCGCTGGTGCCACCATGAATAAGAACAGTTTCACCCGCCTTTAAATCCGCCTTTACAAACAGGTTAAACCAGACTGTAAAAAACGTCTCGGGCAGTGCCGCAGCAGATGCCATATCAACGCCCTTTGGAACCGGCAACACATGCCCCGCATTGGTCAGCGAATATTCCGCATAACCACCACCCGGTAACAATGCACAAACCTCGTCCCCCACTGCCCATTGCGAAACGCTTTCCCCAACGGCCGCAATCACACCAGCACTTTCCAGCCCAGGTAGATCAGATGCGCCTTTGGGTGGGTTATAAAGCCCCGCACGTTGTAAGCAGTCTGGCCTGTTAACGCCAGCATAGTGATTCTGAATTACAACTTGCCCGTATGCAGGTGTTGGAACATCACGTGTTCCAAGTGTTAAAACCTCTGGTCCGCCATGGGTCGGTAATTCAATAACCCGCATGGTTTATGCCACGTCTTTTTGACTGAACCGTGAGTGTGAATAATCCCAATAGATTTCACGTGCGCGCATTGTGATAGGGCATTCTGGCATCATACGGTCTTCGTATTTTGCTACAGGCATAACTTTGGCAATATTACCTGTACAGAATATCTCATCTGCGGTTTCAAAATCGCTCAATGTCATTTGTGTTTCGGTAACTTTGATACCATCTGCTTGTAGCAATTTAATTGTTCTTTGACGATTTAAACCGTTCAGGAATGTTCCATTTGGAACAGGTGTAAAGACTTCGCCATCTTTTACTGTGAACACATTCGTTGATGCGGTTTCCGCAACATTCCCATCAATGTCCAAAGACAATGCATTATTAAAGCCACGCTTACGTGCATCCGCCATGATACGCCCGTTGTTTGCATAAAGCGAACCCGCTTTGGCTTCGGTCATCGCCATATCTTGGCGTGGGCGGCAAAAAGGGGATGTTGTTAAAGAAAACGTACCAATTGCGGGCATTGGTAACTCTTCAATACACAACGCAAAACCTGTGCTTTCTGGTTCTACATCAATGATCCCTGGCGTGCCTTGTTTGGACCACATCATAGGGCGAATATACAGTTCGGCATCTGCGTTGAATTTTTTACAGCCTTCTTCGGACAGGCCAAATATTGTGTCGACATCAATAGGGGAAATCATACCCATGACTTCTGCCGAATGGATGATACGTTCACAGTTTAAAATCAGATCAGGACGGACGCCTTCGAACTGGCGTGCACCATCGAAAACTTGACTGCCCAACCATGCGACATGATCCGCTGCACCGATAATTGGTGCGTTACCTTCGTGCCATTCACCTTCAAAGAAAGTTACAATTTTTCCGCCTAAAGCCATTTCAAATCCTCCCAATATTCAACTTGGCTAACGCGAATTTTGCAACCGCTCAAGTGTGAACATTAATATTACCGTAAAAAGCAATAATATTACTCATACAGTATTTTACTTGGTATGAAGCCTATCCATTTCTCTATATTTAGCGCAACTTATGATGTGCTCGTTTTGCCCGGTAGGTCATCTGGTGCACAGCTTGATGGCTTGCGAATGTCTGGAACGAACGACATCAATCCTTTGATCAATGGATTATCTTTTAACTTTGCCTTCACAGTTTCGAATTGCATCACATTATCAATACGGCGATCAAGAAACGCCCAAGTGTTTGCATAATCGTCACTGTCATCGCCCAACCAAAAAAGAATAGTTGATGAATAAACAGCAGAAAGTGTGGCGCGTTTTGTGTACCAGTTCACATCTTCAGAGCTATCGCCCAGCGCTGTCCAAATCTTATCCGTTGTAGCCCAAAGCACTTGTGCCCCCTCACCCGCATTCTGTGGCAATGCAAACAAGGTCACACCGCGGCGAACCGCCTCTTTTTCATCAGCCACGGCGCGAATGCGTAATTCGACAGCTTTGGCAATCTTATCACGGAAACGCATATCAGATAGGTCAGTGGAATTTAGCGCATCAACCATCGCTTCATCCCCCAAACGGTGGAAGCCCAGCGCAAGATCAACGGCACCACGAGGACATGTTTGGGCGGCAAGCCCCTCATCCACACCCGAATCTTTAACGGCTGCTTTGAACGTTGTATCGGACCACCCATCGAACATAACATGGGGCAAAGCGGCCTCTACAAGCTGCTTTAAAGCCAATGAAATATGGTCTTGTTCGGTTTTCTTCTCAGACATAGGTCTATCCTCCACACACTAGACAAACAGCATTCTCACTGCTATATGGCAGCTTCCTGCAATTCTGCAACTCTAACTCTAGAAAGGTGGTGTTACCACATGCAGGTATCAGTACGCGACAATAATGTTGATCAGGCACTTCGTGCCCTCAAGAAAAAATTGCAACGTGAAGGTGTCTTTCGTGAAATGAAGCTTAAGCAACATTACGAAAAACCGTCCGTGAAAAAAGCTCGTGAAAAAGCTGAAGCAATTCGTCGCTCGCGCAAGCTGGCTCGTAAAAAAGCACAGCGTGAAGGTCTTTTGTAAGACCGACGACTATAAATTGATAAACCCCCAAAGGTCTGTCCTGCGGGGGTTTATTTTTGCCCATTTTGATTTTACACCCAAATCACCCTATGGTTGTATTTTAGAAATCAAAGGGAGATTAAATATGAGTGTCATGAAAGTTATTGAAGTGATGGCGGACAGCAGCAAGTCATGGGAAGATGCCACACGTAATGCAATAGAACGCGCTTCGAACTCTGTAGACAATATTGCCTCAGCTTGGGTTAAAGATCAGTCTGTGGGTGTGGATGGCGGCAAAGTCACAAAATACCGTGTGACATTGAAAGTTTCATTCGAAGTCAAATAAACAAAAGGCGCGAGGGTTACCTTCGCGCCTTATTATTACGGTTTAGTTTTTACCCGTATCGTTCTCGTAATACTTGTCCGTTTGGACATTTGGCAATTCTGCAAAACGTTTCATCAGCTTTTCTGGGAAGTATGTGGATTTGATACCTTGAAACCCTTCTAACTGATTAAGGATCGCAATCGTATTAATCGCGCAAGTAGCATCCAATGCGCGGCCTTGTAGTTTTGCAGCTGCTATCGCTTGTTCTGCCACTTCTGCTGATACATAAATCTTTTGTGAAACGACATGGTGTGTGTCGCGTGCATGGAATGATCTGTAAAGCTGTAGGATGTTGTCATTCACACCGTACAATAGGTCATGCCGTTCTGGTGCATGTGAATTGAACCAACGACCCGCAGGATCATACATCACTGTTTGCGATCCATTGATCACAAGCGATGAGTGGCCACCACGTCCCGTTTTGTTGCTGACCATTGTCATCAGCATCAAAAATGGTTGTTCTTGGCTTACGTGTTCAAATTTCGCGACTTCGGTATCAGATGCGTATTTATCATCAGTGCCATATGTACATGCTGTAAGAAAAAGTGCGGCACATAATAGTACCGCATGACGGATAAAAGGCATGATACCCCCCCGAGTAGCTTTTATTACGAATTAAAAATAGCGAGGAAAATAAGAACAGCGATGCTAGCTACACAAACGCGAATGCTCCATTGGATGAAGCCGTTGAATGCGTGTTCTTGAGATGAGATGTCCATTTTACCGTGTTCATGCTTAGCCATGATTAACCCCTATAATCTTAATTTGACGTCTATATTTCACAAAACGACCAATTTGCAAAGTAACGAAATCGTACTGCGTCCATCTGATACAAGATTGTGATCGTTTAACTTGCGGGTGCTTCTTCTAAATCTTCAGCCAATTTAAAGCCAATACGGTTAGGCTCTGCTGCTTTATCTTCTTTAGGAGCAGCAACAAGCATAACGTTCAATTGGCTAACATGTTGTACCAGTTGTGTTTTTGCCCCATTTGGGTCAGTTCCGTAAAACGTTATTAAATCCGGCGCAAAATACCCCATACCTTGAATTTTCAGCGTACCAACCTCACCACCAGTGAAACCCATGCCAACTTCATGCTCTGCATCCAAATCTGTTTCAAAATTCTTAATATACAAAACTATGCGCTCATAAGCCCATTCAGCGGGTGTTTTTTGTTCTAATGGTTTTTTAGCAGCACCTGCTGGCATCGCTTGATGTTCTTGTACACGCGCACCTGATTCTGAATCTACACGCACAGCATAAGCTTCTGGTAGTGCTGCTGCCTCAATAGCTTCTGCTGTTGTTTTAATACCGTTTGACATAATTATCCCTGTTTACTTTGCCAAATCCAGATACCATCATCGTTGGCGGTTCTGGTTACCTTACCTGCCAGATACAAATGGTTCAAATGCGCAATCGCTTCAACCATGGCTAATCCATAGTTTCCGCCTTCAATTTTTCGTTTGAACAACACTGGAAAGCAGTCCACAGCCGTACGCGGTGTTTCTACAAATTCTAATAGGCGGCGCAAACCACTGTGATGATTCTCGATCAATTGATGTAATCGGGCTGGTAACCCTGTAAAAGGAAGCTTGTGACCTGGAAAAACAAGATGATCTTCTCGAGCAAGTTTGGACAAACGCTCACAACTTTCCAGCCACTCCTCTAGCGGATCTGCATCAGGTTCCGTAGCATAGACACCCACATTAGATGATATTCCTGGCAAAATTTGATCACCAGCAATCACCAGAGGTTCTTCGTTACACCACAAAGTGGCATGTGCTGGTGCGTGACCATTCCCAATATGAACAGTCCAAGTCCGTTCCCCAATCGTGATAACATCATCTTGGGCAATACGTGTAAAACCAAGCGGCATATGATGTACAATATCAGCGTAATTAAACGGCTTATTGTTTAAGCGTTCCTGATATAGTTCGCTGTCCATACCAGTAGACTTATAAAATGCAGCCAGTTCTGGTGGCCATTGTTCTTGTTGATCTAGAACCATCATACGCGAATACAGCCATGCGGTTCGCGTCGAGATCAGCTCAACATTATGTTCTTTTTGAAACCAACCAACATTACCTATGTGATCCGGGTGATGATGTGTCATCAGTACCTTTTTCACAGGTTTACCGCCAAGTGGTCCCTGCAAGATATCATTCCACAATTTAACACCGCGCTTAGAATGATACCCAGTATCGACAATCAGCCAGCCATCACCATCATCCAATGCATATACATTCACATGGTTCAGGGCCATTGGTAAGGGCAAGCGTATCCATAAGATGCCTTTTGCAATCTCAATGGCCTGACCTTCTTCTGGGGCCGTTTCATGGGGAAACCTGATTTTACCGAATACTTTATTCATTTCACCATCTGCCCTTTTCTAAACTGAGCCTTTGCATCCCAGCACCTGTCCGTTTATGAGAGACAAACACCAAAATGCTAAGGCTGCAATGCCGTATCGACAATATGGACTTAACGTCAGATGACTGAATTGAAAACGCAAATTCTACATGATGATCAAATTGGTCTAGAACAAGCTGCACGTATCTTGTCGAATGGTGGGTTGGTGTCATTTCCAACAGAGACTGTTTATGGCTTAGGTGCAGATGCACACAATGGGCGTGCTGTGGCTTCAGTTTATGCGGCGAAAGGGCGACCCAGCTTTAATCCCCTGATTGTACATGTAGCAAATTTAGAAACAGCAAAACGATTTGCACAATTCGACAAAACCGCATTGGATTTAGCGGATGCTTTCTGGCCTGGACCTGTGAGTTTAGTTTTGCCTTTGGTCAAAAATCACGGCCTATCTGAACTGGTGACTGCTGGCCTAGATACTGTAGCTATCCGCATGCCCGATCATAAAACAGCGCAGGCATTATTAAAAACGTTCGATGGGCCATTGGCAGCACCATCAGCCAACCCATCAGGGCGTATTAGCCCAACATCTTGTGAGCATGTTATATCTGATATGAATGGCATGATTGATGCTGTTGTAGATGGTGGTAATTGCTATGTTGGTGTTGAATCTACAATATTGAAAATAGATGTAGATCGCGTTTCACTACTAAGAGCTGGGGGATTGCCCATAGAAGCAGTTGAAGCCTGTTTAGGCTATTCGATTGCCAAGCCCCAAGATCCACAAACACCGCAATCCCCAGGGCAATTACAATCCCATTACGCACCCAATGCAGCAGTACGTTTAAATGCGACTAAAGCTGAAGCTGATGAAGTTTTGCTTGCTTTTGGGCCCAACTCCCAAGGCGCTGCGTTAAACTTATCCGCAACAGGAGATATGGTTGAAGCCGCAGCGAACCTGTTTGCCTATATGCGTGATATTGATGAAATCGCTAGTACAAGTAAGTCCATCGCTATCAGCCCAATACCGATGACTGGATTGGGGTTGGCAATCAACGATCGCTTAAAACGCGCAGCAGCGCCGCGCGATTAAGCAGACCCACCTTCTGCAGATAACATACGTGGGTCAATGCCCATACTTTCAATCGCAGCAGTCCATTTTGTTTCGCTGTTTTCGGAAAAAACCAACTTCGCGTCTGCATCACAAGTCAACCACCCGTTTGCACGGATTTCATCCTCTAATTGTCCTGGCCCCCAACCAGCATAGCCAAGAGCCAAAAGGCAATTATCTGGCCCATTACCTTGGGAAATATCCTCTAGAATATCTAGCGTTGCAGTCATGCCGAATTCATCATTCACATCGAGCGTAGAGTCTTCAGCAACATAATCTTTGGAATGCAACACAAAGCCACGACCATGCTCTACAGGGCCGCCAAAGTGAACTTCGATTGGGCGGAAAGACTGGGATGGAGTGATATTCAATTGATCCAACAAATCTGAAAACTGTAAATCAGATGCAGGCTTATTGATGATCAAACCCATCGCACCATCTTCAGAATGTGCGCACATATAAATGAGTGATTTCTCGAAACGAGCATCTCCCATACCTGGCATAGCTATTAATAATTTGCCGTCTAAATGAGGTAATTTAATTTCAGTATCCATGATTTAAGAATGGGGTACAAATTCGCAACACGCAAGCGCCGATAAAGCACATGACATATTTGTCGCCAAAATGTGATTTCCACTTCATCGTCAAATGTATAGTTTGGGCCTGAAAAATAAGGTCATACCTATGTTTAAATTCGCGTTAAAAACCAGTTGCGCCATAGCAACATTAGCTAGCCCAGTTGTTGCAGATGAATATGCTGCGCAAAAGGGGCTTAAGGCTATTGAAGTTTTACAAGGTTGGCGTACGTCAAAAGGTACCCACATGGCCGCAATTCGTATTACATTGGAAGACGGTTGGAAAACCTATTGGCGCACCCCTGGTGGGCTTGGTATTCCACCAAAATTCAAATGGAATGGTTCTAATAATATCAAAGGTGTTCAGTATCATTGGCCTGCCCCTGCTGTTTTGAAAGAAGGAAATAGCACGACACTTGGTTATACAAGTGAGCTCATTTTACCAATTGAGTTTTCGCCAAATAAAAACGGCGCGCCAATCAAAGTCAAAACACGTGTAGACTTTGGGATATGTGCCGATGTTTGCATACCTGTCACATCTCGGTTGAATGCTGAACTGTTAGCAGGAACAGTTGCATATCATGATGAAATTTCATCAGCGTTAAAAAAACGTCCGTTGAGCGCAAAAGCGGGTGGGGTGCGTTCCGTAACATGTAAAGTAGACCCGACTGCGGATGGGATGAACATCACTGCAAGCATAAGGTTTAAAGGACAAGCACCTAAAACACAAAAGGCTGTTATTGAGTTCCCTGATCCAAATATCTGGATAAATACAGCAAGCCTATCACAATCAGGAAAAACAACGCTTGCACAAGCAGAGCTTGTTTCATTTTCAAACGATCCATTCATTTTAGATCGTAGCAAATTACGTGTTACTTTGGTTGGGGCGTCAAATACAATTGAAATGATTGGCTGTCCTGCAGCAAGTTAAGTTTTTTGGTGTGACTTCTTCACAAATAACAACGCCAAAGCAGTTACCGATATAATCACAACCATACCCACACAAATTACGATTAATGTCGAAATGATTGGCATGCTACTCATGGTAGAGGGCAATAAGCTTTGCGCCCATATTGCTGGTGATTGGTTGACTAACAATGGTATGAGTGTCGCAAGCATCAGCATCAAAGATGCAGTTATGGCGCCAAAGAATAATGCTTTGAAACGCATTGGTATACGCCCGTTAAAAACAATACGCTTAAAAGAAGTCACCAATCGAGCAACATCCTTTTGCACAACAACCAGCGATGGTACGATGAGCAACACCATCACAACACCAAAGCCCAACCCATAGCACAGAGTAATAACGGTTGGCCTTAAAAATAATGCTTGGCGAGATGTCTCGAACAGCAATGGCATCAGCCCAAGAACAGTTGTTAGAGTCGTCAAAAGCACAGCACGCAATCGATCACTTGTAGCATCTACAATCGCCGGAAAAAGGCCACGTTTTTCAGCATATTCGTCAATCGTCGTCACAAGTACGATTGAATCGTTGATGATGATCCCTGTCATGCCCAGCAGTCCAACGATAGAGAACATAGAAAGCGGGACGTCCCAAGCATAATGGCCGTATATTGTTCCAATGAAACCAAATGGGATGATTGACATTACAACAAGAGGCCGTGACCAACTCGCAAAAATCCATGTCAGTGTCAGGTATATTCCCAAAAGACATAATATTAGACCTTTGAAGGCATCAGATAGGAAATCTTTTTCCTGCTCAGCCAACCCAGACATACGCCATTCTACACCTAATTCAGACGCAATTCTTGGCAAAATTTCTGCTCTTAATGTGTTGGTAATCTCTTCTGCACGTACTGCATCATCTTCAGAAATATCACCTGTTACTGAAACCACCCGAATACCATTTTCGCGCTTAACTGTTGAAAACCCGATACGTGCATCTACTGTGACAATCGTAGATAAATTAATATATTCACCATCAGGGCTTCGCACCTTGGTTCTCGACAAAAAATCTGCCGTTAACTCGTCTTCATCAAGACGAACAATCACTTCAGAGGTCCGCGCACCCACAGGAAATGAAACGGCTTCGATACCATTCAAACGACTGCGCAATTCTCGACCAATCGTATCAATGGTAAAACCCAATGCTTGTCCTTGCGGAGTTAATTCTAGGATCAACTCTTCTTTGTCATAGGCCAAAGTATCCTCTAAAGCTGATACTTCTGGATATTGTGACATAGCAGTTTTCAGTGCCTCAGCTGCCTCTTTCAAATCTTCAGCGGATGATCCGAAAAATTGTACATCCAAAGCATCACCACCAGGGCCAGAACGCCAGCTTCTGAAACTGACTGTTTCAAGCCTAGGGTGGTTTTGTACAGCATCTTGAACATCCCCTAGAAATACAAAAGATGTATAAGGTCTAAAGTCTGCATCGATCAATTCAACGGCAATAGAACCAAGCAAATCTATGTCTTTGGTTTCTGCCCCGGCCAATCCCCGTCCAGTATTACCACCAACCTCGGCCATAACAAAGGTCACTGGGTTTACACCATGTTTCTCTTCATATTCCTGAGCAGTTTTATCTACAGCGCGTTGTAATTCGCGCATCATTTCAAATGTGTCATTTCTATCTGCACCAGGTAACATCGCAATATTACCCGATATAGACCCACGCTCAGGTGCATTGAAGAAACGCCAAGTCACATCACCTTTGACAAATAATGCTGCATGAACGGCAAGCATCAGTATCATCGCGGCGATTACTGGGTAACGTAGTACTAAAACCCAATGGATAAATTTGCGAAAGTATTTATCACGGAATGATTTGAACCAGCGATTGAAAATACGGCTGGGGGCATCATACCACTTATCTGCCGCTTGCCCGATAGAATGGCTCATATGGTTTGGCAGAATAATGAAACATTCCATAAGTGAGGCAAGTAAAACAACGATTACCGTCAATGGAATGTCAACGATCAACGATCCAAAACGCCCCCCAACAAATGTCAAACTCCAAAATGCAAGAACCGTCGTGATCGTTGCTGAAAAGACAGGTGGTGCCATACGACGGGCTGCACTTTCGGCAGCAACGACGGGATCTTCGCCAAAGCTTCTCGCCCGGAAATCTGCGTGTTCTCCGACAACAATTGCATCATCAACAACGATACCTAGACATATAATCAAGCCAAATAATGAGACCATATTTAATGTGATCCCAAACAAATACATAAACCCTATTGCTGCAAACATTGCCGCGGGAATGCCCGCAGTTACCCAAAAAGCTGTCCGCGCGTTCAGGAACAAAAATAAAAGCATTACCACCAAAGCCAGCCCAACAAGACCATTATCCAAAAGGATGTTTAATCGATCGGAGATCAACTGTGAGCGTGCTCGGATCAGTTCTATCGTGACATCTTGGGGCAAAGAAAGTTGCATTTCATCAGCAACACGTTGAACAACCGATTGCATGCGAATTGCATCACCTTGACCGGAACGATCAACACGTATGGAAATCGCAGGATTGTCACCAACATAATAAGCGCGCGCACTGTTTGTACCAAGAACAGAAATATCTGCGACATCAGATATGCGTAACTTTGAACCATCAGGATTTGATTTAACAACAAGCGTCCCAATATCTTCTGCGGTACGTTTTTCGATACCAGTTTTAACGCGTGCCAAGCCGCCCGCAACATCGCCTGCTGGGTCTGTGTTTGCTTCTTGTGCAATCGTATCTGCAACTTGAGATAATGTTATATCATGCTGTATCAAAGACCGTTCTGGCAAAGAGACTGTGATTTCAGGTGCGGAAACACCGCGAATAGTTGTCCTCGTAACGCCTTCACGGAATAGACGCGACGCAAATTCATCTGCGAAGCGCCCTAATTGCTCGGGTGAGACAGGCCCTGTGATGACAACATCTGTTACACGGTCCCGCCATGCGCCTCGCCTAATAGTCGGTTCATCGATCCCTTCGGGTAAATCCGTGACACTATCAACAGCGACCTTCACATCGTCCGCAGCACGCGCCATGTCCCATCCAGGTTCAAAATCTAATGAAATTGCAGCGCGACCTTGGCTGGCGTCGGATGTGCTACTTTCAACACCTTCCACGGTTAGCAAAGCAGGTTCTAATAACGCCACAACACCATTATCAATCTCTTCTGGCCCTGCGCCATCCCATGTGACGTCCACACTGACATAATTAACTATGATATCTGGGAAAAACTGTGCGCGGATTTGTGTAGCTGCAGCAGCACCTAAGGTGATCATAAGTACCAGTAACAGATTGGCAGCTGTGCCGTGTCGCGTGAAGTAGGACAGAATACCGCCCGCTGATTTTGGTAACTGACGCATAGCCATCAGATCACGCCTTTATACTAATTAAAGGGTTACTCAGCATTTTGAATATCCGCACGTCTTGGATCAACTTTAATGCCAGCCCCCAACTGCGGGGCACGTTCTAATACTACTTCACGGCCCGCGTGCTCACCAATATCGATTATGATTTCATCACCCTGTTTGCGAAGCACCTCAATAGATACCGCCTCAAGACGATCATTATCTCCCAAAAGCAAGATTTCACCAGTTGCCGAAGCCGCTGTTGACGGTAAAATCGTTACGTTCTGCAATGCAGGTTCTTCAATAGCAACGCTGACAAAATCACCCGGCCGTAACGTTGTATTTTCGGTCACATCTAAATTTGCAATCAAAACACGGCCCGTTTGTCCCTCACCAACGGCAGCACTAATGCGGTCAACCTTTGCAGCAATCAATGCGCCGCCTTCAGCAGACACCCCCACATTTATTTCTGAGATATCCTGCCCATTTGCGGTTAAACGGTTGAATTGAAGATTAGATATCCGAAACGATACCTCTAAAGCTTTGGGATCAATCAACGTTGCAAGACGTTCGTTTGCATTCACCAAACCGCCCAGAACACTGGTCACATCACTTAAGGCACCATCAAATTTTGCATAAACCGATGTGTTACTTAACTGACGTTGTGATTCATTGTTGTTGATTTGGCTGCGAGACACTTCAATTTCAGACCGTTTGATCCGCGCTTTTGCATCCGCAATTGCTTGACGCACTGACAATATCTGCTGCTGTGCGGCAGATGCCGCCAACGCGGCTTCTTCCATACCAGCTTCGGTACCCACCCCACGCTCACGCAAAGACCTTTGCCGTATAATTGCTTGCTCGCGAAGGTCTGCTTGATGCCTGACTGCCACCAATTCGTCCTGAGCCAAGATCAATGCGCTGCGTGCTTCTTCTAACTCAGCAACAGCTTCATCCAATTGGGTCTGTGATAATTGTGCATTTGCATCTGCCGTTGCGGGATCCGTCTGGAACAACAAGTCACCCTTTTTTACAACGCCACCTTCTCGAAAATTTGGCGCAACTTGGACCAATGCACCGCCGGATGCTGCACGCAATTCCAATGTACGTCCACTTAATATCTCGCCAAAGGTTGATATCTTTGGAGTGGCTTCAGAGCCGTTTAATTGCGCCACACTAACAACAAAAACACGTTCTTTTGCAGAGCGATCACGCCCAGCGCTGTCATCATCTTTGAATGCAGAAATCACCACGGACGCAGCAGTTGCAAGCAATGCAATCGTCATCGCAAGGATTAACAAGCCCAAAAGACCACGCGTCATAAATTTCATTCTGCCCTCATTGGATAGTCACAGCATAGAGCCCAACATTTCTAAAATTTAAACTAACACTTAGTCTGTATCCGACAAATGATATTTTTGTAACTAAGTTCGTGTTTTAAAATAATGATCAACCACTTGGCGCACAATTGGGATTAAATCAAACTGATCCAACTGGCTTTTATTGAAAAATGCAAAACCTGCGCCTTCTGCTAATTTGATGTCCGATGGATCAATAGGCTGGTCGCATATAAAAGCGTAGTGCTGGTGGCCTTTTTGACTGGTTGAAATAACGCGCACAAAGGGATGGAAAGCATTTGAATGAATATTGAGGCCGATTTCTTCTGCGGTTTCACGGATCACAGCCTGTCGCGCAGTTTCACCTTCTTCAATCTCACCACCGAAATAACCCCATCTACCGCCTGATTTTACATGCGGAAAATCATCGCGAAATTGTAGCAATATGCGCCCATGCCTGTCTTTTAATAAGACTACGGCTGCTTTGAACGCTCCAACATCATCCCAAGGCCCTAACGTTTCGAAAACATCGATCATTTACGGCGTTGATGTTCATCTAGTCGCGGCATGATCTCTACAAAGTTACAGGGTTTATGACGATAATCCAATTGAAAGCGCAGGATTTCATCCCAACCGTCCTTACATGCCCCTGGGCTGCCTGGCAGTGCGAATAAATATGTGCCTTTCGCAACACCCGCACAAGCGCGAGATTGAACTGCTGAAGTTCCAATCTTAGCAGCAGAAATCATTGTAAAATACGTCGAGAACGCATCAATTTCTTTTTCATAAACTTCGCGGTGCGCTTCGACCGAGATATCGCGACCTGTAAGCCCAGTACCACCCGTACTGATCACTGCATCGATCTCGTCGTTATCGCACCATTCGCGCAGTTGGTCTGCGATCTGATCTTGTTCATCAGGTAATATTTTGCGATCAGCCAAAATATGGCCATCATTCGTCAAGCGGTCCGCAAGTACATTGCCAGACTTATCGTCGTCCAAAGTGCGTGTATCCGATACGGTTAACACAGCAATACGGATGGGAATAAAGTCACGTTCAGTCATTTGATTAGCCTTTTAATCGTGCTTGAATTGCCAATAAATCAGCCCATGCATCGCGTTTTTTTGTACCATCTCGCAATAAAGCCGCTGGGTGAAACATTGGCATTACAGGTTTATCATAAGCTTCAACCCAAGTGCCACGCATACGTGTGATGCCTTTGCGGCCCAATACGGCCTGACAAGCGGTGTTGCCCATCAAAACAATTGCATCGGGGTTTATTAATTCAATATGCCGTTTCAAAAACGGCAACATCATTGCAATTTCTTCTGGTTCTGGATCGCGGTTCTGTGGTGGGCGCCATGGCATAACATTGGTGATATAAACTGAAGCCTCAGGTGTTTCACCTGTGCGCGCCATGCCTATCGCTGCAAACATCTTATCCAACAATTGACCCGCGGCACCAACAAACGGCAAACCTTGGGCATCCTCATCCCGCCCAGGCGCTTCACCAATAATCATAACGCGCGCCGATGGATTGCCATCAGCAAACACCAAATTCTTGGCGCCTTTTTTCAATGCACAGTGATCGAACACCGCCATCGCATCGCGCAAAGCATTTAGATCACCGCATTTAGCCGCCATAATACCCGCAATTTCCGCGCCACTATCTTCCACAGGCGGTATCACAGGAATTTCACTCACTGGGGCAATATTAGACCCAGCGCCAAACTTTAGCTTTTTGGATTGTGGCTTAACTTCATAACGATTTATGGGAGTTTCAGAGATGCATTCATCAACACCCAGCTCGATTTGCCACTCAAGAGCCGCTTTTGCAGCCATGTAGTCAAATTCAGGTGTCATTAAATGGTGCTCCAGATTCCTTTAGCAGAATAGAAACTTGCCAAGCATTCGTAAATCCCTTGTTTCCCAAACAAACCCATCCTATAAGCAGCAAAATTAAGAAAGAGGGCCTTTATGGGACTTTCAGTGCGCCACCTTTTAGGGATTGAGCATCTTTCCCCCAGCGACATTACTTCTATTCTTGATCTGGCAGACACATATGTCGATCTGAACCGCCAAGCAAATAAGCATTCAGATGTACTGGCAGGTTTGACCCAGATTAATATGTTTTTTGAAAATTCCACACGCACGCAGGCCAGCTTTGAATTGGCTGGAATGCGTTTGGGTGCTGATGTGATGAACTTGGCCTTAGGCGCATCATCGATCAAAAAAGGCGAAACACTGGTTGATACAGCATTAACACTGAATGCAATGAACCCAGACTTATTGGTCGTACGCCATCCGCATTCAGGTGCAGTCGAATTGCTATCTGAAAAAGTTAAATGCGCCGTTTTAAACGCTGGTGACGGACGCCATGAACATCCAACTCAGGCTTTACTGGATGCTTTGACCATTCGCCGCGCCAAAGGTCGGTTGCACCGCTTGAACGTGGCTATATGCGGGGATATTGCACACAGTCGTGTGGCACGTTCCAACATCTTCCTGCTGAATAAGATGGAAAGCCGCATTCGTTTGATTGCACCCAAAACACTTCTCCCATCTGGGATAGATCAATTTGGTGTCGAAGTTTTTGATGACATGAACGAAGGTCTGAAAGACGTTGATGTCGTTATGATGCTACGTTTGCAACGCGAACGTATGGATGGCGCGTTCATCCCATCAGAGCGAGAATACTATCACCGTTGGGGCTTGGACGCGAAAAAACTTGCCAATGCCAAGCCTGACGCGATTGTAATGCACCCTGGTCCAATGAACCGCGGCGTAGAGATTGATGGTGATATTGCCGATGACGTGACACGCTCTGTGATCCAAGAACAGGTTGAAATGGGTGTGGCTGTGCGTATGGCCGCGATGCACCTTCTGGCAGACAATATACGAGAGCATAAACAGAAGGAGCTGATGGCATGAGCATACTTCTAACCAACGCCCGCATTATTGATCCTGCGAAAAAGACAGATCAAATTGGTTCTATCTTAATCAAGAAAACAAAAATCAAAGAAATCATTTATGGCGGCAATCCTGATCTTGGCGCAGTCGGTGATGTTGAGATCATTGATTGCAGCGGTAAATGTCTGGCTCCTGGTATCATCGACATTGGTGTAAAAGTTGGCGAACCAGGTGAGCGACACAAAGAAAGCTTTGCTTCTGCGGGTCGCGCAGCAGCAGCTGGTGGTGTTACGACTATGGTTTTGCGCCCTGACACGGAACCAGCGGTTGATAATCCCGAAACATTACAATTCATCCACCGCCGCGCAATTGAAGACGCTGGTGTGAATGTATTACCAATGGCCGCTTTGACCAAAGGGCGTCGCGGTCAAGAGATGGCAGAAATTGGGTTTCTGCAAGATGCTGGTGCCGTAGCTTTCACTGATGCTGATCAAGTCATTTCAGACAACAAAATTTTAGGACGGTGTCTGACATACGCCAAAAGCTTAGGTGCTTTGGTATTGGGGCACATCCAAGAACCATCCCTTAGTAAAGGCGCAGTAGTAACCTCTGGGCCTTTTGCGACCAAGCTTGGATTGTCAGGTGCATCGCCAATGGCAGAACGTATTCAGTTAGAACGCGATATGGCTTTGGTCGAGATGACTGGTGTGAAATACCATATCAGCCAGATTACAACATCTGTTGCATTGCATGTCTTAAAGCGTGCAAAGAAGGCAGGTTTGGATGTGACAGCGGGCACTTCCATCCATCATTTGACACTGAATGAGCTGGATGTCGAAGGCTATCGTACATTCTTTAAAGTAAAACCACCGCTACGCCACGAGGATGATCGCATTGCAACGGCTGAAGCGGTTGCAAGTGGGTTAATCGATATCATCAGCTCTATGCACACACCACAAGACGAAGAAAGCAAGCGTCTGCCATTTGACGAAGCCGCATCTGGTGCTGTTGGCTTGGAAACACTTCTGCCCGCAGCAATGCAATTGGTGCATGCAGAACATATGGATTTGCCAACACTGTGGCGTGCATTATCACTGAACCCTGCAAAGTTACTTGGGTTAAAATCTGGTCGCATGAAAAAAGGGGCACCTGCGGATTTGGTTTTGTTTGACCCTGACAGACCATTCATCTTGGATCGTTCGAAACTAAAATCAAAATCCAAGAACACACCGTTTGACGGACGCAGAATGCAAGGTATGGTGATGAGAACATTCCTAGCAGGACGCGAAATTTATGCTGCCGATTGATTTTAGCCCAACAACGATCATTGCTGTTGCCAGCTTAAGTTACCTATTGGGATCAGTCCCATTTGGTATGGTCTTGGCGCACATCATGGGGCTAGGCAATTTACGCGATATTGGCTCTGGCAACATTGGTGCAACAAATGTTTTGCGCACAGGGAACAAATTTGCAGCTTTCCTGACATTATTGTTCGACGCGGGCAAAGGTGCTGCGGCTGTGTTACTTACAACATATTTCTTTGGAAATGGCCCTGCGTTGGTCGCAGGATTATTTGCATTCTTAGGCCATTTATATCCTGTCTGGTTAAAATTTAATGGCGGTAAAGGTGTTGCAACCTTCCTTGGCATCATGCTGGCCTTGAATTTTTGGGCTGGGTTCGCAGCATGTATGACTTGGCTTGCTACAGCAATTATCATCCGTATTTCATCAGCTTCTGCTTTGGTTGCAGCGGCCTTATCCCCAGTTTGGTTGTTTGTATTTGGATACAAAAGCGCCATAATTATATCCGTTATTATGGCGGTTCTGATCTGGAAGAAGCACAGCGCAAATATTGCACGTATTAAAGACGGGACTGAACCCAAGATTGGCCAGAAATAAAAAGGGCGCTCGATGCGCCCTTTAACTTAATAGCTATACTCTGAATATATCCGCTTCAGATCACCATTCCATTCACCATTAAACTTACTTGAAAGTTCGCATGACGGGGACATCCCAGTTTCTACGACCTCTTCCAAAGCATTCAAGAAGTGTGTTTCATCTGGGATCATACCACCCGCACCAGGTCGTGCGCGCGCAGCAAGGCCAGCTTTGGAAATTGCAACTGTTTCACGCGCAAGATCTAGCATCGAAATATCGCCCACTTTGGCACCCACACCGTCAACGGATGCTGCAATACGCAACTCTTCACGCGTCTCTGCATCCCAGTCTTTACATAGATCCCAAGCCGCATCCAAAGCAGTTTGATCATACATCAAACCAACCCAATAAGCAGGCAAGGCACAAATACGGCGCCACGGCCCGCCATCAGCACCGCGCATTTCGATGAATTTCTTCAAACGCGCTTCTGGGAAACATGTTGTCAGGTGATCAGCCCAATCAGAAAGCGTTGGCGTTTCACCCAGAAGTGCGGGTAATTCACCCTTTAGGAAATCGCGAAATGATTGACCCAGCGCATCAATATATTTGCCATCGCGGTAAACGAAATACATCGGGACATCCAACATGTATTCCACCCAGCGCTCAAAGCCGAAACCCTCTTCAAACACAAATGGCAACATGCCTGTGCGTGATGCATCCAAATCACGCCAGATACGCGAACGCCAGCTTTTGTGACCGTTTTCTTTGCCTTCAAAGAATGGAGAATTAGCGAATAACGCTGTCGCAACTGGCTGCAACGCCAAAGCAACACGCATTTTTTGCACCATGTCAGCCTCAGAACCAAAGTCCAAATTCACCTGAACAGTACAGGTGCGATACATCATTTGTGTCCCATGTGTCCCCACACGCCCCATATAATCCGTCATTAAACGATAACGACCTTTCGGCATCATGTGCATTTGTTCATGTGTCCATTCTGGGGCAGCCCCCAAGCCAATGAAGCCTGCACCAATTCTATCGGCAACAGTTTGCACTTCTTTTAAATGCACATTCACTTCATCGCATGTTTCATGGATTGTTTCCAAAGGTGCGCCAGATAATTCAAGCTGTCCCCCTGGTTCTAACGAAACATTTGCCCCATCTTTTTCAAGACCGATAATGTTTCCTGCTTCTTCCACAGGTGACCAGTTAAACTCGTCACGCAACCCTTCCAGCATCGCTTTGATGGAACGGTCGCCTTCGTATGGCAACGGCAGTAAGCTGTCTTTGCAGTATCCAAATTTTTCATGTTCTGTGCCAATGCGCCAATCTTCTTTGGGCTTACAACCCTCTGCAAGATACTCGGCTAATTGTTCGTGTCGTTCGATCGGGCCGCCGCCAGATTGTGGGATCGACATAATATATCTCCCTAAATAGATGTTAAACTGACAGGTGCAGTTTCACGCGGCAGTGTCAAGCCGATTTGATCTTTTATGCCCGTTCCCAAATAATATGATTATGCACTGGCACGGTGTTCACAGCTTTCACAAGTACATCCATTTTTACCCCTGAAAGGCTTGTGAATGCATCAAACAAACGATCAGATCCTTTGGCAGATGTTGGAACAATCATTGGGTCGCCTTCAGAATTGTGCAAAACCCAAACAGAGGCATAAGCTTCGCTTTCGCGCAGTTCGATTTTAAATAAGCTTTCCAAAGAAACTGTTTTGCCATGCATTGGACCAAAATAACTGATTTCGCGCTCGGTTACATCCACCATGCCTGGGGCTTTTTGACTACGTTTAAACTGAATACGTTGAATGGTGCCACGTAACAGGACAAGCCCTAGGATAATTGTTACCGCTCCAATAGCTTCGTAAATGATGCTTTGAATCGCGAAACCGCGAATTAGAACGCGGACACCCATAATAATAATCAAAGCTACCAAATAAGCCTCGGACCATTTGGCAAAATGCGCACGAACATTTGGACGAATAAAATTCAACGCCAATCTCCCAATGTGTTTTGCCAAAGGGTTAGTGCTGCGACTGCAGCTGTATCAGCACGTAATACGCGTGGACCGAGGCTGATTGATTGCGTTTGCTCCATATTGCGCAAACGTGTGATCTCTACCTCAGAAAACCCACCCTCTGGGCCAATCAAAATTGCCCATTTCTGACCTTTGCCTCCATTTAGACCTGCTGTCATATCATCAACCAGAGTTTCATCACAAAACAACAGTTTACGATCATCTGGCCAATGATCCAAAACGGCACTTAGCTTTTGGATATCCTCAACAGAGGGTACAAAAGTTTCACCGCATTGCTCTGCTGCTTCCACAGCATGTGCTTGCAAACGATCCTGACGAATACGTTCTGAATTGGTGAATTCCGTTTGCACAGGACAGATGCGCGCGGCACCCAATTCAGCAGCTTTTTCCACGATGAAATCAGTGCGGGTTTTCTTAATAGGCGCGAAATATAACCATACATCTGGCGGTGTTTGTTGTGCTTTAGATTGCTCTTTACAGACCAACAAAGCTTTGCGTTTGCCCGCTTCAACAAGCTCTGCCTGCCATTCCCCATCGCGCCCATTAAAAAGAGCTATCATAGCACCCGCTTTTTGGCGCATCACACCTGTTACGTAATGCGCTTGATCTTTGGACAGGGATAAGGATTGCCCTTTACCCAATGGCTCGTCTACATAGAGTCTAATCTTTGCTTTCTTCATCATGGGCTTAAACTATGACCGATCTGAAAAAGAAACCAGCCCAAGTTGATGGGCGTGTGGCAGATGCGACAGATAAAAACTGGGTGGATCGGTTTTGCCCCGCATGGTCACGCCCCTATTTGCGATTATCACGTGCGGATCGCCCAGTTGGGACATGGTTGCTGCTATTACCATGCTGGTGGGGGTTATTTTTGGCAATCCTTGCAGACCCGAATGGAGCAACGTTACATGACATTTGGATATTCACCGCCTGTATTATTGGATCATTCCTTATGCGTGGCGCGGGCTGCACATGGAATGACATTGCCGATCGTGATGTTGATGCACAGGTCACCAGAACAAAATCACGCCCAATTCCATCTGGACAAGTTTCCACAAGACAAGCGGTAGCGTGGATGGTTGCACAGGCGCTGATTTCATTTGGAATACTTCTGACCTTTAATACGTTCGCTATTATATTAGGCATAGTGGCGTTGGTTCCTGTCCTGATTTATCCCTTTGCAAAACGGTTCACATGGTGGCCACAACTGTTTTTAGGCGTCGCTTTTAACTGGGGCGCTTTATGGGGATGGGCCGCACACGCTGGCAGCTTAAGTTGGGCACCAATACTGCTGTACCTGTCTGGTATGGCTTGGACTTTATTCTATGACACGATTTATGCGCATCAAGATAAAGAAGATGACGCATTGATTGGCGTAAAGTCAACTGCTCGACTCTTTGGAAACAATACAGCACGCTGGTTGAATTGGTTTATGATAGCAACTGTAAGTCTGATGACTTTTGCAGCCCTTTTTGCTACTATCGAAATGTTAGGACCTATAGCCTTAATAGTAACACTTGCAGCTATTTCTCTTTTTGGATGGCATATGGCTTGGCAATTGCGTCGCTTGGATATTGATAAACCTGATATCTGTTTGGCATTATTTCGTTCAAATAGAGATGCGGGTTTAATACCCGTTGCTTTCTGGGGTTTTTTGATCATCCTAACGTCACTGGGTATTGGAGCTTGATTGCCTATCTAGCTTCCATTAGACCCCAAGCTATCAAAATTATGTAAAGGGTAGAACATGCGTTGGACCGCCTTAATAGTAGGGGCTATCAGTATTGTACTGGCTTGTGCGTTAGCCGTATTTAGTGCGGGCAAATTGGTTGACCATGTCGAACGTCACACTGAACGCAGATTAGTCACTATATTAAACGAAGCCGGTGAAAGCTGGGCAACAGTTCGTGCTGACGGCTTTCAAGTGGTCATCGGGGGGTTAGCGGCAGATGAAGCAACACGTTTTAGAACGATCCAACTGATTAATGCGAATGTAAATTCTAGCCGTGTCTATGATAAGACAAGTGTGTCACAACCAGATGGCCTGCAACCGCCGCGGTTCTCACTGGAAATCTTACGTAATGTGGAACGTGTATCCCTTATTGGTTTAATTCCCACATCGCTTGGCCGAGAATATGTATTAGAACGCGTCCGCAAACTAAATCCCGACACACAAGTAACGGATATGTTGGAGCAAGCGGATCATCCAGCACCATCTGGATGGCAGTCCTCTGTAGATTTCGCGCTTTCGCGCTTAGAACAATTACCACGTTCAAAAGTAAGCATCACACCTGAACGCGTAAAAGTAACAGCAGTTTCAGAAACACCAGAGGCCGAAAAAAGTTTAAAGCGCCAGTTGGCTAAAGGAAAACCAGAGGATTTGAACCTTGTTTTGAATATCTCTGCTCCTCGCCCTGTAATCTCACCGTTTCAATTCCGCTTAAAGGTGAACAACGGCCAAGGCGTATTGGATGCATGTTCAGCAGATAATAATTTCTCTCGCACAAAAATAACACGCGCTTTATTTAGAGTTAAACTCTCAAACGATGTTGCCTGTAATGTTGGTTTAGGTGTTCCAACCACTGATTGGGCCGATGCTGTTATCATGGCGGTCGATGCAATGGCAGAATTAAAATCAGGAACGATTACGTTTACAGATTCAGATATTTCGTTGATTGCAGCAGACAGTGTGAGCCAAGAAACTTTTGATAACGTTGTTGGTAAACTTGAAAACTCATTACCTAAATTATTTTCTTTGCAATCTGTCCTGACTCCAAAACCACTAATTGATGGGCAAACTGGCGAAGTAATTTTGCCTGATTTCACGGCAACCAAAAGCCCCGAAGGCTTGGTTCAAATGCGTGGACGCTTACCAGATGAGCTGCGGAAAACAACAGTATCGGCATATGCGGCATCTTTGTTTGGAAATGATAATATTCACAACCAAACACGCATCGTAGAAGGTTTGCCAGATGGCTGGACAGTTCGTTCAATGGCTGGATTAGAAGCACTCTCTTATATGCATAATGGCAGTGTTGTTATTCTGCCCGATACAATCGAGATAAAAGGCAAAAGTGCCAAAAAGGATATCTCATCAATCATCTCTCGGATTCTTGCGACCCGTATTGGACCTAATGTGAACTTTGTAAGCGATGTGGCTTATGATGAAAATCTGATACAACAAAATACTGAAGTTGGGCTTAGTGATGCAGATTGTGAAAAACAGATTAAGGCAGTTCTTGGCGCTCGTAAGATTAACTTTGCACCTTCATCATCTAGCATCGAAGAAGCCAGCTTAGGTGTTATTGATACAATCGCAGAAATTCTAATCGAATGCCCCAACGCACGCTTTGAGATTGCAGGCCATACAGATAGCCAAGGTGGAGAAGAGTCGAATCAAACGCTAAGCCAGGGCCGTGCAGATGCTGTACTTGCTGCACTATTACAACGCCGCATCAGAACAACAAAAATGACATCAAAAGGCTACGGTGAAGTATCCCCAATAGCGGATAATAGTACGGAAGAAGGCCGTGCACAAAACCGCCGTATTGAATTTAGCCTGATCAAGGAGACATCAGACGATGGATAAAAATGAACTGATAATCGCGATATCCCTCGCATTTATGATTTTCTTTGGTTTGGGTTGGGTTGCCCGTATGGGATATGGTAAATTACGCCGTGTTAATTCAACCAATGTTGATGAGATCGATGACCTAGCAACACGGCTGCATGAAGCAGAAGAACAGCGTGACGAGGCCGTCGCATACCTACATCACCGCGAGCGTGAATTGACAAACAAAGCATCTCAAGCAGAAGCCGAACTCGATGCTGCGATGCAAGGTTTAGGGTCGGCACGACGTGAAGCTGAAGCAATTCGCCGTGAGTTAGAAGATTTACGCCAACAAGGTTAAGTTTTCCAACGATCCTTAGCGTCTTCATCAGATGCTTTGCTTTCGACCCATTGCGATCCAGATTTAAGATGTTCCTTTTTCCAAAAAGGAGCATCTGTTTTCAGGTAATCCATTAAAAACTCTGCGGCATCAAACGCATCTTTACGATGTGCAGATGCGGTAGCAACCATCATAATCTGCTCACCTGTTTTCAAATCACCATAACGATGGATCACCATACTACCTGATAACGACCAGCGCTTTGTAGCCTCTGCATCAATAGCTGCTAATGCCTGTTCTGTCATACCAGGATAGTGTTCCAGCTCCATAGAGGTTAAATCACCGCCAGTCGTATCACGCACAAGTCCGATAAAACTGACAACCGCACCAATCACGCGCGTATCACGTGTTAGCTCTGCTACTTCGAGGCCTAAGTCAAAATCATCTGATTGAACACGTACGGCCATCTAACCACCTGTCATTGGCGGAAAAATAGCAATTTCTCTGGCACCTTCAAGGGATGCATCCAAAGGGCTGAGCGTTTGATCAATTGCAACCTTTACAACTGTCATATCTTGAAATGCCATTTGGTAACGTTCTTCTTTGGCACAAAGTTCTGCGATCAAATCTGAAACGGTTGCGGCATCCGTTGTTATTCTCTCTTTTGGAATCCCAATACGCTCACGAACCCATGCAAAGTATAAAACGTCTAGCTGTTTCATGTGTCTTCTCGCAAAAATGGCATCCCTTTACGCAAATAATCACAGCCCGTAATGAATGTTAAAATTGCTGCAACCCACAGCAAGAATACACCTGCGGACCAACTGGCATCTGCCGCATTCACATACCACATCAGCTGGTTCACATCCTCGACTGTCCCGTTAAGGATACCATAGTAGATCTCTTCATCCATCCCTTGGGAAAGATTTAATTTATAATGTTCAAATACACCTTTTGCGAACAACACAGAAATGGCAACCATTTGAACAGTCGTCTTCCATTTTGCTAAGCTCGTCACTTTTAACAAGCCCGCTTTGTCGCCTAAATATTCGCGCAAACCAGAAACAAAAACTTCACGAAAAAGGATAATTGTAGCAGGTAGTAATATATATGGGTCCATCACCAGATTTTCGGCTGATGAAAGTCCTGTAATAATCACCAATGCGATGATAACCATCGCCTTGTCAGCAATCGGATCCATCATAGCGCCAAATCGGCTTTCTTGTTTCCATTTGCGTGCAAGATAGCCATCTAAAAAATCTGTAACCGATGCCATAATAAATAGCACCATTGCATACCAATCGGCCAAAGGCCGTGCAAAATACAAAAACATGATGGCAACGCCAGGCGCTGCCAACAAACGAACTAAAGTCAAAATATTAGGTAAATTCCACTGCATAAAAAACTCTTAGACGATCCTTTAACCTTTGTCATGAAAGAAGTCATAAATCGAACTTGCTAATGCATCCGATATGCCTTCTACCGCCCTTAAATCTTGTAAAGCAGCACGTGATACAGCTTTGGCAGATCCAAAGTGTGCCAGCAATGCACGTTTTCTTGTGGCACCTACACCAGGCACTTCATCCAACGGCGTTGCCGTCATAGCTTTGGCTCGTTTCTGTCGATGTGTTCCAATCGCAAATCTATGAGCTTCATCGCGTAAGCGTTGAATGAAATAAAGAACTGGGTCATTTCGCTTTAGAGCAAATGGACGCCTATTAGGGCGATAAAACTCTTCCTTGCCTTTATCACGGTCTTCGCCCTTTGCCACACCGATATAAGGTACATCTTGCACACCCAAGTCTTTCAATATTTCATCCACTGCAGAGATCTGCCCAGCGCCACCATCAATTAACAATAAGTCAGGCCATAACTCTGTCTCACGATCAGGGTCTTCTTTAATCAAGCGTTTAAAACGGCGATTTAGAACCTCTTTCATCATACCAAAGTCATCTCCAGGCGTAATCTCGGTCCCTTTGATGTTAAACTTACGGTAGGATGACTTTTCGAACCCTTCACTGCCTGCAACAATCATTGCTCCGACAGCATGTGCACCTTGAATATGTGAGTTATCATAAACTTCGATACGTTTTAAAGGCCCCTCCAAATCAAAAGCTTCTGATAGGCCAGCCAATAACTTACTTTGCACAGCGCTTTCTGCCATACGACGCGCAAGAGACTCTTTGGCATTTCGCAAAGCATTCTCTACCAATTCAAATTTCTCACCACGTTGTGGAATAAGGACGTCTACTTTTTTACCTAACTTGTCTGTCAACAATTGTTGAACCAAATCTTCATTCTCTAACTCATTTGAGAGTAAAATTTGCTTAGCAGGGGTTTTCGTAGAATAGAATTGTCCTACAAATGCTTCCAATATTTCAGGAGCTTCAGCACCAATTCCCGTATTAGGGAAATAAGCCCGGTTTCCCCAACTTTGATTTGCGCGAATGAAAAATACCTGTACGCATGCCTGCCCCCCCTTGTGATGCAATGCAATAACATCGGCCTCAGGCACCGTCTGCGGGTTTATACCTTGTGAATGAGACGTCTGCACTTGCGTTAGTGCTCGGATACGATCCCGCAATCCCGCTGCGCGTTCAAATTCCATATCTGCACTGGCTTGAGCCATTTCCGAAGCAAGCTTTTCTTGGATCGCATTCGTCTTGCCTTTCAAAAAATCTTCTGCATCTTTTACAGAACGCGCATAATCCTCTTTCGAGATGTGATCGACGCAGGGAGCCGAACAGCGTGCGATTTGATACTGTAAACATGGGCGCGTCCGCGACGAAAACATACTGTCAGTGCAATTGCGTATTAAAAAGATTTTTTGCAATTGATTAAGTGTGCGGTTTACAGATCCTGCAGAGGCAAATGGCCCGAAATATGAATCTTCTTTTGTTTTCTTACCTCTGTGTTTTTTAATCATAGGAAAATCATGCGACCGCGTCACAGCAATACTTGGGAAGCTTTTGTCATCGCGCAAAAGAACATTATATTTAGGCTTAAGTTGTTTAATCAAATTCTGCTCTAACAACAGCGCTTCAGTCTCTGTGCGTGTCGTCAAAAACATCATCGTTTTTGTGGCAGATATCATGCGACCGATACGCGCCGTATGCCCAGTCATTTTTGCATAATTAGAAACACGCTTACGCAGGTTACGTGCTTTCCCGACATAAAGCACATCCCCCTGTTCGCCGAGCATTCGGTAAACACCTGGACTGTTATCCAAACTACTAAGATATCCACGAATAATCTCAAACCCTTTCAGGTCATCTTGGTCAGGGTTTGCTTTACCCTCTTCGATCATTGTCGTTTTCTGATGATTATGCGCCATTGTTAATGCTTACCTGATTCTTAGGGTTGCTGCACATATTTGAAATCCAAACAAGTTAAATTCTGTCCACGGACTCTGTGGATAACTCTGAGGGTAACTTGGTTAATCTTAGCTTTTTTCGTTTGTTTTAGCATATTTCCGCTTATTGCCTATTTTTTAGGCACAAATTCAACCCATTGTTTTAAAAAGATTTATTTTTACATTCTCGACAAACACCTGATTTTATTAGGAAAATATTTACCAATGTAACTATTTTGTAAAGCTGGTGGACAACCCATGGTCTAAGTTTGATCAAATCGAACTCATCAACCAATGATATCAGGTGTCTGCCAAGCCATATTTTGTCCTCCATCGACACATATCAGCTGCCCTGTGACAGATTGTGCAGACAGTAAATATAGCAATGCACCGACAATATCCTGTGCGTCTGGCCCATCCTCTAAGATCAAGGCCGCACGTTGCTTATCAAAATGCTCTTTAGTTTGACGTGTGCCTTGAACTGTTGGCCCAGGCCCAATTGCATTGACGCGTGCCTTAGGTGCCAAAGCCTGTGCCGATGTTTGTGTAAATGCCCACAATCCAGCTTTTGCAATCGTATAGGTCATGAATTTTGGTGTTAGCTTACGAACCCGTTGATCCACCATGTTTACGACGCATGCAGGTGCTGTTCCATCAACCTTTGGAGGCAATTGTGCCGCAAACGCTTGCGTTAAAAACACAGCAGCGCGCAGATTAGAATTTATATGGCGTTCCCATGATCGTTCAGACAATGTTTCCAAAATATCATATTCAAAGATTGAGGCATTATTGATCAATACATCTAATGGCAGTCCCAAAGCATCTACTGCCCTAGTAACTAGACCCTCTGTTTGATCCATATCTAATAAATCCGCATGAATAGCCACAGCTTTGCCACCTGCAGTTTCAATCATTTCTACAGTCTTATCTGCTTCATCCGAACTAGATGCATAATGCACTGCGACTGCAATACCTTGTTTTGCAAGAGCCAAAGCCATTTCACGCCCTAAACGATGGGCACCGCCAGTAATCAAAGCAGCCTTATATGCCATAGCTTCGTCCTTTATCAGATAAACAACATCCAGATATATACTGAGTATACTGTCAAAAAGACAGCACCCCATAATTTACCCAAGTTTATCTTAAACCAAATGAACGGGAATAAAACCAAAGAACTGGCCAACATCACCCAGAAATCAAAACCAATGAATTCTTGAGACACGGGCATAGATGTAATTAGGCTCGTCGCACCAATAACCCCTAATAGATTAAACAGATTGGAACCAATCACATTACCAAACGCCACATCTGCTTCTCTACGGTATGCAGCCATAACTGTTGTCGCAAGCTCTGGCAAAGATGTACCTATAGCAACCATTGTTAAGCCAATAATCGCATCCTCTACACCAGCTTGTTTGGCAATGTTTACAGCACCTTCAACCAATAGATTAGCACCTATTGGAAGACCAACGACACCAACGGCCAATATTGCTAGGATTTTCCACCAAACGCTGTCTGTATCTGGTATTTCTTCTGTTGCTGCTTTCATTGCGCTTCTAGATTTTTGCGCATTTTTATAAGCTTGCAATAGTACAAAAGCTAATAATCCAAGTAGAATTACACCATGGATAAATGTGATCGTTCCTGTAAGCCCCATACCAACGAAAACGATTGAGCCTATCATCATATAAATAAAATTGGTCTTCGGAGATGCATCTTGCCCTGAAATACCGAACAAAAGGGCTGGCAGCCCTAAAACCAGTAATACATTTGCAATATTTGACCCGATTACATTACCCAAAGCCAAACCGGCAGAACCAGTCAGAGCTGCTTTAATTGAAATTAAAAGTTCGGGAGCCGATGTGCCAAAAGCTACAATCGTTAAACTAACAATAAGTGCTGGAATACCAAGCTTTAAACTTAACCCAACAGCACCACGCACCAATGCATCGCCTGCGACAAGTAAAATCACAAAGCCAATAGCTACATAAACATAATCCAAAACACGTCCCCGCCCCGTTATTTATTTGCGCACTTACAGGGCTTGTCCCCGATTTTGTATGTACCGCATGTAATACATTTTTTTGCAGTTTCAATACGCGGGCGGCGTTTAAATTTGGTAATTTTTGGCAAACGTAATTTCCCAAACATAGCCAAAATCATCATGACAATTAGAAAAAGAGAAACAACTTTAACCATTGTTACAAACCGTATTGTGACCAGAAAAAGCGATCTTCCATATTGGAAAATAACTCACTCATAGAACCTAGCCCCATACGTTTGAAAAAAGACTTCTTTTGTCCAAAGGCATTCAACTTCACATCTTTGCCAAATTTTTCAATTATCTTAGGTTTTAAATGTGCAACACCATCCACAAGCCCCATATCGACAGCACCAGCGCCAACCCATACTTCACCAGTGAATAAGTCACTATCGTCTAATTTATCACCACGGCGTGTTTTTACATGCGTGATAAAGTTCTCATGAATAACCTTTTGTAGTTTCTTCAAACGTTCAACATCTTCTGGGCGCTCTGGTTTAAACGGGTCGGCCATACTCTTATTTTCGCCAGCCGTATGAACACGACGCTCAATACCTTGTTTCTCTAAAAGTTCATGAAAACCAAATGAGGCCGAGATAACGCCAATTGACCCAACAATTGAACTGTCATCCACATAAATTTCATCGGCAGCACAAGCCAGCCAATACCCACCAGAGGCGGCAACATCTTCGCAAAACGCATAAACGGGGACGTTTAATTCTTCTGATAAGCGTCTGATACGTGCACCGATTAAGGATGACTGTACTGGGGATCCACCAGGTGAGTTAAGGGCAATGGCAATTGCTTTTGGTTTGCCCTTTCGAAACGCGCGCTCCAACAAAGGGCCAACAGTTGTATCATTTAAAGAGCCGCCACCAAATCGACCAGATTCAGCGATGACCCCAGAGAGACGCACCACATTTACAACGGGGTTACGTTTGAATTTGAAAATACGTTTTAACATGGGGTAAATGTAGTCATTCCATGTCCAGACAACAAGATCGGGCATGGCCTTTTAGGAGTTTATTTGGATACCTTAGAACATCTGCGTAAGACTGTGACCAATAAGACCAAGACTACCTAATACGATAACAAGCACAGTCATGATCATTCCATACATACGTTGCCACCCAGGGGCATCATCTTGAACAAAATGGTATCCGTGCAAGAACCGGCCAATTACCAATATGGTACCAGCAATGTGTATTACAAAAACAGGGGTACCAATTGCAGCCGCTACCATAAGAATAATAAGCGCCATCGGGACGGTTTCGACAAAATTAGCATGCCCGCGCATAGCTCGTATTACATGCGGGTTTCCACCATCGCCAATCGAAATTTTCTCTCGTATCCGTTTACGTCCAGCATTATTTCCCAACCACATCCAAATTAGACCTAATATACCAGTGTAAAGTGCAAGTGCATAAAAAGCAGGTGTCATATGTTTCTCCGGATAATACAATATTTGTATAAAACCTATCGAGAGGCATCCTCTTGCACTATGTGACACTTTTTAAAAGTGAATTTTGGATTACCTTCTTTGATCAAACCTCCAGTAACCAAAAATATCGTAGCAGGACTTAATTCATTTTAAAAAAGCTGTTCTCTCAATCAAAGCATCTCATATACGAAACGCCCGCAAGAACTGTGAAAAACTGTCCGCTCAGAAGATAAAGTGAAAAGCGCATTTCAAATTTGCTCGCGAAATACACTAAAAGTAATAAAAGTTGCATTTTAGGAAAAATATGACAAGCTTCCAACATCGAGCTCAATTCCTAATCTGATTCTAGGAAATAAATATAAAAATACAGGCTTGATGCGGCAATGACCGCAAAACCAGGGAGACTTAAAATGACTAAATTAAAATTAGCCTTAGCCACCACTGCATTAGTTGCCATGCCGTTCGGTGCTTTCGCTGCTGACAGCAGTGATCCAATTGTAATTCCGATCCACAACTGGTCCTCACAAATCGTGATGAGCAATGTTGTTGGTCAGATTTTTGAAAGTATGGGCAACTCTGTAGAGTATGTAACAACAGACAGCCAAGCTGTGTACGAGTCAGTACGCTTGGGCGATGTCACAATGGAACTAGAGGTCTGGGAAGGCGCATTTGGCGCATCATTCCGCGCAGCCCTCGAAAAAGGTGGTCTACATGATGCAGGCGATCATAACGCTGTGACACGTGAAGACTGGTGGTATCCAATGTGGACAAAAGAAGCATGTCCTGGCTTACCAAGCTGGGAAGCTTTAAATGATTGCGCATCACTGTTTGCTACAGCTGAAACTGGCAGCAAAGGTCGTTACCTTGATGGTCCAGTGGACTGGTTGAAGCATGGCGCAGAGCGTGTAGAAGCTTTGGGTATGAACTTCCAAGTGATTAACGCTGGTTCTGCTGCGGCTCTTTGGGCTGAAATTGGTGCTGCAGAAGCAGACAAAAAACCAGTTGTTGTATTCAACTGGACGCCAAACTTTGCCGAAGCTGTTTGGCCAGGTGAATTCGTTGAATTCCCAGAGTGGGTAGAAGGTTGTGACAAAGATCCATCCGTTGGTCCAAACCCAGATGCGCTTTATGATTGTGGTAACCCCGCAAAAGGTTATCTGAAAAAAGCAGCATGGGATGGGATGAAAGACAAATGGCCAGCAGCGTATGAAACGCTAACGAAAATTTCTTTCACAAACCCACAAATCGCTGAAATGGCTAAATTGGTAGACATTGATGAGATGGAACCAGAAGAAGCTGCAACAGCATGGTTGGAAGCCAACAAAGACGTTTGGTCTAGCTGGACACAATAATAATTACCAACTGAACTAAGCCTCGCTTTGGAAACAAGGCGGGGTTCTCTGACTTGAGGGTAGTAATGACTAAAGACGCGCCAGTAATATCTTGCAAAAATGTTTGGAAACTCTTTGGTCCAAGCCCCGAAAAATACTTAAAACAAATGCCAAAAGATCACAGTTTCGATGATATTCGCGCAGATGGGTATATCGCTGGTGTGAAAGATGTGACCATTGATGTGGCACGCGGCGAAATGTTGGTGATAATGGGGCTTTCTGGCTCTGGTAAATCAACATTGGTACGCTGTTTCTCGCGTCTACATGACATTTCTGGTGGAACGATAGAGGTTGAAGGCCAGGATATCATGTCCCTGTCTGAAAAAGACCTGATTGAATTACGCCGCAACAAAATGGGCATGGTGTTTCAAAGCTTTGGCTTATTGCCACACCGCACAGTTTTGGAAAACGTTGCATTCCCATTGGAAATGCGCGGTCAGGATAAACACACGCGCCGCGAACGTGCGTTAGAGGTTGTGAAACTAGTTGGTCTTGAAGGCCGTGAAGATTATTTCCCGCGTGAATTATCAGGCGGGCAACAACAACGTGTTGGCATCGCGCGATCCCTAGCGATCGAGCCTGACATCTGGTTTTTGGACGAACCATTCTCAGCACTTGATCCACTGATCCGCCGCGAAATGCAGGATGAATTTTTGCGCCTACAAGATATGCTTGGTAAAACCATTGTCTTTATCACGCATGATTTTGACGAAGCGCTTCGTTTGGCCGACCGTATTGCCATTATGAAAGATGGGGCTGTAGAGCAGTGCGATACGCCTGATAAAATCGTTTTGAACCCAGCAACGGAATATGTGGCGAAATTCACCGAAGAAATTGATAAAGCGCGTGTTGTGCGCGCGGGTTCATTGACAAGCAAGCTTAATGGCAAGGCACCAACTGGTGAGGTCGTTTCTGAAAGCGCAACGATCCATGATCTTGCACGCCTTCTTATCAGTGACAAACGAAAGGTGCTGCCTGTGGCGAATGCCAAGGGTAAAGTGATTGGAACGATGGAACGCCAAGCCGCTTTGGATGTTTTGTTGGGTGATCAATAATGAACAATAGGGCGCAATCTGACCCAGCTACCGCCCAAAAGCGTATTGCGATTGGTTTTTTACTGGCGGCGGTTGTTTTGACGGCTCTAAAACCCGTCTTGCCAGAAGCATTGGTGCGCGTTCCAGAATGGGCGATCTTACCATGGGATATTTGGTTGGATGGTTTCTTTAATTTCATCAAGGATGATCTAGGCCTGATTTACCTCACGCGTGCTATATCGGCAGGCTTAGAAGATTTGTTGAATATCACAGCCAATCTTTTACACGGCAAACGTCGTTGGCCATTCTTGGGGCCTATTCCGTGGACTGCTATTGCTGCTGCCGCTGCTGTATTGGGCTATTGGTTGGGTGGTTGGCGCATTGCAGCTTTGGCTGGAGGCACGTTCGTTTGGACGGCGTTAATAGGTCAATGGAAGCTTGCAATGCAAACTATGGCGGTTTTGACTGTAGCTGCCCCAATCGCCTTTGCATTAGGGTTAAGTTTGGGTATAGCCGCATGGAAATACGATTGGTTCAATCGTGCCATCAAACCTATATTAAGCGTTCTACAAACGCTCCCATTCTTTACATATCTTTTGCCCGCGGTGATCTTTTTCAAAGTGGGCCCAACAGCCGGTGCTGTAGCAACGATTGTATACGCTATCCCACCAATGATTTTAATGACGACGTTGGGGTTAAAGAAAGTATCACCCGAGATTGTTGAAGCGGGCAAAATGAGTGGCTGTACACGGCTTCAAATGCTGTTCAAAGTCTATATTCCAGCAGCACGCACCGAAATCCTTGTGGGTGTAAACCAAGTGATCATGTTGTGTTTGGCAATGGTCGTTTTAACCGCTTTCATCGGCATGCCTGGCCTTGGCGCAAAACTATTAGCGATGATGGGGTCTTTCAAATTGGGCCGCAGCTTTGAAATTGGTGTTACCATTGTTCTTATCGCGGTTATGTTAGACCGCATGTCAAAAGCGTGGGTTGTAAAACAGCCAGAACATTTTGAGCGTGGCACACCTTGGTGGCAACGCAACAAATACCTGTTGCTTGGCATCGGTGCCTTCATCGCCTTCTTAGTGATTTCACAGCTGGTCCAAGTGGCTGATCACATCACACGACAACAATCTTTTTCCAAAGGCAAAGAGATTGATAAACTGATTAAAGGTTTCTTGAACATTGACGCTGTACAAGCTGTCACAAATTGGCTGCGTTGGTTCCTAAATGTTTGGGTGTTAATCCCATTCCGCAATGCATTGTTATGGATTCCAACACCAGCATTCATCTTGGCAATCACCGCCTTTTCCTATTGGTTGGGTGGCAAGCGTCCTGCAATCTTTGCAACGATATTTTTCACATTTGTAGCCATGACAGGCTGGTGGGATCGCTCCGTAATCACACTTTACGCAGTGATCTCAGCAGTCATCATTTCCATGTTCATTGGTATTCCATTGGGGATTACAGCATCCAGAAGCGATAAATGGTCCAACCGTATTCTGCTTGTTTGTGATACCGCCCAAACATTCCCAAGCTTCATTTATCTTATCCCAGCGATTATGTTGTTCGGTGTGAACGATGTGGCTGTGATATTCTCTATCGTGATCTTCACAACTGTTCCACTAACTCGTTACACGATTGAAGGATTGCGCACTGTCCCGCCAGAAATGACCGAAGCGGCAGATATGGCAGGTGCCACACGCAGGCAAAAACTGTTGAATGTGCAGTTACCATTAGCATTACCCACAATGGCTGTTGGCTTTAATCAAGCAATTATGTTTGCATTTTTTATGGTCATCATTGCAGCCTTTATTGGTACCCAAGATTTGGGGCAAGAACTACAAAAGACACTGGCTGGTACTGACCTTGGTAAGAACTTTGTTCTCGGTATGAACGTATCATTGATGGCTCTAAGCTTTGATATGGTCATCATGAGTTGGGCGGAACGTCGCAAACGAGCGCTGGGTTTAGATTAAATCTGGTTCATAAATAGAATTCTATTGTCTTACATAATACAAAACATTCATCTCTTTACCAAAAGCATTCTAAAATAAAGCGCAAATAACGCCGCGTCATGCACGATTGCACATTAAATCCACCTACTTATACTTATCTACATGATTATACGCGATGATAACTTTAAACCCTACCCACTTTTACGCACCCACCACAGGGTCATGCATGTTTTGCGCTTACCTCCACAAAAGATATTATTACCATTAATTGCGGTAGCCCTAGCGCTCTTTATAGCATTCTGGACACCGTGGTTTTTAATAGCGGCCCTTAGCGGCATTGCTTTGCAATACTTGATTGAGTACCTGATCCATAGATTTTTATATCACATGGCACCACCTGATCAGGTGAACGGGCTCTTTAAGTGGCTTTACTCATCTCACTGGGGTCATCATGATTTCCCAAACAACCCAAATCTCTGGGGTGGTACAGACCGCTGGTTTGTACCGATTATTTCTTCGATCTTCTTCTTACTTATTAGCGGATTACTTGCGTTATTTGGCAATGACACACCGTTTCTTCTTGCCTTCATTGCTGTTTATTTAGGCGCTATTCCAACTTACATTACCTATGAATGGGCACATGTTACTGCCCACGCAGCAGGTCAAAAAAATTGGTTAGAACGTTATATTACCAAAGAACACGCTTATCACCATTTTCAAGATTTTAGCACAAACTATCATGTTAACGCTGGCGGTATTGTTGTCGATAAAGCTTTCGGCACGGCCTTTGATCGTGACACTTATAATCGCCCCGACAATATTCGCACCATGGGTTTGGCACCTGATGACCCGCGGTTAATTGAGCTACGCGATTTATACGCTAATGATTATGGAATTAGCAAAAGTGATCGCGCCAAAGCTCTCAGTTAAAACCCTTATCTGCCTCACATACCAAAAGCAGAATTATAATTTTCAAACTGGCATATTATCCCATTTGCCTAAAATACAAAGGCACACTTGCAATTAATTTTTCATTATGGCCCATGCCTCAGCAGAAGCAGGCAGTTCTTTAAGTTCTATAAACGGCCAGCGTTCAGCACGGGAGCGCAGCAAAAAGAACCCCTCAATATTAAACCAATGGGTACCAGGACCCGCTGATGACATCATTAAATCAGTATCTACAAAACGGACTGGAAGGGCTTCACAAGTGATTTTTTCAATATGTTCATACCCAAATTCTTTCGGAGGATTGTCGGGATCAGGCTCATAGATAGGTAAAAACACATTCTGATTGGCCAACCCATCATCCCAAAAGTTGAAATGGCTGTTGCATACTTCTTCCATCCGATAGCCCAATTCCAGAGCAAAGTTGGTTGTTAATATCAGGTCAAAATAAACAACCTTACCCAGGTTTTTATCAACAAATTGCATGAATTCAGATGTATTAGGAGACGTGAAATGGATATCACCATCAAATTTTGGGTATTTGATTTCATGGGCGGTAAGTGGGTGTGTCATTATAAACGCCGCCCAAAATGTGAAAAACCATCTCATAAACGAATAATGACACGAGCCGTATATACCGTAAAGTATCTAAATTTTGCTGCTTAAATAAAGATCATAAGACACAAAAAAGCCGCCCCTAAGGACGGCCATTTTTTTAATCGTATTGAGAGCGTTTAATGTCTTTGAACTTATTAGGTTTGGCGATGACTTACTCTCCCACGCCTTAAGACGCAGTACCATCAGCGCAACCGCACTTAACGGCCGAGTTCGGGATGGGATCGGGTGTTTTGCTGGTGCTGTGATCACCAAACCGAATAAATTCAAAGAACACGAGACCCTGAAGTTTTCAGGTATCTATCCATTTTGACTTTTGTTCAGTGATAGCAATCTAGCTATTACTGGATCAAATCAAGCCTATCGGGCAATTAGTATCGGTCAACTGAATGCTTTACAGCACTTACATCTCCGACCTATCGACGTGGTGGTCTTCCACGGCCCTCAAGGGAGACCTTGTTTCTGGGGGGGCTTCCCGCTTAGATGCCTTCAGCGGTTATCCTGTCCGATCATAGCTACTCTGCACTGCGGCTGGCGCCACAACAGATCCACCAGTGGATCGTTCACCCCGGTCCTCTCGTACTAGGGGCAACTCCCATCAAGTCTCCTACACCCACGGCAGATAGGGACCGAACTTTCTCACGACGTTCTAATCCCAGCTCACGTACCTCTTAAAACGGCGAACAGCCGTACCCTTGGGACCTGCTCCAGCCCCAGGATGAGATGAGCCGACATCGAGGTGCCAAACACTGCCGTCGATATGGACTCTTGGGCAGTATCAGCCTGTTATCCCCGGCGTACCTTTTATCCGTTGAGCGATGGCCCTTCCACTCGGGACCACCGGATCACTATGACCGACTTTCGTCTCTGCTCGACTTGTCAGTCTCGCAGTCAGGCTGGCTTATGCCATTGCACTCAACGACCGATTTCCGACCGGTCTGAGCCAACCATCGCGCGCCTCCGTTACTCTTTAGGAGGCGACCGCCCCAGTCAAACTACCCGCCACACAGGGTCCCGGATCCAGATAATGGACCGCGGTTAGACATCAAGACAGACAGGGGTGGTATCTCAAGGGAGGCTCCCCAACAACTGGCGTCACTGGTTCAAAGCCTACCACCTATCCTGCACACGTCTGACCTGATGCCAGTGTGAAGCTGTAGTAAAGGTGCACGGGGTCTTTCCGTCTAACCGCGGGAAGCCTGCATCTTAACAGGCAATTCAATTTCGCTGAGTCTGCATTGGAGACAGCGGGGAAGTCGTTACGCCATTCGTGCAGGTCGGAACTTACCCGACAAGGAATTTCGCTACCTTAGGACCGTTATAGTTACGGCCGCCGTTTACTGGGGCTTCAATTCAGTGCTTGCACACCTCCTCTTAACCTTCCAGCACCGGGCAGGCGTCAGACCCTATACGTCGTCTTGCGACTTCGCAGAGCCCTGTGTTTTTAGTAAACAGTCGCCACCCCCTGGTCTGTGCCCCCCACCAAAAGTTGCCTTCTGATGGGGCCTCCTTCTCGCGAACTTACGGAGGCATTTTGCCGAGTTCCTTCAATGCAGTTCTCTCAAGCGCCTTGGTATTCTCTACCAGTCCACCTGTGTTGGTTTAGGGTACGATCTAATGGAAGGCTATTTCCAGGAACCGTCCGGCAGCAGCCCCAATCCGATAAGGGGTCACTACGCTTTCGATCCGTCACTTCTTCCTGGCCCAGGAATATTAACCTGGTTCCCATCGACTACGCCTTTCGGCCTCGCCTTAGGGGTCGGCTTACCCTGCTCAGATTAGCTTTAAGCAGGAACCCTTGGACTTTCGGCGACAGTGTCTCTCACACTGTTTATCGCTACTCATGTCAACATTCTCACTTCTGATCACTCCACCGGATCGCTTACGCGCCGGCTTCACAGTCAGAACATTGCGTCCGTAACACCCCGAAGGGTCCTAAAGACGCAGCGTTCTATATCACAGAACGCTCCGCTACCATGCAATAAATTGCATCCCTAGCTTCGGCTCATGGCTTGAGCCCCGGTACATCTTCGCCGCAGGATAACTTAATTAGACCAGTGAGCTGTTACGCTATCTTTAAAGGATGGCTGCTTCTAAGCCAACCTCCTGGTTGTTTTGGTCGTCCCACCTGCTTTCCCACTTAGCCATGAATTAGGGGCCTTAGCTGAGGGTCAGGGTTGTTTCCCTCTCCACTACGGGCGTTAGCACCCGCAGTGTGTCTGCCGCATAGTACTTCTCGGTATTCGGAGTTTGGTTAGGATCAGTAAGACGGTGAGTCCCCATTACCCATCCAGTGCTCTACCCCCGAGAGTATTCGTGCGACGCTCTACCTAAATAGATTTCGCGGAGAACCAGCTATCTCCGAGTTTGATTGGCCTTTCACCCCTAGGCACAAGTCATCCCGATCTTTTTCAACAGATGTGGGTTCGGTCCTCCAGTAAGTGTTACCTTACCTTCAACCTGCTCATGCCTAGATCACTCGGTTTCGGGTCTGATCCTACTAACTCATTCGCCCTATTAAGACTCGCTTTCGCTGCGCCTACACCTATCGGCTTAAGCTTGCTAGTAAGACCAAGTCGTTGACCCATTATACAAAAGGTACGCTGTCAGGGCATATGCCCCTCCAACTGTTTGTAGGCGTCCGGTTTCAGAAACTGTTTCACTCCCCTTGTCGGGGTGCTTTTCACCTTTCCCTCACGGTACTGGTTCGCTATCGGTCAGTAAGGAGTACTTAGCCTTCGAAGGTGGTCCTCCGATGTTCAGACAGAATTTCACGTGTTCCGCCCTACTTAATACGTCTAATCATGCTTCCTATACGGGGCTGTCACCCATATCGCCCAACATTCCAGATGGTTCTAGTCACATTCATAGCTCGGCTGGTCCCGGTTCGCTCGCCACTACTACGGGAGTATCTATTGATTTCCTTTCCTCCGGGTACTTAGATGTTTCAGTTCCCCGGGTTTGCTTTAAAAACCCTATATATTCAGGTAATTAATACTTGTTTTACCCCATTATTGATTACCCAAAGGTAACAATAACAGAATATCAAGTGGGTTTCCCCATTCAGAGATCCATGGATCAAAGCTTATTCTCAGCTCCCCATGGCTTATCGCAGAGTATCACGTCTTTCATCGCCTCTTACTGCCAAGGCATCCACCAAACGCCCTTCTCGCGCTTGATTTGATCCAGAAATAGTCAGACTAAATCTGAACCAAAAAGTCGTCTTGTTTGAGATTGTTTTAGTCCGTTACCTGAATAAATCCAGGCAACATTTCATTGAACTCAAATGCAGTTTCTCTTGGCAAGAAACTGCGCACATTCCAGCGAATGAACCCATATAAATATGGATCCCTTCTATGTCACAGCGGATCTAGTCTTGCTGTGACTTGGTTAGTGTATTTGACTTGGAAAGACTGTAAATTATTTCGATATTAGCTTGCGAACCGCACTGGAACGCTCACCAGCAGCACATGCACAGTGGATTGGTCATCCGATCTGATTATGCTCCATGATTACTCATGGTACTGCGAACCAGCTAACAATCGTCCTTCTTAAAGCTCTTCAGCCCTAAGATATCTAACTGCTAACCTCTCCCGAAGAAGTGGCCCAAACAAAAAACTTACGTCTCGTGTTATTAATGCTCTCTATACGATGTAAAAGTGTCTGAATGATCAGACAATTAAACATACTCAAAAGAATATGTTTAACATGATGATCAAACAATCAGGCTACTGTAGGCAAAAAGGTAATGGTGGAGCATAGCGGGATCGAACCGCTGACCCCCTGCTTGCAAAGCAGGTGCTCTCCCAGCTGAGCTAATGCCCCGTTTGATTTTGCTGCGCAAATTCAATTGGTAATGGTTCTCGGTCAAATCTGTGATTTAACCTGTCACCCACGCATTTTGCAGAGCAAAAAGCGTGCTGGTGGGTCGAGGAGGACTTGAACCTCCGACCTCACGCTTATCAGGCGTGCGCTCTAACCACCTGAGCTACCGACCCTTGCAGACCAGTAGCGGCCTGTAAAATTTTCTAACACTGAAGAGATATGAGGACGGTTCGGTCAAATGCCTTTAAAGGCTTATGTCAATTTAATGACTGCTAAGTGATCTACGAGATTGAATAAATTCAAGCTGCTAAGATCATCCTTAGAAAGGAGGTGATCCAGCCGCAGGTTCCCCTACGGCTACCTTGTTACGACTTCACCCCAGTCACTGAGCCTACCGTGGTCCGCTGCCCCTATAAATAGTTGGCGCACGGCCTTCGGGTAGACCCAATTCCCATGGTGTGACGGGCGGTGTGTACAAGGCCCGGGAACGTATTCACCGCGTCATGCTGTTACGCGATTACTAGCGATTCCGACTTCATGGGGTCGAGTTGCAGACCCCAATCCGAACTGAGACGATTTTTTGGGATTAACCCATTGTCATCGCCATTGTAGCACGTGTGTAGCCCAACCCGTAAGGGCCATGAGGACTTGACGTCATCCACACCTTCCTCCGGCTTATCACCGGCGGTCTCCCTAGGGTACCCAACTAAATGCTGGTAACTAAGGACGTGGGTTGCGCTCGTTGCCGGACTTAACCGAACATCTCACGACACGAGCTGACGACAGCCATGCAGCACCTGTATCTCATCCAGCCGAACTGAAGGAGTCCATCTCTGGTCTCCGCGATAAGTATGTCAAGGGTTGGTAAGGTTCTGCGCGTTGCTTCGAATTAAACCACATGCTCCACCGCTTGTGCGGGCCCCCGTCAATTTCTTTGAGTTTTAATCTTGCGACCGTACTCCCCAGGCGGAATGCTTAATCCGTTAGGTGTGACACCAACAAGCATGCTTGCTGACGTCTGGCATTCATCGTTTACGGTGTGGACTACCAGGGTATCTAATCCTGTTTGCTCCCCACACTTTCGTACCTCAGCGTCAGTATCGAGCCAGTGAGCCGCCTTCGCCACTGGTGTTCCTCCAAATATCTACGAATTTCACCTCTACACTTGGAATTCCACTCACCTCTCTCGATCTCTAGACTAGGAGTTTTAGAGGCAGTTCCAGGGTTGAGCCCTGGGATTTCACCCCTAACTTTCTAATCCGCCTACGTACGCTTTACGCCCAGTAATTCCGAACAACGCTAACCCCCTCCGTATTACCGCGGCTGCTGGCACGGAGTTAGCCGGGGTTTCTTTACCAGGTACTGTCATTATCATCCCTGGCGAAAGAGTTTTACGACCCTAGGGCCTTCATCACTCACGCGGCATGGCTGGATCAGGCTTGCGCCCATTGTCCAAGATTCCCCACTGCTGCCTCCCGTAGGAGTCTGGGCCGTGTCTCAGTCCCAGTGTTGCTGATCATCCTCTCAAACCAGCTATAGATCGTAGACTTGGTGAGCCGTTACCTCACCAACTATCTAATCTAACGCGGGCTAATCCAATTCCGATAAATCTTTCCCCCGAAGGGCGTATAAGGTATTACTCTCCGTTTCCAGAGGCTATTCCTTAGAACTGGGTATATTCCCACGCGTTACTAACCCGTCCGCCGCTCCACCCGAAGGTAGCGCTCGACTTGCATGTGTTAGGCCTGCCGCCAGCGTTCGTTCTGAGCCAGAATCAAACTCTCAAGTTGAAATGATGTTACCATCATATCCTTAACGTTCGAACCTCTGCACATCTGAACTGGCTCCGCATTTGGAGCCACTTCTCACCACACGCCTTACTGAAAAACGCATGATGGTCACTTAATATTTGCTGTGTCTAGGTTTACCAAAGTAAACAAAGAACCACATCAAACGTGAAGCTGACACTCTATAATCGGCACAAAGCCTAAGAGCTTGATATGAAGAAGTCCGTCCGTCGAAACGAAACCAAACCGCCCACATATCTCTTCAGATACTATCAATTTCAAAGAGCCAGAGACAAAAAATAACCGTAGCGCCTTAAGTTTCCCTTTGGCGCGCCCGCCGCTCAGTGTCTCTATTATCACCGTCCGAAGCCTAAGTCGTTGACGTCGTCTCCGTCGGTAGGGGGGTTCTAGTAGTACTAATACAAACCCGCAACCCCTTTTTTTAAAAATATAACAGATTTTTCTCCTAAAGCCAAATTACACAAGAAACGGTCATTTTATGCACATTATTCAGTATATAAAGCCATTCAACTGCGCTTTATCATTATCGCAACTGACCTCATCGAGCGTTTTGAACTTTATATTTGTCTTCGATACCCAAGAATCTACTGAAACATCCCCATAAAAGGTTTTAAATCTACGAATCCAACACAAAAAGCTTATTCAAGGCGAATCCTCTAGCTACTCAGAGTGCTCATCGATTCTACAAAACGAAATCTGATGTATCTAATGTTAAGGTGCCCCTAAGCAGTATTTCAACATCAGCCACACCATCACCATCAATATCGCCACGAATAAATGTGTTCCCCCTGAGATTGAGGGCTTGTAGTTCACCAGCTGTATTAGAGAATGAATTCGTGCCTATAAAGGTGAACATGTCATCGCCGCCACCATTGATTGCATCTATACTTGATAGATCAACACTGTCAGAGCCGGAAATGAAATCACGTATACTGTCGCGCATTGCACCTGGAACACTCTGCGCTATATCTTCGAAAATAAACACATCTGCGCCATCGCCCCCAAACAGCGCATCACGCCCTGCACCGCCAGTGATTGTATCAGCACCATCGCCACCGCGTATAAGGTCACGACCAAGACCACCGTTTAAAACGTCATCTCCGTCTAAGCCCTGCAAAAGGTTATCTTGATCATTACCCGTAATTGTATCGCCATTAGCCGAACCCAACACACGTTCAATACCAGACAACATATCACCCTCAGCATCACCACCTAAGCCAGTACCTGCCTGAATATCAACTGTTACACCATCGGCTGAGCCGCGATAGTCTACTGTATCAACATCATCACCGCCGATAAGATCATCGGCGCCTGCGCCTCCACGCAAAAAGTCGTCACCAAGACCGCCACTAATCGTATCATCACCGTCAAAACCAAATATGATATCATTCGATGTAGTACCTGTTATGTCATCAGAAAAATTAGACCCAAACACACGCTCGAACTCAGATATAACATCCCCTTCTGCATGACCGCCCATGCCTGTTCCAGCGGCAATATCCAAGGTAACGCCTTCCGATGAATCGCGGTAATCTAATGTGTCAAAACCATCACCACCATTCAATGTGTCAGCCCCTGCACCACCACTGATAACATCGCGCCCTAAAAGACCAGAAATTGTGTCATCACCATCGCCGCCATATAAGAAGTTATTATTTGCGTCCCCTGTGATATTATCACCTTCATTAGATCCAAAAACACGTTCAAAACTGGAGAGTATGTCGCCTTCGGCATCTCCGCCCAAACCACTGTTTAAGCCAAGGTCCACAGTAACGCCCGCTAAAGAGCCCACATAATCAAGTGTATCAATACCATCGCCACCAGCCATGCTATCTGCACCTAAACCACCAATTATGATATTATTCCCATCATTCCCTGTGAGGGTATCGTCAAGCACGGTGCCTAAAATATTTTGAATCTTAATATACGTATCTCCAGCAGCATCACCCGTGTTTACAGAAGCGTCAGCTAAAGAAACCGTAACGCCAACCCCAGAGCTTTCATAACTGATGGTGTTGTTCCCAAGACCGCCATTAATAGCACCCGATAAAGTCACACCGTCAAACGTGTCATCATTATCTTCGCCGTTTATTATTATAGTGACAGTGGCCGTACTTGCACCAACCCGATATGTGAACGCATCTGTAATTGTTTCACCTTCTGGTACAAACTCAAAAGCACCATTTGCATCATAATCAAATGTGCCGTCAGTATTGACTGTTAGCAATGCACCACTGCTAAGTGTAATCTGAGTTCCGACATTGGCACTAAAGCCATTCACAGCCATTACATTTATAGGCTCAACATCTGCACCATTCCCATTATCAGCTGTAACATCTTCTGCCACCAGTTGACCATTTTCTGAAATAGTAAAAGCATCATTGGCCGCAACACCTTCAAGGCTATCTAAATTCGCATTGGTTATAACAGTTGTCTCTTGTCCAAATGTACCACCAAGCTGTCCAGAATTTATATCAGGGGCTTCATCGATAATGGAGCGTCCACGTAAATCTGGCAGGGCGAATGTTGTTTCACCATCACCGCCATATTGCGTACCATAAATCGCAAATAATGCGGAATTTGACGCAATAGACAAAATCTGCCCATGTGCGAATGCAAAACCACGTGGCGGGAAATTACCAGCAAATAGAATAACTTCACCAAGCGTGGGCTCCGACGACGTAAAAGCGCCACTATCGCTTGGAAATAGACCCGTTAAAGCTACGATATAATTCAGTGCAAGTGTAGGTTGCTCATTATCAAATGCTTGGGAACCACCGCCAAGATCGGACGGAAGCTGCGCTTCGGTCAGAGTGATTGTTTCACTCCCATCTCGCTCACCAAGTCTTACATCACTTAAGCCTGGACCTCGACCTTCGCCAACAATGACACGCCCCCGCGCATCTGGCAGAGCAAATGTAGTACGGCCATCACCACCATATGTTGTTCCTAAAAGAGAGAATAAAGCTGTGTTCGAACTAATCTCCAATATCTGCCCTTCTAGGGGCAAATAGCCAGTTGGAACAGTATCTCCAACAAAAGCTTGGATCGTGGCAAGCATATCGGAACTGCCATCAAAACTGCGCGATGGAAAGGTGCCATTAACCCGAATTCCATAAGTTATTGTAACCGTTTCTTGTGTGTTATCGATGGCCATACCTCCACCGCCAATGGAAGTAGGAAGATTGTCTTGCGATAAATTGATCGCATCATTTCCAAAAACATCCCCAACATCTCTTTCTGTCAGGCCAGCACCAGCACCAGCTCCCGCAATAACACGGCCACCTAAATCAGGTACTGCAAATGTCGTGACACCATCACCACCATAAGTCGTACCAATAACATCAAAAAGGGCGGGGAAATCAGCAATATTTAGAACAGACCCATCTGCATCAATCGTATCGCCTGTTGTGAAGTTGAAACCAACTGAATGAATTGACCCAACCGTATTACCAGCTACAGCAATCACATAATTTAAGACAAGCGTCGGCATTCTGTTATCGATAGCAGTCATAATATTCCCCCAAATACTTATAAAGAATCACAAATGTACTTATTTTCACTGATTATACGGCGAATTTCGCCTTTTTACTAATTTAACACCCTCAATGGGGACTTATCGCATAAATGCGCGGGCGCTTATAACTTTCAAAACTTGCGTAAATCTATGTTTTAAAAATGCAAATAACCCCCGAAAGAGTTGGCTTTGATACACAATAAGTGATTTTGGTTGCGGGGGCAGGATTTGAACCTGCGACCTTCAGGTTATGAGCCTGATGAGCTACCGGGCTGCTCTACCCCGCGCCAAAACTACGCCACATAAATTTTTAAATGTGGGCCATTTTTTTAATCGTATTGAGAGCGTTTAATGTCTTTGAACTTATTAGGTTTGGCGATGACTTACTCTCCCACGCCTTAAGACGCAGTACCATCAGCGCAACCGCACTTAACGGCCGAGTTCGGGATGGGATCGGGTGTTTTGCTGGTGCTGTGATCACCAAACCGAATAAATTCAAAGAACACGAGACCCTGAAGTTTTCAGGTATCTATCCATTTTGACTTTTGTTCAGTGATAGCAATCTAGCTATTACTGGATCAAATCAAGCCTATCGGGCAATTAGTATCGGTCAACTGAATGCTTTACAGCACTTACATCTCCGACCTATCGACGTGGTGGTCTTCCACGGCCCTCAAGGGAGACCTTGTTTCTGGGGGGGCTTCCCGCTTAGATGCCTTCAGCGGTTATCCTGTCCGATCATAGCTACTCTGCACTGCGGCTGGCGCCACAACAGATCCACCAGTGGATCGTTCACCCCGGTCCTCTCGTACTAGGGGCAACTCCCATCAAGTCTCCTACACCCACGGCAGATAGGGACCGAACTGTCTCAAGACGTTCTAAACCCAGCTCACGTACCTCTTTAAACGGCGAACAGCCGTACCCTTGGGACCTGCTCCAGCCCCAGGATGAGATGAGCCGACATCGAGGTGCCAAACACTGCCGTCGATATGGACTCTTGGGCAGTATCAGCCTGTTATCCCCGGCGTACCTTTTATCCGTTGAGCGATGGCCCTTCCACTCGGGACCACCGGATCACTATGACCGACTTTCGTCTCTGCTCGACTTGTCAGTCTCGCAGTCAGGCTGGCTTATGCCATTGCACTCAACGACCGATTTCCGACCGGTCTGAGCCAACCATCGCGCGCCTCCGTTACTCTTTAGGAGGCGACCGCCCCAGTCAAACTACCCGCCACACAGGGTCCCGGATCCAGATAATGGACCGCGGTTAGACATCAAGACAGACAGGGGTGGTATCTCAAGGGAGGCTCCCCAACAACTGGCGTCACTGGTTCAAAGCCTACCACCTATCCTGCACACGTCTGACCTGATGCCAGTGTGAAGCTGTAGTAAAGGTGCACGGGGTCTTTCCGTCTAACCGCGGGAAGCCTGCATCTTAACAGGCAATTCAATTTCGCTGAGTCTGCATTGGAGACAGCGGGGAAGTCGTTACGCCATTCGTGCAGGTCGGAACTTACCCGACAAGGAATTTCGCTACCTTAGGACCGTTATAGTTACGGCCGCCGTTTACTGGGGCTTCAATTCAGTGCTTGCACACCTCCTCTTAACCTTCCAGCACCGGGCAGGCGTCAGACCCTATACGTCGTCTTGCGACTTCGCAGAGCCCTGTGTTTTTAGTAAACAGTCGCCACCCCCTGGTCTGTGCCCCCCACCAAAAGTTGCCTTCTGATGGGGCCTCCTTCTCGCGAACTTACGGAGGCATTTTGCCGAGTTCCTTCAATGCAGTTCTCTCAAGCGCCTTGGTATTCTCTACCAGTCCACCTGTGTTGGTTTAGGGTACGATCTAATGGAAGGCTATTTCCAGGAACCGTCCGGCAGCAGCCCCAATCCGATAAGGGGTCACTACGCTTTCGATCCGTCACTTCTTCCTGGCCCAGGAATATTAACCTGGTTCCCATCGACTACGCCTTTCGGCCTCGCCTTAGGGGTCGGCTTACCCTGCTCAGATTAGCTTTAAGCAGGAACCCTTGGACTTTCGGCGACAGTGTCTCTCACACTGTTTATCGCTACTCATGTCAACATTCTCACTTCTGATCACTCCACCGGATCGCTTACGCGCCGGCTTCACAGTCAGAACATTGCGTCCGTAACACCCCGAAGGGTCCTAAAGACGCAGCGTTCTATATCACAGAACGCTCCGCTACCATGCAATAAATTGCATCCCTAGCTTCGGCTCATGGCTTGAGCCCCGGTACATCTTCGCCGCAGGATAACTTAATTAGACCAGTGAGCTGTTACGCTATCTTTAAAGGATGGCTGCTTCTAAGCCAACCTCCTGGTTGTTTTGGTCGTCCCACCTGCTTTCCCACTTAGCCATGAATTAGGGGCCTTAGCTGAGGGTCAGGGTTGTTTCCCTCTCCACTACGGGCGTTAGCACCCGCAGTGTGTCTGCCGCATAGTACTTCTCGGTATTCGGAGTTTGGTTAGGATCAGTAAGACGGTGAGTCCCCATTACCCATCCAGTGCTCTACCCCCGAGAGTATTCGTGCGACGCTCTACCTAAATAGATTTCGCGGAGAACCAGCTATCTCCGAGTTTGATTGGCCTTTCACCCCTAGGCACAAGTCATCCCGATCTTTTTCAACAGATGTGGGTTCGGTCCTCCAGTAAGTGTTACCTTACCTTCAACCTGCTCATGCCTAGATCACTCGGTTTCGGGTCTGATCCTACTAACTCATTCGCCCTATTAAGACTCGCTTTCGCTGCGCCTACACCTATCGGCTTAAGCTTGCTAGTAAGACCAAGTCGTTGACCCATTATACAAAAGGTACGCTGTCAGGGCATATGCCCCTCCAACTGTTTGTAGGCGTCCGGTTTCAGAAACTGTTTCACTCCCCTTGTCGGGGTGCTTTTCACCTTTCCCTCACGGTACTGGTTCGCTATCGGTCAGTAAGGAGTACTTAGCCTTCGAAGGTGGTCCTCCGATGTTCAGACAGAATTTCACGTGTTCCGCCCTACTTAATACGTCTAATCATGCTTCCTATACGGGGCTGTCACCCATATCGCCCAACATTCCAGATGGTTCTAGTCACATTCATAGCTCGGCTGGTCCCGGTTCGCTCGCCACTACTACGGGAGTATCTATTGATTTCCTTTCCTCCGGGTACTTAGATGTTTCAGTTCCCCGGGTTTGCTTTAAAAACCCTATATATTCAGGTAATTAATACTTGTTTTACCCCATTATTGATTACCCAAAGGTAACAATAACAGAATATCAAGTGGGTTTCCCCATTCAGAGATCCATGGATCAAAGCTTATTCTCAGCTCCCCATGGCTTATCGCAGAGTATCACGTCTTTCATCGCCTCTTACTGCCAAGGCATCCACCAAACGCCCTTCTCGCGCTTGATTTGATCCAGAAATAGTCAGACTAAATCTGAACCAAAAAGTCGTCTTGTTTGAGATTGTTTTAGTCCGTTACCTGAATAAATCCAGGCAACATTTCATTGAACTCAAATGCAGTTTCTCTTGGCAAGAAACTGCGCACATTCCAGCGAATGAACCCATATAAATATGGATCCCTTCTATGTCACAGCGGATCTAGTCTTGCTGTGACTTGGTTAGTGTATTTGACTTGGAAAGACTGTAAATTATTTCGATATTAGCTTGCGAACCGCACTGGAACGCTCACCAGCAGCACATGCACAGTGGATTGGTCATCCGATCTGATTATGCTCCATGATTACTCATGGTACTGCGAACCAGCTAACAATCGTCCTTCTTAAAGCTCTTCAGCCCTAAGATATCTAACTGCTAACCTCTCCCGAAGAAGTGGCCCAAACAAAAAACTTACGTCTCGTGTTATTAATGCTCTCTATACGATGTAAAAGTGTCTGAATGATCAGACAATTAAACATACTCAAAAGAATATGTTTAACATGATGATCAAACAATCAGGCTACTGTAGGCAAAAAGGTAATGGTGGAGCATAGCGGGATCGAACCGCTGACCCCCTGCTTGCAAAGCAGGTGCTCTCCCAGCTGAGCTAATGCCCCGTTTGATTTTGCTGCGCAAATTCAATTGGTAATGGTTCTCGGTCAAATCTGTGATTTAACCTGTCACCCACGCATTTTGCAGAGCAAAAAGCGTGCTGGTGGGTCGAGGAGGACTTGAACCTCCGACCTCACGCTTATCAGGCGTGCGCTCTAACCACCTGAGCTACCGACCCTTGCAGACCAGTAGCGGCCTGTAAAATTTTCTAACACTGAAGAGATATGAGGACGGTTCGGTCAAATGCCTTTAAAGGCTTATGTCAATTTAATGACTGCTAAGTGATCTACGAGATTGAATAAATTCAAGCTGCTAAGATCATCCTTAGAAAGGAGGTGATCCAGCCGCAGGTTCCCCTACGGCTACCTTGTTACGACTTCACCCCAGTCACTGAGCCTACCGTGGTCCGCTGCCCCTATAAATAGTTGGCGCACGGCCTTCGGGTAGACCCAATTCCCATGGTGTGACGGGCGGTGTGTACAAGGCCCGGGAACGTATTCACCGCGTCATGCTGTTACGCGATTACTAGCGATTCCGACTTCATGGGGTCGAGTTGCAGACCCCAATCCGAACTGAGACGATTTTTTGGGATTAACCCATTGTCATCGCCATTGTAGCACGTGTGTAGCCCAACCCGTAAGGGCCATGAGGACTTGACGTCATCCACACCTTCCTCCGGCTTATCACCGGCGGTCTCCCTAGGGTACCCAACTAAATGCTGGTAACTAAGGACGTGGGTTGCGCTCGTTGCCGGACTTAACCGAACATCTCACGACACGAGCTGACGACAGCCATGCAGCACCTGTATCTCATCCAGCCGAACTGAAGGAGTCCATCTCTGGTCTCCGCGATAAGTATGTCAAGGGTTGGTAAGGTTCTGCGCGTTGCTTCGAATTAAACCACATGCTCCACCGCTTGTGCGGGCCCCCGTCAATTTCTTTGAGTTTTAATCTTGCGACCGTACTCCCCAGGCGGAATGCTTAATCCGTTAGGTGTGACACCAACAAGCATGCTTGCTGACGTCTGGCATTCATCGTTTACGGTGTGGACTACCAGGGTATCTAATCCTGTTTGCTCCCCACACTTTCGTACCTCAGCGTCAGTATCGAGCCAGTGAGCCGCCTTCGCCACTGGTGTTCCTCCAAATATCTACGAATTTCACCTCTACACTTGGAATTCCACTCACCTCTCTCGATCTCTAGACTAGGAGTTTTAGAGGCAGTTCCAGGGTTGAGCCCTGGGATTTCACCCCTAACTTTCTAATCCGCCTACGTACGCTTTACGCCCAGTAATTCCGAACAACGCTAACCCCCTCCGTATTACCGCGGCTGCTGGCACGGAGTTAGCCGGGGTTTCTTTACCAGGTACTGTCATTATCATCCCTGGCGAAAGAGTTTTACGACCCTAGGGCCTTCATCACTCACGCGGCATGGCTGGATCAGGCTTGCGCCCATTGTCCAAGATTCCCCACTGCTGCCTCCCGTAGGAGTCTGGGCCGTGTCTCAGTCCCAGTGTTGCTGATCATCCTCTCAAACCAGCTATAGATCGTAGACTTGGTGAGCCGTTACCTCACCAACTATCTAATCTAACGCGGGCTAATCCAATTCCGATAAATCTTTCCCCCGAAGGGCGTATAAGGTATTACTCTCCGTTTCCAGAGGCTATTCCTTAGAACTGGGTATATTCCCACGCGTTACTAACCCGTCCGCCGCTCCACCCGAAGGTAGCGCTCGACTTGCATGTGTTAGGCCTGCCGCCAGCGTTCGTTCTGAGCCAGAATCAAACTCTCAAGTTGAAATGATGTTACCATCATATCCTTAACGTTCGAACCTCTGCACATCTGAACTGGCTCCGCATTTGGAGCCACTTCTCACCACACGCCTTACTGAAAAACGCATGATGGTCACTTAATATTTGCTGTGTCTAGGTTTACCAAAGTAAACAAAGAACCACATCAAACGTGAAGCTGACACTCTATAATCGGCACAAAGCCTAAGAGCTTGATATGAAGAAGTCCGTCCGTCGAAACGAAACCAAACCGCCCACATATCTCTTCAGATACTATCAATTTCAAAGAGCCAGAGACAAAAAATAACCGTAGCGCCTTAAGTTTCCCTTTGGCGCGCCCGCCGCTCAGTGTCTCTATTATCACCGTCCGAAGCCTAAGTCGTTGACGTCGTCTCCGTCGGTAGGGGGGTTCTAGTAGTACTAATACAAACCCGCAACCCCTTTTTTTAAAAATATAACAGATTTTCGAACTTCTTTGCATTTTTTTGTAAAATTACAGCCCCAATAGCAAAAGTTACTGATTTTATTCAGGTTTTGTGGATAACTTTTGGGGTAATCCCTACGATTTCAAGACAAATAATACGTCGAATCTCGCAATAAACTACGAATCTAGCGGATTGCTACACGACTCAGGATCAAAAACAGGCGTTTGAGTGCAATTTTCAGCCCTTTGCGCTTTGACGGGACAAAAAGGTACCTTTATTCGCCTTCATATAGCGATACATCAATAACCCCACCACAATCAGAACATAGATTATAGGTTCACGCTGCCATGTCTTCTCCAACAATACATAATGCACCGCACCACCAAGTGCCGCGTAATAAACAAGACGGTGAAGTTTTTTCCAGCCACCAGCGCCCAATCGCTTAATAGATGCATTGTTAGATGTGATCGCCAGAGGCAACATCGCAAGAAACGCTGTAAAACCAATGATTATGTAAGGACGTTTTGTAAGATCCTTAATAATAGCATCCCACCACCATTGTTGATCCAACCAAAGATAGGTCAGTAAATGGGCAGCAGTGTAAAAGAAAGCCATCAATCCAATCGCACGGCGATACTTAATCAGGTTTACACCAAACCAATTGCGTATAGGCGTAACCAATAGGCCCGCAATCAACAACTGTAGTGCATATACACCCAATTGATGCTCTAACACCTTAAGCGGATCTGCCCCCAATTGATTATTCAATGCCTGATAGAACAACCAAAGCCCAGGGGCAGTAAGCACAATATAAAGAGGCCACGCAGGAATACGGCGTACAGTTGTGTTCAATATATCGACTATAGCCATAGCTTTGATCCTTATTTCCGAAAGACCCTAAGGCAAGTTCAGAGTAAAATCAAAGCACAGCTCTACACATCCTTGTTGTAATTATTACAAATAGAAATTCTACGTGCCGACTTCATAAACACCTCTATATATTAAATGAGAGATTCTAAATGCATATAAACCGACGCAATATATTAAGAGGTGTAAGCGCCATTTCAATCACAACGGCAATGGGAGCACCCGCATTGGCACAACCCCACTATATAATAGACGGCATTGATCGCCCACATCCCACCGCTTCCAATGGCAACAACTGGGAGTTGGTTAGCGATACGGTCATGGGTGGCGTTTCAAATGGAACAATGAAACGCCACAAGATCAATGGACGCACTGCTTTGCAAATGCAAGGCGATGTCAGTCTTGAGAATAATGGTGGCTTCATTCAAATCGCATTGGACTTAGGCAACGATCAGAGCGCAATAAATACAAGCCACTGGAAGGGCATCCAATTAGATGTCTTAGGCAATACAGAAGAGTATAATGTGCATCTCCGCACGGTTGACGTAACACGCCCATGGCAATCTTATCGCCAAAGCTTCCTCACAAAGGAAGAATGGACAACGTTAAAGCTCCCATTTTCAAAGTTTACCAATTACCGGATCGACGCGCCTTTAAATCTATCAGCTCTACGTCGCATTGGGATCGTCGCAATAGGGCGCGCCTTTCATGCAGATATCTCAATCAGCGATTTACGGTTCTATTCTTAGACACTCTAAGAAAGTCGTGAAACAAGGTAATGACGCAAGGCCTGAACTTGCGCCCTATTCTGCCGCGTACCGCGTATCACCAAAGCGACTGGGATTGGGGCAATACTCCAAATTGGCAACACCTCAACCAATTGACCCTGTGCAATAGCATCTGCCGCTACAACTTCTGCTATTAAGCTAACCCCTAAACCTTGAATGGCTGCTTCCAAGCTTAACTCAATCGTATTGGCGCGAAAGGTCGTTTCAAGAATGTGATGCTCATAGTTTTCTTCGGGCAATTCCAGTTTCCAAACGGGCTGTTCTTGCTCGCGCAGGATACATGGTATCCTCTTCAGGTCTTTTGGGTGATCTATATCTCCATGCCGATCAAGTAAGTCAGGGCTAGCACAAAGAATACGCTTTAAAGGTTTTAAAGGAGCCACCTTATCCCGCGTAGCCGCAATAGGTCCAATACGGAATCCCATATCAATATCCTCAGCCGAAAAATTCACCCGTCGATCACTGCCTACAAATATGGTTTCTACTTCTGGGTAACTTTCTTGAAATGCGTGCATTTCAGGTAACACACATTTTGTAAGATATGTATTAGACCCTGAAACTTTAACCTTGCCAGAGGGACGATCTTCTGGCTTTGCCAACGCCCCTACTAATAATGCAGCATTCACCGTTTCATCCACTGCGCGCTCACACGTCTGAAACGCTCTCTCACCCGCTGGGGTTAAAGACATATGGCGTGTTGTGCGGTGAATAAGCTCCACATCCAAAAACGCTTCCAAATCTGCCAACTTCTGACTGATATTAGATTTTGTTGTTTTCAATTCCAGTGCAGCACCGCTGATTGAATTACAGCGGACAACCGTGACAAAGGCTTCTGCTTGAGCATAAAATTTATTGTTCATAATCCAGAACAATAATTCACAAAACATACCTACTCAAGAATAATAGCCTTTCATATTTTACCAGCAGATAAAGAACGTATGAAAAGGTATGAACATGCACATAATGGAATTGGTGAAATGGCAATCAAATGACGGTGTATCAGATACAGAGATGATCACAGCAGTGGACGATATTTTACCAGACTTACAAACCTTACCTGGCTTTATAAGTCAGACACTCTACAAAGACCGCGATGGCATTTGGGTCGACGTCTATCTGTGGGAAACCGAAGCGCAAGCCATCGCATCGAATGACTTAATGGCTGACAAACCATCATTCACAAAGCTTATGTCGTTGCTGCAACCAGAAACTGTTACTATCGAGTTTCTATATCCGACAACACAATCTTAAAAGTTTTTACGCAAGTCCATACCATCATATAGGCTTGCGACCTCATCCCCGTATCCATTGAACATCAATGTAGGGATACGTCCCGCAAACAATCCTGCGCCAATCGGACGTTCAGATGCTTGCGACCAGCGTGGATGATCCACCTCTGGGTTCACATTGGAATAAAAGCCGTATTCATTATCTGCAATGCGGTTCCATGTGGTCGGCGGTTCATTCTCTGTCAAAGTAATCTTCACGATCGATTTGATAGATTTAAACCCGTATTTCCACGGCACAACCAAACGCAACGGTGCGCCGTTTTGGTTTGGTAAGCTCTCACCATACATACCAGTCGCCATAATTGTCAGCGGGTGCATGGCCTCGTCCAAACGCAGACCTTCCACGTAAGGCCATGGGAAACTTGGTGCCCATCCAATGCCTGGCATTTCTTCTGGGCGATTCAATGTTTCAAACGCTACATATTTCGCATTACCTGTCGGATCGGCCTTAGCAATCAAATCTGACAACTTAAATCCAATCCAAGGGACAACCATTGACCACGCTTCCACACAACGGAAACGATAGATGCGTTCTTCTAAAGATACATCTTTCAGAATATCTTCTAAACCATACGTGCCAGGGTTATTCACCTCGCCACCAATCTCAACGCTCCAAGGATCCGTTGTTAAAATCTCAGCATATCGTGCTGGCTGATCTTTACCCGTACCAAACTCATAAAAGTTGTTATAAGTCGTGGCCGCATCTTTAGGAGTCACATCACCCTCAACCGTGTATTCACTCTTTGTGAATTCCAGCGTCTTTGCATTTGCTTGCCCTGCCAACAAAGAAGACACGCCAACACCCGCAGCTCCAGCAATAATCTGGCGTCTGTTCAGAAAATCCGCTTTTGGTGTTACTTGCGAGTATGTCAGCTTTGTCATGGTACGTTCCTTTTCAACCTTGTTTTACCTAGGCAAAGTCACATTAAAAGACAAAACACGCTTGTTCACGGAAATGTTGGAATTACTTCACTTCGGTGAAACACGAATTTCAGGGCGTGGTAACATCACATCCATAGGCACCGACGACCCCGCGGATTTTACAATCCGCACATGGCGACGTCCAATTTCACGTGGTTCTTTCACACCCACAGAATGCGCGATCACTTCCACTTCTTTGATCAAGCTTTTCGCGTAATTCGCAACCTTCACAGCTTTGGTTTCCGCAACCAAACCTTTTTGCAGACGTTTATCATGTGTCGTGATCCCAGTTGGGCATGTGTTCTTGTTACACTTTAGCGCCTGAATGCAGCCAAGCGAGAACATGAAACCACGCGCACAAGTCACGAAATCAGCACCTGCAGCAATCGCCCAAGCGACATCTGATGGGTTGATCAACTTACCAGATGCAATCAACCGAATACGCCCACGCAAACCGCGTTCATAAATCATGTCCGAAACAATCGGCAAAGCTTCCCGTAAAGGCAAACCAACAATATCCATCAATGGCATAGGGGCTGCACCTGTTCCACCATCACCCCCATCGAGCGTGATGAAGTCTGGTGCTGTTTGCATACCTCGTTCTACAACTAAGTCCAAAAACTTACCAAGCGCTTTAAAGTCACCCATTACAGTTTTAAACCCAACAGGTTTTCCCGTCACATCACGGATATGATTGATGCGATCCAACATTTCTTCGACATTTGAAATATCAGTATGGCGGTTCGGCGATATACTCGGTGTGCCAACTTCAATTCCACGAATTTTTGCAATCTCATCACTGACTTTAGCCGCTGGCAAAATACCTCCCTTACCAGGCTTCGCACCTTGCGCCATTTTCAGCTCGAACATTCTAATTTGTGGATGCGCTGCAACTTCTTTCAGCTTTTCATCTGACAAATTACCTTCTTTATCGCGCACGCCATATTTTGCCGTACCAATCTGAAAAACAATATCGCATCCACTTTCCAAATGATAAGGCGATACACCACCCTCACCCGTATTCATCCAAATGTTTGCTTCCTTGGCGCCATGGCTTAACGCACGCACAGCAGGCTTCGACAAAGCCCCGTAACTCATACCCGAAATGTTGAAAAAAGAGGGTGCATCATAAGGCGTCCTGCAATATGGCCCAATTTGAAGCGGTTGCGTTTTCGTTGCCTGATCATCCAAAGGCGGGAAAGCCGCATTTACAAAAATAGGTGTACCTGAAAAGTTCAAGTTTCGCGTAGATCCAAATGCAATCGTATTACTTTTCCCGCTCCCTGCACGCGCAACCCAGTCACGCTGTGCACGGTTAAATGGCATCTCTTCACGGTCCATTGCAAAGAAATATTGGCGAAAAAACTCACCAAGCTCGGTAAATAACTTTCGAAACCGCCCAATAACAGGATAATTACGCCGCACAGAATCCTGTGTTTGCGTTCTATCAATGATGAACATGATAACCGCGGCTAAAAACACCAATCCAAGCGCAATAACAAATAATGTAGCTAAGAACTGTAAAGTATTTCCCACGACATCCATAAAAATCATCGACTTCCCCTATATTAAATATCTGAAAAGCCTAATGCCATTAACGTTGAACGCCAAGTCACTATTGAGAACAATAGATCACAGCCACGTGGGCAAATAAAACATCTGAATTAAAACAACCCAAAATCACGCGTAAAATATAAATACAAAAGCCCACCTATAAGCGCCATTCCAGGCAACCCAAGGAAACGACGGGCCAGACCCCAAATCAAAGTTCGTATAATCCAGCCCATCATCTATTCCTTATTAATGTACAGGTTCATCCACTGGCTTCTTTGGCTCATTGCCAACACCGTTGATCACCAAACCATTATCATCCGCAGTTATATCCACAAATGTACCATCCAGCACGTCACCACTCAACAACAACTCGGCCAATGGATCTTGTACAGCTTTTTGAATGACCCGCTTTAATGGACGCGCGCCGTAAACAGGGTCATACCCCTGATCCGCCAACCAAGTCTGTGCGGCATCATCAATCGCCAACTCAATCTTGCGACCAACCAGACGTTTGCCAAGGATCGCCAACTGAATGTCCACAATACCATCCATATTTTCACGCGATAAACGATCAAACAGCACAATCTCATCCAAACGGTTCAGGAACTCAGGACGGAAATGCGCACGCACCGCTTCCATCACCTGCCCCTTAGCTTCTTCTGTATCCGCACCATCTGGCAAGATGCTCAAAGCTTGCGCCCCAAGGTTAGACGTCAGAATAATCAGCGTCTGTTTGAAATCCACAGTGCGTCCCTGACCATCGGTCAATTGCCCATCATCCAGAACCTGCAACAACACGTTAAACACATCAGGATGCGCCTTTTCGACTTCATCAAACAGGATCACCTGATACGGACGACGACGCACCGCTTCAGTCAAAACACCGCCCTCATCATAGCCAACATAACCAGGAGGCGCCCCAATCAAACGGGCAACGGAATGTTTTTCCATGAACTCAGACATATCAACACGTACCATCGCTTGGTCGTCATCGAACAAAAATTCTGCCAGCGCCTTGGTCAGCTCAGTTTTACCAACACCAGTTGGTCCAAGGAACATAAACGAACCCAACGGACGTTTCGGATCATTCAACCCAGCGCGGGCACGGCGTACAGCATTGGATACCGCATGGATCGCATCAAATTGACCGATCACACGTTTGCCGATTTCCTCTTCCATACGCAGCAGTTTGTCACGCTCACCTTCCAGCATCTTATCCACTGGAATACCCGTCCAACGTTCAACAACCGATGCGATATGTTCAGGGCGCACCGCCTCCTCAACCATCACATCATCGCCTTGCTTTTCAGCTTTATTCAACTTCTCTTCCAACTGCGGAATGATCCCGTATTGCAATTCACCCATTTTGGCTAAATCGCCACCACGGCGCGCGGTTTCAAAATCAATCCGCGCCTGATCCAACTCTTCTTTGATGTCGCGGGCAGAGGCCAGTTTATCGCGCTCCGCTTGCCACTGAGCAGTCATCTGGCTGGATTGCTCTTGCAACTCTGCCAAATCCTTTTCCAACTTTGCCAAACGATCCTTAGATGCCGCATCTTTCTCCATCTTCAACGCTTCGGCCTCGATTTGCTTTTGCAGCAATTCGCGGTCAATCGTATCCAATTCCTCTGGCTTGCTATCCGCTTCCATCCGCAAACGGCTGGCCGCTTCATCCATCAAATCAATCGCTTTATCGGGCAAGAACCGGTCGGAAATATAGCGTTCTGACAGTGTCGCCGACGCCACCAACGCGCTATCAGAAATACGGATACCATGATGCAACTCATATTTCTCTTTAATACCACGCAAGATAGAAATCGTATCTTCCACTGTTGGTTCTTCCACCAAAACAGGTTGGAAACGACGTGCTAATGCGGCGTCCTTTTCCACATGCTTACGGTATTCATCCAATGTCGTTGCACCCACACAGTGCAATTCGCCACGCGCCAACGCAGGTTTCAACAGGTTCGACGCATCCATCGACCCTTCGGATGCTCCAGCACCCACAAGCGTGTGCATCTCGTCAATGAACAGAATGATTTCACCAGCAGCTTGCGTAACTTCAGTCAGCACCGCTTTAAGGCGTTCCTCAAATTCACCGCGGAATTTCGCGCCCGCAATCAGTGATCCCATGTCCAACGCCATCAACTGCTTGTCTTCCAAACTTTCAGGCACATCACCATTCACGATCCGCAACGCCAACCCTTCGGCAATCGCGGTTTTACCCACACCGGGTTCGCCGATCAAAACAGGATTGTTTTTTGTACGCCGCGATAAAACCTGCATCGTGCGGCGAATTTCTTCGTCACGACCAATGATAGGATCAATCTTACCTTCACGCGCCTTTTGCGTCAGGTCTTGGGCATATTTCTTCAACGCATCATAACCATCTTCGGCAGATGCCGTATCAGCAGTACGCCCTTTGCGAATGTCATTAATGGCAGAGTTCAAACCCTGCGCTGTCACATTCGCCTCTTTCAAAATCTTCTGTGCATCAGATTTGACGATACATAGCGCCGTCAAAATCCGTTCTACAGGCACAAAGCTATCACCAGCTTTCTTGGCCAGCTTTTCAGCCTCAGCCAAAACTTTACCTGTCTGACTGTCTAAATAGACACTCCCACCAGAACCGCTGACTTTAGGCTGCTTGGAAAGTGCAACATCCACGCCATCCAACGCAAATTTCGCATTCCCGCCAGCGGCATTGATCAAATTAGCTGCCAACCCCTGATCATCATCCAACAAGGCTTTCAACAAGTGTTCTGGCGTAAATCTCTGATGGCTTTCGCGCATCGCAATGGTCTGGGCAGCTTGAATAAAGCCGCGAGACCGTTCTGTGAACTTTTCTAAGTCCATGGGTCTTCTCCTTTATATAAGCACCTGATTTCAAAATTCTGCGCCCTATCTATAGGCACGCAATGGTTCAGGCCTCGGATTAAAGATAGGAACAATAAACCCCACTCGCAAGGGGTCGGTACAGTCAAAATGAATATTGTTTGCCCGAAAAGACATTTTGCTTTTCAAAATGGTACAATACTTTTGTTGATCCGCATGAATGCACTCGCTAACCCTGTTGCTGATTATATCAAAATAGAGTGCTGAAAAATGGCTGATCGTAAAATCAAACTGTTCTTAAATGGCTTCGGTCGCATCGGCCGCTCGATCCTGCGTATGTTGGCAACCGATCCAAACGGTTTTGAACTTGTGGCTATCAACGACATCGAACCCCTAGACACATGCGCCTATCTATTCGAATTCGACAGCGTCTTTGGCCCATGGAAAGGCACAGTGGAAACGGCAGAAAACGCCATCATCATCGACGGCAAAACCATTCCCTTTCACGCCACATCCGACATCAGCACATTAGACCTGTCAGACATCGACGTCGTCCTAGAATGCACAGGCATGACAGGCGGACGCTCTGTAGAAGAACGCGGTCTGAAAGCAGGCGCTGCATCCGTCCTCGTCTCTGGCCCCTCAAAAGCATCCGACATCACATTGGTCATCGGCGCGAATGACGAAAAACTCTCTGACCAAAGCATCGTATCAAACGCATCTTGCACCACAAACGCACTAGCACCGCTCGTCAAAATCCTAGACGAAGAATACGGCCTCGTCAGCGGCCACATGACCACAGTCCACTGCTACACATCCAGCCAACCCACAGTCGATAAACCACGCGGCGATCTCGCCCGCAGCCGCGCAGCCGCCCTTTCCATGGTGCCCACTACCACAAGCGCACATAAACTCATCGGCGAAATCCTCCCCCATATGGCTGGCCGTCTAGAGGCCCGCGCCATCCGCGTGCCAACAGCAAGCGTCTCTGCAATCGACCTGACAATTCAAACAGACCAACGCACCAACGTCGCTGATGTAAACGCTATGCTCAAAGCCAAATGCGAAGAAAACCACATCCTCGGCTGGACAACCAAACCTCTCGTCTCCACCGATCTCCGCGCACGCCCAGAATCCCTGATCATTTCAGGTGCAGAAACATCCGTCTCCAAAGGCGGCCTCTTGCGCATCTTCGGCTGGTATGACAACGAATGGGGCTTCTCCAACCGCATGTTGGATATGGCAAAAATGATGGGGCAGCGAGACACCTAATCTTTCTTCTTCGATAAATATCCGCGCCGCAGGCATCCACCGCTTGCGCACTCCTTGACTTTCGCAGCTTGATCCAACAAGACAGCCCCAATCAAAACAGGAGCCCACCCATGACCGCTGATGACCGCCTAATCGTTGCCCTAGACGTCCCAAACCTATTGGACGGCGGACAGATCGTCGACAAATTGGGCGACAGCGTGTCTTTCTACAAAATCGGCCTCGGCATGCTCACGGGTGGCGGCCTCGCCCTTGCCAATGAACTGAAAGACCGCGGTAAACGCGTCTTCCTAGATATGAAGTTCTTCGACATCGGCGCCACCGTCGAAAAAGCCGTCGCAGGCATCGCCCAATACGACCTAGATTTCCTAACCGTCCACGGCGATCCTCACGTGGTCAAAGCCGCCGTCACAGGCCGCGGTGACAGCGCAACCAAAATCCTAGCCGTCACAATCCTTACATCCTTAGACCGTACCGACCTCGACAAAAGCCTGATCAAAGCAGGTGATATCCACGACCTCGTGGTTGAGCGCGCCCGCAACGCCTTTATCGCAGGCGCAGACGGCGTCATCGCATCCCCACAAGAGGCCGCAATGATCCGCGCCCTACCCGAAGCAAACGGCAAACTCATTGTCACCCCAGGTGTCCGCCCAACGGGTGCTGCATTAGGCGATCAAAAACGCGTCGCCACCCCCGCCTCTGCCATAAAAGACGGCGCCGATCACATCGTCATCGGCCGCCCCATATGGCAAGCGGACGCCCCCAAAGCCGCCGCAGAAGCGGTAATCAAAGAACTCAAAACCGTCTAGCGCACGCCCAAATAACCATTCCTTCATGACCGCAACACACGATTACGGTCATGACAGATCACATACAAAACATCCCGCTTAACGAAATCGACACAACCACCTTGCCACGCGACCGCACCATAATAGATGCGGACGCCCAACAGGAATTGCAAACCTCAATCGCCCAAAACGGCCTGCGCCTACCGATCGAGGTTTACCCCATAAAAACAGGCTACGGCCTCATCTCAGGATACCGCCGCCTAACAGCCATCCAAACCCTGTCCGAAACCACAAAAGACAGCAAATACACCACCATCACCGCCCTTATCCGCACACCGAAAAACCGCCAAGAAGCCCTCGCTGCAATGGTCGAAGAAAACGAGGTGCGCCAAAACCTATCCCCATGGGAACGCGCCCGCATCATCATCACCGCCCATGACGCAGGTATATTCGACAGCATCACAACAGCCCTCACCACACTCTACCCCCAAATCAGCCGCCAAAAACGCTCCAAACTCCGCGCCATCACCGAAGTGATCGAGGTCCTAGACGGTCACCTGATCGACCCAGAGCAACTTACCCAAAACCAACTGATCCGCCTTGCAAACATATTGCGCTTGGATTGGGGCAAAATCATCATCGCCGCCATCGACGAACAAAACGACCTTTCCAGCACCACCCAATGGAATCGCCTGTTACCCATCATACAAGAGGCCGAAACACGGCTCAGCGAAAACCGCAGCACAGCCCCCAACCGCCCCCACCGCCTGTCCACCCCAAAAAACGGTATAAACATCCGCCGAGAATGCACCCCAAACGGTTACCTCCTCCACATCACAGGCAAACACGCCACAGACATGCTGATCACATCTGTGTTGGATCAGATAGAACTGTGGTTGGGGGAAGAATAACCTATCATTTAAGCTCCACTTAGTCGGTAATATTTTCTAAATAGGTGTATCCTATGTTTGACCCTGCGCTAAATCAAAGTTAGAATCTAACGAAGGGAGCAATCACAATGAATATTCAAGTTTCATCCATCCAAGGTTTGATTAAAAACAAGCGAGAAAACCTCGGATTAAACCAACGTGAGTTTGCTGAATTCATAGGTCTTAAAGAAGGTGGTGAACGAACAGTCGGCAGTTGGGAACGTGGCGAACATATCCCTTCGTCTTCAAAACTATTTCAAATCGAGAATCTTAATTCGAACGTTCCGTTTAAAGATAGAAACTCTAATCATAAATTTGACTTTATTGATCTTTTCGCTGGTATTGGCGGCATCCGTTTACCTTTTCAAAACTTGAAAGGGCGTTGTGTCTTTACATCAGAATGGGATAAATTCGCAAAAAAAACTTATGCGGCAAACTTTGGTGAATTACCGCAAGGGGATATTACAAAGATCACTTCATCAAACATACCTTCCCACGATGTTTTACTAGCTGGTTTTCCTTGCCAAGCCTTCTCACAAGCAGGGTTAAAAAAGGGATTTTATGATACTCGAGGCACAATGTTTTTTGAAATACAAAGAATATTAGCATACCACCAACCTAAAGCATTCCTTTTAGAAAACGTAAAACAACTTAAAGGGCATGACAAAGGCAACACGCTCGATACAATTTTAAAGATTCTGCGAGGCAATAAAATATCAGACATACCGTCTAATATTCCAATGTCTCAAGAAGCCAAAGAAAGCCTTTCAACAGTTTTAGATTATAACGTTGAATATCGTGTTTTGAAGGCGTCCGAATTCGGCGTGCCACAGAACCGCGAACGAATATATATTGTAGGCTTCAATAAGCAAAAAGTTCCAGAAGCAAACCAACGGAATTTAGCAGCAGAACTGTTCGATAAATTAGAATCTTATAAAAAGAGATCTCCTTTAAGCAATATTCTAGAAGACAATAAAACAGTGCACCCTAAATACACAATTTCAGATCGCTTATGGGCAGGTCACCAAAGACGTAAAAAAGAACACAAAGCCAAAGGTAATGGTTTTGGATATAGTTTGTTCGACAAGAATAGTATCGCCTGCAATACAATAAGTGCACGATACTATAAAGATGGTAGCGAGATATTGATCGACCAGAATGACATTGGCAAAAATCCACGAAAGTTGACGCCACGCGAATGTGCAAGAATCCAAGGTTTTCCTGAAAAGTTCAATATCCACGCGGTTTCCGATGTTCAAAATTATCGGCAATTTGGTAATTCAGTTTCCGTACCTGTAATTAAAGCTATAGCAAACGAGATAACATCAATTATTACAGACTGATATTTAATGCACATTACACAATCACCTTAAGGAAACCCACTTTGAAAATTATAGAAACACATGATGGCCTTAAGGCTGTATTAGAATTAGATGCCGAAGAGATTAAATGGTGGCGTAAAACAATTGGTAAAGTCAGAAAATCAACGATCCCAGCACCTGTGAAATCTGTAGAGGATTATTTCAACTCTAATATTAAGACTTTAGACCAACTTATAGAGACTGGGGATATCTCTTCTCTAATTAAAAATATTCGTTCAGGTGTTTGGGAAACTTTTATAGATTATGAAATTCGATTTTTTACAGAAGTTGTTGGTATCCTTTTAAAAGAGCGCAATGCACCTATAGAAATTCTAGAGTCATTAATAACTGAAGACACTAAGTCCAACCTCATAAATTCTCAGAATTCATCTGATCTCTTAACAGTCATATCGAACATTTTCCAAGATTATACTGGTCGTATTTTTCCATATTTTTACGAGCTATCTAAAAGCCAAACAAATTCTCGGCGTTCGAGAGCTGGTAGTGAATTTGAAGCTATCGTTGATCAAATAATGCTCCGCTTGAATATCCCCTATGCTTCTCAATCTCATTTAGGGCAACGCCTATTTTCTGAAAAAGGCTTGGGGAAAAAGGTAGATGGCGTCATACCAAGTATGGAAGCTTTCAATGAAAACCGTTCGCATTGTATTATCGCGACCATGAAGACTACCATTAGGGAACGTTGGCAAGAAGTTGTCGAGGAGCTTAATCGAACAAATATACCCAGCATTTATTTACTAACATTGGACGACGCCATCACAGAAAATACGCTTAACGTGATGAAAAACCACAATATGACTTTGGTTACATACAAAGAGACTAAAGCTAAATTTACTACCTTTACAAATATTATGGACTTTGAAACATTCTTTAGAAGTGAAATTCCCCATACATTGGAGTGGTGGGAAAAAAACAACTCCTCTCAGCTTCTTTAAATATTACTAAATCAATATATCAAACGCTTAACCCTCTGTCCCAACTGGGACATAGTGTGATAGAACACCCCTATGACCCAGAAATCCATGTGCCGAGATTGCTTTGCTTTATTTGATGCAGCCCCCCGCTGCCCCAAATGCCGAAGCCCGCGGGTTTTATCTCATCCAGAGCTCACAACACTCTCAATCGCCCACATGGATTGCGATGCTTTCTATGCCTCCGTTGAAAAACGAGACAACCCAGAGATCAAAGATAAACCCCTCATAATAGGCGGCGGAAAACGCGGCGTCGTCTCCACCGCCTGCTACATCGCCCGCATCAAAGGCGTCCATTCCGCCATGCCCATGTTCAAGGCCTTAAAGCTCTGTCCAGAAGCAGTGATCCTTCCCCCCCGTATGTCGGCCTACGCCGAGGTCTCGGCCCAAGTCCGTCGTTTCATGGAGGACCTCACACCCGCCATCGAACCGCTTTCCTTAGACGAAGCATTCCTCGATTTAACAGGCACCGAAAAACTCCACGGCGCCCCACCCGCCGTCGTCCTAGGAAAGCTTGTAAAACGCATGGAAGATGAGCTGGGCATTTCAGGTTCCATCGGCCTTTCGCACAACAAATTCCTAGCAAAACTAGCATCCGATCTAGATAAACCCAAAGGCTTTTCAATTATCGGCAAAGCCGAGACCGAAGATTTCCTAGAACCCCTCCCCATCAAAAAAATTTGGGGCGTCGGAAAAGTCATGCAAGGCACATTAGAACGTGATGGCATCCGAACATTCGCAGACCTACGCCGCCGCGAACGCAAAGCTTTGGTGGATCGTTTCGGTGTGATGGGCGATCGTTTATGGCACCTTAGCCGTGGGCAAGATTACAGGAACGTCAACGCTTCTGCGCCTGTGAAAAGCATTTCCAAAGAAACCACTTTTTCCGAAGATACCAGCGACCCAAGCCTGCTTGACGGTCATATATGGCGGCTAGCAGAACAAGTCTCTTACCGCGCTAAGGCTAAAGATATTATGGGGAAGACTGTAACTCTGAAAGTGAAGCAAAGCAATCATCAGATACTGACGCGTCGAATAACCCTATCAGACCCAACACAAGTGGCTGACATGATATATACCCATGCGAAACCGCTGTTGGACGCTGTCATCGAGAATGCCCCTTTCCGTTTAATAGGTGTCGGCATCAGTGGCCTGACAAAGGTGGATGATGTTCATTCCTTAGGGAATTTATTAGATCCTGATGCTGGAAAGCGTGAAAAAATAGAACGCGCTGCAGATAAAATCAAAGAGCGCTTCGGCAAGGACGCAATTTTAAAAGGGCGCTCGTTGCGATAATCACTCAGCTGCTAAGGAAATATTTTGCCCAAAACTATCGCAAATATTACGTGATGCTGCGCGCAATGCTGTTTGCACATTTTCAAAGTCACGCGATCGTCGAATGCGTTTCTCATTCATATACATCCCGCGATTAATCTCTATTTGTATAGTATGTTGGTTTCGCGCGGGCACACCGTATTTTTGCGTGATATACCCACCTGCAAAAGGTGTGTTACGTCCCACAATAAACCCCTGATCTTTCAAAGCGGTTTCAACCACATCAAATACATCTTGCCGTGTAGAAGCACCAAAACGATCTCCCAAAATAATATCTGGGCGCAATCCACCAGGTGCCATAGCATTTTGCAAAGCATCACTTGGCATGGAATGGCAATCCAATAACACCGCCATGCCAAACTTTGACTTTGCGTGCGTTATCAATTCTACCAACATTTCATGATAAGGTGTATAATACGTTTCAATACGGCTTAAAGCTTCGCCCATGCTCATCTTGCCAGATTGAATTTGACGCCTGTCAGAAACCACACGCGGTATAACCCCCAAACCAGATGCAACGCGCGGGTTATTATAAGCGGCCTTTGCCCCCTCTATAATACTTGGGTCCAGTTCATCCACCCCTCTATTTAGGTCAACATAAGCCCGCGGAGCCAAAGCAGCCAGTAATGGCGACCCAAAAGCATTCACCGTAGCAAATAGCTCTTCAACGAATGCATCTTCAGAACTGCGTAAATGTGATTTTGATAACACAGACTTTTTCACGAAATCCTTTGGATATTCGCGCCCGCTATGCGGAGAGCTAAAAATAACAGGATTTGTTACCTTTAGCGGCAGTCTTAAGTCGTATTTTTTCACGTTTTTTATCGCTCCTCACATGGAATACCCTATATCCTTTCATTCTAATGTGCAAAACCTCTTGATCCTTATTCCGACTCCCCCTATAGAAGCCCAACGACTGAGGTCGCTTCGCGCGGCCCTTCGCTTTTTCGGGCGTATAGCTCAGCGGGAGAGCACTTCGTTGACATCGAAGGGGTCACTGGTTCAATCCCAGTTACGCCCACCATCCTCGAAAGAGGGTAAAATGAAATTTAATGGCGCAATTGCGCCGCGATTATGGAGAAAGACTATGAAAGTCAAAAACTCACTTCGCTCTTTGAAAGCGCGTCATCGCGACTGCCGCATCGTGCGCCGCAAGGGCCGTGTATACGTGATCAACAAAACACAGCGTCGTTTCAAAGCACGCCAAGGTTAATCACTACACGTAGTATTATTAAAGAAGCCGTCCTTTGGGGCGGCTTTTTTTATGCCATGCGACAATAGATGGTTTGCCTTAATATAAGCAAAAGGCCACGGTTAAGGTGGAGATAATACAATGTCTGTTTTAAACACCTACCAATTATATTCATACAAAAAAGATCCAACCATACCATCATTCGATGATAATATGCACCTGCTCATAATGGACGGGGATTGCGTATTATGCAGTCATGGCGCGCGAATTATAAGTGCGATGGATAAAAAAGAAGTTTTTAAAATTGCCCCCGTGAAAACACCCCTGGGAACTGCTCTTTTAAAACATTACTGCTTAAACCCTAGCGATCCACAAAGCTGGCTTTATATTGCTAACGGTCGTGCTCATTCATCATTGGATGCAATTATACGTGTTGGGCAACAATGTGGTGGCATTGGTCATATCCTAACTGTTTTCCGAATACTACCAGTCAGCATACAAGATTGGTTATACCAGCGCATGGCTCGCAACAGATACAAATTATTCGGTTATACTGATATGTGCGCCTTGCCTGATGCCAAACTGCAAAAGAGACTCTTAAAATGAATGTGATTGTTTTGGGTGGATATGGTGTTTTCGGTACTAAACTTTGTGAATTACTTTGCAAGGATGGTCATGAGATTTGGATTGCAGGTCGTAACCTAGACAAGGCAACTAAACTTGCGAACAACCTTAAAGCCAAGTCATTATATGTTGATCGAAATAAAGATTTATCTAGCATGTCAAAGGTCGGCGCATCTGTCATTATAGATGCCTCAGGGCCATTTCAATCTTATGGCGCAAAGCCTTATCGCGTTGCAGAGTTTTGTATTGAAAATGGGATGAATTATATTGATTTGTCAGATAGCGCAGAGTTTACAAATGGGATTACGCAACTAGATATCCGAGCAAAGCAAAAAGGTTGCTATGTATTATCAGGGGCGTCTAGCGTACCGGCTGTGTCAGCAGCTGTCGTCACAGAACTGTCTCAAAAATTAGATCATATCAGCAGCATCGAAACCGCAATTTTACCAGGGAATACTGCGCCACGCGGGTATTCTGTTATTAAAAGTATTTTATCTCAGGTTGGTTTGCCACAAAAATCATGGCGTGGTGAAAAGTGGCGCATAGACAATAGCTGGTCAGACAAGCGGAGCTATACTTTTACAAATGGCGAAAAGCGATCTGCAAAAACCATATCAGTACCAGATATGGTCCTTTTCCCAGATCATTTCAAAGCGCAATCAGTCACATTTCGCGCGGGGCAAGAGCTAAGGCTGTTAAACTGGGCGGTAGATGCGATCGCAGTTTTAAACAGATTCCGTAAAAAGCCACCACCCAATTGGATCATCAAACTTTGCCACTTATGCGCTCTGCCAACAAAGCCTTTTGGAACGGATGAAGGCGGTATGTTTGTTAAGGTCATCGGTCAAAATAACGAATGTCTCGTCCAAAAGATTTGGCAATTATGGGCAACGCATGGACATGGCCCGTATATGCCAGTTGTCACGCCACGTGCATTATTAAAACGCACAACCATCCCTTCAGGAGCACGGCCTTGTATTTCAGATGTAACGCTCACTGATTTACGAGATGCATTTCAAGATTTGAAGATTACAGAAGCCGCGGATACTGCAAAATACAAACCGCTTTTCGAAACTGCATTAGGGTCTGTATTCCACCAACTTCCACAAACGGTACAATTGCTACATTCACAAGTTGAATATGCGAGTTTTTCTGGCCTAACCTCAGTATCCCGAGGGAATAACTGGTTAAGTCATTTTATCGCAAATCTCTTCGGGTTTCCAAAGGCAGGTACAGAAATTTCAGTCAACGTGGATATGAAATGTACAGAGCAACAAGAAATTTGGCGCAGAACCTTTGATGGTAAATCGTTCCACTCAGTCTTAACACTTTCACGCCCCAACCACTTCAAAGAACGTTTTGGCCCAATGACATTTGAAATGGAATTGCCCATCGTCAATAATTCAATCACAATGCCAGTTCGTAAAGGGTGGTTTCTTGGTGTTCCAATGCCGCGATTTTTGTTACCGAAAAGTGAAACACGCGAATACGAGGAAAATGGTCTTTTCCATTTTGACGTCGCTCTAAGCGCACCTATATGTGGATTGCTCGCGCGCTATCGCGGACACTTGGTAAAAGACATAGAAAAATCTGCTTGAGCCTCGAATCACAGCTTGCTAGAATCACTTCATGACATGCTGCCTTATGTTGAACAATGACCCCCAAAAGTCTTCTGCTCGGTTCTACCGAATAGAGATTTGTGCTAATCTTTTTGAAGAATTTTCCGTTCTTCGAGAATGGGGTCTCGTCGGTGGCAATGGTCGTCAGATCATTGACCTATTCCCAGACCTTTTAAGTGCCTCACATGCAGCAGATAATATTCGCAAAACGAATCTACAGCGTGGATATCAGAAAGTCTGATCTTAATTTTTTTGCCGTTTCTTTATACATCGATAAATAGGTCATCTCACAGTGATGTCATTTTCAAATTATTAAGGCACACGAACTCGTGTGCGTGCACAAAATAGTAATCACTATAATGTAATATTCTGTGAGAATTATTTGACATTAACGTTATACAACAACAACTTACGAAATATTTACTATCTTAAAATGAATAGAATGGCCTAAGAGGGGTTTAACGAAACTTCACTCATGGGAGATATTCAAAATGAAGAATACGTTACTATGCACCACGACATTAGCGATGACTGGTTTTTCCAGCATGGCTTTTGCTGCGGATAATGCTGTCGATGTAAAAGTTGGTGGCTTTTTCAACTCAATCCTAGCTTTTAGTTCGGTAGACAGCCCTGCTGGCACAGATTTTGATGGCGCAGATACTTTTACAAATGCTGAGATTATTTTCAAACCATCTGTAACTTTAGATAATGGCATCAAAATTGGCGCTGAAATTCAATTGGAAGCTGGCTCTGATAGTGATCCAGATCAAATCGATGAATCGTTCATTTCCATTACAGGTAATTTTGGCCAAGTTCTGATTGGTTCTGAAAATTCAGCTGGTTACAAACTAACCAAAGCTGCACCAGATGTATCATTAATTTTTGCGAACTCTAGTTCATTGACTGCATTCGTTCCGTTCTCTGGCACAGCAGGCGGCGTAAACACTGGAGATGATTTTTTTCGTGGGACTCTAGGCACAACATTTCTTGAAAATGGCCGTAATAATGATGCAAACCGTATCACATATTTCACGCCAAATTTCAGTGGCTTCAAAGCTGGTATTTCATACGCACGTGATGGTGGCGAAGGGAATGGCCCAGTAAATAATAACGATGCAGACATCCTAACTGATATCGTGGATATCGGGGTTTCATATGATCAATCATTTGGTGCTTTAGATGTTGGTTTATCTGCACGTTACGGCATCGCATCGTCAGCAAACCCTGCAGAAGATGACCCAGAAATTTGGGGCGGTGGTATTAACTTAGGTTGGAATGGTTTTACAATCGGTGGTTCATATGCAGAACAAGATGGTACCGCATCTGATGACGGTCGTTCATTCGATGTTGGTGTTGGTTATGCGGCAGGCCCATGGAGCTATTCATTAACATACTTCAATGGCGAAAATATTGATGATGAAAACGTTGCAATCGCTGGACGCGAAGAACTTGACATCGTCATTGCTGCAGCAACATATACAGTGAATTCAAGCTTTAAGGTTTCTGCATTCCTAGCGAATGTAGACTTCACGGAACAGTTTAATGACGCTGGCGCTGCAGGTGGATCTGAAGACGTCGAAGGTACTGTACTTGGTCTAGGTGCTAAGTTCTCATTCTAGACACCTCTAGATATCCCAATCTAGTAAGCTGGCCTATTTTATAGGTCAGCTTTTTCGTATTCAGGGCAATCATTCCCCCAAAACACATCCGCTCGTTCCTTGAAAAACGGAATAAGAATGTTTTTAAATGCAGAGACTTTAGGTGCATCACGCAAATCATGGTGTGTTAACCCCCAAATATCCCAATAGGGTTGTGGCTGCAAAATTGGCACCTGAACAATATTAGAAGCATATCCTAGAAACATGGGCATTCGCGCAACCCCCAATCCAGATTGTACGGCACCCATAAGTGCAGACATATCATCAAACCTGTAAACGATTTCTGCATCAGGGTAATTGCGAATGGATGCTTTTGGCGCGTTTTTCCAATTCAGCAAACCCACCCATGGCACTTTCTGTTTGGGGTTGTTTTGTAAGGACTGTGCAAGTTCCGCAGATGCAAACGAAGCTGACCTTTGCTTTGCTAATCTTTGCCCAACAAGTGCTTCATCAGGTGAATTACTAACACGGATCGCAATATCCGCTTCTGGTTTATTCAAATCCAAATTTTTATTAGTAGCAAGAATGTTCAATTCTACATTCGGATGCTGATCTTTGAAAATCTTGAATACACCTGCTAAAAAAGGATTCACTAAGAGCGGGGGAATTGTAATCGTTAAGCGGCCGCTTAAATCTTCATGTTCCGCAGACAAGGATCGCATCAAATCACTGTTGTGTTGATCCATGAAACGCGCTGTTTCTGCTACTTTCAGCCCAGCTTCGGTGGGGATATATCCAGCCTTGTTTTTTAAAAATAGTGTCTTACCGAGCGTACCTTCAATGCGAGCAACTCGCCTAGCTACAGTTGTATAATTCAAGCCCATCGCAGCACCTGCTTTCGCAAGCGACCCATTTTCGACTAAGCTCAAAACTGTTTTTATGTCTTCCCAATCAGCACTCATACATGCATTTTTGCATATATAATAATATTATTCACGTGTTTTTGCATGCCTTAAATCATTTTATACCTTTCCCCATCACAAGGAGAATAAAATGGTTTACCTATATATACAGTTGAAAATCACCAACCCAGATGTCTTTGCACAATATAAAGAAGTGGCTGCAGCTGCTTTAAAGACGCATGGATGTGAAATCGTTTTAATAGGACGAGACAATCAAATTCTAGATGGGAATTGGGCCGTACCTGATGCAGCGGTTATATTACGTTTCCCAGACAAAGCAGCAGCGCAAGCATGGATGGATGATCCAGATCTGGCAGAAACACACGCACTCAGACGCAAATCTGGCGATTTATCAATTGTATTAGCAGCTTAGATAATCAGCTTGGCGTTTAAAAGCGCCAAGCTTTAAAATCTTACTCAGCAGCAATCGCGTTAGAAACTTTTTCAACCTTCACAGCTGAGAATTTGAATTCTGGAATCTTACCAAACGGATCAAGTGCAGAGTTTGTAAGAATATTCGCAGCCGCTTCCACATATGCAAATGGCAGGAACACCATATCTTCTGCAATCGCACGGTCAGCACGTGCCATGACGGTCACAGAACCACGTTTCGTTGTCAGACGTACCATACCCCCAGGTTCTACGCCTAATGAACGCAATGTGCGTGGGTGCATAGAGCAGTTTGCTTCTGGTTCAACCGCATCCAAAACCATTGAACGGCGTGTCATAGAACCTGTGTGCCAATGCTCCAACTGCCGACCAGTGGTCAGGATCATTGGGTATTCTGTATCAGGCACATCATCAGGTGCGATAATGCTGGCTGGTGTGAACTTTGCACGGCCTTCTGGACGCGGGAAACCATCACCAAACACAATCGCCTGACCTGGGTCTGTCGGTGATAATGACGGATATGTCACCGCTTCATTTTCCAAACGTTCCCATGTGATGTTATCCAATGAACCCATGTTCATCTTCATCTCAGCAAACACTTGTGATGGATGCGTATAATCCCAATTCAATCCCAAACGTTGTGCCAATTCTGTAGTGATCGCCCAATCTTCACGTGCTTCACCTGGAGGTGTTACAGCTTGGCGGCCCATTTGAACCTGACGGTTTGTATTTGTTACAGTCCCGTTCTTCTCTGCAAAGGCAGAGGCAGGCAGAATAACATCAGCGTAGTTCGCTGTTTCTGTCACGAAAATATCCTGAACAACCAAATGTTCTAGTTTAGCAAGTGCATCGCGTGCGTGTTCTACGTCAGGGTCAGACATCGCAGGGTTTTCACCAAGAATGTACATACCTTTAATTTTATCATCATGGACAGCATCCATAATCTCTACAACGGTCAGACCTTTTTCTGCGCCGAAATCAACGTCGCTTTTCCAAACCTCATTAAATGCAGAACGCACGCCATCATCTGTCACTGTTTGATAATCAGGCAAGAACATCGGGATCAAACCAGCGTCTGATGCACCTTGTACGTTGTTCTGACCACGCAATGGGTGCAAGCCCGCGCCTGGGCGCCCGACTTGACCTGTCATCAATGCCAAAGAAATCAAGCAACGTGAATTGTCTGTACCGTGGATGTGTTGGGAAACACCCATACCCCAGAAAATCATGCCTGCATTTGCATTCGCGAATAGACGAGCAACTTCTTTCAACTCTTCTGCTTCAATGCCACAAATCGCTGACATTTTCTCAGGAGAAAAATCTTTCAGATGTGCTTTTTGTGCTTCCCAGTTTTCTGTGTACGCTTCGATATACTGCTGATCGTATAATTTTTCTTCCACGATCGTATGCATAATTGCATTCAACATAGAAACATCTGTACCAGGACGGAATTTCAAACGGTGTGTCGCATGTTTACCCAAGCCAACACCGCGAGGATCCATCACGATCAACTTACCACCGCGCTTGGTGAACTGTTTAAAGTATGTCGCGGCCACTGGGTGGTTTTCAATTGGGTTACAGCCAATCGCAATCGCAACATCGGAATTTTCAATCTCGTTAAACGTTGCCGTCACAGCACCAGAGCCGACGTTTTCAATCAAAGCAGCAACAGAGGATGCGTGACATAGACGTGTACAGTGATCGACGTTGTTATGCCCAAAACCCTGACGGATTAGTTTTTGGAATAGATATGCTTCTTCGTTTGTACATTTAGCAGAGCCAAAACCAGCTACCGTTTTACCACCCTGCTCATCACGCAATTTAGCCAAACCGCCAGCAGCAAATTCCATTGCTTCTTCCCATGAAGCTTCACGGAAATGCGTCCATGGATTATTCGGATCAACATTTAAACCTTTTTCAGCGCCTTCAAGACGGATCATAGGTTTTGTAACACGATGTTTGTGGTCAATGTAATCGAAACCAAAACGGCCCTTTACACACAAACGGTTTTCATTTGCAGGTCCATCAATACCATCAACCCATGCCACTTTGTCGTCTTTAATTTTCAGGCTGATCTGACAGCCAACACCACAGAATGGGCAAACGGATTTTACTTCGCGATCAAAATCTTTGCTATCACCCACTTGGTTCTCATCAACAGCTTTCGCAGGCATCAACGCACCTGTTGGACAGGCTTGAACACATTCACCACAAGCCACACAGCTGGATGTGCCCATTGGGTCATCCATATCGAACACGATTTTCGCATCCGCACCGCGGCCTGCCATGCCGATCACATCGTTCACTTGCACTTCGCGACATGCACGCACGCACAAGTTACATTGAATGCAAGCATCCAAATTCACAGACATAGCAACGTGACTGTCATCCAACAGTGGTACGCGTGGTTCTTCGATTTGTGGGAAGCGACTTTCAGATACACCCTGCATCTCTGCCATATCCCAAAGATGCGATGATTTATCATGCGCTTCGTCTTGGGCCGGCTGATCTGCTACCAATAATTCCATAACCATCTTACGTGCAGTTTCTGCACGGTTAGACCCGCTTTTTACGACCATACCTTCGGATGGTGTGCGGATACACGACGCCGCCAATGTGCGTTCGCCATCAATTTCCACCATACATGCGCGACAGTTACCATCCGAACGATACCCTTTTTTACCAGAGTGGCACAGGTGTGGGATCGTTGTTCCTTCACGTTTCGCAACTTCCCAGATTGTTTCGTCTTTCTGGGCGGAAACTTCTTTTCCGTCTAATGTAAATTTGATGGTATCAGACACGTGGCATGCTCCTGTTGGCAATAGGCTACCGATATTTATGCAATTAATATGCGAAAATGCAATTCGGATTCCCGACGTAGCATAGCTCAAATGCGCCTTTAGACCTAAATATAGGCGTAAAAGCACATAATCGGAAACAAACGTTCTAAATCAGCTTACTTGTCTTTGCTAACATGCCGTTTGATACGGCGGATCAGACCCCAGACAATCAAGACCGTTGGAATGATCAATGCAGAGGTCAGTTGCCACTTTTCAAAATGCAATGTCTTTGCAACAGGGATCAACAGGTAAGTTGCTAAATTCACAGCATAATAACTGATTGCCACCACAGACAAACCTTCAACGGTTTCTTGTAAACGCAATTGCAAAGATGCCCGTTCATCCATTTGTTTTAGCAACACACGGTTCTGTTCATTTGTCCGCACGGTCACACGCGTTGCCAACAGATCAGATGCCCTTGCCGCACGTGCCGAAATATCCCGCAAACGCGCCTGTGCAGATTCGCAGGTTCGCATTGCGGGATCAAAACGGCGCATCATAAATTCTGTAAATGTTTGACGCCCTTGCAAGCGTTCTTCGCGCAACACCTGAATACGTTGGGAAACAATAGCATTATATGCTTCGACAGCACTAAAGCGATAAGCGCTTTGTGATTGTAGATATTCGATTTTGGCTGCCACAGACAAAAGCGCATCTAACCGTTCTTGCGATGTGCCCTCTCCTTCGGCAATCGCATGTACGGCATCCGTCAGACTTTTATTCAACACACCAACTTGTGCAAAAATATCTCGCGCCACAGGCAATGTTAACATCGCCAAGGTCTTATAGGTTTCAATTTCAAACAAGCGTTGAACAATCCGCCCCAAACGGTTTTCTCCAACCTGTCCAATCGCCATCACTGCAATTTTGATGTGACCATTTTCATCCATTGTGAAGTCACTGGCAACAACCGCTTCACGATCCAGAACATAATTCACAGCCAAGCTTTCAGCCGAGAAATGTTTAAAAAATTCCTTGGTTACATAACCCTCAGCCTCTTTCTGGCCAAATGGCCCTAAGACATCCAAAAAGCACGACGTTAAAATCTGCCCATTGAATTTCTCCATCCATTGTTTTGGGAACAAGTCATGTGGATTATTCTGAAAGAGTTCCATTTTCTCGCGCGGGACAAACAGCGTATAGGACACAAATTCTGTATGCCGTTCCCATTTCAGTTGGTATTCTCCCAATCGGCTATAAAAATGACTGCCTTCGGGTTTGATATCTTCGTGACCCATAAGCTTTAAAAGCTTTGATAAAACAGCGCGGTCTTTACTCGGGCTGCCCTCAGACACAATTGCCCAATAAGCAACAGAAGCGGGTGCATTCACCTTTGGAAAAGGACGCGCGTGTAGCTCACGCGATAACATTTCACGCTGCGGATGATCTTTAAGCATTACAAGCCTTACCAGTTAATAACGTTCTGTCGTCTACCTTGCCTAATAAATATATCTATAGAAAGGGACACGGTGACGCTGCTGGAATAGAAATTATGCGCCTGTTTTAGGGTTCAATTTCACCACATCGGCCGAATTATCCGCAATTTCTTCAAAATCGAACGCATCCAATCGTTTGGCACGCGTGCCGGCTTTGGTTGCAGAAATCTTAATATCTTCGATATCTTTGCTGGCTTGTGAAAAATGACGGTCAAGATTTTCCACACGCCCCCCAAGACGTTCTACATCTTTGAACAGCGCGCCCAGTTCTTTGCGAATGGCTCCCGCCTGTTCGCGCATCCGCGCATCTTTCAACACAGCACGCATCGTATTCAATGTCGCCATACAAGTTGTAGGTGAAACAATCCAAACACGTGCATCAAACCCTTCGCGCACGACTTCTGCAAAATTCGCATGAAGCTCTGCATAAACCGCCTCGGATGGTAAGAACATCAACGCTCCATCAGCCGTTTCACCATCAATAATATACTTCTCGCTGATCGCTTTGATATGCGCCCGAATAGATGATTTCATCAAACGTCCTGCAACAACCACTTGTTCATCCGTCTGTGCATTTCGCAAAGCTTCATATGCCTCTAATGGAAACTTAGAATCGATCACAATCGGCCCTGGTGGGTTTGGCAAATGGATCAAACAATCCGCACGCTTGCCGTTCGATAAGGTAGCTTGAAAACTATAGGCCTCAGGCGTCAACGCCTTTGAAACTATATCATTCAGCTGGATCTCACCAAACGCCCCGCGCGTTTGTTTATTCGACAGGATATCTTGCAGACCCAACACATCCCCAGACAGCTTTTCAATATTTGTCTGCGCCTTATCAATCGTTGCCAAACGTTCTTGTAATTGCGTCAAAGATTGTGTGGTTTTCTCAGATGACCCATGCAAGCTTTCCTTCATCCTCTCCTGCATTTCATGCAAGGATTGTGCGGATTTCAATGCATTCGTGTGCAGCGTATCATTCATATGTTGCTGCACAGTCGCCAACCGTTTTTCCATCGTTTGGATCATCGTCACCTGCGCATTCGACTGTGTATCAGACACACTTTGCAAATTCCCTGCCAGCTGCTGTTGGTTAGCACCCAGCGTTTTAATGTCCTCATTCAAACGCCCAAATTGCATAGCAACTTGTTCTACCGCATTTTGCGATCGCCCCGCGCGGCGCACTGATGTGATCAACAAAACCACCACGAGCAGCAGCACAATAGCTGCTACAAACACGCCGATCACCAGCGGATCGTTAAACGCATAAACCTGTCCATCAATCTCTATCATGTGCGTCCAAACAACCGTTCAATATCTGCCAATTTTAATTCCACATAGGTTGGGCGCCCATGGTTACATTGCCCCGAATGCGGTGTCGCTTCCATTTCCCGAAGCAGCGCGTTCATTTCCTCGGCACGCATTTGCCGCCCTGAACGGATAGATCCATGACATGCCACACGCGATAAGATTGCTTCGATTTTATCCGCAACCACCTTTGTCGTCGTCTGATCCGTCAACTCATCACAAATGTCCCGCACCAAAGCCTGTGCATTCACTTCGCCTAAAATCGCAGGGGTTTCACGCACACAAACGGCATTGCCACCAAACTCTTCGATCACCAATCCGAACTTCGCCAACTCGTCCAAAACATCAATCAATACCAGCCGTTCATTTTCAGACAGATCAACAACCTCTGGCAACAACAATGCTTGCGATGCAACGCCATTCGCTGCCATTTGGTTTTTCAGTTTTTCATACACCAACCGTTCATGTGCTGCATGTTGATCCACAATCACCAAACCATCAGGCGTTTGTGCAATAATATAGTTCTCATGCAGTTGCGCACGCGCCGCCCCAAGGGGTTTATCGGCAACGTCTTCCAATTCAACCGTTGCAATAACAGGCTCCACACGTCCTGAATATTCCGTCTGCACATCCGCAAACCCAGATTGTACAGGTGATGAAACAGGTGGCACCATTGTCGGGCGCGAGCGTTGATCCATCTGATACACAGGCGCCGTAGGCCGAGCCTCTGGCTGAAACGCCCCTATAGTTGCATCAGCTACAGTCGAAGACGCACGGTGACCCGCCGTAGAAAGTGCATGACGCAAACCAGATACAATCAGGCTACGTGCGCCAGCAGGATCACGGAAGCGTACTTCTGCCTTAGCAGGGTGCACATTCACATCCACCAATGTCGGATCACATTCGATAAATAACGCCACAACAGGATGGCGGTCGCGACTTAGGTAATCGGAATAGGCGCCGCGGACAGCACCCAGCAACAATCGATCCTTCACAGGACGCCCATTCACAAACAGATACTGCCCAATCGCAGCCCCACGTGAATAAGTCGGCAGCGACGCATAACCATGCAAAGACAGCCCTTCGCGTTGAAAATCCAATGCCACAGAATTTTCTGCAAACTCTGTTCCAAGGATAGACCGCAACCGCCCTAACACCGCATCGAACAAATCACCTGATTGCGCGTCAGCGCGGAACGTCACACGCCCCTGCCCGCCTCCAGACACATCGCGCAATGTGAACCCCACATACGGTTCTGACATTGCCAAACGTTTGATCACATCTGTGATCGCCTGTGCCTCGGCACGATCCGTTCGCAAGAATTTCAAACGCGCAGGGGTCGCATGAAACAAATCGTTCAACTCAACCGTTGTGCCCTTTGATCGCGCCACAGGCTTAATCGGGCCAATATCCCCACCATTTACCGTAATTTCTGATGCATGATCCGTCTCGAACCCACGCGATGAAATCGTCAATCGGCCCACTGCGCCCAAGGAAGGCAAAGCCTCGCCGCGAAAACCAAAGGAGCTGATATTCAACAAATCTGTGCCATCAATTTTTGACGTCGCATGGCGCGATAAAGCAAGGTGTAATTGATCTTCTGGAATACCAATCCCATCATCAGAAACACGGATCAGCGTCTTGCCCCCATCCGCATAAGCAATATCAATACGCGTTGCGCCCGCGTCCAAAGAATTCTCAACCAACTCCTTCACAGCAGAACTTGGGCGTTCCACCACTTCGCCCGCTGCAATACGGTTTGCAGCAGCATCATCCAATTGACGGATTTCGGGGCGTTCGCCCTTTATATTGGGGGTATGCGTATTCATACCACTATAGATAGCATGAATACCCGCGATTCGACAGTGGTCTTAGGGTTAATCAGTCGAAACCAGACCTTCTGGCTTACCAACCACCACAAAGCGCATTGCTTCCGGCTTTAACAACTCTTTCGCGACCCTGTTTACATCGCTCAAAGTCACTGCATTTACCTTGTCATTTCGTGTCTTTGGGTAATCAATTGGGTACCCATTCATTTGCATACCAACGAGCAAGCTTGCAATCTGTCCGTTACCATCGAACCGCAATGGATACGCACCAGTTAGGTATTTTTTAGCGGCATCCAATTCTTCTTGCGTAACACCATTATCAGCCATCTTACGCCACTCTTCTTTGATCACGTCTATTGCCGTTTTAATCCGGTCATTCGAAGATGAAACACTACCAACATAACTGTCAGCGTATTCTTGCGATGCAAGATATGAATACACACCATATGTCAGCCCACGTTTTTCACGCACTTCCATAGTCAAACGCGATGAAAATGCACTGCCGCCCATCACGTGGTTCATTAAATAAGCCGCGAAAAAATCTGGATGTTCAATATCAATTCCAGCGTGCGCCCAAAGCGCTACTGTTTGCGGTGTGTTGTAATCCACAACAGTAATTCCACCAGACGCTTTGAACTCTGTTTTTTCTGGCAGGGCTTTACCTGTATCGGGTAAATCCTCTACCAAACTGTCAACCATTGGGCCAACGTCTTCTGCGCGAATATCACCAACTACGCTTACAAAAATACGATCTTTCGCCATAGCGTTTTTATGCGCAACTCGCATGTCTTCAACAGTTAACCCAGCAACCGTTTCCAATGTGCCTTCTAAAGGTTGACTATAAACATGGCTTGGGTAGGCAATTGCATTCAATGCACTAGATGCAATTTTTTGAGGGCTTGATAGGTTAGATTTTACAATTGCTTCTACTTGTTTACGAACCCGCTCAAATGAGGCGTCCGAAAAAGTTGGGTTCGTAATCGCTTGCTTTAGCAAACCCAAAGCTTCGTCTTGGTTCTCTTTTAAAACACGCGCCGAAATAGAAACACTGTTACGACTTGCATCAAAGCCAAAACTTGCAGCCAACTCTTCTGTTGCACGCGAAAATGCCGATGCATCCATATCACCAGAACCTTCTTCCAAAAGTCCGGCCATTAAATAGGTTGCACCCATCTTTTCAGGAGCATCCAATGATGCCCCTCCTTTAAAAGCAACTTCTAGGGCTACAAATGGAATACTTGGTTCATCCACCAACCAAACCGTAATCCCACCTTTTGTCGTGACTTGCTGAATATTCGTCTCGGCAACGGCAACAACTGCACTCAGTGACCAAATGATAAATGTAACAATAAAACGCATAATCTTATCCCTTCGTCTCTGGCAATAACCAGGCCGAAACCGAGTTGTTTATATTTAAAACTTTTCGCGCTGCAGCCATCACATCGTCGGCGGTAACCGATTGTAAAATATCAGGCCAAGCTTGGACATCTTCAATAGTTAAACCTGATGTTAAAGCACTGCCATATTCGCGTGCTAAACCAGCTAGGCTGTCGCGTGCAAAAATTTGCGCTGCCTTCGATTGTTTTTTCAAACGTTCTAGATGTGCGACATCAATCTCAGTTTCCAAAAACGTCTCTAACGCTTTATCCAAAGCTGCTTCAGCTTCTTCGTGTGAAGTACCAGGCGAAGGTAAAATATAGACGCCAAAAGTATCCTGATCCAAAGACAATCCACTATAAAATGCAGAGCTTTGAACAACAACTTTCTGCTTCAATTGTAATTCTTGCCCGAAATAAGATGTAAGACCTGAACCGCCTAGTAACTCTGCCAACATAACCAACGCAGCAGCTTCTTTTTGATCACCTGACTTACGGTTTTCAGCCAAATATGTCCGAACAAATTGTGGCTGGCGTGCACGCGCATCTTTCATCTCAATACGTGCAGGTGCCAGATGAGGAGGCTCTTGTGTGCGGGCACGTTCCGGTAAAGTCGAAGACGGTGTACGTGGTCCATAATGCTCTATCGCTAATTCACGTACTTCTTCGGGTGTTGTATCTCCTGCTACAACCAAAATTGCGTTATTCGGCGCATAATAAGTCTTATAAAAATCCAGAGCGTCTTGTCTGTTCAGCTGCTCAATCTCATGCATCCAACCAATCACAGGAACGCCGTAGCGGTGATTATGATATTGTAGGGCACGACGCTGTTCGCCCAACAATGCACTTGGGTTGTTTTCAGTACGTGAATTGCGTTCTTCAATAACAACATCACGTTCTGGCAAAACCTCTTCTTCAGATAAGATCAAATTTTGCATCCGATCTGATTCTGACTTCATCATCAATGACAATCGGTCAGCAGACACACGTTGGAAATAAGCCGTATAGTCATATGACGTAAAAGCATTCTCCTGCCCGCCATTCGCGGCAATAATCTCAGAAAACTCTCCGGATTTCATAGTTTCAGTCCCTTTGAACATCAAATGTTCTAGGAAATGCGCAATACCTGACTTACCCGCCTTTTCATCGGCAGAACCAACGCGGTACCAAACCATATGCGTTACGACTGGGGCACGGTGATCCTCTATCACAACCACTTGCATACCATTATCTAATTCGAAAGATGTTACGTTTTCCGCATATAGAACCGATGGTATTAAAAATGCAGCAAACGCAATAAAACCTGTAATTATCTTCATGCTAATATCGCAGCCTTTTGAAAACTTCTTCAGGTATACCTAGGAGCAATTATTCCCCTAGGCAATAAAACATACGCATTTGTGAAGATTAAAGATTTATTCCGCTGATGTAACGGATGGCGTACGCACACCTTGGCGACGCAGGCGATTCAATTCTTGTGTCTGCTCAATAGATTGATTTTGGTATGTCTTCAATCGACTGCCAAATCCAAACCAACGTTCAAAACGCTTACGACGATTCTTCTTATTGAATTTTTTGTCGTCCTCAGCAATCTGATCACGGATATCCGCAGAAACGCCATTGCGAGATGCCGCAGCAATCAAAGCTTGCTCATCATTTGCAACCAATGTGCTATCTAAACGATCTGGTTGACCACCCAACGCTGCAACAGCATCTTTTTGTGGCACTAAGTCAACGCGGTTGACCGATCCTAGAGCGGGCTCAGGCAGAGTTGTCGTATCTTCAGGAATTTCCAGCTCTTTTGTTGGCACGATCGCGAACTCATCAGGACCCGCATCACGAATTTTAAAATCGCCATTCTTGTCAAAAATTTCTTTATCACGCCCACACGCAGTGACCGCCATGCTTACAACAAGCATTAAAATAACTGTATTCGAACGAAAAATCATGTGCTGCACACACCCCAAGAAACTCTTTTCATGCTGTTTACCCTAGAATTATACCCGCGTCACGCCTTCTTTGGCAGCTTTTCTGAAAAGAATATGAAACCAAAGGCACCCGCAAAGACAAATATATCTGCAACGTTAAACACAGAAGGGTTTTGCCAGCCACAACACGACATGTTCAAAAAGTCGGCAACAGCCCCGTGAATGACACGATCAAGCGCATTTCCAAGCGCTCCACCGATCACACAACCAAACAAAACAGCAGCAAACCATCCTGTAAATTGACGTGAATACCACAAAACACCGGTCGAAATTGCGACAGCTAAAATAATTAACCCCCAGCGCATGATTTCAGAATCATTCCCAAACAGGCCGAAATTAATACCATCATTCCAACCCATTCTAAAATTCAGCAATGGTGGGATCACATCAATTTCGCGCCCATCAACCAACCGCAGATAAAACACCACGTACCATTTCGTAAACTGATCAATCAGAAACGTAATAATGGCGACAAGTGCTGTTTTACCCATAATTATAGTCCTTAGTGTCTAAAGTGGCGCATGCCTGTGTAAACCATTGCCAAACCAGCTTCGTCCGCTGCTTTGATGACTTCGTCATCACGCATAGAACCACCAGGTTGAATAACAGCCGTTGCACCGGCTTCTGCGGCCGTTAACAAACCGTCAGAGAATGGGAAAAACGCATCAGATGCCACAACAGAGCCTTTGGTCAATGGTGTATCCAATCCCATGGCTTCAGCCATATCAATAGATTTACGCGCTGCAATGCGTGTACTGTCCACACGGCTCATCTGGCCTGCGCCAACACCTACTGTCGCTTGGTCTTTTACATAAACAATCGCGTTTGATTTCACGTGTTTTGCCACTTTCCATGCAAACAACATATCGCGCAACTCATCATCAGATGGGCCACGTTTTGTCACCACTTTCAGATCATCCAAACCAATAAATCCATTATCGCGGTCTTGGATCAAATATCCACCTGATACTTGTTTCCAAACCTGACCCACTGTGCGGATGTCAGGCAAACCACCTGTTTCCAACAAACGCAGGTTCTTCTTGGTTGCGAAAATCTCTTTTGCTTCATCACTAATGCTTGGTGCAATCACAACTTCAGTGAAAATCTCAACAATTTGTTCTGCTGTTGCAGCATCCAAAGTTTGGTTCAGCGCGATAATCCCGCCAAATGCAGATGTACGGTCACAATCAAATGCAGATTGATATGCCTCTGCCAAAGTCGCACCGCGTGCCACACCACATGGGTTCGCATGTTTGATGATTGCACAGGCTGGACCTTCTGCTGGATCAAATTCTGCCACCAATTCAAATGCTGCATCTGTATCATTGATGTTGTTGTAAGATAATTCCTTACCCTGCAACTGTACCGCTGTTGAAACACCTTCACGTGTGCTGCCATCGCGGTAAAAGCTTGCTGTTTGATGTGGGTTCTCACCATAACGCAATGTTTGTGCATGTGTGCCTGCAATCGCTTTGCGGCGCGGTGCATCCGCACCAATTGCACCAGCCATCCAAGTTGATACAGCCGCATCATATGCACCTGTACGCGCATAAGCCGTTTGCGCCATCTTTTGACGGAACTCTAGGCTTGTACCACCACCCGTTACGCTCATCTCTTCCAACAATGCGTCGTAATCTTCAACATCCACAACTGTAACAACGAAACCATGGTTCTTTGCTGCCGCACGGATCATTGCTGGGCCACCAATATCGATATTCTCGATACAATCATCATAAGCACCTCCAGCAGCAACAGTTGCTTCAAACGGGTATAAATTCACAACCAACAAATCAATCGCGCCAATGCCATGCTCACTCATCGCTTCCAAATGGTCGTCATTGTCGCGCAACGCCAACAAACCGCCATGCACCATTGGGTGCAAAGTTTTCACACGACCGTCCATCATTTCAGGAAAGTTTGTAATGTCAGACACATCTTTCACAGGCAAACCAGCATCGCGAATGGCTTTTGCCGTACCACCAGTGGATAACAACTCAACACCAGCCTCATTTAAAGAGCTGGCCAAATCAATCAGCCCCGTTTTATCAGATACAGAAAGCAATGCGCGGCGAATGGAAACTGGGCTGTTCATAAGATCGGTCCTTTGTATTGGCCGCCCCCCAAAGGCGACCCTAAATAGCTATCTTGGGTGTGCACTATAAACGAGTCACAACCCAACTTACGGCGCCTTCATAGTTAACTGCGTAAGAAGTTACCACGATTTGTTTTGTCGCGCGTGGTTTCAAACGGTCTGCCGAGAAATATGCACTGCCTTCCAGTGATATTTTCCCACCAGAGGCTTTAAATATCCAAACTTCCTCATTGGGCAGCTTCAATGATACCGCTGTTCCGCCCAAATCCAATTCCGCATCGACATCTGCTGCCAATCGAAACCGCGATATAAATGGGATTGTCCGCGTGACTTGATGTAAAATCGCAGCATCAAAAACAGCTTCGTCTTTTTTATGCGCACAATACAAACGATCCGTACCTGACAGGCTGCGCCCATTCGCGGACATTTCAATACTGCGGTTATACGTCAGCCCAAACTCATCTTTGTAACCAACATGCTGCCCTGACAACAAAGCGGCGCTGCCAGCCTCGCGTTCAGATCGGATCAACTTTACACCTGCGGCATCAGACATCGGCGCCACCTGCCTGCGTTTCCGTATTGATGCTTCTGATGAAAACGGTTGAATAGAGAGTACATTAAAAGCAGCCGCTGTTTTAGCGGCAATACGCCATCCTTGGCTTAAATTACTCCCAGCGCCTGTGCTTTTGAAAATACAGTGTTCCCCACTGGAAAACTCAAATCCCAACGCGCAATCATATCGCGCATCCGCTTCAGGTGGGGGCGCCATATCTGCAACCAAAACAGATGCCCCCCTAGACATCCGCGAATATCCCATGACATCCCCAAGCACCGATGTGCCACGCACACCGCCATCTTGTAGGATATTATCAATGCGTTCTGCATCCGATGCTTCACCACCATGAAATTCAGCCAAACGTCCATCACCCATACGCAAAGTACGTATCAACGGTGCAATACGTTCAATCGCAGTCAATAATGCACGATCAGGTGTTCGGTCAGCAGTGGTAATGCCCTGATCCACCCAAACCAACAGTGTGAATATTTCCAATAATTCTTCTGGATTGCGCGAAGGAATATCACCGCCTTCGCCAATGTAAGTTTCGCATTCTTTCGTCAGCCGTGCCAATGACGGCTTTAGGTCTTTTGCAAATTCTTCCAGTGCCAATGCACTATAAACATACCCCACCAAAGCCTGAAATCTTGGCAACCCTTCGGGTGCAGTATTCCACGTTTTTTTCAAAAACCGCGCATGGTGCGAAATCGCTGCGAAATACTGTTTTGATTGCGCCGCATCTGCCCCATTCAGCAAAACAATCGCATGATTGACCAACCGAATGATCCGCGCGCCCGCCATTTCTGGCGTCCAAGCAAGATTTTCACCGTTTCCAAAACGCACCAGCCAGTCATAAAACCATAACTTTGCAGTATCCAAGCATGTGCGGGAACCATTCGCCGCCAAATCATCTAACCAGAAAAACCCATGCGCTTTGATTTGGAACCCTTGGTGGTCTTTCTCCACATCCCAAATCATATCTTCTGGCTCTTTGATCAATCGCCCATCAATCAGAAAGTTTCCAGCTGCCAGCTGCAACCCTTTTCCAGACGATCCAACACCACGTGGCATCGGTTGCGATGTAAACGCTTTGGCAGCCCGTCCGCGACGCGTGCTTTTCGCCAAAGCTTGCGTCTTCCGATCCAGATGATCAGTTTTTAGAAATTCAAAAAGTTCGAAAATCTTTGCAACCACGGGAAACTATCCAGCCTTTTTCGTCAATCGTGCAACAAAAAAGCCATCCATGCCACCTTGATCCCCTAAGAAATGTGGCAAAGTGCGGATACAGCCGCGTTTATTCACCCACTGCTCAGGGATATTCAAAGCCGTTGCATCAATCGGGTCGATTTCAGCGGCATCCGTTTCACGTACAAATTGCAAAATCTGATCTTCACCTTCTGCACGAAACAGCGAACATGTGCTGTAAACCATCATCCCACCAGGCTTTAACCAAGCAAAAGAACGATCCAGCATCTGGCGTTGCAATTCGACCAAGCTTTTGATCGTGGTCTTATCTTTCAAATGCGGCAAATCTGGGTGGCGACGGATCGTTCCCGTTGCAGAACAAGGCGCATCCAGCAGGATCGCATCATATTGCGTCAACGGATCCCACGTCAAAACATCCGCCGTTACAACAACCGCACTCAATCCAGTGCGCACCAAATTTTCACGCACCCGTTCCAAACGGTATTTCGATAAATCAGCCGCCGTAACATCACCGCCAGCCGCTGCCAGTTGCAGCGTTTTACCACCAGGAGCTGCGCATAAATCCAAAACGGTTTGACCCGCCACATCGCCCAAAGCTTTCGCAGGCAAACTTGCCGCCACATCCTGCACCCACCAAGCACCGTCTTCATAACCAGCCATCTTGGAAATCTGGCCCGCATTGTGCAACCGCAAGCTTCGATCACCAATCACTTCTGCATCCAGTTCTTTGGACAGCCGCGCAACATCGTCTGCGGATTTGACAGTGATATCCAATGGCACAGGTTTCACATGCGCCTCTTCAATCGCCTCAATCGCTTTCTCGCCGTGATCCCCGATCACCATTTTGCGCAAAACATAGGGCAATTGCTGTGTCGGGTGTTCTTCCCAATGCTCACGCCCTTCAGTGTCCAGCTTACGGCACACTGCATTCACCAGACCTGACAAAAATGACGTATGGCGCGATACTTTTGCCATATTCACTGCACTATCAATCGCCGCATGGGGGCTGATGCCATCCACCAATAGCTCTGTCGCACAAATCCGCAGGATATGACGTGCCCGCACAGGTGGTTCTTTTTTCAGATAAAAGTCGATCAACATATCCAGCGGCTCAAGGTGGCGCAATGTGCTTTGCACCAAGCTTTGCGCCCGCGCCCGCTCTGATCCAGACAGTTTTTTCATAATATCACTGCCCGGATCTGTCAGTTCAGACAGCGCACGTTTTTCGACCAAAACACCGTTTAACATGCTTAGTGCTGCCAGACGCGCGGATAACCCAGCTTTTGCCATTCAAATATGCCCTATACGCAAAGAAAATCTTATCTAAGGGCTTATGCCCGAAAGATTGCCGCACAACCAGTGCATAAAATTGCCCTTTGTTTATTCTTGCGCTAAATAAACCACAGAAATGATAGGTTACCCCATGACTGCAAGCCCAACTGACAAAACAAAACGTATCGAAGATGCTGCAAAACGCGCGCTTGAAGAAGCACAAAAGCGCAAAGCAGAGAACAAAGGTTTGAATCTACAACCAGAGCTTGGTGGTCGCAACGGCCCAGAACCCACGCGTTTTGGCGATTGGGAAAAAAAGGGCATTACATCGGATTTTTAGAAAATTCGCGTGATAATTCCTTAGCCCATTAATCTAATCACAGAATCCATCCGTTCTAATCGTTCCAAACAAGGGACCGATTATGAAATCGTATATTTTTTTAGCATTCAGCACATGGTGGATCGTATTTTCACCACTCTTCGCACAGGCACAATCCGAAAACTACACATGGATGGTCTGGGAACAACGTAAGGTCGATCGCAATTTGTGCGAAACCAAAAATCTGTGTTCTCCACAACGCAAATATATCACGCGCCTTATCGAACAACCCACCGAACAAAAAGCCCGTGAAATGCTGGGTGCTATTGCACAATTGGCAAAACTACGCGGACAACCCGTTGAACATCCAGAAGCACCGCAAATGTGTCGCAACACAGAAGCAGGCAAAATTTTGGGCTTTGATCCAGAGCTTTGGGATATGTCCGAAAAACTGGCAGCACTTAAAGATTTAGAAGGCGTCTACTTCTCTGTTCAAACAATGAAAGGCCCCAAATCATACAAAGGTCAATTCGGTCTGGATATCCAAAAAGATATGGAAGCACGTTTCGCGAATGCAGGTTTGTCCGTTTTATCCGAAGAACAAATGGAAGAAACAGCAGGTAAACCCCATCTGAACATCTACTTCTCAAACACCAATCCGAAAACAGGATGTACATACAGCGTATTCGCAAGTCTTACACAAACCATGCTGCTGACACGCAATCACACCACTAAACTGAAAGTTGGCACATGGGGCTTTTCTGGCGGCCCATCCAAAGATCACCCAAACGGCACCGAATACGATGCCGTCATGCGTGTCGTTGATAGGTTCTTAGAGGATTACAAACGGGCGAATATCCTGCGGAACTAAAGCCCCAACACATCCATCATGTCGTATTCACCAGGCGCTTTACCCTGCCCCCAAAGCGCAGCTTTCAACGCACCACGTGCGAAAATTTGACGATCCGTTGCCAAGTGACGCAAAACAATACGCTCACCATCTGCTGCAAAGATAACATCATGCTCGCCAACGACATCGCCACCACGAATAGCATGGAACCCAATATCACCACGCTTACGCGCACCTGTGATACCATCACGCCCACGATCCGACACATCTTTAAGGTTTACACCACGCCCCTCGGCCGCCGCTTCACCCAACATCAATGCCGTACCAGATGGTGCATCCACTTTATGCTTATGATGCCCTTCAATGATCTCAATATCGAAATCAGCATCCAACGCTTCGGCAACCTTCTTGGTCAATTGCGTCAACAAATTCACACCCAAGCTCATGTTTCCAGCGCGCACAATCGCACAATCGCGCGCCGCAGCATTCAGCTTTGCCAAATGCGTATCATCAAAACCTGTAGTTCCAATCACATGCACTGCACCCATTTGCGCTGCCAATTCCGAATGGGCCACAGTAGCATCAGGGGATGTAAAATCAATAATTGCCTGCGCTTTGGAAAATGCTTCCGATGGATTATCCGAAACCATCACACCAGTTGCCGCACCGCCCATCGCAACACCCAAATCTTGACCAACCCAATCGTGACCAGACCGTTCCGTGACACCGCACAAAGCAGCTTTATCGCTTTCGTTCACAGCCTTAATCAACATCTGCCCCATACGACCAGAGGCACCAACGATAGCAATTTGTGTCACATCAGACATAACAGAACTCCATAATTATTGCCCCTCCTTTACCCCGCATAATCGCCAAAGGCAAAGGCTAGCTTGCACACGCGTCCCAACTCTCTTAAATGAAGCATCACGAAATAAAGGTAGAATCTCTTATGGCCAGTGCAGCCCCAACACAAAGACAGCTTCGCGTCGGCGAAATGCTACGCCGTTCCATATCCGAGATTTTGGCACGCGGTGAACTCTATGATCCAGATTTGGCGCATACATCCATAACCGTAGGCGAAGTGCGCACATCATCTGACCTGCGTAACGCAACAGTATTCGTTTACCCATTGGGCGGGCAGAATTCGGATGTGATCGTAAAAGCACTAAATCGCTCTGCAAGCGAAGTGCGTCGTTATCTGAATAAAGATATCAGCCTGAAATACTCTCCAAACATCAAATTCGCATTAGACACGACATTCGATCAAATCGACGAAACCCGTAGATTACTTAGCCAAGATAATGTGACACGCGACTTAGAGGATGATGCATCCGACGATTAAACTGTGAACACCACAGACACATGTTTTAAAAGAAGACGGTACATGCAACAGAAATCTAAAAAACGCGATCTAGATGGCTGGCTTATCATCGACAAGATGGCAGGCATCACATCCACCAGCGTCGTCAATAAATGCAAGTGGTTGTTCAAAGCTAAAAAAGCAGGCCATGCTGGAACACTTGATCCAGATGCAACAGGCTTACTTGCTGTGGCGTTTGGCGAAGCCACGAAAACCATTCCCTACATCATGGACGGTATCAAAACCTATAAATTCGTTGCAACCTTGGGTGCGGCAACCACAACCGATGATGCAGAGGGGGACGTCATTAACACTTCTGATTTACGCCCAACAGATGAAGACATTCGCGCGGCCCTGCCAAACTTTTGCGGGCATATCCAACAAACGCCTCCTAAATTCTCAGCCGTAAAAATCGACGGTGAACGAGCATATACCATTGCGCGTCGCGGCGATGACATAGAATTGGCCAGCCGCGAACTCTATGTGGAGCGCTTAGAATTCGTGAAACGTCTGTCTGATACTGAAGTTGAACTCAGTCTGACCTGCGGCAAAGGCGGATATGTTCGGTCTATCGCCCGTGATCTTGGTGAACACCTTGGATGTCTTGCACACGTCAAATGGCTCCGTCGTATGGACACAGGCCCATTTGATATCGAGCAGTGCACAACTATCGAACATATCGAAGGCCTAGAAACGATGGCCGAGCGTGAAGCGATGCTCCTTTCTACGGAAGCTGCATTAGAACCTGTCATGTGCATAGAAATCACGGACCAAGATGCCATTGATATCCAATTCGGCAAAAGCATCCTTGTGAACGAAGCCCCCGATGATCCTGAAACACCCGTTTGGGTCAGCCATAACGGCAAAGCCCAAGCCATTGGTCATGTCACAGATGGGACTTTCCAACCGAAACGCGTCATCCTACAACGTACACCATGATCACCAAGACACATATCAAAGATGACGCTCCATCTGTTGCCATCTATTCCGATTGCGAAAACTATCGCTACAGCCTTACTCGCACATGGGATGAAACGGGCAAGCGCGTTCTCTTCGTCATGCTGAACCCATCCACAGCGACAGAAGTGCAAAATGATCCCACCGTAGAACGCTGCGAACGCCGTGCACGCACATTGGGGTATGGTGCATTCTGCGTTTGCAATATCTTCGCCTACCGCGCCACAGACCCCAAAGTCATGCGCGCGCAAGCCGATCCAACAGGCCCAGCTAACGACGCCGCAATCATCGAAGCATCGGATTGGGCAGATGACATTGTTTGCGCATGGGGTACGCACGGCGAACACTTGCAACGCGGCCCAGAAATGGAACGTATCTTACGCGCCCAACCCAAACCCCTAACACACCTAGGATTGTCAAAAGCAGGTCACCCAAAACATCCCCTTTACATTGGCTACAAAGTACAGCCTATGATGTGGGATGAATGATCAAACCAAAGGCTTTTTAATCACAATCATCGGCGTACTGTTCATCGTACCCGACAGCCTTTTCATCCGTTTGATCGAAGCGGATACATTAACCATCGCATTTTGGCGCAATACCCTTTCTGGCATTGTTATGTGCCTTGCTTATTTAATGATCGGTGGCTTTACACCTTTCAAACAGGCGATGAATGCTGGAAAACCCGCATGGATTTACATGTTCTTTGTAGGGTTCACAGGCATACTTTTTGTAATGGCCATTCAAAACACCAGTGTCGCCAACACAGTGTTTATTTTGGCATCTATGCCAATCTTTGCAGCGTTCTTCAGCTGGTTGGCTCTTGGTGAACGCATCAGCCAACGCATGGTATGGACAATTTTATTCGTAATTATTGGCATTGGGATCATTGCCAGCGGCTCAGGTCATAACGAAAATGCGCATATATTCGGGGATATCATTGCGCTAATCGCTGCCGCCAACTTTGCAATTGCCCTAACCGCTGCAAGGCGCGCAAAATCTGTATCGCTCGTTCCGCTGGCAGCAATCGCCTATATCATTTCTGGTATCGCCGTTATCCCCTTCACAGACATCTTTGACTTTCCTGCCCATCAATGGTGGATCATCGGTCTTCACGGTGCCGTTTTCACAGCCATCAGCATGGCCTTCTTAACATTAGGGCCGCGTTATATTACCTCTGCCGAAGTCTCCCTTTTGATCCTTCTTGAAAGCGTTCTTGCCCCACTATTAGTCTGGCTTGTAATTGGCGAAGACCCAGGCATCTGGACTTTAATAGGTGGTGCAATCATCATCAGCGTTTTGTTCATCTCGAACATGATTGTTCTGATGCGCAAGAAATCCTGATTATAATCACACCGCCATTAAGAACTATGCCAACGTTGCAGCAGCCGCCTTTAACTCCGCATCAATTGCTGCGTCTCTTACAACACCAGCCTCTGCATCAAATGCATCATAGAAACTTGGCACGGACACAGTCGCCTTAACTTCTGCCCCAAAATGCGGCATTGATCCCGCAGCAGCAGCCAAAACAGATTGTGCGCCACCTGCTCCCGGCGATGTTGCCAGCAGAACCATCGCTTTATCTGCGTAAACTTTGCCTTCCAAACGAGAGGCCCAGTCAAACGTATTTTTATAAGCCGCCGAATAGCTGCCATTATGCTCTGCAAATGAAATCATCACAGCATCAGCCGCTGCAATCTTATCCTTAAACGCTTGTGCTAAGTCAGGGACACCACCCGCCTCTTCGCGGTCACTGCTGTAAATCGGCATCTCATAGTCATTCAGATCAATGACCTCTAAATCCGCATTCGGCACAAGACCCGCTGCATATGTCACCAACTGTTTGTTTATCGATTTTGAACTGCTGCTTGCAGCAAAGGCTAGAATTTTCATGACTTTCCTCATCATTAACTTTCCAACAACCTTGCATGTCACGAAAATATGCACAATATACTTAAAAACACACTATATGTGCGTTTATGCTAAGGTGAATTATGGATCATTGGACAGAAATTAAAACCGCATACGAAGTCGTTCGTTTGGGCACAGTCAGCGCAGCAGCAGACGCTTTAAAGGTACACCGCGCCACAGTCATTCGGCATATTGACCTGTTAGAGGCAGAACTGGGTACAAAACTGTTCCAACGTCACGCACGTGGGTACACACCAACAGAAGCTGGTCACGACCTGTTACGGGTTGCAAAAACAACGGACGAACAATTCAACCAACTCGCCATGCGCACCAAAGGCAGCTCCACAGAACTGTCAGGGGAATTGGTTATCACATCCCTAGAATCTATGGCACCTACCCTTATGCCTGCCATTAACGCTTTTCGTATTGAATATCCTAATGTCATCATCCGCTACATCACCAGCGGACGTGTGATCAAACTAGAATACGGAGAGGCGCACATTGCAGTTCGTGCAGGACCAAAGCCAACAGAGCTCGATAATGTGGTTCAACCATTTAAGACATCAGAGGTGGGATTATATGCCTCTCAAAAATACATTGATCGCAAAGGAACGCACCTAGAAATAACCAATCACGATTTCATCGGCCCAAATGACACAAACGTAGGTGCGCCATTTTTCAAATGGCTCCTCGCCAACGTCCCTTCGGAACAAATCGTTTTACGTGCCACCAACGAAAGCGTAGGCACAATAGCCGTTTTATCAGGAATAGGTGTTGGCTTTATGGAAAAAAACAAAGCCAAAAGGAACGGCTTGATAGAGGTCGTAGCTCCTAAAGAGGAATGGCGCGGGCAATCATGGCTTGTCACCCATGTAGACTTGCACCGCACGGCCAAGGTTCAAGCGTTTTTGAAGATATTAAAGCAACACATTTAAGCAAACGCAGTTTTTGCTTCCATTCCTAACGATTCGGGCATAAAAGCCCCAAATCCGTGCAAATTCACGGACTCCATGGGCCCTGCTGGACGATATCCCGGCTTGCGCCATTAACTCTAACCAAGGAGACCCCGATGTCGATCACTGCAGAGCGTAAAGCTGAGCTCATTAAAGAATATGCAACAAAACCTGGTGACACTGGCTCCCCAGAAGTTCAAGTTGCTATTCTGACTTCACGTATCGCGACACTTACAGAGCACTTTAAAACCAACAAAAAAGACAACCACTCACGTCGTGGTCTTTTGAAAATGGTTGCCCTACGTCGTAAGCTACTTGATTACACAAAAGGCAAAGACGAGGCTCGTTACCAAGACCTTATCAAACGCCTAGGCATCCGCCGCTAATACTCAAACGCACTCCTTCGGGGGTGCGTTTGCATTTTGACTAAGGGGGCGTGATCCCCTGCAATGGTGCAAAATCACAAATGTCCGTTGATCGGCAGGCCTGCCCGCCCCACCGATCGGATGATATGAAACGAGGGCACGGTCGCACACCAACGGGTGGCACCGTTATGAAAGAAGAAACGTTATGTTTAACGAAGTAAAAAAATCCATCAAGTGGGGCGAAGAAACGCTGACACTTGAAACAGGCAAAATTGCACGTCAGGCTGACAGCACAGTGATCGCGACATACGGCGAAACTTCTGTATTGGCTGCCGTTTGTTTTGCAAAATCAGAAAAAGAGGGCCAAGGCTTTTTCCCTCTGACTGTAAACTACCAAGAGAAATATTACGCTGCGGGTAAAATCCCAGGTGGTTTCTTTAAGCGTGAAGCACGCCCAACAGAAAAAGAAACACTAACAGCACGTCTAATCGACCGTCCAATCCGCCCGCTTTTCGTGGACGGTTTCAAACACGAAGTTCAAGTGACTTTGACAGTTCTATCACATGACCTGACAAACGACCCAGATATGGTTGCGATGATTGCGGCCTCTGCAGCGTTGACACTATCAGGTGCGCCATTCATGGGCCCAATCGGTGGGTGCCGCGTTGGTTATGAAGAAGGTCAATACGTTCTGAACCCAACAGTGGACGATATGCATGATCTGAAAAACAACCCAGATCAACGCCTGGACCTTGTTGTTGCAGGCACCAAAGACGCTGTGATGATGGTTGAATCAGAAGCATACGAGTTGACTGAGGAAGAAATGCTAGGTGCGATCAACTTTGCACACGAGCAAATTCAGCCAGTGATCGACATGATCATCGACATGGCAGAAGACGCCGCAAACGAGCCTTTCGATTACCAACCAGCAGATTACAGCGATCTTTACACAGCTGTTAAAAAAGCTGGCGAAAAAGGTATGCGCGCCGCTTACGGCAACACAGACAAACAAGAACGCACAGCCGCTGTTTCAGCAGCACGTGAAGCGATTGTTGAAGGCCTTTCAGAAGAGCAAGCCGCAGACGCAAACTTGGGCACATGTTTGAAAAAACTAGAGTCTGAAGTTGTTCGCGGTGACATCGTGAAAACAGGTAAGCGTATTGATGGTCGTGACCTATCTACAGTGCGCCCGATCGTTTCTGAAACAGGTATCCTGCCACGTACACACGGGTCTGCTTTGTTCACACGCGGTGAAACACAGGGTCTTGTTGTGACAACATTGGGCACTGGCGACGACGAGCAAATGATCGACGCATTGAACGGCACATACCGCTCAAACTTCCTATTGCACTACAACTTCCCTCCATACTCTGTTGGTGAATGTGGTCGTATGATGGGCCCAGGCCGTCGTGAAATCGGTCACGGTAAGTTGGCATGGCGCGCACTACAAGCGGTTCTGCCAGCAGCAACAGATTTCCCATACACAGTGCGCGTTGTGTCTGAGATCACTGAATCAAATGGTTCAAGCTCTATGGCATCTGTTTGTGGTGGTTCATTGTCTATGATGGACGCAGGCGTTCCACTAAAAGCACCAGTGGCTGGTGTAGCTATGGGTCTGATCCTGCAAGACAGTGGTGAGTATGCTGTTTTGACAGACATCTTGGGTGATGAAGATCACTTGGGCGACATGGACTTTAAAGTGGCAGGTACTGAAAACGGTATCACATCACTGCAAATGGACATCAAAGTGACAGGCATCACAACAGAGATTATGGAAAAAGCGATGGCACAAGCCAAAGACGGCCGTATCCATATCCTAAACGAGATGGCAAACGCTTTGACAGAAGCTGGTTCTTTCTCTGAACACGCTCCACGCATTGAAACGATCAACATCAACCCAGAAAAAATCCGCGAAGTGATCGGTTCTGGTGGTAAAGTGATCCGTGAAATCGTGGAAACATCTGGTGCGAAAATCGACATCAACGATGACGGCGTGATTAAGATTGCTTCATCGAACGGTGAACAAATCGAAACAGCACGCAAGATGATCATGGACATCGCAGCGGAACCAGAAGTGGGCACAATCTACACTGGTAAAGTTGTAAAAGTCATGGACTTCGGCGCATTCGTAAACTTCTTTGGCAAACGCGACGGCCTTGTGCACGTATCGCAAATGGCGAACGAGCGCGTCAATCACCCAAGCGATTTGGTTAAAGAAGGCCAAGACGTAAAAGTGAAATTGATGGGCTTTGACGACCGCGGAAAAGTACGCTTGTCTATGAAAGTTGTCGATCAAGACACGGGCGAAGAAATCGCCGCTGAGAAAAAAGAGAAGAAAGAAGACTAATCTTTTAACTTAGTAGAGAATTAAGAAAGGCCTCGCATTTGCGGGGCCTTTTTTGCAAGCGTACTTAATTCAAATATAAACATAGTTTATTCCAACTCACGCGATTGAATGTCCGAGATCATTGCACGCCCTATGTCAGAGACCACTTTATTGCGAAGGGAAAAATCCGCATCATTCTCGGTCATGTAAATAGCCGCAAGATATTGCCTGCCATCAGGCACACGCAAAAAGGCGATAATGCCGCGTGACCCGAAACCACCCGCACCTGTTTTATCCCCAATAATCCACCCATCAGGCAAATGCGCTCTGATCAAAGCATCAGCGACCTGATCATCAATCATCCATTGTGCTAACTGTTTTGCACTTTCATGTTTCAACACATCGCCCAATAGAAGCGTTTCAAGAGTGCCTAAAATAGCACGAGGCGTTGTTGTGTCGCGAACATCATCTGGCTTTCCTTCGTTCAATTCCGTTTCCCAACGGTCAAGACGTGTGGTGGTATCCCCAATCTTGCGTAAAAAATCTGTTAATCCTTCGGGGCCACCCATGGTTTGCAACAGTATATTAGCTGCTGTGTTGTCACTGATTGTTATGGTGGCTTCACATAAACTGCCCACACTCATCCCAGTCTGAACATGTTTTTCAGTTACTGGGGAATAGGATACCAGATCGTCTTTTTGAAACTTCACCCGTCTACTCAGGCTTTCTTGTTCTGTATCAACTTTCGCAAGAACCGCACCACAAAGAAGGGCCTTGAATGTACTGGACATTGGGAAGCGTTCATCCGCACGCATTGCGATTTCCCAATCAGAGGAAACATCCCTTAACAAAACACCAATACGTGCCCCCAGTTTTGCTTCCCAATTGCTAACGGTTTCCTGCACCCCTTGGGCAAAACCTGCCCCAGCAACAGATGTACCCATTCCTAGTATTATTATGAAATTATACAGAATTCTCTTTGATAATCTTACCATGACTGCTCTCCAATGGCTTTGTTTTAATATCTGTGTAAATTTATCTTGTGAAACAAATATGCTATGGCGTCGATGCATCATAAATGTTCCTCAGAATTCTCCTTAAATCACCAACCTATATTTTTTCAAATAGGAAAAGACGCATATAAAAATAACTTAAAACGCCAGGCAAAGTTTTGCGCATTAAATCTCTACATTTCAACAATATTAAGCTACACGGAACACAGCTGACGATAGTCTCAAAAAACAGGAATACTTATGACTAGCAAAAAACGCATTGCCCTCTCCAGCGATCACGCTGCTATTGAATTGCGCCAAACCATTGCTAACCACATCGCGGCACAAGGATATGAGGTGGTTGATATCGGCCCTACAACGCCAGAAAGCACAGACTATCCAAAACACGGCGAAGCGGCGGCACGGCTTGTGGCCTCAAACGATTGTCAGCTTGGCATTATTATATGTGGCACAGGTCAGGGCATTATGATGGCAGCGAATAAGGTCAAAGACATCCGTTGTGGTGTCTGCCACGATACATTCTCGGCCCGTATGATCCGCCAGCACAACGATGCCAATATGCTCGCATTCGGCGCCCGTGTGATTGGTGAAGGGTTGGCTCTTGAAATCGTGGATGCGTTCCTTGGCTCTAAATTTGAAGGCGGTCGCCATGCAAAACGCGTGGATATGATAAAAGCACTCGACGACTGACATCATTCACGTTGCCAAAGCCATGCTCGGAAACAAGACTTTATACGGCACACATAACCCTATATAGACCAATTCAGTTAATACGTTTGAATAAAGGTAATGATTTATGCCACCTCGCAAAGCTTTCACTATCGGCGGCGTAACAATTCCTGCAGGCAGTCGTCAGACCGTCGATTTGCCTGTCAGTTATTTATCTAACCACACTCCAGCTTCATTATCCGTGCATGTCATCCATGGCAAACGCGAAGGCCCAACTGTATTTATCAGTGCGGGTATCCACGGTGACGAAGTTATCGGCGTTGAAATCGTACGCCGATTGTTGCGATCAAAAAACGTAAAAACCTTACGCGGGACGCTAATCGTTATTCCAATCGTCAACGCTTTCGGGTTCATCAACCGCTCTCGCTATCTACCTGACAGGCGAGATTTAAACCGTCAATTCCCGGGCAACCCAACAGGTTCTCTTGCGTCAAGATTGGCCAATATTTTTCTAACAGAAGTTGTCCAGCGTTGTGATCTTGGTATTGATTTACACTCTGCAGCAATCCACCGTACGAACCTGCCACAAATTCGCATCTCACCTGATAATCCTAAAGCTGCAAAACTGGCAGAAGTGTTCGGTGCGCCTGTCATCTTGCAATCCCCCTTACGCGATGGATCATTGCGCGGCACAGCAAAAGACATTGGCAAAGATGTTCTGCTTTATGAAGCTGGCGAAGGGTTGCGTTTTGACGAAATCTCTGTGCGCGCTGGTGTCACTGGTATTTTACGCGTCCTAAACCACGTTGGCATGGTTCCTGCGAAAGGTATCCCAAAACCAAAATCACCTTCACAATACTGCACATCCAGCCAGTGGTTGCGCGCACCTGCTGGCGGCCTTTTACGCACTTTTAAAGGCGACGGTGATGTGGTGGCCCAAGGGGACTTAATGGGTGCGGTTTCTGATCCATTTGGCGAAATCGAAGAAGATATCATCGCCCCTTTTGATGGCATCATCGTAGGCCGCGCCGTTTTACCGATTGTGAACGAAGGTGACGCCGTATTCCATCTAGCACGTGTAATGTCCGTAGAGAAGTCGGAGGAAACGATGGAGAATCTAAACGCTCAATTACACGATGACACGCTTTATGACGAAGACGAAATCATTTAAATCGTCACAGGCCCATCAATTATACGATCTAAACATGGTACAGGCATTATATACGCCTGCACCACTACCTCATCCTGGCTATTTAGCAGAGCTAAACCACATACGCGCGATCAGCCCATCTTTCTTGATGAAATGGTGGTATAGGGCGGCGCCTATGTGCAAAATTAACAAAGCAGCCATCACGCGTGCACCAATACCGTGGGGTATACGGGGTCCATAATCCCAAAGATCGGGTAGTGGTGCATCAAGACCGCCAAACAGAATAGCACCTACACCAGACAAGACCATCATGCCAATGCCGCTTGCCGCCACTCCAAAGATGACAATGTAAAACAGTAAATGCACAGCCTTTGCACTCGCGGTCTGCAAAGCAGGATCACCTTCGGCATGTAATGGTTTTCGATCAACAAAGAGCCACCACGCCACACGTGTAAGGGTCAATAAAAGAATGATAATGCCCAATGGCACGTGCACCGACAGAACCGATGCTTTGGCAGCACTATCGGCAAGCGATCCTGCCCGAAAGCCTGATCCCATCAAGGCGAAAATAAAAATAGCGCTGAGCCAATGAATCATAATGGCGACTGTTCCATATCGGGTAGCAGTGCTTTTCATAACCTCACTCCTTAATCTCTTGCGGCAACCGTATAAAGCGCTGGTGTAAACGTAAGCCCTTCGATCTTTGGCGCAGCGTCATTCGCTTGCATAGCTTTACTTGCAGCCTTGAAATGTTCCGCACTTTTCCAGATCGCTATGTTGATCAATGCAAATTTTGCGTCTGGGGTTATAGATTTATGCAATGCTGTCGACACATAGCCTGGTTGTGTTTGTAAAAAATCACGGCCTTTAGTCCACATCTTGATGGTTTCATCAAGCGCCCCTTCGGGAACTTCAAAAACATTGATCAGTGTTACTTCGGTGTTTGAGTTAACTGCGTCATTCATTTCTTTTATAATCCTTAGGTTCGATTTGAACGCTTCAAAATCAAGAGGCGTCGTAGATTGATTGGATGCGGTATAAAATTCATTCGATTGCGACAGCATTTGTTCTGCTTGATTCAAAACCCCGTCATTATTTACGTCCCATGTATTGAAAACACGTTTGCGCGCGTCCCAATATTGATCGATTACCCCACGCTCTTCGGCCAAGACCTGCCAGCCCATATCCCAAGGCAGATGTTCTGCGGCAGTTACGTTGCCATCATTGTCATAATCTTGCGAAATCATGACATCCTGACGAAACAAGTCGACCTCAAGGCGTGAAAGCACACCGTCTTCATTCTTATCAATTGTCTGGAAAACCACACGGTTCAAAACTTCTAATTCGTGATCCAAGGCAAATGTTGGCGCAACAGAAAGGCAAATTGCAAGGCATGGCAGAACTAAGCGTTTCATTGGGTATCACTCCTTATGATTCCATATAAATAGCTTGCTATATTATTTTCATTTACATAGCAAGCTATTTAATATTATATAGCGGGCACAGCACTGCACTGTTAATTAAACATATGGAATTTAATCACATGGAATCTGCTGGGTATCTCGTAAACCACATCGCACGCCTTTTTGCAGAAGGTCTAAGACGGCGCGTGGAACCACTGGGCATAGTTCCTGGCCAATTCCCTGCGCTTTTAGAGCTATGGATAAATGACGGGCAAACACAAAAAGAACTCGTCGAAAAGTTGGATATTGAGCAAGCCACACTGGCAAATACATTGTCACGCATGGAACGTGATGGGCTTATCATCAGAACCAATCATCCCGAAGATGGACGCGCGCGCATTGTTCGTTTGACAGAGAAGGCAAAATCGATCCGCGATGAAGCTTATTCCGCAGCCCATGAAACAAATACAATTGCCATGTCGAGCTTATCAGATGAAGAACAAAAACAATTTGTCGACTTCATGCAACGCATCATCAAAGCTATGCGGGACTAACGCTAGGCCTATTATCACATACTATACGTTTCATATCTGAAACAATTTCACCTCACAGTCTGCTGGACATACATCGCGAGCTTGAGTAGCTAAAGTCCATACTCAAATTTCAGGAGCCACAACCATGTCCATCACTCGTATGCATTCATCAGAACGCGCCACTCAAATCGTCATTCACAACAATACGGTTTATTTGTCAGGTCAGGTTCCAAATGATGTTACTAAGGACATTCAAGAACAAACACAGGATTGTTTGGATAAGGTCGAGGGTCGGTTGATCGAGGCAGGATCAGACAAAGACCACATTTTATCAGCCACAATTTTCCTGCGTGATATTGATCGTGACTTTGCCCCGATGAACGAAATTTGGAATGCATGGGTGGCAAATGGTGAAAAACCAGCACGCGCATGCGTCCAGGCACATATGGCACGCGAAGCCATTTTGATAGAGATCTGTATTGTTGCAGCAGTCAAAGACTAAAACACCTTAAGAGCGCAGATTTTTTCCCGCTTCTGCGCTTCATTTAAAACATTGATTTAATAGATATTCGCCAAGTCACACATTCTGACACTCCTGTGAATATGTGTGATGGAATAAAACAAACTTCCGACGTGTTTTCTCAATAATCCAGTTCACAGAATGGCTGGGTTTTAATTACGCATTTAGGAGTTAGAAATGAAATTAACGAAATCAATTGCTGCCATCGCAGCAGCATCCGCAATCTCTGCAACAACAGCCTTTGCTGATGGTCAAGCAGGTGGTCATGGCTATTATATCCAAGGGTCACTTGGCTTTAACCAATTATCAGACACAGACCAATCTGGTGCACCAGGAACTGTCGCATCAGATTACGACGGCGGTTACAATATCAGTGTTGCTGTAGGTAAGAAAATTCCAGCATGGGGCGGTGCCCGTGCCGAGCTAGAACTATCTTACAGCGAAAACGATGCTGATACGATCGACTTTTCAGGTAACGGCGCAGGTAACGAAGCAAATGTTGTTGGCGATATCAGCTCAACATCTATTCGTGCAAACTTGCTTTATGATTTCAAAACAGCTGGTAAAATCACACCATATGTAGGTGCAGGTGTAGGCGTTTCCTTCATCGATTCAAGCATCGCATACGGCGGCGCGCCTGTACGCATCAATGATGATGACACAGCTTTCTCGGCACAGTTGATTGCTGGTGCAGCTTATAAAATCTCTGACAATTTAGATCTGACACTAGATGCACGTTACAGCCGCGCATTTGGCGTGGAACTAACCCGTGTAAGCCCAGCCGGCACAGCAATTGTTGAAGATGACTTTGACAACTTAAGTGTAAACCTTGGTCTGCGTTTCGCATTCTAAGAACATACGAATCCTCAGAGCTGCCCTGAGGGGATGTGGAAAATAATGCAAACTGAAGTAGCGTAATATGTGTAGTGAGTATCTAACCGTTTGCAGGCGGTAAAAAATCAACCACATCGGTTGCGGGGCTGTTTTATCAGCCCCGCAATTTTTATTAACTTGGTAGTGATGTTTTACGCAGGTACGGAAGTACTGTTTCAAACTCACCAAACTTAGCAGTAGCATCTTCATTGCTCACAGTTGGTGGAATAATCACATCTTGGCTTAATTCCCAGTTTGCAGGTGTTGCAACACCGTGCTTCGCTGTTGTCTGCAAAGCATCCAAAGCACGTAAAATTTCAGAGAAGTTTCGTCCAACGGTCATTGGATATGTCATCGATAATTTCAATTGTTTGTCTGGCCCAATGATAAACACAGAACGAACCGTTGCACTGTCTGCAGGTGTGCGACCATCGGGTAAATAAGCCTCTGCTGGCAACATATCAAAAGCCTTAGAAACCTCTAAGCCTTCGTCCGCAATGATTGGAAAACCAGCGGTAGCGCCAGATACTTTTTCAATATCTACTTTCCATTTCTTGTGATCAGCAACACCGTCCACAGAAACACCCATCACTTTCGTGCCGCGCTTTTCCCATTCATCCGCCAATTGCGCCACAGCACCAAATTCAGTCGTACAAACAGGTGTGAAATCCTTTGGGTGGCTGAACAAAATCGCCCAGCTGTCACCGATCCAATCGTGGAATTGATACGTTCCTTGATCTGTCTCAGCAGTGAAATTTGGAACAACGTCATTGATACGTAAAGCCATAATATTCTCCTATAAATGATAAAGTTGCCCTTACGGTAAGAGCCTTCTTTGGAAAGGTCAATTCAGCCAATGCTTCATGCGCCCATTAGTCCGCGTCTGATCAAATTTACGCCTAAAATTAAAAACGCAATAAGGAAAAATTTGGTAAATTGCTCTGTGTTCAATCGTTTTCGAGCATTCTCACCAAGATACATTCCAGCAAATGCAGGGATCATCAAAAGTGCGCCGATCAAGGCCAAACGTGCTGTCAATTCACCAGAAATTATAAACCCAGCTGTCAAAAAGATTGATTGTGCCGAAAACATAACGCCCAGCGTTTTGATCATCGTATCTTTATCCATGCGCAAGGTGATCAAATAAACTGCCAATGGCGGCCCCCAAATTGCAGTTAATCCACCGAGGATGCTGCTTATTGTGCCTGCGATAATCTGAACGGGAACATCATATTTCATGTTCAACTTTGGAAATGATCCAAACAAGTTCGTCAAAGCAAACACACTCATCGCAACACCAACAACGGTTTGCAAAATCGACAGCGGCACCCGCCCTCCAACAATCGCAACAAAGAAAATACCTATACAAGCACAGGCACAAAAATAACTATGACGCTTGATGATCGGCCAGATTTCCCCACCAACCCAAGCTTGGCGAAAATTGGTTGTCATAATCACCATAAGCCCCATCGCAACAGCCACACGCGGCTCATAGAAAAACGTCATCAACCCAATCAGAATCGATGGTAGTGCAATGCCAATCGTCCCTTTGACAAATCCACCAAAGAAAAAGATCGCAGTTAATATGGCAATTTCAGCAAAGCCCAAGTCGTTTCCTTTATATAAAGCGTTAAAGACGTCGCATTCGGGTCTTGAAAGCGTTTGAACACAATGCAAGTCTCATATCAAACGACAGACAAACACAAGGTGTTTCACATGCTAGATAAACGCGATTTTTATATTAACGGTGCATGGGTCAAGCCAGCAAAAGCAAATGACCTGAATGTTATCAACCCTGCCACAGAAGAGGCCTGCGCCACCATTTCATTGGGGGACCAAGCAGATACAGATGCGGCTGTTGCAGCCGCCAAAGCCGCTTTTGAACCATGGGCGATGACGCCCAAATCAGAACGCTTGGAGTATATCAGGGCAATCCTAGAGGAATACAAAAAGCGCAATGATGATATGGCCGAAGCCATTTCCATGGAAATGGGCGCACCGATTGATATGGCACGTGCCGCCCAATCAGGAGCTGGCAGTTGGCATATCCAGGGGTTCATCGACAGTTTCGCAAATATGGAACTCGAAGAAACACCGTGGCCGGAAACACCAAGCGAACGTATCATCCGCGAACCCATCGGCGTATGTGCCATGATCACACCGTGGAACTGGCCAATGAACCAAGTTACATTAAAAGTCATTCCTGCCTTGGCTGTAGGCTGTACCGTGGTTCTAAAACCATCCGAAGAGTCCCCATTATCTTCTATGGTCTTCGCTGAAATCATTGATGCTGTTGGCCTGCCAAAGGGTGTGTTCAACATGGTCAATGGTGACGGTGTCGGCGTTGGCAGCCAACTGTCCAGCCATGCGGATGTGGACATGGTCAGCTTTACAGGCTCAACACGTGCGGGTCGCCTGATCACCAAAGCAGCCGCTGACACAATCAAGCGTGTGACACTGGAATTGGGCGGGAAAGGCGCCAACATCATCTTTGCCGATGCCGATGATAAAGCTGTCGTGCGTGGTGCACGTCATTGCTTTGGCAACACAGGCCAATCCTGTAATGCTCCAACCCGCATGTTGGTTGAACGCAGCCGTTATGACGAAGCCGTTCAACAAGCCGCAGAAACAGCAGATGCAACACCTGTGAATGATCCCTCTATGAATGGTCGTCACATCGGCCCAGTGGTCAACAAAGTACAGTTCGATAAAATCCAAGGTTTGATCGAAACAGGCATGTCCGAAGCACGCCTTGTTGCTGGTGGCATTGGCCGCCCCGAAGGTTTGAACCGTGGTTATTACATACGCCCAACAGTTTTCGCAGATGTTGACAACGATATGACCATCGCACGTGAAGAGGTGTTTGGCCCAGTTCTATCCATCATCCCGTTCGATACCGAAGAAGAAGCCGTTCAAATCGCAAACGACACTGTTTACGGCCTAACGAATTATGTCCAAACCCAAGATGCTGAAAAAGCATCCCGTGTGGCGCGCCGTATGCGCACAGGCATGGTACGGATCAATGGCGAAGACAGCGCACATGCTTCTCCATTCGGGGGTTACAAACAGTCTGGCAACGGACGCGAAGGCGGTATCTGGGGTTTAGAAGATTTCCTTGAAGTAAAGCACGTCACTGGGTTAAGCAGTTAAGCAGTACTGTAACCCTTTGAGGATAAAATGATTTCATTGCGTGTAATTTTATGTGCAGCAGCAATAGCTGCTGCACCGTCTGTATCTTTCGCCAAAACCTGTGGTGGCAATTTTAACAGCTGGATGTCAGCTCTGAAAGCCGAAGCGGTTTCAAAAGGGCACAGTAAATCAGACGTTAACAAATTCTTTAAATCAGCAGCGATTGATCCAAAAGTCTTACGCGCAGATCGTTCCCAAGGTGTGTTCCGCCTGACATTTTCGGAATTTGCCGCACGTTCCATCAGCTCTGGCCGTATGAGCAACGGCAAACGGAACATGGGTAAATACAAAAACACCTTCGCCAAAATTCAGAACAAATATGGCGTGCAGCCCGCAGTGTTAACAGCGTTTTGGGCATTGGAAACCGATTACGGTGCCGTTCAGGGGAATTTCAACACGCTCAATGCTTTGATCACCCTATCGCATGATTGCCGCCGCCCAGAATTGTTCCGCCCACAAATCTTTGCGCTGATCGAACTGTGGAAACGCGGTGATTTCGACCCAGCCAAAACCAAAGGTGCATGGGCAGGTGAAATCGGCATGGTACAAATGCTGCCAGAGGATATTTTGCACCGTGGCGTCGACGGTGATGGCGATGGACGTGTACGTCTGAAAACCAGCGCCCCTGATGCCCTGCACACAGGGGGTCGCTTATTGAAAGATTTGGGATGGAACGCCAACCAACCTTGGCTGGTCGAGGTCACCGTTCCCAAAAATCTGGATTGGTCAGAAACAGGTTTAGACAAACAAAAACCTGTCTCTTATTGGGCCAGCAAAGGCGTGAAAGCACGCGGTGTAAAAATGCCATCTGGCAATCTGAAAGCATCCCTGATGTTACCACAAGGACGCAAAGGCCCTGCGTTTTTGGCACTGCCCAATTTCTTTACCTACTTTGAATGGAACAAGTCTTTGGTCTATGTTTCAACCGCCGCCTATTTCGCAACACGCCTGAATGGTGCGCCGCCCTTTAACAAAGGCAAACCAGATCCAGCACTAAGCGATGCAGGCATGAAATCTTTGCAGAAAAAACTAAAAGCACGCGGGCATGATGTTGGTAAAGTGGACGGTATCTTGGGCGCTAAAACACGTGCTGCCGTGCAAAAAGAGCAACAACGTTTGGGTTTTCCAGCGGATGCATGGCCAACAAAAGCGTTTGTGGCAAAACTTTAAACGTCCAGCACCATTTCTTCGGCTTCTTGCAGATCAACTGAAACCAGTTGGCTGACACCCTGCTCTGCCATCGTCACGCCGAACAAACGATCCATGCGGGCCATTGTGACCGCATGGTGTGTGATGATTAGGAAGCGTGTGTCTGTGCGCTCTGTCATTTCATCCAACAGATCACAGAAACGGGTGACGTTCGCATCATCCAACGGCGCATCCACCTCGTCCAACACACAAATTGGCGATGGGTTCGCAAGGAAAACCGCAAAGATCAAGGACAAAGCTGTCAACGTTTGTTCACCACCTGAAAGCAGGGAAAGTGTCGCCAATTTTTTACCAGGCGGTTGACACATAATTTCCAAACCAGCCTCTAGCGGATCGTCACTTTCCACCAGCACCAAATTCGCTTCGCCGCCACCAAACAAGTGTTTGAACAAGATTGAGAAGTTTTTGTTCACCTCATCAAACGCCGCCAACAACCGTTCACGACCTTCTTTGTTCAGGCTGGCAATTCCAGTCCGCAATTTGCGAATAGCCGCTTCCAGATCAATCTTTTCTGCCGCCAGAGTGTCATGTTCTTCTTTGACCTCTTTGGCATCTTCTTCGGCACGCAAGTTCACCGCACCCAGCGCATCTCGCTGACGGCGCAAACGCATCACATCGTTTTCAACACGCTCTGCATTTGGCATTTTTTCTGGATCAATATCCAACTGTTCCAGCAAGTTCGCAGGGCTAACTTCCAACTCTTCGTGAATACGGTCAGCCGCCGTAGAAACCTGAACACGCGCCGCATCCGAAACCGCATCAGCACGTGCACGACTTTCGCGTGCACTTGACGCTGTGCGTTCCGCTTCACGTTCTTCATTCTCTGCAGTGCGCAATGCTGTTTCCGCTTCTGCCAACGTATCAGAGGCCGCTTTTAAACGTTCCTCAGCTTTGCCAATCGATTTGGACAACTCTTCGCGTTTCGCCAGAATTTCTTCAGGTGCCGCAGTTGCATCTTTTAACTCTGTTTCAGAGTTCGACTTGCGCTCTTCCAGCTCGGCAATACGTTTGCCAGCCGTTTCCAAACGATAGCGCCAACCGCTACTTTCTTTGGTAATCTCTTGCTGACGCTTCAAACGGGCATCACCTTCGCGGCGGATTTCATCGAACATCGACCGCTTTGTCAGCATCGTCACACGCGCCGCTTCCACACCGATTTTCAGTGCTTCCACTTCTTCACGAGCCGTATCCAAATCACCCAGATCGCGGATACCCAACTCTGCTTCTTTCAATGCAGTGCGCGCAGCCGTGGTCTCTTCTTCCAAACGTGAACGGGACAGTTGCAATGTTTCCAGCTTACCAGACAGCATGTCACGATCCGCTTCGGAACGGGACATTTGACGCGTAGCATCCGTTGCCTCATCATCCGCTGCTTTACGGTTACGACGCGCTTCGTGATCCGCCTCTGTCGCCGCCAGCAAAGCAGCATGCGCTGTATCAAAGGCACGACGTGCATCCGCGGCTTTCGCACCAGCTGTTTGATAGACATCTTTCAATTCTGCCAAACGGTTTTCTTGTTGCAAACGCAATGCCGCCTCGGACGGTGCATCGTCAGCACCCGCACGATACCCATCCCAACGCCACAAATCACCTTCAACACTAACCAATCGTTGCCCAGGTTTTAGATCGGCCTGCAACCGCGCACCATCTGCGCGGGAAACCAATCCAATTTGTCCCAAACGACGTGCCAAAACATCAGGTGCAGTGACATAGCTTGAAAGCTGTTCAACACCTGCGGGCAACCCTGCATCTGCAGCATAATTTGGCAATTGCGCCCAGCCAGATACACCCTCTGGCCCCACAATCGGTGCTTTCAGATCATCCGCCAATGCAGCACCCAAAGCTGCCTCATATCCAGATTTCGCACGCACATCGTCAATAAGCTGTGCGCCAGTATCGCGCGCGCGCGCAATCACACGTTCTAGCGCTGCAACTTCTGCACCAAGTGCATTTGCTTCACCTTCAGCTTCGGACAAGGCACCACGTACATCGCTTTCGGCTGCTTGCGCATCCACACGCTTGCGATCCATTTCAGCCAAAAGCTGCTCTGCACGCAAAGCCGCTTCATGCGCCACAGCATATTTCGTTTGTGCCGCTTTCAAACGCTCTTCGGCATCTTTCAACGCCTCTTCGGCAGAAGTTACAGATGAAACCGCGGCGGCACTTTGTTCTTCGCGTTTCTCAAAGACTTTTTGGGCGTCCTCCAACTTGCGATGTGCAGATTGGTGACGGGCTGATAGACGCGCAACATCTTCGGATTGTTTATCCAATCCAGATTCTTTTTCCTGCATAACAGCCGCTGCATCGCGAGCTTCTTTGTTTGCAGCATCCACTTTTTCGTCATGTCCCAAAGAGGCTTTATCCAAAGCTTCCTTTTCCCATGTCAGACGATCAATGGTTTCTGTCGCATCTTTGTTCAAGCCGTTTTCGCGGTCAATATCATGACCCAGTTGCGCAATACGCGATTGCAACGTTTCAATGGTTTGGCGCGCACGATTTTCCTGGTCGTTCAGCGTATCTCGCTCCACCATCAAGCGTTGAACAATCGCACCTGCAATGGCTTCTTCTTCACGCAGTGGCGGCACTTTACCTTCATACTCTGTGCGTTGCTTCGCTGCCTTGCTTGCCGCTGTTTGCGCCTCTGCCGCAATCTTCGTCGCTTCAGTCAAAGCTTCTTGTGCGGCCAAACGCGCGGCTTCTGCCTCTTTCCAGCGACCGTATAACAACAGTCCTTCGGCCTGACGTAAATCCGTTCCGATTTCACGGTAGCGCGCTGCTTGGCGTGCTTGGCGTGCCAGTGAATTCAGTTGGCTCTCCAACTGTTCCAAAACATCGTCCACACGACCCAAGTTCGTTTCAGCACCTTTCAGCTTCAACTCCGCCTCATGGCGACGTTGATACAGACCAGAAATGCCAGCAGCCTCTTCCAAAATGCGGCGACGCGCTTTTGGCTTGGCATTGATCAGTTCTGAAATCTGGCCCTGACGGACAAGCGCAGGTGAATGTGCGCCTGTTGATGCATCTGCAAACAACATCTGGACATCGCGTGCACGGGTTTCTTTGCCATTTGCCTTATAGGCCGATCCGACATCACGAGTGATACGGCGGATCACCTCTAACATATCTGAATCATTAAACGTTGGTGGGGCGGTACGATCCTCGTTACCCAATAATAATGCTACTTCTGCATAATTTCTGGCAGGCCGCGATGACGCACCAGCAAAAATTACATCTTCCATACCGCCACCACGCATAGCCGTGGGGCGATTTTCCCCCATTACCCAACGCAACGCTTCAAGCAGATTGGATTTACCGCAACCGTTTGGACCGACAACACCTGTTAAACCATCAGAAATCACTAATTCTGTCGGATCCACAAAGCTTTTAAAGCCTGTTAGTCTGAGTTTACTAAACTGCACGGTGCGTATTTGTCCCTGATTCCGCTTATCCTATAACCTGAGTGCTGAGACCCCTTTGAGTCAACACTCAAAACCCCCTATGTTGCGTGTTTTTAAGAGTTATCCACAACATATTGGTGTTTTATGGCTATTTTGCCGTATTTCAGGGTTATTTTCAGCCCTGCCGTTAACAGGCAATCGACAGTCGTAAATCTTCTTGACCACATCCCCTTCCAGAGTCATTAAGGGCAAGCATGGTTCCCCGTTAAGATGCGAAGCGTCTGGGGATCAAATGGGAATGTGGACGGGGATGACCAAATTAGGGCCCTAAGCCACGACCGCCCCCGCGACTGTGTGTGGTGAGCGACTGTCAACAAAGTCACTGGTGAAAACACTGGGAAGGCAAGACAGACCGCGATGATCCACAAGTCAGGACACCAGCCAAGCAACCGTGGCAACACGGACCAAGAAACGGACGGGGTGTTCCGTGATGGTAAAGGGTAAAACCCCTCTATCACATCATGACCCCTCGCAAATGAAAAATTAATTGGGGGATTCCTAATGAGAAAAAAATTCGCAACTTTGACAGCTTCCGTTGTCTTTGATCTTGGCTAAATCCACCCACTCTTAAACGTCATAGCGGTTGGCTATTTCTAACCGTTTCCTTTTTCATAACCTTACGGACATATATCAATGGCTCAAAAAATTCCTGCTACAGTTGTTACTGGCTTTCTAGGCGCTGGCAAAACCACCCTAATCCGTCACATGCTGCAAAATGCCGAAGGCAAACGTATTGCGCTGATCATCAATGAATTCGGCGACCTTGGCGTCGATGGTGACATTCTAAAAGGCTGTGGTGACGAAACATGTACCGAAGATGATGTAATGGAACTGTCCAACGGATGTATCTGTTGTACAGTTGCTGATGACTTTATCCCAACTATGGAAAAACTGCTAGAACGCGATCAAAAGCCTGATCACATCGTGATCGAAACATCTGGTTTGGCCTTACCCCAACCATTGGTGCGCGCGTTCAACTGGCCAGAGATCAAAACCAAAGTAACCGTTGATGGTGTTGTCACAGTTGTAGACGGTAAAGCAGTCACTGAGGGTCGTTTTGCCCATTCTGTGGAAGCTGTGGATGCACAACGTAAGTTGGACGAGAACCTAGATCACGAAACACCATTATCTGAACTGTTCGAAGATCAAGTTGCCTGTGCCGACATGATCGTCGTGAACAAATCAGATTTACTGGGCGTAGATGAAGCCAAAGACTTGGTGTCTAGGTTGAAATCTGAAAGCCGTGACGGTGTACAGGTTGTCAAAGCGTCTATGGGCGCTTTGCCTGTGGATGTACTGTTGGGTCAGGGAATTGGTGCAGAAGATGATCTGTCATCGCGCCACGAAGTGCATCACCATCACCACCACGATGATGAGGATCATCACGACGATCACCATGATGACGACCACGATCATGATCACCACCACCATCACGACCATAGCCACGATGAGTTCGAAAGCTTTGTGGTGGATCGCGGTGAAATCACAGATCCGAATGCATTTGCAGAACAAGTTGCCGATGTGATCCGTGCGCATGACATTCTGCGCCTCAAAGGATTTGCCGCTGTAACAGACAAACCAATGCGTTTGACATTGCAGGCAGTGGGCCCGCGTGTGGATACATATTTCGACAAACCGTTTGGCTCTGCCCCACGCAGCACACGTTTGGTTGTGATTGGTCAGGCAGGCTTGGATGAAGCTGCTATCACAAAGGCATTGCAAGCCTAATGTCTGTTTCGGTCGCCATAGAAAGCCCTATCACCCCAGAAGGTCGTGAATTGATCGCAGGCAGCGAAGATGCGCTGCGTGCGGTTTACACCGAAGATGAATGCTTCACCTTTACGGCTGAAGAATTATTGGATGATGCAATCGCTTTTTATGTCGCTCGCAAGGATGATGCGCCTGTGGGCTGTGTGGCTTTGGTGGATTACAAAACCTACGGCGAAATAAAGCGGCTTTATGTACCACATACGGCACGCGGCTTAGGTATTGCTAAAATCCTAATGGCACATTTGGAGAATGAGGCAAAAGCCAAAGGCCATACATCTGTTAAATTAGAAACAGGTGATAAATTGGCAGCGGCAGTTTCTCTATACAAAACTCTGGGCTATTCCGTTTGCGGAAAATTTGGTGAGTACGAAGACCACCCCGCAAGCCTGTTTATGGAAAAGGCATTATAGATGCACCTGCTTGCAGCCACACCTGGCAGTATTGATGACGGCTCAGAACCCGTTGATTTAGGTCAAACCCCAGCAGATATCGTTTTTATTTCTGCCGCCGATACTGAACTTGCAGGGCTTTCAGAAGCCCGCACAAATCTGGATAGTAACGTCGGCAGTTTACGTCTGGCCAGCATGATGCATTTACAGCATCCGATGTCTGTTGATTTGCACATTGAGGATTGCGCAGAAAAATCCAAAATTGTGATTGCCCGCGTGTTGGGTGGCACTGGATATTGGAAATATGGTTTAGAGCAATATGCCATGCGTTTGGGTGCTGCTGGTATTCCATTTGTGGCGCTACCTGGGGACGATAAACCAGATCAAGAACTGTGGGATTTATCCACGGTTTCGCGCGAAGACTGGGATGCGCTTTGGGCCTATATGGTCGAAGGTGGGCCGCAGAATAACGAGAATTTCCTGCGCTATGCTCAAGCAATGTTAGATGGCTCAGAAAAACCCGCTGCTGCAAGCCCATTGTTGCGTGCGGGTGTCTATTGGCCCGGCGCTGGGATAGCCGATATTGAAGCAGCACGTGAAAATTGGACGGACGGCGCACCTGTGGTTCCGTTGGTGTTTTACCGTGCCTTGGTTCAAGGGGCTGGGTTACATCCGATCAACCGTTTGGTGAAAAGCCTGTTGAAACGCGGTTTAAATCCGATGCCGATCTTTGTGGCATCCTTGAAAGATCCAGTCTCTGTTGCCACACTTGAGAAGCTGTTCGAGGCTGCACCGCCATCAACGATTTTAAACTGCACCAGTTTTGCTGTGGGATCGCCGCATCAAGATGAGCATGGCAAAGGGGCATCGAACCCCTTTACCATGCCAGCCGCACAAAATGCGCCTGTGTTTCAGGTTGTGCTATCGGCAGCTTCAGAAGCCTCTTGGGAAGAGGGTTTGAATGGGTTGTCAGCGCGAGACATCGCGATGAATGTTGCTTTGCCAGAAGTAGACGGACGCATTCTATCGCGCGCTGTTTCATTCAAGGGTGAAGCGTTTTTTGATGAAGCCACGGAATGTGCGATTGCCACATATCGTGCCCGTGGCGACCGTATTGAATTTGTAGCAGAGCTTGCCAAAAATTGGGCTGAACTGCGTGAGACTGATGTTGCGGATCGCAAGGTTGGCATTATCTTGGCAAACTATCCAAATAAGGATGGTCGACTTGCCAATGGTGTAGGTTTGGATACGCCTGCGGGTACTGTGAATGTATTGCAGCATTTGGCAGCGTCTGGATATACGGCTAAAGACCTGCCAGCGGATAGCAAAGCTTTGATGGATCGCATCACATCTGGCCCGACGAATTGGCTGACAGATCGGGCTGACCGCACAGGTGGTGAACGTTTACCTCTGTCTGAGTATTTAGACGCTTATAAAAAGCTACCGTTGGATGTGCGCGATAAGATCACTGACCAATGGGGCGCACCTGAGGATGATCCGTTTTTTACAGAGGGTGCATTCGCTTTATCGATTTTTCCTTATGGCAATGCTGTCGTTGGTGTCCAGCCTGCGCGTGGGTATAATATAGATCCAAAAGAGACCTATCATTCTCCTGATCTAGTGCCGCCCCATAATTATTTAGCTTTCTATTTCTGGATGCGTCACCACTTTAAAACCGATGCGATGATCCATATGGGCAAGCACGGGAATTTGGAATGGTTACCCGGCAAGGCTTTGGCATTGTCTGAGACGTGTTTACCGGAAGCTGTTCTGGGGCCGATGCCGCATATTTATCCATTCATCGTGAATGACCCAGGTGAAGGAACACAAGCTAAGCGACGCGCACAGGCTGTGATTATTGACCATCTGACGCCGCCTTTGAGCCGTGCCGAAACTTATGGGCCTTTGAAAGATTTAGAGGCTTTGGTGGATGAGTATTATGAAGCCGCAGGCGTTGACCCACGCCGTTTGGATCATCTGCGCCGTGAAATTTTGGCGCTGACATCTGCCACAGGATTGAACGAAGACGCTGGTATGACGGGTGAAGATGAAGACGGGGATTTGGCAAAGCTGGATGAATATCTGTGCGAGTTGAAAGAGGCACAAATCCGCGATGGCTTGCATATTTTTGGCGCGTCGCCTGAAGCTGGATTAGAAGCGGACTTGGTGCAGGCTTTGGTGCGTGTACCCCGTGGCACGGCGGAGGGTGCGGATGCGTCTTTGCAACGCGCTGTTGCGGTTGATCTTGGGTTGGACTTTGATCCGTTGGATTGTGAAATGTCCAAATCTTGGGTTTTGGCACAGCCTGATGTTTTGGCAGCGGTTTCGGATGATCGCTGGCGTAGCTATGGCGATACGGTTGAACGGATTGAGTTATTGTCTGGTGCATTGATTGCGGGGCAAGAGGCTGTTGGTGAAGCAACGCAAGCAGTGTTGGATGGGATCGATGCGCATGTCCGCCCTATCGTGCAGGATTGCGGACCGTCAGAAATAGAGGGGCTTCTCACCGCCCTAAATGGGCAGTTCGTCACCCCTGCGCCATCAGGCGCGCCCACCCGCGGACGTTTGGATGTTTTGCCAACAGGTAAGAACTTTTTCTCGGTGGATAGTCGTGCAGTACCAACACCCACGGCTTGGGCTTTGGGATGGAAATCTGCGAACTTGTTGATTGAACGTCACTTGCAAGATCATGGCGATTGGCCACGTTCCATGTTGCTGACCGCTTGGGGTACGGCAAATATGCGAACAGGCGGAGATGACATTGCACAAGCTTTGGCACTGATGGGTGTGAAGCCAAAATGGGACAGTGCGAACCGTCGCGTAACTGGGTTTGAGATTTTACCGCTTTCTGTACTGGATCGCCCACGTGTAGATGTGACTTTGCGCGTCTCTGGCTTTTTCCGCGATGCGTTCCCACAATTGATTGCGCTGGTGGATTCCGCAGCCCGTGCCGTGATGGAACAGGATGAACCAGAAGATATGAACCCTGCTTTGGCTGCTGCCAGTAAGGGCGAAGAAAACCACCGCGTGTTTGGATCCAAACCAGGTGCTTATGGGGCTGGCCTGCAAGCGATGATTGATGAGCGGTTGTGGAATGATCAGGCCGATCTGGGCGATGCTTATCTGGAATGGGGCAGCTATGCTTATGGTAAGAATGATCAGGGCACGGCTGCACGTTCAGCTATGGAGGCTCAGCTTTCGCGTGTAGATGCGATTGTGCAGAACCAAGACAACCGCGAGCATGATATCCTAGACAGTGATGATTATTACCAGTTCGAAGGGGGCGCTGCGGCAGCGGTGAAATCCCTGCAAGGCAAGGATCGCCCTATTTATCACAATGACCATTCGCGGCCTGAACGCCCTGTCATCCGCACTTTGGACGATGAAATCGGACGTGTTGTGCGCAGCCGTGTGGTGAACCCAAAGTGGATCGATGGTGTGAAGCGCCATGGCTATAAAGGGGCGTTTGAAATGGCTGCAACGCTGGATTATCTGTTCGCGTTTGCAGCGACCACGGGCGTTGTGAAAAACCACCATTTCGATCTGGTGCACAATGCATTCTTAGAAGATGATGATACGCGTGAGTTTATCGCAGAGCATAATCCAGCTGCCCTGCGCGAAATGGCGGAACGCTTGCAAGAAGCGATTGATCGTGGATTATGGGTGCCAAAGTCGAACTCGGCACGTGCGCGGTTAGAGGAGTTATTATGAGCAAAGGGCATTGTCTATGTGGATCGGTTTCTTGGGAATACTCAGGACCTGAAACATGGGCGTGCTTTTGCCATTGCGATACATGTCGCCGCAATTGTGCAGCCCCTGTTGTGGCCTTTATCGGTGTGCGTTTGGATCATTTCAAATGGACGGGGCAAACGCCGAAATATTATGCCTCTTCCACAGGGGTGAAACGCCATTTCTGTGATACGTGCGGCACGCCTATGGCATTTGAAGCCGAGCATTATGCAGGTGAAATTCACCTTTACGCAGAAAGCCTTGAAAACCCGCAGGAATTCAAACCAGAATTCCATGTCCATTACGAACACACATTAGACTGGTTGCATATGGCGGATGATCTGCCAAAATACCCTAACTCAAAGACCTAAAGGATACGCCAATGACCGAGGATACAGAACGCCACGCCATGAAGATGGCCAAAAAGAAAGCCGCGCGTGATAAGATCATGGCGACCAAAACTGAACAGCGCGGCTTGATCATCGTGCACACGGGCAAAGGTAAGGGAAAATCTTCGGCCGCATTCGGGATGATTTTCCGTCATATCGCGCATAATATGAAATGCGCTGTGGTGCAGTTCATCAAGGGTGGCATGTCCACGGGCGAGCGTGATCTGATCTTGAAGAACCACGGTGACATCTGCGCGTTCCACACGATGGGCGAAGGATTTACCTGGGAAACGCAGGACAAAACACGTGATACGGAAATGGCGCAAGCGGCTTGGGAAAAGGCCAAAGAGCTGATCCGCGATGAAAGCAATTCGATGGTATTGCTTGATGAGATCAACATCGCCATTCGCTATGACTATGTGGATATCAACGAGGTTGTGGAATTTCTGGCCACCGAAAAACCGCATATGACCCATGTTGTTTTAACAGGGCGCAATGCCAAAGATGACCTAATTGAAATCGCTGATCTGGTGACGGAAATGGAGTTGGTGAAACATCCGTTCCGTTCGGGCATCAAAGCACAGATTGGTGTGGAATATTGAGCGACGAAAACTGGCAAGACGAATTGAAATCATTGCGTGCTGAAGTGGCGCGGCTGAATTCACATCGTTTTATCAGAATGCACAATTCGACCACGCGGCTGGTTTGGTTTAACTTCCTGCGTGGTCTGGCCTTTGGCCTTGGCTCTGTGATCGGGGCTACGGTGTTGGTTTCGATTCTGGTTTTCTTTTTGAAAGAGATTAACTTTATCCCGATTATTGGGGATTGGGCGGCTCAGGTATTGGAAATTATTGCTGTAGAGAGTGGCCAATGAATAAAAAAGACCAAAAAGAATATGAAATCTTTGAGCGCGATTACGCAATTAAAGCTCATGAACGTAACGATGCCGAGATTACATTTTTAAATGAGCATACAATATCTATTTCCATAGTTACTCTTAAAAGCTTATTAATAATTAATGGCGGTGCAGCTATTGCCATGCTGGGCTTTGTCTCTTCCTTGGCTGGTAATACAACTCAAGAAAACGCACTTATCGTTGCAATGGCTATCCCAATCTCATTTTTTGCAAAGGGAGTTGCAACGTCAGTTTTTGCATGTTGCATGGCATATGTTGTTATGTATTTGCAAGTCACACATGCACAATCAATGTCATACATATGGAAACATCCTTATATTGAAAAAGGTAAGAAATCAGATCGGATCTGGTATGCGTCTACAATACTACAAGCCCTTACTGTTATTGTTGCCTTTGGCGCACTAGCAGCATTTATCATGGGAATATATGCAGTTAATGATGCGATATTAACTTCAAAAGTAGTTGCAGAGTAAGCTAACTGCAAATGAACTAAAATTCACTGAAATAACTGTACACTTGGCACAACCACCTATGCCCCGCCGCTAATCCTAGTGGCAGGGTAAATCGTATATTTATGTATGATGATTAAGATTGGCGGGCCCGCCGATGTGCGGTTATAGCCGGACAAGGGGTGGTGGCCCCCTGAAACTTGATCTTAACTGTTAAGCTCTGATGATTTTCGCATTTGATGCTGTCACACACCCTTTGAAAACCCGTGAACCACTTTTGCTAGCAGGGACGTTATACCCTGCAAACTGTTTACGTTTTGTTAGGGGTGCGTACGCAGCCTATTCCATTTGCCAATCAACTGTGAAGTTTCGGGGCAAATCATAGCTGCCACCACCTGCGAAATCTGCCAGCACTTCACCCACCTTATGAGCGATGCCAAAACCGATTGTGTAAGCGCCCATTGCGCTGAACACGCCGTTAATTTCTGGAACAGGCCCCAGCATAGGGTGGCGACGGCGTGATTTGGGACGCAGACCTGCCCAGCGCTGAATGACATCTGCCTCTTGCAAAGCAGGGATCAGATCGTAGGCTTTGCCCAGAACCACATCCAGTTTTTCATCAATCTCATAGGGTTGCCCCCATGTCTTTTCCGATGTTGCGCCAACCGTAGTGACACCACCGATATGAGGAATGATATAAACGCCGTTGGCGTAGATTTGCGGGACATCGCCCAAGTTATGATCCAGCAAAGCCGCCTGCCCTTTGACACCAACACCTGTATTGCAGCCAAGATGGTAATCCAAAAGTGCAAACCCTTCGGTGCCGGCTGCAAGGATGATGGTATCTGCTCGTGCTTCACCCCAAACGCCATAAACCAAGTGATCATCCAGCCCTGTGACACGGCGGTGCTCAACAATTTCTACGCCCAGCTTTTGGCAAGCAACTGCAAGGGATGTTGTGGCTTTGGCGGGATATATACGCGCGGTGATTTCATCTTGCACCAATCCAAAAGGCGTTGTTGTTGACGGCAGCATTGGGTGATCTTCCAGAACGTTCCATTTGTATTTGCCCAGAAAAACGGTTTTTGCCAATTCACGGCGCTCTTCGGCTAATTCGCGGTCGCGTTCTGTTGTGATCGGGATCAAGCGCCCAATACGGCCGTATCCTGATTGCAGGTTGGATGCGGCGTCCACCTCTGCCCAAAAGCTTTCGGCACTGTCTAATGCTTCGAACTGAAACTGTTTCTTGTCGTTCCATCCATCCGGGGCATGAGGTGCCATTGCCCCCACGATGCCACCACTTGCACCCTGCCCGATTTTACCTGCCTCAAACACGGCAACGGATTGTCCACGTTTGGCGCAAGCATAGGCACAGGATAGGCCCCATACGCCCGCACCGATTACAATCACATCCCAGTCTTTGGACATTTCACATCATCCTTTTAAAACATGCAGCATTGCTTTAATCGAAAGCCTTATGAGCGACCAGAGCAAAACAGCCGAATTAGAATGGCGTGATGGAATTATTCCCATCGCAACCCAATTTGATGACCCTTATTTCAGTTTGGATGATGGGTTGGCAGAAACGGAATATGTGTTTTTAGGTGGCAATGATTTACCTGCGCGGTTTGTGGATGGGTTTCATATTGCAGAACTTGGATTTGGCACAGGGTTGAACCTGTTAGCAGCATGGCGCGCTTGGGTGCAATCTGGGCAAAAAGGGCGGTTACATTATACAAGCTTTGAAGCTTATCCGATGGAGATTGCCGCCATGGCAAAGGCAACGTCAGTATGGCCAGAGTTGTGTGGCTATTCCGAAGATATGATTTCACATCTGATGGATGGGTCATTTCAAATTGAGACCCCTAATTTATCCGCAAAGATCATTATTGGGGATGCCCGCGAAACAGTCGCAAAATGGGATCATAAAGCGGATGCATGGTTTTTAGATGGGTTTAGCCCTGCGAAAAACCCAGAGCTTTGGGAAACGGATTTGATGCAAACGGTCGCGGATCATACAGCCCCACAGGGAACCTTTGCCACATACACGGCTGCGGGGCATGTCAGACAAAGCTTGGCAAGTGCAGGTTTTACAGTCACAAAGGTCAAAGGGTTTGGACGCAAGCGTCATATGACCGTAGGTATTTTAGATTAGCCACTTTGTGAAAGATATGGGAAATGCCACAGAACAACAGCCAACTTGGCATCGCCTTGATGATCTTCACCACCTTTGTGTTCGCAGCCCAAGACGGTGTCTCACGCCATTTAGCAGGCGAATATAACGTCTATATGGTGGTGATGATCCGTTATTGGTTCTTTGCGTTTTTCGTCATAAGTTACGCCAAAATGAAACGTGGTTCTGTTCGCGAAGCCGCACGTACAACGCAACCTATTTTGCAAATTGCCCGTGGTTTGATCCTTGTGGCAGAAATATGCATCATGGTTTTGGGCTTTGTCTATCTCGGCCTAATCGAAGCCCATGCTATCTTCACAGCTTATCCTTTGATAATCGCGGCTTTATCAGGCGTGATCTTAGGGGAAACTGTTGGATGGCGGCGTTGGTCTGCTATTTTTATCGGTTTCATCGGCATATTGATTATCCTGCAACCTGGATTCAAAGTCTTTAGCCCCAATGCTTTGTTCCCGTTGATCGCGGCGTTGATGTTCGCATTATACGGTCTGTTAACGCGGTATGCAGCACGCAAAGACACTGCAGAAACCAGCTTTTTCTGGACGGGTGTTGTGGGGGCAGTCGCAATGACTTTTGTCGGTGTGTTCCATTGGGAACCTATGTCATCTACAGATTGGCTGTGGATGGCGCTTTTATGCGTCATCGGGGCATTGGGGCATTTCACATTGATCAAATGTTATGAAGTGTCAGAGGCAAGCACAGTGCAGCCCTTTGCCTATATGCAGTTGGTATTTGGCAGTGCGTTTGGCATGTTTATTTTCAATGAAAGTTTGGAGTGGAATACAGCTTTGGGCGCAGTGATCGTGATTGCCGCTGGGTTGTTCACACTTTGGCGCGAACGCGCTGCACAGAAATCAGCCCCGCGTTAGGTCTTGGGTTAACTGCAAAGGTGGCGTCGCACCATTCAAGCGTGCTCGGTATACATGCAAAGATTCCATAACACGCATCACATAGTTTCGCGTTTCACGGTACGGGATATGTTCGATCCAATCTACCTGATCAATAATGCTGTCACGCGGATCACCATATTCTTCGATCCACTGTTCGGCGCGACTTGGTCCTGCGTTATACCCTGCGAAGGCAAGGATATATGAGCCCTCGAATATCTCTAATAGCCCACCCAAATAAGCTGTTCCAAGTTGCGCATTATAACGCCAATCTGTCGTCAGCCGTTGTTTTGAATATTCTACACCAATATCTTCCGCCACATTGCGTGCCGTTCCTGGCATAATTTGCATCAAACCACGCGCACCAACTGGGCTGATAGCACTTTCATTCAGCTCGCTTTCACGACGTGCAATCGCCATAGCAATTTCAGGTTCCACATCTACGGAATACGTTGCCAAGTCGGTTACAGGGAAATAAGCCTTGGGAAGGATAATGCCACGTTTGGCCCCTTCTTTAGCAACAGCCAAGGCAACGTTTGGACGATTTAAATCCAACGCAAGATCAGCCAATTGACTTAGACCAACAGTATCCAAGCTTTCTGCAACATGGGAAAAGAACCATCTTACACGTGGTTGGTCATCTGCATAATGCAATAATAAACCAGCACGAATTGGTGCCGAGTTTAGGAATTCCGCCGCACGCCAATCAGGCACATTTTGCAAACCTGTTAAAGAGGCATCGGGATCAGTGCCCAGTTTTTCCGCAGCCAATTGGCCATAAAAACTGGTTTGGTATTTGGCACCATCTGCATATGCAGCGGATGCTTTTTCATAATCCCCAAGCTGTTCATATGTACGACCCAGCCAATAGCCCGAACGTCCCAAGCTGATCGGGCTTTTCACCGCCGCTTCAAAGGTTTTAAAATGCATTAAAGCTTGTTGTGGCGCGTTCATTTTCGTAAGCGCAAGATAACCAGACAACCATTCTAAATCCGCAAAGTTAGAGCCAGATTTCAAATCATGTTGGCTGGCTAAGAAATATGCCAAATCTGTATCACCAGATCTCATAGCACGGCGTGCAAAGCCACGGCGGCGACTGGCCCATTCTTCTGGGCGTCCTAATTTGGCAACCGACCCTGTGTGACGGGCAAGAAATTCTTGGGCGTCATCCCAACGGCCTTTTTTTACACGCCACTGAAAACGGTCATAGGAAAGACCTGGATTATTCATTAAACGCTCTGGGATGGCTTCGATATCTGCATCCACAGCCTTACTGGCGCGCTGTAAACTTATACGCGCTTTAGCCAGTTTAATTTGATCTTGTGGAACCCGATCTAGCATCCGTTCGGCTTCGCGCGTACGACCACGCCATAACAGATTATCAAGACGTTGCTCATTGTAACGTGAAAGCACCCCTTTATACTTTGCATAAAGTGCGCGCTCTTCGTGCTCTTTCAATGACATTTGTGTCCAAGCACGAATGGCTTCGGTACGAGCCTCTGAAGCCCGGCCTTGGGCAGAATAAGCTTCTGCAAGTCGCAATGACCCTGCACCTGTTTGCGGCATCTGGATTGCAAAATACTTCCGCACCTTTGCCGCATTCGCATTTGGTGGAATTGCCGCTTCACCCTTGCGACGTAATCTTTTTAAGCCGGGCCAATCTCCATTGGCCTCCAAAAACGCCATATACTCAGACCAGTTGCCTTCGCCCTGACGCAAACGCTCCCATAGAACCAAGTCTGAACCAACAGAATCACTGATCTGGGCGGCATAATGATCGGCAGTCACCCAATCTTCGTTACTGACCGCATTAAAAGCGGTTGAAAGCAGATCGCCATTTTCTTCTTCCGTGTTGGACCACGCCACAAGTGGTGCCCAAAAGGTCACACAAATCACGATTATTCTGATCCAAAACGTCATCAAGCAGCTTTCATTCAAATTCTGTGGGGAAAATAGCCAACTTCCTCTTGTTTTCCTAGAATGTTCTTGGCAAAGGTCGGTTTGTTCGTGCCAAATGGCACAAATGACGCTAAAGCAACACACTATGTATCATCTATCGGAGGTTAAACCCATGTTTAAAGGTTCATTCCCAGCTCTTATCACACCGTTTAAGAACGGTAAGGTAGACGATGATGCATTGAAGGCATTGGTCGAATGGCACATTGAAGAAGGTACACACGGTCTGGCACCTGTGGGCACGACTGGTGAAAGCCCGACCTTAAGCCATGCAGAGCACATGCAGGTGATCAAAACTGTGGTAGAGGCTGTAAATGGCCGTATCCCAGTGATTGCTGGTGCTGGTTCAAATAACACAGCAGAAGCATTGGAATTCGCACAGTTCGCAAAAGACGTAGGCGCAGATGCCGCTTTGGTTGTGACACCATATTATAATAAGCCTACCGCACGCGGTTTGGTTGCGCATTACACAGCTTTGAATGAAGTTGGCATTCCAATCATTATCTACAACATCCCGTCACGCTCTGTGATCGATATGTTGCCAGAGACAATGGGTGAATTGGCCAAACTGGAAAACATCGTTGGCGTGAAAGACGCCACTGGTGATTTGGCACGTGTATGTCATCAACGTGCATCTTGTGGTGCTGACTTTGTACAGCTGTCTGGCGAAGACGCAACAGCGCATGGGTTTAATGCCCAAGGCGGCGTTGGCATGATTTCTGTAACAGCAAATGTTGCGCCAAAGCTTTGTGCAGAGATGCAAGAAGCCACATTGGCAGGTGACTTTGCAAAAGCGTTGGAACTGCAAGATAAATTGATGCCATTGCACAATGCGATCTTTACAGAGCCAGGTTTGGTGGGTGCGAAATACGGCGTTGCCAAATTGGGCCGTGCTTCTGATGAGGTGCGTTTACCACTGACAACATTGTCAGATGAAACTAAAGCAAAGATGGATGCAGCCATGCGTAATGCAGGGCTGATCAACTAGGTCTATGACATCCCCAGCATTTGACATCCACCTTGTGTGTGGCGCTACAGGTGCTGGGAAATCCACTTATTCACGTAAGCTAGCAAAGTCTCTTGGTGGCATTCGGTTTTCCATTGATGAGTGGATGCAGTGTTTGCACAATATGGATCAACCAGAGGAAATTAGCTTTGATTGGTTTTATGAGCGCGTACAGCGCAACTATAATCAAATGCGCAACATGGCAGACCAGCTGACACAGATAGGTGTTCCATCTATTTTCGATTGTGGATTAACGAATTCAAAAGATCGCAAACTATTCACGGATTGGGCTTTAAAGAAATCCTATTCCGTTCAATTACATTTTGTAGATGTTCCAACAGAAACGCGTTGGCAACGGGTACAAAAACGAAACACAGAAAAAGCCGAAACATTTCAATTTGAAGTAACTCGCGAAATGTTTGACTTTATTGAAACGATCTGGGAAGCACCTAGCTCAACAGAAATGGATGCTTTTTCAGGAAAGCATATAACAGACTAATGGCCGCAAAGAAAAAGAAACCTACGGACAACAACAAACTGATCGCTGAAAATCGGCGGGCTCGGTATGATTATGCCATCGAGGACACGATTGAATGCGGTATGGTTTTGATGGGGTCCGAGGTGAAATCCCTGCGCGGTGGTGGTGCGAATATCACCGAAAGTTATGCGGATGTTGAAGACGGTGAATTGATGCTGATCAACAGCTCTGTTGCATTGTATCCCCAAGCCCGCAACTTTGGACATGAAGAACGTCGTCGTCGTAAATTATTGGTCTCAAAACGCGAGTTGTCGAAGTTATGGCAAGCGATTGGGCGCCAAGGTATGACACTTGTACCCTTGAAGATGTACTTCAACGAAAAAGGCCGCGTGAAGCTTTTGTTGGGTGTCGCTAAGGGTAAAAAGAACGCTGATAAACGCGATACGGAAAAGAAACGTGATTGGCAGCGCCAAAAGTCCCGCTTGATGCGCGATCATGGGTAACAGCCCCGTTTTTCAAGTTTTCTTGCAAAATTTGCGATTTTTTCTATGGTAAAGCCACAGATCACAGTCCCGTGATCTGAATAAACATAAAAGGGGACTAAAAATGGAAGCTTTGATTATACAACTCGTTTCCGGAGCAGTTGGCGGCAATCTCGCTGGCGCCGCTTTAAAAAACCTCAATATGGGCGTGTTATTAAATTCCATAGCAGGCATCGTTGGTGGTGGCGTAGGTGGTAATATTTTGAGTGCAGTCGCAGGCGGCGGTATGGACGGCATCGTTGGCCAAATCGCAGGCGGTGGTGTTGGTGGTGCAGTCGTGCTGGCAATCGTAGGCGCTGTAAAAAATATGATGAATAAATAAAGGGGCATCACACCCTGAAATTTTAAACGCGCATGTCCAATCCCATGCGCGTTTCTTTTTGTCCACTTGCATCCCCTTCGCGACAGGTTTAGGTGGAGACGAACGACAAAGAGGCTGGGATCATGATTCATTCAGATCCGAAAATTTTAGTTACAACCGATTGGTTGGCGCAGAACCTGTCAGACCCAAACATTCGGGTTTTAGACGGCTCTTGGCATTTACCCACCGAAAACCGTGACCCATTTGCAGAGTTCCAAGCAGAGCATATTATAGGGGCGCAGTTTTTCGATATTGATGCGATCAGCGATACCTCGTCTGACTTACCACACATGATCCCATCAGCGGATCAATTCGCACAGCAAGTCGCAGCTTTGGGTATTTCAAATGACAGTCAGATCGTTGTCTATGATACCGAAGGTCTGTTTTCAGCCGCGCGCGTTTGGTGGCTGTTCCGTTATTTCGGCCATATGGATATTGCCGTTTTAGATGGTGGCTTGAAAAAATGGAAAACCGAAGAGCGCGAGACAACAGATCAGACCCTTGCGGCCCCTGCTGCAAATATGTCTGCAACTGCGACCCCGACAATGGAGCGCAAGTCCGCAGAAGTTTTAAATGCCAGCAAAACACTAAGCGCACAAATCTTAGATGCCCGCGCCCCTGCCCGTTTCAAAGGTGAAGTTCCAGAACCACGTGCAGGGTTGCGTTCGGGCCATATGCCAAATGCAATCAATGTGTTTTTCAAGTCGCTCTTGAATGACGATGGCACATTAAAATCTATCGACGAATTGCACGCGTTATTCAAAGCGCAAGGCGTCGACCTTAATAAACCGATCATCACCTCTTGTGGGTCAGGCGTAACAGCCTCTGTCATTATGCTGGCTTTACAGATGGTCGGACACACAGATAACGCACTCTATGATGGCTCTTGGTCAGAATGGGGTGGGCTTCATGATTATCCCGTTGAACAGGGCTAAGGCCCAAAAGGAACTCATATGTTAAACAATCTTAAACCACGTCCAGCTGATAAAATTCTTATGCTGTCCACTTTGTTCCGTGCAGATGATCGCGCAGAAAAAATCGATCTTGGTGTAGGCGTTTATAAAAACGCCGAAGGGCACACACCGATTATGCGTGCTGTGAAAACTGCGGAAAAGCAGCTGTGGAATGAAGAAGATACAAAAACATACACAAGCCTGCCAGGTGATGCTGGGTTTCACAAAGTCATGGCCGATATGGTTTTGGCCGATAGCGTTGATCGCGACCGTGTTTCATTCTGTGCAGCACCAGGTGGCACAGGTGCCATTCACAATGTTTTGGAAACCATCCTAGCAGCGCACCCAGACACAACGGTTTGGTTAAGCAACCCATCATGGGGCAACCACCAATCTATGTTGAACCACTTGGGCATGAAATCAGTTTCTTATGATTACTTCGATGCAGAAGCCTGTGCCGTGGATTACCCAGCAATGCTTGCAAGCCTTCAAGGTGTTAAAGCAGGTGATGTTGTGTTGCTACATGGCTGCTGTCACAACCCAACGGGTGCAAACATCAACAATACGCAATGGGAAGAAGTTGCAGAGTTGCTATTGGCAAAGGGTGCAATTCCATTTGTAGATATTGCTTACCAAGGTTTTGGGAATGGTCTGGAAGAAGATGCCTTTGGCACACGTCTATTGGCGTCTAAATTCCCAGAAATGATGATCGCCGCAAGCTGTTCTAAAAACTTCGGCATCTACCGCGAACGTACAGGTATCGTAATGGCTATTTCTGCGGATGCGGAAACTGCAAAAGTGACACAACAAACATTGTCACACATGAACCGTCAAAACTTTAGCTTCCCTCCAGATCACGGCGCACGTCTTGTAACCATGGTTCTAAGTGATCCAGAGTTGCGCGCAGAATGGGCAGCGGAACTGGAAGAAGTGCGCACAGGTATGTTGGCATTGCGCCAACAATTGGCCGATGCGCTGAAAGCAGAAACAGGCTCTGATCGTTTTGGATTTATTGCAGAGCACCGTGGAATGTTCTCTCGTTTGGGTTTGACAGAAGACCAAGTGATTAAAATTCGCGAAGATAACGCAATTTATATGGTGGGTGATAGTCGCATCAATATCGCTGGTTTAACGCAGAAAAACGTACCTATTATTGCAAAAGCTGTGGCTGCAGTTCTCTAAATATAGGGGCTGATCACATCTCTTTCTCAACATTTTGCGCAATCGTTACAAAAAAACGTTTGGAGATTTCGCAAAGTCGTTGCATGATTCAGGTATCGGCAACAGCCGGTCGTAAGAAACAATCAGAAAGGAGGTGCCAATGATTATTGGGAAACAGGAGCAGCTGGTGAAGGATACGTGCGAGGTGACGACCTAGGGGGCAGCCCCTCTACTAGACATCTGGCTTCAAGATTTTCTAATCTTGCTTGGCCACCTCTAACTCTCGAGACGAGCCCGCATTCCTTGGTGCGGGCTCTTTCAATTGAAGAATACTAACTTAGTCTTTATATCGGTTGCTAATGGAATAAGGACTAAGTCATGGCACGTCGCCCGACACTTAAAGATGTTGCACAAATTGCCCGTGTCAGTGAAATGACAGCATCACGCGTTTTGCGTGGTAAAGGAGAGGCATCCGCCTATACCTGTGACCGTGTCCGCGATGCAGCGAAAACATTAGGATATGTGCCCAATCAGATTGCAGGATCGCTGTCATCTAACCGCGTGAATTTGGTGGGCGTGATTGTACCATCTGTCAGCAGCTCTGTGTTCTCCGAAGTCCTAACAGGGATCATCAATGTCTTGAAAGAAACACAGTTGCAGCCAGTGTTTGGTGTAACTGGTTACGATCTGGACACCGAAGAAACCGTGATCCGTCAGATGCTATCATGGCAGCCAAGCGGTGTTATTCTGGCTGGGTTAGAGCATACAGATGCTGCCCGTCGTATGTTGAAAAACGCAGGTATTCCTATCGCCGAGATCATGGATACGGATGGTGATCCCGTTGATATGAACATCGGTATTTCGCATGAAAAAGCGGGATACGAGATGGGGCAGATGTTTGTAGAACGCGGTTATAAAAAAATCGGGTTTATAGGAACGAAAACAGAAACAGATTACCGCGCCACAAAACGTCTGCGTGGTTTTGAACGGGCATTATCCGAAGCAAACTTATCTATTGTTGATCGTGAATTCTATACGGGCTCATCTTCGTTAATCATCGGTAAAGATATCACCAAGATGTTGCTGGATCGCAATCCAGATTTGGATTGTATTTACTACTCGGGCGATATGATGGCCTCTGGCGGTTTGATGCATTGCCTGCAAAACGGCATTTCAGTCCCTGATCAATTGGGATTGGCGGGCTTTAATGGTTTGGACATTCGCGAGGGTTTACCTGCGTTAACAGCCACAACATATGCCTTTCGCAAAGAAATCGGCGAGACCGCCGCAAAGATGATTGTAGATGCAAAGAATTCGGACAAAGCGCGCACAGGTGGAAAAGTCAGCTTTGATCCTGTGATCCATATCGGCGATACTTTGTGACATGATAAAAGTTTCCGACAGTATCACATTAGAGGACTGGGAAATTACCGAAAGTTTTCACCGTGCATCGGGCCCAGGAGGGCAAAATGTGAATAAGGTTTCTACAGCTGTAGAATTACGGTTTGAGGCAGCGCGGTCCCCAAATTTACCACCCTATGTGAAAAACCGCCTGCGTACTTTGGCAGGGCGGAAATGGACCAAGGATGGCGCGTTGATCATCACTGCCGAAAAGCATCGATCACAGGCCATGAACCGTGAATTGGCGATGGAAAAACTAGTGGCTTTGATCCTGAAAGCAACGGAGCGCCCTAAGCATCGGATCAAAACGCGCCCGACACTTGCGTCAAAACGTCGAAGACTTGAAGGTAAAAAGCAGCGTTCACAGATTAAATCGTTGCGCGGTAAAATCTCTGAATAAACCTTAACACCTTATTCATTTTATCTACGCATTCTAATGGCTCACTAAGGCCTGAAAGATATGTTAAGCAGATCATCGTTAATGATTACCTACTTTTTAACGATCTTATTTTGCCTATTCCCCCCAAATATATCTTTTGCATCCGAACCAAAACTGTCTTTCACAACTGCGGGCACTTTGCGGTTTCCATATTCTTTGCAACCTAATGACGATAACAATATTTACTTTGAAACCTTCTTCAAAGCGGCTTTGCCCGTCTGGAAAACAGATAAGGCCAAGGTTTCTCTCTTTGTCCGCGGATTCTATAGCGGCGACAGCCAAGAGTTTAGTTTCAATAATCGCGCCAAGATTTCTGTCGGCGCTTCCTATAATCGCAAGCTGACGAAGACATTAAATATCTCACTAGATCTGCAATATGATATCGATAATCGCTACACTACGCAGCAAACCCAAACGGGTTGGCGTGGGAAACTCTCATATTTCTATTACGATAATATTTGGCGCAATCGTCCCAAAGGACATAAAGGTTGGTTTCGCCAGAACTCTTGGGCAAAAACATGGGGTGTTTTCACATTTCCTGAAAGCTTAGAAGACGGAAACCGCAATCTGGCATTCATAACCGGTGGTGAGTTGGCGACAGCATTTGCACGCCCCAATTCAAAGCTCCAATACGTGCCCTTTGTTGATCTGATCCTTGCCAAGGATAGTTATAAATTGGCAGCGAATAACAAAGCGATTTTCGGGATGGGATTTAAGTTACGTAAATCCATCAAAGGCGGCGAAATCTCTGCTGGGGTGAAATACGCTTTTGATCGCCGTTGGACGCGCGGCACAACGCAAAGCGGGATTGTTGTAACAAGTGGCTGGTACAAATCCTTTTAGCCCTCTGGACGACTCTGATTTGCAGGCGTATAGGGCGCTTATGTCAAAATTTGTTGTTGCCGCCCTATATCACTTTACAAAGTTTGAAGACCATAAAGCTCTTCAAATGCCGCTTCAGGCTGTTTGTGATGAACACGGCGTCAAAGGCTCGTTGTTGCTGGCCTTTGAAGGTATTAACGGCACCATTGCTGGAACACGCAAAGGGATTGATGCAGCACTTGCTGCGATCCGTGCGTTACCTGGCTGTAAAAATTTTGAACACAAAGAAAGCTTCGCAAGCCACATGCCGTTTTTACGCATGAAAGTGAAGCTGAAGAAAGAGATCGTTACATTAGGCCAGCCATCCGTCGACCCAACAGCCCATGTTGGGCATTATGTTGCGCCAGAGGATTGGAACGATCTGATTGAACAAGATGATGTTGTGGTCATTGATACGCGCAATGATTACGAGGTTGATATTGGCACTTTCAAGGGTGCGATTGATCCAAAAACAAAATCATTTGGTGAATTCCCAGCGTGGTGGGAAGAGAACAAAGAACGCTTTCATAACAAACGCGTTGCAATGTTCTGTACTGGCGGCATTCGCTGCGAAAAGTCGACAAACTTTTTGATGAATGAAGGCGTTGAAGATGTGTACCACTTAAAAGGTGGCATATTGAAATACCTTGAAGAAGTGCCCGAGGAAAACAGCACATGGGATGGCGAATGCTTTGTGTTCGACAGCCGTGTATCTGTGAAACACGGGTTGGAAGAAGGCAAATATGAATTGTGCTTTGCCTGCCGTATGCCATTAGCACCCGAAGATTTTGACCGCCCTGAATTTGAACATGGCGTTACATGCCACCAATGCATCAACGACCATTCCGAAGCGCGCAAAGAAAGCTTTCGCGAACGTCAAAAACAAATCCGTTTGGCCGAAGAGCGCGGTACAAAACATATTGGCTGAGCAATCAATAATTGACACAAACACCTTTTTTATTCCAATCTTAAGGAATACATTTTAAGGAAGTGAATGCCTTATAGCTCTCTATCAAAAGAAGCCTTTTGGAAAAACTGTCGAGACACAGAGTCTTTTGCCAGTGACTTAATATATCATCCAAAATTTCAATTTACCCCAGATACAGCGATTGCGACTGCAGGCAGCTGTTTTGCCCAAAACATAGGTCGCTATTTACGCCGTTCATCAGCAACATTTTTAGATGCAGAACCTGCACCGCACGGCTTATCAAAAACAAACGCAGCACGATTTGGGTATGGTCTGTATTCTGGTCGATATGGCAATATTTACACTGCTAAACAATTAATGCAGCTCACAGAAGAAGTGCTTCAACAAGAGACACGCACAGACATTGTTTGGACAAAAGAAGATCGATTTTACGATGCCTTACGCCCCAACATAGAACCCAAGGGGCTTGGAGCACCAGAAGAGGTTTTAGGCCAACGTGCAGATCACATTCGTAGACTATATCGATTGTTTAAAAAGACAGATATATTCATATTTACACTGGGTTTGACAGAGTGTTGGCAATCCAGCGAAACTGGTCTTGTCTACCCATCTTGCCCTGGTGTCATTGCTGGGCAATACGATCAAAAACAATACCAGTTTCATAATGCGCGCTACACTGAGATTTATGATGATCTCATGAATGCTTTTGCACATTTGAAACTGTTAAATCCAGATATGAAATTTTTATTAACTGTTTCGCCTGTACCACTAACCGCAAGTGCATCTGGTGAGCATGTATTGTCAGCAACGACTTATTCCAAATCTGTTCTGCGTGCCGTTGCAGGTGATTTAGCGAATGATGAAACAGACGTGGATTATTTCCCATCCTATGAGCTGATCACGGGAGCTCCTTTTAGCGGTCAGTTTTTCGAAGATAACTTGCGACAAGTTACAGATGCAGGGGTCGATTTTGCAATGTCTGTATTCTTTGGCGCACATCCAAGTCTGGAATGTCAAACAGGCACAGAAAAACCAACACAGCCTCAGTCGCACCCACAAGGCAATGAAGAACTAGAAGATCGTGATGTTTGCGAAGAAGTTCTATTGGATTCATTTCGAGAATGAAGAACGGACTTATTATCGGCAATTCGCACGTCGCGATGATTTCAAAGGCCATAAACCTTGAAGCATCTACCTATGCAGATATGGCCTTAGATTTTTTTGCTTGCCCTGGGATAGGTCCAGAAGGTGTTGTATTTAATGGCAGCAAAATGTCAGCTGTTGATCCTGAGTTGCAAAAGTATTTAACACTGACGCAATCCGCCCATGAGGTTGATTTAAACACCTATGACTTCATTACAATAGTGGCCTGCGGCGTTAGTATATTTCCTGTCGTCCAATTAATATCTGCGACCAGATTATGGGATCACGCCAAAGACAACCGTCCCTTAATTTCACACGATTGCTTTGAAACCGCGTTGAATGATGCGTTTATAAATACTCTGGCCAGAAAGCTTGTTACATCCCTATCAGCGCATACAAACGTTCCGATCTATCTGATATGCCAACCTTACCCATCCGAAAATATTCAGGCACAAAATAGGAAACATTTTACAAACTTGGGCAAATATAATGAAACGGCGCATACAGCAGCAGCCTTTCAAGCCGCAGTCCGCAATGTATTTTCAGACATCCCAGAAACACAGATTATTTGGCAAATCAACGAAGCGCTGCAAGATCATATCTACACAAAAGAAGCATATTCTGTAGGTTCCGTCAGGTTGCATAATATCAATCAACAACACCCTACCGATGACATATTACATGCCAATCATTTATATGGCGCGGCAATCCTTAAGCATTTAAAAAACATATAAAATATTAATTATTATACTTTGAATGCATCCGTGTGTTTTTACTTTTGAATAACAAGTAATGCCTAGGCTTTCCAAAACAGGAAAGACCACATTATGAGAACCCCAATCTATATTCTAGCTGGCCAAAGCAACGCAAATGCAATCAGAGCAGAATTCCAAGATGCATTAGATGCGCGTATTCCAGATGGTGATTATCATTTTGCAATAGTTGCAACAGGCGGTGCTCCTTTAACATGGCAAAGAAGCCGTGATGATTGGTATAATGACACTGAATTACGTCAAACCTTATTTACAACAATTAAAGATATTCTGGATGCCGATCCCAATGCCTATCTTGCTGGTGTTGCATGGGTACAAGGTGAAGCCGATACCTATACAATTGCACGCGCACAGACATACGCAGAAGCTATGAATGAATTGTTTGACGAGGTGCGACAAAGCCTTAACGATGAATATGGTGACCGTGATGTAAATGCAGATGACTTTGATGTCGTGATATCTGGTTTATCTGATAATGCTCCAGACGCACCTAGCCGAGAAAACTGGGACAACATCCAACAGCAACAAGAAACGGTCGCTGCACAACAAGACACTTTCCATCTGGTTGACCCCGACGATGTTGCAATTGAAAATGGCGTAACACACCAAGAGATGTTTAAAGATGGTTTGCATTATAGCAATTCTTTTCAACAGACTTTAAGCGATGCTTTAGTCGAAACTTTAATTCTAGAAAATGAAGTCGACACAGGGAATACATTGCAATCTACAGGAATGGTTTCATTGCATCAATATTCTGGAGCATATCAAAATATAGAACTTTTAGCAGGCGCAAATATAAGTGCTTTTGGCGACGCCCAAAATAACGGCATAGAAGGCAATTCAGGTCGAAATATACTAAAAGGTCAGTCTGGTAATGACACGATTACAGGCCATGCAGGCAATGACCGATTATTTGGTGGTGATGGTGATGACATCTTAGAAGGTGGAACTGGCTGGGACAGATATAATGGAGGTGCTGGGGCCGATACATTCGTCTTTCGAGACGATGATACGCGTTGGGGCGAACGTGTGACAGATTACCAACCAACAGTGGACAGCATTCATATCGATGCAGAGGGTATTGATGATTTCGGAGACTTAAGGATTTTTGAACATGCGACAATACCAGGTGTAGTTGTCAATTATCAATCCAGTTCATTTATACTTCTGAACACGGAAATAACTGACATCGTAGAAAGCGACTTCGTTTTCATTTAAATAATATCGAAATTAGCTCCTATACAGTCAAAAACAGTATTGATAGACGTATAGGAATGGAAGACCCATCACTTTGGATATACGCGGCCTTGATTGCAGTGGCCTTTTTTGCTGGTGCAATTGATGCAATCGCAGGAGGTGGCGGACTATTGGTTTTACCTGCGCTTTTATTAGCGGGGATTCCACCTTTGGAAGCTTTAGCAACAAATAAAATTCAAGGGCTGTTTGGGACTGGCTCCGCAACACTGACCTTTGCACGTAAAGGTCTATTGGATATCCGTACAGAACTGCCTTTTGCGATTGCCTGTTTCTTTGGGTCCGTGGTTGGCGCTATTATGGCTACATTACTGCCTACAGAATTTCTAAGCGCAATGATGCCAATCGTTTTGATAGCAATTGCATTGTACTTCTTGTTTCAAAGGAACCTTTCAGATGAGGATCGAAAATCCTATGTTTCTCCATTTCTAATGGGCTTCGCAATCCTGCCAATGGTTGGGTTCTACGACGGTATCTTTGGCCCTGGCGCTGGCAGTTTCTATATGCTTGCTTTGGTCTCTTTGGGTGGCTTTGGAATACTAAAAGCCACGGCACGTACAAAATTTATGAATTTCGCATCCAATGTAGGTGGCGCCGTCAGCTTTGCAATCGCAGGGGCTGTTATCTGGCCTATTGGCCTTTCTATGGCATTTGGTCAGGTTTTAGGGGCAAATGTTGGCGCAAGGCTAGCCATCAACAATGGCGCTAAATTGATCCGTCCTTTGTTGGTTGTGATGTGCATAGCATTGGCAATTAAGCTGCTGGTGCAATAGTTGCCCGCTCTTTCAGCGGCTTTTCCCAAATAGGAAGGTGCACAACTGCTGAGAACGCGCCAACACCCACACCGACCCACCATACAGTCGTATAGCTGCCGTATAGATCATACAGGCGGCCACCAAGCCAGACACCAAGGAATGATCCCAACTGATGGCTGAAAAATACGATACCATAAAGCGTACCCATATATCTTAGGCCATAAATATAGCCGACCAGACCAGATGTAAGAGGAACCGAAGCAAGCCATAAGAAGCCCATTGAGGATGCGAATAATAAAACCGTCGTTGGTGTCATGGGGAACATTATAAAGAGCGCACCAATAATGGTTCGCAGTGTATAAATCCCTGCTAGTAAATATTTCTTTGTATATGTTTGCCCTAATTTACCTGCTAAAATTGTGCCTGCAATGTTTGCAGCACCAATGACAGCAATAGATGCAGCCCCCAGTGCTGAAGTCGTTTTGATACCGATGCTTGCAAGCAAACCATCTTGTGCAATAGGGCCACAAACCTCTGTAACAAAGGCAGGAAAATGCGCAGTGATAAAAGCCAACTGGAAACCACATGAAAAGAAACCCAAAAAGATCAATGTGAAAGATGGGTCTTTAAAAGCTTTACCTAAAATCTCAGATAAAGTTTCATCCAATTCGGCCTTATTTGTAATTTCTGGCGATCTTAAAAATGGCAGCAGCATCAAAGTTGCTAAAATTGCCACTGCAAATATCAGGAACACAACGCTCCAATTCATATATCCCAACAATATTTCTGCAATCGGCGGACCTATAATTTGCCCCGCAGACCCAAAAGCCGTTGCGACCCCCAAGGCCATTGATCTGTTTTCATCAGATGCAGCTCGCCCAACAATGGCTAAGATCACGCCGAAACCTGTACCTGCAATACCAAAACCAACCAGTATTTCTAAGAATTGATGTGCGCCTGTCGTCGTGGCAAAGCTAGATAGCACCAGCCCTAGGGCATATACAAATGCACCAAGAATAATTGCTTTACGATCTCCGAACTTTTCAGCAAATGCCCCAAAAAGTGGCTGACCAATACCCCAAGCCAAGTTTTGAATGGCGATTGCTAATGAAAATTCAGACCGCAACCACCCAAACTCTTCAGCAATTGGAATTTGAAAAACACCGAAAGTTGCTCGAATAGCAAAGCTGACCAACAAGATCAAAGATCCAGCAATCAAGACTGGCGTGAATAGAGGTGTTTTTGATTGTCCCATAGTATTCTCCGTTGTCGGATACTGTGTTAATTGGTAAAGGTCGTCAAAAGAAATATATCTGGGGAAGCTGAAAAATCGTGATGTCACCTATCACAGAATATGAACAGCGCGTTGCGGCTGGCGATATTACGAACGACCCAAATCAACGCGGTGCGCTAGAGTTGTTAGACAGCCTACACAAAAGTTTATCGTCCTACCGCCCCCCCAAAATGGGTTTTCTAACATCATTTTTTGCAGGTAACCGCCGTGCTCCTAAGGGGCTTTATATATATGGCGGGGTTGGGCGTGGAAAATCCATGTTGATGGACATGTTTTATGATCTGGCAACAACCAAAGCCAAACGGCGCGTTCACTTTCATGCCTTTATGCAAGAAATCCATGAACACATGCATGAAGTTCGAAAAACAGGTGTTGAGGATGCATTAAAGCCCGTAGCGCAAGCCATTATCAATGATACAGATTTACTGTGCTTTGATGAAATGCAGATCACAGACATCACTGATGCAATGATTGTTGGGCGTTTGTTTGAAGCACTGTTTGCAGCAGGTGTAGTTGTTGTAACCACATCAAACCGCCATCCAAGTGAGCTGTATAAAAACGGGTTAAACCGCTCTTTATTTCTGCCATTTATTGCCACGATTGAGGAACGCTTAACAGTCTATTGCTTAGACAGCGAAACGGATCATCGCCAAGATCGTTTGACCGATCAGCAACTGTATTTCCACCCTTTAGATGAAGCAACGCAGTTTGCAGTAGATCATTTGTGGCAAGACTTATCTGGTGGAGCATCCGAACCGCTGATCATCAAACGTAAGGGCCGTGATGTGGTTGTCCCGGAGTTCAGCAGCGGTGTCGGCAAAGCAACATTCAAAGACCTCTGCGCACTTCCTTTAGGTCCTGGAGATTATCTAGAGATTGCCAAAAGCGTACGCGTCATCATCATTACAGACGTTCCAAAGCTTAGCAAAGAGAACAACAACGAAGCAAAGCGGTTTGTGACGTTGATTGACGCTTTATATGAAGCCGGAACCAAGTTGATAGTATCCGCTGATGCTGATCCCGAAAATCTATATGTTGACGGGACAGGTGCATTCGAATTCGAACGCACCGCCAGCCGCTTACGTGAAATGCAATCTGCAGATTGGGCGAACGCTTAACGCACGCGTCGGCGCAATTCTTTTAAGAATTCTTGATCCGCTTTGCTGTTGGGTGTCTGACCCCATGACGCTTGGATTGCGTTTACGGCATCCAGTGTCTTTGGCCCAATGATGCCATCAGGTTCACCCACATCATATCCAGCACTATTCAGCAGTTCTTGCACTGCAAGCTTTTCAGCAAGCTTTAGCGCACCCGGACCACGCGGCCATTCTTTGACAAACTCGCCCTGCCCTTTGATCTTGCCCGCCAAATGCCCAACGCCCATCGCATAGGAATTTGCATTGTTATAGCGTTTGATCACACCAAAGTTTTTAAACACGATGAAAGCAGGGCCATCAGAACCCGCAGGTAGGAATACAGATCCCTTACCGTGGTTTGGAATTTTCTTTCCATCGATTGTGCGCACACCCAATTCTGTCCATCTTGCAGGTGTTGCCTTTACCTTCAAGCTTGCATTGCCGTGATAGAAATCTTTGGGCAGTTTTACCTCGATACCCCAAGGTTGGTTTTGCACCCAACCAGAGCGTTTGAAATAATTTGCCGTTGATGCCAATGCATCGGATGGATCATTTTCATCCCATACATTGCGCTTTCCGTCACCGTCGAAATCTTGAGCAAAAGCTTCGTAACTGGTTGGGATAAATTGTGTGTGCCCCATCGCACCTGCCCATGATCCGTTCATACGGTTTGGTGTGATGTCGCCATTTTGAATGATCTTCAAAGCTTGTAATAACTGCTGGCGTCCAAATTTTTCACGACGCCCATCATAAGCCAATGTTGCCAAAGCTTCGACGATATTGATGTTGCCCATATTGGCACCATAACCAGATTCCATACCCCACACGGCCAGAACCACCTCTTTATCAACACCGTATTTTCGCTCGATCTGGCGCAACGTATTGCCATGCTTTTTCAATGCAGCGCGACCATTTTTCACGCGTTTTGGAGATGTTGCTGTATCTAGGTAATCCCAAATTTCACGCGAAAACTCTGCTTGTTTGCGGTCTAATTTCACAACACGTTCATTCAATGTGACGCCGCGAAATGCACGATCATAAACGCGTGCTGATATACCGTTTTTCAACGCAGTACTGCGAAATTGTTCCACCCAAGCTTGAAATCCTGCTTCTGTTTGGGCATTGGCGGTTTGAATGCCACCAAAACTTAATGCCAAAATGACGGCTGCTGATAATAGTTTCATATGTATATCTCCTGCTCGAGATGGATTTATTGTTATTTTCTTTGAGTGTAGCGCAACATTTCCAAACTCCAAGCTTAAAAATAGAGTATCCCAATCACTATGCGGAGAGCCGCTTATGTTTTAGCAGTTTTCGGACTGTATCTGTTCCAGACATTCGCGCAGCATACCAACGCGCCTTGGCTTGAAAGATATATCGGTGAAATTCAGCTCTTGAATGCGGTCAACACGAAACATTCTGTAATCTTTGCGCAACTGGCAATAGGCCAACAAAACCAAGCTTTCATCCATAAATACAATCGATAGCGGCCAAATGGTACGTGTTGTGATCGCTTCTTTCTGATCCCTATATAAAATATCTAAAACCTGCTCCTCTCGGGTAGCTTTGCGAAGAGCGGCAATATCAATTTTGATCGGGTGAAGCTTGCGAAACTTCTTTGCATGTAAAACCGCATTTTGTAACTGTTGTTGCATTCTTTTAGGTAATGATGCGTTTACTTTAGACAGCACATTTCGAGCTGCATCTGCCAATATAGGATCGGCCACCTGTTGCACTTCTCGCAACCCTAACACCAATGCTTCAATTTCATCTTGGTTGAACATCATCGGTGGCATGGCGGCATCTTCGACAACCGTAAACCCATACCCCGCGGCACCATCAATCACAGCACCTGCAGCCCGTAGATTTTCTATATAACGGTAAATCGTACGTTCCGATGCATCCAATTCCTGCGCCAATTGCGTTGCCGTCACAGGGGACGGCAACGTGCGCAGCAATTGCATCAATTCTAATAATCGGTCACTTTTAGCCATATCAAATGTATAGATAGCTATACTGACAGTTTTTGTCAGTATGGTTTGTTAGAGATGCACCATTATTATTTTCAAAGAGGTTATAATGTTAAAACTCACGATCTTCCCCGAAGGATTTAACGAACCATCTGGCAGCCCATTTGCTGTCAAAGCTTTATGTTTGGTGGAAAACTCAGGCCAACCTTACGAGGTTATTGTCACACCAGATCCGCGCAAAGCACCAAAACAAAAACTGCCCGTTTTGGAAGATGGTGCAAACATCATTCCAGATAGCGATCAAATTCGCGATTACCTTGAAAGCACATATGATATCGATTTTGACAAAGGGCTTTCTGCTGAACAACGCGCCGTCTCCCGCAGCATCATCCGTATGATGGAAGAGCACGTGTATTTCGCGATTTATTCTGATCGTTGGCAAGACGATGATAATTGGTCGCTGACGAAGAATATTTATTTCAACGATATGCCGCCTGTCATCGGTGGGTTCATCACCAATCAAATCCGCAAAGGAGCTGTCGCCCAAATCACGGGTCAAGGTATGGGGCGCCATAGCCCAGCGGAACAAGCAGCGCGTATTGAAAAAGACTTTGCAGCTGTTGAAACCATCTTGGGTGATAAACCGTTTTTGTTTGGCGAAATACCAACTGCAGCGGATTATACAGCTGTTCCGTTTTTGGCAGCAGCGGCAGCATTTCCGTCAGAAACTCAACTTACAAAAATCGTTCAGTCACGCCCGAACCTGATGGCATATATCGCACGCGGTAAGGATGCATTTTATCCGAAATGATACCCGCAAACGCAGACGTTATTTACGCCTGCGTTTTAAAACCCGTTTGCGGCTTTTGCCTTTGGACGCTGGTTTACGGCTGCGCGAAAACTTTTTACCCCCCGTACCTTTGGGCATTGGTTTTCCATCCAGTTCCAACATTTCTAATGTCAGTCCGCCTGTTACAGCCGTGGCATCCACGAGTGACACCTTACAAGGCATTCCAACCGCAATGATCCGATTGCTTTCATCACCCTTTAGTGTGCCGTCACGTTCATTGTAGCGCCAATATTCACGTCCCAAATGTGCCAGCGGAATAATCCCATCTGCACCTGTTTCCAGCAGCTTTACAAACAAACCGAACTTGGCAATGCCAGACACACGCCCTTCAAACTCATTGCCCACACGTTCAGATAGGAACGCCGCCAGATAGCGATCTGTAGTGTCCCGTTCAGCCAACATAGAACGACGTTCTGTTTCAGAAATCCATTCGCCTGTTTGCCCCAACTCTTCGATATCATCTGGCGTTAAACCATCATCGGCCCAACCATGTGCTGTGATCAGCGCGCGGTGCACGATTAAATCTGCATAACGGCGAATAGGGGATGTGAAATGGGCATAGCGGCGCAAGTTCAAACCAAAGTGACCCAAGTTATCTGGCGCATAATACGCCTGTTTCATAGAGCGCAGAACCGTCATGTTGATCACCTCTGCATCCTCAGAACCAGCGGCACCATCAAGAAGCTTATTCAAATGCTGCGTCTTAACACCCTGCCCTTTGGCAAGTTGTAATCCAGCAGAATCCGCCACTTCGCGGAGTGTTTCCAGTTTTTCTGGTGTGGGTTCTTCGTGGACGCGGTAAATCAGCGGTTGTTTTTTCGCTTCAAGCGTTTCTGCGGCACAAACATTCGCAGTCACCATAAACTCTTCAACCAATTTATGTGCATCAAAACGTTCTTTGAATGCCACGGACAAAACTTTACCTTCATCCGAAAGAACAATCTGACGTTCTGGCAGGTCAAGGTTCAATGGTTGACGCAAATTACGCGCTTTAACAGCAGAAGCATAAGCAGCAAATAAATCATCAATAGCGCCCGCCAATGGTTTGGTCGCCTCATCATAATCACCCTGTGAAGCTGCTTGCGCTTGTTCATATGACAATGACGCGGGCGAGCGCATCAAACCACGGAAAAATTCATGCCCCAGCTTTTGCCCTTTGGAATCCAGAACAATACGAACGGCCATACATGCGCGGTCTACACCTTCGTGCAACGAACACAAATCACCCGACAACGCATCAGGCAACATCGGCACAACACGGTCTGGGAAATAGCTGGAGTTGCCGCGTTTACGCGCCTCTTTATCCAGCTGTGATCCACCCTGCACATAGTGCGCTACATCGGCGATAGCCACCCAAACAATATGCCCACCAGCATTCTTTGGATCATCATCAGGGAGTGCGCAAATCGCATCATCATGATCACGGGCATCAGATGGGTCGATTGTGAACAGTGGCAAATCACGCAAATCTTTGCGTTGACCCAATTCAACAGGTTCTGCTGCTTCTGCTTCGGCAATCACCGCATCAGGGAAATCATCTGGAATGCCGTGTTGATGGATGGCAATCAGCGACACCGCTTTGGGTGCCATAGGATCGCCCAATACATCTGTAATCCGCGCACTTGGCAATCCCATGCGTGACTTTGGCCCTGTTTGTTCAGCCTCAACCAATTCACCATCTTTGGCATTGGCAGAGTTCTCTTTGCTCACAGTCCATTCACTGGTCGATTTCTTATCCACGGGCACAATGCGCCCACCTTCAGAACCCAAACGATAAAGGCCAATAATTTTCTGCGGCCCACCCGCCAAACGGCGGATCAAACGGGCATCATAATCAATGTCAGGGTCTGGTGAAGCCGTTAGGCGACATAAAACACGGTCTCCTTCTTTCAGTGCTGGATCACCTTTTTTAGCCACAAAATAAATCTTGGGTTCAGGATCATCACTGCTCCATTCCATAGGTGCAGCCCATAGGTCGCCATCTTTATCGGGCGACAGCATCCGCAAAACAGATACAGGTGGCAATGCCCCAGCCGCATCATAAGTCCTGCGCGTTTTGGTCAGATGACCTTCGGCGGTCAGTTCTTTTAGAATACGTTTCAGATCAATACGTGCAGCACCTTTGATGCCAAAGGCCTTACCAATATCGCGTTTTGATGTTTTGTCTGGATGATCCTGAATCCATTGCAGGATATCTTCTTTACTGGGCATTTTTTTCATGCCCCACCCATATCACGATTGTTGGTTTATACCATCTAAATCGCGAATGGTGTCCACATCTTGTAGGGTGTCAATCATCGCAACACGCATATCACCAAGAGTAGCGATGGTATCTGTTAAGGCATGTTCTGTTGACCAGCGCACGTTTTCGAACATCTTGGGCGGTACAGCATTTACGCCATTTTTTAACCCAATCAACCAATACCCCCCATCAGGTGCTGGGCCAAAAACAGCATCATGGTTACCCAATGCACGGAACGCTTTGTTGATGAGTTGTGGTGTGATGTTCGGAATATCCGCACCAACAATCACGATTGGTCCATGGGGGGCTTCACGAAAGATACGCCCCATTCGATCACCAAGATCGCCCTGCCCTTGTGGCCAACGTGGCAGATCAGCAGGCCATATGCGGCTTTGCAAACCTTCGCGATCAGGGGAAACCGCAAGTACCGTTTGCCATCTTGCATCGCGTGCAACTGTGCGAATTAATTTACGGGTTTGATGTCTGAACCACCATGCTGCTGATGTCAGGCCAAGATCACGCCCAAGACGTGTTTTTACACGGCCCGGGTGGGGTTCTTTGACCATGATAAAAAGTGTTGGCTTTATAAGGGGCATGTCATGTCTTTATGCGGAATGCCCGCATCATCATATTCAGCGCCATAAGCGGTGAACCCTAATCGTTCGTAGAATCCAATAGCATGAGTTTGTGAACCAAGTTTTGCGGTTTTTATATTGGGTTGTTCACGCAAAACGTCTAGGCATTTTTGAATCAACTTCGCGCCCAGACCTGTACCGCGTTGGTCTTTTAAAACGCAAACACGACCTATCTTTCCGACCGTATCAACCAATATGATCCGCGCACTACCAACAGGCCGTTTATCCACAGCTGCGAGAATATGGATAGCTTCACTATCCAAATCATCCAGTTCTTCGTCCTCAGAAACATTTTGTTCCTCGATAAAGACCCTACGACGCAAAGCGTGGCAGGCTGCGATATCGTCTGTTACAAAAATCTCAAGCGTCATGCAAAATAGTCCTGCAAGATTTTTGTATAGATGGATTTTAGCTGTTCAATCTGAATGACCTCAACACGCTCATCCACTTGGTGCATTGTTTTTCCCACAAGGCCAAACTCCACCACAGGACAGTGGTTTTTCACAAAACGTGCATCCGATGTGCCACCCGATGTAGATGCTTCAGGCGTAATTCCTGTTTCGGCTTTCACGGCTTTTGCAATCAGATCAGACAGTTCGCCGGGCGGCGTGACAAAACTTTCGCCAGAGACCTGCACACGCATATCAATTTCAATACCTGTGCTGACAGCAACTTTATCAGCCTCAGCATGCAACCATTCGGTGATTTTTTCAGAGGTATGCGCGTCATTGAAACGGATATTAACCGTCGATTTCGTTTCCGCGGGGATCACATTATTTGCAGGGTTGCCTGTATCAATCGTTGTCACCGCCAAAGTGGACGCATCAAAATGATCCGTACCTTGATCCAGCTCATGTGCAGCCAAAGTCGCCATCAGTTGCGCCATTGCAGGGATCGGATTTTTCGCGCGGTGTGGATAGGCCGAATGTCCTTGCACACCTTTGCATGTGAAATAGGCTGTCATCGATCCACGGCGCCCGATTTTCATCATCTCGCCCATATTACTTGGGCATGTTGGTTCACCAACCAAGCAATGATCGATACGTTCGTTGTGCGTATCCATCCAGTCTAACAACGCAACCGTTCCGTCAGTTGCAATACCCTCTTCATCGCCAGTGATTGCCATCACAATAGACCCATCTGGTGGTGTATCTGTCACAAAATCAATGGCAGCGGCAGCAAATGCTGCAACACCAGATTTCATATCCGTCGCACCACGGCCGTACATAAAACCATCTTTGATCTCAGCCCCAAACGGATCAACCGTCCATGCATTGCGGTCGCCCAAAGGCACCACATCGGTGTGACCGTTAAAGCCAAATGTGCGCCCGTTCGCCCCGGCACCCCAGCGGGCGAAAAGGTTGGAAATACCGTTGCGATCCACGCGGGTGCAAGTAAAGCCAGCCTCTGACAAAAGCTTTTCAAGCAGCACCAAAGCACCACCCTCTTCGGGTGTTACAGAAGGGCAGCGGATAAGGTCAGCGGTCAGGGCGACGGGATCAATAGTCATAGTGTTTCCTTTGGTTACCTTGAGATACCGATTTCCCCTAAAACGGGCAAGGGGCTGTTATCGTCAGCCAATCGCCGCCATCAGGGTGGCGCAGGCTAAGATCATAAGCATGCAGTTGTAAACGATCCGCTTTTGCGATCACTGCATCGGTTCCATAAAAACGATCACCCAAAATCGTATGCCCGATTTTCAACATATGAACACGTAATTGATGGCTGCGCCCCGTTTCAGGTTTCAACTCTATGCGTGTTGCATCTGTTTCACGTTCTAGCACTGTCCAGTGCGTAATGGATGGTTTTCCCGTCTCATGGCAAACCTTTTGCAACGGGCGATTTGGCCAATCTACGATCAGTGGTAAATCAACTGTTCCTGTATCCTCGGAAACCACACCATCCACACGGGCGATATAAGTCTTTTTCAAATACCGCTTCGCGAATTGACCGCCAATGTGCTTTTGAGCATGAGGTGTGCGCCCAAAGATCATCACACCAGAGGTGTCCATATCCAAACGATGCACCAAAAGCGCATCAGGATAGGCCGTTTTCACACGCGTTTCCAAACAATCGCGGTGTTCCAAAGCTTTGCCAGGGACAGAGAGTAAACCTGAGGGTTTGTTGACCGCTAGGACTTGATCGTCGATGTGCAAGACATCTAAATCATCCATAGGCGGCGCATAAAGAAAGGGCGGGTTTGCTGACATACCCGCCCTTTACATGGAATAATTCTATTTTGCTACGTCTTAAGCTTTAACGCGCTCAGATGTTGGGTCGTACATTGGTTTCATGGAAACTTCTGCTTTGACCTTTGTGCCAGCAACGTCGATTTCATATGTGGATGCCAAAACATCCGCCAATTTTTCGCCTTCGCTTGGAACATAACCCAAACCAACAGCACCACCCAATGTGTGACCGTAGTTACCTGATGTTAGGTAGCTAACAACTTCACCGTCGCGCAAGATAGGCTCAGCGTGGTACAATAGTGGCTCTGGGTCAGTCAGTTTGAACTGAAGCATACGGTTGTGTGGGCCGCTTTCTTTGCGTGCGATCACAGCTTCACGACCGATAAAGTCTGGCTTGTCCACTTTCACAGCAAAGCCGATGCCTGCATCAATCACGTGATCTTCACATGTGATGTCGTGACCGAAGTGACGGTAGCCTTTTTCGATACGCAAGCTGTCCATCATGTGCATACCGCATAATTTCAGATCAAGCTCTTTACCTGCATTATGCAATGTGTCGAACACGTGACCAGCCATGTCAGAAGAGGCATAAACCTCCCAGCCAAGCTCACCTACGTATGTCACACGGTGAACACGTGCTAGACCCATACCAAGTTCGATTTCTTGAGCTGTACCGAATGGATTGTTCTCATTTGAGAAGTCACCAGATGAAACCATTTCCAACAACTTACGAGAGTTTGGACCCATAACTGCCAAAACAGCCTCGCCGTTTGTCACGTCTGTGATCATCACATTGAAGTCGCCTTTGTGACGTTCCATCCAAACTTGATCCGCTTGACGTGTCGCTGCTGGAGTCACCACCAAGTAAGCTGTTTCAGTGATACGTGTGATTGTGACATCAGCTTCGATTCCACCACGAGAGTTTAGGAATTGAGAGTAAACGATTTTACCAACTGGTACGTCGTACTGACCACCTGCAACGTAATTCAAGAACTCAGTTGCTTGTGGGCCTTCAACGCGGATTTTACCGAATGAAGACATGTCGTACATGCCAACGTTTTCGCGAACCGCTTTGTGCTCTGCTGCAACGTTGTCAAAGAAGTTTTGACGCTTCCATGAATATTCGTATTCCGCTTTTTGACCTTCATTAGCAATCCAGTTTGCACGTTCCCAACCTGCAAATTCACCCATAACCGCACCATTGGCGATCATTTCGTGGTGAACTGGCGAGCGGCGAATGCCACGTGCAGTTTCTTTTTGCTTGAACGGGAAGTGATCCTTGTAAAGCAGACCCAATGTTTCAACAGAACGCTCTGCCAAATATTGTTTGTTGCTTTGGAATGGTTGCATACGTGCGATATCAACGTCACCCAAATCGAATGGTTTCTCGCCAGTGTCCATCCATTCAGCCAATGCACTACCAGCACCACCCGCAGATTGGATACCGATAGAGTTAAAGCCTGCTGCAACCCAGAAATTGTCCAACTCTGGTGCTAGACCTAAGTGATACGCATCATCAGGTGTAAAGCTTTCTGGGCCGTTAAAGAATGTGTGAATACCAGCCTCTGCCAACAATGGAACGCGGTCACATGCCATTTCTAGAATTGGCTCAAAGTGATCGAAGTCTTCTGGCAATTGATCAAATTCAAAGCTTTCAGGAATGCCGTCGATCGCCCAAGGTTTCGCAACAGGCTCAAATGCGCCTAGCAAAATCTTACCAGCATCTTCTTTGTAGTATGCATATTCATCAGGTACGCGCAAAACAGGGAGCTGTTCCATGCCGTCGATATTTTCAGTCACGATGTAGAAGTGTTCACAAGCTTGCAATGGAACGCTGACGTCAGCCATTTTGCCAACTTCACGGCCCCACATACCGCCACAATTTACAACCATGTCGCATTCGATGTGGCCTGTTGAACCGTCTTCTGCTGTCCAATCAACACCCGTTACTGTTTTGCCGTCTTTGACAATGCCCGTTACTTTTACGCGTTCTTTAACCAACGCACCGCGCTGACGTGCACCTTTGGCCAATGCCAATGCGATGTTTGCTGGATCACCTTGACCATCCAATGGCAGATAAACAGCAGCTTTTACGCCTTCTAGGTTAATGTGTGGGTAAAGCTCTTGGACGCGCTCGTTTGAAATTTCTTCAACTTCAACACCGAATGCACGCGCCATAGCAGCCTGACGGTAAATCTCTTCTTTACGCTCTTCTGTCAGCGCAACAGTGATCGAACCACAGCGTTTGAAACCAGTGGCAACACCTGTTTCTTCTTCCAAAGTGCCATAAAGTTCTTGGCTGTATTTAGCCAACTTCGTCATGTTTTTGGTTGCGCGCAACTGCGCGATCAAACCAGCAGCGTGCCATGTTGTACCAGAGGTCAATTGTTTACGCTCTAGCAACACAACATCTTCCCAACCAAGCTTGGTCAGGTGATAAGCAACGGAACAGCCAATAACGCCACCACCAATGATGACAACGCGGGCTTTTTTAGGAAGATCTGACATCTTATGCGAATCCTTCGGAAATTATACAGTTTAATTCATAGTTCAGATGGTGCCAAAAACACCTTTAAAATGCGACAAAAGGCTGTCGCATCCTAACATTTTAAGGGATTACATCTTATCAATCTGGGCGCGGCGCACTTGGTGCGGCGTTTGACCAAATGATTGACGATACGCCACAGAGAAACCTGATTGATATCCACAGGCCAAAGCGACCTCTTGAATACTCATATTCGTGTTCAGCAAAAGGTTATGCGCGTGGCTTAAACGTAGCTCGCGGTAATAGCGACCAGGGCTACAGCCCGTGAGCGACTTGAAATTTCGCTCCAGCCAACGTGGTGTGCGACCAATGCTTTTGGCAAGGTCGGTCATAGTCACAGGTTCTTCGATGTTTTCCTGCATGATTTTGACCGCTTTGTTCAAAATACGTGCGTCCGTATTCAGGGTCGCAAGAATTTCTGGCTGTAAAGTGTCAAACGCACGAATGCGGTCATGCAGAATGATTTTCGATACAATCATCAGTTTTGCACTGGAAACATAACGCCCCAACAATGCCAAAGCCAAATCGGCAGTTGCACCCATACCTGCACTTGTGATCACCTTATCCTGTGTCACTGCTAGGGATGAACGGATACCATAAATACCTTGCTCTTCTTCCAACAACGCACGGTTTTCCCAGTGTGTTGTATGCAAAATAGCATTGTCTTGATTTGATGAAATGTAACGGCTAGCAGCCTCTGCCAATAGGATCACAAGCGCACCACCATGGCGGTAACGAGCCGCGAATTTTTCCACATCCAAAGACATGTAAAACGGATCAGCGCTACCGATAAATACCACATGATCTGGGCGCGGGTTTTCAGGAATAGCTTCTGTTTCAACATATGCACCAATGCTGGATGTCACGCGCCCACCATTTTCAGAACGGAACTGCCATTTGAACTTTTCAAAGCTCAACACACGGTTTGCAATCCGCAATACATCCACGATGCCAGACAACTCCATCATGACAAAGTCCTCTGACAAAACGACATCAAAAGTAACAATTTCTTTTGATGTGTCTAAAGCCGTATTCGCTTGTTTTTCCATCACTTAATCTCTCTATGACGCAAAATTCTTGGCTAACAACGCAATATGCGCTGGTCCAACTTCACAACAACCACCCACAATCGTGGCACCCTCATTAACCCAGTCTTGGGCGAATTCTAAATAGGCTTCTGGACCTAAATCATTTCGTGTTTCCAACACATCTACCGTTGCTCCGATGTGATCAAACACATCTGAAATATTCACAAAACCGTTCGCATAAGCGCCAACTGGCAAATCATTTCCAACCAGAATTGGAACTGCTTTTGATACTGCTTCTGGAACTGAACAATTCACCAAAACAGCAGCTGGGCCGTATTCTTTTAGCAAAGGCAAAACATCACTTACAGCTTCACCCGAACGTAATTTGGTACCATCTTTGTCATCAACGGATATAGCGACCCATACAGGTATATCATATTCAGTTGATGCCATCAAAGCACCGCGCACCTGATCCACAGATGCCATGGTTTCACATATAAACATATCCACGAATTTGGCCTGTACATCACAGACCCGCCGATATGCATCTGCTGCCTGTTTTGCTGGTGGGCATTTGTCAGGTTGGTATGAAAACCCCTGTGGTCCCAGTGATCCAGCAACCAATCCCGCGCCATGTGCATCACGCGATTGAACAGCTTGTTGGCAAGCAATCTCAGTCAGCTCTTGTAAACGATCGCCCAACCCATGGTGGGAAAGGCGATCTGGTAGAACCGAATACGTATTGGTCGTTGCAATCTGTGCACCTGCTTTAAAATAAGCATCATGCACATCCCGCACCCAATCTGGATGATCCAACAGGGCTTGTACTGACCAAAGCGAAGTCGCTTTGCCGGCACGGGCCACCAATTCTTGGCCCATGCCTCCATCAAGTATGGCTATGCTCAAGCCATGATTCTTTCGTTAGAAGGATCCCAAAGTGGTTGGTCTTCTTGAACAACTGCTTTGAAACGGTTGCCATAGATTTCCAATTCTAACTCTGTACCAGGAGCTGTACAGTCAGCGCGAACAACGCCCAATGCAATACTTGCATTCACACGGTAACCATAGTTACCAGATGTTGTTTCACCCACACGCTCACCGTCTTTCCAAACGATTGACATGTATGGCGCATCGATCTCTGGTGTATCCACGATCAGAGTAACAAAGCCTTTCTTAGAACCCGCTTGCTTCTCTGCTTGCAATGCAGCTTTACCTGGGAAGTCTTGTTCTTTGTTCAAACGTGTGAAACGCTCAAGACCGCCTTCTAGCAATGTGTAATCTGTTGAAAGATCACCTTTCCATGTGCGGTAGCCTTTTTCGATACGCATTGAATCAAGCGCGAACATACCGAATGGTGTGGCACCTGCTTCACGAATAGCTTCGTAAGCATTTGCAGCATCTTCCATTTTTGTATGAACTTCCCAGCCCAATTCACCACCGAAACAGATACGCATCAATTTCGCAGGCTTGCCTGCAAATGTTGCATCTTGGTGTGTCAACCAACCTGTAGACAAGTCAGCATCTGTCAAACCTGCCAACAATTCACGTGACTTCGGACCACATACAAGATGTGTGCTGTAATCAGCTGTGATGTCGATCAACTCAAGCGAACCATCCGCAGGCAATGCTGCACGTAGGAACTCAAGATCGTGCCATTGTGCAACAGCCGCTGTCATCAACATGAAGTCATCTTCGCCAAAGCGAATGATAGTAACCTCTGTTACCGTACGACCGCGTGTGTCAGAAAAGTAACCAAGTGTCATACGGCCAGCTTTTGGAAGTGCACCAGCAACCTGTGTGCGTAGCCATTCAGCAGCGCCTTCGCCTTTCAAGGTATAGCGAGAGAAACCCGGCATGTCCAAAACGCCAACGTTGTCGCGGCATGCTTCAACTTCTTCTTTCACACGGATCGCCCATGGACCATTACGTTCCCATGTTTCTGTGCCTTCTTCAGAAGTGTCGTCACCGTCTTTTGCGAACCAGTTTGCACGTTCCCAACCGTTGTACGCACCCATTTGACCACCATCAGCCAACAAACGGTCGTGGTTTTGTGATAGCTTCTTATCACGACCAGCAGGCCATTCGTGGTGTGGGAAGTGCATTGCATATTCGTGACCATATGTTTCCATAGCCTTTTGGTAGCAGAAGTCGTGATCCGCGTGGTCTGTGTAACGACGCGGGTCGATAGCCCACATATCCCACTCTGTTTCGCCGTGCATAATCCACTCAGATAGGATTTTACCTGTACCACCACCTTGGGTGATGCCGAATGTGAATGAATGTGCTTCGAATGCGTTTTTAACACCTGGCATTGGGCCAACCATTGGCAAACCATCTGGTGCGTATGGGATAGGGCCGTTGATATTGCGGCTAACACCACCTGTACCCAACAATGGCACACGCTCACATGCATCCATGATGTACCACTCAAGACGATCCAAATCATCTGGGTAAAGTTGGAAGCTGAAATCATCTGGCATTGGATCATCTGGGTTCACCCAGTGTGCCTTACAATTGCGCTCGTATGGACCCAAGTTCAGACCATAGTTATCTTGGCGCAAGTAGTATGAGCTGTCCACGTCACGCAACATTGGGATGTGCTGGCCACCATTACCGACTGTCCATTCTTTCAGCTCAGGAATTTCTTCTGTTAGGAAGTACTGGTGAGACATTGTGATCATTGGAACTGTACGGCCACCGTATGGTTTGAACCATTCACCAATACGCTGCGCATAGTAACCACCAGCGTTCACGACATATTCACAACGAATGTCGCCTTTGTCTGTGTGTACAACCCATTCGTCGCCATCACGTGTAACACCAGTTGCTGGTGTGAAACGTTGGATTGAACCGCCTGCATCACGTGCGCCTTTTGCAAGTGCTTGTGTTAGCTGTGCTGGGTCGATGTCACCATCCAATGGGTCCCAAAGACCGCCCGCCAAATCATGTGTTTCCATGAATGGGAAGTGTTTTTGCAACTCTTCAGGTGTACACATGTCCATTTCAAGACCTTGGTAACGCGCCATAGATGCCACGTGTTCAAACTCTTGCATACGTTCTTTGTTGTGCGCCAAACGCACAGCACCAGTTACGTGGTAGTTGATTGGGTAATCCACCAATTCAGCCAAATCACGGTACATTGCCAATGAATAACGCTGCATGTTCATCACAGCCCAGTTCGCTGCAAAGTTAGGAGTGTTACCAGCCGCGTGCCATGTAGACCCTGCTGTCAATTCGTTCTTTTCCAAAAGAACACAATCTTTCCAACCAGCTTTCGCTAGGTGGTACAACGTAGAAACGCCGACGACGCCGCCGCCGATGATGACAACTCGCGCTGTCGTTGGAAAATCAGACATAGTTTTCTCCCTTAGTCCATTCCTTGCTTTGCAGCTGCACTACAAAACATTTACCTAAAAATTCAGTTCAGTACTGGTCCAACTGCTTTGGGCCAGTCTCGATTTCGTAATAGTCACCTTTGTCCGCCACAAAGATATGACGGTCTGTATTCAAACCTGTTTCACCATCCAGTGTGCCTGTCGCAACGGATGTTTCGTCTTCACTATCCAGCTGCCAAAACATGCTGGAACCACATTCTTTGCAAAATGCGCGGCGTGCTGTGTCGGATGAGCGGAACCATTTCAAACCCGCATCTTTCGTCACAACAAAATTCTCATTTGAAACCTGTGTCGCAGACCAATAATGTCCACTGGTTTTACGGCATTGCGAACAATGACATGCAACGGACGGGCGCAAAACGCCGTGTAATTCATATTCTACTGCGCCGCAGTAGCAGGATCCTTTATGAACTTCAGTCATATCAAACCCTCCTAATACACTGGCGGTGCGATAACCCACACAGCAACCGCTTCCACGGCATGTGGGTTCGACCATTTAAAAGGTTCACCTTTGATCCGAAAACTATCACCCGGTGACAGATCAAACTTCTTATCATCAATCCAAAGCGTCAGATTTCCAGACAACATATACCCAACCTCTTGTGTTGGGCGTGTCACGTAATCTGGCAATACCGCACCCGGCTCAAATACAGAATGGATCATCTCGAAATCATCCGTAAGATCAGGAGATAAAAGTTCCTCAACCAATCCAACAGCGCCACCACCGATTTTACGGCGAGTGTCTTTACGAACCACATACCCCACTTCATCTGAATGCGCTTCAGCCTGACCAAAGAAGATAGAAACAGGGACAGTCAAAACCTTGGCGATAGCGCGCAGTTCTTCAATCGAGGGCTCAGAGATATCTCGTTCAACTTGGCTCATCCAGCCAACAGATCTGTCTAGTGTTTCTGACATCTCAATCAACGTTATGCCGCGCGATTTTCGTATGCTGCGTACATCTGCGCCTAAAGATCCAGATTTTTGTGTAATATATGTCATAATCTTCCGTGAAATTTATCGTTAAAATTTCATATGAGCAAGGAAAATATGAAGTCTAAAAACGACCTGATCTTGTCGCTGACATTAAAAACATTAATAATTTCTGTAACACTTTGCATAAAACAGTGATTTATGTCACTATTTTCAAAAATCGAATCTCAAGATCCTATGCAACGTAACGAACACACATTCAAAAGCGACTCATTTCTTGGCAGCATCAACCAAGAAAGCTGGGAAATGATATCAAAGGTATGGACAGCGCACACTTATAAACCTGGCCAATTTTTGATCTCTGCCGATGATGATAATACAGATATATTCTTTATCCTAAATGGCAGTGCAAAAGTAACCATATACACCCCCGCTGGCCGCGAAGTATCTTTTGCTTCTATATCTACTGGTGATAGTTTCGGGGAATATTCCGCAATTGATAACGCACCAAGATCAAGCAGTGTTGTCGCTATAGGGGATTGTTATGCTGCTTCTTTAAAAGCAGAACAATTTCGCCATTTATTATTAAATAATTCGGATATTTCCTTTTCATTACATAAAGTTATGGTTTCTCACTTACGCAAGCTTTCCAAAAGGGTAATAGATTTTAATGCAAAATCTGCGGATCAGAGGTTACAAGAGACCCTTCTGGAATTAGCCGAAAATCAGGCCTCTGGATTAGACGCTGTTTTGCTTGAAAGACCCCCAACGCAAAACGAGTTAGCAGCTTATATCTTCACATCTCGCGAAGGCGTTGCACGTGAAATGGGGCGCTTACGCAAAGCAGGGATCATAGAGCGGCAAAAACGTAATCTATTCATACCATCAATACAGAAACTACGTGATTTAATTGACGAAAACCGCCAATCCTAAGCTTGCTTACGTGTAAACACCCAATCGTTTTCGCCAGATAGTTTAGGCTGGAATTTATATCCGTCGACATCAAAATCCTTCAAGCCTTCTGGGGTATCAATACGATTTTGCACCATATAGCGCGCCATAGACCCACGTGCTTTCTTTGCAAAGAAACCGATCATCTTTAATCCATCTTCACGCTCTTCTTTAAACGCAGGGACAATAACACGCGAAGTCATATTTTTACCTGTGGCTTTGAAATATTCATTCGACGCACAGTTCACGACGACACCATTCGACACCTCATCCAAAGCCGTACCAACTTTATCACCCCAATAAGCGTAAAGGTTGGTACCAATAGCATTCTTCAAACGGCTGCCCATTTCCAAACGGTATGGCTGAATACGATCCAGCGGACGCAACACTCCGTAAAGACCAGATAGAATACGCAAATGATCTTGGGCATACTCAACATCACCTGTATCCAAACTGTCAGCTTGCAAACCGGTGTATGTATCACCCGCAAATGCATAGGCGGCTTGTTTTGAGTTCCGATCATCCGATTTCGGCGCAAAAGCAGCAAAACGGTCTTTGTTCAAGCTTGCCAAATCTTCGCTGATTTTCATCAAATTCCGCAGATCAGAAACAGATAGTTTACGTGCCACTTCAGCCAATTCATTCGCATTTTCCTGAAAGTCAGGCATGGTTTGTCCAAAGCCATCTTCAAGTGGATCAAAATTCAGTTTCTTAGCAGGGGATAAAACAGCCAGCATCGTACAGCCTCAAAATTCAAAGTTGAAATAGAACATAGCACTCTTGGCGTCCGCGCCAAGGTTATTCTGCTGTCAGAACGTTCAAAAAAGCTTGCCCAAAGCGTTCAGCTTTTTTCGCCCCCATACCTTGGATATTTTCAAGCTCCGATAAGCTGCGCGGACGACGTTGTGCAATCTGCGAAAGTGTAGAGCTTGTGCAATTCAAATAGGTATCAAACCCACTTTCACCCTTTGCCAAACGTACTTGTGCTTCTTGCAATTGATCAAACACTTCACCCGCATCACGCCCCGCCAAACGGCGACGCTGTGGGTGTACCTCTTCTACATTCCCTGCAATCACCTCTAGGAACGCCTTGCCATAACGTTCCAGCTTTTTCGCCCCCACACCTGGAAGCTGTAAAAAAGCATCCAAATCCATCGGTTTCATCGTGGCCATGGCAATCAATGTGCTGTCAGGAAACACTACATAAGCGGGTGCTTGAATGGCTTCTGCCAAAGCGCGGCGTTTGGCTTTTAATGCTGACATCAACGCCTCATCCTCTTCTGCAACCAGTGCTTTTACACGCGGCACGCGGCGTGATTGTTTCACAATCGTATCACGGCGCAATTCGATCTTTTCCTCATCCCGTAAAATAGGACGCGCCGCTTCCGTCATACGCAAAGCACCATAACGCTCCATATCTGGGCGGATCAGATCATAGCCCATCATTTGTCTGAAAATCGCTTGCCATTGGGCGCGATCATAATCCTTGCCCACGCCATAAGTTGGCAAATCCTGATGACCTTTTGCTTTGATTTTATCTGTTTCTTTGCCAAGCAAGATATCGATCAAATGCCCCGCACCAAACCATTCACCCGTGCGCAAAATCGCGGACAAAGCCATACGCACAGCCGTGGTTCCATCAAACAATTCTGGTGGACTGTCGCACAAATCACAATTGCCACAGCTTTCCATCTCATCGCCAAAATAGCGCAATAGAACACGACGCCGACACCGACGTGCCTCTGCCAACCCAAGCAAAGCATTTAATCGCCCATGATCCGCTTGTTTACGCTCCGCAGGCGCCATACCTTCGTCAATTTGACTGCGCCGCAAACGCACATCATCAGCCCCATAAAGCGTCAATGTTTCTGCGGGCGCCCCATCACGCCCAGCGCGGCCAATTTCTTGGTAATAAGACTCCATCGATTTTGGCAAATCCGCATGTGCCACCCAACGGATATCTGGCTTATCAATGCCCATGCCAAAAGCAACGGTCGCACAAACGATCAGCCCATCTTCGCGTTGAAACCGTGTTTCTGCCAACCGCCGATCATCTGGATCCATACCTGCATGATAATGCAGCGCAACATGCCCCTCAGCACGCAAAGCCTGCGCCAAAGTTTCTGTTTTCGCCCGAGATCCACAATAGATAATCCCCGATTGATCTTTGCGCGCAGATACAAAATCCAACAATTGCTTGCGCGGGCTATTCTTTGGGGCAAAAGCCAAATGAATGTTTGGGCGATCAAACCCTTTCAGGAAAACCTGCGCATCACGCCCCTTAAACAGACGTTCACCAATCTCATCACGCGTCTCTTGATCCGCAGTCGCCGTAAACGCCGCCAGTGGCACATTCAACGCATCGCGCAATTCGCCGATACGCAGATAATCAGGGCGAAAGTCATGCCCCCATTGACTGACACAGTGCGCTTCATCCACTGCAATCATCGACACGTTTGCTTTGCGCAGCAATATCGTTGTACCTGGATTGGCAAGCCGTTCAGGCGCGATATACAAAAGCTTCAAACGCCCCTCTTCAATCGCTTGAAACACCAGTTCGGTTTCTTCTTCGGTATTGCCAGAAGTCAGTGCACCCGCTTCGACCCCAATCGCTTGTAATGCATTCACCTGATCCCGCATCAACGCAATCAGCGGTGAGATCACAACCGTTACACCTTCACGCACTAAAGCGGGTAATTGGAAACATAGGGATTTACCACCGCCCGTTGGCATGATCGCCAGCACATCTTTACCATCGGACACAGCCGCAACAATTTCTTCCTGTCCCTCACGGAACTGGTCAAAACCAAAGACATCTTTCAAAAAAGAGGTGTGTGCGTTCATCTATCTATTATCATTGGGCTGCTCGTTACCCATAAGACTCGCATATTGAGAATCTATGAACAAGGACGAAGTCTTATTTCGTGATAAAACCTGACGCCATCAGCTCATCCATCGAAGGTGTCCAAAGATTACGCGCATCCGTGGAAAACGCTTTATCCAAAAATGCCGCCTGAATGCCCCGTGTTAACAAATAAGCTTTATCTTTTTCCTGCTCCTCAATCGGATCAACGGATTGGAAACGGTATGGCATATCAAAGCTATATCCATGAAACCCAATATCAGCGTCTTTTGAGACCGTTCTTTCAGTGCCAGCGGAAAAAACTAGGGTGCAGGCCGAATAACAGCGATCGTTTATCCGTGTTGCCAATGCGCGTTCCTTAATCAACTTCCCAATTGAACGTGCCGCAAAAACGATGCCGCCATGACTGTTTAAAGAGACCGCTTTGATCTCATCCTGTTCACTCAAGATGATCAATAACGCTTGATACATCAGGTAATTGATTTCCCCGCCCAGATGGATTGTATTGCCTTTCAACTCTGCCGAAAAATCATCGTCCCCGAAAATCGTTTTCGCTGGCGGCTCTACAAACAAACGATCGGACACAATATCCAACACTTGGAAACCCACCATTACAATGGCCACACTTAGCCCCGCATAAATGCCCCAAACACTGTTACTCGCCGCTTCTTCTGTCTGCATACGATTGGCACACCGCCACCCACCAAGGAGTTGCCATATTAAGATCAGGCATAAGATCAACACGGTGATAACAGCCGCCCAATCTGGCAGGTTATCTATTGTGAAAAGCGAAATGAGAAAGCTTAGACCAATCAGGTTCACAAACAGCGTAGCGCTAAAGCCCAATTGCCCTGTCCAATGATTTAAAAGGTAATCGCGCATTCAACATGTCCCGCTGGTAAGGTGGTTATAACACGTAATTTATACGGCGCGCAAAATATGCACCCATGTGTCGCCATACTTGCGGGCATCCAGCATTTCAAAACCCTCTGGTGCAACTTGTTCGCTGCCCTCTTCCCAGACAATCAAAGCATCATCAGCCAACCAACCGCCCTCTTTGGCAGCCTTCAATGCTTTAGCGCCTAGGTTTTTGCCATAAGGAGGATCCAGAAAGATCAGATCAAACGGGTCGGTTTTAGAAAGCCCCATTTTGGTGGCATCACGGCGGAATAGTTTTGTGGTGCCAATTACACGCAAAATATCAATATTCTGACGGATCAAAGCGCGTGATTTCACCCCGTCGTCCACGAACAATGCAAACGCAGCACCCCGCGATAACGCCTCAAACCCCAGCGCACCTGTGCCAGCAAACATATCCAGTACACGGGCGTCCGTAATAGGATCACCGTAGCCACCGTTTACCAGTAAATTGAAAATACTTTCTCGAACGCGGTCCGTTGTTGGGCGCAAATGCGCACCGCTGTCACCTTTGCCAACAGACGCAAGTGCAGTGCTTTTATATTTGCCCGCAACAATCCGCATTACATAAAAGACTTCAGATCAGCGTCTGGATCAGCGACAGCTGCTTTATCAATCGTCTTACCAGCTTCGATAACACGCTTGCCAATCATATACCCACGCGGATCATTCATCGCATCCACAGCCAGCAATTCATCACCCTTGTAATACCAGTAAGACACCATGCCTTCTTTATCACCCTGACGTGTGACGACATCATCATAGCCTGTGTTTAGGCCTGCAATTTGCAGTTTCACATCATACTGATCCGACCAAAACCATGGCTTTGCGACATAGGGTTTATTCGCACCCATAATATTTTCGGCAACAACTTCTGCTTGATCAATCGCGTTTGGAACAGACTCCAAACGAATGCGATTTCCTTTGTATGGGAAAGACGCGCAATCACCTGCGGCCCAAATATTCGAAAAGGACGTGCAGCCATAAGCATCCGTTGCAATACCATTATCAATCTCAACACCTGCATCTTCTGCTACATCAATGTTTGGCAAAATGCCCACGCCAACGATTGCAAAATCGATGTCCAGCTCAGTGCCATCTGACAGTTTTGCACCTACAACACGCCCATCATCACCAATCAAGTGATCCAAGCCAACACCCTCGATGATGTTCACGCCTTTTGATCTGTGCAACGCGCGAAAATAATAAGACGTCTGCGAACACGCAACCCGTTGCAGAATACGATCTGCCATTTCCACCAAGGTCACTTTTAAACCCTTAGCGGACGCCACAGCTGCGGCTTCCAACCCAATGTAGCCACCGCCGATAACCAGCACATGTTTACCTTCAGCAAACTCTGGTTCCATCGCATCCACATCGGCCAGACCGCGCACACCGAATACACCATCCAAATCACCACCGATTGAAGCAGGCAAATAGCGCAATTTGGAACCTGTCGTGAAGACAAGGTGATCATATTTCAACTCTTCACCAGAAACCGTAATCGTGCCCTTATAAACGTCCAAAGCTGAAACCGTTTCACCTGTGCGCAAATTGATTTCATTCTCTGCATAAAATGATTCTGGTTTTAGGTACAAACGTTCCAAATCCATCTCACCCAAAAGGTACTTTTTGGACAAAGGCGGGCGTTGATAAGGCGGTGCTTGCTCTTCACCGATCAAAGTGATTTGTCCATCAAACCCTTGATTTCTAAGCTTAACAACCAAAGAACTGCCCGCTTGACCAGCGCCAATTACAACGACATGTGACATTTAGTTAGTACCCTAATTAATTTACTGGTCTAAAACCATTCAACGATCTATATATATTCATAATGCAAACTCAACTTAGAAAGTGAACCCTATGTCATTATCTGCTGGCGATACATTACCAGACGCAACTTTGATGCATCTTGGCGCTGAAGGCCCTGAAGAAATTAACCTAAATGAATTGGTAGCTGGCAAGAAAGTTGTCATCTTTGCCGTACCAGGTGCATACACCCCAACATGTTCATCCGCACATATGCCAAGCTTTGTGAAAAATGCTGATGCATTGAAAGCAAAAGGCGTAGACGAAATTATCTGTGTATCCGTAAACGATGTGTTCGTGATGAATTCATGGGGCAAAGATATGGGTGCAGATGCCGCTGGCATTCACTGTTTCGCAGATGGCGATAGCAGTTTTACCAAAGCAATCGGTATGGATTTTTCTGCGCCACCTGTTGGTCTTATCGACCGTTCAAAGCGTTACGCAATGGTTGTGAATGACGGTACAGTCACAGCATTCCAAGCCGAAGAAAGCCCAGGTGTTTGTGACGTTTCAGGCGCTGAACACATCATGGATGCTCTGTAAAACTATTCGGCCAGTTTGTTCATCATCTTGGCCAATTTAATATCCAATTCTGACAACCCGTCCACATCATGGGTTGTCAGTACAACCTCTACGCGGTTGTAAACATTCGACCACTCAGGATGGTGGTTCCATTTTTCCGCATACATCGCAACACGGGTCATCCAACCAAAGGCTTGGTTGAACGTTTTGAATTTGAAACTTTGGGAAATCGCATCGCGATCACCCACCATCGCCCAACCTTCATTCAGAAGTTCCGCCAAAACCGTTTCGCGTTCTTGTGACGTTAATAGTTCAGCCATCTTGTTCACCTTCCACTTTTTTAAACGGGCCGTAATCCGTTAGAATTTCGATTTCTTCATCTATGGCCTCACGTTCCGCCTGTAGATACTTTCCAACAGCGTTCCGAAACCCTGGATCAGCAAACCAATGCAATGAATATGTTGGCTTAGGCAAATATCCACGCGCCAATTTGTGTTCGCCTTGCGCGCCCGCCTCTACCCGTTTCAAACCATGTCTGATCGCGTAATCAATGGCCACATAATAACACACTTCGAAATGCAAACACGAATGATGCTCAATACAGCCCCAATAACGACCATACAGGCAATCCTGTCCGATGAAATTCAAAGCACCCGCAACCCAGCGTCCTTCACGTTCACAAAGCACCAGCAAAACATCATCACGCATATGCTCTTGGACATGATCAAAGAATTCGCGCGTTAAATAAGGTGACCCCCATTTACGCATTCCAGTGTCTTGGTAAAACACCCAAAACGCATCCCAATGTTCGGGCTGAATATCATGCCCAGTCAGCTCAACAATACGTCCACCAAACGCCTGCGCTTCTTTGCGTTCTTTGCGGATATTTTTACGCTTGCGGGATGACAGTGCGGCCAAGAAATCATCAAAAGAACCATAGCCATCATTCAACCAATGAAACTGCTGTCCCGTTCTTTGCAGAAGTCCAATCTGTTCCCCAACCTCGAACTCTTCATGTGTACAAAACGTCATATGAAACGACGAGAGTTGATTGTTCGCTGCAATCTGAACCGCACCTTGCGCAAGCGCAGATTGACCAATCACCTCAAACCCTTTGCGGCACAAAAAGCGTGATCCTGTAACGGGTGTGAATGGAACAGCAGATTGTAATTTCGGATAATACCGCCCACCTGCATTTTCATAGGCATGCGCCCAATTGTGATCAAAGATATATTCGCCCTGTGAATGCGACTTGGCATAAAGCGGCATTACCGCGATCAATTCACCATCTTGGCGCGCAACCAAATGATGCGCTTGCCACCCTGTGCCCGCACCAACAGAACCGCTGTCTTCTAAAGCTTTTAAAAACCGATGCGTTGTAAAAGGGTCATTTGCGCGCCCACCCGTATGTTGAACGCAAGCATCCCAATCTACAGCCGAAATATCAGATAAACCGCTTAACACATCGATGGTAATTTTTTCTGGGTCAGACATAGGCTCGCTTAAGCTAGATACCTTTCAAAGGTAATATTCTGCGCCACTTGTCGAGCGATTTTTTCCTGCTCCGCAGATCTAACAGTCCAACATAGAATATCAGCGCCCAGCGCCTTAATACGCGCAACAGGTGCATCCGTCAGATGGTTTACATTATGCGAAATAAAACTAGCACCTACCCTTTCATAATCGGGTATTTCCGCCAATTCTTTACGTCTAACCTCTGGAATAAGTGGCCAATTTTCCTTCAAATACGGGTCTGTCACAATCCCACGCACAATATCAGGTGACCACTTTGCACATTTCGCAACCGTATGCGGATTAAAAGACATCAACGCCTTATCCCCATCATATGCGTTCATCAATGCGCATGTCGCCTTGGCCAATTTCCCAACTTTCGGCCCCAAAGCACCATCTTGATCTTTGATCTCGACCAACAGGGGAACTTGCCCTTTTACCTCAGCCAAAAACGCTTCAAGCGTGGGAATACCTTCATCTCCACCCTTTAAGGCAACATTGCTTAATTCCGCGGCATTACATTGCGCGACAACACCATTGGCGTGGGTCAAACGTTCCAATGAATAGTCATGAAAGACCATCGGCACGCCATCTTTGGACAATTGCAGGTCAATCTCTATCCCATAACCACGTTCGATAGCCGCCCGCGCGCCCGCAATAGAGTTTTCAGGCCGTCCATCTGTCACATCATGCAATGTGCGATGCGTAATAGGGGCCTGAAAAAAGGATTTTGCTAACATTATGCAGAGATTTGGAAGATGCCTTCCACCTCAACAGACACATTGAACGGTAATGATCCACAGCCAACAGCCGCACGCGCATGCGCGCCAAGATCACCAAAAACTTCGCCCATCAGGTCAGACGCGCCGTTCACAACAGCAGGGTGATTCTCAAAATCTGGAGTTGCGTTCACGAATCCACCCAATTTTACGACTTTTTTCACGCGATCTAGGTCACCACCACAAGCTTCACGCAGTTGAGCGATAAGATTTAGGCCACAAACACGCGCAGCAGCCGCGCCATCCTCAATAGAGGCGCTATCACCCAGTTTTCCAGTCATCAAACCACTCGAATCTTTCGAAACTTGGCCTGAAATATAGACCATATCGCCAACAATCACGTATGGTACGTAGTTTGCAGCAGGTGCAGGTGCTTCTGGCAATTCTATGCCCAATTCCGCTAAGCGTGCTTCGATTTTACCAGCCATTTGGCTCTCCTTTAACAAATCGTCTTTGTGCATTGATGCAACAGAATTTATCAGGCGTCATCAATAATCGTGACATTTGTCATATGTTAGATGGACAGTTTCGTTCAAAAGGCTATTATTAAGTCTGATTTAAACAATTAAGAAGTAGTTCCGTGTTTTTTAATAAGCCTCCCCGCATTGGATACACGCTAAAAGCCGCAGGATTGGTTGCAACAGCAATTATGCTATCTGCATGCACCCAACCTGTATCTAAATCTGCGTTTAATGACCCATACGAACCGCAAAACCGTAAAGTTCACGCATTCAACAAAGGCTTAGATAGAGCCCTCGTTGGTCCAACAGCGAAGGGCTATGGTTTCATAACTCCACCAGTTTTGGTAAACATGGTGGATAACGTCGCTGGTTATCTAGGCTTACCTGGTCAAGCAGTGAACAATATTCTTCAAAATGATGCTAAAGGCTTAGGACAAACAGTTCTGACCTTTACACTTAATACATTGACCTTTGGCTTAGGTGATTTGGCGACAAATGCTGGCGTACCAGACAATAATGCTGACTTTGGGCAGACATTAGACGTATGGGGCTTTCGCCAAGGTATTTATCATGAGGTTCCTGTATTGGGACCAAGCACAGAGCGCGATACAATCGGATTTATTGTAGATACGGCATTAAACCCGACAAGCTTAGTTGTTCCTGCAGGTGTTTCCACTGGCTTTAGCGTATTGGATCGCCTTGGCGACAGGAACGAATTTTCTGATGTTATTGAAGAAACACTATACGAATCAGAAGATAGTTACGCGACCGCACGATCACTTTACTTGCAAAACCGTAACTTCAAATTAAACAATGGCGTAAACGAAGACAGTCTGGAGGATCCCTTTGCTGATTTCTAATACATCAAACCGCAGATCATTTCTGTTAGGTGCCGCTGCAACAGCTGGCATGGCAACTTTGCCAACGGCAAGCTTTGCTTTGACAACTGCAGGTGCTGAAAAACTTATCAATGCACTGACAGCTGATATTTTTAAAGTTATTAACTCAGGCAAAAAAGGTCCTGCGTTATATAAAGAGTTTAACCGCATCTTTAATCGCTATGCAGCGGTAAGTGCGATTGCACGGACAACATTAGGCCCACCATGGCGATCAGCTACGAATGATCAAAAAGAAGCTTATGTTCAAGCTTTCGGCGGATACCTATCCCGTAAATATGGGAAAAGGTTTCGTGAATTTATTGGCGCCGAAATTAAAGTGCTTAGCGCTAAATCCGTAAAGCGCGGCGTTTTGGTTAAAAGTAATGTGAAGCTCAAAGGTAAGTCACCATTCGTCGTTGAATGGCAAGTCTTTGATCGCGGCAACAACCCACAAATGTTTGATCTTTATATCGAAGGCATTAGCATGATCAAAACAGAGCGCGAAGAAATCGGCTCTTTGTTTGATCGCAGCGGTGGCAAGATGGATAAATTCATCGCACGCCTAAAGAACGCTGGCTAATTCTTACGCCCAAAGATGTTGCCGAGAACTTTTTTCAAAATAGTCTCGGCATCATCTTCTATACGTCTCAACTCTTCATCTATTTTCTGACCTAAGTTCCCACCACCAATTCTGGTAGATGGGCGTCCTTCTGGTGTTTCATCAATGATGTCTGCCACTACAGGCAATGGATGTATCATTGGCAAAGTTTTAGATGGTAACCCTTCGTGAACACGTTCCATCGTTTCGCGCCAAATATCAGCCGGTAATCCACCACCAGTAACACCCGTCAGCTTAGAGTTATCATCATAACCCATCCAAACGCCTGCAACATAATCAGCCGTAAAACCAATAAACCAAGCATCCCGAGCGCCTTGTGTTGTACCCGTTTTACCAGCCGCTTCGCGCCCCTTTAGCTTTGCTCTGCCCCCAGTGCCATTTTCTACAACTTGGTTCATCATATACATCAATTCTGCAGCAGAACGATCATTGATCACACGTTGACCATTACCCGATGTTTTACCCATAAGCGGTGTACTATCCCCCTGAATGGTTAGCTCCATCACCCCATATGGTTTTGCGCTCACACCAGAATTTAGCAGGCCAGCATAAGCACCCGTCATTTCTAACAACGTAGATTCAGAAGCACCCAGCGCCAGTGCAGGGCCATCAGCCAATTTATTTGCAATCCCAAAATCTTGCGCAAGAACGCGCACTTTTTCTCGGCCTACATTCTCCGACACACGCACAGCCGCAGTATTAACAGACTCTGCCAAAGCTTCTGTGAATGTGATCGGACCCAAATACTTTTTCGTATAATTTTTTGGGCACCACTCGCCTGACCCAGGAACATTAAGACAAAGAGGTTCATCAATCACAATAGAATCGTAATTCATTCCATTTTCCAAAGCCGCAGCATAAACAAAAGGCTTAAAAGAAGACCCTGTTTGGCGCAACGCCTGTGTGGCCCGGTTGAAGCCACCAGCAATCCCAAGGTTACGCCCACCCACGATTGCACGCACAGCACCATCGCGAGACATGACAACAATCGCAGCCTGCGCCTTTGACCCCTCACGCACTTTTTCCGTAAATATGTAGTCTAGCGCGCTTTCCGCAGCCCGCTGCACACGCTCATCAAACGTCGTTTTGATCACGATATCTTCGGTTGTATCTTTCAGAATAAAGTCAGGACCAGATTCCATAATCCAATCTGCAAAATACCCACCAGCACGCTTCTCAGCCACGGCAGACAATTTAGCAGGGTTATTACGCGCAGTGATAGCTTCGCCTTTTGTCAGATATCCTTGATCTTCCATCAATCCAACAATCAGATTGGCACGCCCTTGTGCTCTGCCAATGTCTCGTGTTGGCGCAAAACGACTTGGGGCTTTCAACAAACCCGCCAGCATCGCAGCTTCGGATGCATTAACAACACGCGCTGACTTTGCAAAATACCTTTGGCTCGCCGCTTCAAATCCATAAGAGCCAGCACCCAGATAAGCGCGGTTCAAATAAATCGTCAGAATTTCTTCTTTCGTGTACTTCAATTCCATCGCAATGGACATTGGTACTTCTTTTAACTTCCGCTCCTTGGATGGAAGATCAGAAAAGAACACACGCTTTGCCACCTGTTGCGTAATCGTGGAACCGCCATTGCCAGATAACGGCGAACGACCAGCACGCATATTAATACGTATCGCACTTGCGATACCGCGTGGGGAAATCCCGAAATGTCTGTAGAATCTTTTATCCTCTGTCGCAACGACAGCATCCTTCAAATAAGGCGATACCGTTTCCGAAGACACCAAACCGCCGAATTGATCACCCCGCCATGCAAACACTTCACCCTGATGATCCCTCATAGTCACAGAGCCGCGCTTGCGATCATCCATCAACGCAACCGCATCAGGCAAGTCTTTATAATAATAAGCTGTTGCAGCACCGATAACCAATGCCAATAGGACAGCAACCGTTAACCCGATCTTCCAAAAAAGCCGCAAAATAGAAAATAGAATGCCTTTAAAGAAACCAATAACACCACCTTGGCGTTTTTTAGGCTGTTTTCTAGGCTTCTTCTTTTTAGGGGCCTTTTTTGGTGGCTCGTCGAAATGTTTCATCGGCGCCACCAATGGAGGCTTGTTGATACCTTTGTTTGCCATAATGGTTCTTCTGCTGCTCTTTTTTATCCGAATCTATGCTTTCTAAGCCCATTTGTGGAGTACCTAAGATCGGAATTACAAAATACTTTTTGCACATTTTTTAAACAAAATCTATTCTGCGTCTATTTTTTAGGCATATATGTTAATTTTTACCACGAATTGTCTGTGGTTTCATTGAAGCCCAAACATACTGCCTATCTTTTAACCCTCATTGAAAGCGCACCACGTTGGTGTGCCCATGAAAGAGGGTCAAATGAAACTTATCATTGCAACCATTAAGCCGTTCAAATTGGAAGAAGTGCGTGAAGCAGTCACCAAAGCGGGCGCAACGGGCATGATGGTCTCCGAAATCAAAGGATACGGAGCACAGTCAGGTCACACAGAAATTTATCGCGGTGCGGAGTATGCTGTAAACTTCGTTCCTAAAATCCGCATCGAAGTCGTTGTCGCAGACGATCTTGCGGACACAATCGTTTCCACCATCGAAGACACTGCCAAAACAGGCAAAATCGGTGATGGCAAAATCTTTGTCCTAAACGTGGAAGAAGCCGTACGCGTGCGTACTGGCGAAAAAGGCGCTGACGCCGTCTAAAACTAATCCTGAGGAAATGAACATGAACTCTTTAACAAAAACTCTTGGTCTTGGTTTGGCCGCAACAGCATTGCCTGTCGCTGCTCTTGCACAAGACGCCCCTGCTGCTGTACCAACAGAAGTGGGCTACATCCTTACAACTGTCCTATTCCTAGTCGGCGGTTTCTTAGTATTCTTTATGGCAGCTGGTTTTGCCATGCTAGAGGCTGGACTTGTCCGTTCTAAAAACGTGACAATGCAGTTGACAAAAAACATGGGGCTTTTTGGCCTAGCAACAATCTTTTACTACCTCATTGGCTTCAACCTAATGTACCCAGGTGACGGTTGGACAGTAGCAGGCGTACTTGGTGCATTCGCGCCAACAGTACTAGAGCCAGTTGGCCTAGCAGCTGCAGACGCTGACTTATCATACGCAACAGTTGGTTCAGACTTCTTCTTCCAGTTGATGTTCTGTGCGGCAACAGCCTCTATCGTTTCTGGTGCTTTGGCTGAACGTATCAAATTATGGCCATTCCTGATCTTTACAGTTGTATTAACTGCAGTGATCTACCCAATCCAAGCATCTTGGAAATGGGGCGGTGGTTTCTTGGATGCTGCTGGTTTCTTGGACTTCGCTGGCTCAACAGTTGTTCACTCTGTAGGTGGCTGGGCTGCTTTGGCTGGTGCTTTGATCCTAGGCGCACGTATCGGCAAATACAAAGATGGCCGTACAATCCCTATGTTGCCTTCAAACCTTCCATTAGCAACTTTGGGTACATTCATCCTTTGGTTGGGTTGGTTCGGCTTTAACGGCGGCTCACAGCTTGCTATGGGTACAGTAGGCGACGTTGCAGACGTATCTCGCATCTTCGTAAACACAAACGCTGCTGCTGCGGCTGGTGCTATCGCTGCCTTGATCCTTACACAAGTTCTATACAAAAAGCCTGACCTAACTATGGTTCTAAACGGCGCATTGGCTGGTCTAGTATCCATCACGGCAGAACCACTTACACCAAGCATTGGTGCAGCATCATTGATCGGTGCAGTTGGTGGTGTGGTCGTAGTCTTCGGTGTTCCATTCTTGGACAAACTGAAAATCGACGATGTTGTTGGTGCGATCCCTGTTCACCTATTCGCAGGTATCTGGGGCACAATCGCTGTAGTATTCACAAACGGTGACGCTTCATTGGGCACACAGTTGTACTCAATCGTAGTGGTCGGTGTGTTCACATTCGTAGCTTCAGCCATCCTTTGGTTCATCTTGAAAGCGGTCATCGGCATCCGTGTCAGCGAAGAAGAAGAAGTCATGGGCTTGGATAAATCTGAGCTTGGTATGGAAGCATATAACATCGAAGGTTAATCCCTGACCTTCATATCCTCCCAATCAAACCAGCCCTTCGGGGCTGGTTTTTTATTTAACAGGCAGCGAAACGCAAACCGCTAAGCCGCCAAGATGATCACTGCGTTTCAGCTCAAGCTGCCCATCATAAAGATGCACCATGGCTTTTACGATACTCAACCCAAGCCCTGCACCATCTGGATTAACAGCATCATTATTTGGCCGTTCCAACCCGTTCTCAATTACAGCCGTTTCTGCACGGTAAAACTCTTCTGTGAAACGGTGCATTTGATCATTCGATAACCCGGCGCCATTATCCTCAATACATACGGTAATGGCATCTTCCCTTTGCCCACATGTAATTAAGATTTTCTGGCCAAGAGCAGTTTCAGGGTTTCCATACCATTTTGCATTGTCCAACAAGTTTCGAAAGATAACCTCTATTGCAAACATATCTGCAGAAACAGTCAGCGATGTATCACCTGCCATTTGCAAATCAATATCACCGTGCGGCCCGATCACTTCTGCTGCTGTCTGTCGGATCACTTCGCATATGTCGAACCGTTCATCATTCGTTTTTAACGCGGCTGTATTCTTTGATTTTGCAAGTGCCAGAAACTGATTAGCAACACGCACAGTCCGATCCGCACAAGACCGCACATTCGCCAGCTTATCCTGTGTTGCTTGATCAAGATCATCCAAACTCTGCATCTGCGAAACTAGGCCTGCAATGGGAGTACGGATTTCATGAGCATAGGTGTTTAAAAAGCCACGTTCTTTTTCCAGTTGAGCTTTCAAGTTCTCAATGAGTGTATTGATCGCATGAACCAACGGTTGCAATTCCTGATCAACATTTTGATCCGGTAACTTTTCAAGCTTATCCAAATCGGCAGCATTAACCTGTTCAGTCAGCGCATTTAAGGGTCTTAACGCCGTTTTTACAGCGGCTATTGCTGCTATCAAGCCAATCGCAAATATGAAAAATAAGGGCAGGTAAATTGAAACCAAAAGCCATCTAACCGCATATTTCCTATCAGTGTCTCGTATTCCTACACTCAAACATAAATCCTGTGAGCATCTTGAGGAGAGCACCCATTTTTCACCAGATACGTCTTGAAGAACATCCACATTTTCAGATGGTTTCTCCAAAAGAATTTCACCCTTTGAGAACATAAGCTTATCTTTCACCCACACCGCTAACATTTCATTTTCACGGCCAGTTAAATGAACACCAGTCAACGCGTTCCCAGGGAGAACAGCAATCAAACTATCTGCAACAGTCTTGGTTTCCTCAACAAGAAACTGCCGCGATTTTTTAAAAGCTACCATCTTTGTAAAAACGGTAGCCCCAGTCCATGTAACAGATAAAATCAAAGCAATTGGCACAATAAGCCGCGTTTGAATTTTCATGATTTTATACTCGGTGCAGAATATCCAATGCCACGAATTGTTTTGATAACATCGGGCCAAAGCAGTTTCCGTAGCTGTGATACGTAAACCTCAATCGTGTTTTCTGCGACTGAGTCATCCCATGAATAAAGTGTTTCAATGATCTGCTGCTTTGTCTTAACACGCCCCTCAGATTCGATCAGATATTGTAACAACCGCAATTGGCTGATCGGGATATTTACGGCGACTCCAGAAAGCCGCGCTTCCATCTTTTGGGGTTCTAGGACCAAATCACCATAGCATATTTCTGGCATCGTACGCCCCGAACGACGGCGCAATAATGCGCGAATCCGTGCAACCAATTCATCCATGTCAAAAGGCTTTGCTAAGTAGTCATCAGCCCCAAGATCCAAGCCTTCGACCCGTTCACGCGGCTTATCTCGTGCCGTTAAAATAAGCACAGGGATTTCTTTACCATATGCACGTAGCTTTCTTAGAAACGACAGCCCATCCCCATCTGGCAAATTCAAATCCAGAATGATCAATTCAAACGCATAAGTATCAATTGCGTGTTGCGCATCTGTAAGCGAATGCACCGCATCAATAGCCAGTTCTGTCTTTCGAATAGATCTCAAAATTGCATCTGAAATCATCAAATCATCTTCGATAAGTAAAAGTTTCAATGAACGCGCCCTTATATTTGATCTCACACTCTTAAACCGAAAGACTATAAAGCCTGAACCTGATTCTTAGCTGAAAATTCTCATGTAATGTTTCACGATAGCTTTATATTCAAATCAGTTTTAAATCAGCTTTTAAACTTACCTTCTCGGCATGGATGTTTTTATCCAATTTCGCATTACCATGAGGATTTACCATGTACTTGAAAACACTAATCACGATCGCCGCTTTAACTGCATCTCCTGTTCTTGCAGGCGACCTTGAACACATTACGGAGCCCACAGAAAGCAAAGGTATCACTATCGAACCATTGCAAAAAAGCGATCTTGTCGAGCAGCTACCAGAGTTCAAAGGATACGACTTCCGCGCACGCCGTCTGACCTTTGCTGCAGGCGCATCATTTCCAAAACATAACCACGCTGTCCGCCCTGGATTTGTTTATGTGGAAAGCGGTGAAATCATCGAAAGCCGCAATGGTGTGGCACGCAAATTCAAAGCTGGCGATACATGGATTGAAACAGCCGATACAGAGCATTGGATCCGCAACATTTCGGACAAAGACACTGTAATTATTGCAGTTGATTTACCAAAACAAAAGTAAACCTATTTAGCAGAAACTTTCTCCCCAAACTGGGCATAAAAGGGTCATCCCCATCTTCTTTGCAATAGCCCAGCTCAACCAGCCCTTCGGGGCTGGTTTTTATTGACCGTACGCACACATAAGAAACCTTAAACCATTACCACTGTATAAAGTTTCCGTTGCAACAAACGTGGACTATGGGTTTTCAAAGGGCGGGTAACAGCGTCAAATGCGAAAACCACCGAAATGACAGGTCAAACTAGGTACAAGGGTTATCACCCCTTGGCAGGCTATATCCCACAACGGTGGCGCCACCTTTTATAACCTTAGATACGATAGATATGCGGAACCATTCGAATATGTCGCGTGGCAGCGTTTTCGCACGCCTACATTTTCTTTTTTCCCTAAATATTCCCCGCGCGGAGCGCATATAAACCGACATATCCATGTCGGTATTCTGGTAGGCAATACATATGATTTCGGCTTTGCTGTGTATAAGGAGATACATCATGCCAGAAAACATCGCCCGCCTACCCAACCTACCCCATAAACAAGAACGTATAGATATGGCCGCGGCCTTTCGTTGGACAGAGCGTTATAATCTGCACGAAAGCGTTGCCAACCATTTCAGCCTTGCGGTGAACGACGATGGTACGCAATTCCTGATGAACCCCAATCAAATGCATTTCAGCCGCATCAAAGCTAGTGACCTGTTATTGCTTGATGCGAATGACCCTAACACACTCAATAAACCTGACGCCCCTGATATCACCGCATGGGGACTTCACGGCGCGATCCACCGCCATTGCCCGCATGCCCGCTGTGCCATGCATGTCCATTCAATTCACGCAACTGTGCTTGCATGCCTTGCAGACAGCAACATACCAGCTATTGATCAAAACACTGCGATGTTTTTCAAACGCTACGTGATTGACGAAAACTTTGGTGGTATTGGCACTGATGAAGAGGGGGAACGTTGCGCGCAACTGTTTCAAAACCCTGCGCATAAAGTGATGATCATGGGCAATCACGGCATCATGGTGATCGGGAACAGTGTCGCCGACACATTCAACCGAATGTATTATTTCGAACGCGCCGCAGAAACCTATATTCGCGCCCTTCAAACAGGGCAAGAACTGCGTGTATTATCAGATGAGATTGCAGAAAAGACCGCCCAAGAATTGGATGATTATCCAGATCAAGCGGACAAACATTTAAGCGAGCTTAAGGCAATATTAGATGCTGAAGACGCAGATTACTCTTCATAATTACTTTCGAAAACGGTGACAAAAATTACTCTCACAGCCGCTTACCTAGCGTAAGCTTGGGCATTCAAGTCGGGGAGAGAACTATGGAGATCACGCAAATTTTCGGCGTTAGCGGCGCAATTATATACCTTGTTTCATATATCCTATTACAAACAGGTTGGATTAAAGGCGAAGGAAATCTCTATGCAGGGTTAAACATGCTGGCTGCAGTTTTTGTGTTGATCAGCCTAACAACAAAATTCAACATTGGTTCATTTTTAATCCAAGTTTCATTTATCTCTCTAAGCCTATATGCAATCTTGCGCAGCTTTTTGTCACGCCGCCCAGTACAGATAAGTCCTGCGGAACAACAACTGGCAGACACAATATTACCCGGCTTGCCTTATAGACGCGCATTAAAGCTTATCCGCAATGGTGTCTGGAAAACCGAAGAAGACGCAATATTGGCCAGCCAAGGAGAACCCCTGAACCAAGTCTCGGTTTTGATCAATGGCAATGCTGTGGTTAGGAAAAATGGTCAAAGAATTGCAGAAGTGAAATCAGGGCAAATTATTGGCGAGATAACTTGCTTAGAAGCAAAGCCAGCCACTGCGGAAGTTTCCCTAGCAGGCTCTGCACGTTATTTTGCCATCCCAAGTAATGCCTTGCGCGATATCCTATTTAAGAACCAAGATATCTTATCCGCCTTTGAATTAGGGCAGAAAAAACAAATGGCACTAAAACTGGCATAAATGAAAAACGGGGCACATGCTTCCATGCACCCCGCTCAATTTCTAAGCACGTTTATGTATTAACCATACAAAGCTGGCTCACCCATTTGCGCATGGATTTGGTTCACAGTGTTTTCCTGCAACCCCAAAGCCACAGCGAAACTGTTTAGGTACTGCGCTTCTGCATCGCTATCCAAATCACAGGCGATCAGTGACATCGCATATGTTTGTGCTTCTGCCCCTTGCGGAACTTCTCGCGCCAATGCCTTTGCATCCACTGGTGCTTGCATAACCTGATTAACAAATTCCATATCCTCTGGGCCTGCATCCCCTAGATTTTCCATCAATGCCTTTTGCTCGGCTGCATCAATACGACCATCAGATTTCGCCGCTTGCAACATTGCTTTCAGCATCACACCTGCTGTCGCATCTTGCTCGGCTGATGGGGCTGCTTGCGGTTCACCAAAACGTTCAAAAGATTGGTTCAGCATGTCGCCAATACCACCTGAGCCAGTACCGCCTGAGCCAGTACCACCAGCGGCACCTTTACCTGCAAGGCTGTCCAGCATACCGCCCAGACCACCTACGCCACCTGCGGAAGGTGCATTTTTAAACACGCCACCCATCATATTTTCCAAACCTAAGCCACCACTTTTACCAGCGCTTTGTCCACCAGAGAGTTGGCCCAGTAAATCACCAAGACCGCCGCCACCTGATTGCGCCTGACCAGCGCCGCCAAGCTGACCCAATAGATCACCAAGACCGCCACCAGATTGACTGCGGCCTGCAGAACCACCACCAAGTTGGCCTAAAAGATCGCCCAAGCCACCACCACCTGTTGATGATGATGCACGACCGCCACCAGCCATGCTTTTGACGCCTTTTGCAACGGCCATACCAATTGCAACCTTAGCTAAAGTACCCATTAAACTCATTGAAGTTTCTCCCTATGGATTTTTAAATAATTACTTACCTTTAAATATATAGGAGCAAATAACGATTCTTACGAGGTTAGCACCTATATTTATTGAGAAATTTTAAAACTGAATATCTTAATATGTTCGCATGTTGTGCAATCTAACATCATATAAGAGGCAATGATATTCAACCTATGATTGTGATAAGTGTTGTTCTCGCAACATTTCCGCTGATGCTTTAACCACTTCAGAAACTTGCAAAAGGTTATCCGCCAACGGGCTCGTCTTGCGCCATACCATGCCAATCGTACGTGATGGCTGTGGGCCTTTAAAGCGTGCCACAGACACTGGCGCAGAACGTGTTTCAACAGAAACTGCCATTTCTGGTATCAACGTTACACCAATGCCAGCACCCACCATCTGTACCAATGTCGACAAAGAGCTGCCATCCATACCATCGCGTGAAAGCGCCGAACGAATACTGCAAAAAGACAATGCTTGATCTCGAAAGCAGTGTCCCTCTTCGAGCAACAACAATCTCATCTCTGCCAAAGATTGGCTGTCGGGCACAGGTTGATCTTTATCTGCTTCACTGCGAACCAATACAAAATCTTCATCAAATAACGCCACCTCGGTCAACGAAGGCTCTGAAATTGGCAAAGCTACAATCGCAGTGTCCAAATGCCCATCTGCCAATTCTTGTATCAGTTTTTGCGTCAGTGTTTCGCGGACGTTTATTTCAAACCCTGAATGCATTCGCGTCATGTTGCCGATTATTGTCGGCAACAAATAAGGCGCAATTGTTGGTATCACGCCAATACGCAACCGACCAACCGATTGATCCCGCGAAGCGCGGGCAAAATCACCCAATTCATCAACTGACAATAAGATTTCGCGCACACGCAATGCAAACGATTCACCAAATTGAGTTAGTCGGATTTTGCGCGGTACGCGTTCAAACAATTCAACACCCAGAGTTTCCTCTAATTCTTTTATCTGCATCGACAACGCAGGTTGCGAAATAGCACACGCTTCTGCTGCATGTTTAAAATGGCCATGCCGCGCCAAAGCTTCGAAATATCGAAAATGTTTAAGTGTTAAATTTTTCATAAGTATTACTTATCGAAACAATCAGGAAATACAACTTTAAACTATGGTATTTTTGCGCAATTATAGCCAAGACGATTAAAGATTCTCACTAAATGATTACTCTTTTGAACAGCCAAAACATATACGCCATGATTGGAGATAATAATGGACGGAAATTCTACAGATAACGCTGGCAAATGCCCAGTAATGCACGGCTCACGTGCCAATGTAACAACATCAGGCACTTCAAACCCTGATTGGTGGCCGAACCAATTGAACCTAAAAATCCTTCACCAACATTCTTCAATGTCTGACCCAATGGGAGAGACATTCGACTATGCAGAAGAATTTAAAAAGCTTGATCTCGATGCAATCAAAAAAGATTTATATGCATTGATGACAGATTCTCAGGATTGGTGGCCTGCAGATTATGGTCACTATGGTGGCTTGTTCATTCGTATGGCTTGGCATAGCGCAGGTACATACCGTACATCTGATGGTCGCGGTGGTGCTGGTACAGGCAACCAACGTTTTGCCCCTGTGAACAGCTGGCCTGATAACGGTAACCTAGATAAAGCACGTCGCTTGCTTTGGCCGATTAAACAAAAGTACGGCAACAAGATTTCTTGGGCTGACTTGATGATCCTAGCTGGCAACTGTGCTTTGGAAGATATGGGCTTTAAAACATTCGGTTTTGCTGGTGGTCGCGAAGACATTTGGGCACCAGAAGAAGACATCTATTGGGGTGCTGAAACAGAATGGCTTGGCGATGAGCGTTACAGTGGCGAACGCGAATTGGAAAATCCATTGGCTGCAGTTCAAATGGGTTTGATCTATGTGAACCCAGAAGGTCCAAATGGTAATCCTGATCCTGTCGCTTCAGGCTTTGATGTACGCGATACATTTGCCCGCATGGGTATGAATGACGAAGAAACTGTTGCTTTGGTTGCAGGTGGTCACACATTCGGTAAAGCGCATGGCGCAGGTGATCCTGAGTTGGTCGGTGCCGAACCAGAAGCATCAAGCATCGAAGAAATGGGCTTGGGTTGGAAAAATAGCTTTGGTTCTGGCAAAGGTATCCACACAACAACCAGTGGTATCGAAGGCGCATGGAAAGCCAACCCAACACAATGGGACAACGGTTATTTTGACGCTCTATTCGGCTATGAATGGGAACTTACAAAAAGCCCTGCTGGTGCACAGCAATGGGTTGCTAAAGATGTGGCCGACGAACATATGGTCGTTGATGCGCATGACCCATCCATCAAACATGCACCAATGATGACAACGGCTGACATGTCCTTACGCATGGACCCAGCTTATGAGAAAATCTCGCGTCGTTACCATGAAAACCCAGAAGAGTTTGCAGATGCATTCGCACGTGCTTGGTTCAAACTAACACACCGTGACATGGGCCCAATTGCACGTTACCTAGGCAACGAAGTGCCATCAGAAGAATTGATCTGGCAAGATCCAATCCCTGCTGGAGCAGCAATCAGCGATGCAGATGTTGCAGACCTAAAAGCAAAAGTTTTGGCTTCTGGTCTGTCCGTTTCTGAATTGGTTTCTACGGCTTGGGCTTCAGCCTCTACATTCCGTGGCTCAGACAAACGTGGTGGCGCAAATGGCGCACGCATTCGTTTGGCACCGCAAAAAGATTGGGAAGTGAACCAACCTGCACAATTGTCAAAAGTTCTTGGCGTTTTGGAAGGTATCCAATCTGATTTCCAATCGGGCGGGAAAACTGTTTCTATGGCTGACTTGATTGTCTTGGCAGGTTCTGCTGCTGTTGAAAAAGCGGCAAAAGATGGTGGTCATGATATTGAGGTGCCATTCACATCTGGCCGTGGCGATGCCACACAAGAGCAAACAGATGTAGAGTCTGTAGCAATGCTTGAACCAGCAACCGATGGTTTCCGGAACTACCAGAAAGCGCAATACACTGTTTCAGCAGAAGAGCTGTTAATTGACCGCGCGCAATTGCTGACATTGACAGCACCAGAGATGACAGTTCTGGTTGGTGGTCTGCGTGTATTAGGTGCAAATGTCGACCAATCTGAACATGGAGTGTTCACATCAAACCCAGGAACACTTAGCAATGATTTCTTTGTGAATGTTTTGGATATGGGCGTAGAATGGATCCCAACATCAGACGCTGGCATTGAATTCGAAGCACGTGATCGTTCAACAGGCAAGGTTATGCGCACAGGTACGCGTATTGATCTGGTCTTTGGTTCAAACTCACAATTACGCGCTCTTGCAGAAGTTTACGCATCTGACGATGCGAAAAGCACGTTTGCAAAAGACTTTGTTGCAGCTTGGACGAAAGTCATGAACTTGGATCGCTTCGATCTATCTTAATCAACAATCTAAAAAGCCCTAGAGCATTATGCGTGCTCTAGGGCTTTTTATTCAAACCATTTGGTTTTTTATTTTATAAACAAGCTTCAAAGAGTTTCTTTGTATTTTCATATGTCATCTCAACAGGGTTACCACCTACACTTGGGTCTTCCAAAGCTGACTTTGTAAGTGCCTCTATGTCAGGGTTTTCTACACCTAATTCAGTCAAGTTTTTCGGAATGCCAAGGCTGTCAATAAACGTCTCAACAAAACCATAAAACCCGTCAAACCCTCCAGAAATACCCAAATAGTTTGCAGCGTCTGTTATACGCTCTTCGATAGCGCGTCGGTTGAATTTCAAAACCTCTAGCATAACCACAGCATTCGTTGTGCCATGATGCGTATTGTGATTGGCGCCAATTGGATGTGACAAAGCATGAATGGCACCCAGCCCTTTTTGAAACGCAGTTGCCCCCATTGCTGCAGCTGACATCATATGTGCACGCGCTTCGATATCTGCACCATCAGCATACGCAAGTGGCAAATTTTCTTTGACAAGCTTCATGCCCTCCAAAGCCATTCCTTGGCTCATGGGGTGATAATGCGGCGAACAATATGCTTCTAAACAATGGGCGAAAGCATCCATGCCAGTGCCAGCCGTTATAAATTTTGGCATTCCAACTGTTAGTTCCGGATCACAGATCACAACTGTTGGCAGGAACTTAGGGTGAAAAATAATCTTTTTCTCATGGGTAGCTGAATTCGTAATAACAGATGCACGACCAACCTCTGATCCTGTCCCCGCTGTCGTTGGCACAGCTACAATTGGGGCTATCGCATCTGCATCTGCACGTGTCCACCAATCATCGATATCTTCAAAGTCCCAAAGCGGGCGTGTTTGCCCTGCCATAAATGCCAAGCATTTTCCAAGGTCCAAACCAGAACCGCCACCAAAAGCGACAACACCATCGTGACCACCTGCACGATAGACCTTCAATCCCTCTTCAACATTCAAATCCGTCGGGTTCGGATCAACATCTGAAAACATAGCGCGCCCCAAACCAGCGGCATCTAATAAGTCTAAAGTTCCTTGTGTAATTGGCATATCAGCCAAGCCTTTGTCCGTCACCAAAAGTGGTTTCTGAATGCCCGCAGCTGCACAAGCGTCCGCGATTTCAGAAATACGGCCCGCACCAAATCGGATTGCCGTTGGATATGACCAGTTTGTATTAAGTGTCATGATCTTATGCCTTTTTCATATGATAGGATTTTGGACGTGTCAGGTTGTGAAAGCCAATAACTGACAATCCACCACCACGCCCTGTGTCTTTGCAACCCGTCCAACACAGGGCAGGATCAAGGTAATCACAGCGATTGGTAAACACTGTGCCTGTTTCAAGTTGATCTGCGATCTTTTCAGCCCGCGCATAATCTTTGGTCCATAAAGATGCTGTTAAGCCAAAGTCGCTGTCGTTCATCAATGCAATCGCTTCTGCATCATCTTTGACTTTCATGATACCAACAACAGGTCCAAAACTTTCATCGCGCATAACGCGCATCGAATGATCTACATTCACCAAAATTTGCGGCATCAAATATGCCCCGTCATCGTTTGGAAATACTGCAGGGTCAATCAGGGCTGTCGCACCCACAGCAATCGCTTCTGACGTTTGCGCCCTTACTTCATCTGCAAAACGTACATGGGCCATTGGTCCAAGTGTCGTTTCAGGATCGAGTGGGTTACCAAGCTTATAGCCACTTACAATTGCCACGGCTTTTTCTACAAATGCATCAAACAGGCTTTCGGCAACATAAATCCGTTCTATACCACAACAACACTGCCCAGAATTGAACATCGCACCGTCAATTAATGTATCAACTGCAACATCCAAATCAGCGTCTTCCATAACATAACCAGGATCTTTGCCACCCAATTCCAAACCCAACCCAGTGAAAGTACCAGCCGCAGCTTGTTCCATAGCTTTGCCACCCCCAACTGAGCCTGTGAAATTTACAAAACCAAAGGATTTTGCGGCAATCAAAACAGACGTCGTACCGTGATCTAGGAACACATTTTGAAATACATCGGCTGGGATGCCCACAGATTGGAAAGCTTCGGCCATACGTTCACCAACCAATAACGTTTGTGACGCATGCTTTAATAATACCGCATTTCCTGCAATCAAAGCAGGTGCCACAGTATTTACCGCAGTCATGTATGGGTAATTCCAAGGCGCCACGACTAAGACAACACCATGCGGAACGCGTTTGATATATCTGTGAAACTCTGCGCTATCTTCGATCTGGATAGGCTCCAATGCCTCCGACGCAATATCCGCCATATGGTTTGCACGTTCGCTAAATCCACCAAACTCGCCACCATACCTAATAGGTCGCCCCATTTGATGCGCAAGCTCGGGAACGATTTCATCATTCATAGCACCAACAGCTTGAACAGCCGCACGGACAAGCTCAATACGTTCATCTAATGGTCGTGCAGCCCATGCAACCTGCGCTTCTTTTGCGCGCACGACAGCCGCCTTTGCCTCTGTCTGTGATAAAACAGGACGTTCGGCAAAAACAGAACCATCTATGGGCGATATACATTTAACAGTATCTGTCATTTTATGCTCTTTCAAATCCGCGTGCGACTTCATAATCGGTCACAACACGGTCAAACTCTTCTTGTTCCCATTCCGCAGCCCGAGTGTAATGGTCAACGACATCGTCACCCAAAGCCGCTCTTAGGAACTTAGAATTACGAAGCGTTTCTGTCGCCGCCCGCAAGGAGCGTGGGATTTCAGAAACACCGCTTTGTTCGTACACATCGCCTTTGGTTGGCGCTTGAAGCTCTAACTTCTCTTCCAAACCTTGAATGCCAGCAGCCAATTGTACTGCCAAAGCCAAATAGGGATTCAAATCAGACCCACCAATACGGCATTCAACCCGAACGCCCTTTGTATTTGCGCCACACAAACGAAATCCAGCCGTGCGATTATCTACTGACCAAACCGTTTTAGTTGGTGCGAATGTGCCCTTAGAAAAACGTTTATAACTGTTGATATAAGGTGCTAAGAAATAGGTGTAATCTGGTGCGTATTTAATAAGCCCAGCCAAATAATGCTTCATCGTATCTGACATCGCCAGATCATCATCTGCATCATAAAACGCGCTTGAGCCATCCATATTCCACAATGATTGATGTACATGCGATGAGCTGCCGACTTTATCATGATGCCATTTTGGCAAGAATGACGCGGCATGACCTTGCTGCCAAGCAACCTCTTTGGTTGCATGCTTTGCAATGGTGTGAAAATCAGCGCAATTCATTGCCACATCATACCTAATATTTAATTCTTCTTGGCCTGTTTCTGCTTCACCTTTTGAGTTCTCAATTGGCAATCCAGCTGCAAACAGATGATTACGCAAGGGACGCATCACATGCTCTTCTTTTGTCGTCTGAAGGATATGATAATCTTCGTTATAACCGCTAATTGGCTCTAAATCCCGAAACCCTTCTTTGCGAATTTCATCAAAGCTTTTCTCGAATAAGAAAAACTCTAATTCCGTTGCCATTTTTGCTGCAAATCCAAGATCAGCCAAACGCGTAATCTGTTTCTTCAAAACAGCACGAGGCGAGTGCGACACCTCTTTATGCGTATGATGATCCAAGACATCGCACAGCACCATAACCGTTCCTTCAAGCCATGGCACAGTGCGTAACGTATCCATGTCGGGCTTCATTACATAGTCGCCATATCCTGTTTCCCAACTGGACGACGCATATCCTTCTGGTGTGGCCATTTCCAAATCGGTTGCCAGTAAATAATTGCAACAATGAGTTTCTTCCCATGAGTGATCTATGAAGTTTTGCGCGTGAAAACGCTTTCCCGCTAAACGGCCCTGCATATCAACCAAACAGACAAGAACCGTATCAACGGTTCCTTCGGATACTTGGGATTTCAAGGCATCAAAACTTATATTTCCAGACATTCGAATTCCTACTTAATAAGATGATGTTGGGCGTGCCGACCACGCCCAACACAAAATGCTTAGCCGTAACGATACGGGCGGCCAGCTTTAACCATATCCGCATTGTATTGCTTAAAGATGTTAACCACTTTTGCTTTTGTCTCAGACTCAGCCGCGATCTCATCCCAAAACTTCAAAGCAGCTTCTTCAACAGTCGCCCATTCCTCATCAGGAATAGAGGTCAGTTCCATCTTAGGTCCATTCACACGAAGGGATGCTTCACCACCCCAATACCACCACTGACGGTAGTAATGAGAGCTGTCCATTGCAAGTTGTAACAACTGCTTCAAGTGGTCTGGCAATTCTTGATAGCGATCCATATTCGCAAAGAACGAACCAGCCCATGCACCAGAGATGTTATTGGTTAAGAAATAGTTTGTCACATCTGCCCAACCAACAGTGTAGTCCTCAGTAATCCCTGACCACGCGATACCATCAAGTTCGCCCGTTTGCATAGCAACCTCAATGTCCTCCCATGGCAGTGTTACTGGAACCACACCAAACTGGGTCAGGAAGCGCCCAGCCGTTGGGAAGGTAAACACACGTTTGCCTTTTAGGTCAGCCAAACTGGTGATCGGGTCTTTGGTCGCGAAATGGCATGGGTCCCAAGCACCAGCAGACAGATGTTTTACACCAACCTTGGAATACTCCGCATCCCAAATTTCATTTAAACCATATTGGTTGAACAACACAGGTACATCTAATGAATAACGGCTTGCGAATGGGAAATATCCGCCAAAAACTGTCACCTCTGTCGGTGATGCCATAGAGTCGTCATCTGATTGCACTGCATCAATTGTTCCCTTTTGCATTGCGCGAAACAATTCACCTGTTGGCACCAATTGATCTGCAAAGAACAACTCGATTTCCATCTCATCGCCTGCGACTTTGTTAAACGCATCAATAGCAGGTTTCACAACATGTTCTGCCAAAGCGGGCCCAGCATAGGTTTGCATACGCCATTTGATCTTGGATTGTGCGATCGCAGGGGCTGCTAAGCTAGCACCCACAGCACCCACCCCAGCGGTGGTTAAAAACTTACGTCTTGTTGTCATCGTCTTCTCCTTGTTTGGTTAATGTCCAAAGGTTCTCCTCGTTACCGAGGCTCTGTGTCCCTTGGACGGTGATATTGCTCCTGATGGAGTTCTTTTTATTTTCCATAAACATAATCCGGCAGCCAAAGCGCGATCTGAGGGAAGGTCATAATCATTGCCAATGCCACGACCATGATCAGTACAAATGGCAGAATTGACCCATAAATATCACGTAGTGTTATTTCAGGTGGCGCCATTGCGCGCATAAGGAACAGGTTGTACCCAAAGGGCGGTGTCATATAGGCAATCTGCGTGGTGATCGTGTACAACACACCATACCAAACCAGATCAAACCCCAGCACCTTTACCAACGGCACATAAAGCGGCGCTACAATAACAAGCATTGCTGTGTCGTCTAAAAATGTACCCATCAACAGAAATGACAGCTGCATCAAGATCAAGATCACCCACGGGTCCAAACCCAATTGGTCCGTGAACAGATTGTCGATTGCTCGCACAGCACCTAAACCATCGAACACAGCTCCAAATCCAAGAGCTGCGAGTATGATCCACATGAACATACAGGAAATCGCTAATGTTTGGCGCACCGAAACTTCAAAAACTTCACGCGTCATACGTCCCTTAACTATTGCTGCAACAAACGCAGTCATTGCACCAACTGCCGAACTTTCTACAAGGGATGTCCAACCCTTCACAAATGGCACCATCATTGCCGCAAAGATGAATACCGGCAACAAGCCGGCGCGTAGCAACTTCAATTTCTCAGACATCGTAGCTGTCCGCTCTTCTACGGGTAAAACAGGACCAAGACTTGGGTTAATTTTACAACGCACAGCGATATAAATGATAAACATCATAGCCATCATCAAACCAGGAAAAACCCCAGCCAACCAAAGTTGCCCAACTGGTTGACGTGCGATCATCGCGTATAGAACAAGTACAACAGATGGCGGCACAAGAATACCCAGCGAAGACCCCGCTTGTATCACCCCTGTGACCATCCGCTTATCATATCCGCGCTTTAACAGTTCGGGCAATGCAATCGTGGCACCGATGGCCATGCCAGCAACAGATAGGCCATTCATAGCGGAGACTAGAACCATTAAACCTATCGTGCCTATAGCAAGGCCACCGTGCACGGGCCCCATCCAGACATGAAACATCTTATAAAGATCGTCAGCAATCTTACTCTCGGACAGGATATAACCCATAAAAATAAACATCGGTAATGTCAGCAAAGGATACCATTTCATCAACTTCATTGCAGATGAAAAAGGAATATCCGAACCACCCGTACCCCATAATGTAAGCGCAGCAATCGCACCCACTGCGCCAATCGCACCAAAGACTCTTTGCCCCGTAAACAGCATTAACATCATGGTCGAAAACATGATTATCGCGATCATTTCATGCGACATTACAAGTCCACCTTTTTGATTTTGGCGATGTCTTTGATCAGCTCAGAGATCGACTGTAAGAGCATCATAAAGATGCCAAAACACATGATGGTTTTGATTGGCCACAAATAGGGTCGCCATGCTGTTGGGCTCCGTTCATTGTATTGGAAAGAATAGCTTGTGCTATCTATGGCGCCGTACATCATGACACCAAGGTAAAAGATTAGAAACAAGATGGTGATCGCATCTACTTGCGCTTTTCTGTGATCTGTCCATTCACCATAAAACAAATCCATGCGCACGTTTGATCCCAGTTGAATCGAATACGGCCCACCTAAGATATAATATGCAACCATAGCAAATTGTGCGATTTCTAACGTCCATAAAGACGGTAAGAAGAATGTTTTCGAAATTGAAGACCACAGTAACACAGCAACCATTACAAAGATGCCGTACATAATGATGCGCCCCATACGGTAATTTATGGCATCAACGATCGTTACGTATTTGCGCGCGAACCCAATCATGCTGCACCGTCAATTGTTAAAACTTCATTCATTTCCAAAATGCTTTGCTGGAGTAAGTTTGTGATAATCTGCGCGATTTCAGTTTGTTGATCTGGGGTTTCCAATAGATCATTTCGCACTTCGATCATTACATTGATCAAACCATTGCGTGTTCCATGCAGCGCTAAGGTATGCGCAACACCATCATCCTTTGAATATGGTTCATTCAGGGACACTTTTAAGTCTGTATTCGTTTGTGCCAGCTCTACCATTTTAACAGCGAGCCTGTTGTCTTCGTCGTGTATTAAGCCGATCTCGATTGTTCTTAATTTACCAAAATATAGTGGTGTAAAACTGTGTATGGTGACCAATATAGGTTTCTGGGGGTAGGAATTGAGTGTATCCGATAGCAACTTTTTAAAAGGCTCATAAACAGTACATATGCGTTCTTTTTTGTCATCTGCGGATAGTCCTACATTGCCTTTTATGGCGATAACTTCGCTTTTTTCCGGCATCGCATCACGCGCGTTTGGTGGTCTGTTACAATCATAAACCAATCGCGATACTCCACTCATGACAACTTTTGCATCTAGTTTTTCACTTAGCTTCTCGGATAGGGCTTTAGCCCCTATATCCCAAGCCGCATGAGACCGTTTCGCAGCAGCATCTAATCCCAACCCACTATAACGGTCAGGGATATAATTGCTGGCATGTTCACACACCAATAGCACCCGCGATTGCCCCTGCTCATTTATAAGCAATGCGGTTTGATCAGACGCAGATGATGACGTCATCAAGCTCAAAACGATTCTCCCAAAGTGTTATATGTAAAATTCTCTTCACTCTTTGCGCAGCTGTCAAATAGTTTTTGTAAAAATCTCTTCAAAAATGCAGGAGATGTCGATATATAAACAAAAAAAGGCTATTAGTATGATCACTGGAACCATAGAAGAGCGCCTAAAAGCGCAATCAGAAACGTTAACCCGCGCCGAACGGCAACTGGTAGATGTGGTTTTAGAAAATTATCCCGTATCTGGTTTGGGCTCTATAACAGCGCTTGCAGAAAAGGCGGATGTGTCCACACCAACCGTTGCACGACTTGTTCAAAAGATTGGATACAAAGGGTTCCCTGAATTTCAGCAACAACTCAGACACGAATTAGAAGCTCAAATAACAGGACCAATCGCCAAACACGATACTTGGGTAGACCAAGTACCAGACACACATATTTTAAACCGTTTCACAGAAGCCGTAATGGTTAATATTAAGAAGACCCTGAATCAAATTGATACGGGGATTTTCGATCAAAGCTGCGCACTTCTGGCAGATACCGACCGATCTATTTATGTAGTTGGAGGCCGTATTACACGTTCACTAGCAGATTATTTCTTCTTACATATGCAAGTTATTCGCCCAGATATCACTCACATTCAATCCATCTCGAATGCATGGCCACATTACCTTTTGAACATAAAAAAAGGTGATATCATCGTCGTGTTTGACATACGGCGTTATGAAAACAGTACTTTGAAACTTGTTGAACTCGCCGCCAAAAAAGGCGCAGAGATTATCCTATTAACGGACCAATGGAAGTCGCCCATTAGCAAACTTACCCCATTGGTCTTCGGGTCACGTATAACCGCACCATCAGCATGGGATTCTAATGTAGCAAACTTATTATTGCTCGAGACAATCATTGCTCAAGTACAAGAATTAATCTGGCCAGAAACAAAGGCGCGAATGGAAGAACTTGAACAGATGTTCGACGACACCAAATTCTTTCGCAAATTTACTTAAAAGACGCGCCGTGCCTTATGTCAGCCAGAACTCTTGAGAAATCCAAGATCATTTTACTGCCTGCAATAGATGTACGAGCCGTCTTTGAAATTGATAATGCGTTTGCCAGAGCCGTCGTGACGGAACTCGCCCAATGCTACCGCGGTGTTATCAAAAACACCAAGAACCTGAAATTGCGCACATCCATTGAACGGCTCGCAAATCAATTGGTAAAGTTGTATGTCAGGTCAGGAAACTTGGCAGAGTTTCCATTAAATATCGAGAAAAAACGATTGGCTTCGTATTTAGGGATGACCCCTGAAAATCTTTCACGTGCCTTTAAAACATTACAAGCTTATGGCGTGGTGATCAAAGGACAGAATGTAAAATTGACGGATATTGATGCCCTAAAGAGTCTTGCAAAGCCAACACCACTTATTGATGATCCTAAAAGTTAAGCGCGTTATGATTAACGTGGCATTAAATTCAAAAATCAACGTGAATTAGAACTACACGAAGATCATACGCTCAAACACCTATTTACGATCTGTTGTTCCAAACCAACGTCTAAAAAAACCATTTATACTAGATTTTTTTTTGTTAAGTTCACTATTCGCAGATTGCGTATACTCTCCAACTGTTTCAACAGCTTCGCTGATTTGATCAGTAACTGGATCAACATGCCTATTTTTAAAGCGCTGCATAGCACGGTAGATCAGTAGAAAAATTAATAATAAAGACGTTATGAAAACAATATTAAACCATGGGATGAGAAATACATTTGGCCCTTCGACTTGCTTGATACGATACGCATTCGGAAAGATTGAAAGTAGTTTTATGCGCCACCCATAGTGACTGATTGCAACCCAAGCTTCTTCTTTCTTTGCCAAACCTTGTGCTTTTGCATTTAAATTGCCGCTGTCAAATTTTAAATAAGGCGGCCAAGACCAATTTGTATCTTCGTTACGATAAACTCTTGGTTCGCCATTTGGCCAAACAGCATTGATAAAACGTACATCCCTTGTGTAGTTCGTATTTGTGCCCGCATCTGGGCTGGCCCAAAAAACAGCATATCGACCAACATCCATACGTTTTACATCGGTCCCTACGATTTGAACAATATCACGCGAAGGAAGCGTATAATTTAGGAACCCTACTAGAACAAAAAGCAATATTCCAAGTATTATGCGTTTAATCCATACCATTGAAATACTCCTTAACTGCGGTTCGCTAAATAAAGTAATAGAAAAAAGACAAATATAGGTGCTAAAAAAACACCTAATATTAGCTTAGGACGATACGATTTTTGATAATCCATCATTCCCTTTGCAATGAATTCTGACTTATCTTCTGATTTATCGGATAGTTCGTATTCATCTTTCAATTTACGACGATGTCTTTGACGCATTGAGAAAGACAAAGCTCCGTATGTGATCATCAATATGATCATTAAGAGAACTGCATTTCTAATCCATAAAATCATGAGTTTCCCCCTGTTGGGCCCCAAGGCCCTATACGAATGGGTGATGGTTCTGGTTCTTCCATTGCTGGTTCTGAGCCAAATAACTCTTCACGCGCGCCAGCTTTATCAATTGCATACTCTTCGGACAGAAACTTAACGACATAGTCTTTTTTTGCATCCGACCATCCACGATATGCATCATAAAACGCATCTTTGTGACAGATAAACAATTGACGAAAATCCAAAGGGGATAGGTCAGCGATCAGCATGTTAATCAAACTGCGATCAGTATGCTGACTGGATCGCATAGCGTAAAAATAGGCAGGGTGTGTTGCTTTAATTTCAGGCCAAGCACCGCCTGCACTTGCCCATCGCCAAACTTGCATAAGGCCATCATGTTCTTTTGGCATTTTAGTGGCATATTTTCGCCCGATAAGGCGCATTTTTTGACGTGTTAAATCACCCAATTCATCGCCTGCGCTTGCTGCTGTAGCGATGGTAATAAAATCTATTTTCTGTTGAATAATTGCCGTCACATTTTCATTGCGTTCAGACACTATTGGTTCAGCCAATTGATGTGAGTTTAGGAATGAAGCAATTTTATCCCTGTCTTTAAATGTCAGAATATTCTCGACAGGTAGGTTCTTTAAGCTTGGCGAATATTCACGTGCAATCACTGTCGGTATTTCTGTATCACGAAAGATATATATACCGCCAAAGTGATTGGCGTAGTAATTACCTTGTGCGTAGACTTTTGGTTTTAACTTGATCGGGTGGCGTTGAATATTGCCTGTCCGTTTTGCCAACTCAATCATATCTGCGATCAATACATCATCCCACCATGCATCATCTTCCTTCATAAAAGTATCAATGTGACCTTGTAATGCAGTTGCTTCGGCCACGTGCTCTTGGACAGTATCCGCTTCAATTTCAATCTGGTTTATATGGAACAGATCGGCAGGTTTATTAATTTGAAAAACAGAATTTAACAATTCCCCCGCCACAGCTTCACGAGCTGTTAACGCAAAAAGCTCCTCTTCGTTCTCTTCGATATAATCACGGATGATTGTACGAGAGGTGGAGAATTTTAAGTTTAATAACGGCGCTTTTTTCTGATCTGTCGTCAACAAGATAAACTGGCGGTTACAGCCATTAGGATTTAGATACAGCTGATCTTCTAACTCGTCGCCGATTTCAGGAGAATAACCAGAGATATCAATATGAAATTCCGTCAAAGAGGTTTCTAAACCTGTCAGATGTTTTAATGCACGGTTATAGCGTGCTACAAGCGCAGGAGAACTGATCTTGATCAGGTTTCCAAACATCAAACCATTTTTGACGAGCCGCATCATGGTTAGAAGCCCCTCAATAAAGCATTAACGATTAACAGAGTTTGATTTCTCAACCTTTCTCCTCCAGGTACCGCCGTTTCGCTTCCTCATTACGTCCAAAATCACGCACCATATTTTCAATCGCTACCTCATCAGATTTATCTGCATAGCGGAATTCACTATCAGCGTAGCGGTTGATCTCTTGGATCACCATATCCACCGTTATAGGTTGGGCTAATTCTGCGATCATGTTCTTTTTAGTATCGTAGTCTTTGGACAAGAAAATCTCGGTGTTTTCCATCCATTCATCCGGCAACTCAAAGTCCATCGCACGAACTTTTACTGCATCAGTAATGTTTTTAATCGCACGGCCCGTGAACCGTTCATCTGCTTCTTGGATGCCCTTTAGGTATGTCCCAAGCTTGGCAATTGTATCCAAGTCACCGATATCCGATGATACGCGATCAAAGACGTTTAACAGACCAGTCTCATGCGGCTTAGAATGGCTGTCATAACTTGCAGCCACAGCTTTTTGGATTTGTTGCGCCGAAAATAAATCATGTTCACCCACAGGGATGTCATGATTTTTACCCATCAAAAGATGTAAGATATCAATATAATCTTCACGTGTCTGAGGGCCATCAACCAAGAACCGTGCGCCCGCACGTTGGCGCAACGCATCGTCAACGTTTTCAGGATAATTTGAGAACATTCCAAACGTACAATTGCCACGCACAACTGTATTTGCGCCAGCAAAACTTTCCATCAGAACAGCCGTAATTTCTAACTGGCCTGCAGACGATTGGCGATCGCCGCGCTTCCCTGCAAGTTGGTCAATATCATCGATAGTACCAAAACCAATAACGTTTGGATCAATCACATTTTTTATGAAGTTCTTAGCGTTTTGCGCTGATTTACCTTGGTAGCTGTCGATACTGTCAGTGCTTAAATTTTCGTACCGAAACGCATAACCTGCATTGTTACAGTAATCATTGATCAGACCAGCCATCATTTGAATAAGGGTGGTTTTACCGGTCCCAGGCTTACCATCCCCCATAAAGGTAAAGATAAACCCGCCAAGTTCAGCGAATGGATTTAATTTGCGCTCAAAATCGTATGCCATCAGCATTTTTGCCAACTTCATAGATTGGTACTTCGCAATGTGGTTGCCAACAACTTCGTTCGGCTTCTTAAACGTCATCGTCAGCTTAGATGACTTAGCTGCCGTTGATGGTGCAAAACCACTGATATCAAAGTTGTCGGCTTCAACCCGATAATTTACAGAGGTAAATGCCTCTAAACGCGGCGTATTGGCGGCACGCAGGCTGACCTTTTCCATTAGCTTTTCAAGGAATTTGGTCACAACAGGTATGAGTTTTTCCTCACTGTCTGCAAAAAGAGCCAAGTCCTGATCCAGCTCCCAAAGCGCACCAGTTAAGGCCAATTGTGGATTGTCTGTTAAAACTTCCTCTACTTCGCCAATATCCACTGCAACTTCAGAGTTCTCTGCATGGACATTTGCCAGTAGATAGTTGGCCATATTGGCAAAAACATGAAGGCTTATTAACGCTGAGGATGACAACAGTTCCGTGAATTCAACAGATTTTGCCTTAGCAAGGTTACCTGCCAAATTATCCTTTAACAATTCAGTTAAACCTGTTTGATCCGCATATTGATCGGACACCAGATAAGCTGTTGCCAATGCACGGCGCAAAGCGTGCAAGACGCTTGCCTGTAATGGGCTGGTTAAAGGGTCCTCGTCATCTGAATTCATAACACGCTGAGCAATGTGCACACCTTCAGGGCGCGCTGTGGATTTTGTAACCAAACCAGGTGTTGTCGAACGAAAACGGCGGCGTGTTCCTATACCCGAAGACTTTTCTGGAGCAGCGGATGTTACATCTGCTTTTTTTGCTAAACGTGGTGTATGATCAAACCCATCTAACAACCCTTCGGCAGACGTGTATTTTCCACGAATTAAATCTTCTTTTAGTTCCATCAAATCGGATGTGTTCGACATAGTGTGCCTCTATTTATAACTTAAAATTTTTGAATTCTGACCGACAACATATTTACGGATATTCTGCATTCCCGCTGGTTTTTTCTCTTCTAAAACCTGATAAGCGCGGTGCGGCAATATCAAGGATTGGCGTACATCAGTTGCCCCCTGCTTGCCCATAAACATTGGGTCAATATCGTATACTTGGCGTTCAGTAGAGCGGAAGAAGCCCGTTTTTTCATATTCAACGCTTGCAGATTGCAAGGTTTCAACAGTCCATGCCAATGCCCAATCCAACCCTGGCTCTCCACTTGCATCGGCCAAGACATCTCGTAGTGGTCCATGTTGTTCTGTAAACGCGTGACTGTACATTGGACCAAGATAAAAACGACGCAAACGTATAGGATGTAGATCATCGAAATCCTGATCAAAGCCGCGGGCAATCGTAACCAATTTCAAATCAGATACAGCTTGAGCCATCAAATGTGTTTGCACACGTGGCCAGCGGCGTTCATCACGTGGCAAAGCTTTGTCACCTGAGTCTTCTAATTCCATTAAATATACTATTGGAACATTTGTTCGGCTATCATAATTGGCCCAATGGACTAAATAGCTACGACGTTCCATCGTATTATTCCCCGTCCAAATTGCTTGTGGATCATTCTGCGAAAGGAACAATTGGGCATCATTTAAAAATTCGTAATAAATCCGTTGCGATAACGCATATTGTAATTTGGTTGGGGCTTCTTGTTCCATCAAGATATGATTAATCATATCCTTTTTCAGGCGTTTTTGACTTGGCAGAGATTTTAAATGGTTGGACGCCTGCATAGCATCAGCTGCCATTTGCAACAATTCTTGGAATATCGGAAAGCCACTATCAGATTTATCAATGTTTAATAATGCACTCACCCCATCACCCACACGATTTGCCATCAGAAACTTATAGGACAAAGCGGTAAAAGTATATGAAAGTGACATCAGATAGCCACGCAAAACAGTCGCTTCTGCTTTGTTTAGAAACTGCTCTTGCTCTGATAACTCTGCGACATCATCAAGATGTTTGATGATACGTTCGAACTTAGCAAAATATCGACGCGTTGCTTGCGCATCTTTAAGCGTTTTATGATCTTTGGTGTAGTCCGTTTTCATTTACCCGTTATTCCAAATATTCTTAAGGTCTTGATAAAAAAGGTATATTATCGCCGCCCAAAACAGCACCAAAAAAAACCATACAATATAGTGCACTAAATGTGTGCCTTCCCAATATCTCCCAGTCCAAAGTAGAAGTAATAGAGGCATCCCAATCGGAATTAGAACTCGGTTGAAATACCTTTTTTTATCTTCAGTTAGCTCAAATAAAGATTCATAAATCAGATCAAGCCTACGGAATATATCAAGCCCCATATGCATTCTTATCATGTTTCTCGACAATCTTTTCAAACCGGCGAGCAAAACGTTCGTCTGATTTGGCTTTTTCTTCCAGAACTTTACGCGCGAACACCATATGGTCTTCGTGTTTTTCCATCATCTCTGCCATACGTTGATTGGTCGCAGAACCGATAGCTGCCATCGCTGATTGCGCTTCTTGGTCAGTAGCTACGCCAATTTCATTGATCTGGTGTGCCACATCTTGTTGTTGCGCTGTTTTCAAAGATTTAGTTAACGCATCATATAAAACAACACGTTGCTTTGTATCTGTTTGCAACTTGTTGATCAGAACCATTTGTGTGGCGGCTTGGTTTTGCAAGCTATCCACCCAAGACTTTCCTTTTTCAATGTAACGTTCAAGTGTTTGGCTTTCTGCAAGCTTAACCTGTTCTTGTTGGGCAAGCTCATTATATTTGCCATTCATTTCAGCCAGCTCAGTTTCCAACTTCGTACGAGCAGCCGCATCTTGTTCCATAGAAATCTTGTTCTCTAATTCGATAACTTTAGGATCCATGGCCAAAATTTGTGCTTTAATATCTTCTAATACACCAACCGCCGTTTCGCGGTCTGCAAGAGTAGATGTTAAATTGACTTCGACCTTTTCCTTATGTGTATTCAAAACACTTAACTGATCTTGCAGCAGTTTAGTAATAACGTCTGATTTACTGATCAAATCTTGTAATTTATCATCAATGCTCGCTGTACGCATACGCTCTTGGCGCAGACTCTCAGAACGCTGCTTTGAAAATACACCTATGAATGTTTCCCAACCAGATTTAGAGCGCATTTCATCAAAATCTTTAGAAAAGCCCGCCGTAACATCATCCAAACCCATAATAAGTTCTGCAATGTTAGCATTCATAGCTTCGGAGTGGTTATGCACATCATCTAAAGATGCATTTTCGATATCGATTGTAATGTCACTTCCGGCTTTTAATTTATCTCGTGCAGTTTCAATTTTTTGAGACAATTCAGCGATTTTTGCTTGTGCTGCGGCAACTTCATCTTGTGACTTTATAATTTGTGTTTCGAAATCTGACATTTTTATCCTTCATCTTATTATGAGTAATATATATGAACTGTTTGCGCATTTTCAATTACAAGCAGATTACTTTGCGGAGAGAATACCCCTTATTTTGTTTATTCCAAGCCCTAATTATGGCTATTTATGCAACCATAGATTACTTGGCCGCATAGCAAAACTAGCGTCTAGCAGACCACTATTAAACTTTAAAATAGACTTGAAAAAACACCTAAGAAAACAACTTAAAATCATACAATGCGCATTTAAAGTTATACTTTTCGATCCACCTATTGATAAGTTTATATCTTTAATTTTATAGCAACGTTTTTGGTTTGAACGTAATTCCACAATGCTTCGCGGCCTTTTTCACAGCCATACCCAGATAAACCATAACCCCAAATGGTGTTTCAACACCATCTGCATACCATTCATTCATGAACATTTGGCCTGCACGTAAATTACGTGCGGCTGTTGTCGCGCGGTCGATATCAGAGATGAATATACCTGCAACAAATCCGTAAGGAGTGTTGTTGGCATTTCAATCGCTTCAGTATCTGATTGAAACTTTAAGATACTTAATACAGATATCTAGAAATCCAAATTCTCGACAGACAGCGCATTCTGTTGAATGAACTCACGGCGAGGTTCCACCACATCACCCATAAGCTTTGTGAACAGATCATCGGCGTCCGCCAAGTCGTCCACTTTCACTTGCAACAATGTGCGCGCCTCTGGATCAAGTGTCGTTTCCCACAACTGATCTGGGTTCATTTCACCCAAGCCTTTGTAACGTTGCAGGCTTAGGCCTTTTTCACCCTCAGCCATAACAAGGCTCAGCAATGCTGTTGGCCCGTGTACAACGGTGGTTTTATCCTTGCGGGTGAAACGTGCTGTCTTGCCGTAAACCTCTTGTAAGGCTTTGGTCATATCGCTCAATTTGCGCGCTTCGCCTGAACGCAAGCATTTTCCATCCAATGTATGGCCTTCTTCAACACCGCGTACGATGCGACTGAACCGTAAACCGTGATCTTGTGTTGGGCGCCCCGCCCAACCGCGTTCGTATTCAAGGCTAACATGGTCCAAACGCGTTGCAACTTGGTTTGCAGTGCCTTGCGGATCATCATCGACAACACCTGGCACCAATGCGCCTGCAATCGCAGCTTGTTCCAGAACATGGCGATCATAGTTCGTTGGGAATGCGTTTAGAATTGTGCGTGCATGGCGAGCTTCTTCCACAACACGTGCAAGATCTGCGCCTGTGATGACAGAGCCACCTCCAATATCCAGTGATGCACCGTCGATGCCTTGTTCAATCAGATAGTCATCCAAAGCGCCTTGGTCTTTTAGGTAAACTTCGGATTTACCGCGCGCCACTTTGTAAAGCGGTGGCTGTGCAATGTAGAGATACCCGCCATCAATCAACTCTGGCATTTGGCGGAAGAAGAACGTCAGCAATAATGTTCGAATATGTGCGCCATCAACATCAGCATCCGTCATGATGACCACTTTATGGTAGCGTAGTTTTTCGATGTTGAACTCGTCACGGCCGATACCCGTACCCAATGCAGTGATCAGGTTGGTGATCTGTTCAGACGTCAGCATTTTGTCAAAACGTGCGCGTTCAATGTTCAGGATTTTACCACGCAATGGCAGCACAGCTTGGTTTTCGCGTGAGCGGCCCTGTTTAGCTGACCCACCAGCACTGTCACCCTCCACTAGGAAAACTTCAGATTTAGACGGATCGCGCTCTTGGCAATCCGCCAGCTTACCTGGCAGTGATGTACCCCCAAAAGCAGTCTTGCGGCGTGTCAATTCACGGGCTTTACGTGCAGCCTCGCGCGCCAATGCAGCCTCTACAATTTTCGTGACAATCTCTTTGGCCATCTGTGGGTTTTCTTCGAACCACTCTGCCAACTTCTCATTCATCAAGCTTTCAACAGCAGGGCGCACTTCAGATGATACCAATTTGTCTTTGGTCTGTGATGAGAACTTTGGGTCAGGTACTTTGACCGACAATACACAGGTCAGACCTTCACGTGCGTCATCGCCGCTAAACGAAACTTTTTCCTTTTTCGCAATACCAGAAGACGCAGCATAAGCGTTGATTGTACGTGTTAACGCACCACGGAAACCCGCAAGATGTGTACCACCATCGCGCTGTGGGATGTTGTTTGTGAATGGCAGAACCGTTTCGTGATAACTGTCGTTCCACCACATAGCGACTTCAACAGTGATATCATCTTTTTCACCGATCACATAAATAGGCTCTTCAATGAGTGGAGTTTTAGAACGATCTAGGAATTTCACAAACTCCTTAACGCCACCATCATAATACAGCGTAGATTCCAAATGTTCTGCTGGACGTTCATCACGTAGAATGATTTTCACACCAGAGTTTAGGAACGCCAATTCGCGTAAACGGTTTTCAAGTGTTTTAAATGACCACTCACGATTGGAAAACGTATCAGTAGAGGCCATAAAGCGTACCTCGGTACCCGTTTCATCACCAGCATCACCGATGACTTCTAGGTGCTTTGCTGTTTCACCACGCTCAAAACGTGCGATGTGGATTTTACCTTCGCGCCAGATTTTCAGTTCCAGCCAATCAGACAGCGCATTTACAACAGACACACCCACACCGTGCAAACCACCCGACACTTTGTATGAATTGCTGTCAAATTTACCACCCGCATGAAGCTGGGTCATAATCACCTCGGCCGCAGAAACACCTTCTTCTTCGTGGATTCCAACTGGAATACCACGACCATTATCGCGAACAGAAACACTTTCATCATCGTGAATTGTTACCGAAACAAAGTCTGCATGTTTGGCCAAAGCTTCGTCGATACCGTTATCAACAACCTCATAAACCATATGGTGCAAACCAGAGCCATCATCGGTATCGCCAATGTACATGCCAGGGCGCTTACGCACAGCTTCTAAGCCCTTGAGAACTTTGATAGAATCCGCGCCATATTCTTCTGGTGTTTGCTGCTCGTCAGACATTTGGTTTTCCCACTTTATTTAACGCCAAATATAGCGTTTTGTTATAGGAATGTCACGCCTGAACCACAAGATTTTGTGTTATGCTTCCCCTATTATAAAACCATCATCATCTAGCGTCCAAAATGGGTTGTGTGCCAACTCCCACATGTGCCCATCGGGGTCGGCAAAGTTACCCGAATAGCCACCCCAAAAGATTTCTGCGGGTGTGCTTATTTCTACCGCACCCGCTGACATGGCATCTTTAAAAGCCTTATCAACTTCTTCACGGCTACCGTAATTCGTAGCCATTGTTACATTACCCGTACTACGCTCATGGATTGGCATACCGATATCTCTGGTTAACGCAGCCTTGGAATAAAGCGCGAAAAATTGCCCGCCTGTTTTGTAAAAAGCAATCATATCATTACCACCAGGCGCTTCCTCCCAGCCGATATCAGAATAGAATTTACGAGATTTTTCCAGATCAGAAACCGCGAGGGTAACCATTGTAATTCGTTGCGAGTTCATTCTTTACTCCTAATGTGGCCTGACGCTTGAAATCCCCCCGTCGTCAGACACCTCTAAATATAATGCGCGCTCACCCATCGCTTCAAACAACTCGCCCCCCGTGCCTGTCATCCAAGCCTGCGCACCCAATGCGCAGATCTCATCATAAAGCGCTGCACGGCGGTCAGCATCTAAATGCGCCGCCACTTCATCCAACAAATAAATAGGTGGTGCACCAAAATCTTGCGCTACAGCGCGCCCATTTGCAAGTATTAGTGATACAAGCAGCGCTTTCTGCTCGCCAGTCGAGCATTGCTTGGCCTGCGTTCCTTTGGCTGCGTACACTGCATTTAGGTCATCACGATGCGGCCCAAGCAATGTGCGGCCTGCCATCATATCGCGCGGACGGCTTTCAGAAAAAGCTGTCAGCAGGTCATCCTTATCTGTGATGACTTCACTTGCATCTGCACCAATCAAAGACAACTCTGCGGATGGGAAAGCCGTATCAGCGCCCCTCTGCGCTTCTTGTAATCGCCGCACAGTCAGCAAACGGTTTGCTTCTATCAATGCGCCAGCTTCTGCCATTTGCTGCTCTACAGCACTGTACCATGACGGATCACGCACGCCGTCCTTTAGCATGCGGTTACGTTCGCGCATGGTTTTTTCATAGGTCACAGAATATTCTGCATGCTTAGGCTCAAGGCTCATTGTCAGGCGATCCAGAAATCTGCGTCGCCCTTCTGCGCCTTCGACCCACAAACGATCCATGACTGGGATCAACCAAACAATACGCGCCAAGCGGCCAAGCGCCAATTGCGGGGCTGACTTTTCATCAATCAGTACGGATCGCGACCCTTCGCCCTTATAGCTGGTTTCTACCTCGTGAACTCGCCCTAAGCTTTCTAGAACCCCTGAGACTTTCCAACCAACATTTTCAGGCGCCCGCGCCATTTCATCCACCGTCGCACGACGCATGCCCCGTCCTGGTGACAACAATGAAATCGCTTCTAGGATATTGGTTTTTCCGGCTCCGTTAGAACCGTATATCGCAATCGGACGTCCATCTGTTTCCAGTAGGACGCGCTTATGCGATCTGAAGTGTGAAAGTGTTAAGCTTTGAAGTGCAAGGCGGCCCAAGCAGTTACACTCGCATTGGCATCACTACGTAAACAGCGCTTTCATCATTGCCCTCACGCATCAAGGTTGGATCCCCAGATGAGTTGAATAAGAACACTGCGTTTTCACGATCCACCTGACCTGCAATTTCTAATAAGTACTTCGCATTGAAACCAATTTCCAATGGCTCATCACCATAAGCCACAGCAAGTTCTTCCTCCGCAGCACCGCTATCAGGTGCATTTACCGCCAGAACCAAACGATCTTCATCTAGTGTCAGCTTCACAGCTCGTGAACGCTCGGATGAAACTGTAGATACACGATCAACGGCTTGTGCAAATTCTGCTGCATCCACTTCCAAACGACGCGTATTTCCCACAGGAATAACGCGTGTGTAATCTGGGAATGATCCATCAATCACTTTCGATGTCAGTGTGATTTCTGGTGTTGCGAAACGAATTTTTGTTTCAGACACTGACACAGCGATTTGCATATCATCATCTTCAACCAATTTACGCAGTTCATTCACTGTTTTTCGTGGCACAATCACACCTGGCAGTTCTTCGGCACCTGCTGGCAGTTCTGCATCAATACGGGCCAGACGGTGACCATCCGTTGCAACACAGCGCAACACTTTGCCATCTGCACCATCTGATGCGTGCATATACACACCGTTCAAATAATACCGTGTTTCTTCTGTAGAAATCGCAAACTTAGATTTATCAAACAAACGGCGCAAAACAGGGGCTGCTGCTGAAAAGTTACAAGCGTATTCAGACGACGCCATAACTGGAAAATCTTCTTTTGGCAGTGTTGCCAAAGAAAAGCTAGAACGGCCAGCTTTCACATCCAGACGACCCGATGATCCGTCATCTGACAATTCAACCATCGCACCATCAGGCAGTTTACGAACAATCTCATGCAGTGTATGTGCACCAACGGTTGTAGCCCCTGCGCGCTCTACCATTGCGGGGGCTTTATCGATCACTTCGATGTCTAAATCAGTTGCACGAAAACTAATATCATTGCCTTCAGCCTCGATTAAAACATTTGCTAGAATTGGAATTGTATTCCGACGCTCTACAACGGATTGTGCCTGTGACATGGCCTTTAACAATGCGCTACGTTCGATACTGACTTTCATATTCCCGCTCCCCTGATCTAGTGGGACTGTGACCCTACCCGATCTATCGGTTTTTTCAATGTTAAAAACACAATTTACGGGATTAGGCGCAAGGTCAAGAACGACCGCGCTTTAATCCCAAATTATAGTGATTTTTTGACTTATGCTTCCAGCATACGGCGCAGTAATTCCACATCTTCTGCGATTTGATTGTCAATCGAGCGTAACTCTTCGATTTTCTTTACTGCGTGGATTACTGTTGTGTGATCACGACCACCAAAACGACGGCCGATTTCTGGCAATGATTTCGATGTCAGTGTTTTGGCTAAGAACATGGCAACCTGACGTGGACGCGCAACGGAACGCGCGCGGCGTGGGCTTAAGATATCCGTCAAACGTAGGTTATAATGATCTGCAACTTTGCGAATGATTTCATCGATCGTCACTTTACGATCTGATGCGCGCAATACATCTGCCAATGACTCTTGTACGACATCCAATGTCACCTCACGGCCAACAAGAGACGCGAATGCAAACAGACGCGTTAAAGCACCTTCAAGAACACGCACATTGTTTGAAATACGGTGCGCTAAGAATTCCAATACTCCATCTGCCAATTTGACTTCTGGATAATGTCTTAATTGTGCTTCCGCTTTGGATTGCAAAATGCCCAAACGCAATTCGTAATCTGTTGGATGAAGGTCAACCACCAAACCCCATTGCAATCGGGATTTAATACGGTCTTCTAGACCATCAATTTCACCTGGTGCGCGATCTGCCGAGATTATGATCTGTTTGTTTTGATCTACCAATGCATTGAATGTGTGAAAAAATTCGTCTTGTGTGCTGTCTTTGCCAGCAATGAATTGAACATCATCCACCATCAAAACATCCACAGAACGGAAGAGTTCTTTAAAGCTCATTGTATCTTTGAATCGCAGTGCTTGAACAAAGCGGTACATGAATTGTTCAGCTGATAGATATAATACTTTTGCCTTTGGATTGCGTTCTTTTATTTCCCAAGCAATCGCATGCATAAGATGCGTCTTACCCAGTCCAACACCACCATATAAGAATAATGGGTTGAATGTTACTGGGCCGCCTTCCCCAACACGGCGTGCAGCGGCGTGCGCAAGTTCATTTGGCTTACCAACAACGAAACTGTCAAACGTGAAACGTTTATCTAAAGGTGAGCCTGGCAAGTCTGGTGAACCCGTTGTGACGGGTGGTTTTGGTTTTTCATCTGGTGTGGTCACTTCTTCAACCGTAGGCGCAGCTACAGGTTTCACCAAAACATCCGCTTTGAAAGCTAAACGATCAACATCCACACCTTCGCGCGTCATCATCATTGTAATGCTGTCACCGTAATTACGGTTCACCCACGTACCCACAAAACTTGTAGGTGCAGAAAAAGATGCAACACCGTTTTCAACGCTTAGCAAATTAAGCGGCTCAATCCAGTTTTGAAAAGCATCTTGTCCAATATCACTACGGAGTTGGTCGCACACGCGCCCCCAGCACTCAATTATCATTATTTTCGATCTCATACAGTTATTAAGACTGACCCCAAGCCAACCCCCGGGATTTCCACCCGTTTGTTTCTCCCCGATGCCGTTCAGAATTCAAGTCCCCTTCGAATCCTTCAAGCACATTAACGCACACTGCAGACTGACCTTGTGCAGATAAGGCCTCATTCACCACATGTGCAGCTTCTAACGATCGCACACCAGACCGACATAAAAAGTATATCTTGGAAGGAGCAGACCCTCCAAATTGGTCTAGTATGTTTGCTACAAAGCCTTCGTTAACAGACATATCAGGATATTGACGCCATTCTTGCAATATAACCTGCTTACCCAATGCACTTAGGTCAGGGATGCCGATAAAAGACCATTCCGCTTTTGTACGAACATCAACAAGAACAGCATCAGATGTGTTTTCTAGTCCGGACCATGTTTCTTGAGGGGTTTCCTCAATCACATTTTCATTATTGGTCGCGGCCATCATCTTCCCCATGTCTGAATCACTAAAATGACGATAGCGCGCTGCCCTACACTCTTTCAATGAATCTTCTCTGTTGACACAAAATTAGTTCGTCCGAATCTATCCACAGGCGTTAAGTTATTGTTTTAAAGTAATTTAATATGTCACAACAAAACCCTTACTATGAAAATCAAAGTAAGAGAAAAAGCTAACGTTACGGAATACAAAGGGGGCAGAATCCCTTTGAAGATAAGCATCCTTGATAAAGAACTTAGAAACCTCAAACAAGGTGTCCAAAAATAGAACATTGCATTTAGGCATAAAAAAACGGGGCTAATAGCCCCGTCTTAAAATTCATGTTTTCAAAAACTGTGCTTAAGCGCCTAAAGCTTTAACACGTGCAGACAAGCGAGAAACTTTGCGGCTTGCTGTGTTTTTGTGCAGAACACCTTTTGTCACGCCACGCATGATTTCTGGTTGAGCTGCTTTAAGCGCCGCTGCTGCAGTTGCTTGATCACCACCAGAAATCGCTTCTTCTACTTTACGCAAGAAAGTACGAATGCGAGACCGACGGCCTTTGTTTACTTCAGTGCGACGTTCGATTTGACGTGCGCGTTTTTTCGCTTGTGGCGAGTTTGCCATGATAGAATCCTGTTATCGTGTTTGACGATGAAGCGGTCTTCTAGGACTGGATCGCTTTAAAGTCAACGGGTCATGCATTATTTATCTCGGAATTGTGGTGTTCTTTTCTCAATAAAGGCTTCCATACCCTCTGTTTGGTCTTCTGTGGCGAATAAAGCGTGGAAAAGGCGGCGTTCAAACAACAATCCTTCGGCCTGAGTCGTTTCATAGGCACGATTCACCGATTCTTTCACAGCCATCGTAGCAATTGCAGATTTATCAGCAATTTTACCAGCAACAGTCTTTGCTTCTTCTATAAGCTTCTTCGCAGGAACAACACGGCTGACCAATCCAGAACGCTCTGCCTCTTCTGCATCCATAAAGCGCCCTGTCAGATGCATTTCCATGGCTTTAGATTTACCAACAATACGTGTCAGGCGCTGTGTGCCACCAATACCGGCAATAACGCCAAGGTTAATTTCTGGTTGCCCAAATTTTGCTGTTTCAGAGCATAATATAAAGTCACACATCATAGCCAATTCACAACCGCCGCCCAGCGCATAGCCAGAAACAGCCGCAATAATAGGCTTACGGCACTTCAAGAATTGCTCAATATCATCGCCAAAGAAGTTCTTTGTGTACATATCCACAAACGTATTAGTGGACATCTCTTTTATATCAGCGCCCGCAGCGAATGCTTTTTCACTGCCTGTAAGAACGATCGCACGTACTTTGTTGTCGTTATCTAAATCTGTAATTGCAGATGTTAATTCACCCAAAAGTTCAGAATTTAGCGCATTCAACGCATCAGGGCGGTTCAATTGAACCACGGCTACGTGATCCTCAATTTCGACGATAAGCGTATTATAAGCCATATCAATGTATCCTTATTTCTTCAGCTTTTGGCATTTGGGGCAATAAAAGCTGGAACGCCCAGATTGTACAACCCGCTTAATCGTACCTTTACAATTTTCCTTACGGCAATCTTCACCTTCACGGCCATAAACAGAAAAACTATGTTGGAAATAGCCCAATTCACCATCCGCCTGACGATAATCTTTCAAAGAGGACCCACCAGCGGCAATGGCTTCGTTCAATACCTCTCGAATCGCAGGAACCAGCTTCCAGACACATCGCTTTGATAACTCACCCGCAATATTCAGCGGGGAAATCCCTGTCCGCCATAGCGTTTCGCAAACGTATATATTACCCAGTCCCGCTACGATTTTTTGATCTAGCAATGCAGATTTAATGGGCATCTTTCGCCCAGATAAGGCATTCTCTAAATAAGCTTCATCAAAACAATTCCCCAATGGTTCAGGTCCAATACCCGACAAAAGCTTATGGTCCTCCGCCGTTTTTGTATCCAGCAAATCCATTGCACCAAAACGGCGTGCATCATTAAACGTAATCCGCGCCCCATTTTCCATATCCAACACAACATGATCATGTTTTTCTAAGGCAGGGTGTAAATGATGAAAATCTCCCACCATATCCTTTGCACCTTCTGGTGCAGAAATTGTCATTCGCCCAGACATACCCAAGTGGATCAGCAACGTTTCTTCGCTGTCCAAATCACACAAAACATATTTTGACCGTCTACGGAGCCGTTCAACACGTTTTCCAGTCAATCTTTCAGACATATTCTCTGGAAAAGGCCACCGCAGATCAGGGCGGCGAATATCGGCTTGTGTAATGACGAACCCAGACATGTGGGGCTCTAACCCTTTTCGGACAGTTTCAACTTCGGGTAATTCGGGCAATGTTTTTTCCTTGGGCGTAGGTGACGCATTTATAAATTTATGAACACACTATATAGGGTGTAATAATAGAATAAAAAGGTAGCGATTCATGGCTTCTGATCAAAGAACAACACATTTTGGCTTTAAAACTGTCGATGAAGGCGAAAAAGCGGGAATGGTGCACGGTGTTTTCTCTAATGTTGCCTCTAAATATGATATTATGAACGATGTTATGTCTGTCGGCATCCACCGCATCTGGAAAAACGCCATGATGGACTGGTTAGCACCACGCGGTGAACAAAAGCTATTAGATGTTGCAGGTGGCACAGGTGACATTTCATTCCGCTTCCTAAAACGTGCGCCTGATGCACATGCCACTGTATTCGATATGACCCAAGGCATGTTGGATGCAGGTCGTGAACGTGCCGAAGCGGATGATATGTCGGATCGTTTGGATTGGGTTTGCGGTGATGCCATGGCATTGCCATTCGCGGATAATACATTCGACGTTTACACGATCTCTTTTGGCATCCGTAACGTGACGCGACCACAAGAGGCGCTAAATGAAGCTTACCGCGTTCTAAAACCAGGCGGCCGCTTGATGGTTCTGGAATTCAGTCAAATCCCAAACCCAGCCATGCAATGGGCCTATGATCGTTACTCCTTCAATATCATCCCACCAATGGGCAAAATTATCGCCAATGATGCTGACAGTTATCAATACCTTGTGGAAAGCATCCGCAAATTCCCAGACCAAGAAACATTCCTTGGCATGGTCAAAGAAGCAGGTTTTGAAAACGCAAAATACCGCAACATGACAATGGGCATCGCTTGCCTCCATTCAGGCTGGAAAATCTAAACCATGCGCGGCCCACATAATATCTGGCGCTTGATCCGTACAGGCGCAACTTTTGAACGCACAGGTGCGATGAAAATCGCATTAGAAATGTTGGATGTTCCACCCAGCATCAAAATTGCAGCACGCGTTTTAGGTTGGCCTTTTAAATGGCTCGGCTTGAAAGGTGACACATCCCAACCACCAGTCCTACGCGCGGTCACAGCACTTGGCCCTGCCTATATTAAATTCGGGCAAATCATGTCCACGCGTCCAGATGTTGTTGGCCCAGAAATGGCAATGGAATTGCGCGTCCTACAAGATAGTTTACCTGCCTTTTCTACAGAAGAAGCAAAAGCAGAGATATTAAAAGAACTTGGTCATTCTACGGATGATCTGTTCTCTGAATTCAGCGACCCTGTTGCCGCTGCATCCATCGCCCAAGTACACCGCGCCCGCCTGAAAGAAACAGACCAAGAGGTTGCTGTCAAAGTGTTACGCCCAAATATCGAGCGTGCATTTCAAAAAGACATCGATGCATTTTATTTTGCAGCCAACACAATCGAATTCCTATCCCCTGCATCCCGCCGCTTGCGCCCAACCGCTGTGATTGAACATTTTGAAAGTGTTGTTCAGGGCGAATTGGATTTGCGTATGGAAGCTTCCGCAGCAGACGAGTTCGCATCAAACACTCAAGATGATGCAAGTTTCGAAGTGCCAAAACTGATCTGGGAACATTCCGCACGCCGTGTCATGACACTGGAATGGGCCGAAGGTATTCCTTTGGGGGATTTTGATAGATTACAAGCCAGCGGTTACGATCTACGCGACCTTGGCGCACGCATTATTCAAATGTTTCTACGCCACGCATTGCGCGATGGTTTCTTTCACGGTGACATGCACCAAGGCAACTTAAAGCTAGCCCCAAATGGTGATCTCATCGCACTTGATTTTGGCATCATGGGCCGTATCGATGAATACACCCGCCGTGTTTATGCGGAAATCCTGATGGGCTTTATTCGCAAAGATTATCGCCGTATTGCAGAAGTTCACTTTGAAGCGGGCTATGTGCCAGCCGATCAAGACGTTGATGCATTTGCCCAAGCATTACGCTCGGTCGGTGAGCCAATCTTTGGCCAAGGGGCAGATCAAATCTCTATGGCACGCCTATTGGCACATCTGTTTGATGTAACAGAACGCTTTGGCATGGAAACCCGCACAGAACTTATCCTGCTGCAACGCACAATGGTTGTGGTCGAAGGTGTTGCGCGTTCTTTGGATCCAAGCCTAAACCTGTGGACTGTCGCAAAGCCAGAAGTCGAAGATTACATCAAAACAAACTTGGGCCCACGCGCCATGATCAAAGACCTTGTGAAAACTGCAATGGTACTATCGCGTTACGGCCCTAAACTGCCTGAAATGTTGGAAAATGTCCTGACGCAAAGCAGCAAAGAAACTGTGGAAAAACCAAAACTAACGCGTAAAAAATTCGTAGCATATTCATTTACCGCTGCTGTTTGCGCTACTGCTGGCTTTGGCTTAGCTCACCTTTTCTAAAGCAGAGATTTCCAGTTCTTTCGCTGCTCTATATTCCTCTGCACCGCGTGCTTCTTTCCACGCACAATATGCCGCCATTCGCCAATTATAAAACGGCGCCATTTTATTGTAACGATCTCGAACTGTGACATCAGGATATGCCTCGATAAACGCAGCGCATTCTGCCTTTGTTAAAACTGACCCACGATAAACATGTTGCATGGCAGGGGATAAAAACATCGCTAAGTCTTCTACCGGATCGCCAGAACCAGGGCATTGCCAATCTATCATCCGAACACCATCTACAGTTTGAATTAAATTACCAGCAACCACATCCGTATGAACAAAGCATTGTGTTCCAGCTGCAGCAATCTTGCCATTTGGTTTCAACGCTTTAAGTCTATCTGCATCAACTGGCTTAGCGTCTTTCAAAATATCCAAAGTCTGCGCAACCACAGAATCGGAACCCATTGCCAACACACGCAATCCTTCTGGAATTGGTTCCGCATGAATACGCGCCAATAGCTGCGCCACAGAAATCACATCATTATTCCAGTCAGTCCCATGCAAATATTCATAAACCAGCACATCGCCGAATGTAGTTCTATTAAAACAAACCGCTTCAGGCGCAACACCTTTACCTGATAACTGTTTTAGACAATCATATTCTGATTGCGGGGCATTCTCATAAAGGGGGTTCTGTGTACTTTCGCTGTAAAGCTTACAAACCAAATCACGTGTTCCAGAGATTTTCCAAACACGATTGGTACGCCCACCCGCCAAAGGGGTGAAAACATCTTTCGTCTGAATGATATTGTCATTCACCAAAAGCTGCCGAACTTGATCTTCGATATTACGCAAATCGTTTTCCCCTCTCTCATGACGTTCTAGAGATAGGGGGAAATGCAATCAAGCACACAAAATACGGTTGATTTCGAACTTTGCATATGGCTTTAGATAAATGAGTGGCTCTGTGGCTCAACTGGATAGAGCAGCCCCCTCCTAAGGGGCAGGTTGCAGGTTCGAATCCCGCCAGGGTCACCATAAAAAACCCTATAAAACAAAGAGTTTATATAATTTTAACAAAATCCCAAAATCACCAATTAACGCCAATTAACGCGTACAGTCCGTACAATTCCCGTACAGTAGTGACATGTTTCGTTCTGAAAAAACAACTCCACCACAGCTGTATAACACCGTGACTTAGTTTAGACAGAGTCAGTTAATCCTCCATCCACCCGTAGATTTTGACCAGTGACATAACTCGAAATATCTGTTGCCAAGAATGCTACAGTCTCTGACAGCTCGCGCACTTCGGCGTATCGACCCGCTGGAATACGTGCAACACGGTCTGGCTTTTCTGGCAGACTATCAATGAACCCTGGCAATACATTGTTCATGCGAATGCCTTCGGCTGCATATTTCGTACTGAACAGTTTGGTGAAACTGGCTAAACTCGCACGGAAAATTGCAGATGTTGGAAAATCTGGGTCAGGTTCAAATGCTGCAAATGTGGAAATATTTACAATCGAACCAGATCCTTGTTTTTGCATAATCGGTAGAACCATACGCGAAATACGAACAACATTCATGAAATAGCAATCCATACCGATGTGCCAGTTTTCATCTGTGATATCCATAATGGGACCGTTCGGACCATGACCTGTGCAATTAATCACAGCATCTATACGCCCAAAACGATCCATTGATGCATCTACAAAAGCTTGCAAATCCTCCACAATCATATTTGAGCCGGTAAAACCTAAACCGCCCAATTCTTTCCCAAGCGCTTCGCCTTTGCCAGAGGATGACATGACAGCGACTTCATAGCCAATTTCAGACATTTTTTTAGCGCTATCGGCACCAATGCCGCTTCCGCCGCCAACAATTAATACTACTGGTTTATCAGTCATATCTTAATCCTCGCTTTGTGATGCCGTTTTCTCATTCAAGTTCAACTCTGCCAAACCACTGTTCCCCAATGGGATAGAGGCAAAAGGCCCGCCATGACACATATTACCAGGATCAGTTGCGTCTAACGTTCCTGCTTCTGCAAAAATCTCTTTTGCAAACTGTTCCGCATTATCTTTTGGACGATAGCCAATGAAGCTTGCTTTAGCATTATCGACAGGGGTGCGGTCATTGTTTGAGACACCATAGATCACAGAGAAGCCGCATACGGGTGTTGTGACACAGCGTTCGACTAATAAGGCCAAGTCGGGGTATGACAACCAAGAGCCAACCGCGCGTGGGTTTGTCACATTTGCACATGATAGAATACGCATGCAAATGGCTTCAACACCACGCTTGTCCCAATACAAGCTTGCCAAGTCTTCAGAGAAGCATTTCGCAAGACCATAAAACGTATCAGGACGGTGGGGTGCATCTGTACCGATAAAATCATTCTTAGGGTGCATACCAACAGCGTGAATGGAACTGGCATAAACCACACGGCGCACACCATTGCGATAGGCCGCTTCCCAGATGTTATAAGCCCCAATGATGTTTGGGCCTAAGATCGTATCAAAAGAGGCTTCATCGCCGTAAGCGCCAAAATGGACAACCATATCTGCGCCTTTGAGCAAAGCTTCCATTTCATCAAGGCTGGTTAAGTCTGCTTTTATATATGTCTCATTTGGCAACAAGTTTTCTACAGTGTCTGCCAAGTCCGTTGAGACAAACTCATCCGCAAGTTTGGCAACATGTTCACGAAGATAAGAGCCAAGACGGCCAGCGGCACCTGTTAAAACGATTTTTTTCATAGCAGTACTCATTTTTCTTTTGGTGTGAGTTTTGAAACACTATCCGCAATACGGTCCATTGCTTCATTTAAAATATCTTCGGATGTCGCTGTGGAAATCCGAAAAAATGGCGACAGATCATAAGCAGATCCAGGAACTGATGCTACTTTTGCATCCTTTAAAAGATAATCAGAAAATGCGATGTCATCTTTGATGATGTCACCTTCTGGTGTTTTCGCACCGATATAAGCAGCGCAACCAATATAGGCATAAAAAGCACCGCCTGGAGCATCTAAGGTTAGGCCATTCGTTTCAGCAACACGGTTAACAATCAGGTTTCTACGTTTTTCAAAAGCCGCATTAAATTTGCGCACCTCATCTTGTGGGCCATTCAACGCCGCAGTTGCAGCCGCTTGAGCTACCGAACATGCACCCGAGCAAATCTGTGATTGTACTTTGACCATAGCATTAATCAGCTTAGATGGGCCAGCGCCGTATCCAATACGCCACCCAGTCATTGCATAAGCTTTAGAAACGCCATTCACGATAAGAGTTTGATCGCGTAAATCTGGGTTGGCTTCCGTAAAAGATGTAAACATCTGACCGTCAAACAGAATATGTTCATAGATTTCATCAGACATGACCAAAAGATTTGGGTACTTGGCAATAACTGCGCCCAAGGTTTTTAGCTCTTCAGGTGTATATGTCACCCCAGATGGGTTCGAAGGTGTATTGATTAACAACCACCGTGTTTTAGGCGTAATTGCCGCTTCTAACATTTCAGGTGTTAAACGAAAGCCGTTCTCTGCAGAGCATGGCAATACTTTCGGCGCACCGCCCAAGATCAATACAATATCTTTGTATTGGCCAAAATAAGGGGCGCATAGCAGAACTTCATCACCTGCTTCTAATGTTGCCATAAATGCGTTGAACAAGACCTGCTTGGCACCATTTGAAACGATGACCTCATCTGGTGTGTATGTAAGGTTATTCTCACGCGCCAATTTACCTAAAACCGCATTCTTCATCTCTGCAGTACCGCCTGTTGGCGGATACCGCGTTTGACCTGCTTTTGCAGCTTGATAAGCAGCTTCTACAATGTGCGCTGGCGTATCGAAATCTGGTTCGCCTAAACCAAGATCAATAACATCATGCCCTTCAGCTTTGAGCGCCTTTGCTGCCTGACTAACTGCAGCAGATGCCGAAGGTTTTACTGGTGTTAAGCGTGAAGAGGCATAGTTCATTTAATATCCTTCTTCACATTTGCCAAAAGAGCTTCAGAACTGCGCGCCAACAAAGCTGTATCCATACCGCAAGCAACAAATGTAAAACCATCATTCAAAAGCTTGGCAGCAAAAGCCGGATCAAGCACAAGAGTCCCCACTGGTATACCTTTGTCCATAAGTTTTTGGGCGACAGGTAAAATATGCTCCCAAACCTCATCATCCATAGGTCTGCCAATTTTACCAAGATCTGCTGCGATATCAGATGGACCAAAGAATACCCCGTGAACGCCATCAACGGCAGCAATATCTTCTGCATTGTTTAGGGCTTCAATTGTCTCCAATTGTAAAATGATTGTGGTTTCTTCTTCGATGCGTTCAAAATAATCAGTGATACGGCCGAATTTCGCGGCACGCGTAGATCCACTTACACCGCGCACACCACGTGGCGGGTAACGTGTGGCGGCAACTGCTTTTTCAGCCTCTTCAACATTTTGAACCATGGGAAAGACCAACCCATTTGCACCGATGTCCAATAAACGTTTCACTTTGACAGTGTCATTCCAATCTGGGCGTACAAGTGCTGTTGTTGGATAGGCTTCAAAGGCTTGCAGTTGTGATAAAACCGAATGGTAATCGTTTGGCGAATGTTCCATATCTACCACCACCCAATCATAACCAGCGCTGGCAATAATTTCGGCGGCAAAGTTGTTGCCGTATCCGACCCAAAGGCCAATTTGCTTTTCGCCTTTTTTGATGGCTTGTGTGAAAGGGTTTATGGGAAGTTTCATCAGATCACGGCCTTTTCAATAAAGGGTTCATTTCGAACGATACGGTTGTAATCGAACACAGATAAATCAAGGGTTCGGTATTCGCCGTATGTCAAAAGTTCTGCTACGCCACGCCCCATTGCTGGGGATTGTTGTAGGCCATGACCAGAGTCGCCATTTAAGAAATAGAAATTCTCAACCTGATCATGATGGCCGATGATCATGTTATGATCAAAAACGTTATAGGCGTAATGCCCCGCCCATTCATGCGTGACTTTGATGGCTTCAAATTGTGGAATACGCATCGCTAAAACGGGCCATATATGATCCTGCCACAGGTTTGGGTCCAATTCGAAATCATCATACTCAACAGCGGGGTCGTAATCAGCGTGGCCACCCGCTTGATAGTTATTTGCGCCTTCCTGACGGACATGCACACCAGATGGATCAATTGTCAGCGGCAAAGGACGGTCTAATTTATGTTCGGCATCAAATATCCATGTGAACCGTTTACGTGGTTCAACAGGAATTGTAATGCCCGCCATTTTTGCGGTTTCCGCCGCGCGTGCACCAGTGCAATTTACAATCTTACCACAAGAAATTACTTCACCAGATTTCAGGGTTAAGCTTTCAACATGCGTACCCGCCGAATTCTTTGTCATCGTGGCGACTTCATTGGTGATATATTCCACACCGCGTTCGCGTGCAGACTTACGCCACCAGTCAAAGACTGTGATGGAATCCCAATATCCTTCATCAATTAGGTTTAAACTGCCCAGAACAATATCATCAACATTGTAGAATGGATAAGCGGCTTTGATTTCGTCTGGCGTCAGTAGTTTCGTGCCTGCACCCGCAGCAACTTGAACCTCATGACTTTCACGTAAAACATTTGCAAAGCTTTCTGTATCCGCCAGATACATGTAGCCAAAATTCTGGATTTTCAATTCAGGAACACGGTCATCATTACCCATGTAATCGCGCAAATTCTTCACAAAATCCGCGGCGAATTGTGAACATTTCACATTAATCTCACTGCTGAATTGCTGACGCATACAGCTGTTGGTGGCCCCTGTGCAGGAAAATTGATAACTTGGGTCTTTTTCAACAACCAGAACGCGACCATCAAAGTCGGGATTATCTGTTAGAAACCATGCAACAGAGGCGCCCATGATTGCCCCGCCAACAATCACAACGTCATATTTGGTTTGTTGCGGCGCTTGCAATGCTGTGTTTTTAGTCATTATACAGCCTCTCCCTTTTTAACTGCATTTAGGATTTTTGCTATGTCATTGTCTGACATTCCGTAATCCTCTTTAGCGACTTTGGCAGAAATATACCCCCGTGCAAGGTCTCTGCGTACAAGCTCCGGATCGCGTTCACTTGGCTTGCCATAACCAGCACCACCTGGGAAGGACAGCATAACGCGCCTGCCGTGTGGTACGAACTGTTTGCCCTTGCCGTTCATTTTCGTGCCGTCATCTTGGGCAATCTCAGTCGCAGCGCCATCTGCACCACCTTGGCGCCCCTGTGCGGGATGATCAACACGGTCAAACATGGCTTGGAAATCAAATTCATGGCCTTCAGTTGCACCAACTTCCATATATTGCCCTAAACCACCACGTTGTTTGCCAGCACCACCACTGTCTGGGCGTAATTCTTTGCGCCAAATGATTACGGGACCTACATGTTCAGTCGCTTCAATCGGCATGGTCATCACACCAGATGGAAAAGCCGTTGCATTTAATCCATCATGCATAGGGCGCGCCCCTGAACCACCAGAATTAAATGTCAGTACTTCTGAACGCACAGCGCCCTTTGGTGCTGGTGCATCTGTGCGTGGGCGCAAAGAGACCTGAAAGTTACACAAACAACCAGCACCTTCCGCTGGCACAACATTTGGTAGGATTTTATCCAAAGCGTTGTAAATTGTATCTGGCACAAAATGACCAACGATATGGCGCAACGCGACAGGGGCTGGATGGATTGCATTCACGATGGAATTCACAGGAGCAACCATTTCAAACGGCGCAAGCGATGCTGCATTGTTTGGAATTTCAGGTGCAATCGCACATTTCAAAGCATAACAAGCATAAGCTTTGGCATAGACCATTGGGCAGTTGATGCCCTTTTTATCCAAACCTGATGTGCCCTCAAAATCAGACACAATGCGGTCTTCTTCGATGCTCAATTTCACCTTCAATGTGATTGGATTGTCAAAGCCATCCACTGTTAATTCACCTGTTGCTATTTCGCGCGGCAAAGCCGCAATCCGTTCGAGTGTAGCGCGGCGAGAGTTTTCCAATATGAATGCAGCGATGCCATTAAGGTCTGAAAGATCGAATTCTTCCATCATCTCAACCAAGCGGCGATGACCGATTTCATTACATGTTGCCAAAGCATACATATCGCCAATCAATTGATCGGGTTCGCGCACATTTCCACGTACAATGCGAACCAATGTCTGATCAACTGTACCTTGATCTGCGAATTTCATAATTGGGATATACAAACCTTCTTCATAAACAGATGCTGCATCCGCCCCAAAACCACGGCCGCCAATATCTACGATATGTGCCGTACAGGCAAAGAACCCAACAAGCTTGCCTTTGTGAAAGGATGGGCTGACAATAGTTATGTCATGCAGGTGGCCCGTACCTTCCCATGGGTCGTTGGTAATATAGACGTCACCCTCTAAAATATTATCTCTTCCAATACGGCGAATAAAGTGGCCAACAGCATCTGCCATGGCGTTCACATGTCCAGGCGTGCCCGTCACAGCCTGCGCCAACATTTGTCCGTCTATGTCGTAAACCCCCGCAGACAAATCACCAGCTTCACGTACTGATGTTGAAAAGGCAGTGCGAACCAAGGCTTGTGCTTGTTCTTCAACAACCGAAATCATGCGGTTCCACATAACCTGATACGGAACGTTTGATGTGTTCTGTGTCATGCGATCTCTCCTAAACCTTCGTCACGATATCAATACAACCATCTGGCTGTTTGATCGCGCGTCTGCTGGATGGCAGAATAATTGTTGTTTCGTCCTCGGTGATGGCAGATGGACCTTGGACGGTTTCGCCAATATTCATCTCAGTCCGTAGTACCACAGATGTATCAACCGCTTTTGATAAGGCTGGGTCAAACATCGTACGTGTTGTTTCTATCTTTGCAGCAGTGCCATCTGATGCTGCTTTGATTGGTTCCACTGCTTGGCTTGGGGTTGTAGCATTCACAGACCAAACTGTAATTTCAACATCCATACCATCCACTGCACGCCCAAAGAGATTGATGTAATCTGTTTCAAACAACTCTTGGAATTCGGCGGCATTCGGGTTCATTGCCTGCTCTTCGCTCAATGTAATGGGGATTTCCCAGCCTTGACCAGAATAACGCATGTAGACTTTGAATTCTGAGAGGATATCTGCGGTTTCATCGCAATTGCGCACAAACCCCGTCGCTTCTGTTTTCAACTCCGTCAACAGGTTTGTAATCACATCAGGATTAAAATCTGAAAGCTTCATGTAAACCGAACGGTTTGCTTCAAAACTAAATGGGGCTCGCAAAAATCCAATTGCTGATCCAACACCAGCACCTGTTGGAACCAATAAACGATCAACGCCAAGTTTTTCGCACAAACGTCCAGCGTGCAATGGGGCTGCACCACCAAATGCGATCATTGTGTATTCAGACAGGTCTTCACCATTTTCAACCGCATGTACACGCGCCGCATTGGCCATATTTTCATCCACAACTTCTGCCAAACCAAATGCAGCTGTTTGCGCATCCATATCCAATGTTTGCCCCAGAACGGTTTCCAATGCGTCTGCCGAACTGTCTGTATGCAGCTTGATGGAACCACCTGCAAAATTATCAGGATCAAGTTTACCCAATACAAGATCAGCATCCGTTACGGCTGGTTTTGTACCACCACGACCATAACAGGCAGGACCAGGTTCAGAGCCTGCAGATTCAGGGCCAACCCGAATTTGGCGCATACTGTCTACATGGGCTAGTGATCCACCGCCTGCACCGATTTCAACCATATCAATCACAGGGATTGATATCGGCATACCAGAACCTTTTTTAAAACGATATGTACGTGCCACTTCAAAAACACGGCTGGTTTTTGGCGTCTGATCTTTAATCAAACAAATCTTAGCCGTTGTGCCGCCCATGTCAAAAGACAGCACTTTGTCCAATCCATAGCGGGCAGCGATATTTGCAGCAAAAACAGCGCCGCCTGCGGGGCCAGATTCGACCAAACGAACAGGAAAATCAGCCGCGCTTTCGATGGAAATAATGCCACCACCAGAATGCATCAAAAAGATATTACAAGATACACCTTCATCGTTTAGTCGTCCTTCAAGACGACCCAAATAACTCTTCATCAACGGTTTGATGTATGCATTTGCAACAACTGTATTGAAACGTTCATATTCGCGCATCTGCGGAGAGACTTCACACGACAAAGAAACCATCGCATTAGGGATATTCTCTTCAATGACGTCACGGACCATTTTTTCATGCGTATCATTCAGATACGAATGGATTAAACCAACAGCGATACTTTGATATCCAGCCTCTTTAATCTCATCTACCAACCCTTCGACATCTGATCGCTTTAACTCAATAAGAGCGTTACCCATAGCATCCATACGCTCTTCTAATGTATAGCGCTGTTGGCGTGGCAATAGAGGTTCCGGCAGATTTAAGTTTAAATCATATTGCTCAAAACGCGATTCTGTTCGCATCTCGATGACATCACGAAAACCTTGTGTTGTGATAAGAGCTGTTTTGGCACCACGTCGTTCAATCAAAGCGTTTGTCGCTAACGTTGTACCATGGATGATTTGCCCAACATCTGATGGCTTCACACCAGCTTTGCTACACACTTGTTGCATACCATCTATAATTGCGTCTTCAGGCGCCGCATATGTTGTTAGTACTTTCGTCGAGTATTGTGTTTCGCCAATCTCAAGAACGACGTCGGTAAATGTGCCCCCGATATCAACGCCCATTCGAATTGAAGATGTATCCATAAGCTTGCAGCCTTATCTGTGCAGGTTTTCTATGGATAGTAAGAAGGATTCAAAGCATGAAATCAAATTGTAAGAATGGATTTATATGATAAATAAAATTTATCTTAGGTGGGGAAATCCTCAAACAGGGGCAATTGTTTCTCTGGTAAAATCCGCCGCATAATTCTTTGCAATCTCACTCGCAATTTCAGCAGCACTCGCAACAAATTTCGCGGATTTATGCGCTTCATAACGCGCCAAGAAATGCGAAGGCTCTGGAGACCATTCATAGTTCACCTGAACCAACTCACCCGTGCTTAGCTCTTTGGCGACCATAACATTTGGCATAATCGCAACGCCCATCCCATTCATCGTCATATACAAACAGGCTGCTAAATTGCTGGATGGTACCAAACGGGCGGGCAAATCACGGCGCATTGTAAAATGCTGAGCAATCTCTTCATAAGATCGCGTATCCCGCGCGTGGGTTAAGATTGGATGTTTGACCATATCTTCAATAGTGATGCGCTGATTGTTTTCGACCCCCAGTTCTGGCGAAGCCACCCATATCAATGGATAGGTGCCCAGGTCTGTCGACCCCGAAGCTTTCCCTTTGAAAGGGCCATATTGCAAAGCCAAATCCAATGACCGCTCAGAGAGCTCTTTTTCAAGGTTCACAGATAAATCCACGGTCAATTCGACACTAATTTTTGGATATCGATCATTCAACACTTTTAAAAAATCACTCAGCCATGTGTGTACAACCATTTCTGTGACACCCAAACGTAATACCCCATCGAATAGAGATGTATTATCCGCAGCCTCAATCAAACTTTCAGCTTCACGCAGCACACGCCTTGCATGCGCTAGCAACTTCTGGCCTTTTGTCGTCAACCGCACCGAACCTGCGTCCCGCTCCATCAAAACAACCTTCAAATGAGATTCCAAAGTAGAAATACGCGATGATATGTTTGGTTGAGTTGTATTTAATCTTTCAGCGGCACCGCGAAAGCTACCCAAATCTGAAACCCAAATAAAGGCTTCTAATTGTTTAAGGTTGATATGCATAGAAATGGTCTCGCTAAGGCTTAAGTTGGATCATTGTTAGCAATGCATTCCTGAAATACAATAAAATTTATCTATCATTATAATTGGTGAAAAAATGTGGCCCATAAAGTTGTTGGATTTATTCATTTATGTCGTGTTTGGGCTCTAAGCGGATATTGGATAACTTGCATAGTCCCGATATGGCTATGCTCACGTTGAAGAAGATCAATCCATATTAAGAGAACGTATCCGTACAAAACACGTACAGGCCACATCATCTAAATAACCTATCTAACTGCTTTATAAGGAGTAATAATAAGATACATATTTTCCTCCTAAGGGGTCGGTTAATGGTTCGAATCCAGTCAGGGTCACCAATTCATTTTCAATTGCAGTGCATCATTTTGCGACACTACTTTTGTAAATTAAGACATCAATCAGAGCTGATCAGCTTTATTTCATCAAAACGTAATAAAATTTCTGGACTCCGTTCAACCAGTGTGCAAATTGAAAAGCCTAATGGTGTTATCGGCACAAAGTGCCGTAAACTGAAAGAGGAACACGGTGAGGAGTAGCCATCAGGCGCCAATTCCGTGACTGCCCCCGCAACTGTAAGCGGCGAGCGAACCCGAAGTGGTCCACTGGGAGAAATCCTGGGAAGGATCGGGAAAGCTTTGACCCGTAAGTCAGGAGACCTGCCATTCAACGTAATTTCTAACCCAGGCGGGGTGTCCTGGAGGAGGCAACTATGCATAAGACGGTCGACGTCGGCAAAGATTTTGTACTTGGACTAACCCCGCACATGCGGAGGTGGCCATGAACTCTATGTCAAATATCTCGGAAGCAGAACAGACGCCTGTCTGGTCTGAGCAAACCTCTGTTGTTGCCCAGCGAAATACGCCTTGTTTAACAGAGTTGAGCGCTATGGGCTTGATCGGCGGTGCGTTTGCATTTTCTGCCATACTTTGGATCGCGATTTTCGCCGTTCTCTGATGCAGCCCGTATTTAAAGTCCGGGATTTGTCTCTTGGCTATCCTGGCAAGACGCTGTTTGAGCATCTTTCATTTTCAATTGAATCTGGTACTACGCTCGCTCTTTTGGGCGCAAACGGATCTGGCAAAAGCACATTTGTCAAAATGATGCTGAACTTGCTTTCACCTCTTTCGGGCGAAGTTATCTGGCCAGCGGGTCGCCCGCGTGAGATTGGATATCTTGCGCAAATGGCAGAGTTTGATAGCCGCTTCCCTATTCGTGTACGCGACCTTGCAGCAATGGGCGCTTGGGGCGGCTTTGGTATGCGTCGGCGGCTGGATCGCGATGGTCATATGCGGGTTGCAGCAGCATTGGAAGAGGCAGGTGTTCTAGGAATTGCAGACCAACCAATCCACACTTTGTCTGGCGGGCAATTACAACGTGCATTGTTTGCAAGGGTCATTTTGCAAGATGCACCATTGATCCTGTTGGATGAACCCTTTGCTGCCGTTGATCAGCACACGGAAGCACATCTTTTAACGATCATCGACCGTTGGCGTCACGAAGGTCGTGCTGTTGTTCTTGTGATCCATGACCTGTCATCGGTTCTGGATCACTGCACCCACGCGCTTTTACTTGGTGGCGGTGAGGCAGCGTATGGATCAGTCAATGAAGTGCTAACGCCAAAACGTTTGGTCCAGCAGAAATACATGTCTGAAAGTCAAGCAGCTTGGATGTTTCGGGATGCATTGAGCGATACGAAAAAGGACACATCATATGTTTGATTTTTTCGCCGAAATGTGGAGCTTTGCGTTTATGCAACGTGCCTTTGTGGCAACCACGGTACTATCAGCCTCAGTCGCACCCGTTGGTGCATTTCTTGTTTTGCGTCGTCTTTCACTGGCAGGTGAGGCTATGGCTCATGCTATCACGCCAGGTATTGTAATCGGCTTTGTCACCGCAGGCCTGTCGGTTCTATCCTTGCTGATTGGTGGATTGATTGCGGGCGTGGGCGTTGCTGTTCTGACTTCGTTGTTGGCACGTAAAACCATCCTACGTAGCGATGCTAGTTTAGCCTCGCTTTATCTGATCGCTCTTGCAGCAGGGATTTTCATTTTGTCAGCGGCTGGATCAGCTATTCCACTGAAAAGCTTTTTGTTCGGATCTATTCTGGGCATTGAAGATGCCTCGATGGTGCTTGTCGGCGGGGTCGCAACGGTAACCTTGCTGTCTTTTTCTGTGTTACTCCGCCCACTAATTGTCAGCACTTGTGACCCCGTCTTTTTTGAAGCGCGCGCGCGTTGGCCGTGGTTGGTGGATCAAGGATTCATGTTGCTATTGGTGTTGAATCTTTTGGCGGCCTTCAAAACCCTTGGCACATTGATGGCGGTTGGTTTGATGATTTTACCGGCAACCGCCGCGCGGTATTGGGCGGCAACTATCACAGGACAGTTGGTCCTTGGCTTTGTCTTTGCCCTACTCAGCTGCTGGATTGGCCTGACCCTATCTTATATCTTTCCAAACACACCGTCTGGGCCTGCAATCGTATTGGTTGCTGGTGCATTTTTCCTAATTTCTGCCCTCTGCGCCCCATTAGGGTTTGGGCGAAAATCCCGAAAACAGTCCCATAAGGACATAACTTCATTAACCTGAAACCCTGTATTAAAAGAGGATCAAATGAATATTTTAAATACAATTCGCATCGGTCTGACATCTGCTTCCCTTGCTCTTACAACTCTGCCAGCAGCGGCAGGTGAACTCAGAATCGTAACCAGCTTTTCTATTCTAGGCGATATGGTCGAACAAGTTGCTGGTGATGCAGTAGAAGTTACAACAATTGTTGGCCCCGATGCAGACGCACATGTCTACCAACCTTCTGTTGCAGATGCTCGCGCTGTAGCCGAAGCAGACATTATCTTTGTGAACGGTATGGGATTCGAAACTTGGTCAGAAACCCTAATTGCAGAATCTGGCAGCAAAGCATCAGTACATGTCGCAACGGATGGCGTAACACCCGTAAAAGTCGAAGGTGAAGTTGATCCTCATGCATGGAACTCTTTGTTGAACGGTGTTGTATATGTTCAAAACATCTCAAATGTTTTGGCTGAAGCTGTTCCTGCGCATGCTGATGAGTTCAAAGCAAACGCTGAAGCTTATATTGCAAAGCTAACAACACTGGATGCTGAGACACGTACAAAGCTTGCAAGTCTTCCAGAAAACCGCCGTACTGTTGTAACTGCACATGACGCGTTTGGATATCTTGCAGATGCATATGGTCTTACTTTCCTAGCACCTGTTGGGATCGACACAGAAGCAGAGCCATCCGCGCGTGATCTGGCCGTGTTGATTGAAAACCTAAAAGAGCAAGGCGCTTCTGCACTGTTTGTTGAAAACATCACAAGCCCAGCACTTATCAACCAGATTTCAGAAGAGACTGGAATCGAAATCGGCGGCCGCCTGTATTCTGACGCACTCTCTGAGCGTGGTGGTCCAGCAACCAGCTATCTAGCAATGTTCCAGCACAACCTTGGTGCCTTGGTTACTGCGCTTAAAAAAGCAGATGCCAGCTAAATTTTCAAAGGGGGCGGATTAACCGCTCCCTTTATTTAATACCTCAATTATATCAGCACATATAAAACCTATAAACACATAAGGATATTATATTTCCAAATTTAAACTTTATCATAACTCCCGATTTGCCAAGGTTTCATGCTTATAAGTAATTATCCCTGCCTAGTAATTTCTTGCAGAGATGGCTAATGAGCACATAGCAAGCATGGTGACAGCCAGCATTGGTAAACATCCAACCCAGTCGACATTAAAACGTACGAAATCGAAGGGGTAGTCACATGATTAGGCTTTAGAGTATGGTATGAAAGGTATTATTATCGCATACCAACTTAAACCTTTATTGGGGGTATTATGCAAAACGATACAGATATTAAGCATTTAAAACGATCAATCGCTTTAGCAGATGAAGCTGTAAAAGAAGGGAACCATCCATTTGGCGCAGTACTTGTATCCTCGACAGGCGAAGTTTTAGCAGAAGGTACAAACAATCATTCGGTTGATCGCGGCCCAGGACATGCAGAAACCAATCTTGCTCGTGATGCTGCAAGACGTTTCGATATTGATACTCTACGTGGTGCCACACTTTATACATCAGTAGAGCCCTGCTCTATGTGTGCTGGAACAATATATTGGGCAGAGATTGGTGCAGTCGTATTTGGTATGACTGAGCGGCGTCTAGGCGAATTAACAGGAGAAGATCCAGAGAATCCAACGCAGGATCTTGAGTGCCGAGTGATTTTCGATTCAGGCCGCAGGCACGTCTCTGTAAGGGGGCCATTCCCAGAGCTAGAAGACAGAATAGCCATACAACATAAAAATTACTGGCAGAGCGCCACAAAAACATAAAGTACTGCGTTTTCTGTACTATGAAGCTGCTAATATTTTATGTGTCGCATTAATTCCAAACTTTGCCTGCAAGGCATCTATGATTTCATCATCACGCTGCCTTAGGTATGTTTCTTTTGTTTTAGCCTTAGAAATATCTTGTTGTTTTGATGCCATCCTTACGCCTTCAATCAGTTTTCTAAATTTATTATGCTTTGGCGTCTAAAAAGATGCCTAATCACTCTATTTCAGAAAACTGTGAATAATACGTTATAGATCTATTAAATCATTTTGATGACATCTTTTTCAATCGCCAACATATAACCCTTGCGACTGATGTTCTTGATCAACAATTGCGACATCATTTGATTACCCAAATGATCGCGTAATCGCTTAATCCGTGTCGCCCCTGCAGCTTCATCTACATCAACTTTGTTCTTACCACTGATCATCGCTTCCAAATCTGACCCTGTGATCACTTCATTATCTAGACGCGCCTCACAAAGTACAGATAACGTTTCCAAAATCGACTCTGTTAACTCGAATTCCATATTGTTAATATAAACCACCCGCTCATCACGGTTCACAACAAGGCTGGTAATATGAATGCCTGAACGTTCAATTTCAGTCATCCGCTGGTTCAATCCATAATTTGTCATCAAAAAATACAGCGCAGAAATCAGCAATGCGGATGACAGGACCAACAGTACGAAAATAATAAACCGATACCCCTGCAAAACCTCTGCAAAAGATGTTCCAGATTGCGCCAAAATTTCCAAAAGCTTGGTCTCATTTGGGCTGGTCAGCGCATCATTTTCTACAAAGATACGCTCAACACGATCATTAAACATATTCGCATCAGGCAAGTTGATGAACAATACAATCGATGCTGCCAGCAACAGCCCAACAATCATCAAGCTTCCCCACAACGCAATAGAGCGCGGCTTAAAGCGACTGCTCTCAGTATCTAAGGAAGTACGCACCTGCATTACCCTGTCTTTGTTTTGCACCATTGGCATCCAGTATTGAAAGTATTGTTAACAGAGTCCAACCATTCTTTGCCAATCGCGCCGATACAACTTGTTGTGCGCTGCTGCGATTGCCACATGCCCCACCTGACAACTGCATCACACCATAATGCAATTTCAAGCCATTTGCGCTTTGCTTGGCTTTATAGTCCACGAAACAATCTGCTGCATGGCTAGGCGTTGCAACTGCGAATGTAAGGCCAATGGCCAAGACGATATTTTTTAATGCGTTTTTCATGATCATTACTTGGGTCATATTGCGATGTTATTCAATAACAAGCCACACCAAATCCCCCGTTATTCAATAACACGCGGCTGTAATTGCCTAACTTTACCAATCCCCCCAAATTTATCACAGGCCGAATGCCACAGCGCACAAAGCGCATGAATTGGATCGTTTGAAAGCGGTTCGTAAGAAAGGAAAAAGAAAATGAAAACATCGAGTTTAATCGCCATCACTGTATCTGGCGCCATCGCATTAACTGCAGCCACAACACCTGCATCTGCCGCAAGTGATGGGGACCGTCTTGCACAATTCCTATTTGGTGCAGCAGCAATTGGTGCCATCGCACATGTAGTGCACAAAGATAAAAAGAAACGCCGCCAGCAAGAAGCTGCACGTCGTCAACACTACGAACCAGAATATGTATACCAAGGCCATAAGCCACGTAAATGCTTACGCCAAAAATGGACAAACCATGGCTGGAAAAAATATTACTCTCGCAAATGTCTGAAACAACACGGGTACGGTCAACAGGCGCGTCATGGTCACGATTATTACCACAGTCATGGTCATTATCAGCACAGCCATAAAAACCACTACAAGAAACATCACAAGCATGTTCACCACAGTGACAAATAATTAACTCATAACAAGACCGAGCAGTAGGGGCGCCCGCAATAGGGCGTCCCGTTTATTTTGTAAGTATTAACTTTCCTTGGCGCGTAATACGCAAAGTATAAATCTTTTCGTCCAAATGAATTTTGGCGAGCGTACCTTTTTGCGTCAAAGTAAGTGCATCATGCGCAGGAACAGACGTAACCTGCTGGGCATCTTGAGTATTAACTTTCTCAATTAAAGACATAACCGTCTCCTTGCTGATTCTAATCAATAATCTATTTCTGACTATTTTAATCAGGTATGTCAAACAGAATAATTATTTTCTCATTTCACGTGCAACCTTCGCCTATGACCGCTATGAAAACTCATGCCAGATTTTATACGTGAACAAGAACTCTTAACCGAACTAGGCTCTACCGCGAAAATCGCTGGAGTGGATGAAGTTGGCCGTGGCCCATGGTCAGGGCCAGTTACAGCCTGTGCCGTGGTTTTAGACCCCAACAATATCCCTGACGGTCTAAACGATTCAAAAAAACTGACCGCGAAAAAACGCGAACAGCTTTTTGAACAGATCATGGAAACAGCAGATGTTTCAATTGCACATGTTTCTGTCGAAGAGATTGATCAAATCAACATCTTACAAGCATCACTCTTAGCAATGGAAAATGCAGTTGCCGGATTACCTACACCTTGCGACTTCGTGCTAATCGATGGCAACAAAACACCAAAAAACCTCACATGCCCATCCGAGACAATCATTAAAGGTGATGCCAAATCAGCCAGCATCGCCGCCGCGTCAATCATTGCAAAGGTCACTCGTGATCAATTAATGGTGACTCTTTCGCAACAGTACCCTGGCTATGGATGGGAAACCAATGCTGGATACGGCACCAAACAACATCAAGAGGGACTCGCCACATTAGGTGTAACCCCACACCATAGACGTTCTTTCAAACCGATACACAACATCTTGTATGGCGAAAATAAGGCAAGTGATTGATTCATAAAGAAATTGACGCCGAATCCGTAATGAATCATCTTAGGTCTCAACAACGACGCGAAAAGCGCATTGAGGCAGTAAAGAATGACAAGTACGAATAAAAAGGCAGGGACGACTCTGCCACTAAACCAGATATTGTCTGGCGATTGTATCGAAGTGATGAACTCACTTCCCGAAGAATCTGTTGACCTAATCTTCGCAGACCCACCCTATAATTTGCAGTTAAAAGGCGAACTTCATCGCCCTGATAATTCCAAAGTTGATGCTGTGGACAACGATTGGGATCAATTCTCTTCTTTCCAAAAATACGATGAGTTTTCACGTGAATGGCTCAAAGCCGCACGTCGTATCCTAAAACCAAATGGTGCAATTTGGGTCATCGGATCTTATCACAACATCTTCCGTGTAGGTGCTGTTTTACAAGACGCTGGTTACTGGATTTTGAACGATGTGATCTGGCGTAAATCAAACCCAATGCCAAACTTCCGCGGCATGCGTTTGACCAATGCACATGAAACAATGATTTGGGCTGCCAAATCTGAAAAATCTAAAAACACATTCAACTACGAAGCTTTAAAAGCCTTGAATGACGGTGTTCAAATGCGCTCTGATTGGGTTCTACCAATCTGTAACGGCCACGAACGTTTAAAAGACAAGGACGGCAACAAAGCCCATCCAACACAAAAGCCTGAAAGCTTACTACACCGTCTATTGGTCGGCTCAACAAACCCAGGTGACGTGGTTCTGGACCCTTTCTTTGGCTCAGGCACAACAGGTGCTGTTGCCAAAAAGCTTGGCCGTAATTTCATCGGTATTGAACGCGAAGCGGCCTACCGCGAAGTTGCAAAAGCACGCTTAAAATCAATCCGCACATTAGACAGCTCTTCATTAGAAGTCAGCCAATCCAAACGTGCAGCACCACGTGTGCCATTCGGCCAATTGGTGGAACGTGGCATGCTACGCCCAGGTGAAAAGCTGCACAGCTTAAACGGTCGCCACTCAGCAAAAATCCGTGCAGACGGCACATTGATCGCGCATGACACCAAAGGGTCGATCCACCAAGTGGGTGCAGCCTTAGAAGGTGCGCCATCGTGCAATGGTTGGACATATTGGTGCTTCCGCAAAGAGGGGAAAAACATCCCGATTGATTTGCTGCGCCAACAAATCCGCGCAGAGATGCAAGTTTAGATACACAACAAGAAAACACAGTTACCGCCGGTATCAAAGCTCCGCCGCTTTGATACCATGCCTAACTTCCCCGTCCCTAGTGACGGGGTTTTTTTGTTATTTGGGCTGTGGATTAAGCGCCTTGTTATAAGGATGCCAATCCTCGACATCAGGATAATGTTGCGCTCGCCATGCCTTTACGCGGTGGTTCATAACCTTTTTCCAAACGGGCGGGATCATCGCAGCAATCGTCATCAAAGAATAGCTTGCGGGTAGTTGCGGCGCTTCATTTTCATCATAGGTTTGTAACAACGGAAAACGACGATCAGGTTTATAATGATGGTCAGAATGACGTTGCAAATTAATCAAGAAATAATTCGTCACTTTATGCGCTGCGTTCCACGAATGATGCGGCTTCACATGCTCATATTTACCATCACCCAAATGGCGGCGTGTTAACCCATAGTGCTCCACATAATTCACCAGTTCCAATTGCCAGATAGCAGTGAATGCTTGCACACAAAACAATCCAACGCCCATCCAGCCACCAATGACAAAAGCCAAAGCTAGGAATGAAACCTGCAAAATCGCATACTTCCAAAATGGATTGCTAGGATGATAAACAGGCAAGCCTTTGCGTGCCAGCATCGCTTTCTCAGCCCCCCAAGATGACGTCAAGCAGCTGATCAAAACACGCGGAAAGAAGCGGTGAAACCCTTCGTTATAACGGGCCGTCACTGGATCACGCGGTGTGGCGACATAACGGTGATGCACCAATAAATGTTCCGAACGAAAGTGCCCGTACAGCGTCAAACACATCAAACCATCACCCATATGGCGTTCATATTTAGGTTTCTGATGCATCAGCTCATGCGCGTAAACAATACCAACACTGCCGCTGACAACACCCACACCAAATAGTAACCACCATGCCTGCGCACCCGGTAGATTATCTGTCCAACTCACATATGCAATCGCACCAAAGATCAAAACGAACTGCAATGGGAACCAAATGATCGTGATCAAACGATACCAAAACAACTCGCTGTCAGGCGTATTCGGATCTTTATTGGAAAGCTCATAACCTTCAAAGTGATCAACAATCGCCAAAAACCACCATGTATAGGCAGGGATCACAATCAACCACCAACCACCCAAATAGGCCGCGATCAAAACAACACCAACGATTGTCAGTGAAAGCCAAAAAGGTAAAGCGGCGGTAAAGCTATTGTTTTTCATCAACGTTCCTTTGTTGAAACAGAGCCTAGCTCAAGTTCCTATTTAATCAAACATGACGTCACGCCACGCGTTCAGACCGTAGGTTTCACCAACTTCCAAACCTTACGCATAACAGTCGGCAAATCATTTACATCATAATCCGCTGCAGCAACAAAATCGCCAACATTCTGATCAAAATCATCCGTCACCACAGCGCATTGAACTGATAACCGTAAATGAAAATGCGTAAACGTATGTCGCGCCTCTTCGCTTAAAACAGTCCATTCCGCTTCAAACGGCGCCTTCGCATCAGGAGTATCCACAGCCCACTCCGTCCCAGGCCACCCCAGCATACCACCAAGCAATCCTTTATCTGGACGCCGCTCCAACAACACAGCCCCATCTTTGCGGATCGCCACGTAACAGGTACCAAACCGCGTTGGTTTAACAGCCTTTGGCAGTTTCTTTGGCAATTCCGCTGCCATTCCAGCAGGCCGCGCCTTACACCCCTCCATCCAAGGACAAATCCCGCAGGCAGGCGAACGTGGCGTACAAATAGTTGCGCCCAAATCCATAATCGCCTGCGAATAATCCCCAAACCGTGCCTCGGGCAACATACCAGCCGCCAAACCGCGCAAAGTTTCCTTACTGGTCGGCAAAGGTTCTTCAATCAAATGATACCGCGCCATAACGCGTTCCACATTCCCATCCAAAACCGTCGCTGATTGATCAAACGCAATCGATGCCACAGCCGCCGATGTATATGGCCCTACACCTGGTAATTTCTGCAAACCAGCCTCATCCGATGGGAAAATGCCGTCCAATTCATGCGCCACAACACGTGCACACTTCAACAGGTTCCGCGCCCGTGCATAATACCCAAGCCCTGCCCAAGCCGCCATAACATCCGCATCCTCAGCAGCTGCTAAATCCTGAACAGTCGGCCAAAATTTTATGAATTTCACAAAATAATCTCGCACGGCTGCAACCGTGGTTTGTTGCAACATAATCTCAGACATCCAAACATGGTATGGATCGGGCGTTATACCCGCTAAACGCTTGTCTGGAGCCACACGCCAAGGCATGTCGCGGGCATGCTCATCATACCAAGCCAACAAAACATCAGCTTCTTTTGATCTATTATCACGCAAGTTTTATCGCCCTATTTGCTTTTAATCGCTGGAATTATACCTATCTCTGCGTAAGATAGTCTGAATTCACAATTATGGAAGCCATGGCACGACCTGTAACACATAAAATATCAACGGGTTATACACCAAAACGCGGTAGGCGTGGGTTTATAAGTACGGGCAGTGTGTTGAACAAACAGATTCGCAAAGCCACCGAAAAGCGCGGTTTCGTAGAAACACGGCTTTTAACCCATTGGGACGAGTTTGTAGGCGATACCATCGCCAAGATCGCAAAACCCGTCAAAGTCGGCTATGCCCGCGATGGGTTTGGCGCCACACTTACAATCCTAAGTACAGGCGCGAACGCTCCGATGCTGCAAATGCAAATTCCAAACATCTTGGAACGTGTAAACGCATGTTATGGCTATTCTGCGATCAGCAAAATCAAGATTACACAAACATCGCCCACGGGTTTTGGCGAAAGTCAGAAAACATTTGAACAACCAAAACCAGCGAAAACCCTCTCACCTGAGGCGGTTCAACAAGTTGACACAACCGTGGAAAATGTTTCCAACCAAAGTTTAAAAGATGCGCTTGCTCAGTTGGGTAAAAACATCAAACAGAAAAACAATAAGTAAAGGCAGTACTATGAAACGTAGACAGTTTATTTCCTATTCATTGGCCGCAACGTCCATTGGCTCAATGGGTTTTGCACAAGATGCAAAAGACATTTTAATTGAAGATATCGTATTGGGCAATCCAGATGCCGCAGTGACGATGACAGAGTATGCATCTTTTACATGCCCACACTGCGCAAGCTTTCATGCGAATGTAATGCCAAAAATCAAATCAGAATACATCGATACTGGCAAAATCAAATTCATTTACCGTGAAGTGTTCTTTGATCGCCAAGGTCTATGGGGCGCTATGCTTGCACGCTGTGCTGGAAATGAAAAATATTACGGTATTGCTGATATGTTATACAGCCGCCAACGCGAATGGACGCGCGGGAATGGCGGTGCAGAGGTCGCACAAAACCTTTATAAAATCGGGCGTATTGCGGGTTTGAAAAACGAAGAAATGGAAGCATGTCTTCAAAATCAAGATATGGCAAAAGCTCTTGTGGCAAACTTCCAAAAGAATGCAGAGGCCGACGGCGTTAACTCAACACCATCCGTTTTGATTAATGGTGTAAACCATGGCAATAAATCTTTTGCAGAATTCAAAGCGCTTCTAGATGCACAACTAGACAGCTAAACGTTTGGGGGCCGTTTAAAAAATGGCCCTCAACGCTTGATCCAAAAGATCATCATCGTGCACTTCTAAACGTACAGGAACAGTCAGAACTTTCTGTTGCCATTCTTTGGGCAAGCGCACAGCATCTTTTTCTGTCGTTACCAATTGCGCTCCCAAATCCCACGCTTCTTTTTCCAAGCGAGCCAAGAGGGTTGTTGGTATCTTCTGATGATCATCAAAACTGCGCGTCGCTTTCACCAATACGCCCATATCTTTAAGCGTTCGGAAAAATTTCTCTGGTCGCCCGATCCCAGCAAAAGCCAAAGCATGTAATCCATCCCATTCCATGCCCGTTTGCAGTGGAGTAATTGTTGCTGAAACATGTGGCAATTTTTGAACCTCGCCCCACTTCGAAACAAAGTTCTTATGAACATCCGTGTTAGGACCAATCGTCAACAACACATCAGCCTTTTCAACCGCCTTACTAATAGGTTCACGTAAAGGTCCTGCAGGCACAACATGGCCATTGCCAAAACCCATTTCAGCATCACAGACTAATACTGTTAAATCTTTTGTTAATGCTGGATTCTGCAATCCATCATCTAAAATAATCACATCAGCTCCTGCTGCTTTGGCAGCCAATGCACCTTGCAAACGATCTTTGGATACCCACGTTGGCGCAAAAGCCGCCAATAACAATGGCTCATCCCCCACATCATCAGCCGTGTGTGATTTCTCATCTACCAGTACGGGCCCAGTCAATTGCCCTTTATATCCTTTCGAAACCACATGTGGAACTTTTCCCATGGCCTGTAGTCGTGCAACGATTGCTATAACCGTAGGTGTTTTACCAGTACCACCAAGGTTTACATTCCCAATACAGATCACAGGAACACCAACAACAACATGCGGCCCTTTATTCCAGCACTTTGATGTAACCAAAGCCCACAAGCTGGATAGTGGTGACAATAATTTGGGCCAAACTCCACTTGCGTCAGGGTTGTTTTTCCAAAAATCAGGCGGTTGCATCTTGGACTCCATCAACAAGCTTTTCCAGTATCTCTGAAATAACGATACCAGAAACTTCACCACCTTCCGAACTAATCTCCCAAGCCCCATGCGCAAGGATTGCTGCGACATCAGGTGCAATCGTTTCAGTTAATGTCTTTGCCAATTCACCGCCGTTTGAAACCAAACGTGCTGCTTTTGCGCCCTGATACCGTAAATACGTTTCTTTGTACTCACCGTAAGACGGGCCATGTATCATCGCCGACCCAGCAGATGCTGGATAGAATGGATTCAGCGATTGCCCGTCAGACAAAGTACCTCCACAAAACGTAACAGGTGCCAAGCGTAAATATGTTGCAAGCATATCCATGTCTCCTGACACGAAAACATCGGTTGCCTCCTCTAAAAGATCACCGTCCTCTTGCAGAGCAAACATGAGGTTTTTATTTTGATGGCGATCCGCAATTCGCTGACCTCGGCCTTGTTCCTGAGTATGTAAAATCAATAAAAGCCTACGATTGCGGCGCATAGCAATCTTGTGTGCATTGATCACCACATCTTCTTCATCGCGACTGGTTCCAGCTGATAACCAAACCGAGCGGCTTCCAATCTTTGCTGCCATAGACGCATAAAGCCCATCATCAACTTCCAGCATTTTTGGTGTTTCGGCCAAAACACCAGTGACACGCATTTTATCACTGCGCGCACCCAAACGCTTTAATCGTTTTGCGACGAATTGATCTTGGACTAGAATTAAGTCAAAAGCTTTCAAAACTGTTTTGGCAAGGCCTGGCAACCATAACCAATTACGGTATACTTTATCTTTCATTTTTGTGTTTACCGCAATCAATGGCACTTTACGTTTATTAATCTTAGTCAACATTCTGGGCCAAAACTCACCTTCGGAAATCACACCAACATCAGGTCGCCAATGATCCAAAAAAGATTCCATTGGCGCTTTCAAGTCAGCTGGTAAATATTGGTGTATTGTATTTTCTGGCAGTATTTTTGAAAAACTATCCGCCGTTTCAGGGCGTCTTGTCGTAACCAAAAAATTGACCCCAAGCTCTTGGTAATTTAGCTGTGTTATCACTTCTAACAATGGGCGCGCCGAGGTCATATCTCGAGAATGAAACCATACAAGCTGCCCGTCAGGGCGGCTTTGTGTTGCAACTCCTAATCGTTCCGCTGTTCGTTTTTTTGATACACCTGCTTTGGAAAAGCTTCTTTCTTGTTTCTGAACAAGCCTGTCATGCGCAACATATGTAGCGATTTTATATAACCAAAGTTCTGCGGCTCCAAGCATCTAAACTAAACTTAACCCAGCTCTTCTGTAGCACTAGCGGCGGTTTCCTCGTCACGTAAACGGTGCAAATGCGCTATGAAATAACGTGCGTGTGCATTATCAACGGTTTGTTGCGCCTTTGATTTCCAAGCACTATATGCCTCTTCATAGTTAGGAAAAATACCAACGATATCAATATCTTCTACATCTCTAAATTCTTTATTTGATGGATCTTTAAGCTCTCCGCCAAATACCAAATGAAGTCTTTGTGTCATCGTCAAACCTTTTGTCAATTATAGGGGCACCATAAGCTTTTAGCCAAAGATGGCAATTCACTTCAAATACTTACTTAGCCCATCATGTAATTTAGGTGCAGCTGCAACCATACCAGCCAAAGCTGGTTTTTCTTGATTATAAATTGGAACAGATTTGGCACGATCAGAAACCCTGACGCCCGCTTCACGACAAATTAAATCTCCAGCTGCAACATCCCATTCCCAAGTATTGCGTAATGTAATCATTCCATCAAAACGGCCTTGTGCAACCAAGCACAAGCGATATGCCAAAGATGATCTGAAATGTCGCTCTATAGGGGGAGCCTGATCTTTCCAATGACTGGATTTCATTTGCGCTTCGGCAGCCAGAATACGAGCGCCGCGTACATCTTTTGCTCCATTATGGTGAATACGGGCACCATTCAAAAATGCACCCTGCCCTGCGCTTGCCCAATATGTCAGTTGTTTTACAGGACAGTGCACAACAGCGTCACGCACGACACCTTTTTCAACGATGGCCATTGCAGTCGCAAAATTCTCATGACCATTAATAAAAGATCGCGTGCCATCTATGGGATCAACAATGAATACTGTGTCATGCTCTAAGCGTTCATGATCATCTTCGGTTTCTTCTGACAGCCAACCAAAATCAGGGCGCGCTCCAAGCAGTTCTGCGTGCAACATTTGATCAATCTCTAAATCAGCCTGCGTTACAGGACCTTGGCCACCACCTTTGTTCCATGTATCAACATCTTTTTGAAAATACTTCAAAGCGATAGCGCCAGCAGCCTCAGCTGCATCTAATAACAGAGTTAAATCACGCCCCTGCAATCGTCAGACTTTCAACCAACAAACTTGGAATGACCCGTGATAAGTGCTCGCGCCCATCATTTGCTGGCGTCATTCCTTTCAGCATATCTTTTAAATTACCCGCGATTGTACATTCATTAACAGGATACATGATCTTGCCATTCTCAACCCAAAATCCGCTAGCGCCGCGCGAATAATCACCCGTCGTAGGACTGATCGTTGAACCAATTAACCCTGTAACCAACAACCCCGTCCCCATATCGGTAAGCAAATCAGCACGCGAATGCGTGCCGCCAACAAGCGATAGGTTTCCGGAAGATGGCGCAGGTGGCGATGCCACACCACGTGATGCATTTGACGTACTTGGCATTCCTAAGTTGCGTCCAGTCGCCAAATCCAATGTCCAGCCAGTCAGCATACCATCATCGATCACATTTCGTATGGAAACAGGTAAGCCTTCTGCGTCAAACGGCTTAGAGCCAGACGTTCTTGGTCTGTGTGGATTTTCGATGAGGCTTACACCTTTTGGTAAAACCTGTTCACCCAAAGCATCCTTTAGCCAACTTGAGCCTCGGATAATTGATGACCCATTGATTGCCGCCAACAAGTGACCAATCAAGGTAGACGATATACGTTCGTCAAAGAGAACAGGATACTTACCAGTGGGTGGTTTCACCGAACCAAACTTCTCGACAGCACGCTCACCCGCCAATTGGCCAATACTTTGTGCATCTGGCATATCTGCCCAATGCGCACGGCCCTCACCACAATAATCGCGCTCCATTTGCAAGCCTTCGCCCGAAATTGCAACGCAACTGGTGGCAAAAGATGTTCGACGATACCCGCCTGAGAACCCATTTGTTCCGGCCAGATAAACACGCGTATCACTCCAACCACTAGTGGCCGCTTGGGCTTTGGTCACACCATTAACGGCCAAAGCGGCAGCTTCGGCTTCTTGTGCTGTTTCTTGCAAGCTTTCAGAAGATGGTTTCTCAGAACCGTCCGCCAATTCCAAAGCTTCAACATCCCAGTTTTTTGCCAATTGTTCTGGATCAGCCAATCCAATATACGGATCTTCTGGCGCTTCTTTTGCCATTGCAACTGCGCGTTGCGCCATTTGCTCTAATGTATAATCGCTAATATCTGACGCAGACACACAGGCCTGTTGTTTGCCCATTAAAACGCGCAAACCAATATCAATGCGTTCCGATCGCTCTGCATGTTCCAGCGCCCCGTCACGCACATCAACAGAAACACTTTGGCCATCAACCAACAGAACATCTGCTGCTTTTGCACCTGCGTTTGTTGCCGCTTTTAAAAGCTTTTCGGAAAGGGTCTGAAAGTCATTCATTAGATCATCTGCTTATATTATTGTAACGGAAAGCCATTAGCTGTGATGCTACCATCTTTACCCATCGTAATTGTAGAAACGAGGTTATCTTCGCCACGGTCCTCGAAGAAAACGGCGCTCATACCCCGAATAGCCAATGCATTTTGTGCTGGCAGCAAGCCTGCCTGCGTTAGCTTTTCCAAAAGCCCTTGCGCACCTTTCAAAGATACATTTACTGTACCATCTGGCACAGGTGGAAATTGTTTATTATCCAGCAATACAGATCCTTCTGTTTGCAATTCAGCGCCCGCGACTTTCAAGTTTAATGCATTAATTTTTGCACTATCAACCGCTAACGGCATAGATTGATTTTGATCATTCACATCAATCTCAGCAAGCTTTTTAAGCCAGCGCAAATCTGCACTTAAATCAATATCCAATTCAATCGCATCGCGCGGCAAAATTGCTTGGGGATCAAATATATTCCAAACTTGATCCGAAACAGTCAAACCACTTAAACCAATCTTGTAATCGGCTTGTTTGCTTTCTTCGATATTATCAAGAGGTATAGCCATTTTCACATCAGCAGATGCTGCATTCAACTGCACTGGCGGAAGCCCCATTGCTGCAGCAGAGATATCATAGCTCATGTCTTTCGTATCGCCGATTAACTCAACAACAGAATCCGTAATCGCAATTTTGCCTGAACCCTCGCCATAGCTTACTAATGCTTCAATAGGTCCATAACCATTTTCAATATTTGTTTTACTTGTTCCAGAACCAACCGAATATTCAATCAGTAAATCACGCGATGGATCAAAATTGCTGGTTGGATTTTCAAGGTCAAATTTCCCATAAATAGGTAGGTCGAACTTACCAGACAACCCGCTAAACTCACTTTCAGATTTCATAATTTGATCATCTACTTTCAAGTCGTAATTCAAGATCATACTCTCGAAACTAAAGTCACCCATAGTTTTTTGAATATCACCTTTTTGCATCAGTTGCGTGCTTGAGCCGTTCATCATCTTAGCTATGAAATTTACTTCTTCACTATCAACAGACTTGAAAGTCATCTCTTTAAATGTCGATGCATAAGACCGCGCTCCAGCGTCTCCATCGACACCCACAGTCATCCCGTCATTTAACATCACAAACTTAATAGGCTTAGCATCATCGGTATCAATACCTTCGAAAGCCCCACTAATCTCTTCGGCGAATGTTAACTCCAAACCACCTAAAAGTTTCTTATCCACTTTAATCCAAGGGATATTTACAACCATAGTATCATCAACAGACTTAATGACGATATCATTCCATTGGCTAAAACGACTCCCATCATCTTTAGCACCGACATTAATGGTTACAGGCGCGGATTTAAATAATTCCAAATACTCTTCTAAAATTTCGGTTGTCTGCGCATCTGAAAATACAGGGGATGCAGTCATTAAGCTTGTAGTCAAAACTGCTGCACAGAAATGGGTTTTTCTTAACATAATTTATCCTCGAAAGTTATAACGCGAAGCTATTCCAGACATCCATTGTGAACAAGCATCAAATGAAATTTTGACCACATGCTTTTCATATAGATTTCATGACGCTACACTTAGCTTAAATCATAAAAATAATATGGGTGTACAAACAATGATCGATTTGAAAAATAAAACCGTCCTTATAACAGGTGCAAGCCGTGGCATTGGAGAAGCCGCAGCGCGCGAATTTGCAAACCTTGGCGCCAAAGTTGTATTGGCTGCACGGTCGGAAAAACAAATCAAATCCATTGCAGACGACATTGCATCTAAAGGTGGTAAAGCAATTGCTGTGACCTGCGATGTATCTAATGCGGCTGATGTGAAAAGCATGGTGGACACAACAGTCGAAACCTTTGGTAGTTTAGATGTTTTGATCAACAATGCTGGCGTCATTGAACCCATAGAAAATATGAATGGTTGCGATATTGAAGCATGGGGGCAGGTTATTGATATCAATGTCAAAGGTGTTTTCTATGGCATTCACGCAGCGCTACCGCATATGAAAAATGGTGGTACGATCATTACAATTGGATCAGGTGCCGCAACATTTCCATTAGAAGGCTGGGCACATTACTGCACATCAAAAGCAGCCGTGCACCAATTGAATGCATGCTTAGATAAAGAAGAACGCGAAAATGGTATCCGCGCACTCGTATTATCACCTGGGACTGTGGCCACGGACATGCAAGTTGCCATCAAAGACAGCGGTGTCAATGCAGTTAGCAAACTGGATTGGTCTGATCATATTCCTGTTGAATGGCCTGCAAAAGCATTAGTCTGGATGTGTGACCCAGCCTCAAATCCATGGTTGGGCCAAGTGATAAGTCTACGCGAAGATAATATTCGCCGTAACATTGGGCTGATTGAGTAACCTTCAACTTCCCGTAGAAATCTAAAGCAAACCCTTATAAAGGTAGCAGATATGTATTTTTACTAGGGGCCTATCAATGTCACTTCAAGACCAAGCGTTATCTTATGCTCAACAGGCTTATGACATTGCAATGAAGTGGCTCAGCAGCCCTGCTGCGTGGTCGCAATTTGGTCTGCTAGTTTTGGCTTTTATTCTAGCTTATGTCGCACGTAAAAAACTAGCGCCCCTGCTTGAAAGTCTCTTAACACCTAAAGAGGATCAAACTGGAACTATAGCCAAATCGCTTCGATTTGCTTTACTCTTTTTACCGCTCTTATTACCCCTTCTTGCCTACGGGTTTACGGCCATAGGTGAACAGATCACACGATCTATTTTTGGGTCAGGCGCTGTTATCGCATTCGGAAAACGTCTCTTTATATTATTAGCCGCCCGCATCTTAGTGCGCGATATTGCTTATGATCCTTTCTTAAAGTTGCTTGGAAAATATGTGGTCATTCCTATTGCCGCTCTGTATGCAGTCGGCCTGCTCGATCCTTTGGTCTTATTCTTGGGCGAAACTAAAATTGCAGTTGGCAATATCAGCTTTTCTGTTCTGTCGATCGCACGCGGCATCATATTTGGCAGTATTTTATTTTGGCTTGGCCGGTGGTCAAATGATCGCGGCGCAGAGTACATTCGCTCCCAACAACAAATGCGAGTGCCTACGCGCGAATTGGCAACAAAAGCGTTCGAACTGGCAATCTTTGGTGGTTGCTTCCTTTTGCTAATGAACATCCTTGGCCTTAACCTTTCTGCGCTTGCAGTGATTGGCGGCGCTATCGGTGTCGGCCTTGGCTTTGGTCTGCAAAAAATCGCATCTAACTTTATTTCTGGCATTATCTTGCTTTTAGAAGGACAAGCAACTGTCGGGGATTTCGTTGAATTGGACGGTGGGGAAAAAGGCACCATTGTAAAAATGATGTCCCGCGCAACCATTTTAGAAACATTCGATGGCAAATGGGTTGTGGTTCCAAACGAAGACTTCATCACAACCCGTATCATTAACTGGTCAGATGCAGGATCAGGCAACAGGTACAATGCGGATTTTTCTGTCTCTTACGATACAGATATCAACTTGGTTCCTGACATAGTGGAAAAAGCTGTTTCTTCTCATCCAAACATCTTATCGGAACCCTTTCCACCTGACTGTGAGCTAGTTTCATTTGGCGATTCTGGCATAAATTTCACTGTAGAATTTTGGGTAGAGGGCATCGATGATGGTAAAAACAAATACACATCTGATGTTCTATTCTTGATATGGAATGCTCTGAAAGAAAACGATATCGAAATTCCATACCCACAGCGTGTTATCGAAATCAAAGGCGGCTTGCCTAAACAATGATAGACATATGCGTCATCGGCGCTGGCCCCGCAGGATTAATGGCAGCAGAAATAGCTGCAGACAGTGGGTTGTCCGTACTCGTAGCCGACGCCAAACCGTCCTTTGGCCGCAAGTTTCTTATGGCTGGTAAGTCAGGATTGAACCTGACCAAAGATGAACCTTTCACTGCATTCGCTGATAACTATTATGAAGCATCTGATTGGCTGCGCCCAATATTGCAAAACTTCACAAATCAAGATGTATGCAATTGGGCCAGAGACTTGGGGCAGGATATATTCACAGGTACGTCTGGCCGCGTTTTTCCAAAGTCAATGAAAGCATCGCCATTATTGCGCGCATGGCTCCTGCGGCTATCTGAAAAAGGTGTTCGGTTTGAAACCAAATGGCGTTGGGTTGGCTGGGATCAATCAAAGCTCATATTTGAAACGAAAGAACTCACAAAGGTTATCGAAGCAAAGACAACAATCTTAGCTTTAGGCGGTGCCAGCTGGCCAAGCCTTGGATCAGACGGCGCATGGTCAAAGATACTTACAGAACAGGGCATCTCTGTAAGTCCATTCAAACCTGCAAATATGGGTTTTAATGTAGCATGGTCTGAGCACATGACATCGCATTTCGGCAGCCCAATCAAAACTGTTACGCTACGGGCTAATCAAAAGCATATACGTGGTGACTTTGTCATATCTTCGAAGGGGATTGAGGGAAGCGGTATATATGCCATCAGTAAAGAACTCCGTGAGGGGGCTTCTTTAACAGTTGATCTTTTGCCAGATGTATCATTGGAACAACTAAAAAACCGTCTTAGTAAAAGACCTAAAAAAGCATCCCGAAGTTCAATCCTACGCAAAGTCTTACGACTAAATGCAGCCAAGGCGGCCCTAATAAATGAATTTCATACCAATGCAGGAATCGATAATTTACCGCCGTTAATAAAAGACCTGCATATTCCGCTTGCAGAAACACGTCCGATTGCCGAAGCAATCTCAACAGCGGGTGGTATATCGCAAACAATGTTAACCGAAGGCTTAATGCTTCGCGCAATTCCTAGCGTCTTTTGCGCAGGGGAAATGTTAGATTGGGAAGCCCCAACAGGTGGCTATCTGATCACAGGATGTCTGGCGACAGGCAAATGGGCAGCACAGTCTGCAATCGCATATATAAAGCAAACTTAGCTTCGCAAAGCATCTGCCCGTTTATAAGCAGGTCGTGACACCATACGCTTAAAATAATCTCTTAATTTACCTTCCGGAATTTCAAACTTAGAGACCTTTGCCCAACCACCACACTGCGTCAGGATAATATCAGGCACAGTCATCATATCGCCCATTAAAAATTCATTATCCCCAAGCCGTCCTTCCAGTGTTTTCAAAGAACGTGCGAATTCCCATTTTAAGGTTTCTTTGATTTCTGGCACGCGTTTATTTTCTGGTAAAACAAATAAATTGCGCGCAGCAGTCCACAAGGCAGCATCAATTTCATCATTGATGAACTGCGTAAAGCTGTCTTGTTTCGCCCGCTCTATAGTGCCAGCTTTATAAGTTAAACCGCCATGCTTATCAGCAAGATATTGGGTAATCGCCGTACTATCAAAAACAACATGCTCCCCTTCAACCAAAGCTGGAACTTTACCACTAGGATTGATCTGCTTCATTTCATCAGATCCAGGTGCAAAATTCAGATGCTCATATTCCAGTCCCAGTTCTTCCATCATCCACAGAACACGAAACGTGCGCGTTGCTGTTAGTCCTAGTACTTTATACATATCCACTTTCCTTATTTGGGACGCATCATCGCCAGTCTTATAAAGGCACGCTCTATAACAGCCATGGCTGGTACAGGCTTTGATGATCTTAACATCAGATCTGTATCCATCAATTCTTGCAATGCTTTTTCCAAACGCGCAGAACCCCAGCCACGCGCTTGGCGCACAAGTCGATCTTTACGTGGGCCAAACACTGGGGGGCGTGATCGGCTAAAACCCACATCAGGCCCTTGTGGATCGCTGACAGCTGCGTGCAACATTCGAAAATGACGCGTTGCCCCTATGCATAATGCAGTGGCGTTCACACCTTGACCCGCTAAACGTTCCAACGTTGGCCCAACTTCACCACTGCGCGCTTCAGCGACCATATGCAAAAGATCATCAATACCAGCATCCAAAGTTGTTGGTGCACAAGCTTCAATATCTGCAACTTCAACCGCACTGTTATCTTTTAATTTATACAATGACAGCTTGGTCAAAACTTGTTTGAAGTCTCCAAGACCTAAATCTCGTGCCAAAGCCAATAAATATTTTTTAGCTTCCATGGATACATTTGTCAGTTCAACATCTGCCAACATACGGTCCACTTCTTCTGGGCGTGTTGGATCATCATATAGGCCAATCGTATAAGTGTTTTGCGGCGCCTCAAAAACTTTACGCAGCTTGGATCGTGCATTTAACGAGCCGGCAGTCACAATCAAATAAGCATCCCCTTGAGCCCATTCGCTCAGTGCAGCTTCAAATACAGATGTCAGCCCATCTGTTGCATCTTCAACTACAACAGCACGGGGGCCAGGGAAAAACCCTTGCGCCTTAATCGCGTCCAAAACAACTGCTGGTTCTTTACGTACTTCACCTGCAGATAAACGCGTTAACCGCATTTCATCCATAGCATTTGAACCTACCAAAGCGAGGGTCAATTCTTGTCTGCGTGTCGAAATTTTCTCGGAATCCATTCCAAAAATCAAAACACCCGCGCAAGACTTGTCAGGTTTTGCAAAAAAGCCCGTCGCTTTCGCGCCAGTTAATTTCATTTGGCCCACTTGCTGGCAGTTGCAGAAACACGCGTCACGATTTGATCTGCCAAAGCCAAAGCTAACCGAGATTGCGCATCTTGCTCGGCAACACGCGTCGGGAATGTTTCTGATGTCGCACTGTAAGCTGTTTTTGATTTCACAGTTCCAGATAATAAAAGAACGCCAGTTTGGGCATCCACTACTTTAAAATCAGATGTGCCATCTAAATTAAAACGTGTGACTTCCGCTGACGTAGAAACGGCCAAACCTTCGGACTCTGCCTTATATGTAAACGACAAACGATATTTTGGTGTGTTTGAAAATCCATATCGTTCAACCAATCGTTCACGCATCGTGAAAACTTCACGGCCTTTTCCAGGGACAATTTCAATTGTCCCACGCAATCCATCCGCTGCACTTCCCTCACTATAAATAGGTGTAAAACCACAACCACCCAATAGGGCAGTTGACGTTAAAGACACTAAAATAGTTCGACGATTAAACAACGACATTCACAATTCTTCCTGGAACTACAATCAACTTTTTCGGAGCATTGCCATCCAACGCCCTGACAACACTGTCATGTGCCAGAACGATTTTTTCAAGCTCTTCCTTTGTGATCGATGCAGAAACTTCAATCTCATCACGGCGTTTGCCGTTAATTTGGATCGGCATCGTCACCGTATCATCCACCAACATATCAGGATCAACAACAGGCCACTCAGCTTGTGATACCAAACCTTCGCCGCCTAGAGCATTCCACATTTCCTCTGCCAAATGCGGCGTCATTGGTTGCATCATCTGCGCCATGACTTTCATTGCATCTGCTTTTGATGCTTTATCTGCTTTCGATTTCGCAACTGTATTCGTAAATTGATAAAGAGCCGCCACAGATTTGTTAAACGCAAACCCTTCGATGCCTTTAGTAACCTCATCCAACGTACGATGTGTTGCTTTTTGCAAAGCAAGCGTCTCCTTAGGCTCTGATGAGTCCGTGTCATCGCTTTGACAGATTTCATCTGTCATACGCCAAATGCGCTGAAGGTGTTTCCAAGCAGCATCTGCACCTGATGCTGTCCATTCCACGTCCCGTTCTGGCGGGCTGTCTGACATCACAAACCAACGGGCAGTATCTGCGCCGTATTGATCAATGATATCTTCTGGATCAACTACATTCTTTTTGGATTTTGACATCTTAATAGATGGGCCAACTTTTACGGGCTGACCATCTGCTGTTTCATATCCACCATCGACAGGCTTGATTTCATCAGGTGTTAACCACTTACCATCTGGACCTTGATACGTTTCGTGACACACCATGCCTTGCGTGAACAGTGCATTGAATGGCTCAACCGCTGATTTTGGCAAGTGCCCAGTAAGGTTCATCGCACGCGCAAAGAAGCGTGAGTATAACAAGTGAAGGATCGCATGTTCGACACCGCCAATATATTGATCCACATTCATCCAATACTCAGCATCTGCCGCAACAGTTGGTGTTTCTGCACGTGGGCTTGTAAAGCGCGCAAAATACCATGAACTATCTGCAAACGTATCCATCGTATCCGTTTCACGTTGCGCAGGTTTGCCACATGATGGGCACTCACACGCGCGCCATGCATCATGGCGATCCAAAGGATTGCCTGGGCGATCAAATGTCACATCTTTTGGCAACTCGATTGGCAAGTTTTCTTTTCTCTCTGGAACAACGCCACAGTCATCACAATGCACCACTGGAATTGGACAGCCCCAATAGCGCTGACGGGATACACCCCAATCGCGTAAGCGGTAATTGGTTTTGGCTGTGCCAACCCCTTTGCCCTCAATCCGTTTGTTCACTTCCAATTTCGCCTCTTCGATGGTCATACCATCCAAGAAACGTGAATTGATCATGCGACCTGGGCCCGTATAGGCCTCTGTACCAATGGAAAACGTATCAGGGTCTTGCTTTTCATCGCAGACAACTGGCGTCACAACCAAATCGTATTTACGGGCAAAGTCCAAATCGCGCTGATCATGTGCAGGACAAGCAAAAATAGCACCCGTACCATATCCCATCAAAACAAAGTTCGCGATATAAACTGGCAATTCCCAACCAGAATCCAGTGGGTGTTTCACAGTGATGCCTGTGTTGAAACCCTTCTTCTCGGCTGTTTCCAAAGCTTCTTCGGTTGTGCCCAACTGACGGCATTCTTGGTTGAACGCCGCAATTTCTGCATTGTTCTTTTCAAGCTCTTTCGCCAACGGGTGATCACAAGAAATCGCAGCAAAGCTCGCACCAAACAATGTATCTGGACGTGTTGTGTAAACCTCTAACTGTTCATGACCCTCAGGTGCACCAACCGTTTCAAAGTTAAATTGCAAACCATGGCTTTTACCAATCCAGTTCTTTTGCATGGTACGTACTTTTTCTGGCCATTCTTCCAAGCCATCAATCGCATCCAACAACTCTTCTGAAAACTCAGAGATTTTGAAAAACCACTGCGTCAATTCTTTGCGTTCAACCAAAGCACCTGAACGCCAACCACGACCGTTTTCCACCTGCTCATTCGCAAGCACTGTCATATCCACTGGATCCCAGTTCACGACAGCATTTTTACGGTACACCAAATCCTTTTCCATCATATCAACAAACATGGCTTGTTGCTGTCCATAATACTCAGGATCACAGGTTGCGAATTCACGCGACCAATCAATCGACAATCCGATTGGTTTTAATTGCGAACGCATATCTGCAATATTTTGATAGGTCCAATCACCAGGGTGCACCTTCTTTTCCATCGCAGCGTTTTCTGCAGGCATACCAAAAGCATCCCAGCCCATTGGGTGCAAAACATTAAACCCTTTTGCGGATTTATACCGCGCTACAACATCACCCATTGTATAGTTACGCACGTGACCCATATGAATGCGACCTGACGGATAAGGGAACATTTCCAGCACGTAATATTTTTCACGACTTTCATCGCGTTGCGCTTTGAAAACCTCTGCACTATCCCATGCTTCTTGCCATTTTGGTTCAACAACCCGTGCGTTGTAACGTGACATAACTTACCCTTATACGTTTAACGCCGAGCAATGGGCTCGGCGTTTTCGATTTATACTTATTTAGTGAAGACGAAAAGAGCCTAACGGCGTTTAAGCGCAGCAATCCGGAGCTGACGAGCTCTTGTCAGAATTGCATCTTCAATACGTCTATTTGTTTCGGCTGAAGCTGGTCCATTGCGTTTTTGCATCGCGACCTTCAATGAACTCGCTTCAAGCGCTGGATCTTGGATCAAAACAGTTGCACGGAATTGAGTATTTGCACCAGGTGCACGTCCCCATCCGAATACTAACACACCAGAAAATGGATCTGCTGCCTCAATAGGTAGAAAATTTAGTGTTTCTAAAGTCGCTGACCAGATGTGTTTGTTTACAAGAATGTCTTTATCATCGTTAGGCGGATTAAACAGATCGCTTAAATTAAGACCACCAGCTGCAAGGCCACCTTGCGCCTGCTCTTTTGGTGTCCGAGGAATAGGAGTATTAGCACCTTCCTGAATGCGGTTTCCATTTTCATCTACTGGCCTAGGTGGTTGAGCTTGCGCGGCTCTATCTCTTTTAAAAAGACCGCTCGCACTACCAGCGCTGTTGATTCTGCCACAGCCAACCACAAGGGCTGACACTAACAGAAGGCTTACCACTTTAGACATTTTACCTGACATTCTTAACTGCCCCTCGAAATTTCTTACCAACATCTATCCTGTTGTTTTTAAGCGAACAAGGGGTTTGGTGAAGTTTCTGCCAGTTTGGTCATAATACACATCAAATTGATGACCCCAAAGTTTTAGGCTTTACGAGAGCAGTACATCACGCCAAATAAGGTATATGTCTTTAAATGAAATAAAATCCCGCATCCAAAAAGCCGAAGAAACGACAGGCCGCCCAGTTGGCAGCACGCAATTGATCGCCGTCTCTAAAGTACAACCAAATGAACGCGTACATGCTGTTTTACAGCAGGGTCATCGCCTGTTTGGCGAAAATAAGGTGCAAGAGGCCGAAGGTAAGTGGCCTGATTTTAAAAAGGAATTCCCTGATACAAAGGTCCATCTTATCGGCCCGTTACAAACAAATAAGGTTAAGAACGCTGTTGCTTTATTCGATGCCATTCATGCGGTCGATCGTCCAAAGTTGGCAAAAAAACTTGCAACTGAAATACAATCCCAAGGTAAAGCGCCCGATATGTTCATTCAGGTCAATACTGGCGAAGAAGAACAAAAAGCAGGCGTATTACCAGCAGAGGCAGATACTTTTATCAAAGAGTGCTTTGCGCTAGATTTACCAATTATTGGTCTCATGGTGATTCCACCCGTAAATGAAGAAGCATCATTGCACTTCGCACTCCTGCGAAAGATTGCCGAACGTAACGGCTTAACAGGCCTGTCCATGGGTATGAGTGGTGATTTTGAACGCGCCGTTGCGCTGGGCGCTACTCATGTTCGCGTTGGTTCAGCCATTTTCGGCGAACGGGACTACAGGTAAACCATAGCCCCGCTCTATTCGCTTTTATGCTGGTTGCTCTACAACCGCGTTCTTCTGCGGGGAAGTTGTTGCATAAAGGGCTATAAACCCAAGCAAACCAGATAAAATCGATCCTGATAATACACCCAGACGTACTTGGTTCATGACCTCAGCGGATGAGAATGCCAGCGACCCAATGAATAGACTCATTGTGAAACCAACGCCTGTCAAACAAGCCACGCCATAAACATGTCTCCATCCAACATTTTCAGGCAGGCGGGCTATTTTTGTGTTGATCGCCAACCAAGTAACGCCAAAGACACCGATCTGTTTACCAAAGAACAAACCAGCTGCGATGCCCAATGGAAGCGGTTGTAAAAGCTGTTCAAATGACAAACCTGCCAAAGATACGCCAGCATTCGCAAAGGCAAACAAAGGTAGAATTAAAAAGGCAACCCATGGATGCAGCGCATGTTCAGCACGGTGCACCATCGTGTCGTCGCCATATTCCTTTTTCATAGGGATTGTTAATGCAATTAAAACACCTGCTAAAGTTGCGTGTACACCAGATTTCAGCACACAAACCCACATAAAGATACCGATGATTATATAGGGTGCAAACTTGCGTACACCCATTCGGTTCAACGTAACAGCTGCAGCAAATCCAATCATTGAAAGTGTTAATGCATTAACAGACAAGTCAGAGCTGTAGAAAATGGCAATGATCAAAATCGCGCCAAGATCATCAATAATCGCAATCGCAAGTAAGAATACCTTCAGTGAAACAGGCACGCGCGATCCTAACAGCGCCAAAATACCCAGCGCAAACGCAATGTCCGTTGCCGCAGGAATAGCCCAACCTGAAATGGTTTCTGGGCTACCCCAGTTAAACCAAACAAACACCAATGCAGGGCCAGCCATACCACCAACCGCAGCTAAAACAGGCAAGATCGCTTTGTCAAAACTGGACAACTCACCTGCTAGGACCTCACGTTTGATTTCCAATCCGACAAGGAAAAAGAAAATCGCCATCAATCCATCATTGATCCACAACAATAGAGCCTTAGAGATTTCAAAACTGCCTACACCTACTGTAATAGGTGTATTCAAGAAGACTGAATAAAACCCCGAAAATGCAGAGTTACTGATCAGCAAAGCTGCTAAAGTTGTGAACATCAGAATAATCCCCGCACTAGCTTCTAAATGCAGGAAATGTTGTATTCGCGTAAATGCTCTCGTCATTATATGATCCTTTTAATCTAGCGTGCACATTTTCGTTTTGTTGTTGGGTGCACGTGTTCTGATTTTCATATGGGTTGCCAAAATACATAATTCAAATATATAAAAACACTTATATATATAGTTTAAGGCTATGAATAAATGAAACCAACTTTGCGCCAAATGGAATACATAGTCACTGTTGCTGAAACGGGACGATTTGGCGTGGCGGCTTCTAAATTGAACGTCAGCCAACCCAGCCTATCTGCCCAAATTGCGGACACAGAAACTTTCTTAGGTGTGCGCATATTCAACCGCGGCCGCACAGGCGCAACTACCACCAAAGAAGGCGAAGACGTTGTTAGACGTGCGCGTCTAATATTGCGCGATGTCGAAGATCTTTGTGTATCTGTTCGCGACAAAGGTATCCTCGCAGGTCGCTTACGTTTAGGCGTGCTCTCTTCTGTTGGCCCCTACCTCTTACCTCCTGTTGTGCGTGACATTCACAAAAACCACCCAACATTGCGATTGGTTGTTCGTGAAGAAAACACACAAGAATTAGAAGAAGGATTGAAATCAGGGCGCCTTGATATGGTCATATCGTCCCCAGAAGATCATCCAGGCACTCTACAAATTCCACTATTTCAAGAACGCCTTTGGGCTGCATTCGCAGAAGACGATCCCTTAGCACAGGATCTTGGCCCCATCCCTTTGAAAAAACTTTCGGGTCACACCTTACTCACACTTGGTCGCGCCTATCGCTTATCAAATGTAGTATCTTCTCTCGCAGCAAAATGTGGTGGGTATGTATCCGATGAATACGAAGGCACCAGCCTAGACGCCATTCGTTTGATGGCAGCCACAGGTGCAGGCGTCGCAATTCTTCCGCAACTTTATGCACAGACAGAGGCCCAGCGCGGGCGCGACATCGTATTACGCGAAATCATGGATACGTCTGCATCAAGACAGATCGCTTTAATCATACCATCAAGTGAAACAGTTGATAGTGGCGCACAAGTACTCGCAGATACTCTTAAAAAGCACGCTATCGATATTATGAATGACACGCCTTAATCAAAGCATCAAAAATATTCTGCTGACTTTGATCCACATCTGCCGTCATTTCAGGATGCCATTGCACCGCTATACAAAACGGATGATCTGCAACTTCTAATGCCTCAACAATCCCATCAGCAGCTGTTGCAGCAACAGACAACTCATCCGCAACATCCCTAACCCCTTGGTGATGTCCCGACATGGTTTTAACAACATCCTGACCAACAACATTAAACAGCTTCGACCCATCCACTATATCTGCATTCTGCAACGTCCAAATCGTTTCAGTGCCTTGGTGAATGTTTTCAGGATGCACATCAGCAATATGCTCATGCAACGTTCCACCAGATAAAACATTCAAAACCTGTAAGCCACGGCAAATCAATAAAACTGGTTTGTCTTTACGGTATAAAACCGCACGCAGCAAAGCAAATTCAGTTTCATCCCGTTCAGTATCTTTCGACCCCAATTTCGGATGATCAACATCCCCATTATAATATGTCGGGTCAATATCTGCGCCGCCTGCAAAGACAACGCCATCTACAGTATTCAACCAACCGTCGATATTCTCTTCACCTGGTGGCAATAAAACAGGTACCCCACCTGCGCGGCGCACGGCATCAACATAGGCCGTAGGCACCGTAAAGAAATCATCATCCGCTTCGCTTGGAACTTTCTTTTCCGTACGCCCATATGTTGTGATCCCAATAATCGGCGCAGACATCTTCATTGCCCCTTAACAATCACACGTGACCAAGGCTTCCAATTCTCAAAAATCCAAACCAAGTCATGACGATCAAAAGCAATGCACCCTTCGGTCGGATGACGCGGTTTGCGCCACACATGAATAAATATCGCACTACCCGCACCGGGTACGGCATCAGGCCAGTTATAATCTAATATACCAAACGCATCATAAAGCGGGTCAGCCCGACGTTGCTTTTCATGGCTAAATGGATGATCAGGCGCATAAAGACCATGGTTGTAATCAGGGTCTTTAGGGTCATCCGACCAAATATCCCCGATACCAATAGATGCCTGAGGTATAGAGCGTGCATTGAAATCCAACCGATCAGAGCGAAACTTGATACCCTCCAAATGAAAGGTACCAATGGGCGTAATCCCATCGCCTTCGCCTTGTTTAACTGCGATACCGCCGCGGCCAATGGCGCAATGCAAATTCACACCGCGAAACCGTGCGCCCCATTTCGTGACAACCAAATCGTCAAAACGCGCATTCATAAAAGATGTCCGCTTTTGCTGGCTTTCGTCGCTAAATAATCCGCATTTAACGGATTCTCACCAACCTTAAGCTCTACACGCTCTGTCACTTCAACACCCGCATCGTTCATGCGCGCCACTTTATTCGGATTGTTCGTCATCAAACGTACAGAATTAAACCCAAGCGACTTCAATATCTCTGCACCCAGCTTAAAGTCACGTTCATCATCCTCAAACCCCAAACGGTGGTTCGCTTCCACAGTATCAAACCCTTGGGATTGCAACGCATAGGCACGCATTTTATTAGCAAGCCCAATACCACGTCCTTCTTGGTTCATATATAGCAGTACACCTGCGCCTTCTGCAGCGATCTGTTGCATTGCTGCATTCAACTGTGGACCACAATCGCATTTTAACGATCCAATAATATCACCTGTGAAACACGCAGAGTGCAAACGCGATAAAACAGGCTGATCCCGTTTTGGGCTGCCAATCTCAATTGCATAATGCTCTGTACCGCCATCATCTGGGCGGAATACATGAACCTTAGACTGTTGTGACACCGCCAACGGTACATTCGCCGCAGCAACCAATGCCAAAGGACTGCTTTTATGCAAACACGGCCCAATCGCTTTCAGGGATAAACGGTGCAGATATGGCAACGTGCTTGCTTGCTCTTCGGTAATCTTTACCAAAACTGCCGATGGCAACAAACGCGCCCATTTACAAATCATCAATGCAATACGGTGTGGCTCTGCTTCGCCTTCCCGAATGGGTGCAAAGGGGCCTTTCATCGGATTCTGCAAATCATCGACAGGGTTTGCGACAGCATTCAACCACCCCAAATCACGATCTTTAGGCACAGCAATACGCGCCAAATCGCCATCATACACCATTGCAGAGAGTGTTTTTGCCCGCCAATCCGTGATTGCCAGTTCCAAAGAATCATTAAAACCACGCAAATGCTTCAATCTATCCGCATGTAATGTTTCAACCGCAGCCGCCATCCATACAGATTCTCCGCTAGACAGCAAAATAGGCACGCCCATGCGTAAATCAGCCCGCATTCGGGCTATTTGTTCTTCGACTGTCAGTAGAATCGCCATAGTCGGGCCTTCAAAATTGTAACAAATCAGATGTTTTCTATATCCTGCATTATGGAAATATGAAACATTTCCCGTCATTTCGACACGAGCCTGTGAGTTTTGTGATCCATCTGTTGCCGAAATTGTAAAAACAGCAGAGGTTTAGGGTAACAAATGGAGTGCTATCATGAGCAACGTGAAAAAAATATTGATGGTTGATGACGATGATGACTTGCGCGAAGCGCTAGCGGATCAACTAGTTTTAACAGAAGATTTTGATGTCTTTGAAGCCGCAGACGGCGCTGGTGGTTTAGAAAAAGCCAAAGAAGCAATCTATGATCTTGTGATCCTAGATGTTGGTTTGCCTGACATGGATGGCCGTGAATTGTGCCGCTTAATGCGCAAACAAGGCGTTAAATGTCCAATCGTGATGCTAACAGCGCACGATACAGACGCAGACACAATTTTGGGTCTGGATGCGGGTGCGAATGATTACATTTCAAAACCGTTCAAATTCCCAGTACTTCTGGCCCGTATCCGCGCACAATTGCGTCAACACGAGCAATCAGAAGATGCCGTATTCACGCTTGGACCATACACGTTCAAACCTGCGTCAAAAATGTTGATCACTGAAGACGAAAAGAAAATCCGTCTAACAGAAAAAGAAACAAACATTTTGAAATTCCTATACCGCGCTCAAGATGGCGTAGTCGCTCGCGATGTGCTGTTGCACGAAGTGTGGGGTTATAATGCTGGTGTTACAACGCACACGTTGGAAACACACATCTACCGCTTGCGTCAAAAGATCGAACCCGATCCAAGCACAGCGCGCCTATTGGTCACTGAATCAGGTGGTTATCGCCTGGTCGCTTAAAGAATTATCCCGAAGTCCTCCCAAGACTTTTCCCTCGACTAGCCCGCCATTTTTGGCGGGCTTTTTTCGCTTGAGCAATCAGCGCGTAAAAGCCATTATCAAACTTCAATTTCAGGGGATACTTATGCCAGTCACAGTCTGTACATGGAACATCAATTCAGTCCGCCTTCGCGAGCCTATCGTTCTAAAACTTTTAGAAGAAGAAAAACCAGACGTTCTTTGCCTGCAAGAATGCAAATCCCCCGTTGATAAAATTCCAACAGCAGGTTTCGAAGCATTAGGTTACACCCACATGGTCGCCAATGGGCAAAAAGGGTACAACGGCGTTGCCATCCTATCCCGCATTCCGATGGTAGAACAACACCGCGAAGATTTCGCAAACCTTGAACATGCCCGTCATATTGCAGGCAAACTGGACAACGGCATGACTATCCACAATTTCTATGTTCCCGCAGGCGGCGATGTTGCCGACCGCGAAGTGAACGAAAAATTTGGTCAAAAACTGGATTACCTCGCCGACATGCGCGACTGGTTCAAAACCAACACACCTGAAAAATCCGTCATGGTGGGCGATTTGAATATCGCCCCACGCGAAGATGACGTTTGGGACCATAAAAAGCTACTCAAAGTTGTCTCACACACCCCGATAGAGGTGGAAAAACTGGCCGAAACCCAAGCCGCAGGAAACTGGGTTGATGTCACACGCCAAGATATCACTGAAGGAAAGCTTTACACATGGTGGTCCTACCGTGCTCGCGATTGGGACACAGCCGACAAAGGTCGCCGTTTGGATCACATCTGGGCCACACCAGATATCTCCAACACAGCCCATTCCAGCCGTGTATTACGCGATGCGCGTGGCTGGGAAAAACCCAGTGATCACGCACCGTTATTTGCAACCTTTGATATCTAACTTGCCCCAACGCCCATAGATGACTACATCAAGGGCAACCAAAATTAAGAAACGGAGCATCCGATGTTAGAACTTGGAAACGCACCTGCCGCAAACGGCGACCTGATCAAAGACGTTAACGAAGATACATTCATGGAAGACGTGATTGAGGCCAGTAAGTCTCAACCTGTCATCGTGGATTTCTGGGCACCATGGTGTGGCCCCTGTAAAACACTGATTCCGAACCTAGAGGCAGAAGTGAAAGCCGCTGGCGGCAAAGTGAAAATGGTAAAGGTTGATATCGACCAAAACCAAATGCTTGCCAGCCAAATGCGCATTCAATCCGTCCCAGCCGTTTTCGCATTCGTCGATGGTCAACCTGTGGACGGTTTCATGGGCGCCAAAGCCCCATCCGAAATCAAAGCTTTCATCGATAAATTGCTTGCTTCAACGGGCGAAGATGGCGGCTTAGAAGAAGCTGTCGCCATGGCCGAAGAGATGTTAGAACAAGGCTCTACAAACGATGCTGCTGATACATTCTTAGCCATCCTTGGCGAAGACCGTCAAAACGTTGGCGCTTTCGCAGGCTACGTCAAAGCCCAAATCGCCTTAGGCAATATTGAACAAGCACAAGAATACCTGAACGCGGCCCCTGATGAAATCAAAGACGATCCCGCTATTTTGGCTGTGATTGCACAGGTTGAAATCGCTGGCATGGCCTCAGACGCAGGTGAAACAGGCGAATTAAAAGCAAAACTCGAAGCCAACCCAGACGATCACCAAGCTCGCTTTGATCTGGCTATGGCAGAGCTGGCTGCAAACGATTCAGCCGCTGCCGTAGATACACTACTAGATCTATTCAAACGCGATGCCGAATGGAACGAAGGTGCTGCCAAAGAACAACTGTTCAAAATCTTCGACGCCCTTGGCGCCAAAGACCCAATCGCACAGGCAGGGCGCCGTAAATTATCGTCCATTATATTTGCCTAAACGCAGGACAGACCTAAATGAAGCAAATGAACACTCTTTCTGATCTACCCGCTTCAATCCCCGTCTTTCCTTTGACTGGCGCGCTGGTTTTACCCCGCGCCCGTCTGCCGCTGAACATCTTTGAACCACGCTATTTGCAGATGGTGGATGACGCATTGAAAACAGATCACCGCCTGATCGGTATGATCCAAAAACGTGACGCCCCAAATGACATCAGCAACCCACCCTTGCACCAAATTGGCTGCGCAGGCCGCATCACATCGTTTACAGAAACCGATGATGGCCGCTATCTAATTTCTATCAATGGCGTCAGCCGTTACCGCATCAAAGAAACGCACACAGGGTTCACACCTTACATTAAGGCTGATGTTGATTGGGCCCCATTTGAACGTGACCTAGGCGACGAAGAGGCGGATGAAACATTCGACCGCGAAGCCTTTTTAGAAAAGCTACATGCCTATTTCGAAGTCCATGAATTACAAACGGACTGGGACAGCTTAAAAGATGCCAACCAAGAGTTGCTGATCAATTCTCTGTCTATGATGTGCCCTTTCGATCCAGAAGAACGCCAAGCCTTACTTGAATCGCCTTGTCTAAAAACGCGGCGTGAAACTGTTTCCACTTTGATGGAGTTTTCTCTACGCTCCAACCGCGATGACAGTGGACAAGTACAATGAGCGAACCATGCAAACCTGATGGTAAAATGTTAGAAGCATTGATGTGCCCCATCACACACGGCCCATTGGAATATGACGCAGAAAAAAACGAGTTGATCTCTAAAAGCGCAAAATGCGCTTTTCCAATCCGCAGCGGCATCCCAATCATGCTCGCCGCCGAAGCCCGCGTACTGGATTAAATTGCTTTAGATTTCAGACTGCGTAATATGCTTTCATCAAAGATATAGGTGACCGCGTATGACAAAAGCCAAACTGTACTTTTCCAAAGCAGAGTTTTCCGATCGCATCGCAAAAACACGTCGTTCTATGCAGGAACGCGGTCTAGAGCTGCTCATTGTCTCTGATCCATCCAACATGAACTGGCTTACAGGCTATGACGGTTGGTCATTTTACGTTCATCAATGCGTACTACTCGGTCTAGATGGCGACCCTGTTTGGTTTGGCCGTGGGATGGACAGAAAAGGCGCTGTTCGCAGGTGCTTTATGGGAACCGATGACATGATTGGGTACCCAGATCATTACGTTCAATCCACCGAACGCCACCCAATGGATTACCTATCAACCCAAATCATTGATCGTGGCTGGGGCAAAGCGCGCATCGGTGTTGAAATGGACAACTATTGGTTCTCCGCTGCCGCATATGCATCTTTGCAAGCAAACCTTCCCAATGCACAGTTTTCCGACGCAACTGCTTTGGTAAACTGGCAGCGCGCTGTGAAATCTGAACAAGAACTCGATTACATGCGCACTGCAGGTAAAATCGTTGAACGTATGCACAACCGTATTTTTGATAAAATCGAACCGGGCATGCGCAAATGTGATCTTGTTGCTGACATATATGATGCATCGTTACGCTATGATGAAACCATTGGCGCAGGTGGCGATTACCCAGGAATTGTTCCCCTGCTTCCCTCTGGCGAAGATGCGTCCGCTTCTCATCTGACATGGGATGATGAACCCATGAAATCTGGCGAAGGCACATTTTTTGAAATCGGCGGCGTCTACAGACGCTATCATTGTCCCCTGTCGCGCACAGTTTTCTTAGGCAAACCAACCCAAACATTCATAGACGCTGAAAAAGCCGTTTTAGAGGGCATGGAAGCAGGCCTTGAAATGGCCAAAGCAGGCAACCACTGCGAAGACATCGCATTGGCCTTTTTCAAGGTTCTGAAAAAATACGGAATCGAAAAAGACAGCCGCACAGGATATTCGATCGGCGCCGCCTATCCCCCCGATTGGGGCGAACACACAATGTCCCTGCGCGCAGGTGACAAAACCGTTTTACGCGAAAACATGACATTCCATTTCATGACAGGATTATGGGCAGACGACTGGGGTTTTGAAATCACCGAAAGTATTAGGATTGGGGAAAACAATCCTGAGTGTCTGGCGAATGTGCCACGTAAGATGTTTGTTAAAGACTAAACCTTTAAAGTCTAAAATTTGACGATTTAGAGGACAAATGCTACGATTTAAGAATGATGGATTATAACATTATACTTATTTTAGCAGTCATTGGGCTATTCTTATGGTTAATCGGCTCACATGACCGAGACAACAGAACTAAAGATGAAAGTCGTAGTATTGGTCAGAAGAAAAAAGATCTCGCTGAAGAATTAGAACGTGGTTCTTGCAATCCATCTGGGGGTCTTTAAAGCAACGTCACAGTCGAATGTTTTATGGTGTGAAAATCACAAAAATATTTATTATCAATACCTTAGAATAATGTCCCAACCGGGACATCTCTACAAAATCAAACGATCCGACCCTGCAACATCTTCGGCAAATCCCCCGTCAGACCAGCGGCCTGACGCATAAATCCGCGGCGCATCGCAGGGTTTGAATTCACGAAACCCAGCCCCAAATCACGCACCGTCCGCAGCAATGGATTGTCATTCGAAAACAACCGATTGATCCCATCTGTCGCCGCAGCCAATCCAGCCGTATCAAAGCGACGCCATTGCTGGAATCTTTGCAAAACATTCAACGCGCCGATGTCCTCACCCCGACGCATCGCATCGGCCAACACCTCAACCAGTGCCGCAATATCGCGCAGTCCAAGGTTCAAACCCTGCCCCGCCAACGGATGCACACCATGCGCCGCATCGCCCACCAACGCCAAACGATGATCGACGAACCGATCCGCCAAGCTTAGGCCAAGTGGATAAGAATACCGCCCACCTGCCAATGAAATCTCGCCAAGAAAATCACCAAAACACGGGCGCAGACAATCCAGATAATCCGCGTCATTCATCGCAGAAATCTCTGCCGCACGTTCCGTACTTTCTGTCCAAACAATCGATGACACATTTCCATTCAACGGCAATATCGCTAGAGGTCCCGCAGGCATAAAAAACTGATGTGCCGTGTTGTCATGTGGCTTTTCATGCGCGACTGCACACACAAGACTGGTCTGATCATACCCCCAGCCTTTGCGCCCAATACCAGCGCGTGTTGCTACTTGGCTAGATCGCCCATCGCAGCCAACCAACAGTTTCGCATGCAAGACCTGACCGCTTTCAAGCGTCACAGAAACACCGCCAGCATCAATCTGTTGATCAACAACTTTAGTGCTTTCCATGTGTGTGATTGTAGGCGTATCGCCAATCGCTTTTAACAAAGCCTGACGCAAATATCGATCTTCCAGCATATGCCCCATTGGGCCTTCTTCCAGCTCGTTATGATCGAAATGCACGAACCAAGGAGCAGCACCTTCGCCAGCGCGCCCATCACTGACTTTGATGTCCAACATAGGACAGCTTTTATCTGCAACTTCGCCCCAAAGCCCCAAAACATTCAGCATGTTTTTAGACGTCAGCGCCAAAGCATAACTGCGCCCATCAAAGGTATCAGAGGCCAAAGTTGAACTGTCCATCGCATCAATCAAAATCACGTCTTGCCCAATCTGAGCTAGCGCCAATGCAGTGGTGCAGCCATTCAGGCCACCACCAACAATGATGATATCTGTATCGTGTGTCATGCTTTTGAATATGAACTTAAAACATGGATTGTCCAGCCGACAATGCGTCGCTAGGCTGCGTCAAAAAAGGAGTGCATTATGTCAAACGATCTACTTACAAAAACCGCCAGCGATTTGGGTCGTATGATCAATGCAAAAGAGGTCAGTCCAACGGAAGTGACCAAAGCGTTCCTTTCAGAGATGGATAAAAGCCCGCTCACAGAACGCATTTATGCGCGCACCACACCAGAGCGCGCATTATCAGAAGCCAAAGCAGCAACAGATCGCGCCCAAAACGGCACACGTATTGGCCCATTAGATGGCGTTCCAATTTCATGGAAAGATTTGTTTGATACCGCTGGCACAGCCACCGAAGCTGGATCAAAATTACTGGATGGTCGCACGCCAACGGCAGATGCCACAGTTTTAAAAAACGCAACACTTGGCGGGCTGGTTTGCTTGGGCAAAACCCACATGTCTGAGCTGGCGTTTTCTGGTCTTGGCGTAAATCCAATCACACGTACCCCGCCCTGTGTAAACGATCTTGATGCAGCGCCTGGTGGTTCGTCCTCTGGCTCTGCCACATCTGTTGCATTCAATCTGGCCCCTGCCAGTGTTGGCTCTGATACGGGCGGTTCTGTTCGTATTCCTTCTGCATGGAATGACTTGGTCGGCCTGAAAACCACGCACGGCTTACTGCCCACAACCGGCTCCGTTCCCTTATGTTCAAAATTCGATACAGTCGGCCCAATGTGCCGATCCGTTGAGGATACCGCCAACTTATTCGCAGCACTTGCAGGTGAAAAACCAATGCAACTGATCCAATCAGATTTGAAAGGTAAACGTTTCGCAATCTGCATGACAGCCACTTTGGATGATATGGAACCAGAACCAAAACGTGCATTTGAAAAGAACATCGAAACATTAAAAGCCGCTGGTGCAATCATTGAGGAATTAGAAATACCAGAGGTTGCGCAAGCCCTGCCAATCACCAGTTGCGTCTATACAACCGAAGCTTATGCACACTGGGGCGAAACCATCGAAGACAACCCAAGTGTAATGTTCTCCGAAATCGAAGATCGTTTCAAACTGGGCAAAGGTTTCTCTGGCGTCGAATATGTGCGCTCATGGCAAAAACTGGACGCATTACGGGCAAGCTATGTTGAACGTATCGCTGGATATGATGGCGTTTTGATGCCAACAACATGCGTAATGCCATCCAATATCGAACGGCTTGAAACAGACAGCGATTATTACGTACACGTCAATTTAATGGCTCTGCGAAACACCAGAATTGCCAATTTATTGGGTCTATGCGCCATTACATTGCCCTCTGGAACGCCGTCTTGTGGGCTTATGATCTGTGGAAAACCGCTTCAAGAACGTGAAATCCTAACAATTTCTGCGCAAATCGAGCCTATTTTGACGTGATTTACCCAGCCTAGACAAATAAGCCACAACACATAACCAGATTACAAAAAACCTTTGTAACAAGGCTGCTTATTAGCTAAACTGAATGCAAATGGGACGATTAGATCCCTAAGAATGAGGCAGACATGCAGTTTCCAGAGCGGTTTTCGAACCTGCCCGAATACGCATTTCCACGTTTACGTACCTTGTTGGGTCCACATCCAGCAGGCGGTGACGTTTTGCATATGTCGATTGGCGAACCGAAACATAAATTCCCCGATTTCATCATGGATGCAATCGCAGAACATTCAGCTGGGTTTAACAATTACCCAACGAATGAAGGCTGCCCAGAGCTTTTGACAGCGATTTCTGATTGGGTCACTCGCCGTTACAACGTGCCATGCGATGCAAATAAAAACGTCCTAGCGCTGAACGGATCACGCGAAGGTTTGTTCAACGCTTGTGTTGCTTTGTGCCCTGAAAAGAAAAACGGTCGCAAACCAAACGTTTTACTACCAAATCCATTTTATCAAGTTTACGCCGTTGCCACCCTAACAGTTGGCGCAACACCTGTTTACGTTCCAGCGCACCGCGAAAATGGCTTTTTGCCAGATTACGCCTCTGTTGGCGAAGATGTATTAAACGATACATCCATCATTTACATTTGCTCACCATCCAATCCACAGGGTGCGGTTGCCAGCAAAGAATATTGGCGTGATCTGATCAATTTGGCCGAAGAATACGATATCCGTATTTTCGCAGATGAATGTTATTCGGAAATCTACCGCGACACACCACCGATTGGTGCATTGGAAGTCGCCCATGAAATGGGTGTAAATCCAGAGCGCGTATTGGCGTTCCATTCATTATCCAAACGTTCAAACCTACCTGGTTTACGTTCAGGTTCCGCAACAGGTGGGCCAGATACAATCGCAGCCCTAAAAACTTTGCGCTCTTATGCAGGATCGCCAATTCCGCAACCGTTGCAAATGGCTGCCGCCAAAGCATGGTCGGATGAGGATCACGTTATTGCAAACCGTGCGCAATATCTGACGAAATACGCCATCGCTGACAAAGTTTTTGGCGATGTTCCAAATTACACCAGCCCTGAAGCTGGGTTTTTCTTGTGGTTGCCTGTCGAAGACGGCGAAGCAGCAACATTGAAACTATGGCAATCGACCGGCGTGCGCGTCTTGCCAGGATCATACTTAGCACGCCCAACAAAAGAGGGTGATCCAGCAAAAGGATACATCCGTGTGGCCCTAGTGGCCCCAGAGCAGGAAATCACGCGTGGCCTGAACGCTATTCACGCGTGTTTGTACGAGGTGAACAAATAATGGCATATCAATCCAGACCCCGCGATCCCCTATTGGAAGAGCACATGCAGGCAGCCATCCGCAAACGCGGATCGGAATTAATCGGCCTTGGTCTGCTAGCCATTGGCGTATTATTCGGCCTGATCATGTGGAGTTATTCCCCTGATGATCCAAGCCGTTTTAATGTAACATCTGTGCCACCTAAAAATATGCTGGGTGAATTTGGTGCAGCAATTGCCAGCACACTTATCCTAACCATTGGTAAAGCCGCATGGGTTATTCCATTGTTCATGGTCACATGGGGTGTGCGTTTTGTTTTGCACATCGGTGAAGCACGCGCTGTAAGTCGCGTGATCTTTTCGCCAATCTTTGCGGCATTCGCAGCTATATTTATGGCGGCGCATGTACCAGCAGAGACATGGACACACAGTTTTGGTTTGGGTGGCCTCTTTGGCGATATGGCACTTGGTCTGTTGGTTGATATCAATCCACTAAGCCTTGGGTTTGGCGTTGCATTGATCACTTTGATCTTGGCAGCTATTACCATCAGCCTTGGCCTTTATGTCTTAGGCTACACATACAACGAATTACGTTTGATCAATCGCTATGCGCTAATCGCAATTATCCTGTCCTATGCAAGCTTGGTGAACTTTGCAGCTATGATAACAGGCAAGGTGCAGCAACACCGTGCTAACCGCCCTGTGCGCACTACAGCAACGGACATTCCACACACAGAAACACCATCTTTCGTGGATCGTGCAGAGCCAAGTCTTGTCGAAGAATATATGGATCCTGTGCAAGGTACTCCAGCTGAAGCAGAGCCTGTAAAAAAATTGTCTTTCCCATCCTTACCAACATTCGGTTTGGGCAAACGCGCAGAGCCAGAAGTAACACCGCAAGAAACCTATGCGGAACCACAAATGGAAGCGCCTTCACAAGATCGCGTTAAATTACGCATCACAGAGGCTGTGCAAAACAAGATTTTAGCAAAGCGCAATGAAGCCAAAGAGCAAGCACGTGTTGAACCGGTTCTTGCAACGCAACCAGCTGCATCACCTGCTCCACAAGAGCCAATCATGGCGAAAGAGCTTACAGAAGAAGGTGAATTGGATCTAAACGATCCCGTTGAAAACATCTTTGCTGTTCCAACACCAGAACCCAAAGCAGTTGTGCAACATACAACGCCAAAGCCTGTTCAAAAAAGCAAAAAGGCCAAGGCAGAAGCACAACCAAGCTTGTTCGCAGATAAAAGTGGCGCAGAATACGAAACACCACCTTTGGGATTGTTGGCAAGTCCAACAACAATCGTACGTCACCACCTAAGTGATGAAGCATTGGAACAAAACGCACGTATGTTGGAAACTGTTTTGGATGACTACGGCGTTAAAGGCGAAATCGTTTCCGTACGCCCAGGTCCAGTTGTGACCATGTACGAATTAGAACCTGCACCAGGTTTGAAAGCCAGCCGTGTAATTGGCTTGGCAGACGATATCGCGCGTTCGATGTCCGCCCTATCCGCTCGTGTTTCAACAGTACCAGGCCGCACAGTTGTGGGTATCGAACTGCCGAATGAGAACCGTGAAACAGTTCTGTTGCGCGAAATGCTTGCAGGCAAAGAATATGGTGACGGTAATCATGGCCTGCCATTGGCATTGGGTAAAGACATCGGTGGCGAGCCTATCATTGCAAACCTCGCAAAGATGCCTCACCTATTGATCGCGGGTACCACAGGTTCTGGTAAATCCGTGGCGATCAACACCATGATCTTGTCATTGCTTTACAAGCTAACACCAGAAGATTGCCGCATGATCATGATAGACCCAAAGATGTTGGAACTGTCTGTTTATGACGGTATCCCACATCTGTTGTCCCCTGTTGTGACCGATCCGAAAAAAGCAGTGGTTGCCCTGAAATGGGTTGTTGCTGAAATGGAAGAGCGTTACCGCAAGATGTCCAAAATGGGCGTGCGTAACGTGGGTGGTTATAACGCCCGTGTTGAAGAAGCCCTGAAAAAAGGTGAAGACTTTGAACGTACAGTTCAAACAGGTTTTGCCGAAGACACAGGCGAGCCAATTTTTGAAACAGAAACATTCAAACCAGAAAAACTACCGTTCATCGTTGTGATTGTGGATGAGATGGCTGACCTGATGATGGTCGCTGGTAAAGAAATCGAAGCCTGCATTCAGCGCTTGGCGCAAATGGCACGTGCGTCAGGTATCCACCTGATCATGGCCACACAACGCCCATCTGTAGATGTGATCACGGGTACGATTAAAGCGAACTTCCCAACACGCATTTCGTTCCAAGTGACATCGAAAATCGACAGCCGCACCATTCTTGGTGAAATGGGTGCCGAACAACTGCTTGGTATGGGTGACATGTTGTATATGGAAGGCGGAGGTAAAATCACCCGCGTCCACGGCCCATTCGCAAGCGACGAAGAAGTTGAAGAAGTGGTGAATCACCTGAAATCATTCGGCGCCCCAGAGTATATCAAAGGCGTGGTTGATGGTCCTGACAGCAAGAAAGAAAGCGACATTGATGCTGTTCTTGGGTTGGGTGGCAACACTGGCAAAGAAGATGCGCTATACGATCAAGCTGTGGCAATCGTCGCCAAAGATCGCAAATGCTCAACATCTTATATCCAACGCAAGCTTTCTATCGGCTATAACAAAGCCGCTAAGATCGTCGAAGAGATGGAAGATCAGGGCATCGTGTCTGCAGCTAACCACGTTGGTAAACGCGACATTCTATTGCCAGAATAATTATGAGCGCACAGCATGGTTTTTGCTGTGCGCAAAACCACCTAGCCTTTAACCGCAAACGTCACAGCCAACTCGATCGGTGAATTCAACGGCAGTTGCGATACCGAAAACGCTGTACGTGCATGTTCACCCTGCTCGCCTAAATAATCCGCAAAGAGTTCAGACGCACCGTTCAAGACAGCAGGTTGATCCAAGAACCCTTTGGCACTGGCAACATATCCATCTAAACGCAGCAGACCATCCAAGCGGTCAAATTGATCTGTCAGTTGCGCAATTTGCGCCAAGACATTCAGCCCTGCAAGACGTGCTGCTTCTACACCATCCTCAACTGTCAACTCGGCACCAACACATCCCGTAAACGCCAGTTTGCCATCAACCAGTGGAAATTGACCTGATACAAAGCCAATACCATTGCGAATAACACCTGCCTTGTATGATCCAACTGGTTTTGGTGGAATTGGCAATTGTACTTTCTGCATATTCTATCCATTTTTGGGACTTTAAGTCTCATTAAACATATAAAAGTACGAATACGCCATAGAAAACCGCGATTCTTAAGCAATTTTACGCTTTTACGATTTTGTGAACATTTCATGGGTTTGAAAACGCACCTCATATGATTAAATGAGACTTATGAAACATTTTACGAAGTTGGCCGCCTTGGCCCTGATGATCACACCAAGCATAGCTCATGCAGAGAAATTATCCCTGCAAGAGGTGTCACGTTATTTAAATCAGCTAAAATCTGCAAAAGGGGCGTTTACACAAATCAACCCTGACAGCACGCTGTCTAAGGGTGATTTCATGATCAAGCGCCCAGGGCGTATGCGGTTTGAATATGCAAACCCAAACCCAGCCTTGGTTGTGGCCAGCACAGGCCAGATCGCTGTGTTCGACAAAAAATCAACGGCAGGCCCACAAGGGTTTCCAATCGGACAAACACCTCTTGGTTTGATTTTGAAAAAGAATGTGAACTTAGCAACAAGCGGTATGGTACTCAGCCATACAGAAGTTGGCCCAACAACAAAGATTATGGCTCAGGATCCGAAACACCCAAAATACGGCAATATCGAATTGGTGTTTACTGCCAATCCAACAGAATTGCGCCAATGGGTTGTGACAGATCAATCAGGTAAAAAGACAACTGTTGTCTTGGGTAAACTTGATCGAAACGCACGTCTAAGCGAAGATCTTTTTGACATCGAACAAATCGCAATCGATCTTGGTCAAAAGCGCGGGAATGACCGGTAATCAGCTACAGGTGCGTAGCTGATTTTGATACATAATCGCACGATCTTCTACTTTTTGCGCAACGCCTAACAACCATGCTTTATTGCGATAAGACCCACGTTTATACCCTGTGCGACCTTCGTGGTATGCTAGGTACTGATTGTACGCATCTGTCTTAGGAATACCAACGCCACGTGTTGTGCCGTGCATATACCAGCCCATAAAATCAACTGAATCTGCAAAATCTTTACGACTTTTGCCAAACCCACCAGTTGCACGCTTGTATTCATCCCATGTGCCATCCAATGCCTGAGAATACCCCAATGCTGACGATTGACGCCCCAATGGGATCACACCAAGCGCATAACGCTGCGGCGTACGAGCATCATGCTTAAATCGCGACTCGTGATAAATCGTAGCTAAGAAAACAGGTGCTGGAACACCCCATTTACGACCCGCCCTATCCATCGCTTTAAACCACTTAGGTTTTTGCGCCTTAATAGAACATGCATTGTCTAAATTGCGTGGCGGAGTTGTCCCGCCACCGCCAGAACATGAGGACACGGCCAATACAGCCAATAATAGGAGTGCTTTTTTCATCTACTGCTCGCTTTTCCAGTCTAACGCTGGTTTTTTTGGGACTATAGCTGAAATCTGGAAATATTTAAACGAAAAATGCCAAAGTAAGCGGGATCGTGATCACAGATAAAAGAGTAGACACAACAACCAATCCTGCCACCTCATTTGCATCTGCCCCGTATTTTTCCGCCAACAGGTAAGATGTCACTGCGACAGGTGTTGCCACTTGCATAACCAAGACCGCCAAAGCAATCGGCTCTAACTCAAAATACAGTCCAACACCCCATGCAATCGCTGTGCAAAGTACGACCTTCACAACCGATAATACAATCGCACGCCCAAAGCTGTCAGGCTTCAATCGCGCCAATGCCACACCCAGTGTAATCAACATAATAGGGATAGCCATTTGCCCGATCAGCTCAAGTGCGTTCGTTAAAAACGTTGGCGTCTCCCAGCCGTTATATAAAAACAAAGCACCCAATAACGTTGCTCCAAACAACGGCTCCTTAACGACTTTTGTTAAAGAACCACCGCCAGAAACCAGCCAAACGCCTACAGAAAAGGAATACACCGCCATCACAGCAAAAATGATAATGGCATAACTCAATCCAACTTCGCCAAAAGCAAACAATGCAAGCGGCAAGCCAAGATTACCTGTATTTCCAAAAATCAATGGCGCTAAAAACGTACGCATTTCTAATTTAAACATTCGCACGATCACGGCAAAAACTATTGTCACCGCAATATAAGCCACACAAGAAGCAAAGAATGTGACAGCCAATGCACTGCGATCTATATCCGCTTTCATAAGCGCAACAAAAATCAAACAAGGGACCGACAGGGTCATGGCAAGCCGCGTTACAAATTCAACCTGATATTCAAACCCGCGTTTCACCCATACAAAGCCAATTAAGGCCAAAAGAAACACTGGAGCAACGATTTCAAGAACTGTTAACAATAAGTTCACAGACTGTTTCCCCTTTTTTTGTTGATTTTTATGACAGTTTTATGGACACATTGCCTGATAAAGTTTTAGATACAAGCTGGAATTTGGGGATTCGACGCGACTATGCTTCAAGTAAACGCAAAATACGGAATTGGGACAGTTGTCCGTCATAAAAAACATCCATTTCGCGGTGTGATTTTTGATATTGATCCGCAATTTTCAAATACTGAAGAATGGTGGGATTCAATTCCAGAAGATATGCGCCCAAGTAAAGAGCAACCATTTTACCATCTTTTGGCCGAAAATGACTCGTCATATTATGTGGCCTATGTCTCTGAACAAAACCTTGTTGTAGACGAAAGTGGTGAACCTGTTGATCATCCAGAAGTCGCTGATTTATTCGGTTCTATGGATAACGGTCAATATCGTCTTGAAGTTCAGATGAACTAAGAGGCTAAAACTACAAATTAAATTAAAACCCCCAGAGTTATTTAAATGAAATCATTATTCTCATTGTGTTTATTATTAAACCTCACTGTGTTTCCAACAATTTCAGCGGCAAGTGAAAGCTTCTCAATAAATAAATACCAATCTTTGCTATGCGATATGGTTGTTTCAGCCTATAAAAAAACAATCAAAACAGGTCGCCCTGGTGGAAATATAACGCTTTCAAAATGTCCAGGATACGCAGGTAAAGTTGGGAACCAAAATGATTGGGAAGCCTCAAAAAGCCTTCTTAGAGCATATAAGAAAAAACCTGTTCGTGTAAAAAACGGTGGGAAAGGCGCAGAAAACACATGGCAGCTTTTACATCTTATTGGGACTCCAGCTGATGTAATGAACAGTCTATTAAATGAAAAAGAATTTTGGGCTGTTTCTGAAGAACTCAATAAAACCTCTGAAAACATTCGTAAAAATAAAGGTAAAAAGGTAATTATTGAGCGCCATTAATAGCGTTAATCACTTATCTCAATACCCCAAAGCACAGCCATCCTTACGCGCATCAGAGGCGCCTTCTAATACGCCCGTCTCATGGTTGATTAAAATGGATTGTGCGCCACCAATTGCCACCTCTGGCACAACAACATCATGCCCCATTTCAGTTAGCTCAGCACGCACAACATCATTATATCCACGTTCGACTTTTAGTTGCCCCGCATCAGGAAAACTGCGCGGCGCATCAATCGCGGTTTGACTGTCCATGCCAAAATCAATCATGTTTGACATAAACCGTGCATGCCCAGACGGCTGATAACTGCCCCCCATCACACCAAATGGCATCGTGACTTTACCATCTTTGCGCAACATACCTGGGATGATCGTATGCATCGGACGCTTACCACCTGCAGCTTCATTTGGATGACCTTCTTCCAGTGTAAAACCTGCGCCGCGGTTTTGGAAATTAATACCAAATTTAGAAGATGCTAACCCCGATCCAAAGCTTTCATAGATGGAATATATCAAAGACACAGACATAAGGTCTTTATCAACAACAGTCAGGTAAACCGTATCTTTATGCACAGTTTCAGATAGCGATACAGGATCAGCCATAGCCCGCTTTGGATCAATTAATTTAGCAAGCTGCGCAGCCGTATCATGTGATAACATATGTTCTAAACGTGCCGTTTGATCAGGGTCAGCAATCACACGATTACGCGCGTCATATGCAAGCTTTGCAACTTCGGCTTCAATATGTACGCGCTGTGATCCCAAGGCATCCATGTCCGCAATATCAAAATGCATGAGCATGTTATTGATCAAAATTGCTGTTGCACCCTGCCCGTTTGGTGGGTGCTCAACCAATTCCGTCCCTTTATAATCCCCCATAAGAGGTGTCGTGTATTCACAAGCAGTGTTGTAGAAATCATCCAAAGTATGCGATCCACCAAGCGCCTTTAGGGAAGCAACCATGTCTTCTGCAACCTCACCATCATAGAATCCATCGCGGCCCTCTAATGCGATCCGTTCCAGTACCTGTGCTTGATTTGGCGCAATGAACATCTCCCCAACAGTCAGGGCTTTTTTCCCAGCGCCTAAATAATATTTTTGCGCATCTCCTTGGATCGTATGTTCAGCAATAGCCCAGTCAAATGCAGTGCGCGGTGTTACAGGTATTCCTGCTTTCGCATAATAAATCGCAGGCGCCAAACACGATCCCATACTCAATTTACCATAATCTTTTGACAACCGACAAAACGCATCAATAGCCCCTGGAACTGTGATCGCATCAACAGATTTACGCGGCACAGTCACATGTCCAGCATCGCGTAATGCGGCACCTGATAATCTAGCAGGGGAACGGCCCGAGCCATTTAATGCAATCACGTCTTCTGACCCTGCGGGGGAAAGCAAAACAAAACAGTCGCCACCGATCCCTGTCATTTGTGGCTCGCAAATCCCTAATAACACGCCTGCTGCAATTGCAGCATCGACAGCGTTGCCACCACTTTCCAAAATTTGCAAAGCCGTTTTAGCCGCTAATGGATGTGATGTGGCACACATTCCATTCGTTGCATAAACAGCTGATCTGCCAGGTAGATGAAAGTCACGCATATTAAACTCCATTGGGTATTAAGATACCAAAAAGCAATGGGCGTAAAAGGTCAATATCTTGAAAGTTGTAGTCCTCGGTACCGCAACTTGAGTGGGGGCAAATAAGCGCGGTACCGAGGGTTAGCTGATTGCTAGCTACATGAACTGTATGATCTTGGATCGCGGCAATAGGTGGGAGGGAATAAGGCAATTCTTAGGCTTTTCCGCAAAAAGCATTTGAACAACTTATTCGCTATGCGCGAAGATCATAATTACTCATTACTTTTACAAGGGGTTTACTGGTTAAGCCGACAAAACGCCCCGCCCTCACGAGCGGGGCGCGTTGTTACTCATTACACATAAAAAACACTTACTGTCGCATTAGATAGAATCTAAACATGACACTCAAAGGGGAAGATTTGGACTTCTTATTGTTATTTTTGCTAACCCAAAACTAACCTTTTCCCTAACTTTACGAACCAACCCTTGATTTCAAAGTGGGAACACGCAAAACTAAACGCATGTTTCAGGATATAAATTACGCCCAAAAGGGCCAGGCAAAGCTCCCTATTCATTTCCATCGAACAGAGCTCGCGCTGATCATGTCGCTATATGGCAGGATGGTTGCGGCAGGAGAATGGCGCGATTATGGAATTTCACCCCTTAAAGACGCTGCCGTCTTTTCCATCTTCCGACGCACAGCTGAACATCCAATCTATCGCATCGAGAAGCGGCCAAAATTGTCAACAAAACAAGGGCTTTACGCGATTATTGGCATGGATGGGCGTATCTTAAAACGTGGGCATGATTTGAAAACAGTCTTGCGTGTTTTAGAACGAAAAATGATCCGTTTGGTAGATTAAGGCAAACGCTTACGTTGGGTAACTGGCCCATTGCCTGCCGCCAATATACGTGCGCAGGCCTGTTCAAACGATTCAAACACCGTCTTCATATGATAGCCGTTTGCATGCAGCAACATATCTGGCCCATAGATCAGTCCAACATGGCCTTTCCAGAACACAAAGTCCCCCCGTTTTAAGGGTACGTTAGCGTCCAAAGGCTCACCTAAAGTCTTTTCTTGCACACCACTATCAGCGGCACATTCGATTTTCGCACCCTTTAAGGCGGCAGAAATTAGCCCCGAACAATCGATTCCATATTGCGCATTACCACCCCATAAATACGGTACACCCAAATACCGTTCAGCCGTTTTCACATAATCAGGCTCAACAGCCACAATAGATTCGACCTGTTGTTGATGCATAAACCCACCGCCGGCCAACTCTACATAATGGCCTTCTTCGCCCACTACAGTAATTTCGGCCTGAAACGGCAAATGCATTATAGGCACAGTTTTAAAATTCGGCGTCGCATAAACATGCGCGCCCATATCGGAAATGCGGTTGGATGGATCAGCCCAGCCTGCCAAATCACCACTGCGAATAAATCCTGCATAGTTATCAGATGGGCGAAACCCTTCGGCCCAACCATCTTTTTCCGCAGTCACATTAAACGCCTCACCAAACAATAGCTGACGTTCAAGCGTTACACCGTGATCGCTGTACAAGTTCGCAACAGGCGTTTTTATACGGCGGATATCAGACATAGTTTTCTTCGATCACCCGTAAAATTGCCCGCGTGGATTGGCATGCCCCACCCAAAGTACGCCCAGGTTTTGCCGCTGGTGTCCAACCGTATAAATCCAGATGCACGAAATTCGCTGCATCTTCCACAAAACGGCGCAGGAATAATGCCGCTGTAATCGCACCTCCAAAACCACCTTTGGGCGCATTGTCCAAGTCAGCAACATCAGGTTCAATCACAGGTTCATAAGCATCCCAAAACGGCATACGCCACAACGGATCCGCTTCTTTATCCGCTGCTTTGGAAATCGCATTTGCTAATTTATCACTGTCTGTGAAAAACGGTGGCACATCGGGGCCTAATGCTACACGCGCAGCCCCTGTTAACGTCGCCATACAGACCATAAAATCTGGCTTCTCTTCATCGGCATAGGCCAAAGCATCCGCCAATACCAAACGCCCTTCTGCATCCGTGTTATTCACCTCAACAGTCAATCCTTTGCGGGATGTCAAAACGTCCTGCGGACGATACGCCCCTGCGGAAATAGAATTCTCAACCGCTGGTACCAAAACGCGCAAACGTACTTTAACACCCAGCGCCATGATCATATGCGCCAAGCCCATGACATTGGCAGAACCGCCCATATCTTTTTTCATCAAACCCATCGACGATGCTGGCTTGATATTCAAACCACCCGTATCAAAACAAACACCCTTACCAACAAGCGTAATCTTTGGGTCTTTGGCATTGCCCCATGTCATATCTAACAAACGCGGCTCTTGATCTGAGGATCGCCCAACCGCATGAACCATCGGGAAGTTCTTTTTCAAAAGCGCGTCACCTTTGATGACGGTTACTTTCGCTTTATGCTCTTTGCCCAACGCTTTGAATGCCGCTTCCAACTGCTCTGGCCCCATATCAGAGGTCGGCGTGTTTATCAGATCACGCGCTAAGAATTCACCAGCCGCCAAGATTTCCAACCGTTTGGCATCCACATCTTTGCTGGCCTTCAATTTCGCAGAAGCGCCCGATTTATCTTTATACCGATCAAATGCATATTGCGCCAAAAGCCATGCCAAACAGGCCTCTGCCAGCTCTGACTTTTTCAAACCAGACGCAAATTCATAAACACCCTTAGGCAATTGCATCGCAATAGGTGCAGCCCAATAGCGTCCACGTGACCGTGCAGCTGCATCGCCCCAACCCGCTAAAACCTGATCAACGCCGCCGTCTTTATTGGGCACAGTCAATACTTGCCCCAAACCGCCCGTAAATGTGCTGGCCTTGACCCACGCTTGAACAGCTTTTGGCTTTTTCGCCAGCCACTTTTTCAAACTCGCTGCTTCAATGAAATGTATCGGGGTTGCTTTTGATGATTTACCAGCAAACTTCGGGGGCATTCGGATCTCCTAAACTATCCTCGTAACCCTAGCCAATTTCACAAGCTCTTCAAGCTATTGATCCGCTAAAACCCTTGGCAGTTCCGCCAATTGAAACAGGCTTGCCTCACCCAGACAGACCATACGTTGACAAATCACTGGTATAATTTCCAAATCCGCTGAATCAATGGCCTCAATTAATTGGCACGCAACATCACAAACGCTGTCCAACCCAACCTGCAGGCACAAAGACTTTAAATTCCCTGCAATGCGCCGCGCTGCTTGTGTGTCGTTTTCATAAACCGCCATTTCCAACTGGCAGAGTTTATCTGATACCTCAAAAAGCGCACGCTCGAACACACGCAACCCTTGCTGTGTTCCCAATTCAGACAATAAAATATAGATTTCATCGTAATTTAACTTTGGCACTTCGTTCGATCGAAATGCTATAATCTCAGCCATTCTATTCACCACCTCTATAAGCCCCAGTGGCAAACCTAGCGTGGCATTTGCAAAAAAGTCCTAACCGAAGCGTTCGCACCTCTTGTAAAATCACTCAAAATCTACGAAAAATGAGACTAAATCGGGGTTAGACTACACATGAAATACATTAAGCCACTGCCAAGTTTCCTTGCCAATCGCTACCACGGATGGAAAGCAACACAATTCCAGGAAAACAAAGCTTGGATTGCAAAACTGGTTGATGATGGTCAGCACCCACGCACAATGGTAATCTCATGCTGTGATAGCCGTGTGCATGTTACATCTGTTTTTGGCGCAGAAACTGGCGAATTTTTCATTCACCGTAATATCGCCAACCTCGTTCCAAAGTTCTTGCCAGACGGTGATCACCACGGCACATCAGCCGCCATTGAGTATGCAGTTACAGCATTGGGCGTGACCAACATCATGGTCATTGGCCATTCACACTGTGGTGGCGTCAAAGGCTGCCATGATATGTGTTCGGGTAAAGCCCCAGAATTGGATGACAAAAGCAGTTTCGTTGGCCGTTGGATGGATATCCTTCGCGAAGGCTATGAACGCGTGGCAGAAAAAGGCGGCACTGACGATGAACAAATCGCTGCATTAGAACGCGAAGGTGTGTTGGTCTCTATGGAAAATCTTATGACCTTCCCATTCATTCAAGAACGTGTTGAAAGCGGCGACTTGTCCCTACACGGTCTGTGGATGGACATCCGCGATGGTGGTTTGGAAGCTTATAATTGCGCTTCAGAAAAATTCGAGCAAATATAAATCATATATTTGCGCCAAAACACGCCAATCGGCACAAACTATCTTCTAAAACCTTATCCCTTTCTAAAACTGTGATAATTTACGCCTACTAATAGGCATCACTTTTTAAATAAGGATTATTCAAATGAAACTGATCAAACGGCTTTTAGGCTTAACCGTTCTATTAGCAATTGCATTCATATTAATCGCATTCATTCTACCACGGACGGTTACCGTAGAACGTGATATCGTAATCAACGCAGCACCAGAAGTTATCTTTCCGTATGTAAACAATCCGAAAAAGACCGAAACATGGTCACCTTGGCTTAGTCATGATCCAAATACAAAGCTTACCTATACTGGACCCGAAGCGGGTGTCGGCAGCAAGATGGAATGGGATTCAGACAATCCAAACGTAGGCAAAGGCACAGCCGAAATTGTTGAAAGTATAGAAAACAAAGAGGTTAAAACCGCGCTCGATTTTGGACCACAAGGCACAGCAGATGCATGGTTCAGATTATCACCAGAAGGGACATCAACCAAAGTAACTTGGGGCTTCACTGCGGATGCGGGCATGAACCCAATCGCACGCTGGATGGGTCTGATGTTGGATAAATGGGTCGGTGCGGATTATGCGAAAGGTCTTTCAAATCTGAAGACTTTAGTCGAAGCGCAATAAGAGCAGCGTACGCACCTCTAAAAACCCATTAACCTTTTTGACGGTATAAAGCTTGTGTCGACAAAGTGGTTCATGGGTTTTCAAAGGGCGGGTAACAACGTCAAATGCGAAAACCACCGAAATAACAGTTAGATTAGGTGCAGGGGATAAAGTCCCTGTTCAGGCTATAACCGCACTTAGGTGGCGCCACCTTTTTAAACTTACACAGATTAACAAACGATAAACCCCGCCACCAAAACTGGCGACGGGGCAAAAAGCATGTTCTATTTGTTGGGCGTTAACGACGACCCAACTGTTTGTCCTCTGGCCATTTCAACGTCCAACCATAGTTGATCGTTTCCATAGCACCTGCATTCATTGGAATGGTCCAACCCACCACACCACGACGACCTTCGATATTCGTCTCGGTCGGTTTCGGGCTGGTATCCAAAGTCACCTCTAAATCCTCAGCCTCTGACACTGGCAAGGCAGCATAGGTCGTCACATCAATCGCATAATCCAACAGGCTGCGGATGCTGACCTCATACTTTTCAATCTTCTGATTATAGGATGAAATAATCCCCGTATCGCCATCTTGAACTTGCAACGTACGTTGCTCTACCAAGATGCCATTCAACGGGCCAAGCGCCATATCGAACGTATCACCATTGGCTACTTCACCGATATAAGACTGCCCAACCATCACACCATCACGGATCAATGTCGCCTCACCCGGCAACAAAGTCCCACCTGTGGTGTTTTCCAACTCGGCATATAAAACCGCAGTGCTGTTCTGCCCAATCGTGGCACGCGCACCCAATTCCACATCACTTTGTATTGCATCTAAACGGAACAGTTTGCCGTTGATATCGCCGCGCAACTTGCCTATACGGCCCAATTCAAATTCAATCGTTTGCCCACGTACAGTCGATGCATATTGTTCATATCGCGGTGCCGCAGCCGTTTCCATCACTGGCTCAGCCAAAGCATCTGCAGCTTGGCCGCGTGCCACACTCTTTTGCGCCATGCGGATCAATTCTTTTGGATCAAAGATGTACTTAATATCTGGATATGGCAAAGACACCTGTGTTGCACGGTTCAAATCAGATGTAGACAAAGTCACCACCACATCCTGCCAATCTTCACCACTGCGTTGCCAGATGCTTGCCTGACGGATCATGTCCACTTTGGCGTTCGCTTTGTCTTGATCCACTTTGATTTCATAACTCGGCTGCCAACCAGCGTTCTGACTTGCATATATCAGCGTCAGATCATCCTTGAATTCTGCATCCACAACCAAATCAATAATCGCCGTTGCTGTTGCACGCTCTAATGGCAATGTCGCTTCCAATGCTGCATGTGCTCGCGCCACTTTTGCATCTGCTTCATTCACAGCGCGGTTCGTTTGGGTCAATTCATTCTGCGCAGTTTCCAATGCCACAATTGCCGCAGAAATTTCCGCGCCAAGCGCACCAATTAGGCTGGTCAATTCATCCGCCGTTGGTGTATGGCCGCCTGTTCCACCTGACATTTTACCTTCGGATAAAGACGTCAAATATTGCACTTTCAAATTAGATGCCGCCACCGCAGCCTTTGCAGCAATCCGTGTATCTTCAACAGCAATCAATTCACCCTTCGCAGCATCCAAAGCTTTTTCAGCAGCAATCTGTTCGTCAGATTTCACAGGCTCTACAGGCACCTGACGCCCTGTGCTGAACCCAATCGATTGGATCGTCACCCCATCCGCAAACGCCTGAAACTGCCCACCTTGCAAATCTTGCGGCAAGTCTGTGACCAACACCTGATGCTGTCCTGCGGGTAAATCCAAACTGACTTTACGATCATATAAGGCAGCTTGGGGAAAGATTTTCACCGCATCCAATGTACTGCCAGTGGTCACTGTTTCAGCGACAGAAAATTGAGGGAAAAGGGAAAGAACGACGATTAAAGAATAGCGCATTAAAACACCTTGTATTGGTTATGTCTGAAATGAATATAACCACGGCTTAACATAAAAAAAGGGGGCTCTTGCCCCCTTTAAATTCCATCGGTGGTTTATCGCCACCTTTGTAACATTAAAGCCTTAGCCTTTTTTCAGAACTTCGCGTCCCAAAAGCTCGGCAATCTGTACTGTGTTCAGTGCCGCACCTTTGCGCAGGTTGTCGGAAACAACCCACAGGTTCACACCGTTATCAATTGTGCTGTCTTGGCGGATACGGCTGACATATGTTGCGAACTCACCCACACATTCGATCGGTGTGATATAACCACCGTCTTCGCGTTTATCGACAACCATAACACCTGGTGCTTCACGCAGGATGTCACGCACTTCGTCTTCATCCACGAAATCTTCGAACTCGATGTTCACTGCTTCAGAGTGACCCACGAATACAGGCACACGCACACAAGTCGCTGTCACTTTGATGGATTTATCGATGATCTTCTTTGTTTCAGCGACCATCTTCCACTCTTCTTTGGTGGAGCCATCATCCATGAATACATCGATATGTGGGATCACGTTGAATGCGATGTCTTTTGTGTAAACACTCGCTTCCACTTCCTGACCTGGTACATATTTACCTTTGGTCTGGTTCCACAATTCTTCGATCGCTGCTTTACCAGTGCCTGAAACAGACTGGTAAGTTGAAACAACAACACGTTTGATCTTTGAACGGTCATGCAAAGGCTTCAGTGCCACAACCATCTGTGCAGTTGAACAGTTCGGGTTGGCAATGATGTTTTTGTTTTTGTAATCGTGAATTGCTTCAGGGTTACACTCTGGCACGATCAACGGGATCTCTGGGTCGTAACGGTATAGCGAAGAGTTATCGATCACCACACAACCAGCTGCTGCCGCTTTTGGCGCATACTCTTTAGTTGCATCAGAACCCACAGCAAACAAAGCCATGTCCCAACCCGTGAAATCGAAAGTGTCCAAATCTTCCGTCTTCAACGTCTTGTCACCAAAGCTACATTCCGTTCCTAGTGAATTGCGGCTTGCAAGCACAGCAATCTCATCAATCGGGAACTGACGTTCATCAAGAATATTTAGCATTTCGCGGCCTACGTTGCCTGTGGCACCCGCGACGACAATACGGTAACCCATTTTAGGTCTCCTAAGTTAAAGTTTGGACATGTTCATAAGCGAACGAGGCGGCTATACTCTGTTCAACACTATTGTGAAATGCCAAATGCGCAGATTCTTTGTATTCTGTTGCAAAAGAATGAGGTTTCGTCATCAAATTTACGTTTACAGCCCTAGCGGCCGTCCTAATCACCACATCAGCACTGGCTGATTCCCCGAAAATCATCGCCGTAGATGCTGGTAAATCAGGGTCCACATGGCGTTTTGATGTCACATTGAAACATGCTGATACAGGCTGGGATCATTATGCTGATGGTTGGGGTGTATACCTGAAAGATGGCACCGAACTGGGCTACCGCGTATTGGCGCACCCGCATGTAAACGAGCAACCGTTTACGCGTTCACTGGGTGGGGTCACTATTCCAACAGGTACTAAATCCGTAATCATCAAACCGCGCGATAGCGTGCATGGTATTGGTGAAGATTTTGAAGTTAAGCTTCGTTAGTATGTGAACATGATACAAGGTTTAAGCCACATAACATTCATTGTTAGCGATCTGGATAAAATGGAGAACATGCTAACAACCGTATTAGATGCCCGAAAAATATATGACAGTGGCGATAAAAAATTTTCACTTTCAAAGGAACGGTTTTTCGATATCGGCGGTGTTTGGGTTGCCATTATGGAAGGTGAACCACTTCCGACACAAACCTATAATCATGTTGCATTTAAAATGGACGCCAGTGAATATGATGAACGTCTAAAGAAAATACAATCTCTTGGTCTTAAACTGCGCGAGGGCAGATCGCGTGTAGAGGGCGAAGGCCACTCCATATATTTCTATGATTATGATAACCATATGTTTGAATTACACAGTGGCACCCTTGAAGAACGCTTAGAACGTTACTCAAAGTGACTGACTATTACCCATCATAAACTTCGGATACATCCGCCAGATATCCATTCCACGCAAACCAATAAGCAATGTGTCCTGCTACCCTTGGTAAGCGCTCGTTACTTTCTGACAGCAGTGCATTTTCAGTTATAGTCCAAAGCGTGCCATCGGTGCTTTTCAACTTTCCATTGATAGTTTGTTTAAACGCATACCCTTTGCGTTCATACGCACGCACAGCACGTTTTTTAACATCTCCGATTAAAACCAATTCTTGCCCCGCAACAGCATCGTTAATCACAGGATTTTCTGCGAATGCCTTAAGCGGCCAGGCTTTAGCACCCCCAAACGCACGCACGCCAAACACGTAATCTTTTTGACGATGACGCGATTGATCAACGATCGTCGGGAACATCAATTCACCCGATGCAAAGTAATCACCATATACAATGCCAGTGCGATAATCGCGGTCAAATCCTGTGTTCAACGTCACAATCGTTGTATCTGGATTGCTAGCTTTCCAATCCCTCCATGTCGTAATCACCACTGGGCGCTGTTTCAACTCAATCCCACTGTTCACCAATTCTCCAGACACAGGTTTGCCAGTGAATTGGTTCCACAAGGAATGGGTTTGGCGATCGAACATCAACTTATTTGAACGATACAAAAATCCAGATGATCCAAATACAAATGGTTCGCTGCGCCCAACGACATCCGTTTCAAACAAAATGCCAGACCCGCATAATGTGCAATAGGCCAGTGCCACAGGCACGCCACCAATCACCGCATTGAACATCTCGTGCCAGCCCATCACGCGCAGCGGATAGGCGCGTGTGTCGCCATTGATCGACACACCAAACACCAGATCATCATCCAGCATATAGGCCGCTTTTGCATCTGTTGCGGGTACCAATTCAGGATTGTCCAGCGATGGGATACCATCTTTGCGCGCACCACCCCATGTGATCTCTTCCATGCGGATTTTCATGCGGTCTTGTCTGAAATGTTTTGGCTTTAGAAACACATCAAAATTCGGATCAATCGTCAGATACATTTCGCGTTTAAACGTGGCATAGCTTTCGTGCGGCACCACCTCTGGATGAGCTTCTTGCCACAGCATCCAATCATTCCAACGCGACCATTTCCCGATTTTCGTATCGCCTGTCAGCTGGCGCAACACTTCGATCAAAGGGGCGACTGACATACGGGTAAACCGCAAGCCAAGGATAAGCCCTGGGATCATATCTTGATTACCACGTTCTGAAATAGCCTTAAGTGCTGCTAAATATTCCGCCTCTTGTCCAAAAACCAAAGCGTGGTGCGCATCATCCATAGATAGAGATTGCGCAAAGCTCGCAGAAGGGATTGCAGCAGTGCCAGCGCAAAGCGCGGTAAACTGGCGACGTGAAATCATAATCATCTCCTCTTAGCGCATATGATTGACGTAAGTGGTGATAAAATACCAATGACACTGTTGTGAGAGGTTTTTAAACCTTGGCCAATTTCATCAAAGCAGCACCCGTTAGGGTCAAGAAGGTGGACAGAACTTTGCCCAAATCTAAACGTTCTTTCAAAAAGAATACGCCAATGAACAAGGCGAAAATAATGCTGGTTTCACGCAGGGCCGTAACCAATGCGATTGGTGCCTGAGTAAAGGCGTATACAACAAATGCATAGGCAGTGAATGATGCGCCGCCACCCAAAACAGTTACCATTTTACCTGTTTTCAACACACCCAACACTTGGGGTTGCCAGAATGGAACTGTACAAAAATACATCACGCACCCGATGATCGCAGAGTAGGCATAGAACCCAACACCCGTTCCAGCGACACGCGCCCCGATACCGTCAATCATGGAGTATGACGCAATAAAGCACCCCGTTATCATCGCCAAAACAGCCGCTTTATGATTCTGTCCGCCATCCACTTCGCGCACACGCGCAAGGCTTACGATACCTAAAACGATCAAAGCTATGGCCAATAATTGCAATGATTGGAATTGAATTCCCAACACCATAATCGAAACAATTGTCACCAAAACAGGCGCCAAACCACGCGCAATTGGATAGACCTGTGTCAGGTCGCCGATACGGTAGGCTGACATTAAGAAAACGTTGTATCCAACATGAAGTGCACCGCTAAAAAGCAAATACGGCCAGCTTTCAAATGCAGGAGTTGGTACAAAAAATAAAACCCCAAACCCAAACAATGCTTGGCCTAAAACCACTGCACTCATGCTCATTGTTTTGTCCAAACCACTTTTTACCAACCCATTCCAAGTGGCATGCAGAAAGGCGGCAAGGATAACGAGGAAATATATGCTGAGGCTCATCTTGGTTCCAAAATTTACTTAAATCTTTCCGTCAGCCTAGCGAAATAAAACCTAAGCACAAATCATATGTTATTGTTCTTCATAAAAATAAAAAGATTGAAATTACAGATTTTTGGGATAGGTTAGTATTTATGACCTATTTTGATACATCCCTTGAGGACAAATTCGACCTAGACAAAACCCGCATCTATACATCAGGCACGCAAGCGCTTGTTCGTTTGTGTTTGATGCAAGCCGCACGTGATCGTGTGAATGGTTTGGACACTGGTGGATACATTACAGGGTATCGCGGATCACCCCTTGGTGGATTGGATCAACAGTTCGGCGTTGCCAAAAAACAGCTGACAGAAGCGAACGTCATCTTTGAAGCGGGTCTAAACGAGGACATAGCCGCAACTGCCATTTGGGGCACACAACAGGCCGAATTGCGCGGTGATGGCAAACACGATGGCGTCTTTGCCATGTGGTACGGCAAAGGCCCAGGCGTGGATCGCACGGGCGATGTATTCCGACATGCCAACCTTGCAGGTACATCTAAAAACGGTGGTGTTTTGGTGTTGATGGGGGATGATCACACCTGCGAAAGTTCCACCACGGCACACCAAAGCGAATACGCTTTGCGCGATGCCATGATCCCTATTTTAAACCCCGCAAATATTTCCGAAATCATCGAATACGGATTACACGGCTGGGCATTGTCACGCTTTTCTGGCCTTTGGTGCGGATTGAAAGGTGTGAAGGATAACATCGAATCTTCGGGCACTGTAGACGTTGCATTGGATGCCATTCAAACGCGTATTCCTGCCGATTATGACATGCCAGAGGGCGGTTTAAACATCCGTCTAAACGATCCCCCCGTTGAGCAAGAAGCGCGTTTACACCAGCATAAACTGAACGCCGTGCGTGCCTATGTGCGTGAAAACCAGTTGAACAAAGTGGTTTATACAGGCGGTGCAAAACCCAAGATCGGGATTGTGTCCACAGGCAAATCTTATCTGGATATTCTGCAAGCTTTCGAAGAACTGGGCATTGATGAAAAACGCGCCTATCAGATGGGGTTGGCGCTGTATAAAGTGGCTATGCCTTGGCCGTTGGAACCTACTGGCATTTTGGACTTTGCCAAAGACCTAGAACAAATCATCGTTGTCGAAGAAAAGCGCGGCCTGATGGAGGGTCAGATCAAAAGCATTCTCTATGATCTGGAAAAACGTCCCTCTGTTATCGGTAAAACATCGGAAACGGGCGAGACATTATTCCAAGTGGAATACGCCCTAACCACCACACAGATTGCAGCGCAAATTGGCACGCGCTTGCTGGCATTGAAAGATGGCAAATCACTGGAAAATAAAGTCAGCGATTTAAAAGCCCGCATGGCAGCAACCCGCGAAGAACTGCCCGTCACACGCGGCGTCGCATTCTGCGCAGGTTGTCCGCACAATTCATCGACCGTATTACCCCAAGGCGCACGTGGTTTCGCTGGCATTGGCTGTCACTACATGGCGCAATTCATGGATCGCAATGTCGAAGGCTACACCCATATGGGGGGTGAAGGCGCCAACTGGATTGGTGAAAGCAAGTTTTCCAAACGCGATCATGTGTTCCAGAATTTGGGCGATGGCACATACAACCACTCTGGCCTGATGTCCCTACGTGGCGCCGTCGCGTTTGACACGAACATCACCTATAAAATCCTATATAATGACGCTGTTGCCATGACGGGCGGACAAGCACACGAAGGCGGTCTTGGTCCCTATGATATCGTGGCAGAGGTACTGGGCGCGGGTGTGAAAAAGCTGGCTTATGTCACCGATGATATTTCGCGTATTGATACAGCAAAATTACCCGCAGATGTGGATGTGCATCACCGCCGCGATGTGATCAAAGTACAAGAAGACCTAGCACAGGTTAAAGGCGTAACCGTCCTGTTGTACGACCAAACATGTGCCACAGAAAAACGTCGCCGTATCAAGCGCAACACGATGGAGGACGTGAACAAACGCCTGTTCATAAACCCCGATGTCTGCGAAGGCTGCGGCGATTGCGGCGTGCAATCCAACTGTGTTGCATTACAACCGCTAGAAACACCTTTGGGCCGCAAACGCAGAATTGACCAATCCGCCTGTAACAAAGATTTCTCTTGCCAAGATGGCTTCTGCCCGAGCTTTGTCAGTGTAAAAAACGGCACGCCGCGTAAACCCGAAGCGGCCAAAATTGACCTACCTGATTTGCCAGAACCAGCCAGCAAACCAGCGTTGGAAACGCCCTACTCTATTCTTGTCACTGGCATCGGCGGCACGGGCGTTGTGACCATCAGCGCATTGCTGGGCATGGCTGCCCATTTGGATGGCAAAGGCAGCGGCTTGATTGATATGGCTGGTTTGGCACAAAAAGGCGGTTCCGTGTTTTCGCATGTGAAATTGGCGAACTCTTCTAAGGATGTAAAAAGCATCCGTGTGGCAGAAGGTACCGCAGATTTATTATTGGGCTGTGATGTGGTTGTATCCGCTGGAAACCCAGCGCTTTCAACGCTTTCAAAATCATCACAGGTGATGATCAACACCCACGAGCAAATGCCAAAAGATTTCACACTGCAACGCGATTTCACATTGCCCACAGATTTGATGCACGACCGTATTGCTGAAGCTGTTGATCGTGGCAACGCTGCATTTGTGGATGCTACTAGATATGCGATTAAACTGCTGGGTAACAGTATTGGCGCCAACCTGTTCATGCTGGGTGTTGCATATCAAAAGGGTCTGATCCCGTTGACAGATAAAGCCATCATGCATGCGATCAAACTAAACGGCGTGGCGATTAAGATGAACCAAAATGCGTTTACATTAGGACGCCACTGGGTGATTGATCCTGCCCGTTTAGATGCGTACATGCCTAAAACAATCAAGGCGCCTGAACTGACAAGTTTGGATGAGATTATAGCAGACCGCGTGGAACGCTTAACCGCTTATCAAAACGCTGCTTACGCCAAATCATACAGTGATTTCATGGCACAAGTTGCAGACAAACCATATGCCCTTACTGTGGCCAAAAACCTGTTCAAGCTGATGGCATATAAAGACGAATACGAAGTCGCACGTTTGTATTCCGAAGACAGCTTTATGAAAAACCTAAAGGCACAGTTCGAAGGTGATTTGAAACTTAAGATCGCCCTAGCACCACCGCTTCTTTGTCGCCCTGATCCTGTGACAGGCAAGGCAAAGAAAATCGAATTTGGCCCGTGGATATTCAAAGCCTTCTCTATCCTAAAACGCTTCAAGGGTTTGCGCGGCACGGCCTTTGATCTGTTTGGGTATACAACTGAACGTAAAATGGAACGTGCACTTATAGACGAATACAAGGAAACCGTATTAGATCTTGATACTCTTGATACAGAAACAGCCCAAAAACTGGCAGAACTCCCACAAGACATACGTGGTTTTGGACATGTGAAACTTGCGAGTGTTGCAGCTGCTCGTACAAAGAAAAAAACCTTATTGGCAACATAAAAAGGCCGCCCTGAAGGACGGCCTTTCAAAATTCTTATCTCTAATAAACTTAAAGCGATGCTTCCAATTCAGCGATAATTGCATCACCCATTTCAGTTGTTGAAACTGGCGTGCCGCCGTCTGCCATCATCAAGTCGCCAGTGCGGATGCCTTTGGCCAAAACTGTTTCAACAGCTTTTTCTAAACGTGTCGCTTCTTCACCTTGATCAAAGCTGTAACGCAATGCCATTGCAAAGCTTAGGATACATGCAGATGGGTTCGCTTTGTTCTGGCCAGAGATGTCTGGTGCAGAACCGTGTACCGGTTCGTACAACGCTTTCGGGCGACCGTTTTCCATTGGTGCACCCAAAGATGCAGATGGCAACATGCCAAGGGAACCTGTTAGCATCGCTGCACAGTCAGATAGGATATCACCGAACAGATTGTCTGTTAGGATCACATCAAACTGTTTTGGCGCTTTCACCAATTGCATCGCACCGTTATCTGCATACATGTGTGACAATTCAATTTCTGGGTAATCCGCAGCATGGATCGCTGTTACGACTTCGCGCCACAGGATGCCGCTTTCCATAACGTTGGCTTTTTCCATGGAACACACTTTGTTGCCACGGCGTTTTGCCAATTCAAATGCAGAACGTGCAACACGGTTGATTTCTGCTTCTGTGTAGCGTTGTGTGTTGATGCCAACACGCTGGCCGTCTTCTTCGAAAATACCACGTGGTTCGCCGAAATATGAGCCAGATGTCAATTCACGTACGATCATGATGTCCAAGCCAGAAACGATATCTTTTTTCAAAGATGAGAAATCTGCAAGCGCGTCAAAACATTGTGCTGGGCGCAAGTTTGAAAACAAATCCATTTCTTTACGAAGACGCAGCAAGCCGCGTTCTGGTTTCACGCTAAAGTCTAGATCATCATATGCAGGGCCGCCAACAGCACCTAACAAAACTGCATCTACTTCTTGTGCTTTTGCCATTGTGTCGTCGTGCAATGGTGTGCCGTGCTTGTCGTAAGCAGCACCACCAACAAGATCTTCGGACACATCAAATTGCAGATCACGTTTGTCACCAAACCAAGTTACAATTTTCTGTACCTCAGTCATAACTTCTTGGCCGATGCCGTCACCCGGCAATATCAATAAAGATGGAGTGTTCATGTCCGTCATATCCTTTTTAAAACTTGGATATGCCGTAATCTGCTATCGTCCGATGGTCAAGGTAACGGGCTTATTTTAAGAGTGTCTGCTACCCAAAGAGGCAACTATACCACCCTGATCCGTATGACTGAACGCGATTTTGGCCAAAGCAGCTGCCCGTAACAAAAACGCACCCTGAACAAATGACCAAAATGCAATTGCCCATATGGTCATAATTGGCGCTAAACGCCCATTTTCAGAAAAACTCGTCATGATGAATTCTGCAAGCGTTGGCCCTAACAGAGGCACCAAGCATGCAATGACAAGACTAGAGAATGCAGAGTTCATCAAACGCTCTTGTAGTGACTGATGTTCGTATGATTTATAGGTGGGCATATTTTGCCACATGTTGAAATCTACACCGCCAAAGCGCCAAAGATTTATATAAATCGCAACACTAAACGCGATCACACATGCCAACATAACAACAGTATTAAATGCAACAGCTTGGGCGATTGCAGCCTGAAGGCTTTCATTATCCCCGCTTAATATCTTAGCAACTCCCATAAATGGGCTGTAAATAAAGTCTAGGATTACAAGTCCTTTGTTTGCGATCGCAGGTATGAATCCTGTCATCTCTACACCTGCAAGCGCATAGCCAATAATAAACGTTGGTGCCAAAACAAGCGCTACAAGTAAAAAGAACCGGATACGATTATAAGGTGCAGCTGATCTGAACTCGATCAACGACGGTGATGAAAAACCATATTCATAAATGACAAATACCGATGCAATCGTTGCCAAAATACGCGTAAATTCCATAGAAGATTGGGAAACCCCAGAAAGTAAGAAAGCTGGTAGCATTATCAAACACGCTACGCACACCGCCCTTACAGTTGCCCCTGTAAGTCTTAAAAACACTGCCTCGTCCTCGTTTTTGACCCCATTTTCAGGATCGATTTGGCTTTTGAGCCTTATTATTGCCCTAATTGTGTCAATAAAGCCTTATTCGTCAAGCTTTTTTTAAAAATTTGTGCAGATTCAGTAGGTTTCGAGTGTTTGTTAACACATAAACAATACAAAAAAGGCTGCTCGAAAGCAGCCTTTGATACTATATATGGTATAAATCTTATACCCAGGGCATATTTTTGCCATATTCTGCTTCGAACGTATCGATTGCCTTAACTTTCTGCATTGTCAGGCCAATATCGTCCAAACCATCCATCAAACATTCCTTTTTGAATGGATCAACTTCGAATTTGAACTCTGTACCGTCCGTTGCAGACACCGTCTGATTTTCCAAATCAACCGTAATACGCGCGTTTGAACCCTTTTGCGCGTCTTCCATCAACACATCCACCTGCTCTTGTGGCAGCACGATTGGCAAAATGCCGTTCTTAAAGCTGTTATTATAGAAAATATCCGCAAATGAAGACGAGATAATCACTTTGATGCCAAAATCTTTCAATGCCCAAGGTGCATGCTCACGTGATGAGCCACAGCCAAAGTTATCGCCCGCCACAATGATTTCCGCATCGCGATATGCTGGCTGGTTCAACACGAAATCTTCGATTTCATTACCCTTGTCGTCGTAACGCATTTCATCAAACAGATTCACACCCAAACCAGAGCGCTTAATTGTTTTCAAAAACTGCTTTGGAATGATCATATCTGTGTCGATGTTGATCAATGGCATAGGTGCCGCAACACCAGATACGTTTTCAAACTTTTCCATTATGCCGCTCCTTCAAATTCACGGATGTCAGTCAATTTACCAGTCACAGCCGCTGCTGCTGCCATTGCTGGACTTAGTAGGTGTGTGCGTCCGCCACGGCCCTGACGACCCTCAAAGTTTCGGTTAGACGTTGCTGCACAACGCTCGCCCGGCGCCAATTGATCTGGGTTCATCGCCAAACACATTGAACACCCTGCCATGCGCCATTCGAAACCAGCGTCCTTGAAAATCTCGGCCAAGCCTTCTTCTTCGGCCTGTGCACGCACAAGACCCGAACCAGGCACAACCATCGCACGCATACCGTCTTTGATCTTTTTGCCTTTCAACACAGCTGCTGCTGCACGCAAGTCTTCGATACGACCGTTTGTGCAAGATCCGATAAACACAGTGTCGATTTCAACGTCTGTCAATTTCTGACCCGCTTCTAAACCCATGTATTCCAAGGAACGCGCAACCGCATCAACCTTACCACCTTCAAAGTCAGCAGGGTTTGGTACAACGGCATCAATCGGCAATACGTCTTCTGGTGAAGTGCCCCAAGTCACGCTTGGTGCAATGTCTTCGCCCTTCAAGGTCACAACAAGGTCGAAATGTGCATCTTCATCAGTGAACAATGTTTTCCAATACGCCAATGCGGCGTCCCAATCCGCACCTTTTGGTGCATGTGGGCGACCCTTAACGTAGTCGAATGTTTTCTGATCTGGTGCAATCAAACCAGCACGCGCGCCGCCTTCGATCGCCATGTTACAGACAGTCATGCGACCTTCCATAGACAGCTCTTCGATGGCTTGGCCGCAATACTCAATCACATAACCCGTACCACCAGCAGTCCCTGTATGACCGATGACTGACATAGTGATGTCTTTCGCTGTCACACCTGGACGCAAAGACCCAGTGATTTCCACCTTCATGTTCTTTGACTTCTTTTGGATCAACGTTTGTGTTGCCAAAACATGCTCAACTTCTGATGTGCCAATACCATGTGCCAACGCACCAAAAGCACCATGTGTCGCTGTGTGGCTGTCACCACAAACAACTGTCATACCCGGCAAAGTCCAACCTTGCTCTGGGCCAACGATGTGCACGATACCTTGGCGCACGTCTGATACTGGATAATAGTGAACGCCAAACTCTTTTGCGTTCTTATCCAAAGCTTCCACTTGGATGCGGCTTTCTTCGTTATCAATGCCTTTGGCACGGTCCAATGTTGTTGGAACGTTGTGATCAGGCACAGCAATTGTTTTTTCTGGTGCACGCACAGTACGGCCAGACATGCGCAAACCTTCAAAGGCTTGTGGTGATGTCACTTCGTGTACAAGGTGACGGTCGATGTATAGCAAACATGTGCCATCATCGGCTTCATGCGCTACGTGAGCGTCCCAGATTTTATCATATATAGTTTTTGGTGCGGACATGATGTCTCTCCTCCGCTTAGAATTTGGCTTTTAGGGCTAGTCGTGGATATGGATTACGCGCGCAGGTCGCCAAGCACGGCAAGACGCTCACCGTGGAACCGCCAAGGCAAGCGTGTTTTATCATCCATATCAAAGATTCTGTTCATATAGGGGCAATACCCCTTTGTGAGCTTGGCTTCAAGCGTCAGGTTCAAACTCTAGCAAATCTGCTGGCGTGCAATCCAACGCCACACAGATGTTATTAAGCGTTTCAAACCGCACACCGCGCACTTTGCCTGATTTTAGCAAGCTCAGGTTCTGTTCCGAAATACCAATAATCTTTGCCAGCTCTTTGGATTGCATTTTACGTTTCGCAAGCATCACATCCAGACGTACAACAATGGCCATTACACATATTCCTTGTGTTCTTGGTCAATCGTCATCGCCTCGCGCATCATCCAGCCAAATGCAAATATGACAGCAGCCAATATAAGGTTCTTTATATCAGTCGGATCATATTGATAAGCCAGCGGCCATCCACCATCTGCGTTTTGTGACGTAATCAAAACCGCTGTAATTGATTCCATGATCGTATCCAAAATGATCACCAAAACGCTCATCCCGCCCAGCATTTGAACAGCCCAAGCTGTGCGCGTATCAAAGAACAAACCTTTGCGCAGACGGTTCAGTAAATACAGACCAAATAGAATTGAGATAATGGATGCAATAATCGTGGGCATCCAGCCAAAGAAATACATCATACGAATATTCAAACTCAGCTTAACACCCTCATCAATCATCCAATGGTTTTCCCAAAATTCAGGATGCGTAAAAGACCGTGAAATAAACCGGCTGAAAGATTCATAGATATAATAGATCAGATAGATCGCGGTAGGGATCATCAGCGCCCCAGCGCCAAACTGTACTTTTTGTTTAAACGATTGAACTGACATTACACAAAATCCTTAATCTCTTGGTCTTGCAAAGCCACAACTTTCAAAACCCAGCCGCCGATGAACAACCCAGCTCCCGTTAAAATCAGACTGATTTCAGAGGGGTCATATCCAAAGTGAATACCCTGCTTGTCAGCCACATTCATAAATGTAAGCAGCCAGTTCACCACTGAATACGCAAGGGTAATACCTGCGCCCGCAACAACCGCACATAACCCCATCAATTGAACATCACGAACTGTTCTGGGGTCAAAATATACCCCCTGTCGTAATAAATAGAAAAAGTGCATCGCGATGGCTGTCATAGCCATAGTTGCCAGGACAGGAACCAACCACAAAACCAGATAAGCCAGCCGAATACCTGTTGGGATCGTGACCCCTTTTTCAACCATCCAATGCGTTTCCCAAAGCTCTGGTTTGGTAAGTGCAAAGGGGACAATCTCGTTGAATACACGGTATGGATAATAGACCAGAAAAATCGCCAGACCGATCATAATGATCGTAGATAAATATTTAACTTTGGTTTTTTGCATCTCAGCAACCTTATTATAAATTAATGTTTTACGATAATTAATAAACAAAATACATTGAGTCAATTTCTTTTTCACTCCCACATTCCAAGCACTGGAAAAACCCAAGCAATCAGCCTATCGTGGCATTAAGGGCAAGGAAAACTATGGAAAATCAAGAAGAGACAGCAACCGAATCTACAGAGATAATTTCATCTGCACAGGATTTTTGGACCGATATCTTACAATTTGGGGATCGGATAACCCAGAAATGGGCTTTGTATCAGTTGGGGATCATCACGGTCACTGTCCTGTTTTGTATTCTATTGGCCCGTATATTATACCCAAAGTGCGAAAAATGGTTTGAAACCAGAACGGGATTTATCGGCCGCATCTCACATGTTTTCGTAGATGTGCATCGGCGTTTGGCTTTGTTGATATATGTCCCTATCGGGTTCTCTATAGTCACACTGATGCAAATGCTGACATGGCCCAGCCGATCCTTTTTCGTTGATCTGTCTGTAAAACTTGCCTTCGCTTGGCTGATCATTTCCGTCATCAGCGCATTTATAAAAAACAAAGCGTTACGGTCACTCGTCATGTGGATGGGTTGGATTATTGTCACCTTACAAATGACAGGCTTCTTAGAGTCTGCAAAAGCCGTATTGGACAGTGCCGCATTAGAGGTTGGCGACACACGTATATCCGTGTTGATGGTCATGGTCGCAATCTTTTCATTGGCAGCGTTGTTTATCCTCGCAAGCCTGATTTCTAATGCAGGCGCAAAGCGGATAGACAAGATCGAAGACATGTCACCGTCGATCAAGGTTCTGTTGGGAAAAACACTTCAAATCGGCCTTTATACAACGGCATTCCTAATGGGGCTAAAAGCAGTTGGTTTTGATCTGGGTAGTCTTGCTGTTCTATCGGGCGCCATCGGTTTGGGTATCGGCTTCGGTTTACAAAAAATCGTATCCAATTTGATTTCAGGCATCATCATCCTGCTAGATAAATCCATCAAACCTGGTGATGTGATTTCATTAAACGACACCTTTGGCTGGATCACCCAACTGGGTGCACGTTATGCATCTGTCACCACACGCGACGGACGCGAACATCTGATCCCCAATGAAGATTTCATCACCAACCAAGTGATCAACTGGTCCCATTCATCCGACTTTGTCCGTTTGGATATTTTCTTTGGCGTCGATTATTCCAGCAACCCACATGAGGTGAAAAAGGTGGCCTCCCAAGCCCCCCTAACCGTCGACCGCGTTGTCACCAATCCAGCACCCGTATGCCACGTGGTTAATTTTGGTGATAGCTCGATCGATTTCATTCTACGGTTCTGGATCCGCGATCCCAACAAAGGTCTGACCAATATTCGCGGCAACGTTTATCTGGCGCTTTGGGATACGCTACAAGAAAACAATATAAGCATCCCTTATCCACGTCGTGAAATCACGATGTTGAACCCACCAGATGATGAAGTGAAAACGACTAAGAAATAGCCGCCCCACCTTTATAAATCGCATCACTTGGACGAATAGAGCCAACTAAGAAATCGTTGCAATTACGCTGCTCTGCAAACAGACGGTTTTTCACCAGCGGATTGTTAGCATCTGCAACACCCAATCGCACCAATAGCGCAGCAATCGCAGCTTCTGATGCGCGTGTGGCGCCGTCTTCTATCTTCAGCGCAACACCCAAACCTTGTTCTGGAAGGATCGCGATAAACACCCCTTCGGCGCCCGTTTTCACAGCCACCTTACCATCCATCGCGCGCATCAAATCGGTGCATGCCCGTGTTTCACCCGCAACCAATTCGGGATGCTTGCCCATTGATTCCACCAAAGAACGTGCTGCGGTTTCGCGTGCATCACCCAATCCGCGTGGGTCAGCCATACGCGCCATGGAATGCGCTAGGCCTTTTAATGACACGGCAAAGTTTGGGGCAGAACAACCGTCAATCACATGACCTTGGGTGTCTTCACCTGCCATTTCTTCAATGGCTGTTTTGATTGCTTTTTGGATCGGGTGATCAATCTCGTTATATTCTGACCCGCCGCCCAGACGTTTGTTCAACGTCAAAAACCCAGCGTGTTTGCCTGAGCAGTTGTTATGCGTTTGGTCGATACAGTGATCATCACAATAAATACCTTTGCGCGCATCCTCGTCATGTGGTTGATGTCCACCACAGCGCAGATCGCTTTCAGACAATTCAATATGATCTAACCACTTGGTCACACGATCTGTATGAATGGCGGCACCTTGGTGTGATGCACAAGCCAGCGCCAGATGTTCCGGACCAAGGCCAAACTCTTTGGCAGCACCGCTTTCGATCAAAGGTAAAGCTTGCAGCATTTTGCATGATGATCTTGGCAAAACAGCCTTGTCTGGATCACCCCAGGCAGCACGCACATTGCCTTGAACATCACAAATCACAGCATGACCACGGTGAACACATTCTAAGAAGTCGCCGCGCCACACTTCTGCCACAATTTCTGAACCTGTCATTTGCCAATCCCCTATTTCGGTCGGAAATCCGCCGATTCCCTACATTTTGTATCTACTGTCTGGTAATAATAATCCGAGTTCTCTAATTATTTTGCCATAACATCAACACATTTCCGTCCTATTTTGTGCGGAACAATAATAAAAAACAGCTTGGAGGCTGTAAGGCAGTATGATTAGACCCGTTGCATTGGTATGTAGCATCACCGCAGCTATGTCATTTTATTCAAACACAGCATCAGCACAGGATTCAACAAATGTTGTTGATTCCAAATCAGACTGGTCCGTGTTCGTGGAAAACAATCCAAAACGGTGTTGGATCGTTTCGAAACCCACAAAAACAGTAAACGTCAAAGGTGGTAAACCTGTTGTCGTAAACCGTGGCGATATTCGCTTTTTCGTAACTTACCTGCCGTCAAATGGCGTAAGCGGCGAAGTGTCATTCACAGGCGGTTACCCATTCGCACCTGACAGTACAGTCGGCCTGACAGTCGGTTCATCAGAATATAAAATGTATGTCGATGGCGAATACGCATGGCCTGAATCAGGTGCCGTAGACAGCCAAATTCGTACATCTATGAAACGCGGTGCAAATGCTGTTGTACGCGCACAATCCGCACGCGGAACACAAACAACAGACACGTTTTCACTGGTTGGCTTCACAGCCGCACTCGCAGAAGCCGAAAAGCGCTGTAAGTAAGAATACATTATACGCTTCTAAAGCGTGAAATTGTGGTATATTAGCCTCCAAACCCTGTTTGGGGGCTTATTTTATGGAAAGCAGTCCAATGACCGCAAAGGCACCGATCAACCAAGATTATATCACTATCCCGCGCAAGCAGGATCCTGACGCACGTCCAAGTTTGATTGGCTTGAACCGCGATGCCTTGAAAGCTGCATTATTGAAATTGGGCGCCCCTGAAAAACAGTTGAAAATGCGTGTTAATCAATTGTGGAGCTGGATGTATCAAAAAGGCGCGAAATCTTTTGATGAGATGACAAACCTATCCAAAGATTTCCGCGCCTTGTTGGCAGAAAACTTCATCATTGGCCGCCCTGAAATCGTAACCAAACAAGTGTCCGAAGATGGCACACGTAAATATCTGTTGCGTATTGCTGGCGGGCACGAAGTCGAGGCAGTTTATATTCCAGAAGCCAATCGTGGCACGCTGTGTATCTCGTCCCAAATTGGCTGCACGCTCACATGCACTTTCTGTCATACAGGCACACAAAAACTGGTACGTAATCTGACTGCAGGTGAAATCGTTGGTCAGATCATGGTTGCGCGTGATGACCTTGATGAATGGGGCAAAGACCCTGGCGACAAGCGCTTGGTTTCGAACATCGTTTTGATGGGTATGGGCGAGCCGCTTTACAACACAGATAACGTGCGCGATGCCATGCTGATCGCCATGGATAACGAAGGCATTTCATTGTCTCGTCGTCGTATCACCCTATCCACAAGTGGCGTCGTTCCAGAAATCATTCGCGCGGGCGAAGAAATCGGCTGTATGTTGGCGATTAGTTTTCACGCCACCACCGATGACGTGCGCGATGTATTGGTTCCAATCAACCGCAAACATAAAATCGACGAGCTGTTACAGGCTTGTCGCGATTACCCACGTTTATCCAATTCTGAACGCATTACATTCGAATACGTGATGCTAAAAGACGTGAATGACACAGATGCAGACGCACATCGCTTGGTAAAACTCATTTCTGGCATCCCCGCCAAAATCAACTTAATCCCCTTTAATCCTTGGCCCGGATCGCCATATAAGCGCTCAGATTGGGACCGAATAGAGGCATTTGCCGAAATTGTGAACAACGCTGGCTATGCTAGCCCTGTACGTACACCCCGTGGTGAGGATATAATGGCCGCATGTGGTCAGCTCAAAAGTGCGACCGAACGTGAACGCAAATCCGCAAAAGAGATAGCGCGCGAAGCAGGGGTATAAAATGAAGAGACGGGATTTTTTTCCTATTGCAGCAGGTGGGCTTATGCTTTCGGCATGTGGCAGCCCGCAAATTCAAAAGTTTCAAACGTATAATGGACCAGCTGTAACACGGGTTATAGTCGAGAAATCAACACGCCAAATGTGGTTGATGCACAACAAACGTGTTTTACGCAGATACGACATGGAATTGGGCTTTGCGCCAGCGGGTCACAAACAATTCGAAGGTGACGGAAAAACACCAGAAGGCAGTTATTGGATCGATCGCCGCAATCCAAACAGCGCATTTTATCTAAGCCTTGGTATTTCTTATCCGAATGCGCAAGATATTGCTTATGCAAAATCGCAAGGAAAAGAACCTGGCGGAGAGATTTTTATCCACGGCGGGCCCGTTCTATCAGGCGATCGCAATAAGCCAGATTGGACCGCAGGATGTATATCCGTGACCAATGAAGAAATGGCTGAAATTTATGCGATGGTTAAAAACGGAACACAGATAGACATCTTAACCTAGCAGCTAGTTCTTAGCTGCCAGTGATCTGTGTCCACCAAATCTTACCGTTCTTTTCTTGGTGCCAAGCAAGCCCGATAAAGCGCGCATTTGGGTCTAGAATGCTGGCGCGAGAATCCTCATCAGCCATCCAAACTTGCAACGTTTCTGTATCGTTTTCATAAGTCTCAGAAATGTTTTCACCCAGCGCTTGCCCTATATAACCAGTGCGTGCAACGCGATCTAATGGGGATGAACCGTCTGATCCAAAATGCCATGGGCGTTGTTGTGCAGCCATATCAATCGAATGCGTTTTTGCAGCAGCATTTAATTGTGCAGACAATTCTAAAGTGGGTAAACCACGCCCTGAACGAATGGCATTAACAGTATCCAAATGACGGAATAAAAGTTTGTTCACGCCAGATTCATTCTTAGGCGTTTTAAAAATCGTCGGGCGAAATTTACCATCAGCAACTGGTTCTTGAGATGGGGGCGTACACGCACCCAATATGAACACAGCAGCGATACTTACAAGAAATGCTCTAATCATTTATTCGCCTTACATTACAGTCAGATCAATTTTATTCGGTACTGTTTAGGATGACTTGAACCTCTTGGGAACCCCGTTCATAGTGGATAACAGATGTTTGAGTGGTAAAATTGTAGCAAAGACACTATTTTGCCCATGAATCGGCGAAAATCGGAGCAAAACGATGGAAAAAAAGATAACTAGACGTGCATTTACAGGATCTGTGCTAGCCGCACCCACTTTAATAAGCACGCAGGCATGGGCACAAAGCACGACTCAGGACGCATTGGACAGTGCTGTACTCAAAGATATTGATGCAGAAAATATTGCCGATCCAAATGCAGGAACAGTAAAACGCAATGCATCTAGTTTCAGATCAAAAGACTGGCGCCCTTACTTTTCTAACCTAAAAAACCACGTTGTTTTGGTAGATACACGCAGCCGCGCTCTTCATTACTGGTCAGAAGATGGTAACACTTACCGCCTTTTCCCAACATCAGTGCCAGAATCAGATGATCTGACACGTTTGGGACGTACCTCAATTGTACGCAAACGCGTTGGCCCTGATTGGCGCCCAACCGCCAATATGCTGAAACGCAATCCTGATTGGCCAAAATACATCCCACCGGGCCCTGAAAACCCAATGGGAACACATGCTTTGTACCTAACTTGGCAGTATTACCGCATCCACGGAACGCATGATACGCGCAAAATTGGCCGCAAATCATCGAATGGCTGTATTGGGCTATTTAATGAACACATTGCCGAATTGTTCGATTTGACCAAGGTTGGGACACAAGTGTTGCTAATTTAACGACATTTTCCCCTAGTTTGGCTTATTTAAGACATCTTATTGTTGCAATAGCAAAACTAAGCTGGTTAAAAAGTGCCACGAGGTACAGTCTTGGGTGTTCGTCGTGGGTCACCTACCTTACCCACAAATACGACGGGCTAATTTAATTTGGAGGATTTTCGTAATGAAATCTATCGCACTAGCAGCTGCTCTTTCTCTAGCAGCAACAACAGCATTCGCTGGTTCATTGTCTGAGCCAGTTGTAGAAGCACCAGTAGCAGAAGCAGAAACAGGTTCATCTGCAGGTTCTTCAGCTTCTTCAGGCGCTGGCGTAATCATTCCAGTTCTATTGCTTCTTGCAGTAGGCGCAGCTGTTGCAGCTAACGACTAATATGTCGTGATCGCTCTGGTTTAACCAGAAGCACAAAGATTTTTAGGGACGGTGATATAATGCACCGTCCCTTTTATTTTGTCAGCTTTCTGACAGCAATGCTTGAAGACCCACTTTATAATCTGGGTATTTTAAAACCACACCCAGCTCATTTTTGATCTTCTCGTTTGATACTTTTTTAGATTCTGAATAAAAACTACGCGCCATCGGCGTCATTTCCGCTGTCTCAAAATCCTCATCTTTTGGAACAGGGAGCCCCAAAAGCTCTGCAGCATACCCGATTACATCTTCAGGTGGGGCTGCAAGATTATCGCAAACATTATAAATGGCACCTGGATTTGGCTGCTTTATCGAGGCCAATACAACCTGCGCAATATCTTCAACATGAATACGGCTGAAAAGCTGGTTTTTCTTAATGATCCGCCGGGCTGTTCCATTTCTCACTTTCGAAAATGGCCCGCGACTGGGGCCATAAATTCCAGCCAAACGGAAAATATGCAGAGGTAAATCCATATCAGCCCAAGCCGCTTCGGCCTCTACCCGCATTTTTCCCCGCTCCGTGGAAGGTGTCAGAGCAGTATTTTCATCAACCCATTCACCTTGGTGATCACCATAAACACCAGTCGTCGACAAATAGCCGACCCATTCAAATTGATCACGGCGTTCTTTAATCTCGTCCGCAAAGTCATTCAAAACGGGATCACCATCTTTGCCAGGAGCAGCAGAGATTAAGATATGCGTCACATCATCAAATAATGGAGCTAATGGTTTTTCATTAGGCCACAATACAGGCTTCGCTACAGAATTTAGTATCTTACCAAAGTTTTCGAAATTCCGCGTGGTTCCAAAAACTTCCCAACCACCTTCTGTGTAGAGCGCGCGCGAAATGGCTTGGCCTGAAAAACCATGTCCAAAACTTAGCATTACACCAGTCATAAGGTCCTCAACTTTCCTGCTGCCCAACGAGCAGCATCAGAAACGGTTGAATCGTCATCAGTTATCAAATTTACAGCAACATCCAATAAAGTTGAATCTGCCGAATTTCCGATTGCATATAAAACATTACGAACAAATTGATTACGCCCGATACGTTTTATAGGCGATTTACTGAAGAAGCTTCTAAACGTAGCATCGTCTAATTGTGCCAATTCTGCAAGCTTTGGTGCCTTTAATTCTTCACGAGCGTGATAAATTGTGTCTTTTGCTTCGATTGCAAACTTATTCCACGGGCAAATAGCCAAGCAATCATCGCATCCATAAATGCGGTTTCCCATCATTTCTCGCAGGTCTAAATCAACAGGACCTTTGTGTTCAATCGTCAGATACGAAATGCATTTACGTGCATCCAATTGATACGGGGCAGGGAACGCATTGGTCGGACAAATATCCAAACAAGCACGGCATGATCCACAATGATCTTCACCCGCTTTATCCTTTTCAAAATCGACCGTCGTGAAAATCGCACCCAGAAAAAACCAATTACCCAACTCATTAGACACAAGATTCGTATGCTTACCTTGCCAGCCCAAACCAGCAGCGCCACCTAATGGCTTCTCCATCACAGGGGCCGTATCAACAAACACCTTAATCTGTGTGTCCGCTTCTTGCTCAATCAACCATCGCCCAACACGTTTTAGGCGCTTCTTTACAGCATCATGATAATCGCGGTTTTGCGCATAAACAGAAATAGCGGCACGATCAGAGTGGTTCAAAACCTCCAGCGGATCATGTTCTGGCGTATAAGGTTCTGCCAACATGATCACCGACTTTGCCTCTGACCACAGTTCCGCAGGATTACCGCGCCAATGCATCCGCTCCGCCATCCATTGCATCTGCCCGTGTCGGCCTTCGTCTACATAAGTGGCAAGTCGTTCGGCAGCGAAAGGAATGGCATCGGGCGCACAAATACCCATTTTGGCAAAGCCTTCAAACAGCGCACGTTCATGCAGCCGCTCGCGCAGGGTTTCCACCCCGCTGGTCATTAAAAGTCCAAATCAGCGTAATGTGGTGGCTGTGGAAATCCTGGCAACTGATCTGCCAAAAGTGATCGGAATGCAGGGCGTGACTTAATCTTTGCATACCACTCTTTCACAACCTCATGGCTGTTCCAATCCACATCAGAAATATAATCCAAACAGGAAATCTGCGCAGCAGCAGAAAAATCTGCCAGCGTCATACGATCACCCGCTAACCAACGGCGGCGATCCAAAAGATAAGCCATATAACTTAGGTGATAACGGATATTCTTTGACCCCATCTTCACGTTTTTACTCTCTGGGTAGCCACCGCCCATAATTTTTTTCTGCAAACGTTCGCCCAATAAATTCAACGTCACTTCGCGGTAAAACTTATCATCAAACCACGTCGTCAAACGACGTACCTCTGCACGTTTTTCAGCGGCAACTGGCATCAACGGCGGCTCTGGATGTATTTCTTCAATATATTCACAGATTGCATTCGACTCGCCCAATGTCAGCTTATCTGTTTTCAAAACAGGAACTTTACCACTTGGGTTCATCCGCATGAACTCTGGACGAGCTTCCCAGTATTTTTCTTCAACCAACTCTACTTCGATACCTTTTTCCGCCAGCACAAGCCGCACTTTGCGCGAAAAAGGGGACAGAGGGAAATGATATAGACGATACATTAATGACTTCGATTTCTGTTAGGACTTATCTGCTTTTGCACCGAAGTTTCAAACATTTCAACCTCTACTGAAAGCAATCTGCGCGCCCATCCGCTTCTATCGTCGCTTCACCCGATAAAATTTGGCTTGTACGCTTGCGCACAAACGATGTTGGGCGGCTTGCAGATCGTTTTTTCGGGCTTGGCAAAACAGCTGCCAATCGTGCTCCTTGTAATCGTGTTATTTTATTTGGCTGCACTCCAAAATAATGCTTCGCCGCAGCGCCCACACCAAACACACCTTCGTCGAATTCAGCGACGTTCAAATAAACTTCGACAATACGCTCTTTAGACCAAAGCATTTCAACCAAAACCGTAAAACCAGCCTCAAATCCCTTACGCACCCAAGACCGTCCATGCCACAAAAACACATTCTTTGACACTTGTTGGGACAGCGTAGATGCTCCCCGCAATTTCCCCTTACCACTCAATGCCTTTTGAATAGAACTGAAATCAAACCCAGAATGATGACAGAAATTCGCATCCTCCGCCGCCACAACAGACCGCGCCATATAATCGGGAAACGTTTCAATCGGCACCCAGTGGCGTTTTATTTCACCCAATCGGTACCACTCAGAGGCCATGTAATAATTCACAGGCGGGTTCGCAAACCGAAAGATAAAGACAATAACTGCTGCAGCTGTAACCGCAATGACCAGCAGCTTTAACGCAAAGCGCACAATACCGCTTAAACGATCCATCACCCACCCAATTGGGCGAAACGATCGTTTCTTCGGCACGCCAGTATCGCTTTTGGATTTGCTCACATTATCCCCCGTGTTTTTCACAGCATAAGGGGAATAGGGCACGGATCAATAACTTTGCCTTAAACAGTCACGACATAAGCGATCAAAGCCGCAACATAAAACCAATCCACTGTCACACAACCCAGAACATACCATGTGAAAAATGGAACCCCTAAACCGCGATGTTTGCTCAAGTCCCAAGCACCATGCAGAAAAATCGCAGAAATCACACAATAGGGCGATATGACAAGCCCAGCGAATGACAGTACTATCAAAAAGAGGGCAAACATAACCTCTAGTCTCTGCGCGTTACCCGTTTTCAGTGCTGCAAGCGGATAGGTGAAATTCATCGCTACTGAGAAAAACACCGCAATTTCCCAGATATATCGATCAGGTAATTTTGCATGTGCAACCATCAATCCAACAACATAAAGCGCAGATAGAAACTTCAACCATATGAAGTTTCGTGAAAATAAACTGTCAGAATGAAAATGCATATCTCACCAAAGAAAAAGTGGGCACCAATGGTACCTACCTTAAATCTTAATTGGCAATATTTAAGCCGACTTTTTGCCGCTTTCCAAAGACAGAGGATGCGGAATGTTGTTCAACATTTCTTTTGGACAAACCTGAACAAAATTCGCGCGCTCATCTTCCCAACGGTGCAAAATCTCTTTTGCTTTCGGGCTGTCTGTTTCAGCAACATGCTCTTCGAGTAAGCCTTTCAGCTGAGCTTCCCAATGTGGAACGGTCACAGGAACCAGTTCCAACGATTCAGGGTTCACATAACGATCAAACTGTTTCTTTGGGTCGTACACATAAGCCATACCGCCCGTCATACCCGCACCAAAGTTGGCACCAACGGAACCGATGATTACGGTAACGCCGCCAGTCATGTATTCACAACCGTTCGAGCCACATCCCTCGACCACAACTTGAGCGCCAGAGTTCCGCACACAGAAACGTTCACCTGCACGACCATTGGCAAACAACTTACCATCCGTCGCACCATAAAGCACAGTGTTACCAATGATTGTGTTTTCAGCCGCAATCAATGGGCTGCCTTTTGGTGGGCGCACAACGATCATACCGCCAGACAAGCCTTTGCCAACATAGTCATTCGCATCGCCAGACACTTCCAGTTTCAAACCCGGAGGTGAGAAAGCACCTAATGACTGACCAGCAGAACCAGATAATTTCACTGTCAGGTGATCCTGCATCAACTCATTACGCATACCAAAGCGTTTTACGATATGACTGGAAACACGCGTACCGATTGTACGGTGCGTATTTTGCACCGCATATGACAGCTGCATTTTTTCACCATCTTTAAAGAACGGCTCCGCATCTTTCAGGATTTCCGCATCCAATGTGTCAGGCACAGATTGGCGCTCTTTATCGCGGTTATAAACAATCGCATCTGCAGCATCGACGCTGATCAGAAGTGGGTTCAAATCCAGATCATCCAGATGCGCAGAACCACGGCTAACCTGCACCAGCATATCCGCACGGCCAATGACTTCATCCATAGAGCGCATACCCAAAGACGCCAAAATTTCACGTACTTCTTGGGCATAGAATGTGATCAAGTTCACAACCTTATCCGCGGTACCCGTGAACTTCTTACGCAGCTCTTCGTCTTGAACACAGACACCTACAGGGCAAGTGTTTGACTGGCACTGACGTACCATAATACAGCCCATCGCGATCAATGCAGCCGTACCGATACCATATTCCTCGGCACCCAGCATCGCAGCCATGACAATGTCACGACCTGTGCGCAGGCCACCATCAGTCCGCAATGTTACGCGGTCACGCAGGTTATTCATCGCCAGCACTTGATGTGCTTCACTCAGGCCCATTTCCCACGGCAGACCCGCATATTTGATAGATGTCGCAGGGGACGCACCCGTACCACCGTTGTGACCAGAAATCAGGATCACATCTGCCATCGCTTTCGCAACACCAGCCGCAATCGTACCCACACCAGAAGAGGATACCAGTTTCACTGTTACCTTCGCACGTGGATTGATTTGCTTCAGGTCATAAATCAACTGCGCCAAATCCTCGATCGAATAAATATCGTGATGTGGCGGCGGTGAAATCAATGTCACGCCTTTGGTAGAGTGACGCAAACGCGCGATCAAATCAGTGACCTTAATACCAGGCAACTGACCACCTTCACCAGGTTTCGCACCTTGGGCAACTTTAATCTCTAGCTCTTCACATTGGTTCAGATATTCCGCAGTCACACCAAAGCGACCGGACGCAACTTGTTTGATCTTTGCGGACGGGTTATCCCCATTCGGCTCTGGCACAAAGTGTGCTGGATCTTCGCCACCTTCACCACTGTCCGATTTCGCACCAATACGGTTCATCGCAACGTTCAGTGTTTTATGTGCTTCAGGGCTCAACGCACCCAATGACATACCCGGTGTCACAAAACGCTTACGAATTGATGTAATGCTTTCCACCTCTTCCACAGGAATAGGTTTCGCAACTGGTTTAAAGTCCATCAAATCGCGCAACGCAATCGGCGGATTCGCCTGCATTTTCGCAGAATATTGTTTCCACAATTCATAAGACGCACGGTCACAGGCAGATTGCATAATATGCATATTCTGCGCTTGCCACGCATGTGTTTCACCCGAACGGCGTGCTTTGTAAAACCCGCCAATCGGCAACACATCTTGGCCTGCTTTCCAGCCCAACGCATGTACACTTACAACTTTGCGCTGGATACCATGCAAACCAATACCTGAAATACGGCTCAGCATACCGGGGAAGAATTCCGCAACCATTGCACGGGACAAACCAACCGCTTCAAAGTTCAAACCACCGCGATAGGCTGCAATCACAGAAATCCCCATCTTCGCCATGATTTTCAACAAGCCTTGATTGATCGCCTCTTTATAACGCGCAATCGCTTCATCCAAAGTTTGATCCAACAATCCGCGTTCAATACGATCCGCCAAACTATCTTGTGCCAGATAAGCGTTTACAGTTGTAGCACCTGAACCAATCAAAACTGCAAAGTAATGCGGGTCAATACATTCCGCAGATTGCACATTGATCGAACAGAATGTGCGCAAACCAATTGCGGTCAAACCAGAATGTACCGCAGAGGTCGCCAAAATCATCGGCATCGGTACTTTATCCTCGTTCTGACCTTTGTCTGTCAAAACAATGTGGCTGGAACCAGAGCGTACAGCATCTTCAGCTTCGGCTTTGACACGGTTCAACGCTTCGCGCAACGCGCCCTCAGAAGATCCATCAAATGTACAATCGATTGTCGAAACACCGTCACCGAAATATTTAACAATGCTGTCAAAGCGTGCGTTCGATACAAATGGGCTTTCCAAAGACAAAATCTCTGTCTGTTCGCTGCTTTCATCCAAGACATTTCGTAGGTTGCCAAAACGTGTCCGCAAAGACATCACGCGGTGTTCGCGCAAACTGTCGATCGGCGGGTTTGTCACCTGTGAAAACGCCTGACGGAAGAAATGTGAAAGCGGGCGATACTTATCCGACAAAACAGCAGACGGCGTATCATCACCCATCGATGCCAAAACCTCTTTCGCATCTTCAGCCATCGGATGCAGGATCATTTCCAATTCTTCAATGGAATACCCAGCAGCAATCTGACGTTTGCGCAATTCAGCGCCCGCAAAATTAGCAGTCTCTTTTACGCCTTCGTCATGGTTTTCAAGATTAACAACATTCTTAACCCATTTGCCAAACGCACGACTTGCAGCCAATTCATCTTTCAATGCTTCGTCATGCAACAAACGACCTTCGGCCATATCCACAGCCAGCATTTGCCCAGGGCCAAGCGCGCCTTTTTCCAGCACAGTCATTTCATCAGTCGGCACCATGCCCACTTCTGAACCAGCAATCAGCAAACCGTCGCCAGTGATCACATAACGCATCGGGCGCAAACCATTACGGTCCAGACCAGCACACACCCAACGACCATCTGTCATCACCAATGCAGCAGGGCCATCCCATGGCTCCATCACAGCACTACAATATGAATACATATCGCGCCATTCTGGTTTCATTTCAGTTGAGTTTGAACTCTCTGGCACCAACATTGTTTTCGCCATCGGCGCATTACGCCCAGCGCGCACCATAACCTCAAACACAGAATCCAAAGCAGCAGAGTCAGATGAGCCACCCGCAATGATTGGTTTGATGTCGTCGGCACTGTCTCCAAAGCTTTTAGACGCCATGCGGATTTCATGCGATTTCATCCAGTTCACATTGCCCTTCAATGTGTTGATCTCACCGTTGTGCGCCAACATGCGGAATGGCTGTGCCAACCACCATTGTGGGAATGTGTTTGTTGAATAACGTTGGTGATAAATCGCAAAAGCAGATTCAAAACGTTCATCCATCAAATCTGGATAGAATACCGCAACCTGTTCCGCCAACATCATACCCTTATAGATGATCGAACGGCATGACATGGAACAGACATAAAAGTCATTCAAATGTGCCTGATTAACAGCTTTTTCGATACGACGACGGATCACATAAAGCTCGCGCTCAAATGTTTCCTCATCAACACCTTTAGAGTTCGAAATCAGGATTTGCTCAATTTCAGGACGGGTCGCATCCGCCTTTTCACCCAAACAGGACACATCCACAGGAACATGACGCCAGCCATAGATGTAATAACCCATGCGCAGAACTTCTGTTTCCACGATTGTCCGACAGGCTTCTTGTGCGCCGAAATCTGTACGCGGCAAAAACACCTGACCAACCGCTACCAATTCGTCTTGGCGTGGTTTGTGACCTGTGCGTTCAATCTGGTCATAGAAAAACGGAACAGGGATTTGCACATGGATACCTGCACCATCACCCGTTTTACCATCCGCATCAACAGCACCGCGGTGCCAAATTGCCTTTAGTGCAGCAATACCGTTTTCCACAACCTTGCGCGAAGCTTTACCATCAATAGAAACAACAAGACCCACACCACAAGAGCTGTGTTCGTCTTCTTCACGGTACATCCCATGCTCGGCCATATAGGCGCGCTTGGCTTCTTGTTCCGCTTTCCAGTTTGCATCAAATTTTGTCATCTTTGGCTCCCATCTCGGTCGCTAGTATTTAAAAGTTTATTAAGGTTTTGACCGTCTTGGGTCAGCTTGTCTGACGGATTAATCTTTATAGGCAAAAGGTTAACCGTTCGCGCGCCATACGCCTGCCATACAGTTTCCATACAGAAATCATACAGCGCATTTTGCGCCTTATTAAGAAGTGTTAAGATCATTCAGCAGCCACCGCAGCTTTGGCATTCAGGTAATCCATAATGCTGTCAGCCGCATCACGACCGTCACGGATCGCCCATACAACCAATGATGCACCGCGCACGATATCACCCGCAGCAAACACACCATCCAGTGATGTTTGCTTGGTTGTGAAATCAGCCAAAACAGTGCCCCAACGTGTAACTTCCAACTCGGGTGTATCCCAAAGTGTTGGCAGGTCTTCTGGGCTGAAACCCAGCGCCTTGATCACAAGGTCAGCATCTTCTGTATAATCCGCACCTGGAATTTCTTCTGGGCTTTGACGCCCCGATGCATCAGGCGCACCTAGGCGCATTTTGGATACAACAACACCAGAAACGTCACCTTCGCCAGTGAAGCCTTTTGGGGCTGCCAACCAAACAAACTCAACACCTTCTTCTTTGGCGTTCGCTGTTTCACGCACAGAACCCGGCATGTTGGCCTCGTCACGGCGGTACAGACATTTCACAGATTTCGCACCTTGGCGTGTCGCTGTACGCACACAATCCATCGCCGTGTCACCACCACCGATGACCACAACATTTTTGCCTTCTGCGTTCAATTCACCGCTTTCAATCTCTGGCACTGTATCACCAAAGTTTAAACGATTAGACGCTGTCAGATAATCAATCGCTTTCACGATACCTTTGTTGCCCGCACCCGGACCACCAAGGTCACGCGATGCATAAACACCCGTACCAATAAGGATTGCATCGTGTTTTGCGCGTACGTCAGCAAAACTGATGTCTTCGCCAATATTTGTGTTCAAAACGAATTTCACACCGCTTTCAGAAAGCAGCTCATTACGACGCATCACTACGTCTTTTTCAAGTTTGAAACCGGGGATACCGTATGTCAGCAAACCACCAGCGCGGTCATAACGATCATAGATTGTCACCTGCACACCTTGGCGGCGCAGCATATCAGCCGCAGCCAAACCAGCAGGGCCCGCACCGATGATGCCAACGCTTTCAACACGCTCGGATTGTGGCTTTGCAGCTTTCACCCAACCGTTGTCCCAAGCTGTGTCCGTGATGTACTTCTCTACAGCACCAATTGTCACTGTGCCGTGGCCTGCGTTTTCAATCACACAGTTGCCTTCGCACAGGCGGTCTTGTGGGCAAATACGGCCACAGATTTCTGGGAATGTATTTGTCGCTTGGCTGACTTCATACGCTTCTTGCAAACGACCCTCGGCTGTTAGGCGCAACCAATCAGGAATGTTGTTGTGAAGAGGGCAGTGTGTTTGGCAATATGGCACACCACATTGCGAACAGCGCGATGCCTGCTCCGCGGCTTTTTCGGCTGCAAACTCTTGGTAAATCTCATCGTAATCATTTGTACGTAAGTTTGGTACGCGCTTTTCAGGCATGTCGCGTTCAACTTTTACAAATTTTAGCATTTTGTTTTCAGCCATTTTAGGTACACCCTCGTGTTTGCAGAAATAATTCCAAGACCTACCGACTATACTTTAGTTAAAAACAATAAAAGTCAGTATTACTTACCTAATATATAGAAAAATGTAGGATTTGCAAAAATATCGCATACTATCACACATTTTTAGGTAAGTAATGCTTACATTTATAAGGGATTCCCTTTTTAATCAAGCCTCAATAGGGTGTGAAGCAACATAATTACAGGCCCGAATCATGTCGTTACTTCATCTTTTTATCCTAGCCGTCATCCAAGGCCTGACAGAATTCCTGCCTGTTTCTTCATCAGGCCACCTTATTCTATTACCACAACTCACAGGCATGCAAGATCAAGGGCAAGCTATTGATGTAGCCGTACACGTCGGCACTTTAGGCGCAGTTATTTTATATTTCTGGCAAGACGTAAAGAAAACCATAGTTGGATGTCGTGACATCTTACGCGGTCGTTTTGATACAGAAGGTGCCAAACTTGCCTTTATGCTCATCGCAGCAACCATTCCTGTCATCATCGTCGGTCTGATATTGAAACTTACAGGATATGACGATGCATTGCGATCTATCAAAGTCATCGCATGGGCCATGTTGATCTTCGGTATCGTGCTTTATTTTGCCGATCAAAAAGGGGCGCAGGACAAAACCACAGCAGATTGGAACTTTCCGGACGCAATCAAACTGGGCCTTTGGCAAGCCGTTGCATTAATCCCTGGCACATCACGTTCAGGCATTACAATCACTGGTGCACGTCAAATGGGATACAGCCGTGAAGATGGCGCACGCATCGCAATGCTAATGTCAATACCGACCATTATTGCATCAGGCGTTCTGTTGGGCGCAGAAGTCATATCAGATGCCAATGCACAGGTTGCAAAAGACGCAGCAATCGGCGCACTTTTTGCTTTTGTTTCAGCATTATTAGCGCTCACACTTATGATGAAGCTGCTTAAAAGCGTTAGCTTCACACCATATGTGATCTACCGCGTATTGTTGGGCATTTTCTTACTGTGGGTGGCTTACACTTAAGCGTTTAAATTTTTACCTGATTCCGTCAACTCTGTGTACTGACCATATGGGCGGTGACAGTATAAATATTCATCTAAAACCGCGTCCATTGCTGTTGGTTCAATACCTAGTTTTTCAAAACCCTTAACTTTGGCACCTACAACATTATCGCTGCGCAATTGCTTAACCTGATCCACTGTGACGATGTTATTTTTGAACAAGCCAAGTGTCAGACTAAAAGCAACATCCAACGCCTTTGCTTTAATAGCCGCGATAAAGAACGGCACATTTGCTTTCAAACGTTTGCGACGCACAACTTTCAACATACGATCTACAAGAGCCGCAAATGTTTCCACATCTGGGCCACCCAATTCATAAGTGCCAGCAGCAGCTTCGCCCAGCACACCTTTAACAGCGGCTTTAGCCACATCATCCACATAAACTGGCTGGAATTTTGTGTTGCCGCCAATCAAAGGAATAACAGGTGAGATTTTTGCCATTTCAGCAAAGCGGTTAAAGAAGTTGTCTTCTGGGCCAAAGATCACGGAAGGGCGCAAAATAACGGCACGTGGGAAGGAGGCTTTGACCAAAGCTTCGCCTTCACCTTTGGTGCGTGCGTAATCACTCTCACCATCTTCATCTGCACCAATCGCAGAAATATGAACCATGCGCTTAACGCCGCCAGCTTTGGCCAAACGTGCGATACGCCCAGCGCCTTCGGCTTGAACCGCATCAAAGTTGTTACGGCCTTTTTTATCGAATGTACCCACACAGTTTACAACAGCATCCGCACCAGACATAGCTGCAGCGACAGACGCATCATCACGGATGTTTGCTAAGATTGGCTCAACTTGGCCTACAGTCCCATAAGGCTTCACAAAGATTGCTTCGTTCGGACGACGCACAGCCACGCGTACACGCCAACCTTGTTTCGCCATTCGGCGCGCAATGTAGCGACCTACAAAACCAGATCCCCCGAAGATTGTAACGAGCTTTGGCGATTGTGACATGTGAACTTCCTTGGCGTTTTAATTGCTGGCATAGGAATAACCGTTCAAACACGCAGGGACAAGTTTGTTTTACGTCATTGCTGGGATTGAAGTGCCAAAACAGACGGATCGTACTTTATATACCACCAGCAACATCAATAATCGTCCCTGTCGAATAAGACGCCGCATCACTGCAAAGCCAAACAATTGCCTCTGCAACCTCTTCCGCCGTTCCAGACCTTGCCATTGGGACTTCTTTTCCTAGTCTTTGAGCGCGGCCTGGTTGACCATTTCTTGCATGTATTTCTGTTTCAATAAGTCCAGGTCGCACAGCATTCACACGGATATTCTGATCAGCCAATTCCTTTGACAGGCCAATGGTCAAAGTATCCATTGCGCCTTTAGTTGCAGCATAATCTACGTATTGAAATGCAGAACCCAACCTAGACGCAGCAGACGATACAAACACAATTGAGGCTGATGGCTCGGATAAATTACGTGGTAGCTGTCGCGCTGCCTCGCGGGCGCAAAACAGGGTACCAACCATGTTTACATCAATGACATTTCTTAAACGTTCCTCTGTCATTTCTGCCAATGCCATTTGTGGTGCAACAATGCCCGCATTTAAAACCACAGCATCAATTTTCCCAAATTCAGATGCGGTTTTTTCAAACATCCGAACAACTTCGGTTTCTTTAGAAATATCTCCCTGAACTATATAGGCGCTACCACCAGCAGCTTTAATAGCTGCAGCGGTTTCTTCTGCTTCGGCCAAACCTGAGCGGTAATTCACACCAACAGACCATCCATTCATACCAGCAAGAATAGCAGTAGCTCTGCCAATCCCGCGCGATGCCCCAGTGATTAGTATGTTTTTAGACAATTTCCAAAACACGGTGCTGTTTAAAGCTGCGCCATGCGTTGTCTGTTTGGCAATAAATAGAAATGCGGCCGCTGCTTTTGATGCTGTCATCCAGCTTTAGCTCACTGCTGGGCTGAAATGACCCGTTGATAATACGTGTTGATCCGTCAGTTTTCAGAACAGTAACCTTTGCGGTGTCAGTTCCTTTCGCTTTGACCAAGTCCCATACTTTGGATTCGCTAAGTGGCTCCATAGATGTGTTCTCCCTTGTGTCTATATCTATCAGCTTACTTAAATAATCAGCAGAGTCCAAAATTTTCGGATAACTTTTTTAAATGCACCTGCTTTTTAGACGGTTTTGCTTTCCAGCCTTTAAAACTGCGGGTATGAAAGGCCTATGACAAATTATCTTTACCAAGGCGATCTGCCTGACGACCTAGATCTTGGCCCGATTGTGGCTATCGATAGTGAAACCATGGGCTTGATTCCACACCGTGATCGACTGTGTGTGATCCAACTCTCATCTGGCGACGGCAATGCGCATCTGGTTCAGATTGCACAAGATCAAACAGAAGCACCTAATCTGTGTGCAATGCTGGCAAACCCTGATCAATTAAAGCTGTTCCACTTTGGTCGTTTTGATATTGCCGTTATGGAAAATCGTTTTGGTGTGCGCTGTGCGCCTGTTTATTGCACCAAGATCGCTTCTAAATTGGTGCGTACCTATACAGACCGCCATGGGCTGAAAAACCTGCTTCAAGAACTGCTAAGTGTTGATATTTCCAAACAACAACAAAGCTCAGATTGGGGCGCTGCGGACTTAACAAAAGAACAAATCGCTTATGCGGCATCTGATGTTTTATACCTGCACGAACTTAAAGAAGAGCTGGATTCGCGCTTGATCCGCGAAGGGCGCATGGAGCTGGCACAAGCCTGTTTTGATTTCCTACCACACCGTGCAGCATTAGATTTAGAAGGTTGGCCCGATACAGATATCTTTGCGCATTAATCCGCCGCAACAAAATTTCGTTACGAAACTGTGCGGGGCACATCTATTGACCCACGCCCAACATAAGCCCATGTAACCAGTATGACAGAAGTAAAAGACACCTATTCGCAGTTTGTGCGCTTTGCCAAAATTGGGCTTCCCATTTTGGCAGCTTTGTTGATGATTGGTGTTTTTGTTTTCACCAAATCCAACCCTATCCGTGACGGTATTATTATTGCCGACAGCAAACTGGCCGAATTGGCTGTTGGGCAAAAAATTACCAATCCACATTATTCTGGCGTGACGAAATCTGGTGATGCTTTTTCAATCTCTGCTGAATCTGCTTTACCAAATGCACCAAAGCCAGATCAAATTGATCTGGTGGCTCCAAGTACAACAATTGGTTTCTCTGACGGATTAGAAGTGAAAACCGATGCTCAAGAGGGGCGGTTAGATCTGGAAACACAGGAAGCAACATTAAGCGGTTCAGTTGCTTTAAAAACGTCTGATAAATACACGGCCAATGCTGAAAAGATCATTTTGAACTTCTTTACTGGAAACGCAACCAGCCCAGGTCCAGTAGAGGCAAGTGGGCCAGTTGGAAATATCACTGCAGGGTCTATGGATTTGACACAAGATCTGCACAAACCACAACCAAGTGAAGGCCCAATTCTTCGCTTTGGCAATGGCGTAAAACTGATATACTATCCAAAACAAGCAATCGAAAACGAATAGGTGGAATGGCGTGGGTAAGTTAATAATTTCAATAGTAGCACTCTCTTTGCTAGCGCCACCGGCTTTTTCGCAGTCAACTGAAAGCAATGCATCACTGCCGGTCGAGGCAACCGCAGATAATTTGCAGGTAAACAGCCAAGAAAATTCAGCCGTATTTTCTGGTAATGCTAAAGTAATACAAGGTATTTTAAATTTAACCGCAAATACCATTACGGTGTTTTTCGAAGAAGAGGCTAAGAATATTTCATCCGTCGATGCTCTTGGCAGCGTTAAATTTACAAATGGCACTGAAACGGCCGAAGCCAGTAGCGCAAACTTTAATGTTGCTACACAAACGATTTTATTTACAGGGAACGTTATATTACGCCAAGCGCAGACCGTTCTGACTGGAAACCAACTGACCTATAATATTACAACAGGCCGCAGTAAAATGACTGGCAATGTAAAAACCATTTATAAGCCAAATTAAATTATGAGCGCTTCTACTGCTAAAAAACCTGACCCTAAAACAAACGGCTTGATTGTTAAAAACATCAAGAAATCTTTCAAGCAAAGACATGTTTTAGAGGATGTCAGCCTAGAATTAGGGCAAGGTGAAGTTGTTGCCTTACTTGGCCCCAATGGCGCAGGCAAAACGACATGCTTTTATTCTGTTGTTGGGCTTATACGCCCTGACGCAGGCAGTGTTTCTGTAAATGGGCGCGAAGCAACAAAACTACCAATGTATCGCCGCGCCCAAATGGGAATTGGCTATCTGCCACAAGAAGCAAGCATTTTTCGCGGTATGAATGTTGAGCAAAATATCCAGTCTATTTTAGAAATTTGGGAACCCGTTAAAGCGGAACAAAAGATCAAACTTGAACAACTATTGGAAGAATTTTCAATTACACACATCCGTAATTCATCAGCATTAGCACTATCTGGTGGTGAGCGGCGCCGCGTTGAAATTGCGCGGTGCCTGGCAAGTGATCCCAAATATGTCCTATTAGATGAACCTTTCGCGGGCGTTGATCCAATCGCTGTTGGTGATATACGCGATCTGGTATCAAAGCTTAAAAGCCGTGACATTGGCGTTCTGATTACGGATCATAATGTACGTGAAACACTAGAAATCGTGGATCGCGCTTATATTTTGCATGGCGGCAAAGTACTTATGAGCGGAACACCCGAAGAAGTTGTTTCCGATCCAAACGTTAGAAGTGTTTATCTTGGAAGTACTTTTAAAATATAGATAAAATCCGCCTAACTATTTTTTTATTACGGATTCTATTGCACGACTCGGAAACCCGTCCTAAGTTAAGAGTATGAAATTTCCACATTCTAAATTTTAACTTTTGTCTGGCAGTGTCAGGCACGTGTTTGCGTGTGGGACGTTCATATTTATAATAAATAAGGAGCTTTAATGCGTTATCAAATCAGCGGAAAACAAATCGACATAGGCGAATCATTAACCACTCACGTTAAAACTGAAATTGGAGAAATTACTGGCAAATATGCAGAACGACCGACTGAAGCACACGTCACTTTTTCAAAAGATGCCTATGAGTTACGCTGCGAAACGACAATACATTTATCAACAGGCTTAACTGTTGCTGCTGAAGGAAAGGCAACGGAAATATATGATTCCTTTGAGAAATGTTCTGAAAAAGTTGAAAAACAACTTAGACGTTACAAAAGGCGCCTAAAAGATCACCATAAAGAGCGTGTAACACCGGTTGAAGTTATGGAAGCTTCGTCGTATATCCTCGCTGGAGAAGACACAGACGATGCAAATGAGCCAGAATCGCTTCAGCCAGTTATCGTCGCGGAAATGGAAACTAAAATTCAGTCCTTATCAGTTGGTGAAGCTGTCATGCAGATGGAACTAGCGGATGAGCCTGTTTTGGTTTTTAGAAATGAAGGCCATAAACGCTTAAGCGTTGTGTATAAGAGGAAAGACGGAAACATAGGCTGGATCGATCCAACCAATTTAGAGTGATCGACTGGAATATTTTCTGGCAGTAACACATGGAACTTACGGAAATTCTCGTAGCAGACGCAGTGCATTATGCACAAAGCGCATCTAGCAAGAAGCGGCTTCTTCAGAAAATCTCTGAACAGGCTGCTTCCATCTATGATATGGATAGCGAGCAAGTCTTTGCAGCTTTAACTGCGCGCGAAGCTTTGGGCACAACGGGTGTAGGCCGCGGTGTAGCTATTCCGCATGCACGGTTTGAAAACCTTGACCGTGTTGTTGGTTTATTCACACGACTAGAAAAACCGTTGGATTATGATTCAATGGATCATCAGCCAGTGGATTTGGTTTTCACTTTGCTTGCACCACAAAAAGAAGGCGCAGACCATCTGAAAGCTCTAGCACTGGTTTCTAGGACATTACGAGATGAGAGTGTTTGTTCAAAACTACGCTCAAACCAAAATGTTCAAGCGATCTTTTCTATCTTAGTGGAAAGTAAATCATCTCAGGCCGCTTAAGAGCGCCAAGATTTAAACCCAAAATTCATATAATCGCGAGAGTACGCTTTCGCGATTAACTCTTCTACCTCGCCATCATAAACTTGCGCTATTGAAAATGCAGCCTCGTCTTCTTCAATATTACCTACAGCAATATTTGGTAAACCAAGCTGATCTTCAATAAGGGTTAAAGCCGCTTTATACGTTTCCTCACGCAGTAAATAATCTGGATGTACGGCTTTTGTATAGCCACCAAGGATCGCAGATTGGCTTGCCCATGAATGATCAATGCGCGCACGTGTTTGGCCTTTTAAATTACCATTTAAAAACTTCGCAAACTTTTTGAACGCTTGGCGATAATCCTCTACATCATACCCGATGCTGTCCAACGCACCTCTATTAAGTGTTTCACATAAAGCTGAATCGGGTAACTTCACATTGTACTGTTCTGTGAGAATTTTCCGTATCCAAGGGAATCCGCTATCGCCCGCCTGAAAGATATGTCTGTTAAATGCATCATGCGCACGAACAACTGGATGCGTTAACATCGTAAAGGAAACCCGCGTTTGATGATTTCTAAGCCACTCAAAGACCTCTTTCTGTTTCAATCCAGAAGACAATTGACCATCACTATGTGATGACATCCAGTTTTCTAGGACGGATTGACCAAATGTGCCAATCGGTTGAAACAGTAGGGGGGCGTTATCCCCAATTATGAAATTCTTTGCTGCCGCGTGACGTTCGGGTTCATGAAACTCTGGCAAACCAGAGTCCAGAAAATTGATGGATTTAACTTGCTCCATCATTTCTTTGTAGTTGTTTACTTTCTCTGACAAGCCCTCGGGATTTTGACGTTTTATTTTTTCTTTCAGATCATCAAGCTCTTCTTCACTTTCTAAAAAATGTGACAGGCCATTGAAAACATCTAGCTGACCTAAGTCAGTATAGGACAATTGAAACGCCGCTTGTCCCGTTTTTTGTAAAGTTGCTTTGATCTTCTTTGCAAACTCAGACAAAGTATTCACATAGGATTTAAAGCCAAGAATATCAAAATCAACTTGCGCCGTTTTGCGTTTGTGTAAGTCTGACAATTTCCATTGATCTGTTTTACGCGCAATTGCATAAGAAATATAAGAGTCTAGCGGGTTTCTCGTCAGGACAATCTTTGCACAAGTTTCATCTTCTAACACATAGTCCAACACCCTGCGATCATGATCAGAAAATAATCTAAAACCTGGCAAGTTATCATTATTCTGCGCAACCATTTTTCGGATTAGTTTAAAAGGATCTTTATCACGATCCACCGTGTCCATACCGCAAAAAGTTTCCTGATTTGGGAACCCAATAAAGCTGGGGTTAAACAGCTCACCATTACATGAAAAACTATTGAACAGGTTTATATTTTGCTCAAATAAATTGGACCCCGTCCGCATATTCGCGAGCAATACAAAATACTTATACTTTTTTTTGGCCATTATCTAACAACATAAGGTCGGTTCACTGCTTTTTCTGCCTCTTTAGGGGCCTGTTTCTTTTTCTTACTCGGCTTATAAGACAACGATATACCATTTTTTTTCAATTTGCGAACCACTGAATCCAATTTTGAAATGTCGGCAAGTTCGGGAATTTCAATGGGTCTATACCCAGCTTGCGGATCAAGAACTTTCAAAGCGGATTGCAAGATGATACCAGGGGTATTAAGCGCATCAGACAAAGAAAAAATAGTGTAATTCTCAGCCTTTTTCTTTTCCAAAACCTTCAGGAATGCTTGTTCTCTTGCTTGCAGAGTCCGTGCATTCATAATTTTACCTTTTAATTTTACCTCGGAATTAGCAACATCTAAAAGCCAAGCTTCTTTAATTACAACAATATGAGCATGCTTATCCCTTGTCAAAACAGGTATAATTTTTTGCACATCTGTCACATCAAACTGAAACGCTAATGATGGGTTATCTTTTTCACTCCATATAAAATTACTTAAGAAGCTACGTGGATTAGCATCACGCAATTTAGCATTGGCCGTTATGTTTCCCTTGAGCAATGCAATCTTTTTTCGAAAAGTAAACTTACGACGCGCAAAGAGATTACCATAAACATTCAGGCCTTTTTCATCATGCGCCCAAGATTGAAAATCCTTAAATAGAAACTTATAGCCTACTAAGACACCGAAATCCCGCTTCGAAACACCAGAGTTTTCCCTAAAATCACTTGGATATCGACCCTGTAAAAAACGGCCTTCCCCACCAGAAAGACGAAGCTTTCTAGCTTTAGAAAACTTTTCACTAAAGGCATCGTCATTAGCTTTTGATATTGGATAGTTTTTCCGGTTATCTGAAAGTAATTCTCGATATAATTTCACAGAACCAGGCCAGACTTTCCGAACAAAAAATGCACTCGTCATTGGCAAATCATCTAAATGATCATCGTAAAATAGAAACGGCTTACCCTCTGAATCAAATGCAAAAAATGTCAGCGACATAGATTTTACATGATCGGAATGATTACGCACTAAGGATTGAAAATAAGATTCATCAGGAATCCAACATTGTGAAAAATATTGATCATTTAACTTCCTGTTTGGGTCTTTAATAATATTCTTTAGAGTATTGGACGTTAAGCACCACCATTGTGCACCCATATGTGGTGAAATATTATCGGGGATTTTACGTTTTACTTTAAAAAAGCGCTGTAAATCTACGAGGCGATCAAAAACATATCTATGTTTGCGCCATGAAAATGGAAAGAACATTGTGAAGCGTTCTTTGTCTAGCCCGCCCTTAACCCATTTCTTATCTTCCACTGAAAAGGACTCAATGAAATCGGTACCTTCATGGCGATTCAAAAACGCTTTTAATTGATTCAATGGTCGCACAGGTAAACAAGATCCGCTTGCCAAAAAGACATTTGTAACATCAGGATGTGCATTCAAAAGAGCGTCTGCAGCATTTAAAGTTGCCTTAACAATCGAAAATTGCCCCCAGCCACATTTTTCACGCTTAGGAAAAACAACATTATCAAAATGATTAAGCGACTCGACTAATGCCTTCACTTCGTTTGCATTCGCACTTTTGTCGATATGCAAACTTACTGGACAGTCATTCTTTGCAAGAAAGCGAACCAATTGGGTTGTCCTGTGCAAATCTTGATGTGCTAATATGATAAATCCAAGCTTCATAAAATCACGCCCAACCACCGCGTGACATTAAGCCAAGCTCTTCTAATTGTTGCCAGTCTTTGTATCTTACCGAATGCCTCGTCCACATTTCCTCATTTGTTGCAGCATATTCTCTGTATTCACGGCTGGCAGCATAGTGTTCTTTGCGTTCTAATTCTTCTGTAACTTTATCAGAAAACGTACTTAAAAATTTCGTGTGCATTAAACATCCGCAAATGTTTTGCCCACCCGTCGTATCATAGACAATGTTTAAACGGCGCGGAAGAATACTGTGTGTTGAGCCAACATATACATTTCCACGCGCCCATTTAACCAACGGTATTTTATTTAAAGATGGTGCAATTTCAGGCTTATCTTTAAAGAAAATACGCTGACGCACGCCACCTTGAATCCACAGATTGCGATATTTGGGATTACGCTCTGCGCTGTAATTTCCAGAATCGAAAAACGGAGCTGTACGCATTGGATTCTTTCCTTCAGCGCATGTGGCGTCTTTTATATTACCTTTAGGATACATATCGATCATTAATGCTCCAAAAGATTTCGTAGACGATAAATCCAACCAATCTGTTAACGCCTTTAAGGGCCTCGCATCGCAATGCGGGTAAACAAAGAATTCATCCACATCGACAACCAAAACCCAGTGTCCAACGGCATATTTAGATTTCAAACCGTTTAACCAATCAACGCCAAAGTTTGATCGTTTATAGCTCTTATCTGTCGTCCAAAGCGAAACATCTGGCTCATTTTCAAGGTATTCACGGCCACCGTCATCAGATCCATTATCCACACAAAAGAAATGATTAACGCCAAGGCGACGGTAGTACTCTAAGAAAAACTTTAGTCTCGGTTTTTCATTACGAAAGGTAGTGAATAAAAAAATATCGTCAGGCTTAGTTTCCGAACTGCGATCGACAATACAGTCTAGCTCCCGTCTTTTACGTAAAGACCGAATTCGCCTGCGTTTGCGTTCTATGCGCAATTTATATCTGGACCACATGCCCATATTTAAACCCATACAATCTACTTACTCTCATATTCCCCATAAACATGGCGAAAATGTGCACTCCATGTAGGAATTTTGAAATTATCTACGTTTTTTTTATGCGATACATTCCATTTATCGCTTTGTTGTAGAATCTCAAGGATTTGTGCTGCCCATACATTTGTATCGTTGGGTAACATATGTGCCTTTTCACCAAGAAGCTCTTTAAATACAGAAATATCAGAGCAAAGCACTGGAATTTTCAAAGCAAGTGCCTCAATCGCTGGCAGGCCATAGCCTTCTACAATGCTTGGAAACAGCAAAGCAGTGCTAGCGTTTAACATGTCATTTAAATCATCATCATTAAGATCATTATATTCAAATATCTTTGTTCCAAACATGGGTGACTTGGAAAGCCTTTCGAAAAAGGAATGCATTTGCCAACCCCGTTTTCCAACAACATTCAAAACAGGCATCTGATCTGGCGTGAGTTTTTCAGAAAGCAGTGCCCAAACATCAAGCAATAACACATGATTTTTACGTGGCTCAATAGTGCCCAAAATCATGAACTGCGGAGGTTTTGATTTTTTCACATTTGTATCCGTGAAACTTACGTCAACACCAAGATAGGCAACAACATATGACACGGTATTTGGCCAGTCAGCAAAATATGTTTGAACACGTGACTTAGTATACTCTGAATTGCAAATCACCTCGTCTGCATAGGTAGCAACCGCTTGCATCTTTACTAAGAAGTCCTGCGGGGTCTGAGGTTTGCAATATTCAGGGAAATCCAGCGGAATCATATCGTGAATCATTATACGTATATCTTCGCAACCAGCTTTTTTTAGAGCTGACAAAAAGCCGCCTGATAGATTGCTGTGGCCAACATTTGTATATTCAAACCCATTGGTAAAACACTGCGATAGCCCAGCAGCAGTATTTGCTTTGTTTAATGCGGTTGCTCGTTTACGGACAAAGCTTTGCGCACGCCTGCGAGACTTGTTCAATTTTAAGCGTAAAGCATCTTTTATACCAATAGATGAAGATAAAGAATTGCCAAAATCAGCCAATACAAATTGCTGCATAGCTTCTGCATTTAATACAAAGTACCCATCAGATAATTTTGCCAGAAAAGCAGTCTTTGGGAATCTCTTTAAGAATTCACATATATAGGCACGTTCAACGCGATCTATTCCTGTTGGATGTCCGACGCCAACACGTGAAATTGTTCTTGTGATATCCAAAACGCGGTACTTCATTCTACTGAAGTACCGCTAATATTTTGGTAAAGCTACTAACTATTGCGCAGCCTTTTGCATTGCAACAGTTTCGACCATGAAATCCATCAGATCATCGCGCAATTCTGGGCGCTCTAAAGCAAATGCAATTGTTGCCTGAAGGAAACCAGATTTTGACCCGCAATCATATCTTTGGCCATCAAAGCGGAAACCAAACACATCTGATCCATTTTCAATTTCCATAGCAATCGCATCTGTTAATTGAATTTCGCCACCAGCACCCTTTTTCAAAGTGGATACATTTCTCAAAACATCTGGTGTTAAAATATACCGACCAATAACAGCAAGGTTAGAAGGTGCGTCTTCAGGCTCTGGTTTCTCAACCATCCCATTAATCTTTAGCAATGAACCCATATCTTCAGCAACATCCAGCAAACCATAGGCTGATGCTTTGCTTTCTGGCACTTCCATTGCCGCAACCATACACCCGCCAGTATTTTCATAAGCTTCAACCATTTGCTTGAGACATGGTTTTTCACCAGCGATAACATCATCAGGCAGAATAACGGCAAATGGTTCATTCGCAATCAAACGTCTGGCACACCAAACTGCGTGACCCAATCCCAGCGCTTCACGTTGACGAACATAGGCAATTTCACCGCTGTCCATTGTGGATTGTTTAAGCTCTGCTAATAGGTCTTTTTTGTTTTTCTTACGCAAAGATTGTTCTAGCTGCGGTGCCCCATCAAAATAATCCTCTAATGCACCTTTGCCGCGAGACGTCACAAAAATAAATTCTTTGATGCCAGCCTCACGCGCTTCATCAATCGCATATTGGATCAAAGGGCGATCAACCAATGACAAAATCTCTTTTGGAATGGATTTCGTCGCTGGTAGAAACCGTGTCCCCAATCCAGCCACTGGAAAAATCGCTTTAGTTACTTTTCTGCGCATTCAGCTTACCTCTAGGTTTTTATAGCCTTTTAGGCTTTATTTTTAATTATTTTATGACTTTAGAAAGCCTTTTAAAACGGAAAAAACTAATTTTCTTTATCTTCCTAGTTTCTTCCAAAGAGCTCACTTCATTTATACCTCTATTTATAATTGTATCTAGCTTAAAATAAGGTTGTGACCTGTCAGATTTTCCAAATAAGCCACCAGTTTGCACCCAAAAGCCTCGTATATCAAAGTATCTGCGGTGAAATAATGCGGTGAAACTCCACCGCATTACAGTACAAGGAATATTATTAGATGCACTATCTAAAGCCAAATTTACCATTTCTCTTCTTGATATAAGGCTGCCCACAATAGCTTCACTCTCAGAAAGCTTTTTTGAGTCTTTATTAAATACAGAAAACTTCGCATGTTGCTTGTTCGCCTTAATTAATCTCTTTTCGCAAGATAGATCTTGCCCTTCTTTAAAACCCATTTGCAAAGTCGATAAGAGATTATGAATAGCTTTGGGCTCTATAAACCCATCAACCATTAAAGATATAAGTCTTTTGTGCTGTTCCTTTTCAAAAGAAGTAAGCGCAGATTTATGTTCACCGTCCCCAATTTGTTTTTTACAGAAATAAGCTTTGCTTTTGCCTTCAGCATAAAGGCTTCTTGGGACGCGACTTTCTGTGCGACGGTCACTTTCTTCGAAGCCGTGCTGCACTTCCGCGTTTGGAACAATTGCTGTGTCCCATCCAGCAAGAGCCGCGCGAACACAAACATCTGTCTCATCTAAATAAAACTGAAAATTCTCATCAAAACCGCCAATTTCAAACAACATTGACTTGCGAAACATACAATTTGTTCCTTGGACTTTCGCAAAATATCCATCCTCAGGCAACGCTACTTGAAATGCCGCTCCGTTTTCTATTTCAAGCGGTTTATCTATGCCGAAAACATTAACTTGCAGAGCTTTCCATTGAAAATCTATACCATTTCTTCCACGAACAAACCCACCAGAAAGGCCAATATTTTCTGATTCAAACGGTGCTATTAATTTTTCCAACCATGTCGGCTCTGGAACGGCATCATCATCACAAAAAGCAACAAGATCACCTGCTGACGCCTCAATACCTAAATTACGAGCCGCAGAAATATTAGGTTCATCAAAATACAAATACTTAATATGATCGTTGTCAGCATGATCTATATTACTAACAACGATAACTTCAAAATTTCGATAAAACTGAAACCGCAGTGCTGTTAAAAGGCGTGCAAGCCCTTCGGGACGATCCCGGCTTACAATTACAACACTGACTTTCGGCTCAGACATTAAGCATTCTGCAAATCAATTCCTGGGGCATACGCAATGAAAAACGGGTTCTCAAAGATATTTTTACCATAGGTTAATGGTTCATGGTTATCAAATCGAACAACCTTACCACCAGCACCCTGTAAAACAGCCTGACCTGCGGCCGTATCCCATTCCATCGTGCGTCCTAGTCGCGGATAAATATCTGCTTCGCCTGTTGCAACCAAACAGAATTTCAATGACGAGCCTGCACTGCGCATATCTGCAACATTGTATTTGTTAATATAATCATCTGTCGCTTGATCTCGGTGGGATTTAGAAGCTACAACAATCAGCTTTTCTTGATCTGGGTTTGTAACGCTAATAGCATGGCGGGTCCCGACCGTATCGTCAGCAAACGGGCCCGTTTCTTCAAAAGAAACACCATTTTCATCCGTAATAAAAAGACGGTCTTTTGCAGGGGCATATACAACACCAAGCGTTGGTATTCCTTTTTCAACATAAGCAATATTCACAGTGAAGTCGCCACGCTTGTGAATGAATTCCTTTGTGCCATCCAAAGGATCAACAATGAGGAAAGTGTCAGCTGAAGCAGTATGCGTATCGCTTTGTTCTTCTGTTACAATCACAACACCAGGAAACGCTTTCGATAACCCATCATAAATGATTTTATCAGCCGTCTCATCTGCAATGGTAACAGGGCTTTCATCTGATTTTGTTTTCACTTCGAAATCATCGGCATTATAAATTTCCATAATTGCACGCCCAGCTTGCAAAGAAAGGCTGCGCATCTCAGAACATAAAAGAGTTTTATTAATTTCGGTCATATGGGGAAACTTTCAACAGATATTAGCATTTCTTGCTTCATAACAATATTCATTATAGTATCAAACGATAAAAGAGCTGATAATCAAAGGGCAATGTACCCTTTCACCAGAGCAGGCAAAAATAAAGATGACAAAAACATTCTTGGGAACACTGAAGTTTCTTTCATTGCTTTATTATTCAACGGTCAGAGATATTCGCCAATCTGACGGTAATGCTTTGCGTGGATTATTTATGGAAATCATGCAGTTGGTTATCATGTTGGCCGTCTTTTATGTAATGATCGACCTTTTAGGTGTGCGCGGCGCAGCGGTACGCGGAAGTTTCATATTGTTTTTAATCACAGGAATTTTCCTGTTTATGACACACATTCGGGCCGTTGGAAAAATCTCAGGCTCAGGTAACGCATCAAATCCAATGCTTAAACACGCACCAGTCACGACACTGCTTTTGATTTTATCAGCAGCATTTTCCGCATTGTACATTCAGTTCTTTGCGATGGCTGCAGTTCTTATTTTTGCACATGTCGTTATAGAACCAATTCATTTTTATGACGCCAAAGGGTTTTTTATATGCTTTGTTCTCGCTTGGGGATCAGGGGCAGCAATTGGCCTTGTGCTTTTGGCAGTATCTCCCTTTTTTCCAAAAACGGTCGGCATCATCACAACAATTTACCAACGCGCAAACATGGTTTTTAGTGGGAAAATGGTTCTGGCAAATACATTGCCTGGCAGCATATTGCCTGTGTTTGCCTGGAATCCATTGTTTCATGCAATCGATCAAGCCAGAGGCTATGCATTTATCAATTACGCCCCAAAACATACCAGTTTGATGTACCCGTTTATTATCATATGTATTTTTGTCGTTATCGGCCTAATGTTGGAACATTGGGCGCGTAAATACTCATCCGAAAGCTGGGCAAGTAGGCGTTAATCAACAACGCGTAATGTTAGGTTGATCCGCCCAGCCGCTTTAAGCAATTGAGAGCTTCCATGCTTAACGCGGTCAATACCATGATAGGCGAGGCGACTTTCTCCACCAATCACAACAACATCGCCTGATGAAAGCCACAAAGACTCTGTGGGGTCATTTCTGTTTAACCCACCAACGCGAAACAATGCATCATCACCTAACGAGATCGATAAAACAGGATATGTGTAATCCTGTTCATTCTTATCTTGATGCATACCCATTTTTGCAGATTCTTTATAAAAATTGACCAAACAACAGTGAGGGTCAGGAAAATTTGTGCAGATATCTCTCCAGATTTCCATAATTGATACCGGAATCGCTGGCCACTTAGTGCCGCGAGGGTGCTTTTCAGAATAGCGATATCCAGAGCGATCCGAATACCACCCATATTTACCAGCAGACGTCATCTGAACGGACATCGGCTTTCCCCAAGGCGTAATCGGTGAAAACAAAGGTGCTTGGGCAACAATCTCACGCACATCTTGCAATAAATGGACTTGAGCATCTTTATTCAGATATCCCTTGTATACATGGCAACCTTTTAGATTAAGGGGGGTAACATTCGTCATAAACGCTCTCTGTAATTACCAAAAATTAGCACTTTAAACCTAACACTTTTGCCTGTGATAAATATAGCGCGATAAGCATAACGGTAAATTGTGAAAAAACTTCGCATTAGAGTGTTGATGTTGTGCATATCGAGACATATATACATCGCGTACTTAAAGAGCCGAACATGGTTTCTTTTGGGATAAAGATTGGGTGCCGTAGTCGGGCCCAGGCTTAACAATCGCCGAGAAAGGAAAACGAAATGGGCAAAGTTATTGGTATTGACCTTGGGACAACAAACTCTTGTGTCGCAATTATGGATGGTTCTCAGCCAAAAGTTGTAGAGAACTCAGAAGGTGCGCGTACAACGCCATCAATCGTAGGTTTCACAGATGACGAGCGCTTGGTCGGACAAGCAGCTAAACGTCAAGCTGTCACAAACCCAGAAAACACACTATTCGCAGTTAAGCGTTTGATCGGTCGTCGTCGTGACGACAAACTATTGGCAAAAGATTTGAAAAACTTGCCATACAACGTGATCGACGGCGGCAATGGTGATGCATGGGTTGAAGTTCGCGGTGAGAAATACTCACCATCACAAGTTTCTGCTTTCATCCTGCAAAAGATGAAAGAAACAGCCGAAGCATATTTGGGCGAAGACGTAACAGAGGCTGTTATCACAGTTCCTGCGTACTTTAACGACGCACAACGCCAAGCGACAAAAGATGCTGGTAAAATTGCTGGTCTAGATGTTCTACGTATCATCAACGAACCAACAGCTGCTGCTTTGGCTTATGGCCTAGATAAAGAAGGCACAAAAACAATCGCTGTTTATGACCTTGGTGGCGGTACATTCGATGTATCCATCTTGGAAATCGACGACGGCCTGTTCGAAGTTAAATCAACAAACGGCGACACAATGCTGGGTGGTGAAGACTTTGACATGCGCATCGTTGAATATTTGGCTGACGAGTTCAAAAAAGAGAACGGCGTTGACCTGACCAAAGACAAGATGGCCCTACAGCGTTTGAAAGAAGCTGCTGAAAAAGCAAAAATCGAATTGTCTTCTTCTACACAGACAGAGATCAACCAACCGTTTATCTCTATGGATCCAAATGGCGGTCAGCCTTTGCACCTAGTATTGAAACTGACACGTGCGAAATTGGAAAGCCTTGTTGCCGATCTGATCAAACGCTCTATGAAGCCTTGTGAAGCTGCATTGAAAGATGCTGGCATTTCTAAGTCAGAAATCGACGAAGTTGTTTTGGTTGGTGGTATGACACGTATGCCAAAAGTTATGGAAGAAGTAACAAAATTCTTCGGTAAAGAACCAAACAAAGGCGTAAACCCTGACGAAGTTGTAGCCATGGGTGCTGCAATTCAAGCGGGCGTTCTACAAGGCGACGTGAAAGACGTTGTTCTATTGGACGTGACACCACTTTCACTTGGTATCGAAACTTTGGGCGGTGTGTTCACACGATTAATCGATCGCAACACAACGATCCCAACGAAGAAATCACAAGTTTTCTCTACTGCGGAAGACAACCAAAACGCTGTGACCATCCGCGTGTTCCAAGGTGAGCGCGAAATGGCTTCGGATAACAAAATTCTTGGTCAATTTAACCTAGAAGATATCCCACCGGCACCACGTGGTTTACCGCAAATTGAAGTGACTTTTGATATTGATGCCAACGGTATCGTATCTGTGTCTGCGAAAGACAAAGGTACAAACAAAGAGCAGAACATCACGATCCAAGCATCTGGTGGTCTGTCAGATGACGATATCGAAAACATGGTTCGCGAAGCAGAAGAAAACGCAGAAGCAGATAAAGAGCGCAAAGAACTAGTCGAAGCTAAGAATACAGCTGAAAGCCTTGTTCACAGCACTGAAAAATCTGTTGAAGAGCATGGTGATAAAGTTGATCCAACTACGATCGAAGTTATCGAACTGGCAATCAAAGTTCTGAACGAAGCTTTGGAAACAGAAGACGCTGGCAAAATCCAAGCTCGGACTCAGGACCTGACAGAAGCTGCAATGAAACTTGGCGAAGCTATCTACAAATCGCAACAAGCCGAGGCTGAAGCAGAAGCACCAGAAGGTTTTGGTGAAGAAGACGAAGGTCCACGCGGTGTTGACGAAGATATCGTCGATGCAGACTTTGAAGATCTTGGTAACAAAGACCGGTAAAACGCTCTTTCCTGAATTTCGCTAAAGGTGGGCCCGAAAGGGTCCCCTTTTCGCGTATAGGAGGCAACTATGTCTAAAACTGATTATTACGATCTTCTTGGTGTTTCCAAGGGTGCGACAGATGCCGAGATCAAAAAAGCTTACCGCAAAAAAGCGATGGAATTGCATCCTGACCGCAATAAGGATGACACAACCGCAGAGGCCAAGTTCAAAGAAGTGAACGAAGCTTACGACGCTCTAAAAGATCCAGAGAAAAAAGCAGCATATGATCGCTACGGTCACGCAGCATTCGAAGGTGGCATGGGCGGCGGCGGTGGCGGCTTTGGTGGCCGCGGCGGCGGTCATGGCGACTTTGGTTCTGCGTTCTCAGATGTATTCGACGATCTATTCGGCGATATGATGGGCGGTCGCGGACGTGGTGGTGGGCAACGCCCAGCGCGTGGTTCCGACTTACGCTATAACTTAAGCGTATCTCTAGAGGATGCTTTTACTGGCAAACAAGAAACCATTGACGTAAACAGCTCTGTTAACTGTGACAGCTGTTCTGGAAGTGGTGCACAGGGCGGCTCTGAGCCATCAACATGTCCAACTTGTTCTGGAATGGGTAAAGTTCGCGCGCAGCAAGGCTTCTTTACCGTCGAACGCACATGTCCAACCTGTAACGGTCGCGGCAATATCATCACTAACCCATGTAGCTCTTGCTCTGGTTCTGGCCGTCAGCAACGTGAACGTTCGCTTAGCGTGAACATTCCTGCTGGTGTTGAGACAGGGACACGCATTCGCCTAGCTGGTGAAGGTGAGGCGGGAACACGTGGTGGCCCAACAGGCGATCTATACATCTTCATCGAAGTTGAAGAGCACGATCTGTTCGAGCGCGAAGGTCCAAATCTTTACTGCCGTGTTCCTGTTGCCATGACAAAGGCCGCTTTGGGTGGTGAAATCGAGGTGCCAACGATTGATGGTGGTAAAAGCCGCGTCAAAGTCCCTGCGGGATCACAAGCTGGTACGCAAATGCGTCTACGTGGCAAAGGTATGCCAGGTCTGCGCAGTAGCGCAAAAGGGGACTTGTTCCTAGAAATTGGCGTAGAAACACCTGTAAACCTATCATCAAAACAAAAAGAACTTCTAAAAGAGTTTGAATCTCTTGGCGAAGACAACAGCCCAGCAAGCAAAGACTTCTTTAGCACAGTCAAAAGCTTTTGGGATGGTATGAAGGGTTAAACATTGGCCTTGGGGAAACCCAAGGCCAAGCCCGTATTAATACAAGAAGGGTTTTAACCCTTCATTCTTTCAACATCACAAGACGCCATAACAGCCATATTCAAAATATCATTCGATGATGATGTTGTGGAACATAACTGAATTGGTTTTTCGATACCCGACATAATTGGGCCAATCACTGTAGCACCACCCAATTCCTGCATCATCTTCACAGAAATAGATGCAGAATGCCGCGCTGGAACAACCAAAATATTTGCAGGGCCCGTTAGTCGTGAAAACGGATAATCTGCCTGAATTTCAGTGTTCAAAGCAACATCCACAGTCATCTCACCTTCGTATTCAAAATCAACACCGCGTGCATCTAGCACTTCGGCTGCGTTATGCATTTTTTCTGCACGCTCTGATTCAGGATACCCAAAGTTTGAAAAGCTTACGAATGCTACACGCGGCTCAAGCCCCATAGTACGCGCCACTTTTGCAGCGTGTTCTGCGATATCTGCCAAATCATTTTCATCTGGCCACTCGTTCACCAATGTATCAGATACCAACACGATACGACCGTTTTTTAAGATCGCATTCACACCCACAACACCGTCACCTGGTGACACATCAAACACATGGTTTAACAAACGCATAACATGCGCAGACTTTTTAGTAGCCCCTGTTACCAATGCATCTGCATGACCATGTTGCACCATAAGAGCCGCAAAAACGTGACGATCACGCGACGCAAGTTTATGGACGTCAAACATGTCGTATCCTTTGCGCTTTAGGCGGTCATAAAGGAACTCTTTATATGTATCTAAATGTTCAGATATACGCGCATTAATCACTTCAATCTCATCATAGGCATCCGCCATTCCAGCCTCAGCTAGTTTCGCCTTAACATCGTCTTCGCGCCCAACAACAATAGCTTGGCCTAAACCAGAACGTGCATATGAAACGGCCGCACGTAATACTTTCGGATCTTGGCCCTCAGCAAACAACATACGCGCCTGATTGTTGCGCGCACGAATAAACATCGATTGCAAAATAGAGGCAGCAGGATCTAAGCGAGACTTCAAATCCAACTCATAAGCGTCCATGTCAATAATCGGACGACGCGCCACACCTGTATCCATTCCAGCCTTAGCAACTGCTGGCGGGATGATGTGGATCAAGCGCGGATCAAACGGTGTTGGGATAATATAGTCAGGGCCAAACTTCAGGCTCTTACCATAAGCAAGCGCCACTTCATCTGGCACATCCGCCTGCGCCAATTCAGCCAAAGCTTGCGCACAAGCAATTTTCATTTCCTCATTGATAGAACGCGCATGAATATCCAACGCACCGCGGAACAAATATGGGAAACACAAAACATTATTCACTTGGTTCGGGTAATCAGAACGGCCAGTGGCAACAATTGCATCAGGGCGCACTTCACGTGCTTCTTCTGGTGTAATTTCTGGGTCAGGGTTGGCCATCGCAAAAATAACTGGATTTGGCGCCATCGCCTTCACCATCTCTTGCGTCACAGCGCCCTTGGCTGACACGCCAAGGAACACATCGGCACCGTCCATTGCTTCGATTAATGTACGTTTTTCCGTCTTAATCGCGTGTGCTGATTTCCATTGGTTCATACCCTCGGTACGCCCTTGGTAAATCACACCTTTCGTATCACAGATTACGCAATTCTCATGCTTGGCACCCATTGCTTTGATCAATTCAAGACAAGCAATACCAGCGGCACCCGCACCATTTAAAACAACCTTAACATCTTCGATTTTTTTCTTGCTGATTTTCAGCGCATTCAACAAACCAGCCGCACAGATCACAGCCGTACCGTGTTGGTCATCATGGAACACAGGAATGTCCATCAACTCTTTCAGCTCTTGTTCAATGATAAAACATTCTGGTGCTTTGATATCTTCCAGATTGATACCGCCAAAGCTTGGGCCCATCAATTTTACTGCATTGATAAACTCATTCGCATCTTGCGTGTCCAGCTCAAGGTCAATCGAGTTTACATCGGCAAACCGCTTAAACAGAACGGATTTACCTTCCATCACAGGTTTAGACGCCAATGCGCCAAGATTACCCAAACCCAAAATCGCAGAACCGTTTGAAATAACAGCAACCATGTTGCCCTTGGACGTATAATCATATGCTGTTTCTGGATTTTCAGCGATCGCTTCAACAGGAACGGCCACACCTGGAGAATAGGCCAATGACAAATCACGCTGTGTCGCCATCGCAGTGGACGGGACGATCTCAATTTTACCTGGTGTTGGCTCTAAATGGTAGTTTAAGGCTTCTTCGTTCGTAATTGTGCGGTTTTTTGTCATTTTTTCATTATCCGTAGATGTAATTTTTTTACATCCGATTGCTTCTAAGAGTTAATTCCAGAAGATACAAGAAACTTTCCTGTATGACCTTTCCCATTGAATCCGAGTTTAGTAGTCTAACCGAAATTAAATCTTGGGGATTAAAAAGTGTCAGCGCCAAAAAGTGCCGTTACGCCAATGATGGCGCAATTTCTAGAGATTAAAGCCGAGTATCCCAACGCTTTACTCTTCTATCGCATGGGTGATTTTTACGAGATGTTTTTTGATGATGCTGTGAATGCAGCAGAAGCGTTGGACATTGCGTTGACCAAGCGTGGAAAACACAATGGCGAAGACATTCCTATGTGCGGCGTTCCTCATCATGCCGCCGAAGGATATTTCCTAACACTCATCCGCAAGGGCTTTCGTGTTGCTGTTTGTGAACAATTGGAAAGCCCAGCAGAGGCAAAAAAACGCGGCTACAAAGCTGTCGTAAAACGCGGTGTTGTGCGTCTCGTTACACCTGGAACGTTAACCGAAGACAGCTTGCTAAATGCACGCCAGCACAATTTCCTATGCAGCTTTTCCAATATCCGTGGTGAATGCGCATTATCATGGGTCGATGTATCAACAGGTGATTTTTATGTGCAAACTTTAGATCCCGCCAAACTTGGTCCACTCTTAGCACGCCTTGCACCTAAAGAAGTTCTGATTTCAGAAACTTCCGATTTAGACCTGCAAGATCAAATCGAAGAAATCGGGTGTTCTGCCACAACATTAGCACGCGCCAGTTTTGACAGTGATTTAGCGGTTAAACGTTTGGGCGATTTGTTTAACGTGAAAACACTGGATGGTTTTGGCACCTTCAGCCGTCCCGAACTGTCCTGCCTTGGTGCCATCGTTGATTATCTGGATATTACCCAAAAGGGTAAACTGCCGCTGCTGCATCCTCCCGTTCAAGAACGCAATGATGCAGGTGTTCACATTGATGCCGCCACACGTCGCAACTTAGAAATTACACGATCATTGTCTGGCGAAAAATCAGGCGCATTGCTTCAAGCAATTGATCGCACAGTTACTGGGGCAGGCGGGCGCCTATTGGAAATTCGCCTGACGAATCCATCAACCGATATCACCACCATCAGCAACCGTTTAGATGCTGTAACCTATTTTGCCGATCAACCTGACAAACGCGATCTTGCACGCAGCTTGTTAAAGCAAGTTCCAGATATCAGCCGTGCCTTATCACGCCTGTCACTGGAACGTGGCGGCCCGCGCGATTTAGAAGCTATTAAAAATGGTCTGACCCAAGCAGATGCATTCTTGCAGCAATTCCCATCAGAGGATTTGCCGAACAATCTGCAACAGATTTTCAAAACTCTACAAACCAATCCAAAAATTGTTGAGCTTCTTGGCAATGCCATCAAAACAGAACCTCCTTTGCTAACACGTGACGGTGGGTTTGTGGAAACGGGCTATAATGACGAACTGGATGAATTGCGCACGCTGCGCGACGAAGGCCGCAAAGTTATCCTTGGTCTACAATCGAATTATACAGAGCAAACAGGCATCACTGCGCTAAAAATCAAGCACAACAATGTACTGGGTTATTTCATCGAAACGCCTGCAACCCATGCCGAAAAAATGCTGGGCGAGCCATTTTCAGAAACATTTATCCACCGCCAAACAACCGCCAATGCCGTGCGTTTCACAACTGTTGAATTGTCCGAGCTAGAAACGAAAATCTTAAACGCAGGCGGACGTATTTTAGAGCTGGAAAAAGAGATTTTCAGCGATGTTGCGCGTTTTGTTTTAAACAACGCGCCAGAGATTGCGAACTGTGCCAAATCATTGGCAGAAATAGATGTTCACGCAGCTTTTGCCGATTTATGTGTCGCCGAAAATTGGACGCGCCCAACCTTAACCAACGGATTAGAGTTCGAAATCGTTGGCGGACGTCATCCCGTTGTAGAAATGGCCTTACGTAAAGAGGCCTCTGGCCACTTCGTTGCCAATGATTGCGATTTATCCGCAGGCGATGCCGATAAAAAACCTGTTTGGCTGCTCACGGGTCCAAACATGGCTGGTAAATCCACATTTCTGCGCCAAAACGCATTGATCGCAATCCTTGCGCAAATCGGCAGCTATGTCCCAGCAACCTCTGCCAAAATCGGCGTGGTTTCCCAAATATTCTCTCGCGTTGGCGCATCCGATGATTTGGCGCGTGGGCGCTCCACATTCATGGTCGAAATGGTTGAAACAGCTGCCATCCTGAACCAAGCAGGCGAACGCGCTTTGGTTATCCTAGATGAAATCGGACGCGGTACAGCAACCTATGACGGACTATCCATCGCATGGGCCACATTGGAACATCTGCACGACGTCAACAAATGCCGCTGCTTGTTCGCAACGCATTATCACGAACTGACAGGGCTATCGTCAAAACTAACAGGACTTACCAACGCAACCGTTGCTGTGCGCGAATGGGAAGGGGACATCATATTCCTGCACGAAGTTCGCAAAGGATCCGCTGACAGATCATACGGTGTACAGGTCGCTAAACTCGCAGGGCTACCACCAGCCGTAATCGAACGTGCCAGAACTGTATTGGAAAAACTAGAATCTGGTGAAGAAAAATCAGGCGCATCTGCATCAGGTTTGATTGACGAATTGCCGTTGTTTTCCGCAACACCACCCCCTGCACCCGTTCAACAAAAATCGAGCGCTGTTGAGGATTACCTGTCAGAAATCACACCAGATGATCTCAGCCCACGCGAAGCATTGGACATACTTTATAAATTGAAAAAGCTAGAGGATTAAAGTCCAGGCCCAGCATCACCTGGCGATAAATCCTGACCAAAGCATAGCAGATTACCATCAAGGTCTTTCACCTCAAGATCACGACACCCATAAAAGCGATCCATAGCTTCGCGCTCTAATTTTACACCATTGCTTTGGATTTGATCGGCGTAAGCATCCACATCTTCAACATAGAAATATGTTGCCCATGGTCCAGGTGGTGTAACTTTCTTAACCACCTGCAAACCAACCGTGATGTCATCCATGCGCACAATCGCAAATGTTGGCACGCCATCATCTTCAGTCCATTTACCTGCAAGGGTAAATCCAAGGCCACTCACAAAAAACTCTGCTGTTTTATCAACATCAGTCACTGCCAAAACTGGCATAGAACGGTGGCCCTGTTTCATAACGATTCCTCTGTGCTATACAGTGGATGATACCCCAACTTGGGCAGCGCGCAACAGGCGATCACCAATCATAAAGCCTTGACTCATCACCTGAATGATGTGACCGCCCTTGATATCTGGAACAGGTGCTTCGAACATTGCTTCGTGGATTTGTGGGTCAAACTTATCGCCCACCTCTGGCAATACAGCTTCAATTTTATGTTGCTTAAACACATTCAACAATTCACGCTGTGTCAGCTCGATACCTTCAATCAAAGCTTTTGATGCTTCGCGCTGCTCATCACCGATCGTATCCAGCGCGCGTGTCATGTTGTCATAAACAGACAACATATCTTTTGCCAAACGCGCACCGCCATAAACCTCGGCATCACGACGGTTGCGCTCGCCACGTTTACGCTGATTTTCAGCCTCTGCCAAAGCACGCATAACGCGGTCTTTCAGCTCTTCGTTTTCTTGACGTAGAGTTTCAATTTCAGAAAGCTCAACGCCTTCTTCGCTGATATCGATTTCTTCAAAATCCTCGATATCGTCCAAGTTCAATTCAGTCACGTTTTCTTCTACTTCTACTTCTTGCTTTTCGTCAGCCATTTTCTTTGCCTTCGTGCCTATTTCGACAACATGCGCCCCATCAGTTGCGCGGTATAATCCACGATCGGAACAATCCGACCATAATTCAGACGTGTCGGACCAATAACACCAACAGCGCCAATAATTTTCCGTTCAGAGTTCATATAAGGAGAAACCACCAAAGAGCTACCCGAAAGTGAAAATAATTTGTTTTCTGAGCCAATAAAAATGCGCACACCCTCACCTTGCTCTGATAAGGACAGGAATTCGGTGATTTCCCGCTTCTGTTCCAGATCATCAAAAAGCTCTTTGATGCGATCCAGATCTTGCTGAGTCGATGCCTCATCCAACAGGTTCGAACGTCCTCGCACAATCAAACGCGCATCTGATCCATCATCCGATGACCAGCTGGCAACGCCTTCTTCAATCAGGCTTTGCGCCAAAACATCCAGCTCGCGGCGATGCTTCTCAATTTGTTTGGCCAATACCGTACGCAATTCGCTTAGCGTATGCCCCGATACAATCGAATTCACAAAATTCGCCGCTTCACGCATCGACGATTGTGTTTGTCCAGGGGGCGGGGTGAACACGCGGTTTTCCACTTCACCATCCACCATAACCAACACTACAATCGCACGGTCAGCTGTCAGCGGTACAAATTCAATATGTTTAATCGGCGTTTCAGATTTGGGCGCCAAAACCACACTTGCCGTTTGCGTCAACCCAGACAGCAACGACCCTGCCTTGTCTAACATAGACGACATTTCATTTTCTTCAGGCGCTATGGATGATTCGATTTGTTTTCGTTCTTGGTTGGACAAATCACCAACCTCTAACAACCCATCCACAAACATCCGCAATCCTTGTTGCGTTGGAATGCGGCCAGCAGAAACATGTGGGCTGTCCAACAACCCTAAATACTCTAAATCCTGCATAACATTGCGAATTGTCGCTGCAGAAACCTGTTCTTGCAGGGATCTGGTCAATGTGCGCGACCCCACAGGATCGCCCGTTTCCAGATACGATTCCACCAACAACCGAAAAACCTCGCGGCTACGGTCGTTTAAATTGGCAATCGGACTGACAGGCAAATCAACCAAGGGTTCGTTCCACTGTTTAAAGCCTGTTATTTCTATTGTTTGCAGCAACATTGGTCAATCGACCTTTGCACCTTTGTGATCAAACGGGTATCACTCTGAAAAAAGGAATTTAGCTATGCGCCCATCAAACAGAGCCACCGACGAAATGCGCAGCATTGTTGTCGAAACAAACATCACAAAACACGCCCAAGGATCATGTCTGATCAAATGCGGCGACACACATGTTTTGTGTACAGCATCTGTCGAAGAGCGCGTTCCACCTTTTATGCGCAACAGCGGTTTGGGTTGGGTCACAGGCGAATACGGCATGTTGCCAGGTGCAACAAACACACGCAACCGCCGCGAAGCAACAGCAGGCAAACAATCTGGCCGCACACAAGAAATCCAACGCCTGATCGGCCGCTCATTACGCGCAGGCGTAGACCGCGTTGCATTAGGTGAACGTCAAATCACAGTCGACTGTGATGTTATTCAGGCAGACGGCGGCACACGCTGTGCATCCATCACAGGTGGCTGGATCGCATTGCGTTTGGCGGTGAACGGATTGATGGAACAGGGCTTAATCAAAGACGATCCATTGATGGGTCACGTCGCTGCTGTAAGCTGTGGCATCTACGGCGGCCAACCTGTTTTGGATTTGGATTACGCCGAAGACAGCGAAGCTGGCACTGATGCAAACTTTGTTATGACTGACACAAATGGCTTGATCGAAATCCAAGGTTCTGCCGAAGGCGCAACATTCTCACGCGACGAATTTAACGCATTGATGGATCTGGCTGAAAAAGGCACAGCCGCATTGGTCGCCGCACAAAAAGCAGCGACATCTTAATATGCGCAAGCTGGTCGAGGAAAAACTGGTTCTGGCTTCCCACAATAAGGGCAAGCTGATTGAGATTGCGGAATTGTTAAAACCCTTTGGCAAATCCGTCGTTTCGGCAGGTGACCTCGGGTTCGAAGAGCCAGAAGAAACAGAAAACACCTTTGAAGGAAACGCTCGTATCAAAGCACATTTCGCTGCAAAATCTTCCGGCTTGCCAGCCCTTTCTGACGACAGTGGTATCGAAGTAAAATCACTGGGCAATGCACCTGGTGTTTATTCCGCCGACTGGGCCGAAACACCCAACGGCCGCGACTTTCCAATGGCTATGGAAAAAGTCTGGAACATGTTGGAAGAAAAACGCGCCCATCGTCCCTATAAGGCACGGTTCGTTTGCGTATTGTGTATCGCTTGGCCCGATGGGCACGACGAAACTTTCCGCGGCACTGTCGATGGTACAATCGTATGGCCCATGCGTGGACCAAACGGATTTGGTTATGATCCAATTTTCCAACCCATAGGTCATAAAGAAACATTTGGCGAAATGGATCCATCTGAAAAACACGAAATGAGCCACCGTGCAGATGCATTCAACAAGCTTATAGAGTGCTTAAGTGACTGAAGACTGGCAAAATGGCGGCTTTGGCATTTATGTCCACTGGCCCTTTTGCCAATCCAAATGCCCGTATTGCGATTTCAATTCGCACGTACGCCAAAACATCGACCACACTGTTTGGAAAGATGCGCTATTATCTGAACTGCGCCATGCAGCACAATTAACACCCAATCGTTCTGTTCAATCCATATTCTTTGGCGGTGGTACGCCCAGTCTTATGGCACCAGAAACTGTAGGGGCCATCATTGATGAGGTTGCCAAACTCTGGCGTATCGGAAATGACGTTGAGGTCACTTTAGAAGCAAACCCTACATCCATCGAAGCGGGCAAATTCGCGGCATTTAACACAGCAGGGGTCAATCGCGTCTCTATGGGTGCCCAAGCCCTGAACGATCGTGACCTACAACGCCTTGGGCGGATGCATACAGCCACAGAAGCAATTCAAGCCTTTGATATTGCTAAAGAAAAATTCAAGCGTGTCAGCTTTGATTTAATATATGCACGCCAAGATCAATCTTTATCAGACTGGCAGGCAGAATTAACCAAAGCGCTGAATCTAGCCATTGATCACCTCTCTTTATACCAGCTCACAATTGAAAACGGCACCAGATTTGGCGAACTCTACGATAAGGGCAAACTCTTAGGCCTACCAGACGATGGGTTGGCCGCTGATATGTATCAAGCCACCCAAGACATTTGCGCAACGGCTGGCTTAAACGCCTATGAGATTTCAAACCATGCGAAAACAGGATCAGAGTCGCGCCACAATTTAATCTATTGGCGCTATGGCGATTACGTTGGCATCGGCCCAGGTGCACATGGGCGCATCACACATGATGACATCAAACAAGCAACAGAAGCGCCACGATCACCCGAAGATTGGCTAAATACAGTTCAAAACAAAGGGTCATCGTTTGTGATCACGGATAAGATTTCCAAAACAGATCAAGCCGAAGAATATTTAATGATGTCACTACGCCTATCCGAAGGCACAGACCTTGCGCGATTTAAAACCTTGTCAGGATACGAATTAAACACAAATAAAATTGATGACCTTACATCTTTAAATCTTGTTCAAAAAACGGATGATAGACTTATCGCAACATCCAAAGGGCGGATGATTTTAAACTCAGTTCTAAAAGAGCTGTTAACCTGAACGGAAAACAATGCGCAGCATTTGGTTTATCGCTGGCTGGATTTCAGTTGCCATCGGCATCGTTGGCATCGTCCTGCCTTTATTACCAACCGTTCCGCTTTTACTGCTTGCAGCAATTTGTTTTGCCAAATCATCCGACAGGGCACATGACTGGTTGATGAATCACAAAACCCTTGGTCCACCGATCCATGATTGGCAAAAAAGCGGCTCTATCAAAAGATCGGCAAAAATTTCAGCCACAGCATGTATTGCTGCGGCTTTTATCATTTCATTATTTTTAGGCGTCGCATGGTGGGCGCTTTGTTTGCAAGCAGCTGTTTTATGCTGCGTTGCAACTTTTATTTGGAGCCGCCCAGAGGTCTAGACGATAACAACTGGCACAACGCATCAAGCTGATCCAAAGATTCATATGAAATGGTAATACCGCCACCGCCCGTACCATCTTTATGGTCAATGGAAACCTTCATATTCAAATTCGCAGCCAAATCATTTTCCAATACAACAGTATCAGCGTCTTTTTCTCTACGCGGCGCAGCACTCTTTGGCTTCGATTCGACATCTGCAGATGCACGCGCCAAACGTTCTGTTTCACGCACAGACAATCCTTTTGCCACAACCATAGCCGCTAATTTCGACGGGTTATCCGCTGTAACCATCGCCCGCGCATGGCCTGATGACAATTGCCCGGCCCGCAACAGTGCCAAAACATCATCTGGCAAACTCAACAAACGCAGAATATTCGCAATATGGCTGCGGCTTTTACCCAAAGCTTTCGCTAATTTTTCCTGCGTATGTCCATAACTGCCCATCAATTGGCGAAAACCAAGCGCTTCTTCGACTGGATTCAGGTCAGAACGCTGAACATTCTCGATAATTGCGACTTCTAACACCTCTGTGTCGTCCATCTCGCGGATAATAATCGGTATATCATGCACGAGCGCGATCTGAGAGGCCCTCCAGCGACGCTCCCCAGCAATGATTTGGTACAGATTTTCGTCTTTTGGATCCGTCCGAACGATAATTGGTTGGATCACACCTTTCTCAGAAATCGAAGACGCCAGCTCTTCCAACTCTTTTTGGCCAAAATCTTGGCGAGGTTGATCTGGGTTCGGTCTGACCTTTTCAATCGGCACCACAATATCTGACTTTACAGCTGTATTTGTGCTGGATTGCTCATTTTCAGAGGTCACTTCTGGCTCAATATCTGCCATCAAAGCTGACAAACCGCGACCAAGGCCTCTTTTTTCTGGTTTTCTACTCATTTTTCTTTTAATTCCAATGGCTTATATGGTTTTTTACTATCTTCACGGCGCACAAACTCTGCTGCCAAACGTCTATAGGCGATGCTACCCCTGCTAGACTTATCATACAAGATACCAGGCAACCCATATGATGGTGCCTCGCTTAAACGCACATTCCGCGGCACAATCGTTTCATAAACCAAAGCGCCAAGATTTTCCCGAACATCACGCTCAACTTGGCCAGAAAGGTTGTTCCGCTTATCATGCATAGTCAGTACAACCCCTTCAAAAACAAGGGTTTTATTCAAATTGTCACGAACTTCACGAACTGTTAGCATAAGCTGTGATAAACCTTCTAACGCGAAAAACTCGCACTGTAAGGGGACCAAAACAGAATTACTTGCGGCAAGCGCATTTAGCGTCAACAAATTTAATGATGGTGGGCAATCAATGATGACATATTCAATGCCTGACTGCTCTAATCGCGCACCCGCAATAGATTCTTTTAAACGCAAAAGACGGCGTCGGTCATCAACCAGCTCTACATCCGCAGAGCTTAAATCCGTTGTAGAAGGCGCTAAAAACAGGTTTTCTATGCCAGTTTGGACAATCGCATCATAAATCGGTCGCTCTTCAACCAATACATCATACATTGTCATTTTCCGGCTTTTTGCATCAACACCAAGACCCGTAGAAGCGTTTCCTTGCGGATCAAAGTCAATAATAAGGGTTTTTCGGCCAGCAAGAGCCAAAGCAGCCCCAAGATTAATGGCCGTTGTTGTTTTACCGACACCACCTTTTTGGTTAGCTACAGATATGATTTTAGGGTTTTTTGTCACTTTTTCCTGCTCAGACACGTTCAATATTCCAGACTTTTAGAATTTCGCCTGCGGAATCAGAGATGCTTTTTGTTGTCTCTGCTTGAAACCGCCACGATTCTTGTGCGTTTTTTACTTCAATAGCACAGCCTTGGCCTTTCAAGAACAGACAAAAAGCGTCCTGTTTTAAAAATTTTCCAGACATTTCAAGTAATTTATCAACGGATGCTAATGCGCGGGCGGAAACAACATCTGCATTTATATCTGGGGCGTTTTCTATACGAGATGTATGAACTGTCGTGTTTAAAGATGTTTCACGTGAAACATTTCTAAGAAAAGCGCACTTACGGGCATCGCTTTCAACCATGTGAAATTGCATCTCTGGTGCCTCATGTTTTGCCATAATTGCCAAAACAAGGGCAGGGAAACCCCCACCAGAGCCCAAATCCACCCAATTTTCTACAGATTCAGGCCTATGAGTCCAAACTTGAGCGGAATCTAGAATATGACGCGCCCAAAGCTCATTAATCGTAGATTTGCTGACCAAATTGATGGTTTTATTCCACTTCACTAGCAATTCAGCCAACTTTTCTAGATCCGCCATTGTTTCACGTGAAACATTTAGATCATCTTGCAAAATAGATTTAGCAGTATTTTCGGATATCATGCGCGCCTTTTAGACTGGGCAAGTCTAATCTTTCCAAGCAAAAGCGTTAATGCAGCAGGGGTCATCCCATCAATACGGCCTGCTTGCGCAAGCGTAGAAGGTTGAACCGTGGTTAGTTTTTGCTGCAACTCATTAGAAAGCCCCGGAATCCCTTTATAAGAAAAGCCTTCAGGTATTTTCAGGTTTTCATCACGACGCATCGCCGCCACATCGTTTTTCTGGCGATCAATGTAATGGACATACATCGCATCTTTTTCGACCTGCTGGGCGATTTCATCATCCAAATCAGCCAATTCAGGCCATATTTTCGATAAAACACCCAAATCAATGTCCTTAAAGGACAATAAATCCAGCGCCTTACGCTTTACGCCGTCCTTATTGATCTTGATGTCATATTTAGCCGCCTCGGTCGGTGAAAGTGATTTATCTGACAATAAATCATTGGCTGCATGAAGCTTTTCCATCTTGGTTTCAAAGGCCATTTTGCGCGCTTCTTTCACCAAACCAACTTCAATACCCTTCTTTGTCAGGCGCTGATCTGCATTATCAGCCCGCAAAGACAGGCGATATTCGGCACGTGATGTAAACATGCGATAGGGCTCTGTAACACCACGGGTAGTAAGATCATCGATCATAACCCCAATATATGCCTCTGCGCGGTCAAAATAGACGGGTTCTTTACCCAGCACCTTACGCGCCGCATTCAAACCAGCAACCAATCCTTGCGCGGCTGCTTCTTCATATCCTGTGGTACCATTTATTTGGCCAGCCAGATAAAGGCCTGAAACTTCTTTTAATTCCAAAGTCGCCTTCAGCGCACGCGGATCAATGTAATCATATTCAATCGCATAGCCCGGTTGCAGGATTTTCACATTCTCCAAACCCACAATAGACGTCACATAGGCCTCTTGCACATCAACAGGCAGGGATGTCGAAATACCGTTCGGATAGATCGTGTGATCGTTCAAACCTTCAGGTTCTAGGAAAATCTGATGCGAATCTTTATCCGCAAACCGTACGATCTTATCTTCGATAGACGGGCAATAACGTGGGCCCACGCCATCAATATGCCCACCATACATCGCGGAGCGTGATAGGTTTTTTTCTATAATTTCATGAGTTTTCGCGTTTGTGTGGGTGATTCCACACTCTACCTGATCCACAAAAGCTTTCTTATGCAGGAAGGAAAACAACACAGGATCATCATCCGCTGGCTGTGTTTCCAAGCCTTCCCAATTGATTGTACGACCATCAAGACGCGGAGGTGTGCCCGTTTTCAAACGACCCATAGGCAAATTAAACCCATCAAGACGTTCTGCCAAAGGAATGGCAGGGGCATCACCCATACGCCCACCAGGCGTTGCAACATCGCCCACGTGGATCACACCGCGCAAGAATGTCCCTGTGGTTAGAACAACAGCACCTGCATTAACTTCCGATCCATCTTTCAGGATAACACCCGAAACCACATCATTGGTTTGAATAAGATCAGCAACCTCAGCTTCAATCACATCCAAACCATCTGTGTTTTTAAACTCTTCCTGCATCGCCGCGCGGTACAATGCGCGGTCTGCTTGGGTGCGTGGCCCTTGAACAGCAGGGCCTTTGCGACGGTTCAGCATGCGGAACTGGATGCCTGCCTTATCAGCAACACGCCCCATAACTCCGTCAAGCGCATCAATCTCGCGCACCAAGTGCCCCTTACCAAGACCGCCAATCGCAGGGTTACAGGACATCTCACCAATGGTGGAAAACTTATGCGTGATCAGGGCGGTTTGCGCACCCGCACGCCACGCGGCCTGTGCTGCATCCGCACCCGCGTGTCCGCCACCGATTACAATTACGTCGTAATGTTTCACGTGAAACAATCCTAAATAAGGGGTTTATTTACCCAGACAAAAGCTGGAAAAAATCTCATCAAGTATGTGTTCTACATCAACTCGACCAATAAGGGAATTCAAAGCGTATATTCCTTGGTGAATTTCTGCCGCTGCCAGCTCTGAAAACTCGTAACCCTTTGATATTATTGATTTTCCTTCAAAAACATACTCGGATGCTTGTAATAATGCTACGCGGTGACGCTCATGAGTGGCTGCCATTGCGTTTGAAGATTTCTTTTCAAGAATCCCAGAGACTTCGCGCACAAGCGTATCGATTCCATCCCCTGTCAGAGATGAAATGTTCAACCCGTCACGTTTGCCTTTGAGATCAGACTTAGACCAAACCCGCAGATCATCATCATTAGGTTCCAAACCAAATGTGGAATCACCGTCGCCTTCGTTTAAGAACACACGAATATCTGCACGCTGCGCGCGATCAATAGCGCGGTCAATGCCGATGCTTTCCACGGTGTCATCTGTTTCGCGTAAGCCCGCCGTATCCAAAAGGGTCACAGGCAAACCACCAAGGTCCATCCGCACCTCAATCACATCGCGTGTTGTGCCAGCAACCTCTGATGTAATCGCCGCATCACGACCAGCAAGCGTATTCAAAAGCGTAGATTTCCCAGCATTCGGTGGGCCAACGATTGCCACCTCAAACCCTTCGCGAATACGCTCCGCTGCAAAACTACCATCAATCTGTTGCTGAAGATCATCCAGAACGCCATTTAAAAGCTCACTGACCTCGGGCGACACATCTTGGGGAATATCTTCATCTGCAAAGTCTATCGTGGCCTCTATCAGGGCTACAGCGCGTATCAGGTCTTTGCGCCACTCCTCAACTTTATTGGAAAGGCCGCCTTGCATCACCAAAAGCGCTTGTTTTTGCTGGGCTTCGGTTTCGGCCTCAATCAAATCACCCAAACCTTCGACTTGGGATAAATCCAAGCGGTTGTTTGTCAGGGCGCGTCTGGTGAATTCACCTGCTTCTGCCAAACGGCAATTTTCATAAGAAGACAACGTTTTCAAAACAGAGGCCACCACAGCCACGCTGCCATGGCATTGCAGCTCGATCACATCTTCACCCGTAAAGCTGGCAGGGCCTTTAAAACCCAAAACCAGTGCTTCATCGATTGTCTGATTATCTGCGTCTTTTAAATTCCGTACCACAGGGGAACGGGTAGGGATATCTGATCCGCAAATTTTCGCTGCAGCCGTAAAAGCATCAGGTCCTGAAATGCGGATGACAGAAACACCCGCACGGCCCTTTGCGGTTGCCAGTGCAAAAATCGTATCAGACATTTTAGAACCCGTTTGTAAGGGGTTTAGGTGTTCATAGAATCGAAGAATTCAGAGTTTGTCTTCGTCTGTTTCAATTTACCCAACAAGAATTCAATCGCATCTGTTGTGCCCATTGGATTAAGGATACGACGCAGAACGAATGTTTTTGCCAGATCAACCTGATCCACTAGCAAGTCTTCCTTACGTGTACCAGATTTCAGGATATCAATCGCAGGGAACACGCGCTTGTCTGCAATCTTACGATCCAGAACAATCTCAGAGTTACCTGTGCCTTTGAATTCTTCAAAGATAACTTCGTCCATACGAGACCCTGTATCGATCAGAGCAGTCGCAACTATGGTTAATGAACCGCCTTCTTCGATATTACGTGCCGCACCAAAGAAACGTTTCGGGCGTTGTAGAGCATTCGCATCCACACCACCTGTTAAAACCTTACCAGATGATGGAACCACCGTATTGAATGCACGGCCAAGGCGTGTGATGGAATCAAGAAGGATCACAACATCACGTTTGTGTTCCACAAGGCGTTTGGCTTTTTCGATCACCATTTCAGACACGGCTACGTGACGTGTAGCAGGTTCGTCGAATGTAGAGGATACAACCTCACCTTTCACAGAACGTTGCATGTCTGTCACCTCTTCCGGACGTTCATCGATCAGAAGAACGATCAAATAACACTCAGGGTGGTTTTTCTCGATGGAATTCGCAATGTTTTGCAAAATTACTGTTTTACCAGTACGCGGTGGCGCCACGATTAAGGAACGTTGACCTTTACCAATTGGAGATACCAAATCGATTACACGCGCTGATTTATCTTTGATGGTCGGATCTTCGATTTCCATCTTCAGACGCTCATCAGGATAAAGCGGTGTTAGGTTGTCAAAGTGAACTTTGTGTTTTGCATCTTCTGGATCACTAAAGTTAATAGAGATTGCTTTTGTCAGACCAAAATAACGTTCGCCTTCATTCGGCGCTTGAATAACACCTTCGACTGTATCGCCTGTGCGCAATGAATATTTGCGGATTTGAGCAGGGCTTACATAAATATCTTCGGGACCTGGCAGGTAGTTTGCCTCTGGTGAACGTAAGAAACCAAAACCATCTTGCAGCACTTCAAGAACACCGTCACCGACAATTTCTGATCCTTCTTCTGCCATTTCTTTCAAGATAGCGAACATCATATCGCCTTTGCGCATTGTTGATGCGTTTTCGATATCCAGTTCCTCTGCTGTCTTCAAAAGATTTGCAGGGCTTTTCGCTTTCAATTCTGAAAGGCTGATCGTCTGTTCTGTCATAACGGATGTCTCGTATGTATTTGCAGATATATGTTTAGAAAAAGCTTATAAACGGTGGGGGACACCAAGCTGTTGGCTTTCTTTAACCGTAAATTGAAAAAAGAGTCAAAATTAAAATGGGCGGGCTATAACCATGACGACAATGATAATCATCAAAAGCGTCGGTACCTCGTTAGCAATTCTGTAACCTTTACCACTTAAACGTGGTTGACCCTTTGCTAATAACTTTCGCTCTTTTGACAACCAGCCATGAAATGCAGACATTAAAATAACCATCAATGCTTTAACCCAAGGCCAACCTTCTGACCAATCAATGATACCCGGTGTCGAAACCAATAAGATACCACATAACCATGTGACGACCATTGCAGGATTTATAATCCGTTTTAAAAGAAGCAATTCCCATTTCTCTACTGTTTCTTTGGGATTAAAATACTCTGGTTTTGTTTCTACGTGATACACGAACAACCGTGGAAGATAGAGCATACCTGCCATCCAAGAGATAACGGCCAAAATGTGAAGTGTTTTGATCCATGGGTATAGGGCGCTTAGTATATCAGTCATTTCTCTCGATCCGTTTTATAGAACCCTATAATATATATTATATATAGAAAGGTAGTTGTTTGATGTAGGGACACTGGAACGCAGGGATAAAATTACTATCCACTAAAAATATAAAGTAAATTTAATAAAGATAAATTATACATTATCTAATTAATATGTTTTAAATCATATACTTAAAAGAATAAAACCTGTGGAAAACATGAGGATTGATTATTCATTCACATAATTCACAACACTAATTTGTAAGTTATAGGTTGTGGGTAAAAAATTGCGGATCGGGTTTAAAATACCAAGTTTTCCCGAAATCTTAAAAAACCGTGAATTCTATTAACTTCTCCCGAATTTAATGTACAAGTTATGCACACCCCTTAGGGATAGTTTTTCACAAGCTTTTAAGGATGATCTGTGACTTCTGTGATATTGGCATCTGGATCTGAAATCCGTGCAAACCTTCTTAGAAATGCTGGCGTGACCTTTGATGTTAAGGTGGCGCGCATTGATGAGGCAGCGATTATTGCATCCTTATGGCAAGAGAATGCTAAGCCACATGATGTGGTGGATACACTTGCAGAGTATAAGGCGGCACGTATTGCTGCGAAACACCCAGAAAGCTTGGTGATTGGCTGTGATCAGATTTTAGTTTGTGATAAAAAGATTTATGAAAAGGTCGACAGCCTGGATGCAGCCCGCGAAAAACTAATGTCTTTGCGGGGTAAGGCCCATCAATTGATGTCTGCCGTGGTGATTTTCGAAGATGGTAAACCTGTCTGGCGCCAAATTGGGCGGGCTCAACTTATTATGCGTGATTTTTCAGATGAGTTTATCGACACATATCTGGAGCGAAATGGCACAGATATTCTAAGTTCCGTTGGATGTTATAAATTAGAGGAAGAGGGCGCACAGCTGTTCACCCGTATCCAAGGGGATTACTTCACAATCCTTGGAATACCTTTATTAGAAGTCTTGGGGCTTTTACGCACACGTGGAGTATTAGAAAACTGATGAGTGATACCATTAAAAAAGCAGGTGTTGTCGGCTGGCCGATTGAACAAAGCAAGTCGCCAATCATTCATGGTCATTGGCTGGAACAACTTGGTATTGCAGGCAGCTATATAAAGATTGCAATCGCCCCTGAAAGTTTTGAGCAAGATATTCGACAACTTATCGAAGACGGTTTTGGTGGATGTAATGTAACCATCCCCCATAAAGAAGCAGCATTGGCAATGGCGGATGTAGTTTCGGATCGGGCACAAGCAATTGGCGCATCCAATACTTTGGTTTTCAAAGATGGTAAAATTCATGCGGATAACACCGATGGTGTGGGCTTTATCAGTAATCTGAAACAATTAGCGCCGAATTGGGATGCAACGCTTGGCCCTGCATTGGTTTTGGGTGCTGGTGGTGCTGCGCGTGCGATTGTTTATTCGTTATTACAAGAAGGCGCACCTTCGGTTGTGATTGCAAACAGAACACAAGCCAAAGCGCAAACGCTTGCGGATTTCTTTGGGGATCAGGTGACTGCAATAGCTATGGATCAAGTTGCAGATGTTTTGGGTGATATACAAACATTGGTGAATACCACATCATTAGGAATGGTCGGTCAGCCCGATTTGGTTCTGGATATTACTGGGTTGCCAAAAACAGCACTGGTGACGGACATTGTTTATAATCCACTTGAAACAGACCTGTTGAAACAAGCCACATCATTGGGCCTTATGACAGTAGACGGGATTGGCATGTTGCTGCACCAAGCCGTTCCTGGATTTGAAGCGTGGTTTGGAGCGCACCCAACAGTTGATGATATTTTGCGCGAAAAGGTATTGTCCGCATGAGCGATTTATATGTTCTTGGCTTAACCGGCTCTATCGGTATGGGAAAATCCACAACTGCAGAAATGTTCCGCGATGCGGGTATTGCGGTTTGGGATGCAGATGCAGCCGTGCATGAACTTTATACCGATCACACGGAAACCATTGAACAGATCGCAGAGCTTGCTCCGATTGCAGTGACAGCAGACGGTGTGAACCGCGATGTTCTGCGCGGTCTTTTACAGGCGGACAAAACCCTGTTCCCACAACTAGAAAAAATCGTACACCCCGCCATTCGTATGCATCGCCAAGCCTTTGTGGATGCGTGCAAAGAGCATGGTTTGAAATTAGCAGTGGTCGATATCCCGTTGCTATATGAAACAGGTGCGCAAGAATGGCTGGATGGTGTTTTGGTGGTTTCAGTTGATGCTGACACACAGCGCAAACGGGTTATGGCACGCAAAGGTATGACCAAAGAGGTTTTCAAAATGATATCTAGCAAACAATTGCCCGATGCCGAAAAACGCGAACGTGCAGATTTTATCATTGAAACGAAAACACTGGATCAAACGCGCGCAGATGTTCATACTCTGATCAAACAATTGATTGGTGAGCTGCCGAATGCGTGAAATCGTTTGGGATACAGAAACAACGGGTTTTGACCCGCAAAGCGGTGACCGCTTGGTGGAAATCGGTGCTGTTGAGTTGATGAACCATATGCCAACAGGCAAAGTTTATCATCAATACATCAACCCCGAACGATCTATGCCAGCAGAGGCATTTGCGGTTCACGGATTGGGTGATGAGTTTTTGGCGGATAAACCGTTGTTCAAATCTATCGCACAAGAATTCCTTGATTTTATTGGTGATGCAAAGATCGTTGCACATAACGCAAAATTCGATATGCGGTTTATCAATGCAGAGTTGGAATGGGTGGGCATTGCGCCAATCCCAATGACCCAATCTGTGGATACGTTGGAAATCGCCCGTAAGAAATTCCCGGGTGCGCAGAATTCGCTAGACGCTTTATGTCGTCGTTTTGGTATTGATAACTCTGCCCGTGAAAAACACGGCGCTTTGCTCGATTCCGAGATTTTGGCAGAAGTGTATTTGGAGTTGGTGGGTGGTCGCCAGCCAGACTTTGCACTAAGTGTTGTCGCGGGTCAGGATGTTTCTGGTCAGAAAACGGCGGGTGCATCAGCGGCTGTTTCGCCAAGATCAAAGGCTTTGCCATCTAAACTGACAGCAGATGAAGCCAAAGCGCATCAAGAGTTTATAGATAAACTCGGATCAGATGCGCTTTGGAATAAGTTTAGTTAGCAGGTTCTTTTTGCTCTGCTGCCATACGAGCCAATTCGGCGCGGTAAAGCTGAACGAAATCGATATTATCAATGTTCAATGGTGGGAAACCACCGTCAGCAGTTACGTCACGTGCAATACGGCGTACAAATGGGAACAACATACGAGGGCATTCGATCATTAGGAATGGGTGCAGTTGATCTTCTGGAACGTTTTCAATGTGGAAGATACCAGCGTAATCGATTTCTAGGAGAAAAATTGTATCTTCACCATTTACTGCAGAAATCGTTAGCTTTTGAATAACCTCGTATTGGTTTTCATTGCCTTTGCGAGCATCCAAATTCACCTGAACGCTGATGTCAGGCTGAGCAGACAAATTAGTATTTTTTTGTGCGGCTACGTTTTCAAACGATAGGTCGCGGATGTATTGGTTAACTATTTGCATACGTGGAGCTTGTTGCTCTTCGTTTGCTGCTGCTTTTTCTTCTTCAGCCATTTTATGCTCCGTAATAGAATTCCGAAGCTTCCTAGCAGTAATAACAGTACCGCACAACGCGTTTTAAGAGGTGTGCCTTAGCGTTTTGTCCAACCAGAATCACCAGGCTTGGCATCATCATCGTCAACCACAGTATAATCCGCATCATAAACATCAGGATCACCAGGCTTTTGCTGCTGCGGTTGCCCTTGATTCATCACAACGAAATTGCCACTGCTGAACATTTTAGTAGCGCCCCATTTGATCAGCGCAGACCGTATTTGCGGGATCAGCAGAGCAAAACCCACGCCATCCGTAAAAAAACCAGGCGTCAGCAATAAAACACCAGAAACAAGGATCAGCGCACCATGTACCATTGGATCAACAGGGTTTTCGCCTGTTTGCATGGTCGATTGTAGGCGCGCCATGGTGGACAGACCTTGGGTGCGCAACATTGTTGTACCGATAAAGGCAGTCAAAATAACGATCGCCAAAGTAGGCCACAGGCCTAAAAGCCCGCCAACTTGTATAAACAAAGCGATTTCAATGATTGGAATCAGAATAAAGATCAAAAGTAGCGGCATATTTTCCCTTTCGGCACACTCACTATATAGTTGGTGGACTTGACGTATCCAAGAACATAAATATGTGTAAGTCAGAAGATTGCTAGTGATCTTCCCGAATTTCTTGAAAGAGAGCCTTATGAGCCCAGCTGTTATCCAACTCCTCGTTCTTGCTGCAATTGCTGTATTCTTGTTCCTACGTTTGAAAAACGTATTGGGCACACGCGATGGTTTTGAACCTAAAATTGATGCTTCTGCAAAACCCGCCCCTAAAAAGAAAACATCTTTTGAAGTAATCGAAGGTGGATTGGACCCTGATATTACAGACCATGTTGAAATGGACAGCGATGCGGGTCAGGCATTTGTGAAAATGAAAACTTCTGAACCAGATTTCACACTGGAAGAATTTCAAAATGGTGCGCGCCAAGCCTATGAAATGATTCTTATGGCGTTCGAGGGCGATGATCTGGAAACACTGGAACAATTCCTTGCAAAAGATGTTTACGAAAGCTTTGCCGCTGTGATCGAAGCGCGCCAAGAGGCGGGCTATAAAGTGAATGCAAACTTTATCGGTATCCGTGAAATGAAAATCATGGACGGTATATTTGACCCGAAAACAAACGAAGGTGAAATCACGATGAAGTTCACGGGCGAATTGGTCAGCTTTGTTGAGGATGCCAAAGGCAAAGTCATCGAAGGCAACCGCGATGTGATTAAGCGCCAGACAGATGTTTGGACTTTCGCGAAAACTTTCGGTAATGACGATCCAAATTGGGAACTTGTTGCAACGGGTGAATAAATCACATGTCAGCCAAAAAACTTTCGGACGAAGACAAAGCGCTGTGGCGCAGTGTCACCGAAAGGGTTGAACCTATCCGTGAAACTTATGATTTCACACCATCCGCCAAAGCAAAACTAAAGACAGAAACGTCTAAACCCAAACGCGATCCAATCAAACAATTCCGCATTGGCGAAAAACCACGGCAACCTTGGTCACCGCCAAGTGGATCGCGCACACCCAAAGATGTGACCCCGCATATGGATAAGAAAAACTTTCAACGTTTGGTGCGGGGAAAGTTGGAAATTGACGGCAAGCTTGATCTGCATGGCATGACACAAGAGCAGGCAAAAATTGCTTTGCGGTCAAAAGTTTTACAAGCACACAGTTCCGGTAAGCGGTTGATTTTAGTGGTGACGGGCAAGGGCAAACACCGCGTTGATGAATTCAATCGCAACGTCATAGGTGTGCTGCGCCAAAATGTTCCGCAGTGGTTGCGACAACCGCCGCTTTCCTCTGTTGTGTTGGAAGTCACTCAAGCCCAACAGCGCCATGGTGGTGATGGCGCGTTTTACGTTTATCTACGCAGGAATCGCTGAACCGCATAATAGGTTAATCCGCTGATGGCCATAATATAGATTGCGTACCCAATCATCTGATCTGGGAAACTATAGCCGAAATCAATCAACTGTCCCGTCAGCGCTGGGCCAATCGCGGAACCAATCACCATAAAAGCTGCCGTCAGTGCTTTGATCGCACCGACATGTTTTGTGCCGTAAACTTCTGACCAAAACGCTACAGATACAGTGCTGTAAGCACCGTGCATGATTGCCATGAATGCCAATGCACTCAAAGCTCCAAACAGGCTTTTAGAAAATGCAAAGACAACAAACCCTATTGCCAATGGCATCAGTACAAAGGGTATCAGTTTTATACTGCCCCATTTATCGACAGCCCAACCAAAGATAAGCGAGGCGATAACAGCAGTGGCCGTGTAAATCGGGAAAAGTGAAACAAATTCTGTATGAGTCCAACCTTTTACTTCGGCAATATGAGCCTGTTGAAAAAACACGGCAGTGATGAAAAGGCTTGGCGCCATCACCATAGGCGTTAGGTACCAGAAAAGCGGATGCACCAAAGCATCCATGCGCGTCCAGTGTTTTCCATACATACCAACGGCTTGTGTGTTTTCGGAAATGGATTGCGGTGTGCGTTCTGCTTTTAAAAGTGTGCGCAGCAAACCTATGAAAAGCAGTGACAGAAAAGCTGCAGCAACCCAAATAGTTTGCCAAGGGATAAATGCAATCAAAACCACAACAACCAAAGGTAAGAAAGCTTCGCCAATCGAAAACCCCAAAGATGCTATCGCCACAGCTTTGCCACGGGTTTTCGTATACCAACGCGCCATGGATACCATTGCGATATGAAACATCATGCCTTGCCCACACAAGCGCAGGCCAAAAATAACAAACGGCAATAGCCAAACATTGGAATTAAAAGCCATCGCCAAACAGAATAGGGACATCAGTACCAACAAAACAGTGACCAATGCGCGTGCCCTAAAATGATCCGCCAAACCGCCCGCCCATATCATCAACAGACCTGATGCCGTGGTGCCAATGGCATATAAAGTACCCCACTCGCCGTCAGTCAGCGTATAGGTTTCCATGATTTGTTTGGCGAATATGGAGATGAAAAACGTTTGCCCAAAACACGTGGCAAAGGTCATTACTCCGCCAGCAAACAGCCAGCGCGAATTGGTGCGTATGAATTCTAGAATGGACATGTCTTTGGGCACTCTTACTGTTTTGACACCGTGTGTAAATACGCAGCCAAAGCATGATCACAGCTTTACAAGGAAAATCAAACACCTGTGTTCTGCCCTAGTAATCCGTATTTTCGATATTAAATGATAATCAGTCAAATAACGAATATGGATGGACCAGAGTTATGATTAATATGATTGGTAAAGCGTCTGCGCTTTTATGTACGGCTGCTCTTGTGGCATGTTCCCCACCCGAGGCGAATTCGGATGTTTATACAACAGGGCAAGCGCAACAAGCTGCTCAAGTTGAAAGAGGTAAAATTATCTCTGTCAGAGAAGTGACATTAAAGGATAGATCAGACCGCGAAAGCGAAACAATCGGCGCAACGGTTGGCGCTGTGATCGGTGGCGTACTCGGCAATCAAGTTGGTGGTGGCGATGGCCGCAAAGCAACGACTGTTGCTGGCGCAGGTATTGGCGCTTTGGCCGGCAGTCAGATTGCAAAAGCGAACGCGACAGCAAAAGCACAAGAATACATTGTGAAAAAATCGAATGGTCAAACCATTGCGATTGTTCAACAAGGTACGGTTTATAGCGCTGGTCAAAGTATCAATATTATCACGCGTGGCGGTGTATCACGTATCAGCGGATAAAGATCAGATTTTCAGCAGTCAGGGTAAATTCTGACTGCTGAATGTTTAAAGCATATAACGCGATACATCTGTGGCGGATGCAAATTCGCCCAGATGCTCTTCTACATATTTCTTGTTGATCTTAACTTTCTCACCCGGACTATCTGGGGCGGCAAAGCTCAACTCTTCAAACACACGTTCAATGATTGTATGCAAACGACGCGCGCCGATGTTTTCGACTGTTTGGTTCACATCCGCTGAAATCTTAGCAATGGCCGCAATACCGTCTTTGGTGAACTCAACATCAACCTCTTCCGTTGCCATCAATGCCGAATACTGACGCGTCAGGGCATTGTCTGTTTCCGTAAGGATGCGTACGAAATCTTCTTCGGTCAGTGCGCGCAGCTCCACACGGATTGGCAAACGCCCCTGAAGCTCTGGCAACAGATCAGATGGTTTTGCAATGTGGAATGCACCTGATGCAATGAACAGAATATGATCTGTTTTCACAGGGCCATGTTTCGTGGAAACGGTAGTCCCTTCAATCAACGGCAGCAAATCACGCTGTACGCCTTCGCGCGATACATCTCCACCGCGCGCGTCTGTACGAGCACAAACTTTATCGATTTCATCAAGGAACACGATCCCGTTTTCCTCAACCGCTTTGATGGCCTCGTTATTAACAGTCTCTTGATCCACCAGCTTGTCGGCCTCTTCGTTGATCAGGATTTCATAACTGTCTGCAACCTTCATTTTACGCTTGGTTGTGCGACCGCCCATAGCTTTACCAAAAAGGTCGCCAAGGTTCATCATACCCATACCACCGCCTGGCTGGCCTGGGATATCCATCATCTGCATTGGGTTGGGTGTGTCAGCCACATCAACCTCAATCTCTTTGTCGTCCAACAAACCATCGCGCAGTTTTTTGCGGAACATTTCGCGGGTTTGCTCGCGGCTGTCTGCACCACAAAGAGCATCGATCACACGGTTTTCTGCAGAATCGTGCGCATTGGCTTTAACAGTTTCGCGCATCTCATCGCGCACCATGATGATGGCGCTATCGACCAAATCACGCACAATCTGTTCGACATCACGACCAACGTAACCCACTTCGGTAAATTTTGTCGCTTCGACTTTTAGAAATGGTGCCTTGGCAAGCTTTGCCAAACGACGGGAAATTTCAGTTTTACCAACACCTGTTGGGCCAACCATTAGAATGTTTTTTGGATAAACTTCATCGCGAATATCATCCGCCAATTGCTTGCGGCGCCAACGGTTACGTAGTGCCACGGCAACCGCACGTTTGGCATCCTTTTGACCGATGATAAAACGATCCAGTTCCGATACGATTTCGCGTGGGGTTAGGTCTGTCATTTTGTTTCTTTCACAATATCATTCCAAGGTGGCAATTTATCTTTGCCTTTAAAGTTTGGTAAGGTTCGCAATGCAGCAGTACGTAATTTTTCCCAGTTTGATCCCAGTAAAACAAGTCCACCACCCAGTATCAAAACCATCAAGCCATAACCGCCATCCAATACAGTGGTGATCAAAGCAATCATATAGCCGATACCTGACATCAAAAACGAACGTCTGTCGATGATCACGGCGACCAAAGCTATCAAGATTAGGAAAACAATCAGCATTGCAAAGGCAAGCAGGCTGCCATTTGTATAAAGAGTTAAGGCTATTGAGTTTACAATGGCAGGTGCAGCCAGAATATGCAGCCAAAACCCATTCGCTGCGCGGCGGGTGACACGGTGCGGATCGCTCATGTCAAATCGCATGGCGACGATGAATGCACAAAGACCAAGGCTAATGGTGACAATGCTGGCAGACCAAGATGTTGTTAACAGGAAAAGTTCGTCAAAATTACTTAGGCTGATACCACCACCTGTGGTGATACCAACTGCGAAAATAAAGATAGCCAGACCAGATAACATAAGTGAAAAAGGAATACGGAAAATATACCAGTACCCAATCAGAAATAATGCAGCAATTCCAAATGTAATTGGTAATTGAGAAGCGTCAGCTTGGGACGACATTTCGAATATCGCATATCCAATTTGAATACCGCCCTGGCCCAACAACAGGCTTAACAAGATTGATGGCCCGATCATGCGTCTCTTTAAGGTGAAGTAATATGTTAGTGCTGCTGTGATTATGATTTGGATGCCACCATATGTCAGCAAAGACGATCCAACAGAGCTATCATTGGTAAAGACAGATATACCAGTTACGGCAAACCATCCTGCATATAGGATGATTAAACCCACAACGATAAAGATCTCATTAAACCCTTTGAACAGTTCAAAAGGCTCATCAATATCCATCGTTGCGGTTCTATATCCACGACGCTGATCCGCAAGCTGTGTTAGGCTGGCAGCTTGTGCTTCTGATATTAGACCTGCACCTACAGCGGCACGTAGGTCATCATTTTCAAGCGTCATTTTTCAATCACTTCCACAGTCATATTGCCGTTTGTGTACACACAGATTTCTGCAGCGATTTCCAAAGCGCGGCGTGCAACCTCTTCTGCATCTTTTTTGCTGTCCATCATGGCGCGTGCGGCTGCAAGCGCGAAGTTGCCTCCGGAACCAATAGCGGCAATATCATTTTCAGGCGTTAGCACGTCACCAGCCCCTGTGATAACGAACAAGTCTGTGCCGTCAGTGACAATCAACATGGCTTCTAAGTTGCGCAGATATTTATCCATGCGCCAATCTTTGGCCAGCTCAACCGAAGCTTTTGCCAATTGACCGGGTGTTGCTTCTAATTTCGCTTCTAAGCGTTCTAATAATGTGAATGCGTCTGCTGTTGATCCAGCAAAGCCACAAATCACATCATGCCCACCTGGTGAAATGCGGCGCACTTTACGCGCTGACCCTTTGATAACAGTTTGCCCAAGGCTGACTTGCCCATCGCCTGCGATGACAACCTTGTTGCCTTTTTTAACACCGACGATCGTGGTGCCGTGCCAACCGGGAAATTTTGTTGTTTCGGTCATATCTCACCTTTTTGCTCTTTAATGGAATATAGGCAGTGATTAGCTTTCAATCTAGGGTGATCATGAAAAAGCTTTGAAATTAAGATGCCGTTGTATTTGTTAGATTAATCCAGCTGTATGTGCAGCTAAGCGAATTTAGGAACGCTTCCAGATCCGCTGGTGACATAGCTGTAGTTTGCGTATTTACCATCGGGTGCATGTAAATTTTCTTACAATCTTGTAAAGTTTCATCCAAATACAGCGTTACGCCCTTTTCAGCACCGATAATCATGGAAAGTGGTGTCACCGCACCAGGTAAAACGCCCAGATGTTCCATCAATCTATCAGCAGACCCAAAAGACAGGTTTGTTGCACCAATTGTACGGGACAGCGCCTTTAGATCAATCGCCTGATCTTGTTCAGCTACAACAAGGTAATTGCGTTTCTTGCGATCACGTAGATAAAGATTTTTAATATGACCGCCGCCCTCTTCCGAGGATAGGAATTGATGCTGAACTTTTTTGGAATCTTCCACCGTTTTTAGCGCAACGTGGTGGGTATTTTGGTAGGCTAGACCAAGCTGGTCTAGCCGTTTTAGTAAATCTTCGGGCGACATATTAGTCTAGATTACGTTCGATCTCTTCTGTTTCAAAGATCTCGATTACGTCGTCTGGGCGAATGTCTTCGTAGTTTTCAAACGCCATACCACACTCTTGGCCACCGTGAACTTCTTTCACTTCATCTTTGAAGCGCTTCAGTGTTTTCAGCTTACCTTCGTGGATCACAACGTTGTCGCGCAGCAAGCGAACACCAGCAGAGCGACGCGCAACGCCTTCTGTGACTTCACAACCAGCGATTTTACCAGCGCCTGTGATTTTAAAGACTTCTTTGATTGTCGCATAACCAATGAATGTTTCTTTGATTTCCGCAGACAACAGACCAGAAGCAGCCGCTTTGATATCGTCCATCAAGTTATAGATGATCGAATAATAACGGATTTCTACGCCTTTTTGGTTTGATGCGTTACGTGCAGGTGTATTTGCACGAACGTTAAAGCCAATGATCGGCGCGCCAGAGGCTTCTGCCAAAGTCACATCAGATTCTGTAATCGCACCCACACCAGAGTGGATTGCACGAACACGAACTTCATCGTTGCCAATTTTTTCCAACGCTTGAATGATCGCTTCTGTAGAACCTTGAACGTCTGCTTTTACAACGATTGGAAGTTCAGCAACATTTTCGTCAGCTTTGGCTTTTGCCATCAACTGATCCAATGTTGTTGCGGCACCAACGGCTGCTTTTTTGTCTTTCGTTACTTGGGCACGGTAATCTGCGATTTCGCGTGCTTCTGCTTCTGTTGCAACAACGTTCAGAATATCACCAGCTTCTGGCGTACCGTTCAAACCCAATACTTCTACTGGGACAGATGGGCCAGCTTCGGAAACTGTTTTACCTTGATCGTCCATAAGCGCACGAACTTTACCCCATTGTTCACCCACAACGAAAATGTCTTTGTTGCGCAATGTACCCGCTTCAACCAGAACAGTGGCAACTGGGCCGCGACCTGTGTCTAGCTTCGCTTCGATAACCGCACCTTGTGCTGCGCGATCTGGGTTGGCTTTCAATTCCAAGATTTCTGATTGCAGTGAAATCGCTTCTAAAAGCTTATCCAAGCCTTGGCCTGTAAGCGCAGAACATTCGATATCCTGTACGTCACCAGACATGGCTTCTACGATAACTTCGTGTTGCAATAGATCTGTGCGCACACGGTTTGGATCAGCGCCTTCAACGTCGATTTTGTTAATCGCGATGATCAAAGGAACTTCTGCCGCTTTTGCGTGAGCAATCGCTTCGATTGTTTGTGGCATAACGCCATCATTGGCAGCTACCACCAAAACAACGATATCTGTCACTTGAGCACCACGTGCACGCATAGATGTAAACGCTGCGTGGCCTGGTGTATCAAGGAACGTCAACAATGTGCCGTCTTCGGTTGTAATTTGATACGCACCGATGTGCTGTGTAATACCGCCAGCTTCGCCAGAAACAACGTTGGTTTTACGCAAAGCATCCAATACAGATGTTTTACCGTGGTCAACGTGACCCATGATTGTAATCACAGGTGCGCGTGGCTGTAGGTCTTTTTCGTCATCTTCAACTTGTTGAATAACATCTTCAACGTCAGCGTCAGATACGCGAACAACTTTGTGGCCAAACTCTTCAACGATCAATTCGGCAGTGTCCGCATCAATTGTTTGGTTCTGTGTTGCCATGATGCCGTTTGTCATCAAAGCTTTTACAACTGCGGCTGCTTTTTCAGCCATACGATTGGCAAGTTCGCTAACAGTGATCGCTTCTGGGATCTGTACGTCACGTACAACCTTTTCGCGCTCAACATTATTGTCACCCATCATCTGACGGCGCTGACGTTCTTGTTTACGTTTCATCGCAGCCATTGATTTTTGATGACCACCACCACCGCGTAATGCTTGGTTGATTGTCAGTTTGCCAGAGCTACGACGATCATTTGCATCGTTGCCTTTAGACGGCTTTGTGCGGCGTGGCTCTTCGCGTGCTTTTTCTGGGCGTTTTACAGGCTGTTTTGATGCAGGACGTGAAACATCTGTTTCAGGCGCAGGCGCTGCAGCAGCAGGTGCATCATTTGGGTCAACCTTTTTAGCTTCTGCTGGTTTTGGCGCTTTTGCAGCCTCTTCACGTGCGCGGCGACGCTGTTCGCGCTCTTGCTCTTCACGTTCTTTTTCTTCGCGTTCACGGCGACGCGCAGCGCGTTCTGCTTCACGTGCTGCAGTTTCCGCTTCTTCTTTGGCTTTGCGTTCCGCTTCTTGACCTGCAGCAGCTGCAAGCGCTTTTCTGCGACGTTCCATTTCAGAATTGGACACACCGCCAGCGGCACCACCTGCAGGACGTGTGCCTGGGCCAGCACCTGGTTTACCAGGTACGATCACACGCTTACGCTTTTTCTCAACGACGACAGATTTCGAACGTCCATGAGAAAAACTTTGGCGCACAGTTCCAGAACCGCCCTTTAGTCCGAGTGGTTTTGGTTTGCCGTCGTTATTTTTTTCGTCGCTCATTCGTATTTAACCTTTCGCAGCTGATGACTTATCAGCATTTTTTGACGGACTGGCATCGCTTGCGGTGCGAAAACCTGTCAGTCGATTGGCTTCTAATAGGATGCGGGCCGAGAGTCCACCTTTGGACACTGCCGCATGTATCACATTATCCCTGCCGAATGCCAAACCCAATTCCTGTGCTGTAAAGCAAGAAATATAGGAATTCGCAACCGCTGAGGGTCTTATTTTTTGTTTCTGTGGCGCTGATCCATCTTCGGCTTGCAGCAAGATATACCAGCGATCCGACATCATAGCGCTTTTGGTCTTTTCATAACCACAAATGGCCTGACCACTTTTGCGGGCCATAGACATCAAATCAACCGCGCGTTTCGCGATCAGACTCTCTGTTAAATCAGCTAATCCATCAGGGATATTTGCCTTTTGCTTGGCTGATTTTGAAAACAGATTTTGATCAATGGCTTTTGCCAAATCCGTACGATTAGCAGACACCCAAATACCACGACCCGGCAAGCGTTCCGAAATATCAGGTGTTACCACATCATCAGGACCCAATACGAACCGTATCAGATTTGATGTCGGCAAAGTGTTGCCCGTCACTATGCAGCGACGCTCAACAACTTCAGCTTGTTTTGTTCGACCACCACGTCCCACGGGCAAAAACCGAAACCTGACGCATCAGGCTTCAGCCTCCTCGTCAGATGCGTCTTCGTCTGCTTCCGCAGCAGCGGCATCTTCGGCCAGTTGTTCTTCAGTCACCCAGCCCAGCTGTAGGCGTGCTGCCATAACCAATTCCTGAGCCTCTGCCAAGCCAACGTCAAAGCTTTCCAACAAACCATCGTCTTTCACACGTTCGCCGTCGATTGTGGTGTAGCCACCCGCCAATTCCCAGTCAGCGCATGTTGCGAAGTCTTCAATTGTTTTCACACCGTCTTGGGCCAAAGCCACTAACATTTGTGGTGACAAGCCTTCGAAATCGATCAAGCTTTGTTCTGTGCCAAGCTCTTTAGCGGCTGCCAATGCTTTTGCGTTTATCTCTTCAAGGCTTTCACGTGCTCGCGCTTGCAGCTCGTCAGCTGTGTCTTGGTCGAAACCTTCGATCACAAGCAATTCGTCTACTTCAACATAAGCAACCTCTTCCAAAGTTGCGAAGCCTTCTGAAACCAGCAGCTGTGCCACAACTTCATCAACGTTCATTGTGTCCATGAACAACTTCGAACGTACTTCGAATTCTTTCTGACGACGCTCAGACTCGTCCGCTTCGGTCATGATGTCGATATCAAGACCTGTAAGCTGTGACGCCAAACGCACGTTTTGGCCACGACGACCAATGGCCAATGATAATTGCTCATCAGGGACAACAACTTCGATACGTTCCGCATCTTCATCCAAAACAACCTTAGCAACTTCTGCAGGCTGCAACGCATTCACTAGGAATGTTGGCGCATCTTCGTTCCAAGGGATGATATCGATTTTCTCACCTTGCAATTCATTCACAACAGCCTGAACACGAGACCCACGCATACCAACACAAGCACCCACCGGGTCGATTGAGTTGTCATATGAAATCACACCGATTTTTGCGCGCGAACCAGGGTCACGAGCAACAGCTTTAATATCAATGATACCGTCATAAATCTCAGGAACTTCCATCTTGAACAGCTCAGCCATGAATTCTGGCGCTGTACGGGATAGGAAAATCTGTGGCCCGCGCATTTCTGAACGCACCTCTTTGATGTACGCACGAACACGGTCACCATTGCGGAACATTTCACGGTTAATCAGCTGGTCGCGGCGCAACACAGCTTCGCCACGGCCCACGTCAACAATCACGTTGCCGTATTCAACACGCTTAACAAGACCGTTGATGATCTCACCCTGACGGTCTTTGAACTCTTCGTACTGACGATCACGCTCAGCTTCGCGAACCTTTTGCAAGATCACTTGTTTTGCAGATTGTGCAGCAATACGACCGAAATCCATCGGTGGCAGCTCATCAATGATCAATGACCCAACCTCTGGGTTCTCAATATGCGCTTTCGCTTCTTCCACAGTCATCTCTGTAGACAGGTTCTCAACCTCTTCCACAACTTCGCGCACGCGTGTCATTGTCAGATCGCCTGTTTTGCGATCGATATGTGCACGAATATCCAGCTCTGCGCCGTAACGAGACTTTGCAGCCTTCGCCATAGATTCTTCCATTGCTTGAATAACCAGATCAGGGTCGATCAGTTTTTCACGCGCAACCGCATCAGCGATTTGCAAAAGTTCCAGACGGTTAGCACTTGTAATGGCCATGGGTTCAGTCCTCTTCGGTTTGAATTTCATCGAACGCGGCTTCGTCAAACCCAGCATCTTTGCGGGCCTTTAAGCTGTCTGCGATCAAGTCGTCGGTTAAAACCAGCTTTGCATCAGAAAGCCAGTCAAATTGCAGGCCGATAATCCCTTGCGGGATTTCAATCAGCACTTCGTTATCCTCAATGCCGCGCAATTCGCCCTTAAAGCGGCGCTGGCCATCGATCAGTTCTGTGGTTTCAATCTTGGCTTCATAGCCTTCCCACATTTCAAAGTCTTTTAAACGTGTCAGCGGACGGTCGATACCAGGGCTGGACACTTCTAATGAAAAGTCACCCTCAATCGGATCTTCCACATCTAATATCGCACCCACTTCGGTAGAGATTTTAGCACAATCATCCACTTCAATCCCGCCCTCTGGCTTTTCTGCCATGATTTGCAGGATTGTGGATTTACCAGACATCAAACGAACGCGCACCAGTTCATACCCCATGTCTTCAATGACTGGGGTGATAATCTCTGCCATGCGTTTATCAATCGCTGCTTTTGCAATCAGGTCTGACATATGTGGTCCATGTTTCAATTAAGCACAAAAAAACGGGCAGCTGCCCGTCGATGAAGTTCCGATGGAAGTCTGGGGGTGGAAGCCAGTCTTACCGCTGTTGATGTGCATATAGGGGGAGTCTGACTGGGATGCAAGGGGAATCGAATTAACCTTGCGGATAAGCGTAATTGGCGCAAACACAAAAGCCCAACCCAGCCGCACCCAGTCCGTGCTCGCACGGACAGCACCCGATCCGCCCCCACGGGCGGGTGCTTCACACCCGCCCTCGGATCGGGGGCTGGGTTTTGCTTTAAAGTCTGTTGTTTATTACTGGCTCGACTGGAAACTAGTGTCGGGAATGCATATATACGTGTGTATGATTAATTTATTTTTTGTCACCAATATATAATGAAAACACTTTTCCAAAAAATTTGGCTTATCGTTTCCGCCATACTTTCTCTTTTAGGTCTTTCAGGTCTCGTAGATAATTTTATCGAATGGCACAGTTTTATGCTGAGAGTCACAGATGTTTATTATTCTTTTAGAGATATGATTTTTACCGTTTTACCGTTTACTTTGTCAGGTTGGATAAAAGATTACTTGGTGGCAGGCGCAAGTATATTTTCGATTGATCGAATAGCGAATATTCAAATGAGAGCACTCGCTAATGAAAAAAATGTGGATATGGTGGACAGTAAGGGCATTCCAATAAAGCTCAAAATTTTTAATTTATTAAGGTGCCTTTTGGGATGGCCTGTACAAATATCCTTTTACTTAACAATATATATTTTATCTAAGATTTTGACGCAGAAGGTTTTTCAAAAGCTCCATGAACACTTTTGTACAATGTCTGATGAGCGCAAAAGCCTAGTGTTTAATGAGCAAGGCATTATCTTTATGGAAGAGAAAAAGTTTGAAAGTGAAGCTATGCACAATGGGCTTTTTTTAATGGCTGCGCATAGTAAATCTATTTTTAAATCTGCTTTAATTTATATTGTTATTTTTCTCGGTTTACTTTTTATATTTTCTGATATTGTCGAAAAAGCTTTACCTTATTTTGGGGGATGACTTTTACCATACTTATAAGATAACTTATAATATTTTCAATATCTTAACCCCATGTCCCAATTGGGACACCTCTAAGCTGTATTCAAATAAGTCCGATATTCAAAGGCACTGACCTCTGTTTCAAACCGTTCCAATTCCTGACGTTTTGCTTTCAGATAGATACTTTTTAAAATCGGATCAAAAATCACGCCGATGGCCTCAGACGCCTCAAAAATATCCAGTGCCGCTTCCCAAGAATTCGGCAGTTTTTCCAGATCAGCCGCATAAGCATCCCCTTTGATCGGATCAGGTGCCTCAGCCTTGGTTTCAATCCCATGCAGGGCCGCCCCCAATATTGCCGCGAGTATCAGATAAACATTCGCATCCCCCCCCGCCACACGGTGCTCAATCCGCCGCGCTATATCAGGCCCACCCGGAATACGGATCGCAGCGGTTCTATTCTCATACCCCCACCCCACAGCGCTGGGCGCATGACTGTGAGCAGCAAATCGACGGTAGGAATTATAATGCGGCGCAAAGATTGCCATCGAAGCGGGCATCATATCCAGACACCCCGCCACCGCGTGTTTTAAATGGTCTGATCCTTCATCCGTACCATTCGCAAAGATATTATTCCCATCTTTATCCAGCACCGAAAAATGAACATGCAACCCATTTCCAGCCCGATCCCCAAAAGGTTTCGCCATGAAGGTTGCCGCAAGCTCTTGATCACGGGCAACAGAGCGCACGATGCGTTTAAACAGCATCGCATCATCTGCGGCTTTCAAGGGATCGGCGACATGCATCAGATTGATTTCAAACTGCCCTGTACCCCCTTCGGAAATGACCGCATCCGCAGGAACATCCCAAGCTTCGCATTCTTTATAGACAGCATTCAGGAACGGTTCATGCAGGTCTAATGTGTCGATTGCTTCTAACACCTCAAACTCTTGATTGATCGGCGCTGTTTGAGCCGTGCCATAAACAGCTTCTGGATCTGTCAGATAGAATTCCATTTCCGTAGCAACGACGACTGTTAGCCCATGCTCTTTATAACGATCGACAATATGCGCCAAAGCTTGACGTGGGTCGCCAAGGAACGGTGTTTTATCTTCGTTTAAGAATGTGCAGGGAACCAAAACAGTAGGCTCTTCTGCAGTTGAGACTGTTAACGGCCCGCGACCAGTTGGAATGCAATACCCGTCACCATCACCAGATTCAAAAACCAACTCGCTATTAGGAATATCACGACCCCAAATATCGATGCCCATAATAGATATAGGCATACGAAATCCGTCCTTTAATACTGTATCCAATTTTTTCGCTGGCAGACGTTTGCCCCGTAATTGGCCGTTCAAGTCAAAAACGCCAACTTGGACGTGCGGAGGTTGGATTTTGTCAGTCATATTATAAACGCCTAAATAAGAGTTGTTATAATTTGATCAAATTTTTCATTGAGGGTCAATCAAACTGTTTCCCTTATTATTATGGGATTTATCCACAGAAATTAGGGAATGTGTCAAAACTAAGTTTGAAATAACCCAGCAATGGACAGTTTGTTTCCCAAATGTGGACAAATTTAAGGGGGAAACAATGACCTAGTATTAACGAGGATTGTCAGTATGGACCGATTAACAGAAATGGAAGCATTCGCTAAAGTTGTCGATAGCGGAGGCTTTACTGATGCGGCAAAGAAAATGGGATTATCGAAATCCGCCGTATCCAAACACGTATCATCTTTAGAAGCACGTCTTGGTGCGCGGTTGTTAAACCGCACAACACGTCGCGTCAGCCCAACAGAAATTGGCCTGGCTTATTACGATAAAGCCAAGCAGGTTTTGGTGGATGCGATAGAGGCAGACGCAATGGTATCGTCAATGCAAGTGGCCCCACGTGGTTCATTGCGTTTGGCTGCATCACCTGATTTTGGTGGCAACCATTTGTCTAGTGCGCTGGGTGATTTCCTTGGGCTTTACCCAGAGGTTTCTGTTGATATGGTGCTGAGCAATCAAAATCTTGATCCCGTTGCAGACAGTTATGACCTTGTCATTCGTGTTGGTCAGCAACAAGACAGCAGCATTATGGCGAAGAAACTTGCATCCACACAGATGAAGATAGTGGGCTCACCGCGTTATTTTGAAAAAAATGGTATGCCGTCACGTATTGAGGATTTAAATCATCACAGCTTACTTCATTATTCAAACCAGCCATCTGGTAGTGTTTGGAAGTTGAAATCAAACACAGGTGAAATGCGTTCTGTTCGTGCCAGTGGTAACCTAACCGCAAATGACGGTCAGTCACTACTACAAGCAGCCGAAGCTGGTCTGGGGATCGCATTCCTGCCATGTTTCTTGTACCATGAGAAATTAGAAAACGGCTCGTTGATCTCTGCACTAAGTGATTTGCCAGAGCAGTCACAAGACATCTATGCAATGTACCCACATGGGCAGTATACACAGCCAAAACTGCGTGCATTTCTTGATTTCCTTGCAGAGCATTTCAAAGACAAAGGTATGGGTAACTGGTAAAAACCAGCCCTCGTTAAACTGACCTTTTGAAGCGGTAGTGATAAGCTGCCGCTTCAGTCATGCCTAGGGTTTCATAAAGCGTGCGTGCAGGGATGTTTTCCCTGACAGTTAAAACCGCCAGCCAATCACAGTTTTGATCTTGCGCCCAAAGAGCGGCTTTATACATCAAAGCATTTGCAACACCTTTGCGGCGATGATCCTTTGACACCTCTACAGCGTGCACCATGGCAATGCCTTTGTGCGATGCTGTAAACGCCACACCCATATCGCCGCTTTGTATGATTGCTTTGGGCTCTGTAACACGTTCCATAATAGCTAAACGATCTGGGCCAATTCCACCATCTGCCCATATCGCTTTTGCGCTTTGGTTTGGTGTCTGTGATAGGCTGGTTTGATGGTTCGTATATTTATGGTTTAGCAATTCACCCACAGGGTTTGCCAAAACTACGACTGGGTCAACGATGCCGTAATTCGTTTGTTCTAAGACAAGATCCAGCTCAGCATCAGAATCTCTGACCATGAACAATGACTTTTGTCCTAACGCCTCCATCTTCTGTTCGGCGTTTAGTATATTTACGCTATCAAGTGGAGCTTCTAAAGTTGCAGCAGATACACGTTGCCCACCACCTGCCCCTTCGCGGATCATCCAGCCATCATGCATTATGAAACACTTTGCAGACCATGTTGCATCAACAGCATTGAACAACTCTTGTGAAGTGGGGCGCTGCATAATGTTTACTCTAAAAAAGCAGTTTTAATTTCTGCAGCAACTTCTGCCACACGATTTTTATCTGTTGAGCGGACAACCAACTTACATCCAAAATTACCATCGTTGTAATACGGGTATGATCCAATGGCCGTGTCAGGGTTGGCTTTGGCGATTGTGCCGAGAATGGCTGCTATATCACCTTCTTTTTTGGGCACATCTACAGTTTGGGATAAGATTTTCTTGCCTGTTCCAAGCTTCGGCAACAAACCCTCCAGCATCGCTTCAAAGATTTTTGGAACGCCAGCCATTGTGTGAACGTTGCCAGTTGAAAATCCAGGTGCTTTTGAAATTGGATTATCGATTAGGATTGCGCCATCGGGCACACGAGCCATGCGTAAACGTGCTTCGGTTAATTCTGTTTCTGGATTTTTGTAGTTTTGCGCCAAGGCTGTGCGTGCATCATCACGTACGCCAATAGAAACACCAAAAGCTTTGGCAACGCAGTCAGCGGTAATATCATCATGCGTTGGCCCGATGCCACCGCTGGTAAACACATAGGTGTATTTCACGCGCAAAGCATTTATAGCGCCAACGATTTCATCCTCGACATCTGCAACAACACGCACCTCGTTCAGGTCAATACCAACAAGGGTCAGTTGTTTTGCAAGATGGTGCATATTCGAATCGCGCGTGCGCCCAGACAGAATTTCATCCCCGATCACGATCATTGCGGCTGTTGGATTGCTCATCTTGCTTGTCCTTATTTTATATGCGGCCTAAGTTTCGGTATGAAATTTGATACACCCCTTATACCCGCAACTTTAATCCGTAGATACAAGCGTTTTTTGGCAGATGTCACGTTGAATGATGGACGTGAAGTGACTGCACATGTTGCAAACCCTGGTTCTATGTTGGGGATGAAGGACGAAGGGTTGCGTGTTTGGCTGGAGCCAAATGATGATCCAAAGCGCAAACTTAAATATTCATGGAAGATTGCGGAGCTGGAGAGTGGCGCAATGGTTGGTGTTGATACGGGTATGCCGAATAAGATTATTGGTGAGGCTTTAAGGAATGGCCTAATCCCAGAACTGGTTTATCAAAATGTTAAACCAGAGGTTAAATACGGTGAGAACTCTCGTATAGATTTTCTGTTAAGCGAAGAACGTAAAGTAGATTGTTATGTTGAGGTCAAAAGCGTTACCCTTTCACGTCAAACAGGATTGGCAGAGTTTCCTGATAGTATAACTGCGCGCGGTGCAAAGCATATGGATGAATTGGCAAAGGTTGTTCAAAACGGTCAGCGTGCAGTTTTATTGTATCTATTGCAGCGTAATGACTGTGATCGCTTTGATATCGCGGGTGATATTGATCCAAAATACCAAGCTACGTTTACAGCTGCGCGTGAAGCTGGGGTAGAAGTTTTGTGTTATGGAACCACCCTTTCGCAAACAGGTATTGAAATAGGCGGTAAAATACCCCTAGCATTTGCATAATTCGTAATGTTCCCATATGTGGTTTCACGAAGATTTATTTTGATGCTTACAGCGAACAAGGATTGCTCTTTTGGAACAGACAAAAAAGCCACGACTTAACCAAGACGGTATCACCATTCACTCAAAAGAAGATTTTGAAGGAATGCGCCGCGCTGGGCGTTTGGCGGCTGAAGTTCTGGATATGATTGCAGAACATGTTGTTCCAGGTGTTACGACGGGCGAGTTGGATCAGTTGTGTCATGATTTCATGGTTAAGAATGGGTCTGTCCCAGCAACATTGGGCTATCGCGGTTATCCAAAATCAAGCTGTATTTCGATCAACCATGTTGTGTGTCATGGTATTCCTGGGGCGAAAATCCCAAAGTGGAAGAATGATAAGAACAACCGCAAAGATGATACGCTTTTTGAAGGTGACATTTTAAACATTGATGTGACCTGTATTTTGGATGGCTGGTTCGGTGACAATTCTCGTATGTATGTAGCGGGCAAACCAAAACCCTATGCGAAAAAGCTGATCCAAGTGACGCATGATGCGTTGATGTTAAGCATTGATCAGGTAAAGCCGGGTAATACATTTGGTGATATTGGCGCTGCCATTCAACGCTATGCAGAAGCGCAAGGCTATTCAGTTGTGCGTGATTTCTGTGGTCACGGCTTGGGGCGTGTATTCCACTCTGCGCCGAACGTTTTGCACTACGGTAATTTTGGCACAGGCCCTGTTTTAGAAGAAGGTATGTTCTTTACGATTGAGCCGATGATTAATATTGGCACGCCGCATACAAAAATCCTTTCTGATGATTGGACGGCGATTACAAAAGACAAGTCACTATCGGCCCAGTTTGAACATTCGATTGGTGTGACAGCAGATGGATGTGAGATTTTCACATTATCACCAAAAGGATTATTCCACCCAACTTATTAAGCTTTGGAAACCTTTGATTAACCATACCGCGTAATGCTGCGTGTATGGCGCCAAATGTTAGAAAAACAGAGTTTTCTGATGCTGCAATGCTGGGATTTAATCTGTCCCAAGCCAGCGTTGCTGATCCGAAACGCTTGCAAAACCGTTATCGTTCCAATCTGCGGGATCGCTTTATTAAAGGCGGAGTTGAAGCGGTAAACGATATAGAACTGCTGGAGTTGATATTGTTTCGCGCTATTCCAAGTCGTGATGTGCGTCCGTTGTGTCAGATTTTGCTGAAACAGTTTGGCAGCTTTAATAATGTCATTGCTGCTGCTCCAAGTGATTTGCGAAAAATCAAGGGTATTGGGATTGCTGTGATTAATGAGCTTAAAATTGTGCGGGCGGCGGCACATAAGATGGCGCAATTAGAAGTCATCGAGCGGGATGTTATTTCGTCTTGGGATCAACTCATTGCTTATTGCCGTTCTAGTATGGCGCATTTGAAACAAGAACAGTTCCGTGTTTTGTTTTTGGACAGCAAAAATGTCCTGATTGCGGATGAATGTTTACAAACGGGGATTGTAAATCATGTCCCTGTTTACCCCAGGCAAATTGCAAAACGTGCATTAGAGTTGGATGCAACGGCAGTGATATTGGTTCACAATCATCCCAGTGGCGATCCTGAGCCATCGCAATCAGATATTGATGTAACCCATGAAATTGTTGATGCGTTGGGAGCTTTGCACATTGCCGTCTATGATCATCTCATTATTGGAGCGGCTGGCGATATCAGCTTTAAAGCGCGAGGATTGATTTAAAAATTATCTTTAACCCAAATCTCTACACGGTTGTTTGTTGCTGCCCCTTCGGGTGTATCTTCGCATACCAAAGGCGAAGCTTCGCCAAATCCGTGAATATCCATTTGTAGATCAGCCAGAATGCCACCGCTATCAGCGTTTTTGATATAACGTGATATTAGCTGAGCTGCGGCCTTGGAATTACGTTTGTTTTCACCCAAGCTGCCATCGGATTCTGTAAAGCCCACGATCATCAGTTGTTGATCTGCGTAATTACCAAGGAATAGCTCTGATACCAACGCCTCTAATGCTGCAGAGGACTGTGTGTCTAAATCTAAGCCGCCCGCTTTGAATCTTAGAATGGTGGACAGTTGGCGAGCGCCATTTAGAATGTTCAACATGGAACGATATTCTGTGATTGGCACATTTTTTGATGTCGCGAGCAAACCATATGTAATGCGATTGCCCTGTTCCTCTAGATCTTTTTCTTGGACGGACAGACTTGGGAACCCTAAACGCTCAATCATGTCTTTCGCTTGATCATTTTCTAAGAAAGATAAAAATTCGCGTGCAAAGATGGGAGGTCTATTCTGTCCTTCAGTGATGTAGTGATAATATGTTCCGGGATATGTGCCCGTGGTGATGTTGAATGCGTTTGGTCTTACATATGCACCACACGCTCCAACAATTGGCAAAGCTTTTGCTGTACGTAAATTTGCATAGTTCAAAATGGCGAGGCCATAAGGGTCTTCTGAAACAGCTTTTGAAAGCTCTTCTAAGGCTTCATATCGTGTTGCTGTGCCTGTTGTGGATGTATCAAAACCTAAATCTTTGGAAAGTGCTGCGAAGTTTGTTTTGTTTTCCATAAGGTACAAATTGATATCCACATCTGGGCCACCTAAATCTTTCCAGTTTTTGATTTTACCAGCCAAGATATCCTGCAATGCTAGCGCTGAAATAGATCGAATAGAATTGGTATCTGATGTGGCCACAATGATTGCATCTGCCGCAAGAGGTGTGACGCTGCTTTGTGCGCTATCTTTTGCTAGTTGCGCAGTCGAGCCCTGTTTAATCACGATGGAATTTGGGTTTTCTGCTATGGCTGATGTTAACTCAGATGCCATGCCAGAACGTAGTGTGATGTTTGCAAAATCTTGCCCATCTTGCCCAATAACTCGGATTGCGGCTTTGTCGTCTGCTTTGACAGACGTTTCAATGCTGGAGCCAATAGAAAAGCTATAACCCTCCATTAATGGTAGCAATAATTGGTCAATAAGTTGTTTGTCGCCAAATACGGAAACCTTTGAAGCAGTGTTTGTAATCACAGGACAATCAGTGCCCTCGCATGTGACAGTGCGTGCATCAACTTCTAACTCACCTAGATCCGTTTCAATGATATAAACTTCGTTATCAAAGCTTTTCAGTTCACCAACAATTTCGACAGAACTGGATGTTGATTTCAGTGTTACTGGCTCAGCTTGTGCAGCCGATACTGCCAAAGCGTAGACAAATGAAATGGGTATTAATTTTTGAAAAAACATGAGCACGACCAATTAGTTCTGTTGTGCTACAATCATATTCCTTAGAAGATTTTTCAATACAATATTTTCTGATTTTTCAGCACATTGGTTTATTGTTATCGCTTTCGAAACGATTTGTGCGCCTGTATCTGGTGTGTATTGCAAGGTTTTCAGCTTTAGGTTGTCCTGACAACCGATACCTTTGTTTGCAACATAAACTTCAAAATCTACATATGCGTTTTCAATAATTTGGGATGTATAAATCTGGATCAGATTTCCATCTGGAATATTTGGATTACCCAAAGTGGTTAGGTAACCACCACCTAATACAAAGGCTTCTTTGTAAGAACGTTTATTTTGCATGGAAACAGGCACTGGCTGGTTGTCATCAAAACCATTTATAACTTCATTTGCATGTAAGTTGAGGGCTTTATGCCCAGACCAAGCGATGCCATTGCGCTGAAGGGATGATAAATCTTTAACGGGTGTTGTTATCGACTTTGTTACGCCATCTGCGAATGAAACATCTATTTGTGCTGGGTTTGATAGAACAGGTATTGTGATTGATATTAGACCTGTATCGTCAATATATTCATTAAAAAGCAGCCCAGCATGTTTGATTGTTACGACTTTATTGCTGTGACAGGGTGCAGAAACATCTATATGCACACGTGCGCCACGCAGAGATTTTGCGGATAGTTTAACAGAGCAATCCAATTGTATTGGCTGAAAGTCTGAAACGTTTTCGCTGCTTTCAAATGCCCCTGTATTCGGTTTTTGTTCCGCACGAACCAATTTAATATCGTTATAGATCTCAAGCTTTGGCTGTGGTTTATAAACAACTGTTTCCAATGGTAGTGTTGGCGTGTCAATTTTACTTTGTGTATTGTTAGCTGCTGTTGGAGTTTCTGTATCAGCTTTAGCGATTTGGATGGTCTTTTGTTTTGGCGAAAATATTTCTTCACCTTTGTGCACGAAGAAACCCACGCCCAATATCAAAACAAGGCCCGTTACAAATGTTACCGCTTTATCGTTTAAACGCACGATACAACTCCACTTACTGCTCTTTGAGAGTATGCCAAAAAAATTGAAAATTTTGTATACGTATGGCTATCTACAGTGCCGCGTGATGAGGATAAGACACAGGGTCTATAGATCGTGTAGGCGTGATGGTATTTAGCTATATATTGTGTGTGGTTTTTATATTTTGCAGCATATTGTGCCACAATTAAGTCTAAATTGAATGCGCAAGGATGACCTTGCGCATTTCAAAACTGTTTACGCCAGCTTACCGTGACAGTGTTTGAACTTTTTGCCAGAGCCACAAGGACAAAGTTCATTACGTGATGGATTGCCCCAAGTCTCGGGGTCATTTTCATCAAAACCTTCCAAAGCGCCTTCGGTTGGTGTTGGGGGAAGCTGTCCAGCTGCCTGCATTTGTGCCATCATTTCTTGGCGCTCTTCTTCGGTGATCATCCGAATGCGGGAAAGTTGGCTTGTTACGTCTGAACGCAAACCATCCAGTAAACGTTCAAATAATTCGAAGCCTTCTGTCTTATATTCGTTCAGTGGGTCACGTTGTGCATACCCGCGGAAGCCAACAACAGAACGAAGGTGTTCTAATGTCACCAGATGCTCGCGCCATTTTGTATCAATTGTTTGCAACAGAAGCTGTTTTTCAATGTTACGCATATTCTCAGCGCTGAATTGTGCTTCTTTTTCTGCCATGAAGGCATCAGCAGCGTCATAAAGGCGTTCACGAATGTCCTCATCATCGATGCCCTCTTCGTCAGCCCATTCTTGTGCTGGAATTGTAAGGCCAAGGTTTTCAAGCGCGGCCTCTTTAAGGCCCTCAACATCCCATTGTTCAGCATATGATTTCGCTGGGATTGCTTGGTCTACAATATCATCGATCACTTGGTCGCGCATGTCTTTGGTGACATCTGATAGATCATCACCTTCCATAATTTCGCGACGCTGTTCAAAGATTGCTTTACGTTGGTCGTTCATTACGTCGTCGTACTTCAGCAACTGTTTGCGAATATCAAAGTTACGACCTTCGACTTTGGCTTGTGCACGCTCAAGCGATTTGTTCACCCATGGATGTACAATTGATTCGCCTTCTTCCATGCCAAGCGTGCTTAGAACTTTTTCCAAACGCTCAGAACCAAAGATGCGCATCAAGTCGTCTTCAAGAGACAAGAAAAATGCTGAACGGCCAGGGTCACCTTGGCGTCCAGAACGACCACGTAGCTGGTTATCAATGCGGCGGCTTTCATGGCGTTCTGTTGCTAAGACAAACAAACCACCAGCCTCAAGAACTTTGGCTTTTGCATCTGCAAGCTGAGCTTCAACATTTGTGCGGATTGCAACCGGATCAGCGTCTTCGCCTGCTTCTTTTAACGCTGCGTCAAACAGAAGTTCAAAGTTACCACCCAGCTGAATGTCGGTACCACGGCCAGCCATATTTGTAGCAATCGTTACTGCGCCAAAACGACCAGCATCACCAATAATGCCAGCCTCTTGTTCGTGGAAGCGCGCATTCAGAACGTTATGTGGAATTGCGCTTTCTTTTGCTAAAAATGCATCGATATCGTCAGCTTTTTTGTTTTCAGCATCTTTATCAATATCTTTTTTGTAGCTCTCAGCACGTTTACGAATAGCGCTAGAAATACTGCTTAGGAATTCTTTATCTTTTAAAAGGCCCGACAGCATTTCAGATTTTTCAATCGATGTTGTACCGACCAGAACAGGTTGGCCTTTGATGTGCGACAGTACAATTTCTTCGGCCACTGCTGTGTATTTTTCGCCAGCTGTGCGGTAAATTGCATCGTGTTCGTCAACACGGGCGATAGGGCGGTTTGTTGGAACCTCTACTACACCCAAGCCGTAAATCTCTGCAAACTCTTCGGCTTCTGTTTGTGCTGTACCTGTCATGCCACTTAGCTTGTCGTATAGACGGAAGTAGTTTTGGAATGTCACAGATGCAAGCGTAACGTTTTCAGGTTGTATGGCCACGTTTTCTTTGGCTTCAATAGCTTGGTGAAGGCCTTCGGATAAGCGACGGCCTGCCATCATGCGGCCAGTGAATTCGTCGATTAGAACAACTTGACCATCACGTACGATATAATCTTTTTCGCGTGTGAACAGAACATGAGCGCGTAAACCTTGATTGATATGGTGCACCAATGTTGTGCTTTCAGGGTCATAAAGGGATGCACCCTCTTCCATGATACCTTGCTCAATAAGACGCTTTTCAATGAATTCGTTGCCTTCTTCTGTCAAATTAGAAGAACGTGCTTTTTCATCTAATGTGTAATGCTCTTCTGTTAGTTCTGGGATCAACTTATCGATTGTTACATATAGTTCTGAGCGGTCTTCGGCAGGGCCAGAGATGATTAATGGTGTACGTGCTTCGTCGATAAGGATTGAGTCAACTTCGTCCACAATTGCAAAATAGTGGTCACGTTGCAGAACCTGCGACATTTCTGATTGCATGTTATCGCGCAGGTAATCGAAACCCAATTCGTTGTTGGTCGCATATGCAACATCTGCTTGGTATGATTCCATCTTTTCATTTGGATCCATGTCAGGAACGATGACACCAGTCTTTAAGCCAAGAAAGCCGTAGATGTTTGACATCGTTTCTGCATCGCGGCGTGCAAGGTAGTCATTCACCGTCACGACATGAACACCGCGACCTGTTAGGGCGTTCAAATATGCTGGGAATGCTGCAACAAGTGTTTTGCCTTCACCCGTTTTCATTTCTGAAATATTGCCTTGGTGCAAAAAGATGCCACCCATAAGCTGTGTATCAAATGCGCGTAAGCCTAATGTACGTTTGGCTGCTTCGCGTGTATTTGCAAAAGCTTCTGGCAAAATCGTATCAAGAGTTTCGCCATCTGCAATACGTTTTTTGAATTCGTCGGTTTTTGCTTTGATTTCATCATCACTAAGCGCTTCAAAACTCGCTTCAAGATCGTTGATCTTTTGAACCAAAGGACGCACCGCTTTAATTTTACGGTCATTCGGTGTGCCAAAAATCTTTTTGGCGATTGTATTCATGCCCAGCATGATGTCTCCGTTTATTCAAAAGCCGATATTACGGCGTTTTTACGCGAAATTGATCTGAGTTTTCATCAGATAGCTTGTCGGCCCCGTATTGAAAGCCTAGAAAGAACCAAACTGACCAAAGACAAGTTTTGCGTGCTAGTCAAGGCATCTAAGCGGCTCAAGTGTCAGTGTCAACTTTTGGCCTGTAATAGAACGACACTTTTCGTTGATCTGTTGTTATATTTAGGGCGTGTAACGGAGAATACGAATGAATATTATGGGCAAGTTATTTACGACAGCAGCAGTTGTTTTAACCTTTTCAACAGCAAGCTTGGCTGAAGATGCGCCAACACGCGATACAGTAGTGGCCAGTGTGAATGGTGCAAACATCACTTTGGGTCATGTTGTATCTTTGGCAAGTCGTTTACCAGAGCAATACCAAGCGATCGAAGATGACAAGCTTTTTGAAGGTATTATTGATCAACTTGTGCAGCAGCAGCTTTTGAGTGCTTTGATTGCTGAAGAAACAACAGCATTAAAACTTGCCAGCGAAAATGAACGCCGTGCCCTTTATGCAACTGAGGCAATCGAAAATGTATACGATGATGCTGTGACAGAAGAAGCGGTTAAGGCGCAATACGAAGAATTATATGTAAAAGCAGAACCAGTTCCTGAATATGAGGCAAGCCACATTTTAGTTGAAACAGAAGAAGAAGCGAAAGAGATCATTGCACAGCTTGAAGGTGATGCGGATTTTGCAGAACTTGCAAAAGAGAAATCGACAGGTCCTTCTGGTGCTAGCGGTGGGGCATTAGGTTGGGCTGGTCTTGGTCAATTTGTTCCTGAGTTTGAAACAGCGATGGTCGCTTTGGAAGTCGGCCAAGTATCTGAACCTGTGAAAACGCAGTTCGGTTGGCATGTTATTAAATTGACTGAAACACGTAACCAACCTGTTCCAGAATTAGAGACAGTGCGTGGTGAGATTGAGGAAGGTTTAAAAACGGCTGCTCTGACAAATAAGATTACTGAGCTTGAAGCCAGCGGGAAAATTGAACGTTTAGGTGCAGAGTTTGATCCATCTGTGGTAAGAAATTTAGATCTTATAAAAGACTAAATCACAGAGGTTATGGAATGAGCGCAGATAAAGCACAGATCAAACAGCTAGAACAAAAAATAGCTGATCTAGAAGCACAGCTTAAAGCATATGAAGCAGCAAATGCTGCACCAATGGTTTCTCCGTTGGCGCCTAAAGCAGGCTTTCCAAAATTACCTAGTATTGCAGGTGTAAGATTTGCAGCTGGGCAAGCTGGTGTGAAATATAAAGGCCGTAATGATGTGATGTTGGTTGAAGCCGTAGCTGGCAGTTCTGTTGCGGGTGTATTCACACGTTCTGCTACGCGCTCTGCTCCTGTTTTAGATTGTCAGGCAAAACTTGCAAAGTCTTTGCCTGACAATAAACCGATTGCGATCTTGGTGAACTCTGGAAATTCAAACGCTTTTACGGGCGCACGTGGAGACGGGTCTGTTCAGGCGATTTGTGAAACTGTTGCAAGCCAAATGAACACGGATACGGATTGTGTATTCACGGCATCCACTGGCGTAATTGGCGAACCGCTACCGCACGATCGTATTATAAAGCAGGTTGCCGATTTGTATGCAGACCTGTCTGCAGATGCAGGCGAAGCTGCTGCGCGGGCGATTATGACGACAGATACATTCCCGAAAGGGGCGTCTGCAGAAATTATGTTGGATGGTAAACCTGTGCATATTTCTGGATTTGCAAAAGGGTCTGGGATGATTGCACCCGATATGGCGACAATGCTGGTTTATATCTTTACGGATGCTGCTGTTGAGCAATCAGTTCTGCAATCGATGGTGTCTGGTATTAATGAAAACTCATTCAATTCCATTACGGTTGATAGCGATACATCAACATCTGACAGCTTAATGTTGGTCGCAACAGGTCAAAGTGGTGCGTCTGTGATTACGAATGCGGATAGTGAAAATGGTAAAGCCTTTGCTGCTGCATTGGAGCAGGTGATGTTGGAGCTATCCCATTTGGTGGTCAAAGACGGTGAGGGTGCAACGAAGTTTGTGACTGTAAAAGTCAATAATGCAACGTCTGATGCTTCTGCCCGCACGATTGCTTTGGCGATTGCAAATTCCCCATTGGTGAAAACCGCGATTGCTGGCGAAGATCCAAATTGGGGCCGTGTTGTTATGGCGATCGGTAAATCAGGGGAGCCAGCAGACCGCGATAAAATTGCAATCTCTTTTGGTGATATTGTTGTGGCTGAAAACGGTTGGGTGTCTGATAGCTATACCGAAGAAGCAGGCGCTGCCTATATGAAAAATGAAGAAATTACCATTTCAACGGATGTTGGTATGGGGTCGGGAAATGCCACAGTGTGGACCTGTGATTTGACGCATCAATATATCACGATCAACGCGGATTATCGCTCATGAAGACTGTATTGGTGTCTGCCGTTGCATTGATTGATGCAGATGGCCGTGTGTTGTTGGCGCAGCGCCCCGAAGGGAAATCTATGGCTGGTCTGTGGGAATTTCCTGGTGGGAAAGTCGAGCAAGGTGAAACGCCTGAAACAGCTTTGGTACGTGAATTGGACGAAGAACTGGGTATTCAAACATGGAACAGCTGTTTGGCCCCATTGACCTTTGCCAGCCACAGCTATGACGATTTTCATTTATTGATGCCTGTGTTTGCATGTCGCAAATGGGAGGGAATTCCTGCACCTAAAGAAGGCCAAACGTTGGCTTGGGTGCATGTAAAAGACTTGAAATCTTATCCAATGCCAGCCGCAGATATCCCTTTGATTGCAGTTTTGCGCGATTTGTTGTAAACAATACCTATAAATGTGGTGATATTGTTTCCGTTCTGTAGGGATTAAAGCGCCATATGTGTAGAGTAGTTGGTTTTTGAGTACAGTAAATTAATCTATTTTGGGGATAGAGATATGTATAAAACCATTATGATGGGCAGCTGTATTGCTGTTCAGGGACTTTTTGTAAGAGCAATGAAGGACGGCAAAATTGCTATCCGTGTTGGCAGCAAAGAATTTGTTGGCACGCCTGTGGAATCTTACGCAGCTTAAAACAAACTAAATCAGCATTATTGTAATATCTGGCGGGCTATACCCAGCCAGACATTTCGTTTTTCAACACGTTCATCAGTACATCAATATGCTCGTCATCATCGTTGAGGCATGGAATATATGTGAATGTTTCACCACCAGCCTCTTCAAAGCTTTCTTTGATTTCTTCGTTGATCTCTTCTAGTGTCTCAACGCAGTCCGCTGAAAACGCTGGGGCAATCACGGCAATATTCTTTTTACCAGCTTCTGCCAAACGTGCGACTTCTTCCACGGTATAGGGTTCGATCCACTGCTCTGGGCCAAACTTGGATTGGAAGGTCACTTTGATATCTGTATCTTCCCAACCCAGCTCTTCTTTCAGAAGTCGCGTGGTTTTTTGACATTGGCAATGATACGGATCACCTGCAGTTAAATAACGCATTGGTACACCGTGATAGGATGTGACCAGAATATCAGGTTTCTTATCCATTTTATCGTAAACAGCACGCACAGAATTCGCCAATGCTTTGATGTAATCTGGGCGATCGTAATAGGCTGGTACTGTGCGGATATACGGCTGCCAGTTCATTTTCATCAACGCACGAAATACTTCATCATTTGCTGTTGCAGTCGTTGGCGCTGCGTATTGTGGGTATAGCGGGAAAAAGACAATGCGTTCACAGCCCTGACTTTTCATGCGTTCAATAACGCTTTCCGTTGATGGATTTCCGTAACGCATGCAAAAATCTACCACTACATCGCCACCGTATTCTTTGGCCATAGCCTCTGAAATCTTACCTGCTTGATTGCGTGTGATTGTCAAAAGCGGGCTTTCATCCAACTCATTATTCCAAATGCCACGGTAAGCTTCACCAGATTTAGAAGGGCGTAATGTAAGAATGATCAATTGCAGAATAGGTTGCCATTTCCATGATGGGTAATCAATGACGCGTTTGTCAGATAGAAACTGATTCAGATAGCGGCGCATAGACCAATAATCTGTCGCATCTGGGGTTCCCAAATTTGCCAATAAAACACCAACTTTGGCGCGTTTTACAGGAGGGTGGTCAGCGCCCGCATGGGCAAGTCTATCAGATGTGGTCATTGCTTTGGCTATACCTTGGCTTTTGTGTTCCCTACGGATTTAAAGCAGTCCGCGTTTGAATCAATGGTTCTTTTCAGGATCGCGCTCTTTCGTCCCTAATGCATCTGCCAACCTTTGTTGTGCAGATCCGGGGCGCAATGGTTTTTGTTGATCATCCGATGGCGCCCAGCCCGTTAGGAAAACCAGCTCAAACGTTGCATTCACGCGCTCGTCGGCTGTGCTGTAATTAGACGCATAAATATCCGCAGCAACAGCCAATGTGTCCCGTTTCAAAAAGCGGCGGCGATCGTGCATTATGTTGGTTTCTGCCATGTGGCGCAGATCATTCATCAAATGGATTGGCGTATCGTATTCGACAGTTAACGTGATGCTATCCGCCACGGGCAGTGCAAATCCTGCGCGTTGTAATAACCCACCTAAATCTCTGATTTCTGCCATAGGTGCGATGCGTGGGCTGATCCCACCTTCAACACGAGCTTCTGCCTCTGCAAAAGCTGTGCGTAATTCATGCAGTGTTTGCCCACCAAACATAACAGAGACCATTAAGCCATCGGGTTGCAATGCGCGTCGCATTTGAATGAGTTGCCCAATCGGATCATTCGCCCAATGCAAAGTTAAACCATTAATCACTAGGTCATGCACAGTTTCAGATAATTCTAAAACCTCAGTCGCAGGTACCGCTGGCCCAGAGGTTTGTGTCATCTTTTGCCAAATATCGGGCGTCCAACCTACAAAAGCAGGTTTGGTAAAGGTTCTGTTAACGTCTTGTAGTCTTTCATAAACACAATCGGCTGCCTGTTCGTGCAAGAACAGCGCGTTTGGGTCAGCACGGTTGCGACGCAGGTTTAGCACGTCTTGGTCAAATAGTTGTGTTGGTTTTTGCATAGATCACCTTTTGCACGTCCCTAAACTTTTGCAATAGAAAGGGAAAGAGTATCTTAAATCAAATCATCGAAACACTCTATCCAACGCGGTGCATGGCTTGTGGTGCAGAAACCGAAAGTGAACGTGGCTTGTGCCAATCTTGTTGGGTCGGCACCCATTTCGCAACGGGTCAGGTGTGTGACAGCTGTGGTGTACCAGTTCCAGAAGGAACACAGGAGATTATCCATTGTGATAGCTGCCTGTCATTCCCCCCTGCATGGGATCAGGGGCGATGTTCTGTTTTATACGAAGGCGCTGGGCGCAAATTAGCGCTATTGTTGAAACATTCTGACCGGTTGGATCTAGTGCCTCAGATGGCGCAATGGATGTATACGAGTGCGGCTCCATTAATGGAACAGGATACAGTGATTATCCCTGTTCCATTGCATCGTTTTAGGTTGTTGCGGAGGCGATTTAATCAAGCGGCAATTTTGGCGCAAAAACTGGGGAAGCTTTCGAAACGACCTGTTTATGTGGATGCTTTATGGCGTGTTAAGTCTACGAAAACGCAGAAAAACATGAACCGCGAAGAACGGTTTCAAAATCTAGATAAATCTATGATGCTTAATCCAAGGTTTACAAAAAGATTGAAAAACCAGTCCATTTTGCTGGTAGATGATGTAATGACAACTGGGGCTACTTTGTCAGCTTGCGCTGAAATATGCAGGGCTTCTGATGCCAAAAAGGTGAACGTTGTTACATTCGCGCGCGTTGCAAGACCCGAATAAATCCTTATATGCTTGGCGAAACAAGGAATATTGGTATGAAAAAAGTAGAACTTTATACATCACCGTTTTGCGGATATTGCGCCCGCGCTAAGCAATTGCTGAAAAGTAAAGGCGTGCGTTACAGCGAAACGAATGTCATGGCAAAGCCTAACAAGCGTGGCGAAATGCTGAAACGCTCTAATGGTGCGCGGACTGTCCCACAAATTTTTATCGGCGACAAACACGTTGGTGGTTGTGATGAGTTGTACGAGCTCGAGCGCCAAGGCAAGCTTGACAAGATGCTGGCAGCCTAAAAATGCTTAAGGTTGGTCTGATACAAATAACATCATCTGACCAACCCGCAGAAAATCTGCAAGCCGTTTCTGCTATGATCCGTGAAGCACATGCCAAAGGGGCACAGTTTATTGTGACGCCCGAGGTAACGAATTGCGTGTCAGCAGATCGGAAACACCAATCGCAAGTATTATCCTTGCAAGAAAATGATGTAAGCTTGCAAAGCTTTCGTGATTTGGCAGCAGAGTTAAACGTTTGGTTGATGATCGGATCACTTGCGCTAAAATCTGGTGATCCTGACGGTCGGTTTGTGAATCGTTGTTTCCTGATTTCACCCGATGGTAATATCGCGGCAAAATATGATAAAATTCATATGTTTGATGTAGCGTTATCAGAAACGGAAACCTATCAAGAATCCAAAGGATATCGCCCAGGTGATGCTGCTACGATAGCTAAATGTGATTTTGGCACTGTTGGTTTAAGCATTTGCTATGACCTGCGTTTCCCACATTTGTTCCGCGATCTTGCACAGGCAGGCGCTCAAATCATTACGGTACCATCCGCATTTGCGACGATATCAGGCGAGGCACATTGGCATGTTTTATTGCGCGCCCGTGCGATTGAAACAGGGTGTTTTATCATTGCGTCTGCGCAAACTGGCCAACATATGGCAACAGTAGGCAAACAGCGCGAAACCTATGGCCACAGCTTGGTTGTCAGCCCATGGGGTGAGGTTCTTTTGGATGCTGGAACAGCCACAGGCGTATCAATCATTGAAATTGACTTGGAAACTGTAGAAACTGCACGCAGACGTATCCCGTCATTGCAACACGATCGAAAGTACCAAGCGCCCAAATGTCAGACGCCACCACAGAAGACTCCTTAACCATCGCGCTGTTCAGCGAGATTATGACGTCTGACCAATTGATCCGTGCACAACTATCAAAAGCTTTGCCCAAAGGCATGGAGTTGTCACATTTTTCCGTTCTCAACCACTTGGCGCATCAAGGTGGCGAGCGTTCCCCTGCACAATTGGCACGGCTTTTTTCTGTTACCAAGGGTGCGATGACAAACACGCTGACCAAACTGGATTTGGCTGGCTATGTACACATCCGCCCAGATTGGGATGACGCGCGCAAAAAGAAAGTTGCATTGAGTGTCGCGGGGCGTTTGGCACGAGATCAGGCTGTCAAAGCCGTAGAACCCGTCTTCGATGATGTGATCGAACGACTTGGGACAGATAAGATTAAAACGATCCTACCGATCCTACGCGAATTGCGCGGCGCACTTAGCTAGCTGGTTTTGTGCAGGCGGTTACGTAGTTCACGCTTAAATCTTTATCCGAAATCGACCATGACCACGCCAGCGGGTTAAATACAAACCCTTTGCGATCCACTGGTGTTAGATTGGCGGTTTTAATCAACTCAAACAGCTCATCAGGTGTAATGAACTTGTCCCATTCATGTGTGCCTTTCGGCAACCAGCGCATAATGTGTTCTGCGCCGATAATGGCCATCAAATAGCTTTTCGGATTGCGATTGAGTGTTGAGCATATCATTAATCCATTTGGTTTTAACAAGTCATGACATGCGTCCAGATAAGCTTGTGGATCGGCAACATGTTCAATCACTTCCATGTTAAGAATCGCATCAAACTGTTCACCATCTGCCGCCAATTGTTCAGCAGTGATATGGCGGTAATCAATCTCTAAACCAGATTGCTTTGCATGTACTTGCGCCACAGGAATGTTACCTGCTGCGGCATCCGCCCCAACCACAGTTGCACCCAAACGCGCCATTGGTTCGGACAATAACCCACCGCCACAGCCAATATCCAAAATACGCAATCCCTCAAAAGGCAGCTTTTGCGTTAAATCGCGGCCAAACTCTACAGCGATTTGATCTGTAATATAATCCAAGCGACATGGGTTTAGCATGTGAAGGGGTTTGAACTTACCTTCAGTATCCCACCACTCGGCCGCCATGGCTTCGAACTTGGCAACTTCATTTGGGTCAACTGTTTTTGTAGAATCCATTGATCTTACGCCTTCAACCTGCAAAGTAATTGGTAACTTAATTTATTATATAGGTCATAAATGCGGAATGCCGACAGCCAAATTGGCGCAGGGCGAAAATTGTACCCTGTAATTCAACCTTATTTCTATCAAATGATGGAAGTCAGCGATGATCATTCGATCTATATCGAGGAATGTGGCAATCCTGATGGCATTCCTGTGATTGTTTTGCACGGTGGTCCAGGTGGCGGGTGCAGCCCTGGGATGCGCCGATTCTTTCATCCTGATGTGTACCGTATTATCCTGTTTGATCAGCGCGGATGTGGGCGATCAACACCGCATGCAAGCGTTGAAAACAACACAACATGGCATTTGGTCGAAGATATTGAACGTATTCGTAAACACCTTGGTGTGGATCAATGGATTGTTTTCGGTGGATCTTGGGGGTCTACGCTGGCGCTGGTCTATGCCGAAACGCATCCAGAGCATGTGCGTAACCTTGTGCTGCGCGGCGTGTTTTTGATGACGAGATCAGAGTTAGATTGGTTTTATGATGGTGGCGCTGGGCGGTTCTTTCCTGAGGAGTGGCAGAAGTTTATTGGCTTGCTGCCTGAGGAAGAACGATCCAATATCATCGGTGCCTACAGCAAACGTTTGTTTGGGGATGATAAAACCGAATTGGTCAATTTTGCCCGAGCTTGGACAGGCTGGGAAAGTGCTTTGGCGTCCCTAGAAAGCCATACATCCGTGACGATGGCACCTGCTGCATATGCTTGCGCTTTTGCGCGGATCGAAAACCATTATTTCGCCAATATGGGGTTCTTGGGCGAAGATGGATATATCATGAAGAATATTGATATCATCAAAGATATACCCGGAACGATTGTGCAGGGGCGTTACGACATGATCTGTCCGCCTGATACAGCTGTAAAGTTGCACGAAGCATGGCCTGCATCGCGCCTTATCATAGCATCGCAATCTGGGCATTCATTGTCTGAGCCCCAGATTACATCAACCCTTGTTGGTGTGATGGATGAGTTGGCTTAAAGCGCTGCTGCCAAGCGGCTGCCTTGGTTAATTGCGCGCTTTGCGTCCAGTTCAGCTGCTACATCTGCACCGCCGATAATGTGAACGGATGCACCAGCTTTTTCCAACTGGTCATAAAGATCACGCAATGGCACCTGACCTGCACAAAGCACAATATTATCTACTTCGATCAGTGTTGGGTTTTCACGCGCTTCACCAAACGAAACCTGTAACCCTTTGGGTGTGATCTCTTCGTAGTTCACGCCGCCAACCATTTCCACGTTCTTCATTTTCAATGCGGCACGGTGAATCCAGCCAGTGGTTTTACCCAAACCTTTGCCAAGTTTCTGTGCTTTACGTTGCAACAGATGAACCTGACGTGTTGCAGCTTCAGCTTGTGGTCCTTCAGATGCAAGACCGCCTGCTGTTTTGGTTGGGCTGCCAACGCCCCATTCTTTTTTCCATTCTTCCAGATTTTCGGTTGGGCTGTCTTCGCCGCCTACCAAGAACTCAGAAACATCAAAACCAATGCCGCCTGCACCGATAACGGCTACGCTTTCGCCAATTTCAGCATTGCCTTTCAGGACATCTATATAAGTATGCACATGCGCTTGGTCCTGACCCTTGATCTGTGGGTCGCGTGGGAGAACACCTGTTGCAACAATGACTTCATCAAAACCAGACAATGTTTCAGCGGTGGCTTCTGTATTCAGTTTTAACGTGATCGAAGACAATTCCACCTGACGTTTGAAGTAATCTACCAGACCCCAGAACTCTTCCTTACCTGGTACTTGCTTTGCCAAATTCAATTGACCGCCAACTTGGTCAGAACGGTCAATCAATGTCACGTTGTGACCGCGTTGATCCGCGATCAAAGCCGCAGACAGTCCAGCAGGGCCAGCACCGACAACAGCAATGGATTTTGGTGCATCCGTTTTCACATAGTTCAATTCAGTTTCAGAACAGGCGCGTGGATTAACCAAACAAGAGGATAATTTCATTGAAAATGTGTGATCCAAACAGGCTTGGTTGCACGCGATACATGGTGCGATTTCATCTGCACGGCCTTGTTCTGCTTTGATCACGAATTCTGGGTCGGCCAAGAATGGGCGCGCCATTGAAATCATATCAGAACAGCCATCCGTCAAAACAGATTCGCCGACTTCTGGTGTGTTTATGCGGTTTGATGCAACAATTGGAATATTCACTTCACCCATCAGCTTTTGTGTCACTTCAACAAATGCGCGGCGTGGAACGGATGTGGCAATTGTAGGAATACGCGCTTCGTGCCAACCAATCCCAGTATTGATGATTGTGGCACCAGCGGCTTCAACAGCTTTCGCAAGCATCACAACTTCATCCCATGTCGAACCATTTGGAATGAGGTCGATCATGGATAGGCGATAAATAATGATGAAGTCTGTTCCAACAGCTTCACGCGTGCGGCGTACAACCTCGACAGGTAAGCGCATGCGATTTTCATATGATCCGCCCCATTCGTCGGTGCGTTTGTTGGTGTGTGTGACGAGGAACTGGTTTAGGAAATATCCTTCAGAGCCCATAATCTCGACGCCATCATATCCAGCCTGTTGCGCACGTTCGGCTGCAGTGACGATATCTGCAATTTGTTTTTCTATACCATCTGCATCCAATTCCGCAGGTGGAAAAGGTGAGATAGGCGATTTAACTGCAGAAGGTGCTACAGCTTTAGGTGAATAAGCATAGCGACCAGCATGCAAAATCTGCATCGCGATTTTACCGCCTTCGTCATGAACGCGGTCCGTTACGATACGGTGATTAGCGATATCGTCATCTGTGAATAATCCACAAGCACCTGGTAAAACACCGCCTTCTGCATTTGGTGCCATGCCACCAGTTACGGCCAAAGCAACGCCGCCAGCAGCACGTTCACCAAAATAAGCAGCAACACGATTCCAATCGCCGACCTCTTCTAAACCTGTGTGCATAGATCCCATCAAAACGCGATTTTTTAGCGTTGTGAACCCAAGGTCGAGTGGCTGAAATAGGTGCGGATAATGTGGATGGCTCATTGGATCCTCAATGCAATATGAATAGAAGGACAGCCTAAACCGTAAACTTTATTTGTCACGAAAAACGCGACGTCACCCCATAGTTTCTACACAATGGCGGCGGAAAGCACGTTTCAGCATATCCAATTCTTCGCGAAGCAGGTTGATTTCATTACGTAAATCATCATCTATAGCCTCACCTGAAGCAATTGAAAAATTATCCATTGCCGTTGTGTCTTCGGCGCAGATAAAGAAAGTCTGTAAGCCGTCTGAGATAATATTCACTGGAATACGGCAACGAATAAGCCAAGTGTTTTCTTGTGTGTTTATTTGATCCGCATAGACATCACCAACAGTTTCACCTTGATAAATCAACGTCAATACGGGGGCTGCCGTTTCGGTTTTTGAGCCTTGATAAACACCCTCATAGATACCGTTGTTGATCCGTTTACGCGTCAGTTTAGCTGTATTCGACATATCAGACCTCTATGTATTGGCTCTACGGCGACGTATTATGGATACATCGCGAATTGTAATTTGGTTCATTGACGGGCTTTCAAAAATCAAATCAAACCATAGGCTTTCCGCGCGTGTTTCTTTGAATTTTGTATAGAATAGATCAAACTCTACAAATAGCTCGCGTGTGGAAAAATCTAGTTCACGCACAATTTGCTCTGTGTTTGGGCCGTGCCTCAGATTCAGGCGTGCAAACATTTCTTGCGGCCGTTCACTGTCAATGATCAGCGTTAATCGAATGATATGTTCACGCTTGAGATTCTCAATGGCACTTGGTGGCATTTCAACAGCAAGGGATAAAAAAGACCCCTGAAAACTAAAAACATCTAGTCGAATCCCAAACGGTGCCAAATCTTCTTCTTGGCTATTGCGAACTTGGCGTAGGGTGAGTTCTGAGCTTTGACAGTCGTGAAATAGCGCTAATTCGTGCCCGATACGTGCTTTACTTTTTACAGAAGACATTCCGCTTGGGCTAACTGGACCAGACCATGCTTGTGGGCGATGTGCCCACTCTGTCCCCTGTGGTTTCTTGATCGCTTTTGATCCAATCACTGGCAATGTTAAGCGTGCAGAAGCGATATGGTTTATTTTGTTTACACGATTTCTAAACTGGCGCGCTTCGGTGCGTAAATCGCGTAAATCTGCAAGATCCATAGTTTCTGCAGCAATCGCCTTGCGGTCCCACCATTTCAAATTGCGCGCGTTGCGCCATTCATCAATAAATGTTTTGATCTTACCCAAGTCGTCTACTCGTCCGTTGGAAATATTTTTGTCTACATGTCGCTTAAATAGTATTGATAAACTATTTTACAGTAGCAGGCGACGCAAAAGGCCAACTTTTTTCAACTTGTTCTGCCCGCCTGCTGCATTTTCAGTTGAAATATGCGGGCTGATTGGCTGGGGCGCTATAGCTGTTTGCGAAGCAAGTACCGTATTAGTATTCGAAATTGTTTCTGAATAACTTTGCAAAAACTGCATGGCCTGTTCGTCTGTTAATCGATCATCTTTATCTTTTAGCATTGTGACGGTGACCAAGTGATTATTTTTGTTTAAAAAGCTTTTCCACACATTTTGTGAAACAGGCGAGTTTTGGTCTTTTATTTGCAAAAATACAGCATCGCTAGATTGCCGCTTATCTAAAATTGAAACAGCATTCGCATCGCCAGATGTGCTGAGTGTTTTCAATCCTTCTGGAGAGCTCAAAAATTCTGAAATAGAGTTGATGTCATTTTCAGTTTCAAAAGAAGCAGTTTTTGCAACACTTGTGGTGACAAGCCCTGAAAACAATGTGCCATCCGTGGAATATTTGCCCTCTGTGCTAATGTTTCCACAGTTTGCAAAAATAAAGAATGTAGATTCTTCTGTGGTTTTACTGCTGGTCGTATCCTTGCAAAATCCAGGAGGTGGCGAAATTGTTATACTGCCAGAATCCAAAATCACCGTTTCGGTTTGAGGTGTAAGAATATGCTTTGTGGCGGTATTGGGTTTGAACGCCGAAGGAAGACCCGTATTCCCACAAGCACTTAAAACCAGCATGCCGCAAAGCAAACCAGTACCTACAAAAAAGCATCTTGGCTTATGCGCCAATGTCTGCTCGAACAAGATATTCCCCTCCGAAACCCGTTGTCCCTGATTACTCAGTTCGATACGCTATAACAAGTTTCTGGTGAAAACGCATAACTTTTTATTAATCAATGTTGCGTTTGGCTGTCAGTTTTAAGGAAGATCAAAGTGTTACCGACTAAAAACCCCAAGTTTCAAGAATTTTATGCACCTGCAATGGCTACAAACCAAATCTGGAGATTGGGTGTTGGTATTGTCGTATTAGCAGTATTTTACTTTGTCTTCGTTTTCGCCCTTTTTGGTTCAATAAGTTATTTAGACAGTTCATTTGATGCAATGGGTTTGAATATGAATGACCCGAAAAGCATCATCATACTGCTGCTTAGCTTTTTTGGCATGTTCTTTGGCGTATTGCTTTCGGTAAGATTGCTACACAAACGCGGTTTAAAAAGCTTACTTGGCCAAAATATGCGCACCGTTACCCGAAATGTCATTTACGGTTTTGCAATCGTATGTGTTCTGGCTGTCATAGGTATGTTTGTATTTTCCTTTATCGACCCGCCAACGCGTCAAATGGAACTCTCGGTTTGGCTGTCATGGATGATCTTTGCGATACCTTTGCTGTTTATTCAAATTCTATCAGAGGAATTAATTTTTCGCGGTTATTTCCAACAACAACTTGCAGCTCGATTTGACAGTCGCTGGATTTGGTACGTATTGCCGTCTGTTGCATTCGGTATGCTACATTATGATGCTGAAACCATGGGCTCAAATGCATGGTTGGTTGTCGCACATACAACGCTATTTGGTTTGATTGCTGCGGATATTACAGCACGCACTGGCAATTTGGGCGCTGCAATCGGCATGCACTTTGCCAATAATTTGTTTGCATTAACTATTGTTACGCTTGATGGATCACTATCGGGATTAGGTCTCTATTTAACATCTGTACATGTGTCTGATGAAGAGCAAATCAGAAATATATTAACTTTTGATCTTTGTCTGATGATTGCGCTCTATGGAGCGTTTTTATATTGGGCCAGAAACAAAGCCGAGTTGTGATTGCAATTTCCAATGCCGCAACGTAATTATAGTACCTGAATAACAACAAAGGTTCCCTTTACCCATGAACTGGATTTCCAATTACGTCCGCCCACGGATTAACTCCTTGTTTTCACGTCGTGAAACACCTGATAATTTGTGGACGAAATGTTCTGAGTGCGGAACTATGCTGTTTCACCGTGAATTGACTGAATCGCAAAACGTTTGCACCAATTGTGATCACCACATGCACATCACGCCGCGTGAACGCTTTCAGGCGTTGTTTGACGGGGGTGTCTTTATTGAACTTGAAACTCAGCCACCTGTGGCTGACCCGCTGCATTTTAAAGATCAGAAAAAATATCCTGATCGTATGAAGGCAGCTGTGAAAAAGACAGGCGAACATGAAGCGATGCTTGTAGCCGAAGGTGAAATCGGACGCACACCAATCGTTGCAGCCGGTCAAGACTTTTCATTCATGGGCGGCTCTATGGGCATGGCCGTGGGTAATGCAATTATCGGCGCGTGTGAGCGTGCTGTACAACGCAAATGCCCATTGGTTCTTTTTTCCGCTGCAGGTGGCGCGCGTATGCAAGAGGGTATCCTTTCGCTTATGCAAATGCCACGCACGACAGTTGCACTGCAAATGTTAAAAGAGGCAGGTTTGCCGTTCATCGTAGTTCTGACACACCCAACAACAGGTGGTGTAACAGCCAGCTATGCCATGTTGGGTGATGTACATATCGCTGAACCAAAAGCGTTGATCTGTTTTGCGGGCCCACGCGTGATTGAACAAACGATCCGCGAAAAATTGCCAGAGGGCTTCCAACGGTCTGAATACCTTTTGGATCATGGTATGCTAGACCGCGTCACACACCGCAAAGATATGCGAAATGAGTTGATTACGATCTGCCGTATGTTGATGAACTTACCGCCACAGATTGTGGGCGATCTTCCTGCGCCAAAAGCAGAAGAAACTAAGGACGCTTAACGTGGCAACCCCTTCAAGTGATGTTGTTTTAGAACGACTTATGTCGTTGCACCCAAAGATCATCGATTTAACTTTGGATCGTATGACGCAATTGTTGGATGCGTTAGGGTCGCCAGAAGTGAACATTCCACCAGCAATTCATATTGCGGGTACGAATGGCAAAGGCTCAACAGGTGCAATGATCCGCGCAGGATTGGAGGCATCTGGTGATAAGGTTCATGCTTACACGTCCCCACACCTTGCAAGGTTTCACGAACGTATCCGTTTGGCGGGTGAGCTGATTGATGAAACGCTTTTGTCCGAGACTTTGGAAGAATGCGAACGCATCAATGGTGGCGTTCCAATCACTTATTTCGAAATCACCACTTGTGCTGCTTTCTTAGCGTTTTCGCGTGTTGCAGCAGATTACACAATTCTAGAAGTTGGGTTGGGTGGTCGTTTGGACGCAACCAATGTGATTGATGAGCCTGCGTTAACATTCATCACGCCAGTTTCTGTAGATCATCAACAATATCTTGGTGAAACACTTGCGGAAATTGCTGGTGAAAAAGCGGGCATATTAAAGCGCAATTGTTTCTGTGTTGTGGGCCCTCAAGAGGATGCAGCGCTAGAGGTTATTGAACGTCAAGCTGCACGCGTTGGTGCTACACTTAAAATTCATGGTCAGCATTGGCATGTTTCGGAAGAAAACGGACGTTTAATTTTCCAAGATGAATACGGCCTGTTGGATTTACCGATGCCTGTTTTGTTGGGCGCACACCAAGTACAAAATGCAGGTATGGTTGTGGCTGGTTTGCGGTTGCTTGGTAAATCCGAAGAGGATTGTGCAGCAGCATTAACCAAAACAGAATGGCCTGCGCGTATGCAGCGCCTGAAATCTGGCCCATTGATTGATGCGGCACCTGAAGCAGAGCTTTGGCTGGATGGCGGTCATAACGAAGCGGCTGGCGCAGCCATTTCAAAACTGATGGCCGAACTACCCCAAAAGCCAACGCATATGGTTGTGGGTATGTTGAACACCAAAGATGTGTCTGGTTATTTGAACCACTTCTTGGATGGCACAACCAGCCTGCAAGCCGTTTCTATTCCAGGTGAGGCAGCAACGCTCACAGCAGAAGAAACATCTACAGCGGCTGCTAAGCTAGGTTTTGATGCATCTGAAGCGGATGATGTTTTTTCAGCTGTAAAAAACATCGTTGCCAAAGACAAAGCTGCGCGCATTCTGATTTGCGGGTCGCTTTATCTGGCTGGTAACATCTTGCGCGAAAACGCATAAAAAAGGGCACCCAGTGAGTGCCCTTTAGAATTCTATAATCTTAGCAATTAAACAGAAGCGTCAATCCAATCAGCCAAAGCTGCTTTTGGTGCTGCGCCTGTTTTGTTTGCAACAACTTGACCATCTTTGAATAGGAACAATGCAGGGATACCACGCACGCCCAGCTGAGCTGGAGAGTTCGGGTTTTCATCTACGTTCACTTTCGCGATTTTCACTTTGCCAGCATATTCTTCTGACAGCTCTTCTAGAGAAGGGCCAATTTGTTTACATGGACCACACCATTCCGCCCAAAAGTCTACAACAACAGGGATATCTGATCCTGTTACTTCTGCTGCGAATGTGTCGTCTGTTACTTTTACAGTTGCCATAATCTCGGCTCCTTAGTGTTTACGTTTTCCCCAACCTATGAACGCACCCGCAAAGGGTCAAGACATAGTCGAATTTTTCAATGCATCTATCACCAAATCGTGCGGTAATGACATAAGTTTCTGCGTTTCTGTCCATAAAATAGCCCCTTCAACGCTGTGATCGGGATAGATTTGTTTCAAAGCGGAAACATATGCCCCCATTTGGCGCAATAATCCATCGGGAATATCTTCGACTTTATCAGGGACAGTTTTGTTGCTTTTGAAATCAACTGCTAAAACGGTGTTATCTCGAACGATCAGGCGGTCAATGGCGCCATATACGGTTTCATTGTTCAATTCAGGGACCGCTGCACAAATATTGACTTCGGTTAATGCATTAGGGTCGAATAGGAATTCTAAGTCCGACTTATCCAAAATACGTACAGCAGTGCCATATATTTCGGCTGTATCCAGCACAGAGTTTTTCGGAAGCAATCTATCCGAAAGCTCTTTCCATGTCGACTTATGTGCATTGGGCAAGTGTTCTAATAGGCTGTGAATTAACGTTCCACGCAGTTTCGCAGTCTCTTCATCCATATGCTGCGATTCTGTTGGCAATGCTTTCGCACCGCCAAGGTTTGAAGGGGATAGCGTTACAGCACGTGGAGCAGCTAAAGGTGCCATAGAATGCAACCAATCAGGTTGTTCCACCTTCTGACCAGCATCTTTACTTTGCGCAGGCTTCAATTCTGTGGGCCAAAATTCATTTTGTAAAACCAACCCGCCATTAACGTGTTCTGCTCCAGCATTTTCCATGCCCTCAGAAACCAAGCGATACCAAGGGTTACCGGACTTGCCTAACTTGCCAGCGCCACAAACCACCAACCAGTTTTCGGCACGTGTTAACCCCACATATAGCAACCGCAACCGTTCCTGTTGATCCAGTTCTTTACGCGCATCCAACACAGCGCGTTCCGCTTGGTTGGCATTTTCTTTGGCCGACTTCCAGCCAACCACATCTTCATCCAACGCAACAACTTCCTGACTATCCCTGCTGCGGGCATCAACAGTGTCTGGAAGGATCACAATAGGTGCTTCCAAACCCTTTGACGCATGAACCGTCATCACCCGAATTTGGCCAGAGCTACTGTCCATTTCCCGCTTGATTTCCACAGCGCCAGAGGCAAACCAGTTTAGAAATCCTGTTAAGGTCGGCGTTTCCGTTTGCTCATATCGCATGGCTTGCGACAGTAGTTCGTCAATGCCATCTTCCGCTTCTTCACCCAATCGGTCCAACAGATTTTCACGCCCATGATGCCGCGTTAAAATGCGATCGATCAATTCAAACGGGCGCATCCAATCGGCATGATCTAAAATGTCGTCAATTATTGCCTTAGCTGTTGGGAAAGCCTCTGCCTGTTCTCGAAAGCTTTGCCAAAGCGTACTTTTGCGCCCATGCGAAAGCGTAAATAATGCGCTTTCTGATATATTCAAAAGCGGCGACCGCATTGCTTCTGCCAAAGACAAATCATCCTCTGGCGTTGCAGCGAACTTTAGCAAAGACAATATGTCTTTTACCGCCAACTCATCGCCGATTTTTAAACGGTCAGCACCTGCCACATTTAAATCACGTGCTTTCAATTCTTTTATAATGGCGCGGAACAGCAAAGACCGTTTTTGCACAAGGATCAAAAAATCTCCCGCATGGACGGGCCGCAATCCATCATCCGTTTCAATCTGATGCCCGTTGGAAATTGTTGTATCAATCCATTCTGCGATCTGCGTTGCCAGCACCTGACGGGGGTCACTTTCACTGGGACGATCCAGTGGTTCAAACCACGGTTTATCATCTGGTTCAGGTTGTGCTTCAACCAATGGCCACAGTTCTACGCGGCCAGGCTTTTCAGATTTAAACGCGCGGTGTTTCACATCGCCAATAATCCCGCTTTTGGCATCGCCTACAAACGTATGATCCACTAAACGCAAAATCGGTTCGGCAGAGCGGAATGAAAACAACAGGCTTTGTTTGTGCAACTGATTTTCAATGGCTGTTAGGCGCTTTTCAAACCAATCGCGCATTTCCCCAAAGTATTTTGGATCCGCCCCTTGGAACGAATAAATCGATTGTTTTTCATCCCCCACAACGAAAATTGTGCGTTCCGTATCACTTGCACCTTGGCCTGAAGTGAACTCTTCGGTCAGGCACTCAATCAACCGCCACTGATCTGGGCTGGTATCCTGTGCCTCATCGACTAACACGTGATCAATGCCGCCATCCAAACGGTATAACACCCATTGCGACATAGAACTGTTTTGCAGCAGAGCCTGCGATTTTTCGATCAAGTCTTGGTAATCCAACTTACCATGCAATAATTTGTAGTTGTTATAGGCTTTCAGGAATGGTGTTGCGAAATCATAAAGTACAACAGCCCGTTCATAAGCTGAAACAGATACAAACGCCTCACGTGCGGCCTCTACACGCGCCATCAAATCATGCAGCTGTGATACCAACGCAACATTGGCTTCGCGCACAGCTTTGGTTGGTTTTAAGTTTGGTAACGCTTCAAACCGTTCTTTGTGTAGCATACAATTGATTAAAATTTGCAAGCGCGCTTGATCACTTTGTGCTGAAAGCGCCGCTTGAAAAGCCGCTCCCAGTTTTTTGTCATTCGCACCGCTTGCCAAAAGCAATGGTACCATATCAGTAAGCACAGCCAGATCATCTGCTTTCACCGTTGTTTGCGCAATCGTTTCTGCAGTCATATCTGGGATCAGACCAAAGTCAGCATGTGTTGGTCGCTTTGCAAACCCACGATGATTTTGTGCGATTGCTTGCAACAAGCTGTCTGGATCGGCTCCTGTATAAAACTCTGCCAATCGCTCAAAGGCGGGGCGTGCTTCACCTTCTGCCAAATGCTCTAAAATATCCGCGCGCACTTGCTGCGCTTGCCGATCTTCCAGAATTTCAAACTGGGGTGATACATGTGCTTCTAACGGGAATTGCCGCAACAGCGCATCGCAAAAGGCGTGAATGGTTTGGATTTTTAAACCACCAGGTGTTTCCAAAGCGCTGGCAAACAATGTACGTGCTTGCCGCAACCTGCTGTCATCTAAAAGCCCCGCGTCTTCACCTAGTTTTTCCAAGGTTCCGCGCAAGTCAGCATCAGGCATCATCGCCCATTCACCCAACCGTTTAAACAAACGGTTCTGCATTTCGGCAGCGGCTGCATTGGTATAGGTCAGACACAGGATTTTTTGCGGGTCAGTGCCGTGCAACAACAAACGCGCCACGCGATCCGTCAAAACACGTGTCTTACCAGAGCCAGCATTAGCAGATACCCATGTCGATGCATTCGGGCGCGCCGCTGTGACCTGTGCTTGTGTTGCCTCATCAAACTGGATCATGGTACATCCCTTGTTTCAGGCATGTCAGTTTCTTCCCATTCGCCAAAGCGTGATAGGTGATCATAATCTGATCCGTATTTATCCTTTTGCATTTTCAAACGGGCGCCATATCCAACACCGTTTTCAAAATGGCAGCGCAGCAATTGGATCAGCTCTGCCCATGTGTCATCCGCAAGTGTATCTGTCACAGGAACACTGCGCGAAACATCTGGCCCTTTCAGGCTGATATATTGCAACGCCGAAACGCTTAAAGGTGCCATATTGGCAAACCCGCCAGCCGCTGCAATCGCTGCCTCTAATTGTAGCTGTTTGTCAAAATGATGAATCTCTCTCGGCCCAGGAGGATCGCCAGATTTATAATCATAAATCATCAATTGCCCTTTTGGGTCTAGGTCTAAACGATCCGCTTTAGCGGTCAAAGTGAATTCAAACTCCGTAGCTTGACGCGCCCCTTTGATTTCCTGTGCTGCAATGCGCCCCAATTGTGCACGTTCTTGTTCAGCTGCAACCAACCAAGGTGCAATTTTCTTTAAGCGACCAAACCACAATCGACGTGCTGATTGCCAAGGGACATCACGCTCTAAAATATCCGTTGCGATATCTAGAAAATGTTCGACAGAATACGCACCATCCCCGAAATGCGTGGACTGATTGAAGGTTTCCAAAATCGTATGCAAAACAATCCCGCGCGATAACGCATCGGGTTCTAAGCCATAGGGTTTTAATGCGCGTAATCCCAAAACTGATTGAGCATAAATTTCGTATGGATTGCGTACCAGTGTTTTAATCCGCGTCACAGACAGTTTTTTCGGATGTGCCGTTACAGGTGGAACAGGTGCTGGACGTGTTGCTTTTTCCAGCACGCCCGTAGGCCTGTCCAAACTACGCGCAAGATGTAACCAGCGATCGCCGCGTTCGATCATGTCTTTAATAGCAGTTTCCCCAACAGGCCCCAAACCTGTCAGTAAATTATTCAAACGAGTCAGCCAGCGGGATGAAACAGTCGGTGCATCACCGTCACGAATTGCACGGGATAAAACAACCTTACTCTGCCCAAATGCCTGTTGGAAATCATGGGCGGATAAACCGATATTGCGCTCAGGTAACAGCAAACCAAGCTGTTTGCGCATAGAACGGTTTAACCATGGATCAGGGCTTGGTTTTTGTGGCCAAATCCCTTCGTTTAATCCACCAAGGATCACCAAATCAGCCCCTTGAACACGCGCCTCTAATGTACCCCAAATCGCAATGTTTGGATGGGGTTTAACAGCATCGCGCACTTCGCCACTTTGCAATACAGAATAAAGCAGTGCAGCATAATCAGGTGCTGACCAAACCGTTTCACCGTCCGCTTCTTGTGCAAGGTTTTCGAACAGCTTTTGCGCTTGTTGCCCATCATTTTCGCGCCACAATGCATGTTGGTCTGCAACAGCACCTTTCGAAAGCGCGATCATAAGCTTTTCATGCAAAGCCAGCCAATCCGACATTTTGCGGGGCTTTGCATCACTGATGGCTTCGAAAGTTTCGCATAACCATGCGACCCAAGGCTGCGCTTCTGTATGGTTTGCATCCGCCCATTCGCGGATCATATCAAACTGCACAAATGGCGGGCCGCCCCGAATAATCGGTGTATCACGATCCAAGCGGCCTAACTCTAGATCACGGGTAAACCTCAAATGATTACCGCGATCTTCTGCTTGGTGCGTTAAAGGGTGTTTCAATATGGCAATGAGTTCGGCGGGGGCGATTGTTTTCCCCAAAAGGCCAGCGGTTAGACGCATGAAAATACCAATCGCAGACAAATGCAAAGGTTCCCCCGCACTGTCATCTGGCGTGATATTCCAACGGTTCAACTGCGCAGAAACGCGGCGTGTTAAGTTTCGGTCAGGTGTGATTAAAACAGCTGTTTCATCGTGCTCTGCGGCTTCACGCAAGCAAACCGCAATCGCATTGGCTTCGTCTTTGGGCGATGTTGCCGAAATCAGACTGATGTCATTTGTTGCGGATGGTATCGCGGGAACCAGATCAGGACCTTCTTCCAGCCATTGATCGGTGACTGGTGCGGGACGTAATGCCAAAGACAGTAACTTGTTTCTATCCTGTGAAAAAACTGAAACGTCATGCCAAGGGGGTAAATTAGTTGGGTTCACATCAAGCTTACCTGAAATCCGCGCCAACATAGATTGCGGATGATCATCACTTGTTTTTTCTTTGCCCAAAACATCCCAAACCGTATCAGGTGTTTCCGCATCATAGCCTGGTAAAACCACTGCCCCTTGTGGCAACTTCGAAACCGCTTGCATGAACAGTGCTGTCGTCCCACGTGACCCTGTCGAACCTGCAATGATAATCGGATCGTTAGGAGGATTTTGCGCCCAATGATCTGCATAGGCTTGAACTACAGCACGTTGTCGTGCCTCTGGATCAATCAAAGCTTGCGCTGACCAGTAATGGGTTAAGATGTTCAAAAACTTCAGGCTGCGATCCCAATGTTCAGATGCATTGCCCAATTCTACGTCCTGTAAACGATCCAATGAAACGCCTTCGCCGTGCACTTCGTCCAATAATGTGGCTAGACTATCAGCCAGTGCAAAGACGGATGACTTTGGCGCTAGATCGGGCTGTTGCTCAATCAGGGCCGCAACTAAATCCGCTAGTTTCAAACGACGCTGCAAAGGGGATGCTGGCAAAGCCAAAGCAACAGGCGCCAGTGCATCATGCGTCAAATCAGAAAGCACTTTCAACTGCGGCAACAAGCTGGCGTTTTGTTGTTTGAACAACTCTTCAACGCGTCGTGCAGCGCGGCGTGTGTTTAAATAGATTTTAGTTTTTGCAAATTCATGTGGCGCCATAGTCTTTGCACGCTCAAACAGGCCAGCCACAAAAGACTTTGAAAAATCAGCACCAATCTGCACCATAAAAACGCGTGAATGTGGGCAGGGCTCAAACATCAGCGGCCTTTTGTTCTGCCAATGCGATGCCTTCTGGATAACCGACATCAGCCCAAAACCCATCATAAACGATACCGTACAATCGGTTATTTGCGATCATCTGTTCCCAAAGCAGATTTAAAGAAAAACAGGTATCGCGAATACCAGCCAAAGCATCTGTTTTGATGATTTGGACGCCCGAATAAACATAAGGAGCTTCTGCTGCACCGCCTCTGCGTTTTAACTGCGCTTGTTCGGTTAAAAAGAAATCACCACTGCCCGCATACCCAATCGCATTTGGTTTTTTAATCAACATCAGCAAGCCATCCATCGCACTAGCATTCCATGCGGATGATAGCTGCTGAATTGGGTTGGCATCAAACCAAATAGAATCGCAATTTAATGTAAAAACAAGCCCTGCTCCGATTTGCGGCAATGCATTTTTTAGCCCACCACCTGTTTCCAAAATCTCAGGCTCTTCACGAATTGGCGTGATATTTTCTTTTGTTTTTAGGTGTTCTTCTAAAGGCTCTGCAAAATAATGCGTGTTTACAAAAACATTTGTAATGCCAGCATCGGATAAAATATCCAAAGTATGATCAATCATCGGCTTACCCAAAACAGGCACCAATGGTTTTGGCGTATTTTCCGTTAAATGACGCATACGGGTCCCAAAACCAGCGGCAAAAACCATGGCAGATTTAGGATGCATAAGCGGCCTCTTTAATCTGCGATAATATTTCTGGTGTTGGCGTCGGAATATTAGCAGCAACCCATGCTTTTAAATCTGCCAATTCAGGATGCGATAAATCGTGCTGCAGATGTTTCCAAACGCGCGGGATCAGATCAACATAATGGGGTTTGCCATCACGAACGCAAAGCCGCGCAAAAATACCTACGATTTTTAGATTCCGCTGGGCACCAATCGTTGCATATGCATAATTAAAAGCATCCGCATCAACACCTGACTCATTTATGAAGTAATCTTTCATACTGTTTTGTAAATCTAACGAGGTGTCTCTGCGCGCATCTTCTAATAATGAAACCAAATCATACGCAGTATGACCCATCAAAGCGTCTTGGAAATCCAACAGCCCAACATTTTGAAACCCATCACGGTCAGGCATCCATAACAGATTTTCTGCATGATAATCCCGCAATACCAAAACAGGCTCTTTGCGCTTAATGCGCCCACATGCTTGGCTGATATGATGGCGATATGCGTCGGTAATATCATGAGGTGTCATTTGCCCAGAAATCGCAGGCAAATACCAATCTGTAACCAAATCAGTTTCCCGTAGGTATGTTGCCATATCATAGGGCGCTATGCCGTCAGGTATTGTGGCTTTATGTAAGCTTAACAACACATCAATCGCCGCTTTATAGAGCACCCCTTCGCTGTTTGGATCTTGCTCACAGATACGCGCAAAAAGATCATCCCCAAGGTCTTCTAATAATAGAAATCCATTGTCCTCATCGCTGGCCAAAAGCTTTGGTGCAGACAATTTGTGATCAACAAGAATGTTTAGGATTTTCACAAAAGGGCGTACATCTTCACCCCTTTCAGGTGGGGCATTCATCAAAATGGCTTTACGTCCGTCTGATTTCGTCAAACGGACATAACTGCGGTTTGAAGCATCTCCTGCAACCATAACGGATTCTGCATCATCCCATACGATGTGTTTTAAAAAGGCTGCTTTTTTTAGTGCTCGGTCTGTCATTCTTAAGTATTGCCTAAATCAAGGGATTTTACATCTGCTAACTTATCGTTCCATTTGGCATCTTGCCATGAAAATGCGATTGCCCTTTTGCCTTCACCAGTGATATCAATTTGGATGGTTAATGCATGTTCAGGTGCCATAGATCCCAACCGATCTGGCCATTCAACAAAACATGCGGCTGTTTCAAATGCGTTGTCTAAACCCAGTTCAAAAACCTCATCAGGATGGGACAGGCGGTATAGATCTGCATGGACGTATTCGACATCGCCCAAATCATAAGTTTGTACCAATGTGAATGTCGGGGATGGTACGTCTTCGACTTGCCCAGAACTTTGCATTGCTGTCTGTATAACCTTGCGGGTTAAGTCCGTTTTGCCTGCACCAACATCGCCACGCAAAAGCACCACATCGCCATTTATAATATTCGCAGCCAATACACTTGCTATTTCTGCCGTATCATCTGGGCTGTTAGATGTAAGTGTGAACTGCACAAGACGTCCTTTGGTTCTGCTAAAGCGAAACTAAGGAATTGTGCCTATGCTTCGCAAGCTAAACTGACGTTTGGGGCATGATTTATTTTGGTATGGGTGTGAAATTCGCACAAAGTGTCACCTGACGGCATGGGTTCAAAGTGAACCGTGACAGGTATTCCCGTTTTTGTCTGTATATCTGCGAACCATGGAGTTCTGTCATTTGTATTTTTAACATAGTCGCGAAAATCACCCCAAGTGGGTGTCGGATGGAAAATCGACTGCATCAGATTTGAAAAATCTTGTGTGCTTTTGCATTCATTAGCTCCGATAATTTCAGTTTGAAACACATCGTTCTGAAACATTACAGCTCCAGTGCGGTCAAAAACGATGATGCCAATTGTGGTCGCGTTAATCATATTTTTTAGATCGCATATCTGGGCTCTAAATTGCCGCTCCATTGCAAGTGAATTGGTAACATCTTCAAACAAGAAAACTACCGTTCCAGAAGAATGCGGCCGTCCAATTACACGCAATGTACGACCATCTGGCAAGTCCCAGTCTTCGCGGTAGTCGTCGCGCATGGCGCTACGTTCAATTTGTTTGAACGTTTTACGCCACGATGTGTAATCCTTGGGTTCTGGCAAAACGTGTGTATCACGTAACCGATCCATGAAAGATAATAAATTAGGTTGTTTTAATAACCATTCAGGCCGAAGTCCTAAATTTTGAGATAATGCTGGGTTAAACAATGAAAGCTCATTGTTGTGATCAAAAACAGCAATGCCCACCAATAATTCAGCAAATGTAGCGCTTAATGTTTGAACGAATTTGCCAGTGGCTTTATTTTTTGGCGTGCTCGTGTTTTTGGCAATAGCAAAGCAATAATCATCTTCTCCGATGACATGCTTGAGAACCGTATAATCTTGCATATGGGCGCGATTTTGCAACAGCTTCGCGGTGGTTTCAGCATTAAACGATTTTGCATGGTTATTTGCCCATACAACACCAGCTTTTGGTTTTGCCCAAACGGCAAATGGAAAGTGATCCAATATCTTTTTTAAATCATCATTTGTTTGGTTTAAATTTTCAGAAATAGGTTTGTGGTAAAGAAAAGCGCCGACCAGAAATAGACTGATCAAAAACATACTCAACAGAATGATAACAGATAGAATCATGGGCGTAACTTTTATTGTGCTCGTCAATCAAAGCTGTAAATTCTGAATCAGATATTAAGATGCTGCTTCAAAGTTTTGATTTAGGCCAAGTGCGCCGCGTACATCATCTGGATCTTTTTCTAATTTTGACCGCTCCCAACGTACATTCACAATCGCACCTTTGATACGCGAATCGATGATGTGATGTTTTCGATCTGTATTCAAAGCGTCAGATGCAGCATTTGCAAAAGTAAGTTCTGCACCTGATCTTTCCAGTAACGTTTTCGCAATAAACAGACCAAGCCCCATGCCCTGGTATTCAGAAAAATCCTGTGATCTCTGGCTTTGTCGATATCGCTTACTGATAAAGGGATCGCCGATACGATCAAGCAGATCAACAGGATAGCCTTTACCGTCATCTGCCACAGTGACACGCACAGAGCTTTCATCCCAAGTTGCATCAACCCATACATTTGCCAGCGAAAAGTCCACAGCATTTTGGACTAAATTACGAAGCCCATGAATGATTTCAGGGTGGCGTGAGATAATAGGCGTATCTTCGGCAAATACATCTTCGTCTTGGCCATTTACAGTGAAACGGATTGCTTTGCCGCGGCTTTCATGTGGCTCTGCTGCCTCATGAATAATAGCAGTGAGAGGTGCATTTTTAAGCAGCAAGTCGTCTTTGCCGCTACGTCCCATGTCACGTAATATTTGGCTTAAACGGTCTGCTTGCTCTTTGATTAGAATTGCATCGTCATGAAGATCTTCGTCATCTTTTAATTCCGATGCCAGCTCAGAAGAAACCAGTTTGATTGTTGCAAGCGGTGTGCCCATTTCATGCGCTGCTGCTGCAACGACACCCCCCAAAGCGGTTAGCTTGTGCTCACGCGCAAGAGCCATTTGTGTTGCTGATAAAGCTTGGGACATTGAAAACATTTCTACAGTCACACGTCGGGCATAACTGGCCAGAAAAACGATCCCAATTGCTAGAGCAAACCACATGCCTCCAAGAAAAATATTAGGAAGCTCTAATACTTCCCCAGTCACTTTTTGTAACGGGGTATATACAAAACTCAGCATGGTGATGGTGATTAGGGCAGACGCGCTAATCACCAACGTTGCATTCAATGTTAAGGCGGTCGCAGCGATTGTTACGGGTGCAAGGATCAACACTGAAAATGGATTGTGAAGCCCGCCTGTTAAATACAACAACAAGATCAGCTGTGCTAAATCAAACAGCAAAGATAGCATGGCTTCGCGTTCGGATAACCGTTTGTTTGCGGGTAAAATCAATGTGGCGGAAATGTTAAATAAAACCGCAGCGGTAATAACAATTAAACAAGCGCGAAACGGAATTGCGAGTTCAAGATAATATACTGCTGCAACAACAGCACCTACCTGCCCAACAATAGCCAGCCATCGCAAAATAACCAAAGTGCGCAATCGAATCCAATCATTACGCGCTTCGCGGGTGAATAAGTTTGTCAGTGACTGCGACAATGATGAACTTTCTTGTGACTTGTCTTCTGTGTCTGCACGTTAGATGAATGGTGTTAACTAATCTAGGGTGGTTACAGCTATGTCTAAGTCTTTAGCAATTTTAGCATCAACTGTTGCAACAGTAGGAATCGCCGTTGGCGCTTACTTTGTCTTATCTCCGTCAGAAAACCAATGTACGCCAACAGGTGTTGTTGCAGGAAATGCCACCATTGGGGGCCCATTTGAACTTGTAAATCACAAAGGGCAAACCGTAACGGAAAAAGATGTCATTACGGAACCATCGCTTGTCTATTTCGGGTACACCTATTGCCCAGATGTTTGCCCATTGGATGTTGCGCGTAATGCAGAAGCTGTTGATATGCTCGCGGCAAAGAACATTGATGTCACGCCAGTTTTCATAACCATTGATCCTGCACGCGACACACCACAGGCGTTGTCTGATTATGTGGAAGTAACACATGAAAAAATGGTAGCTTTGACGGGAACAGACGAACAGATCAAAGCCGCATCAAAAGCTTATAAAACATATTACCGCAAAAATGGTGAAGGTGAAGATTACCTGATGGACCATTCGACATTCACATATTTGATGTCCCCAGATGGTTTCTTGGACTATATCCGCCGCGATATGACGGCTGAACAGGTCGCTGAAAAGGTTGGGTGTTTTGCAGGTTAACCTACTCAAATTGACCTCAGTTGATCTTCCATTTAGAAGTTATCTTATGGAACTATATAAAGTTGGTGGAAATGTCTGAAGATGAACTTGGCGAGATCGGCCCAGATAACAGTCTTTTAATCCTAGATGACGATGAACCATTTCGCCGCCGCTTAGCGCGCGCAATGGAAAAACGCGGTTTTAATCCAACACCTTTAGATTCTGTTGCAGCAGGGCGAGCGTTTTGTACAGCTACCCCACCAGCTTATGCAGTTGTCGATCTACGTTTGCTAGATGGTAATGGCTTGGACGTGGTAGAGGTGCTGCGCGCGCGCCGCCCAGAGGCCAAGATTATTGTGCTAACAGGATACGGCGCAATTGCGACTGCTGTTGCTGCTGTGAAAATCGGTGCCACGGATTATTTGGCAAAACCAGCAGATGCAAATGACGTAACGAACGCATTGCTTGCTACACCAGGTGACAAACCTCCGCCCCCAGAAAATCCAATGTCTGCGGATCGTGTGCGCTGGGAGCATATTCAACGTGTATTTGAGCTGTGTGATCGCAACGTTTCAGAAACAGCACGCCGCTTGAACATGCATCGCCGTACACTGCAGCGCATCTTAGCGAAACGCAGCCCACGTTAATGTGATCCAATTGGATGTGTAAAATAATTGATTAAAATAATCGGATATGGTTCTGGAGATATACAAATATCTCCCAACTATAACTGGAAATAATCAAATGTATAAAACCCTTTTACCTGCCGCTTTATTTACAATCTTTGCGGCGACACAAGTTCAGGCAAAACCTATAGAAACTCATTTCTGCCCTGCCGATAAATCTGTAGATGGCCATTTTATTCAGATCACAGACAAGCCTTTAACGCTTAAGGTAATTAACGTTCCAAAAGGTGAGAATGATATAAATAAGGGTTCAGTGTTGCTGGAAATCCCTGGAGAGAAAAATGATCAAAATGGGGCAATGAAGTTTGGTCCAGAAGTATTTAAAGCGCCTTATTTTTACCTTCCTAAAAGTGGAGGATTTAGTTTTAAATTCAAAGACCGTACTGGAAAAGAGGTGAATTTTGCACATTTCCACTGTGAGTCAGTATAGAGGTTAGGTTTCTTTGGCCACACGAAGTAACCATTTTTTAAATGTAAGCAAAGAGGGCGTTTCGCGCCCTTTTTTTGTAACGATATAATACCCCAAACCATCGTCTTTGAGTTCGCATAGCTGTTGAAGATCTCCATTGGCAATAGCTTGCTCGACATGTGCATAGGGCTGCAAAGTCAGTCCTGCACCTGATTTAACAGCAGCAAGAACCAATTCGCTATTATCGAACATAGTGATATTGGCCTTCTCCAAATCCAGTCCAGCATCCTGCATCAACATTTTGCGTTCATGCATCATACCTTGGAAAAACCAAGGAAGATCATGTGTATTTTGAAAACAGTTGATAGGATGATCTTTTGTGTATTCAGTGCTGGCAACAACAATAAAGCGATCCCGAACAAGGGGTGTTACATCCAACCCTGACCAGTCGCCTTTGCCAAATCGAATAGCCATATCTGCTTCACCTGATGCCAAATCTACGGCATGCGCGCTTGGGTTAAGATTGATTGTGATGTCTGGATATTTTGACCAAAAAGACCCCATTCGTGGTATCAACCAATTTGATGCAAATGCAGGTGTCAGTGAAACATTTATGGGGCGCGTTTCGCTATGGCTTCGCAAATCATCAACGCCGTCTGATATAGTTGAAAATCCCGTTTTCAGGCTTTCTGCTAAGGCGGCACCTTTCTCGGTTGTTGCCATACCCCGACCTTGTCTTACAACAAGGTTTTCCGAAAAATAGCTTTCCAAATTACGAACATGCTGGGCAATAGCGGCGTGTGTAACATTCAGCTCGCGTGCGGCTTTGCTGAAGCTATTAAGTCTGGCTGTAGCTTCAAAAGCGCGCAGGGATGCCAAAGGGGGAATCTTATTCCAATTCATATATGATACCTCAGCTTACATATTGGAAATCGTGATGAGTCGATTTAATGCACTAAAATAGGCATATTTAGATAAATGAAGCAATGAAAGGATTTAGATATGTTAAATATTATATCAGATGCAATGATGATTGCGACGCGCACAAATTCTCCCAAGCGTGCCTTTGACGACAGAGAAGAAAACAGACGTTACCTTTATTTAGAGGATCGCCGTCGTCGCGAAGAAAAGCGTCAATTAAACCTCGCCCTTGGGCGTGGTTTGCTAAAGTAAGAGCTAACTATGCAGAATAAGGTGCAAGAGCGATTTTCTTAAAGCTAGGTCGCTCTTGTAACTTATCCACAATACTTGCCAGTTTTTCGCGGTCGCGCCATTGAGCACCCATTCTGGATTCTGCCCATAAAACGATACAGGCAAATGCACAGTCACAAACGTTTGGTTCATCACGTATCAACCATTCACCAGCTTGCGCCTCTAACCAATCCAATGTTTTCTGTCCGCGCAAAATATGCCGATCGCGGGGATTATACCCCAAAACGTTTTTGCCAACTGGCTCTAAACCAGCCCAAACTTGTTGTTGAGCCGCTACAAGGAAATTACCGACTTCCAGAATGACAGCCAAAATTTGGCGATCGGCCAAAGGATCTAAATAGGGTTCAGTCGCCTCTTCGGTCATCGCCCAAAGCTGCTCCACAATCTGTGATGTCGGAAAAATCGTTTCACCCACAGTTTTCAAAACAGGAACTTGACCTGTAGGCGTGATTTCGAAGTAATCATCAGGTAATGGATGATCCAATGGGATCGACTTAACAGGCAAGCGCCATTCTTCGATTAAGATGCGGCACAACCGTGCAAAGGGTGATCCCTCGATATAATATAATTTAGCTGAGTCTAATTCATCCATCTGTCAAATCCGTGAATCGTTCCAAAAAGCGTCCTTTAACTTCCATAGGAGCATGTGGTCGTAATGTCCGCTTTGGCAAGTCCGATATTACCGGTTTTCCAAATAATTTGTCGGCTTCAGACTCTGAGAAGCCTGCAATTTGCACAGCTTCAAGCCAAGCCGACAATTTATCCGCTCGTTTGATCTGTTTTTTGATCAAGTCGGGGGTCTTTGCTGGCAGACCGAACCGTACATGAATCGCCGCAACAAGGCGTTCATCAAGTGCTTCGTATCCTGGGCCAACAGCTGCTTTAACAGGTGAAATCATGTCGCCAATTACATACTCAGGTGCGTCATGCAACAAAGCCGCCAATCGCCATTTGGGATCAATGCGTGGGTTAAGCGTGGTGAATAACTCTTCGACAAATACAGAATGTTCGGCAACAGAGTAAGGATAATCACCAACCGTTTGCCCATTCCAGCGGGCTTGAAAAGCCAATCCATGTGCAATATCTTCGATTTCGATGTCCAACGGAGATGGGTCAAGAAGGTCTAACCGCCGTCCAGAAAGCATGCGTTGCCAAGCTCTGGGTGGGATAGAATTCTTTGACATAAAATCTCCATATACCGCTAATAAATGAACCCAATAGGGTAACCCCTTGTCGATACCCAATCTGAATGTTACATGCCACCCTAGAATTATATATTTGTAAAAGGACCACCATAATGGCCAATGACTATATCGTAAAAGACATCGCTTTAGCTGACTTTGGTCGCAAAGAGTTGGACATCGCTGAAACAGAAATGCCAGGATTGATGTCCTTGCGCGAAGAATTTGGCGATAGCCAGCCACTTAAAGGCGCGCGCATCGTTGGGTCTTTGCACATGACAATCCAAACTGCCGTGTTGATTGAAACACTAACAGCGCTTGGTGCTGATGTGCGTTGGGCATCATGTAACATCTTCTCTACACAAGACCATGCAGCAGCAGCGGTTGCACAGGCTGGCGTTCCAGTATTTGCGATCAAAGGTCAAACTTTGGAAGAGCATTGGGATTACCTAGACAAATCATTCCTATTTGAAGACGGCCCAAACTTGATCCTTGATGATGGTGGCGACGCTACATTGTACATCCTTCTTGGCGCACGTATCGAAGCTGGCGAAGAATTCGGCGTACCAGGCTCTGAAGAAGAAGAGTGCATCCAAGCACAAATCAAAAAGCGTATGGCGGCTTCTCCTGGTTGGTTCACAAAAATGCGCGACCAAATCAAAGGTGTTTCTGAAGAAACAACAACAGGTGTGCACCGTCTATACGAATTGCATAAAAATGGTGAACTTCCATTCCCAGCGATTAACGTGAACGACTCTGTAACCAAGTCAAAATTCGACAACAAATACGGTTGTAAAGAATCATTAGTGGACGGCATCCGCCGCGCAACAGACACAATGCTTGCTGGTAAAACAGCAGTTGTTTGTGGTTACGGTGACGTTGGCAAAGGTTCAGCGGCATCTCTACAAGGTGCAGGTGCTCGTGTGAAAGTCACTGAAATTGACCCAATCTGTGCGCTTCAAGCAGCAATGGACGGTTTCGAAGTAACAACATTGGAAGACGCGGTTGCAGACTCTGATATTTTCATCACAACAACAGGCAACAAAGACATCATCCGCATCGAACACATGCGCGCAATGAAAGATATGGCCATCGTTGGTAACATCGGTCACTTCGATAATGAAATTCAGGTTGCTCAGCTTGCAAACTTGAAAATGACAAACATCAAAGACCAAGTGGACATGTACGAAATGCCATCAGGCAACCGTATGATCCTATTGTCTCAGGGTCGTTTGTTGAACCTTGGTAACGCAACGGGCCACCCATCATTCGTGATGTCAGCATCGTTTACAAACCAAGTTCTAGCGCAAATCGAATTGTGGACTAAGGGTGATGAGTACAACAACGAAGTATACATCTTGCCGAAGCACTTGGATGAAAAAGTTGCACGCCTACACTTAGAAAAAATTGGTGTGAAACTAACAGAGCTTTCCAAAGACCAAGCCAGCTACATTGGTGTGGAACAAGAAGGCCCATATAAGCCAGAGCATTATCGTTACTAATCATCTGATCTTAGATGACAGATAACTTAAAAAAACGCCGCCCCTATTTCCAGTGGGCGGCGTTTTTGCTTGTAATAGCTGCCGCGACCTATGGCGGTTATCAGGCCATGATTCACCCTAATACATCTTTGCCACCTGAATGGAATCCGACTGTACCGCTAAGCGTCGGCCATGAACATTCACCCCTTACAATGTGGAAACTCAGAAATGCCCTAAGCGATTCAGAGCAATGCCATGCCGCTTTGGGGGATTTTGCTAAACTCACGCGCTTACCAGATTTTGAAAAAGACGAGTTGTGCCACATCCGCGATCAAGTTGAAATCAAACAGATCGGCCAATCAAAAGTGTCGCCCTTCAACACAAGATGCCAAATGGTTTTACGTATGGCGATGTGGGAAAAACATGGCATTCAACCAGCCGCTCAGAAGTATTTCCAGACCTCTGTTAGCGAGATCAAACATTATTCCAGTTACAGCTGTCGCAAAATTCGTACCGTTGGAGGTGATAATACTCGCATGAGCACTCACGCCACTGCTGAAGCGATAGATGTTTCAGGGTTCGTATTAAAAGGTGGCCAACAGATCGACCTTAAAGCAGCATGGAACGGAACAGAACAAGAGGCCGCATTCCTGCGCGACGTTCGGGATAGCGCATGCGATTGGTTCAGATTAACACTTAGCCCTGACTTCAACACTCTTCATGCCGACCATTTTCACCTACAGCATAAGGGTTGGAATGCTTGTCGGTGAAATGGTTCAGCGCACTTACCCCTAAACACATATTAATCTTTCCCATAGTATAACATCCCCGTCGACAAAAAGTGGTTCATGGGTTTTCAAAGGGCGGGTAACAGCGTCAAATGCGAAAACCACCTATAGCGTTTCAACAAAAAGTCGAAACGCTTTAATTACTGGTAAGAATAGGTGCAAGGGCCCATCAAGCCCTTGGCAGGCATATAACCATAACGGTGGCGCCACCTTTTATAACTTACACATCATAAAACGCTTAACCCCGCCAACCGGATAAGGTGACGGGGCTATAGCCCGTTGTGGTGAAAAATCCCCGTTTTTCGCTTTTTTCATCTTTTTCCTTTTTTATTGAAGGCACTTAACCTATCCTCTGGGTTGAAACCGTGCATGTATCTAGCTCCAGCACAGTTTTTTAAAGAAATTTTGGGGTACGACCCGAAAACAGGGAAGGAATTTATTAATGAGCAAACGTGATGATTTAATCGCGCTATATGCGGAAGACCTAAGCAGCAAATGCGGAATGCAGGCTGACATGGATTTGCTAACAAAAGTAACAATCGGCTGTGGCCCTGCAATCTATAATGACGATGCGGCCACGGTTGCAGGATCTCAGGAAGCTGAGCTTGAAACTGTAAAAAACAATTTCCTAATTAAAAAACTAGGTATGTCAGACAGCCCTGAATTGATGGATGCAATCAAGTCAGTGTTAACAACATACGGCCAATCAAACCGTAACAAATACCGCGCGGTTGTGTATTACATGCTTGTTAAGCATTTCGGCAAAGAGTCTGTATACGGCTAAGTCACACCACGAACTTAAAGAAAAGGCGTCCAATAAGGGCGCCTTTTTTGTTTAAAACAAAGTTAAGACAAGACCAATAACGCCACATCCAATCGTGGCATATCCGCCATCAATCAATAGCAATTTCTTAGGTCGCCCTGCAAACCCATAATTCGTCGCAATCCATGGCGTTGCTATAAATAGACCCAGCCCAAGCCCGCTTAGAATGCCTTTCCCAACGGTGTCTACACCAGTTCCTACAAAGACATGGCGCATCATTCCAGCCACTAAAATCGCACTGATCAACCCCGTCATATAGGTCATAGCACCTGCATTTTGCGCTTGCTCTTCAGAAACACCAGCGGCTTCCATCCATGGCTTTGACAGTGACATGTACCAAATGGCCCCAAAAGCAAAAGCTGAAACGCCTGCTGCAATAACGGATAAATATTCCATAACGCGTCCTTTCTATTTGTAGATTGAGTATGCGAAGTTACCCGCATTAAATCTATGATTTTATTTTTGAAGCCAGAGGTTAAGGTAATCTAACGAACTGAAAGGAAGTATAATGATTGTACGAGATATCAAATCTATCATCGGAACTGATCGCGATGCACATGGCCCTGGTTGGAACAGCCGTCGTTTGTTAGTGCGGGATGACGGCATGGGATACACGATGACGGATACAATCGTAACCGCCGGCAGTGAAATGACACTGGAATACAAAAACCACCTAGAGGCTTGCTATTGCATCTCAGGGACAGGTGAAATTGAAGACCACGCAACAGGTGAAATACATCAACTTTATCCGGGCGTGATTTATGCATTGGATCAAAATGATTATCATACATTACGCGCGCATGATGGTGCGAATATGAATCTCATATGTACGTTCACCCCTGCGCTCACTGGGCAAGAAGTTCATGGGCCTGATGGTAGTTATTCTTAAAGAACTACCCTTTATACCCACCCATATCACAAACAATCTTCCACTCTTCATCAGTGACTGGTTGTACAGATAAGCGTGAGCTTTTCACCAATGCCATTTCAGTTAATCGCGGATCAGCTTTGATCTGTTCTAAAGTTACTGGGTTAGGCACATCTGCCACAGCTTTTACATCCACGCATTCCCAACGATGATCATCCGTGGTACTGTCTGGATGGCATTCCGCACACACCTCGACCACACCCACAATGCGTTTCTCTTTGACGGAGTGATAAAAGAACCCCAAATCCCCAACTGCCATTTGGCGCATGAAATTGCGCGCTTGATAATTGCGCACGCCATCCCATTCTTCGCCAACATCACCCTTGGCGACCTGTTTGTCCCAACCCCATGTGTTGGGTTCCGATTTAAACAACCAATATGCCATATCAAACCTCGTGTTTTAATGGCCTCGACATCAATTGCGCCAAGGCGTCTGTAACGGATAGTTTCTCTTGTAGCACAGCTGAAACCGCTTTGCAGATTGGCATTTCCAATCCGTGTTTTTCAGCCAATGCGCCAACAGCCAGCGCTGTGGAAATCCCTTCAACGGTTTTCGTTTGCCCAAACCCCGCTTGCGACCCCACCTGATGTCCAAAGGCAAAGTTGCGTGATTGCATGGATGTGCAGCTTAAAACCATATCGCCAAATCCAGACAGTCCAGACAATGTTTCGGGTTGCGCGCCCATCTTATGCGCCAATGTTGTGAGTTCCGCAAAACCGCGTGTTAACAATGCCGCTTGCGCACTTTCGCCCAAGTTTGATCCATTCACGATCCCACAGGCAATGGCATAAACGTTTTTCAATGCGCCGCCCAATTGTACACCTTGCACATCATGGGACAGATACATCCGCAATGTTGGTGTTGATAGCAGTGCTTGTAGTTCGGCACCCAACTCAGGATCAGCGATGCCAAGCGTTAAGGCCGTAGGTTTCCCGTTGGCAATCTCTGCCGCAAAGCCTGGGCCAGAGATAGCACCAAATGTCAGGTCGGGGCGTTCCTCTGCCAAAATATCCGTTTGGCTGCGCGATGTGTTCAACTCAATCCCTTTGGCACACATCAACACAGGGCAGGTTAAACCCTTGAAAGCATCCGATTGAATAACTGATCGTGAAACCTGCGCAGGCAGGACCATAAGTAACACATCAGAGTTTGTTAAATCAGACAGATCACTTGTAGTCGCCAAAGCCTCTGGCAATTCAATATCAGGCAGATAAGCTGTATTTATACGCTCTGCAGACATCGCATTCATCTGATCAGCATTGCGCCCCCAAAGCGTAACAGGGTTGCCGCCACGTGCCAGAACACAGGCCAAAGCCGTTCCAAATGCGCCTGCGCCAATCACCCCGATATTTTTCATGCCTTAGCACCCTTTTTACCCGAGCCTAGCATTGGTGCCGCCGATTGATCCAGTGGCCATCTTGGGCGGGCGTTAAGGGATAGGTTGCTGAATGCACCCGCGCAGTACTTTTCAACGCCAACCCATGCGATCATAGCAGCGTTATCTGTGCAATATTTCAAGGGGGGTGCCAAAAAGGAAAACCCTTGTTCCACGCATAAATCTTGCAGTGCCGCACGAATTTGACTGTTGGCAGCAACACCCCCTGCTACAGCAAGAACAGGTGTTGTCGTGTCAGCCTGCTCCATAAACGCCAAACAAGCACGTCGTGTTTTTTCAGTTAACACGGCAGCAACCGCATCCTGAAACCCAGCACATAAATCAGCCTGATCGGTCACAGTCAGCCCGCCTTTTTCTTCAACAATCTGATCGCGTGCACGGCGCAATGCTGTCTTCAAACCTGAAAAGGACATGTCGCATCCAGCACGATCCAACAAAGGTCGTGGAAACTTAAACCGTTTCACATCACCCTGTGCAGCTTTTTCCTGAACCAAAGGCCCACCCGGATACCCAAGCCCTAACAGCTTTGCCGTTTTATCAAACGCTTCACCAGGTGAATCATCAATCGTACCACCAAGGCGTGTATATTCATCCACCGAATGTACGATCAAGAACTGGCAATGCCCACCACTGATCAGCAACATCAAGTAGGGAAATGCAATGCCATCCGTCATACGGGGCGTCAAAGCATGCCCTGCCAAATGGTTCACACTGATCAGCGGTTTACTAGCGCCAACTGCTAAGCCTTTTGCACACATCACGCCGCTTAAAACACCGCCGATTAAACCAGGGCCTGAGGTCACAGAAATTGCATCAACCTCTGCCAATTTCAAACCCGCCTTATCCAGCGCGTTCTCAACACAAATATCCAACCGTTCTGCATGCGCACGCGCTGCAATCTCTGGCACTACGCCGCCAAAATCAGCGTGTAGATCATATTGCTCAAACACTTCGGACGACAGGATTTCAGTGCCGTTTTCAACACTCTGACGCAAAACTGCAGCGGCTGTATCATCACAGCTGCTTTCCAATCCTAAGATCGTAATTGAATCTGACATTGCCAATCGTCGCCTTACATGTGCATTTTGGTTAAGGTTGAGTTATCACCTGACTGAAACGCAAGCAATGGACAGCCGCATGAAAACACTTCTGATGATCAGGGATGAACAGCTTGCTGCTGATTTCGTGACTGCGCTGGGTGCGGTAAACCCAGTTGTCTATGCGCCTATGGTGACGATTGAGTGGGTAAATGCAGATCAGCCTATTCCTGCCGCAGATGTATTAATTTTTACGTCCTCAAATGCTGTACGCGCCTATTGCAAAGCCATCGAAGGTCGCTCTGCAAAAGCCATATGCGTAGGGTCTGTTACTGCAAAAGCAACACGTGATCAGGGTATTGAGGTATCTAAAACCTGTGAAACTGTCGAAGCTTTGATTGCAGATGTAAAGGGCAACCAAGATCAGTATCCATCAATTCTTTATCCAAGAGGTGAAGTTGTATCTGTAGATATTGCCCAAGCGTTGTCTGATACCGACATCAATTTAACAGAAGTTATTCTGTACAAACAAACGTTCCATGACTTGCCCCAACAGGGCATTAACGAAATCGAATCATCCCTTGTTGTGGTGCCAATTCTATCCAAAGAAATCGCTGTACGGTTCTTAGAGGCCATAACCACATTAAATTCACGAAACGTCACTATAATTTGCATCAGTCCTGCAGTTGCTGAAATTTTCAAAGATTCCACAGGTTTTACAGTGCAAATCGCACCAAAGCCCACACGTGCGGCTTTAATACAGATGGTACAGGTCGCATTGTCGGCCTAGAAAACCGCAAGAAGCCCTTTAAGATCGTGAAACAGGGCCTTATATTCAATCTGTTAGTTAAAAGGTATTCCCGTGGCAAAAAAAGACACCGAAAACACAGATGTTGAACAGCTAGAAGACGAAGCAGAAATCGTTGAAGCTGAAGCAGAAGAAGTGATCGTCGGCGAAGATTCATCTTATGAAGATGAGTCTGAAGAAGAAATCGAACATGATGAGCATGAAGAAGAGGAAGAACATAGTTCTCTTTCTGCAAAATTCCTGCGTGCTTTGGGTATCTTTGTGGTTGGTGCAGGTGTAGCGCTTTGGGGTGGCCCGAAAGTGGCCCCTATGTTGCCAGCAGGGTTATCGCCCGTAGCAGAGTTTTTATCGCCACAAACAGATGTTTCAGCACAATTGTCTGCATTGAAAGCTGACTTTGATGCGCAATTAGAAGCGGGAAAACAAGATCCAGCCATTTCTGATGATGTGCAGGCATTGATCGAAAAAAATGCAGCGGTGGAAATGCATGTTGATACATTAGGTGCAAGCGTTACAGAGTTGTCTGAAACTTTGCAAAAAATCCAAGCGGATATAGCAACGTTGGAAACGCGCCAAAGCTTGACCACACAAGGTGGTGAGCTGTCCGCAGAAGCATTGAAAAACTTTGAAGAAAAGTTGGCGGCAATTTCTGCAGCACAGTTAAAGTTGAACAACAGCCAAAACTCAGCCGTAGAAGCGAAACAAACCGCAGAAGAGAAATTGAAATTAGCTGCTGCAACACGCGCCGTTGGTCAGATTGCGGATGCATTAAAAACAGGTGCACCGTTTAATGATGTTCTGGCTGGGTTTGGTGATGTAAACATACCAACAGCTTTGGCAGATATTGCAGAAACAGGCACGACGTCTTTGAGTGCTTTGAAAAAACAACTACCGGCATTGGCGCGGACGGCAATTCGTGAAGATGCTGCTGCAAACGCAACAGATACAGTTGTGGGTAAATTCACATCCTTCCTGAAATCGCAGGTTGGTACCCGATCATTAGAGCCACAGGCGGGTGATGCTGTTGATGCCGTATTCTCGCGGATCGAAGCAGCGCTTGCAGATGGAAATTTGAGTGATGCATTGACAGAAGCGGGTGTATTGTCAGATGCAGCAAAAACCACATTGAGTGGTTGGCTCGCATCGTTGGGTGCATTGGATGCAGCGACAAATGCGTTGAATGAATTACAACAAAAATTAACGTCACAAGGCTAGACGGGATATATTATGATTTGGTCATTGGTAAGAATTATACTTTTTATTGGCATTATCGCCCTCATTACCTTTGGCATTGTGTTTGTCATTGAAACAGGTGGCGAGGTACGCTTGTCGTTAGCTGCAAAAGAATACAGTTTTAGCCCGCTTATGGGGATCATTGGATTGGTTCTATTACTAGCGGCTCTTTGGGTTGTGAAAGTCGCTTTGGGTTTGATGTCTGCCGTGTTCCATTTCTTTAATGGCGATGAAACGGCGATTACACGTTATTTCAACCGTAATCGTGAAAAGAAGGGTTTCGATGCATTAGCCGAAGGAATGGTTGCCTTGGCTGCTGGCGAAGGCAAAACAGCGATGGCAAAGGTGACCAAAGCCGAACGTATGTTGCAACGTCCAGAACTGACAAACCTTGTAAATGCACAAGCGGCGGAAATGTCTGGTGATACGCAAAAAGCTTTGAAGTATTACAAAAGTTTGTTGGAAAATGACCGTACCCGTTTTGTAGGTGTTCGTGGCTTGATGAAGCAAAAATTGGCTGAAGGTGACACTGACACGGCTATGAAGTTAGCACAAAAAGCATTTGCTTTACGCCCTGCGCATGAAGAAACGCAAAACCTATTATTCGAAATGCAATCTGACTCAGGTGACTGGGCTGGTGCGCGCGAAACTGTTGCTACGAAAGTACGCAAGGGCAGTTTGCCTAAAGATGTGGGTCGTCGTCGTGAAGCGATTTTAGCTATGGCGGATGCAAAAGATTTGTTGGATGCAGATAAAATTGAAGCGGGTAAAAACGCAGCGATTAACGCGAACAAATTGGCCCCAACATTGATCCCAGCAGCTGTACTTGCCGCAGAAATGCAAACGCTTGCAGGTAATAAATCTGCGGCGGCAAAGATCATTAAAAAGGCGTGGGCTGGCAACACACATCCTGACCTTGCAGCGGCTTTTGCCGAGATTGAAGAAAACGAAACATCTGAACAACGCTTGAAACGTTTCAATGCACTAACCAGAGTGAATGCGACCGATACAGAGACACGTTTGCTAAAAGCTGAACTTTCTTTGGCGGATGAAGACTTTCCTGCAGCACGCCGTGGTTTGGGTGACTTACATGAAACCGAACCAACAGCACGTTCATTGTCCATTATGGCGGCAATTCATCGTGGTGAAGGTGCAGGCGATGAAATTGTACGCGGTTGGCTGAACAAAGCTTTGGTTGCCTCTCGTGGGCCGCAATGGATTTGTTCGTCATGTAACAAAATCCATGTTGCGTGGACGCCTAAATGTGACAACTGTAAAGCGTTTGACAGTATGGATTGGAAAACGCCACCTGCCAGTGATGATATTGAACAATCGACACGTACACTACCATTCGTTGCGAGCGTTTTAACAGCAGACACAACAGAGACGGTGGAAGAAAACGAAGTGATCGAAGCGCAATAATTAAGCGTTTCGTTCCTGCCATCTCTTCAAAATAAGTTTGGATGTCATTAAGTCTAAATGCGCTCCACCACCGTTTTTGAATAAAGTGATTTCGTTATCATTTTGACGTGCAAATGTGCCGTTTGTAATATCGTAGTAATCTGCAATCACATCATCCGCGGAAATCACACCTTGTGCAACCGGAGTTTTCAATTCACCGATATGCTCTATCGTGGTTTCCCGACTGTCCACAAAAATACGCGATCGTGTTAAGGCGGTATCATTCGTTTCACGCATATCAGGGCGATAAGCACCGATCAGGTTTAAGTGTTGGCCAGCTTGCAGCCAAGCGCCATCAATGACAGGGTCGCTGGACATCGTTGCACAAGTAATGATGTCTGCAGCTTCAGTTGCGCTACATAAATCTTTTACAGGTGATATGTCGTGACGACTTGAAAGTGTTTTTGCTAAAGCAATAGCTTTATCATTATTGCGATTCCAAAGCTGGAACTTTGCATCTGGGTAAAGCTGAGAATAGCCATCAATCATATTTGTGGAAACGGTTCCCGCACCGACAATTAGAATGTTTTTGCTATCAGGGCGTGCCAGTAGCTTTGCGCCCAGCAGTGAATCCCCAGCGGTTTTCCATTTAGTCACCAAATGGAAATCAACCAATGCTTCCAGCTCACCTGTTTCATCATCAAATAGCATGACCCCGCCATTCACCATGGGACGATCGTTTGCTACATTGGATGGTACTATAGTTGCGCCCTTGATTGCGACACCCAACCCATCAATCCATGCAGAGCGTGATAAAAGCGTGTCATCACCACGATAAGCAAATCCATCAGCAACACTTGCCTTGGGCAACTTATGGCCGTCCTCCATTGCATCCATGACATATGCCCATTCTAAAATGGTATCCATATCGTCAAAGCTGATAAAGGGTATGGTCATTTACTGTCCTATTTCTGCTTGTGTTATAAGGCCGTGATCAATCAGGCACCGTGCCCAACCTTCGGGATTTTCGAATAAATGGGTTTGCCAACCACGTGCTTTTGCTGCTGTGATATTGTCCTGACGATCATCCGCAAACAAGAGTTTTTCTGGGGCGATTCCACAATCACTCTCTAGCATCTGATAAATTTGCACGTCTGGTTTGATGACGGACATATGACCAGAGATATAGCGGCGATCAAATTCACCCAATTCAGGGTACTTCGTTTCCGCATAAGCAAAGCTTTGAATACCAAAGTTAGACAAGGCGAAAACAGGTACGCCTTTGGCACGCAAAGCCCGTAAACAAACCCAAGACAGGTCAATCGCAGGGGTTGCCATCTCTATCCAACGGTCATGCCACATGCGGATTTCAGGTGTGAATTCAGGATATTTTTCGGCCCAAGCGTAAATCGTATCTTTAAAGTTACCACCGCGATCCACTTCGTCATTCATGCCGTGTAAATCCACGGTTGCAAACATCGCTTTACGGCGTTCTGTACCAATGACGCTGTCATAAAACCGTTCGGGTTGCCATTCGATCAAAACATTGCCGATATCAAATACGACAGCTTCTATCTGTGTCACTTAACCAATTTCCTTTTGGCTGCTTGAACTTCGCGTTCCAGCATATCTAAAAACCTAGAACGATCCGCCTTGGAAAATGGTTTCCCGCCCCCTTGTCTAAACGGATCAGCGGCACGTAAATCCGCCATTAAATCCCGTGTGGCTAATCTGTTGCCAATATTGCCCTCAGTAAACACCTCGCCATTGTGCTGTAAAACTTGGGCTTTATTGGCAACGCATTTTGCTGCCAGCGGTATATCATTTGTGACTACTACATCACCCACGCCTGCGCGGTCAGCGATCCACATATCCGCAATATCTGGCCCATCAGGAACGATCACAGTTTCAACCAGCGGATGCGGGTTTGGGCGCAAGCCACCGTTGGATACGATATAGATTTTCAGCTTATGACGATCCGCTACTTTGACAGCTTCGTCCTTTACAGGGCAAGCGTCTGCATCAACGTAAATCTGGGTCATTTTTCCAAATCAGGGTTGGGCATTCGGTTCCACGCATCAAGGCCAGCAATTTTATAAGCTTCTGCCAAGGTCGGATAGTTGAATGTGTTCTCAACAAAGTAATCGACTGTTCCATCCAGATTTAAAACAGCTTGTGCAATATGGATCAACTCTGTTGCGCCTTCTCCTACGATTTGGACACCTAATATCTTGCGGGTCTTTAAGGATACAAGCATTTTCAACATACCTGTTTTCAAGCCCATAATGTGCCCGCGTGAGGTTTCACGGAAGCGCGCAATGCCGACTTCATATGCGATCCCACGCTCAGAACATTCTTCTTCGGACATCCCACAGGTGGACATTTCTGGAACAGAATAAATCCCATATGGAAACCATGGTGATTGTTTTAATGTAGGCTCCCCTAGTGCATGACATGCTGCGACACGTCCTTGTTGTAATGATGTTGACGCCAGGCTAGGAAAACCAATCACATCTCCGCATGCGTAGATGTGTGGTTGGGGTGTTTGATATGTGTCTTTGTCTACTAGGATCCGGTTGCGATGATCTGTTTCTAACTCACAAGCTTCTAGGTTTAACTTGTCTGTAGCACCCATGCGGCCAGCCGCAAACAACAACATCTCAGCAGCTACATTACGTCCGTTTTCCAGTTCTACATAGACTTTCTCTTCATCTGTAGAAACTTTAGTTACTGTCGATCCAAGGCGTAAATCAACGCCCATATCACGAATTTCATGGGTGAAATCTTGGATCAAAGTTTTATCGATGAAATCCAAAAAGCTGTTGCGCGGTTCTATCAGAATAACATGAACATCAAGGGCAGCCATCATTGTGGCATACTCTACACCAATCACGCCTGCACCGATTACGATTAAGCTACGTGGTATACGTGGCAGATTTAAAATTTCATCACCATCCAGGACTTTTTCGCCATCAAATGGGATATAGTCTGGGCGGAATGGGACTGTGCCAGTAGCCAATAAAAAGCGATCAGCCGTAAAAGTAGCGCGTTCACCATCTTCTCCGATCACTTCGATGCTGGATTTCGATGTAAAATGAGCTTCACCAAACAATGTATCAACGCGATTTCTTGAAAACTGATGCTCTAAGACATCGACTTCGTAATCTAATGTTTTGCGCAAACGTTCGCGCAAGTCGTGTGCTTTAATCTCGTCTTTGGCGCGGTAAGAACGGCCATAGAACGACCGCTCACGATAGCCAGATAAATTCATAATCGTTTCGCGCAAAGTTTTTGATGGAATGGTGCCCGTGTGGACACAAACACCACCCACCTTTTGGCCGCGTTCGACCACCAATACTTTGCGTTTTAGTTTTGCAGCTTGAATAGCTGCGGCGCGGCCAGCTGGTCCGCTGCCGATAACGATTAGATCATAGTGACTCATGTATCCCCCAGGACGTGTTTAAATATATCAAACACGAAAAAACTATATTTAAAAACACTTAAAACAAAGCTGACTTGCAAAAATAACGTTAAAATGAGCCTTTATAGCAAATTCACTTTATATATTGACGCAAATTCCTTTGCGTGTTGTGAGTTCCTTATGAAAACACCTACCATACTACTTTTGAGCTCTGTCATGGTTGTCATCGTGATGTGCTGTGTGATGTACGTAACCGTTCTATTTATTGGCGCTCCCAAAGGCATCTTTGTGTCAATGTTGTTTTATTGGTTTGGATTGTGTTGGCCTTTGGCATATTATTTTCAAGGCTCAGACGGTTTGCGAGCCAATTTATCGCTTGCATTGCACGGGAAATCTTACATCGCTTGGCTTGTGCTGGGCGCTGCTGTTGTTGCTGGGGTTTATGCCTTTGCAACCTTGCCAAATGGTGTGCCATGGGAAGTATTTTTATTGGCACCTATATTCGGCATTATCAATGGAACGGCAGAAGAAGTTTATTGGCGAGGGGCTTATTTAACCATAGCAAAAAAGTCAAAGGTGGTTTGGAGCATTGGTTTAATCTTGTTTGCAGCTTGGCACTTTGCGTTCATTTTCCCGGGCGAATTGAGCTTTGTTGGTGGCCCCGCAGCATTAATCTCAGGTGCTTTCGGCGCAGGTGTTTTCTGGATGCTAATTGTTTGGCAAACTAACCATATTGGCTGGACAGTTGTTAGCCATATTTTATTCAATTCATTTTTATTTGTAGAGTTAATTGCACAAAACTTTGCCTAAAGTCTTGTCGTAAAATCCCAAGATCACCCATGTTTCAGAAGGATCTTGGGTCTTCGTAATATATATGTTTTAGAATTCGACAACTGCACGAATGGATTTGCCTTCGTGCATCAAATCGAAACCTTTATTGATATCATCCAGTGACATTGTGTGTGTGATCATTGGATCAATTTCGATTTTACCGTCCATGTACCAATCAACAATCTTAGGTACATCAGTACGACCGCTTGCACCGCCAAATGCAGTGCCGCGCCATGATCGACCTGTGACCAGTTGGAACGGACGTGTGGAAATTTCTGCACCCGCTGGCGCCACACCGATAATGATGCTTTCGCCCCATCCTTTGTGTGCAGCCTCTAACGCTGTGCGCATCACACCAACGTTGCCTGTAGCATCGAATGTGTAATCTGCACCGCCACCTGTCAGCTCAACCAAATGCGCCACTAGGTCACCATCAACTTCAGATGGGTTTACAAAATCCGTCATGCCGAATTCTTTGGCCATTGGTACTTTGCTGTCATTTAGATCAACACCAACGATTTGGTCAGCCCCTGCAAGGCGTAAGCCTTGGACAACGTTCAGACCAATACCGCCCAAGCCAAATACGATGGCTGTTGAGCCAATCTCTACCTTGGCCGTGTTGATCACAGCACCGATTCCAGTTGTAACACCACAACCGATGTAGCAAATCTTATCAAACGGCGCGTCTTTGCGTACCTTTGCCAATGCAATCTCTGGTACTACAGTGTGGTTCGCGAACGTTGAACATCCCATGTAGTGATGGATCGGTGTGCCGTCCATCATGGAAAACCGTGTTGAGCCGTCTGGCAATAGACCGGCACCTTGTGTTGAGCGAATTTTCTGACACAGGTTCGTCTTTGGATTCAAACAGTATTCGCATTCGCGGCACTCTGGTGTGTAAAGTGGTATCACGTGATCACCGACTTCCAATGATGTAACACCTTCGCCAACTTCTATCACAACACCAGCACCTTCGTGGCCTAGAATTGCAGGAAAGATACCTTCTGGGTCATCGCCCGAGCGTGTGAACTCATCTGTGTGACAAATCCCTGTTGCTTTGATTTCAACCAATACTTCACCTGCGCGTGGACCTTCTAAATTAACGTCCATCACTTCAAGTGGTTTACCCGCCTCTAGGGCGACAGCAGCGCGTGTTATCATGAGTTTTCTCCCAAATGTTTGAAAGTAAAGTGCTTGAACCACGCGTCAAAATCAAGTGAATTAGCAGAAACAAAGTGACCATGTCGGCTCCTACCGCTAGGGTGACGCTAATGAATTAAGAGAGACGTGTGTTTTGGAAAAATATGATGTTCTGGTGATTGGTGGCGGCGTAAATGGATGTGGTATTGCCCGTGATGCAACGGGCCGCGGATTGAAAGTGGCTCTTGTTGAGCAATCTGATTTGGCAAGTGCTACATCGTCTGCATCAACGAAACTGTTTCATGGTGGCTTGCGATATTTAGAATATTACGAGTTTGGCTTGGTACGCAAAGCATTAAAGGAACGCGAAGTTCTGCTGAATAACATGCCCCATATTTCATGGCCAATGCGATTTGTTATCCCACATCTTTCAGACATGCGTCCAAGGTGGATGCTGCGTGCAGGGTTGTTTCTGTATGATTATATCGGGGGCCGTAAAATATTGCGTCCAACAAAGAAAATCAACTTTTCTAAAAGCCTTCTAGGCGAACCATTAGAGGATGAGATCAAAGTTGGTTTTGAGTATTCTGATTGCTGGGTGGATGATGCACGTTTGGTTGTATTGAATGCCCGTGATGCTGCTGATCGTGGTGCCAATATTATGACACGTACGCGGTTTGTATCAGCTAAGGATAAGGATGGTGAATGGACGGTCTCTTTAAAGGATATGAACACAGGCAAAACGAGAACTGTTAAAGCGCGTGTATTAATAAATGCAGGTGGCCCGTGGGTTAAGGATATTATTGAAAAGCGGGTCAAAGCAGAAACCAATGAAGGCATTCGTTTGGTGCGCGGATCGCATATTGTTGTGAATAAAATCTACGAACACGATCGCGCATATTTTTTCCAAAATAGCGATGGCCGCTTGGTGTTCACCATCCCTTATGAAAATGACTACACATTGATTGGCACAACAGATGCAGATCACGCAGGAGATCCATCGACGGCGAAATGTAGTGATGAAGAAGCAGCGTATTTATGCGAAATTGCATCACGAAATTTCAAAAAAGATATTTTGCCTAGCGATGTTGTGTGGAGTTATGCAGGTGTACGACCTTTGCATGACAATGAAAAAGGTGATGCCAGTGCCGCATCGCGGGATTATCAAATTAAGGTGCGCCGCATTAATGACACAGCCCCGATGATTAATATTTTTGGTGGAAAAATCACGACATATCGCAAACTGTCAGAAGAGGTTGTCGCCGAACTTGCACCGTTTACACGGATGATTGGAAAGCCCTGGACCCATAATGCACATCTTCCTGGTGGTGATTTTGCTTTTGCACAAAAAGATGAATTGATTGCGCAGTTTCGATGGGATTTTCCGTTCTTGGAAGAAGAGCAAATGCGTCGAATGTTTAAAGCGTATGGGACACAGGCAGCCGAAATGCTGCATGGTCTGACATCGGTTAAAGAGATGGGCAAAGATTTTGGTGCTGGCCTAACTGAAATCGAAGTAAAGTGGCTGATGGACCGTGAATGGGCACAAACCGCCGAGGATGTGATTTGGCGTAGAACGAAACTTGGGTTGCGTTTGTCTGATAAACAAATCGCAAAATTAGATGCTTGGATGCAAAAGGCGGTAGCATGAGTTTTATTTTAGCGATTGATCAAGGAACGACATCTAGCCGAGCAATCTTGTTCGATCGCGATTTAAAACCTGTATCTAAAGGGCAAAAAGAATTCACGCAGATATTCCCAAAAGCAGGTTGGGTAGAACATGACCCAGAAGAGATTTGGAGTTCTACTGTTGAGGTTTGTAAGGAAGCATTAACAGAAGAAGCGGCCGCAATTGGAATTACCAACCAACGTGAAACGATTGTGGTTTGGGACCGCATAACAGGAACACCCATTTATAATGCAATCGTTTGGCAAGACCGCCGTACGTCTGATTACTGTAAGGCATTAAAGGATGCAGGGCACGAGGCGGATGTAATTGTGAAAACGGGCTTACTATTAGACCCGTATTTTTCAGCCACTAAGATTAACTGGATTCTGGATAACGTGGATGGGGCGCGTGCGAAAGCTGATGTTAATGAGATACTATGTGGCACAATTGATTGTTTTTTGATTTGGCGGCTTACAGGTGGAACCGTTCATGCAACGGATGCCACAAATGCATCGCGAACAATGCTATATAATATTCATACAAGCGAGTGGGATGATGAATTGCTGTCATTGTTTGATGTGCCCCGCTCAATGCTACCCGAGGTTAAAGACAGCTCAGATGATTATGGAATGACTGATGCCACGATTTTAGGTGATGCCATTCCAATTCGCGGTGTTGCAGGTGATCAACAGGCTGCTGTCGTAGGGCAGGCGTGTTTTGATATTGGTATGATGAAATCTACTTATGGTACAGGCTGCTTTGCGTTGTTGAACACTGGCGATACTGCAGTTGTATCGCAAAACCGATTGCTTACGACGATTGCTTATCAATTAAATGGCAAACCGACCTATGCATTAGAGGGATCGATTTTTATTGCAGGTGCAGTTGTTCAATGGCTGCGTGATGGCTTACAGATCATTGATGATGCGGGCGAGGCGCAAGCGTTGGCAGAAGCGGCCGATCCAGAACAGTCTGTTGTTGTTGTGCCTGCCTTTACGGGTCTTGGCGCGCCCTATTGGGATGCGGAGTGTCGTGGTGCTATTTATGGGCTGACGCGTAATTCAGGACCAAAGGAACTATCCAAAGCTGCTTTACAGAGCGTTGCTTTTCAAACACGTGATCTGTTGGAAGCTATGCGCAAAGATTGGGATTGGGATGGCGATACTGTGTTGCGTGTTGATGGCGGCATGACGGCAAGCGATTGGACGATGCAGTATTTATCCGATCAATTGAATGCGCCTGTAGATCGTCCAGAAATCACAGAAACCACTGCGAAAGGTGCTGCCTATTTGGCCGGTTTTGCTGTTGAATTGTATCCAGAGCCAAAGGTTTTTCAAAACACATGGCAGTTGGAAAACCGATTCTCACCAGCCCTTGAAAGGGGAGGTCGGGACGGTGAATACAACCTATGGTTGAAATCCGTACAGCAAACTTTAGGGTTTAAGCCATAGATATCAATAGATTTTTGAATGTGTGATATTTGTCATATTAATGCTATAATACTCTCCTAATGATTGAAAAATGAGCTGTGGTAGTTGAATCTGCGTACCGCATCATTAAATGCAATTAATAAATATAATGGGGAAGAGACCTGCCAGTCTCTAAATATTAATGAGTACTTTATTACGTTCTGCCGTAAAACAATCGGCGGTGTGTGCTGTCACCGCGTTTTCTGTGATGCTTCACACACCAGCTTTTGCACAAGACATACAACTACCTCTGGAACAGGTCGAAGATAGCAGCCTGCGTACAACTGCTCTTGGTGCTGTCGTAAGTGAACAAGGCGTGCTGTCTTTGGCGCATAAAAGCTTTGACAGTTATGATGTATTAGCTGGAATTTCTGATGTGAATACATTGGTTCTGGATGGTTCAAACATTACGGATTTAACGGCTGTTTCAAAAATGAAAGGGCTGGAGATGCTCAGCCTAAATGAAACAAACGTTACAGATTTATCTCCCTTGTCGAATTTAAAAAGCCTGAAATATTTATATCTCTCTGATACTCCCGTGGCTGATATTACCGCCCTTAAAGCTGTAAAGTCATTGGAGGATGTGGGCCTTGATCGCACTTTCGTCGAAGATGTCTCGCCACTTTCTCATGCAAAGCTTTTACGTCGCTTGAGCATCGAAGGCACTTTGGTCGCTGATATCTCAAGCTTGAAAACTTTAGAAGATTTAACGTGGTTAAATATTTCAGATAGTTTTGTGTCTGATATTTCTGTCGTGAAAAATTTCAAAGGCTTGCGTGAGTTCTCGCTTGGAGGGACAGTAGTGGAAAACATTGACCCTGTAGAGAATCTAGAGAAACTCAAGATTCTGCATCTAGATGGTACTTTGGTGACAGACTTGTCCGCTGTTTCAAAATTAACCAGTTTGACAGAGCTGAATGTAGGTTTGACATCGGTGTCTGATTTGATGCCTCTTAAAAAGCTGGATAGTTTGAAATTTCTTGATGTTAGTGTAACCAGTGTTAACGATGTGCAGCCTGTTTCAGAGTTGAAAAAACTACGTCAGATATTTTTACAAGGTTCTCAAGTTCGAAACACCACAGTTTTGAATGCTTTGGTCCGTAAAGGTTTACGCGTTGAAATTTAATAAGATGGCTTAAAATTTGTCCAATGTGCCAATGTCTGCGTTGGAACATTTACCCTTCTTAAGGCATCTCTGAAGGATTTTCGTTTCCTTAGGTGTTATCTCGATTTTGAAATGTCCATCACAAGGATTGGACTCTACTCGATACCCCTCAGGTGTTTGTTTTAAAAAAGCGAGCATTGGTAATTTTGATTTTGGAAATCCACCACACCAACTGGCATAACAAATTGCATCTACAATTACAGGAACTGTGCGTTCTTCAGTTTGCCCCGTATTGCTAAAGAAAACACCTGTAAATTCTGCAGGTATATGGCGCGCGACCCCAGGTTGGCGTTTGGGAATGGGACCTTTTGCTGTTAATATACCTTGCGCCATATAGTAAGTTTCTTCGGCCTCATTTACAGTGTTAAAGGTTCGTCCAATATTTGGCTTCAAACAAGACAGAGCCATTGCTTCGGAACTCATTAAGCTGAACATCAAAGCTATGCTGGTGATATACTTCATGACACGATCTGTTTGAATTCACGGATGACGCGTTTGTATGTATCTCGCTTAAACGGTACAATTGCATCTAATAATTTATCGGCGGGTAACCATGCCCATTTGCTAAATTCAGGTTCTTCAGTTTCGATGTTGATCATTGCATCATCCCCTGTGAATTGCATCAAAAACCATTTTTGTTTTTGGCCACGGTATCGGCCTTTCCACAGCTTTGGGACCAAATGATGTGGTAACTCATAAGGAATCCAATCTTCGGTTTCTGCTACCACTTCAACAGCGCTTGCAGAAATTCCCGTCTCTTCTTCTAATTCACGAAGAGCTGCGGCTTTTGGGTCTTCACCGTCTTCAACACCACCTTGCGGCATTTGCCACGCACCAGTTGGGCCATCCAAACGTTCGCCAGCCCAAATGCCGCCATTACGATTGCAAATCATAATGCCGACACAAGGGCGATAAGGTAAGGCGTAGATCTCGTCTTCGGTCATTTTATTTTGCGTCTGACAGAACGGTTAAGCCTTTCAAAATATCTATTGCATATGACAATTGATAATCTTGATCACGCAATTTCGCTGCATCTTCTTGAGCGGTGCGCTCTTCTTCTAACAGCTTCTTTTGATCATCTGTTAAGCTGTCGTTTGACAATGACCCACGAAGATCTGCCTCAAAGCGCTGGTTGCCTAGTGTTTCGTCTTCTTCGCTTTCAGGCTTTGGTAAACGTTGCTCAACCAAGATATCAGGCGCAACGCCTAAAGCTTGGATCGAGCGACCTGATGGGGTGTAGTACCGCGCTGTTGTCAACTTAATGCCTGATCCACTTTGTAATGGCATAACTGTTTGAACAGAACCTTTACCAAAGCTACGTGTGCCAACGACAACAGCACGGTGATGATCTTGTAACGCACCAGCTACGATCTCTGATGCTGATGCTGAACCACCATTGATTAAGACAACCATTGGCAATCCTTGTGCTAAGTCACCTGGTTTTGCATTGCTACGATCACTATCGCGGCTGTCACGGCCACGTGTTGAAACGATTTCACCTTCTTCAAGGAATGCGTCTGATACGAGTATTGCTTGTGTTAACAAACCACCTGGATTGTTACGCAAGTCTAAAACAAAACCGCCAACTTTTTCGATACCACCAGCCTCTTCAACTTGTTTTTCGATACCGTCTTTTAGGTTTTTAAAGGTCTGGTCCGTAAATCCAGACACACGCATAACAACGGTATCGCCTTCAAGACGAACACGCGCTGCTTTTACTTTGATTTGGTCACGGACGATTGTGATATCAAATGGCTCATCTGTACCTTCACGGACGATCGTAATCACGATCTCTGATCCGACTGGGCCGCGCATTAAATCAACAGCCTCATCTAATGTCATGCCAAGCGTTGCTTCACCATCTACTTTAGTAATGAAGTCGCCAGATTGTACGCCCGCTTTTTCTGCGGGTGTATCATCAATAGGCGTTACAACTTTTACAAAGCCGTTTTCTTGGGTCACTTCGATACCCAAGCCACCAAACTCACCGCGTGTTTGAACACGCATTGTGTCAAAGTCTTCTGCTGGTAAGAAACCAGAATGCGGATCAAGAGATGTCAGCATACCGTTGATCGCACTTTGGATCAGTTGTTCCTCATCCACTTCTTCAACATAGCCAGAACGGATGCGTTCAAAAACATCACCGAATAAATCCAGATGTTCATATGTTGACTTTGTTTGTTGTGTTTCTTGCGCAATAAGGGGTGCCGTGAAATTTGCTGTCAGCAAAAACCCTGCTACTGTGCCGCCTACGGCTGCTGCGAATATCTTTTTCATCGTGCGTTCCTATATGTTGCTTAAAGCAAACCAGTCTGTCGGATCGACAGGCTCACCATTGTTTCTTATCTCTATATAGAGCGATTCTTGACCAATTGTGCCACCACCTTCTGACGCTTCGATCAAAAAATCTTGAGCTTTTGGCTGTTTTCCACCCAAAAGACCAATTGGTTCGCCCGCATTTACGATCTGACCGAACTCTCCATAGATTTGATTTAGGCCTGCAATAACCATCAAGTATCCGGGTTCAGGCTCTAGAATCACCACTTTTCCGTAATCTAAGAACGATCCAGCAAAGCGGATTGTGGCAGATGTAGGTGATGTTATCAGCGATAATGGACGTGCAGTAATGACAATACCTGGGCGTTTAATCCCTGCTGCATCAGTTTCATTAAAGGCACGAAGTAATGCGCCACCCGTTGGTAAAGGAATTTCACCTTTTGCAGCAAGGAAAGACAGTTGTTCGTCTTGTTCTATACCATCCAAAGGAATGTCTGTGAGACCTGTTGCGAAACTTTCAAGAGTTTCACTGTTGTCTGCCAAAATCTGTGCCCGAACTGGATCAGCGGCAAAACGCACTGGTAAATCTGTACGCTCGCTAATTGCTGTGGCAAGAGCCACACGGGCATCTTGTGCACCAGCCAAGCCTGCCTGCAGTTCAGTTTCTGCATCTTTTTGTAGATTGCTTAGACCTTCAATTTCTTGAAGCTGTGATTTTAACTCGTTTGCCCGTGTCTGCAGCGTTGGGGCAACTTCTGACATGATCATGCCAGAACGTGCTGTCCCTACAGGGCCAGCAGGATGTATCATCAACAGTGGCGTGGTGGCACGCTCCATAGTTTGTAACACGCCTAATAGGCGGCTAATCTGATCACGTTGGCGTGCTAAGTTTAGTCTTAAGACTTGTTCACGGATAGTGGCTGCACGCAGGCTTTCGCGCACTGCAAGCAATCCGTTTTCATAGGCTTGAACCGTTTGGCTAAGAGCAGCAACACGATCATTGGCTTCGCGTGCTTTTTTCAAGGCTACAGATGCGGCTTTTAATTCGGCAGCAGCAGATTGCGCTAATTGCATAGGGTTTTCAGCAAAAGCTGCACTAAAGGGTACAGTTGCGAACTGTAATGTGGCAGCCAGTGCTATTGCTTTTGAAAGTCTTAACAAATCAGAGTTTCGCCTGTCATCTCATCGGGCTTCTCTAGGCCCATTAGTTCCAGCAAACTTGGCGCCAAATCAGCCAAACGTCCACCTGCGCGCAGCTTGGCCCCTTTTGGTCCACCAATCAAGACCACAGGTACAGGATTTGTTGTATGTGCGGTATGTGGCTCACCTGTTTCGGGGTTTACCATCGTTTCACAATTGCCGTGATCAGCGCATACGATCATGGCACCACCTTGGGTTTCAAGTGCAGGGATGACTTTTGCTAAGCCTTGATCAACGGATGCACATGCAACCATTGCCGCCTCTAAATCGCCAGTGTGGCCGACCATATCTGGGTTGGCATAATTCACGACGATCAGGTCGTATTTTCCAGAATTTATGGCATCGACCAAATTATCAGTCACCTCAACTGAAGACATTTCGGGTTGCAAATCATAGGTCGCCACCTTTGGACTAGGAGCCAAATAACGCTCTTCTGCTTCGGCAGGTTGTTCTATGCCGCCATTCAAGAAAAACGTCACGTGTGGGTATTTTTCAGTTTCAGCAATACGGAACTGTTTTTTACCTTTGGCAGAGACCCATTCGCCAAGTGTGTTTTTTAGTTCTTGGTCTGGAAAAATACAATCCATATAGGTGCTGTGACGCGATGAGTATTCGGAAAAACCGCTAACAGTTGCAAATTTTGGGCGCTTGCCTGTATCGAAACCTTTGAAATCAGGATCGCCAAAGGCAGCCATGATTTGTCGCGCGCGGTCAGCGCGGAAATTTAGGCATAAAATACCGTCACCATCATTCATACCTGTGTAATCGCCAAGGACACGTGGTTTGATAAATTCATCAAAGACTTCCTTGCCATATGCGTTATCAATAGCTTTCGATGCGTTTTGTGCAGTGTACCCTTCACCGTTTGCGATGGCATCGTAGGCCAATTCGACACGTTCCCAACGATTATCGCGATCCATGGAATAATAACGACCTGAAACTGTCGCAATGAACGCACCTTTTGGTAGAGCATCATGAAGCTCTTCTAAATACGTTTTTGCAGATTTTGGAGCAACATCGCGACCATCTGTAAAGGCATGAATAGCAACAGTTAGCCCTGCATCAGTAAAGGCTTCTGCTGTAGCGATCATATGATCGATATGCGAATGCACCCCTCCGTCAGACAATACACCCATCAGATGCGCAACACCGCCCGATGCTTTCATCGTATCAATAAAGCGGATCACACTTGGCAAGCTAGCAAACGTACCGTTTTCAATTGCGCTATCAATGCGGCGTAAATCCATTTCAACTACACGACCAGCGCCGATATTCATATGACCCACTTCGGAGTTGCCCATCTGTCCTTTAGGCAACCCAACATCTGGACCATAGGTGATAAGCGTAGAGGATGGGCAGTCTGTCATGATACGATCAAAGGTTGGTGTGTCTGCCAATGCCACAGCATTTGCTGTTGTGTCTTCGTTCAAGCCCCATCCATCTAAGATGCATAAAACAACGGGTTTAGCGGCAGTCATAACAAAAGGTCCTTTTGGTTGTTATTGTCTTAGTCTGCGTATGCTTAAGGTTCAACAGTCTATCCAGTAAAGGTACGTTTCATCCGCATGAAATATTTCAGGAAAGCTCACCCTTAATCCAATCCAGCAAAGCGGCCGTGTTTTCATTCAGTTCCAAACTGGCAGGTTGGTAAATCGAAATACCCTCATGTAGGTATAGGTGTTCTTTGAAGGGTCGTATTAATTGACCATCTTTGATCAATTGCTCAGTTGTATGCCCCCAACCCAGCCCAATGCCATGCCCTTCTAATACAGCTTGAATCATCATGGGGTAACTGTCGTAAGTTACCCCTTTTGTTTGAATGCGTATATCTAACCCAAGCTGTTTGAACCACATATCCCAAGTGATCCAATCTTGGGGTTCAGTGACATGGTGCATCAACTGGTAGTTTGGCAAGTTTTCAAGCAAAAGGGGTTTGCTTTGTGCATCCCGATACCTTGGACTGCAAATTGGGAAAACTGTATCAGGTACGGTTAACAAACACTTTGCATTACCGCTGTCGCGACTTGCGGTTTGAAGTGCCAGATCAAAACGTTCGGATGCTTGTGTGATGGGGAGTGTGGAAACGGCGACCCTGACCTCTATTTTCGGGTGTTTTTGGTAGAATTGGGATAACCGTGGCATTACCCAATACAACCCTTCGCAAAGTTGTGCGTGTAATACGATTTCATTATCAGAAGATTTATGGCGCAAATCTTGCGTGAAATTGCCGAGTGTAAAGAGTGTTTCGGCAACAACTTTATGCAAATCGTGGCCATCTTGTGTTAAAAACAATGCTCTGTTGCGCCGTTCAAACAATTGGACACCAATGTTCTGTTCTAGTGCGCGGATCTGTTTACTGATGGCAGCTTGTGTAAGGCCAAGCTCATAAGCTGCCTGAGTGATGCTTCCCAATCTTGCCGTTGCTTCAAACGGCAGCAAGCTAGAGAGTGGCGGTAATTTTTTGCGTAAATTTTGCATAACTAAAAGTATACTATTAAGGAAAATAAGTAAATTTACATGCGATGCTTTCTCAATATGCTTAATTATAAGTTAGCTATTGGGTGTCTTTATGACTATTGATCAAACCATACCAACGGACAGAACAAGATTTGCTGTTATTGTCATTGTATTTACGGTGTTTGCGCTTTCGCTTGGAGATGCATTGATAAAAAATACGAGCGCAAACTTAGTATTGTGGCAGATTTTTGTACTGCGGTCTTGTTTGGTTATTCCAATTTTAATCGGCATTTTGCGGATAAAATACCCAGCGGTTACAATACTTCCCACAGCGTTCTTTTGGACGTTTATGCGCAGTCTCATGCTGACCTTTATGTGGGTTATTTATTATGCCGCATTACCACATTTACAGTTATCAATCGCGGCGGCGGCTTATTACACTTTACCTATCTTTATTACTTTATTTTCTGCATTGTTTGTGGGTGAAAAAGTAAAACCACTTGGGTGGTTGGCAGTGCTGCTTGGATTTTGCGGTGTTGGGTTAATACTGCAGCCAAAAGCAGACGATTTTAATTTCTATGCATTTCTGCCGCTGGTCTCGGCGGTTTTATACGCGTTTTCTATGATCTTAACGCGCACGAAATGCAGTAACGAACATCCGTTGGTATTGTCGCTTGCACTGAATATCTCATTTGTTGTGGTCGGATTGCTTTCGCCAGCTTTGCTGAACTTTGCATCATTCACACCTGATGGAGGTTCTTTCTTATCCACCAGTTGGGTGGTTCTAACGCAAAGCGATGTCGCGGTACTTGTCGTATTGGCGGCCGCCATTTTGATAGGCAGCATTGGTGCGGCTATTGCGTATCAAGTTGGCAGATCATCAGTGGTTGCAACATTCGATTTTGCCTATGTTGCCTTTGCCGTTTTGTGGGGCATTATATTTTTTGGTGACATTCCAGATATGACAATGCTGGCGGGTATGATGCTGATTGTTGTGTCAGGAATAATGGCCGTACGCCAGTAATTATACGCGGTGATAGGGGCTGCCTGCCAAAATGCTTACTGCACGGTATAATTGTTCGGTTAACATCACGCGTGCCAGCATATGTGGCCAGACCATTTTACCAAAGGAAATGGAATAATGTGCCTGTGCTCGCAGCTCTTTTATAATGCCATCTGCGCCGCCAATTACGAAACATATGCATGAAGGGCCATCGTCGCGCCAGCGTGCCAATTGTTTGGCGAATTCTGGGGATGAAATCAGTTTGCCGCGTTCATCAAGCGTTACAATTACAGACCCTTTGGGAATGGATTTAAGCAGTAAATCTGCTTCGGCTGTTTGACCGCCGCCTTTTTTATCTTCGACTTCCACGATTGTGCATTCGGTAAAGCCCAATGCTTTACCGCTGCGTTCAAACCGCGTTACATAATCATCTATAAGGTCTTTTTCAGGCCCATTGCGCAGGCGGCCAACAACTGAAAGTTGGACACGCATGGATTATACGTTTTCTGGTTCAGCCGATTGCTGCCACAGTTTTTCCAACTGATAGAACTCGCGCACTTCAGGGCGGAAGATGTGCACAATGATGTCACCGGCATCGATCAAAACCCAGTCACCAGCCCCTTTGCCTTCTAGGCGTGCAATCACACCCATGTTTTGCTTAAGGTTATCCACCAGCTTTTCAGAAATCGCGGAAACTTGGCGTGTAGAACGACCAGAAGCCACGACCATGTGATCTGCCATCTGTGATTTGCCTTGCAACTCAATCGTTACAATATCTTCGGCTTTATCATCTTGAAGGGAGTTCAGAACCAGATCCAGCATAGACATGCTGGGTATATTTTTATTCGCAGCCTTTGCTGCATCAACACGTTCAGTCAGAACCGTGTCCTCCGTATAGCGCACCGTACCTTGGTGCTAAGGTGATTCTAGAATACCAGACAAAGATTGGCGGGGGCAAGGGATGCGACATCACGTTATGTAACGTGGCACATATACGTCACGATCCCTGATTTAAGTCGGTTTCAATATAGGTTTGAATGATAGCTCTAAAATCCGCATCTGCTTGAAAACCAAGGTTTTTTGCGCGCTTGGCGTCAAAACGTTCAGGCCAACCCATAACGATATTTTGGATGATTTCATTGGGTTCACGTTTGATTAACTTCACCACATCGTCACCAGCAACGTCACGTAACGCATCGATTTGATCTGCAACAGTACAAGAGACACCCGGCAAGTTCAGAGCCAAACGCCCATCTAATTGTTTGGCGCTGATACTTGCCGCATGGGTCATAAAGCCAACAGCGCTTTTAGGGGATGCAAACCAATGGCGGGCGGTTTCTGGGACGGGTAATATTGCTTCTTGTCCATTCAGCGGCTCGCGAATGATCCCTGAATAGAATGATGAGGCTGCTAGGTTCGGCTTGCCAGGGCGGACACAAATTGTTGGTAGGCGCATGGAAAACCCATCCATGAACCCTTTGCGGACGTAATCTGCGAGCAACAACTCTACAGCGGCTTTTTGTGCGCCATAAGATGATTGCGGGGCAGTGAGAAAATCATCGGGAATAGTGCTTGGGTATGGGCCGCTGAATACGGCAAGTGATGAGGAAAAGATAACCTTGGGTATATAGCTGCCGTTGGAGGTTTCATGCTCCGCACGGATTGCTTCGAACAGGTTCCAAGCACTGCGCATGTTAATATCCCAACCCTTGGCGAAATTTGCTTCGGCATCGCCTGATACAATCGCGGATAGGAAGTAGATAATATCGGGTTTGAGGGCAGCTAGGGTTTCAGACGTTACGGGGTCAGCAATGTTACCTGTCAGCAGGGTTGGGTTGCCTATGCCATTCCATTGCGGAGTGATGATGTCGTGCAGGATCAATTCGTGACTTGTTTCGCCATTCAGACCGTTTGCGGCAATATCATGCGCTAGCTTTTGCCCAATCATGCCAGCACCGCCGAGGATTAGAATTTTCATGTTTGATATAAAATCCTTGTAATGATTACGGTGATCTCACCTTCGTATGGAGTCTAATCAGATTTATGGTGCTGGCAATTTGTTTATGCGAAAGAAAACGTCTCTAACTGCTGTATTACATGCATGTATGGGAACGGCCCTCGGCTTATGCGTGAAACGCCACATTGCGTAAGGTCCGCGACTGTTGGACCATTTGGTGTTTGCATTATGTTTACGGGGATGGGGGCTTTGTCACAAAGTGTTTTGATTGCCTCTATGTCGATTAAATTGGGGACAAAGATGCAATCACATCCAACATCAGCATAGGCGTTTGCACGCTCTAGAACGTTTTTCATTTTTTCAGATATGTGGCGTGTATCATTCTCTATAAAAAAGACATCTGTTCTTGCATTGATGAACAAACCAACGCCATTTTCGTTGGACATTTTTCTGACCGCCGCTAATCTTCTTGTTTGTTCAGTGATGTCATAGAGTTTGCCTGTGTTAATGATCTGATCTTCAACATTGATGCCAACGACCCCCAATTGTAGTAGCTCAATAATGATAGGTGTGATCTCATCGGGTGTGTGTCCGTAGCCTGCTTCGATATCGCATGTCAGAGGAATGCTGACGGCACTGGAAATTTCTTGAAATGCTTTAAGAACATAAGGGATCGGCATTTTCTGCCCGTCTGTGTAGCCATGGCTTTCGGCAACAGCCCAGCTGCTTGTACCAATAGCTTTTACTCCAGATGCCTGCACTGCTTTTGCGCTCCCTGCATCCCAAATATTGTTTAAAATGAGCGGGTTTTGTGAGTTATGCAATTCTTTGAAATTATTGAGCTTGTCTGTATGGTTCTGCATTATTTTAACCTTCTTTAATGTTGGTGAAGGTTGAGTAAACCAGCATGTTTTTAAAATCTGGCTATAAATGGACTCTATTGAAAATAATGCATTTGAATATACGAATGCTTTGATAGATCTACGATTATGACTTTATTTGATGTTTATAACGAAGCACGGCTGAGACGTGACCCCGAGTATGATGGTGTTTTCTTTGTGGGTGTAAAAACGACTGGTATTTATTGCAGACCAATATGTCCTGCGCGCCAGCCGTTAACCAAAAATGTTACATTTTATCCGACTGCTGCAGCCGCTGAGGTTGCAGGATTACGCCCTTGTTTGCGATGTCGCCCAGAAACAGCACCGTTTTGCCCAGCATGGATGGGGACAAAGACGACTGTTGAGCGGGCATTGAAATTGATTGAACAAGGTGCCTTAGATCAAAGCCCAGTTTCTGAATTGGCAGATAAATTGGGTATTGGGACACGGCATCTGAACCGCCTGTTTCAAAAACATTTGGACGCAACGCCCATTCAAGTTGCTCAAACCTTACGGCTTCAGCGGGCGGCTAGGATGTTACGCGAAACAGAAGATACAATGGTGGATGTCGCGTTTCAGTCAGGGTTTGGAAGCCTAAGGCAGTTTAATACTGTCTTTTTGTCCGTATACGGATTCCCGCCATCACGTTTAAGAAGGAAGCGTGTAAAAGCACTCTGAAGCTGCTTTTACACGAAATATGTATTCTGCTGATTAGCTGCGAACCAATTTTTCGTAGCTTTCGGAAATGTCCCGCGCCATGGTGCCAACCTCGAAATTATAATCGCCGATTTGACCCACTGGCGTGACCTCTGCCGCTGTACCTGTTAACCAGCATTGTTCGAACCCTTCCAGCTCTTCTGGCATGATGTGGCGCACATGGGTTTTGATGCCTTTTTCCTTCAACATGTCCAACACGGTTTGGCGTGTTAGGCCGTTTAAGAAGCAATCAGGATCAGGTGTGTGCACTTCGCCGTCTTTAACAAAGAACATGTTTGCACCTGTTGCTTCGGCAACATAACCGCGGTGATCGAACATCATGGCGTCAGAACATCCTTTGGCCTCTGCTTGGTGTTTAGCCATTGTGCAGATCATGTATAGGCCTGATGCTTTGGCGAAACATGGAATTGTTTCTGGGCTTGGGCGTTTCCATTTGGAGATGTCCAATTTGGCGCCTTTAAATTTAGCGTCGCCGTAATAGTTGCCCCATTCCCATGCCGCCACTGCCATGCGCACTGGGTTTGCTTGCGATGCAACGCCCATGTCGTCGCCAGAGCCGCGCCAGCACAATACGCGGACATATGCGTCGCTGAAACCATTGGCTTTCATCACTTCGTACTTAGCAGCCTCGATTTCATCCACTGTGTATGGCACAGGTACATCGATGTATTCGCCAGATTTGATCAGACGTTCAGAGTGTTGAACACTTTTGAAAATCTTGCCGTTGTAAGCGCGTTCACCTTCAAAGACAGAAGAGGCATAGTGCATTGCGTGTGTTAAGACGTGCACCTGTGCGTCACGCCAAGGGATAAGCTTGCCGTCCAACCAGATTTGACCATCGCGATCATCATAAGAACCCATCTGAACATCCTTCCATCGTAGGTAGAGTAATTTTATTACCCGAAAATAAAAACTTGCGTTACAAAGTTGCAAGAAACTTGGATTTCGCTATCATTTGATTCTTGGAAAGTCAATAATACTGACGTAAATTGAATAAACGGCGTAATATTCGTGAACGGATGAAATAAATGGTAGACCTGACTAAAGCGGCGAAAGGGGAAAACTTACTTTTCCTGACAGATGATCAACTGCTGCAAGGTATCGAGTTAATGTTTTTTGCCTATAAAGGCTTCACGTCTGACCCTGATCAAATCTTGCAAAATTACGCTTCATATGGGCGCGCGCACCATCGCGCCTTGCATTTTATAAACCGAAACCCCAACATCACAGTAAATACGCTTCTGGATATTTTAGGCGTTACAAAACAATCGTTGAACCGAGTGCTTCGTCAATTGGTCGAAGATAATTTGGTGGAAAGCCAAGTCGGAAAACGTGATCGTCGGGAGCGTAATTTGAAGTTAACCGAAGCAGGGCAAGAATTGGAACGCAGCCTGTCTGATGCGCAGCGTAAGCGCATGCGCTCGGCTTACAAAGCGGCTGGACCTGATGCTGTGCAAGGCTTTCGCACTGTGTTACAAAATATTATGGATCCAAAGATGAAAAACCATCTAGAGTAGAATGACTGGGGGAATAGAATGTCAGTACCAAATGTGAATGATGCCCATATTCTGATCGTTGATGATGATGAACGTATCCGTGGGTTGTTACAAAAGTTTTTGTCCCGTCATGGATTTTGGGTCACAACCGCTCGCGATGCAGCTCATGCACGCAGGTTATTAGAGGGTTTGGATTTTGATCTGCTCGTACTGGATGTGATGATGCCGGGCGAAGATGGTTTAACCCTGACGAAATCTTTGCGTGAAACTTTAGCGACACCAATCCTGTTATTGACAGCAAAAGCTGAAAGCGGTGAACGGATCATGGGGTTGGAAGCGGGTGCAGATGATTATCTGACCAAACCGTTTGAACCGAAAGAATTGGTATTACGCATCAATGCAATATTGCGCCGCGTCCCTGCGGATGCGCCAGCGAATGAGCCGCCAAAGACATTACAAATGGGCGATGTGCGCTATGATGTGACGCGAGGAGAGATGTGGCGCGGTAATGATCTGGTGCGTTTAACGGCAACAGAAAGTGCTTTGATGCGTATTTTCTCTGCTGGAACACATACGCCTGTATCGCGTGCAAAACTGGTCGAAGATTTGGGGCGTGACAAAGGTCAAAGCCAAGAGCGCGCTGTTGATGTTCAGATTACACGTTTGCGTCGCAAGATCGAAGATGACCCAAAGAACCCACGTTACCTGCAAACCGTACGCGGTGCGGGTTATATGTTGGCGCCTGATTAAAAATGACCACAGCTTTTATTACGCATACTGACTGTTTAAAGCATGTCACACCTGATGGGCATCCCGAGCAAGTGGCGCGCTTGCAGGCAATTTTGAAACGGTTCGAAGCCTTAGAGTTTGACACTTTGGATCGGCATGAAGCACCATTAGCTGAAAAATCGCATATTCTACGGGTGCATCCAGAAGTATATTACGACAAGGTCGAAGCATCGGAACCTGCAACAGGTTGGGCGCAATTGGATGCAGATACGCATATGTCCAATGGGTCCTTTCGCGCTGGTTTACTGGCTGCGGGGGCAAATATAGAAGCGGTAGATTTGGTAGCTTCTGGTCAGGCAGATAACGCGTTTTGTGCGATCCGCCCACCGGGGCATCACGCCGAAACATCTACCTCTATGGGATTTTGTTTGTTTGGCAGTGTTGTCGTCGGGGCAAAGCACGCTTTGGAAGAATATGGATATGACCGCGTAGCGATTGTGGATTTTGATGTGCATCACGGCAATGGCACCCAAGATTTGGTTTGGAATGACGATCGCATATTCTTTGCTTCTACCCATCAAATGCCATTGTACCCAGGAACGGGTGCAGCACATGAAACAGGTGCGTCTGGCAATGTGATGAACATTCCACTGCAAGCGCATGCAGATGGGGCGGCATTACAGGCTGCATTTAACAATTCCATTTTACCCGCTTTGGATCATTTCAAGCCTGACATGATTTTCGTCTCTGCTGGTTTTGATGCGCATCATGCGGACCCATTGGCAAACCTGAATTTCACCGAAGATGATTTCGTTTGGGCAACACATGCGCTAGCAAAAGCGGCAAAACGACTGTGTGGCGGTCGTCTGGTCTCGACTCTTGAAGGCGGATATGATCTTGAGGCTTTGGCTGCAAGTACTGCAGCACACGTGAAGGTTTTGATGGAGTATTCGGCATGAGCGACGCACCCGTGGCAGAGATGAGCTTTGAGCAAGCGATGGCAGAATTAGAAACGGTGGTTTCTAAATTGGAAAGCAGCCAAGTGGCATTGGACGAGTCTATCAAGCTTTATGAGCGTGGCGCAGAGCTAAAAAAGCACTGCGAAACCAAGTTAAAAGAGGCCGAAGAAAAAGTGGCACAAATCACATTAAGTCCAGATGGCACACCTGATGGTTTAAAGCCCGTAGAAGGCTAGTCCTATGTCTCCAGAATTTAAGTCACAATTGACCAATGCTGTGGCATTGGTGGAAGCGAAGCTGAACACGCTATTGCCAACGGCAGATCAATCCTTGGTCGCAGATCCTATGCGCCATGCGGTGCTGAATGGTGGCAAACGGTTGCGCGCGTTTTTAGTGATGGAATCAGCGGCATTGTTTGATGTGCCAACATCACAATCTGTTTATGCCGCCAGTGCGATTGAATGTATTCATGCGTATTCTTTGGTGCATGATGATCTGCCCTGCATGGATGATGATGACCTGCGCCGTGGGTTGCCAACGGTTCATGTGAAATGGGACGAAGCAACGGCCGTGTTGGTTGGTGATGCTTTACAAACCATCGCGTTTGAGATTTTGGCGGATCAAGCTGCGGCTGACAGTGATGCTATTCGTATTCAGTTGATTAGTAGTATTGCCAAGGCCGCTGGTGCGGATGGTATGGTTTTGGGCCAAGCCCAAGATATTGCAGCAGAAACTGCAGCTGTGCCACTGACATTAGAGCAAATCACAGACCTGCAAGCCAACAAAACGGGCGCGTTGATTAAGTGGTCTGCACAAGCAGGTGCACTGTTGGCGGGTCAATCAACAGATGCGCTGGGCGCGTATGCAACAGCGTTGGGTTTGGCGTTTCAAATCCAAGACGACGTGTTGGATATCGAAGGTGATCCAGAGGCGGCAGGCAAGCGTTTGCAAAAAGATGCAGATGCGGGCAAAGCCACCTTCGTTTCTATTCTGGGACTTGATGAGGCGAAACATCGCGCCAAGTTACTGGTAGAACAGGCAAATGATGTGTTATCACCATATGGTGCCAAAGCGGATGCATTGCGTGCTGTAGCCCAATACGTGATCGAACGCGATAAGTAGCGAAAGAGTTTAAACCGTGACGAATGACCGTCCAAATACACCGATGCTGGATAAAATATCCACGCCAGAGGATTTGAAACAACTGACTGATGCACAGTTGTGTCAGGTTGCGGATGAGTTGCGCGCGGAAACGATTTCGGCGGTATCCGAAACAGGTGGCCATTTGGGTGCAGGTTTGGGCGTTGTGGAGCTGACAACAGCCATTCATGCAGTTTTCGATACACCAAAGGATCGTTTGATCTGGGATGTCAGCCATCAATGTTATCCGCATAAGATTTTAACGGGTCGTCGTGACCGTATTCGCACATTACGCCAAGCAGATGGTTTGTCTGGTTTCACGAAACGATCTGAAAGTGCGTTTGACCCGTTTGGCGCGGCGCATAGTTCAACCTCTATTTCTGCAGCACTCGGTTTTGCAGTTGCCCGTGATTTGGGTGGTGCACCTGAACATGGTTTGGGTGATGCGATTGCTGTGATCGGCGATGGGTCTATGTCTGCGGGCATGGCTTATGAGGCGATGAACAATGCAGGGCATTTGAAAAAACGCCTGTTTGTGATTTTGAACGACAATGAAATGTCGATCGCCCCACCTGTAGGTGCGATGTCGTCTTATTTATCCAAGCTTTATGCTGGCGAGCCGTTCCAAGAATTGAAAGCGGCTGCCAAGGGTGTTGTATCGCTTTTGCCTGACCCGTTCCAAGATGGTGCTAAACGCGCGCGCGATATGGTCAAACATATGACTGTGGGCGGCACGATGTTTGAGCAGCTTGGCTTTTCTTATGTTGGCCCGATTGACGGTCACGATATGGATCAGTTGTTGAGTGTTTTGCGGACGGTAAAAGATCGCTCCACTGGCCCGATGCTGATCCACGTGATTACGAAAAAAGGTAAAGGTTATGCCCCAGCAGAAGCCTCTGCTGATAAGTACCATGGTGTCAGCAAGTTTGATGTTGTGTCTGGCAAGCAGCACAAAGCGAAATCAAATGCGCCGAGCTATACAAAGGTATTCGCGGAAAGCTTGATCAAAGAAGCAGCGGATGATGACAAGATTGTTGCGGTCACAGCAGCCATGCCAGATGGCACAGGGCTTGATCTGTTTGCTGAACGGTTTCCAAGTCGTTGCTTTGATGTGGGCATTGCTGAACAGCACGGTGTCACGTTTTGTGCGGGTCTTGCTGCGGGTGGCATGAAGCCGTTTTGCACAATGTATTCCACATTCCTGCAACGAGGCTATGACCAAGTTGTGCATGATGTTGCCCTGCAACGTTTGCCTGTTCGTTTCGCGATTGATCGCGCTGGGTTGGTTGGGGCTGATGGTGCCACACACGCTGGCAGCTTTGATGTAGCATACCTTGCGAACCTGCCAGATATGGTTGTGATGGCTGCAGCGGATGAAGCGGAATTGGTGCATATGGTTGCCACAGCTGCATCGATTGATGATCGTCCATCTGCATTCCGTTATCCACGTGGTGAAGGCGTTGGTGTAGATATTCCTGAAAAGGGTGAAGTGCTGGAAATCGGCAAGGGTCGTATGATCCAAGAAGGATCAAAAGTTGCGATCCTGTCTTTTGGTACACGTTTGCAAGAAGTGATGAAAGCGTCTGAGGCATTATCTGCCAAAGGCATTACACCAACAGTAGCGGATGCACGATTTGCGAAACCTCTGGATGAAGATTTGATCCGTAAACTGGCTGAAACACACGAAGCAATCATCACGATTGAAGAAGGTGCTGTTGGTGGTTTCGGCAGCCATGTTATGCATTTCATGGCAGAGGCTGGTTTGCTGGATACAGGACTAAAAGCCCGCTCAATGGTATTGCCAGATATCTTTATCGATCAAAACTCCCCTGCAAAAATGTATGACGTTGCTGCGATGAATGCGGAACACATCGAAGCGAAAGTTTTGGATGTTATGGGCGTTGCCAGTATCGTGAAACGCGCCTGACGTAGGGTTTTCCTTTCCTATTACAGATTAATGAATAGCGTAATGCGCGGGAGGAATGACAATGGAACAATCAAAAGGTGTTATACGCTATCGTTGGGTCGTGTTTTTACTTGCGGCTTTCTATTTCACCTATGGTTTCATTGGTACTGACCACAATTTCGTCGGCTGGCAATATCGATATCTCACAAATTGGGCGATGACGCTCAGCACAATATCTGCGTTCCTGATGTTACAACGATCATTGGGACGACGAGATCAGCGGCATGAGGTTTTGGCGTCTGCCACGATGGTTATCAACTTTATGGTCGTGTTGTTGTATTGGAAAATATACCTGTCCGACCCAACACAATTCTATGTGGATGGTGTGCGCACGAGCCCTGCGTGGCAGGAATATTACCTGCATTTATTAGGCCCCGTTTTGCAGTGGATTGATGCACTGTTCTTTCTGGGCACCTTCCGACATATCAAGAAAACCATAGGTTTGGCCGTGGGTATTACAGTGATATATGTCGCTTGGATCGAAGGCATCGTTAGCCCATTTAATGCATCACCTGTTGGTAGCGTGACAACAGGTTTACCTTATCGGTTTTTGAACAACCTAGAGCTTGCAGATCGTGGAATGTTTTATGCCCAAAACATCGCTGTGGCGGTGATTATGGCATTGGTATTCTCGGCGTTATCTAGGGTTTTGCGGAAACTTAATCTCGCGCCAAAGTAAATTGGGCGACCAATTCTACATGGGCTGACCAACGGAATTGATCTACGACTTGAACCCAATCTAATGTGTATCCGCCATTAATTAGCGTCTTAGCATCCCGCGCAAAAGTAGCGGGGTTGCAAGACACGAATGAGATTTTGCCGATGTTAGATTGCGCCAAAATACGTGTTTGTTCCAACGCACCTGCACGTGGCGGGTCAATGACCACGCCATCAAATTTCTTTAGTTCATCCAATAAAAGCGGGCGATAAAACAGATCGCGCACTTCTGCTGTAATGGCCTTTAGATCAGTTGCCTTACGCCAGCCATCACTTAACGCTTCCAACATTTCGGGAAGTGTTTCTACTGCATGAACTTCGGCATGTTTTGCAATTGGCAGACTGAATGTTCCTGATCCACTAAACAGATCAATCACGCGTTTACATCCTTCCAAGGTTTCCAAGCTGGCAGAGACCAAAGCCTCTTCGCCTTCTTTAGTAGCCTGCAGAAATGATCCGCTGGGTGGGATCACATGGGATGTTCCGAATTTTTGTGTTGGTGGTGTGATCTGTGCCAAAACCTCACCATTCCATGCGATGCGCGAAAATCCATTTTCAGCAGCAAAACGGGCAAGGCTTTCAGTTTGTTTCACTTCCAGCTCTTTGGCATCGACAATGTCCACATCCAAACCGTTTTCGGTCACGGTAACACCAATGCGGATTTCGGTTTTGCGCGAACATCCAAGTTTGGCCAATTCGCGATAGGCATCAAACCTTGCCATAATAGCGGGATGCATCAGTGGACATTCTAACAGGTCAATAATGATGTCAGAGCCACGTTTGTGAAACCCAACTTCGGCAGATTTCTTTGTGCGTTTTGCGGAAAAAATTGCACGACGACGACTATGTGTCGGTGACACATGAATAGGGCGTAGTGTGGTATTGATGTGGTTCAGTGCAAGTGTGTCACTGACCATTTTGGTTTTCCAGTCTGCCATCAAATCATCACTGGCATGCTGCATGACACAGCCACCACATTTTTTGAAATGACGGCAGGCTGGTTTCACGCGATCTGAAACAGGTTCAATAATGCGTGGTGCTTCGCAAGCACCGTGCTGAATATCACCCGTTACGATTTCACCAGGTAATGTGAACGGAAAAAACACGTCTTCATTGCGTACAGATGCAACACCATCACCATGCCAACGTAGGCGTTCTATTTCATATGTTTCAGTCATGTGGGGGATTTAACGGAAAATTAACAGCGCGGAAAGGGCAAGAAACACTGCCATCGTTCGACGAAAGATCAGCCATGCACGTTCTGTTTTTAAAAATCGAGAAATACCTTCGCCAAAGTAAGTCCAGAATGTACATACGAAAAAGTTAATGCCCGTAAAACCCATAGCCAAACGCAAAGCTTCACTTTCAGGAGGTAAGCCCAGCGGATACCCTGCAGAAGCAGCCACTGCGACAGCCCAAATTTTCGGATTTACCCATTGGAATAATACCGCTTCGATGAAAGTAAATGGTTTATCTGCTGATCCCTTTTTCAAGCCACCGCTGGCAGAAAACAAACTCCACGCCATCCAAAGTATCCAGGCAGCTGCAATGCATTTTAAGACAAAAGCAAGTTTAGGTTGCGCAATCAATAATGCACCAACCCCAAATCCAACACATGCACCGATAATACCAACACCAGCAGCGACACCAAGGATATGGGGCCATGTTGCACGCGCACCAAAGCGTGCGCCTGATGCGAGAAGCAGAATGACATTAGGGCCAGGGGAAAAGAGACCTGCAAAGATAAAGGCATAAACGGGATCAAATAGGCTCATACTAGATTTCCAAATGCAATTGCGATGACTGACAAAGCCATTAGGCTGGCCATTGTTATATTGAACAACCGCAAACGGCCAGGTGATGTTAACCAACGGCTTGCGAATTTACCTAACAAAGCCCATCCCATTGGTGACGTAAAACCAACAAATATAAAAACGGCTCCTATAATCGAAATACTGGTTAATTGATTGCTTGGATCAACGAATTGGGCATTTATGCTAATGCAGTTCACCCATGCTTTTGGATTAATCCATTGAAAGCCTACGGTTTGCCAGAATGTGAAAGGTTTGCCCTTTTTTGTTTCTGTTGCGTTTGTCGGCGCTGTCGCGATTTTATAGGACAAGATTAGTAAAACAATTACTCCACCCCAACGAAGTGCTTCTCGCATAAAGGGGCTTTGCTCAAATATTGCGCCCAAACCAAGGGCGATCATTACAGCCATAAAAGGAAAGCCAATACCAATACCTGCAATATGTGGTAGAGTTGCACGGATGCCGTAGCGTGCACCCGAGTTTGCTGCGATGGTATTGTTTGGGCCGGGTGTCCATGCGGCGGCATGTGCGATCCCTAACAAACTCAGGAAAACTTCAAATGTCATTCACTTACCTCATCTGGCAAGGCAAGTAACTCTGCTTGTGTCATGCAAAGATTGGAGTTAATCCACGCGGCGTTTAATTGTTTTAAACGTTTACCCAAATGTGGCCCTTTATAGCTGTCTGGTATGTCTGCGGATGTAATTGGGAAAACTGCATCGACTCCTGTTTGCAGCTCTTGGTCTAAGGTTTCTGAAACGGGTGTTGCCATATGTGCTGCAAGCACCAACATGGCATCGCGCCCGGCCTCTAAGCCTAATAAATGACCAGCAACTTTTGGGGACATAGCCTCTGTAACAACGTTTTTCATCTGTGCTAAAAGATGTGCTTCTTTCTTACTAAGACGCAAAGCATCTTTCACATCTTCCCCACCTAAAGCCAGCAGGCGGCGCATCCAATTTGGGTTAATGCCTGTTGTGCTTTCTAAATGTACAAGTGGAGCGATAGAGGCGGTATTTGCACCAGCGATAACATGCATCAAGACCCCTGATTGAGACATGGATGCAAGGCTTGGCGCAGGATCATCTGCAGCCAAAAGTTTGCGCATTTCATGCCCTATCCGTTCTTTAGAAAGACTTTCGATCCCGTCCAGATTGCTGGCACAAGCATCCAAGGCATCGGCATCAATACCGCCAGCTGGGTCGCCATAGATCGCATGAAACCGAAAGAACCGAAGAATACGCAGATAATCCTCTTTGATACGTTGATGTGCATCTTGTATGAAACGTACATGGCGGTTTTTTAGATCATTCAAACCACCCAATGGATCATAAACGGTTCCATAAATATCAGCATACAGCGCGTTCATTGTGAAATCGCGACGCAATGCATCCTCTTTAATGTCTTTGGAAAATGCCACTACGGCACGACGTCCATCTGTCTCAACGTCCTTGCGAAACGTAGTGATTTCAAAAGGCTCGTTGTTCACTATGATAGTGACTGTACCGTGCTCAATACCCGTTGGAATAGCACGCAACTGGGCATCTTTCGCGACCTTTAAAACTTTCTCGGGCAACGCATCTGTTGCAATATCTATATCGCTGGCAGGAGCACCTAGCAAAGCATTGCGCACACAACCGCCGACGAAATAAACTTTATAGCCAGCATCACCAAGGGCAGCGCAAATGGCTTTTGCTCCATTATTTTGCAGCCAATCCGCTTTAACCTGCATCATGTTGCTCCATGATTTCGGTAAACATGCGCATCATGCGTGCTGTGGCACCCCAAATGTAATAGGGGCCATAAGGTACTGAAAAATAACGACGCGCTTGGCCTTGCCATATGCGCCCCTCTATTTGGTAGTTTTTCGGATTAAGCAAATGATCTAATGGTGCAGAAAACACTTCGGCAACTTCACCCGTCAACGCCGTTGGTCTTGCATCTTCTGGAACTAGGCCAACATAGGGGTGCACCAAAAATGATGTAACTGTTTCATGTTTGGGTAGCGCGCCGATAATTTCTATACAGTCAGGCTCTAACCCGATTTCTTCATGTGTTTCACGCAAGGCAGTGAATTTTGTGGATGTATCGCTGACATCTGCCTTACCGCCTGGAAATGAAATTTGCCCAGGATGGTGGCGCATCTTTTGTGATCGTTTTGTAAAGATCACTTCAAGCCCAAGTGGGCCTTTGGTGATCGGGATCAACACAGCCGCATTTGTTAGATTGTGTGAACTGACTTTCCCATAATCATGGTTCAGATCAAAATCTGATGATGGTGCGATATGATCTACCGCTGACAATGCGGCTTCGATACGATTTAACTGCGGGCGAAAATTTTCCATAGCACTTTCATGGCGCAAGGATGCTTTGCCTGCAAGCCTCGTTCGAAATTATGATTTGGCGTCAAAGCCTAAAGTTTTAGGGTCTAACTCATAATGGCTGCCACAAAACTGGCAATCTGCTGTGACCATTCCGTTTTCTGCTGTCATCTTTGCAATGTCTTTTTGCGAATACATGGACATTGTGAATTCCACTTTTTCAGGGCTGCAAGAACAACCAAATTCAGCAGGTTGTGCATCAAACACGCGTGGCTGATCTTCGTGAAATAAGCGCATTAACAAAGTTGTTGGCGACACATAAGGTCCAACCAATTCAGTTTCTTCAACAGTTTTCAGGTGCATCGTGGCGCGGTTCCAGCCATCGTCATATTCGCCTAAATCAAGATCGCTGGCTTGCATGACATCGGGCACGTCGCCTTCTGCATCTTTGGCTGCAAATGGGGATGCTTGTGGCATCAATTGAACCATCACACCACCAGCGCGCCATTCGTTTTTCTCATCTGCGGTGGATGATTGGCCGACAGAAAGTTCGAATTCTGTTGGTAATTGTTCGGACTGCGCAAAATATGTGCTGGCACAAGCTGCTAATGAACCGCCAGCAAGTGGTGTCATGCCTTGATATGGTTTCATATCTGGGCCCTGATCAATCAAAACACCAAAAATACCTTTGCCGATCTTTTCAAATGGCGTGCCTTGTTCCGTTTTCAAACGCTCTTCATCAAAGCTGGCATAAGCGCGAATGCGCGCAGGCTCACCTTCATTTTGCGGGCCGTAGTAATCTGTTGCCAGAATGCGGATTGGTCCGCTTCCACGAATTTGCAAAGATAGTTTCCAACGCAACTTAACAGTTGGACCGATCAATGCAGTCAACACAACGGCTTCTGCTAAAATCGCAGAAACTTCTAATGGATAATTGTGTTGTTCCAAAATAGTGTTCAACAGGCCGTCTAAACGCGCTACGCGCCCGCGCACGTCCGATTTGTCCAGTTGGAACGGTAGGATTGTATCATCCCATTCGATTTTTGCTTGGTTAGTAGACATAATGCACCTTGGCTTTTTTGCCCCAATAAGATGTTTTCTGCCGAAGAGCAATTCCCCGCTGTTATTTCGTTCATTTTGAGTTATGTCAGCGGTATGAGACGTTACGGCCAATCTGTTCAAACTAATATTGCTTATAAACACCGACCTAGTGTTTATGGGGTGATTCTACATGGGAATGAGATTTTGCTCACTCATCAAGCTATGCCTGAATCAGAAGTTCAACTGCCAGGCGGCGGAATTGATGCAGGGGAATCTGCATTACAGGCCCTTCACCGAGAGTGTTTGGAAGAAACCGGTTGGAAGGTTCAGGTGGACCGCCGTCTCGGAGCTTATCAGCGGTTTACGTATATGTTGGATTATGAATTCTGGGCGCAAAAGATTTGCCATATTTATCTATGCCGCCCTATTTATAAACTACAAGAGCCAATAGAGCCGTTTCATACAACGGTATGGACAGACACTGCAGATGCATTGGATTTGATCAGCAACGAAGGTGATCGTGACTTTTTGCAGGCGGCTTTATCGTTTAGGTGATGCGCTGCGGCTGATGATTGCCCAATCCTTTAGGTTTTCTAATTCCGTAATATCTGTGATTTCTTTAATTGGTAAAGTTATGAATGTTTTATGGGTATCTGTTGATGGCGGCCGTGCTTTGGCGCTGATATCTTGAAGCGTGCATAATACTTTTTCTATTTTGCGATCCTTTTCAAATTCAAGTTTGAAACTATCTTTGGCGTTAGGTAATTTACGTTGGAAATTTTTTGAGACCTGTAGCTTCAAATCAGAACGGAGCGGCAATATTTGTGTAACAGGTCCCGATCCAGACTGGTGAAAGCAACTTAAGTATCCATCACTATGCGTTCTTATATCGATGATAAAAGGGTCGCCTGTACGATTGGTATTCTTGGATGACAGGCTTATATGAGTGCTACGTGATCTTCCTTCTGACTTTGGTTTTGAATTCAAAATATGACCATTTACAGGATATCCGCGAAAGGCCTGCTGTAATTTTGCATAGGTGTCATAATTCAGCTCACCAGTTGCGATGAGACGTTTATCAGATTGAAACTGTGATAAGGCAGCATAAGTGGCTTTGTCAGCAGTTCCTGTTGGTGTTACGCGGGAATACCCTAGCTTTTGCAACATGCGTTGTGCTTCAATAATTGAAATGACGTTTGGCGTCGCCTTATAAGCTGTGCGGTTACTGTTCTGCTTTTTCTCATTGGTGGGTTCTATATTAAGACATTCCCAATATGGCACACCAGCATGGCGTCCTAATAATTCGATAACACCAAGCTCAACCAGATTACGCACGGCTTGTCCGATGCTTTCAATACGATTGAAGGATAGCGAGAGATTATAGCCTGTTAATTTTATCAAGCCAGTGCTGCCTGTTCCAAAGGTTTTGTTTGTTACAACCATTGAATTGGCGACAGAGCCACCTGGTAATACGGTTTTCTCTGGATAAGATACCAAATGTAGATCAACAGATACGATTGATGCGCCACGGCTTAAGCTGGGAGATATATTCCCTAATGCGCCACCTTTGATTGTCAAAGGGTGCGGTGCATTGGTTAAATCAAGCTGAATATTCCCTCTGTCGCTTACAGTGTTGGTATCAACTTGAGTGATTGCACCTCTGAAATATAGCTTTGGGTTTTGGCGTTCATTATCCTTTGTTAAGAGCTGAATTTGACCATCTTTACGTTCTAATGACTGATCCAAAAAAATATACCGATGGCTGCGAACATTCATGTGATTGATCGCGTTTACTAACATTTCATCGGCACCAACAGAAATCCTTCTTGAAAGGTCTGTTATGCCCGTCGATGATATTAATATCCTTGGATGCTTATGTTTTGCTAAAAGTCGATCCATGCATTGCAGTGATGTTGTAAAAGATGTGAAATTACGAACGGGACGTTGGTTCGGCTGCGCAATATTTTTCACAGTAGGCGCATGAAATGTTGCGCATGACGCCATACCAATTGCGCAAAGGCTCGCGGCGATAATCCGAAAGATGTGCTTATAAATTATGTGTATCACGCATAGCCCCAGTTTTTTCTTAGATTAAATGGGCCCAGTTGAAAGAATGTAAATTTTACCGTTCTATTGATGAACCTTTCCAGAAAATTCAAATAAAATTGCGGATAAATCGTCATAGAATGGCACGCCATTCGCGAACTGGCTTAAATCCCACAAAAGCGTATTCAGATATTCCAAACCTGAACTATCTATATGGTTGGAAAGGGTCTCTAACATTTTATCATCGTCATAAAGCTCGTCTTTTGCATTTTGGCATTCGGTAATTCCATCCGAATACAAAAGTAGCTTGTCGCCATGATTTAAGTGTAGAGTTTCGGTTCGATATTCAACGCCTTCAACCAACCCGATAGGGGGGCCACCATTCCCTGCTAATTCGGATACTCCATCTTGGCGAACAATAGCTGGATGCGGATGCCCCGCCTGTACAAAATCTACCTGACCTGTATCCAGATGAATATCTGCAAATGCCATTGTGAAATAATGCTCTGTTTCCATATCCGCGAGCAATTCGTTGTTTAAAGCTTTTGCAATTTCTGCTGGGGAACGCTGGATAAACCGCCCTTTTTTGTCGCGCACAAATGCAATGTTTTGAGCTTTGTTATTACGGCTTAAATATCCCGCTAGGCGCGCAGTTACTAAAGCTGATGAAATGCCGTGGCCAGATACATCAATTGAATACATGCCCAATCGATTACTTGAAAATTTGAAAAACCCAACGAGATCACCACCAACATGACCACATGATTTAAACAATATCGAAATATCACCTGTATCTAATTTTTGATGGTGTTCTGGTATCAAGGACAACTGTAATTTTTCTGCAGCAAGTAAGTCTTTGCGTATTTCATCATTTAATGCTTGGACCTTAGCTAAGGTCTCTGAGATGTGTTTGTTCTTTTCCTGTAGGCTTTGCTCCATTTTTATAATGCGTCCACCTGCCTGAAGGCGCCCGAACAATTCTTCTGGGTTAACAGGCTTAGATAAAAAATCATCTGCGCCGCTCGATAGACCCTCAGCGATTTCTTCTTTTGCGGATTTAGATGTTAACAAAATGAAGTAGCCATAACTATCTCGTTCCATGGCTTTAAAGGTTTGACAAAATTCCAAACCATTCATATCGGGCATCATCCAATCACTGATCACAAGGTCAAAATTACGAACCTGACAATGCTCTAAAGCTTCTTTTGCGCTAAGACATTGAACAGGTTTTAACCCCCACTTTTTCAAATACGAAGAGACGATTTTTAATTGCAACTTACTATCATCAACCACAAGTACGTTTAACAAATCTCCGTTTTCAATAGTTGGGTCGGGAAGTTTTTTTTGTAGATTATCCAATTTGACCTCATTGGGTGTGTTCGTATGTCTTATCAAGGATGAGGATTAAAAACTGGTGAAGCACCCGATACATTTTTTTCGATAATTGTAACGCTTCATTAGGAAGATTTTGCGAAATACAAAGTATGCGAATTAAAGAGGATGCTTATGGCAGATCTAAAAAAGTTCTACTTTTCAGATTACGAAGATAGGGTTCCTGAGCCTCCGTTGCCACACTCTCTGGCGATCGAAACAGTTTGGCAATGCCTTGCAATGTGTACAATCGGATTGGGTGTTTGGTATTTAAGTTGGCGTTGGATGCATTCATTTAATATGGATGCTATTTGGTTTTCGGCCATTGTATTTGCAGCAGAGCTTTGTGCGTTTATTGGGCTGATGTTGTACGTCCATAATCTTTGGTCTGTTAATGATACTCCTCAGGTCGCAGCGCCAGAGTTCTCGAAGGACGTCATATCGGATGGGGGTAATAAAACACCTATAAGTGTTGATGTGTTTCTGCCAACATATAACGAAGATCCAGAAATGACGCGGTATTCTATAAGGGATGCTAAAGCCATAAAGTATCCATACTCTTTGGATTTACGCATTCATGTACTGGATGATGGTAACCGTACTGAGATGCAAAAAGTTGCCGACGAAGAGGGGGTTAATTACATTACGCGCCCAGATAATGTTGGGTATAAGGCAGGTAATCTGCGCAATGGTATGTCCCTTACACAAGGCGACTTTATTGTAATTCTTGATTCTGACACACGTCCTTTCCCAACGATATTAGAAAATACGCTTGGGTATTTTCGCGACAAAAAGGTTGCTTGGGTGCAAACCCCACAATGGTTTTATGACATTCCAAAGGGCCGTAGTTTGGTTTGGGAATGGACAAAAAGATATGGCCGCATAGGTGGGTTGTTTGCAAAGAGCCTTGAGCGTTTTATGGGCCCAATCACAGTGGGGCGCGACCCTTTTATAAATGATGCAAAACTGTTTTATGATGTAATCCAACGCAGACGAAATGGAATGAATATTTCTTTTTGTTGTGGCGCTGGGTCAATTCACAGGCGAGAAGCTGTGATGGAGGCTGCATTAAAAAGCTACGCCCAATCGATTAAAGAAGATGTAGATAAATTTGTATCATATTCTAAACCAGAAAACGATGTGCAGAATTTGCGACAAGCGGTACATCGAGAATTGTCAATTTCCACACGACTGACACCTTATAAATTTCATGTCTCTGAAGATATATATACGTCCATTTTATTGCACAGTGATCGGGCAAGGCAATGGAAATCAGTTTATCATCCATATGTAGAGAGTAAGATGCTTTCTCCTTTGGATATCCAAAGCTGGGCGATGCAACGTTTTAAATATGCCGGCGGAAGCTTGGATATTTTGATTAATGATTTTCCGTTGTTTCAGAATGGGTTGAATTTTCGAAAAAGCTTGATGTATGCAGCAACCTTTTGGTCTTATTTAACACCCTTATGGATTGTTGTTTTTATCACTGCTCCATTGATTGCATTGTTCACAGGGCTGTCCCCAATCAATGCGTATTCGATTGATTTCTTCGCGCATCTTTTACCATTTTTAATAATTCATGAAGCCGCTGCCGTATTTGCAACGTGGGGCATTGATAATCGGCAAGGTAAAATGCTGAATGTGGCCTTCTTTTCACTAAACCTTGCGGCCCTATGGTCTGTATTACGAGGTAAAGAAATCAAATTCCATGTCACACCAAAGCAACGAAATGATCAGCGACACATACGTTTAGTTGCACCTCAAATTGCAGTTGTTTACTTTACGATAATTGCAATTGTTTTTGCGTTAACTCAGGCGTGGTATGTGCCTGAAAGTACTGATCTTGGTTTGTTAACGGTTAATATTTTTTGGGCAATGTATAATGCGAATTGTATGACAGTTCTTATTAATGCGGCCCTCTGGACACCTGACAAAGAAAAGGAACATGCTCTAGATGTAAAAAACCGCCTAAAGAAATGGGCGACGGTATGAATAATATTTTAAAAGCCAGAAGTCATATTGTATTTATCATCGGGCTTATATGTGCGGCAGGCATTGCGGTATCCATGGATAAGGCTGTGCGTTATTCAAGTTTTTCAAATAATTCACAGAGTGCCATTACAATCAGTATTGACCAAACGGCCATAGCAAAGCGTGGCGAGTTGAGCCTGCAAGACAAAGAGCGCGCTGAAATTGCATGGCGTTATTTTGAACGTAACTATAATGTTGAAACGGGCCTTGTAAATTCGGTGGATGGGTTTCCTTCGACGACAATGTGGGATCAGTCATCCTACTTATTGGGGATGATCTCGGCGCTGAAGCTGGGTGTATTAGACCAGTCTGCTTTTGATCAACGTATGTCAAAGGCATTACAAACGCTGGCACATCTTCCTTTGTTTTTTGATCAATTGCCAAATAAAGTATATCACGCACAGAATTTGGATATGACGACGTATGATAATTCGGTATCTAAGACCGGCATTGGTTGGTCTGCATTGGATGTTGCGCGCATCGTCGTGCCGCTAAATATTTTGGTCTATGACTACCCTATACATTCCGAAGCAGCTACTCGGGTTCTTGCGCATTGGAATTTTGACAGTTTAACGGATAGTGGCGTCATGATGGGTGCACGCATACACAAAGAAACAGGCCTGCCCGAGCGAATTCAAGAAGGGCGTTTAGGTTATGAAGAATACGGTGCGCGTGCAATTAGCCTGTTAGGTTTGGATGCTTCAAATGCTCTAAAATACGATGATTTCCTAACAATTGAGAATGTTGAAGGGCAATCCATCCCTGTTGATAGTCGTGATATTTCTTTGTTCGATGCACCGAATTATGTGGTGAGTGAGCCGTATATTTTGATGGCGATTGAATTTGGATTAGACAATCAAGCCAAAGAGTTGGCGCATCGCATCTACAAAGCTCAAGAAAATCGTTTTAAAAACACCGGCCAACTGACAGCCGTTAGTGAAGATAATATCAATCAAGAGCCTTACTTTATTTATAATACCGTTTTCGCAAACGACACTGCTTGGAATGCTGTTTCAGAAGACGGTGAAATGTTCCCTGAGCTGCGTACAATTAGTACAAAAGCCGCTTTTGGATGGGATGCTTTATACCAAACGAATTATACTAAACAGCTTATGTCAGAAATAGAGAAAACTCGGACACAAGATCGTGGTTGGGTTTCAGGCATTTATGAAAAAGATGGTCGTTTGAATGATGTGGCAACCGCAAACACTAATGGCATTATTTTAGAAATAATAAATTACAAAGTGAACGGGCCACTGCTTTCAGCAAGATTCAAAAAGGAGGATTGATATGATTGATTGGGCACAAGTACGCCAATTACAAGATGATGTTGGCGCAGAAGATATGGATGAAGTGGTCGAATTGTTTCTGGATGAAGTAGACGAAGCCATGGGTACGCTGGAAACTGATTATACAACGATGGGGCCTGATGCTCGGTCAGCGGCATTCCATTTTTTAAAAGGGTGCGCTTCTAATCTAGGGTTTAATGTATTTGCAATGCACTGTGGCAAGGGTGAAAATATTACGAAAACAGGTGGTGAGCCTGATTTTGAAATCGCAGAATTGATGCAAATCTATACGGCGTCAAAAACAGAATTTATGGTTGGAAAAACGACAGAATTGAATTAGGCACTCTTGTCCAAAAAGGCCGCAACAACGTCTATAAACGCGCGAGGGTTTTCTGCGTGAACCCAATGTGCCGCATTTGGAATTTCAACCAATTCTGAATGTGGGAAAAGTGTATTAATTGTATCCATGTGAGCAGGCTGAATATAATCAGATGCCCCTCCTTTTATAAACAGAGTTTGCTTTTGGCATTGTCCTGTAACATCTGGGAAACCAACAATGTGGTCCATGTTATTTGCAAGTGCGTCTAAATTTAATGTCCAACGATTGCCATTTTCTGCGAATTCTAAGCTCTGCAATAAAAATGCACGCGAAGCAGCTTCTGGTAATTGCTCTTTTAGTAAAACATCTGCTTCTGAGCGGCGCGTGATAGCGGATAAATCAACGCTACGCATGATATCGATATTAGATATTTGAGAGTGCGAATAAGCAATCGGGGCAATATCAGCAACCAATAAGCGATTTAAGTTTGCAGGATTGCGTAAAGCCATAACCATTGCTGCTTTGCCGCCCATCGAATGCCCAAGAACATCAACAGGCCCATTTGAAGTGGTAAGGGTGTTTTCCAGATCATCTGCGAGAGCGTCATAAGTATGAACATCATTCCAAAAGCTACCAGCGTGATTGCGCATATCAACTGTAATCACTTGACGATCAGAACTGAAACGGCGGGCAATAGCACGCCAATTGCGTCCAGATCCAAACAGTCCATGCGCGATCAAAAGGCTAGGTTTCTCAGAAGGTTCTCCGAATGTCTGGGTGTTCAAAAGTTGTGTCATACTAAAAACTCTGCCAATGTTTCATCGTCTGTAATATCACGGAATGAAAAGCCTGCTGCGGTTATGCGTGCAAATAAATTCTCGAAACCGCCAGTGGCTTTGGTTTCAATCCCGATCAAGACTGATCCAAAGTTTCGCGCTGACTTTTTCAAGTATTCAAAACGGGCAATGTCATCCTCTGGACCAAGTAAATTCAAGAAATCTTTCAATGCCCCCGGTCGTTGAGGTAATCGCAAGATGAGGTATTTTTTCAACCCTTCAAATCGCAAAGCACGTTCTTTCACATCCGGCAGGCGCTCAAAATCAAAGTTGCCTCCAGATGTTACACACACAACGCGCTTACCTGCGATTTCATCGCCCATGTCTTTCAATGCATCAACAGTCAGCGCACCAGCAGGTTCCAATACGATACCTTCGATATTCAACAGTTCTAAAATCGTAGCGCATATACGGTTCTCATTTATGCCCAAAACTTTATCAGCAGGTACGTTCTTTAGGATGTCGAAATTATTATCCCCAATACGCGCCACTGCTGCACCGTCTACAAAGTTATCGACCACGGGTAATGTGACCAGACCACCATTTTCAATAGCTGTATGCAAACTGCGCCCACCCATAGGCTCAGTTAAGCGAAAGTCTGGCCGATCAGAACAGTTAGCGTAGTATTTCAGTAATCCTGATGACAAGCCGCCGCCGCCAACTGGGACAACCATATAATCGATAGGCAACGTAAGTTGTTCACGAATTTCATGTGCGACAGATGCTTGCCCTTCGATCACATCTACAGAGTCATACGGTGGTAAAAATGCGCCACCTGCTGTTTTTGCGTATTTTTGAGCAGCAACTAAAGTTTCATCAAAATAGTCACCCTCTAAACGGATTTCTATAAACTTCCCGCCAAACGCAGCAGTTTTGTTAATCTTTTGACCTGGCGTTGTAACGGGCATAAAAACCACACCCTTTACGCCGAAATGCTTACAGGCAAATGCGATACCTTGAGCGTGATTGCCAGCAGAGGCACAAACGAAAACCTTTGGCTTTTGGCCACTAGCCAATGCTTTGCTCATGGCATTAAACGCACCGCGAATTTTATAGGACCGAACAGGAGATAGATCTTCACGCTTTAGATATATTTCGGCGCTGTATTTATCCGACAGATACTCGTTCTTTTGCAAAGGCGTTTGCGGAAACAGTGCGCGCATTGCTTTGGTTGCATGCGCAACATCGTCTATAAAATGTGTCATATCACCTGTGTCCGTGTCATTCTTTATAATCAGTTCATAAACCGTTTCTTATCTTACCAAAAGCCACAATCATATATGTAGGCAAACACGACAGTATTCTATCATGATTGAAACGACGCTGCCCCTTGCTCGTTTGGTGAAAACCCAATAAACCCCGCTAAACAGAATCCATTATTTCGGAGCTTTATCCATGTCTGCACCTAAAAAAGTTGTCCTAGCCTATTCTGGCGGTCTTGATACATCGATCATCTTGAAGTGGTTGCAAACAGAATATGGTTGCGAAGTTGTAACGTTTACGGCCGATTTAGGCCAAGGCGAAGAATTAGAACCAGCACGCAAAAAAGCAGAACTTTTGGGCATCAAACCTGAAAACATCCATATCGAAGATGTGCGTGAAGAATTTGTACGTGACTTTGTATTCCCAATGTTCCGCGCAAATGCAGTTTATGAAGGGCTTTATTTGTTGGGTACATCTATTGCACGCCCATTGATTTCAAAGCGCCTTGTTGAAATTGCTGCAGATTGCGGTGCGGATGCAGTATCACATGGTGCGACAGGTAAAGGTAATGACCAAGTACGTTTCGAATTGTCAGCTTACGCGTTAAACCCAGAAATCCAAGTAATCGCACCATGGCGCGAATGGGATTTGTCTAGCCGTACGAAACTATTGGAATTTGCAGAGGAGCACCAAATCCCAATCGCTAAAGACAAACGCGGCGAAGCACCGTTTTCTGTAGATGCAAATCTGTTGCACACATCATCAGAAGGTAAAGTTCTAGAAGACCCGGCTATTGCAGCCCCAGATTATGTTTACCAACGTACGGTGAACCCAGAGGATGCACCTGAAACACCTGAGTTTGTAGAAATTACATATGCAAAAGGTGACCCAGTTGCATTGGAGGGCAAAGCGCTAACACCAGCAGAGATGTTAACAGCATTGAACGAGCTTGGTGGTAAGCATGGTGTTGGCCGTTTAGATTTGGTTGAAGGTCGTTATGTTGGCATGAAATCACGCGGTATCTACGAAACACCTGGTGGTACAATCATGCTAGAGGCACACCGTGGTATTGAATCTATCACGTTGGATCGTGGCGCGGCTCACTTAAAAGATGAATTGATGCCGAAATATGCGGAATTAATCTATAACGGTTACTGGTTCAGCCCAGAGCGTGAGATGTTACAAGCATTGATCGATGCAAGCCAAGAACATGTAAATGGCACGGTTCGTGTGAAACTTTACAAAGGTTCTGTTACAACTGTAGGTCGTTGGTCAGATGATACATTGTACTCAGAAGAGCATGTGACATTTGAAGATGATGCAGGTGCATATGATCAAAAAGATGCAGCTGGCTTTATCAAAATCAATGCATTGCGTCTTAAGTTGCTCGCTGCCAGAGATAAACGCTCAAAATAAACAGCCGATATCTTAACAAGTCTCTGAATTTGCATCTTTTACTGTTTGAAAAGATGCGTCTTCACTGATTGACGGATTCTGCAAACCCGCCTAGTATGCGCCTATATAAAAATGGGCCAAAAGGTCTGGGGGAACGCGGCAGAAAATTTCTGACGCATATTCAGAGGTTACGCATTTTCCCAAGATAAAGCACCAAGGGGTGTGCAGGGGAGCGGATTTTAGTGAGTAACAGTGTGACGCGAGTGTATTCGCACCAAATTTTTCAGGTGCGTTCATAATGTCAAAACCAGATAGTAATCTGCAATTTGGACAACCACAAAAGTCTTCGGGTTTGATCCGCGGAGCTATTATTGGTGCTGTTCTATTACTTGCTGTTCTTGGGTTGCTTGCTGTTTTCAGCAAGATCGATTTTTCGAGTGACACAGTTGCTGAAGCTCCTACCGTTTCAAAAGAAGACGAAGAAAAGGTATTTGCTCGCCTAACATCCGATTGGTCATCAGCGCGCAATGGACTGCAAGATGCAGTTACTTTGGAAAAAAATATCAAAGCACGTATCGCTGATGCACGCGCAAAAGGCGCGGCACAAGAAGCGATTTTAAAAGAAGTTGAAACGTCTTTTGCGCGCGCAGTGGAGCGTGTGGCAAATGCAAAATCTAAAGTAGACGAAACTGAAAACGATATGGCGCGTTTTCTAGATGACAGTCTGGAAAAGAAAGTAGCAACGGCTGTCGGAACCGTTGAAACATATTCGCAAACACGTGAACGTGCCGAGCAAGCGGAGCTGGCTGCCTTTCAAGAGGCAGAGCGGATTAAATCTGCTGTTGTGCAATTAAGATTAGCTTCCAATGCAGCAAAGGCTGCAGCAGAAGCAACAGCGACTGTGGCAAATGCTGCTGATGCTGCCCAAATAGTTGTGGACCAAAACGAAGATGTTGTCCCAGATGCGGACGGTTCAACATTGTTGAATTTACGAAATGACTTTTTCAATGAAGCGAAAGCACAAGCAGATTCTGCCGAGCGGTCTGCACAAGCCGCAGAACGCGCAATGAAAGCCAGCGCTGAAAAATTGGTAGAGGCAGAGAAACGCGTTAAAGATAAAAAAGAAGCTGTGATTGTCGCCCGATCCGATGAAAGCCAAGCAAAAACAGAATTGGAAACATTAGCCACACAGTTAGAGAGCCTCCAAAAAGAGCGGACATCATCGCGTAAAATAGCAGCAATTGCAAAAGAGCGTCTTTTGGCAGAAGAGGCTGGTCTGGAAAAACGCAAAGGCGATCTGACACGAGAAACGTTGAAGAACGAGGATTTGAAGGCATCCTATGAAGAGTTGCAAAACGAACGCAATACGGTCGAAGCGAAATTAGGTGCAGCACAGCAAATTTATGATGATGCCGAGGCACGTTTACGGGATGCACAAAAACTGCGCGCCAAACGTGTCGCTTCAGAGGTTGCGGCAGTTAATTCAGAGATGCATGATAATTTACGCGCCAAACTCGGTAATCTACGTATCGAAAACCCAGACCATGATCGATTTATTGTGCCATCAGAATCTTTGTTCGAATCTGGTTCTGCCAAACTTGGTGAAGCGGGTAAAATTCTGATTACGGATATGACAAATGTTATTATATCTGTGACGGATAAATTGCCAAAAGATGCCGATTGGATTTTACGTGTTGATGGTCATACAGATAACACACCGTTCAAAGGTACGGGACGTTTCCGCGACAATTGGGAATTAAGCCAAGCCCGTGCATTAGCTGTTGTTAAATACATTGTTTCATTGGGTGAAATTCCACCAGAACGTTTAGCGGCGAATGGTTTGGGCGAGTATCAGCCATTGAAAGCAGGGGATTCAGCCAAAGATAAGGCCGAGAACCGACGCATCGAATTGGCGCTTGTTCCACGTTAATGTTTCAGTAAAACACAAGATGTTCACGATTTTCTCAAGCATAGTTTAATTGCGGTTTTGCTCTAACGGGGCGAAAAGACATGTAACTTAACAAAGCGTGAGATACATGATCAATTTAAAGACATCCCTTGTTGCCCTATCCCTCTTATCCACGGCATCTGCTGCGTATGCGGCGCAAGAAACAGCAATCGTTGCAGGTGGTTGTTTTTGGTGTGTGGAATCTGATTTTGAAGCTGTAAAAGGCGTTTCAAATGTTGTGACAGGCTACATCGGTGGTTCCGCTGAAACCGCAACCTATAAACGTATAGGTAAAGGTGGCACTGGCCATTATGAAGCCGCAAAGATCACATTTGATTCAAGTGTGATCAGCTATAAACAAATTTTGGATATATTTTGGCGTTCTGTTGATGCGACAGATGCAGGCGGTCAATTTTGTGACCGCGGCCCAAGCTACCGAACAGGTATCTTTGCGTTGAATGATGTACAGTTAAAGGCCGCACAAAAATCCAAGGCAGCATTGGATGCAAGCGGCCGTTTGCCAAAACCTGTAGTGACGGAAATCAAAAAAGCCAGCCCATTTTACTTGGCTGAAGAATACCACCAAGATTACTATAAAAAATCGGATTTAGTAATCACACGGTTCGGCCCAATTTCCAAAGCAAAGGCTTACAAAAAATATCGCAATGCTTGTGGGCGTGACCAACGCGTCAAGCAGCTATGGGGTAAGGATGCTTACACCCACTAAATTACAGGCTGAAATAAATCCCCTCTTTCACCCGTAATATTCCTGGCCCGCGTGTAACGCGGGCCTTTTTTAATAGAGAAAGTTGTTTGTGATGATCACACGCAATGCATAAATTCCGATGAATGCAACAATAGGTGTAAAATCAATGCCGCCTGTCGATGGAATAAAGCGACGGATCGGGGCATAAATAGGTTCTAGCAAACGGTTAATACCGTACCAAATTTGGGCGACCAACGGCTGATGTAAATTCAGAACCTGAAAGTTAATCAACCAACTCATAATAATATGAATGATTAGAATTGTGTAAGCGATGTCTAAAACAAACAACAGAATTTGTGCGATCGATGTCATGCGTAGTCCCTTTTTTACAGTGCATTAGACTTATGGTGCGTTTTGCTGTTTGGCAAGGCTTGGTGTGACCCGACGTCGCCGTTGCACTTGTGCTTTGTTTTGATAGCGTTTTTGCAAAGGAGATCTCCCATGTTCCCATTTATGCGCCTTGGTAAAGAACTTATTAAGTTCAGGAATGCACCAGCTTTGACATTGGATGAAACCCATGTTTCAACCCATATCTGTTGGCCAATTGATATTGATTTCTATGGCGAACTTAATAATGGTCGTACATTGTCGCTATATGATTTGGGGCGTATTGCTATGGGGCAGCGCGTAGGTTTGTTGAAAGCTTTACGTACCCATAAATGGGGTTTGACGATGGCGGGTTCGTCGGTGCGGTACCGCCGCCGTATAACAACATTCCAAAAATTCACGATGAAAACGCGCCCTGTTGGGCGCGATGATCGGTTTTTGTACATTGAACAATCAATGTGGCGTAATGGCGAAGCAACATCATCGGTTTTATACCGTTCAGCAGTTGTAGATAAAAACGGTATCGTTCCCACACAGCGCGTAGCAGAAGCTTTGGGGTATCCTGAATGGAATCCAGTTATGCCAGAATGGGTGCAAAACTGGATAACTGCAGAAGGTACGCGTGTTTGGCCACCTGAAACCTGAAAAAACTTGCCAGACACCCTATAAAAATGCTCCATTAAAAAGAAAAAATTCAGGGGACATCCATGTCATCAAAAGTTAGTAAAAAAGCGATCTGGAGCTGGATGTCATACGACTGGGCCGCGCAACCCTATCACACTTTATTGGTGACCTTTATCTTTGCTCCGTATTTCACATCTGCCGTTGTGGGTGATGGAACGCAGGGGCAAATTATGTGGGGCACCATGATGACGATTGTTGGCGTCATCTTAGCGGTCAGTGCGCCGATTTTGGGCGCTATTGCAGATACGACAGGCCCGCGAAAACCGTGGATTATGATGTTTTCAATCCTTTTCGTTATGGGCGCTTTCCCACTTTGGCTTGCGACACCAGGCATGGACAACCCAACGAAAATCTTGATGTTTTTTGCGCTCGGTTTTATTGGCGTGGAAATGTCTCAAATTTTTGTCAGCGCTATGTTGCCCGATCTGGGCGACCGCTCTGAAATAGGTAAGATTTCTGGCAGTGGCTGGGGGTTTGGTTATCTCGGTGGTGTCTTAACTCTATTCATCATGCTTTTACTGCTTGCTGAGAATGATAAGGGTGTCACTCTGCTTGGCAATGCGCCGTTGTTTGGGCTTGATCCAGAAACACGCGAAGGGACACGGTCCGTTGGCCCACTGACGGGACTTTGGTATATTGTATTTATGATTCCATTTTTCCTTTGGGTTCCAGATGTAAAGCGCAAACCAAAAGTCGTAAATGCGGTTTCCAGCTCAATCAAGGAACTGTTCAGCACAATCAAGAAATTGCCACAAGATGTCAGTCTTTTCACGTATCTTGGCTCATCCATGTTTTACCGCGATGCCCTAAATGGACTGTATGCATTTGGCGGTATTTATGCAGCGGGTGTTTTGGGTTGGTCTATTGTACAGATCGGCATCTTTGGAATTATTGCTGCTATTACAGCAGCATTAGCATCATGGATTGGTGGATTTATGGATCGCGCATATGGCCCCAAAAAAGTGATTGTTTTTTGTATCCTTGTTTTAATCGTGGTGTGTATTCTATTGGTAGGTACATCACGTGAAACTTTCTTTGCTGCACCATTGGCTGCGGATTCTACATTGCCTGATAAAATGATGATGATCTGTGGCGCTTTAATCGGTGGCGCAGGCGGAGCCATTCAAGCGTCATCTAGAACCATGATGGTGTTCCAAGCGAATGAAGAGCGCATGACAGAAGCCTTTGGTCTTTATGCGTTGTCAGGACGTGCAACTGCATTTTTGGCTCCAGGGTTAATTGCGTTATTTACGGACTTAACACAAAGCCAAAGATTGGGTATTCTACCAGTAGCAGTTTTATTTTTAATTGGCTTGGTTCTTTTGGTATGGGTTCGCCCAGGTGAGGAGTATGAGTGATTTTTAAACATTATATTCTAAAAGCATTTTGTTTCTCAGCATCCATTATTATAGGGACGTCATTTATAGTGGGTGAAAGTTTTGCTCAAACCAAAGCGAATAAATTGTTCGGCGCAAAACGCGCGCCATCACAACAATCTGCAAGTGCATTTGGCAGTTATGCCAAGGGTTGTCTGGCCGGCGCTACTCAATTGCCAGAGACAGGTCCAACATGGCAAGCAATGCGCCTAAGCCGCAATCGTAATTGGGGTCATCCAGATACAATTGATTTTCTAAAACGGCTATCCGCACAGGTTGCAGCAGAAACCAGTTGGGCAGGCTTATATATAGGTGACATTTCTCAGCCACGTGGTGGCCCAATGTTATCAGGCCATCAGTCGCATCAATTAGGCTTGGATGCAGATATCTGGTTATTACCACCCAAGAGACTGAATTTAAGTCGTAAGGAACGTGAAAATCTGTCGTCTCAATCTGTACGAGCCAAAAGCCATCGCACAGTTAATAACAACTGGACGCATGATCATATGAAGGTGATCAAAGCTGCTGCAAGCGATCCCGCCGTAGACCGTATTTTTATCACGGCACCTGCGAAAGTCTGGATGTGTAAAAATGCACGTGGCAACAAGAAGTGGTTACAAAAAGTGCGCCCATTTTGGGGCCATCATTACCATTTTCATGTTCGCATGAAGTGTCCAGCAGGATCGACGGGGTGTAAGACACAAACACCTACAGTGAAGCAATTATCAAAAAACGCTACAGGGTGTGATAGCGATTTGAACTGGTGGGTGACTACAGCGTTAGAGCCACCTGATCCGAATGCGCCAAAACCAAAGCCAAGACCGAAAAAACGCGGTGCGCGGGATTACGTCATGGCTGACTTGCCAAATCAGTGCGGAGCTGTTTTGAAGTCTCAATGATCAAATGGGCACTGATATTTTGTTGCATTGCAAAGATTGCAATGGCTAACGATGCACGGCTGTTGTCATCTTACGCATGGAGCAATGCAGACGATAATTTCGGCGGCTTTTCATCTCTTCACTTATATGAAGATGGCAAAACATTTTTAATGACGACTGATCAAGGATTGTTTTTCAGCGGTGTAATCAAACGCAGAGGGTCTGAAATTATTGGTGTTGGTCAGCAAAAACTAACACAGATAAAAGACACCAAAGGCAGACCTGTTAACGGAAAAAAACTGAGTGACAGTGAAGGTATCGCAATAAGATCTAATGGACGTATCTATGTATCTTTTGAGCGATATCACCGCGTATGGACATATCGCGACACAACCTCTGAAGCCGCATGGTTGCCACGCCATCCAGATTTTAAAAAGCTACAAAACAATTCATCCTTAGAAGCTTTGGCAATAGATGCAAAAGGGCGTCTATATGCGCTTCCAGAACGGTCTGGAGCACTAAGCAAACCATTCCCCGTTTATCGATATAACGGTAAGGAATGGGATAAAAGTCTGTCTATTCCGCGCCGTGGTGAATTTTTAGTTGTAGGTGCTGATTTTGGTCCTGATGGAAAGTTTTATGTATTAGAACGACATTTTAAAAAACCGATCGGTGTGTACTCGCGTGTACGTCGGTTTAGCTTAACCAGTTCTGGGTTCACGGAAGAAGAGACAATTATTGCATCTTCATTGAACCAACATGATAATTTAGAGGGTATTTCGGTCTGGCGGGATGATCAGGATAAAATCCGGATCACCCTTGTGTCAGATGACAATTTCAACTTTATCCAGCGCACTGAATTGGTCGAATATATTATCGATTAAGCTGGATTTTCAGCGTCCCACTTATCCATGATTGCCAATGCTTCATCAGCAGTTTCAACAAAATGGAACAGATCTAAATCCTCATCAGAAATAGTGCCCGCATCGGCAAGGTTTTCCCAGTTCACGATTGAACGCCAAAACTTCTCACCAAACAAAATCACTGGCACATTCCGCATACGACCTGTTTGGATCAACGTCAGCGTTTCGAACAACTCATCCAATGTACCAAAGCCACCTGGGAATGCTGTGACTGTTTTTGCACGCATTAGGAAATGAATTTTACGTGTCGCGAAGTAGTGAAAGTTAAAGCATAATTCTGGTGTGCAATACTCATTCGGTGCTTGTTCGAACGGCAACACAATATTCAACGCAATTGATGCACCACCTGCATCCACAGCACCACGGTTGCCCGCTTCCATCACACCTGGGCCACCGCCAGTGACGACAACGTTTTCTTTACCATAGCTTTTCATGCTGCGTTCGGTGACAACACGTGCGAATGTGCGCGCTTCATCATAATAATGCGACAGGTCAGACAATGTTTTTGTGCGCGCCTTATTCTTAAACTCTGGGTCAGGAATGCGCGCACCACCAAACATCACGACAGTGCTTTCAATGCCGCGTTCTGCCAAAATCAATTCTGGCTTCATCATTTCCAGCTGAATACGTGTTGCACGTAATTCATCGCGGCACAAAAAATCATCATCTGCAAATGCTAGACGGTAGGCTGGTGCCCGTGTTTGCGGTGTGTCTGGTGATTTCTCAATACGCTCCAGATCGGTTTCAGCGTTTGGAAAACTGTCTTGTTTACGTCCCATGTCGAATATTCCTTCGTAAATGTCGCCGTGGATTGCACACGGCCTTATTACAATCTATATGCATCACAAAAATCTATCCAGACACGAATTGGAGATTCCATGTCAAATGAACAGTTAGAAGTAGCAATTGAAGCTGCTTGGGAAGCCCGCGACACGATTACGCCAGCAACAACAGGCGAAACACGTGAAGCGATCGAAGATACGCTAAACGCATTGGACAGCGGCAAACTACGTGTTGCTGAACCACGCGAAGATGGGTCTTGGCATGTAAATCAATGGGCAAAGAAAGCTGTTCTATTGTCTTTCCGCCTAAATGACATGGCAATCATCGAAGGTGGCCCAGACAACGCTGGTTGGTGGGATAAAGTGCCATCCAAATTCGACGGTTGGGGCGAAAACCAATGGACAGACGCTGGTTTCCGCGCTGTTCCAGGATCAATCGTACGCCGTTCCGCATTTATCGCCAAAGGCGTGGTTTTGATGCCATCATTCGTAAACATTGGTGCTTACGTTGATGAAGGTTCCATGGTTGATGGTTGGGCAACTGTAGGCTCATGCGCACAAATCGGTAAAAACGTTCACCTATCAGGCGGCGTTGGCATCGGTGGTGTTCTTGAGCCAATGCAAGCAGGCCCAACAATCATCGAAGACAATTGTTTCATCGGCGCACGTTCCGAAGTTGTTGAAGGCTGTATCGTGCGCGAAGGTTCTGTTTTGGGCATGGGTGTATTCATCGGCCAATCTACAAAAATCGTAGACCGCGAAACAGGCGAAGTGATGTACGGCGAAGTGCCATCAGGTTCTGTTGTGGTTGCAGGTTCTATGCCATCTAAAAATGGTGTGAACCTATACTGCGCAGTAATCGTGAAAAAAGTAGACGCGAAAACACGCTCAAAAACTTCTATCAACGAGTTGCTACGCGACTGATAAAAATGCAGCCTCACATGACGGGTGTGAGGCTGTTTATTTAAGGTGTGTCATGGCGAATTCCACAATTGAAATAACTGATCATTCTGGAATTAAAGACTGGCTAACACCAAAGGGCGTTATCACAATACCTTCCTTTATTGGCCGCGCTCTTGCGGCCATTGTTATTATGATCGGGCCAACCTTTTCGCTGGCATCTTTAGCAGCGATTATCGATCCAAGCAGTACAAATGGCGTGGTAAACGCTACTGTTGGTGTTGTTGCGGTCACGTCATTTCTGTTGGGTCTGTGGATTTTATTGGCGACGTTTACAAAGCACTACCGCACCAAAGGCATGTCCGCCCCATTCTTTTTTGCACTCTTCACACCGGTGATGCCACTTATGCTGGTTGTAACGTGGATATTTTCATCCAAAGAACGCAGGCTATACAATGAGCATCTTGCAAATCAACAAGCTGTTTTGCGCAAGATGGCAAAACAAAACCGTAAAACGAAGTCCATTGATGAGAGCCTAGAACCGCGTTATGGGAGACAATCAAGGACGGCCAAAAAACAAGAGCCAACCTTTCGGGATAATGATGCGCCAACCGTGCGCAGGCGGAGATAAACATGGCGACTGAGAAAAAAGAAAAACGCGCGCAACAGGTTTACACATTGTTGGTGCAAGTTGGTCGTAATGATAATGATGGCTTGCCAAAAAATGCAACGGGCGGTGCCATGATGTGTTTCGCCAGCGGTGTGGATGAGGCCGAAGCTGTGCGTGAAACGGTTGCTTTGCTGAAACGTGCGGATCTGGCCCCTTTGGATGTGACAGGTTACGGCACATTAGCCGAGCGTCTTGAAGAAGGGCACGATATCAACCAAGAAGAACGCGATTTGATGCAGCAAGCTTTGGATGAAAATTCCGTGGTCGTGTATCAATTGACCCCGTTTTACGACTGAGCGCGCGCCGTTTTAAATCTGACAAACTGCCATACGTGTGCCATACACATGCCATACGCTTTCCATACAAGGGTTTTTGGGTAAATGCTGACCATATTCTTTGATCTTGATGGTACATTATTAGACAGCCAGCCGGGCATTATTTCATCCATCCAACACGCCATGACAGAGCTGGGTGGTGAAGAACCAAGTGCAGATGAACTGCGTGGTTTGATTGGTATGCCACTGCCTTATATCTTCACCAGCTTGATGGGTGAGTATGCTGATGTTGGCGAAGCGGTTGACCTGTACCGCGATCATTACACCGAAGAAGCCATGTATGATGCCGAACCATATGATGGTATCGGCGAGATGTTTGATGAACTGCACACTGTGGATGCAAAGCTGTTCATTGCTACAGCAAAACCACAGATTTATGCCCAACAGATTGTCGAACATTTTGGTATTCATGCCCATGTTGAGCGTGTGTTCGGATCAGAGTTGGATGGCACTAATTCCGACAAAACGGCGCTGTTGCAATTCGTGCTGGATGAAACGGGTGAAGACCCTGCAAAATCTATTATGGTGGGCGATCGCCAGATGGATATTTTTGGCGCAAAGAACAATGATATCCTGAACATCGGTGCGATGTGGGGCTATGCGGACGATGGTGAATTGCATATGGCCGAGGCGGATATGTTGGCCGGTGCCCCAGAAGAAATCCCAGAGATTTCATTTGATCTGTTGGGTATCGAGACAGACTGATGAAAACCTGTGATGTTCTGATTGTTGGGGGCGGGCCTGCGGGGTTATCTGTGGCCTCATCCTTGGGCAACAACATCAGTTCTATAGTCGTACATCAGGATATGGAAATCGGCAAACCTGTGCGCACCAGCGGTGGCAGCTTTTTAAAGGATATAGAACGACTGTGTCCCAATCAGGACATTTATCAAGTAATTGATAAGTTAGACTATTTTTCAGACAATGCTGAGGCACGGTTTGACATTGAGACCGATAAAATGGTCATTTTAGATGTCACGAAACTCTACAAACATCTGGCCTCTTTATCGGATGATAAACCGCGTGAACTGCTGCTGGGAACAAAGTACATTAGCACGGTTAAAGAGGATGGTTTTTACACCTCAACGCTGCGTTTGCGCGATGGTGAAAAACAGCAAGTGAAATCCAAATATATCATCGATGCATCAGGCTGGCATTGTGCGGTCACAGCTCCGCTTGGTTTGGTGGAAAAACCTGAACGTTTGGGCATTGGTACAGAATATGAGTTCGTCCAAAAAGATTACCCAATGAACCGCGCGATCCTGTTTGTTGGATCGCATGTTTTGTCAGGATATGGTTGGGTTTTCCCCACCAATTACGGCACCGTGCGTTTGGGCGTGGGTGTGATTAAGCCCGACACAGACGACAGCCCGCGCGATGTGATGCAATCACTTTTGGACAGTGGTTTTTTGGATAAGCTGGGTGTGAAAGTGCCAGAGGATTATGAGGTAAATTCGGGCATTTTACCGTCTGAACCGTTCGACCAAAACGTGGTGTTTGGCAATATTATCCGCGTAGGAGATTCCGCTAATTGTGCAACCCCTGTTGCTGGCGAGGGTATTCGCATTGCGATTGAACAAGGGCGTTCATTGGGTGCGTTATTATCCAAAGCGATTGAGATAAACAGCGATCGTCCACTGGATTATTATGAAAAAGCCTATGCTGCAAAATATGCTCGTGATTACCGTATCGGGTTTTGGGCGAACCAGCGCATTGCACGTTATACCCCTGCGGATTGGGACAAATCGGTGAAACGTTTGGCCAAGATGGATGAGGTGCAAATGACTGAACTCTTACGCAGCAGGTTCAGTTTGAAATCCATTTTACGCACTGTGATTTTACACCTGAAGCGTAAGCTATTCGGATAGAAAAAGGGCACCCAAATGGATGCCCTTTTCTGATATTACATATCGAATTCTAATGGATGCACAGAGGCGAACAAACCTGTGGTTTTTAGCTGGTGCAACACATCTGCATTTGGCGCATCATCCAAGTATAGAAGCGCGATTGCATCCTTGCCAACATCACTTCGACCCAATGTAAAGTTCGCAATGTTTACGCCATTCGCACCCATCGTTTGACCCAAAGCACCGATGATACCTGGTACGTCATTGTTGGTTGTGTAAAGCATGTGGCGGCCAACTTCAGCATCGATATTGATACCTTTGATCTGAATGAAACGAGGCTTGCCATCAGAGAATACTGTACCACCGATAGAGCGTTCGCGATCGTCAGTAATAACCGTCACGCGGATATAACCATCAAATGCGCCAGCTTTGTCTTGGCTGGTTGTGCTGATCTTAATGCCGCGCTCTTTGGCGATCACTGGGGCGGAAACCAAGTTCACATCAGGGTTCGCTTTTTTCATGATACCCGCAACCACAGCACAGTTCAGTGCGTCTAGGTTCATGTCAGATGCACACCCATCGTATAGAATGTTGATCGCTTTGATCGGCTCTTCGGTCATTTGACCAGCAAAGCTGCCCAAGTGATCAGCAAGCTTGATCCATGGACCCATGACCTTTGCCTCTTCAGCTGTCACAGACGGCATGTTCAATGCGTTTGTTACAGCACCTGTCAGCAAGTAATCAGACATTTGTTCTGCTACTTGCAAAGCCACGTTTTCTTGTGCCTCTGTTGTTGCAGCGCCCAAGTGTGGGGTACACACAACGTTTGGCAAGTTGAACAATGCGTTTTCTTTGGCAGGTTCTTCTGCGAACACATCAAAGGCTGCGCCAGCAACATGGCCAGATTTTAGCAACTCTGCCAAGGCTTCTTCGTCTACCAAACCACCACGGGCACAGTTGATGATACGAACGCCTTTTTTGGTTTTTGCCAAGTTTTCAGCAGACAGAATATTGCGTGTTTGGTCTGTTAATGGCACGTGCAAAGTGATGAATTCAGCGCGTTCCAGCAGTTCATCCAGCTCAACTTTTTCAACACCCATTTTGTCAGCTTTTTCGGTTGATAAGAATGGATCGTAAGCGATCACTTTCATTTTCAAACCACGGGCACGGTCGCAAACGATACCACCGATGTTACCTGCGCCAATGACGCCCAGAACTTTGTTTGTCAGTTCTACACCCATGAATTTCGACTTTTCCCATTTGCCCGCATGTGTTGATGCTGATGCTTCTGGGATTTGGCGTGCTACTGCGAACATCATTGCAATTGCGTGTTCCGCTGTTGTGATCATGTTGCCGAATGGTGTGTTCATAACGATCACGCCTTTTTTCGATGCAGCAACTTTGTCTACGTTATCGGTTCCGATACCAGCACGTGCAACGACTTTTAGGTTTGTTGCAGCGTTTAGGATTTTCTCGGTGACTTTTGTGGCGGAACGGATTGCAAGACCGTCATAATCGCCAACCTTAGCGGCAAGTGCGTCTTTGTCTTTACCCAGATCAGGTTCGAAGTCTACTTCGATACCGCGATCACGGAAGATTTGAACGGCGGTTTCAGACAGTTTATCAGATACAAGTACTTTAGGCATAATAGCCTCCATTAGAATATGTTTGGGAGGTTGGCCCGTCAGTGGGCCAACGATAAAATTAAAGCGTGGCGATTTGTGTTTCAAATGCCCAATTCAACCACGGTGTCAAAGCTTCTAGATCAGCTTGTTCAACTGTGCCGCCTGTCCAGATGCGCAGACCTGCTGGGGCATCACGATAAGCACCGATGTCATAGGCAACGCCTTCGTCATCCAGCAGTTTGGCCAAACCTTTTGCGAATGCGGCTTGGGCATCTGCATTGAGGGCAACCACACGCGGGTCTGTGATTTTCAAACAAACGGATGTGTTGGATAGGGTTGCTGCATCTTCTGCTAGGAAGTCGATCCAATCATTGGCTGCAACGAAATCGGCCAGCACTTTCATGTTGGCGTCTGCCTTTGCGATCAGGCCATCTTTGTTGCCTTGGGCTTTGGCCCAATCCAATGCGAACAGGTAATCTTCGACAGCCAACATGGATGGCGTGTTGATTGTAGCACCTTTGAAAATGCCGTCGATCAATTTGCCGGCTTTGGTTAGGCGGAAGATTTTTGGGAGTGGCCATGCTGGCGTGTAGTTTTCCAAACGTTCAACAGCACGTGGGGATAGAATCAGCATGCCGTGGGCTGCTTCACCGCCCAGTACTTTTTGCCAGCTGAACGTTGTGACATCCAATTTGTCCCAAGCAAGATCTTGGGCGAATGCTGCAGAGGTTGCATCACAGATTGTCAGACCATCGCGGTCAGCGGGAATGAAATCACCGTTTGGAACCTTCACGCCAGAAGTCGTGCCGTTCCATGTGAAAACGACATCGTTGTCGAAATTCACTTTCGCTAGGTCTGGTAGCTTGCCGTAATCCGCATCATGGTGATTTACGTTTTCAAGCTTAAGCTGTTTTACAACATCGCTGACCCAGCCAGCGCCAAAGCTTTCCCATGACAGCATGTCTACGCCGCGCGCGCCCAGCAATGACCATAGTGCCATTTCAACAGCGCCAGTGTCGGATGCAGGAACGATGCCGACTTTATAATCGGCAGGAATGCCCAACACTTCGCGTGTGGTTTCGATAGCTGCTAGTAATTTGTTTTTCCCAATTGCGGCGCGGTGTGAGCGGCCGAGGGCGGCATCGTTCAATGCATCCAGCGACCATGTGGTCGGTTTGGTGCAGGGGCCAGAAGAGAATTGGGGATTGTTCGGACGAATGTCCGGTCGTGGTAGTGTCATAATGTGTATCCTCACAGATATAATGCCCTTCGTTGGGGAAGGGTGTCCCACGTACTTGGATATGGACACTTGCTGGGATACACAATAGGAGTTGCGTGATTTTGTGACGTTTTCGAATGATAAGATGTCGCATTATAGTGAATAAATTTACGATAGGAAAACATTGTATGTATGCGGCAACTTTGATCGCCAACCCGAAATCAGCGAATTTAACGGCTGAGATCGTGACAGAAACTGCAACCAAACTTGGGGTGCAAGATATTGATTGGCTTCATGAAAATGTGGCCTGCGATATATTTTTACCTAATGAACGTCACCCAGTTGAGTTAGATGTGATCAGGGATGCTTTGCGCAAAAACGAGATAGATTTCGTTATTCAACCGATTGAAGGTCGTCGCAAAAAGGTTTTGTTGGCGGATATGGACAGCACAATGATTCAACAAGAATGCATTGATGAGTTGGCGGCAGAGGCTGGTGTGGGCGAACATGTGGCGGGAATCACTACACGTGCGATGAATGGAGAATTGGATTTCGAAGAGGCTTTGCGCGAACGTGTTGGCTTGCTGAAAGGTCTGGATGTTTCGGTTATCCAAAAGGTGATCGCATCGCGGATTACATTGATGCCAGGTGGTACAGAGCTGTTGGCAACCATGAAAGCAAATGATGCTTATGCGGCTTTGGTATCTGGTGGCTTTACGGATTTCACCCAAGCGATTGCTGATAAGTTGGGGTTTGATGAGAACCGTGCGAATACGTTGATGCAAGAAGGTGGCAAGCTTACAGGCGAAGTTGCAATACCGATTCTAGGACGTGAGGCTAAGGTTGAAGCTTTAGAAGATATTATACATCAAAAAAGGTTATCCGCATCGGATGTCATTGCAGTGGGTGATGGAGCGAATGATTTAGGCATGTTGGGCCGTGCTGGTACGGGTGTTGCTCTGCATGCTAAGCCTGTTGTGGCGGCACAAAGTGATTCCCAACTGAATTTTGCGGATTTATCTGGGCTGCTATATCTACAAGGATATAAATCCATTGATTTCGTTTTCCCGAAACTACCTTCGGAATCTTAGAACGGAACCCTTAAATTTTAGAATCTATAGACGCGGTGTAACTGGGTGAAGTAAATCCAGTGCAGATTTTAACGAACCGTTCTGCGGTTACTTTGGGAGTAGATCTTATGAAAATGACTACAGAAGAAGCATTTGTAAAAGTTTTACAAATGCACGGCATCGACAATGCTTTTGGGATTATCGGATCGGCTATGATGCCGATTTCTGACCTTTTCCCTGCAGCAGGCATCAAGTTTTACGACTGTGCTCACGAGTGTAACGCAGGCATGATGGCTGACGGTTACACACGTGCGACTGGTAAAATGTCTATGATGGTTGCACAAAACGGCCCTGGCATTACATCTTTGGTAACGCCAATTAAAACGGCTTACTGGAACCACACACCATTGTTGATCGTAACTCCACAAGCTGCGAACAAAACAATCGGTCAAGGCGGCTTCCAAGAAGTTGAGCAAATGGCTCTATTGGAAGATATGGTTGCTTACCAAGAAGAAGTTCGTGACCCATCACGTATGGCTGAAACTTTGAACCGTGTGATCTTGCAAGCGAAACGCGCTTCTGCACCAGCTCAAATCAACATCCCTCGTGACTTCTGGACACAAGTAATCGACATCGACCTACCAGCTGTTGTTGAATTTGAACGCCCACAAGGTGGCGCAGACGCAGTTAAAGCTGCTGCTGATCTTCTTTCAAACGCTAAGAACCCAGTGATCCTAAACGGTGCTGGTGTTGTTTTGGCTGATGCTATTGGCGACTCTGCAAAATTGGCTGAACGTCTAGACGCTCCTGTATGTGTTGGCTACCAGCACAACGACGCGTTCCCAGGCTCACACCCATTGTTTGCAGGTCCTTTGGGCTACAACGGTTCAAAAGCTGGCATGGAGTTGATTTCAAAAGCTGACGTTGTTCTATGTCTTGGTACACGTTTGAACCCATTCTCAACGCTACCTGGTTACGGCATTGATTACTGGCCACGTGACGCGAAAATCATTCAAGTTGACATCAACCCTGACCGTATTGGCCTAACGAAGCCAGTAACTGTTGGTATCGTTGGCGATGCGAAAAAAGTTGCAAACGGCATTTTGGAGCAATTGTCAGATACAGCGGGTGACGCAGGTCGTGAAGAACGCCGTACAGTGATTGCAAAAACAAAATCTGCATGGGCTCAAGAGCTTACATCAATGGACCACGAAGACGACGATCCAGGCACAACTTGGAACGAACGTGCACGTGACCGTGAGCCAGGCAAAATGTCTCCTCGTATGGCTTGGCGTGCAATTCAAGCAGCATTGCCAAAAGAAGCTATCATTTCTTCTGACATCGGCAACAACTGTGCGATTGGTAACGCTTACCCATCATTCGAAGAAGGTCGTAAATACCTAGCACCTGGCCTATTCGGTCCTTGTGGTTACGGTTTCCCAGCGATCTGTGGCGCAAAAGCTGGTCGTCCAGACGTTCCAGTGGTTGGTTTCGCTGGTGATGGCGCATTCGGTATTTCAATGAACGAAATGGTTTCTGTGAACCGTGATGATTGGCCTGCTGTAACTATGGTTATCTTCCGCAACTACCAATGGGGCGCTGAGAAGCGTAACACAACATTGTGGTTCGACGACAACTTCGTTGGTACAGAGCTTGCAACTGAAGTAAGCTACGCTGGCATCGCAAAAGCATGTGGTGTTGAAGGTGTTGCAGTATCTTCTATGGAAGAGCTAACAGACGAGTTGAACAAAGCTGTTAAGCGTCAGATGAATGATAACAAAACAACATTCATCGAGATCCTATTGAACCAAGAACTAGGTGAGCCATTCCGTCGTGACGCAATGAAGAAACCAGTTTCTGTTGCTGGTATCGATGCTGCGGATATGAAGGCACAAGCTGGTGCATAAGTTTTAAAAACTTATTGCTAAGACTTAAGAGCGGCGCTGGTGAAAATCAGCGCCGCTTTTGTTTGTTGATATATGAACACCACCAATGCACTTACATGATAAAATGTGAGTGAAAGATTGCGGAGCGTTTCGTTCACACAGCTTATAATTAGGTAGAGTTTTCGGCTTTATAAAGATGCAAAGAAATCGTGAATAGAATGATGAAAAGCATCATCGGCTGATAATGATAAAGCACACCATCATAGAGTGATTGGGTTAGAAATACGGTTACTCCTGCGGTGCTCGATACAAACGGAATGGACGTGCTTTTACGCAGATGCCACATTGTTTTTATCCAATAAATAGCCAGCCATAATATTAATGCAGCTGCCCCGATGATACCAATTGAATGGGCTTTGCTGAGTATAACGTTATGCGGATGTCCAATAGGCCATTCCTTTTTGAGTGCGTGTTCTGAAAATCCATCGATACCATATCCCACGACTGGATGCTTTTTGATGTTTTCAATTGTGTAAGACCAAATGAGTGTGCGTTTGCTGGAAAAGTCTTTAGCACTTTCTGCCTCAAAGGTCTTTTTATACATACGCTCTAACCCCATACCAAATTGTGGTTGAGGGTAGGCAAATGTTAATGCGATGCCTGCTGCCAGAGGGACAATTAAGGTTGCTAAAAAATACCCCTTGAGTTGTTTGAGAGTTATGCGAATTAAAATAAAACCAAACAACGCTGCCAAAACGCCCCCTCTTGAACCAGACCACAATAAGAGGCTCCAGATAAGAGAGAGCACTGTAAGCCCTATTAAGGTGTGCAATACTGAGCGCGTCTTTTGGTTTGCGCCATAGAAGAAAACGCCAGCTATAAGTATTGCTGGTAAAATTTGGCCTATGACGCGAATGTTTCCATATCCTGGGAAAAGACGAAAAGTGCTTTCAAGTTCAGGTTGCTCATATATGCCAAACGAAACGACGCATAAGAAGAAAGCTGCATAAAATGCGTGATAGCCAATGATGATAATTAAAATATTTCTTGAGGTTTTGGAATGAGAATTTGCCAAGACGAGCGCTAAACATGGCCCCGCTGCAACAAGTAATATGTTGATAAGAAGACGTATAGCGTTCCCGGTAAAATGATCCTGTAATAGAATGAAGGGTAGAACAGAGAAAGTTAAAACTATAGCCCAAGCAAATAGTGAGCCTGTATTATTTTCTACAAAGGAATGTTCGGATTTAGGTACCTTCAGGGCTATTACGAAAGCAGTCAGCAATAAGAAACACGAAAAGAGTACGACATCTAATCCCAGAACCAAAATAGCTTTAGATATGTCGAACCCTAATACTGTAAATATTGCTCCACTAAAGAGCGATAAGGCTAATAAAATATATAATGAATAAGGGTGCCTGCCCTTTGAATAGTTCATGACTGCTCTTTCATTTTTATTATTAGAATAACCATAATCGAAAGAGGCTATAATTCAATGAAATAGCTTGTTGGTGAAAGCTAGCCCATTTTTCTCGATATTTTATCACGGCGAATTGATTGGTCGGCTTTCAAAAGCATAGATAATCATAATGAATGCGCTACGCCCTTTTAATGATTGCTTTGTTCGCTTTTCCTGCCGTTGCTGAAGAACGCGAGATTTTTTATGGAACATGGGGGACACCAAAACAATGTGCCCGCGAACCGATAAAGGCTGGTGGAACAGTTTTAGCGGAACCTTTTGAAATAAGTTCTGATTGGTTGAAACAAGGCCAACTTTGGTGCCGTCTGAATTGGTTTCCGATTGAGGTTCGCAAAGATGGCTTGTTCTCTGGCGCGCAGGCGCAATGCGGCGAAGATTCTGTGCGTGATTATTTATTGGGGATGAGATTATCCAACGATAAATTGACACTGCGTTGGGGTTTCCCGCTGTCAAATGGTCCTTTAAAACGCTGTCCGGCTTCATGAGTTGAAAATCATGCAAGAACTGTTGGGATTGTTTGAAAAACTAATGAGTTGAACTCAAAAAAGCGCTTGTTTTTCCTAAGGCTAATCCATAAACACGTCCGTGGAGACGTGGCCGAGTGGTCGAAGGCGCTCCCCTGCTAAGGACAGCGCTGTCAAGTATTTTCTTTTATTATCAGGTAGTTAAGGGGCGATTTTCTGCGTGCTGTGTAAGGCTTGTGTCAATTTTTAAGTTCGGCTAAGTCTTTGATTTTAAATGATTTCTACATCATGGATTTGTACATACCATTCTGCTGCTGCAATGAGGCCACGCTTTTGAGAATTTGAAAATTTATTTGGTCGACCGCCAGCCCCCCAAACCTCACCATGATGGGGGTTCCCATCAACAGGATTGTAACCGACCATCAAATCTAAATCTCGGATGCTTTGCGCAGTAAATGCCACAGAACCTATATATTTTGGCGTCGTTACATATTCCTCGGGGTCGTTACCGCTATCGACTATAAGCTTTTCAATATCTACAGACATTCCTCCATTCTCCCCTGATGACGGAGAGAATGCTTTTGATGAAATCCTATTACAATTGCGATTTTGATCAGGAACAATGTGATGTTTTGGATCAATTCTTCGAATTATCTTTTCGTTAGATTGAATTTCTTCTTCATCGTAAGGTTGCATTTTAGTCGATGTTATGCAGTTAGCGCGTTTTCAAAATCACGCTGTTTCCCTAAATCAGAAACCCAGCGTGCTAATATTGAAAAATCGCTTTGTAATTCAAACTCTTCGTCTTCCCGTGAGATATGATCAAATCTATTCACTGTAACTTCGTAAGGTGCGATGATATCTATTTCGATATCGTATCGGTTCATATGCCATTCAATTTGTAAGGTGCCGTCACTTCCAGGAACGATGCTAGGCGCAGGTACACGCGCTGAATAAAGACTTTCAAGAAGTCGTGCTGCAAATGTGGCGCAAGTCCAAGATACAGGCTTGCCATCATATCCATCCCAATCATATTGAAGTTCAGCTAGTTCATCAAAACGCTGCTCAAGTTCTATGACCCAATTTGATCTGAAAGTTGGCACTCTAACACTATTGTTAGAAAAAAAACTGTTAGATGATGAAGCGTCGGAAGAGTTAAGATAACTCACAGACCCACGTTGGAAAGCGGTGTTTTTTCTTACTGCTAAGTTCATGATAATCTCTTCCATAATCTATGTGCGGATTCTGTAGTTATTTCACTGAACCGCGATACAATTTTTTCGCGACCAACTTTAATAAAGTCCATTGCTGCGTCGATATCATTACCTTCAGGTTTTCCTCTAAAGGTAAGTGCCAATCTTATAGCTTTGCTTTCTCCATCGGGAGACAGAATAGATTGTATTTCACAAATCAACCTTGCAAATGGTTTGTCATTTTCATTTTTTACAATTTCACCAAAATTCACAATAACACCTTCAATGTCTAAGTTATTGCCATTCCATACAGTTAACCATTGTTCCGCTTCTTGAAAACTCTCCACGGGAATAATATTTATATATGCAATCTCTGCTTGATTTACATCCATCTCATAAGAGAAGTCTTTTTTTAAGTGACGTGATAGTGATTGCAAATTTGCATCAAAAGCATCTGCGATACTTTCAAAACGCGGATAGGGATTTTGAGTAGGGCTTTTTCTCCAATTTGTTATCAGGCGGTCTGATTGAAATTGAAGTAGGTGGTTTTCGTCTTCTGATGAAAAGAAGAACCGACTCCCAATAGGTGATGGGCCAAATTGTATCATTGGGCGTTGTTGTTGACTGCCTCCAAAAGTTTCAAACTTTGGTTCTAAAAGGGGTTGTTCGGCGGCATTTGGAAATTCTTCCCTGAAAATATCCCATACAGGATGAGAATGTATGGAAGAATAGTTTGCAACAGGGGCAAACTGTACCCCAAGCACAACCTCATCAAGAGGCGGTTCTGCAAAATCTGGTAAATGTTGTGGTCTGTCCATAAATCCTGCCCTTTATTTTGTTCTAACGATGTCGATTCGAGCACGCAAGCATCTATTTTTTATAGCTAAGTCTATAAATTTAAGAAAAGCTGGCACTTATGCTTCTCATGGGTAGAACAAAACATGACTAAGGCTGTGTAAATTTTGTGTCACAAAGTGACACAAAACCGCTGAAAACCAACGAAAACCAACGAAAACAGGGATTTAGCAGATTTACTATTTGAGATTAAAAAAGTGGTTGTTTTTCCTAGACTTAATCCATAAATACGACCGTGGAGACGTGGCCGAGTGGTCGAAGGCGCTCCCCTGCTAAGGGAGTAGGCGGTTTGTAGCTGTCTCGAGGGTTCGAATCCCTTCGTCTCCGCCACTATACCATTTTACTAGATATTTATGAATTGCTTTGAGTGGCGATTTAGCCTTATTTATATGGCTATAGTACGGTTTTAGTATTTCACTGGATTTCTTTCGATTACGCCTGTATATTTTCACTGTGTGGTATGAAGTGTGGTATAAATAAGCAGGAAATCGAACTGTGGCTCTTTCTGGCAAGTTAACAAAGAAACTGGTGGATAACCTTGGCGCTGGGCGCCATGGGGATGGCAATGGCTTATATCTGGTTGTGGATGCATCTGGCGCACGCCGTTGGATTGTGCGAGTCGTTGTGAAAGGTCAGAAGAATAAGAAGGGCGCGCCCCTACGGACAGACTTTGGCTTAGGGGGCGCTGATGTGGTGACACTCAATCAAGCCCGTGAGCGTGCCTTAGAATACCGCCGTATGGCAAAGCAGGGGTTGAACCCAAGGTTTAATGCCCAACGTGAGATACCAACCTTTCAAGAGATCGCACAGCAAGTGCATATAGAACGTATGCCCACATGGAAGAATGCCAAGCATGGGCAGCAGTGGATTAATACATTACGAGATTATGCGTTTCCTAAGATAGGGCGTATGCCTGTAGACAGTATAGACCAACCTGAGGTGTTGATGTGTCTCTCTCCTATATGGACAGAGAAGCATGAGACAGCCAAGCGATTGTCCCAACGTATTAAGACTGTCTTAGACGTGGCAAAGTCAAAAGGCTTTAGATCAGGGGAGAACCCTGTCACAGCTATTAAAGATGCGGGTGTCCTGCCCAAGGTAAAAGCCAAGCCCAAACACCATAAGGCTATGGCTTGGCAAGATGTACCCGCTTTCTATGCAGACCTGAAGACACGTAATGCTATGGCTGCTAAAGCCTTGATGTTCACCTGTTTGACTGGAGCACGTACCAATGAGGTTTTAGGGATGCGCTGGGATGAGGTGGATTTAGAAGCACGTCTGTGGACATGTCCTGCAAAGCGCATGAAGACAGATACAGACCACCGTGTGCCGCTCACAGAGGAAATGCTGGCGATTATAGAGCCATTACAAGCGCTAGCCTCAGAAGTGGTCTTTGAGGGGCAGAAGCGTCATACGCCATTGTCCAATATGTCTATGCTGATGCTGCTCCGCCGTATGAAGATAGAAGGGGTCACAGTGCATGGATTCCGCTCTACCTTCAGGGACTGGGCGTCTGAAGTTGCTAATGCCCCGCGTGAGGTGGCTGAGATGAGCTTAGCTCACAAGGTTGGATCTGATGTGGAGCGCGCCTATGCAAGGTCTGATCTTCTAGATCGCCGCCGTGTCTTGATGGGACGCTGGGCGCATTTTGTGGACGGTGGTACCGCTAAAGTGGTAAAACTGCGTAAGTAAAAAACTCCCACTTGTTATGTAGACAGATATGGTTTCCAATTGGTGCCAATTCAAACAAATCCCATTTGATTCTTTGGGATGAAACTGAACTAAACCCAATCCATTTTTCTAAGATCAATCGCACGATTTATGCAGGTTTAGGCCTCTTAAGCCAGTGCCGAGTACTATGGAGTGTTGGGGGTAATTAATACAAAAGTAGGGAGGATAGTGTCATGCCAGATATAAAGTTAGAGATAAAATCAATACACCAGCTAGGTTTGTCCCAGCAACAAAAGCCTTTATGCCATGTATGGTATAAGGTTGGAATGACTGAAGACTTAGTAATTGTAGAAGGTATAAAGTCTGAATTAGAGGTAAATAATGGCTTAGGTGATATATTATTAAACCTAAAACTCGATATTACTGCGGCCGCAGATTATTATTTTCAACGCGGAAACGATAGTAATGCTTATGCACATTTTAAATCAATTCTTGTCCTCGAAGGTCTATGGGAAAAACTATATGATCCGCTAAGTGAAGAGCAAGAAATGTATGCTAAGAGAGCTAAAAAAATAACAGCGAGAACAGTAAATATAGGAGAAAACATTAACCTGTTGTGGGAGTATATTAATAAAAACTATCCTCTATATTCAGAACCTTTCTACGCAACATTATTCATGTACCATTTTTATGTCACCAAAGATGAGTTCAAGCTTGGGCATTTGTTTGCTGACTGGTGGGCAAAATATTATGTAGGTGATGTATATGGAAATTATAATCGTAAGGAAGCAGCCATTGCTGGATCTAGGAAAGCTATTTCCTCAAGGCAAAAGGAACGGCTTGATAGCTTTATGACTGAGATCGAAAAAATATATTATGCAAGCCCAGAGTTCCAAAACAACAAGAAAATAATCTTACAAACAGCATTTGAAAAGACCTTTCCTAAAGGCACGTATGCTTCTGGACGATTCGATGAATACAGGAAAAAGATATCCCGCGATGAGCCATATTTGTCACGGATGAAACTGTTGTTTGGTGAAGTTACTTAAGTAACTCCTGAAATATACCCAAGTTACTTAAGTAATATAACTTAAGTGATACAAAATCAAAAATATCAATTGTATTTGAAACTGAAGTTAAACAAACGGAGGTAAACCATGACACAATTATTCGATGATGACCGTCACTATCAAACTACTGACCCAGAGATAATTGCCCTCTTGGGCAGTAAAGATAAGCAAGCTCAAATGCGCCATTATAAGCGTTCGCCAGCTTACTTTCGTCTGGGACGGAAGATTATTTATCACGGTGCAGATCTTAACTCTTGGGCTGATGCCCAGCGCGTTGATACCTGCGTAAATGATATCAATAATATTTAAGCGTTTCGTACTGTCGCTGAGCATGGTGCTTTTTTGAATATAAACAGACCATCATAAAATCTGACTAAGTCAGACACTCTCATAATTTTAAATCAAACGATCCCTCAATCCTAAAAGGCATTGAGTGGAATGGTGTAACTATGGAGAATTGAATATGAAGACCACTGATATTCCTGAAACGGGTGATTTACGACCGCAGCTCGCGCACGCGGTTTATAACTCTCGCGGAGTCCTTAGCAAGTATGCGCCGCCTACAAGAGCTGCTAAGCCCGTCAAAAAGAAGAGCTCTGATGATTTGCCAATTGGCACTCAACAACTCTTCATTGATACAATAGCATACACGTATTCGCTTGGAGCTGGGATTAACACATTGCTAACAGTGGATTGGGACCGCTTGTTTAGTGATAATGCTCCCCACAAATTACGTACTATCAAATATGAGAACCGCATTCCTTATGTCGTCGAATGTATTCGCAAATGGGTTAAGCGCCGTATTGATGTGTTCTATTATATTTGGGTGCGTGAAGTTGCATCAGATGTTGGAGAGCACTGGCATTTAGTCATGTATCTTCCAGCGCGGTATCATGCGGAGTTTGCCGTTTATTGTGAAAAGCTCTTTGAGGAAGTGCAGGGCTCCAAAACACGCCCTCTATATTCTAAGCAATCACTGGGTGAAACAGCAGTGTCTGAATACGGCAGCTGGCAACTGGCGCAAGATATCAATCCTGATTGTCGAGGTTATTACCTTGGGGCCTACCTTGGTAAAGGAGAGCTATCTGAGCGAGTGTTTCGAGGTAAGCTTATTCCGAATGATAGAAAGCCAGTAAAGCACGTTGAGGGTAGGGCCGATTATGATGCCTCACAAGGTCATATTCTGGGCTCAGAACACCGTATACAGCGGTTTGATATGTCTCGCGAGTTGAAGAGAGTGTGATGCTTTATTTATAACTAGTGCATGCTATGGCTTTACTTGGCACCAGTCGGATAGATTTGACTTCTTGATGGTAATTAAGCTTTGCCAAAATGCTTGACTGTAACAGTTTTTAGGAAAACTCAATCTTTGCACGAGGAAGTTAGATCAGCTTTTTTAGGCTGGAGTAAATCGGGATTAGGCCGCACTACGTTCGCACTGCCTCTCGCGTAAGTTCTTCACTAATAATAGTTTGTTCTATTTTTATATAATATCGTTGTGTATTCTGGTTGCATAACGCTTTGATAGGTCGTGCGGAAACAGATGAGCTTATGTCATTTTATGCACTTAGGAGACTCATGTATAACTAAGGCTTGTTCTGAGATTGTACTTCTTATTAATATCACATATTATATTCATTGGTTGAGCTAATTGAAGGCAGGTAAGCTGAATTATTCGGTTCCTGAGTTAACCTTTTAGCTCAATCAGCTTTTGCTGAATAATGTTAGATTTGATAACTAAGAGTGCTTTTGCGCGGGAAAGTTAGGTCAGCCCTTTGTGGTTGGAGAAAGCCAGTATTAGACTGGTAGTCGTTCGCACTGCCCCTCGCGCATTTCTTATACCCCGTATCAGCTTTAAGTTTCCACAAGGCCTAATCTTTGTTGGAAAAGCGGACATTCTGAAAACATAGTCAATGCCTAGAAGGGCTCATAACAGACATTGGCGCTATCGGCCCAAAGCGGGCATTGGAAGGGTGCAATGGGCTACAGATATCTTAATGTCAGCAATGGGGGACATATCGGACATTCAGTGGCGTCATAAAATTGCTTAACTTTAAATAAATTAAATGGTGATATTTATACCTAAAGGTTTTTTTATGTCAGAGATTAAAAGGATACTTTCCAGTAAGAAAAAAAATGGAATCTCAAGTATATTGATTGTCGCTACCGTTTATATACAATTTACTGTCTGGGCCTCGATGACATCAAGGTAATACTTCGCGATGTCGAAAATCTCAACAAGACCGTCGCGCGCGCCGATCACGCGGGAATAACGATCACGAAACACACAGGTGGCACGACCCTGCATGATCCTTGGGGCACGGCCATCACACTTAGCACTTAAGGAGACAGCAATGCTTGTAAATGGAAAATGGACGACTGACTGGCAACCAGTTCAGGCCAAGGATGAAAAAGGTGGTTTTGTGCGTCAAACATCGAGCTTTCGAAATTGGGTTACCCCTGATGGCAGCGCAGGCCCGACAGGTGAAAGCGACTTTAAAGCAGAAGCAGATCGCTATCACCTATACGTCGCACTAATTTGCCCTTGGGCATCGCGCACATTGATGGGGCGTAAGTTCAAAAATCTTGAAGACGTGATATCAATTTCTGTGGTCGAGCCCATGCTAACGGATCAGGGTTGGCGCTTTGGTGACTACCCAGGCGCTAACCATGACACTCTGAACGGTGCTACATACATGCATGAACTTTATACCAACGCTGACCCTGTATTCAGCGGTCGCGCGACTGTACCAGTGCTATGGGACAAACAACGAAACACAATCGTCAGCAACGAATCCGCTGACATTCTGCGGATGATGAACACAGGTTTCGGAGACCTCGCAGATACAGGCATTGACTTATACCCCAGCGAGCACAGAGATAAAATTGACGCTCTGAACGCTCGTATCTATTCCGAGCTGAACAACGGGGTTTATCGTGCAGGATTTGCAACAACTCAAGTGGCTTATGAAGAAGCGTTCGCGGAGATCTTCGCTATGTTGGACGAATTGGAAGCGCGGTTAGGTGACGGACGCAGCTATCTCCTAGGCGATAGCTTTACCGAGGCGGATATCCGCCTTTTCGTAACGTTAATTCGCTTTGATTTAGCCTATCATGGCCTATTCAAGACCAATCTACGCCGCATTGCAGACTATCCTAGCCTAAGTACTTATCAAGCGCGCATTCTGGCGCTCCCAGGAGTTCAAGAAACAGTTAGTATAGACCACATCAAGCAAGGTTACTACTCGGTCAAGGCGTTGAATCCGACTGGCATCGTGCCGGTAGGGCCCGAACTCCAAATAGATCGTTAATAATGCAAAAAACAGGGAGTTCATATTTCAAGGTGTTGTACTGCAACGGGCAATTGCAGTACCAATGGCCGCAAAGGGCCCTGAATGCTATTTGATGTTGCAAGTATTGTAAGCTGAATAAAGTTCTACGTGGAACTCATGATGGGCTATAAGTTTTAAAGACATACTTGCTAAGCTGCGTAAGGCGATGAGAATAGGTCAATCATTTCGACGTGCCACCAATTCGATATTTAAATCAACTGCAAATGCTAGAGTGTCTTCATTTTTGATACTTTGTCCGATATTAAAGTCTAAGCGATTCAGCTTTACCTTGCCCTTCATTTTCGCTCGATTACCATTAATTTCCAAATCGAAAGGCAGGTTTACTGGTACATCCCGGTCGCGGATCGTCAGTATTCCATTTGCTTGATATCCTTCTGCTGTTTTTTCAATCTCTGCCTTGAAGCGTGCGGTTGGAAATTGAGAACTATTAAAGAAGTCTTGGCTCATTGCTTGTTTACTAACAGAACCAAGGCTGAGTGAATTAATAGATATCATCACGTCAACACTTCCAGCAGTGCCAGTCGATGGTGGCTCTTTAAATTTAATCGACGCAGTCCAGTCTAAGAATTCACCAGTAATAAGGCTACCTACCTGAGTAACAGCAATGGCAAGTGTTCCAGTCTGAACTTCCCAGTCGGAGCTGACTTTAATTAGTTTTGTTGACGCTACCCCAATAGTTTTTGAGTGCTTGAAGTTTCCAACCGCGACTGCTGCAAAAATAACGACTACCCATACCCCAAGAGCTAGAAAAGCAGGAATCGCGCTGAAGCGTTTTTCTGGTAAACTATTGGAACTTTCAAAACCAGGAAGCATTCGACGAAGAGTACTATCTTGGTCGATAATATGATGTTTTAAAGCGCCCACAATATGAAATCCCAAAGCAATACACATAACCCAAACGAATAATCTGTGCAGTATAGCAAATACTTCGGCCACGCTCTCAGATTTTGGTATGAGAGGTAAATTTTGGGCAAATGGCCAATATATCGGCGCATACCCAACTGTGGCTGCGTGATGAATCCAACCAGTCATTGGGACTAGAATGAGCGAGCTATATAGTATCAAGTGTACAGTTTCAGCTGCCAGTACCTCCACTTTCCGTTCTGGGTGAAGCAAACTCGGCTTCATTTGAGTAATAGCCCAAACAATGCGAAACGCAGCCACGAAAAAGGTCGTTAATCCTAGCGTTTTATGAACTGAAAACAAGACAACAGCTCGGTCAATTGTAACCTGCGAACCATCAAAGTTGGATGAAGAAATCTGCTCAGAGAATTCATTGGCCAAATACCCCAGCGTGAAAGTGCTGATAATCAACAGAGCGGTTAGCCAGTGAAATGCCTTGGTAACACTACCATAATTGGAAGATGTATTGCTTAGCCCCATATCTTCTCCCCTCAGGAAAATCATCTAGTTCTTGTCCACCAAAGACGACGCGTATCATATGTATAAATCTCCACGCTTTCTTGACTGTCAAAATGCGAGGAAGCTTGCGCGATGAATTAAGCTTATTGGCCATAACATTTGCTTTCATGCAAAAGGTGTCCGGAGTAGTGTTATGTGTGCACCATGCCGAACACCAAACCAAATTTAGCTTTATTTAGCTTTCGCAGCTTCGACTGAAATAACCACTTTAATTTCATCACTAACTGCAGGTGCAAACATACCCAAGTTATATTCTGATCTTATAACAGTTCCTGTCGCGTGAAAGCCCATGGTTGGCGTTCCCTCTTTAGGGCCAAATGGATATGGACTAGCTTGCGTCAGTTCTGCATCCAAAGTGATTGGTTTTGTTATGCCGTTCATTGATAAATCGCCTGTTATTTTTGCAGTCTTTTCACCTGTCACTTCGATGGCAGTCGATTTAAACTCTGCAAGGTCGCCTTCTTTTGCGCCAAAGAAGTCTTCAGACATAAAATGTTGTAATCGCGCTTCCCAGCCAGTGAACATGGACATAACAGGCATTGAAACAGAGACTGATGACTTTGCTGGATCTTCTGCATTGTAATCAATTTCACCATTAAAACCAGCGAACATTCCATATGTCGTTGAATATCCAAGGTGTTCAAAACTAAATAGAACCTGACTATGCCCCGGATCAAGTTTAAAGAGCTCGGTTTTTCCTTCAGCGAAAGCGGCCGAGCCGAAAGCCAAGAATGAAGCTGCTGCCGCGGGAAGAATATGACTTTTATACATTTTTTTAACTCCTGTTTGATTTGGTGTTGCACATTCGATATTTTGAAAGAATGGCTATGCACTACTTGATGCAAAAATATTTATAGTACATAATGTACTGCTATACAACACATTGTTCTAAAGAAGAGATGTAATGACAAAACCTGAAGACCCTCGACTAACTGCAACACGTGACTATGCACTTGAGAATTCGTTAGAAATCTTAATGTCTGATGGGCTTTTGGCAGTTACTCACAATGCTGTGAGCAAAGCAACAAGCATTTCACGCAGTACTTTATACCGCCATTGGCCTGAAGTTTCAGACTTACGAAATGCAACATTCAAAAAGGCCACCACTCCACCAGGGCCGACTGAATCGCAAACAAATGGACCATTGCATGCTGATCTCACCTGGTTGTTGAATTTTCTTGTAATAGCATTAAACGATACTCCTTGGGGCCAAGTTGCGCCACAGATAGTCGCCTCAGCTGCCACTGACTGCGACGCTCAGGAGGTGCTGGCCGGTTTCATTGGCGACCGCCTAAGTCGCGTAGAAGAAGTTTTTCATGCTGCTGTCAATCGCAACGAGATCCCAACTTCGACTCCAATTTCAGACTTGGCGACTATGGCTGTCTCGGTGCCCTATTTTCGTAAACTAATCGCTGGCCTTGATATTGACGCAAAATGGTTAGATTCTCATGTTTCTCTTTTATGCAAACTAGCTAATTCAACAAAGAATTAAGGTTCCAATCATTGTATTTTTCGATAACCCCCTGTCCAATGTTGTTTCGATATCTATGATACGTGCTTTAAGGTCTATAAATGTTTTGCGGAAATTTGCAGTTACAGGACTTCTTTGTAGCATCCTTTCTCCGGCACTGGCTCAAACATCATGGTTAGAAAACGCAACTCAACTCAAATTGGTTGATGAGCTTGATATGCCAGGCGAAGGCTATTGCATCGACATTGTTGGGGCTGGCACAACAATGCGATTTGACATGCCGTTGATTGCGTACAATTGCGTACTAGGGTTATTCCCTGATAGAACTGTCACCATGCGAAATGATGGAACGTTGTTCTTTCCTGCATTTGACGGCTGCGTGACCGTGATGGGGTTGAACGAACGAGCATTGCCAGGGACGTCAGTTATGATCAAACCCTGTGGTCAAGACACTCCTTTTCTTGAAGCGCGGAAATTCCAAAAGTTTGAAAAATTTGCTGATGGTCGTTTGTCATTGATGGGGTCTGAACTTTGTCTCTCAGCGGGCCCAGACAGTCATGCGACCTATAGTCAAACACACCGCTGGCGTATTTTGTCCGTTGAGAAATGTAACCTTTTACCTGACGAGTTGTCCATTTGGGAACAGAAAACTGTTGAAAATTGAATGCGTAAATGAGTCGATAAAGATTGCAAAACTTAGAGTTTGTGTTGGTGATAAAAAGATCATTTCCATTAATGCACTAAAACAATAATTGAGATCAACAAAGTGAAAATTAAAATTTAATCAAATCTGCTGACATTGATAGTAAGTAAGCTTCCGGAAAGTAGAATGTCTGCATTTTGGAATACAGAATTAAATTTGCAACACTTGTTGAATGACAGCTGTTGGCTGTTTGCACCTGAGAAAATGATGTTGCATTCGCTAACGTTGTTTTGAAGACATCGTCACTTTGGGCTTATTCTGTTGAAAAAGTCGGGTATCTATAACAGTCGCGAAGTTTCATAGAATTTGATTTCTAAAATTGTAAAGACGTAGAGTTGGTTTCTTCTGTCGTGCAAAAATAGGAATGCGTTTCTAAAAATTTCATTCAAAAATCACACAAGCGGCTTTTTTAACAGATTGGGCTCTTAGCAGACATTGGCGCTATCGGCCCAAAGCTGTCGTTCGTTATCATCAATACGCTGCATTGCCATGTTGCCGAAAGCAGACGTTGAGTGCAAATACATCTAAGACGGGTCCAAATACGGTGTGCGTATCAGATTGGCTCGCTAGATATGCTTCATCGAACAACTGCCCTGTTGGCATTAGGAAATATGGGAAGCTGAGCTTTGTTGTGATGAGTAATGATCAATGCTAGGCAGAGTTCCCATGGTTTTTATGAGGAATGATAATGCGTGTAACAAGGCGACGATTGTTTCAACTATAAGTCGGTTAACATAAAACCACTTTAAGCGATGTTTATAGGTTTAAGCTTCGCCTTCAAATCGTGCAATGAGCTTCTCAGCAAACTTTTGCGCTGCAATTGACATCATGTTCTGTGAGGCTGATACAAGGGTCACATAGCCTATTGTTAATTCTTTAGACGCCATTGGAACCAATTTATATCCCCTGACAGAATACTCTTCAAAATCGTCAGGGAAAGGCAAGCAAAATGCAACGCGGGATTTATGTGTTGCGCTTAAATGCGGCAGTGGATCGGCGCATTCCATTTTCGTGCGCAACGTTATCCCCAATTTTTCACAGGCGGCATCTATTTTCATTCGCAGATGTGTATTTTGCGCAGGCAGCAATGCGGACTGATCGATCAGTTCATATAGCATCAATGCGTCTTTATTTTTTACTGGGGCACCATTTGGCAAAACTGCATGGATATGGGCCTCGATTGCGTGGATCACTTGTAATGTGCGGCCCAGCATAGGCTGGTAAAATAGTGCCATATCAATTTGATTGGTTGTTAAATCTGTTTCCAAAGTATCTTGTGTAACAGTCCGAACTTCAAAGGAAACTTCAGGATGATCGTATTGGTATTCTGCAATTTGAGCGTGAATGAATTTTTGGCTTAAGTCTGCGCCAATTCCCAAACGAACAACACCGGTTCGAAGCCCCTTAATATCGTTGATTTGCGATTGCAGCTGTTCAAATCCAGCCAATTGCCGCAAAGCAAATTGATAGAATAATTCCCCTTCGGTCGACAGTCGTACACCTTTGGTCAAGCGTTCAAATACCTGTATGCCCAGATCAAGTTCCAAGGTTTGAATATGGCGGTTTAATGCGGATGGAGAGATCGTCAGGCTTTCCGCAGCACCCCGAATAGAGCCTGCTTCTGCAATTATTTTTACGTATTTGAATGACTGTAGATGTCGCATTTGCCCTTCTTTCATTGGGGTTTTGCCCAAGTGGTGCAAAAAACGCAACATATATCTGATTATTTTGATGCAGACTGCACCTATTTCAAAACCATAACGTATAGTCAGAATCACTTACCTTGTTGGGCAGGTGGTTAACGAAAACACGTATGCGCAGCCTCCTGCGCTTTAATGAACAGGGAAAAACACATGAAAAAACTTTTGCTCGCAACTGCTATGACTGCCGTGTCTGCATCTGGCGCTATGGCTGACATCAAAGTCGGCATTCTGCACTCATTGTCAGGTACAATGGCAATTTCCGAGACAACGCTAAAAGACACGATGTTGATGTTGATCGAACAGCAAAATGCTAAGGGTGGCATCAATGGTGAAAAGCTTGTGCCAGTGGTTGTTGACCCAGCATCAGATTGGCCATTGTTTGCAGAAAAAGCACGCGAATTGCTGACAGTTGAAAACGTTGATGTGATTTTCGGCAACTGGACATCTGTATCACGCAAATCCGTTTTACCAGTGATCGAAGAATTGAACGGCTTGCTGTTCTACCCAGTACAATACGAGGGCGAAGAAAGCTCTAAAAACGTATTCTACACAGGTGCCGCACCGAACCAACAAGCGATCCCAGCAACAGATTACTATCTGGAAGAATTGGGCATCGAAAAATTCGCTTTGTTGGGCACAGACTATGTGTATCCACGCACAACAAACAAAATCCTTGAGCAATACCTAAAAGATAAAGGCATCGCGCAGGACGATATTTTCGTGAACTACACACCATTTGGTCACTCTGATTGGTCAAAAATTGTGGCTGACGTTGTTGCCTTGGGCGCAGACGGTAAAAAGGTTGGTGTGATTTCCACAATCAACGGTGACGCAAACATTGGCTTCTACAAAGAACTTGCAGCGGCAGGTGTATCAGCGGATGATCTTCCAGTTGTTGCCTTCTCAGTTGGTGAAGAAGAATTGGCTGGTTTGGATACAACAAACCTTGTTGGTCACTTGGCTGCATGGAACTACTTCCAGTCCGCAGAAGGCGAAGCCAATGTTGAGTTCATCAAAACATGGAAAGCCACAATGGGTGATGAGCGCGTGACAAACGACCCAATGGAAGCACATTATATCGGTTTCAACATGTGGGTGAATGCTGTCAAAGAAGCAGGTACTGCTGATGTGGATGCGGTTCGTGAAAAAATGTACGGTCAAAAATTCCCGAACCTTACAGGCGGTGTGGCTGAAATGTTGCCAAACCACCACTTGGCGAAACCTGTTTTGATCGGTGAAATTCAAGAAGACGGTCAGTTCGATATCATCAGCCAAACAGCAGAAGTGCCAGGCGATGCATGGACAGACTTCTTGGCTGAATCAGCGGTTCTGAAATCGGATTGGAAAGACTTAGGTTGCGGTATGTACAATACTGAAACAAAGACCTGCGTTCAGATCAAATCTAACTACTAATCACATTTTTAATGTGACGTATGCGAGGGCTATAGCGCCCTCGCATATATGAAAGACCCTTTATGATCCGTATCATCGCTGCTTTTTTTATTGCTTTTTTCATGCTCGTGCTCCCTGTGTCCGCGCAATCGTCGTTTCAGGATGTAGCGCAATCGCATTTCCCGAACATTAAGCGGGGTTCTGTGAAAACAGCCCCTCCTGTTATCGCGGATATTCAAAGCTATGGCGGGGATGTTGCCAGCCGTTTCTTACAAAACTGGCAATCAAAAAACATCTGGTACCGTAAATCTGACGAGCGATTGGTGACGGTTCAACAGCTTGAAAACAAAAGCTACAGGCTTTTCGATCTGGAAACCGAACAAGCCATAGGTGAAGCCGCAAAATCTGATATCAAACAAGTCAAACCAAACTCTGGTTTGCGTGGCCTTTTGGGGTCTGCCTTGGTGGCCTCACAACTCATCAGCGATGATCTTTCTGTGCGTAAAGCAAGCTTGGATAGCCTGACACGCAATCCAAAACCAAATCATCTGGAACCGTTGCGCACAGCCATTGCAAAGGAAAAAAACGCTGATTTGAAATCCCGAATGTCCCGTTTGGAACGGTTGTTAACGATGCAATTCGATACAAACACACAGGTGCGTGTCAAAGCGATTGAAAGCTTCACAGATGATCTTGGGCTGGATGTTCGTGCAAGGTTAAACCCCATGTTAAACGCAACACTAAAAGTGTCCCAAACAGAACCAACCGATCAGAATATGGCACGCATAATAACACCGTCTGAAACGGGTGAGCTGCCGATAGATAAAGCCTATTCCATGATCGTGTCACAAGGTTGGGCACCTGCCTCTGTTTCCAAAGACGCAAAACAAAAAGCTTTGGTCGAACACATACAAGAGAGCAAAGTGGGCGGTATTCTTGTCAGCGACCTGAATACACTTGCAAACAGAGAAACCGCATACACCAAACTTGCCGACGCAGGGTTGGCTCTCCAAAATGTCTCTGAGGTTCAAATTCAAGAAGCACTCAGCAAAGTCTATTTCTACGAAGTCTACACCGAACAATCGCCCGAAGTGGTCAAAGCTGCCAAAACCACATTGGACAGCATTAACAAAAAAGTGGCCTTTTCACAGGCTATTGACCTGTTCCTGGATGGCCTGTCTCTGGCCTCAATCTTTTTCCTTGCCGCAATCGGCCTTGCCATCACCTTTGGTGTGATGCGCGTGATCAATATGGCACACGGCGAATTTATCATGATGGGCGCCTACACAGGTTATGTCGTTCAGCAATTCGTGACCAACTACACATTGTCAATCATCATCGCGATCCCCGCCGCGTTCATGGTGACTTTTGCGGCGGGTGTCGCCATGGAGCGCCTTGTCATTCGCCACCTCTATCACCGTCCATTGGAAACGCTTTTGGCCACTTTTGGGGTTTCAATTGCTCTGCAGCAGTTGGCGAAAAACATATTTGGCACACAGGCACGTCCCTTAACATCTCCAGACTGGCTGGGCGGTGCGTGGGAAATCAATGATGTGATCTCCATAAGTTGGATCCGCGTTGCTATCTTTGGCCTCTCTATTCTGTTTTTCCTGATGCTGTGGTTCACGCTCAATAAAACCCGCCTCGGGCTTGAAACGCGTGCGGTCACACAAAACCCGCGTATGGCGGCATCGATGGGGATCAACCCCGATAAAATCAACATGCTCACCTTTGGCCTTGGATCAGGCATCGCTGGCATTGCGGGCATCGCCATTGGCCTGTTTGCAAAAGTCACCTCAGAACTGGGCAGCGATTATATCGTACAAAGCTTTATGACTGTGGTTGTGGGCGGCGTCGGAAACATCTGGGGCACTTTTGCGGGGGCGACAATGATCGGTTTCCTGCAAAAAGGCATCGAATGGTTCAACCCATCCAACACTTTGGCAGCACAAACATTTATGATCATTTTCATCATCATATTTATCCAATTCAGACCCAGAGGCATTATTGCTCTCAAAGGTCGGGCAGCGGGGGATTAAACCATGAACGGACCGCTCACAAAATTTTTGCTGAACCATCCAAGTGTTTTGGCCTTCCTCAGCGCACTTGCCCTGTTTACCGTGTTTGTGACCATTGGTAGTGAGGCGTTTGGCTACGGCTTTGTCTCCACATCCTTCGTCAAAACACTCGGCAAAACACTGTGCTTTTGTCTGATCGCAATCGCTATGGATCTGGTTTGGGGCTATTGCGGTATCCTCAGCCTTGGGCATTTTGCATTCTTCGGTTTGGGAGGGTACATGATCGGCATGTGGTTGATGTACGAACGCACGCGTTTGATTGTGGTAGAGGCTACACAAAACGCCCAGATCCCAATGACCAACCAAGAAATCCAAGATGCGATCGGCACGCAAATCTTCGGTGTTGTTGGCGGCTCTGAATTCCCAGCCATCTGGATATTCTCGCATTCGCTATGGATACAACTTGCCCTTGTCGTTCTGGTTCCAGGGCTATTGGCGCTGGTCTTTGGTTGGCTGGCGTTCAGATCACGCGTGACAGGCGTTTACCTATCCATTCTGACACAAGCCATGACATTGGCCTTGGCATTGTACCTTTTCCAAAATGACAGTGGCTTGCGCGGCAACAACGGTTTGTCGGGTTTGCAAAATTTACCAAATTTAGAGGAAACACCACAATCCGTTATCTCCATGTGGTTCTTCTGGGCATCTGCACTTGCATTGGGGTTGGGCTACCTGATTGTAAAACTGATCGTGGAAAGCAAACTTGGGAATGTCATCCGCGGCATTCGGGATGACGAAGCACGGGTACGCTTCCTTGGTTATAACGTGGAAATCTATAAGCTGTTTGTTTTCACTTTAACGGCCGTCATCGCCGCTATTGCAGGCGCGCTTTACTATCCGCAAGCGGGCATCATCAACCCAGCCGAAATTGCACCGATTGCTTCAATCTACCTTGCCGTATGGGTCGCCATCGGTGGGCGTGGGCGTTTGTATGGCGCTGTGATTGGCGCGGCTGTTGTATCCCTTTTATCAAGCTGGTTCACCGGTGGTCAGGCACCCGATATTTCCTTGGGCTTTTACACAGTGAAATGGGTTGATTGGTGGTTGGTGCTCTTGGGCATAAGCTTTGTGGCTGTCACATTATATGCCCCCAAAGGCATTGGTGGTTTGTTTGATAAATTCAGCAAAGGGGACAACCAATGAGCGGCGCGCTTTTGGAAGTAAACGGTATTTCTGTTTCATTTGATGGCTTCAAGGCCATCAACAACCTGTCCTTTAACATCAACACTGGTGAGCTGCGTGCGATCATCGGGCCAAATGGGGCTGGTAAAACAACCTTTATGGATATCATCACGGGGAAAACCCGCCCAGATTTAGGGGATGTGATTTGGGGCGACGAAAATGTCAGTCTGATCCGTAAATCTGAAAGCGATATTGCCCGCATGGGTATTGGGCGCAAATTCCAAAAACCAACAGTGTTTGAAGATCAATCTGTGGCCGATAACCTAACAATGGCCTTAAAAAACAAACGCGGGCCATGGTCGGTTTTGCTTTACAAAAGCAATACATCCGATCAGGCAAAAGTGAACCAGATTGCAGCAGATATTGGCTTATCGGATCATTTGGACATACGTGCAGGTGACCTCAGTCACGGTCAAAAACAATGGCTTGAAATCGGTATGCTACTTGCACAAGAACCAAGACTTTTGTTGGTGGATGAACCTGCCGCAGGCATGACGGTTGATGAACGTAATCATACAGTTGCATTGTTACGCGAAGCGGCCAAAACCCGCGCTGTTGTTGTCGTGGAACACGACATGGAGTTCATCCGCAATCTGGATTGTAAAGTGACCGTATTGCACGAAGGGTCTGTTCTGGCAGAGGGGAATTTGGATCATGTTGTCAAAGATCAAAACGTTATCGACGTGTATTTGGGGCGTTAGAATATGTTAGATTTAAAAGACATCACATTGCACTACGGTCAAAGCCAAATCCTGCATGGCATCGATCTGACCGCTGAAAAAGGGCAAATCACCTGTTTGATGGGTACAAATGGTGTGGGCAAAACCAGTCTCTTGAAAGTCATTTCAGGTACCCACAGTCATTCTGGTGGCACCTATAGGCTGGATGGTCAGGATCAAGGTAGAGCCGCTGCTGATGTATTGGCAAAACGTGGTGTTGGGTATGTCCCGCAAGGGCGCGATATTTTTCCACTGATGACAGTGCGTGAAAACATGGAAATCGGATTTGCTTGCCTGCCCAAAGACGAACGTAAACTGCCCGAAGAAATGTTCGAACTTTTCCCCGTTCTTAAAGAAATGCAAAACCGCCGCAGCGGGGATTTATCAGGGGGGCAACAGCAACAACTGGCTATCGCACGTGCTTTGATCACCAAACCCAAACTGCTTTTACTGGATGAACCAACAGAGGGCATTCAGCCCAATATCATTCAACAAATCGGCCGTGTGATTTCATTCCTGAAAGATCAGGGCAATATGGCGATCCTGTTGGTCGAACAGTATTTCGAATTTGCATATGGTTTGGCAGATGAATTTTACTCCATGCGCCGTGGCGAAATAATCCTGCAAGGCCCGAAATCGAAGTTGAAAAAGTCAGACGTGCTTGCAACACTCAGTGTATAATCTGGGGAGCTTATGTTAGATCAGACACCATCTCAAAAATTGCAACGGGCCCGAGGGCGCGCCCATTTAGGATTTGCGATGCAGAATGGGCGCACAAAGCTCACGGATTTGCATCAATCGGGTTGTGTCAAAGCATTGCTGCCGCGCAATCATGCGGATCGCATTGATGCGGTGCTGATCAACACCGCAGGTGGTGTGACAGGCCATGACCATTTGCAATACTCCACCAGTCTGGACGAAGGTGCCAGTCTGTGTCTCACAACCCAAACAGCAGAACGCATTTACAAAAGCCCAGAGGGTGCAGGGAAAATCGAAACCCAGTTCCAAATCGCACCAAACGCAGAACTTGACTGGCTCCCCCAAGAAACCATCCTCTTCGATGAAAGCGCTCTAAGCCGCAAAATGACCGTCAAAATTTCCGCGTCATCCAGCGTTTTGTTGCTAGAACCAATTGTTCTGGGGCGCAAAGCCATGGGTGAAACCCTCACACAAACCCAGCTTTCCGATCAATGGCGCATCTACCGCGATAACAAACTCGCTTATGCTGATGCCTTACGTATCACCGACCCAACTGCACTCCAAAGCGCTGCAACCCTGAACGGCAACCGCGCTTTTGCCACTTTGGTCTACATCGCCCCCGATGCAGAAGCCCGCCGCGACCAAATCCACAGCTTTTTAAATTTTGACGCTGTCACAGCCGCCACAAGCGCATGGAATGGCTGCCTTGTTACCCGTTTTATAGCGCCAGATGCGCAGCCCTTGCGCGCAGCCCTCATCAGCACTCTCACCCAATTTCGCGCACATCCCTTGCCGCGCGTTTGGCACATGTAAGGATCACAAATGCAATTGACCCCCCGAGAAAAAGACAAACTGCTTATCAGCCTTGCCGCCATGGTGGCACGCGGCCGTCTGGAACGCGGTGTAAAACTCAATCACCCAGAGGCCATCGCGATCATCACCGACTTCGTGGTCGAAGGGGCGCGTGATGGTAAATCCGTCGCACAACTGATGGAAGAGGGCGGTAAAGTCATCACTGCCGATCAATGCATGGATGGCATCGCTGAAATGATCCATGACGTACAGGTCGAAGCCACCTTTCCAGATGGCACCAAACTTGTCACAGTCCACCACCCCATTCGATAGGAGCCTCATATGATACCAGGCGAAGTATTCACATCAAACGATGACATTACCCTGAATGAGGGGGCATCCTCTATCTCACTTACTATTGCCAACACAGGCGATCGTCCCGTGCAGGTGGGCAGCCACTATCATTTTGCCGAAACGAATGTGGCATTGGATTTCGACCGCAACGCCGCACATGGCATGCGTTTGGACATTGCCGCAGGCACCGCTGTGCGTTTCGAGCCGGGGCAAACACGCGACGTAACACTCGTGCCTTTATCTGGGGATCGCAAAGTCTTTGGTTTCAATCAAAAAGTAATGGGGGACTTGTAATGCCTACGAAAATTTCCCGCGCCGCCTATGCCGATATGTATGGACCTACAACGGGTGATAAAATCCGTCTTGCCGATACCGATCTGATTATCGAGGTTGAGCACGACCTGACCACATATGGTGAAGAGGTCAAATTTGGTGGCGGCAAAGTCATCCGCGATGGCATGGGCCAATCCCAAGTCACCCGCGCAGGTGGTGCCGCGGATACGGTCATCACCAATGCACTGATTGTGGACACCACAGGGATTTACAAAGCGGATGTTGGTCTGCGCGATGGGCAAATCCTGAAAACCGGCAAAGCGGGCAATCCAGATACACAACCCAATGTTGATATCATCATCGGCCCAAGCACAGAAATCATTGCGGGTGAAGGTAAAATCCTAACAGCGGGTGGGTTTGACAGCCACATCCACTTTATCTGTCCCCAACAAATGGAAGATGCGCTGCATTCAGGCATGACAACCATGTTGGGCGGCGGCACAGGGCCCGCACACGGCACTTTGGCCACCACCTGCACACCTGGCCCTTGGCACATTGGACGCATGTTGCAATCCATGGATGACGTTCCCATGAACATTGGCCTGTCGGGCAAAGGCAACGCCAGCAAACCCGCCGCCATTGAAGAAATGGTCAAAGCAGGCGCATGTGCGCTGAAATTGCATGAAGATTGGGGCACAACACCCGCTGCCATCGATTGCTGCCTGTCCGTTGCAGATGACATGGATGTCCAGGTGATGATCCACACCGATACATTGAACGAAAGCGGCTTTGTTGAAAACACAGTCGCGGCTATGAAAGGCCGCACAATCCATGCCTTCCACACCGAAGGCGCAGGGGGTGGTCACGCACCAGACATCATCAAAGTCTGCGGCGAAGATTTTGTGATCCCAAGTTCCACAAATCCAACACGGCCCTATACGGTGAACACGTTAGAAGAGCATTTGGATATGCTTATGGTGTGTCACCATCTTGATAAATCCATCCCTGAAGATGTGGCCTTTGCTGAAAGCCGCATTCGCAAAGAAACCATAGCCGCAGAGGATATCCTGCACGATATGGGTGCCTTCAGCATCATCGCATCCGACAGCCAAGCCATGGGGCGTGTCGGTGAAGTTGCCATCCGAACATGGCAAACCGCACATAAGATGAAAGTTCAACGCGGACGTCTACCTGAGGAAACAGGCGACAATGATAATGTCCGTGTAAAACGTTACATCGCAAAATATACGATCAACCCTGCGATTGCCCACGGCATCAGCCAACATATCGGCAGCGTAACCGAAGGCAAACGCGCCGACCTTGTTCTATGGTCGCCAGCCTTCTTTGGCGTGAAGCCTGAAATGGTTCTGTTGGGCGGTTCAATCGTTGTGGCGCAAATGGGTGACCCAAACGCATCAATTCCAACACCACAACCAGTTTACACGCGCCCTATGTTTGGCGCGATGGGGCGCGCTGTTCAGGCCTCTTCTGTATGCTTTGTGTCTCAAGCAGCCCATGCGGATAACATCGCAGGGCAACTCGGATTGGCGAAATCCACGCTGCCTGTGAAAAACACCCGCAACATTGGCAAAGATGACATGGTGATGAACAGCGCAAAGCCTGAAATCGAAGTGCACCCCGAAACCTACGAAGTGCGCGCAAACGGAGAGCTTCTCACCTGTGAACCCGCAACCGAGCTGCCCATGACGCAGCGCTACTTTATGTTCTGATATGATACGTGCGACCTCAACAACCCATTCCCATTCTGAACCAGCGGGTATTGTGACACTCGATTATGATGATCGCTATCGCCGCCGCATTGCGCTGACCTGCGATAATGGTCTGGAATTTCTACTGGATTTGCCCAAGGTCATTGAACTGCGTGACGGAGATGATCTGCTCTTGGAAGACGGGCGTCATGTGCGTGTGCGGGCAGCACCAGAACTCTTAATGAAAGCAACGGCAACGGACCCTCATCATTTGATCCGAACCGCATGGCATGTGGGCAACCGTCATTTGCCCTGTGAAATTCACGCAGATCATTTGATCTTGCGCTATGACCATGTGATTTTTGATATGTTGGAAAAATTAGGTGCCAATGTCGAAAAAATCGAAGCGCCTTTTAACCCCGAAGGGGGCGCATATGGGCAAGGGCGGACACATAGCCATGCACATTAACCTTTTTCGAATGCATGATTGTGTGCCATACGCTTGCCATACGCTTGCCATACGTATTCCATACGGTCAAAATTATGGTTAACGCAGCGCATCATAAACTCATGGCTTGGCTTTCGCCCAGCTATCCCATCGGGGCATATTCCTACAGCCATGGTCTTGAATATGCGATTGATGCGGGGGATGTGACGGATGCTGAAAGCCTGCGGAAGTGGCTCTCAGATGTTCTCAGATATGGCGCAGGCCGCAATGATGCGATCATATTGAAAGAGGCCTACAACGCTCCTGATAAAGATGCATTGCAAGAGGTTTCTGACCTTGCGATTGCACTCTCTGCCAGTGCCGAACGTCATCTGGAAACAACCGCTCAGGGCGCTGCATTTTCAAAGGTCACATCTGCCGTTTCTGGCATGGATTTACCGCCTATGCCATTGCCTGTTGCGCTGGGCGCCGCTGCTGCCCGTGAAGGCATTGAATTATCAGATGTTTTACCGCTGTATCTGCACAGTTTCGCTGCCAATATCATCACTGCTGCCGTGCGATTTATCCCTCTTGGTCAGACAGAGGGGCAGCAGGTTTTGGCAAGCTTATTCGACCTCTTCGAAACCGTTACAAATGAGGTAAATGTTTCGGGGATGAATGACTTAGGAAGCATTTGTTTTCTAAGTGATATTTCTGCGATGAAACATGAAGATATGACCACAAGGATTTTTCGCACATGACACAAAATGGACCCTTGCGCGTCGGCATCGGCGGCCCTGTTGGCGCAGGCAAAACAACGCTCACAGAAATGCTCTGTAAAGAGATGGCCAAAGACTATTCTATGGCGGTAATCACGAACGACATTTACACCTCTGAAGACGCTGAATATCTGATGCGAAAACAGGTTCTACCCATTGATCGTATCAGAGGCGTAGAAACAGGCGGCTGCCCCCATACAGCCATCCGCGAAGACGCCTCGATGAACCTTGCCGCAATCGATGATTTGAACGCGGCTTTCCCTGAATTGGATTTGGTTTTGATCGAAAGCGGTGGCGATAATTTGGCGGCGACGTTCAGCCCAGAATTGGCCGATATTACCATCTATGTCATAGATGTCGGCATGGGCGAAGAAATCCCCCGCAAAGGCGGTCCAGGGATTACGCGTTCGGACATTCTCATCATAAATAAAACCAGCTTGGCGCCCTATGTTAACGTTTCATTAGATGTGATGGAATATGATGCAAAGAACCAAAGAAAAACAAAGCCTTTCATCTTTGCGGACATTAAATCAGGTAGAAACATAAAAGACATAGTAAACGTTATAAAGAGTATCGGAGGGTTGGAACTATAATTTATTTTAAAGGCAAACTTATGTGTCCATAAAGGCAATAGTAGTGCGTTATTCATTTCACATTCTAATAAAATTAATGACTTACAGATTTTAAAAAGGCAAAACCTTCTAGCATTCCATAAATTGTGTAAATTGCCAAAAGGTTTTGCCTTTTTGATGCAGACCTTTGTCTTTGGGTTTCAAAATCGTACTAAATCAGTTAATTGGCCAAAACATCTCAGATGTTGGCAAATAGCCTGTACATGACATTCTGGGTTATTTGATATGTGACTGCATTCGGCCCAAAGCCGACTTTGGAAGGCCACAATGGGTTACAGATATCTTAATGTCTGCTTTGTGGTACAATGTCGACATTTACTATTCTAGCTATTAGTACCTTGACCTTCCCTTTACTGGAAGCTTTATAAGTAGATTAAGAAACTAGAAATGTTGAGAAATAATGACAATATTGAGTCGCATATTTTATGCTCTACGCTCTGCAAGCTTGCTTGTAGTTGTCATTACTCTTGCGTTTTCTGTTCCAATGTCGTCTCACGCTAGCATGATGGATCATGATCCTTCACATTTGAATGTGGATCACAGTATGCATGATATGTCATCACACGATGCAAAGTATCCAGATGGTCACGATAATCATACAAGCTTGGATTGTTGTTCTGGCATTTGTGTTGTTGCATCTATTGGTTTTGAATGTTCTTTCTCCAGCTTAAAGCAAGTAGACAATCACGAAGCAGAAGCTTTTTTGACATTAACATCAATGGGCTCATCCCGTTTGATGCGACCGCCCAGTCTTTAAGTTTACATCCTCTTTTGATGAAAACGACAAGCTATAGGCATTAGTCTATCGCTCTTTCTACAACACTATAGGTAAATAAATGAAACCCATGTTCATAATGGGGTGTTTGGCTTTTGCTTTAGCAGCATGTTCTGAACCCCCGTCAAAATTAAACCGTATTGCAGCATTGCAAGCACCTGTTGCGCCGCAAAAATCAGTGCGACCTGTGCAATATAAACCTGTCATTCAAGGTTACGAACATCGTGATCCTACTGATCCACAAGATTGGCGTAAATCCAATGAAGAACAAAATTCTGGATGGGGGATACAGTGATGCGTCTAATATCAAAATTCACAATGACAGCTCTTCCGCTTATCTTGTCGGCTTGCGCTACTGCTGTACCTGAAAAATATACAAGTAAAACAGCAACGTTTCAAAGTGTATCTTCGGAAACATCTAAAGCTATTGGAAAACAAACGGTTTGGATACAATCGCAAGCCGAGGCAGAAGCAACAGCAAAACGTGTTCATGCATTAGTGCACAGAAAGACTATTTCTGCAGATACAGCCGTTCAAGTTGCATTGCTGAATAACAAAGGTCTGCAAGCAGCTTACTCTGAAGTTGGCTTATCTGCCGCAGAAGTTTGGCAAGAATCCTTACCCGAAAACCCTGTTGTGGGTATTGACGTACTTGGGATCGGCGCTCCTGCTCTTGGATTGTTACGATCCATAGAGGCAGTATTTGCCACAAATCTACTAGATGCCAAAACACGCAAAGCAAGAGTTTCTCTTGCAGATAAAGAATATAAAAAAGCGCAGCTAGAAGCTGTGAATGAAACTTTATCTTTGGCAGCGAAAACACGCGAAGCTTGGATTGAAGCCGTTGCTGCGTTTGAAGAGGTTGATAACCTGAAACAAGCCAGCGCGACATCTGATGCATCGTCAGAGCTTGCAAACAGTCTCGGGCTTGCTGGATCATTAGACAAGGGCAGTCAAGCTCGTGAACATTCTTTCAACGCTGAAATGGCCGCAAAAACGGCAAAGGCTCGTTTGAAAGCGGCTGGTGCGAAAGAAGAGTTAACACGACTAATGGGTTTATGGGGAACTGAAGTAGATTACTTTGTACCTGATGCTTTACCTCGAATTCCAAACGCGCTCCCAAAACGGAGATCCATTGAGGCTGACGCTTTGAAAAATCGGTTTGATTTGAAGGTTGCCAAACTTGGCTTAGCTGCATCAGCACAGGCTTTCGGTATGACAGATGCAACACGCTATGTAACAGATTTAGAGTTAATCACTGGCGTTGAATTGGAACGTGAAGCTGAAGATGGGCGTATCAACGAAACAACAACACCGCAGATAGAAGTAGAGTTTTCATTACCAATCTATGACACAGGTAAAGCACGATTGCGCAAAGCAGAACTTGCCTATTTACGAGATGCCAATGTTGTTGCGGAAAAGGCTGTGAATATCAGGTCCCAAGCACGTTCGGCAGAAGCGGCTTATCATGGAACGCACCAAATTGCGAAACACTACCGCGATACGGTTCTTCCTCTGCGAGCGGTTGTGGATGAAGCGGCGCTACTCAGCAATAATGGGATGATCACAAGCACTTTTGAATTGCTTGAAGATACACGGGAAACGCTGGAAGCTCATCTGGAAGCTGATGAAGCCAAACGTGATTTCTGGCTCGCAAAAGCCAACTTACAAGCTGCTATTTATGGCGGAATCTCCACTGAAGCAAATGACGACGATGATGAATGATGCTGGTTTTTGCTGATCAGCACATAATATTCGAAAGGACATGAAATGTTAAATAGAAGACAACTTTTAGGAGCAGGCGCAACAGCGGGCGCAACACTTCTATCCGCGAACGCATGGGGTAGCACTACGAACATGGGATTGCCTGAAGCGGCTGTGATGGATAACGCATCCACACAAGGACCACTGCATCCACCATCAGGACCTGATTATCAACCCGTGGTAACCCTGAATGGATGGACGTTACCTTTCCGTATGAACAACGGTGTGAAAGAATTCCATCTGATTGCCGAACCTGTTGAACGTGAATTGGCGGAAGGTATGACAGCATACCTTTGGGGGTATAATGGTCAATCGACGGGGCCAACAATCGAAGCGGTTGAAGGTGACCGCGTTCGGATTTTCGTAACAAACAAATTGCAAGAACATACAACAATTCATTGGCATGGTTTGATATTGCCATCTGGTATGGATGGCGTGGGTGGCCTTAGCCATCCTGGCATCCCTCCTGGTAAAACCTTTGTTTACGAATTTGACCTCACAAAGAGTGGTACATTCATGTATCATCCACACGCCGATGAGATGGTACAAATGGCGATGGGAATGATGGGTATGTTTATCGTTCATCCTAAAGACCCTACATTTATGCCTGTTGATCGTGATTTTGTCTTTATGCTGAATGCGTTTGATATTGAGCCTGGCACATATGTTCCTCGCATTATGACGATGACGGATTTTAACTTATGGACTTGGAATAGCCGCATCTTTCCTGACATCGATCCAATCGTCGTTAATCAAAATGATCGTGTGCGCATACGCGTTGGAAACCTGACAATGACCAACCACCCCATTCATATGCACGGGTATGATTTCTCCGTTACATGTACCGATGGTGGATGGGTGCCTGAAACGGCACGTTGGCCAGAAGTTTCAATTGATCTTCCAGTCGGTGCAATGCGTGCCTTTGAATTTGATGCTGTACACTTAGGTGATTGGGCAATTCATTGCCACAAATCACATCATACAATGAATGCAATGGGACATGACGTTCCTACATTTATTGGTACGGATCAACGCAGCCTTTCCAATAAAATCCAAACGTTCCAGCCAGAATTTATGGCAATGGGCACAGCGGGTATGGCTGATATGGGTGTTATGGAAATGGAACTGCCTGATAACACGATCCCAATGATGACAGGCTGGGGGCCGCATGGGCCGATTGAAATGGGTGGAATGTTCTCTGTCGTGAAAGTACGCGAAGGGATTGCAGCGGATGACTACTCTGACCCAGGTTGGTACAAAAACCCTCAAGGTACACAAGCCTATGAATGGACAGGTGAACTCCCTGAACATGCTAGAAAAACAGATTCACAAACCCAAATCACTCCAAAACCAACATCAAAAGGCTGACATAGGTCAGCCTTGAACCAAACATTTTTAAAAGGACAAGGCTATGAAAACGCAAATCTTATCAACAATGCTCATCCTATCACTATCCGCCACAGCATTCGCTAGCGGCTCTCATTCGGACGATCATAGTAATCACGGCGCAAATAAATCTGAAAAGACCACTCATGGACATGCTGATGGTGAAAAACATGAGCACTCAGATGAGCACGATCATTCCAAACATCATGAGGATGATGAAAACTATGATCACTCTAAACACCATGAAAACCACGAGAGTGGCGCAGAAAACCAAGATGCTGAGGATGTAGTTTACACGAAAGGTGTTGTTAAAAAGATTGATCCCAAAACAGGAAAAGTGACACTTATCCATGAAGAGCTGCCAACACTTGGCATGCCTGCCATGACAATGGTTTTTCGTTTATCAGAAGATGTTGATGCTTCAACTTTAGACGCTGGCAAAGAAATCGAATTCTCTGCCGAACGCATCAATGGCAAGCTGACTGTCACAGACATCAAAGAATAATGATTGGGGATATAAGAATGCAAAAACTTATCGCAACTTGCCTTTTCATCGCAGTGGGCAGTTCTGCTTTCGCACATTCGAAAGTTAATTCAACTACCCCAGATAATGGTGCTATTGTCACATCAGTACCTAAAACAATTGAGTTAATCTTTGCAAAGAAAGTACGCTTGACTAAAGTAACGGCGACCCACAAAGAACATTCTAATGTTGAACTGGATTTAGAAGGGCAAAAATCTTTTCAAAAGACCGCGACAATACCTTTGAAAACATTTGGAGCAGGTACCTATAAAATTGAATGGCGTGCTTTAGGTACAGATGGGCATGCTCTTAAGGGTAATTTTTCGTTTGAGGTAACAGAATAAATGCTCCTTGATCCATGGATGGCTGCATCCCTGATCGCAAAGATATTTTTGTATCTATCGGTCATGGGTGCGGCAGGTTTGAGTTTTTTCAAAGTAGTCTTTCCTCAAAACAGTGATCTAATCGCGGGCAAGACAATCATCATACTTGCAACTGGTGGCATACTGGCTGCCATAATGGGTTATCTATTACGCGGAGCGGCTTTAACAGGTGATATGACTGGACTTTACGACTTGGAGATGTTGGGGGTTTTATGGGAAACCCATGTTGGGTCAGCATTTTTATACCGCATAGTAGGGCTGCTGCTTATTCTTGTTGGATGTATATTAATGAATTATGGAGCAGTTATTGCTGCTTTAGGAGCCGTGATTACGCTTTGGTCTTTCACACGCATTGGGCATGTAACGGATGTTGAAACGATCTATGCTTCGACGCTGCTGTTATTACATCTTTGCGTAGCTGCATTTTGGATAGGTGCACTTTATCCCATATATCAATCGATCAAAGGCACACTTTCATTAGATATAGCAGCAAGCCTTGCTGAACGATTTGGACTTATAGCATCTATATTAGTTCCAATATTGATCATCGCTGGTGTCATCTTATCTTGGCTTTTAGTCGGAAGCTGGGGAGTTTTATTCACGTCCATTTATGGACGGGTTCTAATCCTTAAAATATCTATTGTGGCAGTGCTACTTGCTTTAGCCGCTGTAAATAAATTACGATTTGTTCCCTCATTGCTTAATGGAAGTCAAAAAGCTGCAAAACACTTAGGGCTCTCTATAAAATTCGAAGTAATCTGTGTTGTCGGTGTTTTATGTGTAACCGCAATATTGACCAGTACTGTGGAGTTACCCTTGTCCCACTAACTTATAAAGTTTTGATTAACTACAAATGTCTAGTTTGGGGCTCTAAGCAGATGTTCGTTACATGGAGGCAACTAAAAGACTGCTATTAGTGCAATGTCTCCTTTCCGCCCATTGTGACAATATCACTGAGATTATAGTGACATCTTATGTTTCCCCCATAGCAGACATTTATTGAAAGCAATTGGGATAGACTCAGTAATTCTAAACGATTTATTAAGCTTTTGTTCCCTGAGACAGCAATCAAAGGGTATTCGCTTTGGTCTGGTCTTTTATCTACATGATATACACAGGAAGATTGGTAGCGGGAGAGGAATTTGCTTAAGGTTCCTTGATGCAAATATAGCTCGTTAATAATTCATATAGTGGTATATTATGTGGTATTATTATTTATGAAATAAAATTAACTATTATTTATCATATATATATCAAATTTATATGGCGGACTTCGTCTCCGCCACCATATTTTGTTATTTTAAAGTGATTTGGCTTATGTTGAATTGCTCTACTATGCTTGAAATACTTGTGTGCGTAATAAGTGCGCGTCATAGAGTGGCATTGGCATGACTTCGTCGCCAATTACAGTTGTTGCGGGCGATAGATGACGTAACCCTGCAATTGTTGTGCAGCATGCTTTGCCGACTTCAATGCCGCCACTTTGTGTACAAACCTTTACCCATCCTCGATCAATCAGTGAACGGGTTAATGGGTCAAATGTAAATTGTGACCCTGCACCAGAACAGTTGATAACGAAGCCTGTTTCACGCCTTGTTAAAACCCCAGCGTTATCTTTGAAAATGACTTCTGCACCAGATGCTGTTGGTTCAATCGCATGAACACCCCCACAAATGATTTTTGTTGAGCCTATTGCACTCAATCTTTTGAAATCCATAATCGTGTCGCGTGTACCACCACGCAACCAATGGCGCAAAGTGTTCGGAACTTTACGGGCTTCTTCTATATTTGGCATGAAGTGCTTTAAGCCGTGTTCGATAAAATATGCACGGAAGCCTGAGCGCAATTCGCCCATCTGGTGACCGTCTTTGCGTGCTGCTTTCATATTTTCCTTTACTGCAGCAAGAAAGCTTTCGGCAGTTTCATAAGGTCCCTTTAAATTTGGACGCATAATTTTACGTGGTAATTGCGGGATCAAAGGTTCTGGTAAGGAACCGCGAGGGGAACATGCAGCTAGACGAATTTGATTTTCGGGTAGCAATGATTGGCACAAGCGCAACACATCAAGCATCGTAGCATTCATACCGATGCAAAGGATTTCGGAACCTTTTTTGATATGCTCTGCAATGCGTTCTTCGTTGCCAAACAGTGTTGGTGCACTGAATGCACTTTCATCACCATCAATACGTTGCGTTTCAGGGCCGCCTGTTGCGATGTCTACGGTATCTGCATCAAAGTATCGGCCATCTGTGGTTTCAATACGAAAACCGTCCGGTCTTTTTTCAATAGCGATTGCGGTGTTATTGATCAGTTGGATTTTAAGGCCATTCTGTTTGTGTTTAGCCAATGCATTCCTTGTACGTTCTTCGATAAAATCACCAAGAAAAGCACGCGGTACATTCAAGCCTTTTATGTCACCTTGGCTGACCAAGGTTTGTGCTGCTGCCAACCAGTCTAATCTGCGACCTTGCATTTTTGCAGATATATTTTCCCAGTTTTCTTCTAGCCATAGACCAAAATTCGGATCGATATCTTCAGCAGGCGAATTCAACAAATATGCAAAACGCCAAGGTGTTTCTTTTGGTTCTGCTGCATATGCTAAACCACGACCAAGATGCGCAGCATTTTTCCCGATGACAATTAATTCGTCTCCAGATTCGAATGAACAGTTTTCTGCAAATGCTGCTGCAGTGACACCGTCTCCAATAATTATGTGACGACGTACGTGATGCCGTGTTTGGTGATCTGACATATTGTGAATTTCCTAGGTGGCTTTGAATGGTTTATTTCAAGCTGAACTTTTAAAACCATAAGTGCCGCAAATTTTCACTCGCGTATTAAGGTATTGATGGTAATCAAGCAATGGACATTGACCTAAACAGGGCCTGTTTTTTAATTTTATTAGATATTTTTCAGCACTCATTAACGAGCGTTTCATGTGATCTTGTTGAATTGTGGCTCGCATGGAATTACCGTTGTTTTTGAAGAATAATAAAATGGTCAAAGCTTGTGATATCCAACTTAGTTTCTCTTAAAAACGAACATTTGCTCTTGTCTGTTTCCGACGTAGGCGCTGAAATGCAGGCCTTATATACGCAAGATGGGCATAATATCTTATGGAGCGGGGATAAAGAGTTTTGGACGGGGCGTGCACCAGTATTGTTCCCAATTGTTGGGCGTGCACCCGATGATAAGGTTGCGGTGGACGATCATATTGCAGACATGCCTCAGCATGGTTTTGCGCGACGTTCTATATTTACGCTTGAAAAACATACGCCCAATATGTGCCGACATGTATTGCGAGATACCAATCGTACGCGGCAAGTATATCCATTTTCTTTTAAAATGAGTGTTACCCACCATATTGTAGGTACAACGCTGGATGTAACAGTTGTTATTGAGAACCGTGATGATCGTTTGATGCCATTTGGCTTTGGATTTCATCCTGCGTTTTCTTGGCCACTACCAGGCAGTGAAGGGGGAACGCATCATGTCATATTGGACAATGCAGCGGAACCAGAAATGGCGCGTTTGCAAGGTGGGTTGCTGCCTGATCAATTGCATGCATCGCCTTTTACCAAAGGATGTTTGGAGATCACATCAGATATGTTCATCGAGGATGCAATGATCTTCCCAAACGGGAGTGGTACTGGTTTATCATATGGCGTTAAAGGTGGGCCGCAGCTTATGTTTGAATTTGATAACCTACCTAATCTTGCGCTTTGGAGTAAGCTAGGGGCGCCATTCCTATGCATCGAGCCATGGCATGGGATGGCAGCAAGAATGGGTGGATCGCACCAAATTTCTGAGCGACCTAATAGTATAGAGTTGCCAGCAGGAGAGATTGTAACGTTTGGATATAAGGTGGACGTGCGCCTTTGAGTAATCAAATAGCGCTAACATATCATCGTTATGAATTTAGGTTTTTAGCTATCATACGCCATTCATAAGGTTTTAAGCTTGGATATGCAGCAGGATATGCTGCGGTTTGCTCAACCATATTAGGAAATAACGTCAGAAGTTCTTGTTTGGCTTCTGGCTTCATTTCGGCAACTGTTGCTATGCATGGGTGGAAGCTTTCAGTTGGTAAGCCATTGCTGAATATCACTTCGTGACGATCGAATGCTATGTGATAATAAACAACATCATTTGCAGAGTAATCTACAGTTATTGTCGTATCGTTTACGAGCGCGTGGGCAGGAACGAGAATATCAGTGCTGCTAAACATTAATTCCGCGTGCCAGCTTTGTAAAAATACGCGGTGTTGGCGAGATATAAAGAGATCTTGCTCTGGTAAGTTTTTACCAAATGCATCTTTTATGATTTTAATAGGGCGCAGTTTTTCATTTTTCGCCAAACGTGATGCTGGAACACGTGATGACCCAATCCAGCGGATTTCTTGCAAGCCATTATCACGCGTTAAAACTTGGTCGCCTGCTTCTAATTCTTCGACACGAACTAATCCACGCGAAGTTAAAATCATCGAGCCTTTTACAAAGCAGGGAACGAACGGAATAATAACAACACCAGATGTTAATACAGAGGTGCCATCATCGAAGCTTGAAACCACTTCTACCTCTAAGTCCTCACCGAAAGTCACTGGGAAGCCTGTGATTTCCTGATCGTTGATTGTGAAACCTAATGGTGTTGATACCAAAACACCGTCACCTGGTGTGAAAACGCCATAACTGATGCCATCCACGAACACTTCGATTTGTTGTAACTCTGGTAAAGGTGGTGGTGCCGTGATGACGTCGATCAATTGAGCCACATCTGTTACACGCTCTGCGCCGCCTGTATTGTCGATAGTGTTAAGGTCACCTAATGAGCTGTTAGAACCTACGCCAATTGCTGTAACGCTTGCACCAAAGTTTGTTTCCAATGTTGCAAGTTCATCAGAGCCGTTATCACCTCTGTTGCGTGCCCCATCAGATAGAAAGATTACTGCATTTGTATCGTCCGTGCCAACATCACCTGCTGCGGTCCATGTGTCGATGACCTCGTCTAAGCCAGCTTCAAAATTTGTAAGACCATCATCGTTTAAATTGTTAACAGCAGTGTTGAATTGAGCTTGTTGATCTAAGGTGAACGTTCCTATTGTTGTGCCATCAGAATTGTATTCAATCAATGTAATCTCTACAGCACTTGGATCATAACCAGCGTCAATAAAACTTTGGAACACTTCTTGTGCTGCGATTTGTTGGGCTTCTAAAAATGTGTCATTGTCACCGTCACCGTCAACATCGCTACCAGAGCTGTTACCTGTTGATCCCGAAGTATCGATCACTAAAGCTATATTAATATCAGGTGATAAACCGCTCGTCGTAATGTTAACGTTCAAAGGTAATGTTTCATCTGTAGATACAGGGAGTGTAACGTCTTGTGTTACGCTTAAGCCGTTAAATACATCACTGGTTGTAGTCGTTGTTGTTGGTACCGTCTGCATTTCTCACCCCACATGAGCTATTTTTCGTAATGCTATTTGCGAGTGATTTTGGTGCAGCCCAAGTCGCCGACCATTCAATATTGAAGACACAATTTAGCTATACTTTAGCCACGATTACGTCATATTTTTTAGGACTATCAAGGAAACAGTTCGTTTTGAGAGTGTTTTACAACTTATGGATGTTATTGGATTTTTTTGAAAAATCAGAAGGTGTATTTTGTGCGACTTTTAGATATACGCGCTGGATACGATTTTCTTTGTGCGAGCAATTTTTTCACAACTTTCAGGTGATTCGGTTTGAATGAAATCAATCAAAAAATAAACCCCACATGAAATTTATCATGTGGGGCGGCATCTTTTTTAAGTGCGAAAGAAGCTCTATTAAGCAGCAAACCAACCTGCGTCCATTGCTTCGATAGAAGCGGAGCCGTTTAAGATTGTTTGTGCCAATGATTTCACACGGGGTAAGCTATGCGCTGCGAAAACATTCGCATGGGCAACCTTGGCATTCAGGAACGTATCGTCCCAGTTGCCTGAACCCTTTTGATCATTCGCAGCGGTTTTGTTTTTCAGCGCCATCCAGCCGCCAGTTAGGTGTCCAAGCATCATCAGGTATGGAACGGAAATAGCAGCAGCTTCACGTGTGGATAATCCACCAGTTAGGATGTACTCTAATGCTTGCTCTGCATCGTCTGCAGCTGCGTTCAAAGCATCGTCTGCGCCATTTCGAATATCTTCTAGCAGTGAACGAACGGCCACACCTTGGTCGCGCATTGTTTTACGGAACATCAAGTCATTTGCTTGGATCGCAGTTGTGCCTTCGTAAATTGGTAAGATGCGTGCATCGCGTAAATGTTGAGCCGCACCAGTTTCTTCTATAAAACCCATACCGCCGTGAATTTGAACACCATCTGAAGCTATGTCTACAGAACGTTCTGTCATCCAACCTTTGATGATTGGAACCATCAATTCGGCACGTGTTTGTGAATGCGATTGCGTTTCGCCTGTTTCGTAATGACCGCGATCCAGCATGGTTGCACCGTATAATGCCAAGGAACGCATGGCTTCGATTTCAGCACGCATTGTTGCCAGCAGACGCATAACATCTGGGTGGTGAATGATTGCATCGCCATCAGCGCGATCAAGTGGTGTGCCTTGCTTACGTTCTTGGGCATAGCTTAGAGCTTGGTGATATGCGCGGTTGGAAATTGACAAACCTTGGATGCCCACACCGAAACGTGCGTGGTTCATCATGTTGAACATCACTTGCAGACCATTGTTTTCAGGGCCAACCATATAGCCAATAGCGCCTTCGTTTTCGCCGTATTGTAAAACAGCTGTTGGGGATCCGTTGATACCCATTTTATGCTCGATAGATACGCATTTCACATCATTGCGTTCGCCCAATGAACCATCTTCATTCACAAGGTATTTAGGCACGATAAATACAGAGATACCTTTAACACCTTCAGGTGCGTTCGGTGTGCGCGCCAATACAAGGTGAACGATATTTTCTGACATATCATGTTCACCATATGTAATGAAAATCTTTTGACCTTTGATGCGGTAATGATCGCCATCTGGTGTTGCTGTTGAACGAATAGAGGCAAGATCAGTACCTGCTTGGCCTTCTGTCAGGTTCATTGTTCCTGTCCAGCGACCCTCGGCCATTGGCGGGATGAACATTTGCTTTTGTTCTTCTGAAGCTGAAGTTTGCAATGCGTGGATAAGACCTTCGGTCAGTAGGTGACACAGTGCAAAACCCATGTTTGCTGAATGCCACATTTCACGCACAGCAGCGCATAGCAATTCTGGCATATTCTGCCCGCCATATTCTTCTGCGGTACCAATTCCTGTCCAGCCACCTTCGCCCAAAGCTTTGAAAGCTTCTTTAAAGCCCTCTGGCGTTGTCACTGTATTGTCAGAATGCCATTTTGCGCCTGTTGTATCGCCAGAGTGGTTTACAGGGGCTACGATTTCAGTGGCAACACGTGCAGCTTCAGAAATGACAGCATCACAGATGTCTTCGCCATAATCTTTGAATGGCTCTAAATCTGTGACTGTATCCAAGCCAATAACATGGCGGATGGCAAAGCGGATATCATTTTCGTCAGCGTTAAACATGAGGACCTCTGAATCAATTTTTCTATATTAAATATGGCTTTGACAGTTTTGTCGTCAATTACCTTGCGTCGCGCGATTTTATGGTTCTGGGGATGGTTACGGTGAACATTGCCCCTGTTTTAGATGGGGTAAAGACAACATCACCACCAAGATTGCGCATAATTTCAGCACAAATAGATAACCCAAGTCCAACACCACTTGAAGATGCCCCAGACGAAAGTTTGGAAAATTTTTCAAAGATGATTTCTTGATCGGCCTCGGATACGCCAGGGCCATTGTCTGAAATTGTGACGGTTACGGTTTTAACGGTTTCTGAAACGCTAAAGTTAATAATGGGAAGATCTTTATCGTTATATTTAATGGCATTTGTAATGAGGTTGATGAAAACCTGCGCAAGACGATCAGCATCTGTAAATAGCGTGACTTTATGGAACGCTGTTGGAATGTTCACTTTGATTTCTTTTGTATCAAAGGCCGTTTGGCTGGCCGTGATAGATTGCTCAATAAGTTTACCAAGATTGCGATTTTCAAGGTTCAGTTTCACCTTGCCGCTTTCCAAAAAACTTAAGTCCAAAATGTCGTCCAAAATACGTGTTAAACGTTGGCTTTCATCATTAATAATAGATGAAAAATGTGCAAATTGTTCACGATCAATTTCGCCATCATTCATCAGGATTGCAGAGAACGATCTGATAGAAGTCATTGGAGTTCGCAATTCGTGACTGACTTGACTAAGGAAGTCGTCTTTTTGTTGGCTGAGTTTGGTTAGTTTGTTGTTCGCGCGACGCAATTGTTTTGCGGTTGCCGCCAGCTCTTTTGATTGTTTTTCTAACCGTGCTGAATATTCCATAACTTGTGCTGTTTCGTCTGCAACGGCGATTAACTCTTCAACGGACACAGTATCACGTCCTGAAATTTGTCCGACCATTGCGTGAGCTGTTGCTGCACCTACAGAACCTGCAAGCTCACGCTCAAGCGTGAGGATAAGCTCAGGCGTTGGGTCGGGGAGCCCAGATGGCTTCCCTTGTTCTTGTGCTTTCTCACTGAATAACCGCCCGGCTTCTGTTCGACCTAAGATACGTTGAGCTAAGATGAATAAATCATCAGATGTTGTGATTTGGCTTGGCATGTGGCGCTGGGATGTACGCCCGAACACATTTGTAAATTCTAGAGCTTGTAAATTTTCTAGTGGTTTGGGGGATGTAAAAAGAGACACTGAAGCAAATACCAAAAGATTTAAGCACATCGACCAGAAAACTGCGTGAACCAGAGGATCAGCAATATCAACACCTAAAAGAGCTTGTGGTCGTAAAGCCGCAATCCCAAACAATCCGTTTTCGATGGTGTTTTTTGACAGTAAGAACGTATCGCCAAAACTTGGCAGAAATAAAGTGTAGGCCCAAACCGCGAAGCCAACAAGAATACCTGCAAGCGCCCCTGAACGAGATGCGTTTTTCCAGAATAAGCCAAAAAAGAGTGCTGGTAAAACTTGGGCAATGCCTAAGAATGCGATTAGGCCTATAGATGCCAGTGCTGATGTGCCGCCTGTTAAACGATAATAGAAATACCCTAATGCAAGAATGCCCGCGATGCTGATACGTCTGCTGCGCAAAAGGATAGAGCGCACGTCATCACTTTCAGGATTGCGCGATTGAGTGCGGTAAAGCCACAGCGGTAAAACGATGTGGTTTGATACCATTGTTGAAAGTGCAATCGCGGCAACAATCACCATAGAAGTGGCTGATGAAAACCCCCCTAGAAATGCAAGGGCTGCAAGACCCTCTTGGCCCATTGCAAGAGGCACGGTTAAAACGAAGAGATCAGGGTTGGATCCGCTTGGTAATATTTCTTGACCCACAACTGCGATTGGAACAACAAATAAACACATTAGAAATAGATACAGTGGGAATGCCCAACTTGCGGTTGCTAAGTGGCTTTCGGCATCATTTTCCACGACCACAACTTGGAACATACGTGGCAGGCAAATGATGGCTGTCGCTGACAGAAATGTAAGTGTCACCCACCGCGAATTGAAAACACCTGCGTCTTTTGGCATCATGCTTTCAGCATTTTCAAGGATGTCTTTTGGGCCGTCTGCTACGAACCAAACAACAAAAATACCAACGGCCAAAAGAGCGACCAGCTTTACAACAGCTTCTAATGCGATCGCTGTAACTACACCGTGGTGGCGCTCATTAGCATCTAAATTACGTGTACCAAAAACAACCGTAAAAGCGGCCAGCCCGATTGCGATAAGCAATGCTGTGATTGCTGGTGACGGAGCATTTGCATTAGTTTCTGTGAATACAGCAAAGCTGAGTGTTAAGGATTGTAGTTGAAGTGCTATATAAGGTGTTGTGCCTATGACAGCGAGTAAGGTTACGACGACCGCTAGCAGGTTACTTTTGCCATAACGTGATGAAATAAGGTCGGCGATGGATGTGATGCGTTGGGTGCGTCCGATACGAACCAACTTCCGCAATAGCCACCACCAGCCGATGAAAACTAAAGTTGGACCGACATAAATTGCTAGGAACTCTAAGCCATTTCGTGCAGCTGACCCCACAGCGCCATAAAAAGTCCATGCGGTACAATAAACGGATATAGAAAGCGTGTAGATGATTGGCGACTTTAGAAAAGTCATTTTCTTTTTATGTGCCCATTGTTCGGCAAGAGCGGCCACGCCAAATAGGATTGCCACATAGGCCAAGCAGATGCCTGCAACTATATTAAAAGTTAACATTATTTTTCTCTAATCTCAGGCGCTAAGGCCCTTGATAGAATGTAAGCTGCTGCAATCAGCAGAGCCCAAACGCCAAAGATAAATAAAAGAGTTGGGATCAGAAGAGAACTTTCATCATCTCGAATAAACACCTTAAGGATTGGCGTGAGAAGTAGGAAGGTGCCAATGATTGGTAAGATCAACGCAATCTCGCGTTTTTTGCGGCTTCTGCGGTTGCCTTTATCGATGTTATCAAAGGATGTTTCTTCGCTCATGATGACAACAGTTTATTTATGTTCTGTATAATTTCTTTATTTGAGAACGGCTTCGTCATAAACAAACTAACACCTGCTTCCTCGGCGGCAGTACGGTCTTTTTTTTGGCCTTTGGCCGTTAACATCAGTACAGGTAAATTTGCGAGGCCATCAATGGCGCGTAATTCCTCTAGTATTTGCATGCCACTTTTGTTGGGCAGCATCATATCCAAAACAACTAAGTCAGGCGTTGTTTTTTGGATATGCTCAACACATCCATTACCATCCATAAACGCGGACACATTTATCCCTTCACGGGTTAACAAAAAGGACAAAGCCTCAATAATAAACGGCTCGTCCTCGACGAGTAAAACTGATTTAGCCACGCACTCCTCCCAAAATATGCGGCTTGGTTACCCTATAACGAATCTTCATTTAGGCAAGCAGGAACTACTGTAGCAGATATTTTGACCTGCGGGCCGCACAATTGTCGCGGGGGCACACTGGGCACTGCAATCCGACTGCCAAATTGGGTTGTGATGCGATCTGTGGTTTCGTTAGCAGCATGTCATAATCGGGTGTGAATGCCATAACTGCGCTTGCTCTGGCAGGTAGGCCAATCGCATTGGGTTCATCATATTGCGCAAGGGAATATGTTAGGAATCTTTCGCCAGTGGGTGTGTTCATGAAAGCTTTGATCGGTAAATATGGCTGACTTAGGCTGCGGTATATTGGCCATAGGGGGCAGGCGCCGCTGAAGCGTGGCAGTGAAAGTGTTGGTAGTTTCTTTCGGAAAATCACAGCGCCACTGCCATCGCATTCCATTATGCCAAATCTGGGAATGTCATCCCCGCGTGGCATATGGGCCAATCGTTTTAAGATTAATGTGAGTGGGATATTTAGCTCTTGGGATAGAGCAATAGGGTCGAATTGGAGCTTTTGTGCGATTGGTAAAAAAGCTTGGATTGGCAGCATTTTTGTAATTTCTGTATATCGCTCTAATGTTGCGAGCGTTTCAGACTGTTCGTCATCTGGGATGTTCAGCGTATCCATATAGCGTTGGGCAGAGGTGTCGTTGTTTTCCAAATCGTCTATATAGTAATCGCATTGCTCTAAAAGCGCCTCTGCTGTCGCGTTATCACTTGTTTGCGTATTGTCTTCGGGTGAAGGTTCAAAATGTTGCAGGATATCTTCGGCGGTTTGTGCCAGCCGGTTTGCTTCATCGAGCAGGTTTTTCAGAAACTTATCTTTCAAACTATCAGGCAGAGACTGTTCATCCGATAAAATTTCTGCTGTCGATTTGATGGTGGTGATATTTGACAACATCAGATGCATAGCTTCTGAAAAGAATGGATCATTGTTCATTTGATCCGATAGTGCTTGCAACGTTTCACCCTGTGCCGAAGATTGTTCAAACTGCCGCCCAATCAATCTTGCAAAACCGGGAAAGCGTGCGATGAATTCTTCTGTTCGACTGGTTTCGCATTTTATTGATGGGGTGTTTGCTGCGGCTTGGTTTACGCGGTCAATTAAGGCTTGATCAGCACCCTCTGTGAGTTCTCTTGGATCAATTTCTAGAACACGCGCTAAAGCCAGTAATGTCTTGCCTCCGATTCCCCGCCTGTTGTGTTCAATCAAGTTTAAATAAGATGCAGAAATGCCAGCGGTCTTTGCCAATGCAGCTTGGCTAATCTTCTTAGATCGCCTGTTTTCGCGGATTCTGGTTCCTAGAAGAGTGCGCGCCATAATCGCTTCCCTTTATTTTTAAACAAAAAACTGTAGTTTAGTAAATATATTTACTATTAACGGATATGTAAATTCAATTAATTTACAAAATAAATAAACAAAAACAGTTATTTATTGTAAAAGTTACAGATTGTAATATCCTAAGCGCGTCGACAAGACACTGGCACGGCGTTCTGGGAGGTTCAGATCGTGCTAGAACATGGGAGGAAATCTATGTCTATTTTAACACGTCGTGGTTTGCTTAAATCTGGTGCCGTAATGGGTGCTGGTATGGCTGCCCCTACATTTTTTGTAAATCAAGCACATGCGTATACAAACGCGCCAACTGGCGGGTCTGTAACACTTGGCTTTAACGTACCACAATCTGGTCCATATGCGGATGAGGGTGCGGATGAGCTTCGTGCGTATGAGCTAGCTGTTGAGCACCTAAATGGTGGCGGTGACGGCGGGATGATGAACACTTTCACATCCAAAGCGCTTAAGGGTAATGGTATCCTTGGTAAAAAAGTTGAGTACGTCACAGGCGATACGCAAACTAAAGCTGATGCAGCACGTGCATCTGCACGTTCTATGATCGAAAAAGATCGCGCAGTTATGATCACAGGTGGTTCATCATCTGGTGTGGCTGTTGCTGTGCAAGCTCTATGTCAAGAAGCTGGCGTTATCTTTATGGCTGGTTTGACACACTCAAACGACACAACAGGTAAGGATAAGAAAGCTAACGGTTTCCGTCACTTCTTTAACTCTTACATGTCTGGTGCTGCTTTGGCGCCGATCTTGGGTGCAAACTACGGTAAAGACCGTAAAGCTTATCACCTAACAGCTGACTATAACTGGGGTTACACAACAGAAGAAGCTGTGCGTACTTCAACAGAAGCGATGGGTTGGGAAACAGTTGCAGCGGTTAAAACACCACTGACACAAACAGACTTCTCATCATACATCACACCTGTTCTACAGTCAGATGCTGACGTTCTGGTTCTAAACCACTACGGCGGTAACATGGTGAACTCACTAACAAACGCTGTCCAGTTCGGTCTACGTGACAAGCTGGTGAACGGTAAGAACTTTGAAATCATCGTTCCATTGTACTCTCGCTTGATGGCGAAAGGTGCGGGTGCGAACGTTAAAGGTATCTTTGGTTCAACGAACTGGCACTGGTCACTGTCTGACGAAGGCTCAAAAGCATTCGTTAAGTCATTCGGTGAAAAGTATGGCTTCCCACCATCACAGGCTGCACACACAACATATGTACAAGCGATCCTATATGCTGATGCATGTGAGCGTGCTGGCACATTCAACCCATGTGGCGTTGCAGAAGCTCTTGAAGGCTTTGAGTTCGACGGTATGGGCAACGGTCCAACATTGTATCGTGCAGAAGATCACCAGTGTTTCAAAGACGTGCTTGTTGTGAAGGGTAAAGAGAACCCAACATCTGAGTTCGACCTTCTGGAAATCGTTGAGGTGACACCAGCAGCACAAGTAACATACGATGCTTCCATCTTTGGTGGTGAGCTAGGTGCTTGTAACCCAGGTGCATAATTAAATCTTGAACCGGACAGGTGTGACCTGTCCGGTTCTTTAACGCCCGAAGGACTTTGGGCAAATCCTTGAGGTATGAAAAATGGAACTCAGCGAGTTTATCGCTCAGATAGTTAATGGGCTGGATAAAGGATCAGCGTATGCTCTGATCGCGCTAGGACTTTCTTTGATTTTCGGCACATTAGGTGTCGTTAATTTTGCGCATGGCGCACTGTTTATGATTGGTGCGTTCTGTGCCGTAACATTAAACAGAATTTTAACGTGGTCTCATGTTGTTATTGATGAGACGAAAACAGATTTCTTGGGCAATCCACTAAAGGTGAATGTGCCCTATGTGAATGATTGGTTTGGGGTTGAAACAGGGGCTGCGATCATTGATTGGTCGGTTCCGCTGGCCATCGTATTCTCTATTCCAGTGATGATCCTTGTGGGTATCATCATGGAACGAGGGCTGATCAAGCACTTCTATAAACGTCCGCATGCGGATCAGATTCTTGTGACATTCGGTTTGGCGATTGTATTACAAGAAATCATTAAGTTTTTCTATGGTGCGAACCCAATTCCAATCGGTGCACCAGCAGCATTCGCTGGGTCATTTGATTTTGGTACGATGTTCGGATTTGATCCAAACACGATTATCTATCCATATTGGCGGATCATTTACTTCTTCTTTGCTGCTTTGATCATTGGCGCAGTGTTTGCTTTCTTGCAATTCACAACGTTCGGTATGGTCGTGCGTGCAGGTATGGCGGATCGTGAAACAGTCGGGTTGCTTGGTATTAACATCGATAAACGTTTCACGCTGATGTTCGGTATTGCCGCTGCTGTGGCGGGACTGGCTGGTGTGATGTACGCGCCGATTAATGCGCCCAACTATCATATGGGTATGGATTTCCTCGTTCTCAGCTTTGTTGTGGTCGTTGTAGGTGGCATGGGCTCTTTACCAGGTGCTGTTGCCGCGGGCTTCTTACTGGGTATTTTAGAAAGCTTTGCTTCGATGGATACTGTTTTGCAGGTGATCCCAGGGATCAACCAAGTTGTGATCTATCTGGTTGCTATTATCGTTATTTTGACAATGCCGCGTGGTCTAATGGGCCGCAAAGGCGTGATGGAGGAATAATCCAATGTTTGGATTAAACAAAAAAGACACACGTCTGATGTGGATTGTAATCACTATGGTTGTGTTTGCACCTTTCATCCTAAACCCATTCCCTGAAACCTCTGGCATGGCTCAGTTCAACGCAGGTTACCCTGATTTGATGCAGCGTTTTGTGATCTTTGGGATTTTTGCGATTGGCTTTAACATTCTGTTTGGTTTGACAGGTTATCTGTCATTCGGTCACGCTGCATTCCTTGGCATAGGATCCTATGCTGCGATCTGGATGATGAAACTGCTGACAATGAATGTGATCCCAGCAATTATCGTATCTATTGTCGTTGCTGGTCTTATCAGTCTTGTTATTGGCTGGATTTCATTGCGTCGCTCAGGAATTTACTTTTCGATCCTAACGCTGTGTTTTGCGATGATGGCATATGCTTTGGCTTATTCTGTTTTAACACCAATCACAGGTGGTGAAACGGGTTTGCAGCCAAAACTAAACGATCCTCGTATCTTTGATGCGCCATTGGCAGCAGGAGCTTCGCCAAAAGCAAATCTGTTTGGCTTACAAATGGGTGCAACCTATGAGTTGAAATTGGGTGGTTGGTTGTTCGTAATCAACGCAGGTTATTACATTGCTGGCTTGTTGATGCTTGCAGCATTTTACCTGTCTATCCGCATCTTCCGTTCACCTTTCGGTATGATGTTGCGTGCAGTTAAATCAAACCAGCAGCGTGTGAATTATACTGGGCTAAACTCTAAGCCATATACGCTGGCTGCTTTTGTAATATCTGGCATGTATGCAGGGTTAGCAGGTGGATTACTTGTGGCAATGGACACACAGGCGGGTGCGGAACGTATGTTCTGGACAGCTTCTGGTGAGGTGGTTTTGATGACCATTCTTGGTGGTGTCGGCACATTGATCGGGCCAGTGCTTGGTGCAGGTTTCATTAAGTATATGGAAAACATTGTATCCAAGATTAACTCAAAAGTTCTGCATGAATGGTTCGCGTTTTTGCCAGATGGTATGGAAGATTTCCTTGTGGCTGTTTTCTATCCATTCGTGGGTAAAGGTTGGCATCTGACACTTGGTTTGTTGTTCATGATGATTGTTATCTTCTTGCCTGGTGGTTTGATGGAAGGTGGTCAAAAGATCGCTGACAAATTCCGCAATAAGAAAAAGAATGACAAAGATGATAGCGCACAAGCTGCTGCTACACCTGCAGAATAAGGAGAGGGCTGATGGGAATTTTAGAAGTCCAAAATGTGAATAAAAGCTTCGGTGGTTTGAAGGCGTTGCAAAACGTTAATCTTGATATCGAAGAAGGAACCATTCACGCAATCATCGGACCAAATGGTGCGGGCAAATCTACATTGCTGAATTGTTTTGTAGGCAAACTTGTACCAGACACGGGCACTGTGATGTTTGACGGCAAGTCCTTGTTGGGCATCAAGCCGCATGAAATCAATCAAGCGGGTGTAAGTCGCGTGTTTCAAACACCAGAAATTTTCAGCGATCTGACGGTTGCTGAAAATGTACTTATCCCCTGTTTTGCGAAACGTGATGGGGCATTCACATTGAATGCTTTGGCACGTGTGACAGGTGAAACTGATGTACGTGAAAAAGCGGAACAGATGCTGATTGATGTGAACATGCAAGATAAAAAAGACATGTTGGCGTCATCTTTGTCACGTGGTGATAAGCGTCGTTTGGAAATGGCTATGTGTTTGTCGCAAGATCCCAAGTTGTTGCTATTGGATGAGCCAACAGCGGGTATGGCGCGTGCTGATACGAACAATACAATCGAGTTGTTGGCACAAATCCAAGAGCGTCGTCACATCACAATGGCCGTGATTGAGCACGATATGCACGTTGTGTTTTCATTGGCACAAAAGATCAGCGTGCTTGCACAAGGGACCGTTATCGCGGAAGACTTACCCGAGAAGATCAAAGGCCATCCAAAAGTGCAAGAAGCATACTTGGGTGGAGCACACTAATGTTGGATATGACAGCTATGGCTAAAGAAAAGAACGCAAACCACGCAGCAACGGCACCAGCCTATTTCTCTGCATATGATATTCACGCCTATTATGGAGAAAGCTACATCGTACAAGGTGTCAGCATGAATATTCACGAAGGTGAAATTTTGGCTTTGTTGGGTCGAAATGGTGCGGGTAAAACATCTACATTACGTGCAATTGCGCGGCTAGATGATCCAATGCTGACCAAAGGCGAAGTGTGGTTGGATCATCAACCGCTACACACAATGAAATCCTATCAAGCCTCCCAGGCTGGCATCGCTTTGGTGCCAGAGGATCGCCGTATTATCCAAGGTTTGACTGTTGAAGAAAACCTGCAATTGGCACAAATTGCAGGGCCAATCGGATGGTCGTTGGATCGGATTTATGATCTGTTTCCACGTCTGGGTGAGCGTCGCAAACAAGAAGGCACAACACTTTCTGGTGGTGAACAACAAATGTTGGCTATTGGTCGTGCCCTTGCCAGCGATATTAAATTATTGTTGCTGGATGAACCATATGAAGGCTTGGCGCCTGTTATTGTTCAAGAGATTGAGAAAACGCTTAGACTTATTCGCGAACAAGGCATGACGACAATCATTGTGGAACAAAATGCTGTTGCTGCTTTGAAACTGGCGGATCGCGCGGTGATTTTGGACACAGGACAAGTTGTTTTTGACGGTACAGCGCAAGAGGTACTGGACAATGAAGAACTTCGCCACGAATATCTAGCGATCTAAACGACCAAGATTTGGGCATTAATTTATTACTTAAAGCGGTTTTTCTGATGGTTAATCGGGAAAGCCTGCTATCTGCGAGGGAACCATGACAGATAAAACCTTTCCACCAGCGGCTGACGTTTCTGCGAACGCGCATGCTGACCTAGCAAAATACGAAGAGATGTATGCAGCCTCTGTTGCTGACCCAGAAGCGTTTTGGGCAGAGCATGGCAAACGTTTGGATTGGATGACACCTTATACAAAGGTGAAAAATACAAGCTATGCCTATCCTGATGTATCTATCAAATGGTACGAAGATGGCGTTTTAAACGTTTGTGCAAACTGTGTGGATCGTCATTTGGAAACGCGTGGTGATCAAACAGCGATCATTTGGGAAAGCGATGAGCCGGGTGGTGATGAAAAGATCACATATAAAAAGCTGCACGAAGAAGTTTCACGACTTGGTAATGTTTTAAAAGAATTGGGTGTGGGCAAAGGGGATCGTGTTATCCTTTATATGCCTATGATCCCAGAAGCCGCTTATGCAATGCTGGCTTGTGCGCGTGTGGGAGCCATTCATTCTATCGTTTTTGGTGGTTTCAGCCCTGATGCATTGGCAAGCCGTATTACGGATTGTGACGCAAAATTGGTGATCACAGCGGATGAGGGACCACGTGGCGGTAAGGCTGTTGGTCTGAAGAAAAACGTTGATGCAGCTTTGGCGATTAGCGGTGATGTTACAACCTTGGTAGTAGCACGCACTGGTGGCGGCCCAGGTAATCAAGAAGGCCGCGATCATGATTATGCACGTATGATGTCAGCGGTATCTGCTGATTGCCCACCAGAGCCAATGAATGCCGAAGATCCATTGTTCATTCTGTATACATCAGGCTCTACTGGTAAACCAAAGGGTGTTGTACATTCATCTGGTGGATACCTTGTTTATGCATCTATGACACATCAATACACATTCGATTATCATGAAGGCGACGTATATTGGTGTACCGCTGATGTGGGGTGGATCACGGGTCACAGCTATATCGTTTATGGGCCGCTTGCGAATGGTGCCACGACACTGATGTTTGAAGGCACGCCAACATATCCAGACACTTCGCGTTTCTGGCAGGTATGTGAAAAGCATAAAGTGAACCAATTTTATACAGCACCAACTGCGATCCGTTCGTTAATGGGTCTAGGTGATGCGCCAGTTAATAAGTGTGATCTATCATCATTGAAAGTGCTTGGTACTGTTGGTGAGCCAATCAACCCAGAAGCTTGGAATTGGTATAACGAAGTCGTTGGTAAGGGCACTGTGCCCATCGTGGATACATGGTGGCAGACGGAAACGGGTGGGCACATGTTAACACCTCTACCAGGTGCAACAGCAACAAAACCAGGGTCTGCAACGCGTCCATTCTTTGGTGTGCAACCTGTTATTCTTGATCCACAAACCGGCAAAGAGATTGAAACAACTGTTGCTGAAGGGGTGCTAGCAATCAAAGAAAGCTGGCCAAGTCAAATGCGAACGGTTTACGGCGACCACGAGCGTTTTGTGAATACATATTTCCAACAGTACAAAGGCTATTACTTCACGGAAGATGGCTGTCGTCGTGACGAAGATGGTTACTACTGGATCACAGGTCGTGTGGATGACGTATTAAATGTTTCTGGTCACCGTATGGGGACTGCTGAAATTGAAAGCGCATTGGTTGCACATCCAAATGTGGCGGAAGCCGCTGTTGTAGGCTTTCCACACGATGTGAAAGGCCAAGGCATATACTGTTATGTATCCTTAAATGCAGGAACAGAAACATCAGAAGACTTGCGACTTGAGCTACGCAATTGGGTGCGCAAAGAAATTGGCCCGATTGCATCTCCTGACTTCATACAATTCGCCCCTGGTTTGCCAAAAACACGCTCTGGCAAAATCATGCGCCGTATTTTGCGCAAAGTCGCAGAAAACGATTATGGATCATTAGGAGACACATCCACATTGGCAGAACCAGAGGTTGTGGATGATTTGATTGAAAACCGCCAAAATAAGTAAGACAACAACACCGCGAAACGACAAAGACCCAAGGTATAACCTTGGGTCTTTTTTATCTCTACTTCTCGGGGAAATGATTTAGACGATCGTGACTTATATATCCGAGTTTACTACTTTTAATTTAAAGTAAATGTCATTTGCTCTGGTGCATTTTTAGCCTTTGGCTGAGCCTTTAATTTTATAACGTTTTCTTTAGTTGAAACTTTATAACATGCAAATTTTGCGCCAGGGTTTAACAATGGCTTCATGCAAAATTTCCCTGATTGCATTTCCCATATAAATTTACGTTTTCTATCTGAACCCGTTTTTGTGAAATCGGCAATGTTTGTCCCATCATTTTGACGAAAGCTAACGCCATCTGGCAGGCGGTCTGCAGGTTTTGTCCCTACCTTCATCTGTAAAGTGGCAGATTTTCCAATAAGCAACTCTTCTAAATTAATTGTATCTGCTTGCGCGGATTGTGCTGTAGCTATCAATGAGAAAATTGTAAAAACCTTCAATGATTGAGATAGTTTTTTCATAAAATTATGTCCTATATAACTCTGATTTTAAAGATAATTCACGTATAATCATATTTAAATCATCAGTAGAACTCACATCCTTGTGACAAGGGTATGAGTCAAATGATTGTAGATTAAAGTCAGTTCATACCAGCAGAGCTACAGACTCTTAAATGTATGTCTCAGCAGATTAAGGTATTTGTATGATTGAGGCTAGATCATACTAAAAATTGAACAGAATCCCTAACGATGCTTCTTGCGTCGTGGATGATCCGTGATCGCGTACAAGCGGGCTGTCAGAAATAGAAGAACCATATGTTTCAATAGATGCATTCGCAAATAGGACTGTGGAATCCGTTAACGCATAGTCCAAGCCCACACCAAATGAGGCACCTTTATACCCACCAGATGCTTTATACTGGCTTAAACCTGAGGCAGTTGCGTCTGCTGCGGTAATTCCTACTTCGGTGTTCATATGCGTGGAATTTGCAAAGCTAACGTCAAAGTTTGCATTCCAAGACAGACGATCTGTGAGGTACTTCTCATACCCTGCACCAACAAAACCAACGAAACCTTTGCCGCGATTTCGAACGTCTTGTTGAAATCCTAAGCCGATTTCAAAGTCACCTAATTCACGTATAATAATGGCCTGAAATTCTACGGTGTCTTCAACTTCTTTAAAGCCTGTCAGGATTGGGTCATCTGCATTATCACGACCGAATTCATATTCGAAACTCAACTTAACTTTTGTTGCCTCAAAGGGCTCAAATTCTACGCCAATGCCATCTGTACCTGCAAACCACGTTACATTTTTTGCAGTTGTATAGGCGGCCCCTAATACAAAACCTGCTTCGGTTGAATATTCATCTGAGCCTACATAAGCCGCTTCGTATTCAGCGCCCAGACCAAGCTTAAAGGACCAACCTTGTTCTTCTGCAAATGCGGAAGGCGCAGCCAGACAAAGGCCTAAAGGTAAAATAAGTAAAGATTCTTTCCGATAATTTAAGATTCGCATATCTGTTTCCTTGTTATTAGATATGCGGCAATTAAATTTTTAAACCGGATCCCGTCATCCAGCATAGGAACTATTTGGCGTTCATTTTAATCTCATGCGTCAAATGACATATAGTGAAATAGGGTAAACTTCGCTTTATTGTAAGAATGAAAATTCAACAAACACATTCACGAGAGAAACAGTTCTCTATTTTAGCATTGATATTGCTTTTGCTCGCTATCGCTTTTGATATCTGGGAAGATGTTCAAGAAGGCGAAGCTTTGGCAGAGTTGCTAAAGGATGTTGTCGTAGTTGCAATGGTATCTCTTTTACTTGCCTACATTTATGTGCTTCAGCCGATGAAGACCAAATCTGATAACAAAGAGTTATCCCGCAGTAATGATGAGCAAGCCATAGATATTGCGCATTTATCGCACCAAAGACAAATTCAGCTAGAAGGCCTTGCAGCATATATTGATGCACAATTTGATGCATGGGGCTTAACTGCTGCTGAAAAAGATGTTGCTTTGATGTTGTTGAAAGGTTTTTCAATGAAAGAGATTTCAGAGCTACGCGGCGTTTCTGAGCGGACAACACGGCAACAGGCGGTTACGATATACAGTAAAGCGGATATTGGCGGGCGTGCAGAGTTGTCTGCATTCTTTCTGGAGGATCTTTTGTTGCCATCTGCTTTTGTGACTGCTGCTAAATAAAGCAATCTCTTTAAACACAAAAACAAAAGGCTCAGCAAATAAATGCTAAGCCTTTGTTTTATTGGTGAGCCGGTCGGGGTTCGAACCCGAGACCTACTGATTAAAAGTCAGTTGCTCTACCAGCTGAGCTACCGGCCCTCCATTGGGCGGGTATTATGCGTCCAGACAGCTTTGGTCAAGTACCTATCTAAAGAAAAATGCTACATCTGGAATGATTGTGACGACTCGTCTATATGAGGCCTATGACAAACCAAAACACACATAATGTCGGTTTGCCTTTTTTGAAAATGCACGGTCTTGGAAATGACTTTGTAATTGTTGATGCAAGAAAGGCTGATAACCCAATAACACCTGCTGTTGCGAAAGCGATTGGCAGCCGATTCTTTGGTGTGGGCTTTGATCAACTGGCTGTTTTGCGTGAAACGGATGATGCAGATATTGCCGTGGATTTCTGGAATTCAGACGGCTCAACAGCAGATGCTTGTGGCAATGCAAGTCGATGTGTGGCGCGTTTGGTGATGGAAGAAACGGGTAATGATTCTATTACCTTGCAAACTGGATTCGGGTTGTTGCCCGTTGTACGTGTGGATACGGATAATTTCAGCGTGAATATGGGGCAACCACAACTGACATGGGATACTGTTCCTTTGGCGCGTGATGTTGATCTGAATGCTTTGCCGATTGAGGGTGAACCAGGTGCCGCTGGTATGGGTAATCCGCATTGTGTGTTTGTTGTGGATGATGCCGAAGCAGTTGATCTGCCAAAGATTGGCCCTGTGATGGAACATCACGAATTATATCCTGAACGCACGAATGTTGAGTTTATCAATATCATTAATCGCAACCACATTCGTATGCGGGTTTGGGAACGTGGTGGCATGATCACGCTGGCCTGTGGTTCTGGGGCTTGTGGTGCAGTTGTTGTGGCACATCGCAAGGGCCTGACGGATCGCAATGTTCAGGTCGATTTGGATGGTGGTACACTGCACATCGATTGGCGTGAGGATGGCGTTTGGATGACAGGGCCAACAGCACTGGTATTCTCGGGCGAATTAAGCGCTGAATTTTTGAGTAGTATTGATGGCTAATCCCCCGATCTTTGAAACTTTTGGTTGCCGGTTGAACGCCTATGAAACCGAAGCCATGAAAGACTTGTCCGAACAGGCAGGTCTGGATGGTGCCGTGGTGGTGAACACCTGTGCTGTGACGGCAGAAGCTGTGCGTCAGTCTAAGCAACGTATTCGCAAACTGCGCCGTGAAAATCCTGATGCGAAATTGATCGTGACGGGCTGTGCCGCGCAAACAGAACCCAAAACCTATTCCGATATGGAAGAGGTGGATATGGTTGTGGGCAACATCGAAAAGATGCAGGCGGACACTTGGGAGAATATTGCCAAAGGCCCAGACTTTATTGGTGACGCTGAAAAGGTTCAGGTCGATGATATTATGTCAGTGACCGAAACAGCTGGCCATCTGATTGATGGGTTCGGCACACGGGCGCGCGCCTATGTTCAGGTGCAAAATGGCTGCGATCACCGCTGTACGTTTTGTATTATCCCCTATGGTCGTGGTAATTCACGGTCGGTTGCAGCGGGTGTCGTTGTCGAACAGATTAAAAGGCTAGTCGATAAAGGTTACCAAGAGGTTGTGCTTACGGGCGTAGATATCACCAGCTGGGGTGCAGACCTGCCGATGCAGCCGAAACTGGGTGATTTGGTTCAACGGATTTTAACACTGGTTCCTGACTTGCCGCGCCTGCGCATTTCTTCGATTGATTCCGTAGAAGTTGACCCAGCATTGACCGATGCCATTGGCGGTGATCGTCGTTTGATGCCGCATTTGCATTTATCGTTGCAAGCGGGCGATGATATGATCCTGAAACGGATGAAACGCCGTCATTTGCGTGATGATGCCATTCAGTTTTGCGAAGATATGCGTAAGGCGCGCCCTGATATTGTATACGGTGCAGACATTATTGCGGGCTTCCCGACGGAGACGGAAGAGATGTTTGAGAACTCTTTGAAGCTGGTCGAGGATTGTGGGCTGACTTGGTTGCATGTGTTCCCGTTCTCACCGCGTGAAGGAACGCCTGCTGCGCGTATGCCGCAAATGGACCGCAGTATCATCAAAGAACGCGCTGCACGGTTGCGTGCGGCTGGGGATGAACAGGTTAATCATCACCTGAATGCTCAGATCCAGAAGCGCCATAATATCCTGATGGAAAACCCGCGTATGGGGCGTACAGAAGGGTTCACGGAAGTGTATTTTGACACTGATCAACCCGTTGGTAAGATTGTGAAAGCGCAGATTATTGGGCGCAATGATACGCAACTGGTAGCCTAATATGTCACGACCTATCTTATACTCTTTTCGCCGCTGCCCCTATGCAATGCGGGCGCGTTTGGCGTTAGAGGCTGGTGGAATTGATGTGGAACTGCGCGAGATTATTTTCAGAGATAAAGCGCCAGAGTTTTTAGCGGCCTCGCCCAAGGGTACTGTGCCTGTTCTTATGGGTGCTAATAATTTGTTATTAGAGGAAAGTTTGGACATTATCCGCTGGTCTATGGACACATCTAAAGCGGGCGAATTGTTGAAGCCTGATGCTGGAAGTACAGATAAAGCGATTGCTTTGATCGAGCGTATGGATGCGGATTTTAAGCCGCATTTAGACAAGTATAAATACGCCAGCCGTTATGAAGATGTAGATGGGATTGCATCGCGTTCAAAAGGTTCGAAATTCATTGAAGAACTTGAAGGTATGTAAGCAGGACAACCCTATCTATATGGGCAGAAACGATCCGTTGCTGATATTGGTGTGGCACCATTTGTGCGCCAGTTTGCGCATGTAGATCAGGCTTGGTTTTATGGCCAAGACTGGACGAATGTCATCAAGTGGTTGGATGCATTTAAAGCGTCGCCAGAGTTTCTGCGTATTATGAAGAAATACCCCAAATGGGTTGCGGGTGATGATGCGATTATTTTCCCACCTGAAATTGACTAACCGCGCGGTGCGTTAAGAAATCCCGAAACTGTGAAAAAACGCTGTATGATCCGCGTATGACAAACGTATGCTTTGCGTATGGCAGTTTGTATGGCACCAAAGGTTAACGGCTTTGGGCTTATTGGTTAAGGAAATGTTAAAATGCACCCAAACCCAATCTTTCGTAAATCAGAGCGTGAAGCGAATTTAGCATTCGCACAGCATCGTAGTTTTGGAACTTTATCAATTAATGCGGATGAAGGTCCGTTGGTTTCACATGTGCCGTTTCAATTGTCTGCAGATGGTCAATCACTGGAAGCGCATTTGGTGCGCTCTAACCCAATCGCGCGTACTTTGAGGAATGGTGAAGCAAAAGCTGTGATCGCGGTCAGTGGCGGGGATGGATATATTTCACCCGATTGGTATGAGATTGAGGATCAAGTGCCCACTTGGAATTATGTGGCGGTGCATTTGCGTGGCACTGTGCGGTTGCTGGCTGATGATGCGTTACACGGTGTATTGGAACGGCTCTCTGCCGCGATGGAAACGCGTTTGTTGCCCAAGCCAATTTGGACGATGGATAAGATGACGCCTGATGCATTGTCCAAGATGATGCGCCAGATTGTTCCGATAGCGATGGATGTTTCTGATATCGATGGGACTTGGAAGTTGTCACAGAACAAAGTTGATGATGTTCGGATACGTGCGCATCAGGGGTTGGCATCAACAGGATTTGGATTAGAATATCAGGCAATTGCGGACCTTATGAAAGATCCGCCCTGTTAGGAGCGTATGAAAATGGCACTACCTATTATCCCTTTGGCAGTTGTTGCGGGTGCAGTTGCACTGGCGCGCAATGTTCATATTTCACCCGTGGATCAACGCGTGGAAGACCGGCTGGATGATGTTGGCGAAGGGTTTTCTGTGCACCGCGACCAAGCAGGACAACAATTGAACAGCAGCTATCGATGGAAACGCACTATCCGTTTTGGGAAAAATGGGCAGGGGTATGAAATTGATGCATCGGCCCTTGGGCGGATTAAATTTAAGAAAGTAGACTAATGCAGTTATATTCAGCGGCACCGTCCCCATTCGTACGCAAAGCACGTGTGGTTTTGTTAGAGCTTGGTTTGAGTGATCAGGTTGAGATTGTCGAAGCTATGGGAACGCCCATCAATTCATCAAACATGCCTGTGGATCAAAACCCATTGGGTAAAATCCCATGTTTGGTACGTGAAGATGGCCCCTCCATTTACGATAGCCGTGTGATTACGCGTTATTTGAATGATAAAGCGGGTGGTGATCTGTATCCAACATGCGATCGTCAGTGGGAAACACTGACATTGGAAGCCACGGCTGATGGTATTATGGATGCGGCTGTTTTGATGGTTTACGAAAAACGCGTGCGCCCTGATGAATTGGTTTACATGGCTTGGATCAATGCGCAGTGGGAAAAGATTTCCCGTACTTTGGATGCTGTTGAGGATCGTTGGATGGATCACCTGTCTGGCCCATTGGATATGGGGCAAATCGGCTTGGGCATTGCGTTGGAATATCTGGATTTCCGTCATGAAGATCGCAACTGGCGTATTGGACGCGATAAATTGGCTGCTTGGCAAGCTGAGTTTGCGAAGCGCGATGCGATGCAGGCGACACAACCAACGGCATAATTCAATTCATCTGTGAGTGAGACAAAGTTTCTTGACAGAAACTGGCTTTGCTTGTCTGATTTTTTCATCCCAAAGCCAATGGAGAGACTTTGTCGAACGATCCTTTATTACAGCCCTATAAGCTTAAACATCTGACGATTAAAAACAGGATCATGACGACGGCGCATGAACCTGCGTATCCAGAAGATGGTTTGCCCAAAGAACGCTACCGCGCGTATCACGAAGAACGTGCAAAGGCGGGTGTTGGGATGACGATGACCGCAGGATCGGCAATTGTATCGCGTGACAGTCCACCGTCATTTAACAACATTCTTGCCTATAAAGATGAGGTTGTGCCTTGGGTGCGGCGGTTAACGGATGCGTGTCATGAACATGGTGCTGCTGTGATGATCCAACTGACGCATTTGGGCTGGCGTACGGGATGGAATAAGGGGGATTGGCTGCCGTCTGTTTCATCCACGCAGAATAATGAGCCTGCGCATCGCGCGTTCCCGAAAAAGTTGGAAGATTGGGATATTCAGCGGATCATTCGCGATTATGCGGATGCTGCCGAACGGATGCACGCTGGTGGTATGGATGGGATCGAATTGGAAGCCTATGGCCATTTGATGGATGGGTTTTGGTCATCCTATACTAATACTTTGGAGGGGGACTATAACGGCAGTCTGGAAAACCGTTTGCGGTTTTGTTTGGAAGTTTTGGCGGCGATCCGTGAACGCGTAGGTTCAGAGTTTATCATTGGCATCCGATATACGGCGGATGAGGCAGATAAAGACGGGATCACGGCAGAGGATGGTTTGGAGATCGCCAAAATGCTGCGCGATAGTGGCATGGTGGATTTTCTGAATGTGATCCGCGGGCGCATTCATACGGATGCGGCTTTGACAGGGGTTATTCCTATACAGGGCATGACCTCTGCCCCACATCTGGACTTTGCGGGGGAAGTGCGACGTTTAACTGGAATGCCAACGTTTCATGCGGCAAAGATTGCGGATGTGGCAACAGCTCGGCATGCGGTGGCAAATGGGCTGTTGGATATGGTTGGTATGACCCGTGCGCATATGGCCGATCCTCATATTGTGAAGAAAATCGTTGAAGGTCGAGAGGATGATATTCGACCTTGTGTTGGGGCGACCTATTGTTTGGATCGGATATATCAAGGTGGTGAGGCACTTTGTATTCATAACGCGGCAACGGGTCGTGAATTAACCATGCCGCATGAAGTGTTGCCGACAACAGTTTCCAAAAAGGTTGTGATTGTTGGCGCTGGACCTGCAGGCTTGGAAGCGGCACGTGTTGCAGCGGAACGTGGGCATAGTGTTGTGGTGTTTGAAGCGGCTGCGGATGCTGGTGGCCAGATACGACTGGCGGCTTTGTCAGACAGACGTCGCGATATGATCGGGATCGTGGATTGGCGCATGACGCAATGTGCGGCGCGTGATGTGGAGTTTCGGTTCAATACATGGGCCGAAGCGGCGGATGTGTTGGCAGAGCAACCAGATGTTGTGATTATGGCGACAGGTGGTTTGCCTGATACAGATGTATTGGAGGCTGGCAATGATTTGGTGGTGTCCAGCTGGGATATTATTGCAGGTGATGTGAAACCAGCGGAAACTGTTTTGGTTTATGATGATGCGGGTGATCATGCTGCATTGCAGGCGGCAGAAGTTGCCGCCGCTGCGGGTGGTGCTGTTGAAGTGATGACGCCCGATCGCAGCTTTTCGCCAGAGGTGATGGGGATGAACCTTGTGCCCTATGTGCGGAATTTACAGCAAAAAGATGCAACACTTACAGTTACCCGTCGGTTGATGGGGGTCACGCGTGAAGGTAATCAATTAAAGGCTGAGATTGGGACGGATTACAGCGATCATCGCAGTTACAAGATGTATGATCAGGTGGTCGTGAACCATGGGACGCTGCCAATGGATGATTTGTATTTTGAGTTGAAGTCACAGTCATCGAATTTGGGTGAAGTTGATTATGACGCTTTGATTGCAGGGCAAGCGCAGACGATTAAATCTAATGCTGACGGCGCATTTCAACTGTTCCGCATTGGGGATGCGGTTTCTGCACGTAATACCCATGCTGCGATTTATGATGCGTTGCGGTTGATGAAGGATATTTAATCCTTGGCCCTCGGGGAGAACGGCCAAGGATATATGCCTTATTCCGCTGCGATAGCCGCTGCATTTTCAAGGGCATTTGCGAGTTCGCCTTCTGGGTCTGCTGTCACCAATGAAGGTTGGAAGCGGACAGTGTGGATGTCTGATATGCCAACAACATTGAGCCACCAATCAAGGTATTCAGAGTGGTAATCGCTCCCGTATTTTGGTGCGGCACCAGGGGCATAAACACCAGAGGTGTAAAATACGCTGGCTTTTTTGTTTTCCAGTAAACCAAAATAACCCTGTTCTGGGTCGAAGCCGAATAGCAGGCCAGGTTGTGTGATGATGTCGATATATTGCTTTAGTTTATACGGCACGCCACCATTCCACATTGGTACTGAAAACACATAATGATCGGCTTGTGTGAAGCGGTTTGTGACTTCTACGACTTGGTCCCATGCTGATTGACGTGTGTTGTCCATTTCGCCCACACCAAAGAACGTCATTTTTGCGGCGGCTTTATCACCGTCAAAGTCGATTAGATCTTCTTGCCATAGATCAAGCGTGTCTACTTCTAGGGTTGGGTCCGCTTGTTTTAATGCGCCTATATGAGCTTGTGCCAGCTGTGTTGATTTAGACTCTTCACCGCGCGGGGAGGCGATTATGTAGAGTAGTTTCGTCATCAGAGAATCTCCATATGTAACTTTTAAAATATATTTTTGATGGTTACTATATATATGTAACTTGTCAAATACGTTTTTGGTGGTTAACTATTTTGTGATCTTTTGGATCATAGGAGATTTGCTTTGACTGATAATGCGCGCCCTGAACCATTTTTGATAGCTGACAATGCGGCTTTGGATTTCATAAACTCTGAATGTTTTTTCGGAGAAGGCATCATTGAATGGATTGATGATGGGTATGACTTGTTGGATTGGATGGTTCAGGCGGGTTTAATCACCACGACGATTCAGACGTTTTATCGTGAACAGTTTTCTAAAAAATCTCTTGATGATGTCGCAAAGCAAGCGCGGAAGTTGCGGGATTGGTTGCGCGGCTTTGTCAGTGGTGAGAAGCCTGATTTGAAAATGCTAACCGATATTTTGGCAAAAGATACGCTTCATTGGACGGTCAAGGAGAATGAAACGAAGCCGTCTTTGGAGTGGATTCAGAAGCGTGAGTATAAGAAGGTAACGGATCTGTTGTTACCGATTGCCGAAGCAATCGGAGACTTTATTTGTAATGTTGAAGGAGTGCATACGAAGAATTGTGAAGGACCCCAATGCACACTTTGGTTTAATGATATCACGAAGAACCACAAACGCCGTTGGTGCAGTATGAGTGTTTGCGGTAACCGTGCAAAAGTTGCCGCGCATCGTGAGCGCAAACGCAAACTTGGTTAGTTTTGTGTTAACAAACGCGCACCAAGCGCGCCCAATATCACAGATGAAATACGGTCGATGTATTTCTTTAAACGCATGTAAAAAGTACTGACTGTTTTTGTGCTCATGCCAATGGCCATAGCTGTGTAAAATATCCATTCTACGATAAGATGGTTCAGTACAACGGTTGTATTTTCTGCAAAAGTCATACCTTTGGGAAAGATCACAACCAATACAGCGGCCGCAAAGAGTACAGATTTTGGGTTTAACAGGTTGATTAAAATGCCTTGAAAGAATGCGTGTTTGGATGCTTTGGTTTCGGTTTCCAATACATCATTTGCGCTACGCCACATTTTGAAGGCGATGTATAAAAGATATATGGCACCTATGATTTTCACAGTCGTATAGGCCCATGGAAATATTTTAAAGACGGTGTCCAAGCCCAATAACGCCATTAATGTCCATAAAGCGGCGACAGTTCCCAACCCACATCCAAGAGCGATGCCCGCTGTGCGGCCTGCGTTTAATGTTGTACGGATCATGACCAAAAAGGCGGGCCCTGGACTGGCCAGTGCTGCTAGAAGGGCAATGTTGAATATGATGAGATGTTCAAGAGTCATTCTATAAAACCCAGTTCACGCTGTTTCTTTTTTGTAAGGCCTTCAATGACCAGTTCGTATGAATAAGTCAGATGTTTTTTCAACTCTTCATCCGATAATCCCGGCTCTTCGTAGTGTTGTATCCACTTCATGCCGCGTGATGCCAAATAGGGCGCTGGGCGTAATCCTGGCATATCGGGCAGAATCTCAAATGCCATTTCTGTCACTTTGAATGTGAAAGCATCAGCCCCTTTGTTCCAGCCGCAAACGGCAAAGACTTTACCGCCAACTTTCCACACATCTGAATTGCCCCACTGCATGACATGTGTCGTTTGCGGGAGGCTTTTGCAAAAAGTGTTGAATTCATCACGGGTCATAACAGCAGCTTAGAAGTGAATTAGATTGTTGCAAAGATGAATTTATAGGTCTTGTAGGATTTTGGTTCTGTTGATTAGGTGCTTTTAACAAATTAAGGATAAGATTTATGTCAGCACTTTTCACACCGTTCACTATAAAAGACATCACGTTTCGTAATCGTATCGGGGTGTCTCCGATGTGCCAGTATTCCTCTGTCGATGGTTTGGCGAACGATTGGCACATGGTGCATCTGGGTTCGCGTGCCGTGGGTGGCGCTGGGTTGATTATTGCAGAGGCTACTGCTGTGCGGGCAGATGGGCGGATTACGCCAAGCTGTGCTGGGTTGTGGAATGATGCGCAAGTCGAGGCATTGATCCCAATCAACCGCTTTATTGCTGACCACGGTGCGGTTCCTGCTGTTCAAATTGGTCATGCAGGCCGCAAAGGGTCGTCTGCGCGCCCATGGGATGGGGGTGCGCACCTTAAGGATGAAGAGGGTGGGTGGCCAATTATTGGACCAGCAGGTGAGGCCTTTGATGATGACGGCGTGCGTTTGTGGAAAACGCCAAGCCAAATGTCCAAGGATGATATTGCGGATATGCAGAAGGCTTTTGTGGAGAGTGCTAAACGTGCCTTGGCTGCTGGGTATCAAGTTTTGGAAATCCATGGTGCACATGGATATTTGTTGCACAGCTTTTTCACACCTTTGGTGAATACACGCGATGATGAATACGGCGGTGACACACGTGGGCGCGCCCGCATGATGTTGGAAACGGTTGACGCGGTGCGTGCTGTGTGGCCTGAAAACCTGCCTTTGGGTGTGCGGTTATCTGCGGCCGATTGGATCGATGGTGGTTTAACAGTTGAAGATAATATTCAGATGTCGAAATGGCTGAAAGAACGCGGCGTTGATTTTGTGGATTGTTCTGGCGGCGGGGCAACCCCTGCGGCGCGCGCATCTGTTGGGACGCGGACGGCTGATCAGGTTGGGTTGGCCGCGCAAATTCGGGCAGAAGCGGGTATCGCAACGATGGCTGTTGGAGCGATTACAGATGCAAACCAAGCTGAACAGGTAATTGCAAATGGTCAGGCGGATATGGTGCTGCTTGCGCGTCAGATGTTACGCGATCCGTATTGGCCAATGCATGCAGCACAGGAACTTGGTGTGGATGCAAAGGCGCAGATACCTGTACAAAACGGGTTTTTTGTTGGTTAGGGTGCGCTGCTTGCTTTGGCTTTGAATGCTTTGACTTGTGCCAATAAAGCCTCTGCTTCATCCGCGTTGGCATTTAAAGCGCAGCCAAGTTCGTGGGGAACTTGCAATGCTTTTTCGCGGTATCCTTTGCCTTTGTCCGTTAGGAAAATGTGAACGCGACGTTCATCTTGTTTTGAACGTTTGCGTTTGATCAGATCGAGCTTTTCCAATCGTTGAACCAGCGGTGTTGTGGTTGCGGGCTCTAATTCCAAGTATTGTGCAAGGGTTTTGATGGTGATGCCGTCTTGTTCCCATAAAACAAGTAAGGACAGATATTGTGGATAGGTGATATCCATATCGGCCAGAATGGCTGCGTATTTTTTGGTGATCAAACGGGATGTAGAATAGAGTGCGAAACAAAGTTGGTCTTCGAGACGCAGTGGGTTTTGGGAATCGCATTCTGACATCGGTTTGACCTGTTCGTGGTATACTTAGTAACTGTAATAATTAGCGCACTAGGTAATGAATGGCAAACTTAGGTCTTAGGGGATGTTAGGGGCAGCCCGAAAGCCGCCCCCATCAGGGAGTTTAGTGTTCGAACTTTTTAATCTCGCCAGAAGCAAGACGTTCTTTGTAAGAATCGAACTCTGCTTTTACGACAGACATCAAGAAGTACAGACCTGTGATATTCACAACGGCCATTGCAAAGATTGCGGCATCAGAGAAGTCGATGACTGGGCCAAGGCTGGCTGCGGCACCGATTACGATGAAGACACAAAAGATGATTTTGAATGTCAGTTCAGAGTTTTTGCTTTCACCAAACAGGTATGTCCATGCTTTTAAACCGTAGTATGACCATGAGATCATTGTTGAGAAGGCGAACAAGATCACAGCAATCGCTAGGATGTATGGGAACCAGCTGAAGGCTGATGCAAATGCTGCTGAAGTTAGAGCCACACCAGATGTGCCGCCAACAGTCGCGATTTTACCTGCTTCGATTGCGTAGTTACCAGTTGCTGGATCAACGATCAGCTGACCAGAGATTGTGATCACCAAAGCTGTCATTGTACAGATAACGACTGTATCGATGAATGGCTCTAGTAGTGATACGAACCCTTCTGTGATTGGCTCTTTGGTTTTCACCGCAGAGTGAGCGATTGCAGCTGAACCAACACCAGCTTCGTTTGAGAATGCTGCACGTTTGAAACCTTGGATCAAGGCGCCAACCATACCGCCAGCAACACCTAGGCCAGTGAAGGCACCAGCAAAGATTTGGCCGAAAGCCCAACCGATTTGGTCGAAGTTTACCAGTAGAATGACCAATGCTGCTGCAACATACATGATGCCCATGAATGGAACGACTTTTTCTGTTACGCGTGCGATTGATTTCACACCGCCAACAATCACGATGAATACAACGGCAGCGAATACGATGCCTGTGATCCAACCTGGGAAGTCACCTACGATACCAGAGATTTGGGCGTGTGCTTGGTTCGCTTGGAACATGTTACCACCACCAAGTGCACCTAAAATACAGAAGATCGCAAATAAGACAGCCAGGAATTTACCGCCTGGTAAGCCTTTTTCTGCGAAACCTTTAGAGATGTAATACATCGGACCACCAGAAACGGTGCCATCTTCGTATTCATTTCTGTATTTCACACCCAGTGTACATTCGGTGAATTTTGACGCCATGCCCAAAAGACCCGCAAGGATCATCCAGAATGTGGCCCCTGGTCCACCGATGCCGACAGCCACAGCAACACCAGCGATGTTACCAAGGCCAACGGTGCCTGAAAGGGCTGTTGCTAACGCTTGGAAGTGACTTACCTCACCTGCATCGTTTGGATCAGAATAGTCACCCTTTACCAATGAGATTGAATGTTTGAAGAATCTCAACTGCACGAAACCAAAGTACAGTGTGAAAACTGTGGCTGCGATTACGAGCCACATCACGATCCATGGAAAGGCTGTTCCTGGAATTGGCGCAAAGATAAAACTTACGAAAGGGCCAGTGAATGCGGCGAATGCTTCGTTTACTTGTTCGTCTATGCCGGCAAATGCGGGCGTTGCGGATGCAGTGAAGGCGCTTATGCCTAATGCGTTTTTATATAGATTTCTCATAATTTTCCCCTTTATCCGACAACAGTGACAGGCACGCTGGCACTCATGACAAGATTTGCGGTTGAGCTGCCAAAAATGCGTTTGGCAAAACCACCCTCAGAAGAACGGCTGACTATGATTTGGTCGGCATTTGCTTCTACTGAGATTGCGTTCAAAGTATCCGCAACATCACCATGGCGAACCATTCCTTTGGCTTTCACCCCATCATCTTTCAATGATTTGATAGCTGGATCGATAATGCGTTCCATTGCTGTAGCGATCTCTTCTTCGCGACGTTTATGGCGTTGTGCATTTTCTTCTGCGGTTTGGAATGAATATGGGGACCATTCGATAACATATACGATCAATAATTCGCACTTACCGATCAGCCCAGCCATTCGTTTGGCATAGGCTAAGGCACGATCCCCAGACCCCTGCCCATCTAGGCCTACTACTAAAGTTGTGGTCATTTCAGTCTCTCCTACTGTTTTCCCTGTTCAGCCAGTCCGACGGAAAGCAATCAATATTCTTGCTAATATTGTTTTGTACTGGCCACGATAATGTATTGGGTATTCTTGCTTCCGACTATAATTTTAGGTATTATGTCTAGTAATAGGTACTTTAATTGGTATTATTATGGGAATAATGGCTTTTAATAGGATTTAATTAGGAAAAAAGACTAATGAGTAGGAAGTTAGACTTAATCGATAAGAAGATTCTTGATGAGCTTCAAGAGAACGGACGTTTGTCCATCGTTGACCTTGCAGAGCGTGTAAATTTAACCAAAACGCCATGTTCTGAGCGTGTGAAGCGTTTGGAGAAAGATGGGATTATTGACAGTTACCGCGCTGTTCTGAATCCATCGATGGTTGGGATGAACCATGTTACCATGGTCCATATAAGTCTGAGCTCTATTAGTAATGAATTATTACTCGAGTTTAATGAAGCCGTGAAAAAGATTTCTGAAGTTCAAAGCTGTCTTATGATAGCTGGGCAATTTGATTACATGCTGATGGTGCGTTCGCGTGACATTGCACATTTTAGGGATTTGCTGGGGGAAAAGATCAGCAAACTCCCTGGCGTTAATCAAACCAATTCTTTTGCAGTGATGGAAACTGTAAAAGAAAGAGGTGGTATTAATATGATGGATATGCGGTCTGGGGGGTAATCACCGAACTTGTCTTAATCCTTCTGACACAGCCATGCCTGCACACATTGCAACGTTCAAGCTACGCGCTTCGCCAAACATTGGAAGTTTCACTAAAGCATCGCAACGATCGTGCACCTCTTGAGGGACGCCCGCGCTTTCGCGGCCCATGACGATTGTATCTGTTGGCTGAAATTGGAAATCCCAAAGAGTTTCTGTTGCTCTTGTGGTCATCAATACCAATCGCCCTTGGGGTTTATCCGATAAATAAGTGTCCCACGAATCGTGGCGCGTCATATCGGCGATATCTGCGTAATCCATGGCTGATCTGCGCAATGCTTTTAAAGAAAGTGGGAATCCACAAGGTTCAATTATATCTAGAGGGATACCAAAACAGGCTGATAGACGGATCATGGCCCCTAAATTAAGGGCAATATCGGGTTGATATGCACATAAACGCATAAGAAATCCTAATTTCAAGGGTCTGCGGCGCAAAGTCCGCTAGACGTAGAGGGAAACGGGGTGTAGTTACCCCGCAGATTGCTCTCTTTTTAGTGAGCATGTAAGGTTTAATTATGCCCCGACCTGGGGCTTGGCAAGGGAGAGATGTTCGTGTCCACTGACAGCGACCCACAAGGTACCCGCCGCGACTTTTTATACGTCGCAACTGCAGCAACTGGTGCTGTGGCTGGTGGAGCAGCGGTTTGGCCGCTCATCAACCAGATGAATCCAAGTGCTGATGTTCAAGCGCTTTCATCTATCGAAGTAGATGTAGCTGACGTAGAGCCTGGCACACAGATCACTGTAAAGTGGTTGGGTAAGCCAGTTTTCATTCGTCGCCGTACTGCGGATGAGATTAAAGCAGCGCGTGCAGACGACGATGCAAGCTTGCCAGACGGCGACAGCCGTAACGCAAACGCGCCAGGTGATGCAGCTGATGTGAACCGTGCCCTGGATGAAAGCGGCGAATGGTTGGTTATGATGGGTGTGTGTACACACCTTGGCTGTGTGCCATTAGGCGATGCTGGTGATTTCGGTGGTTGGTTCTGCCCATGTCACGGTTCGCACTATGACACAGCTGGTCGTATTCGTAAGGGCCCAGCTCCAGAGAACTTGCCAGTTCCTGTTGCAAGCTTTGTCAACGAAACAACAATTAAACTAGGCTAAGGGGGAAAGATCATGGCTGGAATTCCACACGATCATTACGAGCCAAAGTCTGATGGCGAAAAATGGCTTCACAAGCGTCTACCTATCCTAGGCCTTGCATACGATACATTGATGATCCCAACACCAAAAAATCTGAACTGGATGTGGATCTGGGGCATTGTTTTGACATTCTGTTTGGCGTTGATGATCATCACAGGCGTAGTGATGGTGATGCACTATACACCGCATGTTGATCATGCGTTTGACAGTGTTGAACACATTATGCGTGACGTAAACGGTGGTTGGGCGATCCGCTACATCCACATGAACGGCGCGTCCTTATTCTTTATCGCTGTATATGCTCACATTTTCCGTGGCCTATACTATGGTTCATACAAAGCACCACGTGAGATCACATGGATCATTGGTATGTTGATCTATTTGGCAATGATGGGCACTGCATTTATGGGTTACGTGCTTCCATGGGGTCAGATGTCTTTCTGGGGTGCGACAGTTATCACTGGTTTGTTTGGTGCGATCCCTGGCGTTGGCCCAATCATTCAAGAATGGTTGCTGGGCGGACCAGCGGTTGATAATGCAACATTGAACCGTTTCTTCAGCTTGCACTACTTACTACCATTCGTGATTGTTGGCCTTGTGGCTGTTCACATCTGGGCTTTCCACACAACGGGTAACAACAACCCAACAGGCGTTGAAGTGCGTCGTAAGTCGAAAGCAGAAGCAAACAAAGATACAGTGCCATTCTGGCCATACTTTGTAATCAAAGACTTGTTCGCATTGGTTGTGATCTTGGTTGGTTTCTTTGCAATCGTTGGTTTTATGCCAAATTATCTTGGCCACCCAGACAACTACATCGAAGCAAACGCTTTGGCGACACCTGCACACATTGTTCCTGAATGGTACTTCTTGCCGTTCTACGCAATCTTGCGTGCGATCACATTCGACATCCTATTCTTAGATGCGAAATTCCTAGGTGTGTTGGCCATGTTTGGCTCAATCGCAGTGATGGCTTTGGCGCCATGGTTGGATACATCACCAGTTCGTTCTGGTCGTTACCGTCCATTGTTCAAGAAAGCATTCTGGATCTTGGGCGTTGTATTCTTCATCCTAATGTGGTGTGGCGCGCAGAACCCTGATTTGGTTCTGATCGGTATGACGGCAGATGGTCACATGATGAAAATGGAATTGCCACATGCTGGCGATGAAATGAGCTTCTTTACTATTAACGTTGCACGTTTCTCATTGTGGGCGACAATCTACTGGTTCGCATACTTCCTCGTTATCTTGCCACTTCTTGGCATGATTGAGAAAACAGATGAAGTTCCTGAAACGATCGAAGCTGACTTCGATTCACATTACCCACCTAAAGCTTAAGCTAAGGAAGGATTGAGATTATGATTAAGAAAACACTCCTTACAGCTTTGATTGCCCTAGGCATGAGCTTTGGAACAGGGGCTGCATTTGCGGCTGGTGGTGAAACACATGTCGAAGACTTCGATTTCTCATTCGAAGGCCCATTCGGTAAGTTTGACGAAAACCAGCTTCAACGTGGTTTGAAAGTGTACACAGAAGTCTGTGCAGCATGTCACGGTTTGCGCCAAGTTGCATTCCGTACATTGGCTGACGAAGGTGGCCCACATTTGCCAGAAGATCAGATGAAAGCTTATTCAGCTGAATTCGAAGTTTTTGACAAAGAATTGGACGATACACGTTCTGCAAAGCCTTCTGACAAGTTCCCAGGCAGCGCTTTGGAAAACGCACCTGATTTGTCTATGATGGCAAAAGCGCGTGCTGGTTTCCATGGCCCACATGGCCTGGGTATTAACCAAGTTATATATGGTATGGGCGGCCCAGAGTATATTGCTTCTATTTTGACTGGTTATACAGGCAAAGAAAAAGAAGAAGCAGGTGCTACACTGTATGAAAACACTGCCTTCCCTGGCGGTTGGATTGCAATGGCCCCGCCATTGGAAGACGAACAAGTTGAGTTTGACGATGGTCACGCAAATGATTTGGATCACATGTCAGAAGATGTATCAGCATTCCTAATGTGGACTGCTGAGCCAAAAATGATGGCGCGTAAGAAACTAGGTTTGCTTGCGGTACTCTTCCTGAGTTTCTTCTCTGTTTTGTTGTATCTTACAAACAAGAAAATTTGGGCGCCTGTGAAACGCAAAGACTAAGCGTTTTCATTCAAGATTTGAAAAGGGCGGGTTATATCCCGCCTTTTTTATTGCGTATAAAGGCTTTTGCTTAAATCAGACTTGCGATAAAGCAGATGCAAAGGAGCATTACCATGTCATTTAACAGTTTCGGTCACTTATTCCGCGTCACCACTTGGGGCGAAAGCCACGGACCTGCATTGGGTGCGACTGTGGACGGATGCCCACCGAACATTCCGCTAAATGAAGAGATGCTTCAGGTTTGGTTGGATAAACGTAAACCAGGCCAGAATAAATATACCACTCAACGCCGCGAACCTGATCAGGTGGAAATTCTATCTGGTGTGTTTGAAGGCAAAACGACGGGTACGCCAATTCAACTGATGATCCGCAATACGGATCAACGGTCTAAAGATTATGGCGACATCATCGAAAAGTTCCGCCCAGGGCATGCGGATATTACCTATTGGCAGAAATACGGCATCCGTGACCATCGTGGGGGTGGGCGTTCTTCGGCACGTGAAACGGCTGCTCGTGTGGCCGCTGGTGGCGTTGCGCGTGCTGTGTTGGATGTGTTGGTGCCAGAGATTAAGATTTTAGGTTACATGACGCAGATGGGTGCGAAGCAAATTGATCGTGCGAATGTTGATTTATCTGAGATCAATAACAATCCGTTTTGGTCGCCTGATACAAAGGCAGCTGATGATTGGGCGGCTTATTTGGATGAGTTGCGCAAGTCGGGTAATTCTGTGGGTGCCGTAATCGAGGTAATCGCACAAGGTGTACCAGCTGGATTAGGTGCGCCTGTATATGCGAAACTTGATACAGATATTTCCACTGCGATGATGTCTATCAATGCCGTAAAAGGTGTCGAGATCGGTGCTGGCATGGGTGCTGCTGAATTAACAGGTGAAGACAATGCCGATGAAATTACGATGGGCCCGAATGGCCCAGAATATTCATCTAATCATGCTGGCGGTATTTTGGGCGGTATTTCAACAGGTCAAGATTTGATTTGTCGTTTTGCAGTTAAGCCAACATCATCTATTTTAAAGACACGCAAAACGATCACGAAATCTGGTGAAGACACAGAGATTATTACCAAGGGCCGCCATGACCCATGTGTGGGTATTCGTGCAGTTCCTGTGGGTGAAGCGATGATGGCCTGTGTGGTGTTGGATCATTGGTTGCTGCATCGCGGGCAAATTGGTGAGAACCAAGGTAAAATCGGATAGGTCTTATTGACAGTCAGCAACGATTAAACGAACCTCCGCAATATATATAAAAAAACTTATTGCGGAGGCTTTCATGAGCTTTGAAACATGGCTTCTATTTCTTATTGTTAGTTTGGCTCCTGTTATGAGCCCAGGACCAGGTATCCTATTTGGAATAACGAACGCGCTTCGGTATGGTGTTAAGACGACGATCATAATTGGTATTGTGAATGCCTTGGGCATTACTGTGCTTGGTCTAGCTGTTGGGTTTGGCTTGGGTGCATTGATGAAAGCATCTATGTTTGCCTTTACGATCCTAAAGATTTTTGGTGCGGGCTATCTGATTTGGCTTGGTATTAAAATTTGGAGAGATCGATCTGCCTTTGCGATTGATGCAAAACCTTCAAAGAAAGCGGCTCCTATGCGTCGCCTGACTGTTCAGGCGTTAGCGATTTCTTTAACGAATCCTAAAGCAATGATTGCAATTGCCGCGCTATTCCCGCCGTTTATCAATCATGCTTCATCAACAGGCCCGCAGGTTGTTATCTTGGCGGTAAGTTACGGTGTATTATGTGCAGCAAACCATGTTCTGATTGCTTACTCTGGAAATTGGTTGCGACGGTTTTTAACAACTGAAAAACGGGTAAAAAGATTGCGTCGTGTTACGGGTGGTATGTTTATCAGTTTTGGCACAGCGCTGGCTGTTAGCAGCCGCCCATAAAACTAGAGATTTTGATATAAAAAAGGCCGCATCGATGTGCGGCCTTTTTATTGAATTCTATGTAATTCGCTTATGCGTTGATTACGTCTTTCAAAGCTTTCGCGATTGTTACTTTTGCAACGCGGTCAGCTGGTTTTTGGAATTGCTCGCCAGTTGCTGGGTTGCGCACCATACGCTCTGGGCGCGCACGGCATGCGAATTTGCCTAAACCTGGAAGTGTAACTGCACCACCGGCTGCAACTTCGTTTGTGATGATTGATGTCAAAGTGCCAAGAAATGCATCTGCTGATTTCTTATCTGAACCCATGCCTTCAGCGATTGCTGCTACTAGTTGGGTCTTTGTCATTGGTTTTTGTGACATGTTACTGCTCCTGTTAAAATACTTGCTTCGAATTATTGAAGCCTGCCGTAAATAAACTCGATTTTCCAGTAGATATCAACAAAAGACGGCATGAAAATAGGCTAAAAACCACAATATTTAGGTTTATTCGTGGGTTAAGAGGCTATTTGTTGTGGGGAAAACTATGAAAATAGGACTTTAAGATGATATTTGGATTTATTTCGGCAGCAAAAATGACCACGATTTCACCGCAATCCCCTTATTTTATAGGCCCATTGGCTAAGTTATTAAGCAGTGGTTTATGTGCAAAACCTGTGCTGGAATAAGATTGACGCAAGATATTTGACGAGGTTTCGTACCCTTTAATTGAATAAGAAATATGTATATCGAATGGTCGCGTTAATGTGGACACTGTGACAGGTATTTGGTGTGTTCGCGAAGCTTGTGCAACATCAGATCGGACCGATTGTATTGTTTGTTCTAAGTCAGTTTTTTCCACCATCAACGTGTCTAATAAAGCTCCAGTAAATAAGCTGTGTGATCCCGTACCATCATATGCGGAGTGCCCATATGAAGTCGCGAAAACCAGTAATGTTTCGAGGTTTAAGTTTGAGGTTATGTTTGTGCTCTGGATTATAGAATTTTCTGTATCAAGAGGCAGTTCTAAACAAGCGTCTAAAATGATAGCCTTTTGCGCAAATGGGTTATCGAAATAATCTAATAAATCTGCTGTAGATATTGCAGATGCTCTACCTGCTTGATCGTTTATAGATAAGAGCTCAAGTACGTTACCATTCATGTGACTGTGGCCTGCATAATAGACTATGATCTGATTTGCATGAACGGCCTGTTGAGATACAAAAGAGAGAGTACGTTTGAAGTCGCTGCTGTTTGTATTCTGGGTTAAAAAAACGGTGAACCCCATGCTGGATAAAACGCGTGCGATAGAATCCGCATCGCGAGATGCATTTTTTAATTTTGGTAGGTGCTCATAATCAGAGTTGCCAATAACCAGAGCAATCTTTGAGTTATGCACGTTTGCAAATGCATAGTTGAAAAAAGCGATTACACAGAGAAGTAGTGTTAGATGGAACAGCTGAGAGCGAAACATTTTTATTAACTTTTGGACTGACAGCCGTTTTCAACGATCTTTGAAGAAAACTCTACGCGACGATTAAAAGGACTTTCGCCTTTTTTATCTGGCAATGGATATGCTTCACCTGCTCCTAAAATCGACAATCGTTTTTTATCGACCGAATTAAGTGATACGAGATAAGTATAAACTGACTGCGCACGTTTTTTGGACAAGCCTAAATTGTATTGGTCTGAACCAACTGTATCTGTGTGCCCTGTAATTTTTATACAGTTATCTTTCATTGAGGGTGAATTTAAAACGACTGTGAGGCGTTTTAAATGATCTTGATATTCTTTGGTTAAAACTTCTGAATCAAAGGCGAAATGGATATAATATCCATTTTCTGACTTTGCAGCTTTGCGATCTATTTTAGGTGTTTTAACGACAGATTTTTGCGGCGCTGTAATTTGTATTTTTGGAAGTTGTACAATTTTTTGCTGAGCATCTGGAAGTTCTGCTGTGGAATCTAGATTTACAATTAACCCGCGAGATGTGCCTAAGTGATGTGTTCCCATGCAGCTTGTTTTATTGTCTGGCTTTAGGGCGTTTAATATTGCGCAATTACTGGCATCTATTGGCAGATTGACCTGTGCAAAACTATGGTTAGCATTCAATATTGATAATGCCATAACGATTAAGAAGTTGAAGATCTGCATTGTAATATCCTTTCGCTGTGAACAGGCTTAGAATCTATGAATGAAGATTTCGTAATCTGATTTATTAAAATTATTAAAGTTTTAAATGGTAACGGTTTGCTAGTGAAGCTGTGAGATTGATTTCCTATCTGCATAGAAAGGTACAATTATCGCTACTGAAATAAACAGAATGGTATGGATTGACGGGCTTCGCTTGATTGCAAGCATCTCTATGATTGGCTTGCATGCATCGTCTGATATTAATGGCCAACCATTTCCTGATTTTACTGCGTCTGATCGGGTAGGACCCGTTATGTTTCGGTCAATTATGTATTTGGCTCGTACCGAATTGTTTTTAATTATCTCGTTGTTCTTACTCTTCATGTCATTGGACAAACGGCCGCGCGGTTATAGGGCTGTGATTAAAGAGCAATCCAAACGGTTACTACGCCCGTTTTTATTCTGGGTGGTTGTTTATGCGTTTTATCGGTTAGTTAAAGCTTATTCGTTTGGCTATGAAGCAGCCATTTTTGCAGAGCTTGCAAACCCCATTAATTGGGCGGGATATGTCATATTAGGTGATGTACAATATCATATGCACTTCTTGCCGACATTGTTCGCAATGATTTTGCTTTTCCCGATATGTTTGATTGCAATTGATACGCCATGGATCGGGTTGGTTGTTCTGATCTGTTTATTCGCAAAGCGCGAAGCAGATGTTTGGTTGTGGGCGCATAAAGATATTATTCCAGCGTTTGATTACGTGATCCGTTTGGTCAAAGTTGTAACCTATATGGGGTATGGGTTTGTTGCTGCGGCGGCTTATGGCATGTTCAAATCGATTAGCCGTAATCAATTATTGCCGTATTTCTATGTTCTTCTGTTTACAGGTGTTCTCTTATATCTGCTGAAACTGGTTTACAGTTTTCGTGTTATTGAGAATGGCGACTGGCAATATAATTACGCGCCTGGTTTTTGGGCGGATTTTTTGATGCCATGTATTCTCTTTTTGCTATTTATGGCTGCCCCAAAGATTAATAATCATAGCCGTCTGTCTACTCTGGCTCCCTATGGTTTTGGTATATATCTTGTTCATCCAATTTTCTTAGATATGGCAGAGATTGCCATGTGGAAAACTGCGCTTACACCAATGGTTTTTGTAACTTTGAAAGCGTTATGGGCGCTAACTGCTTCATCAATATTTGTATGGGTTTTATCTAAAACTACTTTGTTTGGCTGGACCGTTGGTTTGGGTTCTTTTCCTAGTCTTAGTAAAATCGCAAGTATTTTAAATTTAAAAATGAAACTGAAAATATCGAGGAGCAAATGATGAAATTTGAAAGGCAAGAACATGGGGCAATTACCCATATCAAACTTGAAGAAACGCGATTGGATGCAGCGCAATCCATTCGCTTTAAAGAAGCAGTCCGTGAAATAGTTGATGAAGGTGCGACCCATATTTTATTAGATATGGGTGCTGTGAATTTCATGGACAGTTCTGGCTTAGGGGCTTTGGTCTCTATGATGAAGTATATGGGAACCGAGAAAAAGTTCGAACTGACTGGACTGACACCCATGGTTGAAAAGGTGTTTAAGTTAACCCGTATGGACGAAGTTTTCCAAGTGTATGGGTCAACACAAGAAGCATTATCCGCTTCTGAAAATACGTTGATCTAAATGAATAAAAATATTCGTAAAAATCATGCTTCGCCTAATTTCATATTGCGGCGATGCATGGCTAATCGACAAGAGCTTGTCCCGCATTTGCTGGATGATATCCAAGACTGGATGAAAACTGTGGGAGTCTCGGAAGGGAAAACAACAGATGTACAAATTGTATTAGCTGAAGCTTTAAACAACGTTATTGAACATGGGTTTGAGCATGAAAATATGGGAGAGCTTGAAATCCGAATTGAAGTATTTGGTGAAAGAGTAACAGTGCATGTAAGCGATAATGGTATGGAGTTTACACCGCCAAGTAATACACAAACGCCACTAAAATTTGAGGACAATTTGGATGAATTGCCTGAGGGTGGTTTTGGATGGTTTTTGATTAAAGAAATCACATCTTCTTTTGAATTTCACCGAAAAAAAGACCGGAACGAATTGATCTTATTTTTTAATTAAACATTGAGTGGAATTTTAGTGAATTAATCTAGGTAGTTATCAAGAAATTTACTGAATCAATTTACTAATAGTGCTGGATGTATTGCTCTTTGATTGAGCGGAATTGGATAAGCACTTGATCTTGATGAATATGGAAATTCGTAAACTTTTTATTGGAGTGGGAGCCGTTGTCGTTGCATGCAGTTTCCTCGGAGTGATTGTTGTTCTGGGCGATGCGGTTGGGGAAACGGTAACAAGCAACATAAGTAAAGAAAAAGAGCGATTAAAACGCGAAGCGGATCGTATAGCAGATGCTAAGAAAGCTCAGGCTAAGCAACCTTTAACCTTAGTAGGACAACATAATCCACAAGGTTTGGATGCTGATATTTATAAGGCTTCTGGGTTCGCTTTAGAAACAACAGGTTTATCTAAACAAGCTGAAACAAACTTAAAGCAATTGCCAAGTTTGATGCGTGGCACAATCCCTGTGCAAACATTATCGTCAGTTTATGGGCAAGAAAAGAAAACCAATGCACCTAGAATGTGCGAAATGGAGGAGGATTATTTTGAAAAACTCGAATTGGATCAACCTTTAAAATCAGGATATTTAGATGATAATTCATATGTGCGTCGCTTTAAACATCGCCGTGGATTTTTAAATGATAGAGAGATGGCCGCAGCAAAAGTTGCTTGGGGGTATTTTGAAAAGTTTACTCAAGAGACGACCGGCCTTGCCAACTCAGTTGGAGCTTATCCTTCTACAACCCTATGGGATACAGCTTCCTATGTAAGCGGAATTGTTGCAGCGTATGAGCTGTGCTTGATCGAGAAACCAGAATTCGACAAACGCATGTTGAAGCTGTTGACTACGATTAGGAACCTAAAACTTTTCCGTAATGAAATGCCAAATAAAGTTTACCACACGAAAACGGGTGAGCAGGTTGACTATACAAATAAAGCTGGCGAAATCGGATATTCCGCGCTGGATATTGGGCGCTTTTTGGTTTGGATGCGTATCATAAGAAACCGATATCCACATTTAGCAAATACAGTTGATAATATGATTTTGCGTTGGGATTTTGCGAACGTTATCGATGAAGACGGCGTAATGTATGGCGCTGCTGTTGATAAGGAAACCAAAGAAACAATTTATACGCAAGAGGGGCGTTTAGGCTACGAAGAATATGCAGCCAAAGGATTTGCGCTGTGGGGATTTAAACCTTATTTTGCGCACCGTGCTGAGCCATATCTAACCACAAATATATTTGATGTACGTGTGCCTTATGATGGCAGAGATCCAAGAATATTTCATTCACAGAACTACGTCGTAACGGAAAGCTATTTACTTGATGGTTTAGAATTGAATTGGGATTTGCCGCATGATGATGTGTCTGATGATCGTACCCATACAGATGGCTGGCGCGCTGAATTTGCGGACCGTATTTACGAAGTTCAACATAATCGTTTTGAAATACAGGGATATTTGACCGCACGATCAGAGCACAATGTAAAAGGCCCTCCGTATTTCACGTACGATACAATTTTTTCGGATGGATACCCATGGAACACCGTAACGCCGCGTGGTGATTATGCCCCAGAACATGCGGCCATTGCAACTAAAGCTGCATTTGGATTGTGGGCTTTGTGGGACACGTATTACACGGATATTTTATATGACGCTGTTATTGAATTGTTTGATCCAGATCGTGGGTTTTACGAAGGTTTATATGAAGGCGGTAATGGGCATATAGAAATTCAAACAGCGAATAATAACGGCATTCTGTTAGCTGCATTATTACATAAAGTGCAGGGCCGAATTTTCACACCATCTCATGCAAAGTCTGAGGTTTGGTTCACCAAATTTAGGGATCGCGACCTTAGAATCAAACGCGGCCTGCCTGATCCGCCTCAACAAGCAGATTGGTTGCCAGCCTATAAACACCCAGCACAGATAAAGGAAACACAATGAAGGTTCGTATACATAAATGCTTTTCAGCAATGATCTTATGGTCTGTGGTGTGTTTAAATGTGGTTCATGCTCAGGATGGGGCAAATGAACGTGTCGCGATCTTAGATACTGCTATCCCATTTGCGATTGGTTCAAGAGAAGGGGAGCAAACAATTAGGGGCTCGTTTGGTTGGCCAACTTTTCAAGAGGGTTTCGTGCAAGGTGTATATTTCCGGTTTGATCCTGATGGCTATGCCCGATTTAGTAAAAGCCCACGTTTAGATGAAGATGTTTTTGAAGTTATCTGTGATGCTGGTACAACAAAGTGTATTGCGAAAAAAAATAGTTTAGAAATCGGTTTAACCGCTCAGGGGCAGCCACATTTAAATATCATTGGCTTAACCCCAAACGACCGCTTTTTTATCTCTGATCGAAAAAGCGAACTCCCTTTGCCACAATCTATCTTAGGACCAATTGATCAGCGATTAGAAGTATTGTTGTCTACTGATGGTGACCTTATCGTTCGAAGAGAATTGGAAACATTACAAACATTCTCTTTAGTGGGGTTTTCAGCGACGGTTACATATCTTCGGTGGATTTCTCAAAACCAATCATCATTTATTTTCCCCAGAGGTTGGCCCGTTCCCAGTCAACAAGGTGCTTTGGGAAACACTGCTGAACCTGCGTTAACAACTGGTTTATCAAATACGCAACAAATCCAAGCAAATCGTTGGGGGACCGTACCAGTTGCCAATCAACAAAATGGGCAGCAAAAATATTCAGGTTTGTCAACACAGTCGTTAAATGTTCAACCCGTCGGTACGGATACATATGAACTGCCGGCGAGTGAATTTGCACAACAAGCACAAGGCCGTAGTTTGACGTCTGATGTTAATAAATTTGCATTTCCAGCAGAATCTGGGCCACTCAATAACTCGTACCGGAATAGTGATGAGATGCTTACAAAAGATGGGCAATATACATCGCAAATCTTACAGCAAGAATTGGCGAAGATTAATCGTTCGTTGATGAACTTAGGCATCAAGTTAGACAACTTATCGCAACAGATTAATTACGAGGGAACAGTTGCCATTCGAAGTAACCAAAGTGCGGGCAAGCCAAATACGCGCCTATTTGAGACCACCAATCAAAACCAGCAACCATCTATGATTGATAAAACGGATGCCGAGCAGACACGAGAAGCTGTTATTAAAAGTACCTTGGAGGATGTTCAGAATGAAAAAAGCGCCTCTAGAACAAATCTTAATGGCGTGGAACAAGGCGAAGTTTCGGTGAAGAAGACAATTGTTGAAAGGTTACTAGAAGAGTTGAGCAGTACAAAAAAGCCGTCCGATGTTGCACCAGAACCAACAGCGCCGAAGGCAAATGAGTTTATCTCTCTATCCGATTACATCAACAAAGTGATGCAAGAAGAAGCGCAACAGTAAATAGTGATAGGAGTGTGATATGTTAAATGACTTAGCAGTACCAAAGAAACACGACCTTGCTGTTTCGAAAGAATATTTAAAAAAAGCAATATCTGCTGGGAAAGATGTACCCATGTGGATGAAAACAGCATCAGCAGTTTTAGGTTTTTTAACAAGCTTTTTGCTGGTTGGATTACCTGCAATCGCATTGATTATCTATGATCGGGTTTTACCCTCTGGTAAAGTTGATGCACTGTGGACGTTTTTATATCTTGGCCTAACAACTGTCATTTGTGTTTGTCTGATTGAATTTATGCGCATGAAGGCTCTTCAAGGTTACGTTGTGAATGTAAGAGGTATGATCTTTTTGCAAGATTCATGCTTTGCTGTTTTCTGGGCGTTTTTAGTTGGGTTTATTCACCCGTTTTTGGCAGTGCCTTCTATTATATCTGCGAGCCTCCTTTTTATTGCATGGAAATTTCGCAAGCCTTTAAAAAAAGAAAATACTCAAGATACAGACTTACCTGATTTTGAAGCAGAAAAAATTGATGCTTGTGGGTTGGGTCCAGCATTTTACGAAATGGCCGCACAAGGTAAGTTTCCATCTATACAAAGGTTGGATTTCCAGACGCTTGGGCAATGGCTTACAACAACCCTGCTGCGTCGCGTTACATTTGTTTGTGTCTTGGTGCTAAGCGCGTGGCTGGTGATTAATAATAACGTTTCAATTGGAACGGCGATTGCGACAATTTTCTTAAATCAATTGAACTTGGAAGTGTTCATAAGATGTTATCAAGTGCAGTCATTATCAACGCCACGGCGTGATGTGAGCCAGCTGGAAAAAATCCTTTTACAACGGGATAAAAACAGTGCCGATATAACAGATTTATCACCTATGGCGAATTTTTTATCCATTGATGGATTAAAGGCTGATGGATTTTCACCTATCTCCGCAGATGTGTTTTCTGGATTATGTTTAACATTTATTGGCCCATCTGGGTGTGGAAAATCGCGAATTTTAAAAGCGATCGCAACGAATGATTTTGAGGCAGGCAAAGTCGAGTTTGGAGGAAAAAGACTTGATCGTTTAGCCCAAGGAACACGCGTTATCGGATATGTGCCGCCTAGTCCTATTAATCTGCCAGGTACATTTGTGGAAAACGTTACGGGGTTTAATCCACAAGCAGATACATTGAGTGCGTTAGAATTATTAATGCAGCTTGATCCATATGAGGACGTTTTCAGAGATGATGATCTATTGAATGAGCGATTAGAAAATAATTTTAGCGCACAAGGCCAATTGGTATCCATTGCGAGAGCTTTACATATGGATCCGTCCATTCTGATTATAGATTCACCAGAATTATTTTTGGATAAGGCGTCAAAATCTGCCTTACTCGCTTTGATTTTAAAGGCGAAGACCGAAGGGAAAATTGTTTTGCTTGCAACAGACGATGATTATCTCATGTCGGCTGCAGATGAAGTCATAAAGCTGGACCGTGGTATTATTACAGATCGTGGACCAATGGATGAGGTTCTTGAGCGCCATCATGAAAGATGGGTTCGCGTGTCCTTTAAACCGAATAAACGAGATGCGTTTCGACTGGGATTATGGCTTGATGCACAACTGGGATACAGATTTGATAAAAACTTTCATGAACGCGTTAAGTTGGCTGTGAGTGATCTACTATTCTTAGCACCTCGCGATAGCTTTGGGGGTCGTGATGAGAATAGTATAATTGATTTAAAAGTAGGCTTGTCAGAAGTTATTGTTACGCTTCATGACCGCGGGGAACTATTGGAAGCCGTTGATGCAAATACTCAAGATTCAGATATATCGAGCATGGAAGTATTAAGACTACTTTCGAATACGGATCAATTTCAGCAAAAACTGAAGGAAGGCTATCGCCAGATAACAGTTCGCTTTTGCACAGAACGCCCTGAAATCACCGTTGATGCTGCAGTGGGTGCTTAAATGTGGCGGTTTCGAAAACGCAAAGATCATTTGCCAAAAGTGCTGCAAAATATTGATGTATTGGTTTCTACTAATGAACGGAAGATTGCTTTTGCCAAGCAAGGGAAAGCTTTTTTACTTTTTATAATCGCAACAGGCATATTGCTGTTCGGAGCATTCCTGATGATGCTACAGTTTTATAATGCATCACTGCAATATTCTAAAGCCAGTTGGATACAGGTGCGAAACCTTACTCCGATTAAGGTTGTATCAGCACCTTCGATGGGTGTTTTAGATAAAGTGTTCGTAAGCTCAGGACAATTGGTTCAAAAAGGTGCGCTTTTAGCATCCCTTAGAATGGATGATCTTCAACTAGAACTTGACGAAACAAAAAGAAAGTTTGCCGAAAAAATTGTTGAACTGCATTGTCTTACCTCTTTAAAAACCAACCGATCCATATTTCAACTTCCGTATGATGCGCAATTACTTGTCGATAAAATGACCCAAATTGAGCGCATTGAATACAAAGTCGCCAAATGTGAACGAGAGCTTTTAAAAAACTTACACTTTGATCAAGAATTAGAAGAAATGATTGCGGCATTAGAAGACCAAACTCGTGTTCTGGACAAGATTGTGAAAATACGTGGAGTGATCGAAGCAGATTTAAGTCAAGAGCCAGAAATTGATTTCCTGTTCGGCATAGATCAACAAGCTCTTCAAAAGGCATATCGAGACCAATATTTCCCACTTATGCAGTATGCGATTGTGCAACAAGATTTACATGAGGCAAGGCTTTCATATTTTTCACGACAGTTGGAAAAAGAAAAAGATTTAAGCAGCGCGATTGATCTGACTACGCAGGAAATGCGTTATTTAAGCCAACGTTTGCGTGATCTAGATAAGCAAATGAAAAGTAATTTTATATATGCGTCTACGACAGGTGTGATTGTTGGGGGGGAATTGCCGCAAATTGGATTTGAGTATGCAGCACAAGAAACAATTTTTGAGCTACAGCCTTTGCAAAGCCAATTCCAAATTGGAATTGTTTTGGGAGAGAATGATGTCTCTCGATTTGGTAAAGGCACGCGAACGCAAATTACCTTGGCCGATGGCCAAAAAACCATTGGCGAACTTTACGGGAAATCCGCTGGTGTATTCAGGCAGTCAAATGGCCAGTTAGAAGCATTATTAGATTTAGAAGATCGTGCAAAAGATAATGCGAAAGCTATTTTAATGGCTGGGTACCAAGGTGCTGGTGAACAGCGTATCAAGGCGAATATTACGACGGGTCAGGAAAAAATATGGCATTCTATTCGCAGCAGTATAAATGATGTAATCCCGTTTGATGTGCGTCTTTAGAAGACTAAGGCGTAGATAAACAAAAAGATGCCAAAGCCAGCCCAAACGATGTTCAATGTAGAAACAGAGCGCCGGATATCTTCTGTATCAAGTTGATGGCGCGCATTGCTATTCACATATGGGTAATCAACCTTTTCCCCCTCATAATATCGAGGGCCAGCGAGTGCTATATTAAGAACTGCTGCCATAGCCGCCTCTGGCCATCCTGCGTTGGGCGAACGGTGCAATGGTGCGTCGTTTAGCACTATATCAAAGCTGTCACGCGGCTTAGAAGTTAAACAAATCAGGGCGCTTGAAATGCGGGCTGGTACCCAGTTCATAATGTCATCTAGTTTTGCTGCGGCATAGCCAAAGTTGCTATATTTTTCTGTCTTATACCCGATCATACTGTCAGCGGTATTGACCACCTTGTAGATTATGATGCCTGGCAGGCCAAAAAACAGATACCATAATGCAGGCGCCATTACACCATCTGAAAAATTTTCAGCAGCGCTTTCAATCGCAGCACGCGATACATCGCTTGGCTGCATATGATCCGTTGTGCGTCCAACTATCTTAGCAACTTCAAAGCGACCCTGCTTTACGTCTTGGGCAAGTGCAACCGCTACATTCATAACATGTTGTACAAGGCTTTTATGTGCGAGCAATATAGATACGATTATAACTTCTATGATGCCAAAATCTGGAACTGCCGTTAATGCCCAACCCAATAAGCCAGAAACAATCACAAGAATACTTATTGTGATAAATCCTTTGATTTTAATAATTGGGCCAGTGTTTAGTTTTTCGTCAAACCACCTGATGCAATCCCCAACGATTTGAATGGGATGCGGGATACGGTTCCAAAGCCATTCTGGTTCTCCAAAAATTGCATCAAGAATGATAGCAATTAATAGGATTTCGACGTGGTTCATGTGTATGCTTCCAATGCAGCTTGCACTCTAGATAAATCATCAGCATTTGCAGGTAAACCAAACCTTATCCAGTTTTTTGAATACGGAAAAACACGTGTTAAGATTTGGTGTCTGCATAAATGACTTTGCAATGCTTTAGCATCATCGCATTCTACGAGGCGGAATAGGTCCGTGCCACCTATAACGGATAGGTTATTCTGTGTTAAAACCACATCTAATTTGCGTGTAATCGAATGCAATTCTTCGCGCGTTTGGGTAATCCATTTTATATCTGACAAAGCTTGAGCACCTATAAACTGTGCTGGCCCTGAGATGTTCCAAGGCCCTAAGTAACTTTGAAGTTTCTCTGCCAAAGTTGGCGATGTAATTGCAAACCCTAACCGCATACCAGCAAGACCCCAGAATTTACCAGTACCTTTCAGGATTATATAGTTTGGCTTAGAAGCAAGATCGATTAAGCTTTCATGAGGGCAGACGTCACAAAAGCTTTCGTCTATAATTGTCAAATGGCTGTGCTGATTTTCGATGTCCGTGCGATCAGAAACAAGCCCATCTGGATTGTTGGGATGAACGCGTATTTGAACAGGGGCGTTCGGTGTATTTTTCCAACCTTGTTCGGTAAAAGATGCTGCAAATTCGTTATAGGTTGGGTTCTGGATTTCAAACTTTGCACCATTTACCAGCTGGGGGAGCATTGCGATTATAGCGGATACACCTGAAGCAGGGACGATCGTTGCATCTGATGGAACATTCCACAACTTACGCGCGGCATTCAAAAGCTTTTCTGTCGGGTGCGTATCAGGAAGGGTATACCAGAACTTATGTGGTATCTCTGGGATTGGGTATGGGTTTGGATTGATCCCTGTTGATAGATCAATCCAGTCAGCTGCGCCCCCACCATATTGGTCAATGGCGGCGTTCATTCTGCCGCCGTGATCCTGTTTCGAAGTCATGTGTTGTCTGTATTCAAGACAGGAATACGTGAAACAAAGTGGCCTTTTACAGCTTGCGGCCATTGTTTGAATGGCACTTGTCCAGATGCACTTTCGCTGTGCAACGTTGCATATTCAACAATTCCATTCGCCGCGTCTTCATTCGGTTCAAAACGGCCCATGACATAAGTCAATTTATCGTCTGCTTGTAATGCAATGTTACATCCTTGCTGACATCCCATAAGGCATGAATGGCGGCGTACAATGACCTTTTCATTGCCCTCAGCAGCAGCTTCGATCAGAGCAGCAAGTTGCGCACCATCTTTTTCTGGCGTGCTTTGTTCAAGCGATGTGTGCGTTTTACAGGTGTCGCATACAGTAATTACAGTTGGCATTTCTACGTCCTTATTTCTTTGACCTCTTTAGAGCAGAATATTGCTCATAATGACAATTAGAAACGACCTGTTTGATCAAAATTAAGAATTTGTTAACGTGTTTTGATCAAATGTTAAGGGCGGGTGGGAGTGGCGAGGTGTGCGTATGAAAACGCAGGTATTAATTGTAGAAAAAAATAAAAGCTTAGGGCAAACATGGTTGGGTTTCTTAGAGCGTCATGGTTTTGAAGTAACCTTGGTATTGACCCAATTAGAAGCATTAGATCATCTAAGATTTAATGGGTGTGATGTTTTAATCATCGACCTGATGATGCCAGATGCAAGTTCTTTGACGATTACGGATTTTGCAAGTTACAAAAATCCAGACATTTCAATTATTGTAGTATCCGCAAGCAGTTTCTTTTCTGATGGCTCGGTGTTTAAGATACTACCAAATGCACGGGGATTTATGAACCAACCGATTGAACCGGATGATTTAGTGGCCGTCGTGGATCATTGTAGCGGCTCCTAACCGCGTCCGTGGGGGACATCCCAATCAATACGCGGTGTGATCGGGATAATGCGATTTGGGCTGATCGTATTGTGGCTGTAATGATAATGGCGAATGATGTGATCGAAGTTCACCGTCTCAGATACGCCAGCATGTTGATATAGCTCGCGCGTATAGGCCCATAGGTTTGGGAAATCGACAATCCTGTTGCGGTTGCATTTAAAATGCAAAACATAAACGGGATCAAATCGCACAAGCGTGGTGAATAAACGCCAATCTGCTTCGGTTATTTGACTACCCGTCAGATAACGATTTTGGCTTAAATGTTCTTCGACCCAATCCAATGCATCAAACAAAACATTAACAGCATCATCATATGCCGCTTGCGTTGTGGCAAAACCAGCTTTGTAGACACCATTATTGATCTCAGAATAAATGCGGGCATTGACCGTATCGATCTGCTCTCGCAAAGCCACAGGATAATAATCTGCAGTATCCCCAGTTATATCGTTAAACGCAGTGTTAAACATACGGATGATCTCAGAGGATTCATTGGACACAATCGTATCGGTTTCTTTGTCCCATAAAATTGGAACAGTTGTGCGCCCCGTCATATCAGGCTTAGCCTTAGTATAGACATCGCGAATGAAAGAAGAACCAAACAGGCGGTCGCCTTGTGCAATGCCATCATGCTCAAAGGTCCAACCATCATTCAACATATCAGGGTGAACAAAATCGACAGTAATATGATTCTCTAGCTTTTTAAGTTTACGGAAAATCAATGTGCGATGCGCCCAAGGACAAGCCGCAGAAACGTATAAATGATAACGGCCGCTTTCTGCTTTAAATTCGCCAACACCTGATGGGCCCGCTGATCCGTCCGCAGTGATCCAATTGCGAAACTTGGCAACGTCGCGCACGAACTTTCCATCAGATTTTTTTGTGTCATACCATTCGGTTGACCATTTTCCATCTACAAGTTGTCCCATGTCATATCTCCTGTTTCCCAGCACGATAGATGAAACAGCCCATGTGTAAATGCGCACAAACGCTACATTGGATGTCGATTAAACGCGCACATAATTATCCAAAGGATGTCGCTCAAACGCCGCATGTGGGCGTGAAACGGATTGCAACCAAACCACCCTGCACATATACATCGACTCAACGAAGCCCGCGAGGGTCAGAGAGGAGCGTTTTGGCGCGTTGACCCAAACAGGGGATGCTACAAAACATCGTTATCCAAAAGACGCCCCTGTTCTGTTTGAAATTAAAGGAGCGACTATGAAAAACTTTCTCATCATTTCATTCACATTACTGCCGTCCACCGCTTTTGCGCATTACGGACATATCGGTGAAGCATTGGGTCACGATCATTGGCTAGGTGCTGCTGCGATTGGCACAGCGATTGCGCTGGGTTTGTTGAACGCAGTTAAAGGCAGCAAAAAACGTGATGAAGAAGAACAAGAAGAAGTCTCAACAGAAGAGGCGCAAGAAGCATGAGTGACACACAAGAAAAAATTGGTGTGATGATCTGTGGGCATGGTTCCCGCAGCGAAGACGCTGTACGTGAATTTTCTGTCTTGGCTGAGCGTTTGCCTGCTTATTTGCCACCAGAATGGCCTGTTGAATATGGTTACCTCGAATTCGCCAACCCAGTGATCCGCGTGGGTTTGGATAGTTTGCGTGATCAGGGATGTACGAAAATCTTGGCCGTTCCGGGTATGCTGTTTGCTGCAATGCATTCTAAGAATGATATCCCAACAGTTTTGAATAAATACGCTGCTGAAAATAACATCGATGTTTCTTATGGCCGCGAATTGGGTGTTGATCCAAAAATGATCGCAGCCGCTGGTGGCCGCATTCAAGAAGCTGTTGATAAAGCCAATGCTGAACAGGGTGAAGTGGCAATTGAAGATACAGCTTTGGTCGTAATCGGTCGTGGCGCATCCGATCCTGATGCAAACTCTAACGTGTCAAAAATCGCCCGCATGTTGTGGGAGGGTTTCGGCTTTGGCTGGTGCGAAGTTGGCTATTCAGGCGTGACATTCCCATTGGTTGAGCCATGCTTGGATCACGTTGCAAAACTGGGCTATAAACGTGCCATCGTTTTCCCATACTTCCTATTCTCAGGTATCTTGATCGACCGTATCTACGGTTTCACAGATAAATGTGCTGAAAAATACTCAGACATTGAATTTGTTAAAGCGGGCTACTTGAATGACCACGATAAAGTTATCGAAACCTTTGCTGAACGTGTCACAGAACAAGTCGGTGAAATTCCTCCGCCAAACTGTGCGACCTGTAAATACCGCACACAGATTTTGGGGTTTGAAGATGAAGTTGGCGCACCACAAGAAAGCCATCACCACCACGTAGAAGGCCAAGGCGCAACAGCACCTGGTTCAAATGTGGGTGATTGCAATTTATGCGATACATTCTGTACGGGTGAATGCCGCTTGGATATGGATCACCACCACCATTCGCATGATCATTCACACAGCCACGATCATGATCACGGGCATCATCATCACCATGATCACGCACACCCTGTTTACCCACATGCAAAACACCCGCATGGGCCAGAAAGCACACGTAAAAAGTGACCAAGGATACACCGCATATCCGCAAGCTGTCTTATGAACGATCGCCAGCAGCGATTTATAAGCAAAGCTTTGCCACTGTTCAAAGTGAAGCGAAACTGGATCGTTTTCCAGAAGAGCTTCGCTCTGTTGCAACGCGGTTGATCCATGCTTGCGGTATGGTCGAAGTTGCCGATCGTCTAAGCTTTTCACCAGAGGCGGGACAATCAGGACGTAAAGCTTTATTGGCTGGAAAACCGATCCTTTGCGATTGCGAAATGGTTGGCGCTGGGATTATCCGTCGTTATCTGCCAAAAGATAATCAGGTCATTGTAACATTGAACGATCCATCTGTGCCAGACTTGGCTAAACAGATCGAAAACACGCGTTCTGCGGCAGCGGTAGAACTGTGGAAAGATCATCTTGATGGCGCTGTTGTGGCAATCGGCAATGCACCAACGGCTTTGTTCCACTTGTTAGAGTTATTAGATGCAGGTTATCCAAAACCTGCATGTATTCTCGGGTTCCCCGTAGGCTTTGTTGGGGCTGCTGAAAGCAAGGCAGAACTTTCCGCCAATCCTCGCGGTTGCGATTTTGTCGCTCTGCGTGGACGTAAAGGTGGATCAGCGATGGCTTCCGCAGCGGTGAATGCACTTGCTGCTGGTTTGATAGAGATTACACAATGACCGCGTGGTTGCACATCGTGGGCATCGGCGAAGATGGGTTGGATGGGTTATCACTCAATGCGCGGACAGCCATTCATAACGCAGACTATATCGTTGGCGGTAAGCGCCATCATGCATTGGTGGATGATGTTGCAGCTGAGCGCATCAACTGGCCATCGCCATTCGATGCATTGATTTCTCAACTACAATCTTTGCGCGGCAAAAATGTTGTGGTTCTGGCAACGGGTGATCCGTTGTGGTTCTCTGTCGGTAATAATATCGCAGCTGCGTTCGATATGGCAGAAGTTCAGTTTCATGCACATGTAGGTGCATTCCAACTGGCCGCTGCAGAAATGGGCTGGGGTTTGCAAGATGTGGATTGTCTCACAGTGCATGGTCGCCCGATTGAACGCGTAAAACTGCTTTTGCAAAACGGGCGTAAATTGCTGCTGTTGACCAGCAACGGCGCTGCCGTTTCTGAAGTCGCAGCACTGCTTACTCAAGCAGGATTTGGTAATAGCAAGCTAACCGCTTTGTCGCATTTGGGTGGCAATAATCAAACCCGCTTTGAAGGTGCCGCAAAAGATTGGTCGCATAAAGTTGCCGATTTAAACACATTGGCAATTGAATGCTTTGCAGATGCAGATGCGAAGCAGTTTTCACAAACCTCTGGCTTGCCCGATGATGCTTTTGAGCATGATGGCACGATGACCAAACAAGAGGTTCGCGCGATCACTTTGGCAAAGCTAATGCCAATGCCAAATGCACTCTTATGGGATGTTGGCTGTGGCTGTGGATCAGTTGCCGTTGAATGGATGCGCAGTGCACGTAATGCACGCGCTATCGGTATTGAAACCCGCGAAGATCGCCGTGCCTTTGCAAAAGCAAATGCACTGAACTTGGGTGGTTTCGATTTACCATTGATAGATCAAGCTGTGCCCGAAGCACTAGAAAATTTAGAAGCCCCAGATGCAATCTTCATCGGTGGCGGTTTAAGTGATGATACATTCGAACACTGCCTTGCTGCCCTAAAACCAATGGGTCGTTTGGTGTGCAATGCGGTGACACTTGGATCAGAGCAAGTGCTGTTGGCAAAACACGTACAACATGGTGGTGACTTAACAAGGTTACAGTTTTCCCGTGCAATTCCTGTGGGTAATAAAATGGGTTGGAAACCTGCTATGCCTGCCACCCAATATAGTTTGGTAAAAAGATGAGCGGAAAACTCTACGGAATTGGTCTGGGCCCAGGCGACCCAGAATTGATGACGCTCAAAGCAGCGCGACTTATCGGCAATGCAGCCTGTATTGCCTATCCAACGTTGGAAAGCGGCAGCAGTTTTGCACGTTCAATCGCCGAAAACCACATTGCAGCTGATACAAAAGAAATCGCAATCGAAATTCCAATGTCTGTGGCCCGCAAACCTGCCCAAGATGCTTATGACAAAGGCGCCATTGAAATCCGCACCGTACTGAAAGCTGGCAAAGATGTTGTCGTCCTTTGCGAAGGCGACCCATTCTTCTACGGCTCGTTTATGTATCTATTCTCGCGTCTATCAGATGACTTTGACGTTGAAATCGTACCGGGCGTAAACTCTGTTTCTGCGTGTGCCTCTGTTGTTGAACGGCCGTTGGTAGCACGCAGTGAAGTCCTTACAATCGTCCCTGCAACTTTACCCGCCGAAGATCTGGCCCAGAAAATCGCAAATGCCGAAGCAATATCCGTAATGAAAGTCGGGCGGCACTTGGGTAAAGTCAAAGACATTCTAACCGATCAAAACCTGATGCAATACGCGCATTATATCGAACGCGCGACGCTTCCAAATCAAAAGGTGATGCCGTTGGCAGATGCGCCAGAAAAAGCACCTTATTTTTCAATGATCCTCGTTTCAAAAGGAAATGACCCGTGGCTGTAAATCCTGTTATTCTTTGTCTGTCCCGCTCTGGCGAGGCGACAGCCCATAAAATTGCGCAATCCTTTGGCTATGACGTTCATGGTCGCAAAGACCGTGTTGATCAGGCCGATGCATATTTCGATAATGCGTTGGATCATGTGCGCGATCTTTTTGCCGCGAAAGTGCCTGTAATCGGCGTTTGTGCCAGTGGTATTCTTGTGCGCGGTGTTGCACCCTTGCTTAATGATAAAACGGCCGAACCTCCTGTTGTCAGTGTGGCGGATGATGGCTCTACAGTTGTGCCCCTTTTGGGCGGTCATCGCGGTGCTAATCGTTTGGCCAAAGAATTGGCGGATATCTTGTCTGGCCATGCTGCAGTAACCACTGCGGGTGATGTTGCATTAGGTGTCGCACTGGATGAGCCGCCATTGGGGTGGCGTTTGGCGAACCCTGAAAACGCAAAGGGCGCTATGGCTGCTTTGCTAGCGGGTGATGGTGTAAAGATCGAGGGTGAAAATATTTGGGATTTGGAAACTGATCCTAAGGGCGCTGTTAAACTTGTAACCACAGATAAGCCTGTCGCAGGGGATGATATGACGTTGGTTTATCACCCACAAAAATACACATTGGGTGTTGGGTGCGCACGCAATTGCGATCCTCAAGAACTGTGGGATTTGGTTCAAAAAACATTGACCGATAATAATATTGCCCAAGGTTCTATCGCCGGGATTGGTTCTCTTGATTTGAAAGCCGATGAACCCGCAATGAACCTACTTGCCGAACGTTTTGGTGTGCCATTCCGTATTTTCACAGCCGATAAATTGGAAGCGCACGCAGGCAATTTAGCAAATCCATCCGATGTGGTGTTTGCAGAGGTCGGATGCCATGGTGTATCCGAAGGTGCTGCTTTGGCGCTGGGTAATAATGCATCCTTGCAGATTGAAAAACAGAAAACCAAAAACGCGACATGCGCTTTGGCAGTTTCTTCCGAACCTGTAACAGAATTCAAAGGCCGTTCGCGTGGTAAACTTTCCATTATCGGCATCGGCCCAGGCCAAGCATCATGGCGCACACCAGAAGCAAGTCAATTGGTGGCAGAGGCTGAAGAACTTGTGGGTTACGGCCTATATATCGACCTGCTTGGCCCATTGGCTCACGGTAAAACGCGTTCAGATTTCCACCTTGGCGCAGAAGAGGATCGTTGCCGTTTTGCGTTAGAACAAGCCGCCAAAGGTAAAAATGTTGCACTGATCTGTTCGGGTGACGCTGGCATTTACGCAATGGGCGCACTTGTATTTGAATTGATGGACCGTGGCCCAGATGAAATGGGTGTTTCAGATGCTGCACACCGCGTCGAAGTTAAATGCACGCCAGGTGTAAGCGCATTGCAGGGGGCAGCCGCTCGTGCTGGCGCGCCATTAGGGCATGACTTTTGTGCAATATCGCTGTCTGATTTGCTGACACATCGTACTGACATTATCAAACGTTTGAATGCCGCTGCCGAAGGCGATTTTGTGATTGCGTTCTATAATCCTGTATCAATGAAGCGCCGTACACTTTTGGCCGAGGCGCGCGATATTCTATTGCAACATCGCCCAGCAGATACGCCCGTTATGTTGGCACGCTCTTTGGGCCGCTCAGATGAAAGCGTGCGCTATCGCAAATTGTCAGAGCTTGAGGTTGATGAGGTCGATATGATGACTGTCGTTCTTGTGGGCTCATCCAATTCAAAACTAGCACAATTGGGCGAAGGCCCACGTATGTACACACCACGCGGCTATGCGCGTAAAATCGATGGAGATTTATCATGAAAGTTTACTTTATCGGTGCCGGTCCAGGTGACCCTGATCTAATCACAGTCAAAGCCAAGGGCTTGATTGAAAAATGCCCAGTATGCTTGTTTGCAGGTTCATTGGTGCCAGAGGCAGTTGTGGCGTTCGCGCCAAAAGATGCAATTGTCAAAGATACGGCCGCAATGACACTGGATGATACGCATGCAGAAATTTTGGCAGCACGCGACCGTGGTGAAGATGTTGCACGTGTGCATTCTGGTGATCCATCTTTATACGGGGCAATTGCCGAACAAATTCGTCGATTGAAGAAAGATGGCATTGAATTTGAAATCATCCCAGGTGTGCCAGCTTATGCAGCAATGGCGGCAACGATTGGTCAAGAATTGACGATCCCAGAAGTGGCGCAATCGATTATCCTGACCCGCATGTCGATGCAATCAACAGGTATGCCAGAAGGTGAAACACTAGAAAACTTCGGTCGTACTGGTGCCACGATTGCGATCCACCTTGCGGTTCGGAATATGCGTGAAATCGAACGTCAGTTGATCCCACATTACGGCGAAGATTGTCCGGTGGTTGTCGGCTACCGCGTGGGTTGGCCTGATCAAATGATCATCCGTGGAACATTAACCGATATTCGTAAAAAAGTGCGTAAGGAAAAGATCACACGCACAGCTTTGATCCTTGTTGGTCCTGCGCTTGCAGCATCAATTGATTTCAAAGATTCAGCGCTTTATGATCCGAAAATGCCACATGTCCTGCGCCCAGTTGTTGGTGTGGATCTGGTCGAAGATCATAATACTTAATCTATCGGCGTATGATAAAAAGTCATACGCCCTGTGCACAGGTTGTGCACGCAGGTCATACATACATTTTGAATGAAATATTGTTAACACTACTGTGTCAAAATGTTCATTGAAATGTAATATTGATCCGCAATGATGCACCCCATAAGGATGGTGTTATGGATACATATTTCTCAGCAGATGTTTTAGCAGGCATACGCCGCGCAGAAGATAAAGCACGCCGTAAGAAAAACCGCTTACGGATCAAAGTAGGTGAAGAAGTTTATCCTGTTTTGCGTAGTTGGTCTGGCGGGTTTTCATTGCCTGTGGAAAAGGCGCCAAATCTGCGTGGGTTTGTTGATTTATACGACGGGGCGAAACATTTATCGCAGTGTTTGATCATCTATTCTGAAATTGAGGCGGGCGAAATGATTTACGAATACAAACGCTATACGACCGTTGCTGAAGTTGTTCCTGTGGATTTTGTTCGAGCGCCAAATTCGCCAGTTGCATTATTAAGGTAACGACTCAGTCTAAGTGAAGAAATCTTCGTTTATTTGGCTATATGCTCAATATATTTGATTTTTAATCGACTTTGTTTGAATAATATTTCAATTTATAGTGCTTTTGCGCACGACTTTAGAACGTTCGCCCAATAGCTTTTGGTAAACATCTCGAGAAACATAAATTCTCGAAGGTATCACCATGATTAAAACTCCATATCTATTATTCTTGGGCGACGCGCCTGACATGCTAGCAGCTAAAGTGGCTATCGGTATCAAAGACTGGCGCCCAGAAGCGTCTGTAGGTCAGTTCCGTATGGAGGGCTGTCAGGCTGATTTAGGCTTAACAGATATGACGATTGATGACGCTGTTGCCGCGGGTGCAAAGACACTTGTGATTGGCGTTGCGAACCGTGGTGGTTATATTTCTGATAAATGGAAGTCAGTGTTGATCGAAGCTTTGGAAAAAGGCATGGATATCGCATCTGGTTTGCACAACCTTCTACGTGACGAAGCTGATGTTGCTGCGGCTGCTATGCTACATGGCCGTACATTGTTTGATGTGCGCGTTCCTATGGTTGAATTCCCAATCGCGAACGGTGTGAAGCGTACTGGTAAACGTTGTCTGGCAGTTGGTACAGATTGTTCAGTTGGCAAAATGTACACAGGTCTTGCAATGGAAAAAACCATGCACGAACGCAACATGAAGGCGACGTTCCGTCCAACAGGTCAAACAGGCATTTTGATCACAGGTGGTGGCATTCCTTTGGATGCTGTTGTTGCTGACTTTATGGCTGGTTCTGTTGAATATCTTACACCTGATAATGATGATGATCACTGGGATCTGATCGAAGGTCAGGGCTCATTGTACCACGTGTCATACTCTGGTGTGACAATGGCATTGGTGCACGGTGGTCAACCTGATGCGTTGGTTCTATGCCACGAGCCAACACGTGCGCACATGCGTGGCTTGCCTGATTATCAACAACCATCATTGCAAGAATTGCGTGATACTGCGTTAACATTGGCAAAAGTGGGCAACCCGAATTGTAAAGTGATCGGTATTTCGGTGAATACACAGCACTTGTCTGATGATGAATCCGCTGCCTATTTGGCAAAAGTAGAAGCTGAAATGGGCTTGCCAACAGTAGATCCATTCCGCAATGGTGCAGACCGCCTAGTAGATGCTCTAGCAGATTGCTAGGGTGTCACTATGAGCAAAATTGAAATCAGCGTAAGCCATGACAGTTTTAAACTTGAAAAGGTTTTCACAATTGCGCGGGGTTCTAAAACTCAAGCGGATGTCATAACCGTTAAGCTAAAACGCGGCGACCATGTTGGACAAGGTGAATGTTTGCCATATGCGCGTTATGGCGAAAGTATGGACAGTGTAGAGGCAGAGATAAAATCTTTGCCTGATACATTTGATCGTGAAACTATACAGGACCTTTTACCAGCAGGAGCAGCTCGTAATGCTGTTGACTGTGCATTATGGGATTTGGAAGCAAAAGAAGCTGATAAACGTGCTTGGGAACTGGCGGGACTTCGTGAACCTGGACCTGAAATCACAGCCTATACACTATCATTAGAGACCCCTGAGATGATGCAGGAACAAGCTGCTGATAATGCGTATCGTCCTTTGCTGAAAACTAAATTGGGTGGTGGTGAAGAAGATATTGCGCGTATCAAAGCTGTGCGTGCGGGAGCACCAGATTCTAAGATCATTGTTGATGCCAACGAAGGCTGGACGCCAGAATTGTATGAAAAGCTGGCACCTGTTTTGGTTGACCTTGGCGTAGCTATGGTTGAGCAACCTTTTCCTGCTGGAGAAGATGATGCATTGCTCACATTGGAGCGCGTATTACCTGTGTGTGCAGATGAAAGTTGTCATGATGCATCAAGCTTAGCTGGCTTGAAGGGTAAATATGATATGATCAATATCAAGTTGGATAAAACAGGCGGTTTGACTGAAGCGTTTGCATTGAAAAAGGCTGCTATTGCGCAAGGTTTTGATGTGATGGTCGGCTGTATGGTTGGGTCGTCATTAGCTATGGCACCTGCAGTTTTGGTGGCTCAAGGTGTGTCAGTTGTTGATCTTGACGGCCCACTTTTGTTGGGCGAAGACCGTGACGAACCACTTTATTTCGATGCACGCGGTGTGCATCCGTCTAAACAAAATCTTTGGGGATAAGAACGATGGAAAGAACTGTATTTTTAAACGGTGAATATTTACCAGAATCTGAAGCAAAGGTTTCTATCTTTGATCGCGGATTTCTTATGGCTGATGCTGTTTACGAAGTGACATCTGTTCTAGATGGTAAGCTTTTGGAATATGCGGGTCACTCAAAACGCCTTGAGCGTTCTTTGAGTGAATTGGGTATGGGTAAGCCAAAAGATTTTGACAATCTTTTGGACATTCACCGCGAGTTGGTGAAACGCAATGATCTGAAAGAGGGTGGCGTGTATTTGCAAATCTCTCGCGGTGCGGCAGACCGTGATTTCGTGTATCCAAAAGATGCAGAGCCTACATTGGTGTTGTTCACGCAAGCACGCCCAGTGATTGAAGTTCCCGCTGCAAAGACAGGGATGAAAGTAATTTCTGTTGAAGATCAACGTTGGGGCCGCCGTGATATCAAAACGGTACAGTTATTGTTCCCATCGATGGCAAAAATGATGGCAAAGGCTGCTGGTGCAGACGATGCATGGTTGGTGCAGGATGGTTTCGTGACAGAAGGTACATCCAACAACGCTTATATTGTGAAGGATGGTAAGATCATCACACGCGAATTGTCGAACGACATTCTACACGGTATCACACGTGCCTCTATCTTGCGCGTTGCGCGTGAAGCACAGATGGAAGTTGTAGAGCGTAAGTTCACAGTAGAAGAAGCGCAGAATGCTGACGAGGCTTTCATTACGTCAGCTTCTGCTTTTGCGATTCCAGTGGTTCAAATGGATGGTGAAACTGTTGGTTCAGGCGCACCTGGCCCAGTAGCTGGTCGTTTGCGTGAGATTTACATCGAAGAAAGCCGCAACAACGCGATCTAAGCTTCATTGCAAGAGTTATAAAGCCGCCTAAGCATTATGCAGAGGGCGGCTTTTTATTATTTATGTGATTTTTCAAAAGCTGCTTTTTGTTCTGCAGTTGCTTCTGTTTGATATTTCTCTTTCCACTCAGAAAATGGCATGCCGTAAAATGCTTCACGGCCTTGATCTTTGCTCATTTCGATCCCACGCTCATTGGCTGCTTCTTGGTACCAACGGCTTAGACAATTGCGGCAAAACCCTGTGTCATTCATCATATCGATGTTTTGTACGTCTGTACGTTTTTGTAGGTGATCACGTAGGCGACGGAATGCAGCGGCTTCGAGTTCAAGTTGTGTTTGTGTGTCCATATTAAGTCTCTTTGGGTAGGGCCGCGTCAATCGTTTGCATGATCAGCGGTGCGAGCTTCTGAGCCCATTTCAAGCTATATCAAAACATGAATGGGGCTGTGCTGCAATGTATGTCAGTACATATCGGTTTTTAAAAAGCTTAAATCACATCCATCATAGGAAACATTCCATCGTCTGAAATTTAATCTGTCGTGTCTTTGTGACAATTGTCGGTTACTGGTCTTTTTGTCTGCTGGCAATATTCGTTTAATCACTTTAGAACGGGTATGAAATATTGGAGAGATGAATTGAGACGTCAAAGAAGTTTGAAAATTGTTGCTACATTAGGGCCTGCGTCCAGCACATATGAAACAATCAAAGCACTGTTTGAAGCAGGTGCTGACGTCTTTCGTCTTAATATGAGCCACAGTGTACCGCCGCATGATGATATCCGAGAAAAACACCAGATCATTCGTGATTTGGAACGAGATCTTGGTCGCCCAATTGGGATTTTGGCTGACTTGCAGGGCCCTAAACTGCGGTGCGGTGTATTCACAAATGAGGCGGAAGATTTGGTCGAAGGCCAGGATTTCCGTTTTGATCTAGACGATGCAGATGGTGATGCTAAGCGTGTTCAACTGCCACATAAAGAAATTTTCGATGCGTTGAAACCAGACGCCACATTGTTGGTGAACGACGGTAAAATTGCATTAAAAGTCAAAGATTGCGGCGATGATTACGCAAATTGTACTGTGGAAGTTGCTGGTAAGATTTCAAACCGTAAAGGTGTAAATGTTCCAGATGTAATCCTGCCTGTCGCTGCTCTGTCAGAAAAAGACAAAGGCGATTTAGAGTTCGTATGCTCCTTAGGTGTTGATTGGCTTGCCTTGTCTTTTGTGCAGCGTCCAGAAGATGTGACAGAAGCACGTGAATTGGCTTCTGGTCGCGCAGCTATCCTTTCTAAGATCGAGAAGCCTGCTGCGGTTGATAGTTTTGATAGTATCTTAGATGTGTCTGATGGCGTTATGGTTGCGCGCGGTGATTTGGGTGTTGAATTGCCAGTTTATGCCGTTCCACCAATTCAAAAACGCCTTATCCGTGCGTGCCGTGCTGCTGGTAAGCCAGTTATCGTTGCAACGCAGATGATGGAAAGCATGATAGAAAGTCCTGTACCTACACGTGCCGAGGTGTCTGATGTTGCTACGGCGATTTATGAAGGTGCTGATGCGGTTATGTTGTCTGCAGAATCTGCTGTTGGTGATTATGCGACTGAGGCTGTTGGGACGATGAACAATGTCGCCATTCAAGTTGAGCAAGACCCAAACTACCGTAAAGTGATTTCAGCATCACGGACGCGTTCAAGCGCCACTATTCCTGAAGCTATTACAGTTGCAGCGCGTGAGATTGCAGAAACAACGGACATTAAAGCGATTTGTTGTTTTACGGAATCTGGCTCTACGGCTGTTTTAGCATCGCGTGAAAAAGCATTCGTTCCGATTATTGCACTTACGCCTAATGTGGGGACCGCGCGTCGATTGGCATTGGTTTGGGGATTGCACACGGTTGTTACAAACGAAGTTGCCAGATTTAAGCTTGCAGTGGTGAGTGCTGCACGGGCTGCACGGCGGTATGATTTCGCCTCGGAAGATGATAAGATTGTGGTAATTGCGGGTGTACCGTTTAATACACCAGGATCTACGAATATTTTGCGGGTTGCCCCTGTTGATGAAAAGATGATTTTCGCCGCTGAAACGGAATGATGTAAAAAGGACGTAATATGCAGCAACACGATATATATCTCGTTGTCGGTGTATTATTGTTTTTCCTTGGCCTTGCTGGGTATTTTACAGCAAAAAGTGAAGGATCGCCAATTTGGTCATCTGTTTTGATGTTTTCTTTGGGAATAAGCGGAGTTGCATATTCTTATGTGTTAAATGACCATGATCTGACTATTCGTGGGTTTGTAGACAGCACACTGCGCATTGTTGCAGCGATATTCTAAGAGAATCCCTTGCATTCCTAGCAAAGCAGGCATATACGACGCGAATTGTTGGCGCGACCGGCCTATATGGGTATGCCGAGTCGCGTAAAAACCAACTCAAAAAGGAGATGGAAATGCCCAAGATGAAGACGAAGTCTGGCGCTAAAAAGCGCTTTAAAGTGACTGCCTCTGGCAAAGTTAAATCAGGTCAAGCTGGTAAACGCCACGGTATGATCAAACGCTCACGTAAATTTATCCGTAACGCTCGCGGCACAACTGTGTTGACGAAAGCGGATGAGAATATCGTGAAAAAATATATGCCTTACGCGCGCTAGGAGATTTGAGATATGGCACGAGTTACATCTGGTAAAGTCACCCACGCACGTCACAAGAAAGTCATTAAAGCCGCTAAAGGTTATTATGGCCGTCGTAAGAATGCTTTTCGCACAGCTACACAAGCGGTGGATAAAGCAAACCAATACGCAACACGCGATCGCAAGAATCGTAAGCGTAATTTCCGCGCATTGTGGATCCAACGTATCAACGCTGGTGTCCGTGCGCATGATGAAGCATTGAACTATTCAAAATTCATCAACGGTTTGTCAAAAGCGGGCATCGAAGTTGACCGTAAAGTTTTGGCTGATTTGGCTGTTCATGAGCCAGCAGCATTTAACGCCATTGTCGATCAGGCAAAGGCTGCGCTTTAATATCTAAAGCGAAAACGTAAGTTTTAAAAAGCCCTGCCTGATAAGGTGGGGCTTTTTGTGTTTTATACTCAGACATCTGACTGTGGACTGGGTTGCGAATTTAGGGGGCTGTGGTATCCATGCCTTCAAGTAAATAAGGGACGAAAACCAATGGATGGTTTGGACGCATTAAAGTCAAAATATCTCGAAGGCATCATGGGTGCTGCCGATGAATCCACACTGGAAGATTTGCGTGTGGCAGCTGTAGGCAAAAAAGGCGAAATCAGCCTGAAAATGCGTGAACTGGGCAAAATGACACCAGAAGAACGCCAAGTGGCTGGGCCTGCACTGAATGCGCTAAAAAACGAAGTGAACTCTGCGATTGCTGCAAAAAAAGATGCTTTGGCAGATGCTGCATTGAACGAGCGTTTGCAATCTGAATGGATTGACGTGTCCTTGTCAGGTCGTCCACGCCGCCAAGGCACCATTCACCCGATTTCACAGGTGACTGATGAGGTTGTCGCGATCTTTGCATCCCTTGGCTTTGGTGTTGCCGAAGGCCCGCAAATTGAAAACGATCATTATAACTTTGATGCGCTGAACATCGCGCCAGAGCATCCTGCACGTCAGGAACATGATACATTCTATATGCATCGTGCGGATGATGATGACCGTCCACCGCATGTTTTGCGTACACACACATCCCCTGTTCAAATCCGCCATATGGAAAAGCATGGCGCACCGTGCCGTATCATTTGCCCGGGCCGTGTGTACCGCGCTGACTACGACCAAACACACACGCCGATGTTCCACCAATATGAGGGTCTTTGCATCGATAAAGACATCAGCATGGCGAACCTGAAATGGACGTTAGAAGAATTCTGCCGTGCGTTTTTTGAGGTGGATGATGTGGAGCTGCGCTTCCGTGCATCCCACTTCCCGTTCACGGAACCATCTGCCGAGGTTGATATCCGCTGTTCATGGGACAAGGGGCAGCTGAAAATTGGTGAAGGCGACGATTGGATGGAAATCCTTGGTAGCGGCATGGTGCATCCAAAAGTGTTGCAAGCGGGTGGAATTGACCCGAACGAATGGCAAGGCTTTGCGTTCGGCATGGGCATCGACCGTATCGCCATGCTGAAATACGGCATCCCTGATCTGCGCGCGTTCTTTGACAGCGATTTGCGCTGGTTGCGCCACTATGGCTTTGCTTCACTTGATATGCCGAATTTGCATGGGGGGATTTCACGATGAAATTCACACTCTCTTGGTTGAAAGACCACCTTGATACAGATGCATCTATGGATGACATTCTATATGCGCTGACAGACCTTGGTTTGGAAGTCGAAGATGTTGTGAACCCGATGGATACGCTTAAGGATTTCACGGTTGGCTATGTGAAACACGCCGAAAAACATCCAGATGCGGATAAGCTGCGGGTGTGTAAGGTCGATACGGATGAGGGCGAGTTGCAGATCATCTGTGGCGCGCCAAATGCGCGTGAAGGTATTCATGTGGTTGTGGCAAAGCCGGGCGTTTATGTGCCGGGGATTGATACGACGATTGGTGTGGGTAAAATCCGTGGGATTGAATCCTATGGCATGATGGCATCGGAACGTGAGATGGAATTGTCTGACGAACATGATGGTATTATCGAACTGGCGGGTGAACCTGTGGTTGGGTCTAAATTCATAGATTATTTGGCTGCAAATGCGCCTGATAAAATTGACCCGATGATCGAGATTGCGATTACACCGAACCGCCCTGATGCATTGGGTGTGCGTGGTATTGCCCGTGATTTGGCAGCGCGTGGTTTGGGTGTTTTGAAACCTGAACCAACTGCAGAAATCAAAGGTGGGTTTAAGTCTGATATCAACGTGACGATTGATGCGGATGTTCAGGCAAAAGGTTGTCCTGTATTCACAGGTCGCTTGATTAAAGGTGTTAAGAATGGCCCAAGCCCTGCATGGTTGCAGGCGCGCTTGAAAGCGATTGGCTTGCGCCCGATTTCGACATTGGTCGATATCACGAACCTGTTCACATATGAATATAACCGTCCATTGCACGTGTTCGATGCGGATACGGTCAAAGGTGATCTACGCGTGCATTTCGCGGCTGGCGGTGAAAAACTGATGGCGTTGGATGACAATGAATACACGTTTGATGCGGGTATGATGGCAATTTCTGATGACAACGGTGTGGAAAGCATTGCAGGTATCATGGGTGGTTTGCCGTCTGGCTGTACGGATGACACGGTGAATGTGTTTCTTGAAAGTGCGTATTGGGATCCGATCACAATTGCGATGTCAGGCCGTAAGCTGAAGATCAATTCAGATGCGCGTTATCGTTTTGAGCGTGGTGTTGATCCTGCGTTCACACCAGTCGGCTTGGATTTGGCTGCTGCGATGATTATCGAGCTGTGCGGTGGTGAGGCGTCTGACATGGTTGTGGCAGGTGAAGTGCCTGATACGATACGCAGCTATAAGCTGGACACAGACCGCGTGAAGTCTTTGGTAGGCATGGATATTGCTGCTGATGAGCAACGCGCGACTTTGGAAGCTTTAGGTTTTGAACTGAAAGGCGATGATGCATTCGTCCCAAGCTGGCGTCCCGATGTTTTAGGTGAGGCTGACTTGGTCGAAGAGATTGCACGTGTGGCGTCGATGACGAAGTTGCAAGGCGTGCCATTGCCGCCAGCTACTGTGGGCGTTCCGCAGCCGATCTTAACACCAATGCAACGTCGTGAAACCATGGCACGTCGTACGATTGCGGCTTTAGGCTATAATGAATGTGTGACGTATTCCTTCATAGACAAACCAAGTGCTGAATTGTTCGGCGGAGGCTCTGATGCGGTTATGGTCGGCAATCCGATTTCTGCGGATATGAGCCATATGCGCCCGTCGTTGTTGCCAGGTTTGTTGCAAGCGGCTGCACGAAATCAAGCACGCGGTATCATGGATATGGCATTGTTCGAGGTTGGCCCTGTATTCCACGGCGGCGAGCCAGAAGAGCAAGAGGTTTTGGCGACAGGTTTGTTGATTGGCCACACCGGCCCGCGCGATGCACATGGCGCGCGCCGTGCTGTGGATGCTTATGATGCAAAAGCGGATGCAGAGGCTGTTTTGTCAGCCATTGGTGCACCTGAAAAACTGATGGTGTTACGTGGTGCGCGTGAATGGTGGCATCCAGGGCGTTCTGGTAAATTATCATTGGGGCCAAAGAATGTGTTGTGTGCCTTTGGCGAAGTACATCCAAAAGTATTGGCCGCAATGGATGTTAAGGGGCCAGCGGTTGCCTTTGCAGTGCATGTGGCAAATCCACCGTTCCCGAAAGCAAAATCTGCAACACGCCCTGCGTTGAAGATTTCTGATTTGCAATCTGTTGAACGTGACTTTGCATTCGTTGTGGATAGCGAAGTTGAAGTGCTTGCGATGATCAATGCGGCTAAAGGTGCGGATAAAGCGCTGATTACAGATGCATATGTATTCGATGTATTTAGCGGTGAAAAAGCCGAAGCACAGATGGGTGAAGGCAAGAAGTCCGTTGCGATTTCTGTGCGTTTGCAACCAACTGATGTAACGTTGACTGACAAAGATATTGAAGCAGTCAGTGCTAAGGTGATTGAGAAAGTCAGCAAAGCCACTGGCGGTACCTTGCGCGGATAAATCAATGTGGCGTTGTTCTGATCGAGTGACGCCACGTTTACCTTCACGAAGATAATACTCCATCTTAACATCCGCCTATTCTGTGGGAGGAATAGATGGAATTTGATTATGTGATCGTTGGTGGTGGCTCTGCGGGTTCAGTCCTTGCGAACCGTTTAAGTGTTAATCCGAAAACAAAAGTTTGTTTGATTGAAGCGGGCGGTGACGGAAACAGTATCCTTGTGCGTGCACCTGCCTTGGTTGCGACAATGATTTCTGGACGACCAAAGATCAACAATTGGGCATTTACAACAGAACCACAGAAGCATCTAAACAATCGCAAAGGGTTTCAACCGCGCGGTAAAGCGCTTGGTGGATCAAGTGCGATGAATGCGATGTTGTATGTGCGGGGTCATCAAAAGGATTACGATGAGTGGCGTGACCTTGGCTGTGAAGGCTGGGGTTGGGATGACGTTCTACCCTACTTCTTAAAAGCCGAAGGAAATGAACGCGGCAAGAATGACTTGCATAATGGCGATGGTCCTTTGAAGGTACGTGACCAATCAGAGCCACGCGGCATTACAGATGCGTTTATTAAAGCGGCAGAGAGCCTGCAAATTCGGTTTAATCCAGATTTGAATGGTGCGGATCAAGAGGGGGCATGTATCCCACAAGTCACCCAGCATTTTGAGGGTGATAAAGTCGGCGAGCGTTGTTCGGCGGCATCTGCATATTTGTTTCCAGTAATGGCTAAACGCCCAAATTTGAGGATCATGACAAAGACGCAAGTGAATAAGGTTGTGATGGATGGGAAGAAAGCAACAGGTGTTGAAATTAAATCTGGCGGTGGTTCAGAATATATCAAAGCCCGTAAAGAAGTTATCATTAGTGCAGGCGCATTTGGATCACCACAACTATTGATGTTGTCTGGGATTGGCCCTGCAGAAGAATTGAAACAACACAACATTGATGTTGTTCATCAGCTTTCTGGTGTTGGTCAGAACCTTCAGGATCATTTGGATTATATTATAAGCTATCACTCGAAACGGTCTGATGTGGTTGGCTTAAACCCTGCGGGTCTTCTGCGCTTAACCAAAGCGATGTTCCAATGGAAACGTGATGGAAGCGGGTTGTTTGCAACACCATTTGCTGAAGGTGGGGCGTTTGTAAAATCTGACCCATCTGTCGAGCGCCCTGATTTACAGTTGCATTTCATCCCAGGGATTGTGGATGATCATATGCGGAAAATTCATTTTAAGGATGGCTTTAGCTGCCATGCATGTGTTTTGCGTCCCAAAAGTCGTGGCACTGTTGGGTTGAAAGATAAAGAGCCAAGTTCTGCACCGCGTATTGATCCTAATTTTTTAAGTGACCCAGATGATATGGAGCTGTTGAAAAAAGGCGGACGTATCGTTGAACGCCTTATGGAAACGGATGAATTGGCATCGTGGCGTGGAAAAAGACTTTATGCGAACGATGGCAGTGATGCCGCTATAGAGGCGGATATTCGAAAACGCGCAGATACGATTTATCATCCTGTAGGGACGTGTAAAATGGGTGCCGGCGATATGGCCGTTGTTGACAGTGAATGCCGTGTACATGGTGTTGATGGTCTGCGTGTTGTTGATGCATCTATCATGCCGCGTCTTGTTGGAGGCAACACAAATGCGCCAACAATTATGATCGGCGAAAAGGTTGCTGACATGATCCTGAACGGTGTATAGCGGCAGCAACTGAATTCTTATTAGGAAATGTTATGTCTCTAAATGTTTATCTGTCAGGTGAAATTCACACTGATTGGCGCGATCAAATTATCGAAGGCTCTGCAGGTTTGAATGTAACGTTCAACAGTCCTGTGACAGATCACGGTGCATCTGATGATTGCGGTGTTGCAATTTTGGGTGAAGAGCCAAACAAGTTTTGGCACGATCGCAAAGGCGCACAAATCAATGCGATCCGTACGCGTAAAGGCATCGAAGAAGCAGACGTTGTTGTTGTGCGTTTTGGCGAAAAATACAAACAATGGAATGCAGCGTTTGATGCGGGTTATGCCGCCGCTTTGGGTAAGTCGCTGATCATCCTACATGGCGATGATCATCAACATGCATTGAAAGAGGTTGATGCGGCTGCATTGGCTGTAGCGCAAGAGCCGCATCAGGTTGTGGACATTCTACGTTATGTTTTGCAAGGCACTTTGCCAGCTTAATCAATCGCGTGGCGGGGTGACGAGGCCGACTTTCACTGCTGGACGTTCTAAGAAACGTTCCAGATATGCGGGGACGTTTTTCAAGTCATCCCAACCCACAAGATGCGCTGCATCATAAAACCCAGTGATATTGCGCAACCACGGGGCAATTGCGATATCTGCGATTGAATAGTCGCCCACAACCCAATCTTTACCTTCTAATTGTTGATCTAAAACTCGGAGTATGCGCGCGCTTTCATTCGCGTAACGTTCTTTGGGACGCGGGTCTTCGATATCTTTCCCTGCGAATACGTTAAAGAAACCAAGTTGTCCGAACATTGGCCCAAGCCCACCCATTTGGAACATCAACCACTGAATAGTTTCGTATCGTTTTGCAGGGTCTTTTGACAGGAACAACCCAGACTTTTCCGCCAGATAAATTAAAATGGCGCCGCTTTCCCATAGTGGCAATGGTTTTCCATCTGGACCATTTGGGTCAAGAATTGCAGGAATTTTATTGTTTGGGTTCAACGACAGAAATTCTGGCGTCATCTGATCATTTGTGTCGAAGCTCACCAAATGTGCCTCATAGGGCAGCCCTGTTTCCTCTAACATAATAGATGCTTTGACACCGTTGGGGGTTGTTAAAGAGTAAAGCTGAATGCGATCTGGATGCTTTGCTGACCACCGTTTTGTAATCCCGAAGTTTGATAAATCTGACATGAAATTCTCCTAATTTATGGAAAACATCGTGATTTCAATAAGAAGATACAAGCTGATTTAGGGGTTTTAGAAGAAATATCTTGAAAAATGAGACTTTGGCGCCCAATTATAACGCCACATCCTCCAAACAACTGGAGAATGAACAAAACAGGGGAAGATCATGTTAAACGAATTTAAAGACTTCATTGCAAAAGGCAATGTGATGGATATGGCCGTTGGTATTATCATCGGCGCGGCATTCACGGCAATCGTTGGTTCATTAGTAGCCGATTTAATCAACCCAATCATCAGCCTATTTATGGGCGGTGTAGACTTTAGCGGGCTTTACGCAACGCTTGATAGTTCAACACATGCATCATTAGCTGCGGCTGAAGAAGCGGGTGCGCCGGTGTTTGCTTATGGTCGTTTCATCATGGCAATCATCAACTTCTTGGTTATCGCATTTGTTGTGTTCATGCTGGTACGTGCAGTGAATAAAACAAAGAAAAAAGAAGAAGAGGCTGCGCCTGCAGAGCCAGCTGGCCCAACAGACAACGAATTGTTGGTAGATATTTTGAAAGCTTTGAAGAAGAAGTAATCCCTTCTTACTTTATACGAAAAGGCCCGCCTGCTTCAGCGGGCCTTTTTTATTACATTTTTAATGCAAGACTTGGCGCAGTCACATCCAAGCCTAAAGCTTTGCCTACTGCGAAATACGTCAATTTACCCGCATGCGTGTTCAAGCCGTTCAATAGATGTTCATCATCTTCACAAGCTTGCTTCCAACCTTTGTTTGCCAAAGAAATCATGAATGGCATTGTGGCGTTGCCCAAAGCGATCGTTGATGTGCGTGCAACGGCACCCGGCATGTTGGCAACACAGTAATGCATAATACCATCAACCTCGTATATCGGATCATCATGCGTTGTCGCTTTGGATGTTTCAAAGCATCCACCTTGGTCGATGGCAACATCCACCAATACCGAACCAGGCTTCATTGTTGAAAGCTGGGCGCGGCTGACAAGTGTAGGGGCCGCAGCGCCCGGGATTAGGACGGCACCGACAACGATGTCTGCTTGTGTGATCAGCTCAGCAGTGTTTTCACGTGAAGCATAGCGTGTCTTGAACTCATTGCTAAATGCATCATCCAGATAGCGCATGCGTGGCATAGACATATCCAACACGGTTACATCTGCACCCATCCCTGCAGCAACACGCGCTGCATGAGTGCCGACGACACCACCGCCGATGACGGCAACAGTTGCAGGTTTTACACCTGGTACGCCGCCCATCAAAACACCGCGTCCACCATTTGCTTTTTGTAAGGTCCAGCTGCCTACTTGTGGTGCAAGCTTCCCTGCAACTTCAGACATTGGTGCAAGCAGCGGCAATGCGCCATTGCGGTCTGTTACGGTTTCATAAGCGATGGCTGTAACGCCGCTTTCCAGCAAATCATGTGTTTGTTCGGGGTCTGGAGCCAAATGTAGATATGTGAACAGGATTTGGTTTTCGCGCAATTGTTTGCGTTCTACTGCCTGAGGTTCTTTAACCTTAACAACCATATCTGCGGTGGCAAAAACCTCTGCTGCTGTGTCTACGATGCCAGCACCCGCTGCAACGTATGAAGCATCATCAAAGCCAGCGCCTATGCCAGCATTCTTTTCGATGATGACTTTATGGCCATTGCTTACCGCTTCCATAGCAGCTGCTGGTGTCATCCCGACACGGTACTCTTGATTTTTGATTTCTTTGGGGCATCCAATAAGCATGACGACTCCTGTTGCTGTATTAAATATAACAAAACTATTGCACGGCTTATTTAAAAAATATTTGTTATATTTCGAATATTTTTGCCTTTATTCGAACATTTAATTAATAATATGATTAAATATGATGAAAGGTTTCAATTAAATGAAGATTGATGAAATAGACCGTCGAATCTTAAATACGCTCCAACGATCTGGGCGTATTTCAAATTCTGATCTTGCAGAGAAGGTAAACCTTTCTCCATCTGCATGCCATCGTCGTGTACAGCTTCTTGAAAAGAAAAAAATAATTAAAGACTATGTTGCTTTATTAGATGCACGTGAAGTTGATCGTAAATCAACAATTTTTGTTGAAATTACGCTGTCAGGACAGGCAGATGCTTTGCTCGACGCGTTTGAACGTGAAGTGAAATTGGTGCCAGACGTTTTGGAATGCCACCTTATGGCCGGTACTGCAGATTACCTTTTAAAAGTTGTCGCTGCTGATACAGAAGATTTTGCCCGTATTCACCGCCGTTATTTAGCGCGCTTGCCTGGTGTTGCACAATTGCAATCTAGTTTCGCACTACGGACGGTTTTCAAAACGACTGCGTTACCAATCTAGCCTGTAAAATATTGAACAGCGTATAAGACGCCAAAACCTGTGACGACTGTCCCTACGACACTGCGTTTCCACACACCAATTGTAATAGCTGCAATGGTTGCAAGAATACGGGATGCATCAGGTGACCCTCCTGTTGCTTCGGGCCACAAAATGAGAGGGGCGATCAACCCAGGTAAAATCGCGACACCAACATAGCGTAGATGACGTAGGAACCATTCAGGTAACTCACGGTTACCAAGAAGGCCAAGGAATGAATAACGTATAAAAAGTGTGCCAACACCAAGGCCGACAATTACAGTCCAAATTTGTACTTGGTCGAGGATCATTTTCTACCCTCTAATTTAAGTTCTGCATAAGCACCAACCATCATCGCAATAAGGCCAGCTATGATCAGCCCAAGACTGAAAGGAACCCAAGTTAAAGAAAGTGCTGCGATAATAGATGTCAGAGCAGCCAGAACTTGAGGCAAAGTTTTGAGCATTGGAGCTATTAAAGCTATGAAACAAATTGGTACGGCAAAATCGAGCGAGAATGCATCAGGAATAGAAGCGCCTAAGACTGCCCCAAGATATGTTGCAACATACCAAAGAGGCGCAATTGCCAAAACAACACCGAAAAAGAAAGCGACTTTGTTCTCGACTGGTTGATTCGGCCTTTCATCAAACTCCTTTGCTGTCAGAGCGTAAGCTTGGTCTACCAAAAAATATGAGATGATGAATTTTAGCCAAGTTTTAACTTTGCCAAAATGCGGGACCAGTGCTGCTGAATACATGGCCATACGTAAATTTACGGCAAGCGATGTTAGTAACACGATCACTGTTGGTGCATTATCTGTCAGCAAGGCCAATGCGCTAAACTGAGATGCGCCTGCGATGACTAGAACTGAGAATGACATTACCTGAAGAATATTTAATCCGGCTTCGGTTCCGACAACGCCAAAGAGAGCACCAAAAGGCACAACGATTAATATAAAAGGCAGTCCCTCACGAAAACCGCGCCAGAAGATGCTTTTTGTGTTTGATGTGTCATCAGACATTCTAATCAGGTGCTCTTGGAAGATGTTTGTAATGGGTCTAAAGGTATCTGATGATCAAACCGTTTGGAGACAAGATTGTCCATAGCAAAAAATGATACTGGAATGATTATTTCGCCAGATGCATCGGCGCCAAAATTGACACGTGCGGTTGCAGGCGTTGATGAGAATGGCATTGATATTATGCTGGCTGTTATCGAGGAACGTCCTTTGACGATTTTTCTTAATAGTCAGGAAATTGTAACTGCTATGACAATCGGGGATTATCCTGAATATCTGGCATTAGGGTTTCTGCGAAATCAACGTATGCTGGCTGTGGATGAAGATATCCTTGGGGTTGATTATGATGAAGAGCTGGAAACTGTTGTTGTCCGTACTGCTCAAGAAACAAACTACGAAGAGAAATTGACCAAGAAAACGCGAACATCAGGGTGCGCTGTAGGTACTGTTTTCGGCGATATAATGGAAGGTTTGGATAAAGTGGCCTTGCCAGAAGTCACGGCACACACATCATGGTTTTATGAGTTATCTAAAAAGATTAACCAGACGCCAAGCTTGTATCTTGAGGCTGGTGCTGTGCATGCGACTGTGCTGTGTCATAAAGACCAGCCACTTGTGTATATGGAGGATGTTGGGCGCCACAATGCAGTTGATAAAATTTCAGGTTGGATGGTGTCTGAAAATGTGTCAGCCGCAGATAAGATATTATATACAACGGGTCGTTTGACATCAGAGATGGTTATTAAAACTGCCCTGATGGGTATCCCTGTTTTGGTGTCGCGCTCAGGCTTTACTGCATGGGGTGTTGAGTTGGCAAATCAAGTTGGTTTGACACTAATAGGGCGCATGAAAGGAAAACGTTTTATGTGCCTGAGTGGTAAGGAACGATTGGTATGGGATCATTCGTTTGATGAGGCTCGGAAATGAGTGTGATTGCGGGTGTTGTATTAGCAGGTGGTTTGTCTACGCGTATGGGTGGACAAGATAAGTGCTTGTTGAAATTGGATGGGCATTCTTTGCTGCAACACTCAATCAACCGTTTAACGCCACAGGTAGATCTGATTGCAGTAAATTCGAATAGTGATGCAGTCGAATACCCCAATACTGGGTTACCTATTGTACCAGATAGCTTTAAGGGGTTTGCAGGCCCTTTAGCGGGCGTTTTATCAGGTATGGAATGGGCTGCTGAAAAGGGTGCTGACTATATTGCGACTGTCGCAGCAGACACGCCGTTTTTCCCTGAAAACTTAGTGCAAGTTATGTGCGATTCTTTAAAGGATCAGTCAGGTGAGATCGCTATTGCCGAAACGCCTGCTGAGGATGCGAAATTTTACAATCATCCAACGTTTGGTTTGTGGCCAGTCGCGTTACGTGATGACTTACGCCAAGCTTTAGAGCAAGGTATGCGCAAAGTGATTCAATGGGCTAAACCACATGGAGTTGCAAAGGCAACATTTTCATCTGATCCATTTGATCCATTTTTTAATGTGAACCGCCCCGAGGATTTCGAAAAAGCTCAGGCGTTTTTAAAGGAATATAAGCTGTGAAATTGTTTGGGATTGTTGGCTGGAAAAACTCTGGCAAAACCACAACGGTTGCTGCTCTGGTGACAGAGTTACGATCACGTGGGTTTTCTGTTTCAACTGTAAAACATGCGCATCATGCGTTCGATTTAGACCAGCCAGGCCGCGACAGTTACAAGCATCGTGAAGCAGGGGCGCAAGAAGTTCTAATCAGCTCAGGTAACCGTTGGGCCTTGATGCATGAATTAAGAGATGAAGAAGAGTTTTGTTTAGATGAATTACTAACAAAGATGACTCCAGTAGATTTGATTTTGGTTGAGGGGTTTAAAAAAGAACCACATGCTAAAATAGAATGTCATCGCAGCAGTTCCGAGATGCCTTTGATCTGTTCAAAAGATGATACTATCATTGCCGTTGCAACGGATGTTGATGTGGACACATTAGGTTTACCAAAGCTAGATTTGAATAATGTGCCTGCACTTGCAGATTATATCATAAAACATGTTGGACTACGTTGATGCCAGTACCGCCTCTTAAGAACAATTGTTTTGCAATGCCCGCTGGTGTGAATTGGACGCCTGTCGATGATGCGTTGGAACAAATTAAGAGCGGATTACATCCCGTCGTAGAACGGGAAAAGATTGCGATCACAGGTGCATTGGGGCGTGTTATCGCGGAAACTGTTTTGTCGAAACGAAATAACCCGCCAATGGCAAACTCTGCCGTAGATGGATATGGGTTTGCCCATGATCTATTGCCAGATAACGATGTTATAGAATTGCCACTGCAAAATGGTGTTGCCGCTGCTGGTATTCCTTATGACGGGCTTGTAACTGCTGGTTGTGCCATACGTATTCTAACGGGGGCTATTGTTCCCAGTGGCGTTGATACCGTTATTCTTGAAGAAGATATTGCCCTAAATGATGAAGCCACAGGTATTGTCTTTAGGGCTGGCCTGAAGCCAGGTGCAAATGTACGCCGTGCTGCAGAAGATTTTGCAACTAACGATGCAATTTTCGATGCAGGACATGTTCTACGCCCACAAGATATTGCCTTACTTGCCTCGGCAGGGGTTTCAGATGTTGTTGTTTATAAGCCTCTAAAGGTTGCCGTAATTTCTACGGGAACAGAGCTAGTAGAAGTTGGGCAAGCTGCGCGTGCAGATCAAATTTTTGATGCAAACAAGCCGATGTTACTTAATTTGTTGCGTGATTGGGGCTTTGTGCCGATAGATGGTGGGCATTTTGAAGACGACCCCGATATTATCCGCAATGGGTTTAATGCAGCTGCGGAAAAAGCCGATGCAATTTTGATTTCTGGGGGGGCATCCGCAGGAGACGAAGACTATGTCTCTAAACTATTAGGGGATGAGGGTGTTTTGCATACATGGCGTGTGGCTGTAAAACCTGGGCGTCCAATTGCAATGGCGCTATGGAATGGCGTGCCAGCTTTTGGATTTCCAGGGAACCCTGTCGCTGCATTTGTATGTAGTTTGATTTTTGGTTATCCGACGTTGAAAATTTTATCGGGGCAAACGAAAACTTCAGTGCAATCCTTTAAAGTTCCAGCTGCTTTTGAGAAAAATAAAAAAGCAGGACGGCGTGAATACCTTCGGGCACGATTAAATGAAGATGGCAGTGTAGAGGTGTTTAAATCTGAAGGGTCAGGTCGGATATCTGGACTTGCTTGGTCTGACGGTTTGGTAGAGCTACCGGATGACGCTGCATCTATTACACAAGGTGATCTTGTGACGTATATTCCGTACACATCTTTTGGTATTTAACGCGCGTTAAATGCTCCTGAAACACGGCCTAGTAACATGAAGGCCAATGCGCTGCGTGTTTTGCCCATTTCTGTCAGCTCTGAATTTTCAGCAGTTTTTTCAAACTCACGCAAAACAGTGTCAAACTGGGTTAGGAATGTATGAACAGTTTCACGGAAAGGTACATCATGTTTTAAACGTGTATTTGCTAATGTTAATGCAGATCGATCCCTGACCATACCAAGCGCTGCAACATCTTTCCCACGTATTCCTTTTGCAAAGCTGCGCCATGCAGATGCATCAGGTTTTTCGACGCGTAAATCGTCTACATATATACCATCTTGGGATAGCATCGTCAGAACAGCCTGCGCTGATGCCAGAAGCTTTGAAGTGGTATGATCATTTTTGGCGCGACGCAGAGCATGGAAGCCTTCTGTATCACTCTCATTGTTTGGAAAGTTAAGGGCTTTGATTAACTCTCTAATTGTAACTGGAGTATTCGCAGTCTTCGAATTATCGGGTAACGGCAAATCTGCTTGGTTAATATCGATTGCTTCGGTGTTTTTAGGGGATAAAGCAGTCGTATTACGCGGCGCGGGCGTTTGCCCTTGGACGGCAAGCGTTTGTTCTGCCAATTGAGAAACTCTATGATCTGTTTGTTTGGTCATTGCTGTGATCTGTGCCAGTTGACTTTGAATCCAACGATCACGTGTTTCTGATTCTTCGGCGACTTGAACTTCCAATGTCTTGCGCATTTTTTCTACGGATGTACGCATATCATTGGTTTCACGGCGCATTGTTAACAGTGACTTTGCGATTAAAGCTGCCATCCACAAAAGAATAATCGGCAATAAAAGGCCAACAAGAATAAGAGCGGTCAAACTTTGGTCATTGCTGAGCTCAATTATAACATTTGGATAGGCCCAATACATAATAAAGCCGCCTAAAGCCCATATGAAGGTTAAGGCAAGTGCAATATAGACGGCTGCTTTTTCACCGTTGGTATCAGATGTGCTCTTCATGCTAGCAAGGCCAGTTCTTGTAAAATTAGGGTCGTTTACACAAACTTTACGCTTACGATTTCATAGTATTTCGTGCCACCCGGTGTGCGTACCTCGACACTATCGCCTTCTTCTTTGCCAATCAATGCGCGTGCGATGGGTGAATTCAGATTTAAAAGCGCACGTTCAATGTTTGCTTCGGTTTCCCCAACGATTTGGAATGTCTTTTCCTCGTCGGTATCTTCGTCTGCAATGGTAACCGTAGCGCCGAATTTCACGGTGCCAGATAGTTTTGAAACATCAATGATATCTGCAAGGCCGATAATGCCTTCCAGTTCTTTAATGCGGCCCTCAATATGGCTCTGTTGTTCGCGTGCTGCATGGTACTCAGCATTCTCTGATAAATCACCATGCTCGCGTGCTTCAGCAATCGCTTTAATCACGGCTGGTCTATCAACAGACTTTAACTGTTTTAGTTCTGCATCAGCTTCATTAAAGCCGCGCGCTGTCATAGGTATTTTATCCATACTGCCCTGCTATGTCTTTATTTTCAGTAGCACACTCTAAAATCGCTTGGAGATCAGTGCAAGCGAAAGCTTTACCAAAAAAATATGAAAAATGGTGATATTTTTTCATTTTACGTCGCGTTGACGTTTCCATTTGCTCTAAAAAGTTGGTAATAGCCTTTTCTAAGTTATGAATATTCAGCGGTGCATTTGTAGAGGGAGTCCAAGATGGCCGAAATAGAACGTGAATCCATGGAGTATGATGTTGTCATCGTAGGGGCAGGGCCAGCTGGTTTGTCTGCTGCTATTCGATTGAAACAACTAGATGCAAATTTGGAAGTTGTTGTCTTGGAAAAGGGCTCTGAAGTTGGCGCTCATATTCTTTCAGGTGCAGTACTTGATCCATCAGGCTTGAACGCACTTATCCCTGATTGGAAAGAAAAAGGCGCGCCTATTAAAGTGGAAGTAAAAGAAGATAACTTCCTGAAATTGTCCGAAGGCGGAAGCTCAAAGTTGCCAAACGCAATGATGCCACCTTTGATGAACAATCACGGCAACTACATTGTTTCTATGGCAAACGTATGCCGCTGGATGGCTGAACAAGCAGAAGGCTTGGGTGTAGAAATCTTCCCAGGTATGGCCTGTTCTGAATTGGTTTATGGTGACAATGGCGAATTAAAAGGCGTTGTTGCTGGTGAATTCGGTAAAGCAAAAGACGGATCAGAAGGTCCAGGGTACGAGCCTGGCATGGAATTGCACGGTAAATACGTGTTCTTATCCGAAGGTGCACGCGGTTCATTGTCAAAGCAAGTGATTGCGAAATACGATCTTGCAAAAGATGCGGACCATCAAAAATACGGCCTTGGCATGAAAGAAATCTGGGAAGTTAAGCCAGAGAATCATAACGAAGGCGAAGTGACACACACAATGGGTTGGCCTTTGGGCGATGCGACAGGTGGTTCATTCATGTACCACATCGACAACAATCAGGTTTATGTCGGGTTCATCGTGGATTTGAACTACAAAAACCCACATATGTTCCCATACATGGAGTTCCAACGTTGGAAACATCACCCGAAAATCGCTAAGGTATTAGAGGGCGGTAAACGCGTATCTTATGGTGCACGTGTTGTGACCAAAGGCGGCATTCAATCTATCCCAAAAGCATGTTTCCCAGGTGGCGCATTGTTGGGTTGTTCTGCTGGTGGTTTGGTAAACTTGCCGCGCATTAAGGGTAACCACAATGCAATGCATTCTGGCAAAGCCGCGGCTGAAGCAGCTTATGAAGCGATCCAAGCTGGTCGTTCAGGTGATGAGTTAACAGGTTACGATACTGAATTGCGCGAAGGTCCAGTTGGCCAAGATTTGAAAAAAGTGCGTAATGTTGCACCATTGAACGGCAAATACGGCCCTAAACTGGGCATGATGTTGGGTGGCTTTGACATGTGGTGTCAAACGATCTTTAAATTCAGCCCATTTGGCACTGTTTCACATGGAAAAGACGATGCTGGCTCTACAGGCAAAGCATCAGACTACGCGCCGATCGATTATCCAAAACCAGATGGTAAGCTAAGCTTTGACCGCCTGACAAACGTCAGCTTCTCTGGCACAAACCACGAAGAAGAGCAGCCTTGCCACCTTCAGTTGGCAGATGTCAAAATCCCAGTTGATGTGAACTTGGCAGAGTTTGCGGAACCTGCACAGCGTTATTGCCCAGCAGGTGTTTATGAAATCATTCGTGACGATGATGGATCAAACCCAAAGTTCCAAATTAATGCGCAAAACTGTGTGCATTGTAAGACTTGTGACATCAAAGACCCAAGTCGCAACATTACATGGGCTACGCCACAAGGTGGCGAAGGTCCAAATTACCCGAATATGTAATCACATATTTGCAATTCACAGCCGAGTTTCCAAAAGTTGATGGAAGCTCGGTTGTATTGCAGGCTTATCGCAGCTAGGCTTTGTTTCGAAAACTTATTTAGGAACCTCGCAGAATGCGCATAAAGCCTCTATTTCCTCTTTTATTAGCAGCTAGTTTTATCAGCACGCCCACCGTTTCTTTTGGTGAAGGTGTCGCTGGGGCTTATTTGTCCGCTAATCAGGCAAATAGAAACAATGATTATGCTGCTGCAGCCGAATACTATTCAAAAGCTTTGCTTCAAGATCCTGATGATGGATTTATATTGCAAAACGCGCTCTTAGCCTATGTCGCCACTGGCGAGATGGAGAGTGCTATTCAGCTGTCTGATGAGATTGTTAAGCTGGATTTTGGTAGCCAGCTATCTGATCTGATGATTTTAGCGTCTAATGTTAAAGAGAAGAAATATGATGACGCTTTAAGTCTATTAGATAAATCCAAAGATCGTATCAGTCCTTTATTAAGCGGCTTGCTCAAAGGATGGATCCACGTTGGTTCAGGCAATATGTCTAAGGCAACAGAACATTTTGATAGCATGGCAAAACCTGATGCACTACGTATTTTTGGGCAATATCACAAAGCGCTTGCTGTTGCTATCGCTGGTGATTTTGAATTGGCTGATAAGATTATCCAAGGTGATGGTGAAAATACGCTGCATATTAATCGCGGTAGTATTATAGCGCATGCTCAGATCATGTCACAGCTTGGTAAGTTTGATGAGGCAGAAAGCCTGCTCTCGCAAAATATGAACGGTACAGCAGATCAACAATTGCGAGATTTATTGCAAAAGATGCAAGCAAAGGAGGTAGTGCCTTTTGACCTTGTCGGGTCTGTTGAAGACGGTGTTTCAGAGACATTTTTAACATTGGCAAGTGTTCTGAGCGGCGAACAAGATGAACGGTTCTCATTGATCTATGGCCGTATTGCAGAGTATTTACGCCCCGATAATATCCAAGCAATATTGCTTTTAGCGGATGTAATGCAGGGCCAACAGCAATTTGATATCGCAACAAGCCTACTCGCAAAAGTCCCAACGGATCACCCTCTTTATTTAAATGCTGAAATCAGCCGTGCAGATACTTTGGTTGATGCAGGAAAATCTGATGCGGCGATTGCTGTTCTACAACGTTTAGCAACTTCGCATCCTGACATTGCACGTGTGCAAATGGTTCTGGGTGATGTTTATAGCGATCAAAAGAAGTTTCGGGATGCAGAAAAAGCGTACACGAAAACGATTGATATGTTGGAGCAAGAGGGTGGTGCACAATGGTTTATTTATTATGCACGCGCAGTGGCTCATGAGCGGCTTGACGACTGGGATCAATCAGAAACAGATTTCAGAAAAGCTCTGGAGCTATCACCCAATCAACCATCCGTTTTGAATTATCTTGGGTATTCCTTGGTTGAAAAACGTATGAAGCTTGATGAAGCGCAAGACATGATTGAGCGGGCAGTCAAAGCACGACCCAATGACGGGTTTATCACAGACAGCCTTGGCTGGGTTTTATACCGCGTTGGTAAGTTCGAAGAAGCAGTCGCGCCTATGGAACGTGCTGTAGAATTGGTACCCACAGACCCTATTATTAATGATCATCTTGGTGATGTGTATTGGAAAGTTGGGCGTGAACGCGAGGCACGTTTTCAATGGAGCCGTGCACTGTCATTTGATCCAGAAGAAAAAGATGCTATTCGTATTCGCCGTAAACTGGATATTGGCCTAGATGAGGTTTTGACACTGGAAGAGGCGAATGTCTCCAATGCAAATTAATGAATTTGCCCGGGCTAAAATAAACCTCTGTTTACATGTTACTGGGCAAAGAGGTGATGGCTATCATTTTCTGGATAGTCTTGTCGTCTTCGCTGATGTCGGTGATGTGGTGTCTGTTCAGCCTTCGGGCGACTTTTCATTAAAAATTGATGGCCCTTTTGCTGATGGGTTAAGCGTTGATGAGGATAACCTTGTCTTACAAGCAGCGAGAGTTTTTGAGCAACATTGCGAAGGCGCTGCATTAATATTGACGAAAAACCTGCCGGTTGCTTCTGGCATTGGTGGCGGTTCGGCTGATGCAGCAGCAACATTGCGTGCTATGGCCAGATTAACTGGGGCAGATTTACCAAAAGATGCTGGCTTGTCGCTTGGTGCGGATGTCCCTGTTTGCTTAATGCAGCAAACTTGTAGAATGCAGGGCATTGGCGAACAAATTACACCTGTACAAAATATCCCACAAATTACGGCCGTATTGATGCGCCCTAATGTTGCAGTATCAACGCCAACTATATTTAAAGCGATTACTGATAAAAATAATGCAAGTATGACTGATTATAATGGCGAGGATTTCTTTACCTACCTCAATAATCAACGCAATGATTTGGAAGACCCTGCATGTGCATTTGCTCCTGAAATCAATATTTGTTTGCAAGCGATACGCGAACAAGGCGCATTGCTTGCACGTATGTCTGGTTCTGGTGCCACATGCTTTGGGCTTTTTGATACACAAGAAAACGCAAGGCTTGCCGCAGATAACCTAGCGGAAGCTTATCCTGACTGTTGGGTAACTGCCTGTGTTTTAGGTTCTTAAACCGCGCGTTCGACTACGTAATCCGTCAAATCACCAAGCAAGTCGCGTATTTCGGATTGTGGTAAGTCCGATAATGCTGCTTTCGCTTTGTTGCCCCAATAGATTGCGGCATCGCGGGTCTCTTCTAATGTGCCATGTTTTTTAAGCAATTCCATTGCATGTTCAAGATCACCGTCTTTTTGATCCCCTTTGGCAATTGTACGATCCCAGAATACACGTTCATCTGAATCCGCCTTCGCAATTGCTTTGATCACTGGCAATGTTAATTTGCGTTCACGAAAGTCATCGCCTGTATTTTTACCAAGAGATGCGCTCGCACCACCGTAATCCAATAGATCATCTACGATTTGGAAACTGATCCCCAAAGCGTCACCATATGCATGCAATGCAGTTGTTTCTTTATCGCTTGCAGACGCAATCACACCGCCAACTTCAGTAGCTGCAGAAAACAGAGCGGCTGTTTTCCCACGGATAACTTTGAAATACACTTCTTCGGTTGTGTTCGTATCTTGAGCCGCTGTTAACTGCAGAACTTCGCCTTCAGCGATCGTTGCGGATGCATTTGCCAAAATATCCAGAACACGCAGTGAACCTGTTTCGACCATCAATTGGAAAGAACGAGAGAAAAGATAATCACCTACAAGGATCGAAGACTTATTGTCCCATAAAAGATTGGCTGTTTTCTTGCCGCGGCGCATATCACTTTCATCTACCACATCATCATGCAGCAAAGTTGCTGTGTGAATGAATTCTACAGTTGCGGCTAAGTGTACGTGATACGGGCCGTCATACCCACAAATACGGGCACCAGCCAAAGTCAGCATGGGGCGTAAACGTTTGCCTCCTGCTTCAACCAAATGCGCAGTTACTTCTGGAATACGCGGTGCATTTTCGGATGCCATACGTGTTTTTATTAATGTGTTTACGGCATCCATGTCTTTGGACAGTAACTCACTTAGGCGTTCAACAGGTTTCTTCACGTTTTATTTTCCACTCATATTCGCGCCGTACTGGCAAACTTGTCTTTGACAGGGTAATCAGTCCCTATGAAAGAATTATTTAGAACGACCGATCCGACTCTTATACCGTTTGCATCTGCAATGCTCCGCGCAGAGGGTATAGAATGCTTTGACCTTGACGTCCATATGAGCATTTTAGAAGGCTCAATTGGGGTAATGCCAAGGCGCTTGATGGTCGCAGATCAACATTATTTCCGAGCCAGTGCAATATTGCGCGATAATGACGTAGAAATTTCCGATAAACCATGACGGAAATAGGCAGTGATTTAACCCAAGATGCTTTCCTGAATGGCGCGTTAAATATTTTGCAGCCAAAATCAGGTTATCGAGCAGCTACCGATCCAGTGTTTATGGCCGCAAGCATCGCTGCAAAGCCAGGAGACACAGTTCTTGAAATGGGCTGTGGTGTTGGTGTCGCGATGTTATGTTTGGGCCAGCGTGTTCCAGATTGTAAGCTAACGGGATTAGAACTGCAGCCAGAATACGCTGATTTAGCACGTCAGAATGCTGAAGCGAATGACATTTCAGCAAAGATTTTATCTGGAGATTTGATGCAGATGCCGCCAGAACTTAGAGAGCAGAATTTTGACCATGTGATGTTTAACCCGCCCTTTTACGATTATGGCAAGGTCACTGCTCCAGATGATTTGGGGAAATCCCAAGCGCATGTAATGGATTTAGAGATATCTGATTGGATTAAAGCGGGCATGAAGCGTTTGAAGCCTAAAGGTTGGCTGACGTTTATCCACCGTATTGATATTTTACCCAAAGCAATGGCGGCTTTATCAGAAGGGGCTGGCGATATTATTGTGAAACCATTGACATCGCGTTCAAGCCAACCAGCCAAACGTATTATTGTTACATGTAGAAAAGGGACAAATGGGCCGCCTGTTTTATTGCCACCCTTAGTTATTCACAATTCTGACGCACATAGTTCTGATGCAGGTACCTATTCATCAATAGCGCAGGGAATATTACGAAATGGCGACGCTTTGCCGATTTCATAAAGTTCGCTGTACTAAATAATATTGAGCCGTGACACGACTCACTTTTTATGCTCCACTTCCTTTGTTCATTTTAAAGAAAGAGGTGCTACATGACCAAGAGTTCTCATATTATCGAACTCCAAAGAAAACATGAAAAACTTTCCGATCAAGTGGAAAAAATACAAAGTCGACCAAGCGCTGACCCGCTTCAGATCGTGACTTTGAAAAAGCAAAAACTTAAAATTAAAGAACAAATCGAGCGAATGTCGGTCTAATTATATCGCTGGGGCTTTTAGCCACGCTCAACGCATAAAGCGACGCCCATTCCACCGCCAATGCATAGTGTGGCAAGCCCCTTTGAAGCCTCTCGGCGTTTCATTTCATACAGTAGTGTTGTTAAAACGCGTGCTCCTGATGCACCGATTGGGTGACCAATTGCGATTGCCCCACCGTTTACATTTACGATCTCTGGATCCCATCCCATTTCTTTATTCACTGCGCATGCTTGTGCAGCAAAAGCTTCGTTGGCTTCAATCAAATCCAGATCGTTAATTGTCCAACCCGCTTTTTGAAGTGCTTTTTGAGATGCAGAAACTGGACCTATGCCCATGATTGCAGGATCAACGCCAGATGTTGCATAAGACGCAATACGCGCTAATGGTGTGAGACCACGTTTCGCAGCATTTTCCTCTGTCATTAAAACCAATGCAGCAGCGCCATCATTAATGCCTGATGCATTACCAGCAGTCACGGAACCATCTTTTTCAAATGCAGGGCGTAGGCCTGATAGTTTTTCTACTGTTGTGCCAGCACGAATATATTCATCATGCTCAACAATAGTATCGCCGCGTCTAGATTTCACAGTAAAGGGTGTGATTTCATCCGCGAACCGACCAGCTTCTTGAGCATTGGCTGCTTTTGCCTGAGACGCTTCAGCAAATAAGTCTTGTTGTTCGCGACGGATGTCGAATTTCTTTGCTACATTTTCTGCGGTTGTGCCCATATGGTAGCCGTGGAAAGCGTCCCACAAGCCGTCTTTAAGCATTGAGTCTACGTATTCCATATTTCCCATTTTTTGCCCTTGGCGAAGGTTAGCAACGTGTGGGGAAAAGCTCATGCTTTCTTGGCCGCCAGCGACTACAATATCCGCATCACCAAGTTGTATATGTTGAGCCGCTAGCGCAACTGAACGTAAACCAGAACCGCAAAGCTGATTAATAGACCATGCAGCACTTTCAATCGGTAAGCCTGCATTGATGTGTGCTTGACGGGCAGGACCTTGACCTTGGCCTGCTGTTAAAATCTGCCCTAAAATAGTTTCCGAAACATCAGATTTTTCGATACCTGCACGTACAACAGCTGCTTCAATAGCGCAAGTTCCAAGGTCATGAGCTGGGACCGATGCAAATGCACCCATAAAGCTACCTACGGCTGTGCGTGCTGCGGAAACGATTACGATATTTGTCATTTGGCTTACCTATCCGTCAATTTGTTATGATAGGCATACGCATAAATTGGGCATAGGGGAATACGAGTTTACACGTAGTGCTGTAACGTCGTTTCTTTTTCCCGCCATGCAGGAACAGTTTCTGGGCGGCCTATAACGTAGCCTTGTAAACAATCTAAGCCAAGGCCTTGCAAAAATGACATTTCTTCGGGTGTTTCAACGCATTCTGCAACGGACAACATGTCAAATTGATTTGCGATTGCGACCAAAGCAGTTGTCAGAACTTGGTTATCTGTATCTTCATTTATATCGCGGATGAATTGACCATCTATTTTGACGATATCAAAGTGAAATTGTTTCAAAAAACGAAATGCTGTAAAACCTGCGCCGAAGTCATCAAGGGCAAATGAAATGCCGCGTTTGTGCAGGTTGGCCATAAAGACTTTGACGAGCTCAGGCATCATCATTGCGCTGTCTTCGGTGATTTCTAGAATCAAACGCTCTGCAATGGTGCCATCCATAGAAAGGCCTTTTTCTAAGGTTTCCATCCACCTAGGGTAGCCAATGCTGCGGGCAGACATGTTGATTGATAATCTTAATGTGGGGCATTCTGACAATGCATTTAGGCCCATTTCTAAAGCAAGGCAGTCAATGATACGTCCCGTTTCTAAGGTTTCAACGATTGAAATAAAGTCACGTGCAGGAATGATTTCCCGCGTGTCATCCATAATGCGAATAAGCCCTTCATAGAATGCGGGCTTTAAAGGGTTTTTAGCATGCACTATGGGTTGGTATGCTAAAAGTACATTTTTACGGGCGATTGCACGTGTGACGGTATCAATCACAGGTTCTTTACGTTTTTTACGTGCGTAATCCAACGGGCTGTTGGGGTCTTGTGGGTTATAGAATTCATCAATTTTTGGCACTTTAACATGCTCCGATTAGGTGTAACTTCTTATGTTATGGTATTTTACTTCCTAATTTGATGTTAAATGTTCCAATTTTGTTCTAACTCTAATAAACTTAGCTTAAAATTTTTAAAGCACTGAAAGTAAGGAATATATTATGCCTGAGCGTTGTGAATGGGTTGGAAAAGAGCCAATTTATATAAAATACCATGATGAAGAATGGGGTGTGCCTGAACATGATCCACGTGCTTTGTGGGAAAAACTCGTACTTGAAGGGTTTCAGGCAGGTTTAAGTTGGATCACGATCTTAAGAAAACGCGAAGGGTTTCGCGCGGCTTTTGCTGACTTCGATCCGCATAAGGTTGCAGAATTCAGCGAAGCAGATGTTGAAAGATTACTTCAGGACGAGGGCATTGTCCGTCATCGCGGCAAGATTAATGCAACCATCAAAGGGGCACGTGTGTGGCAAGAGATCGAGGCAGATATTGGCTTTGACAAATACATTTGGGACTTTGTGGATGGCAAACCTATTCAAAATGCATGGACTAGTTTGAAAGAAGTGCCAGCATCTACTGATTTGTCTGCGCATATGTCCAAAACACTTAAAAAGCGAGGCTTTAACTTTTGTGGCCCTACAATCACTTACGCATTTATGCAGGCGGTGGGCATGGTAAATGACCACACGGTAGACTGTCATCGCTATGAAGCGATTAAGGCGATGGGGCGTTAATGCTTCCCAAATTTCTTGTATGGAACCTGTATGGCATACGTATGGAAAGCGTACGGCACGCAGTGGGATTGAAAAATATTAACCAATAAGCAGAACATAGGGTGTGAAGCACGATTTTGTGAATCGGTCGATGCACGACTATGCGATATAACCGCAGCACATCAAAAGCTATTCAACAGGTTCCATATGCTTCAAAAATTTATTTTATCTGCGATTTTTGCCACGAGTTTTATTGGGGCTGCTTTTGCCGAAACAGTCACCTTTAAAACCAAAGATGGCGTCCTGATCACCGCAGATACGGGTGGCTCAGGAGTGGGCTCTGTAATTGTTTTATATCACATGGCAGGGGCAAGCCGTGGTGAATACCGCGATATTGCACCACGTTTGCATAAATTGGGTTACCGCACATTGGCCGTGGATCAACGCTCTGGTCGTGCGTTTAATGGCGTACGCAATGAGACAGCAAAGCGGGTGGGGCGTAATCCAGGGTTTCAGGCGGCTTTGCCAGATATTCTGGCAGCAGCGGATTATGCGCGAAAAAATATGAAGGCGAAAAAAGTTGGTGTCGTAGGGTCGTCCTATTCATCTTCTTTGGTTTTGGTGGCTGCCGGGCAAAATAAGAAATTTGCGGATGCGGTGATGTCCTTTTCACCAGGCGAATATTTTTCAAACAAAAGCTTGGTGCGCAGCTCTGCCGCGAAAATCAAAGCCCCTGTTTTTATCACGGCTGCACGCAACGAAATGGGCCAGATCAAGCCGATTGCAAAGGTTGTAAAATCAGATGTGACTTTGTTTAAACCGAATGGGTCGGGGCGACATGGTGCAACAGCTTTGCTTACAAAAGCAGGTCCAGAATATTGGGCCGCACTGGAAAAATTTTTAGCGCAACATTTACCTGTGCGCTGACACGATATTCAATGCGCGTTACAGCGCCAAGATGGTTATTGCGCTGTAAGGCTATTTCAGACAAGCATGCGTTATGAAAACCAGCCCTAAGCAGCGCTCTTTTACTGAATTCACAATCATGCTTGCGTTCATGATTTCCATTGTTGCGATGTCAACAGATGTCATGCTGCCTGCCCTGTCTCTTATTGCAACAGATCTTGATTTGGAAAACTTGAATGACAGTCACTTCACTGTCTCATCCCTTTTTCTGGGGTTTGCATTTGGGCAAATGTTTGTGGGACCTTTATCTGATAGTTTTGGGCGTAAACCGATCGTTTATATCAGCTATGTCATTTTTATTATCGGGTGTTTGCTTGCGATTTTTGCAAGTAGCTTCACGATGCTTCTCATTGGCCGTGTCTTGCAAGGGGTAGGTGCCGCAGGCCCGCGTATTATCTGTACGGCTATTGTACGCGATGGGTTTGAAGGGCGTGCTATGGCACGCATTATGTCGTTTGTTATGGCCGTCTTTATCATCGTACCTGCCATAGCCCCTGCGATTGGGCAAGCTGTGATCTATCTGGCAGGGTGGCGTGCTACATTTGTGATGCTCTTGGCGATGTCAGTGATATCGTTTCTTTGGTTCGGGCTAAGACAACCCGAAACATTACCAAAAACGGCGCGCAGAGCTTTTTCACTGGGCAATATATGGAGCGGTATCGTTGAAATTACAAAGATCCGAGCAGCGCTTGGATATGCAATTACTGCAGGTTTTATTTTTGGACCTTTCCTTGGGTATCTTGGGTCGGCACAGGCAATTTTCCAAGAAACCTACGGAGTGGGACAGTACTTTGCTTTGTATTTTGGAATAGCCGCTTTAGCGATTGGGTCAGCATCTCTATTGAACTCCACATTGGTTATGCGCTTGGGTATGCAATATTTAACTGCATGCGCGATAATCAGTGGAATCTTTATATCAACAATATTTGTGGGTGTTGTGATAAGCCTGTCAGGCACCCCACCATTGTGGGCCTTTATGATGTGGCTCATACCGACATTTTTTTGTGTCGGGATTTTGTTTGGCAACTTAAACGCTTTAGCGATGGAACCTTTGGGTGATATGGCGGGCCTAGGCTCGGCTTTTATCGGTGCAACAACCACTTTTATCAGTTTGCCGATTGGTTTGATGGTCAGCGATCAATTCGCGGGGACTGTGACGCCACTGGTTTTGGGGTTTGCGATCTTCAATATGATTGCTTTTATGATGACGAATTGGTCTAGAAACAGACCAATTCTGACGTTTAAAATATAACGATAAAACCCGAGCGATAGCGAGGGCCACACCCAACGGGAGCAAGGCATCTTTGATGCCGCAGTCGACGGGCGGGAGAAACCGCTTAGCTGTCAGTTTGTTGCGGTAATAGCGCTTTGATAACGGTAATAGCTTCTGGTGAATGCCAATCCGCATCCCCCAACATACGTCCAATTTCTTGACCTTCTGCATTCAGGATTAATGTTGTTGGCAGACCAAAAACACCGTTGCCGCGACCCATTTCCTGTGTGGGATCCAGTAGAATAGGCAAGTTCGTTACATTGATCTTGTCAAAGAACTTTTTAACAATCGGCACAGGGTTCCGGCCTGTGGCAACTGGAACTACTGCGAAATGATCGCCACCTAGTTCTGCTTGCAGTGCATCGATGGCGGGCATTTCTTCACGACAAGGTGCGCACCATGTGGCCCAGAAGTTCAAAAGAACCACTTTGCCTTTGTAATCATCAAGTGATGCTTCGTTTCCATCGACATCTAAGAATGTTTTCACTTTGATGTCGCGAGCTTCTGAATGAAACACGAGCTTTTTCATATCGCCTTCGCGCAATTCGGAAACGGCAGACAAATCTATCTTTTCTGCAAACACAGGATTTGCACCTAGCGTTAGGGCAGCGTATAGGATGCTGAATAGAAACTTACGGGTCATATTGGCCTTCTTGAATTACGGTTACGAACATGTCGGACAAAAAACAATCGAATGCAATGTGGGGCGGACGCTTTGCCAGCGGCCCAGACGCGATTATGGAGGCGATTAATGCCTCTATCGATTTCGATCAGCGCATGGCGCGTCAGGATATCGAAGGGTCACGTGCACATGCAGCGATGTTAGCCCAACAGGGTATCATCACATCTAGCGATGCAGAGGCCATCCGTGAAGGCCTGCTCACGGTATTGTCAGAGATTGAAACTGGAACGTTTGAATATTCCAAAGCTTTGGAAGACATTCACATGAACGTTGAGGCGCGTTTGAAAGAGATTGTTGGCGAACCTGCTGGGCGTTTGCACACGGGTCGGTCACGAAATGACCAAGTGGCATTGGACTTTAAGCTGTGGACGCGGGATCAATTCGATGCAGCGATTTCAGGTTTGGATGCGCTGATTAAAGCGCTTTTGGTTCAGGCCGAAGAACATGCCGACGTTGTGATGCCAGGGTTTACACACCTTCAGGTGGCGCAACCTGTAACATGGGGCCACCATATGATGGCTTATGTGGAGATGTTTGCACGTGATAAGTCCCGTATGATGGATGCGCGCGCCCGTATGAACGAATCGCCATTGGGGGCTGCAGCCCTTGCTGGAACTGGTTTCAACATTGATCGGGATATGACTGCTAAGGCGCTTGGGTTTGACCGTCCGTCTGCGAATTCATTGGATGCTGTGTCTGATCGTGATTTCGCGTTGGAATTCCTATCGTCATCATCGATTTGTGCGACTCACTTATCTCGTTTTGCAGAAGAGTTGGTGATTTGGTCATCCGCGCAATTCCGTTTTGTGGTTTTATCGGATCGTTTCTCAACAGGATCATCGATTATGCCGCAAAAGAAAAACCCCGATGCGGCTGAATTGATCCGCGCCAAGGTTGGTCGGATCAATGGGTCATTGGTTGGTTTGTTGACTGTGATGAAGGGTCTGCCTTTGGCGTACTCCAAAGACATGCAAGAAGACAAAGAACAGGTGTTTGATGCGGCTGACAGTCTGATGCTGGCGTTGGCCGCGATGACAGGCATGGTTGGCGATATGAAACCAAATGTTGAAAGTCTTGAAGTGGCTGCGGCCAGTGGGTTTTCAACGGCAACAGATTTGGCTGATTGGTTGGTGCGCGAATTGGGCATGCCGTTCCGTGATGCGCATCACGTAACAGGTGCGCTTGTGAAAATGGCAGAGGATGGCGGTGTTGACCTGCCTGATCTAACACTAGAACAGATGCAATCTGTGCATGCGGATATTACCGATGCTGTGTTTGGCGTACTTGGGGTTCACAACTCGGTCGCGAGCCGTCTAAGCTATGGTGGCACAGCGCCAAAACGTGTGCGTGAACAAGTGGCGCGTTGGACAAAGGAATTGGGATAATGGCAGTTCGTTTACTGGTTGTTATAGCGTTAAGCTTTGGTGCGATATCCTGCGGGGTAAAGGGTGATCCTTTGCCACGTACAGAGACATCAGAGGAATAAGCCGATGTTGCGCATGATCTACCTTGCATTGGCGGTGGTTGGAACGATCCAGCCCATGCGCTATTTTTTGCAGTGGTTTGATGAAAACGGCTATGATCTGATGGCGATGGCGGATGCTTGGCATGTGAATGCAGCGACCAGTGGGCTGGTATGGGATTTGACCATTGCAGCCGCTGCCCTGACAATCTGGATTTTAGCAGAAGTTTATGTGCGTAAAGATTATTGGGTGGCACCGATTTGTATTGGTGCTACGTTCTGTATTGGCGTCTCTTGCGGGTTGCCATTGTATTTGTATTTGCGCACGCGCCCGATCAAGTAGGACATCATGGATCATTTTATATACAGAGATGGCGTTTTGCACGCCGAAGATGTGGCAGTGACTGAAATTGCTGCAACTGTTGGCACCCCGTTTTACGCGTATTCAGAGGCGACTTTGGCGCGCCATTTCCGCGTGTTTGACGAAGCTTTGGACGGCATGGATCATTTGATCTGTTATGCGGTTAAGGCGAATTCAAATGTAGCCGTTTTGAAAATCCTAGGCGATTTGGGCGCTGGTATGGATGTGGTGTCTGGCGGTGAATATTTGCGTGCGAAAGCGGCGGGTGTACCAGGGGATCGTATCGTGTTTTCTGGTGTGGGCAAAACACGTGAAGAAATGCGTATGGTTTTGACGGGTGGTATTCGTCAGTTCAATGTTGAGTCTGAGCCCGAGCTGGCTGTGCTGAATGAAGTGGCACAGGAATTGGGCGTAGTTGCGCCAATTACATTGCGTGTGAACCCCGATGTCGATGCGAAAACACATGCAAAAATTGCGACAGGGAAATCGGATAATAAGTTTGGCATTCCGATTGCAAAATCCCGCGCTGTTTATGCGCAAGCCGCTGAAATGGCTGGGATCGAGGTTGTGGGCGTGGATGTTCACATTGGCAGCCAGCTGACTGACCTTGAACCATTCCGTAATGCATTCCTGAAAGTACGTGATCTTACAGAAGAATTGCGTGCCGACGGTCACAACATTCGACGCCTCGATTTGGGCGGTGGTTTGGGCATTCCTTATGCGCGTTCGAATGAAGCCCCACCTTTGCCGATGGATTATGGTCAAGTGATCAAAGATACTGTTGGTGATATGGGCGTTGAGATCGAGATTGAGCCAGGCCGTTTGGTGGCTGGCAACGCTGGTATCATGGTGACCTCTGTTATTTACAACAAAGAAGGCGAAGGTCGTGATTTCTTGATCGTGGATGCGGCGATGAATGATTTGATCCGCCCTGCGATGTACGAAGCACATCACGATATTATCCCCGTTTTGGAACCAGAAGTGGGCACCGATAAGGTAGAGGTTGATATTGTTGGCCCTGTTTGTGAAACAGGCGATACATTTGCGAAACATCGTATGATGCATCCTGTGGCAGACGGTGGGCTGGTCGCGTTCCGTTCTGCGGGGGCTTATGGCGCGGTTATGTCGTCGGAATACAACACGCGCCCGATGATCCCAGAGGTTTTGGTTAAAGGTGATCAATTTGCTGTCATTCGAGAGCGTCCAACCTTTGACGAAATGATAAATCGCGATAAGGTTCCAGAGTGGCTTTAGAGAATTCTCTCTGATCCCGAATGGAAAGGCAGCTTATGGCTGAACCTAAACCAGATAATATCAAGAACACCGCTTCTTTGAGTAAATCATTGAGGGCGAAAATTTGGTTGTCAGGATTAGGGTTGCGTACCGAACGTATATGGCGTGCATTTTGGCCCGCTATGACGGCATTTTGCGGCTTATTTGGGTTGGTTCTTTGGGATTTTCACCTACTTTTTGATCATCCATATGGGTTGATCGCGTATAGTCTTATTGCAGTCTTATCGTTTGCGTTTTTGCTGTTTGGTTTTCGACGCTTGCAACGCACTTCTGCGGATGAAGCGGTTGTAAGGTTAGATTCGAATCTATCTGAAAAACCTGTAACTGCATTGTTGGACCGCCCTATCATTGGTGAAAATGATGCGGAGGCGCAAGAATTATGGGCGCTTCACCAAGAGCGGATGGAAACCAAGGCGAAGCAAGCTTATGTTGCGCCTCCGAATGCGCAGTTGTCGCGGAATGATCCTTGGGCAATACGTTTGGTTGCATTGGTGTTCTTTGGCTCTGCGATTTTCTTTGCACGGGCGAATTCAGATCAGTCTTTGGTTGAGACATTGCAGGACCTTGCAAGCGGCACCACAGAAACATCTGTGAGCTTTGAAGCTTGGGCTGAGCCTCCTGCATACACTGGATTTCCTGCGATTTATTTAAGTGACCTAGAAAAAGGGTCTGCATTAGAGTTGCCAGAAGGCACACAATTCATCCTGCGTAGCTATGGTACATCTGCGTTGGATATTGAAAGTGAAGTTGCTGATCTAGCAGAAGATCAAGATGAGCTTACAGATGAAACGACGTTCACTTTATCTAAAAGTGGTGTGCTACGTTTGAAGAAAGGGTTCCGTACGGTTGGTGCTTGGGACATTACAATGATCCCCGATTTGCCTCCAAGCGTAGAGCTGACCGACGAAATTACGCGCACAGTCCAAGGGTCATTACAGATGGCCTATAAAGCGAAAGATGACTACGGGATCACAGGTGGTCAGGTTGTTATTACGCTTGATATGGAGGCAATAGATCGTAGACACGGGTTGGTTTTAGATCCAGAAGTGACTAAAAAATTGGTGCTGAACCTGCCTTTACCATTTAATGCAGATGTCAGTGATTTCGAAGAAACTTTAGTAGAAGATCTAGCAGAACATCCATGGGCGGGATTACCTGTGACGATATCATTGTCAGTTGTGGATGCGGCAGGCAATAGTAGCTCTATTGAACCTGTTTCGGTTGCAATGCCAGGCAAGCGTTTCTTTGATACGCTTGCGGGTGCTTTAGCTGAACAGCGACGAGATATATTGTGGAACCGTCAGAATATTGATCGTGCCAATATGATTTTAAAGGCGCTGACGCATTTGCCCGAGACGGGCTTTCAGAACGAACGCGCTTATTTGATGGTGCGGTCGATCATCAGACGCTTGGGATATTCGGATATACGCCCTATCAAGGACGAAATGCAAAATGATGTGGCAAAGACACTTTGGCGCGCTGCATTGTTGATTGAGGACGGTGATTTATCAAATGCGGCTGAACGTCTGAAACGCGCCCAAGAACGGTTATCCGAAGCTATGGAAAATGGAGCTACCGACGAAGAGATTGCCGAATTGATGGACGAACTGCGCGAAGCCACGGATGAATATATGCGTGAGTTGGCAGAGAATGCACAAAGGCAAGATCTACAGCAGGCGCAAAATGAAAACGCGCGTGAAGTGTCGCCCGATATGATCCAAGAAATGATGGACCGCATTCAAGAGTTGATGGAGCAAGGGCGCATGGATGAAGCGCAAGCATTGCTGCAGCAACTTCAGCAGATGATGGAGAATATGCAGGTTACACAAGGTGATCCGCAAGGCGGTGGCCAAGGCCAGCCGGGAAACCAAGGTTTGCAAGATACATTGAACGAGCAGCAACAGCTGGCCGATGAAAATTTTCAGCAGATGCAAGAAGAGTTCAACCGCAATCAACAAGGTCAGCAACCCAACGGTGAGCAAGAAGGTCAGCAACAAGATGGGCGTCGTGGCGATAGCCAAAATGGACAACAACAAAGCGAAAATGGCGGTGGCGAACAAGGTGATTTATCGGAACGTCAGGAAGCATTGCGCGAATTAATGCAGCAACAATTGCAACAGCTTGGCGAAGATGGTTCGCAAGCTGGTCAATCTGCACGTGAGGCTTTGGAAGAAGCAGAACGTCAGATGGGAGAAGCTAGAGATAATCTGGAACGTGGTGATGGCAGTGCTGCTTTGGATAACCAAGCTGATGCAGTAGAAGCCTTGCGTAATGGGATGCGCCAATTAAACGAAGCGGAAAGACAGCAAGCCCGCGAAGGGCAGGCGCGCGATGGGCAACAGGGCGGAGAAACGAATGGCCCTGAAGGCGAAGACCCACTTGGGCGCTCTTCTGCAGAACGCGGCACAGCACAATCGAATGAACGATTGTTAAACGGCGATGAGTCGCTTCGTAAATCTAAAGAGATTCTAGATGAAATCAGACGCCGCTCTGGGGAACGGACACGACCACAGTTAGAATTGGATTACCTAGAACGTTTATTAGATCGTTTTTAGATCAGCCCTTTGATCATATCAATCAATGGTGCAGCAGCGCTAACCAGTTGATTAACTATATTGGTTAGCGTGCTTAATGGCCCAGCAAGTTGTGGTACATATTCAGAGATCACAGGCGCCAGAAAATACAGTAGACCGATGATGATAAATAACAGAACTGCTAGGGTGAAACCGCGTAAGAAGCCACCTTTTGATTTAGCTTTAGTCGCTTGTGCTGCGAGTTCTTCTTCTGGAATACTATCGGCATCATGGATGAGCTCTGAGGTGAGTTCATCAACATCTGGGAACATATCTTTGCGGTCGCTTTTTGCTGCACCGTACAATGTATCAGGCTCGGCATCACCTGTTGGGAATGCGCGTGGCGTGATTTTACGAGCTGACCGTTTGGTGCCAGCCTCTTCTTTATCTTTCTCCGAAACCAAAGCTGCAATTTCAGCATCAATAGATTGATCAGGCTCTGTCTGCTCTGCAACTAGGTCAATGTCAGACGGCGCTGTCGTTTCGGCGAGAATTTCTTCGCTTGGAATATTCTCTTCGTATAGATCGTCAGGCTTTTCTTGCGGCGTTGAACGCGCACCAGATGCTGAAGGTCGTGAAAAAGGGTTGTCCACATCAGATGGTCGGCTTGGGATCGGTTCATCAATCTCTGCTTCGGGGATCGGTTCCAATTCTGGCAAAACCAAATCATCTAACGCATCAGGTTTAGTATCATCCACAGCCTCAACGGGTTCTACTGTTAGCGATGTTTGAGCGACTTCTTCAACGTTTTCCAGTTCCATAATTCGGCGTCGGATTTCATCAAGGTCATCAGGTTGGTCGTCTTCCAGTTCTGGAGTCACCTCAACAGTCTCGGTATTTTCGACTTCATCAATTGGTGGAATTTCCGTTTCAGAAACTTCTGGAAGCTCTGGTATATCACTTAAAATGTCGTCGACATTCAGATTGTCTTCAACAGGTGGCTCCGATGGTGTTTCCTCGGGTGTAATCTCTTCGGCTGGTTCGTCAATTGGTTGCTCTTGTGGCGCTTCCGCTGCAGCAGGAGGTTTTTCACCACTAGAATATTCAGCTTCTTCACGCAACATATCCAAAGCGTCTTGATCCATACGGCTGGATGGTGCCGCTGGTTCTTGCTCGATTTGGAAATCATCACGCGGTTCTTCGGGCTCTAGATCATCAGGGTTTGGCGATACATTTGCACGTGCACTTGCAAAAGGAGTTGAAAGCTTTCCTTCGAGATCGTTGAACAATTCTGGTGGGACATCGCTATCAGGATCGCCAGCACCAAAAGGTGTGTCTGGATCAGCGCTAAACATCTGAATGGAGTCTTGGAACCAGTTATGACCACAGTTCGCACATTGAACATCACGGCCTTCTGGTGGAATAACGTCCTGATCTACTTCGTACTGTGCTACGCAGTTTGGGCAAATTAGCCTCATGTTAACCCCATTCTTTTGTATGATTCTTGTTGGTCGAATCTTTGCTCATAACCCTTTTAGACACGAAAACCGCTTATTCCAAGCTTTTGTAGGGTTTTGTAGTGATTGCAACGGGCGGCAAGGTAATAGATATTAGCCAAAACAAGATTCGGAGCAGGCAGTGCTGCATTTACAGGAAGCAGGGTTTAGCTACGGCGGGCGCGAGATATTATCGGGTGTAAATCTGGACGTCGCCCCAGGTAGCTTTTATTTCTTAACAGGCCCTTCTGGGGCAGGCAAAACAACGTTTTTACGCCTTTGTTATCAGGCTTTAATGCCGACAAAGGGTGTTGTGCGCATTCTGGATCGTGACGTGCGTGGGTTGCACCGCGAAGATATCGCTCAAATTCGCCGTCGTATTGGTGTAGTACACCAAGATTGCCAATTTGTAGACCATATGAATATGGAGGATAATATTCGTATGCCGCTACAAGTTTCTGGTCGAAATACAGAATTAGACGACAGAAGTTTCCAAGATTTGATTTCATGGGTGGGCTTATCGGCCCATATGAGCGCATTGCCGCCTGAACTGTCCAGTGGCGAACGTCAGCGTGCTGCATTGGCGCGTGCGGTTGTGATGTCTCCTGATCTGATTCTGGCGGATGAACCTACGGGTAATTTGGATTGGGAAATGGCACAGAAAATCCTGACGCTTCTGATCGAGTTGAACAAGATGGGTAAGACGGTGATTGTTGCGACCCATGATTTGCAATTGATCCGCACCGCAAAATCCAAAGTGGCTGCACGTGTGCTGCGACTTGCGAATAACAATATACAATTGGCGGGGGCAGATCTGTGAACCGTTTCAGTGCCTTGATCAACAATATCCGCGACCTGTTACAGGGTGATCTGACTGCTGACAGTGTTGTGCCGCCATCTGGATATACTGCTAACCTGACAACCTTTACCGCTGGCGCCATGGCATTTTTGGCTGTGTTTGCATTGGCTTTGTCATTGGCAACTGGTCGTTTGGCGGATCGCTGGTCGGATGAATTGGCACGTACAACAACCATCCGTATTTCTGCACCAGAAGGTCAGATGCAGGCACAGTTGGATGCTGTCATCAATGTCCTAAACACAACGTCTGGAATTGAATCATCAAGTGTGATGTCAGATGATGCACAACGTCGTCTGCTGGAACCTTGGTTCGGGCCTGACTTACCACTCGAAACATTACCTATTCCACGTTTGGTGGAAGTGATCGAAAAAGATGACGGGCCAGATATGGAAGGCCTGCGTTTACGATTAAGTGCCGAAGCGCCTGGTGCTGTTTTGGATGACCATACACGTTGGCGCCGCCCGTTGGTGAATGCGGCACAGCGATTGCGGTCTTTGGGGACGTTTTCAATCTTGCTGATCATGGGAGCAACTGCTGCGATGATTACACTGGCTGCACAATCTGCATTGGCTGCGAACGGTCAGGTGATATCTGTGCTGCGTTTGGTTGGGGCACGCGATGTCTATATCGCACGTGCTTTTGTAAGACGCTTCACTGTACGCGCTTTACTGGGTGCTGCAATCGGCACAGGTTTAGGCATGACTGCGATGGTATTTCTGCCTTCGGCAGCAGAAGAAGGCGCATTTTTAACTGGGTTGGGCTTTCAGGGGTGGCATTGGCTTATCCCTGCGTTGATCCCACCATTGGCGGCGATTGTTGCATTTTGGGCGACACGCGGTGCAGCATTACGAGCATTAGCAAGGATTTCTTAAGATGCGTTTAATTTGGCAATATATATGCTCGGTAACATTCATTGTTCTGATGTATGTTTGGATGTTGGTACTTGGGCTCATAGGGGCAATTCCTGCAGCTTTTTCTGCAAAATCCGCGGGATATTTTCTAAAACTTTATAGCAAAAATATTCTTTGGTTGGTGCGTGTGATGTGTGGGATCACATATGAAGTGCGCGGTGAAGTGCCAACGGATGATGTTGTGATTGCATCTAAACACCAATCGTTTTTGGATGTGATTATGCATACGGCTTTATCGCCACGTGTGAACTTCGTAATGAAGCAAGAATTGCGCTGGGCGCCGATCCTTGGGTTCTATGCGATGCGCATAGGGGCGGCACCTGTGAAACGTGGTGCGAAATCCAAAGCTGTTAATCAGATGATGAAAGGTGTGGATGCACAGTTCAAAGATCCAAAGCAATTGGTGATTTACCCACAAGGAACGCGCGTGGCACCAGGAAAACACCTACCTTATAAAGTGGGTGCTGCTGTGATTGCGGAACGCCAAGGTAAGCCATGTATTCCTGTTGCGACCAATGCTGGTGTTTTATGGCCAAAGCATGGGTTGTTGCGAAAGCGGGGCAATGTGGTGATTGAGTATTTAGAACGCATGCCCAAAGGGTTGTCTGTGGAAGATTTCACCAAAGAATTAGAAGCGCGCATTGAACCTGCATCGAATGCGTTGATGGCGGAAGCTGGATTTGTAAAAAAGGATTAGCGACATGACTGTGATCAAAACGGTAGCTGAGATTGAGGCCATTTATGGCAAACCGAAAGCACCGTCATTGGTTAAAGTCGCTGATCACATCACCCCTGAATATCGTAAATGGATTGCTTCCAGTAACTTCTGTGCTTTGGCGACAGTTGGGCCAGAAGGTGTGGATGCGTCACCACGCGGTGATGAGGGTGAAGTTGTTTTTGAGCTGGATGAGAAAACACTGGCGATGCCTGATCGCAGGGGTAACAACCGTATGGACAGTTTGCGCAATATCGTGCGCGACGGGCGTGTTGCATTGATGTTGCTGACCAAAGGGTCAAGTACGGTTACGCGGATCAATGGACGTGCAGAGGTATCTATTGATCCTGCGTTAATAGATCGGTTCATGATGAAGGGCCAAGCACCGCGATCTGTGATCGTTATTCATATCGAGGAAATTTATTTCCAATGCGCGCGTGCTGTGATGCGGGCTGGTTTATGGGATAATGATAAATGGCCTGATATTAGTGACCTGCCAACGGCTGGGGATATTTTGAAGGCGCAGACAGGTGATTTTGATGGCGAGACGTATGATAAGGAATGGCCTGAAAAGGCAAAAACAACCATGTGGTAATGGTTGTTTTTATTTAGAGTGTATCGATACGTATTAGTACTCGCTGACTGCTTTTCTAAACAGGTGCCATGTTGCGTGACCGATGATTGGCATTACGAATACCAGACCAAGCAAAGCTGGGATTGAGCCAAGGATTAATGCGGCTGCAACGATCATGCCCCATGTTGCAATTGTACGTGGGTTCTTCAATGTTAAAGCAATGGATATTTTCACCGCAGAGCGAACGCTGATTTTACGATCCAAAAGCAATGGGAAAGATACAACGCTTGTTGCTAAAACCACTGCCGCAAAGATAAAGCCAACGCTGATGCCAGTGGCTATCATGGCCCAACCTGCAGGTGTAGTAAGAGCTTCTGTTAGGAATGCAGTTGTTGATACAGGGAACTCTGGGCCCATAGTTTGTGCATAAATGAATGTTGATGCGTTCAACCACCCTATGAATGCCAATGTGTGAAACAGACCAAGAATGAAAATGGCCATGATGCGTGAAGATTTGATCACATCAAATAATACCAGCCAGTTGGCATGTTCACCCTGTTCACGGCGGCGACTCATTTCATACAGGCCGACGGCTGCGAAAGGACCGATTAATGCAAAGCCTGATAGGATTGGGAAAACCAGCTGGGGTACATTGCCATTTAAGGTGGCCCAGACCATCAATGCGCCAATCACAGGGTATAGCAGGCTTGCGAACAAGACATCTGTGCGAAAAGCTTTGAAATCTTCGTAACCTTCTTTCAGCGCGCTTTTCAGATCATCGGTTGTGATCTCGCGCACTTTTGGCATGCTATCATTTTGGGAGCTCAGCGTATCTGGAATGTTAGATACATGTTGAAAAGTTGTACTTAACGCATTTGCAAAGTATGAAATTGGGTTTCCTATTATGTTTGCCATTTGGGCCTCCTATACGTCTTGTCATCTATGGCCCTTGACGGTGTGTCTGTGCCACTTGGGTATAATCAGAATAGGATGAATAGGGATAACATGCTGCTCACAAGCTTGCTGGGTTTTTGTAACATAAAACGAAAAAAGCGCCATAAAACCCTTATTTTTCAGGGTTTCACGAGCGATTAGAAAACTTAGTTACGTTAGGTTAGGTGACTAAAAAGGGGTGCGATTTTTACGCAACCAGTGATTTACTACCTAGATCTAAAAACTTTTTGCGACGAGCCGTGATCAGATCTTTGCCTGATGTTTTGCCCAATTCTTTTAGAAGTTTTTCAATTGCAGAACGCACATTTTCCAGTGTTGCTTCTTTATCGCGTTGGGCACCGCCAACAGGCTCATCAACGATCACATCAGCAACGCCAAGTTTTTTCAAATCTTGGGCTGTCAGGCGCAATGCTTCTGCGGCTTCGCGCATTTTTTCTGCATCTTTCCAAAGGATAGACGCACAGCCTTCTGGCGAGATCACGGAATATACAGAGTGCTCTAGCATCACCAAACGGTCAGCGGATGCGAATGCAACAGCACCACCAGAACCACCTTCGCCGATGATGATAGAAATCAATGGAACGCCCACTTGCAGACATTTTTCTGTTGAACGTGCAATTGCTTCTGATTGCCCGCGTTCTTCGGCACCTTTACCTGGAAATGCACCTGGTGTGTCCACAAGTGTGATGATTGGCAGGCCAAAACGATCAGCCATTTCCATCAAACGGATGGCTTTGCGGTAGCCTTCTGGGCGCGCCATGCCAAAGTTGTGGTGAAGACGTGAATTTGTGTCTTTGCCTTTTTCATGACCGATAACTACAACAGGCTGATCACCAAAACGGGCCAAGCCGCCCATAACAGCACTGTCGTCAGCAAAGTTACGGTCACCCGCAAGTGGTGTATATTCTGTGAAAAGCGCATTGATGTAATCAGAGCAATGCGGGCGATCCGCATGACGTGCCACTTGGCATTTGCGCCACGGTGTTAGGTCTTTGTAAAGATCGGCCAGCATTTTATCTGCTTTTTTGTCCAAAGCAGCAGCTTCTTTTTCAACGTCTACATTATCTTCGCTTTGTTCTGCCATAGCGCGTAATTCTGCAGCTTTGCCTTCGATTTCGGCTAATGGTTTTTCAAATTCAAGATAGTTTTTCATGTGTACATCTTTGCTTGTGTAATCGTTCATCCATATATGGCGAAGCCGCAGATGAATTGCAACGCTTTAAGGGCGGATTTCGATAGGCGTTCCGATTGGTACAGCATCCCAAAGTTCGCGCATTTCCACATTGGAAACAGCAATACACCCCGCTGTCCAATCCCCTGTCAGCGTCAACTTATCCAACAGGCGGTTGGGTTGCCCATGGATAAATATATCACCGCCCGGATCATAGTTGCCTTCACGTGCGCGTTCTAAATCTTCGGGTAAAGGGTAATTCAGGCCAAGTGATAATGTGTAACTGCTTTGTGGATTGCGGCGGTTGATTTTATACAAACCCTCTGGGGTTTTCCCATCACCCTGCTTGACCTTGTCGCCGCTTGGGGCAAAGCCAAGGGAAATTGGGTATTCGCGCACAGGTTTCCCCGATTGATAAACAGTCATCACCCGTTTGTCTTTTTCCACAAGAATATGATCGATCTGTCCAATGATGGGTGCTTTCGAGTCCTCTGGTGGGATAACAGGTGCAACGGGATATTTCACCCACATCCAAATGCCACATAATATGGCAATCAGGATGAGGATGGTTATGAGTTTGCGCATGGGGATGTGTTATTGCAGATCAGAAAACGCTTTTTGCAGGCGTGTAACGGCCTCTTCGACCATGCTGCGCGGGCAAGCGATATTGAAGCGTAGGAAGTCATCGCCGCCAGAGCCAAATGTTGGGCCACTGTTCACGGCGATCTTGGCCTCTTTCATAACGCGGTTGGTGAATTCTTGGCGGCTCATGCCTGTGCCAGAAAAATCCACCCATGCCAGATATGTTGCTTCTAGATTGATTGATTTCAGACCAGGAATTGCATTTACGCCTTCGTCAAAGATACGTTTGTTGCCTTCAAGGTATTCGATCAATGCATCCAGCCATTCTTCGCCGCCATTATAAGCGGCTTCTGCCATGAACAGACCAAAGCTGTTTGGGGATGTGCCCGTTGCCCCCATAGTTTGGGCGAATTTTGCGCGCAAATCTGGGTCTTGGATAATTACATTCCCAATATGGCTGCCTGCGATATTAAAGGTTTTGGTCGTCGCCGTCATCATCACCAAACGATCGATGATTTCAGGCACTGCGTTTGGCATCGGAATGTGCTTGTTGCCAGAGAAAACCAAATCGTGGTGAATCTCATCTGACACAAGGATCAGGTCATGTTTCACACAGAAATCTGCAAGCTGTTGCAATTCGGATTGTGTCCAAACACGACCATTTGGGTTGTGTGGTGAACACAAGATGACCATTTTTTCTTTACCCGTAAGCTGTTGCTCGTAGGCGTCGAAATCCATTTCATAGCGGCCATCATTGTTCTTCAGAACGCATTCATTCACGGTACGACCAGCTGCAGCAATCACGCGGGCAAAGGCATGATAAACTGGGGTGAACAGAATGATTGAATCGCCAGGATCTGTGAACGTTTGCACACATAAACCTGTGCCATTAACCAAGCCATGGGTCGAGAAAATCCAGTCTGGTTCTACATGCCAATTGTGACGGCGTTTCATCCAGCTGCAAATGGCATTCAGGTAATCACCTTCTTCACCATAATAGCCCATGATGCCATGATCAGTCATTTTGGTGATGGCATCCAAAACAGATTGAGGTGGCTTGAAATCCATATCGGCAACCCACATCGACAAACCATCATCAGGACTGACACCAAAGAGGCGTTCCATTGAATCCCATTTGTTTGAATGTGTGCCGCGGCGGTCGATGATTTCGTCAAAATTCATGTGGGTTCTCCTTTGTGTGGGAGCTTATCCAATGCTTGGGCAGGGGCAAGCGCGATTTTGTACCAATTTTGCGGTACAATGAAGGTTCTTGAACCTATGCCCTGTTTCGCATAAATCGCTGGTATGATTTTACCAATCCTCATACACCCCGACCCCCGCTTGAAAAAGCTGTGCGACCCTTTTGATGGGGTTGATGATGATGCGCGTGCTATGGCTGATGCGATGTTGGAAACGATGTATGACGCACCGGGGGTTGGGTTGGCTGCCCCGCAGATTGGCAAAACTATGCGGTTGTTCGTGATGGATTGCGCCCGTGATGGCGAAGATCCTAATCCGATGGCTTTGTTTAATCCCGTTGTCACATGGACAAGCGAAGAGACGAATGTGCATGAAGAGGGCTGTTTGTCTATTCCAGGGCAGTTCGAAGATGTAACGCGCCCTGCGGAAGTGAAAGTCGGTTTCATCGATAAAGATGGTAACGAACAAGAAGAGTATTTTGATGGCTTATGGGCGACATGTGCGCAGCATGAGATTGATCACTTGAATGGTATATTATTCGTGGATCACCTAAGCCGTATGAAGCGGAATATGATTACCAAAAAAATGCAAAAACTTAAAAAAGAATTGGCTGCGGGTTAATGGCAAAGCGCCCGTTCCTTGCCTATCCTGATAAGCGGCTAAAGACGGCCTGTACGCCAGTCGGCGCAATTACAGATGACGTGAAAACCATTTGGCAAGATATGCTGGACAGCATGTATGCCATGCCAGGTGTTGGATTGGGTGCCAACCAAATCGGCGAAAGCTTGGCCTTGGCCGTTGTGGATTGTTCCGAAAATTATGACAAACCTGTGCGTATGGCGAACCCAAAGATCTTGCACGCCTCTGCCAAGATGCGTACCCATGAAGAGGGCAGCCCGAACCTGCCAGGTGTCTGGGCTAAATTGGATCGCCCACGTGCTGTGACGGTTGAGTATATGGATGAACATGGTGCGATTGTTGAAAAAGACTTTGTGGGCCTTTGGTCAACATCTGTACAGCATCAAATTGATCATCTGAACGGTAAAATGTTTTTTGACCGTTTAAGTCCTGTGAAACGTAAGATGCTTTTGGCGAAAGCCGCGAAACAAGCAAAACGGAAGGGATAAGTCATGCGTGTTGTCTTTATGGGAACCCCAGATTTTTCTGTACCGGTTTTGGACGCTTTGGTGAAAGCTGGGCATGAAATTGTGAGCGTTTACAGCCAACCACCACGCCCAGCGGGTCGGGGTAAAAAGGAACGCCCATCACCCGTGCAGGCATTCGCGGAGACACTGGGGTTGTCCGTGTATCACCCGTTGAATTTCAAAGATGATACAGATGTTGCTGCGTTTGAAGCATTGAATGCAGATGTAGCCGTTGTTGTGGCTTATGGTTTGATCTTACCGCAAGTTTTGTTGGATGCGCCAAAGTTTGGGTGCCTGAATATCCACGCGTCATTACTCCCACGTTGGCGGGGTGCCGCCCCAATTCACCGCGCTATTATGGCGGGTGATGCCCAAACGGGTGTTTGTATTATGCAGATGGAAGCGGGGCTGGATACGGGGCCAGTTTTACTACGGGATGAAACGGATATTGTGGCGTCTGATACAACGCTGGTTTTGCATGACCGTTTGGCAGATATGGGCGCGCAGTTGATTGTAAGCGCTTTGCAAGATTTGCCTGGCCTGGTGCCAGTGGTACAAAGCGACCAAGGTGTCACCTATGCCGAAAAAATTGATAAGGCCGAAGCCAAAATCGATTGGGTAGAGGATGCTGTTACAGTCGATCGTCTGATCCGCGGTTTGTCTCCATTTCCGGGCGCTTGGTGTCAGATCGATGGACAACGTGTGAAGGTTTTGAACAGCTGCGTTACCGATGGCAGCGGTACAGCAGGCGTTGCATTAGATAGCGCACTGACTGTCGCTTGTGGAACAGGTGCAGTTCAATTGTTGCGTTTGCAGCGCGCGGGTAAAGGTGCAATGGATGCGACTGACTTTATGCGCGGACTGCCTGTCGCTAAAGGTACCCAGTTAGATTAATCAACGATCGCTTTGATCGTCACCAGGTATCCCGATAAATTATTCCCTGCTTTGCTCAGTGCTTGGGCGCCATAATACAGTTGCAGCAAGGCTTGGGCTTGGGCCGCGGCTGTTTCTGTGGTTTTGCCTGCGTCCTCTAACATCTCTTGCAATGTTGATGCGATAGCACCTGACATGCGTGCAGCCGCTTCTGCAATCTCTGGGTTGGTCGTTCCAAATTCAACCATTGCATTACAGATAAAACACCCGCGTCTGCTTTCGACTGGGCCTGAATTATCGATTTGATTGAAAAGATACAGCAAACGTTCAGCAAGCGGGATGCTTTGATCTTGAGCTTTTAGATCGGTTAATAGTTTTGCGAGGTAAACATTTTCGTACCGATCAAGGGCAGCGATATACGCCAAATGCTTATCCGTGAAAGCAGCATAGAAAGACCCGCGGGACAATTCCATCGCGTTTAAAAGGTCAGGAAGGTTGGTTGATCCGTATCCTTGTTTCCAAAAAACATTGATGGCGCCGTCTATAGCCTCATCTTGGTCGAACTCTCTTGGACGTGCCATTTGTAATCTTTCATTTACTCACGAATATGTGTTTTGTACCATTTGGTTTATAATGATACCACATCTTTAATCAGAAGGGCGATAGATATTTTCTAGACCTATCGCAGTCTCCTCTGACCTTACAATTTAATAGTTCAAACACTGGCTTTGCGCCAGAAAAGGAGAAGTAAAATGAAATCATTTATTCGTGCAGCCGTATTAGGTGCAGCAGTCGCAACTACAGCAGTAACAAGCGCATTCGCTGTTGATGAGCTAAATGTAACAGCTACTGGTTTGGCAATGCGTGGTTATGACCCTGTGTCATATTTCAATGGCGGCCCACAAGAAGGTGCATTCAACATCACAGCTGTGCATGAAGACGCAACTTACCGTTTCGCATCTGAGGAAAACAAGAAAACATTCTTGGCTAACCCAGAAGCATATACACCAGCATTCGGCGGCTACTGTGCATATGGTCTGTCTGTAGGTTCTAAGTTCGATGGCGATCCAAACGTTTGGGCAATCGTTGACGACAAACTATACCTGAACCTTTCAGCTCCAGTTCAAAAACTATGGAACAAAGACCAAGCTGAGCACCTAGTAAACGGTAACGCAAACTGGGAAAAAATTGAGCACACAGCTGTAGCTGAAACTCTACCAAAATAATACGGTCCTGTATTAACCTACTTCCTGAAAGGCGGTGCATATTGATATGTACCGCCTTTTTACTATGTATTATGTATACTTGCAGGAGATACATATGCCATTTCTATTAACTATGATTGTTGGTGCTGCCGCTGGATTACTGGCAGTGCGCTTTATGAATGTTCAAGCTAGCGCATTGGTCGCCGTAGCAATTGGCGTTCTGGGCGCAGTCGTCGGCGGCATTGTGCTTCGCACTCTGGCTGCAATGTTTGTTGGTACTTCAAGTGTGCTCAGTATCTTTATCGGCGGCTTGCTAGGCGCTGTTGTCCTGATTTGGATATATCGCCGATACTTTAAATAGACTTTTGGTTCACACGTTTTGAAAGCTCTTCACGTGTTTCCACCCGTTCGCTGTAACGATCAACCAGATAATCTTTGCGATCTTTCGTCAGCACAGTGAATTTAACCAGTTCTTCCATTACATCGACCATACGGTTGTAAAACGGGCTTGGTTTCATACGGTCATTATCATCGAACTCTAGGAATGCTTTGGGGACTGAGGATTGGTTTGGAATTGTCAGTAAGCGCATCCAACGCCCTAAGATACGCAATTGGTTCACAGTGTTGAAACTTTGTGACCCACCATTCACCTGCATCACCGCCAATGTTTTCCCTTGGGTCGGACGCACGCCACCTATGGGGGCTAATGGAATCCAATCGATTTGAGCTTTCATGATACCTGTCATGGCACCGTGACGTTCAGGCGAACACCAGACCATGCCATCTGACCACATTACGAGATCGCGTAATTCTTGCACTTTGGGGTGCGTCTCATCGTGATCGTCTGGCAAAGGTAATCCAGAAGGATCGAATATTTTGGTTTCAGCGTCATAGCGATTCAACACACGTGCAGCTTCTTCGGTCATCAAGCGACTGAAAGAGCGATCACGTAGTGAGCCGTAGAGTAACAGGATTTTTGGCGCGGTTTCTGAGTGGTTTTCAATCGTATGAAAACAAGCATCATTTACGTTTGGTGTGTCAGACATAGTGGCATCCTTTTGTTGCGACGGTCTTTGATGATTTGGAGATGCAAGTCAAGTTTGCCATCTGCGAATTCGGTTGGATTGTTTTGTCGCTCAGTATAGCATTTTTGTAAAAGTTATTTGTCAAACCTAAAGGAAATTCAAAATGGTTGCTTATGTTGTTGTTGATACCAAGATTACCAATGCAGAGGTTTATGAAACCTATAAAGCACAGGCAAAACCGATTGCCGAAAAATATGGCGGTGTTTACCGCACGCGTGGTGGCGAAATGGATGTGTTGGAAAATGATCTGTGGACGCCAACACGTATTGTGATCGTAGAGTTCCCATCCATGCAAGCCGCACGTGATTTTGTGAATTCAGAAGAGTATCAGCCTGTGAAAGCCATTCGTCATGCGAATGCGGAATGCACATTGGCGATTGTCGAGGGCGTTTAAATATCTTCTTTACAAATGGCGCGATCGATTTCCATCAACTCTACGGGCGCGCCATTTACTTCGACAAAGGCTACAACAAGTCCTTCGATCGGGCTGTTTGGCTCTATGATGACAGTCATGCCCTTTAAAGCTTCTTCGAGATTATCAACTTCGAAAGCAACATGTGGCACGGTTTTGACAACATCAGGATACGGGGCATCATCGTGGTATCTTTGCCATTGAATGCCGAATGGATTATTCCTGTGATCGCTGACTGTCATCTTTAGATGAGGCAGTTCTATTTCACCTTCAAAACGACCAGTAGTAGGAATACCTATGTGATTAAATTTCATGCCGATAGCTTTTGGTTAAGATTTAAAAGGTTCCATACCAGCGCGCGCTAATTCATCCGCACGCTCATTCTCGGCGTGCCCCGCGTGCCCTTTGATCCATTCCCACGTAACATTGTGGCGTTTGGTAGCCTCATCCAAACGCTGCCAAAGCTCTGCGTTTTTCACGGGTTTTTTAGAGGCGTTTTTCCACCCGTTTTTCTTCCACCCAAAAATCCAACTGGTGATACCATCTTTGACATAAGAGCTATCAGTCACAACCGTAATAGCGCTGGGCTTTTCTAGAATTTCCAGCGCAGTAATCGCAGCCATCAATTCCATCTGATTGTTGGTTGTATGCTCTGCGCCACCTTTAAGTTCGCGTTCTTTGATGACTGTGTCGCCGTCTTTGGCAAACAACAAAACACCCCAACCCCCTGGGCCAGGATTGCCTGAACAAGCGCCATCTGTATATGCGTATAGATCAGGCATGGGCGGTTACGATCATGAAGGGATCCATAGTGCCAGCCATGCCTTTTTCGGCGCTGTGGCGTGTGCTGAGAATGGTAAAGCCAGCGTCAGTCATTAAATCGTGCAACTCGTGCTCTTCGTAATATGTATACATACGCTCCAGATCATCTCGGTCTGAACCTGTCCCTGTTTTCAGACCAATATGAAAGTGCCCTGATGGTTTTAAAGCTTTATAGATGGCGGACAGATGACGTGGCATATCAACTTTTGGGGCATGCAACAGGCTGAAATTTGCCCAGATGCCATCATATTTTGCTTCTGCAATTAGGTCATCGAATGTGGCAAGTCTCGCATTCACACCAAATTTGCCTTTTGCCATTTTGACCATTTCAGATGAGGCATCAATCGCCTCGACCACAAGACCTGTATCCTGCATCATTTTCGCAGAATTACCTGGTCCACACCCAAAATCCAAAACAGTTCCACCTGTAGGAACAGCATCTAGGAAATTTTGCAGATCTTGATCTGGTGTCGTACGGCTGACCAAATCAACATAAGTCTGCGCTCGTCTATTATACGTATCGATCGTCTGTTTATCTGGCATACTCTTAAGCGGGCTCTCTTAGAACGCGAGGTACTTTAAATTCTACATTCTCAACAGCCGTTTCAACGATCTTTGTTGTGACGTCGTAGCGATCTTTGAACGCATCAATGACTTCATTGATCAGAATTTCAGGAGCAGAAGCGCCCGCAGTGATGCCAACGGATTTTACGCCATCCATAGCGCGCCAATCAATGTCTTTGGCGCGTTGAACCAGTTGCGAATAATTGCAGCCTGCATTTGAGCCCACTTCGACCAAACGTTTTGAGTTCGATGAATTTGGCGCACCGATAACCAAAAGCGCGTCAATCATTGGTGCCACTGCTTTCACGGCTTCTTGGCGGTTGGTTGTGGCGTAACAAATGTCTTCTTTATGTGGCCCAACGATATTTGGAAAACGGGTTTGCAACGCTTTCACAATTTCCACGGTGTCATCCACGCTCAAAGTGGTCTGTGTTATGTAAGCCAGCTTGTTTTCGTCGCGTGGTGTTAATGTGGCGACATCTGCAGGTGTTTCCACAAGCAGAACTTCACCTTCTGGTAATTGTCCCATCGTACCGATGGTTTCTGGGTGGCCAGCGTGACCGATCATCACCATTTGCAAACCGTTTTGATTGTGCCGATCTGCCTCAATGTGAACTTTAGAAACCAATGGGCAGGTCGCATCAACGTAGATCATATTGCGATGTTCTGCCGCTGCAGGTACAGATTTCGGCACACCGTGGGCCGAGAAAATCACGGGGCGGTCTGTTGGGCATTCATCCAACTCTTCAACAAAGATAGCACCTTTGTCGCGTAGGCCATCAACCACGTATTTGTTGTGTACGATTTCATGGCGCACATAAACGGGCGCCCCCCATTTTTCGATCGCCATCTCAACGATCTTAATGGCACGGTCAACACCAGCGCAAAAACCGCGCGGTGCTGCTAGGTATAGATTCAATTTCTGTTTCATGGGAATGGATATGCCACAGTTCCTGAAATGATTTAAGCCCCAAACTTACGTTCGGGGCTTAGCTTGCTACTCTTTGTATTTTTACAGGTCAGAAGTCTTAATCAACTGGCTCTGGATCTGGATACATTGCCGGAGCGTTTTCATCTTCTGGACGTGGTGGGCGGCCCACAACATCGCGCAATTCATCAAGTTCGATAAAGTTATCGGCTTGGCGGCGCAATTCGTCTGAGATCATAGGCGGTTGTGAACGAATTGTAGACACAACAGAAACGCGCACACCTTGGCGTTGTAGTGATTCAATCAATGGGCGGTAGTCGCCATCACCAGAGAAGATCACCATGTGATCGACATGCGGTGCTAGTTCCATAGCATTCACAGCCAATTCGATATCCATGTTACCTTTGACTTTTTTGCGGCCCATTGAATCTGTGTATTCTTTGGCAGCTTTTGTCACCATTGTGAAACCGTTGTAGTTCAGCCAATCAACCAATGGGCGGATTGGTGAGTACTCGTCATTTTCTAGTAGTGCAGTGTAGTAGAAAGCGCGCAGGAGTTTGCCACGTCGCATGAACTCGGTTCTCAATAACTTGTAATCAATATCAAACCCAAGCGACTTGGCGGCGGCATATAAGTTCGAGCCGTCGATAAAGAGAGCTAATCGCTCGTCGCGGTAAAACATATTGTTTCCTTTTTAAAGTTTCTTCCGTAATTAAGTTCGACCAATGAATTGTAGTATTTTGCGTGTACCCAATAGGCAGAACTTGCCTGAACATAAGGGCTTAAGTGTATGCATCAAGAGAAAAACAACCAAACTAACTTAAAGATAGCTTATATTGCCCTAGGGTCAAATCTAAGCAGTGAGCTTGGGGATTCTGTATCTCTGATAAAATCAGCATATGAACTACTATCACAGCAAAGCATAATAATTGATAAATGTAGCCCGTTTTACGAGACACCAGCATTTCCAGCGGGAAATGGCCCAAATTACGTAAATACAGCTATAAAAATCAAAACGGCATTGAAACCAGAGGCGCTTTTGCAGGTTTTACATGATGTTGAAGCCCAGTTGGGAAGAGAGCGGGATATACGTTGGGAATCCCGCGTTATTGATGTCGATCTACTGGATTATCAGGGGATGGTACTGCCTGATGCCAAAACATATGAAAATTGGCGAAATATGTCTCTGGAAAAACAAATTACCACTTGGCCCAAAGAACTGATTCTACCGCACCCACGGATTGAAGACCGTGCTTTTGTTCTTGTACCTTTGCAATTTATTGAACCAAAATGGGTGCATCCAAATACTAAAGACATCATCAGTAAGTTGATAAGCCGAATTTCACCCCAAGATTTAGATGTAGTTGTCCCAATTTCAGATTGCTAAGATTACGGCTATTGCCCTTGCCATTCTTGTAGAAAACGCATATGTAGCCGTTTCATTCACACCATGTTTTGGAGTTCACAATGGCTCGTGTCACAGTTGAAGATTGCGTAGATAAAGTTTCTAACCGTTTTGATTTGGTTTTATTGGCGGCACATCGTGCGCGCGAATTGTCTACAGGTGCTGAAATTACAGTCCCACGTGACAACGATAAAAACCCTGTTGTAGCACTGCGTGAAATCGCTGACGAAACTTTGACAGCTGAGCAACTTCGTGAAGCGGCTATTGAAAGCCACCAGACACAAATCGAAGTGGATGAGCCAGAAGAAGATCAAATGGCACTTCTTATGGGTGAAGAGACAGATAAAGCGGATGACGACATGTCAGAAGAAAATCTGTTACGTGCTTTAATGGAAGCACAAGAAATGAAGTAAGGACAAGCTGCCAAGCTTCGGTTTGGCACGGCGCCCACATAAGGAGCAGCCGAAATGATTCCTGTTGAAAAACTTGTAGATCACGTCCGCACTTATAATCCGAATACAAACGTTAAACTCATTACGGATGCTTATGAGTACGGAAAGCTTATGCATGAAGGTCAGTTTCGACATTCAGGCGAACCGTATTTTACGCACCCGATTGAAGTGGCAGCATTACTTGCCCAACAAAGTTTGGATGATTCCACAATTGTAACGGCTCTATTGCACGATACGATTGAGGATACGAAATCTACATATAAAGAAATTGCGAAACGTTTCGGTGTAGAGGTTGCACAGCTTGTTGATGGCGTCACCAAGTTGACTAATCTAGAGCTGACATCCAAGGATGCGAAGCAAGCGGAGAATGTTCGCAAGCTGCTTTTGGCAATGTCTAAAGATGTGCGTGTTATATTGGTAAAGCTCGGTGACCGTTTGCATAACATGCGGACGATTAAGCATATGCGCCCTGAAAAGCAGCAGCAAAAAGCACGTGAAACGATGGATATCTTTGCGCCACTAGCAGGCCGTATGGGTATGCAATGGATGCGGGATGAGTTGGAAGATTTGTCGTTCCGCGTGCTGAACCCCGAAGGCCGCAATTCAATCTTGCGCCGTTTTTTGACACTTCGCAATCAAACAGAAGATGTCATTCCTCAAATTACGCAAGACATTCGTGATGTTCTGCAAAAAGCGAATATCGAAGCGGAAGTGTTCGGGCGTGAGAAAAAACCTTATTCCGTTTGGCGCAAAATGCAGGAAAAAGGCGAAGGATTTTCGAGATTATCGGACATCTACGCCTTTCGTATTCTGACAAATAACGAACAAGATATTTACCTTGCTTTGGGGGCTGTGCACAGCCGTTGGACCGCTGTGCCTGGTCGATTTAAAGATTATCTTAGTCAGCCAAAGTCGAATGGTTACAGATCGGTTCACACCACTGTTTCTGGTCGTGATGGTAAGCGTGTTGAAATTCAGATGCGAACGCGTGAAATGCATGATGTGGCTGAAACAGGTGTGGCGGCACACTGGTCCTATAAAGATGGGCAACGTGTAGAAAACCCCTTTGCAGTTGACCCATTCACGTGGCTTGCGTCTTTGACAGAGCGACTGGGCAATAGTGATGAACAGGATCACGAAGAATTCCTAGAACACGTTAAATTAGACATGTTCTCGGATCAGGTGTTTTGTTTTACTCCAAAGGGCGAGGTTATTCAGTTGCCGCGTGGGGCTACACCGATTGATTTTGCATATGCGATCCATACGCGTATCGGTGCTGCATGTGTTGGCGCCAAAGTTGATGGTCGCCGCGTGCCACTTTGGACAAGATTGCGTAATGGACAATCTGTATTGATTACAACGGCAGAGGGTCAACGCCCCCAACCAAGTTGGATTGACACGGCTGTGACAGGCCGCGCTAAATCTGCGATCCGCCGCGCACTTAGAGAAGAACACCGCGAAGGATATATCCGGCTGGGCAAAGAACTTGCACGTGTGGCCTTGGAACATGTTGGTAAAAAATCCAGTGACAAAGCATTGCAGACTGCAGCAAACAAACTAGGTCTTAAAGATAAGAATGATTTGTTGGCTCGGCTGGGAGGTGCTGAAATGACTGGCGCTGATTTGGTTGGTGTCTTGTATCCAGAATTGATTACAGAAGATAAATCAGATGGCGATCTTCCTGTTGCGGAAATCATTGGTCTAAATCCTGGGCAATACGCGCAACCTGGGCAGTGTTGTCAACCTTTGCCTGGTGAACGGATTGTAGGTATTGCGACACGAGGTAAAGGCGTGGTCTTCCATACAATGCACTGCGAGCGTTTGGTGGAATATGAAAATGAAGCAAATCGCTGGATGGATTTGCAATGGACACGCGGCCGTACGGAAGCTGTGAATAATGTAACAATCGAAGTCACAATGGCAAACGATGCAGGTGTTCTTGGGCGCATTTGTACTTTGATTGGTGAGCAAAATGCCAATATTTCGAATTTGGAATTCACAGAAAGAAAACCTGATTTTTACAGAATGACGATTGAAATTCAGGTGCGGGATGTGGAACACCTTCACAATGTAATGACTGCGGTAGAAGCTGATTCGGATGTAGCTAGTGTTAAACGTAAACGACGGCGCAAATCTGATGATAAGACATCACAGTAAACTACTGTATGACGGAGCAATGACGCGTGTTTAAACGCCGTAAAAAACAAACATCATGGCAAGCTATTGTCGAATTGATGTATCCCCGAAAGGGGTGGAGACGTGGGATTGATTATATCAGTCACCGCCTCAAGCGTTTGCCTGATACTCCGCACCGGATTGCGCTTGGAATTGCCGTTGGCGCATTTGTGTCTTTTTCACCGCTCTTTGGTCTGCATTTTATAGCCGCATGGTGGATTGCACTTGCTTTGCGTGCGAATGTTTTTGCCGCATTATTGGGGACATTCTTTGGTAACCCTTTAACATTCCCGTTTATTGCGGCAACAAGTTACCAACTGGGTTTGCGTATGTTGGGCAAAGCCGAAGAGCAAACAGTTTGGGTGCGTTTAAGAGATGCGTTTGAAGATGCATTTGGAACGATCTGGGGCAATATAAAATCATTATTTGGATATAAGCACAGCTCTTGGGATGGTTTTTTGGAGTTCATCCAAGATGTTTTTATCCCTTATTTGGTTGGTGGGATATTACCTGGTATCATTACAGGTATTGTTTGTTATATTTTCTCAAAACCTCTTATTGCGACTTATCAAAAACGGCGTAAGCTGAAGATGGAAGAACGCAAGGCCCGTAAATTGGCACAAAGCGATACTGAGTAACTTAAAGTCTGCTTAATTTAGCAAGGTGAGGCCTTTATATGGACACACAACATCGTAAAATCCGTCTTGGCGTAAACATTGATCATGTGGCAACAGTGCGCAATGCGCGCGGTGGTGCTGTGCCTGATCCGTTGCGTGCAGCTTTATTGGCGGAAAAAGCAGGCGCTGATGGCATTACTGCGCACCTACGTGAAGATCGCCGTCATATTACGGATTCAGATATTGATGCATTAATGGCGAACCTTTCCGTTCCACTGAATTTTGAAATGGCGGCAACCGATGAAATGCAACAGATTGCATTGCGCCATAAACCACATGCGGTTTGTATTGTTCCCGAAAAGCGCGAAGAACGTACCACAGAAGGTGGGTTAGAAGTGGCGCGTGAAGAGAATAAGCTAGCACATTATATTGCGCCGCTGCGCGATGCTGGGTGCCGTGTTTCAATTTTTATTGCCGCTGATCAAAAACAGATTGAAGCAGCTCACCGCATTGGCGCCCCTGTGATTGAATTGCATACAGGTGCCTATTGTGATGCACATGCCGAAGGGCGATTTGAGGAACGTGATGAAGAGTTAGCACGCTTGCGCGATATGTGTGTCTTTGCGACTTCATTAGGCTTAGAAGTACATGCAGGACACGGTTTGACTTATGATACGGTTCAACCAATTGCAGCATTCCCAGACATCGTGGAATTGAACATTGGGCATTTCTTAATTGGCGAAGCAATTTTTGATGGGTTGGAAACAGCCATTGGTAAAATGCGTCAACTTATGGATGATGCATGATTATCGGGATCGGAACAGATCTTGCCAACATTGAGCGTATCCAAGGAACATTGGATCGGTTTGGTGATCGGTTCCGAAATAGAGTCTTTACCGAAATAGAACAAACAAAGGCCGAGCGCCGTAAAGATGTTGCAGGAACCTATGCAAAACGTTGGGCAGCTAAAGAAGCTTGTTCTAAGGCGCTGGGTACAGGTCTTGCTATGGGGATTTCATGGAAAGACATGGCGGTCCAAAATTTAAGTACGGGTCAACCAACCATGACATTGACTGGCTGGGCCAAAGAGCGTTTGGCAGAGATGACACCCGAAGGTCATGAAGCATACGTTCACGTAACATTGACCGATGATCATCCTTGGGCACAAGCATTCGTTGTGATTGAGGCGCGTCCCAAAGCTTGACTATCATCTGATCTAAGGTCATGTAGCTGGCACAAAGAACAAGGGTTTATAAAATGGCGGAAAAACAATCAGAAGGCATCGGTGAAACGATCAAAACGATTGTATATGCATTGCTGATTGCAGGCATCATACGGACTTTGTTCTTTCAGCCATTTTGGATCCCATCAGGTTCTATGAAATCAACACTTTTAGTTGGGGACTTCATGTTCGTGAATAAAATGGCCTATGGCTATTCAAAATATTCATGCCCTTGGGGATTATGCCCAATCACTGGCCGTATCTTATCCAGTGAGCCAGAGCGCGGTGATATTATTGTTTTCAGACATCCAACGCGCGGTGTGGATTATATCAAACGCTTGATCGGACTTCCTGGTGACAAGGTGCAGATGAAATCTGGTCAGCTTTATCTCAATGACAAAGCAGTGCCTATGGAATCTTTGGGTAATTTTACCGAAGTGAAATTACCGCAAGGGCCGTTGGGTAGTACGCCAGCATGTCATAACAGTCCTGTTGCTTTGGGTGGTTCATGTGACAAAGAAATGTTCAAAGAAACGTTGCCAAACGGTGTTGAGCACGTAACTTTGAATATTCGCACAACGCGTTCTGATGATACACCAGTGTTTAATGTGCCAGCAGGCCATTACTTCTTTATGGGTGATAACCGTGACAATTCACAAGACAGCCGTGTGCCGTTAAGCTTGGGTGGTGTTGGGTATGTACCTGCAGAATATTTGATTGGCCGTGCGGATCGTGTGATATTCTCATCAGCTGGTAAACGCATGTTGTATTTCTGGACATGGCGCACAGATCGTTTTTTCAAGGGGCTTGAGTGAAACTCGCGAGTGAACTGAAAGATTTTTGCGAACGGTTGGGGCATGAATTTTCCCAACCAGAGCTGTTGATAGAGGCGACGACGCATTCATCGCTTAGCTCTCCAACGCGATCTGATAACCAACGTCTTGAGTTTCTGGGTGATCGTGTGTTGGCGCTGATTATCGCGCAAGCGTTGTTGAATAAAGACAAAGATGCAAGCGAGGGTTTGCTGGCACCACGATTTAATGCGTTGGTGCGCAAAGAAGCTTGTGCCGATGTTGCTATTCAAATTGATTTAGGTGCTGCGTTAAAACTTGGCCGTTCTGAAATGCTTTCAGGTGGGCGCAAAAAGATTGCTATCCTTGGCGACGCTATGGAAGCGGTGATTGCGGCGGTCTATTTGGATGCAGGATTTGATGTCGCTGAAGAAGTGATCCTACGCCTTTGGGGGGAACGGATTGATGCCGCTAAAGAAGATGCACGCGATCCTAAGACGACATTACAGGAATGGGCGCAGGCACACAAAATGCCGCCACCCAAATACGTTGAAATAGGGCGCAGTGGCCCAGATCATGCGCCTGTGTTTAAAATAGAAGCGCAGTTATCAAACGGGGGGTCTGCCTCTGCCAGTGCGCCATCGAAACGCCAAGCCCAGCAAATGGCTGCGGCGAAATTATTAGAACAGGTGGATACCTAAATGACTGACACACGTTGCGGATATGTTTCCCTGATTGGGGAACCGAATGCGGGTAAGTCCACATTGATGAACCATCTTGTAGGCGCCAAGGTTTCGATTGTGACGCATAAAGTGCAAACAACACGTGCGCGTATTCGCGGTATTGCGATGGAAGATAATGCGCAGTTGGTTTTTGTTGATACACCTGGCTTGTTTCAAACACGGCGCAATCTGGACAAAGCAATGGTTGCTGCGGCTTGGTCTGGGGCAAATGATGGTGACATCGTGGTTTTGATGATCGAAGCGCATCGTGGCATCACGCCCGGTGTGGAAATGATCCTTGATGGGCTTGAGGGCCGCATTCATAAAAAGCAGCGTGTCATCCTTGCGATCAATAAAATCGACATGGTGAAGTCTGAAAAGCTTTTGGCACTGACTAAAGAGATGAATGACAAATATCCGTTCGAGGAGACCTTTATGGTGTCTGCGGAAAAGGGTTTTGGGATTAAAGAGCTGCGCGCTTACTTTGCCAAGAATGTTCCAGAAGGGCCGTGGTTGTATCCAGAGGATCAGATTGCAGATGTTCCATTGCGTTTGATTGCGGCGGAAACGACGCGTGAAAAACTGATGCTACGGTTGCACCAAGAACTGCCGTATTTCCTGACTGTTGAGACTGTGGGTTGGGAACAGAAAAAAGACGGCTCTGTTCGGATTGACCAAGTGGTCTATGTGATCCGCGAACGGCACAAGGGTATTGCGCTTGGCCCTAAGGGGCAGACGATGAAAGCGGTCAGCATTGCAGCGCGGACAGAATTGAAGAACCTTGTTGGTTCAGAAGTACACTTGTTTATTCAGGTTAAGGTTCGTCCGAAATGGGAAAACGAGGCGGAACGCTTTACGGAAATGGGTCTGGATTTTTCAGACACGCGTAAATGACACCACGCCTGACCAGCGACTTATGGGTGAGTGCTTATTTAAAGCGCCTCCAGCTGGTGAATATTCCTGCTTTCGTCATTTCTAAAGGGGACGCTACGGCGGGTGCTGTGATTATCAAACTGAACACGTTGGATGGTAATGCGCGTGCATTTCACCGCAGCTATGATCTGGATGGTAACCGCGTTTGGGCAATTTTATCCGAAGGCGATGAACGCGATGTGGATGAAAGTCTTGCGAAGCAACGGTCTTTTGATCCTGATATCTGGATGATTGAAGTCGAGGATCGTGATGGGCGACATTTATTGGATGAAGAGGGGTTGAGTTGATGGGGTTGCTCATGGAAATGTCTACCTAGAGCCCTTAGTTACCTAAAGTGCCAAAATTATAGTCATCATCAACGCCCTACTGGCAAATAGGCTGATAGTAACACGTAAGAATGACTAGAAATAGGTTTGTTAGACAGGTTTTATTAAAGCTGGGAGTAAGATCAGGACCGCATTAATTAGAAGTAACCAATTGGCCACCCCTACCGTCAGATGAGGTTTTTTTGTAAAAAAAGCTATAGCTAAAGAAAACGGAAGTATTAATAGTGTTCCAACTGCGGCTAGGACAAAAATAACCAAAATGTTTAAGATACCAGGTTCATATCCCATTGCACCTACGGTGGATGCAAAAAATGCAGCGGACGTACCAAAAATCAAACCCGATATGAGTAAAGACACCTTTGATTTTTTACCATTAATAAAATCGAGCATGTTCTGGCGTTAATTATAAAGTGAGTACAAGAAATCTGAATAATCGATGTAACTTCTCATAAATACATTCACATTCTGTTATAATAATCTTTTGAATGTAATACTTATTTGGACATGGATGATATGTAAACACTCTATGGACCAATTATAAAAAACGACGCGACTGCATTCAAGCGTGCGCTTTGTCCCCTATAGTTGACGTTAATGACTGTTAACGCGGTCTACGCAATCATTAAAAATGCAAATCAGACACAACTTTTGCCCCGTCACCATCATCGGTTGGCGGGGTTTTGCATTATCGTATCCATGTAAGTTGTAAAAGGTGGCGCCACCTAAGTGCGGTTATACGTGCCGAACAGGGATTTTATCCCCTGCACCTAATAAAACGTTGTTTCGGTGATTTTCGCATTTGATGTTGTCACACACCCTTTGAAAACCCATGAACCACTTTGCTAGCAGGGACAGTTATACCGCTTATATGGTTAACGTCGGTTTATAGCTGCGTGCGCTGGGGCCATATCCGTTGCGTTAGAGCATTTATTGATAGGATAGTTTGTGTATAACTGCATCTTATGGAATGGCAGGGCACAGGCGTAATTATCTCGGTTCGTAAGCACGGTGAAACATCTACGATTGTGGATGTTCTGACCGAGGACTATGGGCGTCATGCGGGTATCGTACGTGGCGGCGCATCACGCAAGCTTGCCCCGATATTACAACCTGGAACACAAGTGGATGCGGAATGGCGTGCGCGGCTAGAGGAACACCTTGGCAGTTATAAATTGGAACCTGTGCAATCACGCGCTACGATCCTGTCGGATCGTTTGGCGTTGGCTGCTATGGGATCTGTGTGTGCATTGATCAGCTTTGCCTTTCCAGAGCGTATGTCGTTTCCACGTTTGTATGCGGCGACAGTAAATTTGTTGGATCAGATGAGTGCAGGGCAGGCGTGGTTGTCCGATTATGCTTTATGGGAACAAGCCGTATTGGATGAACTTGGTTATGGGCTGGACTTGGAAAGCTGTGCAGCCACTGGCGATATGCAAGATTTGATTTATGTATCGCCAAAGTCAGGACGTGCGGTTAGTCGTAAGGCGGGTGCAGACTGGGCGGATCGTATGTTGCCTTTGCCGCGCTTTTTACGGGCGCAAACGGCGACGAAAGAAGCGCAAGAGGTTTTGGATGCACTTAAGACAACAGGGTATTTCTTGGAACGACGGTTGGCACCAGCATTGGGCAACAGACCGTTACCAGATGCACGCGCAAGGTTTGTGAAGGTGCTGACAAAGACAGTTAAGAAGGGTGAGTAGATGCAAAGGTTTGAAGATATCCGTAAAATGGCCGAGGATCGTAAAGGCGGTGCTGACGCCCTAGAGACGATGCTTGTTGATGATACACCAAAACAGGATATTGGTGCATTATCGGATGATCGCATTCTATCGGAATTTTCAAAACGGGTGTTCCAAGCTGGTTTCAATTGGAGTGTGGTTGAAAACAAATGGCCTGGTTTTGAAGAAGCTTTTCATAAATTCGACATCGGTCGTAATGCGATGATGTTTGATGAAGACCTAGATGCCCATCTGAAAAACACTGCGATTGTACGTCATGCCAAAAAGATTTTATCTGTAAGGGACAATGCGATTTTTCTATCCGATTTGGCACAAGAACATGGCAGTGCTGCCAAGTTCTTTGGCGATTGGCCTTCGTCCGATTTGGTTGGGTTATGGGATGTGATGAAAAAGCGCGGGAACCGTTTGGGCGGGACGACTGGACAATATGCTTTGCGCTTTATGGGCAAAGACTGTTTTATACTAAGCCGCGCTGTGGCGAATGCTTTGGCGCGTGCTGGTGTGGTTGATGGACCTACAACATCGAAGACCGCACAGCGCAAAATTCAAGATGCGTTTAATACATGGGCAGATGAAAGCGGTGAAAGCTATACGCGGATGAGCCGTATTTTGGCTATGTCGATTGGCGACTAGTCTTTTTTATACACCATGACGACTTCGAACCCCGTCACCGACCTTAAGATTAGTGTATCACCCGTGATTTCTGCGGATGACATTATCCGTAAGTTTTCAAAGTATTCCTGTTCTTGCTCTAAGGCTGGGCAGGCCACTTTGGTTGCGCCGATGTCTCCAATCTCAAACCAAGGAAGTGGTGCTGATTGTGATGCAAAGTAGCTATTGCATGGTGCGCGGCCTGAAATGCGACCTTCTTCAGGGAACTCTAGGGTTATTCTTTCAGTGACAGGTTCATCATTGACGGATTGAAGAACCCATACATCAGTTGTTTCTGTCTGGCCTGATACAGTTTCGTCAGGAGAACAAAAGCTCAGAATAGCGGTTAATATAAGAGACGTACGTAACATACCCATAGGTTTTCAGAGTGCGGGGCGTATTACAAGACAATAAAAAACCGCGCTGATATCAACGCGGTTTTCATGGTGTGAATTTTGGTGCGAATTAAGCGCCGATTTTGATCGCCAATACATCTTCGCTAACGTGGCTTTCGTATTGGCCAAAGTTGTCAGAGAACATGGAAACCAATTTAGCAGCATTCGCATCATATGCTTCGCCATCTGTCCATGTTGAGCGTGGATCAAGCAATGCATCATCAACACCATGAACGCTTACTGGAACGTCGAAGCCAAAGCTTGCGTCTTTGCGGAATTCAGCGTTGTTCAATGAACCGTCTAGCGCTGCTGTTAGCAATGCACGTGTTGCTTTGATTGGCATACGAGAGCCAGTGCCGTAAGCGCCACCTGTCCACCCTGTGTTTACCAACCAGCATTTAGCGCCTGTTGAAGCGATCTTATCACGCAACAATGCGCCATAGGCTTCTGGGCGACGTGGCATGAATGGTGAACCAAAACATGTTGAGAATGTTGGTTGTGGTTCTGTAACACCGCGCTCTGTGCCAGCTACCTTAGATGTGAAACCAGATAGGAAGTGGTACATTGCTTGTGCTGGTGTCAAACGTGCGATTGGAGGCAGAACGCCAAATGCATCACATGTCAGCATGATGATGTTCTTTGGCTGACCGCCAAGAGCTGTATCAGATGCGTTTGAAATGTAGTGCAACGGATACGCACAACGCATGTTTGCTGTCAGGCTGTCATCCTCAAAATCCAATTCTTTGGTGTATTTGTCGTACACCATGTTTTCGATCACTGTGCCGAATTTGGATGTTGTCGCATAGATCTCTGGCTCTGCTTCCGCAGATAGTGAGATTGTTTTTGCGTAACAGCCACCCTCAAAATTGAATGTTGTTGTGTCTGACCAACCATGCTCGTCATCACCGATCAAAACGCGGTTTGGATCAGCGGATAGTGTTGTTTTACCTGTGCCTGATAGGCCAAAGAAAACTGCTGTGTCTTGCTCGTCACCAATCGCGTGGTTGGCTGAACAGTGCATTGGCATCACGCCTTTTTCTGGCAGTAGGTAGTTTAAGATTGAGAAAACAGATTTCTTGTTTTCGCCAGCGTATTCTGTACCGCCGATCAAGATCAGTTTTTGTTCAAATGAGATTGCAATCACAACATCGGAGCGACAGCCGTGTTTTGCTGGGTCTGATTTGAATGTTGGGCAGTTCACAACTGTGAATTCTGGTGTGAATGTATACAGCTCTTCTGCCTCTGGGCGACGTAGCATTGTGCGGATGAACAGGCTGTGCCAAGCAAGCTCTGTAATCACACGTGTGTTCAAACGGTATGCTGGGTCTGAACCGCCGAACAAGTCTTGTACGAAGTATTCGCCACCAGCCATGTGTGCGAACATGTCTTTTTTCAATTGTTCAAAAGCGTCCATTGCCATTGGCGGGTTATTTTCCCACCAAATGCTGTCTTTTACTGATGGCTCATCAACAACGAATTTATCTTTTGGGGAACGACCTGTGTATTCACCTGTCGAAACAAGGAAAGCACCACCTTTGCCAAGATCACCTTCGCCTTTTTGTAGGGCTGCTTGTACCAAAGCAGGCTCCAATAGATTGTAGTGAACGGACTTAAGACCAGAAATGCCTGTTTTTTCCAACGTTTGTGCTGGGTTAACGCGACCTGTTTCCATGTTTTCGGTGCTCCTTGGGCAAATTTTGCGATCTGCCATTAGTTTTTCGTGCCCAAATGTGCCGAGCACGTAGAATTTACGAAACTTTCCTATATGAAAGTTGCCGCTGTATAACATGTGAGAATTTGAATGGAACGCCCGTTTTTGGTCAATTTCGCGCAGTTAACGTTAACGTTTGCGATATAATTTGGCCAATTGTGATGAAAAAATGACACGATTGTGCCGTCTTCGACAAATTTCAGTTGATTCTGCGACTCAGGTAGCGGAATATAAAGAAAATAAAAATAATAAATAATGCAGTGCAGGCAATATCAGAGGGCAGTATGGCTAAAATAGCTTTGGTTGATGACGACCGTAATATTCTTACGTCGGTTTCTATGACGTTAGAAGCAGAAGGTTATGACGTTTCTACATATAACGACGGGTTACAGGCGCTGAACGCCTTTAACGAAACAATGCCAGACATGGCAGTGTTGGATATTAAGATGCCACGTATGGATGGTATGGACCTGTTGGGGCGCTTGCGTCAGAAAACAGATATGCCAGTGATCTTTCTAACATCTAAAGATGATGAGATTGACGAAGTTCTTGGACTTCGCATGGGTGCAGATGATTATGTACGCAAACCATTCTCGCAACGTTTGTTGGTAGAACGTATTCGTGCAATCCTGCGTCGCCAAGAGGCACGCCTTTCAGATGCAGGTTCTCCAATTGCAGAAGAAGCAAATGAAAGCTTGATTGAACGCGGTGAATTGACAATGGATCCAATGCGCCATGCGGTGACTTGGAAAGGTCAGTCAGTTTCATTGACGGTAACAGAATTCCTTTTACTTCAAGCACTTGCAACGCGCCCAGGTTTTGTAAAAAGCCGGGATCAGTTGATGGATGTTGCATATGATGATCAGGTTTATGTGGATGATCGTACAATTGACAGCCACATCAAACGTTTGCGTAAAAAAATGCGTTCTGTAGATAATGATTTCAGCGCCATTGAAACGCTTTATGGCATCGGCTACCGTTACAACGAACAATAAGATCATGGCAAACGCAGAGATAGATATGGCTTCGGATATGAACGTATCTGATAGTGGTCGCGATGAATCGAAAAAGAAGCCTTCGGGTTTAAGACGATTTTTTTGGTCATCAGCATTGGCTCGTCGGATTATCGCATTCAACTTGATTGCACTTTGTACGCTTCTTTTGGGAATGCTGTACCTAAGCCAATTCAGTAATAACATTGCAGATGAGCGATTTGCGGCGTTAAAGGTTCAGTCTGGATTGTATGCACAGTTGCTGCAAGAACGTGCAGCGAACAATGCTGATGCTGATGCAGGTGCTCCTGCTGATGTGCTTTTAAGTGCGATGGTAGATGATTTGCCATCTTCTGGTGCTTCGGAAGTCCGCATTTTTGATGTAAATAATGTTGCTTTGACGACGATCTCTGCTGATGAGGACACACTTCACCCGCAAAAAGGCTCAAAAGTTACAGGCTTTTTAGATAAAATTTTTGGTGGAATTATTGCCCCCTTCAAAAATCCTGCGGATGCAACACAAGCGCGCGATGCAGATGAGATATCTGAAAGCTTAGCAGCCAAAGTACAGGCAAGTGGCGCACAAACATTAAAGGATACAACGCAATCTGGACAAGAAATTGTAGCCGCAGGGCAAACAATTACAGTGAACGGTACCGTTGTTGGCTCTGTTGTAGCATCCACACCCGCGGGGCTAATGGATGATCTTCGTGCTGCTGAGCGTAATAATATCTTACGACTGTTTGGATTTGCTGCATTGCTGTCTGTTGTGCTGTCATTGGTTCTTGCAAGTACAATTGCAAACCCAATCCATGTTTTAGCGTCTGCTATGGATGCAGGTACAACCACGAAATTGCGTAAAGATAGCCCAGATCGTGTCCGCATTCCTGACATGACAGGTCGTGATGATGAGATTGGGCATTTGTCTAGTGCAATGCGTAATATGACGTCTGCACTTTACCACCGCATCGAGACCAATGAACAGTTTGCGGCAGATGTGGCGCATGAAATTAAAAACCCATTGGCATCTTTACGGTCAGCCATCGAAACTTTGCGCATCGCACCAGAAGGTGAGAAACGTAATAAGTTATTGGATGTTGTTGAACATGATGTGCGTCGTCTTGATCGTCTTGTGTCAGATATCTCTAATGCGTCTCGTTTAGATTCCGAGCTTGTTAAGGAAGAAGAAGACAATTTTGATCTAACGTTGATGTTAGAACGCATTGTTGATTTTCACACAATGGAAGCAAAAGAATCTGGCGTTGAAATGTTGTTTGATAAGCCTGATGAGAAAATATTCATTGATGGTTTGGAAGAACGCCTTGCGCAGGTTTTCGTTAATCTGATCACCAATGCTGTGTCTTTCTGTGAAAAAGGTGATGCAGTTCGTTTGTGGGCGCGCCGTGTTGAAAACCGTGTTTTGATTGTGGTTGAGGATACGGGTGAAGGTATTCCTGATGATAGCTTAACAAAGGTATTCAAACGGTTTTACTCTAACCGATCTGTAGAAAACTTCGGGAATAATTCAGGTCTTGGTTTGTCGATTTCAAAGGAAATCGTCGAAGCGCATGGCGGTGTTATATGGGCCGAAAATATCCGCGCAAAAGGTGCTGGTGAAGATACGCCACCACTTGGGGCTCGGTTTGTTGTTGGGTTACCTGGGTGATATCAAAACTTGATCTTGGATACGTTCATGGATCTTGTGTTGATTTTGATGGGAAAAGCATTCTGTGTGTTGGAGCATCTGGTGCAGGCAAAACGTCATTAGCCTTACAACTTATCGCGCTGGGTGGCACGCTGGTATCAGATGATCAGGTCGTTTTAACCGCCGAAGAGACAGGTATTTATGTGAGTGCACCACCCACTATCGAAGGCCAGATTGAGGTTCGAAATATTGGCATCCTTAACTGCCCGAACGTAAAACGATCACGCTTGAACCTTATTGTGGATATGGCTTTGGAGGTATCTGAACGGTTGCCAGTTCCAAAAACTATTGAAGTGGGGTCACATCACGTTAATTTAATTGCAGGTTGTAATGTCGCAAACTTGCCAATTGCTGCACAGATACTTAATTTATATGGGTATAGTCATGAGCTGGACGGCTTTCTTTGAATAAAAACGCACAACATTCAAAAATAGTACTTGTAACTGGACCTTCCGGTGCTGGACGCAGTACGGCGATTAAAGTTTTTGAAGATATCGGCTATGAAACCATAGATAATATGCCTTTATCGTTTTTACCTAAGCTGCTTTCTGGACAACCGCATGCCAGTCATATGGCATTAGGTGTTGATATCCGTACACGTGATTTTAATGTTGGAACTGTTCTGGATATTCACGAAGAGATAAAGCGAACTGAAGGGTTCTACAGCACAATTCTGTTTTTGGATTGCGATACAGATGTGCTTGTGAAGCGTTACAGTGAAACGCGCAGACGTCATCCTTTATTACCAGGTGATGCGCCAGAATTTGGGATCGCTGAAGAAAAGAAAATATTGTCAAAGCTTCGCGCTCTTGCCGATACTCTAATTGATACGACACGTTTATCGCCACATGATCTAAAATCAGAGTTGATAAAATGGTATGGTGACGCCAGCGAAAATCATATGTCGATAACTTTACATTCGTTTTCATATAAGCGCGGGGCGCCGCGTGGTGTCGATATGACCTTTGATTGCCGGTTCTTAAAAAATCCATACTGGGATGAAACTTTGCGTGATTTGAATGGTCTGGACAATCGTGTTTCGGATTATGTAAAGACAGATAATAGGTTTTCTGAATTTTTCGATCGTTTGAATGGGTTATGTGGGTTTTTGTTGCCTGCATACATCGACGAAGGGAAAGCTCATTTTTCCATTGGCTTAGGCTGTACGGGCGGTCAACACCGTTCTGTTTGCGTAGCGGAAGCATTGGGGAAAAGCCTTGCAGACTCAGGCTGGCATGTATCTATACGCCACAGAGAACTGGAGAGACAGTAAATGCGAAACGTAAGAGAGGCGCAGATTTGATCGGAGTTGTTATTGTTGCACATGGAGGCTTGGCCAAAGAATATTTGGCTGCTGTAGAACATGTCGTGGGAAAACAAAAAGGTATCAAAGCAATTTCGATTGCTGCTGAATGCGACCGCTCTGCGAAGCAAGAGGAAATCTGTACCGTTGCAGATGAGTTGGACACTGGAGACGGTGTGATTGTCGTTGTGGATATGTTTGGCGGTTCTCCTGCCAATCTTTCAATGATGGCTTGCTCTGCCAAAAAGCGTAAGATCCTTTACGGTGCAAACTTGCCAATGCTGGTTAAACTGGCCAAGTCACGCAATTTGTCTGTTGAGCAAGCAATCGAAACGAGCATGGCTGCGGGCAAAAAATACATGAACAGTTGTAATTGCTGAACTATTCATAAAGGCTGTTCAAATGACGAAGACACTTACGATTATCAATGAAAAAGGGCTGCATGCGCGAGCATCTGCCAAATTTGTTGAAATGGTTGAAAGTTTTGATGCAGATGCCGAAGTCAGCAAAGATGGCATGACAGTGGCTGGGAATTCCATTATGGGTCTAATGATGTTGGCGGCATCCAAAGGATGTACGATCGATGTAACTACCTCGGGGGAACAAGCAGAAGCTTTGGCTGATGCCTTAGAAATGCTTGTGGGGGATTATTTTGGTGAGGGCCAATAAGTATGACTGAAGCAAATACACAAAACGAAGCAGAACAGATCAAGCTTTATGATCGTTCAGAGCTGACTTATGCCAATTCATTTCCAAATTTTTGGAAACGTACGTTTATTAAAACAGTTGAAACTTTAACGGCACGTATCCCGTTGTTGTGGCATATGCGTCAGTGGGAAAATGACCCCAATAAGGATCCGCATTTCTGGACGTCTGTTTTGAACCAGATGAGCATTAAAGTGACGACGCCAGCAGACCAGATGGAAAACATCCCCGCAAAAGGATCTGTGGTTGTTGTTTGTAACCACCCACATGGCTTGGTGGATGGCTTAGTGCTTGCGTGGCTTTTGTCGAAACGCCGTGAGGATTTTCAAATTATCACACGCGCATTGCTGAATGGTGTTGATGTTGCTGCTAAAAACCTTCTGTCGGTCAGCTTTCCACATGAAGAAGATGCTGTTCGTAAGAACCTTCAGACACGTAAAGATGCTTTAAATAGTGTGAAAGATGGCCACTGTGTTGGTGTGTTTCCTGCGGGTACTGTATGTACAAGTAAGACTGCTTTTGGGCCTGTTACAGAAGCAGAATGGGGCACATTCACGTCTAAACTTATTCTTCATACAGATGCCCAAGTCGTTCCTATTTTTTTCCAAGGTTCAAATTCGCGCGCTTTCCAAATTGCGAACCGTATTTCAGATACATGCCGCCAAAGCCTATTGATGTATGAGATCAAAAAGGCTTTTGGCAAAGATCAAGCACCCGTTGTGGGTAAACCGATTGGGCGCGATGTTCTGGATAAATACAAAACAGATGCGGAAGGGCTGATGGCGTTCTTGCGTCAAACGACTTTGGACTTAGACCCTAAGGCAAAAGGGTAACTGACATTCCTTTTTAAGCCTTTATACTTATTCAAACGTGTTTAACGTTAAGGAATAGGTATGCTGTTTTTCGATGAGATATTTGGTGCATTGGAATGTAACCGCAATCTTGCGACAAAGGTTAAGGTTGTAAACGCGTCTGAAAATTTACCGTCTTGGTTTGAAACCTCTGATTTGGCTGTTGCGACTATGGCGGCTGCGGGGGCTATGGCAGGGCAGCTGTTGTCAGGATCTGAGCCTGATGTTGTTATTGATAAACGATTGGCTTCGCTTTGGTTTGATATGACCATACGCCCGATAGATTGGCAGCTTCCGCCTATTTGGGACACGATTGCAGGGGATTATCAAACGGCAGATGGGTGGATCAGGTTACATACGAATGCGCCACACCATAGAAAGGCGGCACTGTCAGTTTTGGGGGATTATGCAGATCGTGAAAGTTTGCGACCAGTTGTTGCCCAATGGAAAAAGGATGCGTTAGAACAAGCGATTGTTTCGGCGAATGGGTGTGCTGCGGCAATGCGGGGTTTAGAGGTTTGGTCTAAACATTCACATGGTCAAACGCTTGCTGCGGAACCTTTGATCGATTTCATCAAGCGGGGTGAAGGGGTCAAGACGCCAATTGCTAAATCCCTTAAAGGTCTGAAGGTTTTAGATTTGACCCGTGTATTAGCTGGCCCTATTGCAACACGGTTTTTAGCGGGATTGGGTGCTGATGTGTTGCGCATTGATTCACTTGATTGGGAAGAAGATAGTGTTGCGCCAGAAGTGACTTTAGGCAAGCGGTGTGCTGGTTTGGATTTGCGTGCTGTTGATGGGCGAAAAACATTCGAAGGCTTGCTGAAAGAAGCGGATGTTTTGGTGCATGGCTACCGTGCGGATGCTTTGGCTGGTCTAGGCTATGATGGTGAAGCTTTGCGCAAACATAATCCAAAACTGATTGATGTATGTTTGAACGCGTACGGTTGGACTGGGTCTTGGGAAACGCGACGCGGATTTGACAGTCTGGTTCAGATGAGCAGTGGTATTGCGTCTTATGGCATGGATATGAGCGGGGCGGATAAGCCAACGCCATTGCCTGTACAAGCGCTTGATCATGGTACGGGGTATTTGATTGCTGCGGCAGTTTTGAAATGCTTGCGAGAACGAGCGGAAATAGGAACAGTTATGTCTGCACGGTTGTCGCTTGCACGTGTGGCACATCTTTTGGCAACGTCGAAACGTGATACTTTACATGTGGGGATTGCGCCCGAGACATCTGCGGATTGTGATCCTGCACTTGAAAGAACGGTTTGGGGGGATGCAAAACGTATTTGTTTCCCACTTCAAATAGATGGTATTCCATTTGAATGGGCATACCCTGCTGGGCAGCTACGCACATCAAAACCAGAGTGGTTGTAAAAGCAAAAGGCCCGCGAAAATCGCAGGCCTTTCAAAATCATGTATCTTTGTTTGTTTATAGAGCGTCAGTCAATTCTGGAACTGCGTCAAACAAATCTGCAACCAAACCGTAATCAGCAACTTGGAAAATAGGTGCTTCTTCGTCTTTGTTGATTGCAACGATAACTTTACTGTCTTTCATACCAGCAAGGTGCTGAATAGCGCCTGAGATACCTGCAGCGATGTACAGATCAGGAGCAACAACTTTACCAGTTTGGCCAACTTGCCAATCGTTTGGTGCGTAACCGCTGTCTACAGCCGCACGAGATGCGCCAACAGCAGCGTTTAGTTTGTCAGCCAAAGCTTCGATGATTTTGAAGCTTTCTTCTGAACCAACACCGCGACCACCAGATACAACAACTTTTGCAGATGTTAGTTCTGGACGATCAGATGATTGAACTTTGTCTTCAACCCACTCTGACAAACCTGGGTTTGCAGCAGCTGCGATGTTTTCAACAGAAGCTGAACCGTCTTCAGCAGCTGCATCAAAACCAGCTGTACGGATAGAAACAACTTTCTTGCCGTCAGATGATTTCACAGTTTGGATTGCGTTACCTGCGTAGATTGGGCGCTCGAATGTATCGCCATCAACCACACCAGTAATGTCTGAGATCACCATAACGTCCAATAGCGCAGCAACGCGTGGTAGGATGTTTTTTGCAGATGCAGTTGCTGGAGCTACAATGTGATCGTAGTCGCCTGCCAATGAAACCAATAGGTCTGCGATTGGCTCTGCAAGACCGTTGCCATAAGCAGTATCGTCTGCACAAAGAACTTTAGCAACACCGTTTAGTTTTGCAGCTTCTGCAGCAGCACCTTCACAGCCAGCAGATGCGCAAAGAACAGTAACATCACCCAAAGCTTGAGCAGCTGTTACAGCTTTACCAGTTTGGTCTAGTGAGATTTCGCTACCAGCGACTTCAGCTAATAATAGAACAGCCATTATAGTACTCCCGCTTCGTCTTTAAGTTTTTCAACCAACTCAGCAACGCTACCCACTTTGATACCAGCGGCACGTTCTGCTGGCTCTGATGTGCCAACAACTGACAAACGAGGTGCAACATCAACGCCAAGATCGGCTGGTGTTTTCTCGTCCAATGGTTTTTTCTTTGCTTTCATGATGTTTGGCAAAGAAGCGTAACGTGGTTCGTTCAAACGTAGGTCAACAGAAACGATCGCAGGCATTTTAACCTTGATAGTTTGAAGACCACCGTCGATTTCACGTGTAACTGTCGCGCTGTCGCCGTCTACTGACAACTCAGATGCGAATGTAGCTTGTGACCAACCCAACAGAGCTGACAACATTTGGCCTGTAGCGTTCATGTCGTTGTCGATTGCTTGTTTACCACAAAGAACCAAACCTGGTTGTTCTTCATCGATCACAGCTTTTAGCAATTTAGCAACTGCCAAAGGCTCGATGTCTGTGTGTACGTCATCTGTTGCTTCGATCAAGATAGCGCGGTCAGCACCCATAGCCAAAGCTGTACGCAATGTTTCTTGAGACTGTTTCACACCGATAGATACGGCTACAATTTCGTCAGCTTTGCCAGCTTCTTTTAGACGGATCGCTTCTTCTACAGCGATTTCATCAAAAGGGTTCATGGACATTTTGACGTTTGCAAGATCAACACCGCTGCCGTCCGCTTTTACGCGTACTTTTACGTTATAGTCGATCACGCGTTTGACAGGTACTAGCACCTTCATTTGCGACTCTCCGAGTTAAATAAAGTCTCATAATTATGAGACACCAAAATTATTCCACACGTTTAAGCCAAGAATGATTGTAAATAAAGACAATATTCGTCTTAAAATGCAGACGTTACGTCGTGTTTGTTACAGTTTTACGTCGCTTTTATGCCGTGAAAAAATAAATGAAAATTTCACGACTATGAAAATGCTACTGATTCCCTCCAGGGACCCAAAGCACATCATTTGCACCGTTTTCATTTGCGACACGTGAAGCCACAAAAAACCAATCAGACAAGCGATTTAGATATTTCACAGCGGCTGCGTTTACATCCTCTTGCCCTGCAAGTGTAACAGCCAAACGTTCAGCACGTCGTGAAACTGTACGGCATAGGTGCAAATGTGCGGCCAAGGCAGAGCCGCCGGGTAGGACAAAGCTGCGTAATGGTTCAAGATTCGCGTTCATGGCGTCGATCTCAGCTTCTAATCGGTCCACTTGTTTTGGGAGAATACGCAAAGGCGTATACTCGGCATCTTTATCTTTCGCCATGTCAGGGCGGCAAAAGTCTGCCCCAAGATCAAACAGGTCATTTTGGATGCGAGAAAGTGCTGCATCCATATCCCCACCAGCATGTTGACGGGCAAGGCCAACAGTTGCGTTGGTTTCATCTACAGTTCCATAAGCATCAACGCGTGCAGAATCTTTTGCAACACGTGTGCCATTGCCAAGTGCTGTTTCACCTTTGTCGCCTGTGCGTGTGTAGATTTTGTTTAGAACAACCATATTAACCACCATTTCCACGAAGCATTACATAAAGCAGGATCAAAGCCACTGCGACGGCCTGTGCGATGATGCGCCAGCGCATCAGTTTGTTCGCATATTTACGGTTGAATTCACCACCCGTGGTAAAGCCACCAAGACCGATCATTAAGATTACTAAGACCAGTAATATTGCTATGACGACGATGAAATATAATCCGCCTGAGGCCATGATAGAATCCTTGTTTTGTTTATCGAAACTTAATCCGATGATGTGGCAAGTCTAGGTGTATTTGGTTACATGCGACTAAACACGTAATCTAATGCACGTGTAGAAAGAATGCGCTTTAAAAAGCCAGAGATATAAGTTGGTGTTGTAACATAATATCGTGGTTTGGGGCGCGGTGATTCAAGGGCATGAATCAGTTTCTTGGTCACAGCCGAAGATGGCAATTCACCGGGGTCAGGTTTTGTATCCTCAGCATACAGACGTGGAATAAGGCTGGTCTCGTACATTTTACGTCCAACAGAGTTTTCCCAATCAATCCATTTTTCGAACTGTGGTTGTGCTTTAACGCGAATATCTGTGGTGATAGGACCAGGTTCGACAAGAATGATATCAATGGGTTGATCTCGCAATTCCAGTCGCAAAGTATCGGTTAAACCTTCCATAGCGAATTTGGTGGAATTGTAAGCACCACGCCCGCGCATTGCTGTTAAGCCCAATACAGATGAACAATTAATGATCCGCCCATGACCCTGTTTGTGCATGACAGGTAGCACTTGGTTGATCAGGTCGAAATATCCAAAAAGGTTCGCCTCAAAGATTGCGCGTAATGCATCACGTGGCAGGTCTTGGGTAAAACCGGGTACGGCATAAGCGCCGTTATTATACAACGCGTCTAATGTGCCGCCTGTGCGTTCCAGTGTTTCTTTAACAGCGGCTTTGATGCTAGCCTCATCCTCATAATCCAGCTCGAAGCTTTCCAATCCTTCGCTGCGCAAACGCTCGCAATCTTCAGGTTTGCGACAGGTTGCGAATACACGCCAACCGCGCTTGTGCAATGTATGTGCGCAATCATAACCGATTCCAGAAGAGCATCCCGTGATGAGAATTGATTTTTGTGCCATGTCCCCGCCCATATGTAAGTTTTCTCGCAAGAAAGTGGTGGAAAACCGATCAAAGGTCTAGACCCTTTATCATCCACCGATTACACATCATCTATGGCTGATATTATTGATGACAACAACATGTCCGACGATGCTGGTGGATTGACCACATCTGAACCTTTACGCCGCGCTATTGGGGATCGTTACCTGACCTATGCGCTGTCTACGATTATGCACCGCGCTTTGCCCGATGCGCGTGACGGATTAAAACCTGTTCACCGCCGCATTATGTATGCCATGCGCGGTTTGAAATTAGATCCTACGGGATCATTCCGTAAGTGTGCGAAAATCGTGGGTGAGGTGATGGGTAATTATCACCCGCATGGTGACCAAGCGATTTATGATGCTTTGGCACGTTTGGCCCAAGATTTTAACGTGCGCTATCCGCTGGTGGATGGTCAGGGTAACTTTGGTAACATTGACGGGGATAACCCTGCTGCCCAACGTTATACTGAGGCGCGTTTGACGGAAGCGGCCCAAGCATTGATGGTTGGCCTGTCTGAGAATGCTGTGGATTTCCGCCCGAACTATGATGGCTCTGAAAGTGAACCAGAGGTTTTACCAGCGACTTATCCAAACCTGTTGGCAAATGGCTCATCTGGTATTGCTGTGGGTATGGCGACAAATATTGCGCCGCATAACTTGGGCGAGCTTTGCGATGCTGCGATCCATTTGATTAAGGCACCGAATGCACGTGATGAAACACTGTTGGATTATGTGCCTGGGCCAGATTTCCCAACAGGTGGTATTTTGATTGAACCGCGTGAGAACATTCTGGAAGCGTACCGCACAGGGCGTGGTTCATTCCGTTTGCGTGCGCGTTGGGATACAGAGGATTTGGGTCGTGGGCAGTGGCAGATTGTTGTCACTGAAATTCCGTATCAGGTGCAAAAGTCTAAGTTGATTGAAAAGATCGCTGAACTGATCCAATTGAAGAAAATCCCTATCCTTGCCGATGTACGCGATGAAAGTGCTGAAGACATCCGTTTGGTATTAGAGCCGCGTGCAAAGACAGTTGATCCTGCGGTATTGATGGAAACGCTTTTCAAGCTTTGTGATTTGGAAATCCGTTTCAGTTTGAACATGAACGTGTTGATCGATGGGCGCACGCCTAAGGTCTGTTCTATGAAAGAAGTGCTGCGCGCCTTCTTGGATCACCGTCGTGAAGTCTTGCAGAGACGCTCTAAGCACCGTCTTGATAAGATCGATCGCCGTTTAGAAGTGCTAGAAGGCTATATCGTTGCCTTCTTAAATCTGGACCGTGTGATTGAGATCATCCGTAATGAGGATGAGCCAAAACAAATTATGATGGCTGAGTTTGAGCTGTCAGATGTGCAAGCCGAAGCTATCTTGAACATGCGTTTGCGTGCTTTGCGTAAATTGGAAGAAATGGAATTGCGTAATGAGCGCGATGAGTTGCTGATTGAACGCGCTGATCTTGGCGATTTGCTTGGCAATGAAGATTTACAATGGAGCCGGATCACGGATCAATTGCGTGAAACACGTGATAAGTTTGGCAAAAAATCTGAAGGCGGCGAACGCCGCACTGAATTGGCAGATGCCCCTGAGGTGGAAGACGTGCCGATTGAAGCAATGATCGAGAAAGAACCAATCACGATTGTCTGTTCTGCGATGGGTTGGATCAGGGCCATGAAAGGCCATATCGATCTGGGCCAAGAATTGAAATTCAAAGACGGCGATGAAAGTCGCTTTGTGTTCCATGCTGAAACGACAGATCGTTTATTGCTACTGGGTGCGAACGGACGTTTCTATACCTTGCCATGCAGTCAGTTGCCAGGCGGTCGCGGCATGGGTGAGCCTGTACGTTTGATGGTTGATTTGCCGAATGAAGCGGAAATGGTTGATCTGTTTATCTATAAGCCTGGTGGAAAGATGTTGGTTGCATCCTCTGCTGGTGATGGCTTTGTTGTGAATACGGATGATGTATTGGCGCAAACGCGGACAGGTAAACAGGTGTTAAATGTTCGCGGTGAAACCAAAGCACATGTATGTCGTCCTGTTGTTGGTGATCATATCGCGTGTGTCGGCGAAAACCGCAAAGTGCTGATTTTCCCGATTGATGAATTGCCTGAAATGGGACGCGGTAAAGGTGTGCGTTTGCAAAAGTATAAAGATGGTGGTTTGAATGATGCCACAACCTTTACTTTGGCAGAAGGTCTAAGTTGGTTAGACCCTGCAGGGCGTACACGCACAGAAACTGAGTTGGCTGAATGGATTGGCAAACGTGCTTCTGCGGGTCGTATGGCGCCGCGCGGTTTTCCGAGAGATAATAAATTTAATATTTAAAATTTGAGCCGTTTTAATCTCGAAGAGAGTCGCTGTTTGTATTTTATATCAATAGCTTATCGACATGTCCCAGTTGGGACATGTCAGAAGTTTTAAAGCGGTGTAACTTTCAGTGGAACTCCACCATCGGGTCGTAGAGTGATAATCATGACAGGTTTGGGTGTTTTACCTGAGATTTTTTCGAATTTGTAACGCGAGATAAGAGTAGCCAAAATAATCTTAGCTTCAATCATCGCAAATTGCGCGCCAATACAAATGCGCGGCCCGTCCCCAAACGGTAGATATGCATAGCGCTCTGGTTTGTAATTATCCGCAAACCTTTCGGGGTCGAATTGATCAGGATTTTCCCACAAAGATTGATGACGGTGTAAAGCGTATATTGGTATCATAACCGTATCTTTAGGCTGTATTGGCCGGCTGCATAATTCATCATGCTCTTGTGCTGTGCGGGATACCAAGGCTGCTGGGGGATAAAGTCGTAAGGTTTCTTTGATCACTTGCTCTGTATAAGGTAAGGCATCGCAATCTTCGGCAGTTGCAATGCGACCATCTAAAACACTTTGTGCTTCTGCGCGGAGTTTATCTTGTACCTCTTCATCAAATGCACACAGATAAAGTGCCCATGCTAGTGTCAGTGCTGTTGTTTCATGACCAGCAACGATAAAGGTCAGCAAGTTATCCCGTAACTCCGCTGTATTCATCTTGCGTTTGGTTTCAGCGTCTTCACCCTCTAGCAACAAATCAAGAAGATCGGGAATGTCTTTACCGCCCTCATCTTTACGTCGCTGGATCGCTTCATTTGCTAATGCTTGCATGCGTTTTAACGAATTGGGGCGAAACATGCGTGATGGGCGGGGTATCCATGTTGGCAAACCTATAATATCAAATAAAGACATTTTGGCGGTCTGTTCGATGTAATTATCAATGGCTTTATGGATGTCTGAACTGTCCACGGTATCTGCTGAACTGAAGGTCACGTTTGAGATCACCTCAAACGTTGCGGCAACCATTTCTTCAAATAAATCAGCCTGACCATTTGTTTTGTCTAAACGCTCACAGGTTGCTTCTGCCGCAGCGGACATAATGGGCGCGAGATTGGCAATATTACGGTGTGTAAAAACTGGAGATGCTGCACGACGTTGCCAGCGCCAATGGGCACCTTCGGCAATAAACATACTTTCACCGATTGCGGGTTTTAGCATGTTTTTTGTGATGTCTGATTTTGGATAGATATCCAGTTTTTCCTTCAGCATTCGCCCAATGGCTTTGGGGTCCATGACCATATGCCAACGGACACTGCCCATTTTCCCAGACACGATAGGCTGTTTGGTTGCAATTAATGGTATGATTTCCAAAACATTCCTACGGGCGGCCATCAACGACTGAAATGGGCCCCATATATCTGTCACCAATTTTACTTTTGGCGGCTCAAGGCCTGCTTGTAATTTTTGCGTCATAATATGATCTTAAATGTGTTTTCTGATTATTAACCTAGCACACCGCCTGTCTTGGTCAAAACTGCAAAGTGTCGCTTCCTGTGGATGGATGAGCAAGCGCGCCTATATTTTTAAACTGGTGTGACCTTTAAAGGTATGCCTTCTTCTGGCCTCAACGTGATGAGCAATACAGGTTTTGGGTCTTTGCCGTCGATGCGTTCAAATTTAAATCGTGAAATTAATGTTGATAGAACAATTTTCGTTTCGATCATTGCGAATTGTGCGCCAATGCAGATGCGTGGCCCATCACCAAACGGAATATAAGAAAAGCGATCAGGTTTGTAATTGTTTGCAAAACGGTTTGGGTCAAAGGTGTCTGGGTTTTCCCAAAGCGCGTGATTGCGGTGTAACGCATATACTGGCAGCATAACTGTATCTTTGCGTTTTACAGGTTGCCCGCATAATTCATCTGTTTCCAATGCCGTTCGCGACATGAAAGCGACAGGAGGATACAGCCGCATTGTTTCTTTGATGACCTGTTCTGTATAGGGAAGGGATGGGCAGTCTTCGGCTGTTGCGATGCGCCCTTTTAAAACGCTTTGAGCTTCTGCGCGTAATTTATCCTGAACCTCTTGATCGAAGGCGCAAAGATATAAGCCCCATGCCAATGTCAGGGCTGTGGTTTCATGCCCAGCTACAATAAAGGTCAGCAAGGTATCGCGTATTTCCGCTGTGTTTAGGCGGCGCTTGGTCTCTGGGTCTTCACCTTTCATTAGCAGGTCAAGTAGGTCAGGAATGTCTTTTGCGCCTTCGGTTTTACGCCTGGTTATTGCATCTGTCGCCATGGAATGCATTTTGCGAATGGCGCTGTTTTTGAATATGCGCGCGGGTCTGGGTACCCATGTGGGTAAGCCTATAAGGTCAAGTAAAGACATCTTGCCAACGCTATCTGTGTAATTGTTCAAAGCTACGTGCAATTCATCGCATTCCACCGCGTCAGAGCCGCCAAATGTGATATTGGCAATCACTTCAAAGGTCGCGCGTATCATTTCATCAAATAAATCTGCCTCTCCCTTACAAGCTGATAGCCGATCACAGGTGATGTGGGCTGTTGCTGACATTATTGGGGCAAGATTGGAAATGTTGCGATGGGTGAAAATCGGTGCAGTTGCCTGTCTTTGCCACCGCCAATGAGCCCCCTCTGCAATCAACATACTTTCCCCAATAGCAGGCTTTAGTATGTTTTTTGTGACGTCTGATTTCGGATAAGCGTCTAACTTATCTTTCATAACTCTACCTATGCTTTTGGGATCCATAAGCATATGCCAACTGACTTTCCCCATTGTACCAGAAACAATAGGTTGCTTTGTTGCACTTTCAGGAATGATTTCTAATAGATTTTTACGGGCTTTCATCAATGTTTTAATTGGGCCAATAACATCTGTTGCAAGCTTCGCTTTAACAGGCTCTAATCCAGATTTTGCAACCTTCGTCATCACAAATCCTCAAATGGTGTTCTTAATTTATACCTATCACGTTGCCCATGAATGACCAGCCTGATTGAAAATGCAAATTGACCGTTGATTTTTGTTGTAAATCGCAGTACCGCAACTGCATCGAAATGTAGGGACCTACGTGGCCCGACGACTTAGGAGAGCCACAATGGCAAAAGAAAAGTTTGAACGTAATAAGCCGCACGTTAACATTGGCACAATTGGCCACGTTGACCACGGTAAGACAACATTGACAGCTGCGATTACAAAGCAGTTCTCAGACAGCTTCAAAGCGTACGACGAGATTGACGGCGCACCAGAAGAAAAAGCGCGTGGTATCACGATTTCTACTGCTCACGTTGAGTATGAGACAGAAGGTCGTCACTATGCACACGTTGATTGTCCAGGTCACGCTGACTATGTGAAGAACATGATCACTGGTGCGGCTCAAATGGACGGCGCTATTTTGGTTGTGAACGCAGCTGACGGTCCTATGCCACAAACACGTGAGCACATTTTGTTGGGTCGCCAGGTTGGCATCCCTTACATGGTTGTGTTCATGAACAAGGTTGACCAAGTGGATGATGACGAGCTTCTAGAGCTTGTTGAAATGGAAATCCGTGAGTTGTTGAACGAATACGACTACCCAGGTGATGATATTCCTATCATTGCTGGTTCTGCTTTGGCAGCACTGGAAGACCGCGATGCAAACATCGGTTCAGAAAAAATTGCTGAATTGATGGCTGCTGTTGACGAATACATCCCAACACCTGCACGTGCTGTTGACCAGCCGTTCTTGATGCCGATCGAAGATGTGTTCTCAATCTCTGGTCGTGGTACAGTTGTAACTGGCCGTATTGAGCGTGGCGCTGTGAACGTAGGCGACGAAATCGAAATCGTTGGTATCCGTGACACATCAAAAACAACATGTACTGGTGTTGAAATGTTCCGCAAATTGCTTGACCGTGGTGAAGCAGGCGACAACGTTGGCGCATTGCTACGTGGTATCGACCGTGACGGTGTTGAGCGCGGCCAAATTCTTTGTAAGCCAGGTTCAGTTGCTCCGCACACTAAGTTTGAAGCTGAGGTTTATATCTTGACGAAAGACGAGGGTGGCCGTCACACGCCGTTCTTCGCGAACTACCGTCCACAGTTCTACTTCCGTACAACTGACGTGACAGGTACTGTTGAGCTACCATCAGGTACAGAAATGGTGATGCCAGGCGACAACTTGAAGTTCTCAGTAGAATTGATCTACCCAATCGCGATGGAAGAAGGCTTGCGCTTCGCTATCCGTGAAGGTGGTCGTACTGTAGGCTCAGGCGTTGTTTCTAAAATCATCGCTTAAGAGACTTTAAAAGTATCGGATTTTAAAGGGCAGCCGTTTTGGTTGCCCTTTTTCTTTTGGGATATGCAGTTGCCCCTTGCAAAAGTAAGAATCCTTGCGTATCTGAGCTTTACTTTGGTTATAGGGGTTTAGCTCAGTTGGTAGAGCATCGGTCTCCAAAACCGAGGGTCGTGGGTTCGAGTCCCTCAGCCCCTGCCAAAGTTTCTTCTGTGTAAATTGCCACAAGGTTTTGCCTTTTTGACGCAGACCTTTGCCTTTATGGACACATAAGTTTGCCTTTGGATCTCAAAAACTTCCTAAAGCAGTTATTTAACCAAAATTTCAGATGTCAGTAAAAAACCTTATATGGCATTCTGGTTTATTGAATATGTGTCTGCATTCAGCCCTTAACCGCTTTTCGATATTTATGATTTCAAACCTTAAAGTTTCTCCAAAGCGGACATTGTTAGATTTACAAAAAATACATAAAACTGACATTTGGATGATTCATTTTTTGTGTAGGTCACATTCCAGACAACTGTTTTGGGTGGGGCAATGTTTCTTAAAATATCTGAACTTACGAAAAAATTTGATGATATATTTGCTGTAAATGACGTAAGTATTGATATTCAAGAGAGCCAAGTGATTGGAATTATCGGCGCATCAGGCGCTGGTAAATCGACATTACTTCGCATGTTAAACCGCCTTAGTGATCCCACATCTGGCGATATTATTTTCAAAGGCCGCAACATTTCAAATTTGACGGGCGCAGAAAAACGCGCATGGCAATCTGAATGCGCGATGATTTTTCAGCAATTCAATTTGGTGCCGCGTATGGACGTGGTGTCAAACGTATTGCACGGCACATTAAACAAACGTGGCGCATTGCCAACGATGTTTAATATCTTTCCGCAAGATGAGATCCATCGTGCGATTGATATCTTAGAACGCCTCGGTATTGCTGAGCATGCCTCTAAGCGCGCACAAGCATTATCAGGGGGGCAGCAACAACGCGTCGCAATCGCACGCGCACTGATGCAAGGCCCAGAAATTATTCTAGCGGACGAACCTATCGCTTCATTAGATCCGATGAATGCACAGATCGTTATGGATAGCTTACGCAGCATTCATGACGAAGACGGAAAACTGGTCATTTGCAACCTTCACACATTGGATACGGCACGTCGATATTGTGACCGCGTGATTGGTATGCGTGCAGGTCGCGTGGTGTTTGATGGCACAGGTGATGAGCTGACCGTGGATGCGGCCCGTAAGATTTACGGTGCAGACGAAACCTTCTCAGAAGAAGCGACATCAACCAGCGTAGAAACACTGGAGCGTCACGATCTACCTGAGTTGGCGATTGCATAAATGAAAGAAATCAACCTTCGTCCTACCACGAAGGTGGGGCGTTTCTTAACTGGAGTAAGACTGATGAAAAAACTAATCGCTGCTATTCTAGCAACAACAGCTTTAACAGGCGCTGCTGGTGCTGAAGGAATTAAAGAATTCCGTATCGGTATCTTGGGTGGTGAAAACGCACAAGGCTAGAAGACCTGCTGGCAGAGCATGGCTTGGAGTTTAACTGGCAAATTGCCGATGAACCCAAGCTGCCACAACCAGGGCCATCACAAAACCTGAACCTTCTGCGTATTGTTCAAGAAGCAATCACGAATGTCATTAAGCACGGTGAAGCCACACATATTACCATCGCATCGGATGCAACATCAGTCACTATCAGTGATAATGGTAAAGGGTTTGATTTAACCAAAGTTAACCAACAAAACTCTGGGCATGGAATAATGGGAATGCAACGTCGCGCAGATCAGATTGGCGCCGAATTGGAACTATCAAGTTCATCGAACGGATCGAGTATAAAGTTAATTTGGCCATAAATGTGAATGTCTAGTTTGGGTTCAAATTGTAAGACATGCTCCATGTTCTGTAACCGTGCGCCTTAATTGATCTATTATTGCCGTAGGATATTCCCTAATTGTTATTACGTGGAAGGTTTCTTTAGCTGGCAGTAACAATGATTTTCAAAATATCATTTTAGGTGAAAGGCAAATCTATGTGTCCATAAAGGCAAGAGTAGTGCGTCATTCATTTTTCCGCTCTAATAAAATCAAACACTTAGCTTGAGCAAAAAGGCAAAACCTTTTGGCCATCTATACCAGAAACATCTACGTTTTTTCATTGACCCTGTCTTTGCGTAGCGGGCTCAAGTGGCCTCTAGAATTGCCCCTAGCGGGTGTAGCGGGATTGGCTTCTTAAAGGTTGACGGGGTATGCTACGGGTTCGTCCCGTGAGCTCCGTCCCCGAACGTATCTTCACCGAAGCTCCGACGCGTCCGAGGCATATCCTTACAGCAACGACTAGTCGATCCCGTTCGCCGTGCGGCCCCGATCATCGCCGCCTTTGCCCGTCAGCCCAAGATTAACGAAATGTGCATCCAAAATCGCATAAGGGTGCTGTTTCGTTAATGGCGTGCGTGCCATACGCTTTCCATACGCGGGTTTTAAGTTCAACCACCCCGATAACTTGCTCAATCGACATCAATCAAATGCGCATTCTTGGAGAGCCCCATATACATGAAAGTAAAACGGTGGAATTCCGCCTAATGGAAAAATCGATTTTTGCCCTTTTTTGTACACAATTGAGCAAGGTTTCTATGTGTGTTCGATAAACGAAAACAAATTTCACCCCAACCTATTGGATGCCAATTCCAACCACCTACTAAATGTAGTGTGCCTAAATATTAACCACAAACACGTCACGTAATTTGTCAAAATCATGAAATCTCCCCTGAATTGTGGCAATTCCAAGGTTCTTAATGGCTTTTTAAAGGTATTTTAAACATTGCGATTTTCGCCAATTGACGAACGTCATGGTTGAATCCTAGCATTAAGGACAAGCAGAAAAACGAACAGGAGGCTAAAGTGAAACACGTAGGATTTACCAAGTTTCTGGATTTTACCGCACAAACAGGTAGTGCCAAAGCTGCATCAGCATTAGCGGCCTTCTACCAAAGCGGTAACATGCAAAATTCGCGTACACATTATTATGAAAACTTAAGAGAAGCCTTGATCACGGCGGAGAGGTCGGGGAAATACACCGACTGGGAAGAATTCATTCGCGACCAAAAAGAAGAAGCACAAGAAGCAACGCGCGATGCCCTGATTAAATTTTACAAATGGAAGAGCAATTATGTCTCTGCGGCATGGTTTGAACCGCCTAAACAAATCTGGGCCTTGCAAGAATTTGATGTGAACATAAATCCAGAAATAGGGCTGATACTGGACGGAGAAGTTCATGCAATCAAACTCTATATAAACAACAAGAAATTATCTGACTTGAAAGCACAAGCGGCTGGCTTGATCATGGAAAATATGTTCCATGAACAATACCCATCGATCAAATTCGCCATTCTTGATGTCAAAGCGGAAAAGTTTCACGTGTTCAACGGCGCCTCGGAACGGTTGGATTACTTGCTGATCGGCGAAGCGGCACATTTGTCTGCAATTTTGTCAGCTGCCAAACAACGCGCAGTGGCATAAGCCCATCTACCACCCTTGCGGGGGTGGTATATCGCAAGCGGGATGCCCACATTCCATTGGGGAGGATTATTAGGTGCTTGTGCGAACCATATTTTAAGGCACCCCATCCCGCTTGCGTCAATTTATAAAAGCTTGCCTAAGCTTCAAACAAAATGCGCCCAACGGATCAGAGTGGGAATTGCTTTGTAACCCCCACATACTCATCTGACACAGCTGGGCCAAACCTTGGTGACGTATTTTTAAGCATTGGGTGCAAATGCTAAGCGTGTGGAAAACGCTACAAGTCATTTGGCGTCGTAACAGTTCAGCAATAAAGAGTTTCTTAGATGATCTTCAGAAACATTCTTGGGGTTAAGAAATGTCTAGACAAAAAGTATGGATTAAGAAAAAATGTCTTAATGAGAGATTTGAATCACTATATCCCGATCTGTGTCGCACTAAGACGACTTATGCCAAACACTTTGGAAATCGTCCTGCACGATCTCACCAGTGGGAAAGTGGCCTATATTGAGAATAGTTTTTCACCACGAAAAATAGGTGATGACTCACTTCTTGATACAGCTAATTACGAGGTTGAGCTGAGGTCAGATTATACGATTGGGCCTTATCAAAAATCAAACTCTGATGGTTCAAAAATCAAGTCAGTGTCTTCACTTATTAAAGATGATGAAGGCATAGCAATCGGGTTGCTTTGTATAAATCTCCGTGTGAATGCGTTGGAGGCCGCGAGCCAAATACTGCAAGAGATAGTATCTATCGCAAGCATAAACGTTCCAGCACCTATCTTGAAAAATGATTGGCGTGAACTTGCTAATTCTATCATTTCTAAAGCTTTAGGAACGCGGAAGTTAAGTCTGAATTCAATAAGGCGATCTGATCGCATTGATATTGTAAGAGAACTTGCCGCAGCAGAAGTTTTTGAGGCGCGCGGTTCTGTTGATTATGTTGCTGAGGCTTTAGGGGTTTCGCGCGCGAATATCTACGAATTGCTTAAATCCTCTCGCGAAAACACAGTTACTGAACTTGTGACGAAGAATGGAACTGCATCATGAGAAACTTTAAACCTATGCGTAATTTTGGGTTGGAGGTCTTCTTTTCAAAATGGGAATTTACTGCGCGTTATCACATGACTGCATCTGATATGGAGAGCATGACAACGGCGGATTTACTTGGCTTTGCGGATGAAGATGACAAGCTAAACTTTGATGATCTGTGGCTTGGTTATACCGAGACTTGGGGGGCGCCAGATTTGCGCGAAACGATTGCCCAGACTTATGATCGTATGGATGCCCAGAATATTCTTTGTCTGGCTGGTGCCGGCGAGGGTTTATACATGATGGCGAAAGTTTTGCTGGATACAGATGATCATGTGATAGTGCCAACGCCAAATTATCAAAGTGCTGAAACCGTTCCACTATCTGTTTGCGAAGTAACCGGCGTTCCTATGCATCGCGATATGAACGCATCACAAGAGTGGAGTATTGATGTTGATGACATTAAAGCTGCTATTCGTCCTAATACAAAACTCTTGTCATTGAACTTTCCGCATAATCCAACAGGGGCTCTTTTGCCGCGCGATAAGATGGATGCATTGGTCGATCTTTGTCGCGAGTATGGTATCTATATCCTGAGTGATGAAGTATATCGTGGGGTGGAATTAAACCCAGATGATAGGATGCCACAAATTGCCGATATATATGAAAAAGGCGTGTCGCTTAACGTTATGTCCAAAGCATATGGATTGCCTGGCCTGCGTATTGGTTGGGTCGCGACCCAAGACTTAGATTTGCTTCAGCAGTTGGAGCGATACAAACACTACCTATCGATTTGTAATTCCGCACCATCAGAACGATTGGCGATGATAGCACTTAAGGCGCGTGATGAGATTTTTAAACGTAATCATAATTTGGTTTTAAGTAATGCAGTTCTATTGGAAGAACTCTTTGATGATTTTCCAGGGCTTGTTGAATGGCGTCGACCAATGGGGGGGTGCGTAGCTTATCCCAAATATATTGGCCCAGATGGTGGCGAAAACTTTTGCCGTTCCTTAGTTGAAGACAGTAGTGTCTTATTGTTGCCGAGTTCCATTTACGAATCTGAAGTTTCCAATACTCCCAAAGATCATTTTCGTATTGGGATAGGGAGAGAAAAGGGGTTCAAAGAAGGGTTGGTAGCTATGCGTGAACACTTCGAAAAGAAATACTCAAGCTTTACAAAATAAGGCCAGTTTACATGCGTATTATCTCTTTAGGAGAAATTCAAAATGTGATCACTTATCCTGATGCTATCGAAGCAGTTAAATCTGGTTTTGTCTCTTATTCGAATGGATTGATCAACCAACCAGAGCCAATGCAAATATTTGTTTTCAAAAATGTCGAATGGTGATTTAGAGCTTAAATTAGAGCTAATAATATTGCGACTGAATTATCAGTATTATTGACAGCAGCGATGGAATATCACTAAGTGAATTACCATACGAAAATTCTAATACTTTATTGAGATACACGTTAGGAATATAGAACATGAACCTGCGGGATTTTCTCTATGTCATAGCTTTGGCAGAACACAAGAATTTCACGCGTGCTGCTAAAGTTGCAAATGTCAGCCAACCTGCGTTGTCAAACCAGATTAAAAAGCTTGAGGCAGAGCTGGGTTTCGAAATTTTTGAACGTAATAAAAATGAAGTGGTTTTAACTGATTTTGGCGTCGAGTTTTTGGGTGTGGCTCGTGAGATAAATGGGCTTGTTGAAAGTATCGCCGATCTTACGCAAAAACATAATAAAATTGAGGCAACGCCTTTGAGACTTGGTATTACACCAACCTTGGCGGCCTATCTTTCGCAATATTTTAGAGAGCTTTTCTCGAAACTTTACCCTGATGTGAGTTTAATCATTGTGGAAGAGTACCCAAAAATCCTTGCTGATATGGTAAATGAAAAAACTGTTGATATCGCATTTATAGCACGTAAGAGCTATATTGGTTTACCCAAAGCAACCTCAAGTTCGATAAATTTTTCTTCGCTTTGGATGGAACCGCTCTTTTTGGGGGTCCGCAAAGGACATCCTCTTGTCCAGAAATCGAGTATCCATGCTTATGAAGTTCCAGCAAACCTATTGATCCGTTTTGAAACGTCTTTCGGTTATGAGCTTGAAAATGACCTACCGGAACAGCCAGAAAATATATCGGACTTAGTGGGTATTGATGTACGTTCAGCACGCTTTGAAACTGTATGCAGATATGTCGCGCAAAGCGATGCCTGTACGATGATAAATGCAATTGCTGCAACACAACTTAAAAACGATGGTTTTGGTCTGGATTTTATCCCGTTTGTTGGTGAAGGTAATATGAGAGAATTAGGTGTAATAACACGCGCAGAATATCCACACCAAGAAATGGTTGAAGCGATATGCACCTATATTAGAAGCGCTCCGCCGCTTGGTACACTGTCATCAAATTGATTTTCAAATTGTGAACTAGTGCAAAAATACTGTGCGGGCTGTTGCATTTTATCAGTATAGCATCAAAGGCACACACTTTTTCGTGTTTAGGTGTTAATGAATAGTATGAGCCTTTGTGATCAAGTCACATAGTTATTTGATTTAAAATAGTTTTAATTATTTCACCCTCACGATAAATGTGAGTATTTCAAATACTTATAGGCTCTATTTGGAAAATGAATTTCCGTAAAAATGGGGCTTCTCCATATTGATTAGGACGCAGACGACATCCCCAGATGTTGACTGCCCCCGAAACTTAAATGGAGCTCTCCAATGCTATCAGAACTACTCTCAAGTTTACGTGCACGTCTATTGACGTCATCTACGCTTGCACAAGAAACGGCCCGTGATGGCCAAACCCTTACGAACGGTTTTTTCCAAAGTACAGTGGTCGACAATACACCAGCTTTCGTGCTGGATAATGACTTCGCGCGCTTGTTAAACTTTGGTCAAATCGAAACAAACAATGCAGCTGCAGCAGTCGCTGTATCTGGTGAAGATGCACAAGTCTTCAATTTTCGCACAGGAACAATCGACGCAAATTCCGGTCCTGATGCTTTGGCAACAGGTATCCAAGTAACTGGCAGCGCAAGCATCCGCAACTTTGGCGACATTGCTGGTGATTTTAACGGTGTACAATTTGCAGGCGCGGGCAGTTCTGGCCAACTTGACAACTTCCGTGGTGGCGTAATTTCGTCTGACAGTCGCGCAGTTGATATCCAAGGTGAAGGCGTAAGCGTTCGTAACTTTGGTGATATTGTTGGTACTGGTGATCAACGCAACGGCACTATTTATACAAACAGCACTGCAGAAGATACATCAATTAGCAACTTCTCTGGCGCAACAATCGATGCGGGCGAAGGCAACAACGGCGCAGGTATCTCGTTGCAAGTAGGTGACGAAGCTGGCGATGTGGTATCAAATACAATTTTCAATGGTTTAGGCGCAACTATCCAAGGTCGTGGTCAAGAAGCGTCTAATACACCTGGTGCAGGTGATGGTATTCGCATCAACAACGGTGCAGAAGGCACAGTATCAGATACAGACATCGTAAACAGTGGCTTGATTTCATCAGAAAGTAACCAAGGTACTGCTGGCGGTATTCGTGTTGCAGATGGTGTTGCGGCTGATGGTCGTATTCTGAATACTTCAACAGGTACTATCGAAGGTGCGCGTAACGGTCTTTATATCGGTGATGCAGAACATGATCTTGATGTTTTAAACTTTGGTACAATCCAATCTGGCAGCCGTGCTGTGAATATTGATGGTTCTGGTGTTGATATTATCAATGGTGGAAATATTCTTGGTACTGGTGATCAACGTAATGGCACAATCTATGCTGATGACACTGCGAGTGATTTTTCAATCAACAACCTTGCAAATGGCGTCGTTGATGCGGGCGAAGGTAACGACGGTGCAGGTATTTCGCTTTCATTAGCGGAAGACGGTAATGGCGAAGTTGAAATTACAAACGCTGGTCAAATATCGGGTCGTGGACAAGCGTCTGCTGCTGCAGGCACAGCTGGTGATGGTATCCGCCTAGAAGGTGTTCGTGGTGAAGCTGGTTTTGCTGCCGCACTTTTCACAGGCTCAATTGCCAATGCTGGTACAGTAACATCAGATAGTGCGCAGGGCACGACTGGTGCGTTCCGTGCTGTTAATGGTGTGAACTTCCAGGGTGAACTGGTCAACGAAGAAGGCGGCACATTTGCTGGTGTTCAAAACGGTGTTTACTTTGGCACAGGCGACCATTCAGGCGGTTCTTTTGTTAACCGTGGCACAGTTTCATCTGATAGTCGTGCGCTGAACATTGATGGCGAAGGCCTAGATGTAACTAACGCAGGCACAATTATCGGTACTGGCAACCAACGTAACGGTACAGTTTATGCAGATGGTACTGCTGACAATTATACATTCACCAACACTGAAACAGGCATCGTAGATGCAGGTGAAGGTAACAATGGTTCTGGTGTATCATTACAAACTGGTGATGCTGATGGTGACATCGTTTCAGCAGCTATATTCAATGAAGGTACAATCCAAGGTCGCGGTGATGCAACTGAAGGCAATCAGGTTGGTGACGGCTTACGTTTGTTCAGCAATTTTGATGATGCGGGCTTTGCTGGTTTGGTCGAAAATGACGGCCTGATTGCAGGTTCTGAAGACAGTGACGCTGCTGCAGGTATCCGTATTGACGGTGGTTTGAACCTATTGGGCGCAATCGTCAACGAAGGTGAAATTCGCGGTAATGTAAATGCTATTGATGCTACAGAGGCTGGCACGGTCACTTTCGTCAATGATGATGACGGCGTTGTGAATGGTAATGTATTACTAGGTGATGCCGACGATATCGTTGTTGACCTTGGTGAAATTAACGGTGTTCTTGACGGTGGTGCAGGCGATGATGTTTTGATCGCTGGCGAAGGCGATAATGTAATCGTTGGTGGCCTAGGTAACGACTTTATCGAAGGTGGGGAAGGCGTTGATACAGCTGATTTCTCTGATCTTGATGTCGCAGTTACAGTTAATCTTGGTCCAAATGGAAATGGCACTGCAACACGTGACACTGGTTTCACTGTTAGTGTGACAGATCAGGTTGTTTCTAACCCGGCTCAGTTTGGCTCAAACATCCAAGACGGTGCTGACTTTGTAGAAGAAGCTGTTGCTGGCAACCTTTACTTCAATGTTCACACATCTGATTTCATCGGTGGTGAGATACGAGGACAGCTGGAAGTTGTAAGCGATACTGGCGTAGGTCATAGTCGTGTTATCGAATTGGCTGGATCACTTGATGCTGCTCAAGAGCCTGGCCCAACATCTGACAGTGAAGCTACAGGCGAAGCAACTGTAACCATTTCTTTCAATGAAGCGGGTGAAGTACTTTATTCATCTGAATTGACAGTTGTTGGTCTGAACGAAGCTGACCTACAATCACCAATCCCTGGTGTTGTATCACCAATCCACCTTCACAACGCTCCAGCAGGTCAAAATGGCCCAGTAGTTCAGGATGTTGTTGTTGATGCAGGTACTGGATTGGATGTCATTGATGAGTTCACTCTTGGTAGCCAGTCTGGTTTCGAAGTTAATGTGAATAATCAAGTTGTTGATACACCTGATCAGTTTGGATCACAGATCGAAGATGGTGCTGACTTTGTAGAAGAAGCTGTTGCTGGCAACCTTTACTTCAATATCCATACGGCTGAATTCCCAGGCGGTGAAATCCGTGGGCAGCTGCTGTTGGAAAGCGATGTGACAGAAGATGGTATCCGTACAATTGAATTGAGCGGTGGTCTTGATGCAAGTCAAGAACCTGGCCCAACATCTGATAGTGATGCAACAGGTGAAGGTTCTCTAACAATCACACAAAACATCTATACAGGTGAAGTGTCATATTCGAGTGAACTGAGCGTTCTGGGTATTGATGAAGCTGGCTTGCTAACGCCAATTCCTGGTGTTGTATCTGCAATCCACTTGCACAATGCACCTGCTGGTCAAAATGGTCCAGTTGTTCAGGATACTTTGGTTGACGCTGGTGGTACATTGGATGTTGAAGCACCAATCTCTAACACAGGTCTTGTTAATGAAGATGTGTTCGAAAATGCAATCGAAACTGACGTACTAAGCTCAATCGAGAATGTGATTGGCTCTGACGATGGTGATGTAATCATCGGTAGTGATTTCGAAAACTTCCTTGCAGGCGCTGAAGGTGATGACCTTATCGACGGTGCAGGTGGTGATGACATCTTATCTGGTGGTGAGGGCGTTGATACGTTCAGGTTCTCTTCTGAAAACGGCAACGATGTTGTCACAGACTTTGAATTGGGTGTGGATCTTATTCAACTGTCTGATTTCGGACCGGATTTCGATCTGTCGGATAGTATTTCACAAGATGGGCAAGACGCCGTTCTATCGTTCTCGGGTGATAACTCTGTTCGCTTTGAAGGCATCGACGCATCGCAAATCACAGAAGACGATTTCGTTGCATAAAACTGACCCATAGGGTGGCGGAACTATTCGCCACCCTATTTTCCAAATGAGAGATAGATCAATGTTACATAGACCTTCACCTGTAAAACTAGCTTGGGGCACATTGCGCAAAGGCTTTGGCGCAGTTGCTTTTTTCAGTCTTTTTTTAAACCTTCTTATGCTTGCTGGTCCACTTTACATGCTGCAGGTTTATGATCGGGTTTTAACAAGTCAAAATGTGGACACATTGATTGCACTGACATTACTTTTAGGCGGTGTTTTTGTTGTAACTGGCTTACTAGATTTGATGCGTACACGTATTTTAAATAGACTTGGTGCGAAATTTGAAATCTCAGTTGGTGAACCAATTCTGCGTTCCGCTATGAGACGCAATGTTCAGGGGAAATCTACTGCTGGCGAAAATCCAGTTGATGATATTAACGGTTTCCGTGACTTTGTATCTGGTAGCGCTTTAATCGCATTTTTTGATGCCCCATGGATCCCCGTTTATCTTTTTGTTCTATACGCATTGCACCCATACCTTGGTTTTTTGGGGTTAGCAGGCGCAATATTCTTAACGATCTTAGCTCTTATAAATAACGCTAGATCGCACAACTTGATGCAACAAGCATCCGAAGCACGCGGCCGATCTGACGCTTTATTTCGGACAAGCGAACGTAATGCGGAACTTGCCCATGCTATGGGAATGAAAGCTGATTTAGCACGGCGTTGGAATGCGCTGCAGAATCAAGCCCAAGTTTATAAGACACAAGTCAGCGACCGTATTGCTACTTTCACAGTTCTATCCAAAACAATCCGCATGGCGCTTCAATCTGCAATGTTAGGACTTGGTGCTGCATTAGCAATTTCTGGTGAAACGACCGCAGGTGTAATGATTGCTGCGACCATCGTACTTGCGCGAGCATTAGCGCCTATTGATCAATTGATCGGACAATGGCGTACCTTTCTTGCCGCTCGCGGTTCTTATAAAAAAATCTACGCTTTATCTATGGAGTTTCCAGAAGATGAACAAACAATCACATTGCCAAAACCTTCTGTCTCTTTGAAGGCCAGTATTCTTCAAGCAGGTCCACCTCTTGCACAGAATGCAACTCTTTCTGGAATTGATTTCTCATTAAACGCAGGGGATGTTGTCGCTGTTATTGGACCAAGTGGTTCTGGCAAATCAACCTTAGCCAAAATGATTGCAGGCATTTGGGCACCTCAACGTGGCGATGTAAAACTTGATGGCAATCCAATGTCAAAATGGAATGCCGATGAGCTCGGTCAAATGATCGGTTATTTACCACAAGATGTAGAGCTTTTTGATGGGACAATTCGAGAAAACATTGCGCGGTTTTCAACGGAAATTGACGATGCAAAAGTAATCAAAGCAGCATTAGCGGCTGATGTGCATGAAATGATCAGTAACTTGAAAGATGGCTATGAAACCAGAGTTGGCAATGGTTTCCATCTATCTGGAGGACAACGCCAGCGGCTTGCACTGGCACGCGCTCTTTATAATGATCCATTTGTTTTAGTATTAGATGAACCTAATTCTGATCTGGATACAACTGGCGAGCTGGCTTTGCGCAACGCGATTCAAACTGCGAAAGCACAAGGAACGATGGTGATTGTGATGACACACCGGCCAAGCACATTACAGGCTGTAGATAAGGTGCTTATCCTTAACAATGGTCGACAAACAGGCTTTGGCGATAAAGAAGAAATTTTGCGCTCAAGTAAGCGCAATGTTTTGCAGAGCAATGAAAAGCAAAAGCTTACCTCAACACAAACAGAACAAACGACTGCTAAAGGAGTAGCACAGTGACACATTTAGTTCCCAATCCTAAAAGCCAAGATGTTTTGCATCTAGATGCATCACTTGCAATTCCGCATCAATCGTCAGAGCCACGCATCCGATCTTATTTTATATTTGGTTTGCTTATACTTGGGTTTTTCTTTGGTGGTGCTTTCTATTGGGCTGTATCATCGAAACTTGACGGTGCAGTCGTTGCCCCGGCTTCCTTTGTAGTGGAAGGCAATCGTAAGACTGTCGAGCACCTAGAAGGCGGGATCGTAAGTAATATTCTTGTTTCTGAAGGTGATTATGTAGAGGTAGGGCAAATTCTTATAGAGCTTGATAGCAGCGAAATCGATGTTGATTTGAATGTTCTTGAGAGCCAGTTGATCGATTTAAGTATCCGGCATGCACGTTTGGAAGCTCAAATTAATGGGCAAGCTACGTTCTATGCCGATGATGTAATATCAGGGTTAATAAAATCTATTGAAGGCTCTGATTGGGGCCCAGCATATGGAACGCAAAAACACTTGTTTGACACCGAAGCACGCGCACGTAAGGCCGAAGTCGATATCATGCAAGCGCGTATAAAAAACTTAAATGCGCAAATTTTAGGGATCACGGATCAATTAAGTGCCAATGAACGGCAATTGGAAATCACACGAACGGAGTTGGGTAATCTTGATAAGTTACTTGAGAAAGGTTTAGTCGCGGCTTCGCGTGTGAACACACGTAGAATTGAAATTGAACGTTTAAATGCGGCAGGCTCTCTTTTAAAGACCCAGAAAATCCAAGCGCAGAACCAAATTGATGAGCTGCAACTTACGGCATTAAGCCAAGCTAATCTAAGGGAAGAAGCGCTGGCAGTAGAGATTGCAAATGTTAAGTTACAATTGGCCTCTGTGGAGCCACAATTTAATGGTGTAAGAGAACGGCAAAAACGAATTAAAGTATCTGCACCCGCAAGCGGTCGTGTTGTTGGTATGACGATCTTTACGACTGGTGGTGTTGTTCGCCCTGGTGCACCAATTTTGGATATTGTGCCAGAGGACGAAACCTTAATAGTTGAAGCACGGATTAATACGGCGGACATTGAAAAATTGCGCATTGGTCAAGAGACACGTGTGCGTTTGTCCGCCTTTGATCAGGGGGATGTCCCAGAGGCCAGCGGTAAAATCTTTGATATTTCTGCTGATAGTTTGGAGGATAATCGATCTGGTGAAGAATACTATGTAGCGCGTGTGAAGCTTGATGCGGATCAATCAGATATTGTTTATGGATTGAAGCTTTTACCAGGCATGCCAGCGGATCTATTTGTGAACACAGGGGAACGGACTGCAATTAGTTATTTGACGAAACCTTTAAGTGAACGCCTTGCGCGTACTTTTATCGAATAGGGAGTGAATATTTATTTTAGAAGCATCTGCTGCGTTGTAAAAGCAGATGTCAAAAATTTTCTTTTCAAGGGAAAACAAAAAGGCAAAATGTTCTGGCTCTTTATATTTTCGAGATACCTATCTTCATTCACTAACTTTGAAGGGTCTGGGCTCTTGTTTTATGCATTGAAAGGTCAGTTTCGCCATATGAAGGGTACATAGGTCGATATATTGTGTTGCTAAGACTGATCTAAAAACTAATTGTACGACCAAGCCTTATGGACACACAGGGCATCATCGATGAAGAGAAAGCTGTTTCATCTCTCGTGGCGTTTATGCCTGTGATATCCTGTTCACTGGAGCAGATTGGTTTCAATGGTACAACTAATTGTGTAATGCCACGCGAACTTCCTCGTGGTAACTGGCCAGTTCATTGATTCATAAAAAGAGCTGTTCATGCTGCGTATATTCCTTTTTGTTCTACTTTCAGCAACCTCAGTAAAAGCGGATGTGATTGACGATTTCGTTGCTAGCCGCCTCCGAGACGCTGTCCTTGTTTACGATCAGGCTCTTCGCAACGCGGAAACGGGTCAATATCTAGATTCTCTTCGCTTAGACGAAAAAACTGGATCGCCAATTTCTTCTATCGCGGCGACGGGAATGGGGCTTATCAGTCTTGCTATCGGAGATGCGGCTGGCATAATCCCTGATGCAGAAACAAAAGCAGAAATTACACTTAAACATCTATTGGGTGTTGATCAAAGTACAGGCTTTCGCGTCGACCGTTCAGGGAGCGGTTGGTACCGTCATTGGTTCAACGTGAACACAGGAAAACCACCAAAAGGAAACAAAGATAAGTTTTCAACTATAGATACGGCAATTTTGGGTGCGGGAGCCGCAATACTTTCTAGTTATCTTCGCGACAAAGCTGCCAAGAGTAATATGCCTGTACCAAAAGCTGCCCAACTTGCCCAAGAATTGGTTGCATCGATTAACTGGTCAACTGCGATACGCGATCCAAAACGGGGTTCGATTCATCTTGTGTTTTATGGCGCGGATGAACGCCCGACCAAAAACGTTGCGACCATACCCTTTGATGAATACGCGCTTTTACCTTGTATGGCGGCTGGCCACGAGGCGGCTCAAGGTCGTGAGGGTGTTGCCACCAAAGCTTGGCGTACGCATTTCGACATGGTCGATGATCTTCCAATGTCTGACTATGATGACCTGACGCTATTGGGTAAGCCAACTGGTAATGTTCCATCGCATTTCACGCACCAGTTTGCTTTTTATCTTTGTGGTGCCTACGCACGTGACCCAGCCTTTCTGGAGGAACTGAGGGAACTTCGAGAAGCAGATCGCCGTTGGTTTGCCAAGGAAGGCGCGCAACCTGGTCTTTGGGGGCTGGGTGCAGGATCTGAGGTTGTTTTTGACGAAGACGGGAAAGTTTTGAAATACCGTTATGGGGTGTCACGTTTGGGTAAGAACCCTAATGGAACTGCTTCCCCTGCTATCATGGCTGGTTTTTTACCCGTTGATTCTGCCGACGGAAAACAGGAGACATTAACCGAATTGAAGACCTTATGGAATGATGGATCATGTCGATATGAACATGAGGGTTTGGGTTTTTTGTGGCGCTGTTCCCCAAAGGATACATCACTGCGGGTCAGACGTCTTGAAGCGATCGATTTTTCGACTTGGATGCTTGGGCTAGCTACGGCGCACCCAGAGATAGGTTTAGAATTTTTTCAGAGGCATGCGTTCTAAACTCAAAGACTGCACTACTGTATGAGCAAAACTAAAATTAGGTTCTCTATCCCAATTCTACTTTTTGGTTGTGCATATCTTGCAAAAATTTCTTTGATGTCAGGTAAGCAAGTTCATCAGGCCTTCGATCTGCAATGGGGTCAAAAATAGACTGGTCACTGTGCTTTTTACTTCGTCCAGGATGACACATTATCAGGGCGTTTTGATCCAACTTGCTGGCAGAACGCAGCCAAACCTGCATCATTTGTGCATAGTCCTGTTCCGAGGTAAAATCATTTACCCCATAGAAAGTATCATTCGTTTTGATTGCATTTTTCAAAAGCATGGTTTTCAGGCGTCGTGATAATATTGATATAATCAAAGCACGTTTTATTGATTTTTTTGTTTTTATAATTTCTGAGAGTGGGAGGTTACAGGATCGCACCCATCCGTTCGGTTGTATGCTGGATTTGGCCTTTGATATAAGTGCTTCTCTAATGGTGGGCAGAATATGTGCATGTTGGTGTCCGTCAATGAAGTCAGGCAAGCGTCCGAAATTGTCTTTGAAAACGTCAACTTGTCGGTTGATTTGAGTTGAAATCTCAAGTTCGTCTAACTGTTTCAAATACGCAGATTTAATAAGTGATCCAATCGTTGGAAAATTCCCATCAAGTGCGAGGCTGGGCATATCGCCAATTGGAGCATATTCGGTAAAAGTTAAATGCAGCCCGATTTGCACAGAAATATTTGAAACTTTAGATGCCTTTAAAAGGACTGGAGCATTTTCGCTTAATGTTTCACCGACACTCATACAACTGACCGCATTTAGCCTACCTGTTTTGACCAGAGAGATGATGCCATTATCGACAGCTTGATGTAGGCCAAAATCATCTGCACAGAGGGTGAATTGTATCATTATTTCGAATTACCTGGCTAATTATCACATGATCTTGAGAATGTGTGTTCCCACAGCGCTCGACTCCCAATGCTCAGTCATCTATCTCTATTTGCAATTCTTTATACGCAAATGGTGCGTTTACCAAGGTTAAACCTAACGACGAATAATCCATCCAAAGCAGAGATTTTGATGACACAGAACCCAGATATATCCCCGCTCGGAACTCGGATTGCCCCCCCTGTTTTGTCGATCATTGTGCCGATGTACAATGAGGAAAAGAACGTTTTTGGGCTGCTGGACCGCGTTGTAAGTGTTGTCGAAGAGATTGAACAAGACTACGAGATTATTTTGATAGATGATGGTAGTCGCGATAATACAGCTGAAAAAGTTATCGAGTATTGTCAAACGAATGCGAAACTGAAGTTTATCGCTTTTAGCAGAAATTTTGGAAAAGAGGCGGCGCTTAATGCAGGTCTGTCCCATGCTTCTGGCAAAGCTATTATCCAAATAGATGCCGATTTACAGCATCCGCCAGAGGTAATCCGGACGTTTTATGAGGAATGGCAAACTGGTGCTGAAATTGTTTATGGCCAGCGAACCTCTCGCGATGATGATAGTGCTATTCGAGGTTTTCTGACGCGTAGTTTTTACAAGATTTTCGCAGCTGTTTCAGATGTTAAATTGATGAACGGTCTTGGTGATTTCCTGCTGATGGATCGAAAGGTCGTAGACGCGTTATTGTCGATGCCTGAACGCGAGCGTTTTACAAAAGGGTTATATGCTTGGGTTGGGTTTAAACGCGTTGCTGTACCATTCGAAGTCGCGCCCAGAAAACATGGCCAATCCGCTTGGAGCATTATAAGGCTTTATCTATTTGCACTTGGAGCCATCACATCCTTTTCTACGATTCCCCTTAAAATTTGGACATATGTTGGTCTCTTTCTAGCCATTCCTTCTTTTGCATATGGGGGGTACATCTTTTTCAAAACAATGCTCTTTGGCATTGATGTACCAGGTTATGCGTCTTTGATGGTTGCTGTGTGCTTCTTTTCGGGCATTCAGTTGTTGGGGTTAGGGATTATCGGAGATTATCTCGGACGAGTTTTGAAAGAAGTCAAACAAAGACCTTTGTATCTTATCAGTGCTAAACATGGGTTTGAACAAGCTCAAGCTAAGTCTAGCGAGACCGCTAAGATCAAGAAATTTCCTTACTGACCTAAGCGTGAAGCATGACTTATAACGACAGACGTACTACGTTTTTTTGCCTTTTAGCCATTACGCTAACTTGGCTTTTATTTTGTTGGCCATGGTTTTGGGGTGGTAAAATCATCCCATATGACGCTAAAAATCATTTCTATCCGATGATTAGATTTGTAGCAGATGCTTGGCATTCAGGAGAAAGTTTTACTTGGAGTCCACATCATTATGGCGGTTTTCCAATGATCGCAGATCCCCAGTCGGCGATATGGACCCCGACCTTTTGGATACCATCCCTGATTAGCCCTAATCCAAGCATGCAGTTAGTCGACTTTATACACCTTATGCATTTACTGTTTGGTGCATTTGCCGTTTTTGGATTTGGCCGAGTTAGTGGCTGGCGCTGGGATGCGTCATTGGTTGCAGCCTTGATCTATATGATGGCGGGGCCATCTAGCCTGCGGCTAGAACATATGCTGATGACTGTCAGTTATATGTGGATAGCTATTACATTATGGCGCCTGAAGGCAGTGATGGAATATGGGGGAAACTGGCGAGGGATAGCCTTTGGTATCCCTTTGGCATTCGTATTGATCGACCGAAATCATGTAGCCTATATGGGAACGTGGTTTCTATTTATCTATTGGATTGTCACATTTTTCCGCGATGCTTTGCAGAGAAAAATTGATGCCTTTAAACGGCATCATATACCTGTAGCTATCGGTGGTGTGCTTGCACTTTTTGTAATCGCAGTGCCAGTGATTTTGTTGTTGCAACTTGCTAATGATAGCAATCGTCCTGAATTTTCTTATCTGGAAGCCAGTTGGCAATCATTGCACCCAGTTGCCTTGTTTTCCTTTATCTTTCCTGAATACTTTGGCTCCCTTCGTCTAGGTGGTGGTCAACATTGGGGGCCGCCAAGCAATATTTGGGGGGAGAAAGGACTGCAAATTCACCGCGGTATGTTACATATGTATTCAGGTACGGTGCCATTGTTGTTAATCGTGTGGTTCGGTATCCTCAAGCGTCAGTTGTTCGTCAAAGATGCTCGATTTTTCGCAATTGCCTGTATTGTTTGCATTATCTATGCCTTGGGCCGATATACCCCCATATTCTACGTGTTTTACAAATTCATCCCCGGCATAGATTTATTTCGCCGACCTGCAGATGCGCTGTTTATTTTTGGGTTTTCACTCAGCTTGCTGTCGGGTGCATTAATTCAGCAAGGCCTGTTTTTAAAGCGTGAAACCCAATCAAGAATACTGCAAATGCTGACAGCTGTTGGGTTGATAGTTTTGTTTGCAGGTATGTTTTGGTTAGCAAATAGCTATGATCGATTACCAGATTTTGTAAATAGTCTGATTTTCCCGTTTATCATTATCGCCACAAGCCTATTCGCAATTCATAATGTACACCGTTCAAGTAAGCTGAGAAATGCAATGATCATGGCTCTTGCGGGGATTGTAGCTGGTGATCTTGTCTATCATTCTTCTAACACCAGAATAAATGCACGACCATCTGAGGCTTATCAGGTATTACAAGAACCTGAGAGTCATCCGATCTTTTCCAAAATGCTTACACTATTGCCTAAAACAGACCCTCTTGGGGTGAATTGGCGCACGGAAATCATTGGTCTGGGCCCTGTCGTTCAAAATCTTCCGCAGGTGATTAAATCGCAAGGTTTGCTTGGGTATAACCCATTACGCCTGTCAGGCTTTGAGCAACATATCGCACCTAACATGCAAAATAATGCCAGTAAGAGACGAAACTTTGGCGATAAGATGACAAGCTATAACAGTGAGACAGCAAATCAACTTGGACTGCGATACATCATCAGCGGCGCTCCATTAAATGAAATAGATCCCAACTTATACGATCATAGTTATAACCTTCTTGGAACTGTTAAACACAAATGGCGCACTGCCTATTTTTATGAGAACACCAAGGCACTTCCACGGGCCGTAATACAAACTGATGCTGGGCAGGAAATTGATAGAAGCATTTCAATTGTCAAATATAGTAACGCAGAGATTGAGATCAGGGTTGATGCTGGTAAAGCAGGCAGGCTTGTTCTTAGAGAATTCTATTATCCCGGTTGGCAGGCAATCGTGAATGGAACGCCAGTAGAAATCTCAAAATATGATGATTTGTTCAGATCAATATCACTTTCAACGCAAGAAAGTAATATCACTTTTCGTTTTGAGCCTCTAACGTTAACCAATATTTGGAATGCAATCAAAACGCTGGTAAATTAGTCTATGAAACATAATCCTGTGCGCCAGTTCATAACATTTCTTGGGGTTGGGGCGATTGCGACTGCGTGCCATTATTTGGTGTTGTTGCTTTTGGTTGAAATCGGACAGGTGTTACCAGTTACGGCCTCGACGGTTGGTGCGATAGTTGGAGCGGTTGTTAGCTACTGTCTGAACAGAAGTTACACATTTCATTCCAAATCAGCTCATACCAAAACAGCACCGAAATTCTTTATTGTTGCGACTTTGGCAGTTGTCTTTAATACGATACTCATGGCGGCGTTTACGATTTGGCTACGACTACCATATTTTTTGGCACAGGCCCTTACGACGTGTCTTTTGATAATTATTACATTTGGTCTGAATAAACTATGGTCATTTAAAGAATAAAACTCTTCGAATTAGAGCGGTTTCTTCAGGCCTGCCAAAGTGGTTTCTGCAAAATGCCAAAAGGTTTTGCTTTTTTGATTTAGACCTTTTCTTTTATGGACACATTCGTTTGTTCGCCCTTTGGCTTCAAAATTTCATCAATATTCCCATTTTGCGCTAATATTATGGCCATAGATTAAGCAAAATAATTAATTAAGCGCTATCAGAAAATTAAGTCGTTTTCCTCTTTAAGAGGTGCCCAGACAATTTGATATTATTAATAGGTTTTCCTGAATTTAGAAAATGGCAGACTTCATCGGCTGCATGTTTTCCCATGTCCTTAACCGACAGTTCAATTGATGTCAGCGGCGGGACGGTATGTTCAGCCCATTCTAGGTTATCAAAGCCCATTACTGCAATATCATTTGGGATGTTAATATTGTTGCGTTGTAATTCAAATATAACCCCTAATGCCAATACATCGGATAAGCAGAAGATTACGTTTGGCTTTTGGTTGGATGAGATTATTTCATTAGTTGCCTGGCACCCGCCATCTACACTTAATTCGGCTTCCATGTAGGTTACATCGTTGAAGCGATTATCTGATTTTATGCCTCTTAGACGATCACGCGTACGGTCATTGTCACTTGTTGGGCCATGTATCACAGTGACGGCTGTGTATTTCTTTTCAATAAAATGGTCCAAGGCAAGCTTAGATATGGCGGCATTATCATATCCAATAGAAGGGTAATCTGCTTTGGGATCATAATATGATGTTATTATGACTGGTACATTAAAGCGCTTTACCAAAGCATCGAATTCTTGGCTGCGGGTTTTACCTGATACAATCAATGCCTCTGCACCCATATTTAACAATGCTGTTGCTTGTTCGAATTCTGTTTGGGGGCTGCCATTGGTTGTAGAGATAACCAATGAATGTTTGTGGCTAGATAATTGTTTTTCTAATGCACCCAAAAATTTTGAGAAGATTGCATGATCAAGCGTTGGTACTAAGGCACCGACTGTTCGGGTCCTGCCTGTATTGAGCGCTCGCGCCATTGGGCTTGGAGAAAAGCTTAATTCCTGAATTACATTATTTACATGATCCTTGGTTTTCTTGGTGACATTTGGGGAGTCATTTAAGACGCGCGAAACAGTCGCCACAGAAACGTTTGCCGTGTGTGCAACATCTTTTAGTGTCGCTTTCTTTTTCGTTGAATTCTTAATGCTGCTCATCCTCTTATAATAGCCAAATCTCAAGAAAGTTAAATGGGTTATTGACTTATGTAACCGTTTACATTTATTACGCATGTAACCGTTTACATTTGATTCGATTTGCGGAGCTAGAAGTTTGGAAATTCAAAATCTATTCAGTTTCAAGAATGGGAGGCATGATCCTTTAGGGCGTGAGTTCCCTGGAATGGCTGCGCCACATACTTCATTGTTTTGGAATTTGGACCCTCGTCAGGCAAAAATGTTTGAGCTTCAAGAGGGGGATTTATTGTCGCTTACGGGACTTTCTCTTGTTCGCGAAGTTTCGATTCTTGCTTTCGATGACGCTGGTGCATGCGCACTTTCTAAGCTTAACTTGAAGAGTAATTTTGATTTGCAATTGACATCATTCAATGCGGATCAGTTCGCTGGTTGGTACGCGGGGAATGGTGGTGATTTAAAGCAAAGTATAAAGTGTAAGAAGGTTCAGACAGAAGAGGATGTATTAATTCTTAAGGCTGAATCTAAGTGTAACGTCTGGATCGCTCTCACTCAGAATGTGAATGGGTTCATTGAAGGTGGTGCGGCTGGTGCAATTTCTGTGAATTTGCAAAGGGCAAATACAAGTAAATTGCTATTACCACCCCCACTTGGCGAGGTGCGCGACGAGTTTACGATTTCACGTGCAACCGCTCAAGCTTATGAGTTGAAAAAAGGCGAAGTTGTTCAGGTTATTGACGCGCAAGGTCAGCAGTGTTCGGACTTCATGGCGTTTCGCACAGATGGCCTCATGAAAGGCTTAGAGCAGCGCATTGATAGTACTGTGACGCGCACTATGGTTGGCGGTGCGTACCCAATTCCGGGCATGTTTGACAAGTTTTACGATTCTGAGATGCGACCACTTTTGAATGTTGTCCAAGATACGGTTGGCCGTCATGATACATTCGCATTGGCATGTACTGCCCGTGGATATGAAGAACGTGGGTTTCCGGGGCATGTGAATTGTTCTGATAATATTTCAAATGCGGTTGAAAGCTATGGTGTTAAGCGCAGAAATGCTTGGCCTGCGATTAATTTCTTTTTTAATTCGTGGATTGATCACAGTGATAATCATATTCAATCCGAGGAATCGTGGTCGCGGGCAGGGGATTATATTGCCTTAAAAGCTATGGATGATTTGGTGTGTGTCAGCACGGCTTGTCCCGATGACATAGACCCTATCAATGGATGGAACCCTACGGATGTTCATATAAGAATTTATAAATCAGATGAGCCAATCAAACGGTCTATTGGTTATCGGGAAAAGGAAAATGCAGTTTTGTCTATAAGTGAAGAATCAGCATTCCAAAGTTGTACTGAGAAGTTAACACAGCAATTTGCGCCTGCGAGAGATTTATGGGCGCCTATTTCTTACCCTTCATTGGGAACTTTGGGTGAATATTGGGCATGTCGGAACAATGTGACCCTGCAAGACATGAGTGGTTTACGTAAATACGATATCGTTGGGCCTGATGCGGAAAAGTTATTACAAAAAGCGATGACGCGAGATGTGGCAAAATTGGCTGTTTGGCGCGGGTCTTATTTATTGATTTGTGATGAGCAGGGCACTGTTATTGATGATGGTACATTGTTTAGACTTGGGCCACAGTTGTTCCGCTGGTGTTGCGGTACAGAAGAAAGCGCACGTGTCCTAACTGAGCTCGCAGAAGCTGATGGTTTGCAGGTGCGCATTAATGCAATGCGCAGCGCTTTGCCTAATCTTGCATTGCAAGGCCCGCGGTCACGCGATGTTTTGCGTAAGCTTGTATTTACACAACCACATGTCCCCTCCCTGGACGACTTAAAATGGTTTGGTGTGACTATGGCGCGCTTAAATGATCGGGATGGCATGCCATTCATGCTATCCCGATCAGGATATACTGGCGAATTGGGATATGAACTATTTTGCGACAAGTCTCATGCCGCTGAATTGTGGGATGCTTTGATGGAAGCAGGTGAAGAATTTGGTATCGCCCCAATGGGAACTGCAGCATTGGAAATGATCCGTATCGAAGCTGGCTTAGCTGCTGGCGGTGCAGAATTCGCACCTGATGTTGACGCATTCGAAGCTGGGTTAGGTTTTGCTGTTGACCTTCGCAAAGCTGATTTTGTAGGAAAAACGGCTTTAGAACGTAATTCTGAGAACCCAAGACGTGTATTAAAGGGCTTTATTCTAGAGTGTGATGATATCCCGCACCATGGTGCGCATATCTATTTGAATGAACGACCTGTAGGCGTTGTTACGTCCGCGACACGTTCGCCGACGCTGGAAACAGCGATCGCAATTGGACGTGTTGCAGTTGAACATGCCGAAAATGGAACAGTTTTGGAAATCGGGCAAATGGGTGGGCATATGAAGCGCCTAAAAGCCACCGTTACCGATATTCCATTCGTAGATCCGCAAAGGAAACGTGCACGTGCGTAATCACGTGTAATAATAAAATAAACCAACCAATAGGAGAGTAAAATGAAACATCTTAAAACATTCGCCATCGCGGCGACTGTGGCATTGACCGCTTCAAGCGCAATGGCACAAGAGAAGGTTATGATTGGTGAGCCAAGCTGGCCTGGCGCAAAAATCATGGCGAACCTTATCGGGCAAGTTATTACAAACCGTCTAGGTGGTGAAGTGGGTTATGCACCTGGTGCGAACGCTGTTATCTTTGCAGCTATGGACGGTGGTCGTGGTGACATCGATGTGCATCCAGATGTATGGTTGCCAAATCAGTCATCATTCACAGATGAATATGTGGACCAGAAAAAATCTGTGTCTTTGTCATCAGGTTCATACGAAGGCCGTACAGGTTTTTGTACACCAAACTATATGGTTGAAAAGCACGGCATTAAATCGGTATTCGATCTAGGCACACCAGAAGCACAAGCGTTGTATGACAAAGATGGTGACGGCAAAGGTGAAATTTGGATCGGTGCCTCTGGCTGGGCATCAACAAATATCCACAAAGTTAAAGCGCGTGATTACGGTATCGACACATTCCTAGAACCAACAACTGAAGATGAAACAGTGTTCTATGCTGGTTTGAAAGATGCGATTGCGGATGAAAAAGGCGTGGTATTCTATTGCTATAAACCACACTACGTTCACGCATTGTATCCAGTGACAATCCTAGAAGAGCCTGAGCATACAGAAGATGGTTTTAAAATGGTTACACCAGACCAAGATGCAGATTGGTTCAACAAATCTAAAATCACAACAGGTGATAAAGTTAAGACAGTAAGTGTTGCGTATTCAAACTCTTTGAACTCACGTAATGAAGCAGCGGCTTCATTCCTTGCGAACATCGATATGAACTCTGATGCATTGTCAGAACTTACATATAAAGTTGTTGTTCAAGGCAATGAAATCGAAGGTGTTGTGGCGGATTGGATCGCTGCAAATGGTGACACTGTCGATGGATGGCTTGGTGTAAACTAATAAACTCTCCCTGACTACCTTGGCGGCCTATGTCGCCAAGGCTTTTATATGAAAGGACGTAAAATTGTCGGATAATATCGCAATTGACGCACGTGGGGTGTGGAAAATCTTCGGGGATAGAGCGCAAGAAGCGCTGGCTGCTATTCATGCCGAAGGGTTAGGAAAACCCGAAGTTTTAGAAAAATTCGGATGTGTCGTTGGTGTTGCCGACGCAAGCTTTGAAATTAAAGAGGGCGAGTTATTTTGTGTGATGGGGCTTTCTGGCTCAGGTAAATCGACACTTGTACGTCATGTTAACCGTTTGTTGGAACCAACAGCGGGACAAATTTTAATAGGCAATGACGATGTGATGGGTTTGCAAGATGCAGCTCTACGCGATCTTCGCAACCGCCGTGTTGCTATGGTATTCCAAAGCTTTGGCTTGATGCCACACAGAACAGTACGTGATAATGTCGCGATGCCTTTGGAAATTCGCGGTACCGGAAAAGCCCGTCGCTGGGAAGAAGCTGATCGTGTATTAGATTTAGTTGAGTTGACGGGATGGGAAGACAAATACGCTCATGAATTATCGGGTGGTATGCAGCAACGCGTAGGTTTGGCACGAGCAATTGCATCTGACCCTGAAATACTTTTGATGGATGAACCTTTTTCAGCACTTGATCCATTGATCCGCAAACAACTCCAAGATCAATTTATGGATTTGTCACAGAAACTGAAAAAAACAACAATGTTTATCACACATGATTTGGATGAAGCGATCCGAATTGGCGATCGCATTGCAATCATGAAAGATGGCCGCATCGTTCAAATCGGGACACCAGAAGAAATCATTCTGAATCCAGTTGATGAGTATGTGTCTGACTTTGTGGCAGGCATATCAAAACTCAGCATGGTTGCAGCACACAATGTAATGAAATCAGTTGATGAATTTAAAAAGAAACACGGTGCAATCCCGAAAGACGCCAAAGAAGCACATACATCAATGGATCTGAATGACCTGATGGACCTATGTGTGGATGGTCATGGTATTGTTGCTGTTTCTGATGGAAATAAAACGGTTGGTGTTATCAATCGCGCTGGCTTGATCCGCGCTATTCAAAACAGCCAATCGTGATCGGGGGGAAACATGGGACAATTACAAGAAAAAACTCAAGAACAAATGAATACCCTCATCGACGAGTTCGTGGGTAAAGGACAAGAATATTATCGCAAAACATTTGGGTACATGATGGAAGCACCCGGATACCGTTTTACGATTAACTGGATTGCAGGATTGTTGGGGCCGATTTGGTTTGGTGCACGCGGTCTATGGTCTTGGTTCCTAACATTCGTATTGCTTGAAACCTTTGCATATATCCAAATCGGCCGTGGCCTATTTGGTGACTTAGGACGTGAATTCCGTCAACGTGCAGAAAGCATCGCTTCAACATTGGATTTGCGGTATCAGCAGATTGCAGCGGCCGAACAATCGGGCTCCTCATCTTTAGATGCTTTGAAGCGAGCGGCGGCATCCCTAGAGGGTGCTTTGACAAAAGCAAATGAAGCGGCTGTTTCTGCCGATGCAACTGGGACTGTTTATATATTAACGGGTATTATTCTTTTGCTTGCCATTAAGTTCGGCGCAGCCGTCTTGGCAAATTGGTCATTGGAAAGTCAATTTGCGCGTTGGCGTTCAGACCGTAAAGTTCTAAGCGGTTTTTCAACGCCGCGTATGATCATCTCGGCATTATTGTCTGTTTTTGTTGTGGTGCTATCTGCAGCTAAATTCGCACAGCCAGATGCATTCCCATTACTGTCCGCGTTCCCAACAGATCGTAACTGGCGTTTGAATGTCGGTGATGGTGTGCAAGCTGGGTTTGATTGGACGAAAACACATGGTCGTGGTTTCTTTGATGCCATCACAGTTGGTATGCGCACATTGTTGGATTGGATCGAGGTTGTCTTAGTACAAACACCTTGGCCTGTTGTGACATTGATTATTGTCATGCTGGCTTATTTGTCAGCTGGTGCACGTGTTGCAATCTTTACAGGTGCTGCGCTTGCGTATCTTGGTTTGTTAGATTTCTGGGAAAAAGCGATGACAACAGTTGCCTTATTGGGGGCTGCTGCGTTGATTTCAATCACGCTTGGCATCCCGCTTGGTATTTATTGTGCGCGTCGTCCGAAAGTGTTTGCCATTGTACGACCAATCCTAGACTTCATGCAATCTATGCCGTCATTCGTCTATCTGATCCCAGTTGTAGCCTTCATTGGTTCCGGCAAACCAGCAGGTGTTGTTGCAACAATGATCTTTGGTAGCCCGCCTGTGATCCGCTTTACGGTTCTTGGCTTACAACAAGTTCCAGAAACAGTACGCGAAGCAGCTTTAGCGTTTGGTGCTACACCACGGTATCTACTATGGCGTGTCGACTTACCATTGGCTGCTAAAACGATCATGGCAGGCGTTAACCAAACGATTTTGCTTTCATTGGCTATGGTTGTTGTCGCATCTCTTATTGGTGCTAAAGGCCTTGGCGAAGATGTTTTGGAAGCCTTGCAATATGCAGCAGCAGGACAAGGGATACTTGCAGGTTTAGCAATTCTATTCTGCGCGTTAATTCTTGACCGAATTGTTGCTGGTAAACAAACATAACTAACAAGATATGAATTGGACGTAGTGTATTAATTATACTACGCCCAATTTTTGCTAATATAAAATAACTACTTATAAAATTAATAGGGCGGCATTTTATGCCGCCTATATTTTTAAGGTGCCAGCAATTCTGTCACTACATGTGCAATTATGCGCATTGTGCTCCGTAATATATATATTATGGTTGTAAAAAATGGATCACTATTTTTTTTAATGCTTAAGTGATTTATAAGTTCTCCCAAGGAATATCGGTTATGAAATTCAGTATTTTTGCCATTTTGTTTTTGCTAGGAAGTTCTATATCTCCTGCAAGTGCACAGCAGTCGCCACCGCCTGTTACTGTTGCAAAACCAGTGATCAAAAAGATTATCGAGCAGGATGAGTTTGTTGGGCGTTTCGCTTCGGAATCCGAAGTTATGCTGCGCGCACGTGTATCTGGATATTTAAGTGCAGTGCATTTTAAAGATGGTGCATTGGTCGAAAAGGGTGACCTTTTATATACTATTGACCAACGTACGTTTAAGACGGCTTTACGCCAAGCGCAGTCACAAATTAATATTGCTACAGCTGCACATAAATTTGCTAAAGAGCAATTGGAACGTGCCGAAGCTTTGGTGAAAAATGGAAACATTTCCCAGAGCACTGTGGATGAACGTCAAGAAGCGTTTTTGGCGGCGCAAGGTACTTTGGAGCAAGCAAAGTCAGCAGAGGAATTGGCTCAGATTGACTTGGAGTTTACAGAAATTCGAGCGCCAATTTCAGGCCGTATTGATCAGAATCTGATTTCCGAAGGTAACTTGGTTAATCAAAATGAAACGGTACTAACCTCTATTGTTTCAGGTGATCCAATCTATTTCTTTTTTGATATCGATGAGCGCTATTTTCTGGCGTATGCAAGAGATGCACGTGCGCGTGGTAGTGTGATGCAAGAAGGGGCAGGTGGGCTTGAGGTTACCATTAAACTTTCTGACGATAAAATCCCACCGCAAAAAGGATTGCTGGATTTCTCTGAGAATCGCATAGATGAACAGACAGGGACAATGCGTGTCCGTGCGATTTTAGACAACCCAGACGGCGTTCTAACACCAGGGTTATTTGGTACGGTTATTGTTCCAGGCTCATTGCCGTATGAAGGTGTTCTAATTCCAGATGCAGCATTAGCGACGGACCAAAACAGACGTATAGTTATGGTGATTGATAAAGAAGGCAAAGCGAAAGGCCAAGTTGTTCGCCCTGGGCCAATGCATGATGGTTATCGAATTATTCGATCTGGTTTAGATGGCAGCGAACAAATCGTTATAGATGGCTTATTGCGTGCACGTCCTGGTGCTACGGTAACGCCTGAATTGGTCGAATTGCCAGCGGTTGCGGAATAAGAAAATGGGAAGATTTTTTGTTGATCGTCCCGTTTTTGCGATTGTTCTATCTGTAATCATGACAATTTTAGGTGCGGTTGGATATACCCAACTGCCAGTAGAGCAATATCCACCGATTGCGCCGCCTTCTATTGTTGTCCAGGCAAATTACCCTGGTGCTGATGCTGAAACTGTAGCCGCTACAGTTGCAACACCACTTGAGCAATCAGTCAATGGTGTCGAGGGCATGTTATATATGTCATCTTATGCGACTGCGGACGGTTCAATGAGTTTAACCGTTACATTCGAAATTGGTACTGATTTGGATGCAGCACAAGTTTTGGTTCAAAACCGTGTGACGACATCATTACCTAGATTGCCACAAGAGGTGCGCGATCTCGGTGTAACGACTACAAAGTCCTCGCCAGATTTGATGATGGTGATCCATATGTTGTCACCTGATGAGACTTATGACCAGCTTTATGTGTCGAACTATGCGAGAGCACGTGTTCGAGATTTGCTCGTGCGTTCTGATGGTGTCGGCAACATATTGATGTTTGGCGAACGTGAGTTTGCTGCACGCGTTTGGTTGGACCCAGATAAGATGGCATCATTGGGCCTTGTCGCCAGTGATGTTGTTGCTGCTTTGCGCGAACAAAACGTACAAGTTTCTGGTGGAGCTTTGGGCGCGCCGCCGAATGATAGTGACAGTGCGTTTCAGGTTACGGTTACAACGGCTGGGCGTTTAGAAACACCAAAGGAATTTGGTGCTGTGATTGTTCGAGCAACAGAAGATGGTCGTGTTGTAAGGCTTCGGGATGTAGCGCGCGTAGAAATTGGCGCACGCTCTTATGTGACCAATTCTTATTTGAATAATAAACCCGCAGTTGCTTTGGGTGTTTTTCAGAGGCCAGGATCGAATGCTTTGGCGACGGCTGAAGAAATTATCAATAAGATGGATGAGTTAAGCGAAGACTTCCCTCCGGGACTAGAACATCAAATTGTTTACAACCCAACGGAATTTATTTCCGCATCAATCAATGCTGTTTACAAGACAATTTTCGAAGCTGTGCTATTGGTGATTGTCGTTGTTTTGGTGTTTTTACAAAGTTGGCGAATGGCAATCATTCCTTTGTTGGCCATTCCTGTTTCGTTAGTTGGTACTTTTGCTGTAATGCTAGCTTTGGGATATTCTTTAAACCTTCTAACCCTGTTTGGTCTTATTTTAGCGATTGGCATCGTGGTCGATGATGCCATCGTTGTCGTGGAAAATGTTGAAAGAAACATTGAAGAGGGCAAATCCGCACGTGATGCATCCGCACGCACAATGGACGAAGTTTCAAACGCTATCATTGGGACATCATTGGTTTTGATTGCTGTGTTTATACCCTCTGCTTTTGTACCAGGTATTACAGGGCAATTTTATACGCAATTTGCTGTGACAATTTCTGTTGCTACAATCCTCTCAACCATTAATTCTTTGAGCTTATCACCCGCGTTGTCTGCGATTTTATTGAAGGCTAAAAATAAAGAGCCAAATCGCAACCTTTTAATGCAGTTTCTTTCTGTATTTACCAATGCGTTTAATAGAGGTTTTGATGTTGTTACGCAGGTTTATGTCAAGATTGTCTCTTTTTTGATAGGCTCACGAAAGATGATCACCGTTTGTTTGTTTGTTTTTGCTGGTTTATTAGCTGGCACAGTTTGGATTAGTCAAAAAGTTCCAACAGGGTTTATACCACAAACGGATCAGGGATATGCGATTGTCGTTGTTCAATTGCCTGATGGTGCATCTTTGGAACGTACAGATGAAGTTATGCGTAAAGCATCGCAAATTGCACTTGAAACACCTGGTGTTGCCAATGCGGTTGCTTTTGCTGGATTTTCGGGAGCTACATTTACGAATGCATCTAATCAAGGTGTGATTTTCACACCTTTTGAAAGTTTTGATGACAGACTGAAAAGTGGTCTGAGTGCTGAAAAGATTGTCGGGAACTTATTTGGTCGCATGCAAGGCTTACGCGAAGCTTTCATTATTGCGATTGCTCCACCGTCTGTTCGAGGTGTCGGAAACGGCGGCGGGTTTAAACTTCAGCTTAAAGAGAACGAAGGTTCGGATATGTCCCGTGTATTAGGTTCTGCTTATGCAATAATGGGAGCTGCCGCTCAATCGCAAGATGTTATGGGTGTATTTACAACATTCTCTGCGGGCAGTCCTCAAGTTTATTTGGAAATTGACCGTGTCAAAGCACAGATATTGAATGTACCTATTGGTTCTATCTTTGAAACTTTGGCTATTAATTTAGGTTCGTCGTTTGTAAATGATTTCAACTCGCTCGGCCGCCAATTTCAAGTACGTGCACAAGCAGATCAAAAATTCCGCCTTGAGAAAGAAGATATTGCGGCACTTAAAGTACGGTCTGCAACAGGGGCTTTGGTACCTCTTGGAACGATTATGGAAATTCGGGACACGGCAGGGCCTTCGCTCGTACAAAGATATAATCAGCGTGTGTCTGTACCTATTCAAGGATCTGCAGCCCCTGGTGTTTCAACTGGGCAAGCGTTAATCGCAATGGAAAAAATGGCAGAGACAATTTTGCCCCATGGTGTTTATTATGAATGGACTGAACTTGCCTATCAAGAACGCAACCAAGGCAATACAGCGATCTATATCTTTGCATTTTCAATTCTTTTCGCATTTTTATTCTTGGCTGCTTTGTATGAAAGCTGGACACTACCATTCGCAATTATATTGATCGTTCCATTATCTATGTTTGCAGCACTTCTAGGAGTAATGGCACGTGGAATGGATAATAATATCCTGACGCAAGTTGGCTTAATTGTTCTTGTTGGTTTGGCTGCAAAGAATGCCATTTTGATCGTAGAGTTTGCAAAGCAAGCCCAGGAAGAAAAAGGTTTGAGCGCTGTTGATGCTGCGATAGAGGCAAGCCGTTTACGGTTGCGGCCCATCCTGATGACTGCGTTTGCTTTTATTTTAGGAGTGGTTCCATTGGTAATTTCAACGGGCCCAGGCGCAGAAATGCGTCAGGCTCTAGGAACGGCGGTGTTCTCTGGGATGCTTGGGGTTACCATCCTTGGGTTATTCTTTACACCTGTGTTTTACGTGGCAATCAAAGGTTTGTTTTTAAGGGGCACAAAAGTAACTGATAAAACTTGAAGATAATCAGCGCTATACGCCTATGAACCGTACCCAACGACTTCCAGTGTGAACTTCTCAACATAGCTGATTAAATCTGAAACAGCTTTCTCGGCATGCTCTTCATCGCCGTTCGAGATTGCCAGTGCTACATGTGCATAGGCTTCAGCCATCTTTTGAATGTCGCCATGCTCTTTGTGGTACATAACCCAGAACCTACGTGATAATCCTTTGACAGATGCCATAGCTTTTGCTGCAAATGGATTTTCTGCCGCTTCAAGCATTAGGGAATAGTTTGTCGCATCTAACTCTGTCATTAATTTTTGATCGCTGGCTTGAGCTGCTTTCAAAAAGTTTTCAGAAACCTCTTTGAATTTCAGCTTTTGACCATGGCTTGCACGTTTGGCTGCAGACCTTGCAATTAGGCTTTCAACGGCACGTCTTAGTTCAAGAGCTCTAAATTGCCTTGTGAAATCAATTGGGCATATTTGTGCTCCTCGTCTTGGGAAGATTTTTATTAGTTCTTGATCCTCCAAGCGTTGAACCGCAGACCGTATAGATGCTCGTGTATACCCAGAGACTTCGATTAAGTCAGTTTCTGAAACCCAATCTCCTGGTGCTAAGTCACCGTTAACAATCATTCTTTCTAATGTAGTGTATGCCTCATCTTTTAACATTGATGGCTGAACACTTTGTTTGTTCATGTGTGATTTTTCCATTTAGTTAGGCATGTTCAATAACATTTTTAATGTACTTTTTAAAGCGTTTGTGCAACAGATTCATTTGTTGACATGTTAAAGATCTGTAATTAACATGTCAGTAATCGGAATCATTTGGTAGGATAAGAACAATGAAAAATTGGAAAACCATAGCGCTTTCTGTTGTATTAAGTGCAACGACTGCTGCTACAGGCTATGCACAAGAGCTGGTGAAAATTGCTGAACCAAACTGGGCAAGTGGTCGTGCTATTGCTGGTCTTGTGAAAGTTATTATTGAAGATAAGCTTGGGGGTAGTGCAGAGCTCGTTCCCGGAACGAATGCTGTTGTCTTTAAGGCAATGGATCGAGGTAAAGGTGAAATCGATGTGCATCCAGATGTTTGGTTGCCAAACCAATCAAATTTCACGGATGAATATGTTGGTGAAAAAGATACAGTTGCTTTGAGTCAAAACAACTATGAAGGTTTTTCAGGCTTCTGTGTTTCCAGAGAGTTTAGCGAAAAGCATAATGTGAAAACTGTATATGATCTAGCGACGCCAGAAATGGCAAAACTTACAGATCGTGATGGTGATGGTAAGGGTGATATTTGGGTGGGTGCGCCTGGATGGGCATCGACAAAAATCAATATGGTTAAAGTGCGTGACTACGGCATCGGAAATTTCTTTAGCCCAATCCAAGCAGAAGAAGAGATCGCAACGGCATCAATTCAAGATTCAATTAATAAGAACGAAGGTTATGCCTTTTACTGCTATGCGCCACATTATAACTGGTTTGTATTTGATATGGTTCGCTTAGAAGAGCCAGCGTTTGATGCTGCAAAATATAATATGAAGCAGCCTGCAGAGGATCCTAAGTGGTTTGAGAATTCTAAAGTGGAAACTGGTGATAAAGCGAAGAGTATTCATGTTGGGTATTCAAAATCATTAGAAGCGCGCGTTCCTGATGTGGCCGCGATGCTGTCAAATATTGCACTTGATACAGAGACTGTGAACAATTGGACGCATGAGATCATCGTTAAAAAGCGCGATAGCCAAGAGGTTGCGCGTGAATGGATTGCAGAGAACTCTGAGCGTGTAGATAAATGGTTGGGTCTATAACGCTCCCTTGTAGATCTGCTGACTACCGGCGCAACGCAAGCTGCGCTGGTAGGATATTATTACTTTAAATATTGCCCTAAAGGGTAACGAGGAAATTCTGTGTCGATAGAGAATAATTATTCATCTGGTGATCAGCCAGTGATCGAGATCGATGGTGTTTGGAAAATTTTTGGTGAGAACCATCAAAAAGCTTTCGAAGCTATAAAGAGTGAAGGCCTTACAAAGCCAGAGGTTTTAGAACGCTTTAACTGTGTTGTTGGTGTTGCCGATGCAAGCTTCAAAGTAAATAGAGGTGAGATTTTTTGTGTCATGGGGTTGTCAGGTAGTGGTAAGTCCACGCTTGTTCGCCACATTAATCGTCTTTTAACGCCGACGGCTGGTAAGGTACTTGTCGCAGGCCAAGACATAATGGCGTTAAATGAAGAAGAGCTTCTGAAAGTCCGGAACGAAAAGATAGCAATGGTCTTTCAGGATTTTGGGTTAATGCCGCACCGGTCTGTTCGCGATAACGTTGCTATGGCTCTGGAAATTAGAGGGTTTTCACAAAATGAACGGTGGGCAGCTGCTCAAAACGCGTTGGCTATGGTGGAGTTGGGAGACTGGGGTGATAAGTTTGCCCATGAGCTTTCGGGTGGTATGCAGCAACGTGTTGGATTGGCTCGGGCGATCGCGGCTGATGCAGAAGTGCTGTTGATGGATGAACCGTTTAGTGCGCTTGACCCTTTAATCCGCCGTCAGTTGCAAGATGAGTTCATGCATCTTGCTTCGAAAATGAATAAAACGACTGTATTTATTACGCATGATCTGGATGAAGCAGTTCGAATTGGTGACCGTATTGCGATTATGCGCGATGGTATCATAGTACAAACTGGAACGCCTGAGGATATTATCATGAACCCTGGCGATAAATACGTATCTGACTTTGTCGCTGGTATTTCACGCATCAATTTGATCCGTGCACACAGCCTGTTAACGCCAATTAAAGAATATAAAAAGTCGGGTGGTAAAGTATCAAGAAATGCAGTGCGTATGTCAGAAAATGCAACATTAAAAGAGCTTATTGCAGCCTCCGTTGGTTTAGATGCTCCGATTGTTATTCATAATGATGCAGAGGATGAAATTGGGATTATTACTAAAAATGATCTCCTGAATGGTGTGGTTAAGGGGACTGAATCCTGATGGAAAAGACATTAGATAATACGGTTATTTCAGGCACTGAAGATACCGTACAGAAATTCGTAGATGTTAATGCGCTTTACTATGATGAGCAGTTTAAAAAAATCGGCGATAAGCGCGGGTTTGCATTTACATTTAATTTGGCAGCATTTTTACTTGGATCAATCTGGTATGGAATGCGTAATTTATGGGCCTATTTTTTACCATTTGTTGCGATTGAAACGATGGCGGTTGTACAAATCGCCCGAGGTGTATGGGGTGACTTAGGCGCGCCCTTTCTACAACGCTTGGGCGGTATAGAACAAACACTTGCTACACGAAGGGAACAATTACTTGATGCAAAAGCGAATGCGCCCGATAAAGTTGCATCGTTTGAAAAGGCCATCGCATCACTTGAACGTGCTGTAGAAGGTATAAAAGCAGATGCAGTAGCTGCGCAAAACACTGCTGTACAGCTTGTGCTCGTGGGTATTGCAATCCTGCTAGCAATTAAGATTTTGCAAGCGATTTTAGCAAATACAGCATTACAACGCCGTTATACAAAATGGCGCTCTGACAGACGGATTGCTTCTGGTTTTGGCATCTCGCAAATCTCGTTAGCGGTTGTGTTGGCTTTAATGACTTATGTTACTTGTGCGTTAAAATTTGGATTTCCATCTCAAGTTGCGGTCTTGCAAAGTTTTCCAACAAACCCAAATATTCAAAGTACTACAGCCGATGCGATTAAGGCTTGGATGACATCGGCTTCTCTTAATTCGGAATGGTTCTTTGATAGCCTTACATTTGGTATCAGGACCGTTTTGGATGCATTGGAAACGGTATTCGTTGAAACACCATGGCCTGTTATGGGCGGATTTATCTTGTTGCTAACTGGCTTATCGGCAGGCTTGCGTGCATCTATTTTTACAGCGGCAGCTTTAGCTTACTTAGGGTATTTAGGCTTTTGGGATAAGAGCATGAAAACGATGGCGCTTCTTGGCACGGCTGCTTGTATTAGTATTGCTTTGGGTATTCCTCTTGGAATTGCATGTGCGCGGAAACCAAAATTGTATTCAGTTGTTCGACCAATCTTGGACTTTATGCAAACGATGCCAGCTTTTGTATATTTGATCCCTGTAATTGCATTCTTTGGAACAGGTAAACCAGCAGCGATCATTGCGACGATGATCTTCGGCGGGTCCCCAGTTGTTCGTTTGACGGTTCTTGGGCTTAAAGGTGTTCCTTCGTCGGTTCGCGAAGCAGCAATGGCTTATGGTGCAAGTAAGCGATATCTACTTTGGAAGGTGGATATCCCATTGGCGGCACCCTCTATAATGGCCGGGATAAACCAAACAATATTATTGAGCTTAGCCATGGTTGTGATTGCTTCACTGATTGGAGCCAAAGGTTTAGGTGAAGATGTTTTGGAAGCATTACAATATGCATCTGAAGGGCAAGGTATTTTAGCAGGCTTGGCAATTCTATTTTGCGCCATGATCCTCGATCGAATTATTCAAGGTAAAAGGAGATAAACCATGACTATAACTGTCGCTTTATTCATCAAGTATGAGAATGATAAAAAACTAGAAATGATCTCAAACCCAAGTGACCGCGCAGAGGTTTCTCGTAAAGCGGTGGCATCAACTGGCGGGAAACTTTTGTATGCGTATGGAACCTGCGGTGAGTTTGATATGATGTTTGTATATGAAATGCCAAATATGGCTGCTGTCGCTACCAATATGCATTTGGCTGATGCAACTGGGATGTCTAAATATCACAAGATTATCCCACTCTTTAGTAATGAGGAATTTGTTGCGTCACAAGCCAGAGCGGGCGAATTACGCGATGATTATTCTGCTGTGAAAGCTGGCTAATGGATATACTTTTCACAGGTGGGACTATTATCACTGTCGATGAGGTGAATGAAAACCCAAAAGCCGTTGCCGTAAGCAATGGTAAAATTCTTGGAATTGGGTCTGTAAAGCAGGCCCAATCGCTACTTTCATCTGACTTCGAAACAGTTGACCTAGATGATAAATATCTCCTGCCTGGCTTTATTGATGCACATTCGCATCCTTTGTGGGCAGCTAAAACACGTGGTGCACCAGTTGTTGATATAAGGGCGGAAACAGTTCCGACATATCAAGCGATTTTAGGTAAAATCAAACGCCGTGTTGCTGTTGCAAAGCCAAATGAACATCTCATATTTTTTGGCTTAGATGCGCAATTACATCCAGATATGGAAGCGCCAACGCGTGAGCTATTGGATGAGATTGCACCGAATAATCCAATAGGTATCCAAACATCAAATTGTCATGCGCTTTACCTAAATTCGAAAGGATTTGAAGTTTGTGGAATTGATGAAAATACACCAACGCCTACAGGTAGCGTAATCGAAAGGGATGCTTCAGGACGACCTACAGGTAAGATTGCTGAGGCTATAACTTGGTCCGCTTTAGAGAGCTTCTATTCGGCATGGGGGGATGGGCGTCTGAATGAACAATTTGAGGCATCAATTACGGAGTTCGTTCAAAATGGCATCACGACGGTTACTGAACATCTTTATATGCCGTTTTATAAAGCGTACTATCAAAACGCACTGAAGCGAGGATTACCTTTGCCACGCGTAGCAGCTTATCAACAAGCGACAACAGCAGATATGAGAGTTCAAAACGTATCTATGGGCGATGATCGATTGTGGATGGCTGGTGTGAAAATTCACGCAGACGGTTCACCTTTGATTGGGAATATATGGTTATCACAACCATATTTGGAAAGTGAAATAACTCTGGAACGTATGAATCTGAAACCCGGCCATACAGGTTCGGTTAATTATCCTCAGGAGTTTTTTGAAAAAATGGTTCGTACGTATTTTGCCGAAGGATGGCAAATGACGATACACACACAAGGTGATAGAACTATTGATATGGTTCTGGACCTTTTAGAAACCATTTTGTCAGAGACGCCGCGCGAAGATCATCGATTTAGGTTAGAGCATTGTGCTTTGATGCGTGAGGATCAAATTGCGCGTGCACAAGGCATGGGTGTGTTGTGCAGTTTTTTCATCAATCATATCACTCATTGGGGAGCGCCTATTGAAGATGCACTGTTCGGGTCAGAGCGTGCTGCACATTATATGCCTGCTGGAACGGCTGTTAAGCATGGAATGAGAATTAGCTTACATGCGGACACTCCAATGACCGATCCATCAGGCTTGGATTTGATGCAAGCTGCGATTACACGCAAAGCAGGAGATGGACGCTGTCTTGGTCAAGATGAATGTCTGGACGTAAAGACGGCATTGAAATCTATTACAATTGATGCCGCTTACCAAATTGGTATGGAAGATAAGCTTGGTTCTATCACGGTTGGTAAACACGCTGATTTTGTCGTTCTTGATCAGGATGTTTTTGAATGCGATCCGAATGAACTCTCAAAGATAAATATTTTTGCAACTTATCTCGCTGGGGAATTGGTTTGGCAAAATGACTTCTAAAGCAAAAGATAGGGTTCCTATAATTACCATTGGGGGTTTTTTAGGTTCGGGAAAGACGACGCTTGTTAACCGTATTTTGTCTCAGGCATATGGAAAACGATACGTTGTATTTGTGAATGATTTTGGTGCGATTAATATCGATTTTGAAAAGATAGAAACCATTGAAGAAAACCGTATTTCCTTAAAGAATGGCTGTGTTTGTTGCTCTTTAAATGATGATTTGGTTGCTGGAGTTGCGGATTTTGCCCGTCAAGATATACCTCCAGAAGCTATTATAATTGAAGCAAGTGGGGTGTCTGATCCGCGCGCATTAGATGCCTCATTGGATATGCTTGAAGCAGCAGGTCTTACACGACTAGACACAAGGTTGTATGTTTTAGATGCATATGAATTTGGGCAGCTAAAATTCGAAGATTCTGAATATATTTTAGAATGTGCTGCATTGAGTGATTTAGTACTGCTGAACAAAGTAGATATTACGCCAGACGAGACGCAAGCAGAGTTAATTGAAACATTTAATGTTGCGGCACCATATACAGGGCTTATTCCAACATCTTTTTGTTCGATTGATGTTTCAGTTTTGATGAGTCGAAAGTTTGATATTGCTGAGCGTGCAGAAAAAAAGCAAAAATATGCCATTCTGAAAAACACTGATCATTCTAAGCAGTATGAAAGATGGGGCGCTGAAACTGAGCTATTGATTGACCGAGAAAAGTTTTCGGAGTTTGCAAAATTTTTGCCTCAATATTGCTATCGTGCAAAAGGTATTTTGAGGTTTGTGGATTCTCCAGAAACGCATTATCTATTCGATTTGGTCGGATATCGTGCAACGATAGAAATCGCAAAAGAACCACTTAAAACACAGTTATCCCAAGTTGTTGCGATTGGAGCTAAAGGGATATTAAACCCTGAGAAGATTGATGAGAAATTTAAAACTATTCTGCATGATCAGTAAAAACTTTTGGTGCATGGCTAAGGTGTAATTTTCAACTCTTTTGAGTGTTACCATTATTTCCAAGTGAAATAATTCATTCTATAATGTAGCTGTGTAGATCGCTAACGCGGCCTCATATGTCATTTCACGTGGATTGTTTACCAATAGACGGGTTTGTTTCATGCCATCTTCAGCTAACATTGGTAGATCATTGTGATTTACACCAACTTCACGCAACGTGGACTTCATGCCTAACTCTGGCCCTAAGTCTTTAAAACCTTGGACCATACCTTTGCAGATATCTTTTGTAGATTTACCTGTAAGTTCGGGAAAAATGATCGGAGCGATCTCACTGTATCTGGATGCAGCTAGGCTGTCTTCCATATTGAATTCTAATACATGTGGTAGAACGAGAGCGTTGGACAAACCGTGAGGTACATGAAAATGTCCGCCCAGTGGGTATGCTAAGGCATGAACTGCCGCAACAGGAGCATTAGCAAAGGCCATTCCAGCAAGCATAGACCCCAAAAGCATCTCGGAACGTGCTTCGCGGTCATCGCCTTTTGTACAGGCTGTGCGAATGGCGCCACCTAATAATTGCAAAGCTTGGCGTGCTAAGGTGTCTGATAAAATGTTTTTAGCATGTTTTGTTGTATAAGCTTCAATTGCGTGAACCATCGCATCAATACCTGTTGCTGCTGTAACGTGACTAGGTAAACCAACTGTTAACTCCGCATCCAATATCGCCCAGTCTGGATAAAGCTGTTGGGACACAACGCCCTTCTTTTCAGATGTACGCGTGGTTACAATCGAAATTGGTGTTACTTCGGAACCCGTGCCAGCAGTTGTGGGTGCAAGGATTAACGGCAAACGTCCGCCCTTTACCATACCAACACCGTACATCTCTTCCAAATCTTGTGGCGCATCAGGTTGCGCAAGAATGGAAATCAATTTTGCGGTATCCATAGAAGACCCACCGCCCACAGAAACAACACCGTCAATCTTTTCTGATTTGGCTTTTGTAACAGCTGTGCGGATCATTGCTTCTGGTGGGTCGGCAAGCACATCATCAATGATGTGGACAACTACACCTGCGGCGCGCAAACCAGCCAATGCTGCTTCGGCTAAGCCAAGCTCGATGATCATCGTATCTGTGACAAATGCAACTTTTTTACATCCCATGTCTGCCATCAGTTGACCGATTTTCTCTGTTGAACCAACTTCAGAAAGGATGGAACTGGTAGTTTGGAACTTAAAAGGTTTCATATGGTCATTTCCTTATTAATCAAAAGAATTGGGCAATGATTTTAAGCGGGTAATCAATTGTCGGTTTTCCATTTACTTGATCAAACCATATTTGTTGAATGAGGCCAAGAAACCAATTGTGATTTAGTGAAACTGGATTGATAGGTGTCGACACTTGTGAAGTGTCAATGATGACTTTTAAGTCAGCAGAACAATGAGCTTTATCGTTATTTATGTCTCTAGTGATTTGGAGATAGCATAGGATATCTTTGATACGATTTCTTCAATGTGGACCTCGTCCAATATAAATGGTGGTGCCAATAATACATGATCACCATTCTTACCATCGCGTGTGCCTGACATTGGGTAACAGATTAAACCTGCAGTAAAAGCGTTTTTCTTGATTTTGGCAGCTAATCCTTTTTTAGGAGGGAACGGTTTTTTGAGCTGTCTATCTTCGACTAATTCGATGCCTCTGAATAGTCCTCGACCTCTAATGTTACCAATGTAGGGGTGTTGATCAAATTCTGAATTGAGTGCTGCTTGTAATTTTTCACCCATGATTTGAACGCGCGGAATTAACTTCTGTGTTTGTATTTCTTTCATAACAGCTAAACTCGCAGCAGCTGCTACTGGGTGTCCGAGATATGTATGGCCATGTTGAAAGAAGCCTGAGCCATTTTTAATTACGTCATAAATCTCAGAAGTGCACAGCATGGCTCCAATCGGTTGATACCCTGCACCCAAGCCTTTTGCGATGCATATTATATCAGGGTTTATATTGTCTTTTTCACAGGCAAACAGATGACCTGTTCTGCCCATTCCACACATGACTTCATCTAAAATAAGATGAACGCCATATTGATCACATATCTCTCGGATACGTTTGAAATAACCTTCTACAGCTGGAACGGCCCCAAGTGTTGCCCCCACCACAGGCTCTGCAATGAATGCCATAACTGTATCAGAACCTAGTTTTAATACCTCTACTTCTAATTCTTGTGCCACACGTTGTCCGTAATCATACTCAGATTCATCATCAGCCCGATCTACGTATTCATAACACGGGGCAATGTGGCTGATGTTGATTAGAAGTGGGTCGAATTGCTGCCTGCGCCATTGGTTGCCACCTGCAGCTAATGCGCCGAGTGTATTTCCATGATAACTTTGCCTGCGCGCAATTACGTGTTGGCGTTGGGGCTGTCCATTCTCAAGATGGAATTGACGTGATAGTTTTATAGCGGCTTCAACAGCTTCAGAACCACCAGAGACAAAGTAAACGCGATCCAATGTTCCTGGCGCATGTTCAATTAATAAATCTGCAAGTTCTTCAGCTGGCTCGGACGTTAGGAAACCTGTGTGGGCAAAAGCAAGATTTTGAACCTGTTTCTGCACAGCTTCTATGACACGTTCATTGCTATGTCCAAGGCATGAAACAGCAGCGCCACCACTTCCATCAAAATACCGTTTGCCGTTTTGATCTATTAAGTAACATCCATCTCCTGCAACTGCTGTTGGGAAGTCTGTTTTCATATGCCGTGGAAAAACGTGGTTCATTGATCTGTCTTCATAGGGTGGAACCCATTTTCTGCGGCTGTTGCGATAAAACCAGCAACAGATTCTGCGTTGTTGATGAAATAGGTGCCATCAAGATTTTGGATATTGTTTTCAAAGCCGATACGCACATTGCCGCCCAGCTGTAGTGCGCGAAGTAAACAAGCGTGCTCATCCTTACCGAAGGCGCATGCACTCCACTTATAGTCATGCCCTTCAATTGCTTTTAGAAAGATATCTAAGTGATCTGGTGTTGCTAAAACTGGAGGATTGTAATGCCCTAAAACAAATATAATATCGTTTTGTTGCGACTTTACCGTTTTATCTTTGCGCCATTTCACTAGTTGAGAGACACAATCTGGTGTGTACAAAATATGTTGCACCTTAGTGTTTGATTCTGCGCAAATTGCATATGCGCGCTGAGCCAATTCAGGTTCCCTTGCCATTTCTCGAATGGCAATACTGGCCGCTTTTGGTCTAAGCTTATCTAAGCATTCTAATTGTTCAGAAACTTTAAAGATTCCTGCGCTTTCCGTAGTAATTTGGATCGTCATTGTAGGAACTGTAGCTTTTACAGCCTGAATGTATTCACGATAAATATCAGCGTTTATACTATGGCTGCCGCCCTTCTCTCTAATGTGTAAATGAATTTCATGCGCGCCTGCTTTGAAACAGTTTTTAGCCGTTTGAACTATTTCACTGATTGTAAGGGGCAACATTTTGTGATCGGCTTTATTCAACCGAGCGCCATTTGGTGCCACTGTAAGCTTATATGACTTCATGTTCTACTCTATGATCAAATGTATCTAAGATTGTAAGCTTTCTTCCATTGGGCGCATTTGATTTCAATTGATTAAATTAAGAACATATGTTCTTTTTTGAGTATGACCAAAATTTCAAGATTTCAACTAATAGAAGATATTAGAAATGGCATTGATGATTTGCCATTCAGCTTAAAGTCTGCAGCCAAATATATTGTGGATTATCCCAATGACTTTGGATTAGATACTTTGCGTGTTTCCGCAGATAAAATTAGCGTAAGCCCGAATTCACTTGTGCGATTAGCACAAAGGTATGGGTTTGAACGTTTTGACGCTTTTCGAGAACCATTTCGAACTGCATTGGTTTCTGACAGTGAAGTTATTGAAGATCACCAATGGATATCTGAAATAGAAAATCATGGTGAGGGTGGCATATATCACGCGCAGGCAATTAATAATGAGCTTCATATTATTTCCAGATCGTTACACCTAATGACACTCGAACGTGTTGAAGAGATCGCCACTTGTATTCAACAAAGTAAAAATTGTTATGTTTTGGCTATGAGGGCTAGTTATGCACTAGCATATTATTTCCACTACGTCGGCCGCATGGCGCTTCCTAAACTACAATTGGTACCAAAATATATGAGCAATCCGATGGATGAGCTTGTGGACATTGGCAAAGAGGATGTTTTGCTTGCAATTTCAATAGCGCCTTACAGCGTGGAAACAATTGAAGCGATACGATTGGCGCAAGAGCATGGGGCAACGATCATATTAATATCAGATTCCGAAGTGATAGGACCGAATGTAAAACCCGATCATTTCTTAAAGGTTGCTGCTTTCTCCACACATGAATTTTCGTGCTTTGGAGGGGCAATGGCAGTTCTCGAATGTCTTTTGTCTTACCTCATTAAAAAGGGTGGAAAAAAAGCAAAGGAGCGTATTAAAAATTATGAAGCGATGCGTGATCAAACAGGGGCTTACTGGAAACCGAAACGTCCTAGAATAAGGTAGTTCTGCTATGAGAAAAGGTTTGCCCTTAACGAAATATCCACCAATTCAGTTACAGATTTTATATTCATTTTCTCCAATATTCGTGCGCGATGGTGATCAACTGTTCGCGGGCTAATGTTCAATTGCCGACCAATATCTTTACTTGTTGTATTAGATGAGTTTGAAACCATTAATTGAGCAATTTCTTTTTCGCGTTCTGTGAGACGTGCAAATTTTATATGCAACTCTCTTGTTTTCTTTTCATTTTGCTGCGCAGTTATCGCTTTTTCAAATGCACCATTAATACAATCGATCAATGTTTTTTGGCGAAATGGTTTCTCCAAAAAATCAATTGCACCGGCTTTCATTGCTTGCACGGATTCAGGGACGCCACCATGTCCAGTTATGAAAATAATGGGAATAGAAAATCCTTTTTTAATCATGTGGTTTTGTAATTCTAAACCGTTCATACGTGGCATTCCATAATCCAATAATAAACATCCAGATTGCTCTCCATCATAGTCCTCTAAGAATGCTTCAGCAGATACATAGGTTTCAACTTCAAACCCACGTTTGGCCAAAGCTCTGGCAAGTGAAGAACGTATATCTTCATCATCATCAACAAGGAAAACTGTCAGGTTAGCATCAGACATTTGAAAGAGCCTCTTGGTTTTTTGGTGAACTGACCAGGGTAAAACAGAATCTTGATTTTTCAGTGTATTCTAAATCATACCAAAGCTTGCCTCCATTCGCCTCAACTATGGAACGGCTAAAAGATAACCCTAAACCCATACCATCGCTTTTTGTTGTCTCAAATTGAGTAAACAAGTTAATATCTGGGTTAATTCCGGTTCCTGTATCTTCTACGAATATCTCGACAAAGCCATTATTGGATTTAGCAATAACATCGATTTGCTTTACTCCTGTTTCTCCGCTAGCAATTGCTTCAATTGCATTACGTATAAGGTTAACTAATACTTGGGCTATTTGAATGCGATTGCCAATAACGTTAGGGATATCATCAGTTTTAAAATCGATTGTTATATCGTGTTCAGTTGTTTCAGGTTGAACAAGCCGCAGGGCTTGCTCAACTAATTCGGTTAGGTCAAATACAGTTTTTATACCTTCATCTTTGCGTACGAAACCTCGTAAAGCACGGATTATGTCTGCTCCACGATGTGCCTGTTGGTCTAGTTCTGTCAAAATTTCTGATAGCTCAGAATTAGGCTCTGTTTGTTCTGCTAAAGTCGATAGTGCCGCATCAGCATTCTGCGTTATAGCTGTTAATGGTTGATTCAATTCATGTGCCAACCCTGACGCCATTTGGCCCATCATATTCACGCGTGCAAAATGAGACAAATCTCTACTTAATCCATTAATCTTAGCTTCGGATACTTTTTGTGTTGTTACATCATCAACTGTAGCTACGGCATGTAACGGTTTGCCGTGCTCATCGCGAATTAGGATGGCATTAACACGCAACCAGATTGTTGTGCCGTCTTTGTGAATATACCGTTTCTCCTGATTATACTCATAATCTTCATGAACAGCATCTTGGAAAAAAGCATATGTGTCTGAATCATCAGGGTGTAAAATGTCCGAAAATCGCATGCCAAGTAATTCATCAGCAGTGAAGCCCAAAATATCCTCAAGCTGAGAGTTTACGCGAATAAAACGGCCTGTATTTGGGGAAATTTCAGCCATCCCGCGTGAAGCAAGTTTAAAGGTTTGACCGTATTCACGCTCTGAAATTTTCCTTTGAACAATTTCATGAACTAATGTTTCATTTGCTTCTTCAAGTTCTGGGTATGTTTTAGGTAGGTCGTCGGATGATGAAACTTTACCCTTTGACACTAGTTCTGCGCGCGCTGCAAAATCGCGGACGGGTTTGTTAATACGATCGGCGAGCTTTAAACCAAGTAAGCCAGTGATAATGGCAATCGCAAATGCGATCCAAATGTTTCGTGCTCTGTTATCTTTTATGCCGCCAATAAAGTCGTCTTCTGGAACATATACAGCGATTGTCCATGGAAGATCTGATTTAGCCATAGGCATTAAAGTGGAAATATAAGTATCTCCAGCATGCTTGAATTTTGAGTTAATTTCCCTTGCTATGGTTACATCATCCGTCTTGATGAAATTACCAAAAGCAGCTTGTGCAATGGGGTCGGAAATTTCCTTAATATTCGCAAATTGTAATACCCCATCAGCATCCTCTATTTTGATCAACGCGGGGTTTGGATGTGCGATGACATCCCCATTCCTATTCAATATTATTACGGCTCCGTTATTACCAATCTTTAAGTTTGATAAAAAATCAGAAATTGCCTCAATTTCGATATCGACGCCGATTACGCCATCCAGCTGTCCGTTTGAACTAATGACAGGCGATGCCGCAGTAATTCCAGGCTTTTTTGAGGAAAAGAAAATATAAGGGTCTGTCCATATAATATTACGGGTGCTAAGCGCATTTTTATACCATGGCCGTTCTCTTGGATCGAATGTGTCAGTCGCATCAAAACGACTTTCTACAATCGAGTAATCTTCATTGCGCCAAATGAATTTCGTAGAGCGATCTCCCTTACTGTTTGTAATTATTTTGGTGCGATAGGGGCCAGGACCTTTGCTGCGCATGACATATACAAAACTGCCTGTTTCGTCGCCATAATAAAGGCCAGAGAATTGAGGTGAAATTTGCAAATTTTGGAAGAGTAGTTTCTCTAATATCTCAGGGTTGTCACTAGCAACAATTTCATTCTCGGCTAGACGTTTAGCAAGTTCAGCTGTGCCGCGAGCTGGTTTAAGAAAGCCTTTTGAATGCTCAATTGCATTAATACCAAGGTCACTTAACAAAGAACGAGCATGATCTAACAGTACACGTTCGGATGTCACGTAGGATGAAAGAACTACAGACAGCACGGCAATAAGCTGTAAGCCAGCTAAGCAAATCGCAAGTATAGCCCCGAGTGAGAGTTTCATTTTTTTGTTCCTAATCAGAGGGTAGTTCTCAGCCAACCTCTTGCCCTATAATGATCGGGAGGATGTAAGTTGGTCAACCTTTTAACTTTTAAAGCTTGCCCCCTACAATCAGTGTAATTGCCTAGGCAACTACGCGTATGGACATAATTCAAGGTCAATGGAACCATTATCAAATGTATGGGGGGATAATGTTCAAGGCTATTGCTAAGCATCAATTCAATTGTAGCGAACGGTAAACCCAATCTACCAAATGTAATGAATTTGGCCATTAGCTTCCCAGAGCATGAAACTTATTAACTTGGGAGAAATCAAATGTTCAAAGGTTTGAAAACTGCTGTTGCAGTACTTGCCATGACAGCACCTATTGCACACGCAGAAGAATTTATCACAATTGGTACGGGCGGCGTGACTGGCGTTTACTATCCAACAGGTGGTGCGATCTGCCGTTTGGTAAACAAAGGCCGCAAAGAACACGGCATTCGCTGTTCCGTAGAATCTACGGGTGGTTCAGTTTACAACATCAACACAATCCGCGAAGGCGAATTGGAATTTGGTGTTGCTCAGTCTGACTGGCAGTATCACGCATATAACGGTACTTCAAAATTCGCAGATGCGGGTAAATTCGAAGGCCTACGCGCTGTATTCTCAGTACACCCAGAACCATTCACAGTTGTTGCACGCGCAGATGCAGGTGTAAAAACGTTTGATGACCTAAAAGGTAAACGCGTAAACATCGGTAACCCAGGTTCAGGTCAGCGCGGTACAATGGAAGTTCTATTGGAAGCAAAAGGTTGGACAACAGATGATTTCGCATTGGCAACAGAGCTAAAAGCTGCAGAACAATCAGCAGCCCTTTGTGACAACCAAATCGATGCGATGGTATACACAGTGGGCCACCCATCAGGGTCTATCCAAGAAGCGACAACAGCATGTGATTCAGTTCTTGTGACTGTTTCTGGTGATGCTGTAACTGGCTTGGTTGACGACAATCCATTCTACCGTACAGCAACAATTCCTGGTGGTATGTATCGCGGTAATGACGCAGACACAGAAACATTTGGTGTTGGTGCTACATTCGTAACATCAGACAAAGTATCTGACGACGCTGTATATGCAGTTGTGAAATCAGTGATGGAAAACATCGAAGATTTCAGAAAGCTACACCCAGCATTTGCAAACCTAGAGCCAAAAGACATGGCATCTGCAGGTTTGTCAGCTCCGCTGCACCCAGGTGCTGCGAAATACTACAAAGAAGCTGGCTTGATTGAGTAATCATTAAATACTTAATGAGTGCCGGTAGTTGAGTAGCGAGCACTTGGGGAAGGGTTATTTTATCCTTCCCCATCTTGAAAACAAAAAATCAAAAATTGTTTGGGACACCTAGGGGAGGATACCATGGTTGATAAAAACACGGAAAACCGCGCGTTGAGCGAGGAAGAACTGCAAGACCTTGTTGCATCGTCTGACGCAGGTGCCCGAGACCCAGAAGGTTCCATTGGAACATTATTAGCTATCGTTGCTGTCGTCTGGTCTTTATTCCAAGTTGTCCTTGCATCCCCATTGGCAAATTACATTTTGCCAGGTGATATCATTAATAACTCTCGTCAAATCCACCTAGGATTTGCGATTTTCTTGGCCTTTATGGCCTATCCCGCATTTAAATCCAGTCCGCGAGACTATATCCCCATTATCGATTGGGTGATGGCTTTGGCGGGGACATTCATCGCGCTTTACGGCTTTATATTTTACCAAAAGATCGTCGATGCTGGCGGCCTTGCCGATAACACAGACAAATGGTTCGCTCTTGCAGGTCTTTTGTTGTTATTCGAAGCAGCCCGCCGTGCATTAGGCCCAGCAATGGCTATCATTGCAACGATCTTCTTAGCCTATGTTTTCTTTGGCTCCTCAGACATTGTCCCCGATGTTATCCGTTGGAAAGGTGCATCCTTGAAAAAAGCGATGAGCCATATGTGGATCACATCCGAAGGTGTGTTTGGCATCGCCCTTGGTGTATCAACTAAATTCGTATTCTTATTCGTTCTCTTCGGCGCCTTGCTTGATAAAGCAGGGGCAGGGAACTACTTCATCAAAATGGCCTTTGGTGCTTTGGGCCATCTCAAAGGTGGCCCTGCAAAAGCGGCTGTTGTTGGTTCTGCTGCAACTGGTTTGATCTCTGGTTCATCCATTGCAAACGTTGTGACAACAGGTACTTTCACAATTCCACTTATGAAACGTGTTGGCTTCTCATCTGAAAAAGCTGGTGCTGTAGAGGTGGCCAGTTCAGTAAACGGTCAAATCATGCCACCTGTTATGGGGGCGGCTGCATTCTTGATGGTTGAATATGTGGGTATCTCTTATGTTGAAGTGATCACACATGCATTCTTACCAGCGGCAATCTCTTACATTGCTCTTGTTTACATTGTGCATTTGGAAGCTGTGAAAACAAACATGCCAACATTGGGCGACCGTGTTGTTTCCATGGGTCGTACGATCGGCGGTATGGGCGCATTCTTTGTTGGCTTTGCGGCTCTTTGTTACGGTGTTCAATACCCTGTGCGCTGGATCACATCGTTGTTCCCAGCGGGGTCTGGTATGATCATGTCTATTCTGATCTTCCTAACCTATGCATGGTTGCTACGCTTAGCGTCACAAGTACCAGATTTGGAACCAGATGATCCAAATGCCAAAGAGGTTGAATTGCCTGTTGTTGGCGAAATCTACAAAGCGGGTTTGTATTACCTATTGCCAATCATCGTATTGGTGTACTTCTTGATGATTGAGCAAAAGTCACCCGGCCTGTCAGCGTTCTGGGCAACTGCACTGCTCTTTGTAATCCTACTAACACAACGCCCCCTAAAAGCGATCTTCCGTGGCGAAAATGAAACAGTAAATGCGTTTAAAGACGGTGTTGTTGATCTTGTCCAAGGGTTGATCGATGGCGCACGCAATATGATCGGTATCGGTCTTGCGACGGCAACGGCTGGTGTGATTGTAGGTACTGTTACGCTGACAGGCGTGGGGCAGGTGATGGCTGATTTGGTTGAATTCTTATCAGGTGGTAACCTTGTTCTGATGCTCGTGATGGTAGGCTTACTCAGCCTTGTTCTGGGCATGGGGCTACCTACAACAGCAAATTACATCGTTGTGTCATCTTTGATGGCAGGTGTTGTTGTTGAACTGGGTGCGCAATCAGGCCTTATTGTGCCTCTGATAGCAGTTCACCTCTTTGTATTCTATTTCGGTATTATGGCAGACGTTACTCCCCCAGTCGGACTGGCTAGTTTCGCAGCGGCTGCCGTATCCGGTGGCGACGCGATCAAGACGGGATTCACCGCGTTCTTCTACTCCCTGAGGACGATCGCGTTGCCATTCGTATTTATCTTTAACACGGATCTGTTGTTGATTGATGTCAGCTTTGCGCATGGTGTGCTGGTCTTTGTCATCGCGTCCATTGCCATCCTTGTCTTTACGGCAGGTACAATGGGCTGGTTCGTAACCAAAAGCCGCATCTACGAAAGTGTTGCATTAGTGCTGATCGCATTCGTGTTGTTCCGACCTGACTTTGTAATGAACCGCATCCAGCCGCCCTTTACGGATGTTGCACCAAGCGCGTTCACGCAAGCATTGGGCAATGCTCAAGCTGGCCAAGAGCTGCGGGTTGTTGTTTCTGGCCCTGATTTTGATACAGGCGAAAACAAAGAAACCACGTTGGTTATGCCGATTGAAGGCGAAGGTGACGGTGCACAACGTCTAGAGCAAACAGGTTTGATCCTGCTCGAAGAAGACGGTGTTATGAAAATGGATGAACCTTCATTCAGTTCACCCTATGCAGCAAGCCTAGGCAGCTTTGATTTCTATGCAGATGAACCTGTGAAACTTGCAAGCATTCAAGCACCTGCATCGCAAATGGCTAAAGAAATCATCTTTATCCCAGCTTTAATTCTGCTTGCCTTAATCGCAATGCTACAGCGTGGCCGTGCGTCACGCGAAGGAGAAACATCATGAGTAATGCAATCCTCTGTGCAATAGACATCAGCAACCCTGGCGAAGATGCAAAGGTCATCGAAACAGCAGCAAAACTTGCAGTTTTAGAAAGTGCTCAATTAGATGTTGTAACGGTTATGCCTGATTTTGGAATGAGCGTGGTTGGCTCTTTCTTTAGTCAAAACCATCATGATGAAGCTGTTGTAAAGGCCAAAGAGCAATTGAACGAAGAGGTTTCTAAGGTCATTGGTGATGCGGAAAATGCTAAAGTTCGGCACATCGTATCAACAGGTAAAGCTTATGATGAAGTGCTAAAAGTTGCTGATGAAGCAAAGTCATCTTTGATCGTTGTAGGAGCGCACAAGCCTGACTTTAAAGATTACTTACTTGGCCCAAATGCTGCGCGTATTGTACGACATTCAAAGTGTTCAGTTTATGTTGTCCGTTAGTATTATAGTGCTTTGTAGTGATTAATATGGGTGTGAATTTCTTTAACGAGGGGTTCGTATATATGGACAATAGCGTATGGCCCTATTAGCGAGAGTTTTTAGGGCCATATGATTAAAATCGTAGTGATAAACAGGACATGCCACCATCTAGTTTAGCACATTCAGTATTTCCAATTTCGCGTACATCATAGCCATTGTCGTGCAACATTTGGGCGGTTTTAGGAAATCCAGATGGTAGTAAAACAAACTGATTAAATCTAATACTGTTTGCAGCAGCTTCTTCACCTTCAGCAGTGTGTAAAACACGGTAGTCTTTAAAGCACCCTGATACTGCTAATCTTTTGGTAGATAAAATTGTATTAGTATCTAATAGAGAACAATCTGTTTTGAAATGTAATACGCCAGCTGGCGTATTGACGATACGTACAGTGTACCCCCAATCTTTGACCAAAGACCTCAGCTCTTCAACACCTTCCATATCAGTACGTTCGGATAGGCCAACCAAGATTTCCTTTGAGGTTGTTAATATATCACCGCCTTCTATGTGACCAGGCCCTTTGACTTCGCGAACATCATCATAAAATTCACGTAAATGTGGCGCCATATGTGCGACTTCTCCAAGTCTAGATGGTGCGCCAGGTTTCATCAAAATAGCACCTTCTGGAAGACACAACGCAGTGTCTTCCACAAATACGGAATCGGGATAATTTTCTAGGAATGGTAACTCAATAACCGTAGCGCCGGTTTCGCGAAGTGTTTGAATATATAATGTATGATCATGACACATTTGAGTAAAATCAGGCGTACCAATATCTACAGCGCGCAAGCCATCAATAATGTTTTTGCATGGTGCACGGGTTATGGCGCGCGCGAATTCATAAGAGGGTTCATTCATGATAGTATCTCCAGTAAACTCTATTCAATGACGACTTCGATTAAGGCGGGACCTTTTGATAAGTCTGCTGTTCGTAATGCTTCTTTAAATGATCCATCGTCCAATCTGCTGGATTGGAATGGAATATTGCATGATGCGGCAACAAGCTTAAAATCAGGCGCGTTTGGGTCGCAACCGACTACTGTAACACCTGCGTCTATCATTGACGTTTCGATTTCACGGTAACCATTGTTGTTCCATATTATAAACAAAATGGGTAATTTCTCATCTGCAGCGGTCATCAATTCTGGTAGTGTGAATTGGGCACCACCATCACCTGTAATACAAATGACTTGATCATCAGGAGCTGCCACAGAAGCCCCAATTGCTGCAGGAATACCATAGCCAAGTGCACCATATCCAGTTGCCGCATTAAACCATCCACCAGCACGATCATGTTCATAGAATAAGTTTCCAGCATAAATTGGCTGAGTTGAATCACCTATACAAATCGAATGTGGATATGTATCACGTATAGTTTCCAGGAAATGGACTTGTTTTTTCATTTCCTGACTTAGTTCATTGTATGCGTTATCTCTCGTTGTCTTTGCACGCGCTGGGCCGTTTGTGTTTAGCCGAATAGTGGAAAGAGCATCACATAATTGCGGTAAAATTTCTTCTACACGTCCACATAACGAAACGGTTGCAGGATAGCGATCCAATTGCTCTGGGCTGATATCGATACGAATGAAATTCGACATTTTTGGGAAGCCGCCATTTTGGTACATGTCAAAATCAGTTGGTCCAACTTCTGTTCCCAATCCCAAAACAACATCAGCTTCTTTAATCAAATTACGTACCGCATCCAAGCTGGGGCTGGCAGGAACAGATAAAGGATGACCATACATCAACCCGCGCGCATTTGTGGATTGTATGACTGGAGCGTCTAAACATTCAGCAATATTGAGAACCAAATCATTGGAATTTTTTGCGCCGCCGCCGACGATAATCACATGATTTGTTGCATTCGTTAATAATGAAATTGCTGCGCTCAAATCATTCGTGTTCTTCGTTATTGGATTTGTTTGGCCTTTGATATCCAACATATAAGGGCACGCCATAACATCAAGCGGTACTTCAATGTGAACAGGTCCAGCACGCGTAGTTCCCAATGTTTCGTATGCGTTTTTTACCACAGGAATTAAATCCGATGCCTGTGTGATTTGTGTGGAAGATAAAGCAACTGTTTTAGCCATTCCTAATTGATCTGGAAGCTCATGTAAGTGACCAAGTCCGCGGCCTAAGCTATCGGTCTTGTTTACGCTGGATATGACTAATATAGGTACGCTATCTGCACGTGCTTGTGCCATCGGTGTAATCATGTTTGTAAGGCCGGGGCCTGTTATAACAAAAACGACCCCAGCTTTTCCTGATACACGTGCATACCCATCTGCCATAAACCCAGCCCCTTGTTCATGACGGGGGGTGATATGGCGAATGCTTGATGTGGATAACCCACGATATAACTCAACCGTATGAACGCCAGGGATGCCAAACACGACCTCAGTACTGTGCGCTTCGAGTTGTTCAATTAATGTCTCACCAATGCTCTTCATATGGCCACCTTGTTTTTAAGGTGGTTAGTCGTGTAATCGAGTATGCGGTTACATGCGTTTTGAAGGCTTTCGTCATTAGTGGTTAAGCCTAGACGTACCCAATTGTTTAAAGCTGTGCCAAATGAATCCCCAGGCATGACAGCAACACCACCATTCTCTAACAAGTCCAACGCAAACTCTTTGCCTGTCATACCTGTAGAGGCGACATTGATCAGGGTAAACATACCCGCTTGCGGGCGGTGAACTTGTAAGCCAGCTCTATCATTTAATGTGTTGAATACAAAATCGGCACGCTTTGAAAAACGTGCGGTCATTTCTATCGCGGCTTGTGATGGTTTGGAAACCGCTTTTGCAGTCATGTCTGCAATGAAAGGCTGATTGCCAAATAACATGGTTTCTGCAAGTGGTAATAGACGTGCTTTGAAATCGGCCGAACCTACGCACCAACCGCTTCGAAAGCCAGGTGCTGCGTGTGATTTGGAAATGGATGAGACGACCACAGTGCAGTCGGCGAACTCCTGAAAAGCTAAAGGTGATGTAAAGATTTCACCCTCATAAACCATTTCCTCGTAAACTTCGTCAGAGATTATCCAAAGGTCATGTTTCTTTGCTAAATTTCCAATATCAATGATGTCTTGTTTCGACAGGATTGCTCCTGTTGGGTTATGCGGCGTGTTTAATAAGATCGCTTTACTATTTGGGGTGATGTGTTTTTCAATATCGTTTGCTGCTATCCGAAAACCATTTTCTGGGTGTAAGGGAACAGGTACAGCTTTGCCTCCACCCGCCGAAATTACACCTTCATATGTTGCATACATTGGGTCGCCGACAAGAATTTCGTCACCTGTTTCAGTCAAGCCCATCAATACCGTATAAAGCGATGTTTGTGTTCCTGGCAGACAAAGGAATTGTTCTGTACCAATTTCACGGCCAAGCCGTTTTGAATATCGTTTTGATAAAGCGTCTAATAAGTTGGCTTCGCCACTACCATTAGAGTACCCTGTACGACCGTTGAGCATAGCCTGTGATGCTATCTCTATCAGTTCACTTGGGGTCTGCATGTCAGGCTCACCAATTGTCAGCTCTATAATATCACGGCCTTGCTGGACCAAAGAGCGAGCCAGACTGTGCAGTTCCCATTTTTGCCCGCCAAGGCTAGCCAAGCGGTCTGTTACAGATGCGTATTTCATTCTGATAACTCCAGATTAGAAAAGTCGATATTCAGGATTGCGCCGATAGAGTTCAGTCCAACATTTGGAAGTTCATTAACTTCGAATGACTCTGGTAATGCGCCGCCTTCAAGCCATAAGCCATCAAGCAAAGCGTTGCAGGCAATTGCGGCCCTACGTTCGTCTGCACTGGATTTAGCGTTGCCTGCTTCAGCCCATGCTGCCGATATCAACGCCTGTAGTTCATCGCGAAAACGGTAATATGTCTTTTCATGTATGGCACGCATGTTCTTGTCGCGCTGTACCATATGAATGAAACCTGCCCATATTGCCATAGCTTCGGTATCCACTACGGGTGGCGTAAGTGCTGAAATAATAAATGCTTTTAGATGCGCCACTGCATTGTCATGATCTGTTGTCGCGACAGCGCTGGTTGCATCCGTCATTTGAGTCATGTGGCATTCATATGCTGCAATGAACAACTCGTCTTTGGATGAAAAGTAATGACGTATTAACCCCTGTGTCACGCCTGCGTGTTCTGAAATCGTACGTACAGTCGCAGCTTCTGGGCCGCCTGTTGCGATCAGGTGCAATGTGGACTTGATTAATGCTTGTTGTCGCTTATCTGCTGCTTGCCGTACAAAGCTACGTTTTGCGTTTTGCATTAGAGCCTCAATGACTTTGTTATACGTATGTATAATTATATTATTTATTCGAAAGCGCAAACGAAAAAGGGCCGTAACCTGTAGAAGATTACGACCCTTTGATATTTTAACTGTAGATTAGGCGCCCTTAAAAACTTTTTGTAAGTCGCTAGACCAACTTTGAATGTCTTCTGATTGAGCATTACCAATCAACAGAAATTGGTGGGTTGCCGTTTCCCATGTTGCGCTATGCATACCTTGAAGGACTTCAAACTTTGTACTGTCTTTGGGTGCGATGTTAGGTTTTGCGATTATACATAATGCAATCGGCATCCCTTTTGAATCTTTGTAAGCTATTTGAACTAGGGCTTTGCCTGAAAACCCTAGGACCTGCGCACGTGCAAGCTGTAAGCCACCTGTAGCATTTAGTTCATTTTCAGATAATTCCAAGTTAACAGCACTTGACGCTCGCGCGAACTGCTGTCCCAGCATGTCGGGTGTATTGTTGATGTGAGCGACTGTTTCGGGGACATACAAAGCCTGATAATTTGCCACTTCCATACGCCAGCTTGGTTTGTTTGGCTCTGGTGTTGAAAGTGTATTTGCTGACCAGCCTGCGATTATTCCAAATGCAATGCCAGCTGCGATCTTTTGCCAGCCCCATCCTGAGTAGTTTGCCGAGACTGGGGCCGTTTTTTGCAACAGTTCTCCTTGCAACCGTTCAATACGTTCTTGGCTTGGAATGCTTTCCATGATCGCGCGTACAGGTGCAGCAAAAGTATCCAATGCCATAATGCGATCGCCGAGCTCCACGTCAGTTTCCAATGTGGTTTCAATGGCGCGCGCTTCATCCTCAGGTAAAGTACCATCTAAGAAGCTTTTTAATATTTCATTACTGTATGCCATTTTACACAACCTTCGGTGTGGTAAAGTCTTCATTGTTTAAGTCAGCCAAAGCATTCCGGGCAGTTGCAAGACGGCTCATGATGGTACCGATAGGTACATCAAGGATTGCAGCGGCTTCTTTATAGCTGAATCCCTGTACATAAACCATTTCGACTGTGCTCCTTTGTGCTTCTGGCAGTGCCATTATCTTTGTAAACACTTCAGAAGCGAAAATATTCGTTTCTACAGATGGAGAAAGATCAGCGAGATCTTTTGCCTCGATACTTTCTAGGCCGCCAGCATTGCGAACAGCTTTGGATCGCAATTCATTCAACCAGATTGATCGACAAATAGTTAGACACCATCCAATTAAGGTGCCACCTGCTTGAAATTGATGTGATTTTTCAATTGCTCTTAGGCAAGTAGCTTGGGCAAGATCATCTGCCACATCAGGTGTGCCTGATAGGGAGAATGCGAAGCGCCAAATGGCTGGCATATGCTCTGCCAGAGCGGCCCCCATATTTTGCTGAGATGTTTTTTCGTGTTTCATTGAATATTTTCTAACCCTTAGGTGTCTACCAGTACAAGCATTAGTTTCAACAGCTAAAGCAAACGTTATTAGGGAGGGCAAAATGCTCAAGACAATTATTAAAGGCGCAACCATCGCTGCAATCGTATCAATGGGTTCAACTGCATACGCAGGCGGGCATGCAAAAGCTTGGACTTTGGACAGTGAAAATTCGAAAGTTGCGTTTGGTTCAATCAAGAAAGAAAAAGTTGGTGAAATACACAGCTTTGAAACAATCAGCGGTACAGTGTCTGCAAAAGGTGAAGTTTCAATCGACATCGATTTAGCCTCTGTTCAAACAAACATCGATATACGTAACGAGCGTATGATCGAGCATGTGTTCAAAGGCGCAGCTACTGCAAATCTATCAGCAACAGTAGATATGGAAGAAATTGCACATATGGAGACAGGTGCAATGTCTATTGTGGATGTCGAAGGTGTTCTTTCATTCTTGGGTCAAAGTATTGAAGTTGAAACGGAAATGTTTGTGGCGCGTATTGCAGACGACAAAGCCGTTGTTACAACAAATGATATGATCTTCATCGGTACCGAAGATGCAGGTATCAATGATGGTGTAACTAAGTTGATGGAGCTGGCAAAATTACCAGGTATCACACGTACATCACCTGTGACATTACGGCTTGTTTTCAACACGAAATAAAGCGCCAAATATTAGCATATAGATTTTATAGATAGCTAAGGAGAGAGCGATGCTTAAAACACTTAAAATGATAACGGCTTTAACAGCAATATCATCAATCGGTTCTGCTACTTATGCGGATGAAGCAGTGAAGCCTGAAGCTGATGCAGCAGAAACAACTGCGACTGAAGCAGACACCAGTTTGGCTGCTGCTGTTTTCACGGGTGATATTGCCAAAGGTAAAAAAGTTTTCAAAAAGTGCAAAGCATGCCATAGTGTAAAAGCTGGTAAGAATGGTGCTGGCCCGTCCTTAAAGGGAATTATAGGAGCGCAAGCTGCTTCTGTAGAAGGTTTCAAATATTCGAAAGCGATGAAGGAATCTGGCTTGATTTGGGATGCTGCTAACCTAGCAGCCTTTATGAAAAAACCAAAAGAGCTTGTTAAGGGGACTAATATGTCTTTCGGTGGCTTGAAAAAAGAGGCGGATATTGAAAATCTATTGGCTTATCTAGCTGACGCTACAAAATAATACGATAAAGTGGGGAGCTTTAATTGCTCTCCACAGTCATATATGAATGCAGGCCTTGAAACTCGGAAGAATCCTGAGTATCAAATGATCTGATCAATAAAGGATGATAGCAATGGCTAACCCAATGCAATTCGCACAGCAAGTCCGCGCAGAAGTGGCAAAGGTCGTTTGGCCATCTCGCCGCGAGACAGGCATCACGACAGTCATGGTATTTATTATGGCAGCTCTTTTTGCGATTTTCTTTTCAATTGTAGACCTTACAGCTCGTTCTGGTCTTGATGCGATTGTTCACTTAGCCTCTTGAAATTAAAGGGTTAGGGCGGTATCAGCCCAGTACTCAGAACATTCTAGCGCGCAACGATTCGGTATGCGCGCTATTTTGTTGTAGTATTTGGATACGTTAAGTATTTGAAATAAACGGAATTTTTGGCGGGAAACTGTCAGTGCACAAGGTGTCGGACTAAATGGCTAAACGTTGGTATTCAGTAAGTGTTCTCTCGAATTACGAGAAAAAAGTTGCTGAACAGATCAAAGAACTTGTTGAACAAGAGGGCCTAGAGGACCAAATCGAAGAAGCTTTGGTTCCGACTGAAGAGGTAATTGAGGTTCGTAAGGGTAAAAAAGTGACTGCTGAGCGTCGCTTTATGCCGGGCTACATCTTGATCCGCATGGACATGACTGAGCGCGGGTATCACCTGATCTCTAACGTGAACCGTGTAACCGGTTTCTTGGGTCAGCCAGGTAAGCCGATCCCAATGCGCGACCGCGAGGTTGCAGCGATCTTGAACCAAGTTGAAGAGGGCGCTGAAAGCCCACGTTCAACAATCGTGTTCGAAATCGGCGAGCAAATAAATGTAACAGATGGCCCATTCGAAGGGTTCTCTGGAATGGTCGAAGAGGTGGATGCCGAAAATTCACGTCTGAAAGTGACCGTATCAATCTTCGGGCGTGAGACGCCTGTTGAACTGGAATACATGCAAGTGAGTAAGATCACTTAGCATGGTGTTTGTGGGAGGCTAAGGTCACGCGTGATCTGAAACCGTACCACACCAAAATTGACCAGATGGGACGCGCCCAGATGGTCGGAGCAAAGTAGGAGGCCATTATGGCTAAAAAAGTAGCTGGCACAATGAAACTGCAGGTTCCTGCAGGTCAAGCCAACCCATCACCACCCGTAGGCCCAGCATTGGGTCAACGCGGTATCAACATCATGGAATTCTGTAAGGCGTTTAACGCGAAAACACAGGAGTTGGAGCCAGGTGCGCCTTGCCCAACAATCATCACATATTATGTTGATAAATCATTCACTATGGATGTGAAAACACCACCAGCATCATACATGCTGAAAAAAGCTGCAAAGCTTAAGTCTGGTGCAAACCTTCCAGGTCGCGAAGTTGTCGGTTCTGTAACTGCGAAGCAAGTTAAAGAAATCGCTGAAGCGAAAATGAAAGACCTAAACGCAAATGACATCGATGCAGCTATGCTGATTATCATGGGTTCTGCGCGTTCTATGGGCATCGAGGTGAAGTAATGGCTAAACTAGGTAAAAGAACAACGGCTGCTAAAGCTGCATTCGCTGGCAAAGCAGACGTTACAATCGAAGAAGCAGTAGCTTTGGTTAAAGCCAATGCGAATGCTAAATTCGACGAAACTGTAGATATCGCTGTGAACTTGGGTGTTGACCCACGTCACGCTGACCAAATGGTTCGTGGTGTTGTTGCCTTGCCAAACGGCACAGGTAAAACAATGCGCGTTGCTGTATTTGCGCGTGATGCAAAAGCTGAAGAAGCTAAAGCAGCAGGTGCTGACATTGTTGGTGCAGAGGACCTTATGGAAATCGTACAAGGCGGCACAATCGAATTTGACCGTTGTATCGCTACACCAGACATGATGGCTGTTGTTGGTCGCTTGGGTAAAGTACTTGGTCCACGTAACCTTATGCCAAACCCACGTGTGGGTACTGTGACTATGGATGTTAAAGCAGCTGTTGAAGCGGCTAAAGGCGGCGAAGTGCAGTTCAAGGTTGAAAAAGCGGGTGTTGTACACGCAGGTGTTGGTAAAGCATCTTTCGACGAAGCAAAATTGGCTGAGAACATCAAAGCATTCGTTGCAGCTGTTCAAAAAGCTAAGCCAGAAGGCGCAAAAGGCACATACATGAAAAAGATCGCTGTAAGCTCAACAATGGGCCCAGGTGTGACTTTGAATGTTGATGCAGCGATTGCTGGATAAAAGAATTTGATCGCGTCCTTCGGGGCGCGGTTGATACGAAGAGTGGTTCGCCGCTCTTCATACTGTCCGAGACGGTGGGTGTCGCTACAAACGACTTAATCTCCTGCCTGAGATGGGGAACGAACAAATTAGCTTGGGCTTACTTGCCTCGAGTGATTTTGGGAGGGACCCGTAGATAAGGACCCTAAGATGCTAGGTTGGTTTCGACTGATCTGGTGAAAACTGAGCCGGAGGGCGTAAGCCTTCTATAATTTGGAGAAAAACTGTGGATAGAGCCCAAAAAGAAGCCCTGGTCGATGAACTTGGCCAAATCTTCACGGACTCTGGTGTTGTTGTAGTGTCTCACTACGCCGGCATTACAGTTGCAGAAATGCAGGACTTCCGCGCGCGCATGCGTGAAGCGGGTGGTGCTGTACGTGTAGCCAAAAACAAGCTCGCCAAAATCGCTCTTGATGGCAAACCATGCGAAAGCATTTCAGGTATGCTGACAGGAATGACTGTTCTGTCTTATTCAGAAGACCCTGTTGCGGCCGCTAAGGTCACCAACGACTACGCTAAAGAGAATGACAAGCTTGTTATTCTTGGTGGTGCTATGGGTGAGACAGCACTTGATCTAGCTGGTGTTAAAGCCGTTGCTGCTATGCCGTCACGTGAGGAGCTTATTGCTTCTATCGTTGGCTGTATCGGAGCTCCTGCAAGCAACATCGCTGGTGCTATTGGCGCGCCTGCTTCGAATATCGCATCCCTTGTGGAAGCGGTTGAAGAGAAAGCTGCGTAATAACTGCAAATGTAATTCGGTGTCGTGGATAGCGGCATCACTGGAAACAGAACTTAAAAACTGAACTGGATATATCAAATGGCTGATATTAAAAAACTTGCTGAAGAAATCGTTGGTCTAACGCTTTTGGAAGCTCAAGAACTAAAAACACTTCTTAAAGACGAGTATGGCATCGAGCCTGCTGCTGGTGGCGCTGTAATGGTTGCTGGTGGCGCTGGTGGCGACGCTGGTGGCGACGCTGCTGCAGACAAAGACGAATTCGACGTAATTCTGAAAGCTGCAGGCGACAAGAAAATCAACGTGATCAAAGAAGTTCGTGCGATCACTGGTCTTGGCCTAAAAGAAGCAAAAGATCTAGTAGAAGCTGGTGGCAAAGCTGTTAAAGAAGGCGCGCCAAAAGCAGAAGCTGAAGAGATCAAGAAGAAACTTGAAGAAGCAGGCGCTGAAGTCGAGCTTAAGTAATCTTCGGGGGTTAACCCCAACAAAAATTTGGCTGGGTCTGCTAATTGCGGGCCCAGCCGAACCTGTCTTTCCAAGGGCCTTTTATCAGACCTTTTGAAAGACACGGTTCAAGTTCGGGAGCCAGAGCACTAGGGATCTCTGGCAAGAATAGGACTGAAGCGTGTTTCGTTGGCTTTGGGCGTCGGTACCCGACGATCGCTCAGGGTGAACAATTTAGAAGAAGGTGAAGACGAGCATGGCTCAGACGCATTCCGGTACAAAACGTATTCGTAAATATTATGGCAAAATCCGCGAAGTTTTGGATATGCCTAACCTTATCGAAGTTCAAAAAAGTTCTTATGATCTTTTCTTGCGCTCTGGTGATCAAGACACACATATGGACGGCGAAGGCATCAATGGTGTTTTCCAATCTGTATTCCCAATCAAAGACTTCAATGAAACTGCGGTTCTTGAGTACGTAAAATACGAACTTGAAAAACCAAAGTACGATGTTGAAGAATGTCAGCAACGTGACATGACATACAGCGCTCCACTGAAAGTGACGTTGCGCTTGATCGTATTTGATGTGGACGAAGATACAGGCGCACGTTCTGTTAAAGACATCAAAGAACAAGACGTATTCATGGGCGATATGCCTTTGATGACACACAATGGTACGTTCGTAGTGAACGGTACTGAGCGTGTTATCGTTTCTCAGATGCACCGTTCACCTGGTGTGTTCTTTGACCATGACCGTGGTAAGACACATTCATCAGGTAAACTATTGTTCGCCAGCCGCATTATCCCTTACCGCGGTTCTTGGTTGGACTTTGAATTTGATGCGAAAGACATTGTATACGCACGTATCGACCGTCGCCGTAAGTTACCTGTAACAACGCTTCTTTATGCACTTGGCCTAGACCAAGAAGGCATTTGTGATGCGTATTACGACACCGTGAACTACAAGTTCAACAAGAAGAAAAAGTCATGGGTGACTAAATTCTTCCCACAACGTGTTCGTGGCACAAAGCCAGCTTTAGATATCATTGATGCTAAAACAGGCGATGTGATTGCAGAAGCAGGTAAAAAAGTAACACCGCGCGCAGTTAAGAAACTGATCGAGGAAGGCAAAGTAACGGAAGTTCTTGTGCCATTCGAAGGTTTGGTTGGTCGTTTTGTAGCTAAAGATATCATCAACGAAGAAACTGGTGAGATCTGGGTAGAAGCAGGTGATGAACTAACACTTGAGTTCGACAAAGAAGAAAACATTGTTGGTGGTACAATCCACACATTGTTGGAAAATGGCGTCACAGACATTCCAACATTGGACATCGACAACGTAAATGTTGGTCCATATATCCGCAACACTTTGGCTGCGGATAAAAACTTGGGTCGCGACACAGCATTGATGGACATCTACCGCGTTATGCGCCCAGGTGAGCCACCAACCGTTGATGCCGCATCAGCATTGTTCGACACATTGTTCTTTGATTCAGAGCGTTATGACTTGTCAGCTGTGGGTCGTGTGAAAATGAACATGCGTCTTGAATTAGACGCAGAAGACACACAACGCACATTGCGCAAAGAAGACATCATTGCTGTTGTAAAAGCGCTTGTTGAATTGCGTGATGGCAAAGGCGACGTGGACGATATCGACCACTTGGGTAACCGCCGTGTTCGTTCTGTTGGTGAATTGATGGAAAATCAATACCGTGTTGGCCTTCTACGTATGGACCGCGCAATCAAAGAACGTATGTCATCTGTAGAAATCGATGCGATCATGCCTCAAGACTTGATCAATGCGAAACCAGCGGCGGCTGCGGTGCGTGAGTTCTTTGGCTCATCACAGTTGTCACAGTTCATGGACCAAACAAACCCATTGTCCGAAGTGACGCACAAGCGACGCTTGTCAGCGCTTGGGCCAGGTGGTTTGACACGTGAACGTGCAGGTTTTGAAGTTCGCGACGTTCACCCAACACACTACGGTCGTATGTGTCCGATTGAAACTCCAGAGGGTCCGAACATTGGTTTGATCAACTCTTTGGCGTCATTCGCACGTGTGAACAAATATGGTTTCATCGAAACACCATACCGTAAAGTGATCGAAGGTCAGGTAACAGACGAAGTTAACTACATGTCTGCAACCGAAGAAATGCGCCACACAGTAGCGCAGGCCAACGCAACACTTGATGAAAATGGTAAGTTCGTAAATGAACTGGCATCGACCCGTAAGGGCGGTGACTTCATGTTGAACCCACCAGAAAACATCGATTATATCGACGTTAGTCCGAAACAGCTTGTTTCTGTTGCTGCGTCTTTGATCCCATTCCTAGAAAACGATGACGCCAACCGCGCATTGATGGGTTCAAACATGCAACGTCAGGCTGTTCCACTGTTGAAAGCGGAAGCACCATATGTTGGTACAGGTATCGAAAGCGTTGTTGCTCGCGATTCTGGTGCTGCAATTGCTGCACGACGTGGTGGTATCATCGACCAAGTGGACGCGATGCGTATCGTTGTACGTGTTACGGATGCAATGGAAGCTGGCGACCCAGGCGTGGATATCTACCGTTTGCGTAAATTCCAACGTTCAAACCAAAACACATGTATCAACCAACGCCCGTTGGTGAAAGTTGGTGACCGTGTTGCAGCTGGTGAAGTTGTAGCAGATGGCCCATCAACAGATATCGGTGAATTGGCACTGGGTAAAAACATCCTCGTCGCATTTATGCCGTGGAATGGTTACAACTACGAAGACTCAATTTTGATCTCTGAGCGTATTGTGAAAGACGACGTCTTTACATCTGTTCATATCGAAGAGTTCGAAGTAGCTGCCCGTGATACGAAACTAGGTCCAGAGGAAATCACACGTGATATTCCAAACGTAGGCGAAGAAGCTCTGCGTAACTTGGACGAAGCTGGTATCGTTTACATCGGTGCAGAAGTTGGCCCATCTGACATTCTTGTTGGTAAGATCACACCAAAAGGTGAAAGCCCAATGACTCCTGAAGAGAAGTTGTTGCGTGCTATCTTTGGTGAGAAAGCATCTGATGTACGTGATACATCATTGCGCCTACCACCAGGTGACTATGGTACAGTTGTGGAAGTTCGTGTTTTCAACCGTCATGGTATTGAAAAAGACGAACGTGCCTTGCAAATCGAACGTGAAGAAGTTGAACGTCTAGCACGTGACCGTGATGACGAGATCGCCATCTTGGATCGCAACATCTATGCACGTTTGAAATCTATGATCATCGGCAAGACGGCTGTGAAAGGTCCGAAAGGCGTGAAATCAGGCTCAACAATCACTGACGAATTGCTAGATACTCTAAGCAACGGTCAATGGTGGCAGCTTGCACTGAGCGATGACAAAGAAGCAGCGGAAGTTGAAGCTTTGAACGCGCAATACGAAGTGCAGAAGAAAACACTAGAAGCGCGCTTTGAAGACAAAGTTGAAAAAGTACGCCGTGGTGATGACTTGCCTCCAGGTGTGATGAAAATGGTTAAAGTCTTCATCGCTGTGAAGCGTAAACTTCAACCAGGTGATAAGATGGCTGGTCGTCACGGCAACAAAGGTGTGATTTCACGCGTTGTTCCAGAAGAAGACATGCCATTCTTGGCTGACGGTACACCTGTAGACTTCTGTTTGAACCCACTGGGCGTTCCATCACGTATGAACGTAGGACAAATTCTTGAAACTCACATGGGTTGGGCCGCACGCGGGTTGGGCATCTCAGTTGATGAGGCGCTTCAGGAATACCGCCGTTCTGGTGATATGACACCTGTTCAAGAAGCCATGCGCACAGCTTATGGTGACGAAGTTTACGACGCTGCAATTAAAACAATGGACGAAGATCAGTTCCTTGAAGCAGCGGGTAACGTTACACGCGGTGTGCCAATTGCAACGCCAGTATTCGACGGTGCGAAAGAGGCTGATGTGAACGATGCACTTATGCGTGCTGGTTTCGAGACATCAGGTCAATCTATCGTATTCGACGGCCGCACAGGTGAGCAGTTTGCACGTCCTGTAACGGTTGGTGTGAAATACTTGTTGAAACTTCACCACTTGGTGGACGACAAAATTCACGCACGTTCAACTGGTCCATACAGCTTGGTCACTCAGCAACCATTGGGCGGTAAAGCTCAGTTCGGTGGTCAGCGCTTTGGTGAGATGGAAGTTTGGGCATTGGAAGCATACGGCGCAGCTTACACGCTGCAAGAGATGCTAACCGTGAAGTCTGATGACGTTGCAGGTCGTACGAAAGTGTACGAAAGCATTGTTAAAGGCGACGACAACTTCGAAGCTGGTATCCCAGAATCGTTCAACGTACTTGTCAAAGAAATCCGCTCTCTCGGCTTAAACGTCGAATTGCTGGACGCGGAGACTGAGTAGGCGCTCGCGCCTGCTCCCTTAGGAAATCGAGATTAGGATCTAAAACATGAACCAAGAAATCACGAACAACCCGTTTAACCCGGTCCAGCCACCGAAGTCTTTTGACGAGATTAAAATCTCTTTGGCATCGCCAGAGCGTATTTTGTCTTGGTCTTTTGGTGAGATTAAGAAGCCGGAAACCATCAACTATCGTACGTTCAAACCAGAGCGTGACGGTCTATTCTGTGCCCGTATCTTTGGCCCAGTAAAAGATTACGAATGCTTATGCGGAAAATATAAACGCATGAAATATCGTGGCGTTGTCTGCGAGAAATGTGGTGTTGAAGTTACGCTTCAAAAAGTACGTCGCGAACGTATGGGCCATATTGATCTGGCTGCACCATGTGCGCACATCTGGTTTTTGAAATCATTGCCATCACGCATTGGTTTGATGCTGGATATGACTTTGCGTGAACTAGAGCGTATTTTGTACTTTGAACAATACGTTGTGATCGAACCAGGTTTGACTGACCTTAACTACGGTCAAATGATGAACGAAGAAGAGTACATGGACGCACAAGACGTTTATGGCGAAGATGCGTTCAATGCTGGTATCGGTGCTGAAGCTATCCGTGAGATGTTGTCAAACATCGATTTGGAAGCAGAAGCAGAGCAACTGCGCGAAGAATTGGCAGAAGCAACTGGTGAATTGAAGCCAAAGAAAATCATCAAACGTTTGAAAGTTGTTGAAGCGTTTATCGACTCTGGCAACCGCCCAGAGTGGATGGTTATGACTGTTCTTCCAGTGATCCCACCAGAGTTGCGCCCATTGGTGCCACTAGATGGTGGTCGTTTTGCAACGTCTGATTTGAACGACCTTTACCGTCGTGTGATCAACCGTAACAACCGTTTGAAGCGTCTGATCGAATTGCGCGCACCTGACATCATCGTACGTAACGAAAAACGTATGTTGCAGGAATCTGTTGATGCATTGTTCGACAACGGCCGTCGTGGCCGTGTGATTACAGGCGCAAACAAACGTGCGCTGAAATCATTGTCAGACATGCTTAAAGGTAAACAAGGTCGTTTCCGTCAAAACCTTTTGGGTAAACGCGTAGACTTCTCTGGCCGTTCCGTAATTGTGACTGGCCCTGAATTGAAACTGCACCAATGTGGTTTGCCGAAAAAGATGGCTTTGGAGCTGTTCAAACCGTTTATCTATTCACGTCTAGAGGCCAAAGGTATGTCCTCAACAGTGAAACAAGCGAAGAAGATCGTTGAAAAAGAGCGTCCAGAAGTGTGGGATATCTTGGACGAAGTGATCCGCGAACATCCAGTGATGCTAAACCGTGCGCCTACATTGCACCGTTTGGGTATCCAAGCGTTCGAACCGACGCTGATCGAAGGTAAAGCAATCCAATTGCACCCGCTTGTATGTTCTGCGTTTAACGCTGACTTCGACGGTGACCAAATGGCTGTTCACGTTCCACTAAGCCTTGAGGCTCAGTTGGAAGCACGTGTATTGATGATGTCTACAAATAACGTTCTATCCCCTGCGAATGGTAAGCCAATTATCGTTCCATCACAGGATATGATCTTGGGTCTGTACTACATCACAATGGAACGCGAAGGTCTAAAAGGCCAAGGCATGACTTTTGCGAACCCGCAAGAAGTTGAACATGCTTTGGACAACGGTCTTGTGCACCTACACTCTAAAATCATCTGCCGTGTAGAGCAGGTTGATGAAGAGGGTAATATTGTATGGCAGCGTTTTGAAACAACACCTGGTCGTGTGCGTTTGGGTTCAATGTTACCATTGAATGTAAAAGCACCGTTTGATCTGACAAACCGTTTGTTGCGTAAAGCTGAAGTTGCTGAAGTGATCGACACTGTTTACCGCTACTGTGGTCAAAAAGAGTCTGTTATCTTCTGTGACCAGATCATGACACTTGGCTTCCGCGAAGCTTTCAAAGCGGGTATTTCGTTTGGTAAAGACGATATGGTTATCCCAGACAGCAAATGGACAATCGTGAACGATACGCGCGAACAGGTTAAAGAGTTCGAACAACAGTATCTGGACGGTTTGATCACACAGGGCGAGAAGTACAACAAAGTTGTTGATACTTGGTCTAAGTGTTCTGATACAGTTGCGGATGCGATGATGGGTGAAATGTCATCTGTTAAAGTATCTGATGCTGGTGAAGAAAAAGAACCAAACAGCGTTTACATGATGGCTCACTCTGGTGCGCGTGGTTCCCCCGCGCAGATGAAACAGCTTGGCGGTATGCGTGGCCTTATGGCGAAACCATCTGGTGAGATTATTGAAACACCGATTATCTCAAACTTTAAAGAAGGTTTGACAGTGCTAGAGTACTTTAACTCTACTCACGGTGCTCGTAAGGGTCTTGCTGATACGGCGCTTAAAACGGCTAACTCTGGTTACCTTACACGTCGCTTGGTTGACGTTGCCCAAGACTGCATCGTTCGTCAGAACGACTGTGGAACTGAGCGTTCAATCACTGCACAAGCAGCGATCAACGATGGTGAAGTTGTTTCATCATTGTCTGAACGTCTATTGGGTCGTGTAACAGCAGAAGACGTTATCAATCCAGCAACAGACGAACTTGTATGCCGTTCAGGTGAGTTGGTTGACGAACGTATGGCTGACATGATCGAGGCCGCTGGTGTTGTGACTGTTCAAATCCGTTCACCACTGACATGTGATGCGGAAGACGGTATTTGTGCAATGTGTTATGGTCGTGACCTAGCACGCGGTACAATGGTGAACCCTGGTGAAGCTGTTGGTATTATCGCAGCACAATCTATTGGTGAGCCTGGTACACAGCTTACTATGCGTACATTCCACATTGGCGGTATTGCGCAAGGTGGTCAGCAGTCATTCCAAGACACAAACACAGATGGTGTTGTTGAAATCCGCAACCCAGCAATTTTGACGAACCGTGATAAAGAACAAATCATCATGGGTCGTTCAACAGAATTGGCTGTGATGGATGAAAACGGTGTTGAGCGTGCCAAGTTTAAACTTATGTACGGTACTAAGCTTCTTGTTAAAGACGGTGCAAAAGTTTCACGCGGTGACAAATTGTTTGAATGGGATCCGTACACATTGCCGATCTTGGCTGAAAAGCCTGGTGTGGCGAAGTTCGTTGACCTAACATCTGGTGTGTCTGTGCGTGACGTAACGGATGATGCAACAGGTATCTCTCAGAAAATCGTTATCGACTGGCGTTCAGCCACGAAAGGTAGCGATCTGAAACCTGAAATCATCGTTATGGATCCAAAAACTGGTGAGCCTGTTCGTTTGGACAACGGCAACCCAGAAACACACGGCATGTCTGTGGACGCTATTTTGTCAGTTGAAGACGGACAAGAGGTTCAAGCGGGTGACGTTCTGGCACGTATCCCACGCGAAGGTGCGAAAACAAAAGACATTACAGGTGGTCTGCCACGTGTTGCTGAATTGTTTGAAGCCCGTCGTCCAAAAGATCACGCGATCATCGCTGAAATCGATGGCTATGTGCGCTTTGGTAAGGACTACAAAAACAAACGTCGTATCGCGATTGAATCTGTAGATGATGCAGAAGTGAAGGTTGAATACATGGTGCCTAAAGGCAAACATATTCCTGTTCAGGAAGGTGATTTTGTTCAGAAGGGTGAATACATCATGGACGGCAACCCAGCTCCGCATGACATCTTGAACATCATGGGTGTAGAAGCTTTGGCTGACTATATGATTGACGAAGTTCAAGACGTTTACCGCCTGCAAGGTGTGAAAATCAACGATAAGCATATCGAAGTGATTGTACGTCAAATGCTTCAGAAATGGGAAATCAGCGAGTCTGGTGGAACAACACTTCTGAAAGGCGAGCAAGTCGATAAAGTTGAGTTTGACGAAGCGAATGAAAAAGCAATGGCCGCTGGTCGTGAGCCAGCAAAAGGTGGCCCAATCCTATTGGGTATCACAAAAGCATCGTTGCAAACACGTTCGTTCATCTCAGCGGCTTCGTTCCAAGAAACAACACGTGTTCTTACAGATGCAGCGACACGCGGTAAGCGTGACAAGCTGATCGGTCTGAAAGAGAACGTAATTGTTGGTCGTTTGATCCCAGCAGGTACAGGTGGTGCGACGCATCAAATCAAGAAAATTGCGGCCGATCGTGACGCAGTAGTCCTTGAAGATAAGCGTCAAGCAGCTGAACAAGCAGCAGCACTTGCAGCGCCTACATCTGACGATGCCGTTGATCCAAACTCTGTGTTTGATGATGCAAGCGATGTGATGGGTGATGATATGGTTGTTGACTTGGGTACTGGCGGAGACGGTACTGAGCAACCTAGCTAAAAGCTTATAAGTTGAATTTAAGAAGCCCCTCCATTTGGTAGGGGCTTTTTTTATTATGCACAGGAAACATCATATGATGCTCTTAGTGCCCTTATCTTGACGCGCCAATTATTCTATTCAGATCTATATGGCTGATATAGAATACTTTAGAATGCCGACTAACGTCGTAAGTGGTGGAGAATATGGTTGGAAAAATAGTTGCTGATCGGCGTGATAGGATGGGCGCACGCTTAATGGTTTTGGCAAATGTTTTCCGCATATGTCAAGATTACGATCTGCCTTATGGAATCTATTGGAGCATGAATGACTCTACCAGCCCCGAGTTGTTGGCACCTGAGGCATTATTTTCCCAAGATTTTATAGACAGCTGTTTTTTATCAAACCAAGAGTGGCTTCCGAAAGTAAAAACTGCAACGAATTTAGCACCACCATTTAATGATTTATCCTCTGTTGATGACCTGCGAAGACGACTCAAAGAGGGGGAATATTTTCTTTGCGGGAATCCTTTTTCTGTCATCACCTTGCCTTGGGAAGATGCTGCTGAAGTCAACAAGCGGTTCACAAATCTACTAGAGACAATACCATTTTCAACTCTGATCAAAACTCAAATGAAAGCGATAAAGGCTACACTGAAGGGAGATTCAAATGTTGCCTGTCACATACGACGTGGTGATATCATTACCAATGAAATTTTCATTCATAAATCATGGCCAAGAAAATATACGCCAACGGTATTTTATGAAAATGTGATTGAAACCGAGCTTTCACAATCTCATGAAACCAAGATTTTAGTGTTTTCTGATACACAACAGGAACTTAACAATCTAAGCCAACGTTTCCCGATCCTAACATTTAATGACATTGTCGAAATCGAGGATTTAAATTCTGCCCAAAGAGACTTTCTCGAGCTTTATGCAATGTCTCAATGTGATAGAATCTATGCACCTGAGAAAAGTGGGTTTAGTAATATTGCCATCGAATTTGGCAATGGGGAAAGAATTACTACCCCCAAACACATTAGCCTTCCACAGAAAAGGCTAGCTTATAATGAATTGGTGCGACGTTTAGAAAATGAACCAAAGCGCTTTCTTAATCATGCAGACTTAAGTCAATCTATTGTATTTGCGGTTTCATATTTACGATCCCTTGGTGATATTGAAAGAGCTTCTCGTATGCTGGAAAAGTATATTCGAGCTGATATAAAGATAGAGTATCTTTATGCGCTGTTAGCTGATTGCAAATTAACCCTTGGGCAGGATGTGGAATTACGTTCATTGTACGAAGATATTTTTTGCAAAAGAACGATGACATCACACAAAGAAGCTGCAGCGATTCATTTGCAAATGGCGATTGCTGAATACCGTCTTGGTAACGTGGATAATCTACGTTCTTTTATTTTAAGTGGACTTTGGCATGCTCCCCATGACTTGATTAGCAATCAGATTGTTGGTTTTTTTATCAACAAGGGTATTTTAACGCCTGATACGTTTTTTCCGTATGATCCAGTGCTTTTCACAAGTTCAAAAATAGAAGGGTATGCGCAACATTTACCCGCCGAAAATGGGGGTAATTATCCGATTTTCAATGGTGATCTTTTTACGCGAGATTGGAATGGGAGGATGACGATGAGGTTAAGGCGAAACCATAACGCTGTTGATCAACTCCAAGAAAAGATCAATCAGTTGCAAACCCGATTGGATTGTAATCCTAAGCTGGATATAAGCCTAATGAGTGCAATGTCTGTGTATCACCGTGTTGCGAAAGAAACCGGTGTTGCACTTGCATTGGCTGAGGAGGTTTTTGAAGGTTCACCTGAAACCGCTTTGTATGCGAAACGATTGGGCGATGTATTTGACGCAAACAAAGACAGTAAAAACGCTTTAAAATATGCACGCAAAGCTGTCAGCTTATCTGGTAATCACCCTTGTTACCTGGTTGATTTAGCGCGCCGTCAATTTAAGAGTCGACAAAAGAAAAAAAGTGCTGAGACAATTGAAGTGGCGGTGACGCATGCCACAGACAAAGGGCTCCTTTACCCAGACCTTGTACATTTGTACTTTATAATTATGCGCGACTTTTCAGTACCAGAGGAATTATTTGATAAAATAACACATCTTCTCAAATTGGCTGCACCGAAGTCACATTATTGATGGTCAGCTTTTAAAGATAATGGGAGATAGCTATCTTGCTATTCTATGAGGTTAAATTGACACTTCTCTCCCATAAAGCCATAGAACACCAACCTGATTAGGGCTTTTTATACTGTCACCAGAGAGTGAAGTTTGTATGAAACGCTTGTGGTACAGTTTCCGTCTTTGAGCGCCGCAACTGTTGACACCTACCCCGACTCGATCTATACGCGCGCTACCTGAGGGGAAAAGTCCGCTTTTTTTCTCATACAAGCCACAATCTGGCGGTCATGATCCAGACTTTGCGTCTCGATCCTCTGGTTTTTACCGCGGTAGTCCATCCACAACACGTGCGGGCTGCCGTGTCGCGGTGTTTGATCGACAGATCAGGCGCCTATTCGAGTTTGAAACAAGGACATACGGGAGTTCCGAATGCCAACAATACAACAGCTGATCCGCAAACCGCGCCAGCCGAAAGTAAAACGTCAAAAGTCTATGCACCTGCAGGCATGTCCGCAGAAGCGTGGCGTATGTACACGTGTATATACAACGACACCTAAGAAACCTAACTCTGCTATGCGTAAAGTTGCAAAAGTTCGTCTAACGAACGGTTTCGAGGTTATCTCATACATTCCAGGTGAAAGTCACAACCTTCAAGAACACTCAGTTGTTCTGATCCGTGGCGGTCGTGTAAAAGACCTTCCTGGTGTTCGCTATCACATCTTGCGCGGTGTACTTGATACACAAGGCGTAAAAGACCGTAAACAACGTCGTTCGAAATACGGCGCGAAGAAACCGAAATAAGGGTTACACGATATGTCTAGACGCCACCGCGCTGAAAAACGTGAGATTTTGCCTGATGCCAAGTTTGGTGACAAGGTATTGTCTAAATTTATGAACAACTTGATGCTGGACGGTAAAAAATCCGTTGCAGAACGCATTGTATACGGCGCGCTTGATCGCGTTGAAGACAAAACAAAGCGTGCGCCAGTAGAAGTATTCCACGAAGCTCTTGAAAACATCAAACCATCTGTCGAGGTTCGTTCTCGCCGTGTTGGTGGTGCGACTTACCAGGTTCCTGTTGAAGTACGCACAGAGCGTCGTGAAGCTTTGGCTATCCGTTGGTTGATCGGTGCTTCTCGTAAGCGCAACGAAAACACAATGGAAGAGCGTCTTGCAGGCGAATTGATGGATGCCATCAACAGCCGCGGCACAGCCGTTAAGAAACGCGAAGACACGCACAAGATGGCCGATGCGAACAAAGCATTCAGCCACTACCGCTGGTAATTTAGGAAAAGGCTCAGTCAGATGGCACGCGAATATCCTCTCGAACTATACCGTAACTTCGGCATCATGGCTCACATCGATGCTGGTAAGACTACTTGTTCCGAACGTATCCTGTACTACACAGGTAAATCTCACAACATTGGCGAGGTGCATGATGGCGCCGCGACTATGGACTGGATGGAGCAAGAGCAAGAGCGTGGTATTACTATTACGTCTGCTGCGACAACTACATTCTGGGAACGCACAGAAGACGGCGCAAAAGCCGATACTCCTAAACACCGTTTGAACATCATCGATACACCAGGACACGTTGACTTTACTATTGAAGTTGAGCGTTCATTGGCTGTTTTGGATGGTGCTGTTTGTGTTCTTGACGCAAACGCTGGTGTTGAGCCTCAAACTGAAACAGTTTGGCGCCAAGCTGACCGTTACAAAGTGCCTCGTATGGTCTTTGTTAACAAAATGGACAAAATCGGTGCGGACTTCTTTAACTGTGTAAACATGATCGAAGAGCGTACAGGTGCAACTGCTGTTCCTGTTGCTTTCCCTATCGGTGCGGAAACAGAACTAGAAGGTCTTGTTGATCTTGTAACTATGGAAGAATGGTTGTGGCAGGGTGAAGACCTTGGTGCATCTTGGGTGAAAGCTCCAATCCGTGAAAGCTTACAAGCGACTGCTGATGAATGGCGCAACAAATTGGTTGAGAACGCTGTTGAAATGGACGACGACGCAATGGAAGCTTACCTAGAAGGTAATGAGCCAGACGTTGCAACTTTGCGTACATTGGTTCGTAAAGGCTGTTTGTCTATGTCTTTCGTTCCTGTATTGGGCGGTTCTGCGTTCAAAAACAAAGGTGTTCAACCACTTCTAAACGCTGTGATCGACTATCTTCCGTCTCCATTGGACGTTGTTGACTACATGGGCTTTAAACCAGGCGACGAAACAGAGACACGTGACATTGCACGTCGTGCAGACGACACAATGGGTTTCTCTGGTCTTGCGTTTAAAATCATGAACGACCCATTTGTTGGCTCTTTGACTTTCACACGTATCTACTCAGGTGTTTTGAACAAAGGCGACACTCTATTGAACTCTACTAAGGGTAAAAAAGAGCGTGTTGGCCGTATGATGATGATGCACTCAATCGAGCGTGAAGAAATCACAGAAGCATTTGCAGGTGACATTATCGCGTTGGCAGGTCTGAAAGACACAACAACAGGTGATACACTTTGTGCTGTGAACGAACCAGTTGTTCTAGAAACAATGACTTTCCCAGATCCTGTGATCGAAATTGCCGTTGAGCCTAAAACAAAAGCTGACCAAGAGAAAATGTCTCAAGGTCTTGGTCGTTTGGCTGCAGAAGATCCATCATTCCGCGTTGAAACAGACCTAGAGTCTGGTCAAACAATCATGAAGGGTATGGGCGAACTTCACCTAGACATCCTTGTGGATCGTTTGAAGCGTGAATTTAAAGTTGAAGCGAACATCGGTGCACCTCAAGTTGCTTACCGTGAAACGATTTCTCACGAAGCTGAGATTTCTTACACGCACAAAAAGCAATCTGGTGGTTCTGGTCAGTACGCTGAAGTTAAGATGAACATCATCCCAACTGAGCCGGGTGAAGGTTACTCTTTCGAATCTAAGATCGTTGGTGGTGCTATTCCAAAAGAATACATCCCTGGTGTTGAAAAAGGTATCGAATCTGTAATGGACTCTGGCCCATTAGCTGGTTTCCCAGTGATCGACTTTAAAGTAGAGTTGATCGACGGTAAATTCCACGATGTTGACTCAAGTGTTATGGCGTTTGAAATCGCTGGTCGTATGGGTATGCGCGAAGGTATGCGCAAAGCTGGTGCGAAAATGCTAGAGCCAATCATGAAAGTGGAAGTTGTGACACCTGACGAATACACAGGTGGTATCATCGGTGACCTGACATCACGCCGCGGCATGGTTCAAGGTCAAGACACTCGCGGTAACGCGATTGCAATCGACGCACGTGTGCCTTTGGCAAACATGTTCGGTTACATCAACACATTGCGCTCTATGTCTTCAGGTCGTGCGAACTTTACTATGCAGTTCTCACACTACGAAGCAGTACCGAGCAATATCTCTGAAGAAATCCAGGCAAAATTCGCCTGATCTGAAACCAACAGGTCAGGCACTGCCGACCGAATACAAACCTAGGAGGCCCTAGTTATGGCAAAAGAAAAGTTTGAACGTAATAAGCCGCACGTTAACATTGGCACAATTGGCCACGTTGACCACGGTAAGACAACATTGACAGCTGCGATTACAAAGCAGTTCTCAGACAGCTTCAAAGCGTACGACGAGATTGACGGCGCACCAGAAGAAAAAGCGCGTGGTATCACGATTTCTACTGCTCACGTTGAGTATGAGACAGAAGGTCGTCACTATGCACACGTTGATTGTCCAGGTCACGCTGACTATGTGAAGAACATGATCACTGGTGCGGCTCAAATGGACGGCGCTATTTTGGTTGTGAACGCAGCTGACGGTCCTATGCCACAAACACGTGAGCACATTTTGTTGGGTCGCCAGGTTGGCATCCCTTACATGGTTGTGTTCATGAACAAGGTTGACCAAGTGGATGATGACGAGCTTCTAGAGCTTGTTGAAATGGAAATCCGTGAGTTGTTGAACGAATACGACTACCCAGGTGATGATATTCCTATCATTGCTGGTTCTGCTTTGGCAGCACTGGAAGACCGCGATGCAAACATCGGTTCAGAAAAAATTGCTGAATTGATGGCTGCTGTTGACGAATACATCCCAACACCTGCACGTGCTGTTGACCAGCCGTTCTTGATGCCGATCGAAGATGTGTTCTCAATCTCTGGTCGTGGTACAGTTGTAACTGGCCGTATTGAGCGTGGCGCTGTGAACGTAGGCGACGAAATCGAAATCGTTGGTATCCGTGACACATCAAAAACAACATGTACTGGTGTTGAAATGTTCCGCAAATTGCTTGACCGTGGTGAAGCAGGCGACAACGTTGGCGCATTGCTACGTGGTATCGACCGTGACGGTGTTGAGCGCGGCCAAATTCTTTGTAAGCCAGGTTCAGTTGCTCCGCACACTAAGTTTGAAGCTGAGGTTTATATCTTGACGAAAGACGAGGGTGGCCGTCACACGCCGTTCTTCGCGAACTACCGTCCACAGTTCTACTTCCGTACAACTGACGTGACAGGTACTGTTGAGCTACCATCAGGTACAGAAATGGTGATGCCAGGCGACAACTTGAAGTTCTCAGTAGAATTGATCTACCCAATCGCGATGGAAGAAGGCTTGCGCTTCGCTATCCGTGAAGGTGGTCGTACTGTAGGCTCAGGCGTTGTTTCTAAAATCATCGCTTAAGAAATACTAATAACCTTCGGGTTCGACGTAGGGCGGCAGATTCTCTGTCGCTCTACCTATCAACTCTAACGCCTTGAAAGGCTAAACAATGCAAAGCCAAAACATTCGTATTAGGCTAAAAGCTTACGATTACCGCGTGCTAGATGCGTCTACACAAGAAATCGTAAACACAGCCAAGCGGACTGGTGCACAAGTACGTGGCCCAATCCCTATGCCGAATAAGATCGAGAAGTTCACTGTTTTGCGTGGTCCACACGTAAACAAGAAATCTCGTGAGCAATTCGAAATCCGGACGCATAAGCGTCTATTAGACATCGTTGACCCAACTCCACAAACAGTAGACGCGCTTATGAAGCTTGATCTTGCTGCCGGTGTGGATGTTGAGATCAAACTATAAGAGGGGCCTAGATATTATGCGCTCTGGAATTATAGCAAAAAAATTGGGCATGACACGTTTGTTCATGGAAGACGGTAAGCAGATCCCTGTAACTGTTCTTCAAATGGAAAACCTACAAGTTGTGGCTCAGCGTACATCAGAAACTGACGGCTACACAGCTGTTCAGCTTGGTGCTGGTGCGGCTAAAGCAAAACGTCAATCTGCAGCAATGCGTGGCCACTTTGCAAAAGCTAAAGTAGAACCAAAACGCAAAATCGCGGAATTCCGCGTTTCTGCTGAGAACTTGATCGAAGTTGGTGAAGAAATCACTGCGAACCACTTTTTGGAAGGTCAAAAAGTAGACGTAGCTGGTACATCAATCGGTAAAGGTTTTGCTGGTGCGATGAAACGTTGGAACTTTGGCGGTTTGCGTGCGACACACGGTGTGTCTATCTCTCACCGTTCACACGGTTCAACTGGTCAGTGTCAAGATCCTGGTCGTGTTTTCAAAGGTAAGAAAATGGCCGGTCACATGGGCGCTGCTCGTGTAACAACACAGAACTTGGAAGTTGTGAAAACAGACATCGATCGTGGCCTTATCATGATCAAAGGCGCTGTTCCTGGTTCTAAAGGTGGTTGGGTTACTGTTAAAGACGCTGTTAAAAAGAAAGCACCAGAAGGTCTTCCTTTCCCAGCAGCACTTCGCAGCCAACAAGCACCAGCTCAGGTAGAAGAAGCTCAAGTTGCTGAAGCAACAGAAGCACCTGAAGGAGGAGCAGAATAATGAAAGCTGACGTAATCAAGTTGGATTCTAAAGCCGCTGGTTCTATCGATCTTGACGATACAATCTTTGGTCTTGAGCCACGCGCTGACATTCTTCACCGTGTTGTGCGTTACCAATTGGCAAAACGCCAAGCAGGTACACACAAAGTTAAAACACGTTCTGAAGTAAGCTACTCAACAAAGAAGATTTACCGTCAAAAAGGTACTGGTGGCGCACGTCACGGTGCTCGTTCGGCGCCTATCTTCCGCGGTGGTGGTGTTTACAAAGGTCCAAAAGTTCGCTCACACGCGCACGATTTGACTAAGAAGTTCCGTAAATTGGGTCTTCGCCACGCTTTGTCTGCAAAGGCAACTGCTGGTGAGTTGGTGATCCTAGATGCGGCGACTTTGAAAGACGCAAAAACTAAGGAATTGGCAAAAACTGTCAAAAACCTTGGCTGGAAAAAAGCACTTGTAATTGATGGTGCTGAAGTGGATGCAAACTTCTTGTTGGCATCACGTAACATCGATGGTTTGGACATTTTGCCAAGCCAAGGTGCGAACGTGTACGACATTTTGAAGTCAAACACTTTGGTTCTAACAAAAGCTGGCGCTGAAGCATTGGAGGCTCGTCTAAAATGAGCACTAAAGCAGAACTATACGATGTAATTCGCAAACCGATCGTTACTGAAAAAGCAACTATGGCTTCTGAAGCCAACGCTGTTGTTTTTGAAGTTGCTATCGATGCGAACAAACCTCAGATCAAAGAAGCTGTAGAAGGCTTGTTCAATGTTAAAGTAAAAGCAGTGAATACAACGATCACTAAAGGTAAAGTAAAGCGTTTCCGCGGTCAGCTGGGTAAACGTAAGGACGTTAAAAAAGCATATGTTACACTTGAAGAAGGTAACACAATCGACGTCTCTACTGGTCTTTAAGTAGGTTATTATAAAAATTTAAAAGCCCTCGACGTTTGTCGGGGGCTTTTTTGTTTGTGGCGATGTCCCAGTTGGGACATCGGTTTATCTGATTGATAATATTACATTTCCATGATTTCGGCGACTTCGACCGTACCGTTATTGTCATGTATAGGACAGGCTTGGGCGATTTTGCAGGCAGCGTCGATGTCTGCGGCCTGAACGATCGAAAACCCTGATGTGGGGTTTGATCCGCCGTTGTCTGCTATACCGCCTGTGGAGACGGTTTTTGACATACCGACAGGGGCGCCTGGGTTGATAAATGCACCTGGTTCTGCGTCCATCCATGCCTGCCATTTCGCCATTACCGCCTGTGGGTCTTGTGGGGTCTCGGAGGCGGCGCCGCCGTGATATACGAATATAAATTGTGCCATTTTTAAACATCCTTAAATGAGAGTGTGTTGTTTTTTGAGCCGTGGGTTTTGCACCACCTGCTCCCTATACAACGTGCCCCATGACAGAAGTTGTCAGGATGTGATCGGCGTGCACCATGCGTGCACAGGGCGTATGACTTTTTTATGATTTTGGATATTTTTAGAAAAAAGAAATACGGGGCTATTTCCACAGATTTGGGTGTATGGAAAGCGTATGGCAGACGTATGGAAAGCGTATGGCACGCACCCCCTTATCGAAACAGCAGCCTTATGCGGTTTCGGATGCGGATTTCGTTGATGTTGGGTTGGCGGGCAAAGGCCGCGACGATGGGGATGATAGGATCATCGGCGTGCAGGAATTTTTCTTGGATCAGAAAGTTGATCACATTGGCTCTGGTTTTTTGAGTAATATAAACGGTCTCAATCTCACCGCTCTTTGGAAAAATCATCATGGCCTAATCGCCGCTCCCTTAAATCAAATATACAAATGAAAACGGCCGTCGGATGATCCGACAGCCGGGGAGTTCGTAGACCGTGCGTGCACAGCCGTTATGACCTTTGGGCCGAAGCCTTGGACATACGTCATAACCTCCCCGACCTATAAATCGAGGAGGTATCATTGTACGGCTGATACCAGCCGACACGCATGGGGCTACGACACCCCGAGATGAGCTGTGGCTCATCCTGTGGCTAGGATAGGGGATGTGTGTGGGCTAGGGAAGGGGGAAATAGTATACGTTTGTTCTTTGCTAGTTTAATAAATTTACGGTGTTCAATGAGCTGTTTTTGTGTATTTATGCATAAGCATAACAAGGAAATAAACCTTCAATGTGGCATAGCTTACCAATAGAGTTTAATGTTTTTGGTACGCCTGTAAGTTTACAAGCGAAAAACCCTAAGGCCAAAGAAGAGTGGCAAAACCTTATTGCCGATGCAGCTTCTAGCGAGATTGAGGGTAGTGGTTGGAATATCGACAGTCAGAGATTAGGGGTCACAATATTTTACTTTCCTGAAGTAGAGATGGATGGTGATATAGATAATATCGTCAAGTACATAATGGATGCACTGGTAGGTGTAGTATATGTTGATGATAATTTAATCGACCGTTTAGTGGTTCAGAGATTTAACCCTCAGCATGACGCAACTTTTAACGACCCAAGTGAGAAATTAACTAATGCCATGCATGAGGACGGCCCTGTAGTATATGTTAAGATTGAAGAAATTAAGGAAGAGGAGATCATAGAATGAATGACTACGCATTAATCGAACGTGAGACCCTCGAGAAAATGAAAAGTAATTGGGAGAAACAGGGCTTTGAAGTTATCACAGAATATAACAAGCTAAAGCAATATAACTTTTTTACCAATAACTACATACCAGATGCAATTCTACTGAAGGAAAATGATAATGTGATCGTTGAGATCATACGAAAATTTTCACCATCGACTGACACTAAACTAGAAAAGATCAAAACATTTATTTCTGAAAAAGATGGCTGGCGCTTTCAAGTTGTCTATGCAGGGGTAGAGAGTACCATAATTAACAAAACTAGTTATATAAGTATTCTAAATACAATTGAAGAAGCAAAAATATTAGAGGAAACTAATGAGAGAGCATCTTTATTGTTATATTGGGCAATTTTTGAAGCAATAGCGCGGCACATTTTCCCTAAAAGGACAACAAAACCACAATCTCCAGCAAGAGTAATAGAATTACTTGCGAGTTCAGGAAATATAACACCATCTGAAGCGAAATTATTAAGAGAGCTAATTAAAGTGAGAAATCAACTCATTCATGGAGCTTTGGAAGAAGAAGTAGATGAATTAAAATTAACAAAAATGCATCATATATCTATCGATTTAACTAAGAGCTTGTCTCAAAGGGATCAATTTGAAAAATAACATTTTGGCTTGGTAATAAATTACTTGCCTACTTGCCACATCCCCCCATCCCTGATACATCCGCCCAATCGATTGGCCTCGGATTCGTTCTGGGGCCTCTCATACTTTTTAAAGCCGAGTGTTTTGCACTCTGAATTGACGGAACTACGGGGCCGTATAACCACAGCGGTCTGCGGATCGCGCTAAAAACGGAAGACAGAAAGAAATGGCACTAAAGTCGTATAAACCGACGACGCCAGGCCAACGTGGGTTGGTTCTGATTGACCGTTCCGAGCTTTGGAAAGGCCGTCCTGTTAAAGCGCTCACTGAAGGTGTGCGTAAAAACGGCGGTCGGAACAACACCGGACGGATCACTATGCGTCGCAAAGGCGGTGGGGCGAAACGCCTATACCGTATCGTTGACTTCAAACGCAACAAAATGGACATGCCAGCAACGGTAGAGCGTATCGAATACGACCCTAACCGTACTGCGTTCATCGCGTTGATCAAATATGAAGACGGTCAACAAGCATACATCCTTGCACCACAGCGTTTGGCTATTGGTGACAAAGTAATTTCATCTGCTAAGGCAGATATCAAACCAGGTAACGCAATGCCGTTCACTGGTCTACCAATCGGTACAATCATCCACAACATCGAGTTGAAGCAAGGCAAAGGCGGCCAAATGGTACGCGCTGCTGGTTCATATGCTCAGTTTGTTGGTCGTGATGGTGGTTATGCTCAGGTGCGTTTGTCATCAGGTGAGCTTCGCTTGGTACGTCAAGAGTGTATGGCAACAGTCGGTGCCGTATCTAACCCAGATCACAGCAACCAAAACTTGGGTAAAGCTGGTCGTAACCGTCACAAGGGCATTCGCCCATCTGTACGTGGTGTTGTTATGAACCCTGTTGATCACCCACACGGTGGTGGTGAAGGTCGTACATCTGGTGGTCGTCATCCTGTGACACCATGGGGTAAGCCGACTAAAGGTGCTCGTACACGTTCAAACAAGACAACGGATAAATACATCGTTCGTTCTCGTCATGCTAAGAAGAAGGGTCGCTAAGATATGCCTCGTTCAGTCTGGAAAGGCCCATTTGTTGATTCATACGTGCTTAAAAAAGCGGAAGCTTCACGTGAATCAGGGCGTAATGAAGTAATTAAAATTTGGTCTCGTCGTTCGACGATCCTACCTCAGTTCGTTGGTTTGACTTTTGGCGTTTATAACGGCCACAAGCACATCCCAGTAAACGTATCTGAAGATATGATTGGTCAGAAGTTTGGCGAATACAGCCCGACCCGTACGTACTACGGTCACGCGGCTGATAAAAAAGCGAAAAGGAAGTAAAAGATGTCTAAGTCTAAGAACCCTCGTCGCGTTGCAGATAACGAAGCTATGGCCGTATCTCGCATGCTAAAGACTAGCCCGCAGAAAATGAATCTTGTTGCGCAACTTATTCGCGGCAAATCAGTAGACAAAGCGTTGGCTGATCTTACATTTTCTAAAAAGCGTATTGCTGATGATGTTAAGAAAACATTGCAGTCAGCGATTGCGAATGCGGAAAACAACCACGGTTTGGATGTTGACGAGTTGATCGTTGCAGAAGCTTGGGTTGGTAAAAACCTTACAATGAAACGCGGACGTCCACGTGCTCGTGGCCGCTACGGCAAAATCTTGAAGCCATTCGCTCAAGTTACTATCGTAGTACGTCAACCGGCACCGGCAGCAGAGGAGCAAGCATAATGGGTCAAAAGATCAATCCAATTGGCTTCCGTTTGCAAGTCAACCGTACATGGGACAGCCGCTGGTTTGCTGAAAGCAAAGACTATGGCGACCTTCTATTAGAAGACCTTAAGATCCGTGACTTCATCAAGAAGGAATGTGTTCAAGCTGGTGTTGCTCGTGTTATCATCGAACGTCCACACAAGAAGTGCCGTGTGACTATTCACTCTGCGCGTCCTGGTGTGATCATCGGTAAAAAAGGTGCTGACATTGAAACACTTCGTAAGAAGGTTTCTGCGCTTACAGATTCTGAATTGCACTTGAACATTGTTGAAGTTCGCAAGCCAGAATTAGATGCTGCATTGGTTGCTGAATCAGTAGCTCAACAGCTAGAGCGCCGTGTATCTTTCCGTCGTGCTATGAAGCGTGCTGTTCAAAACGCAATGCGTATGGGTGCCCTTGGTATTCGTATCAACTGTGCAGGCCGTCTTGGTGGTGCAGAGATTGCGCGTACTGAATGGTACCGTGAAGGTCGCGTTCCGTTGCACACATTGCGTGCGGACATCGATTACGCCCGTGCAGAAGGTCTGACAGCTTATGGTATCATCGGTATCAAAGTTTGGATCTTCAAAGGTGAGATCATGGAACATGATCCACAAGCACATGATCGCCGTGCTGCTGAAGCACAAGAAGGCGGTGCGCCGCGTCCACAGGGCAACCGCCCTCCACGCCGCTAAGCTGAAGGAGAACTACAATGCTTTCACCAAAGCGTACAAAATTCCGTAAAGCGTTTAAGGGTCGTATCCACGGCCAAGCTAAAGGCGGTTCTGATCTGAACTTTGGGTCATATGGTTTGAAAACAACTGAACCTGAGCGTATCACTGCACGTCAAATCGAAGCGGCTCGCCGCGCGATGACACGTCACATGAAACGTCAAGGTCGTGTTTGGATCCGTATTTTCCCAGACTTGCCAGTGACAAAGAAACCTACCGAAGTCCGTATGGGTAAAGGTAAAGGTTCTGTTGAATTCTGGGCAGCTAAAGTAAAGCCAGGTCGTATCATGTTCGAAATCGACGGTGTATCTGACGCAGTTGCACGTGAGGCTCTACGTCTTGCAGCAATGAAACTGCCAGTTAAGACACGTATCGTTCAACGTGAAGACTGGTAAGCAGTTTTGGTCGTAAGACTAAAAGGTGTTAACCACTAAAAGAATTGAAACCCCTGACCGCAAGGTTGGGGGTTTCTTTATTATTATGTACGCAAAGTTAGCGGGTTATTTTGCAGGAACACGTGCGATAGCCTTAACCTCAAAAACAAATGGTTCTGCCAAAGCAGCAACACCAACTGCTGTCCAGTTTGGTGGGGTATCTGTCCCAAAGAACTTTTCGCGTATGGGGCGTGCCAACCCACCATGTTCTGCGTAGTTGGTGTAAAATGCGGATAGGTCAACGACATCATCATAGGTTGCACCTGCTGCACGTAACACAGCCCCCATATTGGCAAATGCCTGCTCTATTTGTTGCGCTGGATCGTTAGGAGCGGTTCCATCAGCGTAGATACCGACCTGTCCACCAATGAACAAAAGATCACCTGATCGAATGGCTGGCGCGAAGCCCCATGCATCGTAAAGCTCTTTTATTTCTTTTGGGGCTATAATTGTTCGTCCCATATCAATTCCTTTCATTTTGATATGGTTTGAAAGTATCATTTGGATATAAATCTTAACAAATCAGGCTTTCTATAGGGATGCTTTAGAAAATCTATTCCATAAAGGTACTATTTTATGACATATCGGCTGCCATCTTTGAACGGGCTACGTGCATTTGAAGCGTCAGCACGGCACTTAAGCTTTAAGCGTGCAGCAAATGAATTATGTGTCACTGCTGGGGCTGTCAGTCAGCAGGTCAAAGCCCTTGAAACGGCAATGGGTGTGCAACTGTTCCAAAGATTACCACGCGGGTTGGTGTTAACGGAACAAGGGGAGGCTTATCTGAGCCCGATCAGTGATGCGTTTCGCATGATTTCGAGGGCAACGGATGAGGCTTCAACGACTTTGAAAAGCCGCGCATTCAGGTTGGGTATTGCCGCATCTTTGGGGCCAGAGTTTCACGCAGCGATATCAGAGCTGCGTGATGAAAAAACAAATGGGCCTGTTGCGGTTATAACTGAGGCGAGCGACCCGACCATGCTGTTGGACGGTCGTATTGATGCGTTGTTGCGCCAACCTCTTGCCAGTCATCCAGAACTGCATTTGGAACAAATGGCTTTTAGAATGCCAGATGCTTCAACAAAAGAGGTTACTTTGGCAATGTTGCCGGCTGTTTCGGGGTGCCGTGAGCATCAACTGCTACAAAGGGCTATGATCAGATCGTCTCAAGAAGCATGAGGTTTAGCTCGTTAACTTAAACCATCGCGAAACGTTGCAACTTTTGCACGGTTGCCGCAGGTCTTCATGCTGCACCAGCGGCGTTTTAAGCCGCGGGATGTGTCTTTGTACATCAACACGCATTGCGGGTTCGAACAGCTCTTCAGTGCGCCATCTTTAACCGACGCCAACAACTCTGCGCCGATATGTGCGAGCTTGCCCAATATTGCCTCTGGCGTCAGGGCATCATCGCGGGGGCTAAGGGTAAAGTTGTTACCTGTGTAAGTCAGCTGCATGTTGGGCGTATAGGAACTCACATGCCGATCAATCACAGCGATATGTTGTGACGATGGTGTCGATCCAGAAACCTGTGCATCGAATACTGCTTTCAGGGCTGTTCGCAAACCACGCACTGCTTCCAATTCGTCATCTGTAAACGAGCGGCTCGGCGTCATTCCAGCTTCTCGTAACCACGCTTCAAAATCCGTCGAATTTGCAACCAAATCCACAGGCGTGTCTTTGTCCATGACTAGCGTATTGACGAAATCAATCGCCGTATCATTGCTCAGAAACTGAAAATCTACACGTGTTTGTGACATGTAACCCACTTAAGCACTGTTGACTGGTTATTCAAGTTGAAATAGCAATGTAACCTATATGGTGTAATCAAGAAGGTTACAAAATTATGTGAGGCAGCTAAGCCCACCCAATTTGGAGAACGAAATGTTGAATATATTTAAATCAGCCATTGCAGGTGCTGCCATTCTGGCCGCCACTGCGGGCATTGCCGCGGCCGAGGTGAACTATGGCTATGAAAGTGTGAACGGCACGAAAATCTTTTACCGCGAAGCGGGCGATCCATCAAAACCATCCTTGGTTTTGCTGCATGGCTTCCCAAGTTCATCACACCAATACCGTGATCTGATTGATGATCTAAGTGATGCCTATCACGTCATTGCGCCAGATTACCCTGGCTTTGGGTCCAGCGATTTCCCATCCCCAGACCAATACACATATTCCTTTGATAATTTTGCCGATACAATCGATACATTTCTTGAGCAACGCGGCATCTCAAAATACTCGTTGATGATGCACGATTACGGTGCGCCTGTTGGGTTCCGCATTGCCACAGAACATCCAGAACGTGTTGAAAGTTTGCTGATTAAGAACGGTAACGCATATGAAGAGGGTATCAACAAAGAGGTCTGGGCACCGATCCTATCGCTGTGGGAAAAACCAACAGAAGAACTACGCGCGACGATCGCAGAAAACATTTATAGCCTTGGTGGAATGCAGTGGCAATACACACATGGTACGCGTAACCCAGAGGCGATTTTGCCAGACAACTGGTTGTTGGATTACTACAACCTGACCCGCGAAGGCATGCATGATGTGCAGTTGGATTTGTTCTATGACTACCGCAATAATGTGAAACTTTACCCTGAGTGGCAGGCGTACCTGAAAGAAAACCAACCACCTGTTTTGGTCGTGTGGGGTAAGAACGATGCGTTTTTCCCAGTGTCTGGTGCCGAAGGGTATAAACGGGATGTGAAGGATATTGATTACAACATCCTTGATACGGGGCACTTCCCATTGGAAGAAGAGGGCGAGTTTATCGCCCAGAAGGTACGCGACTTCTTAACAGAACGCGGTATTCAATAAACCAGCGGTGCGTGGGAAACCACGCACCCTACGCCTTAAGGCTCGCACTGGCGATATGTTTGCGCTATCAGATGCATATGTCACAAATTGATTCATTATTCGTAACCCGCCTATACCGTGCCAACCTGAATGAGGTCGGCAGCAAAATTTCTGGCTCTGAGCTGGAAAACACATGTCTTTCGATTGCAGAGGATGATGAAGCGGGGCAGTTGTGGTGCGAGGAAAATGATTTTCCAGGGTATACAAGCTATGCATCATTAGATGATCTGGAATGGCGGTTCCCGATCTTTCAAGATGTAGCAGCAGCTCTTGATAAACACGTCATGGCTTTTGCCGAGGATTTGCAATTTGATCTGGATGATAAGGAGTTGAAGCTTGATAGCCTTTGGATCAACATCCTGCCGACAGGTGGTATTCACACATCTCATATTCACCCACATTCAGTGATCAGTGGTACGACCTATGTCTCCCGCCCGAAAGATGCCAGTGCGATTAAGTTCGAAGATCCGCGCTCACAGATGATGATGGCTGCACCGACACGCAAAACGGATGCGCGTAAAGAGATGCAAAGCTTTATTTATGTGGAGCCAGAGGTGGGTGATGTTTTGCTTTGGGAAAGCTGGTTGCGCCATGAGGTGCCGATGAATATGTCGGATGAAGAACGGATTAGTGTCAGCTTTAATTATGCTTGGGCTTAACCCCCTGAATCAAAGAACCCCAGCCAATTGGCTGGGGTTTTCTATTTGATCAGCTTTTCTTTTTACGTTGCTTTGCCACGGCATTTTGAGATCGTGGTGTTTTAGATTTACCCTTTGCAACGGCATGTTTGCCACCCGCCTTTGCCCAATTGGGTTTGCCCTTATTTTTATTATTTTGTTTCTGGGCTTTTTTACCTTCGCGGGACTTAGGATTAAGTGATGTTACGACGCCTTCTGGACGTGGTTCCGGTTTTGATGTGTTCCGTCTTTTCCGAGGTTCACTATCTCTGTCGCGATGATTGTTTGGCTTGTTGAACGCTTTGCCTTTGCGATCAGAAGGGTTGCGCGGTGCAGACTTAATGTTTGGTGCTTTATCCAGTTTTGTGGCCAAAATCCCAGGTTCAATCTCTTTGTCTGGGCCAATTGCCTTTTCGAAGACGCCAACACGTGTCTTTAGAATCTCTACAAAGGTTTCGTTGTCTTGTACGCGGATGGCGCCGATATCGTCACGGCTTAGATCACCAGCTTTACAAAGCATTGGCAGTACGCGGCGTGCCTCTACGTTTTGTTTGCGGCCACCTGTGATGGAGAACCATGTTGTTGGCCCAAAATTATCCCGAGATTTTGGCGCGCCTTTTGCATCGGCTGGTGCCAATTCTTCGGGTGCGGATTGATCTTTGACATAAAGGCGGAAGAATGCCGCTGCGAGTTGTTCAGGCGTATACAGTTCCACCAGCTTATCAACGCTGCCGCGTTCTGCTTCTGTTGGTACTGTTGCCCATGTGGCATCTTCCAATAAACGTTCTTGGTCTTTTTCGATGATTTGTTTTGCAGAAGGGGCACTTGTCCAATCTGCTTTGATTTTTGCAAATTGCATCAACCGCTCTGCTTTCTTACGGAAGCGGGCAGGGACGATCATCGCACTTACGCCTTTGCGGCCAGCACGACCTGTGCGGCCTGAGCGGTGTAGCATCGTTTCGTGGCTTTGCGGAAGTTCCGCATGTATCACCAGATCAAGATTTGGTAGGTCAATCCCGCGTGCTGCAACATCTGTTGCGACGCATACACGGGCACGACCATCGCGCATGGCTTGCAGGGCATGTGTGCGTTCTGTTTGTGATAGCTCACCTGATAGGGCCACAACAGAGAAGCCACGGTTGGATAAGCGTGTTGTTAAGCGGTTTACCATGGCACGGGTGTTGCAGAAAACGAGGCTGTTTGGTGCTTCATAGTACCGAAGCACATTGATGATCGCGTTTTCGCCATCGCGTGGAGAAACGTTCATAGCGATATATTCGATATCGGTGTGTTGTTTGGTTTCAGCAACTGTCGTGATGCGCAATGCATCTTTTTGATAGCTCTTTGCCAAATTCGCAATGGCGCGTGGTACTGTAGCAGAAAATAGCAATGTACGGCGGCTCTCTGGTGCCTCGCTTAAGATAAATTCGAGATCTTCGCGAAAGCCAAGGTCAAGCATTTCATCGGCTTCATCCAACACGACGGCTTTGACTTGTGACAAATCAATTGACCCGCGTTGGATATGATCGCGCAGACGTCCAGGTGTGGCGACAACGATATGCGCACCGCGATCTAAGGATCGACGTTCGTCACGCATATCCATGCCACCCACGCAAGAAGCCAAAGTAGCGCCTGTTTTGCCGTATAGCCAAGTCAGTTCGCGTTTTACCTGCATGGCCAATTCGCGTGTTGGAGCAATGATCAACGCCAATGGTGCTTTTGCTCGGCCAAAGGTGCCGTCTTCGTTTAGGATCGTTGGGCCAATGGCCAAGCCAAAACCAACAGTCTTGCCAGAGCCTGTTTGTGCAGACACCAAAAGATCGGCTGTTTCGTTTTCTGGTTGTGTAACGGCTTCTTGGACTTGTGTTAAAGCGTCATAGCCTTGTTTGGCCAACGCATCACTTAATGTTTGTATCACGATGTAATCTTCTTTCGATGCAACGTTTCATGGCCGAAACCAAAATAGGTAAACGCAGCTGGTTATCTCTATATTCGGCGACACCCAAAAGTCACCGCATAGGCACCTGCTGCAAACTCCCATAATGTTGCATCATAAAGCCTAAGATACAGGCGGTAGTACTTATAAGCTGGAATGTATAGCGAAAATGTGTATCAACACGTTAAAAACAAGGCTGGCGTAAGACTGTATATAGAATACAGTTACGTCAGAATGCTTTCGTTAATATTTGTTGTATTGACCACAAGACGATAAAAATGAGTTTTAAGTACGGTTGAAGATAATGAGAATTTTCAAACAGATTTTAGCACCCCTGATTGCTGCAGTGTTTTTAAGTGGCTGTGGTGCGACACCTCCGCATCCATCTGAATTGCCACCTGTTAGCCAACAAGAGCTAACAGAGTTGACCAATGGTATCCTTGCTTTGGGTGATAATATTGACCCAGAAGAGGCAGCGCGTGCTGCTCGTATTGCCTATGAATATCCGCGAGAATTAGCCGTTGAATATGGGATTACCGACAGCCCGCTGACGCATAATAGCAAGGTGAACTTGGGATTACGTACACGCGGTCTGTGCTGGCATTGGGCTGATGATCTGGAAGCGCGTCTTGCCCAAGAGAATTTCAAAACGTTGGATTTGCACCGTTCGATTGCGAATTCACGCAAACCTTTGCGCATTGAACACAGCACAGTTTTGGTTGGGCGCAAAGGGAGTGGTTTGTACGAAACTTTGGTTCTTGATCCATGGCGCAATGGTGGATTGCTGTTCTGGGCACCACCGTTAGAAGACAAACGCTATGAATGGTTGCCTGTTGAGGTGGTGTTTGCTGAGCGTCGTGCGAAGAAGGCAAAGCAAGGGCTGTAGCCTACTGTTGGCTGGACTTCGATTATTCTATGGTGGATAGTCCAAGGAAAACAGCAGGACGCCCAATGAAGACCAGCCTTGATCATTTACCGCCGCGAAAACAGCGCGAGTTGGCGCAGGTTGTGGATGTGTTGCGCGCAGGACTGGCGGCGAAGCTGGAAAACGCCACGCAGCCGCATAAGCGGAACGGCAAAATCCTGAAAGTGATCCTCTATGGCTCCTATGCTCGTGGTGGCTGGGTCGAGGATCATAAGGGCGGATATTATTCTGACTTTGATATTCTGGTGATCGTCGATCATCCCGACTTTACGGATGTGGTGGATTACTGGATGCCGACCGAGCAGATATTGCAACACAGCGTCCGAGACTAGGGTGGGCGCAGCCCGTTTGCAACGGGCTATTCATTTAACATCAACCGCATCATTCAGCATCTTCTTCAATTCTTCTACTTGTTCAGGATATTTCTGTATGTGTTTCACTGACTTCTTTAGAAATTTTATTGAAATGGGCGGCAAAGCGGGAGTTACTTCTTCCATTGATATATCATTGATCGCCATAAATAGAGCCAATGCGTGAGCGCGCGAAGGTTGTGACATGTACCCTTGCCAACCAGATTGTTCTGCCCCGATCATTTGAATAATCCCAAGACCAGACGTAATGACATGTAAATCTGTAGAAAGCTCTTCAACTTCCTCACCACCTGGCGGAAGGCTTATGCGCATATGTAAGACGTGATGCATTAGCTCATGAGCAAGCATCGATATAAATGCCATTGGCGTTTTCATCAGGTTTGGGTTGTAGCTTATTAATGCCTGATTAGCATCATTTTGCCATGTTCCTGCAACATCAGAGAGAGCTCCATATTCATGGGTATACTCATCTGGAAGCGCATTCATTGGCACCAATTCAATGTCTTCATCTTGGATATTTAGAATGGATTTCAAATCATTGACCAACGCTTTGGCTGTATCAATATCTTGTCCTTTTGGGGCTTTAAAAGATTCCTTTGATGGGAAAATAAGTTTCGTATCAATGTTTAAAATATTTTGATCTATAGCCCAAACAAAACTATCAAATATCCAATCTTGGATGTCTTGGGAAACTGCGTATTTAAAAAACATTGTTCAATCCAATCAGCCTAAGTGCTTAAAATAATTTCCATATCATAAAACTAAGTATTGAGAACATATCTTTATAACCCAACAAAATAACGCCCCGTATCTCTACGAGGCGTTTTTCAATTCTTAACTCAAAGTGCCAGTAGGGAGGGCTAAAGCCCACCCTACGATTTTTTATAAATTTGTTGTTATAGCTGTTTGCTACACATCATATTGTGCCCAAACAGCACAAAGCATTTAGCGCTTTATAAATATAGCGGATTCCCCCTTGCCATATAGCCGTTTCAGGCGTAAAGGAGCCGTTCATCATGTACTCCACTGGAATCAGGGTGACCCATGGGCGTGTCTAAACGTTCTGTTAGCGGGGCCTACCAGTGATGTTGAAAGGAAAATGGCGATGAAAGCCAACGAACTAAAAGACAAAACACCTGACGAGCTGCGCGACGCGTTGGCTGCGGCTAAAAAAGAAGCGTTTAACCTACGTTTCCAAGCTGCAACAAACCAGTTGGAAAACACAGCTCAGATTAAGACTGCACGCCGTTCTGCTGCGCGCATCAAAACAATTTTGAACCAGAAAGCTGCCGAAGCGGCAGCTGAATAAGGGGACTGACATGCCAAAGCGTATTCTAACCGGCACAGTAACAGGCGACAAGAACGAGCAAACAGTATCTGTTTCAGTTCAACGTAGCTTCCAGCACCCGGTTCTTAAGAAAACTATTCGTAAGTCTAAGACATATCGTGCACACGATGCGAATAACCAATTCAAAATCGGTGATACTGTTCGTATCGAAGAGTGTAAGCCGATTTCGAAAACGAAACGCTGGACTGTTTTGGCTGACGCCTAAGCAACCAGTTTAACGAAACCGTAGGGCCATAAGCATCGGTCCCTACAGGTCGGAGGAAACCACATGATCCAGATGCAAACTAATCTGGATGTAGCTGACAACAGCGGCGCTCGCCGTGTTCAGTGCATCAAGGTTCTGGGCGGTTCTAAACGGAAGTACGCTTCCGTTGGCGACATTATCGTAGTTTCTGTGAAAGAAGCCATTCCACGCGGTCGCGTGAAAAAAGGTGACGTTCGCAAAGCTGTGGTGGTTCGCACTGCCAAAGAAGTCCGTCGTGAAGACGGCACAGCAATCCGCTTTGACGGCAATGCTGCAGTTATCCTAAACAATGCGAATGAGCCTATGGGCACACGTATCTTTGGCCCAGTTGTTCGCGAACTACGCGCGAAGAACTTCATGAAGATCATTTCGCTTGCACCGGAGGTTCTGTAACATGGCTGCTAAGTTAAAAAGAGGTGACAAGGTCATCGTTTTGACTGGTAAGGACAAAGGTAAAGAGGGTGAAATCTCTTCTATCAATCCTACAACTGGTAAAGCAATCGTTGCAGGTGTTAACTCTGCAATCCGTCACACGAAACAATCACAAGCTGGTCAAGGCGGTCGTATCCCAACAGATATGCCGATCCAATTGTCTAACTTGGCTTTGGTCGATCCAAAAGAAGGTGGCGCAACACGCGTTGGTTTCAAAATGGAAGGCGACAAAAAAGTACGTTTCGCTAAAAAATCAGGAGCGTTGATCGATGGCTGATTATACTCCACGTCTTAAATCACAGTATGACAACACTGCTCGTGCTGCGTTGAAAGAAGAGTTCGGTTACAAGAACGACATGATGATCCCAAAGCTAGACAAAATCGTCTTAAACATGGGTGTCGGTGAGACTGTAAACGACTCTAAGAAAATCCGCTCAGCAGTTGCTGACATGGCGTCTATCGCTGGTCAACAACCGGTGATCACTAAAGCTAAGAAATCAATCGCTGGTTTCCGCGTACGTGAAGACATGCCTTTGGGCTGTAAAGTTACACTACGTGGCGAAAAGATGTATGAATTCTTGGATCGTTTGATCACTGTAGCTATGCCTCGTATCCGCGACTTCCGCGGTATATCAGACAAAAGCTTTGATGGCCGTGGCAACTATGCCATGGGTCTTAAAGAGCACATCGTATTCCCAGAAATCGACTATGACAAAGTAGACGAGATGTGGGGTATGGACATTGTTATCTGTACGACTGCTAAAACAGATGCAGAATCTAAAAGCCTATTGAAGCAATTCAATATGCCTTTTACCAGCTGATCGCGGAAGGAAAGAACATGGCAAAAGCTGCAATGGTTCAACGCGAAGTAAAGCGCGCAAAATTAGTAGAGAAATATGCTGCTAAACGTGCTGCACTTAAAGAGATCGCGAATAACCAAGATCTACCAATGGAAGAGCGTTTCAAAGCACGTTTGAAATTGGCTAAACTACCGCGCAATTCGGCACCAACCCGTCTGCACAATCGTTGTCAGGTAACTGGTCGTCCTAAGGCGTACTATCGTAAACTAAAAGTGTCACGTATCGCTCTTCGTCAATTGGCGTCAGACGGTATGATTCCTGGCATGGTTAAGTCAAGCTGGTAAGGGAGAGAATTTATGAACGATCCTATCGGTGATATGTTGACACGTATTCGCAACGCTCAAATGCGTGGCAAATCTACAGTATCAACACCAGCGTCAAAACTGCGTGGTTGGGTGCTCGACGTTCTTGCGAACGAAGGCTATATCCGCGGTTATGAAAACTCGACATCAAAAGCAGGCTTTCCTGAGTTGGAGATTTCTTTGAAATACTTCGACGGCGCGCCTGTGATCAAAGAGCTTAAACGTGTGTCAAAACCTGGCCGTCGCGTTTACTCTGCTGCACAAGAAATTCCTTCTGTGCGTCAAGGTCTTGGTGTTGCAATCGTATCTACGCCACGTGGCGTGATGTCAGATGCACAAGCACGTTCTGCCAATGTTGGCGGCGAAGTGCTGTGCACAATCTTCTAAGGAGTATCTGATGTCTCGTATTGGTAAAAAAATAGTTGATCTGCCAACAGGCGTAACTGCCTCTGTTTCAGGTCAAACGATCGAAGTGAAAGGTCCTAAGGGTGTTCGCACGTTTAAGGCCACTGATGACGTAACAATTGAAGTTGCTGACAATGTTGTAAGCGTTAAGCCTCGCGGTTTATCTAAGCGTGCACGTCAGCAATGGGGCATGTCCCGCACACTGATCGCAAATTGCGTAACAGGTGTAACGGAAGGCTTCAAAAAGGAACTAGAGATTAACGGTGTTGGTTACCGTGCAAAGATGAACGGCAACGTTCTGAACTTGACACTTGGCCTATCACACGACGTTAACATCGACTTCCCTGCAGGCGTAACTGTTACGGCACCAAAACCAACTGAAATCATCGTCGAAGGTATTGACCAACAACAAGTTGGCGAAGTTGCTGCGAAAATTCGCGAGTGGCGTAAACCTGAGCCTTACAAAGGCAAAGGGATCAAATACAAAGACGAATATATCTTCCGCAAGGAAGGTAAGAAAAAATAAGGAGCGCATAATATGGCTAATAATAAGAGAACACTGTTCCTTAAGCGTCGCATGCGCAACCGGAACAAACTTAAGAAGATGGCCGCTGGCCGTCCTCGTTTGAGCGTACACCGTTCGTCCAAAAACATCTCTGTTCAACTGATCGATGATGTTGCAGGCGTAACAATCGCAGCGGCTTCTTCAATGGAGAAAGCACTGGGTGTTGTAGGCAAGAACAACGTTGAAGCATCTGCAAAAGTAGGCGCAGCTTTGGCTGAGCGTGCGAAAAAAGCTGGTGTTGAAGAGTGTTATTTCGACCGTGGTGGTTTCCTATTCCACGGTAAAGTGAAAGCACTTGCTGACGCAGCCCGCGAAGGCGGTCTGAAATTCTAAAATTGCAGGTGGGCGTTGAGCCCACCTCGATGATCCGGGAAGCATGATGCTTCACTTGGATTGAGTTTAATAGGCGTAAGCCTGACATCTAGGAGGCCAGTATGGCTAGAGAAGATAACCGCCGGGGTCGCGATCGCGACGAATCTCCGGAATTCCAGGATCGCTTGGTTGCGATCAACCGTGTTTCAAAAACTGTAAAAGGCGGTAAGCGCTTTGGTTTTGCTGCACTTGTTGTTGTTGGTGACCAAAAAGGTCGCGTTGGCTATGGCAAAGGTAAAGCAAAAGAAGTACCTGAAGCGATCCGCAAAGCGACTGAGCAAGCGAAACGCCAAATGATCCGTGTGCCTCTACGTGAAGGCCGCACATTGCACCACGACGTAAATGGCCGTCACGGCGCAGGTAAAGTTGTGATGCGCACAGCACCACAAGGTACTGGTATCATCGCAGGTGGTCCAATGCGTGCTGTATTTGAAATGCTTGGCGTTCAAGACGTTGTTGCAAAATCAATTGGTACACAAAACCCATACAACATGATCCGTGCAACAATCGACGGTCTGTCAAAAGAAGCTTCACCTCGTAACGTTGCACAACGTCGTGGCAAGAAAGTTTCTGACATCCTTCCAAAAACTGACGCAGCTCCTGCTGCGAAAGAGGAGGCTTAAGATTATGGCTAAAACTATCGTAGTAAAGCAAATCGGTTCGCCAATTCGTCGCCCTGAAAAGCAACGTCAAACTTTGATCGGTTTGGGTTTGAATAAAATGCACAAAACACGTGAGCTTGAAGACACACCAGCCGTACGCGGCATGGTTGCTAAAGTTTCTCACATGGTAGAGATCATCGAAGAAAAAGGCTAACTGGCCTGACACTTTGAGTTAAGAATTGAAAAACGCCTCGTAGAGATACGGGGCGTTTTTTGTTTTGAGTAAACTGCATTTTAAAAATAGGTTGGGTGTATCTTAAACTGTGCGCCCTGGTGTAAATAAGTGTATTCAAAAAACTTCGTTAACGAATTATTAACCATAATTAATATACCTTAAAAACTTGTGAATTAGAGTTAACGGCTTTCTTTACGAGTTACTCTTTCCATAATTTTTGTAGGTATATTTCGCCTTTCCCTAAGTCACATGATGTATGCTTCGGGGACTAAGAATAATCATGTCTCGAAGCTTGATCTTATCGTTGGCTAAAGTGCTGTCGACGGTTTTTATTCATTTTAAAAGAAAGAGCAAAGATATGTTAGATTTATCGAACCTACCAAATGATTTTGATGGCCTAAGCTCCCGTGAGGTAGCTTTAAGAATATGTGCGCCACTTCAAGAACGCAACGGAGTTGATTTAATTTCCATAATGTCATGTCCCAAGATGAGCTTTGATGAAAAGCGGCGAGCCATGGTTGAAGCTTTGCTTTGTTCGAAATTCGAACGTGAGTATCAGGCTGGAAATGAGTTTTTCATGGATGAAACAGAACAAGACACAGCAGAAATCTTTACACTTGATGAGATGTTGAAAGCTGGAATCGACATTGAACCAAACCTGAGCTTTTCTATAGCGAATGCGGATGTGTTGCGCACATATACAGGCTCAACGCTAAAAACATATGTTTACAACTTGACGAAGCGATTTGAAAATATGGAGAAAGCTGCAACGCCTGGTCAATTGGCATTGGAAATCGTGGGTGGAGCTTTGCTTTCTGTGGGAGTACCCATGGCTGTTGGAACTTATAAGGCTATGGGGCCAAGTATTAAGTTTTTGGCGGCTCTTAAAAAAGGTATTACTGGAATTGGTATGAAAACTGCGGTTGCGGCTATCGTTGTCGTTCTTGTAGTGTTGTTACTTTATCTGTTTCTTGAAAACCCGAAAAAGATTTTAGGGTTCATCATAAATAAGACAGACCATGATTTTAAAGTTAAGAATTGGAATAATGACAACAAAGGTGATTTATTCATGCAGCATGGTCACATGGTCGATTTCATGGAAGATAATAAGTTTGGTAACTTATCAGCACCAAAAGTACAAATCCAAGCTATGGTAGATTTTGGTGATAGTGATCCTGAAAGTTTTGTATTTGCTGGTGTATTCTTTGCAGATAGAAACTTCGGCTTAAGAGGTGCAGAAGGTGTGATGCGTTTCACATCACTTGATGATTCATTACGTTTTGCGCAAATGTTTGCAGTGCCATATTTTCAGGATAACGGTACCAATATTTGTGTTTTAAAAGACAGCTCAGATGATATGTCGAAGCTTTTCAGAACAATGTACGATAATAAAGCTGTACGCAAAGATTATACGGATCAAGGCTTTAAGCTGACATCCACTGTAAATGATGCAAGAGGCGGAGTCGTTGCCTGCATTGCGTCTATTTCTAAATAAGATGCGGAGAAAAGAAGAACGCCCCATATGTGTGGGGCGTTTTTATTCATTTGATTGTTTGAAAATTTCTTGCATCCAATAGAACCTCAAGCAAAAGTATTTACAAACAACAAAGGTACTCATCTCATGCCCATCCGCCTAGAATACTGGAACAACGCCCCCGAAGTTTTGCGGTATATTATGGACATTAAGAAATATCTTGAAGGTTCTGATCTGGATACATTGCTCAGCCATCTTGTGTTGCTGCGTATCAGTCAGATCAACGGGTGTAAGTATTGCATCGATATCCACGCCAAAGAGGCTTTGCGAGATGGTGAAACGCAGGCGCGATTGGATGTGTTGGCTGGGTGGCGTGAGAGTGCGGAGTTTTCAGATCAAGAGAAGGCCGCATTGGAATGGGCGGAAATCCTTACAAATGTGACACCTAAGGGCACATCGAAGGCGCAATATGATGCTGTGCAAAGCCATTTTAATGAACGGGATTTGGTTGATCTGACATTTCTGATTTCCACAATGAACGCATGGAACCGTGTCAGTATTGCTTTTGATCATGAGCCTGACTGATCAATTTTATTTCTGTAATTTAAATTTAAAGGACAATTCTTATGGGTATGGTTTTACAAATGCGCAGAGGGCCAGAAGCGCTTTTGGGTGATTTTAAAAACGACAGCCGCGCTGTGGAAGGCTTTGTTTTTCCAGAAGATGATATTGCATATGAAGATGGTACTCTAATCGACACAGATAAAGCATGGCATGCGATCCATTTTATTTTGTCTGGTACGGTTTATGATGCATCTGTGCCCGAGGGCTTCCTTTTGGCGGGGGCTGAAATTGGAGATGAACTTGCATATGGCCCTGCACGTTACTTGACGGCTTCAGAAGTAAAGGAAGTTGCTCAGTATTTGCAGACTTTGCCAGAGGATGTTATTCAAGCGCGTTTTGATTATAAGGCGCTTCATAAAAACGATATCTATCCTTCGATATGGGACCGTACAGACACTGCGGATTTGGAATATATTGCCGATTATTATGAAGAGATCAGGGATTTCATGTTGGATGCCGCAAAAGCATCTGAGATTGTTGTTCTTGCTATGACTTAGAATGAATAGATTTAAAATTGTTTCAGTAGCGCACGAATACCAACGTTTTTTGAAGCGCGGTTTTGTCTTTGAGCGACAAGCTTAGAACCGATCCATCAAATTGGTACCGTTTCAGTGTGTAGCTGTCTGGGTGGTTCACTTGTTTATCCAATGCCAATTCAGCGTCTGTACCGATGCAAGAATGCGCTTCTGTAATCAGTGTTTCGAACAAGGCGTTTGCGGCTTCTTCGCGAAACCCAAAATCCCAGCGGCATGATATTGATTTCTTTGCCTCTAAATCCAGTACAGGCTGGCAACTTTTAGCACCAATTGTTGCAGCGATATTTTCTGAGTTTTTCAAAAGAGGCGCAAGCGTTGGGCATCCGCTCATATCTTGGCCAGATACAGAGCTTGCTGCAAAGATAAGGGCAATTGCCAAGGGTGGAGCACGGTACATGTTTAATTCGTACATATATTATCGTTGTCTGTCCATTTGATGGATGAGGTAGGTTAAGCTTGTTTGCGTGTTGCGATGTAGACCCCCACAGCAGCAATGGCGATGCCGATCCATGTGATCATGGGCATGGTTTCCCCCAATAACAGCCAAGCAAGGAAGGCGGCGAATGGTGGGATCATGAAAAACAAGGATGAAACAGAGCTGACGTCACCCGCACGGATCATGGCAAGCAGTAATCCGACTGCAATAACTGAATTGCCGATAACAAGATATGCGAGGGCGGTGCCAAACTGCCACGTCCAATCGATTTGCATGGTTTCCAATGTCAACATGAACGGCAGAACGCCCAATAGGCCAGCGGCATACCCCACTAAGTTCGCTGTCACAGGGTGGTGTGATTTACCAAATCGTTTTTCCCATAATGTACCGATTGTGATGCCCAGTAGTCCGATGGCACAAAAGAACAGCCCAAGCATACTGGGGGGGGCGACACCAGATTTTGCAATGATTACAAATGCTGTCCCTATGAGGCCTAAGGCTAAACCTAACCAACGGAGCCAACCCACATGCTCTTTGCTCCATGTTGGGGCGATAAGGGCGACTAATATGGGTTGTAAGGACATGATCAGGGCAACTGTGCCAGCGGCGACACCATCGCGAAATGCGAGCCAGCAAAATGCAAAATATACCGTTTGGATCAGGATACCCACGATGGACAGATGCATCCATTCAGACAAGGTTTTGGGTAGGGGTGGTCTGATGATGGCAAAGATGACCAACATGATGGCAACCACACAAGCATAACGTAGTGATAGCATTGTCATAGGTTCTGCATATTGCAGACCGACCTTTGCAACGGCGTAACCACCAGACCAAAGGGCCAGAAATATGAAAGGTGCAAAAGAAAGCCAACGCGGTTGCATAGTAATATCCCCATAGCTGTTATTCTGGAGCCTATCTTTAATTCCCGTTTGTGAAAGCTCAGAATGCTAGTTTTGGCTTTTCGATTGCCAAGTGGTGAATTTTAAAAACTATAACATGGATAAATGGGGTAGCATTTTATTCCATCGGCATAAAGTAAGGGTAATCAAACTAAGCCCGCTGATTTCGCAAAAGGATCCCGCGTTGCATCTTTGTGCCAAACGTATTCAGAGGTTTTTGCTGTTTGTTCCGCTGTATCCATTCCAAACAAATCGGCAACCACGGCAAGTGCCATATCCATTCCTGCTGAAACACCTGAGGAAGTAAAAAATTTCCCGTCCTCTACCCATCGCGCCTCTTTTACCCAATCTACGTTCGGGGCTAGTGGAACCGTTTCGATGAAATCGAGTTTATTGGTCGTTGCTTTGCGACCATCAAGAACACCCGTCATCCCTAAAAGTACAGTTCCCGTACAAACAGCCATGACCCGTTCAGCATTTTCTGAAGATTGGCGTATCCATTCCATAAGTTCTGCATCGTTACTTTCAATCAATGCAGAATCGCCTCCTGGAATGAACAACAGGTCGTAATCATTTTTCTCAGATATGAGTTTATCCACTACGATTTTTTGCCCATGGTAGCTTGATACTGGTTCTTTGGATTTTGCGACTGTAATAATTTCAATTTCGTCACCAACATCCCCCAGCATTTCGATTGGGCCAAAATAATCTAATGTCTGAAAGCCTGGGAAGACGAATGCAGCAAGTGTTCTCATGTCTAAGGTTCCTCTAAGGTTTTAATTGAGAGCATTCAGGGTGGTCTTTAACAAACCGTTCTGTGGATGCTGGACTTTTAACTAAGCGATCTGCTGGGCGAATAGGCCTACGAAGAAGTTCTCCACCGCAGTTCGGGCAAATCCCATGAAAATTATTGTCCGTGCAGTCTTTGCAAAATGTACATTCAAAAGAGCAACTACGTGCTTCATAACTGTTTGGTGGAAGGTCTACATCACAACATTCGCAATTTGGTTTCAATTTTAACATTGTTTTTTCCTTTCATCTTTCTCGTAGACTAACATTTATATTTTTGGCATAAATGACAACATGGCCTCATTTTATGACAAGAAATTTATCGAGGGTTCTGATGAAATGGATGTGCTTTTCATTGTGTATCCAAATATTGTGCTTCTTGATTTAGTGGGGCCGCTTCAAGTGTTCACTCATGCACGTAAAGATAGTTTTTCGGACCCTGCCTATCGCATCAGCATTGCTTCTAAAGTAGGGGGCGGCGTTCATACCAATACGATTTTGCCTGTGAATTCTGATTCAATTGAGACCTGGTTTTTACAGTCAAATAATAAGACTATTCATACGCTTGTCGTTGTTGGCGGTGATGGCGCATATGAAGCAATACATGATCGGCTTTTTGTTAAACAAATTCAGCAACTGGCAGAGCGATCTGTCCGAGTTTGTTCTGTTTGTTCTGGTGCGCTTCTTCTTGCGGCCGCTGGAGTGCTAGATGGGCGGCGTGCTGTAACGCACTGGGAAGATTGTGAGCAACTCGCACGCGAGTACCCCGCAGTTAAAGTAGAGCTTGATCCGATATATATTAAGGACGGTAATATTTGGACGTCTGCAGGTATTACTGCTGGGATTGACATGGCTTTAGCTATTATTGGAGAAGATTTAGGTAAACATGCGGCCATTGAGATGGCGCGATCCCTTGTAACGCCTATGGTGCGCTCTGGTGGGCAATCACAGTTTAGTCCTGAATTAGATAGACAAGCCATTGATACGAAAGATCAGTTTGCGTTCTTGCACGATTGGGTTGCCAATAATATTGGACGGAAAATTTCTATAGACGATATGGCCAAAGAATGTGGTATGAGTTCGCGAAATTTTTCACGTCGATATAAAGAAACTATGGGCACATCTCCAGCAAAAGCTATTGAAGTAATTCGAGTAAATAAAGCACGTGAGCTCTTGGCGGCGACAAGCAAAAGCATAAAAGTAATTGCGGTTGATTGTGGGTTTATGGATGATGAACGCATGAGGCGAGCCTTTTTACGACAGATTAAAACGTCGCCGTCGCAATACAGAAAACAATTTCAGCTACATTGATGCGCAATGCTTAATGGTTTTGATAATTTTGGCCAAATAGAAACCTGATTGCATAGACTTGCATTAAGATTAAACAGCGTCTAAACACCCGCATCTGGGTTGTTAGACCCAGAATCAACATTAATGCCGTGTTTGCCCCTTTGTCGCTTATCGGGGGTAGTTCCGGCGATAGGAGATAGCGACATGAAATTGAATCAATTGCGCGATAACGCAGGTGCAACAAAAAGCCGTAAACGCATTGGCCGTGGTCCAGGTTCTGGCACTGGTAAAATGGGTGGCCGCGGTATCAAAGGTCAAAAATCACGTTCAGGTGTATCTATTAACGGTTACGAAGGCGGTCAAATGCCATTGTACATGCGTTTGCCGAAACGTGGCTTCAACAACATCAATGCAAAACGTCATGCTGTTGTGAACCTAGGCTTGGTACAGAAGTTCATCGATGCAAAGAAAATCGACGCGAAAAAGCCAATCACAGAAGAAGTATTGGTTGCTTCAGGTCTTGTACGCCGTGTTCGTGACGGTGTTCGTATCCTTGCAAAAGGCGAATTTTCTGCAAAAGCTGACATCACTGTTACTGGTGCTTCTAAATCTGCAATTGCTGCAGTTGAGAAGGCTGGTGGTAAATTAACAGTGACTTCTGCAAAAGAAGCGGCCCCTGCGGCGGAATAATCCTTGTCGGCAGCGAAATCGCTGCTTACAAATACACAAGTTTTTTTGGCGCCGCGGTCCTGAAAATGGATATCGCGGCGTTTCATCTATAAAGAAGGTTAGAAAATGGCATCAGCTGCAGAACAAATGGCATCCAACATATCTTGGTCTGCCTTTGGCAAAGCTAAAGAGCTTCAATCTCGTATTTTGTTTGCTCTAGGTTTGTTGATTGTTTACCGTATTGGTACTTTTATTCCTGTTCCGGGTATTGACCCAGTTGCATTAGCGCAATTCGTGGAACAAGCACAGCAAGGTATCGGCGGCATCCTAAACATGTTCTCTGGTGGTGCGATTGGCCGTATGGCAATCTTTGCCCTTGGTATTATGCCTTATATCTCTGCCTCTATTATTGTTCAGTTGATGACGGCGATGGTGCCTCAGCTGGAGCAGTTGAAGAAAGAAGGCGAACAGGGCCGTAAAAAGATCAACCAATACACACGTTATGGTACGGTTCTATTGGCATTGTTCCAAGCTTATGGTCTGTCAAAAGGTCTAGAAGCCAGTGATTTGGCGACGAACCCAGGGTTCCTAACATTCCAACTGCCAGCGATTGTAACGCTTGTGGGTGGTACGATGTTCCTAATGTGGCTGGGTGAACAGATCACGGCACGTGGTATTGGTAACGGTATATCCTTGATCATCTTTGTGGGTATCGTTGCAGAGCTGCCAGCAGCATTGGCACAGTTCTTTAGCCAAGGTCGTTCAGGTGCATTGTCTCCTGCTGTTATCTTGGGTGTTATGGTGATGGTTGTGGTTGTGATTGCATTCATCGTATTTATGGAACGTGCGCTTCGTAAAGTGCATATCCAATACCCAAAACGTCAGGTTGGTATGAAAGTATATGGCGGTGAGAGTTCTCACCTGCCGATTAAAATCAACCCTGCTGGCGTTATTCCACCGATCTTTGCATCAGCATTGCTGTTGTTGCCAACAACAATCAGTACGTTCTCTGGTACGCAAACATCGCCACTTATGGCTACGATCCTTGCGTATTTTGGCCCAGGCCAACCGTTGTACCTTGCGTTCTTCGTGGCAATGATTGTTTTCTTCTCATACTTCTACACTGCGAATGTTTCATTCAAGACAGATGAGGTTGCGGAAAACTTGCAAAAACAAAATGGTTTTGTTCCAGGCATTCGCCCTGGTGCCAAAACTGCGGAATACCTTGATTTCGTGACAACACGTATCTTGGTTCTTGGTTCTGCTTACTTGGCAGCCGTTTGTTTGTTGCCAGAAATTCTACGCAGCCAGTTGGCTATTCCATTCTACTTTGGTGGTACATCATTGTTGATCGTTGTGTCTGTAACAATGGATACAATCACACAAGTACAGTCGCATCTGTTGGCACACCAATATGAAAGCTTGATTGAAAAATCACAGCTGCGCGGTAAGAACCGCTCTAAAGCACGCAGAAAGGCACGTAAATAATATGAATATTATCCTATTAGGCCCTCCGGGAGCAGGCAAAGGTACTCAAGCAGCACGTTTGGTTGAAGAGCGTAATATGGTTCAACTTTCTACAGGAGATATGTTGCGCGCAGCAAAAACTTCTGGCACTGAAATGGGGAAAAAAGTCGCTGAAGTTATGGATCGCGGCGAGTTGGTAACTGATGAAATCGTAATCGGTTTAATCGAAGAGCAACTAGACGGTGATAATAAGGGTGGTTTCATCTTTGATGGTTTTCCACGCACTTTGGCACAAGCAGATGCACTAGCAGATCTTTTGGCGTCTAAAGGCAAAGCGCTGGATACGGTTATTGAGATGCGTGTAAAAGACGAAGTTCTGGTTGATCGTATCGTAAACCGTGCAGCAGAAGCTGCCGCAGCGGGTCAGCCCGTGCGTGCAGACGACAATGCTGAAAGCTTAAAGGTGCGCCTAATGGCTTATTACAAAGAGACCTCACCATTGATCGGTTACTACCATGCAAAAGGGCAACTGCAGTCTGTGGATGGTCTTGCTTCTATAGAAGAGGTTGCAGGTAGTATTTCAGGTGCATTAGAAAACGTATCTTAAGGGCAGATAACGCCCTTAAATACTTGACGTTTTTTGGAATTTCCCCTAAAGGACGACCTTCTAGGCTAAAATCTTAGGATTTTTCTGAAAACTACCGATTCGGTAAAGTCTCAGAAGCAGCTTGGATTTAATTAGCCCAGCGGCAATTTCGCTGGGTTTTGTTGTGAAAACAGGTTCTGGAAAGACGGAACCGCAACCGAAGGAACACATAACGTGGCACGTATTTCTGGCGTGAATATTCCCGATCATAAACGGGTAAAAATCGCTCTTACTTATATCCATGGCATTGGTAACACCTCTGCTGTAAAAATCTGCAAAGACCTAGAAATTGCTGACGAACGTCGCATGAATGAGTTGTCAGATGCAGACCTTTTGAAAATTCGCGAATACATCGATGCAAACTTCGAAGTAGAAGGTGATCTGCGTCGTGAAGTTTCTATGAACATCAAACGTATGATGGACATGGGTTCTTACCGTGGTCTTCGTCACCGTCGTGGCTTGCCTGTTCGCGGTCAACGCACAAGCACAAATGCTCGCACTCGCAAAGGACCTGCAAAGGCCATTGCTGGTAAGAAGAAATAGGAGGGTTTGAACAATGGCTCGTGAAGCACGTATGAAACGTAAAGAACGTAAGAACATCACAACTGGTGTTGCGCACGTAAACTCTTCATTCAATAACACAAAGATCCTGATTGCAGATGCCCAAGGCAACGCAATCTCATGGTCATCCGCTGGTACAATGGGTTTCCGCGGCTCTCGTAAATCAACACCTTATGCGGCTCAGATGGCTGCTGAAGATGCTGGTAAAAAAGCACAAGAGCACGGCGTGAAAACTCTAGAAGTAGAAGTTCAAGGCCCAGGTTCTGGTCGTGAATCAGCACTTCGCGCTCTAGCTGCAATTGGTTTCAACATCACAGCAATCCGTGACGTTACACCAATGGCACACAACGGCTGTCGCCCACCAAAGCGTCGCCGCGTATAATAATTCTGGGCTGGCTTTCGGGCTGGCCCAAACGTCATTTCAACCTCGAGCGTCGGCTGTTTCGGATCCATAACAGCGGACAAGAATGGAGGCCCATATGATCCATAAGAATTGGCAGGAACTTATTCGTCCTAACCAACTAGACATTAAACCAGGTGCTGATCCTTTGCGCTCTGCGACAGCTGTTGCAGAACCTTTGGAACGTGGCTTTGGTTTGACACTAGGTAACGCATTGCGCCGTGTACTTTTGTCATCTCTGCAAGGCGCAGCGATTACATCTGTGCAAATCGACAATGTATTGCACGAGTTTTCATCAGTTGCTGGTGTACGTGAAGACGTAACAGACATCGTTTTGAACCTTAAAGGCGTGGCAATTGCCATGGAAGTTGAAGGTCAGAAACGTGTTTCGATCTCTGCAAAAGGCCCTGGTGTTGTAACAGCTGGTGATATCACTGAAACAGCTGGTATCGAAGTTCTAAACAAAGACCACGTTATTTGTCACCTAGACGATGGCGCATCTTTGTTCATGGAAATGACTGTTGAAACAGGCAAAGGTTACATCGCTGGCGACAAAAATCGTCCAGATGATGCACCTATTGGTTTGATCCCAATCGACGCTTTGTTCTCACCTGTTAAGCGCGTGTCATATGACGTGCAACCAACACGTGAAGGTCAAGTACTTGATTATGACAAACTGACTATGAAAGTTGAAACAGACGGTTCAATTTCTCCTGAAGATGCAATTGCTTTCGCAGCACGTATTCTTCAAGATCAGTTGTCAGTCTTCGTAAACTTCGACGAGCCAGAAGCGGCTGGTCGCCAAGAAGAAGAAGACGAATTGGAATTCAACCCACTTCTACTGAAGAAAGTGGACGAATTGGAATTGTCTGTACGTTCAGCAAACTGCCTGAAAAACGACAACATCGTTTACATCGGCGATTTGATCCAAAAGACAGAGGCAGAAATGCTTCGCACGCCAAACTTTGGCCGCAAGTCTTTGAACGAGATCAAAGAAGTTCTGACTGGCATGGGTCTACACCTAGGTATGGACATTGTGGATTGGCCACCAGACAACATCGAAGAGCTGGCTAAGAAATACGAAGACCAGTTCTAATACAGTTTCGGGCAGGCTTACGAGCCTGTCCAAAAAATGCCCACGCATGGTGGGGAATATCTGGACAATAACGTCCCAAGGAGTGTGAGACCCAACGCAGGCTCGCCAGACAAAGTAAAAACGAAGATAAAAGGATTAACATTATGCGTCACGCACGTGGTTACCGCCGCCTGAACCGTACACATGAACACCGTAAAGCGTTGTTCTCGAACATGGCTGGCTCGCTTATTGAACATGAGCAAATCAAAACAACATTGCCGAAAGCTAAAGAGCTTCGTCCAATCGTTGAAAAACTAATTACATTGGCAAAACGTGGCGATCTTCACGCACGTCGCCAAGCTGCATCAAAACTAAAGCAAGAGGCATATGTTGCTAAATTGTTCGAAGTTTTGGGCCCACGCTATAAAGAGCGCCAAGGTGGTTACATCCGCGTGCTTAAAGCGGGCTTCCGTTATGGCGATATGGCACCTATGGCAATCATCGAATTCGTTGATCGTGATGTAGATGCAAAGGGTAAAGCTGATAAAGATCGTGTTGCTGCTGAGGATGCCGCAGACGAATAAGTTTACCTTACGTTAAACGTAAATTTTGAAGGCCCTGCTGCAAAGTGGGGCTTTTTTGTGTCATAATAACTAAAAGTTACCTGTCTAAAGGTTAGTTTTTGTTGACTAATCTTTATTTTCGCCCTCTAAGAGAGGAATGGCAGTAAAAAGTAATTTAGATAGTGAATTAAAGAAACTCGAGGAAATTTCTCCTTTGGGTTACGGTATTGGTTTGCATATTCGTTTCGCATCGCCGCTTATTTCAGCGGCAACTTGGTCTAAAAAATGGCAAGATCACTATGCCAATAACGTTTACGGGCTAAGGGATCCAATGATCGCTTGGGCTTTTGCTAAACAGGGCGTTTGTCGTTGGAATGAGTGTCCTTTGCCAGATCCGTTTGATATTATTAAGCAAGCTCGAGAACACGGGCTTCGTCACGGTGCAACCATATCACATGGGCGTATATCTTCACGATCAATCGTGGGTATCGCCAGAGATGACCGTGAATTTACTATTGATGAATTATTAGAAGCACAGAAAATCGTAATGGATCTTCACCGTAAGGCTGAGTTACCTGCGCGCCTAACTGATGCCCAACGCGAAGCTTTAGAGCTTGTTGCTGATGGGTACCGGTATGAAATGGCTGCTGCAAAGCTTGGTATTTCGGTCAGTGCTTTCAAAGTCAGATTGTTTTCTGCACGTTCGCGCCTTTTGGCGAAAACGACTGCAGAGGCAGTACAACGTGCGAAGGACTATAAGCTATTGTAACTTAGTAGCGTGTCAGAATTATTACCTCATAGCTTGTAGAGAATATTAATGCCTAACCAAAGGATGGGGCGACTATGCAAGCGACTACACTATCATTTACTAATATTCATAACCATGGAGAGCTTTTCACAAATTTGCTCCGTGCGCGTTATGAAAGCTTTTCTTTTGGAAGACCTGCAGCCATTCCTGAAATTGAAGGGATGGAATTTGATCAATATGATACACCTGATACGCGCTGGATTACGATCCATGAAGGTGGAAATGTGTTGGGTGGCTTTAGGCTAACACCTACTACTACAGTATGTGGAATGTATTCTTATATGATTAAGGATGCTCAATCAGGACTACATGACACAATTCCAGATGATTTATTGTATGTAGAAGCGCCGTCAGCACCGCATATCTTTGAATTCTCACGTTTCTTTATCGCAGATGGTTTACCAGCGCACACGCGTAAAACTGTTCAATCACGTTTGCTGTACGCGTTGTTGGAAACACGTAAAACATTGGGTGTTGAGATTGTATTGGGTCTAGGCTCTGTAAGTTTGGGACGTTGGATGAAGCGTAGTGGTCTAGAGATCGACCCATTGGGCCCAATTGTAGAAATTGATGGCAAAGAGCATCAAAGTTATATCGTGAACCTTCCTGAATTTGATCTGTAAGGAAAAGCTATTCGAGCTGATTGCAAGCGCTTGACTGCTGTGAGATAACACGCCCTATGGCGGATTTATTTGACACAGTTGGCGCAAAGCCCGAACACGCGGAAAAGAACACTCCGCTTGCTGATCGTATCAGACCTCGGACATTATCTGAGGTGATTGGTCAGCAGCACCTGATTGGGGATGACGGTGCACTGACGTTGATGCTGAAATCTGGTAGTTTAGCATCGATTATTTTCTGGGGACCACCTGGGGTGGGGAAAACGACATTGGCGAGATTGCTTGCTAATGAGACCGACAAAGCATTTGTACAAATTAGTGCAATTTTTTCTGGTGTCGCTGACCTGAAAAAAGTCTTTGAAGCGGCTAGGTTGCGCCGTTCTAATGGCACCCAAACATTATTGTTTGTGGATGAGATTCACCGTTTTAATAAATCCCAACAAGATAGCTTTTTGCCGTTTATGGAAGATGGCACGATTATTTTGGTTGGTGCCACGACAGAAAACCCGTCATTCGAGTTGAACTCTGCGCTTTTATCGCGTTCGCAGGTATTGGTTCTGGAACGATTAGAATTGAAAGACCTAGAACTGATGGCACAACGTGCCGAAGCGGAGGTTGGGGAAAAGCTGCCATTGAAAGCGGAAGCGCGTGAAGCTTTGTTGGAAATGGCTGATGGTGATGGACGCAGTCTGTTAAACTTGGTCGAACAATGTTTCGGTTGGGGTGCAAAAGAACCAATTGATGTAGATGATCTGTCCAAGCGTTTGCAACGACGTGCTGCACAATACGATAAGTCTGGTGATGGTCATTACAACTTAATATCTGCACTGCATAAATCAGTACGGGGCAGCGATCCCGATGCAGCATTATATTGGTTTACGCGCATGTTAGACGGTGGCGAAGATCCAAGGTATTTGGCGCGTCGTATTACGCGTATGGCCGTCGAAGATATTGGGTTGGCTGATCCAAATGCACAAGCTGTCTGTTTGCAGTCATGGCAAACATTTGAACGGCTCGGAAGTCCCGAAGGGGAATTGGCATTGGCACAGGCTTTGATCTATCTGGCTTTAGCGCCAAAATCGAATGCGGCTTATGTGGCCTATAAAGCGGCTTATGCGCAGGCGAAGTCGACGGGATCGAAAAAACCACCAAACCATATCTTGAATGCACCAACCAAGATGATGAAAGAACAAGGGTATGGTGAAGGTTACGCCTATGATCATGATCAAGAGGATGGCTTTTCGGGCCAGAACTATTTCCCTGATGGCATGAACCGCGGTGTGTATTATTTCCCAGTGGAACGCGGCAGTGAACGTGAGTTTAAAAAACGTTTGGACTATTTTGCTAAATTACGTGCTAAAAAAAACGCGGAACGTAAATAAACGCGGCTTTACTCTCGTATCCTGCATTAAAGCACAGTAAGGGTACCGCGAATTTAAGGGGTGAACCCAATGTTAAACACAATCGGACTTGTTGCAGTTGGTGGCGCTATTGGCGCTGTTGCCCGCTATAGCATGGTTTTATGGGCAACGCGCATGTTTGGCGCGGGTTTTCCTGTGGGGACTATGGTCGTGAACGTTGTTGGATCATTCATCATGGGTTTGGTTGCTGTGGTGTTTTTGCATAAGGCACATCACCCTGTGATTACGCCACTTGTGATGACAGGTATCTTGGGTGGTTTCACAACATTTTCTGCATTCTCCTTGGATGCACTCGCATTATTTGAAAAAGGTAAGATCGCAAGCGCTGGGTTTTATGTTTTTGGGTCGGTTGGATTATCCATATTTGCCCTATTTCTGGGTTTAATCTGCGCGCGGAGTATATGGGCATGAGTGGCGTACAGTTATTAGAAGTCGAAGCGGATGGAGATGGTCAACGTATTGACCGTTGGTTGCGCAAACGGTTCCCGCATTTGAACCAAATTCGCATAGAAAAAATGTGTCGCAAGGGTGATCTGCGTGTCGAGGGTAAACGTGTCAAAGCAAACAGCCGTGTAGAAGAGGGGCAGGTTGTGCGTGTGCCACCAATCCCTGATGTAGGTGCTGCTGAACCGCGTGGAAGAGAATATCATATATCGGATGCTGATGCCGCGATGATCCAATCCTGCGTTTTGTATAAAGATGATGATGTTATCGTATTGAACAAGCCAGCTGGACTGGCTGTGCAAGGTGGAACAAAGACCAATGTTCATGTTGACGGTTTGGCCGAGGCCTTGAAATTCGGAAATGAAGATAAGCCAAAGCTCGTGCATCGTTTAGACCGCGATACCTCTGGTGTGTTGTTATTGGCACGTTCGGGCAAAGCGGCGCAATGGTTGGCTAAGGCTTTTCAGTCGCGCGATACGCGCAAGATTTACTGGGCTGCAGTTGCAGGTGTCGCACGTCCTAAACTGGGTACAATTCGCTATGGTTTGGTAAAGGCTGGTGGCCATGGACCAAATGGCGGTGGTGAACGTATGTATTGTATTCACCCAAATGAAGTTGATGATACCAAAGGTGCGAAACGTGCCACAACGGATTATGCCACGATCAATGAATTGGGTCGCCGTGTGTCTTGGATGGCATTGGTGCCTATCACAGGTCGCACACATCAGTTACGTGCGCATATGGCTGAAATTGGAAATCCGATTATTGGTGACGGAAAATATGGTGGCAGTGCACAGGTGAATGATGGTGATGGTTGGGGATCACAACTGGGCGGTGAAATCAGCAAGAAATTACATCTTCATGCGCGTTCGATTTCCTTTGATCATCCGTCAACAGGTCGCCGCATGACATTCACGGCAGATTTGCCAGAACATATGAACCGTACGTGGGAGTTTTTGGCATGGGATGTAGCTGATGCCCCTGCGGACCCTTTTGAAGAGCAGTTTGAATAATGGCAGAATGGGCGCAAAAAGTATTTTGGTCTGAGGTAACGGTTGGCAAAGTCGCAGAAGGATATTCTGTTTTGCTGGATGGGCGTGAAGTGCGCACGCCTTTGAAAGCGAAACTATATGTGCCGACAGAAGCTTTTGCACAGGAGATCGCCAAAGAATGGGCTGCGCTTGAAGAAAAGGTAGATCCAGAAAAATTACCGCTGACAAAAATGGCGAATGCCGCGATTGATAAAGTATCGGTTCAGTCCGATGCTATCATTCCAATGTTGGCGGAATATGCGACGACTGATTTACTTTGCTATCGTGCTGCATCGCCTGATGTTTTGATTGAGCATCAACAGCAAGTGTGGGATCCATTGCTGGGTTGGTTTGCCAAACAATACGGCGTGACTTTAAAAACTGGTGCTGGTGTGATGCCAGTTGAGCAGGCAAGCGATGTGTTGGATGTATGTTCAAAGATATTGAAAAAATACACAGCTTTTGAGTTAGCAGCTGTTTATGATTTGATCACTTTGTCTGGTTCATTCGTTATTGGGATCGCTACTGCTGATAAATATATCGGAGTTTCCGATGCATGGGCAGCTTCGCGTATTGATGAGGACTGGCAAATTGAGCAATGGGGCGAAGATGAAGAGGCGATTTCTTTGAACGCGACTCGCCACGCTGCCTTCAATCGTTCTTTGTTTGTTCTAGAATTAATCCGAAGATAGCTATATATAACATTTGTTTTTTTATTTTTGCATAAAAACACTGCATTAACGTCAGGAAAAGCCGACTCATCTCTTGACGTGAAAGCCAACTCCTGTCCAAATAAGGCACTAGATTGAGGGATTCCTTAGTCTATACATAATACTGGCCGAGATGGCCGGGAGAATGCCCTGAAAGGGGCAGACCATCAGGAAGAGGTAAAAAATGAAAAAATCTGTATTTCTAGGCACGTTGGCCGCAGCATCTGTAGCTGCTGGTGTAGCTGCCGCAGGTACGCTTGACGATGTCAAAGCTGCTGGCGAACTAAAATGTGGCGTGTCCACAGGTCTAGTTGGTTTTGCTGCTGCTGACGCAAGCGGCAAATGGAATGGTTTCGATGTTGACGTATGTCGTGCTGTTGCTGCTGCTGTTTTGGGTGACGGCTCTAAAGTTAAGTTCGTACCAACAACTGGTAAAACACGTTTCACAGCATTGGCTTCTGGCGAAGTTGACATGTTGGCACGTAACACAACATGGACTTTCTCACGCGATGTAGACCTTAAGTTTGAATTCGTAGGTGTGAACTACTATGACGGCCAAGGCTTCATGGTTCCAAAAGCATTAGGTGTTACATCTGCTAAAGACCTAGACGGTGCTACAGTATGTATCCAAACTGGTACAACAACAGAGTTGAACTTGGCGGACTTCTTCCGTTCAAACAACATCTCTTACGAGCCAGTTCCAGTGGAAACAAATGCTGAAACACAAGCACAGTACCTAGCTGGTGCATGTGACGTTTACACAACTGACGCATCTGGCCTAGCGGCTACTCGTGCGACATTTGAGAACCCAGACGATCACACAGTACTACCAGAAATCATTTCTAAAGAGCCTTTGGGCCCACTAGTACGTCACGGCGACAACCAATGGGGCGACATTGTTCGTTGGACATTGAACGCTTTGATCACAGCAGAAGAGCTAGGTGTAACATCTGCAAACGTTGCACAAATGTCTGGCGCTGCTGGTGGCAACCCAGAAGTTAACCGTCTGTTGGGTACAGAAGGTGACTTGGGTGCAATGCTTGGTCTAGACAAAGCATGGGCATCTCGCGCAATTGCGAATGCTGGTAACTACGGCGAAATCTTCGCAACAAACATTGGTGAAGCATCTCCAATCGGTATCGCACGTGGCTTGAATGCTCCGTGGACAGATGGCGGTTTGATCTACTCACCACCTTTCCGTTAATCGGTTAGAGTTAAGGGCGCAGCAAAGACTGCGCCCTTTTCTTATATAAAAGACTTACAAAAAAACTTCGGGGGGAAAGGTTCGGTGTGAGCACGCACATCAAACCAATTATTGTACCTCGTACAAACTAAAGGGAGTGTAGACACATGTCTGCAATAACCGATCCAGATAAGGGCGGTTTCCGACCAAGCATGCTGTTGTACGATACGCGTTATCGTTCAATGACAATCCAGATTATCGCCCTTGTTGGCTTCTTAATCGCGATTGGCTGGCTGGTCAGTAACACGGCACAAAACCTTGCTGATCTTGGTAAACCACTAGGATTTAGCTTTTTATGGGAACCAGCAGGTTATGATATTAACCAGCGGTTGATCGAATATAATTCACAAATGACACACGCACGCGCGTCACTGGTGGGTGTTCTGAACACCATGCTGGTTGCATTGCTTGGGTGTATCACAGCGACAGTCATCGGTGTTTTAGTCGGCGTTATGCGCCTTTCAAAAAACTGGCTGGTCTCGCGTTTAATGACAATTTACATCGAAGGTTTCCGGAACGTTCCTGTGTTGCTTTGGATTTTGATCACGATGGCTATTTTCATCGAAGTCTTTCCACAGCCAAGAGATTTCCGTGGCGAAGATGCTGTCGCATCTATGTCATTGTTTGACAGTGTCGCATTAACAAACCGCGGTATTTATATTCCAGCACCAACATGGTTTGCTGGGTCAGGCGCTGTAATTGCAGTATTCTTGGCATCTATCGTTGGTATGGTCTTCTTTGGTAAATGGGCACGCAAACGCCAAGAACAAACGGGTCAAATCCTGCCAACATTCTGGATCAAGCTTGCGATTTTCTTTGTTCCAGCCATTTTAGCCTATTACATTTTGGGCAAGCCAATTGGTTTGGAATACCCAGAATTGAAAGGCTTTAACTTTAAAGGTGGCTTCTACATGCGGAACTCGTTGATCGCATTGTGGTTTGCTTTGTCTCTTTATACAGCTGCGTTTATCGCGGAAACAGTTCGCTCTGGTATTCAAGCTGTAGCTAAAGGACAATCAGAAGCAGCTGCTGCTTTGGGTCTTCGCCAAGGGCGCATCACAAGTCTGGTTGTTCTACCGCAAGCATTGCGCGTGATTATCCCACCGATGATTTCACAATATCTGAACCTGACCAAAAACTCGTCATTGGCGATTGCGGTTGGTTATATGGATATTACGGGCACATTGGGCGGTATTACGTTGAACCAAACGGGCCGTGAAATGGAATGTCTGATGATCCTTATGGCGATCTATCTGGCAATCTCGCTAACAATCTCGACGGTTATGAATTGGTATAATGACCGCGTTAAGTTGCAGGAGCGTTGATATGACAGATTTTTCATATGTACGTACGGAAATGCTGGAAGAACGCCCAGCACCTACATCGCAAACGGGTATCGTTAAGTGGTTACGTGAGAACTTGTTCTCATCTGTACCAAACGCGATCCTATCTATCGCGGCACTTTGGGCGATTTATTTTACTCTAAGCCACTTGTTGCCGTGGGTTTTCCAATCATCATGGACAGCTACCTCACTGAAAGAATGTCGCGCGAGCATTGCGGCAGCTCATGGTGAAGGTACAACTGGTGCATGTTGGGCGGTTATCCGTGAACGTTATTTGCAGTTGATCTATGGTTTCTATCCAGCTGACAGCTACTGGCGTCCGAACTTGGCCTTCATCATGATGTTGGTTGCTTTGGCTCCTGTGTTGTTCAACAGCATTCCAAAGAAATTCATGTTGTTCACGGCACTTTACCCATTCATTGCCTTTTGGCTTTTATGGGGTGGCTCAATCTGGTTGCCGATTTCTATCGTTGCTGGTTTCGTATTGGGTTACGTGGCGATGAACATTATTAGCAAACAAATGAGCGAATTGGCTGGTATGATTGCCTGTGCGATTGTTCCAATCCTGTGGTTCTTGTTCTTTGCTGGTTCTGCAGCTGATGTCATGCAAAACATCATTCCAATTTCACTGGAAAGTGTTGAATCAGCTAAATTTGGTGGCTTTATGCTGTCAATTTTGATCGGTATCACGGGTATCGCATTTTCACTGCCAATTGGCATCGTTTTGGCGTTGGGTCGTCAGTCTGATCTGATGATTGTGAAAGTGATCTGTGTTGGCTTTATCGAATTTATCCGCGGCGTGCCGTTGATCACATTGTTGTTCGTTGCATCAACGCTGTTGAACTACTTTATGCCTCCGGGAACAAACTTCGATATCATCTTGCGTGTTATCATTATGGTGACCTTGTTCGCTTCTGCTTATATGGCCGAAGTGATCCGAGGTGGCTTAGCAGCCTTACCAAAAGGGCAATATGAAGGCGCAGACAGCCTTGGTCTTGATTTCTGGCAAGCAACACGCCTGATTATCATGCCGCAAGCGTTAAAAATCTCGATCCCGAATATCGTGTCGAGTTTCATCGGTCTTTTCAAAGACACTACGCTTGTTTCGATCATCGGTCTTTTGGATCCGATCGGGCTTTCAACCAATATTCGTGCGGACCAATACTGGAACGGAATTATCTGGGAACTTTACGGCTTCATCGCGGTAATCTTCTTTATCTTCTGTTTCGCAATGTCTCGTTACTCAATGTATCTGGAGCGTAAGCTTCAGACAGGCCACTAAGGAGTTATTCTCATGGCTACAGCAAAAAAGTTAGAAGTATCTGACAAAGTCGCAATTCAAATCGATGCGATGAACAAATGGTATGGTTCATTTCACGTGCTTAAAGACATCGACCTAACGGTCTATGAAGGTGAGCGTATCGTGATTTGTGGACCATCTGGTTCTGGTAAATCAACGCTGATCCGTTGCATCAACGCATTGGAAGAGCATCAACAAGGTAAGATCACTGTGGATGGTACTCATCTGTCATCTGATCTGAAAAACATCGATACGATCCGATCAGAGGTTGGCATGTGTTTCCAACACTTCAACCTGTTCCCGCATCTGTCGATCCTTGAAAACTGTACTTTGGCACCGATGTGGGTTCGCAAGATCCCAAAGAAGGAAGCCGAAGAAACAGCGATGCACTTTCTTGAAAAGGTAAAAATCCCTGATCAAGCATTGAAGTATCCAGGTCAGTTGTCTGGTGGTCAGCAACAACGTGTGGCTATTGCCCGTTCGTTGTGCATGAAGCCACGCATCATGTTGTTCGATGAACCGACGTCTGCGCTTGACCCAGAGATGATCAAAGAGGTGTTGGACACCATGATCGAACTGGCGGAAGAGGGCATGACAATGCTTTGTGTAACGCACGAGATGGGCTTTGCCCGTCAGGTGGCGAACCGCGTGATCTTTATGGACGCGGGGCAAATTGTGGAGCAGAACGAACCAGAAGAGTTCTTTAACAACCCACAATCAGAACGCACACAGTTGTTCTTGAGCCAAATTTTGGGCCACTAAAATACAGCTTATAAAATCAAGAAAGCCCCGCAATTTTGTGGGGCTTTTTGCTTGCTATCCAAAAATGTTAAAATAGCAAGCTGGATGAAGTTTTCCAATACAGTTTCGTTAAAACATAGAGCAGGACTAAAAAAGTTCGCTGAGAAAACAATTTAACAAAACACACAGGAATCGCTTTATGACATTACGCAAAATCCGTCCGACATCATTCAAAAAGAAAAGAATATGCAAATTATTAGGACTTGCCGCATTCCTATCGCTTGGCACACTTTCGGCCCATGCAGATGTGACGCTAGAGGATGGTGTGATACCCCATAAAGGTATTGATGCATTATATGAAAAATTAGCGGATGCGACGGCCTCTTTAGACACGAATGGTTTTTCTGAGATATATGCAGAAGATGTATTTTATCTCATCCCAACCGCACCTCTTATCCAAGGTATTGATGGTATCAAGCCAGATTGGGATGATTGGTTTGTTTGGATGAAAGAGGGTAATGGAACTCTTGAAATGGATTTTAGGATTGTCGCGCGAGAGGTGTATGACGATGCTATGGGGTATGACATAGGATACGCGAAAACGTTGCAAAAACGCCCTAATGAAGCTGATGTAATCTATGAAACTAAATTTGTTGTCGTGACTAAAAAACAGTCAAATGGTGAATGGCGGTATCAAGTTGATGCTTATAGTAAGCTTAAAAAAGACGAATAAAAATAAACCAAAGCATAAAAAGGCTAAAGACTTCCTAATATCTACAAATGGAATTCGCATAGATTTTTAAAACCATTGCCGCACAGCTATTTGGCGGGGTTTTAATTTTAACCCTGTTCAATAGGTCGTGTTGGATCTTGTTTCCAAACCGCAAAAGAGTCGTCGAACAAAGGAGCACTTATTCCAATTTCTTGTAATGCAATTAACACGATAGTCGCTGCATAACCTGATCCGCATGATGCGATAAGTGGTTTGTTTTTGAAGTTTGGCAATTTGGTTGCAAAGGTTTTTTCTAAGTCTGCATGGCTTTTGAAAAGAATGGAATCTTCATCTAAGACCTCGCGGAACGAAAGATTAATAGCACCTGGGATATGACCTGTTAGGGGATCTTTTGGGTCGCCTAAATATCCTATCGGCCCTCTTGCATCGATAACGTTCGCAGCATCTTTCGTATCGATGAAATCTGACAAACTTGTTCTAAGTTTACTTTGTTCTTCAGCAACAAATGAACCTAGGGTAGGCACTGGTGTTTTTGTTGAGCTTGCGAATGATTTGCTTTTCCAATGTGCCCAACCGCCATTTAATATTCTGACGTTTGGAAAACCCCAATATTGCATAGCCCACCAAACACGGCCTGCCATCATGTGATGATAATCGTCATATAGAATGACGGTGTCATCTGCGGATATACCTAATTCATGGAATGCAGCTGTTGCATTTTCCTGAGATGCTACAGGGGCAATATTCGTTGCCATTCCTTGCTCTAAAAAATGCTTAGTCCAATCTAAAAATACAGCATCAGGAATGTGACCGTTATTGTATTGTTCTAAGGCTTCATCAGCGCCTTTGCCCCATGCGCCACGTACATCGAAGATTTTGATATTTTTTTGACCAAGAAGGTCGTTCAATTCATCAGCAGAAATTAAAGGTGACTTTTCTGTCATGTCCGTTCCTATTTTCCATTCATCCCAAGCGTCGCGGGATTATAAAGGCTTCTAATTTGCCAGACCGTAATGCGAGCTCTGACCAATTTTCGATATCGAAATCAATTACAGTAGTCGCCGCTGTTGGGTACCTATATAAATCACGGTCTTTTGGGCGGCTTTCTAGCAGTTCTTCTGCGAATGCAGATGTGCCAGGATTATGCCCTAAGTATAGAACAGTATCGGTTGTAGCGGCAGACAATTTTTGCAACATCATACTAACATGTGCGTGATATAGACTGCGATCAAACTCTGGTTCTATGTCCAAGCTCATAGTCTCTTTTAACCCAGCCCATGTTTCCATACAGCGTACAGCCGTCGAGCAGAACACTTGCTCAGGGATATAGTTGTTTGTTTTCAACCATTCGCCAATCAACCCAGCGGACTTGTGGCCACGGGCGTTCAGTTTGCGATCATGATCTGATACATCCAGATCATCCCAGCTAGATTTTGCATGGCGCATTAGAATGACACGTTTCAAACTGTTATCTTCCTCGAAAGGCCCGCATATGTAGGGCTGATTGTGCGTCTTGTCGGTTGGCACCTACGCTGATGGGGCAGGACCTACGAGCGATACAGCCCATGGTCATACATTCCGCACCTGCATCTGTGTCCAGAAAGGTGTGACAAGCCTGAACATTATAGCCATTTGGACCAAGCGCGTCTACGGGACAAGCGACAACACAAGGTTGGGTTTCACAAGTGTCGCAGGGTTTTTTCGGAGGTGTTGTTGGAAGGTCTAGGACTTCATCAAACGCCAGTGCCCCACGGTAAGACACCATTAATCCTGTTGTATCATGGATTAGCATACCAAGGGGGGATGCCCATGCGCGGCCAGATTTTTTGGCCCATGCGATGAAAGGGGCATAAGGTGGGCCCCCAAAAGGGAATATAGCGCGGGCTGATAAGGTGCAGGCAAGGTCAGTTAAGACACGCGTAGACCAACGATCAATGGGGTCGCGTGTTTTGTCTGCGTGTTCGGGGGATTTGGTGAATATGTCCCAGAAATCTGCAGAGGGACCGAGCATGACAAGCGTTTTTGCTTCGCTCATATCGTCCGCATCAGGATGAAAAGCACCATATATATCCAGACCTGCTGGTGCGATGGTCGTCTGGATGTCTGTTAGCTTCATTTTGCGCGAAATGGTAGCCATAGGCTCCAGCCCAGTTTAGAGGGGCGATCATCTTGCCATTGCAGGCCGATGGCCATGTCGTCGTGGCTCTTTTCTGGTTGGGCAATGTATGTGCCGAACATACGGTCCCAGATCGAAAGTGAGAACCCATAGTTGCTGTCATGTTCATGACGGTGGACGGAATGGTGCACGCGGTGCATATCGGGTGTCACAAGGATAAGGCGCAAGTACTTATCAACCTTTAAGGGTAGTTTCAGGTTGGCATGATTGAACATAGCCGAACCATTCAACACGATTTCAAACAGGATTACTGCGAATGCAGTTGGACCCAATGCATAAACGACACCGATTTTAAGAAGCATAGAAAGGGCGATTTCAATTGGATGAAATCTGATGGCGGTTGTTACATCTATATCAACGTCTGCGTGGTGCACACGGTGCAGGCGCCACAAAAGAGGTACTTTATGTGTGATTAGGTGTTGCGCCCAGATCGCGAAGTCTAGCACCAGCATGGCGATGATAACTTCCAACCAATTTGGCCAATCTACAGTGGCAAGGATGCCCCAGCCCTTTGTTGTGGCGTCTGCAGCGGCTGCAACGGCTAACACGGGTAAAAGGATCGCCATCAGGCGCACTGTAAGCGTGTCGATGATTGTGATGCTGATGTTGGTAAACCAGCGCGCCTGACGTGTTTGGCTGCGCACACGGCGTGGTAATAGGCTTTCTGCACAAGCTAAAAGCGCAAAGAGGCCGATAAAGACCATCAGACGTATTGCAACTTCGTTTTCCATAACAGCACCTTTTATTTTAGGCGCGGATCATGCTTCCTGCGCCGTAATCTGTAAACAACTCTAGCAAACATGCATGAGGTGCACGCCCATCCATAATCACAACTGCGCGAACGCCACCATTTATCGCATCTAATGCCGTTTGCGTTTTAGGGATCATACCGCCGGCAATCACACCTGATTTAGTAAGTGACGCAACTTGATCAGAGGTCAAGTTTGTCAGTACATCGCCTTCGGCATCTTTCACGCCTTCAACATCAGTTAAAAGCAGCAAACGATCGGCATCTAGTCCAGATGCGACTGCACCTGCTGCAGTGTCGCCGTTGATATTGAATGTTTCACCTTCATCGCCTGTTCCAATAGGGGCAATTACAGGGATAAATCCGCCATCTGTCAGTGACTTTATCACGTCTGCGTCCACTTTTACGGGATCACCGACCATGCCCAGATCACCAGGGGCTTTGACGCATTGGATAAAGTTGCCGTCTTTACCAGACAGACCAACAGCTTTGCCGCCTTGATTGTTGATGGCTTGCACGATGTTTTTGTTCACCTTGCCTGATAGAACCATTTCCACGACTTCAACCGTTTCTGGTGTACTGACACGTTTGCCGTTTACGAATTCGGTCGGAATATCCAACTTATCCAACATGGAATTGATCATAGGACCGCCGCCATGCACGATCACAGGATTCACACCGCATTGACGTAGCAAAACAACATCGCGGGCAAAATTATCCATAGCTTCAGCACTGCTCATCGCGTGACCACCCAGTTTGATCACGACCACAGCACCATCATAGCGCTGCATCAAAGGAAGTGCTTCGCTCAAAAGTCTGGCAGTTGCCATTGAATCGCGTTCCATCGCTTTGGACTTCTCCATGTCATTCATCCGTATTGTCTATCTGTAGCTTCCATAACCTTTTGTGATGGATGCGCCAAGGGTATTGCAACTTGTTTGAAATTCTTGACTAATGGCTGCAACACTTCTGACACATATTTGGATCATGGATCATGTCACAGGATACGGCACAAAAAACATTGCTGCTTACAGGGGCCAGTCGCGGGATTGGGCATGCAACAGTGATGAAGTTTGCCGAAGAAGGTTGGCGTGTGATCAGTTGTTCGCGGCAACCGTTTTCGGATAAATGCCCGTGGCCGGGTGGTGAGGATAATCATATCCAAGTGGATTTGGGCGATCCAAACCAAACGATGGATGCCATTGAGCGTATACAGAAGCGGCTGAAAAACGGACGTTTGGATGCATTGGTGAACAATGCTGGCATCTCCCCCAAAGATGAAAATGGCGGGCGTTTAAACACACTGGATACGGATTTGCGGACATGGGGGCATGTGTTTCATGTGAACTTTTTTGCCTCTGTGGTTCTGGCGCGTGGTTTGCGTAACGAATTGGCTGCTGCGAATGGGTCTGTTGTGAATGTTACTTCGATTGCAGGTGCACGCGTGCATCCGTTTGCTGGGGCTGCTTATGCCACGTCTAAGGCGGCTTTGGCGGCGTTAACCCGTGAAATGGCACATGATTTTGGCCCATTGGGTGTGCGGGTGAATGCAATTGCACCAGGTGAAGTGGAAACCAGTATCCTAAGCGAAGGTACAGATAAAATAGTTGCAAAGCTGCCGATGCAGCGGTTGGGGCAACCCAGCGAAGTTGCTAATGCGATTTATTTCTTATGTTCAGATCAGAGCAGTTATGTGTCTGGCGCTGAAATAGAGGTGAATGGGGCGCAGCATGTATAATCAAGAAAGCATATGAAATGGCCAGTTTTGACCAGAAGAAAATCACAGAAATTCATCAGCATTTGCACAGTCATTTGCCCTCGGATTCTGCGTTGCGCGTGAAAGCACTGGAAACGATTTTGGTGGAAAAGGGCATGGTCAAAAGCGAAAGCATTGATCGGTGGGTTGAGGTCTATGCGGATGATATTGGCCCCAAACGTGGTGCGCATGTTGTGGCACGGGCTTGGACAGATCCTGCGTTTAAAGAACGCTTGTTGGCAGATGCTGCAAGTGCCGTGGATGAAATGGGATATAAAGGCCCTGCATCTGGACATTTGAAAGCGGTTGAGAATACGGATGACACACACAACGTTGTCGTGTGTACGCTGTGTTCGTGCTACCCATTCGCGATTTTGGGCATGGCACCGAATTGGTATAAAACGGCTGCTTATCGTGCTCGCGTTGTACGCGAACCACGCGCTGTTTTGGAAGAGTTTGGTGTGAAACTGGCGGAGGATGTTGGCGTTCATGTTTGGGACAGTACTGCAGAGCTGCGCTATATCGTGATCCCGCAACGCCCCCAAGGCACGGAAAATATGTCTGTTGAGGAATTGGCTGCATTGGTGACGCGCAATTCTATGATCGGGACAGATCGCGATTTGAAAGTGGGTGCATAATGGATGGTATTCACGATTTAGGTGGCAAATTGGGCTATGGCCCTGTGGATGTGAACGAACCAGAAGAGCCGTTTCACTATGATTACGAAGGCCGCATGTGGGCGATGTCGCGGATTGCGAAGGCACCCGATATCAATATCGACTGGTGGCGGCATGTGCGCGAGTTGATCCAAGAAGATGATTATTTGAACCGTCCATATTTCGACAGTTGGGCACAAACCACGATTGCAACAATGATCGATTCCGAAGTGTTTACGACGGATGAATTGGCCAGTGGTGTATCAGCCACACCGCCCTTGGCAGATGTTCAAGAAGTGGACTACGAAGGTGTATTGCAACAGAATGCCGAGATCGCTTTTGATTTTTCGCGGCCAGTGGATACAGAGCCACAGTTTGCAGTTGGTGATATTGTAGTGACGAATGCCGAAGGGCATACGGGGCATACACGATTGCCTGAATATGCACGCGGCAAAACAGGTGTGATCCACAGCTATCACAGCGCACATTGTTTCCCAGACGATTATGCAAAGGGCAACCCAAGCGCACAGCATCTTTACACGGTGGCTTTTGCTGCGACCGAATTATGGGGTGACGACGCCAATCCGAACGACCGTGTGACACTGGAATTGTGGGAGAGTTATCTTGCACCAAAATAACGACACACTAATCCCATTGCAGCGACTGGATGATCAGCCATCGTTTGATGAAGCATGGCAAGCGCAAGTATTGGCGATTGCCCAGAACCTTGTGGATGAGGGTGCTATTAAAGCTTCTGATTGGTCAAATGCGCTGGGTGTAGCTTTACGTAAACATCAAGTGGATGCAGACACTGACACACCAGAAGTATATTACAAAGCTGCGTTAGAGGCGCTAGAAACGGTTTTGCAGGACAAATGCGATGTCCCTCAAGGTTTGATGGATGAACGCAAAGCGGATTGGACGTATGCCTATGAAACCACGCCGCACGGAGAGCCTGTAGAGCTTTAGATCAGTGTTGCTATCACAGAGCGAAGCGTATCAATCCCATCACCTTTTTCTGATGATGTCAGAATGATTTCTGGGAAAGCCGCTGGATGTTTTTGCAATACATCTTTGGTGCTTTGCAGTGACTTTTCAAGCTCTTTTCCGCGCGGTTTATCGCATTTGGTCATGATCACTTGGAACGTTACGGCAGAGCGGCCAAGCAATGTCATGATCTCTTCGTCCACTGGTTTTGCACCATGGCGACTGTCGATCAAAAGGAATACGCGACGCAGCGATTGGCGACCTGAAAGATAGGCTTTCAACAGGCGTTGCCACTTTTCGACGATTGCAACAGGAGCGTTGGCAAATCCGTATCCTGGGACGTCTACAAGGTAATGTTCTTCACCTAATGTGAAAAAGTTGATCTCTTGTGTGCGGCCTGGTGTATTTGATGTACGTGCCAATGCTTTGCGACCTGTTAAGGCGTTGATCAGGCTTGATTTACCGACATTTGAACGGCCTGCAAAGCAAACTTCTAAACGATCTGCTGGTGGCATGCCGTCCATTGCAACAACGCCTTTAAGGAATTCTGCACCGCCTGCAAACATTTTGCGGCCGATTTCGCGCTCTGAGTATTCAGGGCGTTCTGCAATTTTGAATTCTAAGTCCATTAGAGAACCTCTACCTTGTCATTTACAGAGATTGTGCCAGATTTTGTAACAACACCAAAAACACCAAAATCGCGGTGATCCCAGTTGTCTTTCAATGTGTTCAAGGTTTGCAGATCAGAAACGCCAGTGTCTGGGTTTACAGTTGTTGCCATGCAGCGTTCAATACGTTCGATAATTTCAAACTCAACCTGACCGATGCGGAGATGTTTTCCAACCCAGTCAAACTCTTCCCATGGTTCACTTGTTCCATCTAACCAGATGTTGCCACGGAATCTGCGTTGATCCAGAGCAGAACCAATGGTCTCAGAGAATTTACCCAGTGATGCTTTGGTTAAGATGGACAGCGTTTGTGCGCTACTGTCTGTCATGCCGCGACCAGCTTTGAACACATGGGACGGCAATGATCGTTTGGGATCGCTGATTTTTGTAACCCATTCGATCAGATCGCGTGCATCTGATGCATCTTCTGGATTTACACTGATGTCATCCAGATCAGGGTGTTTTAGATGAATAACGCCTGTGTTTTCATCGAATTGAGATGTTACGGCCATTAATTTATACCCACGGGCACCGCGGGCAAAATTCAAACAGCGTGCCCATTCAGGGTTAGCATAATCCACTTTGGCATCGGCATGTGCCAAAGCCCAATGGCGATCCCAAGGCATGGTTTTACCAGTTTCCAAGGCAACCGATCCAAGTTGTTCACAACCGACACCCTTAATCGGGTGCCGCCACAGATCGGTTACTGTGATCATTTGCTTTCCGCTTCTTCTTTTTTGAAGCGTTTAAAGATGTTGCCTAAGATATCAGGTTTCACACCTTGGCTGCGCATGATTGTATACTGTTGGATAAATGTGATTGTGTTGTTTGCCACCCAGTACAGGACAAGACCCGCTGCGAATTGACCCAACATGAACATGAATACCCATGGCATCCACGCAAAGATTTGCGCTTGGGTTTTATCTGTTGGAGCTGGGTTCAGCTTTTGCTGCAGCCACATTGTGATACCCATAAGCAGTGGGTAAACACCGATAGAGAAGAAGGCAAAGATTGTGCCCGCTTCTGGAACACCCCATGGCAACAATCCAAACATGTTTAAGAACGAAGAGGGATCAGGTGCTGATAGATCGTGAATCCAACCAACAAATGGTGCATGATACATCTCGATTGTTACAAAGATAACTTTGTAGAGTGAGAAGAAAATCGGAATTTGTAGCAAGATAGGAATACAACCCGCTGCTGGGTTCACCTTTTTTTCTTTGTACAATTTCATAACATCTTGCTGCATGGCTTGGCGGTCGTCGCCGTGCTTTTCTTTTAGTGCAGCCATTTCTGGTTGCAGATCCTTCATGCGCGCCATCGATACATATGATTTGTATGCTAATGGGAACAACAACGCTTTGATCAATAATGTCAGGCCTATAATCGCCCAGCCCATGTTTCCGATCCAAGCATTCAGAATGTGTAGAACTTGGAAGATTGGCTTTGTTAAGAAGAAGAACCAACCCCAGTCGATAGAGTCGATGAAGCTGTCTACATTTGCTTCACGTTCATATCCTTTAATGATTTCGTATTCTTTGGCTCCAGCAAACAATGATGTTGTGATGCCTTGCGTGCTACCTGCCGCGATTACCATGCTTGGAAGGCGGGCATCTGTTTGGTAAGTGTCACTGTTTGCTGAGTATTTAGAAACAGAGTTAAATCCCTGACCTGCATTCGGGATTAATGTTGTCATCCAGTATTTATCTGTGAAACCAATCCATCCGTTCTGTTCTACTTGGATAGCGCTAATTGATGCGTTTTCACGTGGGTCGATTGCTTCATCTGGCATGTCATCATAATCGATTTCTTCTATCTCACCATCACTGGCGCGTACTACGCCTTCGTGAAGGATATAAAAACCGATTGTTTCAGGCTCACCTTGACGTGCAATAATACCGTATGGTGCAAGACGAATATCTGCTCCTGTTGTATTTTCGACAGACTGCGTAATGTTAAACAAATAGTCAGCATCAACTGAGATTGTACGGCGGAAAATTAAGCCTCTTCCATTTTCCCATTTTAAAGTAACTGGAGACGTTTCTGTGATTACATCACCACTTTCAACAGACCATTCGGTGTTTGCGTGTGGAACATCATCATATGTTAAGCTGTCATAAGGTGTCCAGCCATGCAGGGCGTAATATGCTTTTGGCCCACCTGTTGGAGATAGCAAAGTGATCTTTTCGGAAGGGTCGTTTAGACGGACGTTATAGTCTGTCAGATGCAAATCATCGATGCGAGCACCTTTCAGAGAAATTGAACCATCAAGACGTGGAGTTTTGATTGCTACTCGGTTGGTTTTTGTCAAAGCCGCTGCGCGCGTACCGATAGCCTCTGCAGCATCCACTGGTGCGTTGGTGGATTCTGATGCTGGTGCTGTTGCTACGATACTGGCATCTGGTTGTGTGCCAAGTGATTGATTTGCGCCGCCACGTCCATCTGCAACAACTTTTTCTGGTGGAATAACCTCAGGTTGCTCTGGTGGGAAAATAAGGAACCAACCTATGATAACAAGGGCGCTTAGGGCCATGGCTAGCATTAGGTTTTTGTTTTCGTCGTCTTGCATCTCTGGGTCCTGAAAAGGTTGTAAAAGCGTCTGCTAGGTTCAATAGAAAACCCGCCGAAAGGTCAAGGTTTTTCGGTGTCATTCGGGTTCGGGCGGACCAATCCTGCGAAGTCGAATAGACCTTGGTCCAAAAGGTGTGTCGGGCGGGCGTTCATTAGGCTTTTGAACATCACCTGACGGCGGCCTGGGCTGTTGGCTTCCCACTGGTCTAAAATCGCCTTCACCTGTTGGCGTTGCAAGCCGTCTTGAGAGCCACATAGATCACATGGAATGATCGGATAGTTCATGTCACGTGCGAACTTTTCACAGTCTTTTTCCGCCACAAATGCCAACGGGCGATAGACGAATAAATCGCCTTCGTCATTCACTAATTTGGGTGGCATTGTTGCCAAACGACCACCGTGGAAAAGGTTCATGAAAAACGTTTCCAACATGTCGTCGCGGTGGTGCCCCAGCACCACAGCTGAACAGCCTTCTTCACGGGCAATTCTGTAAAGGTTTCCGCGTCTTAGACGGGAACACATCGCGCAATATGTGCGACCCATCGGCACTTTTTCTTTGACGATTGAATATGTATCTTCGTATTCAATACGGTGCTCGACACCCATCTTTTCCAGAAATTTTGGCAACACCGTTGCAGGGAAATTTGGCTGACCCTGATCAAGGTTACAGGCCAATAATTCCACAGGCAAAAGCCCGCGCCATTTCAGTTCATGCAGCACCGCCAAAAGCGTATAGCTGTCTTTGCCACCTGACAGGCACACAAGCCATTTGGCGCCGCGTTCGATCATGCCATATTGCTCGATCGCTTCGCGGGTTTGGCGCACAATACGCTTCCTAAGTTTCTTAAACTCAGTTGTGCTGGGCGCGCCTTCGAAAAGGGCGTGAATATCTGATGCGTTATCTAACATAGCGCCCCTATACCGCGTGATTCCCTGATTTACCAGTGAACGCTTTGTTACAGGGGCGCGCGCTGGGGTAAGGCCGCCCGAAAAGGGCTGTATGGAATGCGTATGGCAGACGTATGGAAAGCGTATGGCACGCGCAGCATTAACGAAATAGCAATTGTATGCGGTTTCTGATGCGGATTTCATTCACATTTGGTTGTCTGACGAAGGCCACTATGATCGGGATCAGCGGATCATCGGGGGTGATGTGATTGTCATCGATCAACATCCTAATCACATGGGGTTTGGTTTTTTCGGTTATGTAAATGGTGTGCAGACCAGTGCTGTGTGGAAATATCATCATGGGTTAATACGCCGCTCCCTTAAATCAAATGTACAAATGAAAACGGCCGTCGGTGTGATCCGACAGCCGGGGAGTTCGTTAGCCGCGCGTACACGACTGCTATGACCTTTAGGCCGAAACCCTGGACATACGTCATAACCTCCCCGACCTATAAATCGAGGAGTATCATTTCGGTTGATACCAACCGGTACGCGTGGGGCAACGACACCCCGAGATGAGCTGTGGCTCATCCTGCGGTTAGGATAGGGGATGTGTTCGGGCTAGGGAAGGGGGAATGTGGGGGTGTTTTTTTCAAAACATTGCTAAAGTAGTAAATATATAGATTTCAAAAGAGTATTTATGAAAAAGCGTGATATAATTTTCCAGAGACTTTTAGACTATGGGTTTTATCCTAAAGAACTGCCGCCTACTTTTAATACAAAAAATTTTGGAGCTACATTAATTGCAACACCAAAGATATTAAAACCACAGAAAGGTTTTTCTGGTGAGGTGATATTTTTAGATGGGGCAACTTTTCAAGGAAATCACAGAACTTTTGGAGTAATCAATCCAATAAACTATTCAAGTCTTTCTCATTATATTTCTAAGAAGTGGACTAAGATTAATAAAGTTATGTTGTTAAGTAAGTTTTCTGCATCTCAAATATCATTTCCAAATAATGTTACAGAGCATGGGCGTTCATTTTCTAAAGTAACGTTTACTGCGAAACGTAAGAAACAAGCATATCTATCTAGTGCGTATCCTGCTGTCGTATACTTAGATATCAATAGGTTTTATGGATCAATTTATACGCACTCATTAGCTTGGGCTGCTTTGGGCAAGACTGAAGGCTTAAAGCAACACAGTGATGGTACACTAAGCAATCATTGGAGTGCAAAACTAGATCAATTAGTGAGAGCATGTAATCGCAATCAGACAATTGGTGTGCCGATTGGGCCTGATACATCTCGTATCGTATCTGAGCTAGTGCTTTCGAGAATTGATATTGAGTTATCAAAAGGCAAATCAAGACTAAATAAAAAACAAGTATATCATAGTATTGATGATTATGAAATTGGAGCTAAAGACCAAGTAGAAGCAGAAAGTATAATAGCTAAGTTTGAAAAAGAAATTAGAAATTTTGAACTGCGAAGCCATGAGGGTAAGACCAAAGTTCTTTTTGGGGCAATGCCAGATAATTTAAATTGGGAGTATAAGTTTGATAGTTTGTTAAAGCTTAAAGACAAAGCTTTTCTAAATGGGTTGTTTGGGCTTATTGAGACAGAAAGACTACGTTCACCAAATGCAAATATAGTAGGATATGCCTTAAGCCGATTTGCGAAAAAAATTGCTGGTTGCGCTGACAAATCTCTTTCTTTGCTTCATTTGCAAAGATTACTTTTTGCAGCACCAAGATTCGTAAGTTGGATTGCCCCTCTCTTTGTTGGATTGAAGGGGGGCGATAAATTAGATGAAGGACAGAAACGTGTTTTGCGCTGGGGAATAGAGGAATGTGCTAGGAGGCATGATACGGTTTCACTGCTTTGGTTCTTATACTTACATCTTTATTTTGATCTGAAAATTTCCAGTAGATTGGTCAGATTGTGCTACGAGGTTGATTCAGTGCTAGTAGACCTGACACTGGCTCACGCATTTCAGAACGCGTTACTTAAAGGAACATTTGAGGATATTAAAGGTCGATATGAAACATCTACGCTTTCTGAAAGCGCATGGCTTTTTTTATACGAAGTAGAGAAGCGAGGTTGGACGTTCGCATATTCTAAGTCGCAAATTGGTACGGCAACTGATCCAAATAAGTTTTACAAATATATTAACAAAAATGACGTTCATTTTTATTGTGTTAAGAATTTTGGTATCTCTGCTTTCAACTGGAACCTAAACGAAAGTGATTTCGATCCATATACTTTCGATGGAGTTTATGATGAAATGGAAAGTTATCACGACGATGATATAAATGCGTCTGAAATGTATTGATCGGCGCCCGATCCGAGGGGGGGTGAAGCACCCGCCCGTGGGGGCGGATCGGGTGCTGTCCGTGCAACGCACGGACAGGGTGCGGCAAGCGCGGTGGTTTGAATGATCTTTTGGAACGCGTGGGCTGAAGCCCACCCTACGATAGTCTGGCTTTGTGTTGCTCGTTCAGGCGTTTTACGGCGCGATCTAGGGCTTTCATACTGTCGCCATACAGCAGCGCCTCGGGGATTGTATCGCGGGCTGTGACCTCGAATTTCGCATAGGTTTCCATCAGCTCCATGTTGTGGATCAGGCGCTGAGACATATCTTTGATCTTGGTTTGAAAATGTGGGGGCATGTAAAATCCGTGCTCGTTATGGACTTATGAAATGAGCGGTGCTTGCTGATTTGACAAGCTAAACTTAGGTGGAATTTTATATCGGTGGATGTTTGCTGATGTGATGAATTTGGAACTATGTGATCAATCGGGCACATTGTCGATGCCGCTGCCGCCCCATGGATGGCATTTTGAAATGCGGCGCATGGCGAGCCAGCCGCCTTTGATGGCACCGTGTTTTTCCAAGGCTTCTAGGGCGTAGGATGAACAGGTGGGTTGGAAACGGCAATTGGCGCCAATGAGGGGGCTGATTACTGTGCGGTAGAATTTCACAGGCAGCGAAAATATGTAGGCGAGTGGTGTCATTCATGTACCTTTTTCAAGGCGTACTTCAGATCGGCCTGTAATTCTTTGAAATCGCGCATAGCGGTGACTTCGCGTTTGCCGATTAAAACATAATCCCAGCCTGCGCGGCCTTTTGTGGGGATCATCAAACGGGCGATTTCGCGTAAGCGGCGTTTGGCGCGATTGCGAGCCACAGCATTGCCGACTTTTTTGGAACAGGTGTAGCCAATGCGGATGGTTGGATCGTCGTCTTGGCGATTGCGGGCTTGTAGTATGAAACCGCGTACAGAGCGGTAGGGGCCGCGGTTGCAGGCCAAGAAGTCTTTGCGGTCTTTAAGCGTTACGCAAAGAGAAACCGCCGGAGGCGTTTCACCGGCGTCCCTATGGGTGCCTTGTGTCGCCTTCGACGGTTTCATAATCTTATAGACCTTAAGGCCAGCGTCTTATGCAGATAGCTTTTTACGGCCTTGGTTGCGACGGCGGTTCAAGATGATGCGACCATTTTTAGTCGCCATACGTGAACGGAAACCGTGACGGCGTTTGCGAACGAGGTTGCTCGGCTGGTATGTACGTTTCATGTCGATCTCCTGATCGGGTATTTACGGCTTGAATCATGAATAGATTCGAAACCTATCTATTTGGAAGCTGCTGTTTAGGCGCGAAAGAGAAGTAAGTCAATTCGCCTAAACGGCTTTTATTGCAAGAATTATAGGTTTTCCATGGTTTATTTTGTCTGATTGTTACAAGAACCCCAGTTTTTGTAATGAAACGAGGGGAAATGGTCACCGCTGATCACTGAGGCGTGAGGTGCCTATCTTTGCGTGCTGGAATGTCGCAATAAAGGGTCAACGTAACCAAATATGTTGGTAGAGATATGAAAAATTCTGGTTCTATTGAGACCCAAACAGAGACAAAAGGCTTTTCGCTTAAGCGGATGCTGCCGTTTGCTGTTATCATCCTTATGGCCGTTTTAGGCTTTGTTTTCCTTAAAGATTATCTGAGCTTTGAAAAGCTCGCTGAGAATCAAGAAGCACTGAAAGCGTGGCGCGATGGGAACTTTATCCTTGCGTCATTGGCTTTCGTAGCTGTTTACGTTGTGATTGTGGCCTTCTCCCTCCCTGGGGCTGCAATCGCTTCGTTAACAGGTGGTTTCTTGTTCGGCGTGGTCACAGGTTCTGTTTATAACATCGCTGCGGCGACTATGGGTGCGACTGCCATCTTTATGGCCGCGCGCATGGGCTTTGGTGAGACATTGTCGACCAAAATGGACAGCTCTAAAGGCGCTGTGAAAGCATTGAAAGATGGCTTGAAAGAGAACGAGGTCAGCTATCTGTTGATTATGCGCCTTGTTCCCGCTGTGCCGTTCTTTGTGGCCAATTTGGTGCCTGCATTGGTAGGTGTGAACCTGAAACGGTTTATTTGGACAACATTTGTGGGTATTATTCCTGGTGGTGTTGTTTACACATGGGTTGGCGCTGGTTTGTCAGACGTTTTTGCGCGCGGTGAGACACCGAATTTGGGTATCATTTTTGAAATCCAAGTGTTGGGTCCATTGTTGGGCTTGGCTGTATTGGCGATGTTGCCGATTGCGATCAAGAAAATTAAGGGGAAATAATCATGGTAGAACGTATTAAAACCGATCTTTGTGTGATCGGTGGTGGTTCTGGTGGGCTGTCTGTTGCGGCGGGTGCCGTGCAAATGGGCGCTAACGTTGTTCTTGTCGAAGGTGGCAAGATGGGTGGCGATTGCCTGAACTATGGTTGTGTCCCTTCAAAAGCTTTGATTGCTGCAGGCAAACATGCGCATGCAATGACAACGGGTGCCCCGTTTGGTGTTACGCCTGTGAAGCCTAAGGTGGATTATGCTGCAGCCAAAGATCACGTTCGTAATGTGATTGCTGGTATTGAGCCGCATGACAGTGTGGAACGCTTCGAAGGCCTAGGTGTGAAGGTGATTACCGAATACGGTACATTTATTTCACCGACGGAACTGCAAGCGGGCGATACGATTATAACAGCACGCCGATTTGTGATTTCAACGGGTTCTTCACCGTTTGTGCCACCTATTCCGGGTTTGGATAAGGTGAAGCATTACACCAATGAGGATATTTTTGAGTTGCGTGAGCAACCAAAACATCTGCTGGTGATTGGCGGTGGCCCGATCGGTATGGAATTGGCGCAAGCGCATGTGCGACTTGGGTCTAAGGTGACTGTGATCGAGGGCTTTAAGGCGCTGGGTAAAGATGATCCTGAAATGGCGGCGATTGCCTTGGAACGGTTGCGTGCAGAAGGCATTGTGATCGAAGAGGACGCTTTAGCCGAAGAGATTAGCCAAAAAGGTGAAGTGATTACAGTGAAGACTAAGGATGGTCGTAGCTTTAAGGGGTCACATTTGTTGATGGCGGTTGGACGTAAGCCGAATACAGATAAATTGAACCTAGAAGCGGCTGGTATTGAGCCAACGCGTGGTGGGATCAAAGTGGATGCATCGCTGAAAACCACAAACAAACGTGTTTATGCGATTGGTGATGTGGCGGGTGGCCTGCAGTTTACACACATGGCTGGATATCATGCAGGTGTGATTATCAAATCTGCATTGTTTGGCATGCCGTCTAAAGCAAGCTCTGCGCATATTCCTTGGGCGACTTATATTGACCCAGAGATGGCGCAGGTTGGTTTGACTGAAGCACAAGCACGCGAAGAACATGGCGATAAGTTGGAAGTTGTTCGTTTTGAATATGCGGAAAATGACCGTGCGCGTTCTGAGCTGGCAACAACTGGCCTGATCAAAGTGATGATCGTCAAAGGCCGTCCTGTTGGCGCAAGCATTGTGGGTGCACAAGCAGGCGAGCTGATCCAAACTTGGGCGCTTGTGATTGCGAATAAGTTGAAAATTGGTGCAGTCGCAGCAATGGTCTCACCTTATCCAACATTAGGAGAGATCAATAAACGGGCGGCGGGTGCGTATTATACGCCGCGTTTGTTTGAGAGCGACTTTGTGAAAAAAGTCGTTCGCTTCGTGCAGCGCTTTTAGTCGCAAGCGAAATATAACTGTTGTCTAAGCCGTCGGTTTTCGTTTTGATGGCTTAGATTAAAATTTGTATATTGTGTTATAGGGGAAACATGTTTCTTAAGTCGCTTTCAGGACGCTTTTTGATGCTGACGATCATTTTTGTGATGATCGCAGAAGTTTTGATCTTTGTGCCTTCTATTGCGCGTTTCCGTGAAGATTATTTGCAAGCACGTTTAGAACGTTCACAGATTGCATCTTTGGCCTTATTAGCTGCTCCAACCGATATGGTTGATGAGGAGCTAGAAGCAGAATTATTGCGCAATGCGGATGTTTTGAATGTTGTATTGCGCCGCGATGCCGTTCGTCAGTTGGTTTTGGCGTCACCTATGAGGGCAACCATTGAGCAATCGTATGATTTACGTAACTCTGGTGCGATGATGCTGATGGGCGATGCAATGATGATTTTGGTGAACGATCAGGACCGTGTCATTCGTGTGATTGGTGAGCCTGTGAAAGAAGCGGGTCAAATGATCGAAGTTACGATGTATGAAAAGCCTTTGCGCGATGCAATGATCGAATATGGGCTGAATATCTTGAAGCTATCAGCCTTTATTTCTGCGATTACGGCGGCATTGTTGTTTGTTTCTGTGAGGATATTATTAGTACGCCCGATTGACCGTTTGGTATCACAGATGCGCAGTTATGCGGCGAACCCAGAGGATGTACGTAAAATTATCCAACCCCAAGCAGGTGCTGTTGAACTGCGTGAAGCGGAAACAGCTTTGCAATCGTTGCAAACGGATTTGAGCCAATCACTGAAACAAAAGGGCCGTTTGGCGGATTTAGGTGGTGCTGTCGCGCGGATTAGTCATGATTTGCGGAATATTCTAACGACCACACAATTGCTGGCTGATCGTGTAGAAATGAGCGATGACCCGCAGGTGAAAAAGACGGCGCCTAAGTTGATTAACTCACTGTCTCGTGCGGTGAAACTGTGTGAGAGCACATTGAGCTTTGGTAAAGCTGAAGAAACACCGCCGCAATTGACGCAATTCGCGATGATGCCTTTGTTGGCAGAGGTTGTCGAAGGTGAAAGACTGGCTGTTGGTGATACAGACGTTCGTATTCGTTTGAATGACGTACGTGGCATAAGGATGTCCGCAGACCGCGAACAACTTTACCGAATTGTCAGTAATATTGTGCGAAACGCGCGCCAAGTATTGGCGCTGCGCGATACACCTGGTGAAATTCGTGTGACTGGTGGCGAAACAGCGGATCTGTGGACAATTGAGATTGCCGATAATGGCCCTGGATTGCCAAAACGCGCGGTTGATAATCTGTTTACACCGTTTGAAGGTGGAGCACGTAAAGGTGGCTCTGGCCTAGGGTTGGCGATATCTGCAGATTTGGTCAAAGGTCATGGTGGTGCATTGGAATTGGTATCTACTGGCGAAAATGGCACGGTCTTTATGATTAATCTGCCAAAATCAGTTTGATCTCTGAGTACACTGGTAAAATCAGGCAATTCATCCTAATTTTGACAAAATCCTATGCTTAATCGCGGGCAAAAAATAAGAGTAGTAGGGGCATTTCTATGCAATTAACGATGATCGGAACTGGGTATGTTGGACTGGTTTCAGGTGTGTGTTTTTCGGATTTTGGGCATGATGTGGTTTGCGTTGATAAGTTACCAGAGAAAATAGATGCATTAGAGCGTGGCGAAGTGCCGATTTATGAGCCTGGTTTGGATGACCTGATGGCTAAAAACGTTTCTGCTGGAAGACTTAAGTTTACCTTGGAATTGGATGCAGCAGTTGGGGCTGCGGATGCTGTTTTTATTGCTGTAGGCACGCCAACACGCCGTGGGGATGGCCATGCGGATTTGACCTATGTTTATGATGCTGCACGTGAAATTGCGCGGTCTTTAAAGGGGTATACAGTTATTGTCACGAAATCGACTGTGCCTGTGGGGACAAACCGCGAAGTGGAGCGGGTAATTCGTGCAGAGAACCCTGATGCGGATTTTGACGTGTCATCAAACCCCGAGTTCTTGCGTGAAGGTGCCGCGATTGAAGACTTCATGCACCCTGATCGTGTCGTTGTTGGCGTGGAAAGTGATCGTGCCAAAGAGGTGATGGCCAAGATTTACCGCCCGCTTGCCCTGCGTGAAGCACCGATTGTTTATACTGATTTGGAAAGTGCCGAGATGATCAAATATGCAGCAAATGCGTTTTTGGCGACAAAGATTACTTTTATCAATGAGATTGCGAACCTGTGTGAAAAGGTTGGTGCAGATATTAAATCTGTGTCCAAAGGCATGGGGATGGATAACCGTATTGGTGGGAAGTTCTTGCATGCAGGCCCTGGATATGGGGGGTCATGTTTCCCGAAAGATACGAAAGCCTTGGCACGGATTGGCCAAGACCATGCCAGCCCGATTAAGATCGTAGAACAGGTGATCGCAATCAATGACGAACGCAAACGTCAGATGACGGATAAGATTATGTACCTGTGCGATGATAAGGTGAAAGGTAAGAAGATTGCGGTTTATGGCGTGACTTTTAAACCGAACACTGATGATATGCGTGATAGCCCATCGTTGACGATTGTACCTGCTTTGGTGGGCGCTGGTGCTGATGTACATGTGGTTGATCCACAAGGGCGCAAAGAGGGTGAAGAGATGCTGCCATCTGTGACTTGGCAAGAGGACCCTTATACTGCGGCTCAAGATGCTGATGCTGTTGTGATTTTGACGGAATGGAACGAGTTCCGTGCATTGGATTTAAGTCGCTTAGCGGGCTTGATGAAGTCAGCGAAGATGGCTGATCTTCGTAATATTTATGATCCAGAAGAAGCGCATTCTGCGGGCTTTGAGTATGTAGGTGTAGGGCGGTAAGATTATCAAGCTTGTTTTAAGAAGTTACTTACTGCTGCGTAAGTTGCATCAGGAGCTTCTTCTGGAATGAAATGCCCACTTGGCATGGCTGCGAATTGCGGTTGTGTACACCAGTTGTTCCAGATTTTTGTGACATCAAAGTAGCGACCTATGACACCATATTCACCCCACATTACGAGTGTGGGGCATATGATTTTGCGGCCACTATCCTGATCCGCTTTGTCGTGAAGTTGGTCAATATGGTATCCTGCGCGAAAACAATCGCACATAGCTGTGATTGCTTCAGGTGTTGTTGTGGCCTCTAAATATGCTTCTAGGGCAAGTGGGTCATATTTCACGACGTTTTTAGAAAGGCCAAATAATATTTGTTTCATAAATTCTTCGACATCCCCTGCGATTAATCGATCAGGGGCAGGGTAATCTTGTGTTAAAAAAGAGAAATGAAAGTAATCATGAGCAATCTGTGCATTTGTGTTTTCATAAAAGTCTAGTTCTGGAACGATATCCATGACAACGAGCTGAGTAACAATTTCTGGGAAATCAAGTGCAATGCGGCGCGCTACTCTTGCGCCTCTATCATGGCTGATTATAGAGAATTTTTTGTGTCCAAGCGCTTGCATGACCGAGACTTGTTCTGCGGCCATTTCTCGTTTTGTATAAGCATTTTTTGCAGGATCATGCGCTGGTTTATGTGTTTCACCGCGTCCCCTAAGGTCTGTTAAGACGACAGTAAAGTTATCTGTGAGCTTTGGAGCTAAATGATGCCAACAAAGATGTGTTTGCGGATCACCATGTAACATTAAAAGAGCTGGCCCGTTTCCACATGTTAGGGCACGTATATTATTGCCATTAACGTTTATAAAGTGGCGTTCGAAGTTCGGTAATAATTTTTTGTCAGCTTTTTCAAAGATGTTCATTAATCCATGCCTTATATTCGGAAATTGCCGCTTCATTACGCTGAAAGAACGACCACCGACCTATTTTCGTAGCTGTTACAAAGTTGGCGTGGCGTAAGAGTTCTAAATGCCTACTTACTGTTGGTTGAGCCATCTCTAGCCTTTCTGCGATGAGAGATACACAAACGCCAATCTCAGCTGGGTTACCTGAGGTTTGATGTGAGAAATATGCTTCGGGATCAGCCAACCAGTTTAATATGGAGAGCCGCGCTTCGCATGCAAGGGATTTTGATTGTTCAAGTCTATCTACCATAAATATTTATATATAGCTATTTAACTATGAGTCAATGTGCTATTTTGAGTACCATTATTGATTTACGAATGAATGCATAAATAGAAAATGCGACCACCCACGAGATCGGATCGGGGACTGGGTGGCCGCTTTAGTGCGCGGGATTAACCGATTGGTTGGTTGTCCACACGGGATACGGCAACGATACCAGAACGGGGAACACTGGTGCCGCCATTAGGGAAATGGCTGTTGCCTTTTTCGCCAGGGTGCTGGACGCCGACGAATGCGGTTTTTCTGTCTGCTGACCATGCGATGCCAGTGATTTCAGCCTCTTTTGGTCCAACAAGGAAGCGGCGAATTTCGCCAGTCGCAGGATCACCCACCAACATTTGGTTGTTACCCATGCCCGCGAAGTCACCTTCGTTGCTGTATTTGCCATCTGTTTGAATCCACAACAGACCTTTGCTATCAAAACTGATGCCATCTGGTGAGTTGAACATGTTGCCAGCGTTGATGTTTGAAGAGCCAGCATTCAGACCTTCGTGAACATCTGGATTGCCAGCCAATGCGAATATATCCCAGCTGAACGTATCGCTTGCATGGTCTTGCATATCAGGCACCCAACGCAGGATTTGGCCGTATTTGTTTTCGGCACGTGGATTCGGGCCATCAACTGGCGTTGCATCGCCACCTTTGTTTGGTTTCACGCCGCGGTTTTTGTTGTTTGTCAAAGCAACATACGCCTCAACCTGTGTTGGGTTATGTGTGACCCATTCAGGGCGATCCATTGTTGTTGCGCCAACGATAGACGCTGCTTGACGTGTGTGAATGCAAATCTCAGCCTGTGAAAGCCCCGTTGTTTCGGGTGTCAGCGCCAACCATTCACCACGTTGATCGTCAGTGAATTTCGCAGCATATAGAACGCCGTCTGTTAACAGGTTTTCTGTATCGCCACCTTCGGCATAGTAACCGTTTGAAACATAGCGGTATAGAAATTCGCCGCGTTCATCATCACCCATATAGACAACGATTTTGCCGTTTGGTGCCACGACAACATCAGCGTTTTCGTGTTTGAAACGACCCAAAGCTGTGCGTTTTTTCGGTGTTGATGTTGGGTCTGTTGGATCAATTTCAACGACGTAGCCTGCGCGGTTGGGCTCATTCGGGTGTTTAGATACATCGAAACGCTCATCAGTCATTGCCCAGTTGTAGCCCCAGTCATCGTGACCGATGCCGTAGCGTTTGAAGCGTTGTGGCAATTCCATCTCTTTGTCTGAGGATGAGAAATACCCATTGAAATTTTCTTCGCACGCTAGATATGTGCCCCAAGGTGTTTCGCCGTTACCGCAGTTGTTCCATGTGCCAAGCGATTGCGTGCCTGATGGATCGGCAGATGTTTTCAACAAGTCATGACCTGCTGCTGGGCCTGTTAATTCCATTGGTGTGTCGGCTGTGATGCGACGGTTTAATGGGCTGTCTTTGATCACTTCCCAGTTTTCGCCAACTTTGTGGACTTCTGCCACTGTTACACCGTGTGCGGCTTTACCCTTTGCCACATCATCTGCTGTTTCTGGCAGCTTTGTGTCGCGGTTGCCGTAGATGATAGAGCGGTTTGTGTATTCGTTGTTGGCAACCAAAACGTGACGGTTACCAGTTGCGAACATGGACATGCCGTCGTTGTTGTCACCAAAGGCGCGTAATTGGCTGGCGGCTGTGCCACGTGTGTCTTCGTCAAACTCTGGTGCGTCGGACCACAATGGATCGCCCCATTTTACCAGCATGTCCCATTTATAGCCTTCTGGCACAGAGATTGTATCATCTGTGCTGGCAGCAACTTGTTTGAAACCAAAGCGGTCAGTTGCGGCTTCTGCAACATTCACAAGGCTTGATGTACCCATCACAAATGTGCCTGCGCCAAATGTCAAAACGCCTGATAGGAAGCCGCGCCGTGAAATTGCAGCGTCAACTACGGCGTCAAATTGTGGGTCTTCGGTGCGTGGGCTGTTTATTTCGTCGAATTCGTCGAATGACAATTCTTCGTGGGGGATGTTCGTATCTTTCATTTTGCATAATCCTTAATCTGTTTCGGTAAATCCCCAAGGGAATCGCCTTAACAAAAGATTAAGGATGATATGTAACAACGTGGGTTCATTCATGATGCACCCACGTTACAGAATTATGAAAGATTTGTAACCTTAGCGGCTGCGGATCATTCCAACGATATCATAGGCATCTGCCAAAATTGGTTCAGCTATTTCAGCGGCACGATTTGCACCATCGCCCAAGATACGGTCGATTTCGGCAGGGTCAGCCATAAGTCGGCTCATCTCATCAGCGATTGGGGCAAGATGAGCAACGGCTAGGTCTGCCAATAATGGTTTGAATTGGCCGAACTGCTGGCCTGCAACCTCTGCCAGAACTTCAGCAGGTGTTTGGCCTGAAATGCCAGCATAGATGTTGATCAAGTTACGTGCCTCTGGGCGGTCAGCCAGACCTTCCATCGTTTCTGGCAATGGTTCTGGATCGGTCTTGGCTTTGCGAATTTTCTTGGCAATTGCATCGGCATCATCTGTCATATTGATACGACTCATATCGGATGGATCAGACTTTGACATTTTCTTGGACCCATCGCGCAGAGACATCACGCGTGTGCCAGCGCCATCAATGATCGGTTCTGGTTCTGGGAAGAAATTCGTTTTGAAATCGTGGTTGAATTTATTTGCAATGTCGCGCGTTAGTTCAACGTGTTGTTTCTGATCTTCACCAACAGGGACATGCGTGGCTTTATAGGCCAAGATGTCAGCAGCCATCAGGGATGGGTAGGCGTATAGGCCCAGCGACATTTTTTCGGCGTTTTTACCAGCTTTATCCTTGAACTGTGTCATGCGGTTCATCCAGCCAAGGCGGGTGACACAGTTGAACAACCAGCCGAGTTCTGCGTGTGCAGATACTTGGCTTTGGTTGAACAAAATGGATTTTTTCGGATCAAGGCCACAGGCCAAATAGGCGGCAGTTAATTCGCGTGTTTGGCGGCGCAAAGCTTCTGGGTCTTGCCAGACGGTGATGGCGTGCATGTCGACCACGCAATAGATGGTTTCGATGCCGCTGTTTTGCATTTCCACAAAGCGCTTAACGGCGCCTAGGTAGTTGCCAAGTGTCAGGTTCCCAGATGGTTGGATGCCTGAGAAAACACGTGGTGTGAAGGCCGCTTCGGTCATAGTAATCTTGCTCCGCCTAGAGTAATAAGGTTTTAGGCTTATCGCGCCACAAATGCGCGGCGTCAACTAAAAGGGCACTTGAATGTACGAACCTGACTTGAATGCACCTCCCATTAACCCTTTACCGCCTGTTGTGATCGTATTGGTGTGCTTGTTGGGTGGTGTGGAATTGGTGTTTCAAGCAGCTGAAGCTGGTTTCGCTGGTGGTGCAGCTGGTATTGGATGGCGGATTGAAGCGGTGCAGCAATATGCGTTTAGTGATCGTGTGTTTGATTGGATGCGTGAGACAGGACAGTATTCGTGGGAGAATTTATTGCGGTTCGTGACCTACCCATTCTTACACCAGACGTTTACGCATGCTTTGTTTGCGATTGTGTTTGTGTTGGCGATTGGGAAGTTCGTGTCAGAGGTTATGAACCCGTTTGCTGTTCTTCTGATATTTTTTGCTAGCTCTGCGATTGGAGCGGCATTGTATTCTGTGATGCTAGATCAACAATTTGCATTGATCGGAGCCTATCCCGCAGTTTACGGGCTGATTGGCGCGTTCACTTGGTTGCAGTTTAGCAGCCTGAAAAGGTCGGGTGAGAATGGGCTTAAAGCATTTACTCTGATCTTGTTTTTTTTGGGGATCGCTTTGCTTTATAAGTTCATATTTGGCGGAATCAACGAATGGTTGGCCGAAATGATTGGATTCTGCGTTGGGTTTGCACTGTCCATTGTGCTGGGGCCAGATGGCAAAGAACGGTTGCAAAAGGTGTTGTCGATGGCGCGGCAACGTTAACCGCGTTTCACAAACCCTTTGATGTCTGTGATTGAATAGGCCCCTGTTCCGATGAGTGCTACAGCGTAGGTTGCCATGCCTGATACGACCAAGACTGCCAATGCGATGTAGCGTTGGCCATGTGTGTGCAACGCCTCTGTGAGTGTTGATTGGATGCCATAGACAACAAAACCCATTACAGCGACGGCGATTAAGATTTTTGGCAGTGTTTTGATAAAGCGTTCATCGAAACGTGCAGCATCCCCCATATTTTTGGTGCCAAGCCAAAGCAGGATGATCATGCCCCATGCGGATAATGTGGTGCCGAATGCTGCAGCGATGTATCCGAATTGATAAGATAGGCCAACGGCGACAACAAGATTGATGATCATTGAGACCAGCGCGAAATAGAACGGTGTTTTGGTATCTTCGCGGGCGAAATAAAGTGGTTGGATAACTTTCTGGAATACGAATGCAGGAAGACCACAAGCATAGACTGCTAATGCTGTGGCAGTGGCAATTGAATCTGCGGATGTGAACCTGCCACGTTCAAAAAGGACGGAGATAAGGGGTTCTGCGGCAATGCATAGGGCGGCTGCTGAAGGGAGTGTTAACGCTAATGAAAACTCTGCTGCACGATTGAATGCGTGACGACCGCCGTCTGTGTCATTGGCGCGAATTTTGCGTGATAAATCAGGTAAGAGGACGACGCCGATTGCGATGCCCACAACACCTAAAGGAAGCTGGTAGAGGCGGTCTGCAACAGAGAGCCATTGAATGGCACCGTCGAAATAACTGGCGACTTGGCGACCAACCAGCAAGTTCACTTGTACCACACCACCAGCTAGGGCTGCGGGAGCTGCGATGATTGCGAGTTTTTTAAGGTCTGGCGTCATTTTTGGCAGGCGTGGGATCAGGCGTAAACCTGCACGATCCGCTGCGTACCAAACGAGGGCCATTTGGGCGATACCTGCAACAGGGACAGCCCAGACAAGAGCACGGGATGTGTCCCAATCGAGTAGATACGCACCGCCCATTGCTGAGACGATTATGATGTTTAAAAATACAGGCGCAGCAGCCGCAGCGGCAAAGCGGCCGCTGGCGTTTAGGACACCGCTTAGTAGAGCGGCTAGCGATATAAACAAGATATACGGAAAACAAATGCGAGCGAAATCGACGGCAGTATCGAACCGTGTATCACCGACAAAACCACTGGCCATTGCCCAAACGAACCAAGGCATGAAAATTTGCGCGATGAGTGTGAGGACAATGAGGACTGCTGCTAATCCTGCAAAAGCGTCTTGGGCGAACTCTTTGGCGTCTTCATCTGCTTCTAGTTTTTTTGAAAACATGGGAATGAACGCCATGTTGAATGCGCCTTCGGCAAAGAAACGGCGAAACATATTTGGTAAGGAAAATGCGACCTGAAATGCTTCAGCGATAGGGCCCGAGCCAAAGAAGGCGGCGATCATCATGTCACGGACAAATCCTGCGATACGGCTGAGAAGTGTCCAAAGGCCAACAGTGAAAAAAGACGCAACCAGACGTATTGGTTTTGTCATGACATCGCCCCCTTGGCCCCTTTGGTTATCGCATCACGCAGTTTTTTCTCAATTGCGTCGCGTTTGCTTTTGGAATGCAATTTAAGACCAAACATATCCTTAACATAAAACACATCTACGGCTTGAACGCCATATGTAGCGATTACGGCGGATGCGATGTAGATATTTGCATTGCGTAAGGTTAGGGTCAGATCGTGCAGAAGGCCTGGGCGATCACGTGTATCCACTTCGATAATCGTATAGATTTCAGAACCTTCGTTATCGAATGTGATTTCAGTTGGGACAACAAAATCGCGTTCGCGTTTTTTAAGTTTGTCGCGAGATTTAAGCGCGTCACGGGCGATAACTTCGCCTTTGAGCGTTTTCTTGATCATGGATTTTAGGCGGTCAATGCGTGCCATTTCATATGGTTTTTCATCCGCATCTTGTATCCAAAATACGGCAGTCGCATATCCGTCTGCCGTTGTATAAGTACGGGCATCGACAACGTTTGCACCAACCAAGGCAAGCGCACCAGCAAGACGTGAGAAAATGCCTGGGTGGTCTTGCATGACGAAACAGGCACGTGTGGCGTCGCGATCGATATCTGGGACGATATCAATGGCCATTTCGTCACGATCAATCTTGGCAAATAGATGTGCAAAGATGATGTGCGCTGCGGTGTCCAAACCCTGCCAATATGGATCATAGTGGCGTTCAGCCTCTAGAGCATAAAGGTTTTTGCTTTCTGCGCCTAACGCGGTTTCTAAAGCGGCTTTTGCTTCGTCCAAACGGTGCGCATTGGTGATCTTATCCATGCCTTCTTGGAAGACTTGAGAGCTGGCTTTGTATAGAGTGCGGATCAGCTGTGCTTTCCAATTGTTCCATGTTTCAGGGCCAACGCCGCGAATATCGCAAACTGTCAAAATAGTGAGCAAATTCAAACGTGATATGCTCTTCACAACACGGATAAAGTCACGCACTGTACGTGGATCAGATAGGTCGCGTTTTTGTGCAACATCGGACATAAGCAGGTGATTGCGGATCAGCCAGATAACTGTTTCTGTTTCCGATGCATCCAGTCCAAGGCGCGGTGCGATTGTTCCTGCCATGCGGGCGCCTGCGATAGAATGATCCTCTGGTAAGCCTTTTCCGATATCGTGCAGCAGTAAGGCCACATAAATCACACGGCGATTGACGCCTTTGTTCAATAGGCCAGAAACGATTGGCAGGTCCTCTTGTAATTCACCACGCTCTATTTGTGCGAGATTGGAAATACATTGGATCGTGTGTTCATCAACGGTGTAGTGGTGGTAGACGTTGAACTGCATCATCGCGATGATGCGTTGGAATTCTGGCACAAATGCCCCGAGAACACCCAGTTCGTTCATACGGCGCAAAGCGCGTTCTGGGTTGCCCTGTTCAATCAATGTATCAAGGAAAATGGCGATTGCTTCTGGGTTGGTGCGGAATTTGTCGTCGATTAAACCGAGGTTTGCAGAGATAAGGCGCATAGCATCGGGATGGATCAATATCTCTGATCTTAGGGCTTCTTGGAAGATGCGCAGAATGTTCAAGGGATCATCGAATACGGCATTTTCATCGGCAAATGTTATGCGCCCGTGCTGAATGGCATACCCTTTGGCAACTTTATCACGTCCCCAACCTACAGCTTTCATTAAACGCTTTCCGAAGTGAGGTTGCTTTTTCACATGCTGAGCTTCAAGAGCTGTTAAGAAGATACGTGTTAGATCGCCAACTTTGGTTGCATGGCGGAAATAATCTTGCATGAACTGCTCAACGCCACGTTGACCATCTTGGTCTTCATAGCCAAGGGCCTCGGCTACTTCGATCTGGGTATCAAACGTTAACTGTTCTGTTGCGCGTTTGGTAATCAGGTGAAGGTGGCAACGCACAGTCCAAAGGAATTCTTGAGCCTCAAAGAATTGTTCATGTTCTTCTGCCGTGAAATACCCTTGTTGAATCATTTCTTCGGGATTTTCAGCGTGACTTAGGTATTTTGTGATCCAGAATAGGGTCTGCAAATCACGTAAACCACCTTTACCCTCTTTCACATTGGGTTCTAACATGAAACGCTGGCCGCCCTGTTTGGTGTGGCGATCTTCGCGTTCGATAAGTTTTTGTTCGACGAACTCTGGACCCGTTTTGCTGAACAGTTCTTTCCATAGGCGGCGATCAAGTTGGTTAGACAGGATTTTCTTGCCGCTAAGGTAACGAGATTCCAAAAGTGCTGTGCGGATCGTTAAATCGGTTTTGCCAAGCTTGACGCATTCATCAATGTTGCGTGTGGCATGGCCGACTTTTAACTTTACATCCCAAAGCATGTAGAGAATGGATTCAACAACAGTTTCTGTCCATTCTGTTAATCGGGCTGGTGTTAGAAATAAGAGATCAACATCTGAATGCGGTGCCATTTCAGCACGGCCATATCCACCAACAGCGATCATGCAGATACGATTGTGCTTATCATCTTCTGGATTTGGATGCAGCATTGTAGCTGCAACTTTGAAGGCTTCACAAACGACTTGATCGGTTAGATATGTATAAGAGGTTGTGACGCGGTGTGTCTCATATGGGGCATTCTGATAGGCTTTGCGAATAGCTGCGCGACCCTGAGTATATGCATCACGTAACACGGCTGCGATTGCAGCACGCCTACCTGTTTTCATGTTTGCGTCGAAAACCTTGCGAATATCCGCAGAAATTAGTTTCTTGTTAAAGAGAACGTCGGGCGGGCATATCAGCTCGTCCGACGAAGGCGCGGATTGAAATTTTCGCGATAAATTAAAGGCCTGCTCCACCAAATCCCCTCGGTGCTGGATCTATTACAACTGCTTTGCCTTCGCGGACTTCTGCAATGGCTAAGCCACGTTGATTTGTTCCGTCAGGCATTAACCTGAATACACCATTTACGCCAGCAAAACCACCCGACCGCGTCAGTTTGGATCGTGTTAAAGCATCAGATGACCCTGTGGCCAAAAGTGCGCCGACCGCTGCAATGCCGTCATATGCGAAACCTGCTAATGGATGTGGTTTTGTGCCGTAGTTTGATGTGTAACGTGAATTAAAGGCTGAAATTGAACCTGTGTCAGGCAATGTAAACCACCCACCTTGGAGGCCTGGTATGGCCAATGTGCTGGCTGGGATGTCCCAACGGGTTAAGCCCATGAATTGAACATTGCTAGATGTTACGCCGTTTTCGGGTAGGAGTTGTGCCAAGATTGGTAGTGCACCAGCTGAATCGGATGAGAATACTAAACCGTTTGTTCCTGTGCTTTGAACTTGTGATTTGATCGCTGGAATAGCAGCGACTACGCCATCAGATGAGAAATCATATGCTGTTGAACCAGTATAATTTGCGCCTGCACCGGCTGCAGCTTTACGAACAGCCTCTAATGCAACTTCGCCTGCTGCGTTTTTTGCAGCAATACCCGCCACATTGCGTTTACCTTTACTGACGGCATAGCGCACCAAACGGTTTGCTTTGTTTTCGAATGTGCTACCAAGAACGAAAACGTTTCCGCCAGCGATTTGAGTGTTATTTGATAGGCTCAAAACATTCACGTTTTGACCAGATACAGCAACGCCAGCTGCATTCGCCGCTTGCGCGAACAGTGGCCCAACGATAATCTTTGCACCATCTGAAACAGCTTGTTTTGCTACAACGCTTGCTTGCGACGCAGAACCACCCGTTGCATAGACCTTGAGGTCAATTTCAGCGCCTTTGATATCACTTGCAGCAAGTTTGGCTGCATTCGTAAGGCTTGTTGCTAAAGCTTCTTGTTGCGCATTGCCTGTCCCTGATGGAACCAATAGGGCGACTTTTACTTTTTTGTTTGGGTTTACACTCTGGCCAACATTTCCTGTTTCGATACAGGCTGTCAGAAAAGTTGCTGCACAGGCCAATAGCCCAAATCGTATTGTTTTAGAAATATTGGTTGTTTTTGATGCACTCATGACTGTCCCCATTAAGTTGTATAAACGACTCGTTTGCGTTGGAACCTAGGTACTGTCATAAGCGAAATCAACGCTTTGGCTTAAATAGATTGGAAATAAGCAAGTGACTGCTGCAAAACTGTCGCCCGGTTTATACATTGTTTCGACCCCGATTGGGGCTGCGCGTGACATAACATTGAGGGCTTTGGACGTATTAAGTGTGGCTGATATAATTGCTGCGGAAGATACGCGCAATACGCGTAAATTGATGGATATCCATGGCATTGCTTTGGGTGACCGCAAACTGATTTCATATCATGATCATAATGGCGAAGAGAAACGTCCTTTTTTGTTAAAGGCACTAGAAGAAGGGCGTTCTGTGGCCTTGGTATCTGATGCTGGTACGCCTTTGTTGGCCGATCCAGGCTATCATTTGGCGCAACATGTGCGCGATGAAGGACATAATGTGCGTACGGCGCCTGGAGCGTCTGCACTATTGGCAGCGCTTTGTGTGGCAGGGCAACCGACGGATAAGTTTTTCTTTGCAGGGTTTGCGCCAAATAAGACGAAAGCACGTACGGATTATTTTCGCAGTTTGGCGGATATTCCATCAACGCTTGTATTTTACGAATCCCCAAAACGATTATCCAAATGTTTGGCAGATATGATCGCGGCTTTTGGTAAAGAGCGATCTGCCACGATCTGTCGTGAATTGACCAAGAAATTCGAAGAGGCACGACGTGGAACTTTGCAAGATTTGGTGGACCATTATGCGGATGCACCAACACCAAAGGGCGAAATTGTGATTGTTGTTGGTATTCCTGTAAAAGCGGAAATCACCCAAGACGATATTGATGCGGCTTTGTTAACTGCATTGAAAGATATGAAGGTCAAAGATGCAGCGAATAAGGTATCCCAAGATATGGGGATATCACGCAAGGAAGCGTATAATCGTGCATTGGACATAAAGGATAATGGCTAACCAAACCTCTTACTATAAAGGGATTGCAGCAGAAGATATCGTTACATCTCACTATAAACAGCTTGGATATCTGTTGAAAGAAACACGATACAAATCAGCATATGGTGAGATTGATTTGATTCTTATGGGACAAAATGAATGGGTGTTTGTTGAGGTGAAATGCAGCAAAACCTTTACGGCTGCGGCTGAACGTATTTTACCAAGACAGGTTCAACGCATATATGCGGCTGCACAAGATTACCTTTCGGACATGGCAGGGGATGTGGATTGCCGGTTTGATGCGGCATTAGTGGATGGTAGCGGTCGCGTAGAGGTGATCGAAAACGCATTTCTCTAATTGCAACTCTGGTCGCGCTGGGCCATGAATGGGTAAATTAGAAATTAGGTGAACATATGTCTCTTAAAGTAGCCATCCAAATGGACCCGATTGAACCGATTGATATCAATGCGGACAGCACGTTTCACATTATGGTGGAAGCACAAAAACGCGGCCATGAACTCTTTTATTATACGCCAGATAGATTGTCTTATCAGCAAGGCAAAGTCACGGCCAAAGGTTGGTCTGTTGAAGTACGCCGCGAAGAGGGTAATCATTTTACATTGGGTGAATTTCAGGAAATTGATCTGAGCACACAAGATGTGGTTTGGCTGCGCCAAGATCCACCGTTTGATATGGGGTACATCACGACCACGCATATCTTGGATATGATCCACCCTGATACATTGGTGGTAAACGATCCGACTTGGGTGCGGAATTACCCTGAGAAGCTGTTGGTTTTGGATTTTCCTGATCTCACGCCACCCACGACGATTTCGCGTGATCTGGATACTTTGAAAGCTTTTAAAGAAGAGCATGGCGATATTATTTTGAAACCGCTTTATGGCAACGGTGGTGCGGGGGTGTTCCGTTTGGGGCCAGATGATAAGAACCTAAATTCGCTGCATGAGCTTTTTGCGGGGATCAACCGCGAGCCATTAATTGCACAGAAATTTCTGCCTGATGTGAGTAAGGGCGATAAGCGCGTGATTTTGGTGGATGGATATCCCGTTGGGGCTATCAATCGTGTGCCTGCTAAAGGCGAGACGCGATCCAATATGCATGTGGGCGGACGCCCTGAAAAGGTGGCGTTGGATGAACGTGATTTGGAGATTTGTGAACGTATCGGGCCATTGCTGCGCGAAAAAGGTCAGATTTTTGTAGGTATCGATGTCATTGGCGGCAATTTAACCGAGATCAATGTGACATCACCAACAGGTATTCAAGAATTGGAACGCTTTGATGGCGTGAATGTTGCTGAGAAAATCTGGGAAGCGATTGAAGCAAAGCGTTAAATATTTGCGCTGACCAATCTGTAACTGACTGCCTCTGCGATGTGGGGGCGGCGGACATCTGCATCTCCTTCTAAATCTGCGATTGTGCGTGAGACCCGTAAGACGCGGTGATAGCCACGTGCAGTCATGCGGTATTTGTCTGCGACTTTTGATAGGAGGTCTGCACCCTCTGTATCGGGTGTAGCGACGGCTTCTAGCACTTCTCCTTCGGCGTCCGTGTTTAAGGAAACATCAGGAATGTCTTTGTAACGTTCTGTTTGAATATCGCGGGCAGTTGCGACGCGTTTAGCGATATCTGCGCTGCCCTCTTTGGGTTGTTCTAGGGATAGGTCTTGTAATGTGACGGGTGGAACCTCTACGCGTAAATCGAAACGGTCCATGAGGGGGCCAGAGACACGCCCCAAATAATCTTGACCGCATTGGGGAACGCGGGCGCAGGCACGTGCTGGATCTGCGAGATAGCCGCAACGGCAGGGATTGGCGGCGCTGATGAGCATGAATTTGCAGGGGTATTTTACGTGGGCGTTGGCGCGGGCGACCATGACGTTTCCGTTTTCTACGGGTTGGCGGAGGGTTTCCAAGACTTGACGGGAGAATTCGGGGAGTTCGTCTAAGAATAATACACCGTTATGGGCCAATGAGATTTCACCAGGTTTGGCGCCACGCCCACCGCCTACAATAGCAGCCATAGATGCTGTGTGGTGTGGATCGCGAAAGGGGCGGGTTTTGGATATGCCACCTTCTGATAAAAGTCCCGCTAATGAATGGATCATTGAGGTTTCCAATGCTTCTTGGGCATTGAGTGCAGGCAGTATGCTGGGTATGCGTGAGGCCATCATAGATTTGCCAGAACCAGGAGAACCGACCATAAACAGATGGTGCCGCCCTGCGGCGGCTATTTCTAGCGCGCGTTTGGCACGCTCTTGGCCTTTGACGTCTTTTAGGTCGCGTTCTTCTGCATCTTTGGTGACTTCACCTGGTTCTGCGCTTTTCAAGATTTGTTTGCCATTGAAGTGGTTCATGACTTGTAAAAGAGTTGCAGGCGCAATGACATTAACGGAACCAACCCAAGCGGCCTCTGCACCGCAGTCTTTGGGGCAGATCAAATCGCAAGAGGCCTCCGCAGCGGCGAGAGCTGCGGGGAGGGCGCCGATCACGGGGATGAGTTTGCCATCAAGCGAGAGTTCGCCCAACGCGACTTGTCTGGAGACCTCATCGTTTGGGATGACTTCCATCGCTGCCAAAAGAGATAGAGCGATAGGAAGGTCAAAATGAGAACCTTCTTTGGGTAGGTCTGCAGGGGATAGATTTACGGTTATGCGTTTTGAAGGCAGAGCGAGTGCCATTGATGTTAGGGCGGCGCGCACACGTTCTTTGGCTTCTGAAACAGCTTTATCTGGTAGCCCGACGATATTAAATGCAGGGAGGCCCGAGGAAAGGGAGCATTGCACCTCTATGAGCCGCGCTTCAACACCTATGAATGCAACTGTATAAGCACGTGTGACCATAGTTTTCCCCTGCTATAAGTTGGTTAACAGCTAGCAGAGGAATGGTTTATTTTTGGTAAATTTCCATAAAAGCAGGAAAAGCTTCCGCATCTGCTACAGTTTTATCGCGGCAGAATGTATTGCAGAAGCCGAAGGTGCGCCCATCCAATTCTAAGAAATCGGTGACTGCTTTACCTGAGTAGGGGCATTCCGCGTTTTCTGATGGGCCTGCATTAACGGGGGTTGCTGGTAAGCGTTCGGGGCCTGTCCATTCGCCTTCGGGTAAATCTTTATCGTATCCTGGCTGGGTGTAATTTTGAGCATACCCCATCGCGCGCCAGCGGCGAAAAGCTGGGTCGGCAAGATGTGCGTTTATATAGGCGTCGGATACTTCATTGCGTGGCAGGTTGAAAGTCGCAAAACGTGTTGCCACAGGAGCATAGAAAGCATCTGCGATTGTATAATTGCCGAACAGCCATGGGCCGTTAGCACCATATGCTTCGCGAGCGACAGACCATAGATCTTCGATCCTTGTTGTATCTTTTAGAACTGCATCCGATGGGGAAAATGTTGGGTAGTGTCGGCGCAGGTTCATTGTGCAATCAGTACGTAGATTGACGAATGATGAATGCATTTCGGCAACGAAATTACGTGCCATTGCGCGCGCTGCAGGGTCGGCTGGCCACATACCAGCTTCTGGATGGCGTTCCGCCAAAGTTTCTGCCATTGCGAGCGTGTCTTGTACGACGATGCCGTCAAATTTCATCGCAGGCACAAGGCGTGATGGTTTGAAACCCTCCAACATTTTATAGAATTCATCTGATTTCATACGCGCCCAATGTGTTTTCACAGGCAGGTTGAATTTTTCGAATAACAGCCAACCGCGTAGCGACCAGCTGGAATATATATAGTCCCCAAGGGCGAGTTCATAAGTCATGCAAGGAGTATGCTTAGGTTTAAAGGAAATGCAAAACGCGATTTGTGAAGGGGGGTATCACGGTTTGTGATTAACGCCTGCGATGCGCCATGTGTCATCGCCTAAATGGTCAAGCTTTGTGACTGAAAGATTGTCGATCTGAAAACTTGTGGCGGCTTGCGCAGTCATTCCGCCCGCAATTTGGATTTGCGTAAGGATGACACCGTAATGAGCCACGACGATAACATCACGACCTTTGTGTGTTTGGACAAGATTGGCAACTTCTTTGCTTACGCGGTTTGACAATTGGTTCCAACTCTCACCATTTGGAGTGCTGTGATCCCCAGGGTTTTCCCAGAATGTGCGCAAGTATTTTTGTTGATCAGGTGGGATATCGTTGAAGTGCATATCTTCCCAATCACCGAAATGTAGTTCACGGATGCCAGCATTATGAGACAGACGTTCGCGCCCAATACTTAAGGCGTCGGCGGTGTTGATGCAGCGAATAAGATCTGAAGAGATAACTAGGGCATCTTTTGGCAGATGATCATTGAGGCGTGCAATTTGATCTGTGTTGGAAAGGTCTGCGGAGACATCTGTCCAACCTATCATGGTCTTTTTGTGTGTTGGGCCGTGGCGAACCCACCAGAATTGAGTCATGTTTTTACCTGTGGGAGTTGACCTTTTAGGGCCAATGGAAGCCCTGCTGTGACGAGAACTACAAGATCACATATGCTTGCGAGTTCTTGGTTCAATTCACCCTGTGCTTGGCGAAATTGGCGGGCGAGCTTGTTATCTGGAACCACACCCTGACCGACTTCGTTTGTGACTATAACAACGGGGCCTTTTGCGGTTTTTAGACCGTTTAACAGTTGCACTTTCTCTGTGTTTAAATCAGCTTCATTTAGCAGCATGTTGGAGAGCCATAATGTGGCACAATCCAATAAGGTTACGTGGTTAGCATCAATTTTTTTCAGAGCGCCCCATGGCTTGAAGGGGGCTTCGTATGTATCCCAATCGGCACCGCGCTGGGCTTTGTGTTTCACCACCTTATCACGCATTTCATCGTCGAACGCTTGGGCTGTCGCAATATAACTGCGCGGCTGCCCAGATGCTATGATTAGTTTTTCTGCGTAAACAGATTTACCAGAAGCGGCACCGCCGATCACCATGGTTAATTTTGGAAGTTTTAAAGTCATTTCAGCCCGAAGTGATCCAAATGTGAGTCTCATCCGTATTAAGTCACATATAAGCAAAAAACCAGTTGTTTGGTGAGAGGATATTATGTCGACTGATGCGCCACATGGAATAACCATTACAAAACGTGCGATGAAAGCAGAGCTTTTAGATGCTGAAACGGAATATGCTTTGGCTATTGCATGGCGCGATGATCGTGATGAAAAATCTTTGCATCGTTTGATCAATGCTTACATGCGTTTGGCTGTATCAATGGCGATGAAATTTAAGCGCTATTCCGTATCACAACAAGATTTGATCCAAGAAGCTGGGATTGGTTTGATGAAAGCCGCAGAAAAGTTCGATCCTGACCGTGGGTTCCGTTTTTCGACATATGCGCAATGGTGGATCAAAGCGTCTATCCAAGATTTTGTGATGCGGAATTGGTCTATGGTTCGCACAGGCTCAACGACTTCGCAAAAATCGCTGTTTTTCAATCTAAAGCGGGTACAGGCAAAGATTGAGCGTGAAGCGCAACAAAGTGGTGTGCAATTAGATCGCGCAGAGTTGGATGAGTTAATTGCCCAAGAGATTGGTGTGCCGTTGCGTGATGTGGAAATGATGCAGGGGCGTATGTCTGGGTCTGACTTTTCGTTGAATGCACCACAAGCAACAGATGAAGACGCACGTGAATGGATGGATACGCTTGAGGATCCAAACCCGCAGTCCGCAGAAGTTGTGGAGCGTGAGCATGATTTGAATAAGATGCGCGACTGGATCACGGATGCGATGAGCGCTTTGAATGATCGCGAGAAATATATCATTGCGCAGCGCAAGTTGATGGATGAACCACGCACACTTGAAGGCATCGGTCTGGAGCTGAAGTTATCCAAAGAACGTATTCGCCAAATTGAGGCCGTTGCGTTGGAAAAACTGCGTAAGCGGTTGGAAAATAATGCGGGCAAGGCTGCACGTGCTTTGGTGATGGCATAATTTAGCGACCTTGCACCTTTTAGATAGCGTCTCTACATATGTTCCAAGTGAAATTGGAATGGAATGTTGCCCATGTTGGCAGGTCGTAAAATCCTATTGATTATCGGGGGTGGTATTGCCGCCTATAAAAGTCTTGATCTGATCCGTCGGTTTAAAGAGCGCGGCGCAACGGTTGTGCCCGTTTTGACCAAAGGTGGTGCAGAATTTGTAACGCCTTTGTCCGTTACCGCCTTGGCTGGCGAAAAGCTGTATAGTGATTTGTTTGATTTGGGTGATGAAGCTGAAATGGGTCACATCCAATTGTCCCGTGCTGCTGATTTGGCTGTGGTTGCGCCTGCGACGGCTGATTTGATGGGAAAGATGGCCAGTGGTCAGGCTAATGATTTGGCAACGACTTTATTAATGGCGACTGACAAACGTGTGTTGATTGCACCTGCTATGAATGTTCGGATGTGGGATCATGCCTCTACTCAGGCGAATGCGGAACAGTTGAAAAAAGATGGCGTTCTGTTTGTTGGGCCGAATGATGGTAATATGGCTTGTGGTGAATTTGGGCCGGGGCGGATGGCTGAACCTATGGAAATTGTGGAAGCTGTTGAAGATATATTGCTGAATGGACCTTTGAAGGGGCGTCATATTGTTGTGACGTCTGGGCCAACACATGAACCAATCGATCCAGTGCGCTATATTGCGAACCGTTCATCTGGGGCGCAAGGGACTGCGATTGCAAATGCTTTGGCAGGACTTGGAGCGACTGTGACTTTTGTAACGGGCCCTGCGCGCCACCCTTGGCCAAGTGGATGTAAGATTGTGCCTGTGGAAACAGCCGATGAAATGATGGCGGCTGTAGATGCGGCTTTACCAGTAGATGCAGCAGTGTTTGCAGCGGCTGTTGCGGATTGGAAAGTGGCATGTGCATCAGATAAGAAAATCAAAAAGACCAAAGATGGATTGCCAGAACTGAGTTTTGTTGAAAATCCAGATATTTTGCGGACTGTTTCGCAATTGAAAAAGAACCGTCCTGAATTGGTTGTGGGCTTTGCCGCAGAAACCAATGATGTACTGGGCAATGCCACAGCAAAGCGGAAACGCAAAGGCTGTGATTGGATCGTTGCCAATGATGTTTCCCCTGAAACTGGAATTATGGGTGGCGACGAGAATGACGTGACGCTGATTTCAGATGATGGTGCAGACAACTGGCCGCGTATGAGCAAAGAAGAAGTGGCGCATCAATTGGCCGATAAGATTGCCGAGACTTTAAAAGGATAAGATGGTGTCTGATATCAACGTGAATGTGATGCGTGTGGCAGGTTCTGATCCTGCGATTGAAATGCCTGAATATGAAACAGCAGGGGCTGCTGGTATGGATTTGCGCGCAAACTTTAAGGATGATTTGCGTGGTTCTGGTGTCGTTTTAAACACGGGCGAACGAGCATTGATCCCAACAGGTTTGGCTTTTGCTTTGCCATTTGGATATGAAGCGCAAGTGCGTCCACGCTCTGGGTTGGCATTGAAAAAAGGTGTTGCTTTAGTCAACAGCCCTGGCACGATTGACTGTGATTACCGTGGTGAGGTTGGAGTGATTATCATCAATCATGGTGCTGAAGCGTTTGAAATAAACCATGGTGATCGCATTGCCCAAGTTTTATTTGCGCCTGTCACACGCGGCAGATTTACGGTTGTAGGTGATTTGGATGAAACCGACCGTGGCGCGGGTGGTTTTGGGTCTACGGGCCAAGGATAAATGGAGATATTCGGCGTAACATTTAGCCCAGAACGACTGCAGTTCATTGTGATGATGGTACTGTTGTTAGCAGTTCTACTTTATGTACGTATGTTGAAAAAAATCCGACAAAAGCCAAAAGATCAAACTATTACTAAATCCCCTGATGGGGAGATGTCTGATACTGAATTGGACCGATATGCGCGCCATATCGTGCTGCGCGAATTGGGTGGCGCTGGACAGCAAAGATTACGCAAAGCGAAGGTTTTGGTGGTAGGGGCTGGTGGGCTTGGATCCCCTGTTTTGCAATACCTTGCCGCGGCAGGCGTTGGAACGATTGGGGTGATTGATGATGATCATGTCAGCCTATCTAATTTACAACGCCAAGTACTGTTCGATGAAGAACAGTTGGATATGCCGAAGGTTTTTGCCGCTCAAATCAAGTTGATAGCTTTGAACCCACATATCGAAATATACCCGTATAACCGCCGTCTTGATGCTGATAATGCAGAAGCATTGGTTGCAGATTACGATTTGGTTTTGGATGGAACAGATAGTTTTAAAACACGTAGCTTGGTGAACCAAGCGTGTGTTGCTCAATCCACGCCGTTGATATCTGGTGCGATTACGCAATGGGAAGGACAGGTGACATTGTTTGATCCTGCGAATGGGACACCCTGTTATGCGTGTTTATTTCCAGAGGAGCCAGCGGATGGTTTGGCGCCTAGTTGCGCAGAAGCGGGTGTTGTTGGTGCATTACCTGGAATTATTGGATCAATTATGGCAGCAGAAGCGATCAAACATATCACAGGTGCAGGACAAACATTGTCTAGTGAGATGCTGATATTCGATGCGCTTTATGGCGAAACGCGTAAAATCAATCTTCAGAAAACCGAAAATTGTAAAATCTGTTCTTAACGTTGTGGGATAATTTGATCAGGTGGGCGATGACCCAGTTCAAACGTTTTGATATTTAATATCACTTTTTCACCCATATCTATGCGGGCTTCATTTGTGGCTGATGCCATATGTGGTAACATCATTACATTGTCTCGGTCACAGAGCTTTGGATTAACTTCAGATCCTTTTTCAAAAACATCTAACCCTGCACCCGCCAATTGGTCATTTTCTAACTGTTTAATTAAAGCCGCTTCATCAATCACTTGGCCACGGGCTGTGTTGATTAGGAACGCAGAGGGTTTCAGCAAAGCTAAACGATCTGCATTTATCAAGTGATGTGTTTCAGGTGTATTGGGGCAATGAATTGAAAGAACGTCTGCCATTGGCAACATATCATCTAGGCTTTCGATATAGCTAGCATTTAAATTACGTTCGATTTCAGGATGTACAGGAGTGCGGTTATGATAAACGATATTCATGCCAAAGGCATTCGCACGACGTGCCACAGCCATACCAACGCGACCCATGCCAATGATGGCTAGGGTTTTGTCGCCGACAGATGTTCCCAAGAAAGCCGATGGAGACCAACCTAACCATTTGCCAGATTGTAATGCCGCGGAGCCTTCTTTGAAGCGGCGCATCACCGTTAAGATAAGGGCTAATGTCATATCCGCAGAATCTTCTGATAATAACCCTGGCGAATTCGTGACCATGATGCCACGTGCATCCGCAGCTTCAATGTCTATGTGGTCGTATCCAGATCCGTAATTCGCAATTAATTTCAACTGTTTACCTGCTTTGGAAAGCATGTCTGCATCAAGAGCATCATTTAATGTTGGGACTAGGACGTCAGCGCGTGAGAGTGCATCAGATAGTTGATCAGGCGTAAATGGGGTGTCATTTTTATTCAATTCTACATCGAATAATTCTGATAATCTGTTCTCGACGGCTTTTGGTAACCGTCGCGTCACGACAACACTTAGTTTTGAACTGGGCATGGTGCACCTATAGGGCTGGATTTTTCTATTTCATTCTGCCAAATTTTACCGCAAAGGGGCAAGGCGTAAACAACAGCCTTGTGAAAAAAACACAATAGCCCGAGCAGGCAATAAAAATGGTGCGTAAAATAGTATTAAGAACCTTTTCAAGTATTTTAGCTGTTTGGCTAAGCTTTAGCACGGCTATTGTTTATGCCGAAGAACGTGGACCTGTTACGAATTTACCTTTGCCTAGATTCGTTTCAATGAAAGCAAAAGAAGGTAATGTTCGGCGTGGCCCAAGTTTAACACACCGCATCGATTGGGTTTTTAAGCATAATAACATGCCTCTTTTAATCACCGCAGAGTTTGGACATTGGCGCAGGGTACAAGACATGGAGGGCCAAGGTGGTTGGATGCACTATGCACTTTTGTCTGGTGTGCGTACTGTAATTGTTAAAACGGATCAGTTGGCGTTGCGATTGAAGCCAAATATAGCGTCAGCAACAGCTGTTTATGCAGAAGAGCGTGCCATCGCCAAATTAGAAGAATGTACGCTAGATTGGTGCGAAATATCATCAAATGGGCATAGCGGATGGGCTCCAAAAGCTGATATTTGGGGCGTATGGGACCATGAAATTCGCGAATAATACGTTTTCGAGATATTGCTAGTTACAAAATTTCACAGAAACACACGCGAGGGTGAATAGACGTGTTTTTACATCCGAATAAGCAGTGATTATATCTTCATTAAAGACGCAGCCAATAAGGTATTATCTCCCCTGATCTAGCTTGTTGGTTGTGCACTATCCTTAATATCCCAATGGTCGCCGCTCCTTTTCCCCTGAGGAGCGGTTGCTATTGGATTGTTTACAAGACGTCTAATCCGCGGCCTTTTAAAAGGGCATCAACTTTTGGCAATGTACCACGAAATGCGATGTATAACTCTTCCGCATCTTTAGAACCGCCTGTGGAATAAATATTGTCATGCAATTTTTCAGCCATCTCAGGGTCAAAAGCATTGCCTGTTTCTTTAAAGGCCTCAAAAGCATCGGCATCCATCACTTCGGACCACATATAGCTGTAATAACCGCTGGAATATCCATCGCCAGAAAACACATGGGCGAAATGCGGTGTTGCGTGTCGCATAGTGATTGCTGACGGCATGCCAATACGATCCAAGATTTCGGCCTGTTTTTGCATAGGATCCGTTGATACGGGTTCTGTGTGGAACGCCAAGTCTACCAATGCGCTGGCTGTATATTCTACAGTTGCAAACCCTTGATCGAAATTATCCGCAGCTAATAAACGTTCAAGTAATTCTGATGGAATAACTTCGCCTGTATCTGCGTGGCGCGCGAATTCTTCCAGAACTTCAGGAACTGAGAGCCAGTGTTCGTAAAGCTGGCTTGGCAGTTCAACAAAGTCACGTGCAACAGACGTGCCAGAGATAAAGCCATATGTGACATCAGAGAGCATAGAATGTAGCGCGTGGCCAAATTCATGGAATAAAGTGCGCGCATCGTCAAAAGTCAGCAAGCATGGTTCGCCTTCTGGGGCTTTGGCAAAATTACAGACGTTTACAGTGATTGGACGTATCTCTTTGCCAAGGTTGGATTGCGAACGGAAACGAGAGCACCATGCGCCTGAACGTTTTGAGGAACGTGCAAAATAGTCACCGATGAAAACAGCAATATGGCGGTCGTCTTTTTTCACTTCCCACGCACGTGCGTCAGGATGATATAGAGGAACATCAAGCGGTTCGAATGTGAGGCCAAAAAGTTTGGTGGCACAGGCGAATGAAGCTTCGATCATTTGATCCAATTGGAAATATGGTTTTAACTCCGCTTCATCTAAATCATGCTCTGCTTTGCGTAGTTTTTCTGCGTAATAACGCCAATCCCATGGCGCAAGGTCATCTTGAATGCCGTCATCATACATGAGTGCGGTTAGTTTCACGGCATCTTTTTCAGCCGCTGCTTTGGCAGGTTTCCAAACCGCCATCAGTAGATTGCGCACAGCTTGGGGCGTTTTGGCCATTTCAGGCGCCAGTTTGAAGTCTGAAAACGTATCAAAACCTAACAAGTTAGCACGCACCTGCCGCAGGTTTAACGTTTCTGCTACGATACCACGATTGTCTGTTTCACCGCCATTTTCACCGCGTGCAACCCATGCTTTGAACGCTTTTTCGCGTAAATCGCGGCGTGGAGAAAATTGCAGGAATGGCACGATCAGTGAGCGGGATAGGGTTATGACATAACCGTTTTTATTGCGTTCTTTTGCGGCTTCTTGTGCTGAGGCGATGAGGAAATCTGGACACCCGTCCAAATCATCAAAACTTAATTCCATTGACCAAGATCGCTCATCTGCAAGCAGGTTTTGTGTGAAGGCTGTACCAAGTTCTGCCAAACGTTGGGAGATTTTCGCCAAGCGATCGCGGTTATCGCCAACCAGTTTAGCACCCGCACGGACAAACATTTGATGATAAAGCTCTAAAACTCGTTTTTGTTCGTCTGTAATATCCAATTCTTCACGCGCTTCATAAAGTGTATCCACACGGGCAAAAAGCTCTGCGTTCATCATTGTCTCAGAATGAAAGGCTGCATATTGTGGGGAAATTTCACGTTGTAATGCTTCTAATGTTGGGTTTGAATTTGAGCCTGAAAGATTGGCGAAAACCGATCCAACCCTATCCAAAATCTCTGAATCCAATTCCATTGCATCAATTGTGTTTTCAAACGTTGGCGCATCTGGGTTGCTGGCCACTTTAGCAACATCTGCGCGAGCTTGTTTAAATGCCTCTTCAAATGCAGGTGCGAAATGTTCATCTTTGATCTGATCAAAGGGCGGCATTTCAAAAGGGGTGTTCCAGTCAGAAAAGAAAGGGTTAGGGGTTGTCATTCAACTCTCCAATATTGGTTTGAATAAACCATAATCCGCAGATTACGGCGATGCCAGAGCCAAATCAGTTTTCGAAAACACCTTTTAGCGACGTGGATGTCGTTTTTTCCTCAAATCAGTCGGCGAGCCCTAGCACTGGTGATTTAAATTTTGCAATCTATCCTTAGAATTTAAGCTCAAGGAATCGGATCATGAAAACGCATGTAAAAGCTTTGGTCGTTGGCGGCGGTGCTGTTGGCGCGGGGATTGCATATCATTTAGCGAAATATGGCTGGAAAGATGTGATGCTTTTGGAGCGCGATGAATTGACCTCTGGCTCCACATGGCATGCTGCTGGTCTATTGCCATTATTCAACATGGGTTATGCCACAACGCACCTACATGATTATTCCGTGAATTTTTATAAGACACTGGAAGAAGAAACAGGTTTGAATGCTGGTTTCTCTATCGTTGGTAACTTGCGTATGGCGCAAACCAAAGACCGTATGGATGAATATATGCTATACGGATCAACTGCGGAAACTGTGGGGATTGAATATCACCATATGACACCTGCGCAGATCAAAGAGCGCTGGCCATTGATCAATACATCAGATTTGGAAGGTGCTATTTATCATCCAGGTGACGGTTATATTAACCCTGCGGATGTGACCATGGCGATGGCAAAAGGTGCGCGTCAACGTGGTGTAATCATTGAACGTAAATGGCAGGTTGATGGCTATGAATGGACAGGGTCTGAATGGAAAGTCATCTGTACGAAGATGGTAGAAAAAGGTGGTAACCTTGTTCCTTCTGATGAACAGACTGTTATCACGGCTGAGCATGTTGTGACGGCTACGGGTAATCACGCGCAACGAACAGCGCAGATGCTTGGCATCAAGATTCCTGCAATCCCAGTTGAACACCAGTTTATCGTAACAGATACAGACCCAGCATTGGTGAAATGGCGTGCTGATGGGAATCCAGAACACCCAGTGATCCGTGATGCTGATGCTCAATCTTATGTACGTGAAGAACGCGGTGGTTGGATTCTAGGTGTTTATGAGAAAAACGCGCCAGCCCGTTTTGAATATGGTGTTCCTGATAGTTTCCGTGCCGATTTGTTCCCATTGGATTTGGAACGTATCGAAGAGCAATATATGGCCATGATCCACCGTATGCCGTCTTGTGAAGAGAGCGGTCTTAAGGATGATTTCAACGGCCCGATTTGTTACACGCCTGATGGTAATCCACTTGTGGGACCTGCGCCTGGTTTACGTAACATGTGGCTGGCAGAAGGCTTTAGTTTCGGCATTACAGCTGCTGGTGGTGTTGGTAATTATTTGGCGCAAATGATGGTAGAAGGTGAAGCCGAGATTGATATGGCTTCTCTTGATCCTAAGCGTTACGGCAGTTGGATGACGACGGAGTATGGCGCGCGTAAGAACGAAGAATGCTATGATCACGTCTATATTCTGCACCACCCTGACGAAGAACGCCCTGCATGTTCTGGTTTACGCACATCACCAGCGTATGATCGTCAAAAAGCAGCGGGCGCGCAGTTTGGCCGTGTAAATGGTTGGGATCGTCCGAATTATTTTGGCCCAAAAGATGCGGATGAGAATTTTGACCATGATGGCCGTTCATTCCGCCGTGGTACATGGTGGCCCTATGCAGTGGAAGAAGCAAAAGCGATCCGTGAAGGTGTTGGATTGGTGGATGCGACTGCATTTACAAAGCATGTTGTTAAGGGGCCAGGGGCGACACAGTTCCTTGATTGGTTTACATGTAACAAACTGCCAAAAATTGGGCGCATTAATCTGACTTATGCACTGACTGAGGCTGGTACGACACGCACTGAATATACAATCGTTCGAAATGGTGAGGATAATTATTACCTCGTATCTGCGGGTGCCTGGACAGCTTATGATGCGGATTATCTGTGCAAAGCAGCTGAAGATAAGATGGATGAATTCGGTTATATCGAAATCCAAGATGTGACAACGCAGTGGGGTGTATTTGCCATCGCAGGGCCGAAATCACGTGAAGTGTTGGGTAAGATCATCAAAGATGTTGATCCTGAAACAGCTTTGTCTAACAAACGCTTCCCTTGGTTGTCTGCAAAGCAGATCGAACTGGGTATGTGCCCTGTGAATGCGATCCGTGTGGCCTATACGGGTGAATTGGGTTGGGAACTGCACCATCCGATTGAAATGCAGAACTATCTGTATGATTTGTTGATGGAAGCGGGTGCTGATGTTGGTATGAAACTGGTAGGTGCACGTGCTCAAAACTGGTTGCGTCAGGAAAAGTCATACCGAGCTTTCGGTACAGAGCTAGGGCGTGATGCAACGCCACAAGAGGCCGACCTGCCGCGTTTCATTGATTTGGAGAAAGATTTCCATGGTAAAGAGGCGATGTTGAAAACAGGTGTCCGTTCGAAATGTGTGACACTATTGATTGATGGCCCAGATGATGCGGACCCGTGGGGTCGTGAGGCGTTATATGATGGTGATACAAAAGTAGGTCGTTTGACGTCTGGTGGGTATTCCGTGGCATTCGGTAAATCCATTGGCATGGGATATGTGACACCTGAGTTGGCGAATGTTGGACAAAAGCTGAAGGTGAAGATGTTTGCACAGCTTTGGGACGCAGAGATTGTTGAAGACAGCCCCTATGATCCAACGAATGCCACTATTCGTGTAAACGGATAACCCCCGTATCAATACCCATTGACGATTGAGCCGCGCCCGATAGGGTGGCGGCTCTTATTCTTTGGATATTTCCCATGACGCAAACGATCCGTTTTCAAGCCGTATTCATAATGGTGCTCGCCATGACGTTAATTGTTGTTGGTGATACGGCTGGAAAGCTTTTGACAGCTGCAGGGTTTAGCCCGTTTTTTATTGGCTGGTCGCGGTTTTTATTAGGGGCGTTATTACTTGCGCCATTTATGGGATTAACGTGCGCGGATATTCCGAGCTTTTTTAGCTGGCGTGTTATTTTACGTGCCTGTTTTGTAACAGGCGCGATTTCATGCATCCTGACAGCTTTGTCGACAGAGCCGATTGCAAATGTCTTTGGTGCATTTTTCATTGGCCCGCTGATTTCGTATTTCTTATCTGCGATTATTTTAAAAGAGCAAATCACATGGCGGCGTACAGCCCTGATCCTTATTGGGTTTTGCGGGGTTGTGCTTGTTGTGAAACCTGGGTTTGGCATGACCACGGGTATGGGGTTTGCTGTATTGGCTGGGTGTTTTTATGGTTGTTTTTTGGTGGCAACGCGGTGGTTGTCAGGCAGCTATCGCCCTCGTTTTTTGCTGATTTCACAATTGATCACAGGCTCTATTCTTTTAACGCCACTTGCTATTGGACCTATCCCAGAGCTGGATTTGCAACTTATTGGTTTGATTGCCCTAAGTGCTTTGGCGTCTGGGTTGGGCAATCTGTTGTTTGTTATTGTCAGCCGTACAACACCTGCCAGTGTTGCGGCACCTTTGGTTTACAGCCAGTTGTTGGCTGCTACGGTGCTGGGGCTGCTGGTTTTTGGTGATTGGCCTGATATTCTTAGCTTAACAGGGTTGATCGTTATCTTGGCCAGCGGCTTGGCGTCGTTCTGGTTGGCGGGTCGTGGAAAGTAGTACGCGATCTGTATGACTTGTAAATTTACATTCTTTACAAATTTACAAGTCAAAATTTACAAAACCCACACAAAATCACACGAAAAAACGCCGCATGGGCGTAGAGGGGGGAGACTCTTTTAAGTGACAGGCGTAAATCAGCCTCAGAAACTCCCGAGTCGTTATTGGCTCAACAACCAAAGGAACAGTAATATGCCTTATGATTCTGATAATGCTGAACTACAAAGCCTGATCGGCGAGCATGGTAATGCTTGGGCTGCGATCAACCCAGAGTACGTTTCTCGTATGCGCGCTCAAAACAAATTCAAAACTGGTTTGGATATTGCAAAATACACAGCTGACATCATGCGTGCTGACATGGCTGCATATGACGCTGACTCATCTCAGTACACACAATCACTTGGTTGCTGGCATGGTTTCATCGGTCAACAAAAACTGATCTCTATCAAAAAGCACTTCGGTACAACAAAGCGTAAATACCTTTACCTTTCAGGTTGGATGATTGCTGCGTTGCGTTCAGAGTTCGGCCCATTACCTGACCAATCAATGCACGAGAAAACATCTGTTCCAGCTTTGATCGAAGAATTGTACACATTCTTGCGTCAAGCTGATGCACGCGAATTGGGCGGCTTGTTCCGTGACCTAGACGCTGCACGCGCTGCTGGTGATGATGCCAAAGCTGCTGAAGTACAAAATGCAATCGACAACCACGAAACACACGTTGTGCCAATCATCGCAGACATCGACGCAGGCTTCGGTAACCCAGAAGCAACATACCTACTTGCTAAGAAAATGATCGAAGCTGGTGCATGTGCATTGCAAATCGAAAACCAAGTATCTGATGAAAAACAGTGTGGCCACCAAGATGGTAAAGTTACTGTTCCTCACGAAGATTTCTTGCAAAAAATCCGCGCATGTCGTTATGCATTCCTAGAAATGGGTGTTGAAAACGGTATCGTTGTTGCACGTACAGACAGCTTGGGTGCTGGTCTTACAAAACAAATCGCTGTGACTAATGAGCCAGGCGATTTGGGCGACCAATACAACAGCTTCCTAGATTGTGACGAAGTTACTTTGGACACAATGGGTAACGGCGACGTTGTTATCAAACAAGACGGCAAACTAATGCGTCCAAAACGCTTACCTTCAAACTTGTTCCAGTTCCGTAAAGACACAGGCGTTGCACGTTGTGTTCTAGACTCAATCACATCATTGCAAAATGGTGCAGACATGATCTGGATCGAAACTGAAAAACCACACATCGGTCAAATCGGTGAGATGATCAACGAAGTTCGTAAAACAGTTCCAAATGCGAAATTGGTGTACAACAACTCACCATCTTTCAACTGGACATTGAACTTCCGTCAGCAAGTATTTGATGCATGGACAGAAGAAGGCAAAGACGTATCTGCATACGACCGTGCTAACTTGATGTCAGCTGAATACGACGAGTCGGAGTTGTCAGCAGCTGCAGACGACAAAATCCGTACATTCCAAGCGGACGCTGCTCGTGAAGCTGGTATCTTCCACCACTTGATCACATTGCCAACATACCACACAGCTGCGTTGTCTACAGACAACTTGGCAAAAGAGTACTTCGGTGACGAAGGCATGTTGGGTTACGTAGCTGGCGTACAGCGTAAAGAGATCCGTCAAGGTATCGCATGTGTGAAACACCAAAACATGTCTGGTTCAGACATGGGTGATGATCACAAAGAATACTTTGCTGGTGAAGCAGCACTTAAAGCTGCTGGTGAAGACAACACAATGAACCAGTTTGGCTAAGCCGCTCTGAGTTTGAAATTTAGAAAGGCCCGTAGAGAAATCTACGGGCCTTTTTCTTTATGCCATTGCAGCTTCTTTGCGCAAAAGTATTGGCGTAATAAAAATTGCTAAGAAGCCCGTGTTCATTACGGCATTGAACCATGCGCCAACTAAAATTGAAGCGGTGCTATCTACAATAAACCATGTCAAAACGGCTGTTAATATGATCTTGCCACCAAGTTTGGGGTCGTTGGCGTAAACAGTATTGGTGAGCATGTAGATCATGACGCCCCAACCGATGGATATACCGCTCATTATAGCAATCAGAATTTTGCTTTCTGGAGTGTTGAATGTTTGTAGTCCATCAAGTGGAAAGAAAACCAGATCAGCAAAGAATTCTGCAAGAACTGAAACAGGTGTGAAAAGGGCGAAAAAGAACAAGGCGCCAAACCCGATTAAAATTTCTGACGCGAGCTTTAGATAAAATATGCTGGATGAATGTGACATGCTGTCTCCGTAAGTTGTGAACAGCTTTGTTTTGTCATGATCAGAAACATCAAAACAATTACCTCATAGGTAAGTGCAGCGCGTTATTTTTTACGCTATTCTTTCAAGGAGAGACATAAAGGTGGACGGTATGGATAATCTGTTTGGTGAAACTCTGAAAGATTGGCGTAATCAACGACGGATGAGCCAGCTTGATCTTGGGTTAAGTGCAAATGTATCTGCGCGTCATATCTCTTTTTTAGAAACGGGACGTTCAAAACCAAGCCGTATGATGGTGCTAAGATTGTGTGAAGAATTGGATGTCCCGCGCCCCGCACGTAATCAATTGCTGAATTTTGCAGGTATGGCGCCTGCATATATGAAACGTGATTTATCAGAACAAGATATGGAGCCTGTACGGGCTGCTGTGGATTGGATGTTGGAGCGCCATACCCCGTACCCAGCGATAGCGATGGATAAGTCATGGACGATCTTAAACATGAATAAACCAGCGATGTTTTTACTGTCGGGTATGAACATCGGTATTGGGGATAGTGTAATTGGTGCATTGGCAGAAAATGAATTGGTGCGTGATGCGATCGAAAACATTGATGAAGTTGTGGTGCATACGGTTGCACGTTTGCGAACTGAGAGCGGACATCTAGGCGGGGATCAAGTTTTGGACGCAGCAATTGAAAGATTGATGAATCAACTTGGTGATTATACACATCACGAAACGGGAGTGCTGCCTGCATTCATTCCTGCGCGTTACCGTGCCAACGGTATGGTGTTTTCGTTTTTCTCTACCTTTAGTCAGTTTGGAACGGCAGAAGACATTGCATTATCAGAACTGAAAATAGAAATGATGTTCCCTGCGGATGATCTGACGCGAGATTTGCTTGTAAACATGATGTCTCAGACGCAGTAAATTGCGACTATGCGCAGGTTTTTGCGAAGATTTTAGATAATTGATGACATGCTTGCCTATTCAATTGCGGCCTATACGGTTTGGTTGAATAGGAGATAGTCATGCAAGAAATTTCGCGCCGTATCGTTTTAATATCTATTCTAAGTGTCGCTGCTGGGTGCGGTAAGGCCGAAGAGCCGAAACCTGTATTGCGATCAGATGATATTCCGCTTCATGCACAAGAAACACCTGAATTGCGTGTGCTGATCAACAAATATGCTGACTTATACGAAGTTCCTCGCGGTTTGGTTCACCGCGTTGTTCATCGTGAAAGCCGGCACAATCCAAAAGCGCTGAGCAGGCCCTATTATGGGTTGATGCAAATCTTGCCTGCCACTGCAAAGTCTATGGGCTTTCAAGGCAAACCGATGGATCTATTGGATGCTGAAACCAATTTGAAATACGCGGTAAAATATTTGCGCGGTGCATGGCTATTGTCAGATGGCAGTTATGATACGGCGGTAAAATGGTATTCACGTGGTTATTATTACGAAGCGAAACGACGTGGTATGTTGGTGGAAACAGGACTGCGTAAAAAATGACAGAAGTTATGAATGATCCAATAAGAGCTCTAAAAATTTAACAGCGTCTGCTTGAACTGTATCAGCATCAGCCCGTACTCCACTTTGTGCTGCATGAACCCATACGCCATCCATATAGGATTGGATGGCGATACGTGCCGTCTCTACGGATTCTTTTGGTAGTAGTCGTTTTAGCTCTGCGCGAAGGTTACTGCGAATGCGGTTTTTGTTCATCAATTGTAGGCGTGCTAGGCTTGGTGAGTATGGTGCGTAAGCCCAGAATTGAACCCAAACACTTGTACTTTGGTTGGTGAAAAACAAAGCATCAAAGTTGCCTGTAACGACTGCAATAAGCCTTTGTTTCGGGTCGGTTTGTCCTTGCATGCGTACGAAAATTGCATCTTTTAAGATAGACAAAAGATGCCGCATTGTTGCTTCTAATAATGCGTCTTTGCCGCCGAAATAATAATGGATGCTTCCCGTAGAGGTCTCGGCTTCTTTTGCAATTTGGCTAACAGTTAAATCTGCAAAACCATGCCTATGAATTGCGATCATTACAGCATCAATAAGCTCTGCTCTACGGATTGATTTAATGTCTTGTCGGCCCATGGCTCTCTCTAAAATTTGCAATATTTGTACAACTAATTAAATTTTGACACAAGTGACTAAAAAATTGCACACTTGTGCAAATATTAAGTTAGAATCACTATCTAATTAATAAGAACTCATTGGGAGATGAGATAAACGCAGCACACAGAGGCTGCACAACAAAGGGGAGGGAAGCTGTTATGGCTGCCATACTTTCAATAATCATATCTTTCGGGATTTTACTTGCGCTGACGCTGGTTGTATTTTGTGTGATCAAGTGGTGGGGTGTGCGGGTCGTTGGTGTTACACCAGTGCCGCTGTTCACCTTTATGGCAATTCTATTTACATCAGGGCTCGATGTGGGGCTTATCATGTTCCCACTTGGGGAATTCCCAGTTTACGCAGATCCTGCAAACGCAGAATATGGGTTTACCAATCCACTGGCGATTGAATTTGGGTTTTGGGGCTTCTTAATCTGGGGCTTTTATTTCTTAACCAGCTTCTATTTCTGTATCGTAGAACCTCGTGTTCAATTCTTTAAGATACCAATTGTAAAATGGTTAAATAACCTTGTGATCATCGGAACATGTGCTTTCACTGCCAGTTTATTTTTGGTTTACCTTCCGTTTTACATTCCAGAGATTGGCGATGGTGAAACGGTTGTGGCAACGTTCTATGTAATTGTATTCTGTGTGATTTTAGCCGCTGCATATTCCAGTACGGATATTAAGTTTGTCCGTATCTTAAGTGTCAGCTCAACATTCTTATTCATCGCATTGATCCTATTAATGTGGGTGAATGCTGGTATCGGGTTGGGCGAAATGGGATCAACAATCGGCTTGATCAGTGGGTATTTTGGTAACCTTCATAAGTTTATCCTGCCTATCAATGATTATCACGAATTCTACCTGTTCTGGTGGTTTGCTTGGTCCATCATGATTGGTCAGTTTACATCACGCTTTGTGGGCGGCATGAAAACGCAACATCTATTGGCGGCACTTCTTGTGATCCCATCCATTCCATTGGCGATATGGTTCTCGATTTTGTATTACTACTATGCAAACGGTATCGATACGACTGGCCTGTTGAATGGCGCTATGATCATTGTGGGTATTACATTCGTGATTAACTCACTTGATAGTTTGATCCGTCTGTATTCAGACAACTTGGCCATCACAACAGAACGTTTTGGTAAGGCGAAATACATCGTTGGGAACGTGGCTGTTCTGTTCGGCCTGACGTTGTTGTTCAAAAGTCAATGGTTGCAAATCCAATGGATTGGCGCCGTGGTTGTTGGCATCTACCTTGCTTGTGTGGTGTTTATTTTCCTCACGAAGCGCAAAGAGGTTCTGTCAATCGAAGCATCACCAGAGCAAAATGAGTTGGACTTTAACAAGATCAATCAGGTGCATTAATCCAGTCTATATTAATCACAAAGGCCTGCAAGGAAACTTGCGGGCCTTTTTTATAGAAGGATATTAAAGTTATCTCGTATTTTGCGCTCTATATCTGTGTCTAAATATTCTGGATGATATTCTGCTAATACGCGTTTGGCCTCTTTACGTGCACGGGCCCATGCATCAGGTCGCCCCTGTTCGCGCCATGTAATAGGTGGATCACGATCGGCAAACTCTGGATAGTAATAATCACGTTCCATGGCTGCTAATGTATCTGCACCGCCCAAAAAGTGACCTTCACCCAAAACAGCATCTTCGATGGCTTCATAGTTTAAGGTTTCATCGTTCACTTCTATACCACGTAATGTGCGATAGATCGCGGAATGCATATCATTGTCTAATAAGAAAGCTTCAAATGATGCACCCAATAGAGATGCTGTCATGCCTGAGCTTTCATAAATAAGATTACCACCTGCCAAGCCTGCTGCCAGTGATGTAAGGGCTTTTTCAGCCCCATATTGCGCATCAATGGCTTTGGCATCTGTCATTGAGGATGCAACACCCGAAGGTAATCCCAACCAATTTGAAAGCTGTGCCGAGGCCGCATTCATCACCGCACATTCACCGCCACCACCAGCAAAAGCACCAGTGCGTAAGTCAATCACCAAGGGCCAGTTTGAAAACACCATTGGATAGCCTGGCTTGATGACATGAACCATCAATAAAGCTGCTAAAGTTTCAGCTAAAGATTGAGCAAGGAAACCAGCTAAAGTTGCAGGAGCCGTTGCGCCAGATTGAGCAGCGGTAATGTTTGAGATTGGGATGTTATGCTTCATACATTCGAAAACCACATCAACAGCATCTTCGCCAAATCGCATGGGTGAAATCAACGGGCTGATGTGTGCTTTGATATAAGGGCGTTTTGAAAACGAACCTGTGCCGCCCTCAATCATATCCAACATATCTATAATTGGCTGCATATTTTCAGCAACGGTGAAAGAGGTTGCTACTGGCTTTGTAGTACCTTTCAACAGCGCAAAAACTGTGTTCACATCCAAGTCTAATGTTGTTTCCATATCCGTGGCGACACAGCACCTTGTGAACCAACTGACGTTATCCAGTTGGTCTTGCAGCCGTGTGAAATCATAGAGGTCTTGCAATGTTGAGTGGCGATAGTCTTGTGTCTCCAAGTCTAAGGTTTGAACGGCTGCACCGCCCGTTCCAAAATGAACACGATCCCCGCCCACTTCGATCGTGCGGTTTGGGTCGCGCCCATGTAAGGGGAAAGTCTTGGCTGCTTTGTCGATAGCTTCTTCCACAAGGCCTTTGGGAAAGTAAACACGATCCCCTTTTGCTGTAGCACCTGCTTTAACGAACAGATCAATTAACCGTTGTGGTGTTTGCCCAATCCCAAGGTCTGAAAGCAGCTTTAAGGCCATATCATAGATGGCTTGTAATTCTGTTGTACTGAGCGGTTTGTAAAACCCGCCAACCTGTCCTGGGGGACAGGGATTTGTTGTTGGCGGCGCTGCACGCATTGCCAACCTGTCTTTTCGTCCTCCAGTTCGTCTTACCACATGCGTATCCTTAACAAGCTTTGCGTCATCAGAAATGACAAAGCGAAACTGATCAAGCATACGATCAGAGTTTCATTAAAAATAATGACCAAGATAATAGAAGCTGAAAGGGTTTACCCCAAAAGAGCCTTTACCATTTCAGAATTCATATCCTTTAAACTGTCTACCACTGTGAAATGGTGCATACTTGGTTCGATCACCAGTTGTGCATCTACACCCATCTCTGACCACTTCTCATGTAGTATCTTTGTTTGGCTTATAAACTCTGGCCGCTCATCAGCGCCAACCCAGCAGGTTAGCGGGATACCTGAAAGCGGGGTTTGCAAATAGGGGCTTTCTGACACGGCTTCTTCTGCAGATAAGCGTAAAACTTCGTTCAATTCAGTATGGTAGAGATTACGCAGATCATGAACACCGCTGATCGAAACAATGTTTTCAATACGATTTATGATGGATGCATCTAATGCTGTATCTTTGCACATCATACGTGTTGCCAAATGTCCGCCTGCAGAATGCCCAATAATGCGAATGGGGCCATTCACTTGTTGAGCAAAGGTTGTAGTTGCCTGCGCTATTTCGGCTGTCATTTCATGAATATGGGCATCAGGGGCAAGCGTATAAGATGGTATTGATACAGCCCATCCATGCGCCAAAGGCCCAGCTGCAAGATCTGAAAAGTAACTGCGATCTAGGCGTTTCCAATAACCACCATGTATTAAGACGATCAAACCTATTGGGATTTCCTCTGGCCAAAAGATATCCATTCTTTGGCGCGTGCCAGTACCATAAGGCTGATCTAAGTCGGCTTTTAGATGCATTTTGCGAAATTCTGCAGCACGTTCCGCCCATGTATCAAAATAACCTAACGCATTGGGCACATGCCCCACGTTGTCAAATTCGTCATCCCAATCCTTCATGGCTTAATCTTCATCAAACAAACGCATGTGCGCGATGATTTGTCCGTGATCAGATGCAAGTTTGTTATAGGGCGCTTCTGGATGTGACCCATCAGTTAGGTGGTCATTTAGAACCGAGAAATACTCCATAATCCCAACCGCATTTTCATTTTCAGGATGAAAATGACGGGACATTAGGATTTGATCGATGCTTTCGTAAACACCACCAAAGGCTGATGTGTAAACCATATCTCGCAGGGATTTGCGTACAAAGAGTTTCTCAGCGCTCACCAATTGCATGGCTTCGATGTCGCCGCGGATTTGTTCATTTTCCTCGCGTGTGTACCGATCGTTTTTCTTTTTCGCATCATGGCGGCGCATCCATGAATAATTCTTGAATGGTTTTTCACCCATCACAATTTCAGAAGACACTGCGTGTTCGCTATCATTGAAATCACCTAATGACATGACAGGATGCCCTGCCTTTAATTCATCTACAATCAAACGGCGCAAAACCAATGCTTCTGCTGTTCGACGTAATGATGCACGCAAGCTACCTAATGCACGCCCTGTTGGATCGTAATTCGTTAGATCTGCTTCTGGAGAGAAGGGCGCACCTTTCGGCGTTAGATATTCGCCAAGCTTGGATTTGAAATGGGTGTTGAAAACAGTTATCACTTCACCACCGACACGAATGCGGGCTTTGATGATTGGACGCGAAAGTTTTGTAAGTGTGAAGTTACCTGCATGACCGCCTCCCAATTCTGGAAATTCAATAATCAGAGGTTCCGACAGTTTTTGAATGACTTCTGGTGTGCTTTCGAACCCATGACGAGATAGAATAGCCAGACCAGGTCTACGATGCCCTGGTTCACCGTCATTTACGTTTGGCGCAAAGAATAGAGAACCATCTTCATATGGTGTGTAGCTCAGTTTGCGAAAGATTGCCTTGCGGTGGTAGCGTTTTGAACGATCGGGAATAACCTCTGCGTTCAACTCTTCTCCACTTTCATTAGCGGCTTTGATGACAGCATATAAAGAGGGTTGGTCAAAGATTTCTTGAAAGCAGACTATGTCAGTATCCATGGTGACAAGCTGATCTGCCAACCAGCTTTCTTTCCATGCATGTTCTTCGTCAGTGTATTCCTCAAAGCGATAATATTCGCTGTTGGCGCCTATTAAGTTTTTGACGTTAAAGCTGGCAATCGTAAATTCTGTCATGCTTTGCTCACATATTTATCTAAGGCCATTTTAAAAATAGCAGCATCTACATTACCGCCTGTTGCAACTGCAATTAAAGCATCATTCTCACTATCTTTGCTGTGGAATAATGCTGCCGCTAGTCCTGCGGCGCCACCTGGCTCAATCACGATTTTCAGGCGTTCAAAAGCCAACGCCATAGCATGTAAACATTCATCATCTGTAACGACATGACCTGCACCGCAAAGGCGTTTGATTATTGGGAAAGTCACATTTCCAGGTTGTGGGGTGACAATTGCATCACAGATCGATCCAGACATTTTTTCATTACTTACGTAATCCCCTTTTAAAAGGGAGCGTGCAACATCATCAAAATCTGTCGGTTCGCATGTGCGCACAGTCATTTTTGGGGCGTCTTTCTCTAACGCAAGTGCAATGCCAGAGGTAAGCCCGCCACCGCCACAGCAAACCAATACATCAGCGGTACTGATACCTGCTTCGTTTGCTTGCTGCGCTATTTCTAATCCTACGGTACCTTGGCCAGCTATAACATACTCATCATCGTAGGGCTGGATAAGGGTTAAATTTCTTTCATCATTGATGGCCTTTGCAATTTCGAAGCGATCTTCGGTATCACGATCATAGAGTACTATCTCCGCGCCTAATGCCTTTGTATTTTCAATTTTTATTTTTGGAGCATTAGACGGCATTACTATCACTGCGGGGATGCCATGCGCTTGTGCTGCAAAGGCTACACCTTGGGCGTGATTTCCAGATGAGAATGCGATTACGCCATGTTGGCGATCTATTTTAGGGATTGCAGATACAGCTGACCAACCGCCGCGAAATTTGAATGATCCCGTATGCTGCAGACATTCGGCTTTTACATAGACTTTGCGCCCAGCAACCTCATCCAAAAAAGGCGAAGATAGGAGGGGGGTTCTAACTGTTTTGCCATCTATTTTACGGGCCGCAGCTTGGATCATTTCATAGGTACTCATTTGATCAAAATACTTTTGCTAAATCAGGAATCTTGTGAAGTGTTGATAGAACTTCGCGTGGTGTCCAAGGTAATTTATCTTGCGGTTCTCCGGCGCGATTTACCCATGCAGTCTGGAACCCGAATTTTGAAGCTGCCGCTGCATCCCAGCCATTAGAGGAAACAAACAGTACTTGATCTGGTGTGCACTTAAAACGATCACAAACCATCTGATAAACGCTAGGGGCGGGTTTGAAAATGCCGACATCCTCGACACTTAAAACATCATCAAGGACATTGCCAACACCTGCTGATTGTACTGCGCCTTCCAACATTTTTGGTGAACCATTTGAAAGGATAGCCGTGTTGAAGTCGCTTGTTTTCAGCGCCGCAAGCATTTCTGGCACTTCTTCGTAGGCCTCTAACTCCCAATAAAGAGCCAATAACCGTTCACGCAGCTCTGCATCATCAGATAACCCGCTAGCTTCTAATGCGTAATCTAGGCCGTTTTGTGTAACATCCCAAAAATCAGCATGGGCATCCATAACAGCGCGTAGCCATGTGTATTGAAGTTGTTTTAAGCGCCAATCATTGGCGACTTTGGTCCAAACTTTGGCAAACGCTTCGCGGTTTGGCTCAGCAGCTGCTTGGCGTGCTGCAGCGGCAACATCAAACAATGTGCCGTATGCATCGAAAATACAGGTGGTGATTGGCATGTGTAATTCTCCTTGTGCGGAGCTTTACACATGCGCTTTTAGAATGGAATGGGAAAACCTTACAGATTTTCAGGTTGTGCCATGCCAAGTACGTGATAACCGCCATCTACACAGATGACTTCGCCAGTTGTGCATTCGCCGTAATCAGACGCCAGATATACGGCAGTACCTCCAACGGCCTCTAATGTTGCGTTTGCACGTAAAGGTGAATTTGCTTGCGTGGCCTTGAAAGTCTTACGGGCACCGCCAATAGCAGCGCCTGCCAATGTCCGCATTGGGCCTGGGCTGATGGCATTTACACGAATACCATCTGGGCCAAGGTCGTTTGCCAAATACCTCACGGCGCTTTCTAAAGCAGCTTTTGCTATACCCATGACGTTGTAATAAGGTGTTACACGATTAGAACCTTGATATGTCAAAGTTAGAATAGTGCCACCGTCTGTCATCAATGGTTTCGCCCGGCGAGCAACTTCGATCAAAGAATAGCAAGAGATATCCAGCGAGTTTTTAAAGTTTGCACGGGATGTATCCACGATACGTCCTGTTAGCTCGTTCTTGTCTGAATATGCAATTGCATGGATCAAGAAATCAAATTTGCCCCATTCTTTTTCCAAAGATGCAAATAATGTATCAAGCGATGCATCATCTTGGACATCAGCTTCTAAAACGATATTTGAGCCAAGGCTTTCCGCTAGTGGGCGCACACGTTTTTCAAAGGCTTCTCCTTGGAATGTGAACGCCAATTCAGCACCTTCTGCAGCCATTGCAGATGCAATTCCCCAAGCGATAGATTTGTCATTGGCCACGCCCATAACAAGGCCGCGTTTGCCTTTCATAAGATCAGCCATGATATTTACTCATTGCAATTGTTCCGTTTGTTCCGCCAAAGCCAAAGCTGTTGGACATTACTGTATCAAGGCCTGCATTTTCCACAAACTCAGTGGCAATTTCGCCCTCGTTGATTTCGGGGTCTAAATTTTCGACATTCGCAGAAGGGGCGATAAAGTCATTTTCTAACATCAAAAGACTGTAAATTGCTTCATGCACGCCTGCACCGCCAAGACAGTGGCCAGTTACTGATTTTGTTGATGTGATTGGCGGTGTTTGACCTTCTCCAAATACACGACGCACGGCATGAACTTCAGTAACATCACCAGCAGGCGTTGATGTGCCATGTGCATTGATATAACCGACTTTACGATCACCCAATGTTGCCGTTGCAAGCTTCATAGAACGTTCAGCGCCTTCACCTGATGGAGCGACCATATCGTGACCATCTGATGTTGCACCATAGCCTGTAACTTCCGCATAAATTTTAGCTCCACGTGCCAAGGCATGATCAAGCTCTTCTAAAACCACAACGCCAGCACCACCAGAAATTACGAAACCATCACGGTTTGCATCGAATGCGCGGGATGCTTTGGTTGGCGTATCATTATATTTGGATGACATCGCTCCCATTGCGTCAAACAAGCATGACAATGTCCAGTCAAGCTCTTCGCCTCCGCCCGCAAAAACAACATCCTGCTTACCAAACTGAATTTGTTCAACGCCATTACCTATACAGTGCAATGATGTGGTACAGGCAGATGTGATAGAATAGTTTACGCCTTTGATTTTGAATGGTGTTGCCAAACACGCAGAGTTTGTGGATGACATACCGCGTGTGACCATGAAAGGCCCCATACGTTTTGGCGCACCTTTTTCGATGACGATCTTATGCGCATTGAATAGATTAATCGTTGATGGGCCGCCAGACCCCATAATCAAACCAGTCCGCTCATTGGAAACGTCGCTTTCTTCCAAGCCGCTATCTGCAATAGCCTGTTCCATAGCTAGGAAATTATATGCTGCACCCATGCCCATGAAACGCATCTGGCGCTTGTCGATGTGCTCTGTTGGATCAATTGATGGCATGCCGTGGATTTGGCTACGAAAGCCATGCTCTTTGTAATCTTCAGCGGCACTGATACCTGATGTTCCATTCTTTAAAGAGGCTAAAACCTCTTCTGTATTGTTCCCGATTGAGGAAATAATCCCCAAACCTGTGATAACGACACGACGCATAAGCGTGCTCCTTTATTTGGGTATTAGTTTGACAGATCAACGGCTGCGAGGCCGACTTTCATATCTGTTACTTCATAGGCGAGTTCATCGTCGGCATAGACTTTGCCATTGGCCACACCAATTTTGATTTTACGGTCAATGACACGTGTGAATTCAATATCATATGTAAGCATTTTACACTCGGGTGTTACCATGCTCATTAGTTTCACTTCGCCAACGCCCAGAGCCATACCTTGTCCCAGCATTCCGCGCCAGCCAAGGTTGAAACCTGTAAGTTGCCAAAGGCCATCTAAGCCAAGGCATCCAGGCATAATTGGATTGCCAGGAAAGTGGCACTCAAAAAACCAAAGGTCAGGTGTGATATCGAATTCAGCTTTAATGTGGCCTTTACCATGTTCGCCGCCATCAGCAGAGACTTCTGTGATACGGTCCATCATCAACATTGGTGGCATGGGTAGCTGTGCATTGCCAGCGCCAAACATCTCCCCTTTGGCGCATTGAATCAGCGCTTCTTTATCAAAACTTGTTGGTCTTTCGGACATGTTTGCCTGTCTCCATTTATTCATTCCCAGTTGTGAGTATCACTACTTTTGTCCGACTATCAATAGGTGGCGGCACTTAAGCGCATGTGTATTATGCCTGTTTTTGTTGAACTTCCGCTTAAATGGCGTCATAATCCCTTAGAAACGAAAAAAACTGGTGACGAATATGCATACCGACCCGCAAACGCGTGGCAGGCAGTGGCTTGAAAGCAAAGATGTCCGACCAACCAAGCAACGCTTGGCTTTGGCAACATTACTGGTTGGTGACGGTCAAGATCGTCATGTTACAGCTGAAAGTTTGCATGAAGCTGTTTCTGCCGGTGAATCATCAGTTTCATTGGCAACCGTGTACAATACATTGCGCTTATTTTGTGATGCGGAGCTGATGAATGAGATTACTGTTGATGGGAACAAATCTTATTTTGACACTCGTACAGACCAACACCCGCATTTCTTTTGGGAAGACGATCGTGCATTAACCGACGCTCCAACAGAAACGTTAAAATTTGAAAGCATTCCTACACCTCCTGAAGGTACGGAAATTGCTAGCGTTGATGTGGTTATCAGATTGCGAAAACGTAAATAGTTGTAGCAACCGACTAAAACCACTGGCCTGGTTCCATAAACCCATGATCCATTAGTTGCTGTGAATTCCAGCGGAATTTTACAGATTTAGACCATATGAAATTATCAATCTCATACATAGAACCTGGATTTGTTTTCAGGCTTTTTGCTGTGCGAAATGAACAAATGGCTATTGTCGTGTTATGGTGCCATGGGCAAGAGAATGTATTATATTCCCCGATGTTGAAATAGCCATCGTTGCCCATTTCCAAGCCCGCGACGGGTTTAAATAATCCAATACGATTCAAGCGCCTGCGTTGGTATGGCAGATGTTCCTCAAAGCGCCACTTTAGGCCACCGAATACGTCTAATTCTCTGTCTTGTGCTTCGCCATCGATAAAACGTTGAAGTGCATAGTAACCAGCGCCGTCAAAATGGGCATCTTCTAGTGAAAACCCGTCTTTAGCTTTTCCCAAGTCATCTGGATATAGGTCTATTGTATATGTGAAGACGGAGGACCGTTTCTCTTCGGTAACAAAATCGGTCAAATCCGCAATTGTTCGCGTTTCACAGAATGGGAAATGTAGGTATTCAGCATTGAAACAATAATAGACCCAGCGGTTTGGGCATAATTCGATCATACGGTTCAAATATGGGGATACGTCAGAGAAAAATGCATCTTCTACATCAATTGCACCGCATAATTCGGAGCAGCTTTCTGGAATTTCTAAATCTGGACGTTTAATCACAAATAAGTTTTTGAAGCCCAAACGTGAATGATGGCGAATACAAGAACTAAGGCCAGTAAGGTCTTCTGCGAGGATAAAACCAATCGGGCCTTTTCCAGTATCGCTGGATGGAATGTCGAAAAGTGTTTTTGCCATCTATGCCTGCTGTCACGCGTTACTATTTATACTTTACCAATCTCTATTCAGTCTGAACTTAAAAATCCAGCATAGAGTATTCCCATACATTGAAATATTACAAAGTCGCTATGACATTGCGGATTGTGTTGTTGCGGTGTAAAGCGCGGGCTTAGAAACTTTAAGCTGAGTATTGAAACGATGTCCGAACAGAAAAAGCTTTATATCAAGACATATGGTTGCCAGATGAATGTATACGATTCTGAACGTATATCTGATGCTTTGGCGCCAGAAGGCTATTCTGTGACGACTGATGAGAATGAAGCTGATTTAGTGTTGTTAAACACATGCCATATTCGTGAAAAAGCGGCAGAAAAGATTTATTCTGAGCTGGGCCGAATGAAACAGCTAAAGTTGAAAAAGCCCGAAATGCAATTCGGTGTCGCTGGTTGTGTTGCGCAAGCCGAAGGTCAGGAAATTATTAACCGCCAACCAATGGTGGATTTGGTAGTAGGTTCGCAAGCCTATCACAATCTGCCTGAAATGATGCGCGATGTTGCCAAAGGTCAAAAACCTGTCGATATTGATTTTCCTGCAGAAGATAAATTCGACCATATCTTGCGTAGCAAAGGCAAAGGCAAAGGCAAAGGCAAACGCAAATTGCCAAGTGCGTTTCTGACAGTGCAAGAAGGCTGCGATAAATTTTGCGCTTTTTGTGTTGTTCCATATACGCGTGGTGCAGAAGTTTCGCGTCCTGCCCAAAAAATTATTGATGAAGCCAAACATTTGGTGGACCAAGGTGTTGTTGAGATTAATCTGCTCGGTCAAAACGTGAATGCATATCACGGACAAGGTGTAGATGGTGAATGGTCGCTTGCGCGCCTAATACGTGAACTAGCGAAGATTGACGAATTGAAGCGTATCCGTTTCACGACATCACATCCGAATGATATGGATGATGACTTAATTGCTGCGCATGGTGATACCGAAAAGCTTATGCCGTATTTACACCTACCAGTTCAGGCAGGTTCTGACCGTGTTTTGAAAGCAATGAATCGCAAGCATACTGCAGAAGAGTACCTAAAACTCATCGAACGTATTCGTGCTGCTCGTAAAGATATAGCCTTATCTGGTGACTTTATTGTTGGTTTTCCTGGCGAAACAGAAGCGGATTTCCAAGATACTCTGACGCTTTGTGAAGAAGTGCGTTATGGGCAAGCTTATTCATTCAAGTATTCGACACGTCCAGGTACGCCTGCTGCGGAGCGTGATCAAGTTGATGAAGCGGAAAAAGCGGATCGTTTGAAACGTTTGCAGACCTTATTAACGAAGCACCAATATGAGTTCCAATTGTCTATGGTTGGAAAGACATTACCAGTGCTGTTAGAAAAGCCTGCACGTGATCCAGGCCAATTCGTTGGAAAATCAGAATATTTACATGCTGTTCACATGGATGCGACACCCGAACAAGTGGGGACAATTGTACAAGCTAAGGTGACTCGCACAGAAAGAAATTCCCTTGGCGCAGAAATTGTGGAATAAATTAAAAAAGTGCTATTTTAAGCCGATTGGTTCCATTGTAGATACAATATAAGCTTCCGCTAGGTTAATGTTTACTAACTAGAAATAGTATAGTGAAGATTTTTCTTCACAAATTGTAGATATTTGATACCTTTACTTAAAATTAAGTGTTATATGTAGCCACAGTTAAGTGGTGCGTTTGTGCGATTATACTCTGCATAAACGAAAGTATTTGTAGAAGGGGAGCAGTAGGGTGTTCAATAATCTTTTAAAGATTGCAGCTGCGACTGTAGTAGGGGCGTCAATCGCTTCCACAGCCAGTGCCGATCTTGGTGTAACAAAAGTAAGCCAGAGTGAACGATATGTTCCGACTATTTGGGTGGATCCAGATGGTTGTGAACATTGGGTTATGGATGATGGTGTAGAGGGGTATATGACTCCGCATACGACACGCGATGGTATCCCAGTTTGTCGCCGTGGAAAAACATGTGCAGTTATGAATTCTGACCAACTTTTTGCAGTTGATAAATGGCACATTAACGCAGCAAATCGTGCACGCCTCGCTGACTTTTTTAAAAGTGCGGGGGCGACAGCTTATCTAGTTGATGGCCACACAGACAGCGACGCAAGCGACAGTTATAATATGCGCCTTTCCAAAAATCGCGCTATTGCGATTGCTAAGATTGCCCAAAGTGTAGGTGCGAAAGCACAAGCGCGTTGGTATGGTGAACGTGTTCCAGTTGCTTCGAACCGCACAAATTCTGGCAAGGCAAAAAATCGCCGCGTCGAAATCACTTGTATCCGCTAAGCTGGAAGGAAAAATAATGAAACTTGTAAAAGCAATTTCCCTAGTAGTCTTAGCGGTGCCCCTTGCGGCTTGTGATACTCCGAAACAAAATAAAACAGTTGACCGTGGGTTTGATGCAAAACATCTTAGCCAACTAAAAGCTGGTATTTGGGTTGATCCACGTGGGTGTGATCACTGGATTATCGATGATGGTGTAGAAGGGTATCTGTCTGCGCGTTTAGATAAATACGGTAAACCTGTATGTTCAGGGATAGCAGCACCAAATACAGCGAATGGCAGCTTCAAGTCAGGTAGCACATTTGGCGACACAATCTGATCTATAAAACATATATCGTAAAAAGCTGCGTTTTTCGCAGCTTTTTTTTTGATAATTCACTTGCGGAAAGTCATTTATCTTGCGACAATTTTTATGATCTAAAAGCTAGGAGGCTGCTCTGGTGAACACTGCCACACCACTACCGCAAGATGCGGTGAAAAACCCTGAAATATTGTTAAATTTTGAAAACAATCGATACTTAATTGACCTGTGTGGCGAATTCGATCGCAACTTAGCCCAAATAGAAGCAGCTTTAGATGTTCAAATATTGCGACGTGATAACGGCTTGGGCGTTCTTGGAGAGCCTGAAGGGCAAGCAAAAGCTTCTAACATTCTACAATATCTATACGGACGTGCAGAACGTGGCAAAACGATTGAGCCAGCGGATATAGATGCTGCCTTACGGTTCTTGAATGAACAAAAACATGATGCGCAAAAGCCTGCAGACCAAATTGAGATGTTTAAAGGCGGCGCTTTAGAAATTCGCACTCGTAAGAAAACCGTTGAACCGCGTACAGTTACGCAGAAAAGATACGTCGAAGATTTGCTGTCTAAAGAGCTTGTTTTTGGCCTTGGTCCAGCAGGTACAGGTAAAACGTATATTGCGGTTGCTGCTGCGGTTTCCATGTTTATCAATGGGATGGTTGATAAAATCATTCTTGCGCGACCCGCAGTTGAAGCGGGTGAACGACTAGGGTTTTTGCCTGGTGATATGAAGGAAAAAGTCGACCCTTATATGCAGCCTCTTTATGATGCTTTGAATGATTTTTTCCCGGCTAAACAAGTTGAAAAACTAATTGAAGATAAACGTATTGAAATAGCCCCTTTGGCTTTTATGCGGGGGCGAACGCTAAGCAACGCTTATGTAGTATTGGATGAAGCACAAAATGCGACAACCATGCAAATGAAGATGTTTCTTACCCGTATGGGCGAAGGGTCACGAATGGCAATCACTGGCGATATGAGCCAAATCGATTTACCTCGCGGTGTGACATCGGGGTTAGTCGAAGCGGAAAAAGTTTTGCGTGACGTCAAAGGTGTTGGTTTTACATATTTCAAAGCAGAAGATGTGGTGCGCCACCCGATGGTCGCCAAAATCATTATTGCATACGATAAACACGCCAAGAACAATGGATAATGAAATTGATATTCTGATCGAAGATGATCTTTGGAACAGCTTCGATCTAGAAGACGTCAGTCATAATGTTTTAGTGCAGATCAGTACTGCGTTAAACTTGACACATATTCCGTATGAATTAAGTATTCTTGCTTGTAATGATGCGCGGATCGCTGTTTTAAATGCAGAGTTTCGTGGGAAAGAAAAAACAACAAATGTTTTATCATGGCCAAGTTATGAATTGAGCCCAGATGAAGTTGGTGCTACGCCAAAGCTTCCGCCTGAACCAGAGTTTGGTGACCCATTTGTGAACTTAGGAGATATCGCAATTTCATATGATACCTGTATGAAAGAGGCTGAAATTGCAGGGATACAGAAACTTCATCATGTTACACATTTGCTCATACATGGTATTCTGCACTTGCTAGGATATGATCATGAAACCGATGAAGACGCTGAATTAATGGAAAAAATTGAGATAAAATTGTTGGCGGATATGGGTATTGGAAACCCGTATAAAACCGTGTAATTTGACGGTGACTATTGGAAAGAGGCTATGAGCGATACCATTGAAGGATCTTCTAACGCGGCGCAAAGCGCGCAGCCAGAAGAGATAGAAAAACCAGTTGGTTTTTTTAAGCGATTATTTATAGGTAAACCCGAAGTAATCGTGGACAAGGCTCCATATTCAGACAAATTATCGGCAGTCAGCGGCCTGAAGATTTTAAGTGATCTTCGCGTCGATGATGTTGCCGTTCCGCGTGCGGACATTATCTCAGTTCAAAACGATCTAGAACTTGATGAACTTCTAAAAGTTTTCAAAGACAGCGGGTATTCGCGCTTACCTGTTTATAATGAAGCACTCGATACTCCAGAAGGGTTACTGCACCTAAAAGATCTTGCTTTGAAATATGGTTTTAACGGCAAGGTGACAAAATTTTCTTTAAAGCGCATGTTGCGTCCTTTGTTGTATGTTCCACCTTCAATGACGATTGGTGTTCTGTTGCAAAAAATGCAGGCCGAGCGCACCCATATGGCTCTTGTGATTGATGAGTATGGCGGCGTAGACGGTCTGGTAACAATTGAAGATTTGGTGGAACAAGTTGTTGGTGAAATTGCTGACGAACATGACGTCGAAGAAGACGATTATTGGACGGAAGAAAAGCCTGGCGTTTATATGTGCCAAGCACGTGCTCCACTAGAGGAATTTGAAAAAGTTCTAGAGGCTGATTTGGCCAGTAGCACAGATGACGAGGATATCGAGACATTAGGTGGTTTGGTCTTTATGATGATCGGACGTGTTCCTGTGCGAGGTGAGGTTATTAAACATCCAGATGGTTTCGAATTTGAAGTCGTTGATGCTGATCCAAGACGTATCAAAAAGCTTCGTGTCAGCAGGTCTAGAAAAGAGTGATACATAACAGGTTGGAAAAGCTTCTGATCTGGTCAAGCCATAGTTCTAAACGAATGTGGTTTTTGGCGTTTTTACTTGGTGCGCTTTTAGCATTGGGGCAAGCGCCATTATCAATTCCAATTGGTGTTTTCATTTCCATCCCAATATTGGGATATTGTGCCTTTCATACCCAAAGGTGGAAGCAGGCCTTTGGTATAGGCTGGTGGGCTGGATTTGGTTATTTTGCACTTGGCTTAATTTGGTTGGTGGAACCCTTCTTTGTTGAACCAGAAAAGCACGCAATTCTGGCACCGTTTGCGTTGGCCGCAATGTCTAGTGGTTTAGCACTGTTTTGGGGGGGGGCATTTGCGGCTGCGAAATTCTGGGGCGCTAGTTTAACTCGGTATAGTATTGGGTTGGCAATTGCTTTTGTATGTGCCGAATACATACGCTCGGTTATATTTACTGGATTTCCATGGGGGCTTTTATCCTACACATGGATTAACACACCTGTCGCACAGACAGCGGCTTTTATAGGGCCATATGGATTAACATTTGTGACTATATTAACGGGTCTCCTGATTTTGTCTTTCGCAAAGCACCGTTTCACGGGGCCAATGGTGTCTATATGTTTCATTGGCACATTTGCAATCTTGGGGACTTATCGTTTAGCCACAGTTTCTGAAATGTCTGAAACACGCGTGCGTCTGATACAACCTAATGCACCCCAACATCAAAAATGGGATCCAGAGTGGCAGCCTGTTTTCTTTCGCAGAAGCTTGGATTTCACACGGGCAAAAGCTGATTTACCTGTTGATTTAGTGATTTGGCCTGAAACATCTATACCTTATCGCTTCGAAAATAATATTGCAGATTTAGAGGTGTTATCGAATTACGCAGGTCCTAATGCGCACATTATTGCAGGCATTCAACGGGTAGAGTTAAATCCACAAACGCAAGATAAGCAGTATTTTAATTCATCTATCCATTTAGACCCACGTGGCGGTTTACTATCTACATACGATAAGAGTCATCTAGTTCCGTTTGGAGAGTATGTTCCTTTTTCGGAGTATCTATCTGTGCTTGGATTGCGTGGTCTTGCCCAAACCATTGGTGGGTTTTCAACTGGGGAGGGTATGAGGGTCATAAAAGCACAAGGCTTGCCATCCTATATGCCTATGATTTGCTATGAAGCTATTTTTCCTATGGCAATCAACAACCATCCTAAACGCCCAGAGTTTTTATTGCATATGACAAATGATGCTTGGTTTGGTGATTTTGTGGGCCCCTATCAGCATCTTGTTCAAGTGCAATTTCGCGCAATTGAACAAGGTTTACCTGTTGCACGGTCTGCTAATACAGGTGTTTCAGCAATGATCGATCCATATGGGCGCGTAATTCACCAACTTGAACTCAATGAAATGGGTTTTCTTGATGCAAATCTACCTAAGCCGTTAACGCCTACTATTTATGCGCAGTATGGCGAGTTTTCAGTTCTTATTTTTTTATTGCTGTTGGGTTTAGGTGCTAAATATGTGACATTTAGGTCTTACGTGCGACATCTCGACCAATAATTTGATTGACCCAAGCGCTCAGTCCCTCTACCTCCGATATATGTACCGCTACAACGGCTTCCTGAAGTAGTGGTTTAATCTTACTGGAGCGATATTTATGTCCCGACAAAACTACTTATTTACCTCGGAATCCGTTTCCGAAGGCCACCCAGATAAAATCTGTGACCGTATTTCAGATGCTATTTTGGATGCATTTCTAACAGAAGAAGAATTGGCACGTGTTGCCTGTGAAACGTTCGCTACAACCAACCGCGTTGTGATCGGGGGCGAAGTTGGCCTATCGACACCTGAAAAGCTTGATGCTTTTATGGGCGGCGTTGAAGGCATCGTGCGCGATTGCGTAAAAGACATTGGCTATGAGCAAGACGGTTTCCACTGGAAAAACATGTCTGTTGAAAACCACCTACACCCACAATCAGCTCATATCGCGCAAGGCGTTGATGCAGCTGGTGCAGGCGACCAAGGTATCATGTTTGGCTATGCCGTGGATGAAACACCAGAATTGATGCCAGCACCAATTCAATATTCACACGCGATTTTGCGTAACCTTGCCGAAGCACGCCACGAAGGTACGCTTGGGATGCTTGGTCCAGATGCAAAATCTCAGTTATCAGTGAAATATGTTGATGGCAAACCTGTTGGCGTAACATCTATTGTTCTGTCTACTCAGCACCTAGATGAAACAATGTCATCTGCTGATGTACAAGCCGTTGTAGAGCCATACATCCGCAATACATTGCCAGAGGGTTGGATTTCAGCCGAAACTGAATGGCATGTGAATCCAACAGGCAAGTTCGTGATCGGCGGCCCTGATGGGGATGCTGGCCTAACAGGCCGCAAAATCATCGTTGATACATACGGCGGTGCAGCCCCTCACGGCGGCGGTGCTTTCTCTGGTAAAGACCCAACCAAAGTTGACCGTTCAGCGGCATACGCTGCGCGTTACTTGGCGAAAAACGTTGTTGCGGCTGGTATGGCGAAACGTTGTACAATTCAGTTGTCATACGCGATTGGTGTGGCAAAGCCACTGTCTATCTATTGCGATACACATGGCACAGGCCAAGTACACGAGTCAGAAATCGAAAAAGCAGTGGCACAGGCAATGGATTTGACACCAACAGGTATCAAAGACCACCTGCAACTGACACGCCCAATCTATGCTCGCACAGCGGCTTACGGTCACTTTGGCCGTACACCAACAGATGACGGTGGTTTCTCTTGGGAACGCACAGACTTGGTGGATGCGCTAAAAAAGGCTGTTTGATCTAAGCTTGATCAAACACGTATGAAAAGCTAGTGAAGCCCCGAGATAACTCGGGGCTTTTCTTATGACAGACCATCAACGTAAAAAACATGTATCAGGCGCACCTTGGCGCAATTTTTATGGTCGCATCAAAGGTAAAGGTCTTCACCAAAGCCATGAACGGTATTTGGAAGAAGACTTAGATAAACTTGCGCCAAAGAATGTAAGTTGGAAAGAAAACCCAGATCGCAACCCGCTGAACCTGTCCGAATTGTTCGGTAACGACAATCCCGTATGGTTAGAGGTTGGTTTTGGCGGTGGCGAGCATCTGGTTCATCAAGCCGAGCAAAATCCTGATGTGAATATCATTGGGTGTGAACCTTACATTAACGGTGTGGCAACGCTATTGGGTAAAATCCGCAAAGCTGGCGTAACCAACCTAAGCGTTCATCCAGGTGATGCGCGTGACATGATGGATGTCTTGCCAGACGGTTCAATCGAAAAAGCATTTCTGCTTTATCCAGACCCATGGCCCAAAGCACGCCATCACCGTCGCCGTTTTGTAACGCCAGAACACCTTGATCCTTTGGCAAAATGCCTGAAAACAGGTTCGATCTTCCGTGTTGCCACAGATATTGAAGATTATGTGCGTCAAACATTAGAGCAAGTTCCTACGCGCGATGATTTTGAATGGCTTGCTGAAAGCCCATCCGATTGGCGCGTGGCATGGCCTGATTGGTATTCAACGCGTTACGAGCAAAAAGCACTGCGCGAAGGCCGTACACCACATTATCTGACTTTCCGCAAACTCTAGTCTGTTCGGAATAGACCGCCCGTTCGCAATAGGGTATACGCTAGGCAAATTAGACTAGGACGACCGAAATGTCAGGACACGGCACCCCCATTCCAATGCAATCCCGCGCAGGCGGCCCTCTTTCGGGCACAGCTGAAATTCCCGGTGATAAATCAGTATCGCACCGCTCGCTGATCCTTGGCGCGTTGTCTGTTGGTCAGACAAATATTACGGGTTTGCTTGAGGGCGAAGACATTCTGGATACTGCCAAAGCAATGTCTGCGTTTGGCGCAGATGTTCAACGTATCGGTGATGGCGAGTGGACTGTTAGCGGCGTAGGCGTTGGTGGTTTTGCGGAGCCCGAAGATGTGATCGATTGCGGTAATGCAGGCACAGGTGTGCGTTTGATTATGGGGGCGATGTCAACATCTCCGATCACTGCAACATTTACTGGTGACGCTTCACTACGTTCTCGTCCTATGGGTCGCATCACGGATCCTTTGGCTCTGTTCGGTGCTCAATCTGTTGGCCGTGACAAAGGTATGTTGCCGCTGACTATGGTCGGTGCACGTGACCCAATGCCTGTGCGGTATACGTCTCCGCACCCATCTGCTCAGATCAAATCAGCTGTGCTTTTGGCAGGGCTTAATACGCCTGGGAAAACTGTGTTGATTGAAAAGGAAAAAACCCGCGATCATACGGAACGTATGTTGCGTGGCTTTGGTGCTGAGATTGAAACGGTGGAAACGGATGAAGGTTTCGAGATCACTTTGACTGGTCAGCCAGAGCTGAAAGCACAGGATATTGCTGTGCCGCGTGATCCAAGTTCGGCGGCGTTTCCTGTCTGTGCTGCTTTGATTGTAGAAGGGTCAGAGATTGTTTTACCAAACATCGGTCTAAACCCTACACGCGCTGGGTTGTTCACGACTTTGGTTGAAATGGGTGCGGATATTACCTTTGAAAACGAGCGTGAAGAGGGCGGTGAGCCTGTTGCTGATTTGCGCGTAAAAGCAAGCAAACTCAAAGGGGTAGAGGTGCCAGAGGAACGTGCGCCATCTATGATTGATGAATATCCAATTCTGTCCGCAGTGGCTGCTTTTGCGACAGGTAAAACCGTTATGCGTGGCGTCAAAGAGCTGCGTGTTAAGGAATGTGACCGCATTGATGCGATGGCGCGGGGGCTTGAAGCGCAAGGTGTGCAAATCGAAGAGGGCGAGGACTTTTTGATCGTGCATGGGCAGTCTGGTGAGGTGAAAGGTGGGGGGACGGCTAAGACGTTTATTGACCACCGTATCGCCATGTCATTCTTGTGTATGGGGCTTGCAACGAAAGAGCCTGTAAGCGTAGATGACGGGGCTGCGATTGCTACAAGTTTCCCTATATTTCAAGACCTTATGAAGGGTCTGGGCGCTGATATTTCATGAGCTTTACGGTCGCCATAGACGGGCCAGCAGCTGCTGGTAAGGGAACTATTTCCAAGGCTGTGGCGGCGCATTTTGGGTTTCATCATCTGGATACGGGGTTGCTGTATCGGGCGGTTGGGAAGAAGGCCTTAAATTACTCAAGAACCAGCTATTACCCTGAAATTGCTGAACAATTAGCGTTGGAACTTACGCCAGAAGACTTGGCTGCGACTGACCTTAGAACGGCGGAAGTTGCGCAGGCGGCGAGTAAGATTGCGGTCATTCCGCAGGTCAGAACGGCGCTTGTGAAATTCCAAAAAATCTTTGCAAAACAAGAGGATGGGGCGGTTTTGGATGGGCGCGATATTGGTACTGTGATCTGTCCTGATGCGGATGTGAAGCTTTTCGTGACTGCCAGCGCGCGGGTGCGAGCGGATCGGCGGTTTAAGGAGCTGTCTGCCAAAGACCCGTCTGTGGAATTTGAACAAGTATATCAAGATGTTATGGCACGTGACGCGCGAGATGCAGAACGGGATGTGGCGCCTATGGTGGCAGCAAGTGATGCCCATTTGATCGACACATCGACGCTTTCTATTGAAGAAGCAATCCAAGCGGCCATCGCGGTGATTGACGCCAAAAAATAGCTGTATGGAATGCGTATGGCAGACGTATGGAAAGCGTATGGCATGCGCAGCATTAACGAAATAGCAACTGTATGCGGTTTCTGATGCGGATTTCGTTTACATTTTCTTGACGGGCAAAGGCGGCGATGATCGGGATCAAGGGGTCATCGGCGTCTATGTATTTTTCTTCGATCAGAAAACCCACGACATGTGGTTTGGTCTTTTGGGTGAAATACACGGTTTGCATACCGCTGCTTTTTGGAAATATCATCATGGCGCAAACGCCGCTCCCTTAAATCAAATAAACAAATGAAAACGGCCGTCGGTTTGATCCGACAGCCGGGGAGTTCGTTAGTCGCACGAGTACGACTGCTATGACCTTTAGGCCGAGGCCCTGGACATACGCCATAGCCTCCCCGACCTTTTAAAATCGAGGAGTACCATTACGGTTGATACCAACCGACTCATGAGAGGTAACGACACCCCGAGACAGACTGCTGCCTGTCCTTCGGTTAGGATAGGGGATGTGTTGGGGCTAGGGAAGGGGGAATGTGGGGGAGTGGATGTCTGCTATAGAGAACAAAACTACCGTCCTAAGCATATCCAGCAAAGTCTGCTTTCGCACCTGATCTGTGGCAACTAAACAAAATTATGTTAAATTATAGGACTAACGCGCAAATCTGATCGAGGATTAGAGTTATAGCTATACAACGTCATTCCACTGCGTTTCTAAATCCGTCTTTTTATCTTTTCCGCCCAAAATCAGTAGCCGATATTAAAAAGATTGCTGACAGGGGGGGATTTTCGTTAGAGTACCATTCTGTCCCAGCCGTGAACGGCTCCAAATTGGTAGCAATGGAGATTGTAAACACAGTAACTAAAGGAAAATAATGTGATACATAGATGGTTTTTTTTAATGCTTGTACTGACAGCACCGGCAAGTTCTGCTCAAGAGGTGGATATCGACATATCTGGTGACACAGAGCACGGTGAAAAAATTTTCACAGATGGGAAAGAATTATTCGTTGACCCTCCCCAAATTAACGGAATTTTCGGTTCAGCTAATGAAGAAACGACTAACACCAAGTTTCTAGTTTTCATGACATATGATCAGCTATGGGAAAGTTTTACTCAGCTGCGAGCTGAACAAAGAGCAGAAATGAAAAATTTTTCTATCGAAGCTGATCGGAGAATAAAGTCGAAAAAGACTGTTGGTGAGCTGCAAGCAGAAGCAGGATTATTCATGATGACGCATGGAGATTACGCAGATCACGAGGAAAAAATGAAAGCATACTTTCATAAAAAAATCGACAATATATTGGGACAACGAGATATATTGCGTAAAACCCTTACCGAAGCGGAAAAAGAAAATGACGCTCTAAGAAAGCAGATAGCAGAGCTAACGCAAACCATAAGTCAGCTAAAGAATAATACCAAACATTCTGGCAATGTTATTGAACAAACAACGAAATCGGTCTCAAGCAGCTGCTTCTCACATTCATATGAAAATCGCACAAAGAATGGTAAGTTCTCTTTTATGAATGTGAGAATAAATAACTCTTGTAATGTATGTGCTGTGGCAAATTATGACGTTTTTCACAATGAGGTACGTGTGGGGAAATTATTATGGTCACAGTTCTTTGGCCCTATACGTGTAGGCTCCCACAGTTCCACCCGTGGAACTTATAAACTGATACATGGCAATGGACTTACTAATGTTAAATTTGTTTCTGCGCGTACATGCAAAGACAATGAGAAAGTTGGTCCTTAAAATTACTTACATGGTGTGTAGCGGTTCTCACGCCTTGCGGTGTCATTCTCCCCCCCCCAGCCAGAACAGATCCCAAAACGGCGGCTTTGGGCAACGCATATCAGGCCGCCAAACATCATGGATATAGCTAAGCTAAAGGTCTCATTTAAAATTCATGAGGTTCGGGTAGTTTGTTGGCCACTTTCAGATAATATGTGTCAAGTAAGCGACCGTTAACTAGACACATCGCGCTTGCCAAATGCAGACATTCACACTGGGCATAGCATAGGCCAATGTGGGCTCATAGCAGACATTGAAGGTTATATTTTAAAAATGGGTTTGTTAGCCTTTGCACCCGATCCGAGGGTGGGCTCTCGTGCATTGCTTGCAATGCACTGCCGCCAAGCCATTGTGAAAACAATGGCTGTTAGGTGTGAAGCACCCGCCCGTGGGGGCGGATCGGGTGCTGCCTGTGCCTTGCACAGGCAGGGTGCGGCTGGGTTGTGTGGTTTGTAGGATCGTTGGTTTCTAGAGCATTAGCGGGATCGGCTCTCGCGCATTGCTTTGCAATACGCTGCCGCCAGACCATTGCAAGCAATGGTCTTTGTGTTTTGCAGGATCGTTTTGCGGAATTGTTCTGCAGCCATCCTAAGAGCCGTCCATATGTCAAACGACTTATATTATCGACGTTTGATTGGTTTTCACTTTACAGCATTGGGGCGCTATCCTACTTATCCCATAAATTTATTTTTTGGGATTTAACACTATGAAAAAAATCGCTTTTCTTTCGCTGGCCGTATGCGTTGCAGGCTGTACCACGGGCTATCAGAAACACACTTGGACGGGTGGCTATAAAGACACCGATCTGGGGGGTGGAAAGCATGCCGTTGAGTATTTGGGCAATGGAACGACCAACCCGCAGCTTGTTTTGGCGCGTTGGCATCAACGTGCTTCGGAGCTTTGCCCCAGCGGATATACTGTTTTGGCAATTAAGGATGGTGCAAACACGCTAACCACGGGTGCTCTGGTTGGTGCTGCTATTGTTCCGATTTCTTCGACACACCCATGGGTGAAAGGCCAAGTGCAGTGTAAATAAGATTAGAGAGCGGGTATGGCTTGGCCGTATTGTGGTTTTGGTGATCTTTATTCGGTGACTTTGAATTTATAACCGCGGCTGGAATAGATGCCATCGCCCTCTTTTTTCACTTTATCACAGTGTTTGTAGCCGTTGTTGAATTTGCGGCAATAACGGTTGTCTTTGATCCACCATTTGCCCGAGAAATTGCCGTTGGTTTCATCCTCTACTGTGAATGTGGTGGGGGTGTAGTGGGATGTGCCCTTGGTTTTGCCCCAATATTCAAAGGAGTGGCCTGTGTATAGGTCGCCAATTTCGGGGCCTGTCAGGTATTTTGATCCTGCTTGTGCTGATGTGGCTGTGGCGATGAGTGTGGCCGTGATGAGGGCGGTTTTTAGGTTGGGCATTTGGGGTCCCCTTTGTGTGTTTGTTTAGCAGGGTAATGGGGCGGTGTTTAAATGCAAGTGACGTCTGTGTGAGCGCATTCGCTTTCTTTCGAGGTCATGCGCTTTGTATCTGGTTTGAGATGGCGGTGTTTGGCGCAGGATTTTTCCAACTATACTTGCATATGCTGCGATAATCTCTTATACGCGCGACAGTCGTAAGGGCAGGGGACGTTAGATTCCCAAACTTATAGCAGAGCAGGGCCGAAATTTCGGCCCTTTGTGTGTTTGTAGCTTTGCTTGGTTCTGTCGGCTGAAACGAAACCTAAAGACCCGTGGTAAACCGCGTGGCCCGAAAAAACGTTATAAGGATGTATATATATGTGCGCTAAAGCCACTATGGAGGAATTCGAAGCCCTCTTGAACGAAAGCTTCGACGTAGACACACCTGATGAAGGTAGTGTTGTAAAAGGCAAAGTCATTGCGATTGAAGCAGGACAAGCCATCATCGACGTAGGCTATAAAATGGAAGGCCGCGTTGATCTTAAAGAATTCGCAAATCCTGGACAAGCTCCTGAAATCGAAGTTGGCGATTCAGTAGAAGTGTTCCTTGAGCGTGTTGAGAATGCTCGCGGTGAAGCTGTTGTTTCACGTGAGAAGGCTCGCCGTGAGGAAGCTTGGGATCGTCTTGAAAAAGCATATGAAGCTGAAGAGCGCGTTGAAGGTGCGATCTTTGGTCGTGTTAAAGGCGGCTTTACAGTTGATCTGGGCGGTGCGGTTGCATTCCTACCAGGTTCACAAGTTGACGTACGTCCAGTACGTGACGCTGGCCCATTGATGGGTATGGCGCAACCTTTCCAAGTTCTTAAAATGGACCGTCGTCGCGGCAACATCGTTGTTTCTCGTCGTGCTATTTTGGAAGAGTCTCGTGCGGAACAACGTGCAGAGATCGTTGGCAAGTTGGCTGAAGGCGATGCAGTTGACGGTGTTGTTAAGAACATCACTGAATACGGTGCATTCGTTGACTTGGGCGGCGTTGACGGCTTGTTGCACGTCACAGACATGGCATGGCGCCGTGTGAACCACCCATCTGAGATCCTGACAATTGGTGAAACTATCAAAGTTCAGGTTATCAAGATCAACAAAGATACACACCGCATTTCTTTGGGCATGAAACAGTTGCAAGACGATCCATGGTCAAACGTAGAAGAGCGCTTCCCATTGGAATCAGTTCACATGGGCCGTGTTACAAACATCACTGACTACGGTGCGTTTGTAGAATTGGATTCAGGTGTTGAAGGTTTGGTTCACGTTTCTGAAATGTCTTGGACTAAGAAGAACGTACACCCAGGTAAAATCGTTTCTACATCTCAAGAAGTTGAAGTTATGGTTCTGGAAATCGATCAAGAGAAGCGTCGCGTTTCCCTTGGCCTGAAACAAACTCAAGGCAACCCATGGGAAGGCTTCGCGAAGAACTTCCCAATCGATACAAAAGTTGAAGGTGAAGTTAAGAACATCACTGAATTCGGTTTGTTCGTTGGTCTTGAAGGCGACATCGATGGTATGGTTCACTTGTCAGATCTTGACTGGAACCGTTCTGGTGAAGAAGCAATTGCGGACTACAAAAAAGGTGACATGGTTACAGCTATCGTTACTGATGTTGACGCAGAAAAAGAACGCATCTCATTGTCTATCAAAGCGCTTGACGGTGACCCATTCGCAGACGCCACTTCTGGTGTGAAACGCGGTGCGGTTGTGACTGTTGAAGTGACAGCGATCGAAGACGGTGGTGTTGAAGTTGAATACGATGGCATGAAAGCATTCATTCGTCGTTCAGACCTTGCACGTGATCGCGCTGATCAACGTCCAGAGCGTTTCAACGTTGGCGACAAAGTTGATGCTCGTGTGACAAACATCGATGCGAAAACACGTAAATTGGGTCTTTCAATCAAAGCACGTGAAATTGCTGAAGAGAAAGAAGCAGTGGAACAATATGGTTCAACAGATGCTGGCGCATCATTGGGCGATATCTTGGGTGCTGCTTTAAAGAACCAAGACAACGACTAATAATTATCCTTTGGATGAATAGAAACGGCGCCTTTTGGGGCGCCGTTTTTTTATGCGAATCATTTATTTTTAGAATTGTTTCGATTGGTAAAAGTTGAGGAAAGTTGGGGTTGGATGAACGCCTGACCTAACGTTAAGTCTCAAAAATGCGAAAAAACACTGTATTTTTCAAAAAAAACAACACCTTCGCGGTCTAGTATATTCCCAGAGCGCGTTATTTCTGCAAGTATCCTTGGAAAATTAGACAATAGTAAAATTGCCTTGGGGAGGGATATATTAATGATACGTTCTGAATTGGTTGAGAAAATCGCTGAAGAGAACCCACATTTGTACCACCGTGATGTGGAGCGGATCGTCGCAACCATTTTTAATGAGATCATTGATGCTATGGCTGAAGGCAATCGTGTTGAGTTAAGAGGCTTCGGAGCCTTTTCAGTCAAAAAGCGAGATGCTAGAGTTGGCCGTAACCCCCGTACTGGGGATTCTGTTTCTGTCGACGAAAAACACGTTCCGTTTTTTAAGACAGGCAAACTATTGCGAGATAGGCTGAACGAAGGCTGATGCTCGCTTAAACTGCGAGTATTTAAATGCGTTTCATTCGATATTTTTTCTTAGCTGCTATTGCGCTTGTTCTGATTGTTGTGGCCGTGGCCAATCGTCAGCCTGTGCAGTTGCAATTACTGCCTGAAGATTTGGCGGCTTTTGTGCCGTTTGGCGGCAGTATTACGGTTCCTTTATTCTTAGTTATTTTAGCTGGCGTTTTGGGCGGCTTGCTAATTGGTTTCGTATGGGAATATTTGCGTGAATTTAAAATCCGCAATGACCTTTCTAAAAGCACGAAGCAGGTGAAAAGCCTTGAACGTGAAGTTGGCAAACTGCGCGCAAAGACTGGCGAAGGTCAGGATGAAATCCTAGCATTGTTGGATTGAGTTCAGTGGCTGTCAAAATCTGTGGCTTAAAAACCTCTGAAACACTACAAGCGGCTGTCGATGCTGGCGCGCGTTATATCGGGTTTAACTTTTTCCCAAAATCACCGCGTTATGTAACTGTTGAAGAAGCTAAGAAATTGGCTGAACAGATACCTATGGGCGTCTGTAAGGTGGCGTTGGTTGTGGATGCTACAGATGATACGCTGGATGCGATTACGGGCGCTGTGCCCGTCGATATGCTGCAATTACATGGGCATGAGACACCTGAGCGGGTTTTAGAGATTAAAGAGCGTTACGGTTTACCTGTAATGAAAGTTGTTGGTGTAGCGGGTGCTGATGATTTGGAACATATCGATATCTATTCGCGTGTTGCAGATCAGATATTGGTGGATGCGAAAGCACCAAAAAATGCCGTGCTTCCAGGTGGAAATGGACTAGCTTTTGATTGGACGCTGATTGCGCAGCGTCGTTGGGCTGTTCCATGGATGTTAGCGGGTGGTCTTACGCCTGAAAACGTGGCAGAAGCTGTGAAAATGACGCGTGCACCCCAAGTGGATGTAGCGTCAGGTGTGGAAAGCGCACCAGGGATAAAAGATGTGACTAAGATCGCGGCCTTTGTTGCTGCCGCGCAGGGAGAATAAAATGTCAGAGCTGTTTAATTCATTCATGAATGCACCAGACGAAAAAGGCCGTTTTGGCGATTTTGGTGGGCGTTTTGTTTCTGAAACCTTGATGCCTTTGATCCTTGATTTGGAAGCCGAATATGAAAAGGCTAAAGTCGATCCAGAGTTCTGGGCCGAGATGGACCATTTGTGGAAGCACTATGTTGGTCGTCCAAGCCCGCTGTATTATGCGGACCGTCTGACAGAAGAGTTGGGTGGTGCAAAGATTTATCTAAAACGCGATGAATTGAACCACACAGGTGCACATAAGATTAACAACGTTTTGGGTCAGATTTTGCTGGCGCGCCGCATGGGCAAAACACGTATTATTGCAGAGACTGGAGCTGGTCAGCACGGTGTTGCAACAGCGACTGTTTGCGCAAAATTTGGTTTGAAATGTGTGGTATACATGGGGGCGCATGATGTTGAACGTCAGGCACCAAATGTATTCCGTATGAAACTGTTGGGTGCAGAAGTTGTGCCTGTGACCTCTGGCCGTGGCACGTTGAAAGACGCGATGAATGACGCGTTGCGCGACTGGGTGACTTATGTGGATGAAACGTTCTATTGCATCGGGACTGTGGCAGGACCACATCCGTATCCTGCGATGGTGCGTGATTTCCAATCTATTATTGGTAAAGAAGTTCGCGAGCAGATCATGGAGCAAGAGGGCCGTTTGCCAGATACGCTGATTGCAGCGATTGGTGGCGGGTCAAATGCGATGGGATTGTTCCATCCGTTCCTGAATGACAAAGACGTCAATATCATCGGTGTTGAAGCAGGTGGTAAAGGTGTGAACATGAAGATGGAGCACTGTGCATCACTGACTGGCGGTCGCCCTGGTGTGTTGCATGGTAACCGTACCTATTTGTTGCAAGATGAGGATGGCCAGATTTTGGAAGGTCATTCAATTTCTGCTGGTTTGGATTATCCTGGAATTGGGCCCGAGCATTCATGGTTGCATGATATTGGGCGTGCGCAATATGTATCGATCACAGATGTAGAAGCCTTGGAAGCGTTTCAGCTGTCTTGCCGTACAGAAGGTATCATTCCTGCATTAGAGCCGTGTCACGCATTGGCGCATGTAGCAAAGATTGCGGGTGATCTGCCGAAAGACCATTTGTTGGTCATGAACATGTGTGGCCGTGGCGATAAGGATATCTTTACTGTGGCCAAGGCGCTTGGTCTGGACATGAACGAAGAATAGTAGCGTTATTTTTCAGCTAGAAATACTTATAGAATAGGCGGGCGATTGGCTTTAATTTGCAATCGTCCGCCTATTCGTTTGTTCTTACTTTAAATCTCTATATCCGCATTAGAATTAATGTTTTACGTACCTATGTGATCGAAGTGATCGGTGAAATTAATGAGGTCAAGTTTTTAAGTTCGTAAATTGAAAGCCGATATCACTAAAGTGACGGTTGCGAATATAAATGAAAACTGGAGCTTATCGTGTCCTACGTGAAACGACTTGAGATATTAGATATAGATTACAATTGGAAAATTTATCTAAAGTCTGGTGAAGTTATTGAATTTGTAGCTGGTGCTAACGATGGGGCGAGCGCATTTTATAATGCGCTTCGCAGATATCTTGAAAAGGGTATTGAACCAACAGCGTCGGCTTTTTTCCTGCCACGCCAAACAAACTCAGCTTCTGGCGGCGTCAATTTATTGGTTGATATTAAAGATGTCTCAGCAGTTACATTTGATTAAATGTAAGTGTTTTATGGTCGCAGAATTCTATCTGATTGTGATTTGCGATTAAGTTCTCGGAGCTTAATAACAAGTTTTGCTTAAACTGTGATACTATCGTGTCTGCCATTTTTTCTTGGACATCAATCATATCCGCAGTTGTGATATCCAGATCATAACGCTCAACAGAGACACATGTGCCAGTGTTGGGGTGAATAAGTTTCGCATAAAGACGTGTTTTTGTGTCATCATAGAAAACATTGCATTCTATCATGAAATCAGCATTTGGCATGCTGACGTTTATAGCACTATGTAACAGCGCTTCACTTTGAACGGAAATATGGCGATATCGGTTGATGTTTAAAATGATTTCTTCACGCAATCCATTGCAGAATGTTTTGCGAAAGAGTGTGCTGCCGATACAGCTGAATTTCGGAACAGCAATAAGAATAGGTTTTACGCTTTGTTTTTCATCGCCATAAACTTTCCCGTTTCCATGCAATGTGGCGATGTTATCAGAATGTGTTTTGGTAATATTTGATGTGTTTGAGGAAAACTTTGGAACGTATGTACCAACTGGAACCTCTACGTGAATAGGATCGTTTTGACCGCAAGTCGCATAATAAAGTTTTAGTTTTTCACGTAACCGCCCAGCCGTGATCCGGACGATAGGATCTGTTTGTGGATCAAATGTATGGTCTTTTCCTAAAACAGATACAGCGATGCTATATCCTTTTATGCGGCTGCTACGGCCCGCCAGAGTTTCATCAACAACATAGTTTAAGAATTGCGCCAAGCGACATGTGCTACCCATCAGTGGATGATGAATAATACGATCGATCTGCATTTTGATATCATTATGGTGCACGGAATTTCCCCCGTTGGTGAAATGATGAACAGCCTGCTTGGGCGAATAAATACGATTCTGTCTCGGCGCGTTCTGTAGCTTTGTAAATATCCAAATGTTTTGATCGATTTAAGTACGTACCCCGTTGTAACGCCTGTAAGATGCCCTTAGGGTAACTTCATCAATATGCAGCATAGCAAGGGTTACAAGCATAGTGACGTAATTATTTAAGTGGAACGCTTTTTTGTGTTCCTGAGGTCTATCGTGATAAAATATTCAGAACTTCAAACGGTTCTTGACGATATTCGTGTATCTAGTGTTCTTGGTAAAAGTGATCGTCGGTTCCAACTACTAGAATATCTTTTAAAGGAAGAGATAGAAGGGCGAGGTGATCACCTTAAGGCCTATGCCATTGGTATTGATGTATTGGACCGTGGTTCTGATTTTGACCCATCCACTGATAGTATTGTACGCGTTGAAGTAGGACGGCTGCGGGATGCTTTAACGCTGTTTTATGCAAAGTATGCAGTTCCAGAACATCCTGTGATCCGTATTCCCAAGGGAACATATCGCCCTGAAATTATGATGCCTTTGGATGTTGTTTCCCCTGATGAAAATCAAAATCAGCAAGTGCGCCAAAGAGCTCTATTTGGTTTGATGAAACCGTATTTTATAACTCAGATTACGATCCTTGTTGCATTGTTGGGATTGGTTGGTTTCTTGTTTTGGGACGATATATATCGGCATCGTGGTGAGGATATTAAGGCCTCAGAGCGTCATATTAACCCAGATGCTATCGCTGTATCATTGGCGCCATATACTAATTTGTCGCCTGATGAGGTTGATACAAATATTATTACTGGATTTTTCAATGAGCTAAAAGTTGCGTTGTCGCGGAACAGGGCTTTGTTGTTGTTAGATAATATTGATGCTGAAAACAGCACAGGGAGTGTCGTACCAGATTATCAAGTCAGCGGTTCTGTACGAAAAACAGAGGATACGATACGGATCGTAACCAAGCTCCATGATAATGTAACGGGTGCGCTTATTTGGGCAAACTTAAACCAGTTTGATGTACCAACCACAGGCATAGAACGTGATGAGATTGTTTCCACTGTTGCCAGTGAGCTGAATCCGCGACTTTTGAGTGCCTCCAAAGAATTGTTGATTGATCGTGATCCAGAATCCTTAAGCCCTTGGCAATTATATGTGTTGGCCACATGGGTTCCTGGGATTTCTAAGAGTACATTAGAATGGCAGTCAGAACGTGCAAATTTAGCGCAGTTGGCTTTAATCAAGGATCCAAATTTTGGACCTGCACATTCTGTTTTAGCAGATAAATTGATTTACCTTGCGAGTGTGAATCCACCTTCGAATACTGAAGCTACTCTTGCTCGGTCTAGGTTTCACCGTCAACGCGCATTAGAATTGTCACCAAGAGATGCAAATGTCTTATTTAATATTGCGGTTTCACAGTGGCATGAAGGGATGATCAAAGAAAGTACTATGATGTTAGAGCGTGTTTTGGAGTTAAATCCAGCACATGAGATGGCGCAGTTTTTATCACGCACATTTCCTTATACATGCAGCCCCCCTTCAGAGGAAATATTGAATGAAGCGATTGCGTTTGATCAATCTCTTTCGTCAGATAATCCTGCGCGTTGGGTAACGCTGACATTTATAGGAATGCTACATATAAACCGCGGTGATTTTTCCAAAGCATTGACTGCTGAAGAGCGTGCATATCAAATTTATCACACACCTGACACGGTGATGCGGTATGCAAGTTTATTGAACCACTTGGGTCGCAGTGATGAAGCCGCCTCGTTGATTAAGTCGCAAAAAATGAATTGGCCTAATATTTCGCCTGCGCATTTTTCAGATACGACAATACCCCGTAGATGCATTCAAAGCCCAGATGCTGCGTCTATGCTGGATTTGTATCGTGATTTAACAGAGGCTATGGCTGATAAGATTGAGTATTAAGAAAACTTAAGTGTTTGTTTATCCACAGCCGCTAAATTAGAGCTAGTGTTACTGTAACATACCCTATGGAACCTAGAGATTGAGCCGCTAAAGCTCAATATTGTATTATGGATACGGTCTATATGGCCAAAAAGTACCTTAATCCAATAAGGCCAAAACGTGGTCATTTAAATACGAGCACGACACTGTTCATTTTAATATAAAGGCAATCTTTGCCAGGTGTTTAATTTAAATGACCTCAATGTAATCACCTTTTGTGTGAGGCGGTATTATGGTTTGGTTGGGTGCTTAAAAAGTAGTCTATGTATTAGAAAGTAATTTTTAAAATGAAGTATAATGTTGTTTCAAGTGCGCAGATGGCCACGATAACTGGTGTCATTAAATGGTTTAACCCGATTAAGGGGTTTGGCTTTATAATTCCTGATGAAGGTGGCGCAGATATCTTACTACCTAAAATCGTATTGCAGGACTTTGGACAAAGTTCTGTAGCTGAGCAAAGTCGTATTACATTGTATGTGCAAGCTACGGAGCGTGGTATGCAAGCCGTAGAGATCATATCATTAACACCTCCACCCAGTGAAAATTTTGGTACAAGCGACTTTGATGATGAGGCAGTTCCATTATTACCTGCACGTGTAAAGTGGTTTGACACTGCCAAGGGGTTTGGGTTTGCGAATATTTATGGAAATAATGAGGATGTATTTTTACACATCGATGTTATGCGTAAATGCGGATTATCGTATCTTGAGGCAGGCGAGGCTATTTCCATTAAGATCAAAGATCGCCCGACTGGCCTGATCGCAACGGGTATTTATTCTTGGGGATATGCGGTTGCTGAATAAGCGATGGCTTTGAGTTGCCGTTTTGCGCATGTTTTTGTTGATGTATAAAAATCCTAACAAAATGCATTCACTGATTGTGACTATCAAAAGTTATCTAATAAAGGGAAATGGCGGACCGAGGAGGATTCGAACCCCCGACCCCCTGATTCGTAGTCAGGTACTCTATCCAGCTGAGCTATCGGTCCGTGAGGGTGGGATTTAGTCTGGTTTCATCTGGTTTGCAAGCGACAAATGCGTATTCATACAAACTATTCTGAAGCGCCCGACTTTGCCTTGAGGTCAATAGCTGCAGCAATCAATGCGCGTGTGTATTCTGTGGTTGGAGTGTTAAAGATATCTTCACCTGATCCTGCCTCTACGACATCGCCTTGGCGCATTACAATGACTTTATGGCTAAGGGCGCGTACGACCTTTAGGTCGTGGCTAATAAATAAATAAGCCAGTCCGTATTTTTCTTGGAGGTTGCGCAATAGCTCTACGATTTGCACTTGTACGGTCATATCCAAAGCGGATGTAGGTTCATCTAAAACAACAAGTTTGGGTTTAAGGATCATCGCACGTGCAATTGCGATACGTTGGCGCTGGCCACCAGAAAACTCATGTGGGTAGCGGTCGATCATATCTTCTTTAAGACCGACTTCGACCAAGATATCTTTGACGAGCTGTCGGCTATCTTGACCTGGTTTTAAGCCATGAACGCCTAAACCTTCTGCTACAATCTGTTCTACGGTCATGCGAGGGCTGAGAGAGCCAAATGGATCTTGGAACACCATCTGCATATCGCGGCGCATTGGGCGAATATCTTTGCCTTTGAGACCGTTGATATTTCCACCTAAGAATACAATTGGGCCCTCAGATGAAATTAAGCGCATCACTGCTAATGCGAGTGTGGTTTTTCCTGATCCACTTTCTCCTACGATGCCGAGTGTTTCGCCTGCGCGAATAGTAAAGCTTGCATCATTTACCGCTTTAACGTGACCTGCAACCTTTCGTAAAAGACCACGCTTAATCGGGAACCAAACGCGTAGGTTTTCAGCACTGACAATTTCGGCGGCGTTTTCTGCTACGGGTTCAGGTTCACCCGAAGGTTCTGCAGAGAGCAGCATTTTGGTGTAATCATGTTGAGGATTGTCAAAGATATCTTTGGTTGGGCCTGTTTCAACAATTTCACCATTTTGCATGACACACACACGGTCTGCAATTTTACGAACTACACCGAGGTCGTGAGTGATAAACAACATGCCCATGCCATCAGTTTTTTGAACCTCTGCAAGCAAATCAAGAATTTGAGCTTGAATAGTCACATCCAGGGCAGTCGTGGGTTCGTCTGCGATAAGCAATTCAGGACCATTGGCCAAAGCCATGGCAATCATTACACGTTGGCGTTGCCCGCCTGATAGTGTGTGGGGGTAATCGTTTAAGCGTGTTTCAGCATCGCGGATGCCCACTTTGTTCAGCAGTTCTAAAATGCGTGGTCGCGCTTCTTTTCCACTGATCCCTTGGTGAAGTGCAAGGCTTTCCCCAAGTTGCCGCTCGATTGTATGAAGCGGGTTCAATGATGTCATTGGTTCTTGGAAAATAAAACTGATGTCATTCCCGCGAACCCGGCGCAGAGTCGACGCATCTGCACCGATCATTTGAGTGTCGCGATATGTAACTGATCCTGATGTATGCGCGCTGCTTGGCAATAGGTCGACCGTTGATAGGGCCGTAATAGATTTGCCAGAACCACTTTCACCTACAAGGGCAACTGTTTCGCCAGCGCATACATGGAAACTGACGTTTTTGACGGCATCCGCGCCATCCCCGAAGCGGATGGATAGGTTGGATATCTCTAACAGTTTCTCGGTCATTTGAATGTTTTCCGTGGATCAAATGCATCGCGTAAGCCTTCAAAGATAAAGACGAGAAGGGACAGCATGACAGAAATGGTTAGGAAGGCTGCAAAGGCGAGCCATGGCGCTTGTAGATTATTTTTAGCCTGTAATGCCAACTCACCTAAAGATGGATAAGAAGGGGGTAATCCGAAGCCTAGAAAATCCAGTGCCGTTAATGTGCCAATTGCACCTGTCACGGCAAAGGGCAGGAAGGTCAGAGTTGCGACCATAGCATTTGGTAAAAGATGACGTAGCATGATTTTCCAATCATGGACGCCCATTGCGCGGGCAGCGCGTACATATTCGAAATTACGCGCGCGTAAAAACTCGGCGCGTACAAGGCCGACCAAACTTGTCCAGCTGAAAATGATCACAATCAGCGTTAATATAAAGAAGTTCATTTTTAAAATCGCTGCCAGAATAATGATCACATAGAGCATTGGCATACTGGACCATATTTCAACAAACCGTTGAAACAGCAGATCAGTTATTCCACCAAAATATCCCTGGGCGGCGCCAGCCATGATGCCAATGATTGAAGAGGTTATCACAACAGCCATCGCAAAGATGATTGATATGCGGAAGCCATAGATAACGCGTGCTAATACATCGCGTGTTTGATCATCAGTTCCTAATATATGGTTGCTATCGGGTGCAGATGGTGCGGATTGCACATCGTAGTTGATTGTATTGAAGCTGTAAGGAATAGGGGCCCATAGTATCCAACCTGCGTCAACAGTTTGATCTTCGAACGTACCATCTAATATATCTTCGCTGGTGGCCTCTGGGTCGTCTAGACAAGCTTCAAGGCCGCCAGATTTAATAAGGCATTGTACTTCAGGTGAGGGGTATTCTGCCTCTGTCTCGAATTCCCCGCCAAAATCTGTTTCTGTGTAGAATGAAAAGGCTGGTGTATAGAGGTCGCCTTTGTAGCTAACCAAAAGCGGTTTATCGTTTGCGACAAGCTCTGCAAACAGACAGATCACAAAGATCACCGAAAAAATGACAAGTGACCAATAGGCGCGGCGATTGGCTTTGAAGTTTGACCATCTGCGTTTTGCAATCGGGGACTTAAACATGCGCTTACGTCTCCCGGCTTTCAAAGTCGATACGCGGATCAATCCAGACATACATCAGATCGGAAACAAGACCGACGATCAGTGACATAAGACCAAAGATGTAGAGCGTGCCAAAAAACACAGGGTAATCGCGATTTACGGCGGCTTCAAACCCAAGGCGACCAAGCCCATCAAGAGAGAATACGATTTCGATTATTAGGGAGGCACCAAAGAAAACACCAATAAAGGCGCCTGGGAAACCTGCGATGACAATCAGCATAGCATTGCGGAATACATGGCCGTAGAACACTTTATTTTCGGCCAAGCCTTTTGCGCGGGCCGTGGTCACATACTGCTTGTTGATTTCATCTAAGAACGAATTTTTCGTAAGTAGTGTTAACGTTGCGAATGCACCGATTGTAGCTGCTGTTACGGGCAATACGATATGCCAAAGGTAATCCGTAATTTGCGCAAACAACGTAAGGTTTTCAAATCCTTCAGATGTTAAGCCCCTGAGTGGGAAAATTTTCCAATACGACCCACCTGCAAAGAGCACCATAAGCATGATTGCGACCAGAAAACCCGGCACGGCATATGCGGCAATAATAATACCTGATGACCATGTGTCGAATTTACTGCCATCATGCACGGCTTTACGGATGCCAAGTGGTATTGAGATTAAATAAGCAAGCAGTGTGGACCATAAACCCAGCGTTATGGATACGGGCAGTTTTTCAACGACAAGATCGATGACGCTGATTGACCTGAAATAGCTTTCACCAAAGTCGAATTGTAAATACCCAAGCATCATTTTAATAAAGCGCTCATGCGCTGGCTTATCAAAACCGAACTGTTTTTCTAGTTCTTTGATGTATTCTTCTGGAAGGCCACGGCTGCCTTGATACTGTTCTGCATTTCCTGCTGGGCTAGAATTTTCAGAGCCGCCGCCAGAAATACGATCTGTTGCGCCTGCTTCGTTTTCAACTTGAGCCAGAATAGTTTCAATCGGGCCGCCTGGCACAAATTGTATTAGGGCAAAATTGATAATCATGATCCCAAGGAGTGTTGGAATCATCAGCATTAGCCGTCTTAGGATATAAGAACCCATATATGTGTCTACTCGCCGCTTTTGTTTATGTTTATACGCGCACCTGCAGCTTGGAGTTTATCGGCTTTTTCTTGATCCCACCACCAAAAATCTTGGAAACCCAATGCATAAGGTGGAATTGGGTCTGGATGTCCGTAAACATCCCAATACGCAACCCAGTGATTGGCACGATACCAGCGTGGTACCATGATGTGCAATGAGCGTAATGCACGATCTAATGCTTTAACCGTAACGGTCATTTCCGCATGTGTTTTCGCAGCAAGCGCTTTGTCTATCAAAGCATCGATGCCAGGGTTTTTGATACCTGTAAAATTTCGGGAAGGGACATCAGCACTTGCTGAGCCGAACCATTGATACAGGCCAACATCAGGAATTAAGGATGTAACATGGCGTGTCGTCAAAATATCATAATCATGTTTGCGGCGACGTTCTAAGAACTGTGTTACATCAATCGTTTTGACCGTTGCCTTAATCCCTATTTTACGCAGGTTTTCGATATATGGGTTGATAAAACGCTCTGCTGTATCACTGGCAAGCATGAATTCAATGGTCAGTGGTTTGCCATCTTTCACACGTGTGCCGTTCTCGAGTGTCCAGCCAGCCTCGTCTAAGAGTTTATTTGCAACCCGCAAACGTTTGCGGTCAATCTGACGTTTGCCAGATACTGGTTGTATAACAGCAGGGGCTGTTAAAAGCGTATCAGGGAAAAACTCTTTATATGGCTCTAAGATTGCAACTTCTTCGGCTGATGGTACGTCGGTTGCTTCTAGTGCGCTGTTTTCCCAAAAAGAGTCTAAGCGATTATATGAACTGTGAAACAATGTGCTGTTCGACCATTCAAAATTAAACATCTCACTGACCGCCTTGCGCACGCGGATGTCTTTGAATTTCTCTTTGCGCAAATTAAAATAAAAGCCTGCAGGGTCAGGTAAAGCACCATCTGGAATTTCTTCGCGTATGACCCAACCTTTTTCGACGGCAGGGAAATCATAGCCCGTGGCCCATTTTTGTGATTCACCTTCTATACGCGATAACATTGAGCCCGCTTTGAATGCTTCGAATGCGGCATTGGCATCGCCGTAATATTCTTCGCGAATATAGTCAAAGTTATTACGACCTTTGTTGATTGGTAAATCTTTGCCCCAATAATTTGGATCACGTTTAAGGACAATTGAGCGGCCAACATCAATCTTGTCTAAAACATATGGGCCAGAGCCCAAACCAGGCACCAAAGTTGATTCTGAGAAATCTTTGCCTTCCCAGTGTTTTCTGGAAAATGCAGGTATGCCCGCAGCGAGTTTAGGTAAACCGCTTGTAGCGGCGCCTTCGCGAAACGAAAATTTCACACGGTGCTTTTCTAGGGCTTCTACTTTTTCAATATCTGCGAAAACTTTTCGAAGGGATGGGATGCCTTTTTCAAGAAGAATATTAAACGAGAACACAATGTCATCTGCTGTCACTTCGCTGCCATCTGAAAACCGCGCTTCTGGACGCAGATTAAAGATCGCCCATTGACGGCTTTCGGGGTATTCGATCGTTTCTGCTATAAGGCCGTAAAGTGCATCTGGATCATCTGCCACGGATGTCATTAAGTCTTCAAAAAAGACGATTGTAATATGCCCGCCTTTGCCTTTGATTGTATAGGGATGCATTGAATCAAAGGTTCCTAAAGCTGGAACAGTATATGTACCGCCTTTTGGAGCGTTCGGGTTGACGTAATCAAGGTGTTTGAAGTCAGGGTCGTATTTAAGGTTCCCATATGTGGATATACCATGCGATTTGATGATTGTTTCTTCGGCATTTACTGGGGATTGTATGATCCAAAGCGCACTTAGAAGTGTTGCAATCAATTTCACGGTGTTTTTCATATCTTCTACCTTGCAGATTTCTCTTAATATGTAGGTAAAATAAGACGTAGGTAAACAGCAATTAGCTTTTACGTGATGATATTGAAATGTTTGCAATAAAAAAGCCGCCCAAATGAGCGGCTTTTTAAAGAATATGATAGATGCTTTATTTGATTGTTTGCAAATATGCGATCAAGTTTGCGCGGTCTGCATCTTTTTTCAAACCAGCAAAGCTCATCTTTGTGTCTGCAATCAAATCTTTTGGCTTTTTGATGAATGCGTTTAGCGTTGCAATGTCCCATACGCCGCCGATGCCTGCCATGCCGCCAGAGTATCCAAAACCAGCAGTTTTGCCGATTTCGCGATCCACAATGTCAAACAAGTGTGGGCCTGTGCCATTCGCACCGTCTTCTAGTTTGTGGCAAGCTTTACATTTTGAGAATACTTTTTTGCCTTTTGCAACATCTGCTGATGCAAGTAGCTCTTCGAATGAAGGGCCTTCGCTGGCTGCTTCTGTTGAACCACTTTCAGCAACTTCGATTTTATAGCCTTGTGCGTGCTCTTCGCCGTGCGCACCGTGACCGCCGCCTGTATGGTACAGTGTTTCCGCACCCCAGTTGATCATCAAATATACTAATAGAGCGCCACATAGGCCGCCGACTATTTTTGTTACCTTCATTGTATCCATGGCTTATTCACCTTCGCTGCACGAATTTTTAGAAATCGCTGATTCATTTGCAACCTTCTAAGCGTTCCTATAAATGCTTTCAAGGTAAAGAACCGCGACGAAACGCCCATTCTGGCAGGAAATAAGATGAACATATCCCCTAAAAAAGTAGCATTCCAAGGTGTAATGGGTGCTTATTCGCACCAAGCGTGCACAGAAGCCTTTCCTGAAGCACAAGCAATTGCATGTAATACTTTTGAAGGAGCTATTGCTGCCGTGAAGAATGGCAAAGCTGATGTTGCTATGTTGCCAGTGGAAAATTCCACTTATGGCCGTGTCGCAGACATCCATAGTTTATTGCCTGAATCTGGTCTGCATATCGTCGGAGAACACTTCGTGCGCGTGCATATCGATCTTATGGCGAAAAAAGGTGCGAAGCTTGAGCAGATCAATTCTGCAATGAGCCATACAGTTTTATTGGGACAATGCCGTAAATTTCTAAAACAACACGACATAGCGCCAATTGCAGGCCCAGATACAGCAGGTTCTGCCCAAGCTGTTGCTGAAAGTGATGACCTTTCTATGGGGGCCCTCGCATCCCCTTTGGCTGCCGAAATTTATGATTTAGAAGTTCTGGCGCATCATATTGAGGATAACCAACATAATACGACGCGCTTTTTGGTTATGTCACCAGAGAGGACTTTCCCAGAGAATGGCGAAGATGAATATCTGACGACTTTCGTTTTTCAGGTCCGTAATATTCCTGCTGCTTTGTACAAGGCAATGGGAGGTTTTGCGACGAACGGCTTAAACATGGTGAAGTTGGAAAGTTATATGATAAATGGTTCATTTACTGCGACACAATTTTATGCGGATGTTATTGGCCATCCAGAAGATCCAGCATTAAAGCGTGCTTTAGAAGAGCTAGAGTATTTCACAACTCATCTGGATATTCTTGGAGTTTATAAAACGGATGTGTTCCGTCAGACCGCATAAATCGATATCGTAAAGCACATGCGCAGCTATGTTGTGTGTTTTGTCGACTTGGGGCAGTTTTGGGCTGCCCCAAGGTATCATTTTACCGTTTCTTTGACATTAACTGTAATATTTATCTTCGATATTCTTCGCGAAATCATGCATGCGACTGTCAAATTTGCGATCTAATGTCTTTTTTGCAAGACGTGCAGATTGTAATGCGACGCGTGCTGACAAACCTTTTGCATGAACATCAATCGATGATTTCAAGCGTGTTTCTGTTTTGCTTAACGGAATGACGCTGAAATTTATAATAGCATCAAGCGAGTTCGCTTTGCATGTATAGGATAAAGCTTCCACTGGATTGTATTCATCTAATCTCAGCTCTACATTGCGATGCTTTCCGCGAAATACGCCAGAAATATTCCAACACATACCTGGCTGTGGGCGATCATATTCATCCAAACGCTCTACATGTGCGCCTAAACGCATGGCGTAGGATTCGTAAAAGTCGAAGTCAGTTAGTTGGCGAAACACGTGCTCTGCGGGTGCAATTACATCTTGCTTACTGGTGAAATTCATCTCTGGCCTGCATGCTTATTATTATTTTTGTTAGGATATAGTATCTTTTAACCAATTTTCTATTAAAAACTGCGCAATTGACCCTTTTCTAGCAGGAAGAATGTCATCACTGTTGCCGCAGAGACTCTCTATAAGGTTTTCTTTGGTTGCCCAAAGGGCATCTTCGAGCTCATTTTCATCTAATTTTACCTCTGTCGTGGTCGCAATACCTTCGCAACCGATCATTAATGATGATGGAAATGGCCATGGTTGACTGGTCATATAGCCGACTTGGCCGACCTCAATTCCACTTTCTTCGATAACTTCGCGGCGGACCGCTGCTTCGATTGTCTCTCCTGGTTCCATGAACCCAGCTAAAAGGGAGTACATTTTTTCAGGCCAGTGCGGTGAACGGCCAAGTAGTACTTTGTTGCCATGAGTGATCAACATGATGACGACAGGGTCAGTTCTGGGGAAATGGGATGCATTACATTTGCTACAATTGCGTTGCCAACCTGCTTCGGTCATTTCAGAGGGTGCGCCGCATTTTGCGCAGAATTGGTGGCTTTCATGCCAACTTAAGATGCCTTTTGCGGCGGCAACCAATTCGGCGCCGTCACGAGATAGTAACGCCATGATTGCACGTGTTTCTTGGAAGGCGCATATATCTGGTGCATCTGGATGATTTTGTAGTGTTTGATCGACGAATGATACGTCGTCGGGATCGGCATCTGGGTGCCATGATGAGATATCATGGGCAAATACTGGGCCGTTTTCACCTATCCCCAGAAAGATTTGTGCGTCTGTTTTCCTAAGAATCGGGTGGGACATCGGAAAATGTGCAACTTTGACTGTTTTCGTTTCAATTAGGGGTTTGCCGCGCCACATGACGATGGCTTGGGCTTTTGGGTCTTTGGCCAACTCATCGGCTGATTTTCGTAAATGTGCGGCGCGATCAAGGGTTGAGGCCCCAAATGTGACTGTTTCTGCGTTACGCATCGCTAAAATCCTGCTTGGCTTGCTTTTATATTTTTATGTTAGACCATCTTGAAGACCAGAATAGAACCCTATAAATAGAGTCTCGAGAGGTTGGCGCGGGCGAGCGCCTCGCCAACCCGGTCAGGTCCGGAAGGAAGCAGCCGTAACGAGTCCCGTTTGGGTCGTTGTCCAGCCTCTCACTTTTCCTAGATATTGACGATTTTTAGTAATGTCCCAGTTGGGACATTTGTTTAAGTGTTTGTTATGCTTGCAATTAGTAATTGTATTGTCATTTGTTACTTTATAACATAACAATCATGCACAACAACGGAAACGCCCTAAATGCGCAAGCAGGCTATATCGTTGAAATACACGGTCTATGCCAGCAATGTGTTCGCTAAAGTTACCATAAAACAAAAAGGACTATAGATATGAAAACCCTCTCATTTTTTGCTCTTGCACTTCTTACAGCATCTCCTGTTATGGCAGAAGAGACACGCCATGTGGATGCTCATGAACATGGTGTTGGGCAGTTGGACATTGCGTTTGATGGGACAGAAATTGCGATAGAATTGCATGCGCCAGGTGCAGATATTGTAGGCTTTGAATACGCTGCAAAAGGCTCAGAAGATCGTGCTGCTGTTGATGCTGCTGTTGCAAAGCTAGCAGCGCCACTTGATTTGTTTGTCTTGCCAGCTGCCGCTGAATGTAGTGTTGTTCAGGCAAGCGCTGAGCTGGAAAGCGAAGAGGCACATGAAGAACATTCGGATCATGAGCATGAAGACGAGCATGCTAAACATGAACATGAGGAAGAGAAACACGACGATCATGATCATGATGAACATGAAGCAGAAGAAGGAGGGGCGGAGCATACGGAATTCCATGCAGAATATGCTTTGACATGTGCGAAACCTTCTGCATTGTCGGAAATTAACTTTGCATATTTTGAAGCGTTCCCAAATGCATTGGAGCTTGAGGTGCAGGTTCTGTCAGATGCAGGTGCGAATGCTTTTGAAGTAGAGCGTGACAATCCTACACTTGATTTGCGCGGTATGTTCTAAACGATTATTACAATGGCTGACAAAGCATCAATTTTAAAACTAACCGATGTAAAGTACCGTTGGCCGGGACAAACATCATTTGGAATATCTATTCCTGCCTTTGATTTAAAAGTTGGTGAAACCGTTCTTTTACTGGGCGAAAGTGGCTCGGGAAAATCAACGTTATTGTCGCTTATTTGTGGAACTGTTTCTGCTGATAGAGGGGCGATATCCGTTTCAGGAACGGATATCGCATCACTGTCAGCAGGGCAACGAGATCGCTTTCGCGCCGAACAGATTGGCTTGATTTTTCAACAGTTTAATCTGCTGCCTTATGCGAGTGTTCTAGATAATATTCTATTGCCATTACAATTTTCGCCAGACCGCAGGAAACGCGTTGCTTCTGTTAAAGAAGAGGCCGAAACGTTATGTCAAAATTTAGGCCTGCCTGACAATGTCATGAATGTTCGTGCCGGAACGCTTAGCGTGGGGCAACAACAGAGGGTTGCAGCCGCGCGTGCTTTGATTGGTACACCGCCCCTTTTGATTGCAGATGAACCAACCTCTGCTCTTGATGCAGCGACGCAGAAAACCTTCTTGCAACTTCTTTTTGCACAATCACGGGCGCATAATACAACGCTTTTGATGGTCAGCCATGATGCGCGGCTCGCTGATCAGTTTGACCGTGTTGTGCAGATGTCTGATATAACCAAGACCGAGAGAGAAAATACATGATCTTACGTCTCGCCTTTGGTTCCCTGATAGCCCGTGCATTGACCGTTGGGATGACCATCCTTGCGATTGCTCTGTCTGTTGCTTTGTTTCTGGGTGTTGAAAAGGTACGCACCGGCGCAAAAGCGAGTTTTGCCGATACAATTTCTGGAACGGATTTGATTGTTGGAGCGCGTTCTGGCTCTGTGCAATTGTTGCTTTATTCGGTGTTCAGGATTGGCAATGCCACAAACAACCTGACTTGGGAAAGCTATCAGGATATTGCTGCGCGCCCTGAAGTGGATTGGATTGTGCCAATTTCATTGGGTGACAGCCATCGTCAGTTCCGTGTTATGGGAACGACAACAGCATTCTTTGATCGTTACAAATATCGATCGGGCCAATCATTGGCGATGAGTGATGGTGTTGTAATGTCGGATTTGTTCGACACGGTTATTGGTGCCGATGTTGCTGCAACGCTTGGGTATAAAATTGGTGATCCTATTGTTGTTGCACATGGTTTGGCTTCATTCACGGAACATGAAGATCAACCTTTTCGAGTTTCTGGTATCTTGGAAAAAACAGGCACGCCTGTGGACCGAACCGTCATTGTAAGCCTTAAGGCGATTGAAGCCATTCATGTTGACTGGAAAAGTGGCGCAAAAATCCCCGGGAAATCGACGTCTGTAGATGTTATCCGAAAAATGAAGTTGGAACCTCAGGCAGTGACGGCTGCTTTGGTTGGCGTAAAAGGCCGTTTGCAGGTTTTTGGCCTTCAAAGATCAATTAATGAATACAAACAAGAGCCACTTTTGGCGATTTTGCCCGGCGTTGCTTTGCAAGAGTTATGGCAAATTGTTGGTATCGCTGAAATCGCATTGATAGGTGTTTCAGCCATGGTCGTTATTACCGCTCTTATTGGTATGATGGCGACGATTTTTTCAAGCCTGAATGAACGCCGCCGCGAAATGGCAATATTCCGGGCGATGGGAGCACGACCACGCGTTATTCTTGGGTTGTTGATACTTGAAGCCACTTTAATGGCTGCAATCGGGGCCATCTTGGGTCTTGCCTTGCTTTATATAGGTCTCTTCATTGCACAGCCCCTTGTTGACAGCGCATTTGGGCTTTGGCTTCCAATTGAGGCACCTAGTATACGTGAGTTGTGGGTTTTGGTTGGTGTGATCGTCGCTAGCGCAATTGTGAGCTTGGTACCCGCTCTTAGAGCCTATCGTTTATCTCTAGCAGATGGTATGATGGTCAAAATTTAAGAGAAGGTATGAGAAGATGATTTTATCACGTCGTAACCTTGTAGCGACTGCGGCAGCTTTTGCAGCGCTACCCCGTACTGCCCTTGCTGCGACGCCAAGCGAGATCACTTGGGATGATCTGATCCCACCAGGTGTGCCGTATTCCGAGATTATTGGCGAAGGCGACAGAGATGTCGAAAATGATGAGTGGCGGCCAATTTTTGATGAAAACGCAACTAAGTTAAACGATGCTTTAAATGGCAAATATATCAAGATGCCAGGCTTTATAATCCCGATTGATTTGTCGACGGAAGGCGTGACCAGCTTTGTTCTTGTGCCTTATATTGGCGCGTGTATTCACGTACCGCCGCCACCGCCAAATCAGTTGGTTTATGTAACGACAGAAACACCTTGGCCCAGTGATGATTTGTGGGAAGCTGTTTGGGTGACAGGACAGTTGCAGCATGAATTGCAATCCACAGACGTTGCACAGACAGGGTATACGTTGACTGCCGATAAAATGGAGATCTATGTTTGGTAGATTTTCGCATGGATCGTAGAGCTGTATTGGCGGGAATTGGTGCGTTATCATGTTTACCTGAAATCGCTCTTGCTAATGACTATGTTGATTTAGACTGGTCAGATCTATTGCCCGATGGTCAGGTGGCCATTCCGCCACTGTTGCAAGATTTGGTCGATCATGAACTAACAAACCCTATGAGCCTGCAACCTGAATCTTTGGGTGTGCGCACAGATTGGAATGGAAAAACCGTTCGCATCCCAGGTTTTGTAGTGCCGATTGACTATTCGGGGACAGGCGTAACCGCATTTATTCTTGTGCCCTTTGTAGGGGCTTGTGTGCATGTGCCACCACCGCCTGCGAACCAGCTTGTGTTTGTTACAACGGAAACGGCGTATGAGAGTGCGGGGTTATATGAACCTGTAGATGTTATTGGGGCGTTTCAAACGGCATCAACATCAACACAGCTTGCACAAGTCGCCTATGCTTTGTCTGCAGATCAGATTATTCCTTATAAAAGGTAACGAGCCCCGTTTGAGCCGTTGTTCAGCCTCTCATTTTTTCCGAGCTATCGCCGTTATATTGGAAATGTCCCAGTTGGGAAATTGGATTAAGTATTTGATATTGTTATTAATTAAATAATTTGGTTATTTTTTAAACGTTATTCTTTAAGCTCAAATGACATTTAAAATTATCTAACTAAGGAATTCGTTGAATTCCTGCTAAGAGCCCTTATCCGACGTTTGCAACCACATCTAAAGTTAATTAAAATGGTCGCGCCTTAATCGGTTCCCCTGATTTATTGATATAAATTTCATATGGAACACGGAACTCTTTCATAACTATAGAGCCATTATCTAAAAATCTCCGACCTGCTCGTATATGAACAACTCCTTTGTAAGAATGTTTGTATCTATACCAAAAGCTTGGAAGATGTCCTTCGCTCCCACGATGTGAAAACGTACAGCAATCAGGGTAATCGCTTAAAAACTCTTCTTTGCTTTGATATTGAATCAAATCTCGATTCTCTGTTTTTCCATCCTTAGTTTCGTAAGGGTATGTTTTACGTTGTTTTGTTAAGTAAAACTCAATTGCCTTATTTATTATTGTCTCTTTGCTAACTGTTTGAGAATTTAAACAGCTGGCTAACAAAGATAGCAGTAATAGTACTTGAGTGACTTTTAAATATACGTTTTTCATTCAACAGGGCTTCAATTTAATAAATTCTCAAAGGTAAGATTATACTTAGCATAAGGAATTTGTCTATTTTATAGTACAGTTGAATGCCCGCTTTGTTCCCCATAGAAGACATTGGTGTAACGTGATTGAACCTAGCAAGTAAGAGAGCTGTTATAAGGTCTAAGGCACTTTCATATGATCTTTCAACTTTCCTACCTATCTCCACAATCTTAAACTGGCAATTCATGCAAACTCTTAGTAGTGTCTGTTAGACCATGGGAGCACCGACTTAATGTCCAACGAATCTGAAAACGCTTATCAAGTGCTGGCGCGGAAATACCGCCCTGCGACTTTTGAGGATTTGATTGGGCAGGATGCTATGGTGCAAACGTTGCAAAATGCGTTTGAGGCGGATCGTATTGCCCATGCGTTTGTGATGACGGGTGTGCGCGGTGTGGGGAAAACCACGACGGCGCGGATTATTGCCAAGGGGATGAATTGTGTGGGGCCTGATGGCAACGGTGGGCCTACGATTGCGCCTTGTGGGGTTTGTGATAACTGCAAAGCGATTGCCGAGGGGCGTCATGTTGATGTGATGGAAATGGATGCTGCCAGCCGTACAGGTGTGGGCGACATTCGTGAGATTATCGACAGCGTACATTACCGCGCGGCCTCTGCCAGATACAAGATTTACATCATCGATGAGGTTCACATGTTATCGACCAGTGCGTTTAACGCGCTGTTGAAAACGTTGGAAGAACCGCCAGAGCATGTGAAGTTTATCTTTGCGACGACGGAAATTCGCAAAATTCCTGTGACGGTTTTATCTCGTTGTCAGCGGTTTGATTTGCGCCGTATTGAGCCCGAAGTGATGATCGCGCATTTGCAAAAGATCGCAGGGTTGGAAAATGCTGCGGTGGCTGAGGATGCTTTGGCCTTGATTACCCGTGCGGCGGAAGGGTCGGTGCGTGATGCGCTGTCCTTGTTGGATCAGGCGATTGCCCATGGGGCAGGGGAAACCACGGTTGATCAAGTGCGGGCTATGTTGGGTTTGGCGGATCGTGGGCGTGTTTTAGACTTGTTTGATATGATCATGCGCGGTGATGCGGCGGGGGCGTTGAATGAGCTGTCTTCGCAATATGCCGAAGGGGCTGACCCTATGGCGGTGCTGCGCGATATGGCAGAGATTACCCATTGGATATCTGTGATTAAGCTGTCGCCCGATGCGGCAGAAGATCCAACGGTTGCGCCTGATGAACGGGAACGCGGCAAGCAAGCGGCCACAGATTTGCCGATGCGCGCGTTGACGCGGATGTGGCAGATGCTGCTGAAAGCCTTGGAAGAGGTGAGTGCAGCACCCAATGCGATGATGGCTGCAGAAATGGCGATCATCCGTTTGACGCATGTAGCAGAGTTGCCAAGCCCAGAGGAATTGGTGCGTAAGTTACAAGACATGCCGCCTGTGCCGCCAACGGGTGGTGGCGGTGGTGGTGCTGCGCCAAATGGGGGCGGTGTTGAAGCAGCGGGTGCGTCGGTTTCTGTGTCTGGTACTGTTGGGACCGCGCCAACGGCGATGATTGCAGGCGGTGGGCAAGTTGCAGCGCCGCAATCTAACGCAGAAGTGGCTTTGGCGCGGTATACGGATTTTAGCCATGTGATTGAGTTGATAAAGTCACGCCGCGATATGAAATTGTTGGTTGAAGTGGAAACATTTCTGCGGTTGGCAAAATACTCTCCGGGACGGATTGAGTTTCAACCAACAGAAGATGCGCCAAATGATTTAGCCACGCGGTTGTCGAACCGTTTGATGACATGGACGGGTGTGCGCTGGGGTGTCACAATTGTATCTGACGGTGGCAAGGCCACATTGGCAGAGGAGCGCGCGGCGCACCGTGATGATCTGCAAGGTCAGGCCATGCAGCATGATTTGGTGAAGGCGGTTTTGTTGGCGTTTCCGGGTGCGGAAATTCGGGATGTGAAAACATTGGAAGACATAAATGCGGCAACAGATGCAGCCGTGGAATATTTAGATACGGGCGAAGATGATGATTGGGACCCGTTTGACGATGATTAAAAGGAGCATGATATGCTAAAAGGAATGGGTCAGTTGGGCGATATGGCAAAGCTGATGAAACAAGCACAGGAAATGCAGGGCAAGATGAAAGATGCCCAAGCTGCACTGGAAGAGATCGAAGTGACAGGCGATGCTGGTGCTGGTTTGGTTGAGGCCACTGTGACAGCCAAGGGTGTTTTGAAACGTTTGAACGTTGATCCATCTATCATGGTGCCAAGTGAAAAAGAAGTTGTGGAAGATTTGATCGTAGCGGCGATTAAAGATGCACAAGATAAAGCGGCAGAAACGGCGAAAGCTGAAATGGCAAAAATTACCGAAGGGTTGAATTTGCCTGCAGGTATGGAATTGCCGTTCTAAAATTAATCAGGCAGGGCAGCAGTGGACAGCAATAATTCAGACATCGACAATTTGATTGCTTTGATGGCTAAACTTCCTGGACTTGGGCCAAGGTCGGCACGTCGTGCTGTTCTGCATTTGATTAAGAAACGTACGATATTGTTGAACCCATTGGCGGATGCGCTGTTTTCGGTGGCGCAAACAGCGCGTGAATGTGTGTTGTGCGGGAATATCGGCACAGCTGATCGGTGCGAGATTTGCACGAATGGCAAACGGATGAACCGCCAAATTTGTGTGGTTGAGGATGTATCCGATTTATGGGCTATGGAACGCGCCTCTGTTTTTAAGGGGCGTTACCATGTTTTGGGTGGTTCCTTGTCTGCACTGGATGGGGTTGGTCCAGAAGAATTACGTATCCCGCTTTTGATTGAGCGGGTTAAGGATGAAGAGATCACCGAAGTCATCTTGGCGTTGAACGCAACTGTCGATGGGCAAACAACGGCGCATTATATTGCGGATCAGTTGGAAGATATGGATGTAGAGATCAGCCTGTTGGCGCAAGGCGTGCCGATTGGGGGTGAATTGGATTATCTAGACGATGGTACGATTTCAGCTGCTTTGGCTGCGCGTAAATCTATTTAGCCTTTTTCAGCATTGCTTCACGGCGCGCGATATAAAGCGTTGAACCAATAATGATTGTTGCACCAATCACGGTTGGGGCGTCAGGGATTTCGCCAAACATGAAATAGGCTGCGATGCCAATAAACACGAGGCGCGTGTATGCGGCGGGTGCCAAAATACCCGCTTCACCGTATCTATAGGCGTATATGTCGGCGACACCTCGCAGCATGCTCATCAGGGCCACAACAAACAGTAATATCCATGTTGCGCTTTCTGTTGGGATGCCTGAACCGTCAAACATCAGTGGCAATGTTGCCAGCCCTGTGATCACGACAGAGGATAAATATGTGCTGAGTGGGCCATCTGCCTGTGCAATGCCACGGGTCATTGCCAATGCTAATGCAAAAGTAATTGAACTGCCTACGGCTGTGAGCATACCAAAGCTGAGTTCGGTAAAGCCTGGTCGTAACACTACTACGGCACCCAAGAAACCTGCACAGATCGCTGCAATGCGGCGGGGTCCGATGTTTTCGCCATGTACGAATATTGATAGTACGGTGGCAAAGATGGGTGCTGTGAAAAACAACACTGTTGCTGTTGCCAGTGGGATATGCGCGATGGTGTAAAAACCAAAGTGTGTGGCCGCAGCGACCAGTAAGCCACGGATTAAATGTGTGTATGGTTTTGAGAATGATAGCTGCTTGCGCATCGGTGATATTAAAACCAATGCGGTGCAAACCAGTGCGGTTGCTATGATAGAGCGGTAAAACACAACTTCGATACTGCTGACATCCGCAGAGGCCAATCGTACCATAACGGTCATCACACTTGCGCCGATCACAGACACCATCATCCACAAAATACCGCGTATATTATCGCGTTCTTCGGTTTGTGGTGCTTGCGTTCTTATGGCCTCTATTGGCGCGCTATGTGGACTTGGCATATGCTATTTCTCACTTTCTATAATTGGTAGGCCTGTGATTTTTGAATGGCAACTGAGAAAGTGAAAATTGGTACAATAAAAAAATTCAAAATATGGCATTTGTAATATTTACAATCGCCGCCGAAAAAGCGAATGTGCGCCGACGTCAGGCAGGCCCGCGTGATGGAATGGTAGACATAAGAGACTTAAAATCTCTGGGCGAAAGCCGTGCCGGTTCGAGTCCGGCCGCGGGTACCAGAAATAAAGCGTTAAGTTATTGTTTTTAAACAGTAATTTATAGAATTGGTGTAAAGAAAGCAAAATTGTATAACAATTTGCATAACAATTTGCATAACAATTGCTTATTGTTACCTGAGAAACTGTAAGAGATGCGTTATTTTTCTAATAGGCTCCCAAAATAAGCGATGTATTTTAATCGACAAATAAGATTCAACAAAAAATAGTTTAATATCTATATAAGGTGGTAAACATGATATTTAATATATTAACTTCGTTCGTTGCTATAGCAGCATTCATTTTATCTTGTATTGCATTTTTTGGAACGCGAAATACTCGCAGGAGGGAATGGCGAATTGAAGCTAATAAGATAGCCGCTGAGACAGGGCATCTATTATCTGGATTAGATGTGCGTGGCAGAAAATTAGGCGCAAGTTGGGATGCGCTATTTGCTGCAAATGGTACTTACAAAAGTAGTTTGAGAGAGGGTCGCATTGCTGAAATAAACGCACATATTTCAAAGGTAAAAAAATTAAGTGGGCAACTTTCTAAGGCTTCCGATGATATGAATAAACTTGATGATTCAGGATTAGAGAAGAGGATCATCGAATTAAGGTTCATACAACTTGAATCGCAAGCTGTGTCTGATTGGATGGATGAAAAAGAAGAAGAACACCGTCAGGGGGTGCAACTTCGTAGAGTTAATAGGCAAGATCGACCTCCCAGAATGAAATAGCACCAATGAGATATTTTCATTTCGGTTTTATAAATTTCAAAATGTACACGATATTGGCGCATTGATGTTATATGCGCGACTATTTGTGAATGGACAAAGTACAAAAAAAATGTACCCTATATATAGAAGGTGACGGTCGTTGCCTTCTTGCTACGTGTCTCTAGGGCTGCAACCCATTAATGAGACGGGAATGATCTACAATGAGCATTTACATGCTCAAATCGACCAAGGCGAAAGCGGGTATATGAGCAAACGCTCACCGCTTTCGGCCAAACACAAGTCACCATAATAGTAACCTCCATATTGGAAAGTTGGGAAGCAGCCCAACGCTCCGAAGGTGCACCGAGCACCTCCGCCCTTTTTCAGAGGGTTTCGATGCTATGAAGGTGACAACGACCGTCTAGAACAGCATAATATCTTGTTAAGCATTAGTCGAGTCTTCGTTCACAAATGTTCTGCTAATCTTTTTTGATTTTTAACGTATCCAATTAACCAGTACGTCTTGAAAAATTATCATCATGTAAATGAGATGTAAGATATTTGAAAATTGCATAACAATTTGCATAACAATTTGCATAAAATTAGGATTTTTAAATTTCTGAAAGATATATTAAATAACTGATAATATTATATTAATACGGATAAAATTACGGCACCAATTCTTGGCGGCATACTGGCCGCGGGTACCACTTTTCAGAATTGAAAAGTGCTAATAACTGTTAGTCACATTTTTAACAAATTTTTCGGGCAGTTTCTTTGGATGAAGACATCAATTGAACAAATACTCGAGGGTTTCGATGGCGTAGAGTTAATCCACTTTGTACCAGTTTTATTGATATTGGTCCCTGTCATTATCCAAGGAATTCGCAGACATCGAAATCCAGTTAAGACATCACGTAAAAAAGTTTGGGTTAAAGGTAAGGGCTTTCAGCCGCTGTGGACTATCGACACTCGGAATAAAGATGCCGTTGCAGGGCTTGAAAATGCTTATAATAAGATGATCAAACGCAGATAACTGCCAAACTGTATTGGGCGATCTGATGTCTATCCTTTTTAGGATGCGATAGTAAGTTTGGCTTTCATGTGTGGATGATACACACAGTAGTAATCGCCAGACATACCTGCCGTGACAGTAAGGGTTTGAGATTGCCTCTTACCCAACTCATCTGTTGTCCAGCTGTCGTCATTGGCTGTGGCTGTATGGGGCGCGATGTCTTTGTTCTGCCATGTGATCGTATCGCCGACGCGGACATCTAGTGTGTCAGGCACGAATTTGAAGCGATAAATCGTGATGTCATGATGGGTTGGTGCTTTTGTCGCGGCATGTAACGCCGATGATGAACCCGTGGCAGCGAGAGCTGCCACAGATGTTTGCAAGAAACGACGTCTGTGCATCAGTTGACCTTTTTAACCATCATTTCAGCATGCCCTTCATGAGCTTTGAAAATTTCAAGGCCAGCTTCGAAGAGGCTTTTGACTTCGGCGTTTTCGATGTTTGGAATGAATGCATTTTCAACCAAGTTATTGACTGCTTTGTGGTATGCTAATTCGTTTTCAGCATATCGTTTGTCAAAAGCATCCCCACGCAATTGGCTCATCTCTGTGATCAGTTCCTCTGCGCCTTTTTGCAAAGATTGGCTTAGAAAATTGTCTTGTGGCTGGGCGTTTAATTTACCTAACAACGCCAAAGCTTGTTCGTTTACTGCTTCGTGATCGCGGATCATCGTTTTTGCAAACTCATGAATGTCTGGGTTTGATGATATAGCAAGAGCAAGGTGGGCATACCGAATGTCGATAACATCCGCGACATAGGCGACATGAGCGATTTCTAAGTCGTTTAATTTTGAAGGGTCTTCTGCTTTGGCGGCTCCTGTCATAGACACGATCAGGCTGGCAGCGAGTAAAGTCATTTTAAGTTTCATTTGAGGCTCCATAAGTTTTGTTTCCGAGGCATCAATCGATATCAATGCGCGCACTGATGCTAGGGTAGGAAACAAAATCACTTAATGGTTGTTCATTCATAATCATTGCTCAATCGTACAGAGTTTTCCCAAATCAGGTGTTCTGTGCAGTTTAGATGATTACAAATCAGATTATTGTGTGGGGATTGCGGGTACGGATTTTAGATATTTTGCAATTGCTGATAAATCCGCATCTGGTAAGCGCGAAGTATTTTCGATGACCGCAACCATTGAGCCACCAACGCTGTCGAATTCTGGTGTAAATCCTGTTTTTAAATAATCCACAATTTCACTTTCGGACCAGGACCCAATACCAGTGCCATCAGGAGTGATGTTAGGGATTTTCCCGTCACCGTCAGGGTTGGGGCCGCCTGCCAGCCACATGTCCTTTTTCAACCCTCCAATTGGATTACGAGGGGTATGGCATTCGGAACAATGCCCCGCACCTTCGACTAAATATTGACCGCGTTCTAATTCGGTATCATTTGAGATAGAGAGAACAGGCGCATCATTTAAATATAGTTGTTTCCAAAGACCCAAACCACGCCGAATGTTGAATGGGAACGACGTTTGATGAGTTTGACTGGGTGTTTCAGAAGCAGGAAGTGTTTTCATATAGGCATATAGATCAACAACATCAGCTGTTTTCATACGCACATAGGATGTATAGGGAAACGCGGGATAGTAATGCCGGCCATCGGGGGATACCCCTTTTTGGACAGCGTTGGTGAACTCTAAAACTGACCAAGCGCCAATACCATGTATGGAGGATGAACTGATGTTTGGCGCAATGAATGTACCAAAATCCGTTTTGAAATGTTGGCCACCTGTTAAAAGTTTCTTTGCTTCACCAACGGCAGTTGGTGCTGCATGACAAGACGCGCAGCCACTTTGGTGGAATACCTGTTCGCCATTTGCCACATCACCTGAGAGTTCTGAAAAGTCATTGGGGGCAAGGTAAGAAGGTGCAGATAGGAACCAACCTAATCCACAGGCGATAATACCAAGTGTGAATATACCTTTGAATGCTGTGCGCATACGTTAAACTTAATCCTATTTTCAGGATCAGCGTGACCGAAATTTAGCGTAAGATCAAGCGGGTCGAATTAGCCCAAACGCACGACACGGCGTTTTTGTGGAACCAAAGAAAAGCGCAGGTCCGTATTTTCCAAAGCGTCCATAACTGCTTCTGGTTGTTGGATCAATGAACGCAATAACCGTGTGGATTTGTCTTTTGCAAAGGCTGTGTCTTTTACAGGGACCATGTGTTTAGCTTCCAATTTGAACGGTTTCATTTTGCACTCCATTTACCAATTACTGTTTCTAAATTGGCAACAAAAGATGGGCTGAGAAGGTCCAGAATGTGGCATTTTCAAGATCATTTAAGGAAATATTAAGGCATATGACTTGGTTTCATACCAAGTTATTTGCGTCAGATAAATGAATGTTGAGAAGCTTAGTATGAAAAATACGCCATATGATTGGCGTATTTTTGTATGTGTGAGAAGTATCAGTTAGTGAAACTTGTCGAACCGCTTGTATCGCAAAGCGTTTTCATGACCGTGTGTTATGAAGCCGAAGTTTGACGTTTGCTCGAAAGGCGCACTGCTTGATTTAACATGAACTTCGTATTGATCGTCGTAAAACGCATCATCATCAGTATCTGCTTCTGCAGCATTCACGAATGATACGTTTTTGATGCTGAACACCTGATAATCAATGGCTCTGTTTTCAGCAGTGAACAATGTGGTTAAAGCCAATGTGGCTGTGCCTGCAATGATTATACCGAATGTTTTGTTTCTAGCTTGCATGGGGGGGATCCATATGTTGCTGTTGTTGTCCTTAATATCGCGCATTACCTATGGCGGGGCAAGGGAAGGCGCGCGCACGTTTGGTCACATATTTGTGCGCGATCTGTTACTCTACTCGCGTCCTGTTTTTGGTTTTATCTAAATTTGTGACGAAATTTTGAGCCACGAAATGCATGTCCACGGCCGTGTTTGAACGATCGGTGGTGTTTGCGAAAGCCATAATGGCCATGACGGCTTTTTCTTAAAATGAAATGTGGTTTGCTGTGATGGCGTTTGGCTTTGTAGTGGTGGCCTGAGCTGCCAAAGACAATTTTATGGCCTGAATGTGTAACCAGATTTCCTGCGCTTGCAGGGGCTGCTAGGCTTACAGCCCCGATCAACAGGGCTGTTTTGAGTTTGTTTCGTAACTTCATAATTCGCTCCTATAAATGACGTGTTGTTTATAGGATGAAGCCTTTGGGCCGAATTACAAGAAACAGATAGTCAAATGCATGTGTTTGATGCGTGAGCTAGGCCACGGACAGACAGGCGCATTTGGCCAAATGGCTGACACGTTGGCTGGTGCTGCCCAGTACCAAACTGCCGACAGAGCCAAGGCCACGACGGCCTGTTATGATCAAATCCGCACCATTTTCATCAGCGCAATTTAGGATTTTATCCGCTGTATTTCCGTGGGTTAGGTGAGTTTCGACCTTTTTGCATCCGCAGCTGTCTGCAATCTTAGCGCCGTTTTCCAATACGGCTTTGCCCGCTTCATCCATATCCTCTTGACGCGGGGCAGAGGTAACGGCGGCATAGCCTGTTGTAGCGCCTACAACGACAACGGTTTCGGGTTCTGGGGTGTGCACCAAATGGATTTCGGACTTGTACTTTTTCCCCAAATCACAGGCCACGCGTAGGGCGTTTTCGGATGGGTCAGAGCCGTCTAGGCCAACTACGATTTTCTTAAACATATTGGGTCTCCTATTGGTTTCTATAGGCTTAGATTAGAATATTCCGCAGAGAGTTTCTTTGATCTGGGTCAATAGGGTTGGAACGAGAAATCGGCGTATGGAATGTGTATGGCAGACGTATGGAAAGCGTATGGCAGTCTCGCATCACCGAAACACCAACCGTATCCTGTTTCTGATCCGTACCTCACCGATGTTGGACTGATTTACAAAGGCTTCAATCATTGGGCGTATGGGATCATTAGGGGTGATGTGCCCTTCGTCCAATAGCATTTGCATGACATGGGGTTTGGTTTTTTCGGTCACATAGAGTGTGTGCATAGCACTGCTGGTTGGAAATATCATCATGGCGTAATTGCCGCTCCCTTAAATCAAATCATCAAATGAAAACGGCCGTCGGATGATCCGACAGCCGGGGAGTTCGTTAGCCGCAGTTACACGACTGCTATGACCTTTAGGCCGAAGCCCTGGACATACGTCATAACCTCCCCGACCTTAAATCGAGGAGTATCATTTCAGCTGATACCAGCTGGTAACTGAGAGGTAACGACACCCCGAGGCCAACAATGTGCTGACCCTATAGAGCAGGATAAGCGAGGTTGGGGGCTAGGGGAAGGGGGAAGTTGTTAATCTATTATCTAACCAAGAGAGTAGATTATTTGCCTTGTGGTTTTTCTAGGCGTCGAGAGATATCTGTCAAAACACCTAAAACTATTCCTGCGAAAATATATAGCAAAGCTTGGTCGATTGTTTTGCCTGTCGGTTTCGTCAAGAAAGCCTGTATAGCAGATGCCTTTGCTTCTGGATCATCAATCAAAGCGATTGATACACCCATGATGGCATTGAGAATTCCCAAAATTAGTAAACCAATAGCAACAAAGCGACCAAGAGTGGTGAACATAAAATAGACTCCGATAAATATTCTATCAGAGTACTAAGGCATCAATTCAAAAGCAATAAAGAGCGATGCTCTCTATCTGCCACGAAGCGCCTGGCCCTGGGTGGGTGCGAATGCGCCCTCCCGTGGGGAGGGTCGGGCGCGGCCCTCATCTGGGGATGAGGGCTTTGGCTTGATTATGTAAAGGTCAGAGTTTAGTTTATAAGGGGCCATTAAGTGTTTTTGATAAGTTGGAGATTATTTTGAGCGAAGACCATCTTTCCAATGAAGTGTCCGTTGAAGCTAAAATTGAAGGTAAAAGTGTTGTCGCAAAAATTAAAAGCAGATTTTTGTCAGCTACAGATCGTTTACTAGGTGGAGCTGCGGATATACCAGCGGCTTATTTTGAAAATATTTCTAAAAAGATGCGAACCAAGGGTGATGTCGAGGTCAAGATGATAGAAGCGGAAGGTAAGGCTGCTATTGAAAAACTCGCCGACGATCCTGACTTTGGTATTGTTATCGCTGGTGAATATACAAAATCTGAAATTCGTAAGATTGAAAATAAGAAAAAAATCGTGGAAGCAAGTATCGGTTACATAAATGATGGTAACGACGACAATTCTTCGGAAGAAACAGCTGAAAATTTAGACGAAGATTGGTTGAACTATTTTGAAGGTTATGCGGAAAAAGCATCATCTGAAAGAATGCAAGGCTTATGGGCAAGAGTGCTTGCTGGTGAGGTAAGGAAACCAACAACTTTCTCATTGACTACGTTGAGGTTTATTTCAGAATTGGATCAAGAAATAGCTGAGAAATTCCAGAAAAATACCCGTTTAGCATTTCGTGAAGGGATGATTGTAACATCAGACGGGTTGTCAGGAAGTAAATTGGAAGATTACTCATTTTTACAGGAAGCCGGCTTATTTAAATATGTAGATGGTCGTATCCAACATGTAGATAAACCAGATGATGACGGTAAAACAATCATGGCAAATGGAAGTTATGCACTAGTGATGGAGGTCACAAAAGACTTAGCTGTTACTATTGTTTCGCTGACAAGAACAGGAATGGAGATTTTATCTATTCTCCCACCTAACGACGAAAAAGAATGCCTGAAGTCTTACTATCACGCTTGTAATGAAGGTGATATCAAGTCCGCTTCATTGTATTCACTCATTCGTAATGCTGAAGGTAAACATGCAAAATTAAAGCTTTTAGAAAAATGGAAATAATTATTCTTTCTATACGCCATCTGTTTAATTCGGTGCGTGGAGGCCACGCACCCCTAGGGTGCCATTAACGTGTAAACTTCTTATACTTCACCCGTGTTGGCTCCAATGCATCTGGCCCCAGACGACGTTTCTTATCTTCCTCATAATCTTCAAAGTTGCCTTCGAACCATTCGACGTGGCTGTTGCCCTCGAAGGCCAGCATGTGGGTACATATGCGGTCTAGGAAAAAGCGGTCGTGGGAAATGACCACGGCGCAGCCTGCGAAGTCGCTGATGGCGGCCTCTAGCGCGCTGAGTGTTTCGACGTCCAGATCGTTTGTTGGCTCATCCAGCAGCAATACGTTTCCGCCGTCTTTTAGCAATTTCGCCATGTGGACGCGGTTGCGTTCACCGCCTGAGAGTAGCCCAAGTGGTTTTTGTTGATCGCCGCCTTTGAAGTTGAAGGACGAGCAATAGGCGCGGCTGTTCATTTCGGCGTCGCCCAACATGATGATGTCTTGGCCACCGCTGATTTCATCCCATACGGTTTTTTTGTCGTCGAGTGCGTCGCGGGATTGATCGACGTAGGAGAGTTTGACTGTATCGCCCAGCTCGATTGTGCCGCTGTCTGGTGTTTCTTGGCCTGTGAGCATGCGGAAGAGGGTGGATTTACCCGCACCGTTGGGGCCGATGACGCCGACGATGCCGCCCGGTGGCAGGGAGAAGGACAGGTCGTCGATCAGTAGGTTATCGCCGTAGGCTTTGGAAATGCCGTTTACATCGATCGCTTTGTTGCCCAGACGCGGGCCGTTCGGGATGATGATCTGTGCTTTGCCGATTTTATCGAGTTCGGATTGGCCAGCGAGTTCGTTATAGGCGTTGATACGCGCCTTTTGTTTGGCTTGGCGGGCTTTTTGACCACGACGCATCCATTCCAATTCGCGTGCGAGCGTTTTGGATTTGGATTTGTCTTCGCGGGCTTCTTGTTCCATGCGTTTGGCTTTTTGTTCCAGCCATGCAGAGTAGTTGCCCTCGTATGGGATGCCGCGACCACGGTCGAGTTCTAGGATCCATGATGTGATGCTATCAAGGAAGTAGCGGTCGTGGGTGACGATCAGGCAGGTGCCTTTGTAATCGATCAGGTGGTTTTGCAACCATGCGATTGTTTCAGCGTCAAGGTGGTTGGTTGGCTCGTCGAGGAGCAACATGTCTGGTTTTTCCAGCAGCAGTTTACACAGGGCGACACGGCGGCGTTCACCGCCTGAAAGGGTTGCTGTGTCTGCGTCATCTGCTGGGCAACGCAGGGCTTCCATCGCGATGTCGATGGAGGCGTCTAGGTTCCACAGGTCGTCTGCATCGATCTGGTCTTGCAGTTGCGCCATTTCATCGGCGGTTTCTTCGGAATAGTTCATCGCCAGTTCGTTGTATTTGTCGAGGATGGCTTTTTTCTCGGCCACGGCCAGCATGACGTTGTCGCGCACGTTTAAGCTGTCGTCCAATTCTGGTTCTTGGGACAGGTAGCCGATTGTAGCACCTTTGGCGGCCCATGCTTCGCCGCTAAAGTCTTTGTCTTGGCCTGACATGATGCGCATCAGGGTGGATTTACCTGTGCCGTTCACGCCGACAACGCCGATTTTGACGCCCGGGAGGAAGGACAGGTGGATGTTCTCAAAGCATTTTTTGCCACCTGGGTAAGTTTTGGAAACGCCTTCCATGTGGTATACGTATTGATAAGATGCCATTTTGAGAGCCCTTTTGTGCGAAATTACTATGGGTTGTTGTATTTTTTAATGGGGTGATGTGCAAACGGGAAATCGCATTGTATTGCGGAAAAATCTGGTGTTTTAAGGGGGAAATCCGAAATATCTGGATAAAGGTGATTTGATATGAAGATAAGCGGTTTGATTTTGGTTGTTGTGTTGGCTGGCTGTGCATCATCGGCTGGTGTGACACAGACGAATACGTTGGATGCGTTTCCATCCAATGAAGAATTCTTTTTGGACGAGTGATAAACTTTCCATAACGGGTATTTGAAGTTTTGCTATGGCATGTTGATTCATCATTTTTGAAAAGTTTCGTTAGGGTTCTGGTACAGAAATTTAATAGGAGACTGGAAATGATTAATTATGCGATGAGCATGGCCAACGGCAAAGTTGGTACTGTAGCGAAATGCTTAGTTGTGTTGGGTTTGGTTGCAGCTTGTGGTGATGTAGGCGGCGGCGGTTTCATCGACGCAGGTAGCTGATGATAATGGGGGCTTTTTGCCCCCGTTTTTTTACTATAAATAACCGATATGACCTACAGACCTAGCCCAGCGCCAATCTGTGGTTTTTTCATGTAAGGACGTATCTATGACAAAACCCAAAAAACCTGCCCCACGTATTTTAACGGTTAAAGAAGCCTTTTACCTGACGCCACATATGATCCGCGTTGTGTTTCAAGGGCCTGAATTAACATCTGTTTATGCAGGTTGTGCAGGGGCGAATTGTAAGATTTTTGTGCCTGAGATTGGGCAATCACGCGCTGATTTTGAAGCTTGTTTCATGGATGGACCTGCACCTGTGAAACGGACATATACTGTACGCAGTTTTGATCCTGACACTCTGGAAATGGTGATTGATTTTGTAGCGCATGGCGATGAAGGGCCTGCGAGTGCTTGGGCTATGCGCGCTAAGGCTGGATCATTTCTTGGATTTGCAGGGCCAAGTGAAGTGAAAATCAAAGACTTTTATGCAGATTGGTATTTGGTTGCTGCGGATATGTCTGCACTTCCTGTTGCAGCGGCCGCATTGGAAGCTATGCCGCGGGATGCAAAAGGTGTCGCCATCTTTGAGGTGCAATCGCCAGAAGATGCGCAAGATTTGGATGCGCCTGTTGGTGTTGATATCCATTGGTTGGTTCAAGAAAACCCGCATAAACCATCGACCGCCCAAGAGGAATTCATGCGCAACATGGTTTGGCCGACAGGTGTGGTGCAAACCTGTGTTGCTGGTGAAAGCGGCGTGATTAAAGCAATCCGTGGCTATTTTACCCGTGAACGAGAGCTGCCGCGCGAAGATGTTTATATTTCTGGTTATTGGAAGATCGGTTTGATTGAAGATGAGCATCAATTGGTGAAACGCCAAGAAGCAGCTGCTGTTTAAGCGATTACGTTACGTTTTCGTAGACTCACTATATCTGCATACATAGCATTTGCCTATCAAAACGAATTCATGGGGGCGTTATGCGAAAGCTATTTTTGCGGACAATTGGTATAGTTTTATTCCTGATAATTGGTTTGTCTATTGTAATAGGGATAAACACTGCGCGTTATCAGCCCGCTGACCATAGCAGTGCGGAAGCTTTTGCATTGGGAGCTGATTTAGATCGTGCTGTGCAGAACCTATCGCGCGCAGTGCAATACCAAACGATTTCCGCAAAGCGTGATCAGATTGAATTCGATGGATTCCTTTCATTTCTAGAGACGGCTTATCCAATTGTTTATTCAAAGATGGAAATGGTTAAACTGGACGCTGATACCCCTTTGTTTAAATGGACAGGTACAGATGAAAGTTTGCAACCTGTATTATTAGCGGCGCATTACGACGTTGTGCCAATTGCGCCTTGGTCTTTGGAAAAATGGGATCATGAGCCTTTTTCTGGGGCTGTTGATGATGGCTATGTTTGGGGACGTGGCACATTGGATGATAAAGGTGCTTTGATTGCAATTCTTTCAGCAGTTGAGCATTTGATAACAACAGGGTTTACCCCCAAACGCACTGTTTATCTGAGCTTTGGCGGTGATGAAGAGGTGGGCGGAACTGGTGCCAAAGCTGTTGCTGAATATTTGAAAGGGAATGATATCCAATTGGCTTGGTCCTTGGATGAAGGATCTTTTGTTTTGGATGATGTTGTACCAGGTCTGGATGTGCCTGTTGCTAGTATTAACCTGTCTGAAAAAGGCTATGTGACGGTTAAACTGGTGGCCGAGGCTGACGGAGGGCATTCAGCATTGCCGCCGCGTGTGACGACTGTGGGACGTATTGCGCGTGCTGTGAGCCGTTTACAGGATGAACCTGTTTCTGGTGGTTTGGACGGCGTTTCCGCTGAGTTTTTTGATGGTTTAGGGCGACATTTTACATTGGAAAAACGTGCGTTGTTTGCCAATCGGTGGTTGTTTAACCCGTTATTGGAGGCAATTTTGTCGGGCTCGGCATCTACGGATGCCATGCTTAGAACGACCACGGCGCCAACTATGGTGACAGGTTCGAACAAAGAGAATGTTTTAGCGTCACAAGCAACGGCAACTGTTAACTTTCGTATTCATCCCAGAGATACAGTTGATGATATCGTAAACCATGTGATTGAAGTGATTGATGACGAGAATATTGAGGTTGTTGTCGATAGAGATGCAGCATCTGAGGCATCCCCTGTTGCGAGTAATTCCACCGATGGATACCGCGATATTGAGACATCTATTATATCTGTATTTGGACCGATTGCATCGGTGCCTGGTTTAACGATTGCAGCTACAGATGCGCGTCATTATGCGAAAGCGTCTGATGCGGCTTACAGAATTAATCCATTTATTGTGAATAATGATGATATTGCGCGCTTTCACGGTATTAATGAAAGGCTTTCTGTCGAGAATTTAGAGCGAGGCATTGATTTTTATGGGTCTTTGCTGCGTAAGCAATAATCGACCGTTATTTAGGGAGGTTCCCCAGCAGATTAAGGGAAAAGGGAGCACCTGCTGGGGTCAAGGATACGGACCTAATTGTCCGCGTCTTGTTCTTTTTTCGCGTTTAGCACGATAATTTGAGGAGAAGCTGTGTCTTCTTTCGCGACAGTTGCTTTTTCTGCATCTTGGTTAAATTCTGCATAGAATGTTGGAATATATCCTGGGATGTCAAAATCCCCTGCAAATGATGCAGTTGGAGCTAATGCTAGAGCGGCTGCTGCGGCTACGATTAAGTTTCTCATTTTCTTTCCTTTCGTTGCGCTGGGAGGTGCGCGGTTGAAAACAAGTGATCAATTGTGATCGCTGTTGACCTAACGTTACTGTGAGTCGCATTAGGCGTGTATACTAAATAAAGTTATTTCATTATTTTGAAAAATCGTATAATGTGGATTTATGTTACCAAATCTGAAATCACTGGCGGTTTTCGCCAAAGTTGCTGAGACAGGATCGTTTTCTGGGGCGGCAAATGTGTTGGGAATATCTGCGCCTGTTGTCAGCCAGCATATTTCCCAGCTTGAGGAAACATTGGATACGGCACTAGTCTATCGTTCCACACGGTCACTGACATTGACCGATGCGGGGCAGAAATTATCCAAATATGCGCATGAAATGTTGGATGCGGCTGAAACAGGTTTGGAAGAACTGCAAAATGTGATGGTTAGTCCACGTGGGAAGCTATCTGTGTCTATGCCCAGTTTTATGGCGTCGCCGAAGTTTACGAGGCTTCTGGCTGATTTCATGGATACATATCCTGATGTGTATTTGGAAGTTTGTTATGAGACAGGCAATCATAATTTGAACGAAAGTGGATATGATCTGGCTATTCAGTTAGGTGATATCTCGGATAGTAATTTTATGGTTCGCAAGCTGACGGAAGGCCATGCGTGTTTGTATGCAAGTCCTGAGTTGATTGAAAAAATGGGTCCTGTTGAGGAACCTGAAGATTTTGAACGGTTAGGGTATCCATTTATCTGTGAGACAGGGTGGCCACAGATGGTTTTGCACAAAACCGGTGATAGTGAACGTGTTTTTGAGAGTGAACTGGGTTATAAGGTTTGGCCGCAAAATAAGTTTTGGTGCAACAATGGCGAAGCGAAGAAGCAAATGGCGCTTTTGGGACGCGGTGTGACTTGGTTGCCAGAGATGTATGTGGTGAATGAAGTTGCTGCTGGAACATTGGTGCGTATATTGCCCGAATGGACCAGTGAACGCGTGGGGGTCTATGCTGTTTGGCCACGCAATGCAGGCAGTCGCAGCCTGACCCGCTTGTTTCTAGAGTTTATGGTTGAGAAGTTTATCAAAGGTATGAAGCGCGATAAGGCGGCTTAAATGGCTATTTTTACTAAATATGCCTTCTAATTCTTTGAATTAGCCCTTAGTTATTAACCAACTGAACATAATCCAAAGGGTTTATCATGATTATTCCTGGTAGTGCCGAAATGAAATCACAACTTGAAGCGGCTTTTGATCTGGAGCCGTCATTGGCTTTGGCAAAGGAAACCCGCCATTTGCATGAACGCTGTGATCGTGTGATCCCAGATGCTGATTGGGCGCGTCATGCGCCGTACATTGTTGCGATTAACAAGCTGAAAAAAGAAAAAGATGCTGTGATTTTGGCGCATAACTATATGACGCCTGATATTTTCCACGGTGTTGCGGATATTGTGGGCGACAGTCTGCAATTGGCGATTGAAGCCACAAAGGTTAAGGAAAGTGTCATCGTTCAAGGCGGTGTGCATTTTATGGCGGAAACGTCTAAAATCCTGTCACCTGAAAAAACTGTGCTTATCCCTGACAGCCGTGCGGGCTGTTCTTTGGCGGAAAGCATTACAGCGGCAGATATTGCCAAGATGCGTGAAGCCAATCCAGGTGCGCCTGTGGTGTCTTATGTGAACACAACTGCGGAAGTGAAAGCAGCGTCTGATATTTGTTGTACATCATCCAATGCTGTTCAGATTATTGATAGCATGGACAGCGATGTTGTGATCATGACACCAGACGGCCATTTGGCACAGAACGTTGCCAAGCAAACGAAGAAGAAGATCGTTTATTGGGAAGGTGCTTGTGAGGTTCATATCGAGTTCAAGGCGGATGAATTACGCGAATACCGTAAATACGAGCCTGATGCTGTGATTATTGCACACCCAGAATGCCCAACAGATGTTGTGGATGAGGCTGATTTCAGCGGCTCTACATCTGGAATGATTAACTTTGTGCGTGAAAACCAACCAGAGAAGGTTCTGTTGATTACGGAATGTTCCATGGGGTCAAATATTGCGGATGAAGTGCCAGAGGTGAATTTCCTTGGGCCATGTAATTTGTGCCCGCATATGCAGCGTATCACATTAGAGAAAATTCTTTGGTCATTGCACACGGGAACTGAAGAGGTTACCGTTGATCCAGCTCTAGCGGAGAAGGCGCGCTTAGCCGTACAACGTATGATTGATGTGAAGATCTAATTTGAGCGAACAGCATAATATTCTGATTATTGGCGCAGGCCTTGCTGGCCTGTATGCCGCGTTAAGTTTGGCGCCGCGACCTGTGACTGTGCTGTCGCCTAAACCGCTTGGGTATGGGGCATCCAGTGCTTGGGCGCAGGGTGGTGTTGCGGCTGCTATGCATAAGAATGATACGCCAGAAGCGCATGCCGAGGATACGGTGAATGCCGGGGACGGCATTGTTGATGCTGATATCGCATCCTTTGTGACATCAAAGGCAAAAGAGCATGTTCTGGAATTGGCCGAGGTTGGCACACCGTTTGATCGGACGAAGGATGGTGATTTCGTCATGTCCAAAGAAGCCGCACATGGATTTGCCCGTGTGGTGCGTGTCAAAGGTGATCAGGCAGGTGCTGCCATTATGGAGACCTTGATCAAGGAAGTGGCGGAAACGCCGTCGATTACTGTGATCGAAGGGGCGACTGCGCTGGAATTGCTGGTCGAGAATAATGAAATGCAAGGCGTTGTGGTGTCAGAGGACAATACGACGCCTTATGTTATTCAGGCCAAAGCTTATTTACTGGCAGCGGGTGGCGCAGGCAGCTTGTATCTGAAAACAACCAATCCACCATCTGTGCGTGGTTTGGCTGTGGGAATGGCGGCGCGTGCGGGTGCTGTGATCGCGGATGCTGAATTTGTACAGTTTCACCCAACAGCAATGGATGTTGGCATTGATCCGAACCCATTGGCAACGGAAGCGTTGCGCGGGGAAGGGGCTATCCTGATCAACAAGCATGGCGAGCGGTATATGCTGGATGTGCATGAGGACGCAGAGCTGGCACCACGTGATATTGTGGCGCGTGAGAATTTTCGCCAGCATCAAATGGGCAATGTGCCGATGTTGGATACACGCGAAGCGATTGGTCAGCATATCAAGGATGAATTTATATCCGTGTACCGCTATTGCCAGCAATCTGGGATTGATCCAGTTAAGGAACCTATTCCGATTGTGCCTGCTGCGCATTATCATATGGGTGGTGTGGCAACAGATAAGGCTGGTAAATCTTCGATCAAAGGGCTTTGGGTTTCTGGTGAGGCGTCTTCAACGGGTTTGCATGGGGCCAACCGATTGGCATCAAACGGTTTGTTGGAAGCTTTGGTTTATGCGGCTACTGCTGCGGATGGTATGATTAAGGCGATCAAACAAGATGGCGGGTGCGATTTTATCGAAAATTTAGCAACGCCTGATATTGGGTTTAAGTATGTGGATGAGGATGCGGTGATGGAGCTGCGTGCGATTATGTCATCCAAGGTTGGTGTTATGCGTGATGGCGATGGCATGGCGCAGGCTCTGCGCGACTTGCGTGAATTGTCAGAGCGCCATGGTGAGGTTTCGACCAATTTTGATAATATGCTAGCAGCGGCGACTTTGATTGCTGCGGCTGCGTATAACCGTAAAGAGTCTCGTGGGGGGCATTACCGTACGGATTATCCTGATAAGGATGATAGTATGCAGCACCGTACTGAGATCACTTATGCCGAAGCGATGACTTTGCGCGATAGTTTGTAGGTTTTTATGACGCTAGGGGGATTCATAAAAGTCAGTCTTACCACAGGTGCATGTATTGTTTTGGTTGCGTGCCAAGATGAACAAGCGACTGTGGTTGAGACAATTCCTGATAACGATAAATGTGTTGCTAGTGAGTTCGCTAAGTTCATAGGGCAAAGCGAAGATGTGTTGACAACAGTGGACTTGCCTAAACGCCATCGCATTATTCAGCCAAACAGTGCTGTGACTGCTGATTACATCGAAACCAGAGTGAATTTCCTAATTGATAAATCTGGTTTGATTGAAGACGTGAAATGTTATTAATTCATATCATATGAAGGATATCCTAATGAGCCATGCATCTATCCCTGATTTTCTTTTACAAGATTTGATCTCTCGGTCTTTGGACGAAGACTTGGGCGGTGCAGGTGATGTGACCAGCCGTGCAGTAATTCCTGATGGCACTGTGTATGGTGCACGGATGAATGCGCGTGACGCTGGTGTGATCAGTGGTATGCAATTGGCGCGATTATCCTTTCATACCGTTGATCCTTTGTTGAAGGTGGAAACACTTATTCCTGATGGTGGCGTGGCCAAGGCTGGCGATGTGACGATGACGATTACGGGGGATGCCAAATCAATCCTGATGGGGGAGCGTGTGGCGTTGAACCTTGCAGGACGTTTGTCTGGGATTGCGACGATGACGGCGGCTTTTGTTGCGCAAACTAAGGGCACTAAAGCCAAGATTACATGTACACGTAAAACAACACCCGGCTTACGTTTGGTGGAAAAAGAAGCGGTACGTCATGGCGGTGGATCAAACCACCGTTTTGGGTTGAACGATGCGATTATGATTAAGGATAATCATATTGCAGCCGCTGGCTCGATTAAGGATGTGCTGACCCGTGCGCGCGAATTTGCATCACATATGCGCCGTATTGAGATTGAAGTTGATAACTTGAAACAGCTTGAAGAAGTGTTGAAAGTTGGTGTGGCTGATGTGGTGTTGCTGGATAATATGAGCAACGCCGATATGACCAAGGCTGTTGGTATGGTTGATGGCGCTATGGTGGTTGAAGCCAGTGGGAATATGCGGCTGGAACGGATTGCCGAAGTGTCTGCAACGGGTGTGGATTACATTTCTGTGGGGGCTTTGACCCATACGGTGACGAACCTTGATTTGGGTTTGGATTTTTAAGCTTTGAAGAACGGGTTTCCGATAGCAACTTCTGGCCTGCGTGTAGGCCTGTTGGGTGGATCGTTTGATCCGCCACATAATGGGCATTTGCATATTTCCAAATGGGCGTTGAAAGAGTTTGGATTGGATCAAGTTTGGTGGCTGGTATCCCCTGGTAATCCTTTGAAGGAACGGGGCCCAGCATCAATAGAAAAGCGGATGAATGCTTGCCATGAATTGGTTCAGCATCCACGAATTAAGATCACCGATTTGGAATGTAAGTTGGGCACACGTTATACGGCGGAAACGTTGGAGCGGTTGTTGGCGATATATTCTGATGTGCGGTTTGTTTGGTTGATGGGTGCGGATAATTTAGCCAGTTTCCATAAATGGGATCGTTGGGCAGATATTATGATGACGCTGCCAATTGGTGTTTTGGCACGGCCCGAAGAGCAAGTGATCGCGGGGAGTTCACCTGCAGCACGTAGGTTTTCGAAATCGAGATTATCTGCACGGCGGTCTACGGCTTTGCCGTTTCGCGCGGCCCCTTGTTGGAGCCTGTTGAATGGGCCGATGGTGGATATGTCATCAACAGAGATCAGAAAACGTGGCGATTGGTAAAAAGTGAATTGCCTTAAGGGTGATCGTCCGTTTACTGTCTTGTTATGACTGATATTTTATCACCTTTGAAATTCAAGAGACGCCATATTTTGGCAATGGCTTTTGCTGCTTTGGCAACTGTGCCCGCGTTTGGGCAAGAACTGAAGATTAAGAACTCGATTGGGACGATTGTAGCTAGCGCTGGATTGTCAGGCGTTAAGAGTATTGTCGTTATGGATGCTACCACTGGCCGTGTTCTAGAGAGCCATAATGGGTCAAAGGCTTTGCCACCTGCGAGTGTGACGAAAGCGGCGACTGCGCTTTATGCGATGTCTGCTTTGGGAACAGAAGGTACTTTTAAAACACGGCTTTTGGCGACGGGGCCGGTTAAGAATGGTGTTTTAAAGGGTGATTTGATTTTAGAAGGATCGGGTGATCCGCGATTGGATACGGATGCGCTGGGTTCCTTGGCTGGGCAGTTGAAAAAAGCTGGTGTGAAGTCGGTTAAAGGTAAGTTTTTGGTTTATGCTGGGGCATTGCCGTATCAGCCGCAAATTGATGACACACAGCCTAGTCATGTTGGGTATAACCCCACGATTTCTGGGATGAATTTGAATTTTAACCGTGTGTTTTTTCAATGGAAGCGCAGCACCAAAGGCTATGCGGTGGATATGTTTGCACGAGCAAAGAAATATTCGCCAAATGTGCGCGGGATTAAAATGGCGGTTCGAAACCGTGATTTGCCCGTTTTCAAATACCGCTCTGTGAATGGTGCAGATCATTGGTCGGTTGCGCAATCTGCATTGGGCAAAGGCGGCAGTCGTTGGTTGCCTGTGCGCCAACCAGCGGATTATGCGGGTGAGGTGTTTCAGTCTGTGGCAGCGATCAATGGTATTCGAGTGCCAAAGCATAAAGTGGTGACGCGGCAAGTTTCTGGGAAACCGATTGCTGTGTGGGAAAGCAGTACTGTGCGCCAATTGTCGAAATCAATGATTAAGTATTCCACGAATATGACAGCCGAAACTTTGGGGTTATCTGCCAGTGTAAAACGCGGAAGCAAAGCTAATAGTTTGCGCAGTTCAGGTAAAGCTATGACTGATTGGTTGGAAGCCACATACGGCGTGCGGGGGGCTCGGTTTGTGGATCATTCAGGGCTTGGATCTGATAGTCGTATCTCAGCGCATGAAATGGCGCGGTTGCTGGTGAATGCGAAATGGAATGGGCCATTGCGGCCTATTATGAAAGAAGTCACCTTGCGCAATGCGCAGTTTAAGAAGGCTCCTATTCAAGGGGCGAAGGTGGTGGTGAAAACCGGCACTTTGAATTTTGCCAGTGCTTTGTCGGGTTATATTACCTGTCCGAATGGGCGCAAACTGGCGTTTGCGATATTCACTGCGGATCAAAAGAAACGTGGTCAGATTACGAAGAAAGATCGTGAACGGCCTGCGGGTGGCAGAACTTGGGCGCGTAAGTCGCGTGTGATGCAACATCAGTTGATACGGCATTGGGTGCAGTCTTATGGGACTTAAAGGAATACGCCATGTCAGGTGAGATGGATTTAGATACGTTGATTGGATCTATGGAGCCAGTTTTGCATCCTGAGCATTATGTTTTTGCGACGACAACAGATGCTGATGTTGTTGCACATGCAAAAGCCAAGATGGTTTTTCATGAAACTGAAGGGACGACGTTAATCGTTTTGCAAGAAGAGGCAGAACGTTTGGGATTAGATGGCGAATTTTTATGCCAGATGATTACGTTGAATATTCACTCATCGCTTGAGGCTGTTGGTTTTATGGCACGGATTGCAACACATCTGAGCAAGCTTGATATGGGCGTGAACCCTGTGGCGGGGTTTTACCATGACCATTTGTTTATTCAGGTGGATAAGGTTCAAACTGCTATGGATGGGCTGCAAGACCTGATTGGGTCGGTTGGTAAATAGATTATTCGACGACTTTAAAGGGTTCTAATGTTTCTACATCCATAGTTTGGATGCGAGCAAACCGTTCAGTGACATCGTTTACTACGATCCATGTGTGATGGGTTTTCGCTGTCATTTGGGCGCCATTTGGTAAAATACCGTTCCATGCAAAATCCATTTCAATAGTGAAATTTGCGTCAGATGCTGCAGTCACTTTGAAGTTTTCAATGGCATGGCGGCTTGCATCGACAGAGGATGCGGGGCCTGACAGCCATTTTTTGAAACCGCCTTTGGTGGCGATTGCGCCAGAGGCGAAGTTGAGCTTGAAAGGGGCGGCGAGCAATTCGTTAAAGGGGGCAGGATTACGTTTTGGTTCTTCGACCAAAGCGAGCCAATAATGCACAAGACTTTTGGCGCGGTTATGTGCATAAGCATCGTTCCATTCACCGCCTGTGCTGTCTGCGTTCTGAGTGATTTCGATACTGCTAAACTTTGGCAAAGGGTCATTTACGCTTGGGGTCAGGTGCATTGCATAACTTAAATCAGCGTTGCGGGTTTGACCGTCTGGCAGGATGCCCTGATTTTGATAGGTGATGGTTGCCTCTAATATCAGGGTGCCATCGTCATTTTGTTTAATCTGGGTTGTTTTGGGGAAATGCGCGTTTTTCCATGTATCAGGTAACTTGGTGACGCGTGCGGCATAAGCATCATGGCCTTTTGCCTCTCCTAAGCCAGATTTTATAGTGACATCGGGTGTTAAGATATCCAATGTATTTTCTATGCCTGCTTTAGGGCGCTCATAAAACTGATACCAGCGGTGGAATTGTGCTAGGCTTGCATGTTCCAGATAGCTGTTGCGGATTTTTGTTTCATCCATTTGGGCATATCCTATCTGCGTTGTGGCGAGCAGTGTGATTGCTGAACTGATACAGAATAGAATTTTTCCAAACATGGTTTAAACAGTCATATGACGTGCGCGTGCGCCGCGTTCGATAGCAGCTGTGCAAAGGCGGTCGAGGTTAAATTCATAACGGGTTTCTTGTAAAAAACGCAGCTCCACTTCACGCAAGCGACCGTCAGATGCAGCGACATCACAGCACAGCGCGTAGGATGTTTCGTAGAGCTTTTCAGGCAAGGCTGCTTTGACAAGGCCGAATAGGGCATCCAATCCGTCCTCTTCTTCGAACAGGTCAAAAACAGTTTGGGAAATGGTTTTCAAGCGATCCTCGTCGTAATCGGCAAAGATGGGCAGGTGATCGACGATGCGTTGGATAGACAGAAGTTCTAGCGTTTTCATGGCTTCGTCAGAGACAGCCCCTGCGACCATCATCGCAACGAGAGCGTCTTGGTGTGTCCATGGGAGGGGTGTTTGTGACATCTTTATCGACTCTTTATATGAATTACCCCCTGATATTATTGACCAAGCGGGTTTGGAGCAATAGGGGAGTGTTTGAAAACAACCTTAATGGATAGAACAATGTCTGAATTGCGCGAAATTGCGATGAAATCTAAAGCTTGGCCCTTTGATGAGGCGCGCAAGCTTTTGAAACGATTCAAAAAGGGCGCACCTGAAAAGGGATATGTATTGTTCGAAACGGGTTATGGCCCCTCTGGTTTGCCGCATATCGGGACGTTTGGTGAGGTTGCGCGTACAGCGATGATCCAGCACGCGTTTACGGTGTTGAGTGATATTCCAACGAAACTGGTTTCATTCTCGGATGATCTGGATGGGATGCGTAAAGTACCAAGTAATGTTCCACAGCAAGAGATGATGGGGGAGCATTTGCAAAAACCATTGACGGATGTGCCTGATCCGTTTGGCACGCATGATAGCTTTGGTGCACATAACAATGCGATGCTGCGCCGTTTCTTGGATACTTTTGGGTTTGAATACGAGTTTTATTCATCAACAGAGTATTACCGTTCGGGTGCTTTTGATCAGGTATTACTCCGTGCTGTTGAAAAGTACGATGAGATCATGGCTGTGATGTTGGAAAGCTTGCGTGCGGAACGTGCGCAGACGTATTCGATTTTCTTGCCGATTTCACCAAAATCTGGCCGTGTTTTGTATGTTCCAATGAAATCTGTGAATGCAGCGGATGGTACGATCACTTTTGACGATGAAGATGGTGAAGAAACAACGCTGCCAGTGACAGGTGGCAATGTGAAATTGCAGTGGAAACCAGACTTTGGGGCGCGTTGGGCCGCTTTGGGTGTGGATTTTGAGATGTATGGTAAAGACCATTCAACGAATACACATATTTACGATAAGATTTGCCGTATTTTGGGAGCGCCTGCACCTGCGCATTATTTTTACGAGATGTTCTTGGATGAAAAAGGCGAGAAGATTTCGAAGTCTAAGGGTAATGGTGTATCGATTGACGAATGGCTGACATATGCGTCTGCTGAAAGCTTGTCGTACTTTATGTACCAGAAACCAAATACGGCGAAGCGGATGCATTTTGATGTGATCCCTAAGGCAGTGGATGAGTACCATCAGCAGTTGCGTGCGTATGTGGATCAAGAGCCAGCACAGCAGTTGAACAACCCTGTGTACCATATTCACAAAGGCAATGTTCCTGTGTCAGATATGGTTGTGCCGTTTTCTATGTTATTGAACTTGGCCTCTGTTTCAAGTGCAGAGACAAAAGATGCGATGTGGGGTTTCATTAATAAATATGCGCCTGATGCATCACCAGAGGCAAACCCTGTGATGGATGAAGCGGCTGGCTTTGCGGTGCGGTATTACCATGACTTTGTGAAGCCGACGAAAGTGTTCCGCGCGCCAAGCGATCAGGAACGCGCTGCGCTGACGGATTTGATAGCGGGCTTGAAAGATGTCGATGTGGCGAAAGCTATGATCGATAAAAAGAACGCGGATATGGGCAAAGAGCCTGCTGATTTATCGGCTTATGCTTTGGACAATGGGGATGATCTGCAAGCATTGGTTTTTGCTGTGGGTAAGAATCATGGTTTTGAAAACCTGCGCGATTGGTTCCAAGCGATTTATGAAGTTTTGTTGGGTGCATCACAAGGGCCACGTTTTGGTGGATTTGCGGCGCTTTACGGTGTTGATGAAACCATTGCGCTGATCGAAAGCGGACTGAAAGGCGAATTACTCGCCTAGGCCAAGCAAACGTAGTCTTGGTTTGTGGCGCGCTTTGTATAAGAAGCGTGCCCATAGGACGAAAATGGGGGTCATAAACCCCGCATCAATTTCTATTGTATCTGTTAGGCGTGATCCTGTTTCTGTTGGGGTCACGCGCATATTGTGGCGCCAGCTTTTCACGCCTGCGCCACGTTCAAAGGATTGTGCAATCATCTGGTCGTGATCGCAGGATACGACTTCCATGTAATAGGGTTGTTTGGGCAGTTTGCCAAAAAGGGACACTTCGATGTCCATTTTTTGGCCTGCTTGAAGTTGCCCACTTGGGGTGCCTGTATAACTGACGATGCCCTTCATCACTTCTTCTAGGGCGTCGTAATCTGTAATTAGATCCCATAATTTTTGCGGGGCAACTGCGTAATCGTGAATGATCTGGATTGTTTTAGGCATGGCTTTACCCGATTTGTGAAACACCTAGGGCGAGTATAGCTGACAGGGCGAGGACGCCAACCACATTCCAATGACGTTTGAGCAATAAATATCCTGATAGAATAGCAAGTGCCATAACGATTGGGTTTATGGTTGAAAGCTCTGGTAGCCAGAGTGTGAGCAGGCCTGTTTCATTTTTCGTTACAGTGTCGAAAAAGACATGGAGTGCGAACCAGATTGAAAGATTTAAGATGACGCCAACAACTGCTGCTGTGATGGCGGATAAGGCGCCACGCAAGCGGGGCTGTGTGCCGATCCAATCGATATATGGGGCGCCTGCGAATATCCATAGGAAACAGGGGGTGAATGTGACCCATAGGGTGACGATTGCTGCTGCAACACCTAGCCACCAGCCGCCAGCGGCGAAGCCTGCTAGGAAACCTACGAATTCGGTTACGAGGATAAGTGGGCCAGGAGTTGTTTCGGCAAGGCCTAATCCATCCATCATTTGACCGGCTGTGAGCCAGCCTTTGAGCGTCACGACGTCCTGGCCCATATAAGCGAGTACGGCATAGGCTCCGCCAAAGGTTACAACCGCGAGTTTTGAAAAGAAGTAAGCGATTTCATTTATAATACTGGTTTCTGTTACGGCATCCAGCAATAGGATTGGCGCCCACCAGATAGCGAGCCAAATTACGATGGTTTGCATTGTCTTACTAAATGGCTGTCTGTGTTGAATATGTTCATCGGGCTCTGTTGAACTATCGTTAAAGAACAGACCGTATAGTGCTGCGATAAGAACAATCAGTGGATAGGGGATGTTTAGAAAGAATATGCCTATGAAAGATAGGCCTGCTATCATCCAGTGGTCCGTGCGTTTGAGAGCCTTTTTTGAAACGCGTAATAATGCTTCGATTACGATAATTACCACTGTAGCTTTGATGCCTAGGAATAGAGCCTCTACGATTGGGACAGTGCCCAAGTAAGCGTAGAGCGTTGCTAGAGCAAGTATGACCAATGCGCCTGGTATTACGAAGAGAAGACCAGCGATAAGGCCACCGATTAATCCGTTTATGCGCCAGCCAGCGTAGGTGGCGAGTTGCATGGCTTCTGGGCCTGGTAAGAGCATGCAAAAGCTGAGTGCATTTAAGAACTGTTTTTCTGTGAGCCATTTTTTGTCTTCGACTACTTCGCGGTGCATCATCGCGATTTGGGCGGCTGGGCCGCCGAAGGATAATACGCCGATTTTGCCCCAAACACGTAAGGCCTCGGATAGGGTTGGATTGGTGGTCATAGTCTTATCCCTTTGCCCCATTCGTAGGCCAATCGTGCGTTTCATCTGATGCGTCACGTGCCCAACGGTAGAAGGCATCATATAGCAACATACCTGCATCCAGTTGTGCGATATCATCTTTGTACATGCGTGACAGTCCTAAAGAGGCTGCCATTAAGCCTGCAGCTTCTGGTGCGATGTCATGGCGGTCTGTGTCTGCGCCGCGTATGATGGTTGCCAGCTTTTTTAGGGCAGGGATTTCGAGACTGAACTCTTTGACCATTTTATCAAAGGTGCAATCGTCGCCGTCATGCGTCCAATAACAGTCTTCGACATCAAATGGTGTGGCGTTGAATTTTTCTGCAACGTTTAGGACTTGGGATGGAGAGACGAAAAGGAATTTTGCTTTTGGGTCGATGAAGCGGCGGATTAACCAAGGGCAGGCGATACGGTCTATTTTTGGGCGGTGACGGGTAACCCATAGGGTGCTGCCGTCTGGTTGATATGGTATCTTATCTGTTGGGATGAGAGGTAGGCCAGCTTCGCGCCATCCTACGATACCACCTTGGACGGTTTCACATTGTATGCCGTGGTGACGTAACAATGCAGCGGCACCTTGGCTGAGCTTTAGACCTTTGTGACATACTAGGATGGTTTTTTTGCCTTCAAGTTCGGGAATAAGGTCTTCGATCTTTGTAAAACAATGACGGCGTGCAGTTGGTATCAGGCGCGGATCTTGGTTGAAGTCCTCGTCAATACATACGTCTATGATGATAGGATAATCGGGAGTACCGATAAGACGGTTTAATTGGTTCGGTGTGATTTCTGTTGGGGCGGGCATAGCGCATCCTTCCTTTGGCTAGGGTTATGGATGCGAAACTTGGGCTGGCGCCTCACGGGGCATTCGCGGTCCCCATGTAGGCAGTTTTTACAGAATATGGTCTTTCGTCAAGGGGGAGGATTTGACTGTTAGGGTTTTAAGACTAATTTTAAAGCACATTGGGTGGAGGAAAGCTGATGATGTTATTGCGTGCATTTTTTATTCTAGTGATGATGACGCTTCCTGTGAAGGCACAAGATATTGATATTCAACGGGTTATTTCAGGGCAGATCAACGCGTTTTTGGCGGATGACTTTGAGACAGCTTTTACCTTTGCTGCGCCTAATATTGTGAATATTTTTAAAACCGCAGATCGGTTTGGAACGATGGTACAGCGCGGGTACCCGATGGTGCATCGACCTGCATCATTTCGCTTTGCAAAATTGAGCGATAAATCTGGCGAATGGTTGCAAAAGGTCGAATTAAAAGATGAGGCAGGGCGTTTGTTTATCGCTGATTATGTGATGGAGCAAACCGAAACAGGCTGGAAAATCAAAGGGGTAAGTGTTTCAGAGGCGCCTAAAGCATAGGTCAGCGTACGCTGGTCAAATTTTGTGTTAATATTTCATTGATAAATTCAACTTCGGAGTGATGGCCCAACTGGGTGTGTTCGAAGAGGATTTATTATGAACAAAGTTATTACAGAAGGTGTTGTTTTATCACCGCCCGCTTTTGGGGATGGGTTGGATGTATGGTCTAGCGAAGATGGTTTGGCGGGAGATCCAACATACGATGGGGCATCTAATGCAAGTTTGATTGCTGCGGATGCGGATTTTGGTACCTGTTTAGAGTTGGTGAAAACGCAAGATGTGCAAAAGCTACGCGCGCTTTTTGAAACTCCGATAGAGGCTGGGTGTTATTTACGTGTACGAGCGCGTGTCAAAGCGATTGCGGGTGCCTTGCCGTCCGTGCGTATTGGGGCATGGGCCGGTCGTTCGGGCGGAACGCATTTACTTGGTGTTGTTGAGGTTGGCAATTCTATACAATTAACCACTTATGGTGAAATAGTAGAAGTGAGTGCAATTGTTGGATCTGGGTTGCGAACTGGTGTGGATTTGCCTTGGGGGCGCGATGCAACATTTGGGCATTTTGGGTTAGATTTCACAGGGAATACGGGTGGTGTTGTTCGTGTTGAAGATATCAAGATTGAAGATGTGAGTGCTGCTTTTCAAGGAGATCTGTTAGATGTAGTTGATGTCCGTGATTATGGTGCTGTTGGCGACGGTGTGACGGATGATACGGCGGCTTTTGAAGCGGCAGATGCGGCCGCTAATGGGCGCGATCTATTGGTTTCCGAAGGGCAGTATTTTCTAGCGCGGACAGTTACTTTGGCATCCTCTGTGAGCTTCCAAGGTACATTAATCATGCCAGATACTGCTATTTTGCAGATTACGCAGAATTATAAATATAGCACATATCTGGAAGCTTTTGGGAATGAGACACTGGCCTTTAAAAAAGCCTTTCAAGCTTTGTTGAACTTTACAGACCATGATGCATTAGACTTAGAAGGTTATAGTATTTCACTTGATGAACCTATCGATCTGCATGCTGTCGTTGGTAATCGGAATAGTTTTTCTTCTCGGCGTGTTTTGCGTAACGGACAATTTCAAGCTCTTAATAATGCAAATTGGACTGATGATGTTGTTACATCCACTGCAAATTATTCTGCGAGTGATGCCACTAAACTTACAAATGTCTCAAATATTGCATCGATAGCTGTTGGGTCTTTGGTTGAAGGGTTCGGAGTGGGGACCGAAATTTATGTTAGGGCTGTTGATGTAGGAACGAATACAATTACGTTAAGCAACCCATTATGGGGCGCGAATACGAGTCAATCATATACATTTACGCGGTTTAAATACCTTTTAGATTTTAGTGGCTTCACATTTATATCACGCTTCACATTTGATAACATTGATTTCAACGGGAAAGGGTTTGCCAGTGCTGTGATGATTTCTCCGAACGGATTAATTTATCATTTCAAAGATTGTTTTTTCTCAAATAATAAAGACCGCTGCATCACATCTATCGGGCGCGGTTGTGCTGGAATGCTTATAGATAGATGTCAGTTTTTGTCGAATGAGCAGCCATTGGATGTTGCAGATCGAAAGTCCATTGCATTTAATGCGAATGGGAACGATATAAAGTGTCGTGACAATCGTGCGGTAAGATATAAACATTTTGGCGTGATTGGGGGAACTGGCAACATTGTAACTGGAAATCATTTTTTCCAAGGAGATAATGCAGGTGATGGTGAACGCACGGCTGGCTTAATTTTTACAGCTGTGAATTGCAAAACAACTTTCAATGGAAATTATGTTGATAATTGTTTTATAGAATGGACGAATGAACATGATGCGACACCTGACTTTACGGCAGGATTTTCGTTTGGTTCTTTCACGATTACGGGGAATATTTTCTTTTCATCAGGTTCTGCAAATTGGTTTCGTTTCATCCATATAAAACCATTTGGGACTGGGCAATTTATCAATGGTTTCACAATTACTGATAACCTTTTTAAAGCAATTTCTGGGCCAAGTTTAGATCGTGTAGACATTGTTAATACCACCCATGCTGACTTAAATCATACGCGAACAAGGAATTTAACGGTTACAGGTAATACGTATCATTCTGTAAATGAACGCATGGAAAATCCTGCGATTGTAAGTGTCTCGCGGTCCAGTCCAAATCAATCATGGGCGAATGATGTTTCAGAACACTTACCTTTTGGTGGGCGTACCAAAACGATAACGGCTATTGTTCCTGAAGGACAAGTGTTGGATGCCGCGAACCGAGGTGTGTTTGAGCAACCATATGCATCTGTAGGGCAAGGGAGTAACGGCACTGAATTCAATGTGACATGGTCGAAACCAGTTAAAGGGCGAGTGCAAGTTACTGTGCGAAGTGACACGCCTAATTAATCATATTCGATATGACATAGATCAAAGATTGCCTTTGTTCCCTTTGCTAATGTCGAAGGGAACAAAGGAGACTGACCATGTATAAACATATTCTTGTAACTGTTGCCCCTGATCATAGCCGTGACCTAACAGATGCGTTTAACGTTGCATCAAAATTACGGGAAGAAGGTGGCCGTGTCACTTTATTATCCGTTCTTGAAGGATTGCCGACATATGTCGCTCTGGAATTACCGCAAGAGCAGATGCAAAGAAATGCTGATAAGTTGAAAAAAGAACTATTAGAAGATGCGAAAAAACTACCTGATAGCGATGTTGAGGTTCTGATTGGCCATTCATCTAAGACTATCTTGGAATACGCAGGTGACAATGATGTAGATTGTATCACTATCGCATCGCACCGCCCAACGTATCATGATTACTTACTGGGATCGACAGCATCACGTGTTGTGCGCCACGCCACTTGTGCGGTACATATTACACGCTAAGGCGTTTTGGGAATACCCAACAATGTGGTAGATTGGGGCAAAGGAGATTTCTGATGCCCCATATAAAAACCGATATATCTGCACAAACCGTATTAACAACTTTTGAAGTCACACCAGGGACTTGTCAGGACTTGCTTGATTTACTGACGGATGCTTATCGCGACGTGATTAGTAAGCAGTCTGGGTTTATTGCAGCTGGGTTGCATGTGAATGACGCGCAAACGCGTATTGCTAATTATTCGCAGTGGGAAGACCGTAACGATTTTCAAGCGATGTTGCGTACGGATGAGATGCGTAAACGGAACCGCGTGATTAACGAGATGTGTAAAAGTTTTGAGCCTGTCATGTATGATGTGGCTGCGGTGTTTTAGAACTTCCTTTGAGACTTGCCACGGTATGTCCGTGTCCCACCTTTACCAGCAGTGGAACGCCCTCCACGTTTAACGGCATCTTCAACTGCTGCGTCTACCGCGGATTGGCGTGCCAGAGGATCGTCGGCGATGGTCAACTCTACAGCTTCAAGTCGTTTAACCTCGTCACGTATGCGTGCAGCTTCTTCGAACTCTAAGTTCTCTGCGGCGGTCAGCATATCTTTGCGTAAACTGTCTAGATGGGCTTGCAGGTTTGCACCGACCAGTGGTTTTTTATCGACTTTTGCTGTGATGCGGCTTTCATCGGTATCGGCCCCAAAGACGCCTTCAAGGACATCTTCCACATTCTTTTTGATCGTTGTTGGTGTGATGCCGTGCTCTTCGTTATAGGCTTGTTGTTTCGCACGGCGACGATTGGTTTCGCCAATGGCACGTTCCATGCTGCCTGTAATTTTGTCGGCATACATAATGACACGGCCATCTGCATTACGCGCGGCGCGGCCAATGGTTTGGACGAGTGATGTTTCAGACCGTAAAAAGCCTTCTTTATCGGCATCAAGAATTGCTACGAGAGCGCATTCAGGAATATCCAAGCCTTCGCGTAGAAGGTTGATGCCGATTAGGACATCAAATGCACCAAGGCGTAAGTCACGCAGGATTTCAATCCGTTCGATTGTATCAATATCAGAGTGCATGTAGCGCACACGAATGCCTTGTTCGTGCAGGTATTCTGTTAGGTCTTCGGACATCCGTTTGGTGAGTGTTGTGACCAACACACGGCTGCCTTGTTCTGCGACGATGCGGATCTCAGACAGTAGATCATCGACCTGTGTGTTCACTGGGCGGATTTCAACTGGTGGGTCCAACAATCCTGTTGGGCGGATCACCTGTTCTGCGAACACACCTTGTGCTTGTGCCAGTTCCCATTTTTGAGGGGTTGCTGACACAAAAATAGATTGGGGGCGCATGGCGTCCCATTCTTCGAACTTAAGTGGGCGGTTGTCTGTACATGACGGCAGGCGGAAACCGTGTTCGGATAGGGTGTTTTTGCGATTAAAGTCACCTTTATACATGCCACCGATTTGGGGAACGGATACATGAGATTCGTCTGCAAATACGATCGCATCATCTGGGATGTATTCGAATAAGGTTGGTGGAGCTTCGCCAGGGGCGCGACCAGTCAGGTAGCGCGAGTAGTTTTCGATACCTGCGCATACGCCTGTTGCTTCTAACATTTCCAGATCGAATTTCGTGCGTTGCTCCAGACGCTGGTATTCTAAAAGTTTGCCGTCCTTTTCAAACTGTTTTAGGCGGATGTCTAATTCGGCTTTGATGCCTTTTATGGCCTGTTGCATTGTCGGGCGCGGTGTCACGTAGTGGGAGTTTGCGTAAATGCGCACCTTTTCCAATGTACCTGTTTTTTCACCTGTTAAGGTGTCAAATTCGGTGATGTTTTCCAATTCTTCACCAAAGAAAGAAAATCGCCAGCCGCGATCTTCCAAGTGGGCTGGCCATACTTCTAGGGTGTCGCCGCGGACGCGAAAAGACCCACGTTGGAACGCTTGGTCGTTACGGCGGTATTGTTGAGCCACGAGATCGGCCATGATTTTACGTTGGTCATATTCATTGCCAGCAATCAGGTCTTGGGTCATTGCAGTATACGTTTCAACAGAACCAATACCATAGATACAAGATACGGAAGCGACGATAATAACATCATCGCGTTCTAATAATGCCCGTGTTGCTGAGTGGCGCATACGGTCGATTTGTTCGTTAATTTGGCTTTCTTTTTCTATGTATGTGTCTGAGCGGGCAACATAGGCCTCTGGCTGGTAATAATCATAGTAGCTGACGAAATACTCGACGGCGTTGTCAGGAAAAAATCCTTTAAACTCTGCATAAAGCTGGGCCGCAAGTGTTTTGTTTGGGGCAAGGATGATAGCGGGGCGTTGAGTGTGTTCTATCACTTTGGCCATGGTGAATGTTTTACCTGTACCCGTGGCGCCTAAAAGGACTTGATTTTGTTCGCCTTCGTTTATGGCTTGTACCAGCTCTGCAATCGCTGTTGGTTGGTCGCCTGCAGGTTCAAACTCTGTATTCATCACAATCTTACGGCCGCCTTCCAATTTAAGCTTGGCATGGCGATCTGGAGTATTCAAAAGTGGTGGTGACGATAGGGTCATTCTACGGAGTTTTCCTTTTAAATAAACATGCAGCAGTTAGCAAAAAGTTCAAGACTGTTTGGCAAATTTAATATACAACTTTAAGTTGTATTAATGTTTGTAGTGCGCAACCTATGCGAATATTTTTGTTGCAATTTACTTCGACTCACTGTTTATTCGAGGTGCAAGCAGCAAGACCGGTTGTCAGCTGAATATGTACACACCCACCCCACCCCTCGCTCTACATATTCGGTTGGCGACCTTTCTCCCTAAAAAAACATATTGAATGTGGACTGAGGCTTGCACCTTTTGCCTGTTTTAGCGATAAGCAAGTAAGCAATCAGTTTGAGGCAACCATGCTCGCACGTATTTATCAACCTGCACGTAATGCAATGCAATCTGGACAAGCAAAAACTAAAACTTGGGTTTTAGAGTTTGCCCCAGAAGAAGCGCGCAAAGTTGACCCTTTGATGGGGTGGACAAGTTCAAGTGATATGAATGCGCAAGTGAAATTGAGCTTTGAGAGTAAAGAAGCAGCCATTGAGTATGCGACTGGAAAAGGGATTGCTTATAGGGTGTCTGAGCCGCAAAAACGTAAGCCTAATGTACGCAACGGCGGTTATGGTGAAAACTTCGCTACAAATAGACGAAGTGTTTGGACACATTAAAGGTAAGGTCCCGTAGCTCAACTGGATAGAGCATCTGCCTTCTAAGCAGAGGGTTTCAGGTTCGAGTCCTGACGGGATCGCCATTTAATACATTGTGAAAATTAAGTACTCTTTAAGGACTTAACCCAATCTTCGAATATATCCGCAGTTTTGTCACTATGTGAACGCCTGATGTTACTTCTAATGAGGTAATAATTAAATTCATCTCTGACGGTCGTTTTTGAAAGCTGTATCAATCGACCACTTTCTAAGTCATTTTGGATCATAGCTTCTGGGCATAATGCTATACCTTGCCCAGCGATTGCGGCCGCTCGCAATAGATTGAAATCTTGGTATGTTGGGCTGTTTTCTAGCTTTGGCGAAGATATCCCTGTTTTTTCAAACCATGATTTCCATGCAGATGTATCTGTGTCATGCAGAAGTCCGACGGATGACATATCTGTTGGATTAAGCGCCATTATTTCAGGCATTGCTGCTATTGATGGGTTGCAAACAGCGCAACATTTCCCTGATAGATAAATTTCGGAACGTGCGTTTGGTTCTGACGGCAATGCCTCTGAAAACGTGAAAGCAAAATCGACATCGTTAAAATTGATCGGGCTGCCATGTAGGGCGTATTCAATCTTAATATTTATATCTGGATGAGCACGTTGAAACGCATCTAAACGAGGTACCAGCCAAATGGCAGCAATGGACGGAATAGCGGCAATGACAAGAGGTTGGTCCTTATGCTGTACTCGTATCGTATTACAAACTTGACCAATGCGCCCTAATGTTAATGTCAATGTGTCTGCCAGTTCTTGCCCTTGGGGTAAAAGGTGCAATGCATTCCCTTGTCTAGAAAAGAGCGGTGTTTCTAACCACGCTTCCAAACGTTTAATCTGATGGCTAACAGCAGATTGCGTTACACATAATTCTTTTGCTGCCTCACTGAAGCTGTTTAAGCGAGCCGCAGCTTCAAAAGCGCGAAGGGCATTAAGCGGAAGATTTATCATAATTCTCTTTAGCATGAATTTTTCTAATACTTATCGTAAAAAATGTCGTTTGCTGAAATCATTTTCCATTCGTAGGTTTATTAAAACTTTATGTTCGAATGGGAGAGACTGAACATGATGCGAGATCGCTTGCAATCTTATGCAAATAATGGCCCTAAAGCGAAACCTACCTTTTCAGCCGAAGAAATGGCACGCCGTCAAGATACGCTGCGCACTTATATGGCCGAGAAAAATATAGATGCGACGTTGTTTACGTCTTATCATAACGTAAATTACTACAGTGACTTTCTATACTGTCAGTTTGGGCGTCGTTATGGTTTAATCGTTGATCATAATAAGGCAACATCAATTAGTGCTGGTATCGACGGAGGCCAACCATGGCGCCGTACTTCCGGTGAAAACATCACTTATACTGATTGGCAGAAGGATAATTATTTTCATGCTATACGTGGCTTAATAAAAGGTGCTAAGCGTCTTGGCCTTGAATTTGACCACGTTAATCTTGATCTTTTAGAATTGTTAAAATCAGAATTCCCAGGCGTTCAATTTGTTGATGTTGCGGAACATACGATGCGTTTGCGCATGATTAAATCTGCCGAAGAGATTGCACATATCACAGAAATGGCACGTATTGCAGATATTGGAGGAGCAGCTTGTATTGATGCCATAGATGTTGGTGTCCCTGAACATGAGGTGGCTTTACATTCCACGGCTACGATGATCCGTGAGATTGCAAAATCATGGCCTGATGGAGAATTGTTGGATACATGGACTTGGTTTCAATCTGGATTGAACACAGACGGTGCTCATAATCCTGTCACAAGCCGCAAAATTGAACGTGGTGATATTCTATCTTTGAACTGCTTCCCAATGGTTGCTGGTTATTATGTTGCATTAGAGCGGACATTGTTCGCCGAAGAGGCAACGGATGAAGATATCCGTTTATGGAATATAAACTGCGCAATCCATGATCGTGGTAAGGAACTGTTGGTGCCTGGTGCGAAATGTTCGGATATCGCAAAAGAGTTGAATGATATGTATGAGGCAGAAAACCTCTTACAATATCGCAGCTTTGGATATGGCCATTCTTTCGGTGTTTTATGCCACTACTATGGCCGTGAAGCTGGTCTTGAACTACGCGAAGATTGTGAAACCGTATTAGAACCTGGCATGGTTGTTTCTATGGAGCCAATGATCACAATACCCGAAGGAATGCCCGGAGCTGGTGGGTACCGTGAACATGATATTCTTGTCATAAGTGATGCAAATAATGTGGGGAATGTGAACATTACGCATCACCCATATGGCCCTGACACGATGATCATTAAAAAGTAAATTATGAAGATTCGGTACTTTTTACTGCGACTGGTGTGTAATTAAGATTGTATAACTGTGTTTTAGGGCAAGATTGGTGTTTTTCACTTTAATGGTCGCAAATGCGTGTTTTTTTATCGGTTTTTGTTGCTAATTTAAGAATGCTTGTTCATGCTGACTGAAATGAATCGTAGGGAGAACGATATATGGCACGAGACTCAAACCCTGAGGGCTTTGTTGTATTTGATCATGTCCAAAAGAGTTATGATGGTGAAATTCTTGTTGTAAAAGATCTCAATCTAAGCATTGCAAAGGGCGAATTCCTGACGATGTTAGGCCCTTCAGGTTCTGGTAAGTCAACGTGCTTAATGATGCTTGCAGGTTTTGAAACCGCAACACATGGTAATATTTTATTAGGCGGTACGCCAATTAATAATATCCCACCGCACAAACGCGGCATTGGCATGGTGTTTCAAAACTATGCGCTCTTCCCTCATATGACAGTGGGTGAAAATCTCTCTTTTCCATTAGAAGTCCGTAAAATGGGTAAATCAGAACGCGAAGCAAAAGTTAAGCGCGCTTTGGATATGGTCCAAATGGGTGATTTTGCTGGGCGTAGACCCGCCCAGTTATCTGGTGGTCAACAACAAAGGATCGCATTAGCGCGTGCTTTGGTGTTTGACGCAGAACTTGTCTTAATGGACGAACCGTTGGGAGCGTTAGACAAGCAACTGCGTGAACATATGCAGTATGAAATCAAACATTTGCATGAAAGTCTCGGTATTACGGTTGTTTATGTTACCCATGATCAATCAGAAGCTTTAACAATGTCTGACCGCGTTGCTGTGTTTGATGATGGTATTATTCAACAACTTTCTACACCTGATGATCTATACGAGCGCCCACAAAATGCATTCGTTGCGCAATTTATTGGTGAAAATAACAAGCTTTTAGGGGTTGTTAAGTCTGTAAAAGGCGACACAGCGACTGTTCAGTTGGACAATGGCGCAACGACAGAAGCATTGGCGGTAAATTGCGGTGATGTTGGGAATAGAACAACATTATCCATCCGCCCCGAACGCGTTAACATAGGTGGCCGCAAGACGAAAATGTCCGTCGAAGGTGAAGTTAAAGAATTGATTTATTTAGGCGATCATATTCGTTGTCGAATGGATGTACACGGCAATGAAGATTTTATCGTTAAGGTGCCAAACTCAGCAGGTCACACACATCTTAAGGAAGGTGAAAAGACGATGCTGTCATGGTCAAAAGAGGATTGCAGGGCATTAGATGCATAAATGCCCGCATAATCACTTGGTTAGCCCGGAGCTAAGTGAATTAAGGGAGAACGGGTAACAACATGGAGAGTACTAATATGAAAATTAAAACATTATTGTTAGGCGCCGCTGCTGGTGCACTATGTGCTTCTGCAGCCACAGCCGCTGACTCACTAACTGTCGTATCATGGGGCGGTGCTTATACGAAATCACAAGTAGAAGCTTACCATAAACCATATACAGCAAGCACAGGTACAAACATCGTATCTGAAGATTACAATGGTGGTTTGGCTGAAATTAAATCACAAGTTGAAGCTGGCAATGTAACTTGGGATTTGGTTGACGTTGAATTGTCAGACGCTGTTCGCGGGTGTGATGAAGGCTTGCTAGAGCCAATCGACCCATCAATCCTACCAGCTGGTGCTGATGGTACAGCCGCTGCAGACGATTTCTTGCCTGGTACATTGCATGAATGTGCTGTTGCAAACATCGTTTGGTCAACAATCTTTGCTTATGATTCAAGCAAAATTGAAAATGGCCCAACAACGATTGCTGATTTCTTTGACACAGCTAAATACCCAGGCAAGCGTGGCCTTCGTAAAGGTCCAAAAGCAAACCTAGAATTAGCATTGGCTGCTGATGGTGTTGCTGCTGGTGATATCTACGAAATGTTAGGTACAGCAGAAGGTGTTGATCGCGCATTCGCCAAACTAGACACAATCAAAGGTGACACAGTTTGGTGGGAAGCTGGTGCACAGCCTCCACAACTATTGGCTGATGGCGAAGTTGCTATGACAACAGCGTATAATGGTCGTATTTTCAATGCTGTAGCATCAGAAAACAAACCATTCGAAATCGTTTGGGACAGCCAAGTATATGACTTGGATCTATGGGTAATTCCAAAAGGTGCGCCAAACAAAGACAAAGCTATGGATTTCCTAGCTTTCTCAACAGCGACTGAACAGTTGGCTGCACAAGCATCTTGGATTTCTTATGGTCCAGCACGTAAATCATCAGCACCTCTTGTGGGGTCTTTCCACAACAAACCTGATCTTGCGATGGGCCCACAGATGCCAACAGCACCTGAAAACTTCACAACTGCGCTACAGAATGACTATGAATTCTGGGCAGATAATGCAGATGAGTTGAATGAGCGTTTCAACACTTGGTTGGCTCAATAATATAAATATTGGTGCAAGGGGGCCGCCCCTTGCACCATTTTTGAATTCTGTGCTTTTGGAAAGTTACATAAATGACTGACGCTACAACAAACGATGATGGGATAGTTCGTGCCGCAGACGGGACACCATTAAAAAAGCGATTAGGTCAAGCATTGTTCCGCAGTCGTTTGCGGGCATTTGGTTTGGTCACACCATTGTTGTTGATGATCGTTATGGCATTTTTATTGCCAGTTGTGATTTTCCTAAAGCAAGCAATTTATAATCCAACATTTGAAAGCAATATGGCGAATGTCTCGCCTGTACTTGCCCAGTGGGATGCTGTCAGCGAACCGACCGAAGACATGTATGCAGCCTTGGTTGCGGATCTGGTGCAAGCACGCAAAGATAAAACAATTGGTAAAGTTGCCACCCGCGTTAATCGCGAATTATCTGGGACACGATCCTTGTTTACCAAATCTGCACGTAAAGCAAAAAAGCTAGAAGCCCCCTATAAAGAAGCACTTGAAGATATTAGCAAGAAGTGGGTGGATATAGAGACATGGAAAGCAATGAAGATTGCTTCAAAATCATGGACACCTGCCTATTTAGCATCTGCCGTCGACATGAAATACAATGCCGATGGTTCATTCGAACGTAAAGCAGAAGAACGCCGTATTCACTTAAAGCTATTTGTTCGAACAATGGAGATCTCCATCATAGTGACTGTAATGGGTTTGTTGTTGGGATATCCCGTCGCTTACCTTCTTTCGACCCTGCCAGCACGAACGTCAAACCTTCTCTTGATCCTTGTTCTATTGCCATTCTGGACATCGTTATTGGTACGGACAACCGCATGGATTGCCGTTCTACAAGGACAGGGGGTACTTAATGATCTATTCGTTGTCTTCGGTCTCGCTACCGATGAGGATCGCTTTTCTTTGATCTACAATAAGACAGGCACGTTGATATCAATGACGCATATCCTGCTGCCCTTTATGATCTTGCCGCTTTACTCGGTGATGAAAACTATCCCGCCTAGTTATGTACGGGCGGCTAAATCTATGGGGGCAACAAACTGGACAGCATTCTGGCGCGTATATTTCCCACAGAGTATCCCAGGAATTGGTGCTGGTGGTATATTGGTATTCATCCTTGCGATCAGTTTCTATATCACGCCTGCCTTGGTGGGTGGCGAAGATGGAACGATGATTTCAAACTTTATTGATTTCCACATGCGCCGGTCACTGAACTGGTCATTGGCCGCTGCTATGGGTGCGGTATTGTTAGTGATCGTTCTATTCCTCTACTACCTCTACGACCGCATCGTGGGTATTGATAATATGAAGTTGGGTTGATCAAATGAGCCATGAACACAAAGAATATAAGTACATCCCACCGCGCCCACCAATGTGGTTCAATCTGGCTTGGACGGGTGGTTTTGGTGCTATTGCTGGTTTCCTAACAGCTCAGGGTCAGTTCAACCTAATGATCCCATATTTACTGATAGGTGCTGCTTTATTTGCAGCAGTTGCATTCATATCCATTACGTTTCTTAAAACGCGTGTCTTATCTGGGCTCTTTGGTGCAGGGCTATTCTTTGCACTGGGCACGGGCTTGTTTGTGCTATCGTACGGTGTTTTGATGGCCGTCATTGGGTGGATCATTGGCCGTATGTCGATTTGGCTATCCTCGGGTGATTACCGTGCAAACCAACCACCATATGTTACATCAAACGAAGTTCTCTGGTTTTATGGTTTTAGAACGATTTGTGGTTTCATTTTCCTTTTCTTGATTGCCCCTATTTTGGTGCTCATCCCGCTCAGTTTTAACCAAGAACCGTACTTCAGCTTCACAGCTGGAATGTTGTCCTTTGATCCTGATGCCTATTCTTTACGCTGGTATAAAGATATCTTGGAAAACGGTATGGCAGCGCCCGAAGCCATTGCGGGATGGTGGTCTGATATGTGGAACAATGCACAATGGATTCGATCTGTGCGTAACAGTTTCTTCATCGGCATATGTGCAACGGCATTAGCAACCGCAATCGGCACGTTGGCAGCGATTGGTTTGGCGCGTTCTGAAATGCCATACCGTCGTCCAATTATGGCTTTGCTTATTTCACCAATGATTGCACCTTTGGTAATTATTGCATCAGGCATGTTCTTTTTCTTCTCAGATGTAGGGTTGGCAAAAACATACATGGGACTGATCATTGCACACGCAGTTTTGGGCACCCCTTATGTGATTATTACAGTCACAGCGACACTTGTTGGTTTCGATCAAAGCCTCTCGCGAGCTGCTGCAAATATGGGTGCAAACCCAATAACGACCTTCTTTAAAGTCCAAATGCCATTGATCTTGCCCGGTGTGATTTCAGGTGGGTTGTTTGCGTTTATTACCAGCTTTGATGAAGTCGTTGTGGTCTTGCAGATGGCAGACGTCAAACAACGAACAATTCCACGTCAAATGTTTAGTGGGATTAGAGAACAAATCAGCCCAACAATTTTGGCTGTTGCGACCATCCTTGTAATTCTATCCATTCTCATGCTGACAGTGGTAGAACTACTGCGTCGTCGTAGTGAGCGATTACGAGGGTTATCTCCGAGTTAAAATGGTAGTTAATGATTTTGCGCTGCAAGCTCTTCTTGGCGTTTCCGGTGTAACGCTGCGCGCTTGGTTACAAGAGATGCTGTAATGACACCAATTGTAACGATACCAATTAAAAGCGTTGAGAGTGCATTGATTTCGGGACTGACGCCAAGCCGAACCGCACTGTAGATTTTGATGGGCAATGTTGTTGCTGCTGGGCCAGTGGTGAAACTAGCGATTACGAGATCATCTAGGGATAGTGTAAAAGCAAGTAGCCATCCTGAGATCACAGCTGGTGCAATGATTGGTAGGGTCACAGATTTAAATGCGTCAAACGGTGTGCAGCCAAGATCATAAGCGGCCTCTTCTATGCTTTGGTCGAATGAGATTAGGCGTGATGACACTACGACTGATACATAACACATGGAAAAGGTTGCGTGGGCTAGGACGATAGTGAAAACGCCGCGATCTACGCCTGCTGCGATGAATAGGAGGAGTAGGGATAGGCCCGTTATGACTTCAGGCATAACCAGTGGGGCGTAGATCATACCGCTGAACAATGTGCGTCCGCGAAACTTACCGCCGCGTACGAGGACTAGGGCAGCGATTGTGCCAAGGACTGTTGCGATTGATGATGATATCAAACCAACCTTTAGCGTTACCCAAGCTGCATCTAGGAATTGTTGGTTTTGTAAAAGCTCGCCGTACCATTTGGTGGAAAACCCTGCCCAAACGGTTACAAGGCGTGAAGCGTTGAAGCTGTAGATCACCAAAATAAGGATTGGGACGTATAGGAATGCAAAACCTAACGTTAAGGATGTGGCGTTAAAGAAGGTGAACCGTTTCATGAATCCGCCTCCTGTTGTCGTTCTTGTTGTTTTTGGAACAAGACGATTGGGATCACGAGGATCAACAATAGAATTATTGCGACAGCAGATGCGACAGGCCAATCACGGTTTGAGAAGAATTCTTCCCACAGGACTTTACCAATCATAAGGGTTTTTGACCCACCCAATACTGACGGTATAACAAATTCTCCGACAGCTGGAATAAAGACTAAAAAACACCCTGCGATAACGCCTGGTTTTGATAGAGGTACTGTGACTGACCAAAAGGCTTGTATGCGCGAGCAGCCCAAATCCTCGGCGGCTTCTAGATAAGATGGGTCTAACTTTTCCAAAGTTGCATAAATTGGCAAGATCATAAACGGAATGTATGTATAAATGATACCAATATAGACGGCCCAATCGGTGTTTAATATTTGAAGTGGGGTGTCTATTAAACCTATCCATATAAGGAATTGGTTTAGAAAACCTTCTGTAGATAATATGCCCATCCATGCATAAACGCGGATTAAAAAGCTGGTCCAGAAAGGTAGGATGATTAGCATCATTAATGTTGGTTGCCATTCTTTTGATGCTTGCGCCATTGCATAAGCAATTGGGAAACCTGCTAATAATGTAAGGATAGTTGATATGATCGCGATCTTTAAACTGGAAAGATAGGCTTTCCAGTACAGGTCATCTTCAGTCAACCATACGAAGTTTTCAAAATCTAACTGTGACAAGAAATCCTTGAACCCAGCCCATCCAGCCGAAAAGTCGAAGTTTGGGGTGTAGGGAGGTATTGCGGTAGCTATGTCTGATAATGATATTTTTAGAACAATTCCAAAGGGAACCAGAAACAATGCGACCAGCCAGAGGTAAGGGATTAATATGACGACAGCACGGCGCATGGATTATTCCGTCAACACTATGCCAGCTGTGTCTGACCATGACAGCCAGACGGGATCTTCCCATGTGAAACTGCGGCGGGACAAGCGGCGTGCATTTGCGATTTGCGCTTTGATTGTTTGACCTGTGGTGGTTTCAACGTAGTAGGTTGAAATATTACCGAGATATGCGATATCTAACACCTTGCCTTCTACGGCATTCCCGCTTTTGGGTTTTGTTTTTGCGATTGAAATTTTTTCAGGGCGTACGGCGAAACGAACTTCTGTTCCCTTTTCCAGCTTATTGGTTGGTTGGGCCGTGATTGTTCCCCCCTCCCAAGCTATTTTACATGACTTTGAAGTGCAGGATGTAATCTTACCGTTCATTAAGTTCACTTCGCCTATGAAGTCCGCAACATAACTTGAATTCGGGCGCTCATAGATCGCGTCTGGTGTAGCGATTTGTTTGATTTGGCCACCATTCATTACGGCGACACGGCTTGCTACGGTCATGGCTTCTTCTTGGTCGTGGGTAACGATCATGAATGTGGTACCAAGCTTTTCTTGGATGTCCATCAATTCAAATTGTGTTTCTTGGCGCAGTTTTTTATCAAGCGCTGCAAGCGGTTCATCCAGTAATAATACCTTTGGGTTTTTCGCAAGAGAGCGGGCAAGAGCCACGCGCTGTCGTTGCCCACCAGAAATTTGATGCGGTTTACGTTTGGCGAAGGGGCGTAATTGCACCATGCTTAGCATTTCATCAACACGCCCATCTATTTCTGATGCAGGCATGTCAGAACGTTTCAAGCCAAAGGCAATGTTATCTGCGACTGTAAGGTGAGGAAATAAAGCGTATGATTGGAACATCATATTTACAGGGCGCTTGTTGGCAGGGACGGGTGCAATATCTTCGCCTGCTAATGTAATGCGACCTTCGGTTGGGCTTTCAAATCCTGCAAGCATTCTCATCAATGTGGTTTTACCGCAGCCTGATGCACCCAACAGGGCAAAGAATTCACGTTCGTATATATCAAGTGTTAGATTATCTACAGCGATGAAATCACCAAAGCGTTTGGTGACATTCTCAAAACGGATAAGAGGAATTTCTTTGGGAATTTCCCAAGGAGCAAAGATATCTGCAGACATAGAGAGCCCTTTAAAAAGCAAACCCCACACAGTTGTGCGGGGTTTATGTTATTAAATTATTGACCAGATTTGATCTTTGTCCACATACGTGTAACGACACGTTGCACTTTTGCAGGATAAGGACGTGCTGTGTATAGGTTCTTGACAGTTTCCTCATCAGGGTAAATTGCCGGATCACCAATAACATCTTCTAATAGCAGCGGTTGTGATGCTTTGTTACCATTCGCATAGTAAACATAGTTTGATGCTGCTGCCATGTTTTCTGCATCCATGATGAAGTCTAGGAATTTATGTGCTGCTTCTGGGTTTGGCGCATCTGTTGGGATCGCCATTTGGTCGAACCACATCAAAGCACCTTCGGACGGCGCATTATATGCAATCTCTACACCATTCTCTGCTTCTGCTGCGCGGTCGCGTGCTTGCAGAACATCACCTGACCAGCCAACTGCTACACAGATGTCACCATTTGCGAGCGCGTTGATGTATTCTGATGAGTGGAATTTTTGCACATATGGAGCAACAGCAGCCAATACAGGCTCTGCTTTTTTGATGACTTCTGGATCATGGCTGTCTGGGTTTTCGCCTAGATAGGCCAATGTGGCTGGGATGATTTCTGTTGGTGCATCTAGAATGTGAACGCCACAGCTGGCAAGTTTTTCCATGTTTGCAGGATCTAATACGAGCGCCAATGAACCGATAGGAGCATCATCCCCCAACACTTCTTTAACCTTACCAACATTTACACCAATGCCAGTAGTACCCCACATATAGTTGATGGAATAAGCGTTACCTGGGTCGTATTGTTCTGTGCGGTTTTCAATCACATCCCACATGTTGCCTTTATTGGATAGCTTGCTTTTGTCTAATTTCTGGAAAGCGCCGGCTGTGATCTGGCGTTGCAGGAAGTCACCTGTAGGAACAACAACATCGTAACCTGAGCTGCCCGCCAACATTTTTGTCTCTAGAACTTCGTTAGAGTCGAATACGTCGTAGATTAATTTAATACCAGTTTCGGTTTCGAATTTTGTCAGCAGTTCTTCATCAATATAGTCGGACCAGTTATAGACACGCACCTCTTCGGCGCTCGCTATAACCGTGCTGGCCAGAAGGGCCGTAAGCATCGTAGTAATAGATCGTTTCATTCTGTTCTCCCTAAATATTCGACTCGTTTTTCTTTAAATTTGATCAAATCTTTGACCAAAAGCAAGCTTTTGCTTATTATGATGATAAATGGAAAACGATAGAAACCAAGTTGAAATCAATAAAACTGTCTAAAAGATAAATGACTAAAAGACTAAAAGAGGCTTAAGTTGGCGACTAAAATACCAGTGCATGAACAGGTTTACCGCAAATTACGAGAGATGATTTTGTATGGTGAGTTGGCGCCAGGGCAAGCTGTAACTATTTATGGCCTCGTGGATGAACTGGATGTCGGCATGACACCTGTACGCGAAGCAATCAGGCGTTTAACAGCTGAAGGTGCGCTTGTATTTCAAGGGAATCGCCGCGTTTGTTTGCCAGATTTGGGGGCACAAGATTTTGAAGACATCGTTTTTGTAAGGCGTAGTATTGAACCAAAGCTTGCGATGCAGGCGGCAGAAAATATAACGCCTGATACCATTGAAAAGATGAAGGCGATTGATACGAAGTTGAATGATGCAATCGCAAAGGGAAATGTGCTGGATTATATGCGGTATAATCATCAGTTCCATTTCACTTTATATGCAGAAGCGCAGTCTGAATTACTACATTCTATGGTGTCGACATTATGGCTTCGTTATGGTCCGCTTTATCGTGTCATTTCTGGCCGTTGGGGTACGCAGCAATTAGCAGACCGTCATGATGAAACAATTGCTGCTTTAACCAAAGAGGACATTCAGGGGGTCGGCGATGCTATTTCAGCTGATATGGAGCAGGGCTTTGATATTGTCCGAAAACTCTTTGAGTAAAATTTGATCAAATTATTGACGGACTCATTTCTTTAAGATTAAATCGTATCCAAATGAACGCAATTTAGCGATTGAGGATGCCATGACATTAATCGATAACCACTTGCCGACTGCCGAATTACAAGCTTTGGATGCGGCACACCATATTCACCCTTTTACTGCGAATACTGCGCTGGGAAAAAAGGGTACACGCGTAATAACGCAAGCCAATGGTGTTTATCTTACGGACAGTGATGGTGAACGCATATTGGATGGTATGTCTGGTCTGTGGTGCGTGAACATTGGATACGGACGCAAAGAATTGGCAGATGTTGCCAGTTCACAGATGAACCAATTGCCTTATTACAATACATTCTTTCAAACCAGCCATCCGCCTGTGATTGCTTTAGCCGCACGTTTGGCTGAATTGATGCCGGGTGATTTGAACCACGTATTCTTCGCGGGATCAGGATCAGAAGCGAATGATACGAATATTCGCATGGTGCGCCATTATTGGGCGCTAAAAGGTAAACCGACTAAGAAAACAATTATCAGTCGTAAGAATGCTTATCATGGATCAAGCATGGGGAGTGCAAGCTTGGGCGGGATGCAAGGAATGCATGCCCAAGGCGGAATGCCGATCCCCGACATCGTGCATATAGATCAACCGCATTGGTATAGCGAAGGTGGGGATATGTCGCCCGAAGAATTTGGGGTGCATTGCGCGCGTAAATTAGAAGCAGAGATTGATCTTTTGGGTGAAGACAATGTTGCAGCCTTCATCGCGGAACCAATCCAAGGAGCGGGCGCTGTTATCATTCCCGCTGAAACCTACTGGCCTGAAATCCAACGTATTTGCGATGAACGCGAAATTTTGTTGATTGCGGATGAGGTCATCTGTGGCTTTGGGCGTACTGGGAATTGGTTTGGAAGTGATACGTTCAATATTACTCCTGATATTATGACCATCGCTAAAGGATTAAGTTCTGGGTACTTGCCAATTGGTGGGTCTGTTGTGACAGATGAGGTTGCAGATGTGATTGGGTCTGATGAATTTAATCATGGATACACATATTCTGGTCATCCAGTCGCTTGTGCTGTAGCCTTAGAAAATCTACGGATTTTAGAAGAAGAGAAAATCGTCGACTACGCCCGTGATGAAATAGGACCATACTTGCAAAAGAAATGGATGGCTTTGGCTGATCATCCTTTGGTTGGTGAGGCGCGTATGACTGGAATGATGGGGGCTATTGAACTTTCCCCAGACAAATCTAATCGTGCGGCATTTGCCAGTGATAAAGGTACTGTTGGTTTTATCGCTCGTGAGTATTCTTTTGGGAATAATCTAATCATGCGTCACGTTGGTGATGCTATGATCATATGCCCACCACTGATTTTATCACGAGAAGAGGCAGATATTTTGATAGAACGTGCGGCCAAAACATTAGATCAAACGCATGATCATCTTAAAAAGAATGGTATGATGGTATCTGCATAGCTTTTTTAGCGATTTATTTGGCGACATACTGTTAATTTGACCTATCGGAAACTTTTTACTCGGTAGTTATTCGGAGTTGACCTTTAGGGCGACGTATTTTTACACGGCTGCTATCGTGCAGTCGTGTAATTTATGTTTAAAGAACGCGATTCTTTCATTTTTTGGGGACCCAATGACTGATTTTTCTAAGATACTGATCGCCAACCGTGGTGAAATTGCCATTCGCATTATGCGTGCAGCGAATGAGATGGGCAAAAAGACGGTAGCTATTTATGCGGAGGAGGACAAATTAGGTCTTCATCGTTTTAAAGCGGACGAAGCCTACCGTATCGGTGAAGGGATGGGGCCAGTTGCGGCTTACCTGAGTATCGAAGAGATTATTCGCGTTGCGAAGATGTCTGGTGCAGATGCTATCCACCCAGGGTATGGCTTGTTATCTGAAAACCCAGATTTCGTGGATGCCTGTACAGCTGCTGGTATCAAATTCATTGGCCCGAAAGCTGAAACGATGCGCCAGTTGGGTGACAAAGCTTCAGCACGCCGCGTCGCGATGGATGCGGGCGTTCCAGTTGTTCCAGCAACTGAAGTGCTACCAGATGATATGGATGAAGTGCGCCGTATGGCGGATGAAGTTGGATATCCATTCATGTTAAAAGCCTCATGGGGTGGTGGTGGTCGCGGTATGCGCCCGATTATGTCAGCTGATGAATTGGAAGAAAAAGTATTAGAGGGTCGCCGCGAAGCGGAAGCTGCTTTTGGCAATGGCGAAGGGTATTTGGAACGCCTTGTGCGCCGTGCGCGCCACGTAGAAGTGCAAATTCTGGGCGATAGCCACGGCGATATTTATCACCTTTATGAACGCGATTGTTCTGTTCAGCGTCGCAACCAAAAAGTTGTGGAACGTGCCCCTGCGCCGTATCTGAGCGAAGAACAACGTGCTGAAATCTGTGAGCTTGGTCGCAAGATCTGTGCGCATGTTGGGTATGAATGTGCAGGTACTGTTGAATTTTTGATGGATATGGACACGGAAGAGTTCTTCTTTATTGAAGTAAACCCACGTGTTCAGGTTGAGCATACTGTGACAGAAGAAGTGACGGGCATTGATATTGTCCGTTCGCAAATCTTAATCGCTGAAGGCAAAACATTGGCAGAGGCCACAGGCAAAGCATCACAAGATGAAGTGAAACTGAATGGCCATGCACTGCAAACGCGTATTACAACCGAAGATCCGCAAAACAACTTTATTCCTGACTATGGTCGCATTACAGCTTACCGCTCTGCGACAGGTATGGGCGTTCGATTGGATGGCGGCACGGCTTATTCTGGCGCGGTTATCACGCGCTATTATGATAGCTTGTTGGTGAAGATCACTTGTTCTGGCCCAACACCAGAAGCAGCGATTGCGCGTATGGACCGTGCATTGCGCGAATTCCGTATTCGCGGTGTCTCTACGAACATCGCATTTGTGATTAACTTGCTGAAACATCCAACGTTCTTGGATTACAGCTATACAACCAAATTTATCGATGATGCGACGAGCGATCTGTTTAACTTTAAGCCGCGTCGTGACCGTGCAACGAAAATCTTGAAGTATATTGCTGACATCACAGTGAATGGTCATCCTGATGTGGAAGGCCGCCCAATGCCTGATGCAAATGCGAAGGCACCAAAAGCACCTGCGAACCGTGCAGATAACCCTGCATATGGCACACGTAATTTGCTTGAGGAAAAAGGCCCACAAGCTGTCGCCGACTGGATGTCAGAGCAAAAGCAATTGTTGATTACAGATACAACGATGCGCGATGGTCACCAATCTTTGTTAGCAACACGTATGCGCAGTTTCGATATGATCGAAGTGGCGGATACTTATGCACATAACTTGCCGCAACTATTCTCAATGGAATGTTGGGGTGGTGCTACGTTTGATGTGGCATACCGTTTCTTGCAAGAATGTCCATGGCAACGTTTACGCGACCTACGTGCAAAGATGCCAAACTTGATGTCACAAATGTTGCTGCGTGCCAGCAATGGTGTGGGGTATACGAACTATCCAGATAATGTGGTTCAAGAATTCGTACGCCAAGCGGCAGAGACTGGTGTGGATGTTTTCCGTGTTTTCGACAGTTTGAATTGGGTTGAAAACATGCGCATCGCTATGGATGCGGTTGTTGAAAACGGCAAAGTTTGTGAAGGCACAGTTTGTTACACTGGTGATATTCTTGACCCGAACCGTTCAAAGTATGACCTGAAGTACTATGTTCAGATGGGTAAAGACCTAAAAGCGGCCGGCGCACATGTTCTTGGTTTGAAAGATATGGCTGGCTTGCTGAAACCTGCGTCTGCACGCATCTTGGTAAAAGCGTTGAAAGAAGAGGTTGGCCTACCAATCCATTTCCATACACATGATACATCGGGCATTGCTGCGGCAACGATTCTAGCGGCCGCTGACGCAGGTGTTGATGCTGTTGATGTTGCAATGGATGCGTTCTCTGGTGGTACATCGCAACCATGTTTGGGCTCTGTTGTCGAAGCATTGCGTAATACAGATCGCGATACTGGTCTCGATATTGAAGCTGTTCGTGAAATCTCGGATTATTGGGAACATGTGCGCGGTCAATATGCAGCTTTTGAAAGCGGTCTAGCGGCTCCTGCATCTGAAGTTTACTTACACGAGATGCCTGGTGGCCAATACACAAACTTGAAAGCACAGGCACGTAGCCTAGGCCTTGAAGAACGCTGGCCGACTGTTGCGAAGACATATGCAGACGTAAACCAAATGTTTGGTGACATCGTTAAAGTGACACCAAGTTCCAAAGTTGTGGGTGACATGGCCTTGATGATGGTAACGCAAGATTTGACACGCGAAGAAGTAGAAGACCCAGAAGTGGATGTGGCATTCCCTGACAGTGTAATTGACATGATGAAGGGTAATTTGGGGCAACCTCCTGGTGGATTCCCAGATAAATTCGTATCTAAAGTACTTAAGGGTGAAAAGCCTGAAACATCTCGCCCTGGTGAGCATTTGAAGCCACTTGATTTAGAAGCTGCACGTAAAGAAGTTGCTGATCTAATCGGAGCAGAGACTGTCGATGATGAGGATCTAAACGGCTACTTAATGTATCCTAAAGTATTCCAAGATTATATGACACGTCACGGCATTTATGGCCCAGTACGTACTTTGCCAACAAAAACGTTCTTCTACGGTATGGAAGCTGGTGAAGAAATTAGCGCAGAGATTGATCCGGGTAAAACGCTTGAGATTTTGATGCAAGCCGTTGGTGAGACAGATGATGCTGGCGAAGCTCGTGTGTTCTTTGAACTGAATGGTCAACCACGTACAGTCCGTGTTCCAAATCGTAAAGTTGCGGCAACAACGCAGAAACGACCACAAGCCGAAGCTGGAAATGATGCACATGTCGGTGCACCTATGCCTGGCGTGATTTCAAGTGTAGTAGTTTCTGCTGGTCAAGAAGTTAAGCAAGGTGATTTACTTTGTACGATCGAAGCCATGAAGATGGAAACAGGCATCGCTGCAGAACAAGACGGTGTTGTCAAAGCGATACACGCTCCTGCAGGCTCGCAAGTTGATGCAAAAGACCTACTAATTGAGTTCGAAGGCTAATATGAAAAAGTTGCTGGCCTTTACTGATTTACATATCAGGGCCAGCAACATCATTGGTTTGAACCCAGTTAATCGGTTCAAAGAAGGTCTGGACCACGCACTTAAATATCATTCTGACGCAGAAGGTATCGTACTTATGGGGGATTTAACCCATAGTGGTTCCGCTTCAGAATATGAAATCTTAAAAACAGTTTTAGCGGGTGTTAAACTGCCTATCACCTTTCTGATGGGTAATCATGATCGGCGTGAAGCGTTTTTAAGTGTTTTCCCTGACATCATTTTAGATGAGGCGGGATATGTCCAAACAATTCAAGATATTGATGCTTGGAAAGTGATTTCTTTAGATACTTTAGATGGGCCACCTTATCCCGATAGGCACCATTCGGGGCGTTTATGTACCGATAGATTAACTTGGCTTGCAAACGCCTTAGATCAGTCTCTGGATAAGCCTGTTGTGATTTTTCTTCATCATCCTTTGGGAGATGTCGGATTTCCAGGAATGGATGATATCAAACTTAGTAATTCAGAAAATATCCTTGAATTAGCGAAGTCGCACCCTATGCCAGTGCATGTCATTGCTGGCCACGTGCATCGTACAATCTCTGGAATGTGGTCTGGAGTTCCGTATACGATTTTTAAAAGCCCATGCCATCAGCAACCATTAGACTTTGATGTTGCAAACTCATCTTTGGCGGTTGATGAGCCCGGGGCATATGGTTTGTTATTATTTGATAGAGAAAACTTGATCGTACATAGTGAAGACTTTGCTATTGCAAAGCACGATGTTTCTCCTGACCCTGATGTAGATGGGTAAAAGAAAAGGGGCCAATTAGGCCCCTTTGAAGTTTAAGTTATATTGTATTTACGCAAATGCGCTTAGAATTAAGAATATGCTTGCTGATAATAAAGCTGCTGCAGGCACAGTAATTACCCAAGCCGCGATAATCGTCATAAAATGCGATCTGCGAACCAACTTACGGTGTTTCCGTTTGCTTTGCTCTTGCTTCTGCGCTTCAGTTTCCACGACCTTTTCAACTTTAGAATTGCTTGTTGTGATGCGCCAATGTGCTTCGCGGAAGAAGCCCACACCAAAAACAGCACCAACGGCAATATGTGTTGAACTTACAGGTAACCCTAACCAAGAGGCGATGATTACGGTAATTGCTGCAGAAAGAGCGACGCAATAAGCACGTAATGGATTGAGCTTTGTGATCTGTTCGCCAACCATTTTGATTAGCTTTGGGCCGAATAGAAGTAGGCCAAATGATAGTCCAAACGCACCCACAGCCATTACCCAGATTGGAATGGAGACTTTTGTCAAAACATCGCCAGCTTCCGCGGTGTGGACGATAGCTGCTAGAGGGCCAACTGCGTTTGCAACATCATTTGCGCCATGCGCAAATGATAAAAGAGCCGCTGCAAAAATCAGAGGAATTTTGAATAGTTCGCGAACACTTTTCTTCGTATTTTCTTTGCCTTCGGATTGGCGGTGAATAAGCGGGCGTGTGATGAAATATGTTGCTGCAAATGCGAAAGCACCGATAAGAAGGGCTGTTTGTAGATCAATCTTAATAATCTTCTTTAGCCCTTTTACTGCAAGATATGCAGAAAAAGCACCTGTCATAATAGCGATAAGGACGGGAACCCAGCGGCGTGCGGCTGCTATTTTGTCTTGCTTGTCTGATACTTTTGATTTGATGAACCAGAGGAATAGTGCAGCAACGATGCCGCCTAATAAAGGAGAAATCACCCAGCTGGCAGCGATTTTACCCATTGTTGGCCAGTTTACTGCAGCAAAGCCTGCAGCAGCGATGCCTGCGCCCATAACGCCGCCTACAACCGAGTGCGTTGTAGAAACAGGTGCACCAATCCATGTTGCTAGATTGACCCAAAGAGCAGCAGAAAGTAGCGCTGCAAACATTGCCCATATAAATACTTCAGGGTTGCTAACATATGATGGGTCAATGATGCCTTTTGATATGGTGCCTACAACATCACCACCTGCGATAAGTGCACCAGCACTTTCAAAAATAGCAGCGATGATCAATGCGCCAACCATTGATAATGCATTGGATCCAACTGCGGGCCCCACGTTGTTTGCAACGTCATTTGCGCCAATGTTTAGTGCCATATAGGCGCCAACTGCTGTGGCCGCCACAATCAAGTAAGTTTCAGAATTCCAACCGAATGAAAGACTGGCAATTAAACCCGCTAATAAAATAAAAGCACCAGCAAGACTTGGTGCAACAAACGGTCTTCTTGTAGCAAGATTAGCTTGCTCTAGGTTTACGCGACTTTTGAGATCTCTATCGAGCGTTTTGTTCGGGCGTGGATTTTTGGATGCCATGCTAGGAATTCCTTTTTTTACTTACTATTTTTAGTAAGATTTCCCCTTACAGAATCAGACGATCGTATGATTCATGAAGTTTATATGACACTTATGTAACAATTTTGTAACAGAATGTTGGAGTTACTAAGAAATGTAACAGTTTGTTAAATTTCTGCGGTGTTCTTTTGGGTGAGGTGAGGGCTGAAACCAGTAATATTTTATTCTATGCCCAAGCCATAAAATCGTCTAAATGTATTTATAACGATAATAAAAAAAGAAATCAGGGGCATGTTTTGTTAAAGTCAGTATCTATTACGACAGCTATTTTTGCTGCGCTATCGCTTTCTCCAGTTTACGCTGATGGAATATTGAAATCAAAACCTGCTGGTGAAAAAAAACTCCAAATATCATCGATTTTTACCAATGATTTCCTAGGGGATGGTGATGACCGCTGGAGAACGGGGTCTCTTGATATTTCAGCAACATTCGGTGGAGGTGATCTTCGTGAGCTGCCAAATAATGCATGGGAGCGATATCAATTACGGTTCCGCGGTGAGATTATATCACCAAGTAATATAACAACCCCAGTTGCAACAGACCGCCAATATGCTGGTGTGCTTGGTTTGGGACTGTTCACGCATTTTCAAAAAAGCAGCTATGATATTTATTATGGTGGTGAACTTGTCTTCGTTGGCGAAAATACAGGTATTGGCGCACTTCAAAGGAACTTTCACGAGGAATTAGATATCCTGCCGCCATCTGCTGCTGTTTTAAATAATCAAATTGCAAATGCAGTATATCCGACTGTTCACGGGGGAATATCAAAAAGTTTTCGTTCTGAAAAACGTTTGATCCGTCCTTTTGCAGAAGTGCAAGCTGGCGTTGAAAGTTTCGCACGGATTGGAGCGGACGTTGTTTTTGGCGGCGCTTTGATTGATGATTTTTTATTGCGCGACAGTGTGAGTGGCCAATTGGTCAGCCATTCTAAAGCTGACCATAGCAAAGGTTTTGGTTTTCTGATGGGGGCAGATGCAGCATATGTAGTGGATAGCAACTATTTGCCAAATTCTGGTGTACTCGCCTTTGAAAGTTTCCGACCACGTGCGCGTGCAGGAATAGTTTACCAACAAGAGAAATTTGGTTTGTTTTATGGTGTTTCATGGCTTGGTAAAGAATTCGAAGCACAAAATGATAGCCAAGTTGTTGGCAGTCTAAATATTAACGTTAGTTTTTAAACTTCGCGTTGTTGACTCTGTTCATTTTATCCCTATAAACCGCCCATCGCTGCTTTGCAGTGACCATATTGGTGTTTGTGGCCCTAGCAATAGGTTGCCTGTCGCCCAAAGCAGTTAAGCCGCGGGAAAGGAAAGCATCTTTCATAAACTTGAAAGGATCCAGCCGTGACTAAACGTACAGCTGCCAAATATAAAATCGATCGCCGTATGGGCGAAAACATTTGGGGTCGCCCAAAATCTCCAGTAAATCGTCGTGAATATGGACCAGGTGTTCATGGTCAACGTCGTAAAGCTAAATTGTCAGACTTCGGTATCCAGTTGCGAGCTAAGCAAAAACTAAAAGGTTACTACGGTGATTTGACAGAAAAACAATTCCGCCGCATCTACACAGAAGCTGTTCGTGTGAACGGTGACACAGGTGAAAACTTGGTAGGTCTACTTGAGCGTCGCTTGGATGCTGTTGTTTACCGTTCAAAGTTTGTTCCAACAGTATTTGCTGCACGTCAGTTCGTGAACCACGGTCACGTGAAAGTAAACGGCAAGAAAGTGAACATTCCTTCATACCGCGTTAAAGAAGGCGACGTGATCGAAGTTCGTGAAAAGTCAAAGCAAATGGCTTTGGTTCTTGAAGCTGTAGGCTCTCAAGAGCGTGACTTGCCAGAGTACCTAAACGTAGACCACGGCAAAATGACTTCTACATTCGTTCGCACACCAGGTCTTTCAGACATCCCTTACCCAGTGATGATGGAACCAAACTTGGTTGTGGAATATTACGCGAAGAACTAATCTTCACCGTACATATCAGAATTCGAAAAGGTCGCCTGTTGGGCGACCTTTTTTCGTATGGGTGCTATATTAAAAGATAAAATATATTTGGTGTAATTGGGGTTTCGTTTTAAAATTAGGATATTGTTAAGCTTATAGATTGGAATTTGTTATGACGTTCTATCACGGCCTAAAGTATTATAAAGACGACCCAGATTACCCAGATAAACAAACATGGATTGCCTCGCGATTGCTAACATTAAGGCATGACCTTTATGAACAAATAGAAAAAGACCGACACCCAAAATCGTTGATTATTGGCTCATGGAATATTCGCGCTTTTGATGATGGCATGCCGCGTTTGGATGAGAGTTATCATTACATCGCTGAAATCATCGATCATTTTGATATTTGCGCCATTCAAGAGATTAAGGCGGATTTGAAACCGTTACAGCGGTTGGTAAAGTTGCTGGGGCCAAACTGGGATTACTTTGTATCTGATGTGTCAGAAGCAAAGGGTGGTAATAATGAACGTATGGCGTTTGTGTATAATACCGATCGCGTGTTTTTTAGGAATTTGATTGGTGAAATTGTCATCCCACGCGAAGATTTAATTGCAGGTGAACAAGTCGCGCGATCTCCGTTCTTTGCATCGTTTCAAGCGGGATGGTTTAAGTTTTCACTTTGCTCAGCCCATATCATTTACGGCGATGACTTAGATTTACGCGCACAAGAGATTAAAGTGATTGCTGATACTTTGGTGCGGCGATCAAAAAAGGAAGATCAAGTTCATGTATTTCTTGGTGATATGAATATCGAGAAGAAAGATGATGTTGTCATGCAGGCTTTAAAGGGTACACAGATGACTGTACCAGATTTTGGACCGACCAATATGAGTGGTAATAGGTATTTCGATCAAATGGCTTTTACGACCAAAGGTAAAGCTGGGCGTAAAACCAGATTGCTCCGGCATGGAAGATTCGATTGGCGCCATGCTGTGTTTGGGCCACATCCTAAAGTGAAGGCTTCGGAGTTTACTGAAAAACAGAACAAGCTTGGTTTGTCACGCATAGATAGGGATGGTTTGTTAGCGCATTATAAGGATATCGTGACTGCAGCTCGGGCGAAGTATAATAAAGAACCTTATTCCGATTGGGCGAAGTCTTACAAAAATTGGACAACGTTTGAGATGTCAGATCATCTGCCGATTTGGGTAGAGCTTGAGGTGGATTATTCTGATGATTACTTAAGAAGGTACCTAAAGTAACGATAGGGGTAACTGGTTCGATTGGTACAATATTGCGCTTGTGCCTGTTAAGTATTTCCCGTTAGGTCGCGCTATGCAGTCCAGTTCTATTCTTATCAGCAACGCGGGCCATCTTCCGTTTTGGCGTCGCCCGTTCACTTTGCTCGCTCTTATGGCGTTTTGCATGCCTATGGCGTTTTCAACGTGGATGGCATTGCTTAATAATTTTGTTGTTCATGAGGCTGGTTTTAACGGGCGTGACATTGGCTGGTTGCAATCTATTCGCGAAGTGCCAGGATTTTTTGCCGTTGGCGTGATCATTGTTATTCTATTTATCAGAGAACAACTTTTAGCAATTATCAGCATGATGTTACTTGGGGCTGTGATTGCTGTTACGGCATGGTTCCCTACGTTTTACGGTTTGTTGATCACGACTTTCTTATCCAGTCTTGGTTTCCATTATTATGAGACAGTCAAAATGTCATTGGAATTGCAATGGCTTAGTAAAGAAGAGGCGCCCCAAAAACTTGGTTGGTTGATTTCAATTGGATCAGGCGCATCGCTCATCACCTATCTGTTTATCATGTTCACATGGAAAACTTTGGGGTGGGATTACAATACGCTTTATATAATTGGTGGTGGGGTAACTTTTGTTGTCGCCGTTTACTGTTGGGCGGCGTTCCCTCGTTTTGAGGGCGATGTAATCCAGCATAAGAATATGGTGCTGCGCAAACGTTATTGGTTGTATTACGCACTACAATTTATGGCGGGCGCGCGCCGACAAATTTTCATCGTTTTTGCGGCCTTTATGATGGTCGAACGTTTTGGGTTTGAAGTGCATGAAGTAACTGGGCTTTTCCTTGCCACTTATTTCGTAAATATCTTCATTGCGCCAATCATGGGCCGTATGGTTTCCAAGTTTGGTGAACGGAATGCTTTGGCGTTCGAATACGTTGGGCTGGTTTCCGTGTTTTTAGCCTATGCAGGCATTTATGTGTTTGGGTGGGGTGTGGTCGTCGCTGCAGCTTTATATTTATTGGATCATTTCTTTTTTGCGCTGGCTTTAGCGCAAAAGACTTACTTTCAGAAAATCGCGGACCCAAAGGATATCGCTCCAACAGCTGCCGTCGCATTTACAATTAATCATATTGGCGCTGTCGTTTTACCTGCCTTGCTAGGGTATGTGTGGTTGGTTTCTCCTACTGCAGTGTTCGGTATAGCAGCGGCAATGGCGGGGATTTCATTAGGCCTTGCTTTGTTAATACCGCGCCATCCTATGATGGGGCGCGAAACTATTTTCGCGAAACAAGGTTAGTATATGGCCGAGGGTAAACAAGCGCGTTTTCTAACAGGCTCTACCATGCGCCATGTTTCGGTTATGACCGTGACAGGTATGATCGGGCTGACGTTCTTGTTTTTGGTCGATGCGGCAACAGTATTCTGGGTTTCATATTTAGATAATGAGACATTTATGGCAGCTCTGGGGTTTGTCTGGATCGTACAGTTGTTTATGATTTCGACCAGCATTGGTTTTATGATTGCTGGTACTGCTTTGGTTGCAAAATCACTAGGGCAGGGCAATTTACAAAATGCGCGGGAACAGGCCACAACATCTTTAGTGATTGGTATTACGACGCAAAGTATATTGGCTTTGATCATTACGATTTTTCGGTACGAGGTGTTGCAATTATCGGGGGCTTCGGGAGAGGTCTTACAAATCAGTGCGGACTTCTTGCTTATTTCAGTACCGTCTTCAACATTTATCGTAACAGGCATGATCTCATCAGCTGTCTTGCGTGCCGAAGGCGATGCCCGGCGTTCTATGTACGTAACTTTATCTGCTGGTTTGGTTGCTATGATCGTAGACCCATTCTTGATCATTTTTATGGATATGGGCATTTATGGTGCTGCTTGGGGTGTGGTGATTTCACGTGTAGTATCATGTGCACTAGGGCTGTATTTCCTTATAGGTGTTCATAATTTAGCGGCACCTATTAAACTACATTTTGTCAAACGCTGGAGTATGCCGTTTTTCATTATTGTGTTGCCTGCAATGATCACGCAGCTTTCATCGCCTTTTGGGAACTATCTGATTACGCGCATTATGTCCGAGTATGGTGAAAGTGCTGTAGCAGGTTGGGCCGTTTTGGGGCGTTTAACTGTGCTTACATTCGGTGGCGTGTATTCATTGTCAGGTGCTATTGGCGGGATTATCGGTCAAAATTACGGAGCACATATGTTTGATCGTATTCGCATGGTGTACCGCGATGCTTTGATTTTTTGCGTGGTGTATGTTGTGATTGCTTGGATAATTTTGGCGGCAATGACTGACCCGATTATCGCGATTTTTAATTTGACTGACGAAGCTGCCGAAGTGATCAAGTCATTCACATATATTGCGGCTGGCAGTTATGTTTTTGCAGGCGCTTTATATGTTTCAAACGCTTCTTTTAATAATCTAGGACGCCCTGTTTATTCGTCGTGTATTAATTGGTTCAAAGACGGCGTATTGATGTGGCCTCTATGTTTAATAATGGGTGCATATTATGCAGCCCCTGGCGTAATCTATGGCCAAGCATTGGCATGGTGCATAGCGGGTACAGTATCCATGATGCTTGGCTGGTATTTCATTGGTAACGTTGAAGAGAGGGATGCTGCTAAGGCTAGACATAAAGCTCGTAAACGCTAAATATCAGATTAAATCTATGGAGAGATCAGATGTTCTTTAAACGCCCTGTTGAAATCCCAACGAAGTCACAAGCATTGGCTGGTCGCAGCGAAGCAATTTCTACAGCCGAAACGCATTTTGTGAATGGTCGCGCCTTGCAAACGGATATCCCTTCTGGTTTTGAGCAGGCTATGTTTGGTATGGGCTGTTTCTGGGGTGTGGAACGGATGTTCTGGGGGCTTGATGGTGTTTGGGTCACGGCTGTTGGGTATGCAGCGGGCCACACGCCAAATGCGACCTATGAAGAAGTCTGTACTGGTAAGACTGGACATAATGAAGTTGTGTTAGTTACGTATGATCCTTCAGCGATCAGTTATGAAGCTTTGTTAAAAGTGTTCTGGGAAAACCATGATCCTACACAAGGGATGCGCCAGGGTAATGATCAAGGTACGCAATATCGTTCGGGCATTTATACATATTCAGATGCACAGCGTGATGCTGCAAAAGAGAGTTTAGCAGCATTTCAACCACGTTTGGCTGATAAAGGCTACGGTGCTATAACTACGGAAATTATTCCTGCGCCAGAGTTTTTCTATGCTGAAGAGTATCATCAACAGTATTTGGCAAAGAACCCTGATGGTTATTGTGGCATTGGCGGAACTGGTGCGGTCTGTCCGATTGGCTTGAATGCTTGACGTAATGGCTGCACTGTCTTATCCGCGAGGCAAACGAACCCCCGTGAGGATATCATGCCAACATATACTGCCTTAACTACACTTGCGAATAAACAAGCTGCCGAAGCTATGGGCGAAATGTTGGAAAATCTAGAGCCAACACCGATTGGTGTCGGGGTTTTCGAAATCGAAGATGGTTCTGGCCTATTTGAGGTTGGTGGATATTTTTTGGAAAAGCCAGATGAGGTTGCTTTAGCTCTGATTTGTGCTGCTAACGATGCAAAACCATTCGCTGTTTCAGAGGTTCCTGACAAGGATTGGGTTGCAGAAGTTCGCCGTGAGCTAGCTCCAATTCGTGCAGGTCGGTTTTATCTTTATGGAAGCCATGACGCAGATTCTGTACCAGAAGATTGTGTGCCGATGCTGATTGAAGCAGCGATGGCATTTGGAACAGGGCATCATGGTACAACGCAAGGCTGTTTGACGGCTTTGGATGCGATTGCGAATGACGGGTTTACCCCAAAGAATGTTGCAGACATTGGTTGTGGTACAGCTGTTCTGGCAATGGGAGCTGCGAAGGTTTGGGATGTTCCTATGATTGCTAGCGATATTGATGAAGTTGCGACCGATACAGCAATAGCGAATTTGTCATGTAACGGTTTGGATGGCCGCGTAGAAGTTGTGACATGTGCAGGTTTTGATCATCCACGTTTGCGCGAAGGGGCGCCATATGATTTGATTTTGGCGAATATTCTAAAAGGTCCACTTATTGCTTTGTCTGCTGATATGGGTGCTTCTTGTGCAAAAAATGGATATGCAATCCTATCAGGTATATTGAATCACCAAGCAGATGATGTATCAGAAAGCTATGAAAACAATGGGTTTGTTGAAAAAGACCGTTTGATTATTGGTGAATGGTCGACCTTAACATTACAAAAGATTTAACATAATTTCGCCACACTCTTATGATCAGTTTACGTAAAGTAAGTCTGTTTTTTAGTTTTAGTAGAAGAGTGTTCCGTTATGTCAGACATCCAAATGGACGAGTTCCGCTCTAGAGTGGATAAAATTGAACGAAATATGGGTAAGTCACGCCGTAATTTGCGACGTGACCGTTTTGGTGTGATCCAACAAAGTAAAGGCACAACCCCTAAAAGCGCAGTATATGGAACGATTAAGGTTCTGTTTAAGCTTTGTTTGATTTTTACTGTGACAAAAGCGGTTATGATCTACCATTCGGACCAAGCAGCATATCAAGGTAAAATTGAAAAATGGTCCAAAGGTGCGGGTGTTGCGCCAATCATGTCTATTATTATGGCGCCAGATTATTTTACAGGCCCTATCCATGTCATGATTGATCAGCTTTCAGATTTAACGAAGAGCAGCCCCAAAAAATAAGCCACCCAAATATGGATGGCTTTAAAATTTAGAATGTTTTGAAGGTGCTTAAAGTTGGCGGAAAAGGCCAGTGTTTAGCGCTTCAACATCTGCACGTGTCATGCCGATATCTTCTAGCTCGCGGTTTGTTAGGCGATCTAGCATCTTATATGTCTTACGTTTTGCATTCCACACGACAAGGCTGTTAACAGCAGCCTCAACAGCACGTGTAGCGCGGTATGTTGAAATAGCACCGAATGGTGCAGCATTTGTTGGGTTCATAGTAGCCATTGGCTTAATCCTTGAATGTGGTCATTATGACCGTGTCTGATAATTCCCATCTATGCCTGCCTATGGGTTTCTACAATGGTGATTATTGCATGTCCGAAATGCTGTTTTTGCATAGCCGGTTAACAAAATATGAATGCGAATTTATAAAGATGCTTGGCTAATGTTCTCGTTTCGTGCTATTGCTGCTTTAGGCAAGAAACAGGACTAATATGCGCGTCATAGGGATCGATCCGGGTTTGCGAAACATGGGGTGGGGTATTATTGATATCTCAGGCACTAAATGTAGCCATGTTGCAAACGGTGTTTGTAAATCTGAAGGAACAGATTTTGGGAAACGTTTATTGAGCTTACATGAGCAATTAACCGCGATATTCCAAGAATATGAGCCCGAAACAGCCGCCGTTGAACAGACTTTTGTTAACAAAGACGGGGCTGGTACCTTGAAATTAGGCCAAGCAAGGGGGATTGCAATGTTGGTTCCAGCACAATTTGGGCTGGAAATTGGTGAATATTACCCCAATGCGATCAAAAAAGTGGTTGTTGGTGTGGGGCATGCCGAAAAAAAACAGGTCGATCATATGGTGAAATTGCAATTGCCTGGGGTGAAAATTGCTGGCGCAGATGCTGCAGATGCACTTGCGATTGCCTTATGTCATTCACACCACGCACAGTTTTCCAACAAATTACATGATGCGATTGCCAAAGCTGGAGCCGTGGCATGATTGGTAAGATTACGGGTAAGGTTGACTATCGCGCCAAGGATCATGTCTTGGTTGATGTTCAAGGCGTCGGATATTTGGTTTATTGTTCTGAACTGACATTAGCATCTTTACCGCCTGCGGGTGGTGTTGTGGCACTTTATACGGATTTATTGGTGCGCGAAGATAATTTACAACTGTTTGGCTTTTTAACTTTAGCAGAAAAAGAATGGCATAAATTGTTAACCACTGTGCAAGGTGTAGGAGCAAAAGCAGCATTGGCGATTGCAGGAACCCTTGGAACAGATGGTGTGTCGCGTGCCATTACATTGGGTGACATTGCGGCGATTAAGGCTGCGCCTGGTGTCGGACCAAAGATAGCGCAGCGCATTGTGACCGAGCTGAAAGATAAAGCGGCTAGCATTATCTCTATGGGTGCGGCGGGTTCTGAGCAAGCTGTTGCTGATGATAGTATGGTCATCGATGTACCAGTTGCGACAGAGCGTGTGGTGAAACCTGTTACATCAGGTGTGAATACGGCAGGAGCGCAAGCTGATGCTCTTTCTGCGTTGGTTAATTTAGGCTATGGTCAAGGGGAAGCGGCAAGTGCTGTTGCAGAGGCCTCTGGTGTTGATCCAGAGGCAGACTCTGGGGCATTGATCAAAGCCGCTTTGAAACTACTGGCACCAAAAGGGTGATAATATGACGGAACCTGATCCGAATTTACGCCCTGAAGAACAACCAACCGATGTTGATCGCGCGATGCGCCCCCAATCTTTGGATGAATTTGTTGGGCAGGCTGGTGCGCGTGCCAATCTGAAGGTGTTCATTGAAAGTGCGCGTCAACGTGGGCAAGCAATGGATCATACATTGTTTTATGGTCCCCCTGGGCTTGGTAAAACAACACTCGCGCAAATCATGAGTAAAGAGTTGGGTGTGAACTTCCGCATGACCTCTGGCCCTGTTTTGGCAAAAGCGGGGGATTTGGCGGCGATTTTAACCAACCTAGATGAGCGCGATGTTTTGTTCATTGATGAAATACACCGTTTGAATCCAGCAGTTGAAGAAGTGCTTTATCCAGCCTTAGAAGATTTTGAACTGGATCTGGTGATTGGCGAAGGCCCCGCTGCGCGGACTGTGCGTATTGATTTGCAACCTTTTACTTTGGTTGGGGCTACGACACGATTAGGTTTGTTAACTACGCCTTTACGAGACCGCTTTGGCATTCCAACGCGTTTAGAATTTTATACAGTTGATGAGTTATGCCATATCGTTGATCGCGGCGCGCGATTGATGGGAGCTGATGCCACAGGAGATGGCGCGCGCGAAATTGCGCGACGTTCGCGTGGAACACCGCGTATTGCAGGGCGTTTATTGCGCCGTGTCGTTGATTTCGCAATCGTTGAAGGCAATGGGAAAGTCGATCAAAAGATAGCGGATATGGCTTTGACGCGCTTGGGTGTTGATGATCTTGGCCTTGATGGTGCGGATCGTCGATATTTACGTCTGTTGGCAGAAAACTATGGGGGCGGCCCAGTTGGTGTTGAAACCATTGCTGCTGCGTTATCTGAAGCACGTGACGCGATTGAAGAAGTTATTGAACCTTATTTATTGCAACAAGGCCTTATTCAGCGTACTCCGCGCGGGCGTATGTTGGCGGCAAAAGCATGGAAGCACCTGGGATTGGATGCGCCAAAGCCAACTGCACAGACGGATATGTTTGGGAACGGTAAATGAGCGATGATATGTTGACTGTGGAAGCGGTTGAAAAACTTTTCACACGTAAGACTGGTGAATATAGTTTTGCACGTTGGGGGCGCCCGATTGCCCCCGTGGTTTTTGGGGTTGATGATAATACACTGGCCTATTTGAAAGACGCGATTGCGCAAACGGTTGCTATTTCAGGCGGCACATTAGCGGAAACAGACCCTGAGTTGGGCGTTAACTTTATGTGGTTTTTCTGTTCTGAATGGGATGAAGTTTCTAATGTTCCTGATTTGGAAAAACTTGTTCCTAATCTGGGTAACCTTATCATCACATTGCAAACAAAGAATATAAACGAGCATCGTATGTTTATCTTTGATGCAGATGGTGCGATCAAAATGTGTTTGTTGTTTATCCGTATGAAAGGAGCCGTTGCAGACATGCCTGTTCAGGCTCTTGCTACAGGTGAAACATTGCAAAGTCTTTTAGTGTGGTCTGAAGATGCGTTCGAGATGCAAAGCCCGATTGCTACGATCAAAGAAAATGGCATATGTATTGTAAAGCCAAGCTTTGCTTGCCTTGTGCGTGCTGCTTATGATCCTATCATGCCAGCAAGTGCATCTGATCCCAGCCATGCACTTCGTTTGCACCCAAGAGCATATAAATTATACAACGATCTAAAACAATGAAACATCAATTCCCTGTCCGCGTTTATTATGAAGACACCGATTTGGCGGGGATTGTGTATTATGCGAATTACCTAAAATTTATTGAACGTGCTCGTAGCACATTGGTGCTAGAAGCGGGTATTGATCAGGTTGCGATGCGCGATCAGGAACTGGTGTTCGCGGTTAAAAAAGTCGAAGCTGATTATATAGGTAGCGCAAAGTTGAACGATGATTTATCTGTTGAGACCACTTTAAGCAGTGTTACAGGGGCTAAAATTGTGTTCACGCAAAATGTCTTTCGAGGGGGACAGATGATTTTTTCTGCTTTGGTTACAGTTGTTTGCATCACAATTTCTGGAAGAATAGCCCGTTTCCCAGCGGATATTCGCGCAAAATTAAACGATTTGGTGAAATAACGCAGCAAAAGCTATGCCTAGCATAGGTTTTTTGCTAAAAGGCTGCCAAGAACAATAAAAACACGAAATCATCATAAAGATGGTTCATAGGCAGAACGAGTGGACTTATGGCAGTAGAAACACTGGGTGCAGTGCAAGATGTTGATTTTTCAATGCTTGCTTTATTCTTACGTGCAACAATTACAGTTAAATTGGTAATGTTGGTTTTGATCTTCGCGTCTTTTTGGTCGTGGGGCATCATTATTCAAAAATTTATAAACTATCGTAAAGCAAGGCGAGATACCGACAAATTCGACCGTGCATTTTGGTCCGGCGAGCCTTTGGATGGTCTTTATCAACAACTGGGTGATAACCCACAGGGCGGCTCTGAACGCATTTTTGTGGCGGGTATTTCCGAATGGCGCCGTTCACATAGATCAGATGGACAGATGATTGCTGGTGTGCAGCAACGGATTGATAGATCTATGGATGTTGCGATCTCACGTGAGTCAGAAAAACTCAATAACGGTTTAACATTCTTAGCAACTGTCGGTGCGATCGCACCTTTCGTTGGACTGTTTGGTACAGTTTGGGGGATTAAGCATTCGTTTGAACAAATCGCAATTCAACAGAATACGAACCTTGCTGTTGTAGCACCTGGTATTGCCGAAGCGCTTGCAGCGACAGCGCTTGGTTTGGTTGCCGCGATCCCAGCCGTTATCTTCTATAATAAACTTTCTACAGACGCTGATCGTATCATCGGTGATTACGACAGCTTTGCGGATGAGTTTTCGACAATCCTTTCCAGACAGCTAGACGCATAGGAGTAAACTATGGGTGCAGGTGTTATTCAAAGCGGTGGAGGCGGCGGTAAGCGTCGTCGTAGTCATGCAAAACGTAAACCAATGGCAGAAATCAATGTCACGCCATTCGTGGATGTTATGCTGGTACTATTGATTATCTTTATGGTTGCAGCTCCTTTGCTGACAGTTGGCGTGCCTATTGAATTGCCTAAGACGGCAGCAACAGCTTTACCGACTGAAGACGAGGAACCACTGACAATTGCAATTTCAGCTGATGGAACTTTGGTTTTGCAAAGTACTGAGATTGACCGCAACACTTTGATTCCAAAACTACAAGCGATTGCAGCTGAACGTGAAAATGACAAAGTGTTTTTGCGCGCTGATGGGGCCGTATCATATGAAGTCGTGATGCAGGTTATGGGCGCACTGAATGCAGGTGGTTTCCGCGATATCGGTTTGGTTACTGATGCGGGTGGCCCATCATTGAATGATCAGGACGGCTGAGGTGTAGTGTGCAAACAGGCACCAAAATATCAGGCGCATTGCATGTAGGCTGTATCGGGCTAGCTGTGTTCGGTGTGGATTTTTTTGATTCCGCTGACAGCACACCTATACAGATTTCTGAAGTCAGTATTATTTCCTCTGATGAATTTGCAACCCTGCAAACTACGGCACCTGAAACTGCACCCGAGCCAGAAAAAGCTCCTGAATTGAATGAGCCAAAACCAGAACCGCGTGAAGAAAAGGCTCCAGAGATTGTGCAACCCGAAAAACCTGCGGAACCTAAACCTGAGGAACAGATTGCAATAGCTGCACCTGAGCCAACACCCGCACCACGAATTGATAAACAATCTGCGCCAAAACCAGATGTGAATGCCAAAGAAGCCGAAACAGTTGTTAAGGAAACGGCATCTGATGATAGTGCTGAAAAAGCTGAACAGGTAAAGGAACCAAAACAAGAACAAGCTCCGAAAGAAGCGGCGACTGAAATCGTTACTGAGGCTGAAAAGCCAAGTGAATACGCGCCAACGACATCAAGTGTGCCACGTTCGCGTCCTAAGAATATCAAGCCTAAGATAGCTGAAATTGAAAAGCCTGAACCAAAGGAAGAACCTGTAAAGGAAGAACCAAAGGATAATACCGCAGATGAGATTGCCAAAGCTTTGGCGCAAGCGGAAAAAGAAGCACAGGAAAACAAACCAGCTGTGCCTGTAGGCCCACCTTTGACAGGTGGGGAACGTGAAGGTTTGGTTTTGGCCGTGCAAAAGTGTTGGAACGTACCTGTTGGTTTACAAAATGCGGGTGACCTTTCCGTTGTGATTGGTATTGAGTTGAATCCTGACGGTAAACTGGCAGGAGCCCCGAAACTATTAGAGCCTTCTGGTACGCCGACTGGTGCGTTGAAGCAGGCGTTTGAAGCTGGTAGACGTGCGTTAATTCGCTGTGCACCTTATGACTTACCAAAAAAAAAATATGAACAATGGCGACAAATCGAAGTCGTCTTTAACCCTGAAAATATGGTATTGAGATGATGAAAAAAGTTTTGACATTTTTATGTAGCGCTTTGGCCGCTGCCACACTGATATCGACGCCTGTGATTGCACAAGGTAAACCTTTGCGGATTGAAATTACGGATGGGGTGATTGAACCATTACCATTCGCCGCACCTGTCTTTATTGCAGAAAATGCTGCGGCTGGAAAATATGCAGCAGACCTTACTAAAGTAATTGTTTCGGATTTGACGGGCTCAGGATTGTTTCGTGAGATTCCAAATGCAGCACATATTTCCAAGATCACCAACTTTAATGCGCCAGTTCAATTTGCAGATTGGAAGGCAATCAATGTCCAGGCCTTGATCGCTGGATCTATTAGTGTGACGGGCGATAAGTTGACGATCAAATTCCGTTTATTTGACGTCTTCGCACAAACACCATTGGAAGGCTTGCAATTTTCGGCTTCTGTAAACAGTTGGCGCCGCATGTCACATAAAATTGCGGATGCTGTGTATAGCCGTTTGACAGGTGAGGGTGGTTATTTCGACAGTCGTGTTGTTTACATCTCGGAAGAGGGGCCAAAGAATAAACGCCAAAAACGTTTGGCTTTGATGGATTATGATGGTGCGAATGTGCGCTACCTGACGGATGCCAGTTCAATTGTTTTGGCACCACGGTTTTCCCCGAATGCGCGTGATATCATTTACACAAGTTACGAAACTGGTTCGCCACGTGTGTTCTTGTTGAATGTGGATACATTGCAGCGTCGTATTTTGGGTGATCAGCCATCTATGGCTTTTGCACCGCGCTTTTCACCTGATGGCAGTAAGGTTGTGATGTCGTTATCTGAAAACGGTAACTCGGATATTTTTGTTATTGATGTTGCAAGTGGCCGTCGCGCGCAGTTGACCAATTCGCCAGCAATTGAAACTGCACCAAGTTTTTCACCCGATGGATCACAGATTGTGTTTGAATCAGATCGTGGTGGTAGCCAGCAAATCTATGTTATGTCTGCTACAGGTGGTGCCGCAAAACGGATTAGTTTTGGGAGTGGACGTTATGGTACGCCTGTATGGTCACCTCGTGGAGACATGATTGCATTCACAAAATTGAACAAAGGCCAATTTCACATTGGCGTGATGCGTACTGATGGAAGCCGTGAAAAACTATTGTCTCGTTCATTCCTTGATGAAGGCCCAACATGGGCACCTAATGGACGCGTAATCATGTTTTTCCGTGAAACTGCAGGGGCAAATGGAGCACCAAGTATTTATTCTGTAGATGTAACTGGCCGTAATTTACGTAAAGTGAACACACCTACTTTTGGATCAGATCCTAATTGGTCTGGTTTGTTGGAATGAACGGGAAACCGTTCACAATGAAGAAGAGTTCTGGTATAAATAAGAAAAATGATGGCAAAAAGCGATCAAGAGAGGCAGAGTAAGCGATGATTATGAACAGTGTTATAAAGTTAAGCACAACATTAGTATGTGTGGTTAGTCTAAGCGCTTGTAGCGGCGGATTAGGTGGATTTGGGAAAAAACCAGGCGATGTTACTGCTGGTGGTAATGGTGCGATCACACAGGGCAGTTTGGATGACCCAACATCTGTAGCGTACTTCCAACAAACAATCGGCAATCGTGTATTGTTTGCAGTTGATCAAAGTACACTAAGTCCAGAGGCTACGGCAGTATTGGATGGACAAGCAAATTGGCTGAATCAAAATACACAGTACAGTGTAACAGTCGAGGGCCATGCAGACGAACAAGGTACACGTGAATACAACTTAGCTTTGGGTGCGCGCCGAGCCAGTTCTGCCAAAAACTATTTGGTTAGCCGCGGTGTCGCCGAAAATCGCGTAAAGACGTTGACATACGGTAAAGAGAAGCCATTAGAAATTTGTTCAACAGAAGCATGTTGGTCTAAGAACCGCCGTGCGGAAACAGCGATCAATGCTGGTTTAGGTAGTTAAGAGGTACCTTATGTCTATTGGGCGTAAATTTGCAAAATTCACATCTATTTGTATTTGGGCAGCATGCGCGCCAGCATTGCTGCATGCTCAATCTAATGAAGAGACTCTTGCTGATATCCGGCAAGAGTTGGTTTCTTTGAACACGCAAATTCAAAACTTAAAAGGTGAGTTGGCAACGACTTCAAACGGCACAACGCAAAACAATAATGGTTCTTTATTACAGCGTACGGATGCACTTGAATTGGAATTAAGGCGCATTACTGGCGTTGTTGAACAATTACATTACCGTATCGACCGTATCGTTGCTGATGCAAACAATAAATTAGGTGATCTGCAATTTCGAATTGTAGAACTAGAAGGTGGTGATGTTACAAATTTACCTCCAATTGATATATTAGATGAACAAGGTCAGACTGCAGCTACAACACCCAATGCGACGGCGGGCATCGAATTGACGGCTTCTGAACAGAATGACTTTGATCGTGCAAAAGCGGCTGTTGAAGATGGTAATTTTGCTGATGGTGTTAAGCAATTTGATCAATTTATGCTCACATACCCAGATGGGCCGCTGACAGACCAAGCGCATTATTGGCGCGCAGAAGGTTTGGCTGGTCAAGGGGACTGGAGCAATGCTGCAAGAGCGTTCTTGGAAAGTTTTAGTGGAACACCTAATGGTACGATTGCGCCTAAATCATTGTTCCGTCTTGGTGTAAGCTTGGCACGATTGGGACAGACTGAAGATGCCTGTGCTACATTGGGTGAAGTTGAACGCAGATATCCTTCAGCTGTTGAAGTTGGTGATGCGCAAGCTCAGATGACAGCATTGAGCTGTTCTTGAGATCGGTGGATCACAAAACATTATACACGAAACTAGATGCTGTAATGTGTGAAGTACCTGAAGGGGCTTTGGGTGTTGCCGTTTCAGGAGGCGGGGATTCCATCGCTTTGCTTCGGCTTTTGGCTGAATGGACGCAAAGGAATGATCGGTTACTTTATGTGGCTACCGTTAACCATAACCTCCGTCCCGAAGCTGTAGACGAAGCAGCTTTTGTTGGTCAACTGTGTGCTAACATTGGGTTAAAGCACACTACATTAGAGTGGAATGGGTGGGTTGGGAAAGGCAATTTGCAAAGTGCTGCACGTAATGCACGCAAAACACTCTTGGCAAAATGGGCCGCAGATCTTGAAATAACGACCATTGCATTAGGGCACACACAAGATGACCAAGCAGAGACATTTCTTATGCGTTTGGCGCGTGGATCTGGTGTGGATGGATTATCGGGTATTCAACACATTAATGGAGAAGAGCCAATTTGGGTTCGCCCTTTGTTAAACATCCCACGTGCTGTACTGCGTGACTATCTGACGAGTCTTGATCAAGTTTGGATCGATGACCCATCGAATGATGATACAAAATTTGACCGAGTCAAAATGCGTAATGCATTACCTATATTAGCAGAGTTGGGGCTTACGAGTGAGCGTTTGGCGCAGACTGCACAAAATTTGCAATTGCCACGAAAAGCATTAGAGCAACTTACTCAAGTTGCTGCTTATCGCTGTTGTTTACCAAATAAGTACGGTGTTGTTGAAGTGAATTTGGAACAATTTTCCAAAGAACCATTAGATATCCAATACAGGTTGCTAAGCTGTATAATGGCTTGGGTTTCAGGCGCAGAATACCGTCCACGTTTTGATGCTTTAAAAACAATTCATGAACGTATCCTATCTAGCACTTCTCAAACTTTGGGTGGATGTTTTTTTAAACCCACAAAAGACGGCACATTACATATTATGCGTGAGTTGGCATGTTTGCCTAAATTACGGATCGAGAATGTACTTTATGATAATCGTTGGCTGATTTCTGCCGATCATAATGATGGGTTATTTGTTGGCCCTTTAGGGGATAAAGGGCTGCCTCAAATTCAAAACTGGCGTGAATTGAATGTTATAAGAGATGTTTTGCTTCAAACGCCTGCGATTTGGGAAGATGAAACGGTTATTGTTGCACCATTGCTTGCATCAGCGGGAAATGAGACAATCTCACTAAAAACTGATCCTAAACATTTCTATAAAAGCATTGTTTCACATTGAATAACCTCAAAAGAGGATTATGTTCATAAGTCACCGCACTAAGCGAGTCGGCATTTGCTGACATAAACAGGAGAAAACCCTTGGGTAACGCCAGAAATCTTATTATTTGGGTCGCGTTGTTTTTACTCGTGATTGGACTATTCAGTATTTTTAACAACAATGCAGAATCGCAAGGTGGTAAGGCTATTACCTTCTCGCAATTCATGGAACGTGTGGACAATGGTTCTGTTAAGCGTGTTGTTCTTGATGGAGAGAAAGTTTACATCCGCGGAAGCGACGACCAACAATACCGTACAGTTAAGCCACGTGAAGTAGACATTACAGAGCAACTACTTGCTGCGAAAGTTGAAGTTGAAGCCGCTCCACAAGAGCAATCAGGCTTTATGAGCACAATTTCATTATGGCTGCCATTCCTATTGTTGATCGGTGTATGGATATTCTTCATGAACCGTATGCAAGGTGGCGGTAAAGGTGGGGCAATGGGTTTTGGTAAATCCAAAGCGCGTTTGTTGAACCAAAATGAAGACCGTAAAACATTTGACGATGTTGCTGGTATCGATGAAGCTAAAGAAGAGCTTGAAGAGATTGTGGAATTCCTACGTGATCCACAAAAGTTTTCACGTCTTGGTGGTCAGATCCCAAAAGGTGCTTTATTGATTGGCCCTCCTGGTACAGGTAAAACATTGCTTGCACGTGCGATTGCTGGTGAAGCTGGAGTTCCATTCTTTACTATCTCTGGTTCTGATTTCGTTGAAATGTTCGTCGGTGTTGGTGCATCTCGTGTGCGCGACATGTTTGAACAAGCGAAAAAAAATGCTCCTTGTATCGTTTTCATCGATGAGATTGATGCAGTGGGTCGCCACCGTGGGGCAGGCCATGGTGGAGGTAATGATGAGCGTGAGCAAACATTGAACCAATTGTTGGTTGAAATGGATGGTTTTGAGGCAAACGAAGGTGTGATCCTTTTGGCTGCAACCAACCGCCCTGATGTTCTTGATCCAGCTTTGAAACGTCCAGGCCGTTTTGACCGTCAGGTTCAAGTGCCTAACCCTGATATTAAAGGACGTGAAAAGATTTTGAATGTACATGCACGCAAAACTCCACTTGGCCCAGATGTTGATCTACGCATTATTGCACGTGGTACTCCAGGGTTTTCTGGTGCTGATCTTGCAAACCTAGTGAATGAAGCTGCATTAGGTGCTGCACGTACAGGTAAACGATTTGTCATGATGGAAGATTTTGAAACAGCCAAAGACAAAGTTATGATGGGCTCAGAACGTCGTTCTATGGTTCTGACCGAGAAGCAAAAAGAGCATACTGCTTATCACGAAGCGGGTCATGCTTTGGTTGGTCTGTCTTTGGAAGAATGTGATCCTGTTTATAAGGCGACTATTATCCCTCGCGGACAAGCATTGGGTATGGTTGTATCGCTTCCAGAAATGGATCGCCTAAATTGGCATAGACGCCAATGTGAACATAACCTTGCGATGACAATGGCAGGTAAAGCTGCAGAGATCATCAAATGGGGCGAAGAGAATGTTTCTAACGGCCCATCCGGCGATATCCAGCAAGCATCGTCTTTAGCACGTGCTATGGTTATGCGTTGGGGTATGTCTGATGTTGTGGGTGATGTGGATTATCAAGCTGCCCATGAAGGCTATTCTGGCGGTAACGTTGGCGGTTTCTCTATTTCAGCAAAAACAAAAGAGCTGATCGAAGATGAAGTAAAGCGCATGATCGAAGACGGTTACCAAACAGCTGTTTCTATTCTAAAGAAAAAGAAGAAAGAGTTTGAGCGCTTGGCACAAGGTCTTTTGGAATATGAGACACTTACTGGTGATGAGATTGTTAAAATTATGAATGGCCAAAAAATTGGCAATGATGATGATGACCCATCCGGAGATGATGAAAAACCGAGTGTAATTGCAGTTCCTAAGACTAAAAAGCCTAAAGCTAAGCCTTCGGGTGACATGGAGCCTGAACCGTCTTAAACGGAAAGTTAAGTGTTTGAAAAGCCTGCAATTTTGCAGGCTTTTTTCGTTTTTGCACAGGCGAGTCGTTTTTCAAACTTTATTAGCTGAAATTCTTTAATTTTACCTTCAAAATCGGTGCTTTCGGCCTCTTTGGTAAACATAAGTTTCCAATAGTGGACTTTTAAAGTCATAAAAGACGATTCAGGGACGCAGAATGTCGGTTTCTAAAGGATGAAATGTCGCACTCATAGGTGATAAGGTTACCAGAGAAACGCCCATATTGGGCAAATACAAAGGTATCCGCTCGTGTCCTATAAAACTGATATTGAAATTGCTCGCGAAGCCAATAAAAAACCAATCCAAGAGATCGGTGCAAAGCTTGGTATTCCATCTGATGACTTGCTGCCATTTGGCCATGATAAAGCAAAAGTATCTGCTGAATTCATCAAAGCACAAGCTAGTAAAGAAGACGGTAAACTGATCTTGGTAACAGCGATTAACCCAACACCTGCTGGTGAAGGGAAGACGACAACGACTGTTGGTCTGGGTGATGGTTTGAACCGTATTGGTAAAAACGCTGCTATCTGTATCCGTGAAGCTTCATTGGGTCCGTGTTTCGGTATGAAGGGTGGCGCTGCTGGTGGTGGTTACGCTCAAGTTGTTCCAATGGAAGACATGAACCTACACTTCACAGGTGATTTCCATGCGATTACATCTGCACATAACCTATTGTCTGCAATGATAGATAACCACATTTACTGGGGTAACGCGCTGAAAATTGACCAACGTCGTGTTGTATGGCGCCGTGTTCTAGATATGAATGATCGTGCATTGCGTGATGTTGTGACATCATTGGGTGGCGTTTCTAACGGTTTCCCACGTCAAGCTGGATTTGACATCACTGTTGCGTCAGAAGTTATGGCGATCTTATGTTTGTCTAACGATCTGGACGATCTTAAGAAACGCTTGGGTGATATCATTGTTGCATATACGCGCGACCGCGAGCCAATTTACTGCCGTGATATCAAAGCAGACGGTGCTATGACTGTTTTGTTGCAACAAGCAATGCAGCCAAACCTAGTACAAACATTGGAAAACAATCCAGCATTTGTACATGGTGGTCCATTTGCGAACATCGCACACGGTTGTAACTCTGTTGTTGCAACAAAGACTGCTTTGAAATTGGCAGACTATGTTGTGACAGAAGCTGGCTTCGGTGCTGACTTGGGCGCTGAAAAATTCATGAACATCAAATGCCGTAAAGCAGGTATTGCACCATCCGTAGTGGTTTGTGTGGCAACTGTTCGCGCTATGAAAATGAACGGTGGCGTTGCAAAAGCTGATCTTGGCCCAGAAAATGTAGCAGCTGTTGAATCTGGTTGTGCAAACCTTGGCCGTCACATTGAAAATCTAAAAGGTTTTGGTGTTCCAGTTGTTGTTGCAATCAACCACTTTGTGACTGACACAGATGCTGAAATTCAAGCGGTAAAAGACTATGTAGAAACACAAGGTTCAGAAGCAATCTTATCTCAACACTGGGAATTCGGTTCTAAAGGGTCTGAAGACTTGGCAAAACGCGTTGCAGAAATTGCTGATGCAGACATGGCAAACTTTGCGCCGATCTATCCAGATGATATGCCATTGTTCGAAAAAATTGATACAATTGCAAAGCGTATCTATCGTGCTGATGAGGTTCTTGCAGATAAGAAAATTCGCGATCAATTGAAACAGTGGGAAGAGCAAGGCTATGGTAACTTGCCAGTCTGTATGGCGAAAACACAATACAGCTTCTCTACTGACCCTAACTTGCGCGGTGCGCCAACAGGTCACTCGCTTCCAGTGCGCGAAGTACGTCTTTCAGCAGGTGCGGGTTTCATAGTCGCGATCTGTGGTGAGATTATGACAATGCCTGGTTTGCCACGTGTGCCAAGTGCTGAAGCAATCATGCTGAATGATGACGGTCAAATCGAAGGCTTATTCTAGAAAATAGCTTGATTAGCATGCATAAATTCTAAATGAATATACACACCATCCAATGATTGGGTGGTGTGTCTTTTTTTGAAAAAGGAAAACCAATGTCGGCAAAAATAATCGACGGTAAAGAGTTTGCAGCAAATGTGCGTACACAAGTAGCGAAACATGTTGAACGTTTGAAGAATGATAACGGTATTACACCAGGTTTAGCCGTAGTTTTGGTCGGAGAAGATCCAGCGAGTCAAGTGTATGTACGCAACAAACATAAATCGACGATTGAAGTTGGTATGAACAGCTTTGAACACCGTTTGGATGTTGATACATCTGAAGAGGATTTGTTAGCACTGATAGATCAATTGAACAAAGACCCAGCGGTTCATGGCATTCTATGCCAATTGCCACTGCCAGGACATTTGAATGAAGAATTGGTGATTAATTCGATTATTCCTGAAAAAGATGTCGATGGCTTTCATATCTCTAACGTCGGTTTGTTAGGTACAGGGCAACGTTCTATGGTGCCATGTACACCACTTGGCTGTTTAATGATGTTACGTGATCATCATGGTAGCTTATCAGGTTTGAATGCCGTTGTTGTAGGGCGTTCGAATATTGTTGGTAAGCCAATGGCAAATTTATTGCTGAAAGACAGCTGCACTGTCACAATCGCGCATAGCCGTACAAAAAATATCGAAGCCATCTGTCGTGCTGCAGACATCGTTGTTGCGGCTGTAGGTCGCCCTGAGATGATTACAGGTGATTGGATTGGTGAGGGTGCAACTGTTATTGATGTGGGTATCAACCGTATTCCTCACCCTGAAAAAGAAGGTAAATCTAAATTGGTTGGTGACGTGCATTTTGAAAGTGCTGCAGCAAAAGCTGGTGCTATTACTCCTGTTCCAGGAGGTGTTGGACCAATGACAATTGCATGTTTACTAGCGAATACTTTAACAGCTTGTTGTCGTGTGAATGGTTTGGAAGAACCAGAAGGTTTAACGGCATAAATTAAATAAGTTTATCAAATAAAAAGCTCTCTACAGTTGCTGTAGAGAGCTTTTTTATGCCTTAGATAAGGTGATGTTATCTTTCGACATCGCTATCTTCGACGAACATGTTCGCCCAGGCACTATCTATCAGGCTACGTGACATTACACGTGGCAGCCCCTGATAGTCACAAATGGATATCATTTGATCTATTAGGAATGGTGCTTGATATGCTGCATATTTATGATCAACTTCATCATATTTTGCACCAAACAAGTAAACTAATGCGTCTTTTTCCAAAGTAAATCGTTTGGCTTTTGCAACCAACATATAGATTTGGAGCATGTCTTCACGACTTGGGGACTCGATGATTATCTTGAAATAAATCCGGCGTAGTGCAGCACCATCAAAAATCTTATTTGGGTGGAAGTTGGTTGAAAAGATCACCAATGTATCAAATGGCACTGTGAATTTTTCACCAGATTGAAGACTCAGAATATCTTCGCCACCTTCCATTGGAACAATCCAACGGTTGATCAATGCTTGTGGACTTTCAGCTTGGCGTCCCAAGTCATCCACGATGAATACGCCACCTGCAGCTTTTAATTGTAAAGGTGCTTGGTAAGTTTTTGAATTTGGGTTGTACTTAAGCTCAAGCATATCAAGGTTAAGCTCACCGCCTGTGATAACTGTTGGGCGGTCACATTGAATATAGCGACGATCGTATGCTCCGCCAGTGCGGCGTAAACCACTACCTTCTTCAGCAGCTTCTTGTGCCGATGTATGAATGATTGGATCGTATACAGATATAACTTGTCCAGCGTACTCCAATACACGAGGGATAAAGACTTTGTCACCCATAGCATCCCGGATGCCATTGGAAATCGATGATTTACCATTGCCAGGAGGGCCATACATTAAGATTGAGCGACCAGAGTTTACTGCAGGTCCAATTTGATCAAGAAGGCCATCAGGGATGATCAGATGGGACATAGCCCCTTCTAGTTTATCCTTTGTGATGCCGACATTGCGAATTGTTTGACGTTTAACCTGCGCTTCAAATTCAGCCATCGGAACAGGTAGTGGTCCAAAATACTCTGATTGCTTTAATGCATCTATGGTGCGGTTTTTACCTGTTTCAGTCATTTGGTAGCGCATTTCTGTGGTAACATCACCGTCGCCACTTCCAAGCGTTTCAATCAAGTTTTGATTGCGACACATCGCAATCAATTCATTTACAACAGGAACTGTTACGCAAAGTTCGCGCGCCATTTCACTCGCATATTGTAGGTTTTTGCGAAATATAGTTTTCAAAAACACTTCCCGTACGAAAACGGGAGAGAGGCCTGTTTCCTCAAGCGTTGTTGGCTCAAGTGGTGCAAGTGCTATGCGCGAGTGCATATTCATAGTTTATAGCTTTCTTTTTTTATTATGATTACACTGTGTTGCAGTGAATTAACTATTTTTTGAAAGCAAAACTAAGGCTGAATTTGGACTTTTTTACGAATAGAAGTTTATCATTGCTAGGTAAAAGATAATGCTTGCCGATAGAGTTAACCCAAATGGAAAAACGCCACGGCGTTTCCATGAAACCCAGTCTTGTACATGGTCTCGTATTCCAGGAGTTTTACCTGCTAGCTTATGTAAAGCCACAGAAAGAAGTGACATTACTGCCATAATAACAATGAAGTATAAGATATGCGAAAAAGCTACAAAAGGAGCCATTGCTGCTGCGTATTTTGAATCGCCCCCACCTACAGCACCAATACTGGTTGCAAAGAAGCCGATAATTAAAACTATTATACCTTGTAAAACCCTTATTCCATACTCTGGTAAGTCAAATATTAATATGCCCATAACTAAGAAGCTGGCGAATAAAATAAGGCAAGATGTATTTGGAATGCGCATATATTTCATATCACTCCAAGCAACATAAACACCAATAATAACTGCAGGGATTAATAAGAGAAATTCAGGTAGATTCAGCAATTTTAGTGTCCTTAACCGAGTGCTTCTAGGCTACGTGTAGCCGCTTCAAAATGGCGAGGGTGTGTTTCAATCGCATCTTCTAACAACCCGCGACCGATTGATTTTTTCCCTTGTTTAACAGCGGTTAAACCGAGGGTGTATAGTAATTGTGCGCGCTCTTCTTGTGATAGCTGGATCAAAGGTATAGCGTAATTTCCCTGGGAGCCGCGTGCAATTACGAGATTATTTTTTGCGGTGAAAAGTTGCGGGTCGTAAGAAATTGCTTCTAGGAATAACTCTTCAGCCTGATTGTACTTACCACGGCTTAGTTTTGAATAACCCCAGTTGTTTAGAACGTTTGCTGGTTGTGTTGTTAAGCCAACAGCTGTCTCATAAAAGCTATCAGCTTTTTCCCATTTCTTATTTGCATCTGCAACGATTGCTTCTAGCCGGTAGCGCTTGAAGGTCTCTACAGTTGGAGGAACTTTGTTAAGTTCAGCTTCTGCACCTTTCCAATTATTTGAACGAATAAGTGCATCTGCGTAATTAACACGATCTTCATTAGTTGCATCTTTGTGCTTTAACAGTGATTTGAAGACTGGAACTGCTTCTGTTGCACGTTTCGCACGCACAAGCGAAGACGCAAGGCCTCTTTGAAAATCAATACGCTCAGGTGCTTTTTCTAAAGATGTTCTGAAAAAATTAACTGCTTCATTGGGATCTGCAACAGTTAGCATAATGTCATTTAGATTGGTTTCATCAAGGACACCAATGACGCTTTTTTCAGGGTTCTTCTTTGCAAGTGGTCCCCCTAACTGTCCGCACGCGGTTAATCCTAATGCCCCAGTTAAACACACCACAGTCCATAGCGAAGTTCGCATTGCCTGTTTCCTGTCTCTGCTCTATTTCGACTTGGCGGTTTTCAGCAACAGATACCTTCCATTGCCGCGTCTGACCAAATTGAATTCGTTATTATTTTTATTAGGTGCAGTATAACCTGTTTTTTCGATCTTTGCGATAATTTTGGTTAAATTTTGGCGAATTTCTTCTGAATCACCATTATCTAAGCCATATGCGAGCTGAAAGACACGCTTTGCTTCTTGTAAATTGCCTTCACTTGATAAAACAACACCTAAATTGTTCCATGCAGGAACGAATTTATCGTCCTCTTCAACCGCTCTTTTTAGCAATTTCTTTGCTTGTACTAACCGCCCTAACTTTAAATTAGCGGAACCTAGGGCACTTAAAACATCAACGTTTAGTCCCTTTGTGACTGCGGCACGCGTGTAAGCTCGTAAAGCCACTTCATATTCACCAGCGGCCATTAGGCGGTGACCAACAATAAGCCCATCCACAGCCTCGTCTATCTTTGCAACGTCAATTTGTGGGGCGCTTTTATCATCGGTTATTTCAAGAGATGTATTTTGTTTTACATCACAACTTACACAGAAAACAAGCCCACATAAAAGTAAGGTAAATGAACGTATTTTTATATTATTAAACACAAGCTGTATTAACCTAGAACTTGCATGATTTGGTATACAGATGGACCAACCAACATGACCATAAGAGGCGGAACAGTGAACATCATTGTACATAGTGTCATTTTTGTTGGAAGCTTGTTTGCTTTTTCTTCTGCATTCATAATACGTTTGTCGCGCATCTCACCTGCATAAACACGTAAACTTTCACCGATTGAGGTACCAAATGTTGTTGATTGGATTAACACTGTTACGAACGACTTAATATCTTGAACACCGCAACGCTCTGCAAAGTCCTTCAACACAGTTGGTTTATCTTTACCAGCTCGCATTTCGTTCGACACGATCATAAATTCATCAGATAAATTAGGGTAGGAATGGCTAAGTTCTACACCAACACGGGTAATGCTTTGGTCAAATGACTGCCCAGCTTCAATACATACTAGCATTAAGTCTAAGCTATCAGGAAAGCCATTTTCTAATTCGCTTAAACGTTCGCCAGCGCGACGCTTAACCCAAACAATCGGAGCAGCATAGCCGATGATAATTGGTATGATAATTACTTTTGCCATATCAAATGCAGCTAAGTCTCTTGATATTATGAAAGCATATATAAGGCCTCCCAGTAAACCAAGGGCAATTAATGCGAATTGGGCAAAATGATAGTTACGAACTGCATTTCTAGAACGATACCCAGCTTGCATCAAAGTCATTCGACTTTTTGAAAGCTCTTCTTGGCTTTGTGGTTCGAGAAATGCCGAAAATTTATCTAGATTGGGGCCTTTTGATGTTTCACGTAAATTCACAGACGCGGTTTTTTTTGCTGGTTTCTTAACCTGTGAGTGCGTTGGGGATTTGATGCGATCAAATGGGTCTTTTTGTTTCACCAAAATAAATGGTAGAGTCAATGTTACTAAAAATATCCCAACCACGCCAATGCCAATGATAGGGCCTGAAGGCCCTAAGAGTTCTGTTAAAGTATTGATTAATCCAGTTATCATCATCACACCTTAATATTTACCATTGCTTTCATGATGAAGATATTCAGTACAATCATGGCGCCAACAATTAATGCTGCGGGTACAAAAGCGGCTGTTTTTTGTACATCATCGTAATAATCTGGTTTGATAAATAAAATCGCAGCAAGCGCAAACAATGGAAAACCAGAAAGGAAAAATCCTGAAAATTTAGCCTCTGATGTGATCGCTTTAACACGCCTAAATAGTCTAAAACGTAAGCGAATGACTTGTCCTAAACCAGCTAATACTTCTGCAAGGTTACCACCAGACTTTGCTTGAATACTTACAGCAACTGTCAAGAAACGTAGATCCTGTACATCAATACGTTCTGCCAGATCTTCTAATGCTAAAGATATATCTCTACCATAAGTGGCTTCATCTGCGATCATGCCGAATTCACTCCCAATTGGGTCAGGCATTTCTTGTGCTACAGTATTAATTGCGCTTGAAAATGGGTGTCCTACACGTAAAGAGCGGACAATAAGTTCGATTGCCTCAGGAAGCTGTTCTTCAAATAAAGCCAATCGATCTTTTGCTTTTTTATTTAACCAAACGAAAACACCACCTACACCCATTGCAATAGCAATAGCTACTGCGGCTAAATCTGGTAATTTTGTAAATGTTATCAATACTATAGCACTTATGATTGTCACTGCAACCATGATGCCGATCAGTGCTGACGGAGAAAAAGCAATATTAGCCTGAGATGCTTTTTTTCCAAGAATTGAAAATATTGGCACGCGTTTTGATTTATTATGTTGCTCACGTTCTTTACGTAGAGTGTTCAGAACCTCTTCATGATCTTTGCCTTGTTCCATTAGTGCAAGGCGTCTGTTTACGCGTGAATTTAACTTGATACTTTTACCAAATACGGTCAAATACAGCCCTTCGATGATCATGATGATCCCGACAAACAATACAAGAAGTACTATAGCTATTGACATAATCTATTCCTCTATTGTGCTGCTGATTTTGTGTAAATACTAGAAGGCAAGTCATAGCCCCACTGTTTAAAACGATCAGAATAGGTTGAACGCATGCCAGTTGGCGTGAAAGCACCATCAATTTTACCATTATCAAGCGTGCCATAGATTTCATATTTGAAGATTTCTTGCATTGAAATGATTTCGCCTTCCATACCGACGATTTCAGTGATTGATGTCATGCGCCGTGAGCCATCTTGAAGACGTTTTACCTGTACTATTAAGTTTACAGCAGATGCAATTTGCGCACGAGATGCAGATAAGGGAAGCTCAACACCAGTCATAGCAATCATGTTTTCTAGACGAGATACGGCATCACGCGCGTTATTCGCGTGAATCGTTGTCATTGAACCATCGTGACCAGTATTCATAGCCTGGAGCATATCGATAACTTCGTTGCCACGGGTTTCACCAACGATAATACGATCTGGACGCATACGTAATGCGTTGCGTAAACAATCCTCTTGGGTCACGGCACCAGTGCCTTCAACGTTCGCTGGACGACTTTCCATGCGTGCCAAGTGTGTTTGTTGTAATTGTAACTCGGCCGTATCCTCGATCGTAGCAATACGTTCATTATTATCAATAAAACTGGATAAAGCATTTAAAGTTGTTGTCTTACCAGATCCTGTACCACCAGAAACGATCACATTTAAGCGCGTTGCTACAGCCGCTTGTAAGTATGCAGCCATTTCCTCGGTGAAAGCTCCAAAATTTACAAGCTTGTCAATACTAAGCTTTTCTTTCTTAAACTTACGAATGGAAACCAATGCACCGTCAACAGCAACAGGGGGAACCATCGCGTTAAAGCGTGAGCCATCTTTTAGTCGGGCATCCACATAAGGATTACTTTCATCTACACGGCGCCCAACGGCTGATACGATTTTATCGATTACGCGTAATAGATGTTTTTCATCAGCAAAACGAATATCTGATAGGGATAGGACACCAGCACGTTCCACGAAAACTTGTTTGTGCCCATTGATAAGAATATCATTTACGTCTTCATCACGTAGAAGAGGTTCCAAAGGCCCAAGTCCAGTAACTTCATCTAAGAGCTCCTGAACAAGCTCGTCACGCTCAGCTTTGTTTAAAACAACACCCATTTCCTGTAAGCCATCATATGTGACCGCAGTTATTTCGCGACGCAGGTCAGATTCTGATGCTTTATCAATTGCTGCTAGGTTTAAGGTTTCAAGCAAACGCTTATGCATTTGCATGCGAATTTCTATCAAGCGTTCTCTACGTTTTTGATCTTTTGTCGGTTCATTTGTATTGAGTGTGGCTACTTTCGGAGCCATTTTTGGTATTACCGTAGCTGGCTTGGCAACCTTAGCCGCTGTTTCAGATTTTATTTCAGCCTCAACCGCTACAGGGGGGGTAGCGGTTGGTTTATCTGAGTTTGTTTTATTATATCTTTTAAACATCGTTATTACTCTGCAGCTTCTGCAATATCTTGGTCGCCGCATAGCTCAGCAAACGTTTCCGCGATCTTAACAATGTCTTTGCGTAACGGGTTTTTTGCGACCATTTCTGCTAAAGGTGCACCGTGATCGCCAGTTGCAGGAACTGGCTTTCCTCCGTCAGAAAGTTGCCAGCGGAATTCAATATCTAAAGATTCCGTCATACGTTTAACTCGGGACTTACCACTTAAATCCGTTAGTTTAGGTGCCTTGTTTAGAATAAATTGAACTTTTTCGAACGGTAAGTCTTCGGATTTAAGAGCGCGCATAAAACGTTGAATGTTTTGTGCTGAACGCATATCTAAGCCAACAACGGATAGAAATAATTCACATTCGTTTAAGACTACTTCTGACCAACTAACCAATGTACGCGGCAGGTCCACAATAACAACATCATAACATGATCGCGCTATATTTAGCAGGTGTTTTACATCTTCAGCCCCAATAAACTCTAAAGGAATTGCATCTTGTGGTGAAGGCAATACATCTAGTTTTTCTGCATATTTTGACATAACTTGTTTAAAGGACTCGGCATCTGCGTTGTTCACTTCTGTCAATAATTCGAATGCGGCTTCTGTTTTTGGGACATCTAAATAAGTAGCGACTGACCCGAATTGGAAGTCAAAATCAATTACACAAACGGTCTTTCCTTGCTCTGCAAGCATCGTTTGCATTTCCCAAGCAAGATTGGTTGTAAAAGTTGTCGCTCCAACACCACCGGACATGCCATATACAGGCAATAAGATGCCTTGTTTTGATGGTTGTGCGTTTGCAGTAGTTTGTTGGGTTTCAGATTGTACAAAAACTTCTTTGATCACCACTTTCTCTTCCGGTTCTTGAAGGACGCGGTCAATAGCTTCGTTCAATGCGTTTTCTGGAAGCGGGTAGGGGACAAAATCATCTGCACCTAAGCGCATCAACTGGTGAAGAGAAATTGGCGTTAAATCGTGTGTTACAAGAATAATTTTGATATTGCGATCTTTTGCTGCGCCAACAATATTTGCAACAAATGTTAGGTCGTCTTCGTCGGTTTTATCCAAAGCGATTGTGATGAATTTTAAAGTATCAGCATGTGAACTGCGCAGAATGTCTTCTGCATTATTGAAATCCAAACCGCCCCATTTGGCACCAAGTTTTTCTTCTAAATCTTCGATGAGGAGATCAAATTCCTCTAGGTCACGTGCGATAGCACATGCTTCAATTACATCAGTTTCTTGTACATCTACTGCATCAGTCATTTTTTTGCCCAATCTTTTGCTCTTCCAAAGTTTTCAATGTGAAAAACAAATTTCCTCTAGTTTGGAATAGAGATGAAATGTGGCATTTTTGGGGGTAGATATTAAAATAATGCTCTTTTTATTGTAATAAAAATGGCCCACTCAAATTGAATGGACCATCGGTATTCGGATATTTTTAGAAATACTTACTCAGTGCCTTCACTAGAAGCGTCCGCAATGAGGCCCCCTTTGTCTTTGATGATTTCTAAGTTTTCTAGTTTTATGTACTTATCGTAAATTTTCAAAGCATACTCGCCGTCTAGTTTACCTTCTTTTTTATGGCTTCCAAATCCGGTAACTTCAGTGACTGTTCTGCGGTTTTCACGGCTTGGCCCTTCAGTGAGCACGACTGGCTGTGTTTCGCCGAACGAAGCAACGCCTCTTAGTTTAGACCTGTTTACACCTAATGAAATCATATAGTTAACAGCTGCTTGTGCGCGTCTTTGACCAAGACGTTTATTGTATGCTTCTCCACCGACTTTGTCTGTATGACCGTAAACTGTGAAAACAATCTGTGGATGTTTTTTGACCCATTGTGCTTGACGGCGAAGTGCTGAGCGCGCTTGTTCATCTAAACGTGTTGAATTGAATTCAAAGTTAATTGTTGCAGGGGCTTCACTGGCAAATTTACGAGTTAAGTTTGCTAACATTTCACTAGTGTATATACCTGTGTGAACTGCTGTATTATTTGAGACAGCAGCACCAAACGGAGCATTGAATCTCGTTGGTCCAACTTCTTCGTTTGAGAACCAATTTGCAGATTGGCAACCTGATAAAGCGATGGCTGACGCTGATAGGATTAATGTTGAATATTTCATATTATCACTCCATCACATAACCATAGGAACCGCTAAAGTCTTGCGATGCAACAGTTCCGCTTTTACGTGTTCTCTTACCGCCTTCTACATTGCCAAACAAAAATAAGTCGTTCTCGCTAGGCAGTTTTACACGATCTGTCGGTAATGCTAATGAATCTCCGTCTACTGGTGAAACGATGTATGGCGTCACGATAATCACCAACTCACTTTGACTTCGAGAATAATCGGCACTTCTAAATAAAGCTCCTAGAATAGGGACATCGCCCAACCATGGAACTTGTCCTGCAAGGTCGCGGAAGTCATCTTGTAGTAAGCCAGCAATAGCAATGCTTTGCCCGTCTTTCATTTCTACAGAGGTTGAGGCCTCTCTACGGCTGAAAGCAGGAATAGTAATTGTTCCACTACTAAATGTATTTGTAGAATCAATTGCGCTTACAGCTGTTGTGATGACGAGGTTTATTAAATCACCGTCTAGTACAGTTGGTATGAATTTCATTTCTACACCAAACGGTTTGAAGTCTACAGTAATGCTGCCGTTATTATTGTTTTGTGCAACTGGAATAGGGAACTCACCACCAGCTAGGAATGATGCTTCTGTTCCAGATAGTGCAACAAGGTTTGGTTCCGCCAAAGTGCGGGTTAAGCCTTTGCTTTCTAAAGCTTCTAATAATATATCAATAGCAATTGCACCAGACGAAAAACTTAAACCAAGTGCACCGTTTCGATCTACTAATTGCCCAGTCGTTAATGCACCAGTAGAAGTAAGAGCTGATCCTACAACTGCTTGACTATTTAATTTCCCAGTCGAACTTGTCGACAAACCTATCGAAGAATTGAGTGTTTTAGCTACGCTTCGCTGCATTTCTGCAAAGCGCACTTTTAACATCACTTGTTGCGAGCCACCTACAGAAAGTAAGTTTGTAACGCGATCTGGCGCATAACGTTGAGCAAGATCTAATGCCAATGCAATTTTGCTAGGGCCAGATACTGATCCGCTTAGAACAATGCCATCATTAGCGGAACGCACTTGGATGTTCTCGCGTGGCATAATCTCTTTTAAAAGTTCTTTGAATTCAGAAAGGTCTGGGGTTACACGAACATTTACGTTTGTGATAAGTTTACCGTCTGCTCCCAATAGGGTCATAACCGTTCTGCCTGGCGATTTGCCTAGAACGTAGATAGTCTTATCAGATAATGTTGCGATATCTGCGATACTTGGGTTAGCAACCGATAGTTCCGCAAAAGACTGTTCAGATTCCATCACAATTGCTTGGTTTAACTGAACTGAAATCGCTTTCGTTGTTGTTCCACGCATAATGCGGAGTGTGTTCTGCGCATAAGCCATAGTTGATGGTAGGGACGCACTTATAAGTGCCCCAGTCACAACTGTGCATAGTATTTTCACTAATTTCATGTGATCCTGCCTCTCTGACCACTGTTTTCATTTTATTATTATTATTGTGTGTATCATGCGGCAATTCTATTTTTATTGCAAGAATCAATACTTTATTCAGTTTTGTTTGTGTGGATAACTCGCAACACACATTTAAATATATGAAATATAATAGGTTAGCGGATCTTCAAATAACAAAAAAGAGCGCTAAAAGCGCTCCTGATGTTATTAACAATATTGTTATTAATTAGAGCAAGGAATTGGAACTTGTATAACTTCTGCACCTTTACGTGTTTTAATTGTACAAACTTTTTTCTCTTCTTTAACGATTTCTTGCGCTACTTCACGACCAAGAAGGTCATTCTGTGTGACTTCGATTGTTCCTGACGTAGTCTCATCATCAACACCGCGTAAAGATAGCAATAATTTACCAGTCGATTGGGCTTGTGCCAATGATGCTACTGTCTTTGGGGATACAGCCACCGTTACTGTTTTGGCCACAGTTGGCGCTACAGATTGTGTGTTTGCACTTTGGTCGATTGCGATTAACGAAATACCATCCATAATTAAGCGTGTTACCACAGTTCCGTTGGCTACTTTACCTGTCCAATAGATGTCAATTTTATCACCAGCACGAAGGAAGCCAGAAACACCAGACGCAACATCTACACGTAATGTAAATGCGCGCATGCCTTTGGTTAAAGATGATGCAACGCCTGCATCTTCTCCCAACCCGGTCACTTTAGTGGATAAAAGAATCTCGCCTTTATCAACCGCGCGAATAACGGTTCTGAAAGCTTTTTTCTCAGTACTGTCGATGAGATCATCGATATTAGTGAAGGCTGTTTCTGGAATGCTATTAGCAGGCCATTCAACGACTTCGATATCTTCTTTTTGTAAGACTTGGCCGTATTTCAAATTCTTTGCTGCAACATATACATTTGCTAGCTCAACGTTTTTTGAAACACGTTTTTTAAGTTCGGCAATGTGGCTTGCATTTGCGTTAAATTGTTGACCAGCAAAATAAACTGCACCACCCGCTAAAGCGACACCCAATATTAATACCAATGCAAATACAATACGCATACTAACCTCATACAACTGCCTGATTGTGTGCGCTCTGTTATATTTTTTTATTGAGCGCAAAAGATAGCCACAATGCGGCTATCTTTAGAATTATATAAAATAGTGTTATACTATTTTTGGTATTAAGAACCGATGATTGAGTTAACTTGTGCTTCAACATCAATAGCTGCAACACCTGTGTTAACTGCGCCAGATAGAGCTGAACCAACACCAACCGCGATCAAAACAGCACCAGCTGTTAGAACTACGAAATCTACTGTTACAGCACCTGATTCATCATTAAAAAACTTTTTCATTTGTGTACCCTCCAAGGTCTCTAAGTTAAGAAAGCTTGTTTTTGTGTTGTGGGGTATGTTGCCCCGTTGCTTTCGAGACCTAATAGGCACTTTAAATGCGGCAACAGTTTGGCTGCTTATAAAAAAAGTAAAAAAAGTAGAAATAAATCTAAATAAAGTTTTTAAAATCAATATATTTCAATTGGTTATGTGGTTTATTTTTTAGACTATTTTTTTCTTATTTTTAGTTAGCACCAATAATTATGTCTAGAATGTCACAGTATTTACGTAAATATGACCACATTTCCCCCGTTTTTCATAAAACCGCGTATAAGGGACGAAAAAAAGCAGGCAAATAATGGTTTTTAAGCAGTCAAAAATGATTTGTATTGGCGTATCGGCTATATTCTTAGCGGTATCTGGTACGCAAACAGTCGTATTGGCTGAGAATAAATCTACTTTTAAACTTATTAAGGTCGAAAAACGCCCGTTAGGTTCGCGGATTAATATCCAAATTCAGCCAGAAGAATCGTATTACCATCAGGATAGAAATAAAAAAGTGCCTGTTGCACCTACTTCAGTAGTATCCAAACATACACCAAAGCCGTCAGATCACTATGATTGGTTTTGGTCAGGATTTTCTCATGATATATCTAATGCATCTTTAAGCCGCCTAATCGATGCCGAAGATAAATTAGCACTAACTCCAAAGAAAACTGGAAATATAGCACCAAGTTTGAAATCTATGCGGACCCTTGTGGAAAAATATGGTTCTCAAATTATGGTCGCGACTTTGGATAAGAATGTATCACCTGCATTCGTACTTGCTGTTATTGGCGTAGAATCCGCAGGTAAGACTGATGTTGTAAGTTCAGCAGGTGCAGTTGGGTTAATGCAATTAATCCCCGATACCGCGAAACGCTTTAATGTAACAGACAGCACTGACCCGAAACAAAATATTTCAGGAGGTGCAGCTTATTTGGATTGGTTGTTTAAAGAGTTTCAAAGCGACCCTATCTTGGCGCTTGCAGGATATAATGCAGGCGAAAATGCTGTGAAGAAGCACAAAGGTGTTCCGCCTTTTGCTGAAACGCGCGGATATGTGCCCAAAGTTGTAGCTGCGTGGAAGGTTGCAAAAGCACTATGTAAAACGCCTCCAAAGTACGCAACGGATGGATGTGTGTTCGATCTGAGCCCGAAAATACAGTAACAGTAATAATACGGGCTGGCCAAATCAGACAAACATGAACAAATTGCCTTCATATAATGATGGGGGATGCAATGTCAGATAGTTTAAAGCCTTTATGGGTGCCGTCGGATGAACGTGTAGAGGCAAGCCTATTGGCACAGTTTCATGCACAAACATCAAAGCGTTCTGGCATCGAGACGCTTGATTATGATTTACTTTGGGATTGGTCCGTCACGGAACCTGATCAATTTTGGGATGCTTTTTGGGATTTCAGTGGTGTTGTAGGAAACAAGAACACGCCTGTACATAACAATTCAAAAACGCTGATAGACGCGCAATTTTTTCCAAATGCAGAGATAAATTTTGCAGAGAACCTATTATCAAAAGCAAATGATGGTACTGCCATTGTATTTCATAGCGAGGATGGCGGCCGTAAAGAATGGTCTTGGGAGGAACTATTAGAAGTTGTTTCTAAACTTCAGCAAGCTCTAAAAGATAAAGGCATAGTAGCAGGAGACCGTGTTGCTGGTTTTCTGCCTAATGTACCTGAAACGATCGCTGCAATGCTTGCTGTTACCAGTCTGGGGGCTGTTTGGTCATCGTGTTCGCCTGATTTTGGACTTAATGGTGTAAGAGACCGTTTTGGTCAGATCGAACCCAAAGTATTATTTACGGCAGATGCATATCACTACAATGGTAAAATACATTCATCTTTAGAGGTTGCATCTGATCTAGCGGCAGCAATTCCGTCTATACAAGATGTGATTGTGATACCTTATGTGGAGCAAAATGCAGATATTAACGTGCTTGGCGCTAAAGGGGGTCATTTCGACGTTCTATTACAGTCATATCAAGCTGGGGATATCGAGTATACGCGGGTAAACTTTGCGGCTCCTTTATTCATATTGTTTTCGTCCGGCACGACAGGTCTTCCAAAATGTATCGTGCATTCAGTTGGTGGAACTTTGCTGCAGCACTTAAAAGAACATCAGTTGCAATGCGATATTAAGCCAAATGACCGTTTCTTTTATTTTACGACATGTGGATGGATGATGTGGAACTGGCTTGCCAGTGGCTTGGCTTCTGGCGCAACACTAATCTTGTTTGATGGCTCTCCGTTTTATCCAGATGGTAACCGACTTGCTGATATTGCAGCAGCAGAAAAGGTTACCCATTTTGGTACATCAGCTAAATATATAGATGCTTGCGCAAAAACTGGTGTTAAGCCTGCGGCTACACATGATCTGTCCGCATTACGTACAATTATGTCAACAGGGTCTCCTTTGGCACCAGAGGGATTTGATTATATATATAGTGATTGGAAGTCGGATGTTTGTTTATCTTCAATCGCTGGCGGTACAGATATCGTAGCTTGTTTTGTTGGCGGAAGCCCAATCAGTCCTGTCTACCGTGGCCAGTGCCAAAAGCGTCACTTAGGTATGAATGTTCAAGTCTTTGATGAGAATGGTGTGCAAACTATTGGGCAAGAACCCGGTGAGCTAGTTTGTGCCTCTGCGCATCCGTCCATGCCAATTGGGTTTTGGAATGATGACGGTAATACCAAATATAGTGCCGCATATTTCGAAAAATTCGACAATATATGGCATCATGGTGACTGGGTAGAATTAACAGAACAAAAAGGTATGACGTTTTTCGGTCGCTCTGATGCCGTTCTAAATCCAGGTGGAGTGCGTATTGGCACTGCAGAAATTTACCGACAAGTAGAGCGCATAGAAGAAGTTCTTGAAGGTTTGGTGATTGGTCAGCAATGGGACAATGATGTGCGTGTTGTTCTATTTGTACGTTTGCGCGAAGGTGTTGAACTAACTGAAGATCTCATCAAACGGATCAAGACCGAGATACGTCAAAATGCTACACCGCGCCATGTTCCTGCAAAAGTAGTAGCTGTTGCTGATATTCCACGTACCAAATCAGGAAAAATTACTGAGATAGCAGTGCGTGATGTTGTTCATGGCCGACTTGTTAAGAATACAGAAGCCATGGCTAACCCAGAGGCGTTAGAATTATATAAAAGCTTAGAAATATTACAGAGCTAGAGCGAAGCATAAGCATTACTGTGATACTTAAAAGTGTATAAAGTTTTGTGACATAACGCCATAAGGCCTTTGGGGTGAAATACATCAAAAGAGAAGCTACGCTTTTTGTTTTGAGAGATGTAAACACCAAGGATGGCTTGCAAATAATCTAGGAAGATAAAGCTAGCTTTCCAAAATGGTGCATTTCTAATATTATTTGTACCTCACTCGCCATTACCATTGGTATGAATGTTGATAAACGTGCACTTAATTATTGGTTATGATAATTCTTGTGATCTGACTGATCATAGCTCTGCCAAAAATACTAGAATTTGACTTAAGCCGTGGTTTTTTTAATCTGATAACTGCCTTCTGGTAGGTCTAAAGCGGCCTCTATATCTTTTAATTGAGATAATGAGAGCGTGATCTTTTGAACTTGGTCTGTGCGTGGGTCAAGTTGTTCTATTGTGACCTGAGATGCAAATACGTTTATTGTAACATCTTCGGTTAAAGGCGCTGGGCCTTCATCAATCAATGTTACAACGGTGGCGTCGAATTCGTGTTCTATTGTAAACATAAGACAAGGCTAACGAAGATATAGCGAGCTGGCAATCATCGATGTCTCTTAATTGATATGTGCCTAATGCATAACGACTATGTTGAGCTGGCTGTTGTTTTGTATACTGTAAATGCCCACCTTAGGATTACGAAACAAGGGCACCTCCCGCCCTAGTCATCGAAAAGAGGTTACAATGGCACAAGTTATTACATCATCCGTTTTCCAGAACTTAGAAGCAGCAATTGTAAATATTGCAAATAACATTACGGGCTTCTTCGTAAGTGTTGTCGAGGCAAATGCACGTAAAGATGAATTTGAAAAGCTACATGCACTAACTGATGAGCAATTACGTGTTCATTACGGCATTAACCGTTCAGAAATCGTATCTTATGTTTTCCGTGATAAATTGGTTTAATAAATTACATCACGTATAGGCATCTTGGAATTTTGAAAAGCGCATGGGCAATCATGCGCTTTTTGTTTGGGTAACTTATATCAGTAAGTTACCGCTGTATTTATAGTAAAATATAGGAATGAAGTGCTTAAGCGCGCATTTAATCACATGTTTGTTGGATATTGTGTGATTGTTTTATGAGTATATTTTAAAGTGAAAGCCGTTTCCCAAGTTTAGTAATTAATCATACGAAAAATGGGAACAAGTCGCTGAAATTTTGATTAATACTCATAAAAATAAGGCAATTGATGTTATTTTGCGTTTTAAGCTGAGTCGTTTACTGCCCATGCAGAACTTGAATCTGGTATAAGATTTCATCGTATTATTAGTGTCAGATGCATATCTGTTGCATGGATGTAACTATCCGCCATTCAATTACCAGTAAACTGTTCGTGCGACTTGTTTGTGAAGGAATATTATGTGTTTTTATGTGCACAGGCAAAACCCTGAGGGGTGATGTTTATGACTACTACTCTGATTTGAGGCCGAACAGACACTGTTTTTCCGATATGTCAGAAAAATGAATATGCTAACTTAGCAACACGATCATAAAGGATTGGGATAATGAAGAACACATTACTTACAACTACAGCTTTAGCTATGACAGCTGGCGCAGCATTTGCTGACGGTCACGCAGTTGACGTTAAAGTTGGTGGTTTTTACAACACAACAGTAGCAATCTCTTCTGTTGATACAACAAACTTTGTCAGTGCACCTGGTGATTTTGATGGTCTAGACGTTCTGTCTAACGCTGAAATTATCTTTAAACCATCTATCACATTGGACAATGGCATCAAATTTGGTGCGGAAATCCAGTTGGAAGCTGGTTCAAACACAAACGGCGACCAAATTGATGAATCATTCATTTCTATCTCTGGTGACTTTGGCCAAGTGTTGATCGGTTCTGAAAACTCTGCTGGTTACAAAATGACTGTATCTGCACCAGACGTTTCACCAATCTTCGCACAATCAAGCTCATTGACAGCATTTGTTCCTTACTCAGGTAGCCTTGATACAAACAACGATGGAACTGCCGATACAGAACTTGGTAACAATTTCTTCCGTGGCACTCTGGGTGCAACATTTATTGAAAACGCTGGTAACAACGACGCAAACCGTATCACATACTTCTCACCACGTTTCGGTGGCCTACAGTTGGGTGTATCATATGCGCGTGACGCTGGTGAAACTAATGGCCCAGTCAATAACGACACTACTTTGACTGACATCGTTGATATCGCTGCGAACTATAGCGGTTCTTTTGGTGGCGTAGACATCAATGCATCTGCTCGTTACGGTACAGCTTCAGCTGCTACTGGTACAGATCCAGAAATCTGGGGTGCAGGCCTTAAACTTGGTTTCTCTGGTTTCTCAATCGGTGGTTCATTTGCTGAACAAGACGGTTCTGCAACAAACGCTGTTGGCGTTCTTAACGCATCAGACGGTTCATCATATGATGTAGGTATTGGCTATGCAAACGGCCCAATGAGCTACTCATTGACTTACTTCTCAGGTACAAACGTTGATGATGACCTTGCAGCAGCTGGTGCAGATGAAACATTGGATACAATCGTTTTGGCTGCGAAATACAAAGTTAACTCAAACTTCGCTGTATCTGCATTTATTGCAAACACAGAGTTTGAAGAAGAAGCTGGTGGTCAACAACAGGTTGACGGTACTGTACTTGGTGTAGCTGCTCAGTTCAGCTTCTAAGTTTAGTTACTTCTTGTAATTATAGAAAAGGGGTGGCCTAGGCTGCCCCTTTTTTCTATGTATAGATTGCATTCAATTGAAAGAGTCCTTCACTAATGAAATCTATCGTATGGCTGGCATCTTACCCTAAGTCTGGCAACACATGGTTGCGGGTATTTTTAGCGAATTATATTATTAATTCTGATAAGCCTGTCCCAATCAATGACGTACATAAAATTGGGATTGGGGATTCAAATTCTAAAGCATACCAAATGGTCATGAAGAAGCAATTTGACCCAACAAACCCTCAGTTATGCGCAAAAGTCAGGCCTGCGGTCTTACAAGGTATTGTAAATAACAAGGCTGATGTGAACTTGGTAAAAACACATAATGAAAATGGGGCGGCTTTTGGTACACGTTTGGTCCCACCAGAGCTTACGCGGTCTGCGATTTATATTATGCGCAACCCTTTAGATATGATCCTATCTTATGCCAATCATTATAATATGACTATTGATGCTGCGATTGAAGGGATTGCGCGTAAGAGTAATACTTTACGCGGTGGGGGGGAATCTGCTTTTCAATTTTTAGGAACATGGTCCAATCATGTCATTGGCTGGACTAAAGCCCGTAAATTTCCAGTTTTGACACTGCGTTATGAAGACATGTTAGCCAATCCTGATGAAGAATTTGCGCGGGTTATAGAGCATCTTGGCCTTCCTATTGATCTGGAGCGTTTGGATAGGTCCGTGAAATTCTCTGAGTTTAAAGAACTCCAAAAACAAGAAGATGAAACCAATTTTGTTGAAAAATCGGACACACAAGAACGTTTCTTTCGCTCGGGTACATCTGGCCAGTGGAAAAACGAATTAACACAAGAGCAAGTTGATCAAATTATACGAGATCATGGGCGCGTTATGAAAAAATATGGATATGAAGTCTGATGCATCAACGAAATATTATATGGATTGGGTCCTATCCGAAATCTGGTAACACATGGGTCCGATCTTTTTTGGGGAATTATTTTCAACCAACTGGAAAAGACTTAGGAATTAACGAGCTATCCTCTATTACTACGTCGGATGTTCGTAAGGATTGGTTTAATAAAGCTGCTGGTGGACAGTTTGTAAGTTCTGGGATCGAGGATTGGCTTGCAATGCGTTCCAAAGTATTAAAGCTTATTAATCAGTCTACTGGCGCTAACCGTTTTGTAAAAACTCATTCGAAAATTGCAAAGATCCAAGGGCATGATTTGATTGCTCCAGCTGTGACAGCCGCTGCAATATGCATAATTAGAAATCCGTTTGATGTAGCAGTTTCGTTTTCGCGACATCTGAATGTGTCATATGATGAGACGATCAGGCGCATGTGTGACGCTACTAGCGTCACTTCGACTGACAACGGGATATTAGAAGCCCTTGGACGTTGGGATGACCATATTCAAAGCTGGATGAAAGCCCCAGGCTTACCGCGTCATGTGATGCGGTATGAAGATATGATTGATAACCCTAAAGCTGCTTACAAAGGGCTATTAGCATTCCTGCAGGTGCGGCCTGAATATGATCGTTTGCAAAAAACACTGAAAGAAACATCTTTTAAGGCGCTTCAAGCGCAAGAAGAAAAAGAAGGTTTTAAAGAAAAGCCGCCTGAAATGAAACGTTTCTTTGCATCAGGTAAAGCAGGGGGGTGGGTTGATGTTTTAACTGCAGAACAAGCCTCTCGAATCCATTCAGAGTTTAAATCTACTATTGAAGAGTTCTTCCCAGAAGTGGGTGAACAAGCTTTGGCATTTATTGCTTCTCAGAAATAAGAATGAATTGATGGCCAGATAGTTTTGGGTACACGGGTGAGTAGCAAGCGTCCGTGTTCTGTTATTATCTGACCACCAAATCCATTATTGGTATCCAAACCCCTAGTCCTTAGACTAGGAAGTCTGGATTTCTTACCAATACCTCTGCTTCATGAGACTTCAGTGATAGTCGTGCTGATGGTCCATATGTTTCTCTCTCAGAACGTAGCTCTGGGAATAAATTGTAGATTTCTTCTTGTGATTTTGTCTCCAGAGCATTCATGCCAACCGCACCTGGGTGGAAGCTTTCAGAAGCAGCACCATTTGCGAATACGATCTCATGCTGATCGAACATCATGTGATAGTATGTTACATCACCACCTTCGACAGGATATATCGTGTCACTGTTTGTCAGATGTTTTGCGGATACAAGTACTTCGCGAGCGCCAAACAACAACTCTGCTTTCCAGCCAGAAACAACCATTCTGTGTAATGGAGAAACCATTAAGTCACGGTCATTGGTCATTGCACCCGCTTTGATCATGATTGGCGCAAATTTACCTTCTGCTGCTACATGACGAGAGCCAATCCAGCTGATTTCTTTTAAACCATTGTCTTTGGTTAGAACTTTATCACCAGCTTTTAGATCTTCGATCGCGACTTCGCCGCGTTCTGTGACGATCATTGTGCCTTTGGTAAAGCAAGGGATACCAATTGCATTTAGCTCTCTGGCATCATCAACTTGAGTTGCACTTATACCAAACAGTGTCTGACTTGTTCCATCTGGGAAGGTGATCACGGCATTGCCAGCGCCATCTGATGTTACAACAACATCGAAAGCTGTGATCGGGTCGCCGGCTGCATTTGTGAATGATGATACGTCAAATACATCGTTTGGTTGGGTTGGGTTTCCGTCTGCATCTAAGACAGGGCCATCAAAGTTAAAGATAATGTCATTACCATCACCATTATTCAGGATGATTGTATCTGTGACACCATCATTACCACCAAGGCCAGATGTGCCTAGGTTAAGTGCATCGTTACCTTGGCCAGCATTAATGACATCTGCACCAGCGCCCAAGCCAATTACATCATCACCTGTAGAACCAGTCGCTGTATCATCTTGATCGGTGAGTAGGATATTTTCGATCTGAGTGAATGTAATGCTGTCTGTATTGGCTGCGTTTGTGGTAATCGTACCCGCTTCTGGCGTGGAGACATTCAATGTCACTCCGCTGTCTGTGAAGCCACTTAAATCAAGCGTATCTTCATCAAGAGTACCGTTCCCTCGTAACTCACCACCTGTTACAACATCTATTCCGAATTCAGAGGTGTAGATGAAATCATCATCATCTTCATTACCGAACAATTGGTCATTACCAAGGTCGCCAAAGATAGTATCTGAGCTGTCTCCGCCAAGGACAGTATCATCGCCTTCACCACCGAATAGGCTATCAGACTGAGAGCCACCAGTGATGGAATCATTCCCCAGACCACCTTCGATAATGTCGTTTCCGGCGCCGCCATCAATTGTGTCGTTACCGCCTTGTCCAAAGATAGTATCGTTACCGTTGTTACCTTGGATATTATCATCGCCACCGCCTGATGAGTCGAGGAATGTTGTGTCGAAACGGCTTGGCGCAACACCTGCTACAAAATCAGTATCAACGCTATCAATTGTAATTGATGTAATAGGACCAGCTGTTAGCACGGCTGTATCAGCTGCTGTTTCTCCTGGAGCTAGATAAACATTGCCATCCACCGTTTGGAAAACAGTCGCTACGAATGTTGCTGTTGTACCATCTTCATATGTGATGGTTGCGTTGTACAAAACAACTGTATCAAGTTCTTGAGGTATACCGTCAATGATGAGAGGCTCATTCGCAGAATTTCCAGATCCTGCAACGATATTATCTCGATCAACAACGCCATCACCATCGGCATCGTTGGCTATAATTCTAACGGATTTTGATCCAACAGGGTCAGAATCTGAACCAAATGTTGTGCCGACAAGTGTGGGTGGATTTGCGCTTCCCTCGGTTTGTAAGGTGTTTTCCGATGTATCAAGATCATCAGAACCACCAATAAGTAAAGCATTCCATGACGTTGCAACGGTTTCCGTGCCCGCAGTGTTACCAGTGCCATTATCGCCAAAGATAACATCAGCATTGTTACCGCCATCGATAGAGTCGTTTCCGCCTCCACCAAATAACGTGTCATCGCCATCGGCACCTAGGATGCTATCATCACCAGAACCCGCAAAGACTGTGTCGTTACCAGTGCCTGCAAAGACAGTATCATTATCTTCGCCCACTAAAATAGTATCATTACCAGAACCACCAACAATGACGTCTTCGCCAGGTGTCGAGATGATAAAGTCATCACCGCCACCGCCGTCAACAGAGTCGTCACCAAGGCCACCAAAGATACTATCGTTACCTTCGCCGCCATCGAGTGTGTCATCGCCAGCACCACCATTTAGTTGGTCGTTACCTTCACCACCGATAAGTGAATCGTCACCGCCACCGCCAAAGATCGTATCATCACCAGCGCCGCCATCTAGGGTGTCATTGCCCTCTAGGCCGATTAGGACGTCATTACCTGAACCTGAGATAACAGTGTTATCGCCGCGGCCAGCATCAATTGTATTTGTACCTTCACCAGCATCGATAAAGTCATCGCCGCTGCCACCCATGATACTATCGTCGCCACCAAGACCGATAATTGTATCGTCACCAGTACCAGCTAGGACAGTGTTGTTACCAATACCTGTATTGATATTGTCATCACCAGTACCACCCATGATGAAGTCACTACCTTCGCCACCTAAGATGCTGTCATTACTGTCACCACCATCTAGGGTATCATTTCCTAAACCACCGTCTAGGAAGTCATCACCAGCATTACCGAATAGGGTGTCATCGTCATCGCCACCGAACAAGCTATCGTTATCACCGCCACCACTTAGGATGTCGGCACCAGCCTGACCAAACAGACGGTCCTGACCAAAGTTACCTTCTAGTGTATCATTGCCTTCGCCGCCATCGACTGTGTCGTCGTCAAAGCCACCTGATAAGGTATCGTCGCCTAGGCCTCCGAAGATTTCATCAGCGCCAACGTCACCAGTTGCACTGTCATTACCATCGCCACCTTCGATACGGTCTTCACCAAAGCTACCAATCAGACTGTCATTGCCTTCGCCGCCAAACAGCTGATCATCGCCAACCCCGCCGTCTATTGTATCGTTGCCAATGCCACCGCGACCGATGTCCGAACCTTGTTCAAGGATAAGTGTATCGTTGCCGCTTTCGCCATCAACGATGTCATTGCCCAAACCTGATATAACAGTATCATCCAGATCCCCCGCAAGAACACGGTCATCATCTAGGAAAGTGCCATCTGCACCGATACCATCTAGGTTATCAATGAAATCACCATCATTATCGCCAGTGTAATTCAGATCAATGAGATCGGCAGTCGGTACGCCATTAAAGTCACCGCGAACAATACCATCACGATCATTACTTACAATGTTGATGCTTTCAATGTTGCGGAAAGTAAATGCACCACTTTCAGCAATCGTACCATCTGCAAGTTGGAAACGAGCCTGAACAACACCAAATTCTGTTTGTATACCCGCTGGGATTGTATCCCCGAAGTTCACAGTGATTGTGCCGCCAGGAACAGGAACACCATTCTCATCTGTAAATGTGATTGTGGAGAACTCAAATACATTTAATGTATCAAAGTCATCGCCACCTTCATCACCATCGATAAGTGTACCATTGTCTACAGAGAGAGAACCATCAGGGTTAGTAACGATAGTACCGCCACCAGCACCAATGAATGTATCGCGATCATCGCCACCAAAGAGTGTATTGGCATCTGGGCTACCACTGATTGTATCGTTCCCACTGCCACCAAATACAAAGTCATTACCGTTACCAGAACGGATGAAGTCGTCACCTGTGCCACCTTCGATGCTGTCATCACCATTACCGCCGATCACAGTATCATCATCTGCACCAGCATCAACTGTGTCGCCGCCTTCACCAGCTTCGATATAATCTTGACCAGCGCCGCCATTGATAGAGTCAGCTCCGTCACCGCCAAACAGGTTGTCGTTGCCAGCACCGCCATCGATGAGGTCATCATCGGCTTCGCCGTCGATGAAATCATCTCCGTCACCGCCGAATAGGCTATCGTTGCCAGTCACACCGACAAGAACGTCATCACCAGCGCCACCGAATACGGTATCATCACCTTCACCAGCATCTAGGCTATCATTACCAACACCACCATCGATAAAGTCGTCATCTTCGTTACCATCGATTAGATCGTCGCCAAATTCACCAAAGATTGTATCATTACCAGCGCCACCAGTGATAAAGTCACCTGTGTCTGTGCTTTCGCCCAAGATAGAAACATTGTCGATTGCAACACCAACGTTGTTTTCTTCGCCTAGGCCTTCAAATTCTAATAAGTTACGACCATCGCCAGAACCAGCCGTCAGTGTAAATGAGAATGTCTCAAACGAGCCGCTTTCTGGTGTGATTGTTGCGATTAATTCGCCACCGAAATAGACGTTTGCGCTTTCTGAGAACCCATTTGAATTGGCAGCGTCGAATGTAAAGTCGTAGGTTTCACCTTCAACCATACCTTGGATATATTGGCCAACACGTACGTTGCCATCTACACTGTCTAAATCCAACCAGTTGTTGCCATCGCTTGCGGTTAGGCCACCACGACCATCGTTGTGAATTTCAAATTGATCCGTACCATTGTCGGCTGACCAAAGATTGATAGAACCGTCTGCAAGTAAACCAAAGTCAGTTGGGATGCCGCCAGGTAGCAAGCTGCTGACATCTGTCGGGTTTTCAAATGAGGCATTCAATACCAAGTTTTCTGGGTTGCCCGCCAAAGCGTTACCACTACCACCAAGGATAAGGTCATCACCTTCACCGCCTTCAACGGTATCTGAACCTGAGCCACCAATAACTTGGTCATTACCAGCACCACCTGTCACAAGGTCGTTGCCAGATGTATTCAGATCGCCACCAGGTGCATTAAATGCGTCGCCGAATACGAAATCGTCGCCTTCGCCACCAAACAAGCTGTCGTCGCCATCGCCACCGATAAGATTGTCATTGCCAGCTTGGCCGTTTAGCTCGTCATTGCCTTCGCCACCATATACGTCATCTTCTGCATCACCTGCGATAACTTCGTCATCACCACCAAAGGCTAATACGACGTCTTGGTCGCCAGAAGTACCGAATGTGCCGTCATTGGCATCAATAAAGTCACCTTCAGGATCACCATCATAGTTGATGTCGATGATTTCAGCATCATCTGTGCCTTCAACAAGGCCGTTCAGTCCACCTTGACCATCGATTATCAGGTTTTCGATTTCTGTGAATTCAAGTGTACCTGTTACAACGTCATTTTCGTCCAAGAATTCGATTGTGCCGTTTTCAGTAACCGCATTGTCTACGCTTGGGTTGCCGTCGTTGTCTGTGTAAAGGACGCGGGCAGGGCCTGTGACGCGTAATGTATCAAAGTCATCGCCAAGTTCACCACCATCGATCACATCGCCAGCTTGGCCCGTGATAAAGTCGCGGTCAGCGCCAGCGTCTACAACATCATTACCTGCACCTGTGTCGATTGTATCATTGCCAGCACCGCCAAGGATGCTGTCATTACCTTCGCCGCCAGATAGGCTGTCAGCGTTGTCACCACCATCCAAGCTGTCATCACCAGCTTGACCAGTCAATGTATCACGGCCTTCGTTACCGGCTAAAGTGTCGTCACCTTCACCACCGCCAAGAACATCATCGCCCTGACCACCAGTAAGGTCATCATTCCCTGTGCCACCAGTCAATTGGTCGTCGCCAGCTTCACCCGATAATGTGTCGTCTTCTGAGCCGCCGTCAATAACATCACCGCTATCGCCGCCTGATAAGATGTCAGCACCTTCGTTGCCAAGAACTATATCAACACCTTCGTTGCCAGTGGCCACGTCATTGTCGGCGCCTGCAAATATTACATCGTCGCCAACGCCGCCATCTATCGTGTCGTCACCTTCGTATCCAAGGATAATATCGTCGTCGCCATCTGCGCCATTTACACTGTCGCCTTCAAGGTCAACAAATACGCCGCCGCCAGCACCGCTTGTTGGTGTGATAACATCATTGCCAGCTGTACCATCAACAGTGATGTCACGCGCAACAACGTTTTCAATTTCTGTAAAGTTAACAATCGTACCATCATCCAGAGTTGCAGTACCTGTTAAGCCGCCATTTTCATCTGGGTTGGTATTTGTGAACACAACCTGAGTTTCAAAATCTGTAACTAGGCCTGTTAAATCTAATGTATCGCCGATCGTTTCACCGACTTCGCCACCGATAACTTGTATGATTTGACCATCGCCGACTTGTGTTGGGTCAATCGTGATATAATCGTCGCCACGATCACCAGATACTGTATCTCCAACACCTGCTGCGATTGTATCGTCGCCATCACCACCGAATATTTGGTCTGCGCCTTCGCCGCCAGCAATGCTATCGTTGCCGCCTTTGCCTTCGATGACGTCATCATTGCCGTCATCACCATCAACACTGTCACCATCAACATCCACAAATGGTGTGTCGCCAGCACCGCTTGTTGTTGTGATGATATCGTCACCTGATGTACCATCAACAGTGCCATTTCCAGTTACAATGGTTTCGATTTCAGTGAAATTAACGATCGTACCGTCATTTAATGTTGCAGTACCTGTTAGGCCGCCATTTTCATCTGGGTTTGTATTTGTGAAGGTGATTTGTGCTGCAACGTCATCTACCAATCCAGATAGGTCAAGAGTATCACCGATTGTTTCATCAGTTTCACCACCGATGACTTCAATAATTTCCCCGTTACCCATTTGTGTTGGATCAATCGTGATGTAATCATCACCACCATCGCCAGAAACAACATCACCTACGCCAGCGAAAATCGTATCTTCGTCGTCACCACCGTAAATTTCATCGGCACCATCACCACCAGTGATTGTATCGTTGTCATCGCCACCTTCTAGAAGGTCGTCGCCACCTTTGCCGTCGATAACATCATTACCAGCGCCACCAGACAATTCATTTGTGAATGTGTCTTCAGGAGTGGTGCCTTGTTGATCAAAGCCAACCAAAACATCGTCAAAATCTGTACCAACGACACCGTCAATACCACCTGCGATTGTGTCATTTTCTGCGTCACCGCCAGACAAATCACCTGTGCTGAGGTCAACATTAACAGCTGCATCAGAATTAGAATAATCTATATTATCCTGACCTTCGTTGCCTTGGAATGTATCTGCACCTTCGCCGCCAACAAAAATATCATCACCAGCACCACCATACAATTCGTTACTACCAGCGCCGCCTGCTAGAACATCATCACCAGCTTGGCCAAATATTTCGTCATCACCAGCTCCGCCATCTATTGTGTCATTGCCGTCTGCGCCCGTGCCAGATGTTAATGTATCAAAGAACACATCTGAAACGGTGATATGCGAACTTGAGCCGCCATCGTTTGTGTGGATGATTTGAATTCTTGCAACAGGGCCTGCAATTTCAACAAGGGCTGAATGGTCTTCGCCTGCGTTTGAAGAGTTTCCACCTTCTGATGTAATTGTATCGTTACCTGCAACACTGTCTTCGTCGGACAATGTGACAGATGAACCAGCATCGCTGATTGAAACTTCTACAGGATTTCCTTCGGCATCAAATGCCAAAATTTGTAGGATAGAATCGTTGTCCACATCGTTTACACGGAAATCGATATTCGCAACTTCTTCAGAGAAATCTAGCTCGTAAGTTGCTGTTTCTCCATCATTTTCTGTTTGAGATTCAAACGCACTGTTTTCGTTTACAGTTTCTGTACCACCGTCAATACCAGTGATATTCTGATCATCATCTTCGAAATCTGTTTCTACACCAGAACCAGAACTACTGATCAATTTATATGTAACGTCTACTGAACCTGTATTTTGTGTAAACGTAGGCTCAAAGTCATCAGACTTATCAATTTGGCCACCATTATCTGGATCAGGTACTTCGCTCCAGTTGAAAGATTCTCGACCTGAGACGACACCACCAGGAATATCGCCACCATAGATTACATCATCGCCAGCGCCGCCAATGATAGAGTCATCGCCATCGAAACCAGCGATTACATCGTCATCGCCATCGTCGCCGTCGATTGTGTCGCCATCACTGTCAACAAAACCAACCAACATTGTGTCATCGCCAGAAGTACCTTCTACAATTCCATTGCTTACTTCGGCTGGCAACGTGTCGTAGGTGATGTTGGAAACTAGGATCTGTTGATCCGTGACTTCGCCATTTGCATATTCGATCACGATTTTGGATACAGGGCCATCAATGTTCACAAGCAATGAAGAGTTTGCATTGGTTGGTGAAGAATCCACTGTGCCAGTCGCAGTCGCTGTGCCACCATTAATATCAATCGTAGAAGGAGCTGTGAGTGTGACATCAACTTCATTTCCAGCAGCATCAAAAGCTGTGATTGTTACGATATCAATGTGACGGTCACTGTCAGAACCGATGTCCAAATCATTAATGCGGAAAGCTACATTGGTGATGTTATCGCTTAGGTCAGAGCCTGCATTTGCTGAAAAGTCGATTGTGGCTGTGATTGTAGCGTCAGCAGCAGAGCCATCCCCACCTGGACCGAAAAGAGATAATGAACTGTCGCCATCGAAGTTCTCTGGCCCTTGGAAAATATCGTCGTCGCTTACTGTCGCTGTTGCAGCGCCACCAGATTGATCAACAAATGACACAAATGCAGAAATGAGGCCCATGTCATATGTGGCGCCTCCCTCTAAATCCGTATTGTCCGCTTTATCTTCCCAATTCAAAACGTTTGAATTGCTAGTTCCACCACCATAAACAGTCATTTTATACTCACTCCACGCCAAACTGGCTACTCTGCTACTCACTAATCTTGGGCGTTCCCCCAAAGAATTTTCAACACCAACTCTTTCCGTCAGCCCTTAGTTACTTGCAGCAAAGGGCTTAGGTCGTTTCCGGCTATACTAACCTATAGGCGGTGTTCCCAAATCAAGAATACAAAACCTATAAGGCAATAGCAAGAGTCGTACTATACTTTAGGTATAACAGAACGTTACGTGCCGTTAAGTCAATTGTTAATATAAAAACATTATAACTAATTGTAATTGAATGATAAAAAAATGATTTAATTTTTTTTAAAAAAAACAATATTTATCATATGAATTGATTGTTTCCATACGCAAAACAAACGAAAAAAATATACTAGATTCGAATGTCGGAAAAATTTTATGAGTCGACTAAACTTTGGGTAGTATTTTGTGCAGTGTGGAAGAGTAGGATTATATAGATAAGACTGCGGGCAATGGTCGGAGTGAAGTTGGTAAAATAATTTATAGAATGAAGATGAAAATGGACGGCTTATTCAAAAGCTAAACACCACATTGAAAGCTATACAAAAATAGCTGTTGTTTTTTATGATCTAATTGGCTCTGACGATTAGGTTTAAATGGTGCCCGGGGGCGGATTTGAACCACCGACACGAGGATTTTCAGTCCACTGCTCTACCCCTGAGCTACCCGGGCACGGGTTTGCGATAGTGTTACATCCATCGCTGGGTCGGGGCGTTTTAGGATAGGGTGCGCACATGCGCAAGAGGTAATATGCGTTGTTAGTGTAATTTCTGATTTTCTTCTGAAAAACCTGTCGGAATACTATCTTCATCGTCGGTTTCAACAGCTGGAATTGCGTATCCACCTGTCAGCCATTTACCCAAGTCTAAATCGGCACAACGTTTTGAACAAAACGGGCGGTATTTGGCGTCTGTGTCTTTATCGCACATGGGGCAGCTCATAGAGATATTACCTCGGATAGGGGTAAGCGTTCACGTTTTCGTTGCAATTCATAATGACCCAAAGTGGTCCATCCGACAAGAATGGTATCAATCCCATCTGCCTTAAAAGCGCGGCGTAATTCGGTTTCGATGGAGCGGCGTTCATTTTTTGGGCTGGGCGCGAAATCAATCACGATCTGACCACCAAGGCCGCGTAGACGCAGTTGACGTGGTAAATCTTTTGCTGTGGCCAGATTGGCCTTTAGCCCCGCCGAGAGCGAGAAATCAGAGCCTGTGTTTACGTCTACGGCCACCAATGCCCTTGTCGGTTCTACAACCATAGAAGCGCCGCCTGATAAGGAGGACTCTGCGCGTCCTAGGGCGTATATGTGATCCCATACACCTAAGGTTTCAAAACAACCGTCTTCGGCGATAACTTCATCTACGTCTGTCCAATTTACCCATGCCTGTTCAGCTGCATCTGGGGCATCAAGCAACAGTTCAGGTTCGCCAGAGGCGTCTGATAATACGGCATTAGCCGTTTGAACCATTGCGGCAACATCTGCATATATATCGTCATCTGGCGCGCCATTACATGCAGAGCGCAGGATGAGCCCGCAGTTCTCTGGAGCCTCTGCGAAAGCTTCGTGGGCTATTTCGCGCAAACGCAATTGTTCTTCTTCGTCGCGGATGCCGCGGGCGATGTTAACACCTGGGTTATTCGGTGTGACGATAGCGTAGCGGCTTTTGAATAACAGTTTATTAACCACGGGTGCGGCTTTACCTGGTTCGGCATGTGTCATGACTTGAACCAGCATTGTGGTGCCTGGGGCGATTCCCTTGGCTTGTTTTAAGAAACCTTTTTGACCGTTGCCTAAGTTCAAGATCAGGCCGTTTTGGCCTTTCATGGGCTGTGTCGCTTTTGCGCGATAAATCGCATTTGGGCGCGGGGCATCTGATGTGGGATCGATCAACAGATCAACAAGCTTACCATTTGCCAACATGGCTGCGGCGCGCTGTCCGTCTATCGTATCTATGGCAACGATTGTTCCTTTTTTCATGATGAAACCTCGTTGTAATCTAATGGGTATCCAACGCCTGATAACATGCCTGCAACTTCGGTTAGAGGAAGGCCTACGACACTGCTGTAGGATCCGTTTATCCATGGGATGAATGCAGCGGCAATGCCTTGGATAGCATAAGCACCAGCTTTGCCTTGCCATTCGTTTGAGCGGATATAACCAGAGAGTTCTATGTCTGATAGAACTTTAAATTTTACGGCAGTCGTGACCTGTTTTTCGATCACGCAATCTTTGGTTTTCAAGGCTACAGCCGTGATCACGCGATGACGGCGACCTGATAAAATCTTTAAGTATTCAATAGCTTGCGCTTCATTGGTTGGTTTTCCAAGTATGCGACGGCCAACAGCAACAACTGTGTCAGCGCATAAAACGATTTCATCATCTGTGTGATCAATTGCTTGCAACTTATGGGCAGTTATGCGGCGGGCATAGGGTAAAGGCAGCTCTGCCTTTTGTGGGGTCTCATCGATATCCGCAGGGCGGATATCACTTGGTGTAACGCCGATTTGCGCAAGCAGTTCTTGCCTGCGCGGACTGGCTGACCCCAGAACCAATTTCATGGTTTTACTTATAGCGGTAGTTGATGCGGCCCTTAGTCAGGTCATAAGGCGTCATTTCCACCTGAACCTTGTCACCAGCCAAAACGCGAATGCGGTTTTTACGCATTTTGCCAGCTGTGTGGGCGATAATCTCATGGCCGTTCTCTAGCTCTACCCGAAATGTCGCATTCGGCAGAAGCTCAACAACGACACCATCGAATTCGAGAAGTTCTTCTTTAGCCATGTTTACTCCTAGTTTGTAACTGTATTGGGGATAAAATCCCTTTGCGGGGTTACATGATGGGGTTTCAGAGGAATTACAAGTAAAAAGGCTCTTAACCGTGCGTTTCAGATGGTTAAGACAGGTTAATGCAACAGATTTTGCTGCTAAATAGGGTGTATGATTTGCGTATGACACACGTATGGAAAGCGTATGGCACCTGTATGGCCTGATAATATGGATGTTTTGTTAAGAATGGTTAATTTTCACGAGTTTAGGACGCAACATTCGTTAAATTTGTATGAATTATCTGAGAACAATGAAATGTGATTGGTGTTTTGGGCGTAGTTCGCAGAGTTTAACGCAAAGATTTATATACTAGATATTTCAAAGGGAGACGGATTATGTCGGAAAATAAATACACATTGAAACGCCGTGAAATGATGACACTTTCCATTGCGACTGCTGCAAGTGTTGTGGCTTTCCCGTCTTTTGCAAAAGACCGTATTTCTAAAACGCGTAGTGGTGTAGCTATTAAAGGGTTTGATACGACGGCCTATTTTGAAAAAGGGGCGCCTGCTAAAGGTGCTGCTGCGAATGTAGTGGAATGGAAGGGTGCAAAGTGGCAGTTTGCGTCCGCAGAAGAGGCGGCGATGTTTAAGGCCAACCCAACTGCATTTGCACCACAATTTGGCGGCCATTGTACGCGGGCGATGTCCATTCGTAAGGTTGTGCCTGGTGACCCAAAGGTTTGGCGTATTCGCGGGGATAAATTGTATTTATTCTATGCACCTGTTGGGCGGGATTTGTTTGATAAGGGGCCAGATGAGATGATTGCAAAGGCCCAAGTTTATTGGGATAGCTTAGGCTAAGAAACGTTTTTTGATGTTTGCAATGATGTCGTCGCGAACGGCGCGGTAAGCTGCAAGTTTATCTTCGCGGTTTTCGCCTGAACCTGTTGGATCGGCGGTTTCCCAGTATTCTACGTCTACGGCACTGTTCTTTGTCAGTTCTGCAATACGTCTGTGGGATGTTGGGGAAAGGGCTATGACAAGGTCAAAGCTGTCCAAACGGTCGCCCCAATCTTCGAGTTCTTCAAATGAACGGGATTTGTGTTTGGATAATTCTACGTCGAGTTCTTTACAGACAGCTACAGCGAAACCGTCTACATCATTATCGCCTTTGACGCCTGCGGATTGGATAAAGATTTTTGTGCCAACCAGATTTTTCATTAATCCTTCGGCCATAGGCGAGCGGATAGAGTTATGATCACAACAAAATAGAACAGCAGATGGATTGTCAGACATGATGATTACCCGCGGAAATGCAGAACGCAGATTAAGGTAAAAAGACGCCTTGCTGTGCGTTTGTCTGTTTCGATTTTACCTTCAAGGCGTTCTTGCACCAAACGCCCGCCTTCGTCGTGAATGCCACGACGACCCATATCAATTGCTTCGATTTGGGCAGCTGGTAAGCTTTTGACGGCGTCAAAGTAAGCTTCACAGATTTGGAAGTAATCTTTAATCGTATCTTTAAATGGTGACAACGAGAGATGAAATTCACCAGCTTTGTCATCCTGTTCAGTCACAACATCAAAAACCAGACGTTTGTCTTGTATCGATAAAGTTAACTTGTATGGGCCAGCTGGTGTAGGTGCATCGCCTTTGTCTGGAAGGCCAAACGCGTTGTCTTCGATCAGGTCATAGATCGCGATCTTTCTTTCTTGATCCACTTCGGGGGTAGGGGCAGGTAAACCCGTGTCATCCAATTCGATGTGGGTAAGGTAGGAAATCTCAGCCATCTTTGCCTTCGTTCAATTGATCAAGACGTGCCCTTACGGACAGTCCGTGTGCCTCTAGGCTTTCGGATTTAGCTAATGTTTCAGCGGCAGGCCCGATTGCTGCGAGTGCGTTTGGTGTCATCTTGGCCAATGTTGTGCGTTTCATAAAGTCCAAAACCGACAAACCTGATGAAAATCTTGCGGATCGTGCTGTTGGTAACACGTGATTTGGCCCACCGATGTAGTCGCCAATGGCTTCTGGTGTCCATGCACCGATGAAGATTGCACCTGCGTGGCGGATGGATTTGGAGTATTCTTCGGCATCCGCAACGCATAACTCTAGGTGTTCTGGTGCAATACGGTCAGATAGTTGAGCTGCTTCGAATAGATCATCTACGATGATAACGGCACCGAAATCTTCCCAGCTTTTGCGGGCAATGTTGCGGCGTTCTAGTGTTTCTAGGCGTTTTTCGATAGCTGCAATAACCTTGTCGCCGAATTTCGCATTGTCTGTGATCAGGATCGCTTGTGCGCTTTCATCGTGTTCGGCTTGGGATAGCATATCAACGGCAATCCAGTCTGGATTGTTATCTTTGTCAGCAATCACAAGGATTTCTGAAGGGCCTGCGATCATATCAATGCCAACGGTGCCATATACACGGCGTTTGGCAGCGGCAACGAATGCATTGCCGGGACCTGTGATGGTATCGACTTTTTCGATTGTGTTTGTGCCATATGCCATTGCAGCAATCGCTTGGGCGCCGCCGATGCGGTAAACGGTTTCGACACCTGCAAGACGGGCCGCTAACAAAACGAGCGGGTTGTATTGGCCATTTGGTGTTGGTGCGCAGATTGCTAGGCGGTCAACACCCGCGACTTTAGCTGGTATTGCGTTCATTAATACGGATGAAGGGTAGGAGGCTAGACCTCCCGGTACATACAAACCTGCGGCTTCGACAGCTGACCAGCGCCAACCCAGTTTAGCACCTGTTGCATCTTCCCACCATTCGTCTTGGGGTAGCTGCTTCTTGTGATAATCGCGGATGCGGGTTGCAGCGAGCTCTAAGGCTTCTGCTTCGGCTTCTGGTACTTCTGCAATAGCAGCATCAATTTCATCTTTGGTGAATGCCAATGTTTGTGGTGTCAGATCAAAGCCATCAAATTTAGATGTTAATTCAATCACGGCGTCATCACCGCGTGTTTGAACATCGCTGATGATCGCGGCAACAGCATCATCCACCTCAACGGTGGTTTCGCGTTTGTTGTTTAGAAACGCTACAAATGACGCTTCGAAATCGGCGTCTTTGATGTTTAGAACGATAGGCATTGTTTATTCGACCGTATGATTTGGTGCAGACTTGGATACTGCTTTGTAGGGTTTTGTGACATCTTTCAACGTGACATCTAGGCACTCTACATCCAAAACCAAAGCACCATCGCCAGCGAGTGTGAAAATAAGCTGACCTTCGCCGTCTTTTCCTGCTTTGAAATCAACGGATAAGACTGAAATTATCTGTTCTTTGTCGGTTCTGTCTATGCCCATTGAAGACACTTTCAATACGCCGTTTACAACCAGCATAGATTGCACGCGTTCATACACACGGTTGCCACGTTCTGCCTGTGTTTTGTCTTCCCAACGAAAACGGTTCAGCAGCAAGCCAAAACGATTGGCAGATGGTTGCCATGATGTTTCTTTTAAAGGGAGTACTGCATCTTGGATCAACGTTGAAATGATGTTTAGATCATCTGTATCCTGTGCGATAAGACGTAATGATTGTTCAATGCCATCTTCGAATTTAGCGTCTTGTTGGGTCACTCAGATACCCTTTCGATATTCGCACCACAGGCGGAAAGTTTATCTTCTAAACGCTCATAGCCGCGATCCAAGTGATAAACGCGTGATACGATTGTTTCACCTTTGGCAGCAAGGCCTGCAAGGATAAGGGATACAGAGGCACGCAGGTCAGTTGCCATGACGGGCGCACCTTTAAGTTTTTCAACACCAGTCACTGTGGCTGTGCCACCGCTGACTTCGATGGATGCACCCATGCGGATTAATTCTGGGGCGTGCATGAAGCGGTTTTCAAAGATGGTTTCTTCTAACACGGATGTACCGTCTGCCGTGCAAAGCATCGCCATCATCTGAGCTTGTAAGTCTGTTGGAAACCCAGGGAAAGGTTCGGTGACGACATTCACGCCCTTGATGCGGCCATTGCGACTGGCCACTTTAAGGCCGCGTTTGGTTTCTGTGACTGAGATACCGCAAGCATCTAGTTTTTCGCAAAACGCTGCAAGCAGATCGATACGCCCGCCCAGTAATTCCACCTCGCCGCCAGCGATAACAGGGGCAAGCATATATGTACCAAGCTCGATGCGATCCGTGACAACAGGGTGGGTGGCGCCGTGCAGTTTTTCGACGCCTTCAATAGTGATATCCGTTGAGCCGTCACCGCTGATTTGTGCGCCCATTTTGCGCAAGCAATCGGCAAGATCCACGATTTCAGGTTCACGGGCTGCGTTTTTAATAACAGTTGTACCTTTGGCAAGCGTTGCAGCCATAAGTAGGTTTTCTGTGGCACCAACAGATGCGAATTCCAACTTGATCACAGCGCCTTTTAATCCAGTAGGAGCTTTGGCGTGAACATAGCCTTCTTTTAATTCGATTTCCGCACCTAAAGCTTCAAGACCTTTCAGGTGCAGATCAACTGGGCGCGCACCAATAGCGCAACCGCCTGGCAAAGAAACGATAGCTTCACCATCGCGTGCAAGCATTGGGCCAAGCACCAAGATTGACGCACGCATTTTACGTACGATGTCATAATGTGCAGTGTGGTTTGTGATTTTATGTGTGTCCAATACGATGATTTGACCGTCTTGCATCACGGCAACTTCGGTGCCCAAAGAGGATAGCAATTCGTTGGTTGTTTTAATATCAGACAAACGCGGTACATTCGTTAATGTCAAAGGCTCGTCTGTAAGCAACGTTGCAGGCATCAATGTGAGGGCTGCATTTTTTGCGCCCGCAATAGGGATTTCACCACTTAAAGGGCCATTGCCCCGTACAATAATCGAATCCATCTGCCTTACCCCTTAGTATCTGCCGCTTTGCGTGTACGGCTTTGTGCTTTGCGCCTTTGCAGGTTCTCACGCAATTGCTTGCGTAACCGTTCAGCACGTTCTGCTGCGGCTTTTTCTTTGGCTGTCATTGGCTTTTCTTTTTCAGTCATGTGACACCCTTTACAATAAGCTTTGTGCGGGGTCTAGACAAAGTGCTTTATCCCTTGCGTTTCATGCGGCTTACGCTAAAAAGCGCGCATCGTGCTGCTGTAGCTCAGTGGTAGAGCGCGTCATTGGTAATGACGAGGTCGGGAGTTCAATTCTCCCCAGCAGCACCAGTTTTCTTAAATTTAAAAGGCCTCAAAGCTTTGCTTTTTTATGCAGCTCTTTGATTTTATGTACGCATAGGTTTGCCTTTGTGAAAAAAAACATGTGGGAGTTGGTAGTTTGTAAAAACTCTAATTAGGCTCACCCCAACTAATGATTACCAAAATCATCTGCGGTTAAAATAGCTGCTTTGGCTGTTTTTTGATACATGTGAAATCAAACAAGATTTTGAAGGGCGACTTAATGCATATTGAGGAAGTTGATACCGTCGTAATTGGTGGTGGCCAAGCAGGCTTAGCCATGAGCGAACACCTTAGTAATGCGGGTATCGAACATCTAGTTCTTGAAAAGAATAGAATTGCTGAACGGTGGAGAACTGCGAGGTGGGATTCATTGGTTGCAAATGGCCCTGCATGGCATGACAGGTTTCCAACAAAAGAATTTTCATGTTCTGGCCCTGATGATTTCCCAACAAAGGATGGGGTGGTTAAATATTTTGAAGAGTTCGCTGATCAGATAAGTGCACCTATTAGATGTGGCGTTAATGTAGATGCAGTGCATCAGCTTTCAAATGTAGAGGGTTTTAAGCTGCAGACTTCTGACGGGGAAATTAAGGCAAAGAATATCGTAGCCGCTACTGGTCCTTTCCAAATACCTGTTATTCCACCTGTCATTCCAGACACCGCTAATGTTACCCAAATGCATTCTACAAGTTACGACAACCCAAAGAGTTTACCTCAAGGTGCTGTCTTGGTTGTGGGTGCGGGTTCATCTGGTTCGCAGATAGCAGATGAGCTGCTGCGCTCTGGAAAAGAGGTTTATCTTTCAGTTGGACCTCATGATCGTCCGCCAAGAGGGTATCGGGGTAAGGATTTCGTATGGTGGCTTGGTGTGTTGGGTAAATGGCAAATGAAAACACCACCAGCTGGCAGAGAGCATGTAACGATTGCAGTCAGTGGTGCGCATGGCGGTCACACAGTAGATTTCAGAGAATTCGCATCACGGGGCATGACCCTTTTAGGAATGACACAGGATTTCAAAGATGACGTGCTTTTTTTTGCGCCTGACCTTGCCGCGAATATAGCTGAAGGTGATGCAAACTATTTATCCCTTCTCGAAGAGGCGGATGTTTATATTCAGAAAAACAATCTTGATATGCCCGAAGAACCAGAAGCAAAAATCATTGGATCTGATCCTGAAGCTGTGAGCAATCCTATTCTTGAGCTGAATTTATCAAAGGCAAATATTACAACTGTCATTTGGGCAACGGGTTTTGTACAAGATTTTAGTTGGCTAAATGTTGATACCTTTAATGAAAAAGGTGTGCCGCAACATGATCGTGGCGTTTCTAAAGTGGATGGTGTTTATTTCCTAGGATTACCATGGCTGTCTATGCGCGGGTCTTCCTTTATATGGGGTGTGTGGGAAGACGCAAAATATCTTGCAAGCCATATTGCGAAACGGATTTGATCCTAAAGTTTGAGAACATATGAAGACAAAAGACATACTAAGAGATTTAATTGCTTTTGAGACCGTTAGTTCGCAGTCAAATCGCTCGTTAATTGATTATTGTGCTGATTTGTTAAAATCGGCAGGCGCAGATGTTGCGATAATAACTGATCCTATAGAAAATAAAGCAAACTTATACGCGACGATTGGACCATCTGACTTATCTGGCGTTCTATTGTCGGGGCATACAGATGTTGTCCCTGTTGAAGGGCAAGCATGGACGGTCCCTGCCTTTAAGATGACTGAGGCAGATGGCAAATTATTTGGCCGCGGTACAACGGATATGAAAGGGTTTGTCGCAAGCGTGTTATCGACTGCTCTTAAAGCAAGTAATATAAGTTTAAAAACACCACTCCATATTGGATTATCCTACGATGAAGAGATCGGCTGTATTGGTGTGCGCTCTATGATTGATATGTTGGCTGATGCTCCCTTTCGCCCTGCTATGTGTATTGTTGGCGAACCAACATTAATGGCCGTTGCAACAGGGCATAAGGGTAAGAGTGCATACCAAGTGAATTGTACTGGTAGGGAAGGGCATTCTGCACTTTCTCCAAATGCTTTGAATGCCATCCATTTGGCCTGTGATATGATTTCGTTCATCCGTGATTTGCAAAAAGAAATAGAAAGCACCTCTATACGTGATGATGATTATGACATTCCATATACAACACTTCATGTAGGTAAAATTGAAGGTGGTGTTGCTTTAAATATAGTGCCGAACCAGGCAGGGTTCAGTTTCGAGATTAGGAACTTGATTGGTGATGACCCAGGAGCGTTGTTAGATAAAATAAACCAACATGCTGAAGCCTTACTTGAACCAATACGCACAGAATACCCCGAAGCGAAAATAGAGGTTACACTAACTAACTCTTATCCACCCTTAAATACTTCTAAAGATGCTGAGGTCGTAAGTTTTGTTAAATCCCTAATAGGATCAAATGCGACTATAAAAGTGGCTTTCGGAACTGAAGGTGGTTTATTCTCATCGCAACTTGGCATCCCCACAGTGATCTGTGGACCTGGTTCAATGGAGCAAGGCCATAAACCTGATGAGTATGTGAGTGTTGAACAATTAGATAAATGCGATGCTATGCTTGATGCTTTACTGCATAGGTTGCTTATTGGTCTTTAATTGGGCAGCACAACACCTGGTAAACCATTTGTTTTGACGTGACTTTGCACATGTTCAAAGAAGGCTTCGACAATCCGCGAACGGTGATCCACTTGTTTGGTTACTAAGCCCAATACAAGCGGGTGAATGTCATCTTGAAGGCTTCGAAATTCCAATTTCTCTCCGTCTGGTGCAAATTCAGATTTTGTCCGCATATTAACAAGGCTATAGCCATATCCATTCGCAACAAGGCTGCGAACGACTGACAAATCGGATGTCCGCTCCATAATGTTTGGTCGCACGCCATTAGATTGAAAAACAGATAAGAAGTACTCACGGCTAATTGGCAAATCAAGCAGGATCATAGCTTCATCTTCTAGGTCACTTAAAGACACCGATGGTTTTCTTGATAGGGCATGCCCAGCAGGTAACATTACATATGGCGGCAAAGATATAATCTTATTGAAATGTACGTCCTTTGGGATCTCCATTTCATATGTAATTGCTACGTCGATTTCTGCACGGCCTAGCATGTTAAACAAATCAACCTGATGCCCTTCATGCAAGGTGACTGACGCATCTGGGTATTTAGTTTCAAAAGATCTGCGAATTGCTGCGCTAATCAAAGGGGCGACTGTTGTCAGAACTCCTATAGAAATTGGCCCTCGTGGTTTGTCCGAAATATCGCCCGCTAGATCGTTTAACGCAGCCGCATCATCCAAGATACGTTTTGCTTCGTTGAATATACGCTGTCCCCCTGGAGTAAGAGATAAGCCTTGGGCATGATGTCGGACGAATATCTGTATGCCGAATTCTGCTTCTAGCTGACTGATTGCAGCAGATATCGATGGCGACGAAACATTCACACGTTCCGATGCAAGTGCAATTGTTCCTGCCTCACCGACAGCAACAAGATATTCCAACTGTCTGAACGTAAAGCGTAAAGGCATAAAGATTTATCACCTGAAACTAATCGTAAAGCAATGATTAGGTGTTGTGTTTCGCGAGCCACAAAAGGAAATCGTGCACTGTGCCTTCGTAGTCAGGTCCAGCCAAAGGCCCGCCGGTAGCATGGATTGAGCCAAATGCAGATTGCATAATCTCTAACTTTTCACGATCTTCCCTATTAACATCTTCCCATAAAGCAATGCGTTGGTTGATTGTATCTTGGTCAAATTCATCGCCATAAACAGACATTGTCCATCGCACTTCAATTGAATCTGCTGTTTGTGGTCGAATTGAAAGAGATACTAAAAGTGATGCCGCAATACTGACCACTTGGCATGGGAAAACCGCAAATAATGTTGAACGATGTTGGTCTTTGGCAGAAAGGCCTGGTGCTCCTTGTCCTCGTGATGGAATATCTTGAGGGTAATTTGCATAGTAACTTGTAAAACTATCACCAGAGGCAGCTTTTTCGCTTAATCCAGTTGGCGTATATCCATGTAACGTTTGTGGGTGCACAACCGATAAATGATAACCTTCCATGAAATTTTCCACGAGACATTTCCAATTCGTTTTCCAAACCTCTATGGCTGAATGAACGATCTTGTAATTATCTGGCTCATAAGCACCAATGAGCGTTTCAAGTCCTGTAAGCTCTTTGTCTATATCAGTTGGGTTTTGATCTAAGCATACATAGACAAATCCAAAACGTTCAACGCAGGCAAACTCTCCAAGTTTACATGTTTGGGGATCAAAGCCTTCGTTTTCCATACGTGTTGCACGTAACAAAGTACCATCTGTGCCATATGTCCATGCATGATATGGGCATACGAAACGTTTGCTGTTTCCTTGACCTTCAACCAATCGCATGCCGCGATGCCGGCATACATTAGATAGGGCTTTGATACCTGATGCATCTCTAACAATGATCAATGGTTCGCCCAATAGGTGAAGCGTTAAATAATCACCTTCTTGTGCAAGTTCATCAGCACGCCCAGCGCAATGCCAACCGCTTTTTAATACAGTCGCGCATTCATAATCAAAATAAGCTTGGTCGGCATAAAAATGACCGGGAAGTCCAAAAGGAGCTCCAGCTGGAGCTGCCGCAATTGTGGTCATTTGTTCCTTCATCGCCTCAACATGTGGCAATGCTTCAAAGAGATTGTTATCTTGTATTGTCATCCCCTGGAACTCCATAAGATGGCGCTTCTCTTGGGTCTAGCGCGCGTTGAATATATGCATCTAGTTGTGGTTTGTAGACATCCCATGCTTTGGCAATTGCTTCGATTGGGCAATCTTCTGTCCAGTCACATCTTAGATCTGCAACTGGCCATGAAACGTTATCGCAAATTTGCATCCCTGCGGAATGAACGGGGCCAGCTTCGCCTCCAGCTGCAAGACCTGATTGCATTGCAGCGATTAATCGATCACCAATGTGCCCAGATGTAGATAAGAAACCATCTACAATCGCCTGAGGCACATTTTTATTGGCAAGCAGGTTACCCGCTGAAATCACATCTTGGCCCGATGCGTCAGTCCATATTCCCAATGAGTGCGCCCCAGAGTGAATTCCTGTATGGCCATTGGCATCGATTGCTAGAACCTGACGGTAATCCTTATATTCACTTTGAGCTATAGCCTCTGCAATCGCATCGCTAGCGTTCATGCCCGTTTGCATAAGGTCCAAGGTAAGCGGCCCTAATGTAGGGTCCGTGATGTTTTGACTTGCGACAGCACCCACACCCGCGCGCGTATACGAACACCGTGCCGCAACCGCTGGCGAAGAAGATGATATGGCTACGCCAAACATTCCAGTTTCTGTGCAACGGGCGACAACAGAAAACGTCATTATGGAATTACCGCCGTTGCATCAATTTCCACCAACCAATCGGGCCGCGCTAATGCCTGAACAACAAGCCCTGTTGAAACAGGATGAACGCCTTTGATATATTCGCCCATAGTGCGGTAAACAGCTTCGCGGTGCCGCGTATCCGTGATATACACGACCACTTTCACAAGATGTTCCATTTCACCGCCGGCTTCTTCTATAAGCTGTTTAATATTTTGCATAACCTTGTGTGTTTGTTCCGCTGGATCATGGCTTTCAATATTTTTCGCATCATCAAGGTCTTGTGGACATTGTCCCCGTAACCAAACAGTTTTCCCACCTTGGGTTACAACGGCTTGGCATAGATCATTATCAAGGTTTTGCTCTGGATAAGTATCCTTGGTGTTGAATTTACGTATACGTGTGTGAGCCAAAATTATTTTCCTATCTTAGCGTTATAAATGCATCGGAATGTCATTCCGCACGTTGCATCCTATCATTAATATAACAGGCGAAGTCATAGTTTGGCCGTTCTAAATGCGACAAGTGTCCTGGTTTTGCTGATTGTGAACACAAGCCGCGATAAACCTTTTCTGTGCAACCTTTGTCCTCGACGTTTACTTCATCAAGAAGTGTTTTAAGCTTGGTGAAATTATCTTGCGCATCTTTGTCATCCACATAATATTGCGACATACCACCACCAAAACCAATTTTGACCTGACCAACGCCATGCGGATGCAATGTAAGGTACCAGAAGTAACCAGGTGTTAAGGTAATAAGCAGGCTTGGGTAAATCGCTAACAAATATGTCATACGACGGCGCTCACCTTCCAGCCGCGTATTATTTGGATGTGCCATCGCTATTTCCAGTGAATCATCCTTAAGAATTGTATGGTAATTGAAAGCATCCTCACCAGGCGGGCATATCATCTCTTCAAGCTTTGAAAGGCCCCCAATCGTACCTGCGTGACACACCGGCAGATGATAACTCTCCATGAAATTTTCAGCCAAAACTTTCCAGTTTGTATCCCAGATATGTGTTTCATAAAATGTCTCGGTATAAGAAGACATATCATAGTCACCGACCAGCTCTTCTACTTTCTTGAGCTCTTCTGAAACAGGTTTTGCTTGCGGATTTAATGTTACGAAAACCCAACCCAACCATTCTTCGCATTTGACTTGAGGCAATTTATAATTGTCTTTGCAAAAACCCTCATTCAAGGTCATCGCTGGTGCACCGCGTAATGAACCATCTAAATTATATGTCCAAGCATGATATGGGCATACAATTGAGCGTGTATTGCCGCGCCCCTCTAAAAGCGTAGACATGCGGTGCAGACAAACATTGGACATTGCTTTTAGATCACCATGTTGATCACGTAATACGATGATTGGTTGCTCAGCTAGATCTAATGTGACGTAATCGCCAGATTTTGCCAATGAAGATGAACGTCCAACACAGAACCAATCTTTCGAAAAAATATCCTTTAACTCACGTTCAAGAAAATCCTCTGATGTGTAAACAGAAGGTGGCATTGCGCGCGCTTGCTCAAACGGAACTGAAACGTTTTGTTTTAATTCGGAAACTGATTCAGTCATTTCGCTCTCCAGATGCCAACTATTATAGAGAACTACCGCAATGAGGTTATGGGTAAAGTATCTTGTTGCATAGGCTTGCTTTGACATAAACTAATCAGGTTTTTTCGGTTATATGGAATGTGTTTCGCTCAAGAAAATATCTATGAAATAAGCTATTTTCGAATTCTATTTTAAGTTAAAATAACTTAAAAGACCTCGATAATGATGAATTAAATACTCTTCATTCGCAAATATTCATTTGCGAACGCATCTGATTTTAGAGATTATGCGTATAAAAGGTATCTTCAACATTATTTTGGTGAGGTGTTTATGAAGAAATTTGCATTTATTGCGGGTACGTTTGTTGCTCTTTTAGCCGCATTTATCACAAGCGTTATTATGACAGGCGAACAGGATAAAACCATGGCACAAGAGCATATTGCTCATGTTATGATCCGCTGGGATGATACGCCTTTGAATGATGGTTTTTTACCAACTGCTTTGAAAGAAGCAATTGTTGCAGCAGCGCATGCGCAATATTCGAAAGATGAATTGGGCAATCTTGCTGGGATGCAGTTGCACGCTACCCATGTACGTCATGCGATTGATCCAGCGTTAGAAGAAAGTGGCCCAGGCTTGGGGTATGGTCTTTTGAAAGCATCGGAAGGTGTTGTAAAACATATCACTCTGGCGAGCCAAATGCATGATGCATCTGATGCCGTGAAATCCCATACTATACATGTGGTAAAGGCAACAGAAACGACTATGTCACGTGCAAAGGAAGCTTTGCGAGCTGCAGATGCTATTCTGGCAGCGACAACTGCAGAAGAAGCAAATCCATATGCAGTTCAGATGGCTGCAATGGCTGAAGCGGCGCATTTAGGTCTGGACGTGAATGGCGATGGCCAGATCACTTGGGATAACGATGAAGGTGGCTTGAAAGTTGCTGATCAACATATGGGCTTTATGTTAGAGGCGGAAGGTTTGAAACGCTAACATCTATTGCGGCGCAAGGTGGTTTCCCCTAAGCCGAGTGAATGACCCAACCTATGACATATAATAGCCATGCTAAGGCAATCATGGTATTAGGCTTGCCAATCATTGGCAGCCATGTGGCGCAAATTGCGATCACGACCACAGATACCGTTATGATGGGATGGTACGGTGTCGAAGAACTGGCTGGATTGGTTCTTGCGGGTTCGATGTTTTTCGTGATTTTTTTGGTCGGTGCCGGGTTTTCGTTTGCCGTGTTACCAATGGTGGCCAATGCATCGGAGATAGGTGATGATGTTAAAGTCCGTCGTGTCACCCGTATGGGGCTTTGGGCATCTGCACTATACGCATTGCTATTGATCCCTTTTATGTGGTGGTCAAAGTCTTGGCTTTTGGCATTGGGACAAGAGGATGTAACAGCACAATTTGCGCAAGATTACTTACGTATTGCGGGCTTTGGCTTGTTTCCTGGGCTGTTTGTAATGGTCATGAAGAATTACTTGGCTGCATTAGAGCGCACGCAATTTGTGCTGTGGCTTACCGTTGTAAGTGCTGTTTTGAATGCTTTGTTGAATTATGCATTGGTATTCGGGAATTGGGGTGCGCCTGAATTGGGCGTGCGTGGGGCTGCGATTGCGTCTGTTGCGATTGTTTCGTTGAGTTTTCCGATCCTTGTTTTTTACGCGATTAGTGTGGTTCCTGAACACGCATTGTTCAAACGTATATGGGTGATTGATATAGATGCTTTAACGCATGTTTTTAAATTGGGTTGGCCGATTGGATTAACGAATTTAGCAGAAACAGGTTTATTTACTGCAACGGCCATTATGGTTGGTTGGGTTGGGACGCATGAATTGGCGGCACATGGAATTGCGCTGCAATGGGCCGGATTAACGTTTATGGTTCATTTAGGCTTGTCCAATGCTGCAACAGTTCGCGTGGGGCGGGCAATTGGCCGCAAGGATATGATTGGCCTTAAACGAGGCAGTATAATGGTTACAGCGATGTCATTTGGATTTGCATTCCTGATTGTTGCTGTTTTTGTAATCTTCCCAGAGGCCTTAATTAGTGTGTTTATAGATCATAAGGATGAGGCGAGAGATCAAATAATTGCAGTAGGTGTTGGATTGTTGGCAATGGCTGCATTATTTCAAATTGCTGATGGTATTCAGGTTATCGGGCTTGGCTTGTTGCGTGGGGCACAAGATACGCGCGTGCCAATGATCTATGCTGGGATTAGTTATTGGATGATTGGCATCCCTGCGGGTTATGTTATTGGCTTTATTTGGGATTATGGTGCCGTGGGAATCTGGATGGGGTTGGTCTTTGGATTATCCGTAGCCGCTATTTTGTTAAGCGTGCGGTTTTGGACGCGATTGGAACGGAATGAATTTCACTGACGCCTGCGTGTTCTGGCAAATTTCAAAACATATTTAACAAGAAGCTAATATCTACGCAGGTTGTGGTTATGCGAAAGGATCATTGGGATAGGTCACATGTGCCAGATATAATCCATGTGGTGGGCAAACCGTTCCACAAGCGGCACGATCTTTGGCCTCTAATGCGTGCTTTACATCAATTGGTTTCCAATTCCCTCTGCCGACGTGCTCTAAAGTTCCAACAAAACTGCGTACTTGATTGTGTAAAAAGCTGCGGGCGCGAATAGTGAAACGGTATTCTGTGCCATAATTTATAGGGATTTCTTCAATATCTAAGACATCAAGCGTTTTTACGGGTGATTGGGCTTGGCAAATTGTTGATCGAAAAGTTGTGAAATCATGTAGTCCCAATAGATGCGAGGCCCCTTCGCGCATGGCGTCTATATCCAATGGGTTGTTGACTTGCCAAACAAGGCCAACTTCGTGGGATAATGGGGCACGGCGTGCCAATAGGCGAAATGTGTATTCGCGTTCGACAGCATCAAATCGAGCATGAAAATCATCATCGACACGAGCGGCTTGTAAGATTGATACTGGATCCGCACGTAGGTGGTAATTTAAGGCTTCGGAAAGACGAAATTCTGCCCAGTCTTTTTCCATATCCACATGCGCCACTTGCCCATATGCGTGGACACCTGCATCGGTACGCCCAGCACCTTGGATACCTTCGCAGTTTTTTTCTAATTTTAACAAGGCTTCTTCAATAGTTTGTTGAACAGACGGAACATCCCGCTGTTTTTGCCAACCTGAGTAAGGTTTGCCATGGTATTCGATTTTTAAAGCATATCTGGGCATAAGTGTTGCGTTACCGTGTGAAAGAGAATTTGCCAAGACCCCCTGTAAATATCTCTCATTCGTGCTTAACTCTGAATGAATAGTAATAAAGGTGCAATTTGGTACTTGGTAATCTGATTGATGGTATTGCGCGGAACGCGGAACGGGCTGCGGATGGTGTGTCCGAAGCCTTGTTCGAACCTGTTATTCGTCTGGGTGTCACGGGCTTATCCCGCTCTGGCAAGACAGTGTTTATCACGTCTTTGGTGGCTAATTTGTTGGATCGCGGGCGGATGCCGCAGTTTATGGCCGCGCAACAAGGGCGTATTGTATCCGCATATTTGCAGCCGCAACCCGATGATACGGTGCCACGATTTGATTACGAGGCGCATTTGGCGGCGATGACAGGGGTAAAACCCAGTTGGCCGCAATCGACGCGGTCTATAAGCCAATTACGACTGTCATTTCGGGTGCAACCTAGCGGGATTATTGCTGGAATGCGTGGCGCGCGTACTGTTCATTTGGATATTGTCGATTATCCAGGGGAATGGCTGCTGGACTTGCCATTGCTAGATTTAAGTTTTGAGGAATGGTCAAAGCAAGCTCTTGCATTGGCTGAAAAGCGCGTGCCACAATCGGATGCGTTTTTTGAATTGTTGGGTAATGTTGATCCTGCAGCATCATTAGATGAATTACCTGCGCAATGGTTGGCTAAAAGCTTTACGGAATATTTGAGTGCTAGTCGTGAGGCAGGATTTTCGGCCTGTGCGCCAGGGCGATTTTTGATGCCCGGGGATTTGGAAGGATCACCTGCATTAACGTTTTGTCCATTACCAGAGAGCGCATCGAAACGGGGTACGCTGTACCGCGAATTTCAACGACGATATGAAGCGTATAAAGCCAAAGTGGTTAAGCCATTTTTCAAAGACCATTTTTCGCGTATTGATCGCCAAATTGTTTTGATAGATGCGCTGGGAGCTGTGCATCATGGCCCGCAAGCGGTTGGGGATTTGCGCGCTGCTTTGGTGGATGTGTTGAAAGCGTTTAGGCCAGGAAGACAATCTTGGTTGTCATCCATTTTAGGAAAACGTCGTGTTGAAAAAATCCTGTTTGCAGCAACAAAGGCCGATCATTTACATCATAATCAACACTCGCAATTGACGTCATTAATGCAAGCTTTGGTGCGTGATGCAAAAGACCGTGCTGAATTTTCTGGCGCGCAAACAGCAGGTACCGCTATGGCGAGTATACGTACAACAGTAGAAGAAACGCATGATCATAACGGTACGGCTTTGGACTGTGTGCGAGGAACATTACTGGAAACAGGAAAACAAGCTGCGATGTATGCTGGGCATTTGCCCGATGATCCTACAGATATTTTGAGTTTGGCGCAATCTGAAGCTTCGGACTGGTTGGATGCAGATTATGCAATAATGAACTTTGCGCCTGCAAAAGTGTCTTTAAAACAAGGAGATGGGCCGCCTCATATTCGGTTGGATAAAGCGGCAGAGTTCTTATTAGGGGATAAGTTATCATGAAGCAGAAACCTGTTGTGATTGATTTGGAACCACAAAAAACCAAGAGGACAGAAACAAACCCTGCTGATGTGCCACCTGTGCCAGAATTAGATGTTACAGCGGCACCACCTGCAGCGATGGAAGCTGTTGCGCGGCTTGCTGCGCGAAAACCGTCGCGGATTGCGCGAGTATTTTGGTGGTCTGCGATGACCTTGCTTGGGTTTGTCGTTTCAGTAGCATTTTGGGATTTTACGGCGGATTTGATGACGCGTAATATATGGCTCGGTCGTGCTGCATTGGTATTAATTGGATTGGTCGTTATTGGATTTCTGGTCTTTGCTTTGCGAGAATTGGCTGCATTTGCACGGCTTAAACGTATGGATGATTTACGTGCAGCATCATTAGATATTTCTGATTTACAGCAGGCACGCAGTTTTTCTGATCGGCTGAGACAGTTATATAAAGGACGCCGCGATTTGCGTTGGGCGTTCACCAATTTAGATGAGCGATCAAGTGACGTGTTTGATGCTGAAGCGCATATGGGTTTGGTGGAAAACACGGTTATTGCCCCATTGGATGCGATTGCGATGAAAGAGATTGAGGCTGCGAGCCGCCAAGTGGCAACAGCGACGGCTATTATTCCATTGGCTTTGGCTGATGTTGTTGTGGCTTTGACTGCAAATGTGCGGATGATAAGACGAATTGCTGAAATATATGGTGGCCGGTCGGGAACCTTTGGATCGTGGCGTTTGATGAAAGCGGTTGCAGGACATTTGGTGGCAACGGGCGCTGTAGCGATTGGCGATGATATGATCAGTTCTATTGCGGGGGGCAGTGTTTTATCGAAATTGTCACGCCGTTTTGGCGAGGGTATTATAAATGGTGCTTTGACCGCGCGTGTTGGTGTAGCGGCAATGGATGTTTGTCGCCCTATGACGTTTCAAACAATAAAACGCCCATCAGTCACTATGATGATGAAAAACGCTTTGGTTGGATTTGTAGGGCGTAGCGGTTAGCGCAATTTGGGCGGTTGATCACTTGGAGTGTCGCGATAAGCCAAACCCATTTGTAAGCCTCGTCCGATACGGCGGGCGAATGCGTTAAAGCTGTCAGCCTGATGCGGATCTAATGTTTCGCGTAAGCTAAATTCAAAAAGATCCAACCAGATTGGGAAGTGCTCTTCATGTACATGTGGTGTTGCCATATGCATGGCCATTGGGTTCCCATCATACTCTTTTTCATGCAGAATTGCATTTGCCCAAAAGCGTGCAATCTTTGCCTCATGTTCAGGCCAAGCCGTAGGTTGGTGGGGAATACTTTTGGCGAAAATTGGACCTAGGGTCGGATGTTTTCGTACATGGTCGTAAAAGAAAGCAACCACATTTTCAATATCCGCACGTGTCACATCAAATCTTGGAGGTAACATTCTTATGCAAATGCAATCGCTAGGATCAAACCAACGGGCAGCCAGATCAGAAAGTTAAAGAATGATCGCATCAGTCCCATATCTGATTTTGGATCAACGCCATATCTCATACATAGGTATGTTCCTGGCCATAAAATGATATCTGCAATCTTTTCCATCGTGTGATTCCTTAATTGCGTATTTATTTTACCGAATATATAAGGTTTTAATTCGGTATTGTAAATGCTAAATAAGTTACATGCAGTTAAGTAAGTTTACAGATTATGGTTTACGGGTGCTGATGCATCTTGTGGCGGTGTCCCCAGATAAGGTTTCGGTTCATAAAATTGCCGAGGTTTTTGATATTTCCGAACATCATGTGGCAAAGGTCGCATCCCAACTTGTCAAAGGTGGGTTTGTTGCATCTGGCCGCGGGCGTGCAGGAGGGCTGACATTGGCGCAAGATCCGAAACAGATTTCTATCGGAGCCGTGGTTAGGCATTTATCAGGAGATGTGCCTGTTGCAGAATGTTTTAATTCAGCTGGTTGTGATTGCCGTATATTTGCGCAATGTGGGTTAAAAGGACCGCTTTACGAGGCGCAACAGGCGTTTTTTACCGTTTTAGATAAATATACTTTGGACGCTGTTGTAAAAGAACGGTCTTTGTTGCGTGAATTGCTGGAACCTAACTACAGTTAAGTTTTAATCCCACGATGAGGAGACACCATTGTTCCTTTTACAAGGCTTGTTAAGATTTGGGGGACAGGTGGAATTGCGCTGGATGGGGCTAAAATCCAATCGCGTATTATAGGTAATATACGACTGTCAGATTGATACATTGGTGTAAACATCCAGCTCATGGCTTGGTAGATTTGGACATGTCTTTTTCTGGATTTGTGATACTTGACCAAAACTTGGCCTAAATCATTGTCTTTCAAAGACTCAGCAAGAGCATAGGCATCCAATAGAGCCATATTTGCCCCTTGACCTAATTGTGGGCTTGCCCGATGAGTTGCATCTCCGATGTGCACTAATCCTTGTGAATATGGTTTGCTCAGCGTTCCATGTGAGTACCGTGCATGTGTCATTTGGGAATGCGAATGAATTTGTGTAACGAAAGGCTCCAGATCAGGCCATAAGTCGATGGCATCTTTTTGCCAGTACTCTATTGGAGTGTTTTCCCATGAAGTGAACGCGTTTCGTGGAATAGACCAGAACAATGCTGCTTTTGGTATCGGATCATTTGGTAAGGTTCCAATTGGTAGGATACCAATCATATTGCTTGCGCGGCGGTAACGTTGTTGGAGGTGCGAATAACTGAGTTTTGTGGCATCAGGCCAATCCACAGTGCCCCAAATGGCGCCATAAGGAAGTGGTTTTGCTGTGATTGGGCTGAGCGGAGATTTTGCGCCAGCTGCGTCGATTATCAGGTCAAAAGGGTCAGAGTTTTCACCTGTCTCAAAGGAAAGAATACGTTTATTATCTTTTAAGGTTGCCGCTTTAACACGGCTGGCTGCCGTTATACCAACGCCTTTGCGCTTTACGGTATTCAATAAAGCTTCGAACAGGCTAGCGCGGTGGATACCTAGGCCGAAATTTTCGCCTCCTTCTGGACCATAGGAGACATCTAAAACTTTGCGCCCTGTATGAGCCTCATAACCAAGCATTTGATAGCCTGCAGCCCCTTTGGAAAGTGCTTCATTTGCGGCACCTAGCTTTTCTAGGACACGTAAGCCAACGGGTTGGATAACCAAACCAGAGCCAACAGGGGCAGGTGTTTCGAATTGATCGTATAGAGTGATTTCGTGATCTGTATCAGCTAATAAATTAGCTATGGCCAATCCACCGATGCCACATCCAGCTATTGCAATCTTCATCTTAAATCCTTGAACGTATGACTTTAGCCTAATATGGGCGTAAAAACCGTAAAACCATGCGTTTGGTCGCACGGGCTGGGGTGGACGCGGGCGATATACCAACCTATAAGCCGCTTATGGCTTACGTATTGAACATTATCATACGAATTACTGGCCCGGCGCTTTAAACGAAAAGCGACCGGGAAAAGGCGTATGGACAGACCGCGCCGCTCCAAACTTGCCAAAAGAATTTACCAAAACTGGAAAAGAATATGTGCGCTGACACGCCTGAGTATAAAGATACATTGAACCTGCCTGTAACAGACTTCCCTATGCGGGCGGGCCTGCCAAACCGTGAACCGAATTGGTTGGAGCGTTGGGAAAAAATCGGCATCTATGACCGTCTACGTGAAAAAGAAGGCCGCGAAAGCTTTGTGCTGCATGATGGCCCTCCTTATGCGAATGGGCATTTGCACATTGGGCACGCGCTGAACAAAATTCTAAAAGACTTTATCGTGCGCTCGCAACAGATGATGGGCAAAGATAGCCGTTATGTACCTGGTTGGGATTGTCATGGTTTGCCGATTGAGTGGAAGATTGAAGAGCAATACCGCAAAAAAGGCCGAAACAAAGATGATGTGCCTGTTGTTGAATTGCGTCAAGAATGCCGCAAGTTTGCTGAAGGTTGGATTGATATCCAGCGGGATGAATTCAAGCGTTTGGGCATTACGGGTAAATGGGACAATCCATACCTGACAATGAATTACCATGCAGAAGCTGTGATTGCAGATGAATTTATGAAGTTCGTCATGAATGGTGCTTTGTATCAAGGTTCTAAGCCTGTGATGTGGTCACCTGTTGAAAAGACGGCTTTGGCTGAGGCTGAGGTGGAATACCATGATAAGGAAAGTTTCACGATTTGGGTGAAATTTAAAGTTGTGCTTTCGGATACATCGCCAGATACAGCTGCGGATTTGAAAGACGCGTTTGTTGTGATTTGGACAACGACACCTTGGACTATGCCGTCGAATAAAGCGGTAGTTTACGGTGAGGGTATTTCTTATGGCCTTTACGAAGTGACAGGTACGCCTGATGAGTCTTGGGCAAATGTAGGGGATCGCTTTGTCCTTGCTGACAATTTAGCAAGCGATGTGATGACCAAAGCACGTTTGGAGGAGGGGCAGTACGCCCGCGTGCGTGATGTACCTGTATCTGATCTGAAAGGCCTAGGCTTGTTACATCCTTTGGCAGACGCTGAAGGCGGTAATGGCGAATGGGATGATATCCGTGATTTCCGTGCGGCTGATTTTGTGACGGACACAGAAGGTACGGGTTTTGTGCACTGTGCGCCAAGTCACGGTATGGAAGAATTCGAATTGTACCGCGACCTAGGAATGCTAGAGCAAGTGATCACATATAACGTGATGGATGATGGTGGCTTCCGCGCTGATTTGCCGTTCTTTGGTGGGAAATACATCTTGAACCGCAAGGGCGGTGAAGGTGATGCAAATAAAACCATTATCGATAAGCTGGTTGAAGTCGGCGGACTTTTGGCACGTGGTAAGATCAAACACAGCTATCCACATTCTTGGCGTTCAAAAGCGCCGATCATTTATCGCAATACACCGCAGTGGTTTACAGCGATTGATAAGGAAATCGGCGGCAATAACGAGCACGGAAAAACGATCCGTGAACGTGCATTGACGGAAATCGATAACGTTAAATGGACGCCGCAAACTGGACGTAACCGTTTGTACTCTATGATCGAAGCGCGCCCTGATTGGGTAATGTCGCGCCAGCGTGCTTGGGGTGTGCCTTTGACATGCTTTACCAAAAAAGGCGCATTGCCAACGGATGAAGATTACATCCTGCGTGATGATGCTGTGAATGCGCGTATTGTGGAAGCTTTTGAAACGGAAAGTGCGGATTGTTGGTTCGAAGAAGGCTCTAAGGAACGTTTCTTGGGCAATGATTACAATCCTGATGACTGGGACCAGGTTTATGATGTTTTGGATGTTTGGTTCGATTCAGGATCAACCCATGCATTCGTGATGCGCGATCGCGAAGATGGTGCTGAAGATGGTGTGGCAGATTTGTATCTTGAGGGTACAGATCAACACCGCGGTTGGTTCCATTCTTCAATGTTGCAATCTTGCGGTACGAATGGCCGTGCGCCTTACAAAGGTGTGCTTACACATGGTTTCACGCTGGATGAGAAGGGCATGAAGATGTCCAAGTCTGTGGGCAATACGATTGCGCCAGAGCAGGTGATCAAACAATACGGTGCAGATATTCTACGCCTTTGGGTGGCTCAGGCAGATTATACCGCTGATTTACGTATTGGGCCTGAAATCCTGAAAGGTGTAGCTGACAGTTACCGTCGTTTACGTAACACGATGCGTTTTATGCTGGGGAACCTGAATGGGTTCACGGATGCAGAGCGTGTTGAACCTGCAGATATGCCAGAGTTGGAGCAATGGGTTTTGCACCGTATGGCGGAATTGGATGTGGCTGTGCGCGAAGGTTATGCAGCCTATAACTTCCAATCTGTATTCCAGCAGCTATTCCAGTTCTGTACTATTGATCTATCATCTGTTTACTTCGATATCCGTAAAGATGCGCTGTATTGTGATGGGGATGACAGCATTACGCGTCGTGCATCACGTACTGTTTTGGATTTGTTATTCGCACGTCTGACGACTTGGTTGGCACCAATGTTGGCGTTTACGATGGAAGATGTTTGGTTGGAGCGTAATGAGGGCGATCAGGCCTCTGTGCATTTGGAAGACTTCCCTGAAACACCGAGTGCTTGGTTGAATGCTGATTTGGCAGCGAAATGGGCGAAAATCCGTGATGTACGCCGTGTTGTTACAGGTGCGATTGAGATTGAACGTCGTGAAAAAAACATCGGTGCATCTTTGGAAGCAGCCCCTGTGGTTTATGTGGCTGATGCAGGCGTTCGCGATATCCTGAACTCGGTTGATTTTGCAGATGCATGCATCACATCGACCATTGAGGTCTCTGCTGATGCAGCGCCAGAAGGCGCGTTCACACTTGAAGATGTTGAAGGTGTGGCTGTTGTCTTTGCGAAAGCACAGGGCGAGAAATGTGGTCGTTGCTGGAAAATCTTGCCTGATGTTGGTCAGAATTCACATGCAGGAACATGTGGACGTTGTTCTGCAGCGCTTGGTTAAATTGTAAAAATAGGCCGTATTTAATGCGGCCTATTTTTCATGTTCACAATTTTGCGTGTTACTCTTGATAAATGAGAGTGTGTCGGCAAAACTATTTTTATGAACAGTATCTCTTTTGACTCTCCTATAGGTAAAATCCGCATCATTGAAGAAGGCGGATATATCACGCGTCTTCGTTGGGGACATGAACTTGTTCAGAGCGACGAATACGACGAAGAAGACCAAGGTAAAAGTGACGTCTTAGATCAGGCTGTTGAACAGTTAAAAGCTTATTTTGCGGGTGAGTTAACCGAATTTGATTTGCCCATTGCCCCCAAAGGTAATCGCTTTCAGAGTGATGTTTGGCGTATTATGCAGTCAATCCCTTTAGGTGAAACATTGACCTACGGTGATGTTGCCAAAAAGCTAGGTGCTGCAGCGCAACCTGTAGGGCAAGCCTGTGGCCATAATCCTATTCCGATCATCATACCATGTCATCGCATTTTAGGAGCAAAAAATCTGGGTGGTTTTTCCGCTGAGGGCGGGATTGAGGACAAAGTTTGGCTATTAAAGCATGAAAAAGCTGCAGGACTGTTGATATGAAAATATTGGCTCCGTTTGAAGCATTAGATCGAATAATGAAGAGCCAAGTTGGCATTTTTTGCTTAAGTATGGTTTTTGTTATTTGGTTGATCATTCAATTTTATAACAGCCCTTATATCAAAGAAGATTCATATTGGGTGCGTTTGGTTATTCCTGATGCCTTGCAAGAACTGGAACCTGTGCTGCAATGTGGACCGCGGTATTACAAACGTGAGTTTGGAGATCGGGGTGACCTTAGTGGGAAGTTTTTAACTTTAGGTTATGGAACAACCGCCAGCAAAGAACAGATCGAGAGTACGTATGATCTAGCTGCGATCAGCGAAGCGGTTGGAGCACAATATGTTGTCGTAACCGTACAGGATGGGGATAGTGAAGTTAGCGGTTGTTTGACTGCTAATATTACAGCTTATATTGGTGCTTAATTACACAGTTTTTTCCGGGATGATTTGTTGAACAATACCAACAAACATCAGGTAAAGGCTTGTGATTGATAATGCCGTGATTGTTGGTACGCCGATATTGAAATCAACCCATGCAGCGTAACCGCTAAGAGCTGTCCATAAAATCGCAATTGGCAAACTGATGTTGCGCCAGCGTTCTGTGCGGACAGGATGGATGAACTTTAGAGGTGCAAATTGTGCAGCTGCAATCAAAATAGTGAGTATTGTAATGATCTGCCAACTTGGTGTTGTTGCGAACATGACTAAGATGAACATATTCCAACATCCAGGGTAACCTGAAAAGCTGTTATCCTTTGTTTTCATTCGCGAATCTGCAAAATATACCACTGCTGTAAAGGTGATGATGATGATGCAGACCCAACCAGTCCAACCGTTTAACAGACCGCTTTGAAACAGAGCGAATGCTGGAATGAATACATAGGTGAGATAATCAATGATTAGGTCCATTAAGACGCCGTCATATTCGGGCGCGTTGGTCTTTACATCGTAACGCCGTGCTAGTGGGCCATCGATGCCGTCTACTATGAAAGCGACGACCAACCATAAAAACATCAAACTCCATTCTGATTCCACTGCCGCCAGCATTGCGAGCATGGCAAACACTGCACCTGTAGCGGTGAAGAAATGAACGGAAAGGGCTTTAATACGTAAACTCATCAGACTTTCATACTAGGATCAGATCAGAAGGCAAGGTTTTAGCCGCCTTTTGGATGCGCCTTTTTATAGACTTCCATCAACCTTGCTTGGTCAACGGCAGTATAGGCTTGGGTGGTTGAAAGAGAGGCATGACCAAGCAATTCTTGGATCGCGCGCAAGTCACCACCGGCCTCTAAGAGATGTGTTGCAAAGGAATGACGCAGAGCATGTGGCGTTGCAGAGGATGGTAGACCCAATTGCATGCGAACCTGTTCCATAACTTTTTGAATTTGGCGTGGGTTCAGCTTTTTACCACGGACACCCAGAAAAAGTGGGGTATCAGGTTCATGTGAATGTGGGCATAGACGTAGATATGTATCAACAGCTTCGCGGGCTGCTGGAATGACAGGCACAATGCGTTCTTTGTTGCCTTTTCCTAAGATTTTCAAAACCTCTGGCAGCGGCACTTGGCTGAATGTCATGTTTAAAGCTTCGGATATGCGTAAACCACAGCCATAGAGTAGTGTTAATACTGCCGTATCACGTGCACCGACCCAGCCATCTTGTGATTGAAGCTCTGCAGTTTCGATAAGAGTTTTCGCGTCCACTTTGCCGACAGGTCGCGGTAATCCCGCTTGGAATTTTGGAGCGCGGGTGGCTAACACAGCCGTGACTTCTAACCCTTCTGTTTCGGACAACCAGCGGTAAAAGCTTTTCACTGCCGATAAAGAGCGTGCTAATGATCGTGCTTTAACACCACGTCTGCGTTCATGTGCCATCCAAGATCGCATGTCGGTGATTGTGACTTTGCCAAGGGCGGTTTTTCCAAGGTTTCCGCCAAAGTGATTTGCAAGAAAACCCAGATATCCAGAAACATCGCGTTGGTAAGCCTCTATCGTTTTTTCGGATTGCCCACGGATGGCTTTGACATGGGTCAGCCAGTGTAACATCAGGTCATGTGCACCTGAACTGGCTGTCATTTACGCCAACCAGCGGCGCATAATCCGCGCGAAGATACCACCAAGGAATAACAATAAATCGCTACCTTGTGCAGGAGCAAATTGATCTACTTTTGAAGATCCTAAAACCAACATTCCAGGCAAGTTACCTTTGCCGAGATCAAGTTTTAACAAAGCTTCTGAACGGATGGGTTCAGAAGTTTCCGAAAATAACGAGATTTGATGTGGTTTTGTTGCACGCATTGTTACAGGGCGGCTGTTCATGTTGCGACCATGTGTGATGTAATCTTCGATTTCACCGATGGCCATAAATGTAACACCAGTTCCAAATTCTTTAGATAATGACGGACCTTGGCCTGCTGACACAGCCTGTGTTTCTAGGCACAGGCAAACAGCATCAATTCCAAGTGTAGTGGCAAGATCATTTTCGATAAACTTTAGAAAACCTGAAAAATCTTCGGGCTCAAGAACAGACAAAACTGCACGGTGGATTTGGTTCGTGCTGGATACATTATCATACGCGGCAGCGATGACAGTACGGTGCGTGTCTTCAAGCTTATTCAGCCGATCTTCCATGCGGTCCATTGCGATGGATCGCAGGTCAATCACATTACTGGCCTGTTGTGCGCGATCAGCTGCGATCAACGCACGCATGATGTCATGGTCTTCTAAGAAAGCTTTTGGGTTCGCAAGAATTTCGTCGCGAACCTCGTTAAACTTTTCTGTGGCTTCAGTCATACTTGTTGTCCTTACAGGATTTGTTGACCCGTTTTAGCCCAATCTTTCATGAAAGCATCCAAACCTTTGTCTGTTAGAACGTGGTTTGCCATTTTCTTGATTACTTCTGGTGGTGCAGTCATTACGTCAGCACCGATTTTTGCACATTCTGAAGCGTGGTTCACAGAGCGGATAGAAGCAGCCAAGATTTGTGTGTCGAACATATAGTTGTCATAGATTGTACGGATGTCTTCGATCAGATCTAGACCATCTAAGTTAATATCGTCCAAACGACCGATGAAAGGTGAGATGAATGTCGCGCCAGCTTTTGCAGCCAGTAATGCTTGGTTTGCAGAGAAACAAAGCGTCACGTTCACCATTGTACCTTCTGATGACAGTGTTTTACATGTTTTCAAACCAGCCCAAGTAAGTGGTACTTTCACAGCGATGTTGTCTGCGATTTTAGCCAACTTGCGGCCTTCTTTGATCATTTCGTCGTATTCCATTGCAACAACTTCGGCACTGACGGGGCCTTCGACCATAGCGGCGATCTCTTTGGTTACTTCCAAAATATCGCGACCTGATTTCATAATCAGGGATGGGTTAGTTGTTACACCATCAACCATGCCTAGGTCGTTAAGTTCTGCGATTGCATCAACTTCTGCGGTATCTACGAAAAATTTCATGAAGGAACCCTTGTTGTCTTGTACGTTTGTTACTGTGCTTAAACGTGTATTACAGTATGCATGGCGAATACGAAACAAAAGAATGTAAAGAAGTCTGAACAAAGTGACACGAACAGGGGAACAGTCCTATTTTGAAGCGGGTACGTTGGTGGCGGTATTAACCGCAGAACCAATCAACCGCTTTTTGGATTATAAAGCACCAGAAGGGGGTGTTTTTGTTGGATCGTTTGTGCAAGTGCCGCTTGGACCACGTAAGGTTTTAGGTGTTGTTTGGGGCGCTGGTGTTGGTGGCTTTGACTTGTCCAAAGCACGACTCGTTTCGCAGGTATTAGATGTGGCGCCAATGCGCGAAGAGATGATGGTATTTCTGCAAAAGGTTGCGGATTACACGCTGACGCCTATGTCTGCGATGCTGCGATTGGCGACACGTGTCCCAGGTTTGGGTGATCCTGTTTCGATGCGAAAGGTTTATGCATTAGGTGATGTTGAACCTGATCGCATAACGGATGCGCGGACGCGTGTTCTGGCTGTTTTGCGTGAGAATAAGATATCGCGGTTTACAAAAAAAGAATTGGCGGATTTGGCGGGTGTGACTGCATCCGTTGTGGATGGTTTGGTGAAATTAAAAGCCGTGGCAGAGGTGGAAACACCGCGTGATACGGCCTATCCAAAGCTTGACCCGATGATGGCTGGATTGGACTTAAGTGAGAGCCAGAAAACGGGTGGAGACGCTTTGCGGGCATCCATTGCAGAGCGAAACTATTCCACGACCTTGCTGAAAGGTGTCACGGGTTCTGGTAAAACCGAAGTCTATATGGAAGCGGTTGCAGAATGCTTGGCGCAGGGGCGGCAGGCTTTGGTTTTACTGCCAGAGATTGCCCTAACTGTTGAGTTTTTAGACCGTGTAGAGAAACGCTTTGGTGCGCGGCCTGTGGAATGGCATTCGGGTGTGACAATGACAGAACGCCGCCGCTGTTGGCGGATGATAGGGGACGGTAAAGCACAATTGGTCGTGGGGGCGCGATCAGCCCTATTCCTACCATACCAAAACCTTGGCCTGATCATTGTCGATGAAGAACATGACACCTCTTATAAGCAAGAAGAAGGTGTGTTTTATTCTGCACGCGATATGGCTGTGATGCGCGCCTCTATTGTGGGTGCATCCGTTGTTTTAGCGTCTGCTACACCATCGTTAGAGACTTGGGCGAATGCGGATGCAGGCAAATATAAGCGGATCGATTTGGAAGGACGTTTTGGTACTGCTGAATTGCCCGATATGGAACCGATTGATTTGCGCATGGAAGATATGGAAACCCAAAGTTGGATTTCCCCTGCTTTGCATAGCGAAGTTCAATCGCGGTTGGAAAAAGGCGAGCAATCATTGCTGTTTTTAAACCGTCGCGGCTATGCGCCTGTGACGGTTTGTAGAGCATGTGGACATCAAGTGGGATGTGATGATTGCGATGCGCGCATGGTCGAGCATAAATATCATGGTCAGTTGATTTGTCACCAATGCGGGGAAACGAAGCCTGTCCCAACTAAATGCCCGAATTGCGATGTTGAGGGACGGATGGCAGCTGTGGGGCCAGGTGTTGAAAGATTGGCCGAAGAGGCCGAGGTACGATTTCCTGATGCAAAGATTGAAGTGCTATCCTCTGACATGGCATTGTCGGCGCGTGCATTAAAAGAACGTATTCATTCCATTGCTGCGGGTGATGCAGATATTATTATTGGTACACAGATGGTTGCAAAGGGACACAATTTCCCTTTGCTGACTTGTGTGGGCGTGATTGATGCTGATCTTGGCTTGCAAGGTGGTGACCTGCGTGCGGCTGAACGAACGTTCCAATTGATCCGGCAGGTTGCAGGACGGGCAGGGCGCGCGGAAAAGCGCGGTGTTGCTTTTATTCAAACCCACCAGCCTGATCATCCTGTGATCCAAGCGATTATGAAGGGTGAGGAAGAAGAGTTTTGGCGGGCAGAAGCAGCGCAAAGGCGCGAAGCAGGGGTGCCACCCTATGGGCGTTTGGCGGGTATTGTCATTTCAGGACCAGATCTGAAGGCTGTTTATGATGTGGCAACGGCTTTATCGCGCAATATAGATGGTTTGCGCCAGATTGGGGCGGATGTGTTTGGGCCAGCCCCTGCACCGATTGCGCGTGTGCGGGGCAATCACCGTGTGCGATTGCTGGTGAAGGCAGCGAAGACCACGCATATTCAACCAACGTTGGAACGTTGGCGGAATTCTATTAAAGCGCCGAATAATGTGCGTATTAGCATCGATATTGATCCACAGAGTTTTTATTAAAACGTTTGATTTATGAGTGATCTCGGGATCGATGGTTGTGATTTTTACTATACATTTAGAAAATGTCCCAGTTGGGACGCTATATTAAGGTGCTGAATTTAAACATTTTTCCTGGAATAAAGCTTAAATATTTCAAAAAGAAATCTATGCGATACTATACCAACCCGCTTTCAACACCCGCTTCTGGCTTGTGTTGCCATATGTCCGCTTTGAACCCTTTGTGAACGTTCATAAACACAATAACTATGTGCGCATTTCGCCTGTTTATTCATTGTAATTTTACATCAGTACTCTTCAGTATGCCGTTGAACACAGAAATTTGTATACGCGTGTATGGTATATGATTATTGCTTGCCGACATGGAGCCTGCAGATATAGCAGGCTGGGGAATGGGGAAATACAATGACATCTAATTTAAGCATTAAGAGTGCATTCTTTGCGATGAGCTGTTGCTTATTCAGCAGCACGGCAAATGCAGATAATAGCGCAATCACCGACCCGCTTTATAGGTTTAAAGCCTTTGAGGTAAACATTGGGGTAGGCAATGTTTTGAACACCTTGGATGGCACCTTCTTTGCAACAAATAATTCAAGTCCTGGTGCTTTTGGAGGGCCTTTAGTACCACTTCTTGATACAGATATTTTGGATATTGGTACGGGTGGTCGTGTGGCTCTTAAGTTCAGCCAACCTATTACTGATAATAAACGGTTTTTCGTAGAGGCCGAAATTTCATCAACATCAGAAGGCTCTGTCTTTGCTCCAACTGTAGATGGAACATACCCTGGGTCATATGATGATGGGTTTCTTGTGCCTGCAGGATTTACGGTTAACCAGAACATCGATACAGAAACACTTCAACTTAAGTTTGGGCAAGAATGGGCCACATCAAAAAATTGGCGATTTAGGGTCGCCGCACAAGCTGGCAAGGTCTCTCAGGATTTTGAGGGAGCCGTCTTTATTCCTGTAGGAACACTAGGTCGTAACTTTTCAACAAACTCTGACAACACTCAGCTCGGACTTTCTGTTGGGAGCAGTTACTATTCCAATTTAAGTGAGGACGTTGGGTTAAGACTTTCTGCTGATTTAGGCGTGTTTCGAAATGATTTTACCTATAGCTACTCAAATGTCTTAGTTTCTGGAGTAACACAACAAAGTCTTTCCACTTCCGACATTGGCTTTAGTGCTGCAACAAAGTTTTCAGCAACTTTGGAAAAAACACTTAAGAATAATTCGCTAGTGTCTCTTGGTATTGGCCTTGAAAACTTCCACAATGTAAGCAGTGGATTACAGACATTCTTAAATCCTCAGGGGACGGCCACAACTGCGGCTATTTCTAAAGATACAATCTCAACTGTATTTATCAGTCTGGGGTATACTCATACATTTTAAACCAGTGGTGAATATCCGCTTTGTCTCCCATAGCTGACAACACACCGAACTTGTCTAATGGTGGCTTTAGCTTCTCAAAGCACATAACTGAGTGTAAGATTGACCCGCTTTCCGATCTTTGCGTTTCCAAAAGGCTTCATCCTGCTCATATGTTTTTAGGATAGGAAACTTTCGTACCTCGTTTTGAAGCTTCATCTGTATTGGTTTCAGAAAAATCAAAACGCTATAATCTCTAGCCTTTCTAAATCCACCCCGTTAGAAGGATTTTTGAAGGGACGATAAGATGACGACTAAGCTTAATATTCAGCCAGGCATTATGGGTGTGAAACCCTATGTCGGTGGTGTCAGCAAAATCGATGGCAATGCCAATGCGATCAAGCTGAGCTCGAATGAAAATCCGCTTGGGCCAAGCCCAAAAGCGATTGCTGCTTATCAGGCAGAAGCGGGTTATTTGCATCGTTACCCATCTGAAAGTCACACTGGGTTGCGCGAATTGATTGCCGCGACTTACAAATTGGATGTAGACCGCATTCTTATGGGTTGTGGATCGGATGAAATCATCAGTTTTTTATGCCGTGCTTTTGCGGGTGAAGGGGATGAAGTCCTGTATACGGAACATGGCTTTGGCATGTACCAGATTTCAGCACGGCTTTCTGGGGCAACACCTGTGTCTGTGCCAGAGAAAAACCGTGTGACAGATGTGGATGCGCTTTTGGGGGCATGTACAGAAAACACGCGTCTGATATTCTTGGCAAATCCGAATAATCCAACGGGCACTATGACGCCTGACGCGGAAATTGTACGTTTGGCAGATAATATGCCAGAGGGGTGTTTGCTGGTTCTGGACGGTGCTTATGCTGAATTCGTGTATGGTTTTGATGGTGGCGCTGCTTTTGTCGAAGCACGCGATAATGTTGTAATGACACGCACATTTTCGAAAATCTTTGGCCTTGGCGGTTTGCGTATAGGTTGGGGGTATGGCCCCAAAGAAGTTATGGACGTGCTTGGCCGTTTGCGTGGTCCGTTCAATGTCAGTTCGGCTGCGTTGGTTGCTGCAAAGGCTGCTTTGGAAGATACTGAATACACAGAACATTGCCGCGCAGAAAATGAAAAATGGCGTGGTTGGTTGGCTGCAGAACTGGAAAAGATTGGCCTGCCGTCTGATCCATCATTCGCGAACTTTATTCTTATCCGTTTTAAGGATGAAGAAGAAGCTTTGGCTGCCAATGCGCATATGAATGAAAATGGTTTGATTGTGCGTATGGTTGCGAACTACAATCTGCCACATGCAATGCGTATTACAATTGGCGACGAGCAATCATGTCGTCAGGTTGTTGCTGCGTTGACAGAGTTTAAGGCGGGGTAATGGCAGTTCTATACGAAAAAGTCGCTTTGATCGGTTTGGGTTTGATCGCTGGGTCATTGGCGCATGCGATGCGTCGTGGTGGTTTGGCCAATACGATTTCTGGATATGCACGCTCTGCTGAAACGCGCGAAATAGCTCGTGAGATTTCGTTGTGCGATGATGTTTGCGATAATGTTGCCGATACCGTTAAAGATGCAGATTTGGTCATTTTATGCGTACCTGTTGGTGTGATGGGTGTTGTTGCCGAAGAGATGAAACCGCACTTAAAAAGAGGTGCGATTGTTAGTGATGTTGGCTCAGTTAAGGCTGCAGTTATAGCGAGTGTCGCACCACATATTCCTGAAGACGTGCATTTTATTCCTGCACATCCATTGGCTGGTACAGAACATTCTGGACCTCGCTCTGGGTTTGCTGAACTCTTTGATGACCGTTGGTGTATTCTTGTTCCTGTTGATGATACAGATCCTGATGCATTAGCGCAGTATGAGGTTTTTTGGAAAGCCGTCGGTTCTAATGTCGAGATAATGGGAGAAGAACATCACGATCTAACATTGGCTGTGACTTCACATGTCCCGCATCTTATTGCCTACACTATGGTGGGTGTCGCGGATGATTTGGAGCGAGTTACTGATAAAGAGGTGATCAATTTCTCCGCTGCAGGTTTTAGGGATTTTACACGTATTGCAGCCTCTGACCCGACTATGTGGCGTGATGTTTTCTTGAATAATAAAGAGGCGACTTTAGATATTCTGGGCCGCTTTACTGAAGAGCTGTTTGATCTTCAAAAGGCCATCCGGGGTGGCGATGGCGATTACCTACACCAATATTTTACTAGGACACGTGCTATACGCCGTGATATTCTGGATGCAGGGCAAGATACGGATGTGCCAAATTTCGGGCGCAACCTGACCAAGGAGAGCTGATCACTATGATCAATAGGGTGGCAGGTTTGGCTGTGTTGCTGGTGTTTGCAACGACAGCATATGCAAGTTTTGCACCTGACACCTCTCCTATTCCACGCCTTCGTGGAAGTGGCCCTGATACGACTGCAGTTGTTTTTAATGGTTTGAACCGCTCACCGATCCCACCATTACGCAGTAGTTTGCAATCGGAGAGGTTTGGTAAGACGAAAGAAGAAATAGCTGCTTTGGTTCAAATCGCAGAACATGAACGCCAAGAGCGTCTCTTTAAAGAGCTAGCAAACAAATCACAAACGTCTGGTCAGAGTTTATCTATTGGGGTTGATCATATCAAAGCTTCTCCGATACCAAGATTACGTCCCAATTATATTGGTCGTGTCAAAACGACAAAGCGTGTTGCTTCTATTCAGCCTGTCAAACAACAATCTAGAAAAGAAGAAAGAAGAATTCGGTCACGTAAAGGGTCGGTTTGCGGTGTGCCTAGTATCAAGGGTATAAGTGTTGCAGGTATAAATGGTAAGGGACGATGCGGTATCGCGAAACCTGTAAAAGTGACGGAAGTTTCAGGTGTTGCGTTGACACGCGAGCTAACTGTGAATTGTACAACTGCCAAACGGCTGAATTCATGGGTTTCACGCTCTGCTAAGCCTGTGATTGGGCGCCAAGGTGGTGGATTGCAGGCGATTCAGATAATTGGCGGCTATTCCTGTCGGACACGTAATAGCAGAAGAGGCGCTAAGTTATCGGAACATTCATTTGGTAATGCTGTAGATATTGCTGGTTTTAAGCTTCGCGATGGCACTGTTTATAGTGTGAAACGCAATTGGAGAAGCGGACGCGGAAGTTCAACTTTACGCCGTCTACATAAAACCGCTTGTGGGCCTTTTGGCACAGTATTGGGGCCAAATTCTGATCGGTTTCACGACGACCATTTCCACTTGGATATCGCAAAACACCGTGGAGGTGCGTATTGCCGTTAATGCCGTTTCATGCGGGGCGCTTTACCAAGTGGAATGGGTCCAATGCTCATTACTCGGTTTGAAAAGCTTAAAGGTACATCCAGTGTTTCTTTATTGCCAGTAAGTAAGGCTACAAACCCGAGGCCTTTTTCAAGTGAACTGGCTGTTCCTGCGTCTAAAGTGCCCGAAGAAACGGCTAATTGAAGCATATCTTTCCAATTTTTGGCACGGATTGCGATTTTACCTGTTGGGTAACCTAACCCGTCTATATCCAAAGTTCCTTTAGCTTGTATTTGTAATTCACCCCATTTGGCATCAAAGGTTTCGATATCCAAGTAGGTCATATTGGGCGCAGCCCCTTCGACAGCAATACGGTCCCATTGAGCATCGAAGGCTGCAGTCGTTTTGATTGTTAGTGTCTCAAAAGCGCTTGGCAGGATAGACTTAGGATCCAGCCATTTTTTGATAGCGGCAGATGGAACAAAATCATTTGCATCGAAGGCTATGTCATGTGCCATTTCCTTCGTTTCAGATTGTCGTGTGGCAAGAACGGCAGAGGCGATGCTGCTTTCTTGTTTATCACTTGTTTTCACTTTGAGATTTTTCAATGTAACGGTCGAGCTATCCAACTCTAGGCTTGTATTTGGTTCGAATATTAAGCTGCCACGCATATCTTCATTTGTAATCGTGAACTTTTTATAAGGCGTTGAAACAACCTGTTCAGATGGCCAAACTGCGATAAAGTGATTTGGCTTATAACTGAGCGATAAGATTTCAAAAAATGGTGCCTGCCATGCCCATCCCGATCGCGGATTTACGAGCTCAAGGTCAGTGATAGCTGTGTCGAAACGATTTGGAAAACCTTTAACAGATAAATCGGTATAATTTGCCACCCATCCTTTTTCGCGCCGCTCTTCTAGCCATGATGTTGCGGCTGCTTCATGTGCACTCGAGCCTATGAACCAATAACCAAACCATCCAAGTGACGCTATAATAAGTACACCAAAAATTGTGCGCATGATTTTATCCTGTTTTCATAAGTTTCTTCGGGTTATAGCATCTAAAGCAAGAGGAGCCAGTAGAATGGTTGAAAATGGATTTTGGGTGTTTGGTTACGGATCTCTGATCTGGCACCCTGAGTTTACATATTCCAAGAAACATATTGCGACACTTAATGGTTATGCACGTAGTTTTTGTATGTGGTCTATCCACCACCGTGGTACTGAAGATGCTCCTGGTTTGGTATTGGCTTTGGATGAACATGATCAAGCTGATTGCCGCGGTGTAGCATTTTTTATTGAGCCAGAGCATGCAGTAAAAGCGATTGCTGATTTGCGAGAGCGCGAATTGGTTTCATCTGCTTATTTGGAAATGTCTTTGCCAGTTACTTTAGACAATGGTGAACACATAGAAGCTGTGTCTTACGTAGTTAATCGTGATCATGTTCAATATTGCGGTGGTATGCCACTTGAAGAACAAGCGCAGATTATTGCACGTGCTGTTGGGGGACGAGGGCCAAATACAGAATATTTATATAATACCTGTGAATGTTTAAATGGACTGGGTTTAGATGATGCTGATCTAGCTTTTTTAGAAAGTCGTGTGCGGGTTTTGGTAGCATAAAAAAGGCCCCTAAAAGGGGCCTTTAAATTACTTTACGTTTTCTACGTAGACCATCATGGGGTCCGCTTTTGTAACGCGGACACTTGCGCCAACTTTTGCTGTTTGACCATCTGCCCAGCGCGCTTGCCAGCGGGTGCCTTCAATTTCGACGGCACCGTTGCCTGAATCAAATTCAAGCACTTTGGCAGAACGACCAACCAACAAAGATGAACGGTTGTTCAACGTTTCATCCGCAGCACCGCCACCATCGCCATATTTGGCCAATAAGAAACGTCCACCAAAGGTAAATACGATTGACATAACTGCGTAAGTGGCGATTTGCGCAGGCCCTGACATATCTGGTGAAATAACCAATAAGCCTGCCATTGCCAGAGCTGCCAGCCCTGGCCAGATCAAGAAAAATGACATTGTTGCCATTTCAATAGACCCTAGAGCGAAGGCCAATATAACCCACCACCAAGGTGAAACGCCTTCAAGGAATTGGATGATTTCCATGAAATACCCCTTTCTTATCTCTTCTTATCGTCGCCCATGACCGCTTTTGCGATATCCGCAATGCCGCCAACAGAACCAATCAAATTAGATGCTTCCAATGGGATCATGACAGTCTTGGATGACGGAGATGAGGCAACATCGCGCAAGGCTTCGGTGTATTTTTGTGCGACGAAATAGTTGATCGCTTGTACATCACCCTTGGCAATCGCTTCGGATACCATTTGTGTGGCTTTGGCTTCCGCTTCAGCGGCACGTTCGCGGGCTTCAGCATCCAAGAATGCCGCTTCTTTACGACCTTCTGCTTCGCGAATTTGGCTTTCACGCTCACCTTCGGCTTGTAGAATGGCAGCTTGCTTCATACCTTCGGCCTGAAGGATTTCAGCACGCTTTGTACGCTCTGCTTTCATTTGGCGCGCCATGGCTTCGTTAATGTCTGATGGTGGTGCCAAGTCTTTGATTTCAACACGTGTAACTTTGACACCCCAAGGTTGGGCAGCGCCATCAATAACACTTAAAAGCTTTGCGTTGATAACTTCGCGGTTTGACAAGCTTTCATCCAAGTCCATAGAGCCAACAACCGAACGAATGTTGGTTTGGCTTAGGTTTGAAAGCGCACGACGTAGATCAAGTACTTCGTATGCTGCTTTGGCTGCATCTACGACCTGATAGAAGGTCACCGCATCGGCCACGACCATTGCGTTGTCTTTGGTGATCACTTCTTGGCTGTCGATATCAAGAACGGTTTCCATCATGTTTATTTTGGCGCCGACTTTGTCCATCACTGGGATCAAAAAGTGTAATCCAGGTTTTAAGGTGCGTGTGTAACGCCCAAAACGTTCAACGGTCCATTCGTCCCCTTGTGGAACGGATTTGACCATCATTAAGATTAAAATAATTGCAAAAATTAGCAGGAATAATGCAGACCCTGTGCTGGCGGCAATATCAAAAATACCAGACATAAAGAAAACCTCTCGTTTAAAATTCTTAGTCTATACTTGGTGATTAATCCAATTTTTTCAATCTTTATACAACCATAATGCTTGGAAAACTTTAGTTGGTTTTTGACTGGTCTCGGGCTAAGGTTTCGCTAAATCAATAGCTAATAGAGCAGGGCATAGTCATGTCACAGGGACGAGCACCGACACCGCCACAATTTACACAGCCCGTTAACCAGATCATTTTTATGTTGGTCGTAATGGTTTTGGTTGGTGTAGGAGGAGTTGCTATATTACCCGCTGTTGCCCCAATATTTTTAGCGTCACCCTATTTGAACGGCTTCATTCTATTCGTTTTTGTGATCGGTGTGTTTTCATGTCTATGGCAAATGGGGGTGTTGGTTAAATCTGTCAGTTGGATTGAAAGTTTTGCAGTCGAGCGTGAAATCAATGGTGAGGCCCAAGCGCCTCTATTGTTGGCTTCGTTGGCAGCTTTATTAAAGAAGCGCTCAGCACGCCTAATGCTCACATCAACATCGACTCGCACAATACTAGATTCTGTTGCAACACGTCTTGATGAAGGTCGTGAGATTACACGCTATATTATTAACTTACTGATATTTTTAGGGTTACTTGGTACATTTTATGGATTGGCAACAACTGTACCTGCTGTTGTCGACACAATTCGATCATTAGCCCCGCAAGAAGGCCAAGATAGCATCAGTGTATTTGATAACCTTATGACGGGTTTAGAAAGCCAACTTGGTGGCATGGGCACAGCCTTTGGGTCGTCATTGATTGGCTTGGCTGGATCATTAATCGTTGGTTTATTAGATCTATTTTCTGGTCGTGGTCAAAATCGGTTTTTCCGAGAATTAGAAGAGTGGCTGTCTTCTATAACACGCCTAGGCGTTTCTGCTGGTAATGATGGTGATGAAGGATCATCAGGCACATTGGTTGCTGAGTTGTTAGAGCAAACGACACTTCAAATTGAAAATCAGCAGGATATTTTGCGTCAATTGCAGGAGCGTCGTTCGATCACTGATCAACGGATAGAGGCTTTGGGGGAAGCCGTTTCAAATATGGTTGATGCGCAAGTTTCATCACATGGTCATACGCAAAAAATCTTAGAACAAGTTTCCACCAGCCACGAACACATTTCAGATGCACTTGCGACACAAGCTTATAAAGAGGAAATTGCGGTTTCCGAGCGTATGTCTGATCATTTGGAAAGTATTAGTAGCCAAATGACGAAGCTGATTGATGAAACACAGGCAGGGCGACGAGATTCAATTGCTGAATTGCGTGGTGATTTAGCAGTGTTAGCTAAAGCTCTACGTGGGAAAGGTTAACGTGTGGCCTTGCTAAGGCGTAATAACGGGCAAGTTTCTGGCAGTATTTGGCCAGGTTTTGTAGACGCTATGACAGCGCTTTTATTGGTGCTGATGTTCGTTTTAACAATATTTATGGTTGTACAATTTGTTCTACGAGAAACGATAACTGGGCAAGACACAGAACTGGATAATCTATCTGCACAAATTGCAGGATTAGCCGATGCATTAGGGCTAGAGCAAACGCGTAGTAAAGGATTAGAAGGTGAATTATCTGGTTTGCAAAGTGACTTAAAAACGGCAGAAAGCCAAATCGCACAACAAACGGCTTTAATCGCTACTTTGACATCTGAGACTGAAAGCCAGAGAACGCGGATTGCTTCATTTGAACAACAAGTTGCTGGTTTGTTGGGGCAACGGAATAATTTAACTGAGCAATTGAATACCGCGCAAATCTCCTTAAAGGATCTGCAAGATGCGCAGGCCAAAACGTTGTCTGAAAAAGAAGCAGTACAACTTGCGTTAGTACAAGCGCGAGATGAGGTTGATAAACAGGTTGAACAGGCGCGATTGGCAGCTGCACAACGCGAAGCCATGGAAGCTTTGGTTGCAGACCTTAAAAGCTCTATTCAACTTAAGGATAATGAAATTGCTGCTGCTCAAACTGCTTTAAGTGAACAGGAAAAACAACGGCTTGTCGAAGTGGCTGCTGTAAAAGCGTTGCAAGAACGTTTAAAAGATTCACAAGACGAGTTAACGGCGATGACGCTTGCTTTAGAAGCGAAACGTAAAGAGGCTGAAAATACTTTAACTTTGCTTGCGGCTGCAGAGATTGCGAAGTCTGAAGCTATAGAACTTGTAAATAGGCAGGCAAACGATAAAGAAAAAGAAGCAGCGCTTTTAGCGCAAGCTAATAAGCTACTATCAGAAGAGAGAATTTTTTCAACGGACAGTCAACGTAAATTGGCACTTCTAAATCAGCAAACAAGTGCACTTCGTGGGCAACTGAATACATTGCAAGGATTACTAGATGCTGCAGAAGCGAAAGATACTGAAGCACAGATACAAATCGAAAGTTTAGGTAAGAATTTGAACAGTGCATTGGCTAAAGTTGCGTCGGAACAAAAACGCCGCGCTGAGCTAGAAGTTAAAGAACGTGAGCGTTTAGAAGCTGAAGCCAAAGATTTGAAAAAATTCAAATCAGAGTTCTTTGGGCGTCTACGTGATGTGCTGGGAGCACAAGAAGGTATTCGTATTGTTGGTGATCGTTTCGTTTTTTCATCTGAGATTTTATATACCGCAGGCTCTGCTCAACTGGGTGAGCGTGGTAAAGATGAAATTAGGAAAGTTGCAAATATCATTCGAGATGTTGCTGATGAAATCCCATCCGAGATTGACTGGATATTACGGGTTGATGGACATACTGATAAAATCCCATTGAGTGGTGCAGGATTATACAAAGACAATTGGGAGCTTAGCCAAGCGCGAGCGTTGTCTGTTGTGAAATACTTGATCCAAGATTTAGGCATTCCAGCTAATCGCTTAGCTGCAAACGGGTTTGGTGAATTTCAACCCGTAGTAGATGGAGATGGGCCCGAAGCATTAGCATTGAATCGTAGGATTGAGTTAAAGTTTACAGAAAAATAAGGTTAACGTTTTCCAATTAGGTACCATGTTTCTAGGGTGCGTTTGCCTTTAATCTCCACGACGCCGCGTTCTTGATATTCAAAATAATCACCAAGCTGGGCTTTAGTCGCAGATGAAATGTGAATTTTGCCGCATGTTCCAAAAGATTCTAAATGCGCAGCCATATTAACCGTATCGCCCCAAACATCATATGATGGTTTTTGTGTGCCAATCACACCAGCCACTACAGGACCCGTATGGATGCCAATACGTAATTCGACATGTTCACTAATCTCTTTTGTAAAATCTTTAGTGGCTTCCATAATGTCTAATGCAAATAAGGCTATACGTTTTGCATGATCATCCTGTTTATCTGGCATCCCACCCGCAACCATTACAGCATCACCAAGTGTTTTGATTTTTTCCAATTTATGTTTGCGGACCAGTGTGTCGAACTTTGTGAATACAGAGTTTAAAAATGAAACAAGTTCCTCTGGGCTTTGATTTTCAGCACGTTTTGTAAAGCTGACAATGTCTGCGAAAAGGATGGTAACCTCGGTGTGATTATCCGCAATTGTTTTGTCTGGATTGCGTTTTAACTTTGCTGCAATTGCTGTGGGTAGCATATTTGCAAGTAAGTTTTCAGAATACTCGTATTCGCGCTCCAAAGCGTCTTCAGCAATATGAGTTTGGTAGAATGCATAATAAATCATGCAATAAATGAAAACCATCGAGAGTATAATTGCGGTGACATTCAGGACAGTAAAAAACCATGCTGGCATACTTAGATAATCAGCGGGGGGTATACTCACGCTGTCGAAATAGATGAATAAACATATTTGTGTTATGATTGAGCAGACAGATAATAAATTTTGATAAACTCCCATAATCAAAATAGCGCTGGCTGCGCCAGCTAGAAAGTAGAACTGCACGTTACTGTCTGTGCCAAAAGTTTTTACGATCATACATCCAAAGATGAGCCAGAGTGTGAGATTGTAAATAGATCCTAAATATGGGTTTTTCATATTTAGATAGGGGGTCGCAAGCATTGCTGTTGCGATAATAAATAAGAAAACTACTGGAATATATAATTGTCCAAAATCATAGAGTGCAAAAAATATTGCATGCAAATATGACATTGTTGCAGTTACTGTAACCATTACGTTAGTTAAAACAATGCGCTGCTTTTGCCGCTTGGATAAAGCAGTCGTGCCCGTTTGAACCCACTTTGCCAATCCAATGATGCCTTGTTTCAGCAGTCCCGTAATAGATGTATTTGCTATCCCCATATTCACAGGCTTAGGGCAAAGGCATGATGATGCAAGAAAAAACGCCCTAAAGTATAACTTTAGGGCGTTTTTGTTGATTATTTAGCAGGAAGTAATGGAGGTTTATTTTTTGATATCCTTGGATTTTCGGGTTCTTCAATCGAAAGAACCAATTCTCCATCTTTTGTATCAACCTTAACCAAGCCACCTTTAGATAGTTTTCCAAACAACAATTCTTCGGCCAAAGGTTTCTTGATGTTTTCTTGAATAACGCGTGCCAATGGCCGCGCGCCCATTTTGCTATCATATCCTTTTTCGGACAACCATTCGGCTGCGCGCCTTGTCAATTCGATGGATACATTGCGATCCATTAACTGCGCTTCTAATTGAACCACGAATTTATCAACCACTTTAATGATGGTTTCTGGGCCAAGTGGCGCAAAGCTAATTGTTGCGTCTAGACGGTTTCGGAATTCTGGGCTGAACGTACGTTCAATCGCGGCAGTGTCTTCTCCTTCGCGACGATCACGACCAAAGCCAATTGCAGCTTTTGCCATTTCAGAGGCGCCAGCGTTAGATGTCATGATCAAAACGACATTGCGGAAATCGGTTGTGCGACCGTTATGATCTGTCAGTTTGCCGTTATCCATCACTTGAAGCAGAATATTAAAGACATCTGGATGCGCTTTTTCAATTTCATCAAGCAACAGCACACAATGCGGTGTTTGATCTACTTTATCGGTTAGTAAGCCACCTTGATCAAAACCAACGTACCCAGGAGGTGCGCCTATCAAGCGACTGATGGCGTGTTTTTCCATATATTCGGACATGTCGAAACGTAGAAGCTCAACACCCAGAGTATCTGCTAATTGTTTCGCAACTTCCGTCTTACCAACACCTGTTGGGCCAGCGAATAAATAGTTGCCGATTGGTTTCTCTGGTTCACGAAGGCCCGCACGTGACAACTTTATAGCTGAGGATAGGGCAACGATTGCATCGTCTTGACCAAAGACGACGCGTTTCAAAGAACTCTCTAAATCTTTTAGAAGCTCTACATCATCTTTCGATACGTTCTTCGGTGGAATACGTGCTATTTTCGCGACGACTGTTTCTATTTCTTTAACGCTGATTGTTTTACGACGTTTTGTATCTGGCAAAACGTTTTGATAAGCTCCCGCCTCATCAATCACATCAATTGCCGAATCTGGCAGCTTACGATCATGAATATACCTTGCTGCTAATTCGACTGCGGATTTAATGGCATCTAATGTGTATTTCACGTCATGATGTTCTTCGAAGTAAGGCTTTATACCTTTTAGAATTTTAATCGCATCTTCTGTGGATGGTTCATTAACGTCGATCTTTTGGAAGCGACGTGCCAAAGCGCGATCTTTTTCAAAATGTTGGCGGAACTCTTTATAAGTTGTGGAGCCCATGCAACGTAATTTGCCGCCCTGCAGAGCTGGTTTTAGTAAGTTAGAGGCATCCATAGCACCACCTGATGTAGCACCAGCGCCAATGACTGTGTGGATTTCGTCGATGAACAATACAGCATCTGGATGTTCCTCTAATTCTGTCACTACAGCTTTTAGACGTTCCTCAAAGTCTCCACGGTAACGTGTGCCAGCAAGTAGAGCACCCATGTCGAGTGAGAAGATTGTTGCATCTTCTAAAACTGCTGGAACTTCTCCCAATACGATCTTTTGTGCTAGTCCTTCTGCTATGGCGGTCTTACCTACGCCTGGGTCGCCTACTAGAATTGGGTTGTTTTTGCGCCGACGACATAAAACTTGAATCGAGCGCTCAACTTCATGATCTCGGCCAATAAGTGGATCAATATCGCCTTCTTGTGCTTTTACATTCAGATCAACGCAATATTTGCCTAATGCGGTTTCATCATCTTCTGTCTTCGTTTCACCTTGGGTGTATTCGACTGTATCGTCTGCGCCAGTCACATCACGCGCTTCACCAAATGCCGCATCCTTTGCGATACCATGTGATATGAAATTCACCGCATCATAGCGTGTCATATCTTGCTCTTGTAAAAAATAAGCGGCGTGGCTTTCTCGTTCAGCGAAGATTGCAACTAAAACGTTTGCTCCAGTGACTTCATTTCGGCCTGAGCTTTGTACATGAATTGCTGCACGTTGGATAACACGCTGGAATGCGGTTGTTGGTGATGCATCAACCCCTTCAACATCTGTAACGAGTGAATCAAGTTGGGTATCCAAGAATTCAGCCAAGTTTTTGCGTAACGTGTTGATATCCACTTCACATGCGCGCATTACACGAGCGGCATCATCTTCGTCCACAAGGGCTAGAAGAAGATGTTCCAATGTTGCCAATTCATGTTTACGCGCTGTGGCATGTGCCAAAGCGGTATGGATAGCTGTTTCTAAACTGCTCGAGAATGAGGGCATTTTTTGCTCCTTTTGATCTTACAGATGCTGGGAGAGCATCTGGCTCTTTCACCTATAAACTTCGTGTTTATTTCCAAAGCTTCAAGGTCTTTTTTGTCACTTTACATCACAAAACTGAATTTTGCCTGAAAGTTACGAGATTTTGCCTATTTTCGCGCAACTGGTGTGAGCAAAGTCTTGGGTCGTGCACGTTCAGCCTCTTTGAATAGCGAGAACGATTGATTTACATAGTTCACTGATGCGGAGATATGTTCAAGGTATTTCGCAAGTTCTGGCGTATTTTCTGCTTCAATTAGGGAAACAGCACGATCTTGTGGCGTTGTTTCAAATTGGACATAGAACCATGGATCACCACGCTTCAAGATCAAGTCTTGGTTAATATCATGCCATTCAAAGGCCCACATAAGAGGGCGCGGCCAGTTATGTATGGGAAAACGGCCGCCAAAAATGGTTCCGGGTTTAGGCTGTTTATCATAATGCATAAATGCATCAAGTTGGGTCATATACGTTGGTTCATCTGCTATAAAGATATACGGTAATGATACTTGGATGGTTGGACGGTCTTTGTGACGCCATTCCACTTCTGATGTGACATGAAGTTTCTTGGATAGAACGCTTCCACGTACAGGGCTGGCCTCACCCATCATGTTGCGCAAAGCTGGTTTGCCATCTTTGTCACGAACAAAGCGTAGATGCATGTCAAAGGGGACGCGAATTGCGAAATAACGGCTTTCCATATTTATAATGGCTGGGCAGCGCGACGCTGATTTTGCGTGTTTTCGGTTCAGTTCAACAGATCGTACACGTTCAGGCGGATAGTATACAACACCTGATTTGGCTTCTGTAAGCATCCAACCAACTTGAGCTGGGCCAGAACGTGCTTGTGTATCTTCTTTTGTATCGTCTTTAAACCAATCTGAGAGTGCCATGGTCTTCCCCTTAGAAATTATCTTTGCGGCGGCGTATTTCACCAAATACATCAGCATTAGATGCGTCAGCCATATTAACCAGTGCTTTGACTTCTTTTAGGTTGGCGCGCATGAATGGGTTCGTCGCTTTTTCTAGGCCTATGCTGGCTGGAACTGTTGGAATATCATTGGCGCGTTTGTGTTTGATATCTTCAATACGTGATTGCAGATCAGTGTTGCCGGGTTCAATTGTGAGGGCAAAAGCAGCGTTACTTGCTGTGTATTCGTGGCCAGAATAAACCAATGTATCATCAGTTAAGGCTATGAACTTTTTCATTGTTCCCCACATCATTTCTGCATCACCTTCAAATAAACGACCGCAACCAAGGGCCATAAGACTGTCTGCGGAAAAAGCGGCTTCGGCATTTTTGAAAACAAAAGCGATGTGACCGATCGTATGACCTGATACATCCAGAACATCACAGGCTTCAGTGCCCAATTCGAATGTATCTCCTTCGGATAGCTCTACATCCAAAGCTGGAAGGCGATGTGCATCTGCTTTTGCACCATAAACCTTTGCTCCTGTTTTAGTTCTTAAGTCTTCTACGCCATCGATATGGTCATAATGATGGTGTGTGATTAGGATTTTATCGAGTGACCAATTCAGGTCTTTTAAGGCCCCTAGAATTGGCGTGGCATCTGGTACATCAACAACAGCCACTTGATCGGTATCTTCATCACGGATCAGATATGCGTAATTATCTGAAAGGCATGGAATGGTAACAATTTGCAGGGCCATCAAAATCTCTTAAGGTTATTCGTACTGTTAGAACGATTCTGACTGATCTATACGCGGGATGCAATGCATTTAGACGTCATAAAATTACGAGCGTTTTACTATCGGACCAAATTGGGACGTATCGTTCAACGTGCTTTAAGAGAAGAAATTGTCAAATTATGGCCTGATGTGAAAGGTCAAACGGTTGCTGGCTTTGGGTTTGCAGCACCAATGCTACGCCCATTTTTAACGAACGCACGCCGTGTGATGTGTTTTATGCCAGGACCACAAGGCGTGATGGCTTGGCCTGAGGGTAAGGATAACCACTCAGTTTTAACCGAAGAAACCAACTGGCCAATATCTACAGGCTTTGTTGATAAGTTGATTGTTTTACACGGTCTAGAAACCAGTGAAAATACGTCGGCACTTCTGGATGAAATATGGCGCGTACTTGGCCCCGGTGGACGAGTTCTATTTATTGTGCCGAACCGCTCAGGGCTGTGGGCGAGGCGCGATGCGACGCCTTTTGGATACGGTCGACCATATAGTTTGGTGCAATTAGAAGCGCAGTTACAGAAACATAGATTTTTACCTGAACGCCACATATCAGCTCTTTATGCGATTCCTAGTCATCGTCCTTTTGGCTTAAGGATTGCCCAGATGTTAGAAGGTTTCAGCTTAAAGGTTGCCATGCCTTTTGCAGCTGGTGTCGTTATGGTCGAAGCCACAAAGCAAGTTTACGCACCAACTCATAAAGGGTTGGGTGCAGCTGTCCGTAAGCCACTTGAGGCGCTTGAAGGGATCGCTAAACCTGCAAGCAACCCGATTTCAAACCGATCAAAGCCAAAAAAAGAAGAACAAGCTTAACTTGGTAGCAATGGGCAGAGTCGGTCCCATTTTTTGGCGAAGTTTTTCATTAAACTGATATAAATCTGACATATTTTGACGCGGATTGTCGCGGTTGTTGTTTAAGTGTATGTTTTTAAACGATTACATCTTTTCCGCTAACGTAGGCATTATTGTTGCAGAGTCAGGCCTGCTTTGGTATCACGACGACGATTTTGGGGGGATATGCTTTTCCTCGGATTTACGCTGCCTGAATTACAGTAATTTAGGCTCCTAACTTCGGAAGGTTCTAAGTGTCTGACACTGGTTCGATATCATCAGGAATTGCTGCGCGTTATGCGACAGCCATTTTTGAATTGGCAAAAGATGCCAAAAAACTGCCGGCGGTTGAAAAAGATTTCGACGCCCTTGCAGCCGCTCTGGAAGACAGCGACGCATTGCGCGATCTAACGTCTTCTCCAGTATATACTCGTGAAGACGCAGCATCATCTGTTGCCGCTATCGCGAAGAAAATGAAATTATCAAAGGATGTAGCAAGCACATTGGGTCTTATGGCCGAAAAACGCCGCTTGTTCGTTCTGCCATCATTGATCACTACAGTGAAGGCGATGATCGCTGAAGAAAAAGGTGAAATCACAGCAGAAGTAACTGCTGCGAAGTCTTTGACTAAAGCACAACAGGACAAACTTGCCAAAACGCTGAAAGCGACTATTGGTAAGGATGTAAACGTAAACGTATCCGTCGATGAAACACTTATCGGCGGTTTAATCGTTAAAGTGGGCTCTAAGATGATCGATAGCTCGATCCGCTCTAAGCTCTCCAATCTTCAAAATGCAATGAAAGAGGTCGGATAATGGGTATCCAAGCTGCAGAAATTTCTGCGATCCTCAAAGATCAGATTAAGAATTTCGGTAAAGAAGCCGAAGTGGCTGAAGTAGGCCGCGTTCTGTCTGTCGGTGATGGTATCGCTCGTGTACACGGTTTGGACAATGTTCAAGCTGGTGAAATGGTTGAATTCCCTGGTGGTATCCGCGGAATGGCTTTGAACCTTGAGGCTGACAACGTTGGTGTTGTTATCTTCGGTTCTGATAGCACTATTAAAGAAGGCGACACAGTTAAGCGTACAAACGCGATTGTGGACGTTCCTGTTGGTCCAGAATTGTTGGGTCGCGTTGTTGACGGTTTGGGTAACCCAATCGATGGCAAAGGTCCTATCAAATCTAAGAAACGTTCAACTGCTGACGTTAAAGCACCTGGTATTATTCCACGTAAATCAGTTCACGAGCCAATGGCGACTGGTTTGAAATCAGTTGACGCTTTGATCCCAATTGGTCGTGGCCAACGTGAGCTTATCATTGGTGACCGCCAAACAGGTAAAACTGCTGTGGCTTTGGATACAATCCTAAATCAAAAAGCATATAACGACGCTGCAAAAGACGATTCAGAAAAATTGTTCTGTATTTACGTTGCTGTTGGTCAAAAACGTTCAACTGTTGCTCAGTTGGTTAAGAAACTAGAAGAAACAGGCGCTATTGAGTATTCAATCGTTGTTGCTGCTACTGCTTCTGATCCAGCTCCGATGCAATTCTTGGCGCCATATGCGGCGACTTCAATGGGCGAATACTTCCGTGACAACGGAATGCACGGCCTTATGATTTATGATGACCTTACAAAACAAGCTGTTGCGTATCGTCAGATGTCACTTCTACTTCGTCGTCCACCAGGCCGCGAAGCTTATCCAGGTGACGTTTTCTACCTTCACTCTCGTTTGCTAGAGCGTTCTGCTAAATTGGGCGACAAAGCGGGTAACGGTTCATTGACAGCTCTGCCTGTTATTGAAACTCAAGGTGGTGACGTTTCTGCATTTATTCCAACAAACGTGATCTCAATTACTGACGGTCAGATATTCTTGGAAACAGAATTGTTCTACCAAGGTATCCGTCCTGCTGTGAACACTGGTTTGTCAGTGTCTCGTGTTGGTTCATCTGCGCAAACGAACGCAATGAAATCTGTTGCGGGTTCTATCAAGTTGGAATTGGCTCAGTACCGCGAAATGGCTGCATTCGCACAGTTCGGTTCTGATCTTGATGCTTCTACACAAGCCTTGTTGGCACGTGGTGCACGTTTGACTGAGTTGCTTAAGCAAGCACAGTACAGCCCACAAACAACAGCTGAACAAGTTATCGTATTGTACGCAGGTACAAAAGGTTACTTGGATAATGTTGAAGTGAGCCAAGTTGGTGCGTTTGAAGCAGGTTTGTTGAACTTTGTTCGCACAAATCACGCTGATCTATTGGATTGGATCAAAACAGAAGATCCAAAAGTCAAAGGCGATGCCGAAGACAAGATCAAAACCGTCGTAGAATCTTTCTCTAAAGATTTTGCATAAACTGAGGCCTTTTACGGAACAGGAGTTTGGATAGATGCCAAACCTCAAGGACCTAAAAACACGGATCGAGAGTGTTAAAAACACTCGTAAGATCACCAAGGCCATGCAGATGGTATCGGCTGCAAAATTGCGTCGTGCACAAGAGGCGGCTGAAGCTGGTCGCCCTTATGCAGACCGCATGAATGCAGTTATGGCCAATTTGGCTGGTGCTTCTGCTGGTACGGATGGTGCGCCGAAGTTATTGGCGGGATCAGGTGACGATAAAGTGCACCTGTTGATCGTGGCAACTGCGGAACGTGGATTATGTGGCGGCTTTAACTCTTCAATTGCAAAAATGGCGAAAGCTAAAGCGATTGAATTAATCGAAGCTGGCAAAACAGTAAAAATGTTGACCATCGGTAAAAAAGGCCGTGAGCAACTGAAACGCGAATACGAAGACATTATGATCGATCATGTTGATCTTTCAGAAGTCAAACGTGTGGGCTATGCGAACGCACAGTCAATTGCGGCAGATGTTGTAAAACGCTTTGAAGCAGGTGAGTTCGACGTCGCAACTATTTTCTATAACAAGTTTCAAAGCGTTATCAGCCAAGTGCCAACAGCACTTCAGTTGATCCCTGCGTCATTTGAAGCGGCAGAAGATGCAGCAGAAGCTCCATTCTATGAATATGAGCCAAGCGAAGAAGAAATCTTATCAGATTTGTTGCCACGTGCGCTTTCAACACAAGTCTTTACGGCTTTGTTAGAAAATGGCGCATCAGAGCAGGGTGCTCGTATGTCCGCTATGGATAATGCGACACGCAATGCTGGCGAAATGATTGATAAGCTGACAATCGAGTTTAACCGCTCACGTCAGGCTGCGATTACAAACGAATTGATCGAGATTATCTCGGGCGCGGAAGCGCTGTAAAGAACTGGAGAAACCAAAATGGCTAAAGCTAAAGCAAAAGGCGCAACTGGTAAGATCACGCAGGTGATTGGTGCCGTTGTTGACGTGCAGTTCGAAGGCGAACTACCGGCAATTCTAAACGCGCTTACAACTGACAACAATGGCAACAACCTCGTATTGGAAGTTGCACAGCACTTGGGCGAAAACACTGTTCGTGCAATTGCGATGGACTCAACAGAAGGCCTTGTTCGTGGACAAGACGTTGTTGATACAGCAAGTCAAATTACTGTTCCAACAGGATCAGCAACTTTGGGCCGTATCATGAATGTTGTTGGTGAGCCTGTTGATGAGCTGGGTCCTGTTAAAACAAAAACATCACGTCCAATTCACGCGGAAGCACCAGATTTTGCTGACCAGTCAACAGAAACTGAAATCCTTGTAACAGGTATTAAAGTGATCGACCTTTTGGCGCCTTATACAAAAGGTGGTAAAATTGGTCTATTCGGTGGTGCTGGTGTTGGTAAAACAGTTTTGATCATGGAATTGATCAACAACATCGCGAAAGTGCACTCTGGTCTGTCCGTGTTTGCGGGTGTGGGCGAGCGTACACGTGAGGGTAATGACCTTTACCACGAAATGATTGAATCTGGTGTTATCGTTCCTGATAACATGGAAGAATCAAAAATTGCGCTGGTTTATGGCCAAATGAATGAACCTCCAGGTGCTCGTATGCGTATCGCTTTGACAGGTTTGACACTTGCTGAGCAATTCCGTGATGAATCTGGTTCAGACGTTCTGTTCTTCGTTGATAACATCTTCCGCTTTACACAAGCGGGTGCTGAGGTGTCTGCGCTATTGGGCCGTATTCCATCAGCTGTGGGTTACCAGCCAACATTGGCAACAGACATGGGTGCTATGCAGGAACGTATTGCGTCAACTAAAGCGGGTTCAATTACATCTGTGCAAGCCGTTTACGTGCCTGCGGATGACCTTACTGACCCTGCGCCAGCTACATCATTTGCTCACTTGGATGCGACAACCGTTCTTGATCGTTCGATCTCTGAAAAAGGTATCTATCCTGCTGTGGATCCATTGGGTTCAACATCGCGTTTGCTTGATCCATTGATCTTAGGCGAAGAGCACTACACAGTTGCGACAGACGTTCAACAAATTCTACAACGTTATAAGTCTTTGCAAGATATCATCGCGATTTTGGGTATGGACGAATTGTCAGAAGACGACAAATTGACTGTTACTCGTGCGCGTAAAATCGAGCGTTTCTTGTCACAACCATTCGACGTTGCGAAAGTATTTACAGGTTCTGATGGTATTCAGGTTCCTTTGGAAGACACTATCGCATCATTCAAAGCTGTTGTTGCTGGTGAGTATGACCACCTACCAGAAGCTGCGTTCTATATGGTTGGCGGTATCGCTGACGTGATCGCAAAAGCTGAAAAAATGGCAGCTGAAGCTGCTTAATCGAAGGGGCCAATAAATCATGGCTACTATTCAATTCGACCTAGTGTCACCAGAGCGCAAGTTGGCGTCTGTTGTAGCATCCGAGATCCAAATCCCGGGTGCTGACGGAGACTTCACAGCAATGGCTGACCATGCGCCATTCCTGACGACTTTACGCCCAGGTGTTTTGTCTGTGAAATCAGGTAATGATGTAACTGAATATGTTGTTACAGGCGGTTTTGTTGAAGTTTCTGGTGAAGCAGCGTCTGTTCTTGCAGAAGAAGCAATGCCAAAGTCAGAAGTGACTGCGGATGTTGTGAATGGCTTGGTTGAAGCGGCTGTAGCAGCTGCTGAAGGCCTAGAAGGCGATGCAAAAGACATGGCTGACAAGCGTGTTGCGGATACTAAGGCATTGTTAGATTTGATCTAAGAACCATATTATCGCCGTATTTTTTAATTAAGCCCTGTTGTTTAGCAGGGCTTTTTTATTGCGTTATGTATACGTAACCTTTTAAAAGGCTTGCGGGAATAAGGTAACGAGCATGAAGCGCATTTACGCAAGTACAATTGGAATTGATCAAGGTTCAGAGATGTTATTCTCGGATTTTGATACCAATGGAGAAATGTGGGCTGGAACAGGTGAACGCGAACGTCGTGTTGCTGTTAAATTCAAAGATGAATTTAAGAGCGTTCCGACAGTTATGGTTTCATTGGAAATGTTTGATTTCGACAACCGCAAAAACCAACGTGCAGAAACTGTCGTCGCAAATATCACTCAAAAAGGGTTCGATATTGTGTTTCGTACTTGGGGCGACACAAAAGTCGCCCGTGCTAAAGCATCATGGATAGCAATCGGCGGTGTGGACGCCGAAGATAATTGGGACGATATGTATTAAGGTTTAGGCGTCCTCAAACGCCTTTGTAATAACCTTCATAGATTGGGCCTAAGATATTTTCATCAAACAGCGACGATACGGATGTACCGTTTGCAATGTTCAAAGTTGCTTGTGCCAGCATAGGTGCCGTTGGAACGATGCGGATTTTATCACAAGCAGCTACTTCTGGTGTAGCTTCGATAGAGTCAGTGATTACCAGCTGCTTCATGCTGGACTTTGTAATACGTTCTACAGCAGGGCCAGATAGAACACCGTGTGTAATATAGCTGTGTACTTCTGTAGCGCCGTTTTCGATCAGCGTGTCCGCTGCTTTACACAATGTGCCAGCTGTATCACATATGTCGTCTACGATAATACATTTACGCCCTTTGACGTCACCAATCACTGTCATTTCAGCGATTTCACCAGGAGCATTACGACGTTTATCAACGATCGCAAGATCTGCGCCAATGCGCTTTGCCAATTCTCGTGCGCGTGCCACACCACCAACATCTGGTGAAATCACCATAACGTCGTCTATGTTTTCAAAGTGGTGCATAACATCCAATGCAAAGATCGGAGAGGCATAAAGGTTATCCACTGGGATATCAAAGAAGCCTTGAATTTGCGTTGCGTGCAAATCCATCGTCAAAACGCGCTCGATACCAGCTTCTGCAATCAAGTTTGCAACAAGCTTTGCTGAAATTGGTGTGCGTGCTTTTGTTCGACGATCTTGACGTGCATAGCCAAAGTAAGGAATTACGGCTGTGATACGTTTTGCTGATGAACGGCGCATAGCGTCTGCAATGATCAGCAATTCCATCAGGTTGTCGTTTGCTGGGTTCGATGTGGATTGAAGAATAAACATATCCTCACCACGGACGTTCTCATAAACTTCTACGAAAATCTCTTGGTCATTAAAGCGTTCGATACGCGCATTAACTAGGTCAACATTGCCGCCTCGAAGTAGGGACATGCGCTTGGCGATAGCCTTGCTCAATGTTCGGTTAGCGTTTCCAGAAATGAGCTTTGGTTCGACCAGCGTGTTCATAGACATTTTCCCCAAGTCTAAGGCTGTTGGCAGCAGCGTGTTAGAGTTACCTTCGCTTAACACCGCAAATTGATTTTGCCTAGTCGTTACCTTGATGATACCAAGAATTAATTCTTAATCTGTGAGGAAAAAATGACTCAAATCGACTATTACATGTTTCCACTATCGCCTTTCGGCTATTTGGCAGGAACTCGTATGGAAGAAGTCGCCGCAAAACATGGTGCGACTGTGAACTATAAACCTTTTGCTTTGATGAAAGTGTTTGAAGAAGTTGGAACACCGCCACCAGCCGAACGCCACGAAAATAAAGCGAAATACCGTGGGCAAGAAATTGAACGTGTTGCCAAATTCAATGGCCTGCCTGTGAATGTAAAACCAGCGTTCTGGCCAACAAATCCAGCACCAGCTTGTTTTGCAATTATCGCAGCCCAAAATGCAGGTGGTGGTGATATGGCAGGTCTTGTACATTCTATTTTCCGGGCTTGCTGGGCAGAAGATAAAGATATTTCCCAAGATGGAGTGATCAAAGAATGCCTGACCGCAAACGGTTTTGATGGATCATTGTCGGATAGTGGTATGTTAGATGGTGCAGAGACATTCAGTAAGAATACAGAAGATGCATTAAAAGCTGGTGCTTTTGGCACGCCGACATATGTCGTGAATGATCAGGTGTTTTGGGGGCAAGATCGCTTGCCGCATCTTGATGCCTATTTGGCAGAACAAGCCTAAGACCGTGGTTTCAAACCGCGAATGGCTTCAATAACAGCTTCGGGCAATGCAGTATCTGCGTTGTCCGGTGCATCGTCCAATGCGCTTTTGACGTCTTTTTCTATGATCCCAATTGTGTTGTCTAAGCTGTACCCATCACGGGCAAATTCGATTGTATCCATGCCCGATGCCAGCCAGTTTTGACCTGAACTGGTTGCTATTAAATCCAGTAACTTACGTTCATCTATACCTTGTTGATCTGCCCAATCCAAAACCAAACGGGTCATAGCTGTGTTGCTGGCGGCAAGCATGTTGTTCAGCACTTTGGCAGACATACCCGACCCGTATTCACCGATATGGTGAAAATGGGCGCCCATAGCGCTAAGTAATGGCTGTATAGAGGCTAGGTTGTCTTTTTCCCCGCCAAGCATAAATGATAGCTGCGCTTCTTCGGCTGCAATACGTGCGCCAGACATTGGGGCATCTATTAATGTGATGTGTTCAGGAACACGGTTGCGCAGGTCGCGTACGTATCTTGGGGATAAGGTTGAGCAGATAATAATCGTTTCTAGGTTTGGGGCTTTTGCAAAGCTTTGGGCGCCAAACAAAACATCGTCGGTTTGATCCGTATCACGAACGATTGTGATCAGTGTTTCTAAGTGATCTGAAAATACAGTGATGTCATTCGTCATAAAGGGTGCGATTTCAGTATAGCTTTCACACGGGCGAACGTCATAGCCAAGCGCATCAAAACCTGCATTTATCAGGGCTTGTAGCATAGGTTCGCCCATACGGCCGCAACCTGCGATGCCTATGCCTGTTAGCTTTGCCATCATTGTAAGCCTTCTATGACATAATCCTCAAAATCGTCTTCATTCACTTCGTATTCGGCAACAGTTTTCCCATGCATGCTAATATCTGCATCCTGCACTGATTGTGGATTACCAGTTATCAAAGGGTGCCAATCAGGTAATATATCGCCTTCTTCCAGCAATCTATATGCACATGTAGAGGGCATCCAATGTGCATTGCGCTCTATGTTTTCAGGGGTCAATACAACGCAGCCTGCAACCATTTGTTTGCGCAAAGGGTAATTGCCGCAACTACATGTTTTATCGTCGAACAAACGGCAGGCGATATTGGTGTAATGCACATCACCCGTTTCATCATCTTCGAGCTTTAGCATGCAACATTTACCACAACCATCACACAGGGCTTCCCATTCATCACGGTTCATATCCGCAAGATCAGTGGTTTCCCAGAATTTCGGGCGCAGGCCCTTACGTGCGATGTGATCTGTCATATATCTTTATTGGCGTGAAAAGCTGTGAAAGGGAAGCATGAAAGCTTGTCCGAGCCAATCCCATGCAATAGCGTGATCTGTAATGAAAGAAACAGAACTATATGCACCCATAAAATCCTATCTAGAAGGGCAAGGGTATGAGGTTAAGGCCGAGATCAAAGATTGTGATCTGGTTGCTGTGCGTGGCGATGAAGCCCCTGTGATTGTTGAACTGAAACTCTCCCTTTCAATAGCGCTCTTAATGCAGGGTATTGATCGTCAAACCATGACCGATGCAGTCTATGTGGCTGTTCCTGCGGGTAAGGGCAAACGTTGGGCTGCTCAGGTGAAGGATGCGGTGAAACTCTGCCGCCGATTGGGGCTTGGGTTAATTTCAGTGCGGTTCGATGCCAAGACGCCTTCTGTGTTAGTGCATTGCGATGCAGGGCCGTATAAACCGCGTAAGGTGAAGAAACGCAAAGAGGCATTGTTAAAAGAGTTTGAACGCCGCATTGGCGATCACAATACAGGAGGTCAAACAAAACGTAAGATTATTACGGCGTATCGTCAGGATGCTTTACGCATTGCTATGGCTTTAAATGATGGCCCGAATAAACCAAGCGTTTTGAAGAAAGAACTGGGCGTGGATAAAGCGGCCAGCATTTTACAAGCGGATCACTATGGCTGGTTTGAACGTGTCGAACGGGGTGTCTATGAATTGCGCGCTTCTGGCGAAGAAGCCTTGGAAATCTATGCGGATGTGGTTAAAGCGCTTCAAGAATAGCGCGGCTTTCAACGCAATCGGCATCCATTTGAACGATCAGCTCATCCAAACTGTCGAATTTTAATTCTGGGCGCTGGAAGTGAACCAAAGCCACTGAAAGTTGCGCATCATAAATATCGCCAGAAAAATCAAAGATGAAAACCTCTAGGTTTGGAATGTTCACACCAAATGTTGGGCGGTTCCCTATAGATGCTGCGCCATGATAACTGCCTTTGTGCGGACCTTCTAAAACGTCGACGAGTACGGCATAAACGCCAAATTTTGGCGGATGTAGATCATCAATGGACAGGTTTGCTGTTGGGTAGCCAAGATCGCGCCCACGTGCATCACCGTGCTCAACACGTGCTTCAATACGGTGCCAGTGCCCTAACATATGAGCAGCATCTTCTGGTCTGCCGTCGCTTAAAGCTGTCCGGATAGCTGTGGATGAAAATGTGCCTTTCTCATCAGAGACCAAAGGTAGAATTGTTACGCCAAAGCCAAGTTTGACACCCATGTCTTGTAATGTTTGTGCATTACCTGCACGGCCTTTGCCAAAACAAAAGTCAGCGCCAACTACGACATGCTTTAATCCTAGGCCTTCATGAATCACATCGCGGCAGAATTCTTCTGCGGTCAGGCCAGAAAGCGCTGCGTTAAACGCCAGTTGATATAGGTGCGTTACGCCAAGTTTTTCCAAACGATGTGCCTTCGCATCTGCATTCATTAACCGAAATGGAGGGGCATCTGGTGCGAAATACTCGCGTGGATGCGGTTCAAATGTCAGAACTCCCATTGGGCAGTTTAATTCTTCGGATTTTGATCGAACGATATCCAAAACCGCCTGATGGCCTAAATGCACACCATCAAAGTTACCAATAGCCACAGCGGCCCCTTTAGAAGTGGCATCAGCGTATTGATAATCACGAACGATATACATTGGATAAGGACTCGTTTTATAAAGGTTAACGCAGATGACCCATAGAATAGGTCGGCGTCAATTGCACATTTTTTAAAAACGCATCTAATTTAGCAGGATCAGGTTGCCCGTCTGTTCCTGTCTCTGCAGCTGCAAGGCCACCTGTAATGAACAAACTGTCTAAATCTTCGCCGATAGCGCCGCGAATATCTGTGTTAATGCCATCGCCAATACAAAGGATATGTTGAGGCGCAATTTTATGGCCTGCAATATCTGCTAGGCGCTGATAGGCAAGTGTGTAAATAGGGGGATGAGGTTTGCCAAAGTTGTGAGCTTCGCCCCCCATATCATTGTAGGCTTGTGCAATAGCGCCAGCACAATAAATACGTTTATCACCACGATCGACCTGAATATCAGGGTTTGCACATAGCATTTTCAAACCACGTGTTTTACCTTCTAGGAATAAAGCACGGTAGTCATCTGGAGTTTCGGTACTGTCATCAAATAAACCAGTACAAACCAAACCTTCAGCTTCTTCTAAGCTCACGCGTTCTACATCGATACCTTGATAAAAATCTTCTGTGGAGACGCCTTGAAAAAAAGCTTCATCGCGGGCTGGTCCAACATGGTAAACTTTTTTGCCATAAGCACCAGACGCTAACGCTGCGCGGGATGCATCACCACTGGCCGTAATGCCCTGATATAAATCGCGTGCAACGCCAATTTCATCCAACTGTGTGTAAACAGAATGAGACGGGCGCGGGGAATTCGTAAGCAAATGAACAATTTTACCAGCATCACGGAATGCTTCTAAGGCTGTCACGGCTGCGTCGAAGGGTTTTATACCGTTGTGCAAGCAGCCCCATAAGTCACATAGTACAGCGTCATATTGATCGGATATTTCGGTGAGGTTTTGTATAATCTGTGTCATGCCGTTTAAGTATCAGCCGATGCAACATCTGACCAGAGGCATTGCATCGGTTGTTTGTGATATTATGTCTTTAATAATTACGTAAGAAGATCAGCCCATTTTGGCAGCTTGCTTTGCAATCAGCTGCATCATGGCCAACATCTTCGGTCACAACTACGCTCGACATTCCACGCCCTTCAAAACGGGCATCATCACATTCGTCATCTTTTGCATATTCAGATTTGTCATCACCAAAGTCGATTTTAGAGCACTGGGTTGCGGCCTTTGCTTCTCCTTCAATCCAAAGCTTGATCTTGCCTGCATTGAATAGTTTACGGCAATCATTTGCGTCGCGACCTGTGTCCGCATTATCTAACTCATTTGCCATGCCTGTTCCGTAAAAACGGCGATCATCGCACTCTTGGTCATTTGCCCATTCACTTTTGTTATCACCGAAACGGATGTCATCTGCTTGTGCTGGAATTGTTGTAAGAGCCAATGAGATAGCAATTGTAAAATGAAGTAATTTCATAAAAAATCCTGATTTTGAATTGAAATGTTTCATATATCTCTATCTAAAAGCGTATAAAAAGGAAGCTAATTTTATCATACTGTTCGTAATTTAGATAACTGCTTGACTCCTATCACCCCTTTGCCTAGAAATTTGTCGTTAGCACTCAAGAGAGGTGAGTGCTAATACTCTGCAAACCCCTCTCAAACTTGAAATTTTAACCAAAGACGGAGCAATCCTAATGGCATTTACACCTTTGCACGATCGCGTGTTGGTACGTCGCATTGAAGGCGACGAAAAAACAGCAGGCGGCTTGATCATTCCAGATTCAGCTAAAGAAAAACCAGCCGAAGGCGAAATCATCGCAGCTGGCGAAGGCGCACGCAAAGACAGCGGCGAATTGATCCCAATGGCTGTTAAAGCTGGCGACAAAGTATTGTTCGGCAAATGGTCCGGCACAGAAGTTACTATCGATGGCGAAGAGCTGTTGATCATGAAAGAGTCCGATATCCTCGGTCTTCTTTAATCTTAAAAACGTATTGAATTAGGAGCACATTTAAAATGGCTGCAAAAGACGTAAAATTCGGCACAGACGCACGCAACGCAATGTTGGACGGTGTGAATGTTTTGGCTGACGCTGTAAAAGTAACATTGGGCCCAAAGGGTCGTAATGTTGTTCTAGATAAATCTTTCGGTGCACCACGCATCACAAAAGATGGTGTATCTGTTGCAAAAGAGATCGAACTTGAAGGCAAGTTTGAAAACATGGGCGCACAGATGGTGAAAGAAGTTGCTTCTCGCACGAATGACACTGCTGGTGACGGCACAACAACTGCAACAGTTCTAGCACAAGCAATCGTTAAAGAAGGCTTGAAATCAGTTGCTGCTGGCATGAACCCAATGGATCTTAAGCGCGGCATCGACACTGCTGTTTCATCAGTTGTAGGCGCTATCAAAGATATGGCTCGTGAAGTTAAAGACTCAGCTGAAGTTGCACAGGTTGGTACAATTTCTGCAAACGGCGAAGCTGCAATCGGTGATCAAATCGCAGACGCGATGCAAAAAGTTGGCAACGAAGGCGTTATCACTGTTGAAGAAAACAAAGGTTTGGAAACAGAAACTGACGTTGTTGAAGGTATGCAATTCGACCGTGGTTACCTATCACCATACTTCGTAACGAACCCTGACAAAATGACATCAGACCTTGATGATTGCTTGGTTCTACTGCACGAGAAAAAATTGACTTCTCTACAGCCAATGGTTCCTTTGTTGGAAACAGTTATCCAATCTGGCAAACCTCTATTGATCATCGCTGAAGATGTTGAAGGCGAAGCTTTGGCAACTCTAGTAGTTAACAAACTACGTGGTGGCTTGAAGATCGCTGCTGTTAAAGCACCTGGTTTCGGTGATCGTCGTAAAGCAATGTTGCAAGATATCGCTGTTCTTACAGGCGGCCAAGTGATTTCAGAAGATTTGGGCATGAAGCTAGAGTCTGTGACAATGGACATGCTAGGTACTGCGAAAAACATCTCTATCACTAAGGATGAGACAACAATCGTTGACGGTTCTGGTGAAAAAGCTGAAATCGAAGCACGTGTTGCACAGATCAAATCACAAATCGAAGAAACATCTTCTGATTACGACCGTGAAAAACTACAAGAACGTCTAGCTAAACTAGCTGGCGGTGTTGCAGTGATCCGCGTTGGTGGTTCTACAGAAGTTGAAGTGAAAGAACGCAAAGACCGCGTTGACGATGCATTGAACGCAACACGCGCTGCTGTTCAAGAAGGCGTAATCGTTGGTGGTGGTGTTGCTTTGGTTCAAGCTGCTAAAGTGCTTGAAGGCTTGTCTGGTGACAACTCTGACCAAAACGCTGGTATCACGATCGTTCGTAAAGCTTTGGAAGCTCCACTTCGTCAAATCGCTGAAAATGCGGGTGTTGACGGTGCTGTTGTTGCTGGCAAAATTCGCGAAAGCGACGACGCTGCATATGGTTTCAATGCACAAACAGAAGAATATGGCGACATGTTCGGCTTTGGTGTGATTGACCCAGCTAAAGTAACACGTACAGCATTAGAAGATGCTGCTTCTATCGCGGGCCTATTGATCACAACAGAAGCAATGGTTGCTGACAAACCAGCACCTGCTGGCGCTGCTGGTGGCGGTATGCCAGACATGGGTGGCATGGGCGGAATGGGCGGCATGATGTAAGATCGCTTTTGGCCTTTGGCCAAAACGGTTTTCATGTAGCTAAACGCTTAAAAAACATAGGGGCTATCTTCGGGTGGCCCCTTTTTTGTCGCGCGGCAAAATGTATTCTATGAGTTTCTTGTTTTCTAACTCCAAATAATCACATGAATTGGTTTGGAGAATTAGGTATGGAAAATATTTATTTATACACTGCTGGTGGGCTATCTATTTTATGGTGCTGCGTTCATTTTTTTGTTGGCGGAAAAGAGATTGCTAAGCCTTTGCGAGCAGTAAGCGGCCTTTCACCAGTACAACGCAGTGTCGCATGGATGTGTTGGCATATGGTAACATTTAATTTGCTATTAATGGGTGTGTTTTTCATTGCTGGAACGCAATTAGAAGAGATTGGATTGGTTTGGGCTGCAACTGCTTTATCTGTTAGTTTTTTAGTTGCAGGATTGTTGATCCCACCTTTAAGTAATGTGTCTTATCGTGCTGCACCACAAGGCTGGCTTTTCTTACCAACTACGCTTCTTGGTGGTCTGGCACTCTTTGCTTAATATATAAAATAACTGTGTCCGATACTGTTAGGGCGTGACCTAAGTGCTTCTTTCTGGTTACGTCTTTCTATGAAACTATTTTTACTTACATCCCTCACTATGGTCGCTTTTGCTGCCAACTCGGTTATTAACCGTGCAGCGCTTGCAGACAGTGCAATTGGCCCAACCTCTTTTGCCCTTATTCGGCTTGCAACAGGTGCCTTGCTTCTAGTTATTATCTTACGCGCTCAAGGGGCGTTGAAGTCCAATATACGCCCACGCTTTGATGCAGTTTTGGGACTAATCCTTTACGCTATAGGTTTTTCATTTGCATACCTAGTTCTCGAAGCAGGCCTTGGGGCATTGTTATTGTTTGGAATGGTCCAAATCACTATGTTTATGGGAGCCGTGTTAAAAGGTAATCGCCCCAAACCCCTACAATGGCTAGGGGCTGTTATTGGTTTACTTGGACTTTTCTATGTATTGAATCCTAGTACATCAGGTATTGACCTAACAGGCGCTGCATTGATGGTTATCGCGGGCTTTGGTTGGGGAATATATTCCCTAGCTGGGCAGAAGGCGACACATGCCTTAACCGCAACAACAACCAGCTTTGTCTGTGCGACCCCAATCGCAGTGATTGTTTGGCTTTTATCTGGCTCAGAGGTGGTTACTGGAACAGGTTTCGCTCTTGCATGTTTGTCAGGGATTGTCACATCTGGTCTGGGGTATGTTCTGTGGTTTTACGTGTTGCCACAACTTCAAACCAGTACTGCTGCCGTGGCACAACTCTCTGTACCGCTCATCGCGATGGTTGGTGGTATGGTGTTCCTAGGCGAGACATGGACATTAGATTTCACAATCGCGTCTATTTTGGTTCTGGGCGGAATAGGTTTATCTGTTTGGGCAGGGCAGAGGGACTAGAATTTATAACGTTGCTGGCTTAAATATCGCTAGATGAAATATATTTTAAGCATTTTAATATCTTTAACCGCATCACCCGTATTTGCAGATTGTGTAATCTTGTTACATGGACTTGCCAGAAGCTCTTCATCTTTCCTTGTTATGGAAAAAGCATTGGAAGGTATCGGTTATGATACTGTGAATGTTGATTATCCATCAAAAAATGGCACCATTCAAAAACTCACAACAGAAACGCTTCCTAATGCAATCAAACAATGTGATGCAAAGGATCAAATGCATTTTGTAACCCATTCTATGGGCGGTATATTAGTTAGATATCATTTAACAGCATATCTAAGCCACTTGAAAATCTAGGTCATGTGGTGATGCTTGGGCCGCCGAACAAAGGTTCTGCTGTTGTCGATGAGCTCAGTGATTTTCCTGGATTCGAATTTTTGAACGGTTTAGCGGGAAAACAATTAAGTACAGACGATAACAGCATCCCAAATCAATTAGGTCCTGTGAATTATTCATTGGGGATTATTGCTGGCGAACAGAGTATTTCCCCTGTGTTTTCGTCGATCTTAAAAGGGCCTGATGATGGTAAGGTTTCTGTCGCTAGCACAAAAGTTGAAGGTATGACGGATCACATCATACTGCCTGTGACCCATACATTCATGATGAATAGCCCGCTTGTATTTAAGCAAGTTGCACATTTTTTGCGTGAAGGGCACTTCAAGCACTCAAATTAAGATGCTGGACCTGTCAGTTTGTTCATATGGCCCATTTTGCGGCCCGCTTTTGCTTCGGCTTTGCCATATAGATGTAAGCCAACAGATGCATCCGTTGACAATGCTTCTACATCCAAAACTTCGTCGCCAATAAGATTAGTCATAACTACATTGGAATGACGCTTCCCGTCACCCAAAGGCCAACCTGCGACTGCACGAATATGTTGTTCAAATTGATCAATCACACAGCCGTTTTGCGTCCAGTGGCCTGAGTTATGCACACGCGGAGCAATCTCATTCACGATTAAGCCTGTTGGTGTGACAAACAATTCAACACCCATAACGCCAACATAGTCTAAGGCATTCAGGATTTGACCTGTTAGAATAACAGCATCCATACGTTGTGAAGATTTCAAATTCGCAGGCAGAGTGGTTGTGTGTAAAATTCCATCGCGGTGGACATTTTCACCAGGGTCAAAACAAACAACTTCGCCTGATTGGGATCGTGCCCCGATCACTGACACTTCGTGGCTGAAATCAATAAAGCCTTCCAGAACGCTTGGTGTTTCGCCCAATTCACCCCAAGCGTTTACCGCATCATCATTTGTTTTCAAACGAGATTGCCCTTTGCCATCATAACCAAAACGGCGTGTTTTTAAGATGGATGGGGCACCAACAGTTTCTACTGCTGTTTTCAGATCATCAGCGGTCTCTACATTCGCATAAGGTGCAACTTTTAACCCAAGGCCAGTCAGAAAATCTTTTTCAACAATGCGATCTTGGCTCGTTGCTAGTGCATTACGATTTGGCAATACGGGACGGATGCTTTCGATTGCATCCAGAGCATCTGCCGGTACATTTTCAAATTCGAAAGTCACAACATCAACGCTTTTTGCAAAACCCTTAAGAGCGTTTAGGTCTGAATATGGTGCAGTCGTAACTGTATCTGCAACATGCGCCGCAGGTGGGTTTGCTCCAGGTTCAAAGATATGTGTTTTAAAGCCCAGACGGGATGCTGCCACTGACAACATACGACCTAATTGTCCGCCGCCTAAAATACCAATCGTTGATCCCTGAGGCAGTGCTTTAGTCATCTTTTGGCTCATCCGTTATCGAAGCTGAAAGAGCTTCACGCCAATTTTCAAGTCTCTTTGCCAAAGCTGTATCATTATTGGCTAAAATACCAGCCGCCATTAAGCCAGCATTTGCAGCACCAGCGGCACCAATCGCCATTGTCCCTACGGGAAAGCCTTTTGGCATTTGAACGATCGAATAAAGGCTATCTACACCTGACAATGCGCGCGTTTGAATGGGTACACCTAAAACAGGAACACGCGTTTTTGATGCCATCATGCCTGGTAAATGTGCTGCACCACCTGCACCCGCGATGATAACCTGTAAGCCACGATCTACAGCTGTTTTGCCATATTCCCACAAACGATCAGGTGTGCGGTGCGCAGATACAATTTTGGTTTCATAGGTAACGCCCAGTTCATCCAATAATGTTGCCGCTTCTTTCATCGTAGGCCAATCAGATTGGCTGCCCATGATAATTCCAACTTTTACATCTGCCATAGCTTAGGTACTTTCAGTAGTAGAAGGCGGGGATATAGACCAAATATGGCCCCTTATGCAACGAAAATTATTAAGCAATGATATCAGGCGTGATTTCGTCTTCTAGACGTTGGATTTTATCTTTTAGCGCTAATTTTTTACGCTTTAGGCGTTGCAAACTTAGCAAATCTGGATTGATACGCTCATGGATAGCTCCAATAGCATCGTCTAAATCGCGATGCTCTTGTTGCATTTGGATCAATTCCGCTCGAAGAACCTCTTGGTGGTCCATTCTGCCCATTTTATCTGTCATGATGTAGTACCCGAAAGATGCGTATTAAACTTATTATAACAAGTTCATAGCGCCTGACAAAGTAACGATTGTAATTGGGGTTGAGAATCTTGTGTTTAATCCCCATATTATTCACATGGTTGCCAATATTGGGGCCAAACACTCGGTCGCTTTTAAAGGGCTAAATAAAATGACAAAGATTTCTTTCGCCTCGCATCCCTTTCTGTTGGGGTTTGAACAACTGGATCGCCTTGTGGAACGCACGGCTAAATCTGGTAACGAAGGCTATCCTCCTTACAATATTGAACAAAGCTCGGATAATACGTACCGTATTACGTTAGCTGTTGCTGGTTTTCGCGAAGAAGATTTATCTATCACGTTAGAAAACGCACAGCTCGTCATTCGTGGACGCCAAGTGGATGATTCCGAAGGACGTATATTCCTACATCGCGGGATTGCCGCGCGACAGTTCCAACGCAGTTTTGTATTGGCTGATGGTGTTGAAGTTGGTGGTGCTTCGATGGAAAATGGCCTGTTGCATGTGGATTTACAACGTTCAATGCCAGACGCTGTTGTTCAGACGATCAATATCGAGAAGAAATAGGCGCAATCATGGATAATGAGTTTGATTTCGCCAACCACGGTAGGCGACGCAAAGTATATGTGCGGTCTGTTAAAAATTCCGACTTGCCAGAAGATTTGCGAATTGAAACCGAAGGTTTTGATGAGGTTTATGCTATCCATTCCGAAGATGGAGAGCAATTAGCATTGGTTAAAGATCGCGAATTGGCTTTTGCTGTGGCACGCACGAATGACTTTGTGCCTGAAAGCGTACATTAATGAAAAACGCGCCGCTTAATTTAAGCGGCGCGTTCGAATTTCTTAAGAATTGGGTGCTTTACCCTTTAATAAGCCCCATGCTTTCCAAGGTCAGAATAACCTGGTGCGCACAGTTGTCGACTTCAACGTTTTCGGTTTCCAAGAAAAGTTCTGGATTTTCTGGAACATCGTAAGGGTCTGAAATACCAGTAAATTCTTTGATTTTACCTTCGCGAGCAAGCTTATAAAGCCCTTTGCGGTCACGGCGTTCACACTCTTCGATGGATGTGCCTACGTGAACTTCGATAAAGGCACCAAACTGTTCGATATCTTCGCGAACTGCACGGCGCGTTGTGGCGTAAGGTGCGATAGGCGCACAGATTGCAATACCACCATTTTTAGTAATTTCCGAAGCGACATAACCAATACGGCGAATGTTTAAATCGCGGTGCTCTTTGGAAAAGCCCAATTCAGAAGACAAGTTTTTACGTACGATATCACCGTCCAATAATGTAACAGGACGCCCGCCCATTTCCATCAACTTGACCATCAATGCATTGGCAATTGTGGATTTTCCAGAGCCAGAGAAACCTGTGAAAAACACTGTAAATCCTTGCTTAGAACGCGCTGGCTTTGAACGGCGTAATTCTTCAACCACTGTCGGGAAAGAGAACCATTCTGGGATCTCCAAACCTTCAGAAAGACGGCGACGTAGTTCTGTGCCTGAGATATTCAGAACAGTTACATTATCTTTATCTTTGATTTCATCCGCAGGTTCGTATTGGGCACGTTCTTGCACATAAACCATGTGCTTAAAGTCGACCATTTCGATCCCCATTTCGTCTTGATGTTCGCGGAATAGGTCCTGTGCATCATATGGACCATAAAAATCTTCACCTTGGCTGTTTTTACCAGGTCCAGCATGATCGCGACCAACGATGAAATGTGTACAACCATGGTTGCGGCGGATCAAGCCATGCCAAACGGCTTCGCGTGGGCCGGCCATGCGCATCGCAAGGTTTAACAAGCTCATAGATGTCGTAGATGATGGATATTGATCCAAGACCGCTTCATAACAACGTACACGCGTAAAATGATCAATATCACCTGGTTTCGTCATGCCAACAATTGGGTGAATCAATAGGTTTGCTTGGGCTTCTTTTGCCGCACGGAATGTTAATTCTTGGTGTGCGCGGTGTAATGGATTACGCGTTTGAAATGCTACAATTCGGCGCCAACCAAGCTTACGGAAATATGAACGCAATTCATTTGGGCTGTCGCGACGTGCACGGAAATCATAATGGGTAACTTGATGTATCCCCGTAATTTTACCACCCAGATATACAGCTCCTGCTGTATTATGTAGATAGTTTACAGCCGGGTGCGCATCATCATCTGCACCGAAAACCATTTCAGCTTCTTTAGACTTATCTGGCGTATAGATGTCAGAAACATCTAAGGTTGCTAGGATCACACCTTCTAAATCACGAAGTGCAATCTTTTGCCCTTTTTTCAAAGTATCAGCAAAATCCTGACCAACGTCTAATGTGATTGGCATTGGCCACAAGGCGCCATCTGCCAGACGCAGATTTTCTACAACAGATGTATAATCCGCTTCTCCTAAAAAACCAGTAAGCGGGTAAAAGCCACCGTTCATTAAAAGTTCCAGATCGCAAATTTGGCGTGGTGTTAAATCCCAAGATAGCAGTTGTGCTGCTTCTTGCTTAAGCGTTTCTGCTTCGTCAAATGGTGCATATAATTCAGTTACGGGGAGGAGATTTTCTGCTGTCATTTTTAATCCAAATTTGATCTGGGTACTTTTACTACACGTGAAATACACTGCGCCGCAAATAATACAAGTTTAGTTGGCTAAAATAGGACGAAATCGTGTTGAAAACGGCTTCATTGGAATGGATATCCGACAAAGAAAGCAAATAAGGGAGTATTTTTGGAATAAGCGTGACTTACCCCAAAAATATACAAGTTTTTGATGGCAATTTACGCCAAATCACTCTTCGCCAGCGATAAAACGTTCGGCCTCTAATGCTGCCATACAGCCCATTCCGGCTGATGTAACCGCTTGGCGGTATAGATGGTCTGTTAAGTCACCTGCAGCAAATACACCTGGAATAGAGGTTGCTGTGCTGTCAGGCTTTGTAACAACATAACCACCCATATGTGTTGCCAATTGATCTTTTACCAACTCATTAGCTGGCGCATGGCCGATCGCAACGAACACACCTTTACAGTCGATCTCAGTAATTTCACCTGTTTTAGTGTGCTTCACTTTCACACCTTCAACACCTAACGGCATATCAGTACCAGTCACTTCGACAAGTTCATGGAACCAAAGCGGTTCGATTTTTTCATTCTTTTCCAAACGGTCAATCAAAATTTTCTCTGCGCGCAATTCATCACGGCGGTGGATCAACGTTACTTTAGATGCAAAATTCGTCAGGAATAACGCTTCTTCAACAGCCGTATTGCCGCCACCGATAACAACGATCTCTTGACCACGGTAAAAGAAACCATCGCATGTGGCACAGGCAGATACGCCAAAGCCTTTGAATTTCTCTTCTGTTTCCAGTCCCAACCATTTTGCACGTGCACCAGTTGCCAAAATCACAGCATCGGCTTCATAAACTGTGCCGCTGTCCCCTTTAGCAATAAAAGGACGTTTGGATAGATCAAGATCAGTGATGATATCGCCGATAATCTCTGTCCCCATAGCTTTTGCATGGGCTTCCATACGGATCATCAGATCAGGGCCTTGTACTTCGGTATCACCGGGCCAATTTTCCACCTCTGTTGTGGTTGTTAACTGACCACCTGGTTCAATGCCTTGTACCAAAATTGGGTTCAACATCGCACGGGATGCATAAACACCAGCAGTATAACCAGCAGGGCCAGAGCCGATGATAAGAAGTTTAGTTTTACGGGTATCAGACATGTAAGTGACTCGCTTATTTCATATGTTGCTGAACTGTATAAGCGGGGCAATGCGAAAGGGGAACCCACCCTGACGATAGGGCAAGCACATTTCACTCAAATCACTGTGCTTTATTTTTGATGTGAACCGTGTAATATTATTACGCAAATGAGAAATAAATGAGAAGTCATCGCATGGTATCGTTCAAATTAGACGCAATTGATCTTCAACTCTTGGCCTTATTACAAGCGGATGGGCGGATGACGAATGTCGATTTGGCAAAAGCAGTAGGAATTTCTGCGCCACCATGTTTGCGCCGTATTAGATCTTTAGAGGAAAAGGGCTTCATCCAAGGGTATCATGCCGTTGTGAATGAAAAAGAACTGGGGTTTGAGGTGAAAGCCTTTGCCATGGTTGGCCTACATTCGCAGGCCGAAGTCGATCTAAGCGCTTTCGAAGAACGCTGCCGCAGTTGGCCACTGGTGCGTGAATGTCATATGCTCAATGGCGAAATCGACTTTATTTTGAAGTGCTTGTCACCCGATTTATCCACATTTCAACGGTTTATCACCGAAGATTTAACCGCTGCGGATAATGTGGCCAGTGTGAAAACATCCCTTGTGATACGTGAAGCCAAGGATGAACCTGGCGTTCCGTTTTCAGTCATTCAGGATGCTGGCTAAAGCTTAGGCAGCTTTAGCTGATGTTTTAGAATTCAAGTTAGCGAATGCAACTGGACGCGCATCCTGCTCCCATGGCATTTCGAAATGCTTATCGGCTGCTTCTTTAATAACTTCTTTTAACCAACGCTTTTGCGTGCTCATTGTACTGCTCCATACTCTCTCATTTAGTCCGCATTTTGCGGGTGAACCTGTTTTCGGTCCTTGATATCCAATCTAACGATCTTTGGGGCGCGAAAAGGGCGGTTTATAAAAAGGTTAATTTCTTTTTAGGACGCTTTTGCGTGAATTGTGGCGCGATTGGAAACAATCATCTAATGTGCTGTAATTAAGTATAAAAATGTAAATATAACTTTAATATGTTTTGAATTTTGACATAATTCATATGGATTTAGGGCAGGAATTTGGCATTGATCCGTCCAAGGTTTGACGTAATCCAAACCAAGTCAGACAAAATATATAAAAAATGTATTAAAGACGGATTGTAGAGATTAAACGCCCGTAATCAGATTCGCTTTGATGATAGCTGCGGCGGTATGAAAAAAACCGATCTGGATCGGAATATGTACAATGCCCTGTCCATTCGGCAGTACCAACACCAGAAGCGTGTAATTGATGCAAACAAAATGACGGGAGATCAAATTGCATACGATCTTCCTTGCCTTGGGCAAAGAAGCGGCTGAATTCGATATCCGTTGCGATAAAATCTTCGAAAAACTCTGGGCCAACTTCATAGGCGCGCTGACTGATCGTAGGGCCAACAACGGCTGTTATGGCGCTGCGTTTAGAGCCGAGCTTTTCCATTGCTGTAATCGTTGCTTCAGAAATACCTGTTACTGCACCTTTCCAACCTGAATGAGCGGCACCGACAACACCAGCATCTGCATCATGAAATAGAATAGGGGCGCAATCTGCGGTTAAAATGCCAAGGGCAATTCCTTTTGTCGCTGTGACCATAGCGTCTGCCTTGGCAAAGCCTTGGTCTGTGATATCATCAATCACGGCAACATCCGCAGAGTGAATTTGATATACCGATTGCAAATCTGTGATTTTGACGTCCATAGCGTTCGCAACACGCTGGCGGTTAATTGCTACTACATCGCGGTCATCGCCAGACCCTAATCCGCAATTCAACCCTGTGTATAACCCCTCTGATGCGCCGCCTTTGCGGGTAAAGAACCCATGTTGTGTACTCAAAGCATCAGAAGTCAGTATTTCAAGCGTCATGTGTCAAATCCCGCTGGGTGCACGGCCCCTTTGGGGGTCAAAGCAATGGCTTTAAACAGATGACCCATTTCATCGGGATGCGTCAAGCGGCGATGTGCAGTAATATGGTTTTCCAATGCATCACCTTGCAACTGTGTTGCCAAAGATTGCGCGCGTGCCGTTATTCCAAGCCGTTCCAGTAAAACACCTTGGCTCGTTAATCCACTGACCTGCGCAAATGGTGCGGCGGCGGTTGCCAATGCTTTAAAATTCACATGTGCTGTTAAATCAGATGCGCCACAATTCTCTAAAGCATCAACTTTTTGGTGATTGCTGATCGCTTGCAAGGTATCCCCTGTGACGTCCCAGTCACCATAATCGATGATAAATGCAACTCCGCCATATTTCCCGACCATTTGGGCAATATCGGCAATAATCGCATTCGCGCTTGGACAAATCTCTAGAATTGTGCGCAAAGGCGCGTCGCCATAAATCTCAACAGGTTTCTGTGCGCCTAAAATCACACCCAGTTTACCATCTTCTGTGGCAACCATCTGCTCTTGCCAGCCGTTGTCTGTGCGGATGAATTGTTGGATAGGCAAACAATCAAAAAACTCATTGGCTACAAGGAATAAAGCTTGGTCTGGTAGTTGTGTTACATCGCCAACCCAAGTTACGTCATATCCTTGTAAAGTATCAGCTTGCTCTTGTTGCAAACGCGGGCTTGCTTCTACCAGAAAAACTTGAGCTGCATCATGAAACCCAGAAACGCCTTTTGTTGCGCGTAATATATCCGACATCAATGTACCACGCCCAGGGCCAATCTCTGCCAGCGTAAATGGCTTTGGCATCCCTTGGTCTAGCCAAGTTTGCGCCAAGCACAACCCAATCATTTCCCCAAACATCTGGCTGATCTCTGGCGCAGTGATAAAATCACCCTTCGCCCCCAGCGGTTGGTGCGTTGTGTAATAGCCATGTTCAGGATGCAACAAACATTGCGCCATATATTCAGCCACCGTGATGGGGCCTGAACGCTCGATTTGTTTTACGATAATATCAGTTAATTGGGTCATGTACGCTTGCGAGCATAAATCAACAGGCCAATACCGATCAAGATCATAGGTAGTGACAGGATTTGCCCCATCGAAAGACCAAGACTGTCAAAGTCATTGCCAAAACGGATGACATGTCCCCAAGGGTTCGTAGGCCCCGTAAATTGTGCATCCCCCTGACGAAACCCTTCTACTATGGTGCGCGCAAAACCGTATCCAATAAAGAACACGCCAATGATTTGTCCTGGTACTTTAAGCCAATGCCGTTTGAACACCAGATAGGCGATAACTGCGAATAACAAAGCGCCCTCTAAAAAGGACTCGTATAATTGCGATGGGTGTCGTGCACATGTCTCGCTTAACCAGAAAATAGGGCAATCTTGTGCCGCTTGCCCAGGAAATACAACGCCCCATGGCATGTCGGTTGGGCGCCCCCATAGTTCGGCATTGATGAAATTCGCAATACGTACCAAGAAAATCCCAAAGGTTGCAGAAAACGCTAAAGTATCGCCAACAGACCATGGATCCAGCTTATGTTTCTTACAGAAAAGCAACCCAGCAACAATCACACCAAGGAAACCGCCATGAAAAGAAAGGCCACCTTCCCAAACGCGGATGATTTGCGCAGGGTTGGCGATATAGAATTCTAGATTGTAAAACAGAACAAACCCAATCCGCCCGCCAAGGATGGTGCCAATAATCATCCAAGTCAGCAAATCATCGATCTGCAACTTAGCAATTGGTGGCGTGCCATCTTTCCAAAGGTTGGTATTGCGGATCAAACGGTTGATCCACCAAACGGCAAAGATAAAAGACACGACATAGGAAATCGCGTACCAGTGAATTTCAAACAATCGACCCATAATTTCAAAAGAAAACAGGACAGGATCGATATTCGGAAACGGTATAGCGTGTAATAGGTTCATGCGCGCATGAATGATACGAATGGTCGCTATGTCAAGTCAAAGACTTGGCATTTTGGCAAAGAACGCCCATATAAAGCCTAAGCCGTTCCAAAGGAGCAAGAACCATGCAAACGCGCAACAAGATTTTTGAAGATGTAAGCCAATTGATGACAAACGCTATGGGCGTGGCACAAGGGGCAAAAGACGAAGCAGAAAACGCTGCAAAATCCATGATGGATCGCTGGTTGGCTGACCGTGAATTCGTCACACGCGAAGAATTTGATGCGGTACGTTTGATGGCACAAAAAGCCCGCGAAGAAAACGCAAGCCTATTGACGCGCATCGAAGCACTAGAAGCAGCCAAGAAGCCTGCCGCTAAAAAGACCGCTGCGAAGAAGAAATAAGACGGTGCTGTCTTAGTGACAGCACGCTTTACCCAAAGCTTTAAGACGCCAATAGTTATAGGGTAGGGGTGCAAGAAACCCTGCCAATAACATCAATGGTACCACCCATAATGTCAGCTTTGCGCCACCCGTTGCAAGAACATCAACAGTGTTCATCGCAACTTCCATAGCAATCATTGAAATGAATGACATGCCAATGGCAGTTTTAAACGCTAAGTTTAGTGCCATCTGGCGTGATAGGATGATGGTTTCCAAAATGACCGATGTGGTCAGACCATTGATAATCGCCAAAGTCATAATCGCGAGTGTTGACCATGGAATACCTGTCAGCTGAAAAAACAATATTGTGCCCATATCACCAATGGAGCACCCCAATAAACACCAACATGTGTTTATCGATGCTCTGCGCCAAATCGGTTTATCTGCCCAATTAATGTTTAACGTGCCTGCAATAGCCGCCATTTTTCCAACCTTTGTGATTCATTTAAGTTTAGTATAAAGTCTCCAGTAGCTAGAAGGTCAAGCGAGATAACATATGAATATCGGTGAAATTTCAAAACGAGCAGAATTGCCCACAAAAACGGTGCGTTATTATGCGGATGTTGGCTTAGTTAAACCCACAGGCCGTACAGTTTCTGGATACCGCACCTATGATGATAAAGCATTGCGTAAATTGATCTTTGTGCGGCGATCTCGTGCCATGGGTTTTTCAATTGATGATTGCCGTAAGCTGCTTGACCTGTTCGAGAATCAAACCCGCGCCAGTTCCGAAGTGCGCGAAATTGCTAAGCAACGTCTTACCGAAGTGAACGATAAATTAGCTGAACTTCAAACGTTGAAAAAAGAGCTCTCAATGCTTGTTCACAGCTGTAATGGTGATGACCGCCCTGACTGTCCAATCCTTGAAGCATTGGATCGTGGATAACTTCCATTCCTTGTGGATAGGTTGATCTTTTCTGGGGGTAATCCGAAAAAATCTAAAGTTTTACCTTTACAGAACGCCCTTTATATCACTACCATATCTAGTAAGGAGAACGGAAAAATCCGCGATACCTTGCGATACTCACGTTATTTAGTGGGTTTCGCCCTCATAAAAACAACAGGCTTGAGGGGGACAACAGGCATGGCAAATGCAGAGCAATATCTAGGGGATGCAGACGTACACCCAATCGATGTCGTCGAAACAATCGCACAATACTACGACTGGGACTTTGACCGCGTGGCCGAAGACCAAATCGCTATGGCGATCGAAGGATCGTGGCGCACATATTCCATTACATTGGCATGGTCGCCATATGATGAAACACTGCGCATGGTGTGTACCTTTGAAATGGATCCACCCAAAGATAAGATCCCATCACTTTATCACGCTTTGAACGAAGCAAATGATGAATGCTGGGCAGGCTCTTTTTCCTTATGGGAAGAGCAAAAACTAATGGTGTATCGATATGGTCTATTGCTGGGCGGCGAAGCCGTAGCAGGATCAGAACAGATCGACCAAATGCTAACAGCAGCCGTATCCGCATGTGAACAATACTATCCAGCTTTCCAACTTGTATGTTGGGGCGATAGCACTGTGAAACAAGCAATGGATATCGCAATGACAGGCGCATACGGTCGCGCTTGATTTCTGCTGAGCTTTAAACGATTGTCGCCTGAAATAAGGGTGATGAACGATGAAGCATACTTCTGTAAATAATAACGGTCTGGTTTTACTGGGCTGCGGTAAAATGGGCTCTGCAATGTTGCAGGGTTGGTTGGCAGAAGGCGTATCACCTTCTGCGGTTTATATTCTTGATCCAAACCCTTCTGATTGGGTGCAAAGTTTGGTGGCCGATGGCGTCACCGTAAATGGCGATCTGCCTACATCTCCTGCTGTTTGTATTCTGGCTGTAAAACCCCAAATGATGGGGGATGCATTGCCAAGCCTGCAAGCACTAGGTAACTCAACGACGTTGTTTATCTCAATTGCTGCGGGCACACCGATTTCCAGTTTCGAGGATGCGCTGGGATCACAAACACCAATCATCCGCACGATGCCAAATACGCCTGCTGCTGTTGGACGTGGGATCACGGCGTTGATTGGCAATGCGCATATTAATAATGTCCAAATGACAATGGCTGAAGAGTTGTTAGGGGCTGTTGGTCAAACAGTGCGTTTGGAGGATGAAAGTCAAATGGATGCTGTCACAGCCGTATCTGGTTCTGGCCCTGCATATGTATTCCACCTAATCGAAACCATGGCTGCCGCTGGCGAAGCACAGGGGTTATCTGCTGAACTTGCTATGGCATTGGCAAAAGCAACGGTCGCGGGTGCTGGTGACTTAGCAGAAAAAGCGGATGAGGATCCTACGCAGTTGCGTATTAACGTAACATCCCCAGGGGGCACTACCGCTGCTGCACTTGATGTGTTTATGGATGCCGAAACTGGTTTTCCTAAACTGGTAAAACAAGGGATAAAAGCCGCTGCTGATCGCAGTCGTGAATTGGGGAAATAAATGTCTGAAATTACATTTGATGATTTTATGAAAGTGGACATTCGTGTGGGCGTTATCACCCGTGCGGAACCTTTTCCAGAAGCACGTAAACCTGCGATTAAACTCTGGGTCGATTTTGGTGGGGAACTTGGGGAAAAGAAATCCTCTGCCCAAATCACTAAGCATTATGATGTAGAAACTTTGGTTGGTCGTAAAGTCATGGCCGTGGTGAATTTCCCACCACGCCAAATTGGGCCAGTTATGTCTGAAGTTTTGGTTTTGGGCGTTCCTGATGAGGACAATGAAGTGGTTCTATTGAAACCAGACCTAGATGTCCCCATCGGTGGGCGTTTATATTAGAGTTCTATTTTACAGGCACCCAAGCCGCCTTTGCGGGAATGTTATAAGACCAAGGTAGCCCAGAATTGCGCCACCCATTCTTGGCGCGCGCACCAGATTTAGCCTTATCTCCTTCAAACCCTTCGGTCAGATTCCAGACGTTTGTGTATCCCGCTTTTATCAAAACTTTAGCCGCTGCCGCCGAACGACCGCCAGAGCGACAGGTGACGAAAATTGGATCAGACTTACCTTTTCCGGCACGGGTGATCGCGGCTGTTATCTCCTTCAGAAAATTTGGATTTGGCTTTAAGGAATAAGTACCAGATTTTGCGTTAAAGCTGTGCGATGCCAGTGCTATTGGAGTATTGTTATCCATGCCAGATGGATGACCCACAAAGCTGATTTCAATTGGATCGCGCACATCGATCATGAATATCTCGGGGTTAACTTGCAAAGCTGCGTGGGCGGCTTTTGGTGTAAGGTATTTACCCAAAGGCGTGGTCTTCGATTTTTTTAAGGTCGATGCATTTACATCTGATTGAATTGTTACACCTGCCAAGGTGCTTGATGAAAAAGGTGCTGTAAAAGCTATAGCAATTATGACAGCGGGGATTTTAAGAGAATAAAACATAGGGGAGGGACTCCGTTAATAGGTCATTCCCACTTTTATCATTATACCCTTATCTTTTCAGTGACATAGTCACGAAGAGGGAGGCCATATCACGCGCGGCGTAATAAAACGCTGCCAACAGAATAACCCGCACCGAACGAACAGATCAAACATATATCATCTTTGTTAAGATTGTCTGAATGCTGTGAGAACGCAATAATTGAACCAGCAGAAGAGGTGTTTGCATAATCTTGTAAGATGTTTGGTTGCTCTTCTGGTTCTGGTGTACGGCCCAAAACTTTCTTACCGATGAAGTCATTCATCGTCTTATTGGCTTGGTGCAACCAAAGGCGTTTCAGATCGGATGGTTTGATGTCTTCTGAACCGATGTGTTCCAAGATATGTGCGCTGACCATTGGCAGCACATGTTTGAAAACTTTGCGGCCTTCCTGCATGAATTGCATGTCGCGGCGATCGGCCATTCCGTCGGGGCGCGAGCGGCGTAAAAAGCCGTTATTGTTGCGGATGTTGTTGGAAAACACTGTTGCGCATTTGGTAGAGATGACTTCGAAATAGTCTTTATTTTCAGCATCTTCCGCACGTTCTAAAAGTACGGCTGTACACACATCGCCAAAAATAAAATGACAATCGCGGTCGCGCCATTCTAGGTGGGCGGAGCAGATTTCTGGGTTTACGACTAGGGCTGAACGGATGGAGCCTGCGCGGATCATGTCGGCGGCGGATTGGATGCCGAATGTGGCGGAACTACAGGCGACGTTCATGTCGTAGCCGAAGCCGTTTATACCCATTAAATCTTGGACTTCTACGGCAATCGCGGGGTAGGCGCGTTCGTGATTGGAGGCTGCGACGATCACGCAGTCCACATCCGATGCGGCTTTACCGCTTTGTTTCAATGCCTTAGTGCATGCGTCAACGGCCATTTCTGCCATCACGCTGGGTTCGTCGTCGGAGCGTTGGCGCAGCAATGGATGCATCACGTCTGGGTCTAAAATGCCTGTTTTATCAAGCACATAGCGCTGATTAATGCCTGATGCGGCATAGATGAATTCGGCAGAAGAGTGATCTTTGGCGGTCACGTCGCCGTTTTCGATTAAGTCTTTGTTTTCAAAGTTAAACTTATCGGCGTAAGCATTGAAAGTTTTCACCAATTCATCGTTGGTTATAACCTCTGATGGTGTGTAAACACCGCTGCCTGTGATCGCTACTTTATGCATGGAACTCTCCCTATTGCGCCAGTATCGGGATTACCTGAAAAGGGTCAAGAGTGACGCTGGGGAACCACAATAAACCGTGTATGGAACCCGTATGGCAGACGTATGGAAAGCGTATGGCGCACGTATGGGTTGGTGTTTTTTAAGATATTGCAGGGATCATAGGGTTTTTGAGATGAAAACCGATGAGCACCAAAGAGCAAAGACAAGCCCAACGCCGCCATAATCTGATCACGGCACTTGCGCGGATGCAGCATGATATTTCAGATGCATGGATTGACCGCAGTATTCCAAAAGACTGGAATTTTCTGGAGGTCGGCAAACCGATTGAACCGCATAAAACCAAAATCACGATGCGCGTGGACAGTGACATGCTGCGCTGGTTCAAAAAGATGGGGCCGAATTACCAACGCCGCATGAACCAAGTGCTGCGGGTGTATTACACGGCGATGATCCAAGGCTTGCTGAACACGCATTTTGCGAATGATGAAAGCAATGCACTGTCGAGTGCGTATTTTGATGAGGTTTTGGATAGGATGGAAAGGAAAGCAAGTTTAGACACAAGCGATGGCGACTGACCCGAGGGTGGGTGTGAAGCGCCCGCCCGTGGGGGCGGGTCAGGCGCTGCCTGTGCTATGCACAGGCTGGGTGCATGTGGAGAATTCGCTCTTCCCCTGATCCCTTTCCTGTCTTATCCTGTTCACAGGGCTAGCAGCAGTTGGTCTCGGGGTGTCGTTACCTCTCATGAGTCGGTTGGTATCAACCGTAATGGTACTCCTCGATTTTAAAAGGTCGGGGAGGCTATGGCGTATGTCCAAGGCCTCGGCCTAAAGGTCATAGCAGTCGTACTCGTGCGACTAACGAACTCCCCGGCTGTCGATCGCATCGACAGCCGTTTTCATTTGTGTATTTGAAAAAGGAGTTTGATGTGGAAACGATTTACGTAACAAAGAAAAGCAGGCCGCTGATTGTAGAGGCAATGATAGAACGGGGCTTTGTGGAACGCGGGAGTTTTTACCACGCATTTTTAGAGGCGGCAGTGGCGCAGGAAAACATGACAGAGATACGAATATGGCGGCATGTGCGATTGGTTTTTGGGTGAGGGTGGGAGTTTTAGTTGTGAGCGATTTTCTACCATTGATTGTATCACGTATTCGTTTTAGCTTGATATTAATATTGAATTAAGTGATTGTTGATATATATGGCAACGTTGAGAATGCTTGAAGATTCTGGTGTCATTGTAAGAATTGACCCTGGTTTAGAGCCAAATGAATTAATAAATAGGTGCCTTTATGGAACTACAGATTTTATGCAATGGTTGGAAAACGAACTTCCTAACATTGAATATAATCCAATGTATGCCGACTTGACACCTATGGAACAAGTTGCCGCAATGTTTTCTGAATATGTGACAGGAATGAATTTCTCTACAGATAGACGTTTTAAGAAACTCAATAGAACGCCTTCATTTAATGTTTGGGAATTAAAGACAGAAGATGTTCGCATATTTGGATGGGTGCCCCAAAAAGACCATTTTATTTGTGCATGTGCTGATAGTGCGCCTAAAATAAAGCAGCATGATTTGTACGAAGGGTATATGGGGCAAACAAAACGTGTGATGGATGGCATGGATTTGGATGAGCCTAAGTACCTTGAAGGAATGGAGTATAGCGATGTCATATCGAATGAAAATTGATAGGAAATCTTTAAATTCAGCGCGATTTATTTCGATGCTACAAAGAAAAATACAAGATGCTCTTATTGCTTCGGGTATGACGCAGCAAGATGTTGCTGAGAAACTTGGTGTTGGTAGGTCTGTGATTAATCGAAGGTTATCTGGCAAAGCGAATTTAACGGCGCGTTCTCTTGCAGAATTCGCGTATGCTTTTGATAAAGAGCTGATTATAGAATATCGCGATAAAGCTGAAAATTCTAATGTAAATTGGAATTATGTGAGGCAAACCTCTAGCCCAGAAATAACACAGCCTCTGGTTCGAAGCATGAATCAAGTTTCAAGTACTACAGCATCGAAGCTCGAAGTCTTTGAGCAGGTTTCATAATGAAAAAATCACCTTATGGCATAACGATTTTCTGTGACGACTTTCGACAAGAAAGTAGCGGAAAATATATAATTATTGGTGGGTATAATGGTCTTATGAATATAAACGGTCCATTACCTGCAATTTTACCCACTTTAGCCATAGTTTTTAATTTTAATGCCCCTCTTGGATATAAATTTGAAAAAATAATATTAGAGGCGGTATATGAATACGAAAACAATGAAGATACTGTTTTAAATATAGATTTAACCGAAGATTTTAAAAACCAAAATCAGGATAATACTTCTACAGATGATTATGAACGAAAAATAACATCTGTATTTTTCCCTGCAATTGTAAGTCCATTTGAGGTACGTCATGAAGGACGTTTATCTACAAGAGTATACCTCGATGACACAATGTTCAGAGTTGGTACTTTGAATATTAAGTTGGTGTAAGCCTGAAAGTATTGCCGATTTCACAAGGGTAGCGTTACGAGTGGTGCCATTTGTGCCAGTGACATAGCTCACAGACCATTCTGCCGTTTTGTGCTATAATACCTCATATTTTAAGGGAGGGATTTATTATGGCTAAAATGAATGTGTATGATGCTGGCGATTTGATTGACCGCGCCTATAATGAAAAGAAAAAGGGGGCGCGTCTGAAACGATTGGGCTCTAAGATTTTACATCAGGTGGATGTGGCGGGGGTTCAGGCCTATTTTCTGAAAGACAAGACTTTGGTGATCCCCGGTACGAATGAGCCAAGCGATTGGGCGGATTTCAATTTGCGTGTGGAAAGTGTGAGGGGCGACAGTGGGCGCTATTGGCACAAGGGGTTTATGACACATGCGCAGATGGTGTTTATGTTTGCGAAGGGGCTAAAGCCTAAGTTTATCGTTGGGCATTCATTGGGGGCTGCGAGTGCACAGATTGTAGGGGCGTCTATGAAGGTGCCAACGATTGCATTTGCGTCGCCCAAGGTTTTAAGCGGTAAGACGCGGCTGGCCGGTGAGGGTTGGGTGGCGAATTATTTGCGGATGGATGATACGGTGTGTCATATGCCGCCCGGTATTGGGAATAAGAAATATCGCCATGTGGGCAGCCGGTATTGGATGGCACCAGAGGGTGTGAACCCCGGTGAGGATCATAGCATTAAGAATTACATGCAGATCATCAAAGATGAGCGGTTCAAAACGATGGTGCCGAAAGATTGGCCGCGGTAGGTTTTACAGGCTTTGTGCCTCTTGGGGATACTAAATAATCCCCTGCCGGCCGATGAGATGCATTTCATCTTTAGTACTCCTGCAGCGCCATGACTTCGATTTCACCTTCGGACATATTGCGGATCGCTTTTGCGGCTGCATTGGATGCGGCGGCTGTCGTGTAATATGCGATCTTGTCGTATAGGGCAGCGGAACGGATGTCGCGGCTGTCTTCTAATGACTGTGTGCCCTCGGTGGTGTTGAAGATTAGGTCGACGCCGCCGTCTTTTAGGGTGTCGACGATGTTTGGGCGGCCTTCGTAGACTTTTTGAACGCGGGTGTTTTGCACGCCGTTGTCTGCAAGCCATGTAGATGTGCCGCCTGTGGCGAGGATTGTGAAGCCCAAGCCAGATAGGATTTGTGCGGCTTCTAGGATTAGCGTGTCTTTGTCGCTGTTTTTGATCGAGATGAACACGGTGCCCGATGATGGCAGTGGTGTGCTGGCGCCCAATTGTGATTTTAGGAAGGCGCGTTCGAATGATTTGTCCAAGCCCATGACTTCGCCTGTTGAGCGCATTTCTGGGCCTAATAGTGGATCAACGCCTGGGAAGCGGTTGAATGGCATGACGGCCTCTTTCACCGCGAAGTGGTCTGGGCGTGGGGATTTCAGGTCGAAATCGGATAGTTTTGCACCAGCCATGATTTGGGCGGCGATGGATGCTATTGGGCTGTTGATGGCTTTGGCCACGAACGGCACGGTGCGGGATGCACGTGGGTTGACCTCTAGGATAAAGATCACGTCGTCTTTGATCGCGAATTGTACGTTCATCAGGCCGACCACGTTTAGGCCGATGGCCATTGCCTCTGTCTGGCGTGTCATCTCGGCGATGATTTCGTCAGATAGGGAGTAAGGTGGTAGGGAACACGCACTGTCGCCAGAGTGAACGCCGGCTTCTTCGATGTGTTGCATGATGCCAGCGACGTGGACGTTTTCGCCGTCGCATAGGGCGTCTACATCTACTTCGATTGCGCCTACCAGGTAGCTGTCTAGAAGTACTGGGCTGTCGCCCGATACTTTTACGGCTTCATTGATGTAGCGTTCCAATTGGGCGTCGCTGCGGATGATTTCCATGGCGCGGCCACCCAGTACGTAGGATGGGCGGATAACCAATGGGTAACCGACGTCTTGGGCAATCTCAAACGCTTCTTCGCCGCTGTGTGCGATGCCGTTGTATGGTTGTTTCAGGTCTAGGCTTTCCAACAACTGCTGGAAACGTTCACGGTCTTCGGCCAAATCGATCGCGTCTGGTGTTGTGCCTAGGATTGGAATGCCTTCTGCTTCTAGATCATTTGCCAATTTCAGCGGTGTTTGGCCGCCGAATTGAACGATTACGCCGTGCAATGTGCCATTTTCCTGCTCTACACGCAGGATTTCCATGACGTTTTCCATAGTCAGTGGCTCGAAATACAGACGATCAGATGTGTCGTAGTCTGTGGACACTGTTTCTGGGTTACAGTTGACCATGATGGTCTCGTAACCCGCGCCTGTTAAGGCGTAACAGGCGTGACAGCAGCAATAGTCGAATTCGATACCTTGACCGATGCGGTTTGGACCACCGCCAAGGATGACGACTTTTTTGCGATCAGAAGGACGGGCTTCGCATTCTACTGTGCCCATCGCATCCGCCTCGTATGTGGAATACATATACGGCGTTTGCGCTTCGAATTCCGCGGCACATGTGTCGATGCGTTTGAAACAGGCTGTTACGCCGAGTTTCGTGCGGTTGATGCGGATGTCGCGCTCGGCTTGTCCTGTGAGTTTTGCCAAACGGGCATCTGTGAAGCCGTGCATTTTGATGCGGCGCAGTGCTTTTTCATCGGTTGGCAGGCCGTTGTCACGGATGTCTTGTTCGATTTGGATGATTTCGCGGATGCGCGCCAAGAACCATGGGTCGAATTTTGTGATGGCGTTGATTTCATCGTCAGAGAAACCGAAACGCATGGAATGGGCGATGTGCAACAAACGATCTGGTGTTTGTTGTGACATTGCTTTGGTCAAGCTTTTGTCGATGGCTTCTTGGGCTTCTGCATCTGCACCTAGCAAGATGTGTGACAGGCTGCCTGAAGGGTCTTTGGCTTTTACGATGTTTTCATCAGATGGCATGCCATCGATTTCGATTTCGTCAAAACCTGTTAGGCCTGTTTCCATCGATGCCAATGCTTTTTGCATGCTTTCGTGGATTGTGCGGCCGATGGACATAACCTCGCCCACAGATTTCATCGCTGTTGTCAGGTCGTTTTGTGCGCCTGGGAATTTTTCAAATGCAAAGCGCGGGATTTTTGTGACCACGTAATCGATGGAAGGCTCGAATGAAGCAGGTGTGACTTTGGTGATGTCATTGTCCAACTCGTCCAATGTGTAGCCGACTGCCAGTTTGGCGGCGACTTTGGCGATTGGGAAACCTGTTGCTTTCGATGCCAGCGCTGATGAACGAGATACGCGTGGGTTCATTTCGATCACAACCATACGGCCATCCGCAGGGTTCACTGACCACTGAACGTTTGAGCCACCTGTTTCCACACCGATTTCGCGCAGAACGTTTACGGAATGTGTCCGCATCAATTGGTATTCTTTGTCGGTCAAAGTCAGAGCAGGGGCAACAGTGATACTGTCGCCTGTATGCACGCCCATTGGGTCGACGTTTTCAATCGCACAGATGATGATGGCATTATCCGCTTTGTCGCGCACAACTTCCATTTCGTATTCTTTCCAACCCAGCAAGCTTTCGTCGATTAGGATTTGGTTTACTGGGGATGCATCGATGCCTGACTTACAGATTTTTTCGTAGTCATCGCGGTTATATGCAATGCCGCCACCTGTGCCGCCCATTGTGAACGCAGGACGAATGATGGCTGGTAGGCCAACTGTATCAATCGCTGCCATGGCTTCTTCCAAGCTTTCGGCGATTGTCGCACGTGGGTTTTCGATGCCGAGGCGGTCCATGGCTTCGCGGAACAATTTACGGTCTTCTGCCATTTCAATGGCTTTGCGGTCTGCGCCGATCAACTCGATATTGAATTTTTCAAGTGTGCCGTCTTCGTCTAACGCCAAAGCTGTGTTCAGACCTGTTTGACCGCCCATCGTTGGAAGCAGCACCATTTTATCATTCGGATGTGCTGCAACTTCTTTTTCGATGATTTTGGCAACAACCGCTGGTGTGATCGGCTCGATATATGTGGCGTCTGCCATATTCGGGTCGGTCATGATTGTGGCTGGGTTGGAGTTTACGAGGACGACACGGTAGCCTTCTTCGCGGAGTGCTTTACAGGCCTGTGCGCCAGAGTAATCGAATTCGCAAGCTTGGCCGATAATAATGGGGCCAGCGCCGATGATCATTACGGATGAGATATCGGTACGTTTTGGCATGATTACATGGCCCCCAAATGCAGAGTGGACGTGGATTCGTCGACAATTTCCAAATTGTCGTGGGTTTAATGTTTTGGGGTGCTGGGTGCAAGGGTGAATCGGGTCTACCCTTGCAATCATTAGAGAATTTATTGAGCTAGGATGCCGCAGATGGGTAATATTTGATCCGTTGGCACAAATAAGGGGAGCGAACCCCATTATTTATGAGTTTAAAAGTTCTGCTTCATAGCCTTTTAATGTGGGGCGCACCGTTGGAATCGTTTGCGTGTTTACGTGTTTAGCGAGTTCTGGGAAGATATCTAAGATTTCATCCTTCACATTTGTTTCCGTAGCCGATTGGGTCAAGTTGCCAAGATAAAAGCTTTCTGTTGGCGCGCCTTCTGAGAATACGATTTCATGATCCTCAAACATCATGTGGTAATACGCTATGCTTTTTGTTGGTGATGAATATATCGTGTCGCCGTTTACCAGATGTTTTGCAGCTGCCAGAACTTCGGTCTCATCAAAGAGATATTCAGTACGCCAATCCTTTATTAATATGCGATGTAGTGGGGATACAGTGAGTTTTGCCGTATTCCCGATAGCGCCTTTTTCAAAGACAATTGGGGCATGTTTTCCAGTTGCGGGTACAGTGCGGCTTCCTATCCATTTGATGGGTTTAGCATGACCGTCAAACGTATTAACCAGATCACCCCTTGTTAGATTTTCAACTGGTTTTTGTCCGTTTGGTGTGCTGATCTTTGTTCCTTTTGCAAAGCACGCAATGCCAACGCTTTGAATGTTCAAATAGGTGTATGTGCGGCCGTCTGGCATTGTAACAGTCCCGCTGACAGAGCCAGGGGAAAAAGGGGCGAATGTAGCACCTGGGGGCAAGGTAAGGGTGTTGTTCCCTGTGCCACCATCAATGAATGTGGTGTTTTCTGAGGCTATGATGACATCATCGCCTTCGCCGCCTTGTAGATTTCCAGAGCCAGTTCCACCGAACAATGTGTCATTACCAATACCGCCAGTGAGGTTGTTGTTGCCTTCACCGCCAAACAGCTGATCGTTGCCTTCGCCACCAAAGATATTATTGTTGCCAGTCCCGCCGCGTAAAATATCGTCACCATCATTCCCGATCAACGCACCGCCAAGGTTACCGTCGTCGGTTAATGTATCGTTGCCAGAGCCGCCTGTGTATCCACTTGCATTCAGGCCAGTTGCGCCACTGATGTTACTGTCGTTGTTATTGCCCACGTATTCTACAAAATTGGAAAAGGCACCGCCGCCTATATCTGTGTCTGTATATGTGGTTGATGTGCCCGTATTGGTATCGGTGAATGTGATTGAGTTGGCAGTGATCGTGATTTGGAAATTGTCACTAATTCCGCTGGCGTCAATTGTACTGTTTGCATTGATATCCTGAGCGGCCCAAAATGCTGGGTCTGTGATATTTGCGTCGATCAATGTAATAAAAGCCATGTGAATTCCTTTGATGTGAAGTCAAATAATTACTGGCGGCTGCGTGAAATTATTGGGCAGCCATTTGATTACTCTTTAAAAATTGAGTTCAGTTTTAGGGTAATACTTGGTGTAACTTGCCACAATGTAGTGAAGTTTTGATTACGTTTAATGCGCTTAATCCTGCCGAAATGAGAAGATATATCGGCATTAAACGCCTATTTTGCCCTAAACGCATGGTTTCTGCATCTATTTCAGGCAGTTTAAAAGTTAATTATGTTAAGAAACAAAATGTTAAGTTCTATGCGTATCCATGCCAGTTTAAAGAGATTCGGTGCAAATTTCCGCGCATATGTCTTTTAAAGAGGATGCTGCATTGGTTGCGGAAATCCATTTTTCCGGAATTGACGCTACCCCATAGGCTGTGCTGCATATGGCCCCGAGCATGACTGAACGGCCTGCATTATCGCCGCCAGATTTGATGTTGGTTTCGATGGCGTCTACATAGCTTTGGGTGTTTTTTAAGATGTGAAACATCAAAGGGGCAGCCATTGGGAGATGACAGGCTCTGCCTGTCGTTGCACCGTATTCAACAGAGTTCGTTTCGGGGGATGCGAGCGCATCCAGTAAAGGTTGTCGAATACTGTGATGTGCTGAATTTGCAGATGCATATAGAGCGTCTGATAAATCATCGCCTTTTATGACCTTGTTGAGCAGATCTGCAAAAACATGGCCGTTGGCCGTGGCGATTGTATTAACATTTGTGATTTCAATTGCATCTTCAATACCAGATTGGCCTGTTGCAACAATTGCAGGAATGCGAGAAAGGGCTGGCAATTGGTCATCGTCAATACCTGATGGTAAGACTTGGCCGTTTGCAATGTTTTCCAAAGTACCCTTTGTTGGGCGGTCTATATAGCCATTATAGGGACCATCAGGGCCAAAGTGAGCTGTAAAATCCGCTTGGTAGGTGGCAATGTCAAACAAACCACTTGTTTTCTGCATGGATTGCAAAGCCAACAGAAGGGTTTCGCCGTATTGGGTTTGCATGCCAGTGGTTCGAGCAGAGTGATATTCTGGAATGCCTTCATATTCGTTTGGGACAAATGTGGTTTGCCCCGCATTCTGTTCTATAATTTGGTCAATCAAATCGACATCGTAAATCCAATGAAGGCGAAGGCTGGCAGCATCTGCAACCAATGCTCCTAAGAGTGCGGTGTAAGCTTTGTTCTTATCTGTCATGAAGTGACCTTATTGCGAGGTGAATATTACGCAAGATATTCAGTATCATCTTTTCGTGACATTTCCTGTTTGGGGACAGTATAGATCACATAAGCAATGAAGGATGATGATCATGTTGGCAGCTGTTTGTGTGGGCACCAATGATTTGGGTGCAGCAGGGGCGTTTTATGATGCAGTTATGGCTGTGTTGAATATGCAGCGCGTTGCCGAAAATACAGTTGAGATCGGATATGGGGCAAAAGAGGGTGAAGCTGTGTTTTGGGTGCTGAAACCTTATAACAAAGAACCAGCGACATTTGGGAATGGGTCACAGGTGATGTTACGTGCTGAAACTGCGGATATGGTGGATGCTTTTCATAAAACCGTAATGACATCTGGGGGGCAAGATGAAGGCGCGCCTGGCCCTAGGGATTATTCAAAAGGGTATTATGGGGCCTATGTACGGGATTTAGACGGCAATAAATTACATGCGTTTTACCTGCCAAATGGATAGTTTTGCGTATTTCGGGGCAAATAAGTCGTGGTTTTGGGTGGCGCAACGTTAATGCTAGGCTTACATAGGCGATAAGTTACGGTGAGATGCCTTTTATGAGCGAAAGCTATATCCTTTTTGATGAAGGCCCTGATGGGGGCACGCAAGCTTTTGCTGATCCTGAACGGCTGATCGTTGCTTGGGAACCTGAAGAAGTGGCGGATGCTTTGGCTGCGATGCAAGAAGCGCGTGCTGCTGGTAAGTGGTTGGCTGGAACGGCATCATATGAACTGGGCTATGTTTTAGAACCCAAGCTTATGCCGCGGTTGCCAAAAGAACGCCAAGCACCGTTGATCTGTTATGGGGTATTCGATGGACCTGATGCTGCTGCTGCACGCAGCTTGGCACACAGGGGGCGATCAGAACAGAACGAGGCAAGATTAGACGCGCCTGAGCCTGTTTGGTCTGCGGATGACTATGCGGCTGCTTTTGGTACCGTGAAGGATTATATCTCCGCGGGTGATTTTTATCAGACAAACCTGACGTTCCCGATGCGGTCACGTTATGAAGGCACCGCACTGGGATTATACACAGCTTTACGCCGTGCGCAGCCTGTTAAACATGGGGCTTTGGTGCATTTGGGCGAGGGGCCTGTTTTTGTCTCACGCTCGCCTGAATTGTTTTTCAGGGTTTCTGCAGAAGGTGTGATTGAAACGCGCCCGATGAAGGGCACAGTGCCGCGTGGTAATTCACAAGCCGAAGATGATGAATTGGTAGCGTTTTTAGGCTCTGACCCTAAGAACCGCGCCGAAAACCTGATGATCGTGGATTTGTTGCGCAATGATATTTCGCGTATTGCTAAGGTTGGCTCTGTTAAAGTGCCTGAACTTTTCACGGTCGAGACTTACGCAACTGTACATCAGATGACATCGCTTGTACGCGCTGAATTGCTGGATGATGTGACAGTGGGCGATATGTTCCATGCATTGTTCCCTTGCGGGTCTATCACAGGGGCTCCAAAAATTCGCGCCATGGAAGTGATCAATGATTTAGAGGTAGAAGCGCGCGATATGTATTGCGGTTCTATTGGTTGGATGGCGCCTGATGGGCAGTCATCGTTTAATGTGGCGATCCGCACACTTACTTTGTTGGAAGATGGTGCGGTGTCGTTGAATGTGGGGGGCGGTGTTGTTTATGACAGTACGGCCGCGTCTGAATATGAGGAGGCGTTATGGAAAGCCCGTTACACGAAATTGCTCCAGACGGATTAGAAGTTATTGAAACCTTTGGGTTTACACCAAAAGGTGGTTTTGAACGGTTGGCTTTGCACATTGACCGGTGCGAAACAACGTGTCGAACGTTGGGATTTAAGTTTGATCGTGGTGTTGTTTTGCAAAGCATAGGGGAGGCCGTGGCGGAAGACCCTGCACGCGTGCGCATGACAGTGGACGCCACGGGTCAGGTCAAGGTGGTCGCCTATGAACTTGCTGAAACACCGCGCTTGTGGCGAGTGGGTGTTTGCGAAGACCGTTTGCGATCTGATGATCCTTGGTTGGCGGTAAAAACCACGCAGCGCGCGCTTTATGACACGGTGCGTGCGGATTTGCCCGAAGGTATTGATGAGATGATTTTCCTGAATGAGCGTGACGAAGTCTGTGAAGGCACAATTACGAATATTTTTATTGAGAAAGAAGGTGTTCTTGTTACGCCACCACTGTCTAGTGGTGTTTTGCCAGGTGTTTTACGTCAAGAACTTTTGGAAACAGGGAAAGCGGTTGAAGGGATTTTAAATCTTGATGCGCTTTCGGGTTCTTTTTTTGTTGGGAATTCTTTAAGAGGGCTAATCGCTGTTGATCGGTTGATAGCGCCTTAAATTTGCCTTTTATCATACATATTTTTGCCTAACCCAGTTCGTAAGTTTAAAGCGAGCAGGTTGCATTTGCCTGTTCTGTGTATGTGTAAAGAGTGAGGCGTAAGATTGCGCCGATGAGTAAGTAAGAATGGCGTTTATTAATTTAACCGATGCGAATATCGTGGATGCCTCCTTTTGGGCTTCATTGGATATTAATAGTGATAGCACAATTGATGTCTCAGGCATCAGTGATACGATCCAAGTCATCATCACTGCAAATTCAATTACTTTCACAAATACCGTAACCGGTATTGTTACCACCTATAGTGATGGAGATTTATTTGCTGGATCATTTAGTAACTTTGTTGCCTTTACAGGTAATGACGCAAATAACATCGTAGGCGGATCCGTTGGCCTTAATTCAAGTGGTTATACGGGTGGTGCTGGTGATGATACATTTACTGATGATGGGAATTTAGGCGGGCAAATTTTTGGTGGTTCAGGTGACGATACGATCACAGGTGGTATTGGTAATAACCAAATATATGGCGGTGATGATGATGATATTATCTTTGGTGTTGCTGGTGAAAATGTACTTGAAGGGGGTGATGGCAACGATACGCTCTTCGCTGGAGACGGTTCAGGCAATTTAGATGGAGGGGCAGGTGATGATCAGCTGTTTGCCTCTGATACAACAACATTTGTAGAAGGTGGCACGGGTAATGATACGCTGACTTTAACGGCTGGGTCGACGTTTGCGCCATTTTCGTCAACTGGTGGTGTTGTGACTTTACCAGATGGGGTTTCGACATTCACTTATTTGAATGTCGAAAATATTGTGATTGCCTGTTTTACAAAAGGCACACGTATTAGAACTGCAAAAGGAAATGTCTCAATTGAGGATTTGTCTGTTGGAGATTTTGTAAATACTGCAGATAATGGGCAGCAACCAATAAAATGGATCGGTAAACGACGTGTTGCTGGTGTTGGGCATTTGGCGCCAGTCGTATTTCAAAAACATGCAATTGGAAATAAACGGGAATTACGTGTTTCTCCTGAACACCGTATTTTACTGCGTGATTGGCAGGCCGAATATTTATTCGGAGAGCGCGAAGTGTTAATTGCTGCTAAACACTTGGTGAATGCTGATACGATTTATTCTGCTGAATGTGATGAAGTGACGTATTATCATATCTTATTTGATCAGCATGAGATTGTATTTGCAGAGGGTGCAAAGACAGAGAGCTTTTACCCAACGCAGTCACATATTGAAACTATGGAAATAGCTGCTCGGGCTGAGCTCTATGAATTGTTCCCTGAGTTGATGGACAAAGAATGCGGTGCGATTTTGCCCAGTGCTAGACGTTTTGTACAAGGATACGAAGCAAGTTTATTAAATTAAAACTTATAGCCTACATTAACATGCGCGCTTCGATTGATCTGGTCAGCGGTCGTGCAAATTGCCCGAAATTTTCAGGGCTGTTTGCGAGTTCTGGGAATATTTCAAATAATTCTGAACGCCCTTTGTCTTCCATGGTGTCGATCGCAAAGCCACCTGGGTAAAAGCTTTCTGATAATGTGCCATTTGCAGTGATCAGCTCATGGCGGTCAAACAAGATATGTAAGTATTCTGTTTCATCTGTTTCTGGCATTTGGATGATGCTTGTACCATTCACCAGATATTTTGCAGCGGTTAACGTTTCTGAATGCCCTGTAATCAAACGCACACGCGGGCCAGTGACGAACATACGGTGTTGCGGTGAGACATATAAATCTTGGTTTGGGCATCCAAGTCCGAATGCATCTTTGCGAATTAGAATAGGACGCAAATGAGGATATGCATAGAGACGCGCGCCCGTTATGTGTTTGCGCCCGATCCAACGAATAGCTTGCAGGCCGTTGTCTTTGGTGATGACCAAATCCCCGACGCATAAATCCTCGACTTTGAAGCTGCCCAATGGAGTGGCTATTTTAGTGCCAGCCACGAAACAGACGACATCGGGGAATGTAAGATCAAAGCCTGAGCCACCAGTGTTTGGATTATTATTGCCGCCGCCATTGGCGACAGTCCAATCCGCAGTATTTGAAATCGCATCTATTAATTCTTGTTGAGTTGCAGGATTGGGTAACCCACCATCAGCGGTGAATTCCATGTAGTCATTGTCGCCATCAATAATAATGGCACCATTGCTGGTGGTTAATCCTGTTCCTGTTAAGTTTGGTGTTTGAGTGTTACCGCCATCTGCTTCGTTGCCGATCACGCCAATGAAATTGGTTGGCGTTAAATCATTACTCGCGTCGACTGTGCCTTGAACGGCCCAAAACATTTCATTGGCCCCTGCGAGTTGCCCACCGCCACGTATATAATCAGTGATGCCGCTTCCCGAGCCGCCGACAGTCACTTCTGCACCGCCTGGATTGCGGAACATATCAATTGTAATCACTGTACCCGCGGGAATACCACCCGCGGGTACCTCCCATTCAATGAGCTGTTCATTGCCAATAAATTGGGTTCCATCCCATTCATCATCGGTAAAATAGATGATTTCACCTGCCGCGATATCGGTGGTGGCAAGCATTGCAGCATCATCGTTGTCAGTGTCCCAACCAACGAACATTAAATCACCTGGATTTAGTGCCATGATGCGCCCTGCCTAAATGGTTTTTAAATATATTAGCTCAGAATATAGGTTTGATCCGCGCAATTTAAAGGCGATCATGTGGCAAAAGCTTGTTTGAGCGGCATTCAGCCCCTTTGCAGACTTGACAAAAGTCCCCCAAACTTGTGTATCGGCTAAAATGGATTAACCCCTGAAGGGATGCTTGAAATGCACGCTTATCGTAGCCACACTTGCGCTGGTCTTAATGCTTCTAATGTTGGCGAAACTGTTCGTCTGTCTGGTTGGGTACACCGTGTGCGCGATCACGGCGGTGTATTGTTTATCGATTTGCGCGATCATTACGGCATCACACAGGTTTTGGCCGATGGTGACAGCCCAGTTTTTGCAGAGCTGGAAAAGGTGCGTTCTGAATGGTGTATCCGTATTGATGGCACAGTTAAGGCGCGTGATCCTGAGTTGGTAAATAAGAATATTCCAACGGGCGAGATCGAGATATATATCCGCGATTTAGAAGTTCTTGGCGCGTCCGAAGAGCTGCCATTGCAAGTGTTTGGCGAGCCAGATTTTCCAGAAGAAACACGTTTGAAATACCGTTTCTTGGATTTGCGTCGTGACACGTTGCACAACAATATTATTCTGCGTTCAAACGTTGTTAAATCCATTCGCAACCGTATGGATGACCAAGGCTTTAACGAGTTCCAAACACCAATCATTACGGCGTCTTCTCCTGAAGGTGCGCGCGACTTCTTGGTGCCATCGCGTTTGCACCCCGGTAAGTTCTATGCGTTGCCGCAAGCCCCGCAGCAGTTCAAACAGATGATCATGGTCGCGGGTTTTGATAAATACTTCCAAATCGCACCTTGTTTCCGCGATGAAGATCCGCGTGCTGACCGTTCGCCAACGGATTTTTACCAGTTGGATTTGGAGATGTCTTTTGTCAGCCAACAAGACGTGTTCGATACGATCGAACCAGTGATCAAAGGTGTGTTTGAAGAGTTTGGTAAAGGTCGCCCTGTTTCACAGGACTGGCCGCAGATTTCGTATAAAGATGCAGCGCTTTGGTATGGGACTGATAAACCAGACCTTCGGAACCCGATTAAGATGCAAGTTGTGTCTGAACATTTCGCTGGATCAGGGTTTAAGATTTTCGCAAGCTTGCTGGAAAACGAAGGCACTGAAATTCGCGCAATTCCTGCACCAAAAGGCGGGTCACGCAAGTTCTGTGACCGTATGAATAAATTTGCGCAACAAGAAGGTCTGCCAGGTATGGGCTATATCTTCTGGCGTGATCAGGGCGAAGGCATGGAAGCAGCTGGTCCTTTGGCAAAGAACATTGGTCCAGAGCGTACGGAAGCGATCCGTCAGCAGCTTGGTCTAGAAGTGGGCGATGCAGCGTTTTTCTTGGGCGGTAAGCCAGCAGCATTCGAAGGTGTTGCAGGGCGTGCGCGGACTGTGATCGGTGAAGAGTTGGAGTTGACAAATAAAGACAGCTTTGAGTTTGCTTGGATCGTAGATTTCCCAATGTATGAGCGGGATGAGGAAACAGGTACTGTTGATTTCAGCCACAACCCGTTTTCTATGCCACAAGGTGGTATGGATGCGCTGGGGGCGGATGATCCTGAGAGCATTTTGGGGTATCAATATGACTTGGCCTGTAACGGCTACGAGTTGATTTCTGGTGCTATTCGGAACCACAAGCCAGAGATTATGTATAAAGCCTTTGAATTGGCGGGTTATCCGAAGGAAGAAGTTGAAAAACGGTTCGGTGGCATGGTGAATGCGTTCACTTATGGGGCGCCTCCACATGGTGGTTGCGCGGCGGGGATCGACCGTATTGTGATGTTGTTGGCTGATGAAGCAAACATTCGTCAGGTCATCATGTTCCCGATGAACCAACGTGCGGAAGATTTGATGTTGGGTGGGCCGTCTGAGCCGACCAACGAACAGCTGCGTGAGTTGGGCTTGCGGGTGTTGCCGCAGGAAGACTAATACTTCAGGATACAGCCCTGTGTCCCAATCGGGACATAGGGTTAAGATATTGTTTTAAAATATAATATGAAATTTAAATTCTTATTCTTGACCTATTTTTCGGATTGAGAAATACTTTTTCAGGGGAATTTATTTTATGCTATTTGAAACAACCGATAAAAAAATCAAATATATTGTCGAGCAAATCCGCAATGCCAAATCAACACGGTTTATTATTGGTGCGGGTGCATCAAGGTCTGCGGGTGTTTTAACTGCATCCGAAATGGTTTCTGAAATATCTGAAAAATATTCGGAGCTTGTTGGCAGTTTGCCTGAAAAGGATCAAAAAGATTACGGCAAGGTTATGCGTTTGCTGAATCCATCGCAGCGCGAGGAATATATCAAGCCGTTGTTGCGGGATGCGAAAATTAATTGGGGACAAATTGCGCTTGCGTCTTTGATTGCCAATGACCATGTATCATCGGTTTTAACGTTTAACTTTGACCTGATATTGGAACGGGCCAGTGCGTTGCTGGGGTTACAAGTGCCTGTTTATGATTTTGGGGTTGCGCCAACAGATAATGTGCGCCGGTTGGCAAGCCCTTCTATCGTTCACTTGCACGGTCAAAGTTTTGGTATGGTGCTGCTGAATACGGATGATGAAACAAAAGATCATAAGAAGGCAATCGAACCGATATTAAAGGAAACCGTGCAAGAGCATTTGACCGTAGTGATTGGATATAGCGGTGTGAATGACAGTGCGTTTGATGTGATTGCCGATAAATTCAATTCGGAATGTGGGCTTTTGTGGTTAGGCCGATCCGAAGCAGCACCAGATCACTTAGAGCCACTGATCAAACAAGATTATGCTGATTATATTGGTGGCTTGGATTTTGATTATGCAATGATTGAATTGGCCAAAGGGTTGCAAGCTTGGCCTGCGCCCTTGTTCGATAACCCAATGAAACATTTGATTTCCGAACTTGAACCTGTGACGGAGTACCCTGTTATGGAAGGGGCGGATCATTACGATATTCTGTCTGCGATGCGCGTGCGTTTGGATCAATTGGGGGATGATTGGGAGGAAGATGCTGATTGTACGAATGAAGCATTGTCCTATCTGTTTGGTAAACATATCGACGAAGAAGCTATGGAAAAGCTTAGCGATAAGTCGGCAGAGTTGTCGAATATTGCAAAGATCAGTCTATATTGGGTCTGTGTCAGATATTCAGCGGAATATGGTGAAGGATGTGAGTATCAAAAGGCCATTGCTTATGCTGAGTATGGTTTGAGATTTAATGATGAAGGTCACGAAACCCTCTACAATTGGGGTGTTGCGCTGAGTGCTCTGGGGCGTAAGGAAGAAGCGATTGAGAAATATGCGGCGGCTGTTGAGATCAATCCTGAGAAACATGAAGCCCTCAATAATTGGGGTAATGCGCTGAGTGATCTTGGGCGTAAGGAAGAAGCGATTGAGAAATATGCTGCGGCTGTTGAGATCAATCCTGAGAAACATGAAGCCCTCAACAATTGGGGTGTTGCGCTGAGTGATCTTGGGCGTAAGGAAGAAGCGATTGAGAAATATGCGGCGGCTGTTGAGATCAATCCTGAGAAACATGAAGCCCTCTACAATTGGGGTAATGCGCTGAGTGATCTTGGGCGTAAGGAAGAAGCGATTGAGAAATATGCTGCGGCTGTTGAGATCAA
>CANMGS010000002.1 GCA_947497475.1 uncultured Amylibacter sp.
GTGTTGCGCTGAGTGATCTTGGGCGTAAGGAAGAAGCGATTGAGAAATATGCTGCGGCTGTTGAGGTCAATCCTGAGGACCATGAGGCCCTCTACAATTGGGGTGTTGCGCTGAGTGATCTTGGGCGTAAGGAAGAAGCGATTGAGAAATATGCTGCGGCTGTTGAGGTCAATCCTGAGAAACATGAAGCCCTCTACAATTGGGGCTCTGCTCTGAATGATTTGGGGCGTGCGGATGACGCGATTGAGTTGCTGGAGCGCGCCAAAGGAATATCAGGTGAACCATCCTACAATCTGGCATGTGTCTGGTCTTTGAAAGGAGATTTAGGGGCGGCTTTGACTGAACTTGAAGCCTGTGAGAGTGCAGATTGCTTGCCCGATTTGGATCATATTTTGAATGATAAGGATTTGGATAACGTCAGGCATGATGCGCGTTACAAGGCGCTGATCAAGCGTTTGAAGACTTAAGGGGATTTTAGAACGCTTATTCTGCCCTTTAATATGCTTTTTGCTTCGGATATTTGAACGATAAAGAAGCGGGTACTGATATTTATATATGAGATATTTAATATCTCTGTGAAACCATGAATATCGTTTTGTGCGCGCCTGTGGGGCAGCAGAGCTTAGTTTTTTATAAACTTCGCCCCTGATGCGTTTTTATTTCCGCCTACGACCAAGCGTCGGGCTTGGGTCGTTTGGCGGCCTGATGTGTAAGACCCGTTGTGGGTCAGGTTCTTTTTCAATTCAGAGACAATCTTGGGTAATTCCATACCGTATGAAATGGTGTTTTTACCTTTTTTATGCCCGACAGAAATGATGGATAGGATGCGCCAGCTGCGGCCTTCTTTGGCGAAGACAGGTGCGCCAGAAGAACCGAATGTGACGTTGCAATTGAATTGCATTAGTCTTTCGTATCTATTTGTTACAGAGCAATCACGTTGCCATGACAATGCTTTATCACGCCCACGACCATAAGACACGACATTGACTTTATTGCCTGCTTCTACGCCTGTGTGAATGTTGAACGGTGATGCGGTGAACGAGCTGATTGATTTTTCGAGCATGATCAGGGCCACGTCGTGGCGCACCGTATCCCAGCTTTTCTTTACGTTTAGGTTATATCCTGTGTGGACTGCAATCTTTGCAGCTTTGGCTTGTTCAATGAATTTCCCATCGCGCAAGCCTGCTTGGAATGTGAATGATGAGGGGGCGTTCAATTGCTTTGTTTTTTTGTCATACACGCAATGCGCGGCTGTAAGAACCAGATTGTTCGCAATTAATGTTCCTGAACAATAGTTGCCTGATGAATGGTTAAGGCGTCCAACGGCCTCCCATCCAAAAAGGTCTTCGCGATCGGTGAGGCGGATAAGCGCGCTGTTGTCAGCGCTGAGGCTTGGCGTGGCCAAGGATAGGGCAACACTAAGAACCATTACAAATTTATTCATCGTTTTAAATCCATATTATCAATTCTTTGAAACTTGGGCAGGGAAATGGGCAAAACTGTGCGAGTTTTGAGGCCATATAGTGATATTGTATTAATAAGATGATTTTTGGTTATGTCAGGTGGAAGCCCAGTATAGGTTCAGTGATTGGGTCACGGATGCGGCTATGTGTAAGGAAATGCAGCGTCATATCTTGCAAGCCAATCCTAATTGGTATACTGCGGCATACAATTGGCTTGGCCCGTGCTCAGAAGCAGTTTGAGTCGCGGTGTTTAAGCTTTATTCAACACTTATTCTTCGGGACCGTCATGAGCTTATACACAGACTACCTAAATGAGATAGAAACGCGCAAAGAACAAGGCTTAAACCCTAAGCCTATTGATGATGGCGCACTTACAGGTGAAATCGTTGCGCAAATCAAAGATGCGGGCAATGAGCACAGAGAAGCGTCTCTCAACTTCTTCATCTATAATACCTTGCCAGGTACAACCAGTGCAGCGGGTGTGAAGGCAGCATTTCTAAAAGAGATCATTCTTGGCGATGCTGTTGTTGCAGAAATCACGCCAGAATTTGCGTTTGAGTTGTTGTCTCACATGAAAGGTGGCCCATCTGTAGAGGTTCTGTTGGACTTGGCATTGGGTGATGATGCTGCGACTGCTGCACAAGCGGCTGAAGTGTTGAAAACACAAGTGTTCTTGTATGAAGCAGACACAGACCGTCTTGCGGCAGCGCATTCTGCAGGGAATGCAGTCGCAACTGACATTTTGGAAAGCTATGTACAGGCTGAATTCTTTACAAAGCTTCCTGACATCGACGAAGAAGTTAAAGTTGTGACTTATGTTGCAGCCGAAGGCGATGTTTCTACGGATTTGTTGTCTCCTGGTAATCAAGCGCACTCAAGATCTGACCGTGAGTTGCACGGCAAATGTTTGATCTCTGAAAAAGCGCAGGCTGAAATTCAAGACCTGCAAAAGCAGCACCCTGGTAAGCGTGTGATGTTGGTTGCTGAAAAAGGCACAATGGGTGTTGGATCATCTCGTATGTCAGGCGTGAACAACGTTGCATTGTGGACTGGTCAACAAGCCAGCCCATATGTTCCATTTGTGAACATTGCGCCAGTTGTTGGTGGTACAAACGGTATTTCCCCTATCTTTTTGACAACTGTTGGCGTGACTGGCGGTATCGGCATCGATCTGAAAAACTGGGTTAAGAAATTGGATGCTGATGGTAACCCAATCATGGGGAACAATGATGACCCGCTTCTTGAGCAAAAGTTTTCTGTGAACACAGGTACGGTTCTGACGATCAACACAAAAGAGAAGAAGCTTTATAACGAAGACGGCGACAAAGAGCTTGTTGATGTGTCTTCTGCATTTAGCCCGCAAAAAATTGAATTTATCAAAGCAGGTGGTTCATATGCGATCGTATTTGGTAAAAAACTGCAGAACTTTGCAGCGGCAACATTGGGTGTGAAAGCACCGGTTGTTTTTGCCCCTTCAAAAGAAGTGTCACATGCAGATCAAGGTCTGACAGCTGTTGAAAAAATCTTTAACAGAAACGCTGTTGGTGTTTCTGAAGGCACAGTATTACACGCGGGTTCAGATGCACGTGTGAAAGTGAACATCGTTGGCTCACAAGACACAACAGGTTTGATGACGTCCCAAGAATTGGAAGCGATGGCAGCGACTGTTATTTCCCCAACAGTTGACGGTGCATACCAATCTGGCTGTCACACAGCATCTGTTTGGGATTTGAAAGCGCAAGCAAACATTCCAAAGCTTATGAGCTTTATGAATAAATTCGGTCTGATCACAGCACGTGACCCGAAAGGTGTTTACCATTCGATGACGGACGTGATCCACAAAGTTCTGAACGATATCACAGTGGATGATTGGGCCGTTATCATTGGTGGCGACTCGCACACAAGAATGTCTAAGGGCGTTGCATTTGGTGCAGACTCTGGAACTGTGGCGCTTGCATTGGCGACAGGTGAGGCAACGATGCCAATTCCTGAATCTGTTAAGGTGACGTTCAAAGGCGACTTGCAAGATCACATGGATTTCCGTGATGTTGTGCATGCGACGCAAGCACAGATGTTGAAGAAATTTGGCGACAACGTTTTCCAAGGCCGTGTTATCGAAGTACATATCGGGACATTGATCGCTGACCAAGCGTTTACATTCACTGACTGGTCTGCGGAAATGAAAGCAAAAGCGTCTATCTGTATTTCTGAAGATGATACATTGATTGAATCACTTGAGATCGCAAAAAGCCGTATCCAAATTATGATCGATAAGGGTATGGAGAATGAAGCTCAAACCCTGAAAGGTTTGATTGCTATTGCTGACAAACGTATTGCTGAAATCAAGTCTGGTGAAAAGCCTGCTTTGTCTCCTGATGCGAATGCTAAATATTTTGCAGAATTCGTTGTTGATCTGGATGAAGTCGTTGAGCCAATGATTGCAGACCCAGATGTGAACAATGTGGAAGTGTCTAAGCGATATACACACGACACGATCAGGCCTGTTTCTTTCTACCAAGGTGAGAAGAATGTTGATCTTGGTTTTGTTGGGTCCTGTATGGTTCACAAAGGTGACTTGAAAATCGTTGCCCAAATGTTGAGAAACCTAGAAGGCAAAGGTCAAAAGATCGAATTTAAAGCGCCTTTGGTTGTTGCAGCACCAACTTACAACATCATTGATGAGCTAAAAGAAGAGGGCGATTGGGCTATCTTGCAAAAGTATTCTGGTTTTGAATTCGATGACAATGCGCCAAAAACAACTGCGCGTACTGAATATGAAAACATCCTGTATCTTGAACGCCCTGGTTGTAACCTATGTATGGGTAACCAAGAAAAAGCTGCCCGCGGTGATACTGTTCTGGCGACATCTACACGCTTGTTCAAAGGCCGTGTTGTTGAAGACTCTAAGGATAAAAATGGGGAATCTTTGCTGGCTTCAACACCAGTCGTTGTTCTTTCTGCAATCCTTGGTCGGACACCAACTATGGAAGAGTATAAAGCTGCAGTTGATGGGATCACGCTAACTACGTTTGCTCCACCACTCCAAAAACCAATGGATTCATTGTCTGTCCATTACTAATATTCAAGACTAAATTTTTGAGAGGCAAGCTTATAGAGATATGAGCTTGCCTTTTTTGTTTGTGCGAGTGCTGTTATCTGAGTGTCATAGAATTAACAGAGGCTTATCTAAGGGCTGTAAGTCGCATTGAAGATCGCACTTAGTTTGCTTTTGTGGCTTTCATGACAAAAGATATTTTAAAACCGATTGTAATTTATTTTCATGGTTATCCTGGTGGCTTTGATGAAGTCAGTTTGGTCGCTGCAAAGTATAAAGAACAGCTTGTTGATGCAGATCGTTTTTTAACGGGTGATGAGAGTAATCATGAAGAGATGATTGCACGATATGTGGCAGGTATTTAAAGCTATGCAAAACAAACACCCATACATTTAATTGGCTTCTCTTTGGGATGCTTCAATGCGCTTTGTGTTGCAGCACAACTGAAAGAAGCTGTTTGCAAGATTGATTTAATCTCGGTGGCTGCCCCATTGCAGATGGGTGATTTCTTACCAAAGATGGCAGGGAAGCCTGTGTTTAAGGCTGCGCAAGTTGGTGGGTTTGGCTTTGATCTGATGGTTTTAGGTCAAAGTTTAATGTGCCGCCTTTCAGCGAACGTTTTTATAAAAGCTTTGTTTTCTAGTGCGCAAGGTGAGGATGTTGCGCTGATCAAAGATGCAGACTTTAAAAACTCCATTGCAGCATTACTGAAGCAGGCAATGATACAGGATATTGTGCATTATAAGGCTGTTATAGGAGCATATGTGCGTGATTGGAGGTCAGTTGTAAAAGAGATCGATGTCCCTGTGAGATTGTGGCATGGCAAAGCAGATAACTGGTCACCTGTTGAAATGGCCAATGCGTTGTCTGCACAAGACGGGGGAGGCTTTGAATTGAAGCTATTCGATAATCTGTCGCATTATTCAACTTTAAAAAATGCACTTCCTGCTTGTTTGAAACTTGAAGCTTAGCCGCGGGCTGCTTACATGGGTGGCATGATACTTGATGCATTTTTTAAGGCCTTAGGCCAAATGGGCGACCCAAAGTTTCGACGTATTTTGTTGATTGGTTTGGGTTTAACTGTCGCTTTATTAGCTGGGGCCACTTTTGGCGTACAACTGCTGCTGCCTGATACTGTGAGCCTGCCTTGGTTTGGTGAAATCGGGTGGTTGTCATCACTGTTGTCAGGGTTCGTTCTGATCTCGATGATTGGCATGTCTGTATTCTTGATGGTGCCTGTTGCATCTGTGTTTACAGGGTTCTTTTTGGAACAAGTTGTCGATGCGGTTGAAGATAAGCATTATGCACATTTACCCGATGTAGAGGGAACACCAGTCAAAGATATTTTGATTGATAGTTTGAAATTTCTAGGGCTGATTATCGTTGTGAACCTTCTGGCCTTAATCATATATTTACTGTCTACAATTTTGGCGCCTGTGATCTTTTGGATTGTGAATGGCATTTTGCTTGGTCGTGAATATTTTCAAATGGTTGCGATGCGCCGGTTGGGGCGTAAAGGGGCACAGGATTTGCGTGCGAAGCATCGTTTTAAAATCTGGTTTGCAGGTTTTTTGATGGCTGTGCCATTGACCATACCGTTTTTAAACTTGTTTATTCCGTTGCTGGGTGTTGCTGTGTTTACACATATTTTTCACCGTTTGAATAAGACTGTCTAATCTGATTGTTACCGCTTTAAACCAACATGGAAATTGAGGGTATAAGCCCATTGTTGATCGGCGGTATTTCGCGATTTTGCGTAAGTGCTGTGTGTTGGTCCTTTTTGCGCTTATGTTGAGAGCTGTTTTGGCAGCGTTATGCTGGTTTTATGCTGAGTTTTATTATGACATTTTGATTGATTATTTTTGCGTCTACCGTTTGGGGACGAGATAAAAATAATGACAAAGGACAGTAAAATGAAGGTACTTACGATTACTACATTAGCAGTCATAACGACATTTTCAGGCATGGCGATGGCAGAAGATGCAAAGCTTTGTGATAACGAGACATTTTCGATGGTTGTTGCAGAAGTTGAGAACGCGCCAACCGATCGCAAAGAAGAAGCGATTGGCGAGCTGCAAATGGCAAAAGAAAAAGCAGATGCAGGTGATCTTGAAGCCTGTGCATTGCATTTAGAGAATGCATCAAAAGCGGCGGCTGTTGAATAAACCCCCAATAGTCCCACTTGCCTTTAGCGCGCCCCCTCCGTGCTAAAGGCGTTTATGATTTTGAGGGTGGTATCCTTAAAACCTCCAACAACTTATGAATGCATAAAGATAGAGCTTCTTTGTGTGTTGTGCTTTTTGTTTAACACAACAGGTTTCGGACGATTCATGCGACATAAATCACAGGTGCGGACTGCTTCTGTAATGCCTTTTTCTGCCAGCTGTTGAAACGATGGCAGGGCAAATTCATCGGCTTCTGTATAATCAACCAGATAGCCCATATCTTCAAACGACGCGATGGACATGCGGCTGATTGGTCTTTCGGCGCCCGACAAAAAACCAGTGAGTAATTCATCACCAAAAACCAACTCACGCCAATGTCCTTCGCGTGTGCCGAAACTGCCTGTATTTGCAACTGGTACATTGCCTAATCTGTTACCACCTAGTGTGCGAAATTCACGTGTTGCGGCTGTGCCTATAAATTGTGGGTTGTTGCCGCCGCTGCCGATGATGAAACCCATGCGCGCCCACAGGGTACCGAAGCCCAATACATGTGCCATTTCATGCAGAATAACGTCTTTAAGGCTGTCATTACGTTCGAGACGTAAAATATCAGCAAGGTCGAATTGCATAATGCCTTTGATTGGAAGCTCGTCATCTGGGCGTAAGATGGTTGGACCTGCTTGGCCAAGAATGCCTTGGTTTCCATCTATTGCTTCGATGCTGACATCGATGTTTATGCCATTTAACGTTTGGTCTTCTACTATTACTGGGGCGAATGAGGTATCAATGATGCGGTCCCAACGGTTTGCAGCCTGCTCAAAGGCGCGTCTTTGGGTTTCGCTGACTGATCCTGTAAAGTTGACTGTAATCATACTGCTGACCTTTTCTAGTTACGATTGAGGGTGCTTGGATCGTCTGGGATAAGGGACGATCCAAGCGAATGACGGTGTGTGAGGGAGGGCACACTGTGTCGTCGTAAACAGGTATATCATGAGGGCGTAAGAAGCAGAGGCGTGGAGGATAAAGTGCCAAATTCCAGCGACAACTTGCGGGAATGGATTGATTTGCTTTGCGAGATATTGCGCATCGCAGAATTTTGAGTGGGATTGATATGGTAAAGAGCTGTAATCGCCATATATAGGCGAGCGTTTCTATTCGCGTTTAAAAAGACCCGAATAATGCCAGCCATATACCTATGAACATGAATATACCGCCAAAATTCACCCAAATATGCCAAGTGGCATATCTGAATGGCATTGATTTGCGCGTATAAAAAATTGCCCCGATGGCGTATGATAGGCTTCCGCCTATTATGCACCAGAGTGTTTCTGTTGGGACATTCTTTAGGTCAGGGATTGCACAAAGGCCAAGTGCCCCTAGTGCAAAGTAAGACAGTGTAGACCAACGTGATTTAACTGTCTCGTTTGTGATCTTATTCCACATTGCTAACAGGGTAAGAGCCCAGCATATCCACAAAAGAACCATCGTCCATGTGGTGTTTGCGTAGATGAAAAAAGGGGTCAGTGTGCCTGTAATACTGGGATAAATTGCGGCATGATCTATGCGTCGTAAGAGTATGCGATGAGTATGCCATGGGGAAAAATGGTAGGCGCATGACGCTAAATTGGATGCAAGAGCACATATTAGATATATGACGATTGCAAATATCAACGGGATTTCTAAGCGCCCGAATGATTTATAGAGGATTATGCTACCCATTATTAGGATCAACGTTAACCCTACTATATGAACGATCATATCCGCACGACGATGAAGTAGTTTAGCGCTTGGATAAGTTGTTTCAGTCATAGTCATCTTTGATAAATTTTAAGATAGTCTACATCAGGAAATATTTATGTTCCACAATGCCCCTACGTCGCATTATTCTGATGTTTATGGGGCTCAAACAGCCGTTTTTGTATTCGCAAGTTTGGGCTGTTTGAGCTGGTGCGTTTCGAGGCTGATTATTCAGTATCCTCTGCCATTGGGATATCTTTGCGTGTGCCGTCTGCGGCGACTTCAACAACGCCTGTATCGTCGACAAACACAACGGACATTGCATCGCCCCATGCAGCACCTGTATCGATGTTGATGCGGTTGCCGTAGTGGGTGATTTTATCGATCACTGTATGGCCATGAATGACCATTTTACCAAAGCTTTCTGTGTGTTCAAAGAACGGTTGGCGGATCCACACCAGATCATCCTCTGTTTGTTCTTCCATAGGTACATTTGGGCGGATGCCAGCATGCACGAAGATGTAGTCTTTGGTTTCTACATAAAGCGGTAGGTTTTTCAGATATTCGATGTGGTCTGCAGGAATGGCTGCCAGTCCCATTTGTTGGACTTCTTTTGGATCGAATTCTTCTGGGTATGTGACGCCATAGCTTTCCAACGTTTCGCGCCCACCGATGCGGTGATAGAGCCAGTCGTAGCCTGGTTTTAGATGGTGATCGCGACGATCAGGATCTTCTAGGAACCAATACATCATACGGTCATGGTTGCCCTTTAGAACAATCCAAGGCTCGCCTGCGGCTTGACCGTCCATCAGATATTGAATGGTGCCTTTGCTGTCTTCGCGACGGTCGACTAAATCGCCCACGTGGATGATTGTGTAATCGCTGACATTGTTATTTTCGGCATCGGCTTTGATACGTGCGTGAATATCTTTGAGTTGTTTTAGGTCACCGTGAATGTCACTGACGGCGTAAATAGGTGTTTCGATCATAATAAAACCAATCATCTGTATGTATTTGTGAGGGTTTTATGTGAAAATGACAGATACGAAAAGCCCTGAGCTGTGGAAGATATAGAATAGGCTTACAATTTGCCGCAGATAATAGAAATTGATCCCCAAAAGCGGATCATATATCCGCAGGCTCATGCGCCAAAACGTAAAACATAAGTTTTTTAATATACTGGTTTCGATAGTCCTTTCCCTTTCTATCGTTAGTATTGGTTTTGGGCATCGTGCTGGAACGATCGAACAAGATCAGGCAATGCAAGAGTACATACTGAGCGGCGGCTCAGTATGGGATATCTGTGGCGATCCCTCCCAAAATGGCTCGCAGATACACACTCAATGCGAAGCTTGTCGTCTTGTTGATGCAACTGATCTGGCGCAATTTACCTGTCTGCCACAAAAGCATGAGTATGAAGGCGTTTCGCTTGCATTCTTGCGCTCCTCATTGGCGGGGGCCGTTCAGCACGTTTCTTTAAATAACCCTGTGCGCGGTCCACCAACCCTTCTTTGACTTCAATTAATCTCTTAATTCTAATCAAAGGAAAACCTTATGAACTCTCAAAACCCAATTCGGGTTGATGAGGATGCTGTTAATGCATCTTCTGTAAACCCATTTTATTTCGCTGCGTGGCGTTGGCATTTCTATGCTGGCCTCTACGTGATCCCTTTTTTCATAATGCTCGCAATCACGGGTCTTGGTATGCTGTGGATCGGCTATATCGATGGTCGTGATGGTGAACGTATCCCCGTCGTTCCACAAGAAGCGGCATTGTCTATTTCTGTGCAATCAGACGCCGCTTTGACCTCCATTCCAGGCGGGACGTTGAAACAATATATTGCACCACGTTCAGATGATCTGGCGGCTATTTTCCGCGTTGACCTGGATGGGGACGCAAAAATGGTTGTTGTTGACCCTTATACGGCCGAAGTGCTGGATACATTTTCGCGCCGCGCTGGTTGGTATGATTTCATGGATAACCTGCACAGTGACATCATGATCGGCTTTGTAGGGGATCGGATGATCGAGATTGCGGCATCGCTTGGCATGGTTCTGATCGCAACAGGCCTATATATGTGGTGGCCGCGTGGTGAAGGCGGTTGGCGTAAAGCGTTGGTTCTATCATTGGGACATGGTCGTGCGTTGTGGAAGTCGCTGCATGGCACTGTTGGTATTTGGATTTCTGTTGTCTTGGTGTTTTTCTTAATCTCTGGTCTGGCATGGACAGGGATTTGGGGCAGCAAGATGACCCAAAGCTGGTCACAGTTTCCTGCGGAAAAATGGGATAATGTGCCATTATCTGATCAAACACATGCCAGCCTGAACCATGACCGTAAAGAAGTGCCTTGGGCGCTTGAGTTAACACCACTACCTGCCTCTGGCAGCATGGCGGGTGTGGCAGTTTTGGAAAGCGGCACAGTGTTGGATATAAACACGATGGATATGCTGGCACGTAAGATTGGTTTTGATGGTCGATATCAGATGAATTTACCAAAAGGTGAAACAGGTGTTTGGACGTTCAGCCGCGATTCAATGAACAGTGACAGCACATCGCCAACGGCGGATCGTACGGTGCACGTGGATCAATACACAGGCAAGATTTTGGCGGATACCCGCTATGAAGATTATTCATGGGCTGGCAAAGCTATGGCTGTGGGGATTGCATTGCACATGGGATTGCTCGGATTGTGGAGTGTTTTAGCGAACACTGTGTTCTGTTTGGCAGTTCTATTCCTAAGCATCAGCAGTTTGGTTCTGCGGTGGAAACGTCGCCCAGCACGTGCAGGTCGTTTGGCAGCACCGCCAGCACCTACGAATATGCCATTGTGGCAGGGTGCTGTTTTAGTAGGTGCTACAATTTCGATTGCATTCCCATTGGCAGGGATCACTTTGGTGTCTGTCTTGGCGTTGGATTTCTTGATCCTATCCCGCATAAGTTTCCTAAAACGTGTTGTGTCCTAACGTGGAGGAACGAATTAGAGCCCTGTGTGTCCAATTGGGCTCTAATTTATTAAATTCATTTTATTGCGTATAAAGTAAAAAATATCCTTGTAACTTTGCGGCTAGGCATTAATTGCTATTAAAGTTTTGATGTTCATTCCGTGGGGTAAGCTTTTGGAACAACTCTTTTCGCTGGCACAACAAAATTTACTCTCTCCTATTATTCTTTTCTTTGCCCTTGGATTTGCAGCAGCCCTTGCCAAATCTGATTTGAACTTTCCTGAAGCGATTGCCAAAGGCATGTCTCTATACCTGTTGTTCGCGATTGGTTTTAAGGGCGGGGCAAGCTTATCTGGATATGGGATCGATGCACAACTGATACTATCTTTGCTCGCAGGTATCGTTTTATCTGCCTGTTTGCCGCTTTTGGCTTTTGTGTTGCTGCGTGTGATGACGCGGATGTCTACATTGGATGCGGCGGCGGTTGCTGCGCATTATGGTTCTATATCCATAGTGACCTTTGTTGCGGCGTCTTCGATTTTGGAAATCCAAGGTATTGTGTATGACGGTTATATGGTGGCTGTTGCGGCAACTATGGAAGCGCCTGCGATTATTTCCGCACTTTGGTTGATTTCTAAAAACAGCGAAGGGGATCGTAAGATGGACAGCGCGCTGATGCGCGAGATCATGTTGAATGGGTCTATTGTTTTATTGATTGGTTCATTCTTAATCGGCTTGGCGACGGGCAAAGACGGATTTGCCGAAATTGCGCCCTTTATCAGTGCGCCGTTTAAAGGCGTATTGTGTTTGTTCCTGTTGGATATGGGACTGGTTGCTGGGCGTGGTTTGGTGAATGCAAAAGGTGCAGTATCTTATCGATCTGTTTCATTCGGTGTGTTGATGCCGCTGATTGGCGCCTCAATTGGTCTTGTATTTGCATTATTGATTGGTTTGCCATTGGGAAGTGCTGTCTTGATGATGGTACTGTCTGCCTCTGCATCTTATATCGCTGTACCCGCTGCGATGCGTGTGGCGGTACCAGAAGCAAACCCCGCGATTTATTTAACGCTATCATTGGGGGTAACGTTCCCATTTAATCTAACGGTGGGTATCCCACTTTATGTAGCAGCCGCCACGGCTGTGATTGGAGGGTAATATGAAGATGCATGAAGCCAAACGGATCGAGATTATTATCGAAAAGATCATGGAAAAACGTCTAACGGATTTGCTGACAGAGGCGGGTGTAAAAGGTTATAGTGTTTTGCCCGTATCAGGTGGCTCAGGCAGCTCTGGCCGTTGGAGCCGTCAAGGACAGGTGAGCCGCGCGCAGGGCATGTCTTCGGTTGTGTGTTTGGTGAAGCCAGAGCGCTTACAGCCTACAATTGATGCGGTCTTTCCGCTGCTGGATCGCCATATCGGTGTGGTCTCTGTAACCGATACGATGGTGATACGGGACGAGTTGTTTTAATTTGATCTTACAAATAGATACATAAAAGCCCCTGACGCAGCTGCATCAGGGGCTTTGTTTTATTGTATTTACTTACTTTGTTTTACGCCAAACGGTCATCTCTGCTACGCTATGTTGGAATTTGCGTGCCGTTTCACGGATGACAAATGGAATGTCTTTTGCTGTGCCTACTTGTGTAAACTCAGGCGATAGATGATCCGTTAAACCTTCTAAGGTGGTATAGTTTTCACCTGTTTGAGCTTTAAAGCCACCAATCCAGTTTTCTTTTGGTGTGAATTCTTCCAGCCATGTGTATGGGGATGTGATTACCAAAAGTCCGCCTGGGCGGATGCGATCCTTTATGGAAGCTAAGAAATCTGCGGGTTTATATAAACGGTCGATTAAGTTTCCAGCGAAGACAAGATCATAGTTTGTGTATTTATCAGCCAGATTACAGGCATCGCCTTGCATGAATGAGATATTGTTTTTTACCTTTTCATAACCTTCAAAGTCAGACAGCTTAACCTCTTTAAAATCAACAATGTCACCTTGGTTTTGGATGACATAACGTTGTGATCCAGTTGCTTGCAACGTTGATGGAGCCTCGATTAAACGTGCTGAAAAATCTAGTGCATCGACATGATCAAAGTATTTTGCCAATTCAAATGAGGAACGGCCTGTGGCACAGCCCAAATCTAGTGCGCGTTTTGTTGGCATATTATTAAGATGCGCGCTTGCTACTTTAATACATGCCACTGGGAAGTTTTTAACACCGTAGTGTTCTTCGCCGTAGTGGAATTCGATGTATTGCGAGATTTGTTCGTCTGTTTCGTATATGTTCATAACTGGGTTCTCGATTTCTGCGCCTTCGATGTAACGAAGACCTGAGTATTGGAAGAAGTGACGGCGGAAAGCATAGCGGGAATCTTTGATGGAATAGTTTCCAGTAGAAATCCAGCAACCGCCTTTGAACACGTTGTGTTTGCCATCGAATGTTGGGGATGAGAAATCATCGTAAATTGGGTGAACGTTATAGCCTTCTAACCCATCAATTGGTGTTTCAGTCCATTGCCAGACGTTGCCGATGATATCAAAGAAGCCGCCTTTGAATTCGTGACGGTCCACAGGGCAGGGGGACATTTCATATTCCAGATTGATGTTGCCTGGTGCCTCTGTCCAATAAGGCTGATCTGCATTCGTGGTTTCATTGCGCAGATGATACCATTCTGCCTCGGTCGGCATACGGATGCTTTTACCCGTTTCTTTGGATTTCCAGTTGCAGAATGCTTTGGCTTCTAGATAGTTCAAATCCGTTGGCCAGTTCCATGGCATGTCAATGACTTCCAGCATAGAACGGTACTTATAAGTGTCGCCGTCTTTCACCCAATAAACAGGATGTTCTGCTTTGGCATATTGTACCCAATGCCAACCTTCGTCATCCCAATTGTCGCGGGTTTGGTAACCACCAGCTTCGACGAATTCTAGGAACTCTGTATTGGATACAAGATACTTTGAGGCTTTGAACGGTTTGATTTCTGCTTCAGCATGACCAAATTCATTGTCCCAGCCATAAAGCGGATTGGATTTATCTTTGCCGTATTCGATATGACCACCAGCCACGTCTAAAAGTTCGTTTGTTGGGGCAACGCCGATTTCTTTGCAGATGTTGCTCCAAACCGCATGGGATTTTACTTTATCCAATGGCAATTCGCGGATCAAAACGGCGGATGTCTCCAGATGAATACGTTCGTGTTCAATCCCCATCATGATAATCCACATTGGATCATCCCAAGTGATTGGCAGTGTGAAATCACAAGTGCGAATGAAATTATCGACGATCTCGCGGGTTTTGTCGCGGTAGGCTTTCACTTTGGCAGGGGTTGGCCAATCATAGTGTGCTTCGTTCAGATCATCCCATGACATTTCATCCACACCAATGGCTAATGTGGATTCCAGATGCGGGTCAATGCGTTCGTTGATCAGCTTCGCCACGTTCAGTTTATTGACGTAGAAAACAGATGTGTGACCATAATAGAAGATCAATGGATGGCGCAGCATATTTGCGCGCGCATAATACGCTTCATCATCTACAAGGCAGTCAAAGATGCTTTCATATAGAGAGAATGTTTTGTGAAAATACTCTAGAATCTCTTCGCGTTTGGATTCCACTGATCCTTCATTCAGGATCGGTGTTTTGGTGATAACGGAATTGGAATTGGAGAAATCAAAATTAGCATGGGAAGCTTCGGAGGGCATCTGTTTACCTTGTTCATTGAGGTTAAAAGCGAGAGTGTAATTCATACGTGCTGACAGTATGTGTCAGTAAGGTCTTTGGGTTGTAGCCATAGTGGTGCAACTCCTACCGCATGACGAAGAATTTTGATAAAGATAAGGCTTGCGATAGACACGTGCAATTCACGTTAGCGAGAGGTTTTGCGCTATCTGGTTTCTTAATTAGATCCGTGTTTTTTATAGCAATATTGATATTTTCTTCTAATGTTTAACTAGGGAGATATATAATGGCTGATGAACATCTGAACTCTATGATGGAAAACCTTTATTGGTGGGGGATCGCTACAATGTTCCGCTGCCCCAATGAAGGCCCTGAAGGCAATGATATTGCATTAGTAGGCGTCCCTCATTCAACAGGGAATGGGACGACAGAACGGGATCAACATCTTGGTCCGCGAGCTTTGCGAAATGTCTCGTCCGTTGCACGTCGTATGCATGGTGAATTTAATCTAAATCCATGGACCGCTGCAAAAATTGCAGATGTAGGTGATGTTCCCTTTCCACGTGCAAATGATAATGAAGATTGCATTGAGCAGATTACCAAGTTTTACAAAGAGATTGATGCCACAGGTGCGCGCCCAATTTCGGTTGGTGGAGATCATTCTATTACGGGCGGTATTGTGCAAGCTATCGGATGTGGGGAAATCACAAAGGGTGAGCCAGTTTGTTTTTTGCATTTCGATGCGCATACGGATGTTTTTACAAAAGTAGATCATTTTCTGGGTGCTAAGAAATCAGCAGCGCATTGGGGCGCTTATTTAGCAGATCAAGGTAAAGTGGATCCAACGCATTCCATGCAAATTGGCTTGCGGGGACATGCGCGTACCTTGGATTGGCTGCAGCCATCATATGATTACGGTTATAATGTTGTCACAATGAAAGAGTTCCGCAAACGTGGTGTTGAAGATGTTGTGGCACAAATAAAAGAGGTGATGGCTGGACGCCCTGTTTATATCACTTTTGATCTGGATTGTTTGGACCCTTCCATTGCTCCTGCGGTTTCAAACCTCGAGGCAGGGGAAAAAGGGTTCGATATAGATGAAGCAGTTGCATTGCTACATGCGGTTCGTGGCATGAATATTGTGGGTGGTGACATTGTTTGCATGATGCCAACAAAAGATAGTCCAAACCAAATCACAGCACTGACTGCCTCGGCTATTATGTTTGAAATGATTTCGATGGTTGCGGAAAATGTTTCTGCGGGAAGCCAAAAGTAAATCAACAATTGGATTTTGATATTTGTAATAAAAAACAGGCCTAACGATCGCGAGGCCTGTTTTACGTAAGATGATGTCTTTGGGTATTAGTCTTTGCGGTAGAAAGGCTTATCTTTGCGATCATCGAATGAGCGCTTTTTATCACCAAATGGTTTGCCGCCACCTTTGCGATCACCACCTTTAAAGCCGCCACGGTCACCACCGCGATCACCGCCTTTGAAGCCACCGCGGTCGCCGCCACGATCACCACCGCGGAAACCACCACGATCGCCACCTTCTGATGCTTCGAACTTGCGCAGCAATGTGACGTTAAACGTGTCACGGTGCACTGTACCCTCGTTGATCCAAACGACGTTGATATTTTTGCCTTCAAAGCCTTCAACAGCCATACGAGGTGAGCCAGAGACTAATGTTACGATATCGCCTTCGGTAAGTGCAGACATGGGAGTATCCTTATTTTTCGGTTTGTGCGGGCATTACGCCCCTTATTGGCAAAAGAAAAGCCTTAATGCGATTAATTCTCGATACCGTTGTAGAAATCGAACGTATCGACACTTATTATTCCTGATAAGATTATCCAGCATGTCAGCCCCCAAATTGGGAAAGACAGCAATGTAACCCAAAATACTTTCTTACGCAGCTTTGGATCAGCAGGGGCAGAAGGATGTGTACCTTTTACAACATGACCATCCTCGGCCTGACTGGGGGTGCCCAAGGGCAAAGCGATCAGCAAAAGCATGAACCAAATCACAGCAAGCAATACAAGTGCAGCACTAATAGTCATATTAAAATCCTTTCGGGATTATACCTGTTCCAATTCCACCAAAGTTCCAGTGAAATCTTTCGGATGCAGAAATAAAACGGGTTTTCCGTGAGCGCCAATCTTTGGCTCGCCATTGCCTAAAACACGGGCGCCAGATGCAGTTAAGCGATCGCGTGCTTCGATGATATCGTCAACTTCGTAACAAATGTGGTGAATGCCGCCTGATGGATTCTTTTCCAGAAAGCTCGCGATCGGAGAGTTATCACCTAATGGATACAGCAATTCGATTTTTGTATTGGGCAATTCGATAAACACAACGGTTACACCATGATCAGGCTCATCCTGCGGCGTGCCAACTTTTGCGCCCAATGTATCGCGGTATTGCGCACTGGCGGCACCCAAATCTGGAACAGCTATAGCAACATGGTTCAAGCGGCCGATCATTTTCCTGTCTCCTCATGGTTGGCTCCTTCTTACATGAAAAAAAAGAAAGGCAAAGCATGACTTTTTGAAGCGTCTTAATCTGTCGTTAGGGATGATCGGGTTTCATTGTTGTCAGAAAGGAAACACTGAACATGGATGAACTTACTATGACAAACTGGAGCCGCCCCAAGTCGACCGTGAAGCGCCCTTTATTAGGGCTTACAATTTTATTGGTTGAGGACAGCCGATATTGTTCTGAAGCTTTACGGCTTTTGTCCATCCGCAGTGGGGCGCGATTACGCCGCGCGGATTGTATAAAAGCGGCACGTAGGCATTTGCGTATTTATCGCCCTGATGTGGCTGTGGTGGATTTAGGCCTGCCTGATGGGTCTGGTGTTGAAATTATCCATGATATGATGCGCGATCCAGCTAGGGCGACGGCCATCATTGCCACAAGCGGTGATACGGGGGGGCAGGCACGTGAAGATGCTATGAAAGCGGGTGCATCGTTTTTTATGGAAAAGCCAATTTCTGATTTAGCATCGTTTCAACAGACAATTTTGGGTGCTTTGCCCGATAATATGAAACCAAAGGGCTTTGTACCCCGTTTGGCAGGGTCCTGTGTGGTACCCGATGCACAAGCGATGAAAGATGATTTGGATCATATCAATGACTTGATGGATGATTGTGTGAAGAAGAAAGATAACGAGCTGTTATCCTATGCTGCGCAATTTTTAAGCAGCTTGGGACGGGATGCGAATAGTAAGAAGATATTGAATGCATCTGAGAAATTAAAGTATTTCGCCAAAAATAAAGGGTTTTCGGGGGATGAAATAAAACAGGAGTTTCAAATCATCAAATCTGTGGTCGACAACCGTTTGGCACGAAATGTTCAGGTGTATTAGCGACATAATTTATGAAAAGGGTCGTAATTGAATTTGACGAGCAGTGATCCCTTTGTCACGCTCATTGTATGAAAATTTTAGAAAACACACACCGCGGTCATGGCTTAGAGGCGCTGAGCCAAAAAGTAGACAACCCACTTTCAACTGATGTTGCATCAGTCATGAAACTCTTAAACGCATGCCCAGTGGCGAAAGCAACGCCATTGGTGAATGTTGCTTCCTTGGCTGAAAAGCTTGGGGTTGCAAGTATTCATATCAAGGATGAACGCACGCGTATGAAGCTGGGCAGTTTCAAAGCCTTGGGTGGTGCTTATTCAATCGCGAAAGCAGCAGTGAAAGCCAATGGCGGTTTGGGAACTGTTGAAGAAATGGGTTCTGCGTTAAACGGCCATGTGTTTGTCACAGCCAGTGCAGGCAATCACGGCTTATCCGTTGCAGCAGGTGCGCGCGTTTTTGGGGCGCGAGCCATTGTATATCTATCCGAAACAGTTCCAGCTGGTTTTGCCGATAAGCTGCGCGGTTTTGGTGCGGATGTTGTCATTGAAGGCGCAAATTACGAAGAAAGTGCAGATGCGGCTCAAAATATCGCGAATGACAAAGGTTGGACACTGATCGCGGACAGTACATGGGATGGCTATTATGGTGGCCGCGATATTATGGAAGGCTATCTTGCCATGCCAGCGGAAGCGGCTGAGCAATTGGGTGGAATTGTTCCCACACATGTATTCCTACAAGCAGGTGTTGGTGGATTGGCAGGTGCCGTTGCCGTTCATGTGCGTGAAACATGGGGGGATGCGCCGCATATCTGTGTCGTAGAACCAAGTTTTGCGCCAGCATTGTACAAAGGTATCGAAGAGGGTGGAGTTGTTCATGCAGAAGGTCCCGTATCAAATATGGGGCGTCTGGATTGTAAAGAAGCATCATTGTTAGCATTGGAATATCTTGCAAGAGCTGCAGATAGTTTTATGCAAGTTGAAGATGATTTTGTTTTCAATGAAATCAAAGATCTAGAAGCTATAGGTTTGGAAACATCCCCATCAGGAGGCGCTGGTTATGCAGGGCTTTCTGCGGCTGCAAATGCGCATGCATTAGGTCTAGGGTCGGAAAGCCGTATTTTGCTGTTCTTATCAGAAGGCCCAGCTGATGACTGATTTCCCACCCGCAGAATTTGAAGCCCGCCTTGAACGGGTACAAGCTTTGATGACAAGTGCGGGCATGGATGCCATTTTACTGTGCACAGAGGCAGAGGTTCGTTACTTTAGCGGGTTCCGTACACAATTTTGGCAAAGCCCAACACGGCCATGGTATTTGGTTTTGCCCAGAGTGGGTGATCCTATTGCAATTATTCCTGAGATTGGTGCGGAATTGATGCGCCAAACTTGGGTCGATGATATCCGGACATGGTCTTCGCCCGATCCTGTTGATGACGGCGTCAGCCTGTTGGTGGATACGCTTTATGGCTTTAACAAAATTGGTATTCCGATGGGAGAAGAGGCAAGCCTGCGTATGCCGCTTCGTGATTTTAATGCTGTTCGGGATAAATGTCTTGCACAATTTGTTGATTGTTCAGAGCAGGTTAAAGCCGTTCGTATCGTGAAATCTGACGCTGAAATTTCGATATTACGTGATATATGCGAAATTGCTAGTACAGCCTTTGATCGTGCCCCAGAACTGTTTCATGCAGGGCAGCCTTTGAAACATGCCTTTCGGGACTTTAAGATCGCGTTGCTAGAAGCGGGAGCAGAGGACGTTTCCTATCTTGTTGGGGCTGCGGGGCAGGGTGGATATGGCGATGTGATTTCGCCCCCTGATATGACGTCGCTCAAAGAGGGTGATGTGTTGATGCTGGATACAGGATCAACATGGAAAGGATATTTCTGCGATTTCGACCGTAACTTTGCCATCGGTCATGCAGATGATGCAGCAAAACAAGCTTATCAAACGCTTTGGAATGCAACAGAAGCAGGTTTAAAGCACGCAAGGGTGGGGAATACCTGTGTAGATCTGTTCAATGCAATGCACGATGCATTGGGCGGCGGATCATCTGATGTGGGGCGTTATGGGCATGGTTTGGGCATCCAGTTAACAGAATACCCATCGATTGCTGCATTTGACAAAACGCCATTACAGGCTGGTATGGTGATGACGTTGGAACCAAGCCTGACGATTTCAGATGGGAAAATGATGGTACACGAGGAAAATATACTGATCACAGAGGATGCGCCTGTTTTACTGACAAAACGTGCTGATCCAGAATTACCGGTGATCGGATGAAACTTTCTTATACCAGTGACGGCGGATATAGTGGTGATGCAGCATTAGGTGTGGTTGTTTTGTCGACGGATGAAACGTTAGAGCCAGAGATGTGCCAGATAACCGCCCAATCGGGTGCAAATTTGTATCATACACGCATTCCGTTTGCGACGAATGTTACACCTGAAACCTTGGCGATGATGGAGCATGATTTACCAACATCCATGTCATTGATGCCCCCAAATATTGATTTCAAGGCAATTGGGTATGCTTGCACATCTGGTGCTACGGTGATCGGATCAGATAAACTGGAACAGATTATTCAACAATACTATCCAAAGGCGGCTGTGACAGACCCGATTAAAGCCGTGATTGCAGCATGCCATGCTTTGGATGTGAAGCGTTTGGGAATGTTAACACCGTATCGCCCAGATGTGTCCGCAGCGATGCGCGAATTGTTAGAGGAAAATGGCATTCAGATAACCTCTTTTGGATCTTTCGAAGAAGAATCCGATCATAAAGTCGCCCGCATTGCGCAATCATCAACGCTAGAAGGAATGATGTATGTTGGGGGCGAGGATTGCGATGCTGTGTTTTCGTCTTGTACGAATTTGGGTAGTTTTGCTGTGATCGAACAAGCAGAAAAAGCTTTGGGTAAACCTGTGATTTCCAGCAATTCCGCCTTTACGTGGCACCTACATCGTTTGGCAGGCTTTACGGGGCCAATCGATGGCCCCGGTCAGTTGTTCTCAATTTAAGCGTCGTCTTTTTTCTTTGCCGCGTTTTTTTTAGCAGCAGGTTTCTTGGCTGCTGGCTTTTTCTTTGCTGCCGCTTTTTTCTTTGGCGCTGCTTTCTTTTTCTTTCCTTTGGTTGCAGCTTTGGCATTCACCAATTCCACAGCTTGTTCCAAAGTAATATCCGCAGGTTCAATATCTTTTGGCAATGTGGCATTGATCTTGCCCCATTTCACATATGGGCCGTATCGTCCGTCCATCACATTCAAATCGCCGCCTTCATCAGGATGTTCGCCCAATTCTTTAAGCGGAGTAGCAGCCGCACCGCGACCTGTTTTATTGGCTTTTTCTGTGATCAATTCCACCGCGCGGTTCATACCGATGATGAACACTTCTTCGGTGTCTTTGATATTGGCATAGATTTTTTGGGCAGTCTTTTTGCCTTCTTCCAAAGGCTTCTGCCACATCACATAAGGGCCATAACGCCCGATAGCAGCATCAATATGCCCACCTTCTGGGTGATCACCCACGCGGCGTGGTAGAGATAGCAATTGCAAAGCACGTGCCAAATCCACCTCGGCCAAATCATTGCCTTTGGGGATAGAGGCGCGTGGTGGTTTTGGTTCTTCTTCTGTGGGTTCACCGCGTTGCACATAGGGGCCAAAACGACCTGTGCGCAATGTGATCGGTGTGCCGTGTTCATCAGCACCCAGAATTTTACCATCTGGGCCAGCGATATCGCCGCCCTCAACTTCGCCCGTAATCGGACGTGTGTAGCGGCATTCTGGATAGTTTGAACAGCCGATGAATGCGCCGCCAGAACGGGCTGTGCGCATAGACAAACGGCCATTGCCACAGTTTTTACACACGCGTGGGTCAGAGCCGTCTTCATTGGCAGGGAAAAGATGCGGTTCTAGGAATTCGTTGATTTTCTCCAGAACTTCGGTGATACGCAAATCAGCGGTTTCTGCGATTGCCGCAGAAAAATCACGCCAGAAACGGGCAAGAACATCTTTGTAATGCTCGTCACCTGCGGAAATTTGATCAAGCTCTTCTTCCAAGCCAGCCGTATAGTTATAGCCCACATACTGACGGAAATAGTTTTCCAAAAATGCTGTCACCAAACGCCCCTTATCCTCTGGATGCAGGCGTTTGCTTTCTGTGCGCACATAACCGCGCGTTTGAATCGTTGTCACGATGGATGCATATGTAGATGGGCGACCAATGCCCAATTCTTCCATACGTTTCACCAATGATGCCTCGGTATAACGTGGCGGTGGCTGTGTGAAATGTTGCTCTGGTGTGACCGACTTTTTATCAGTCTGATCACCTTCGGTCATTTGCGGCAAACGCTTGTCGTTATCATCGACAACAGCGTCATCGCGGCCTTCTTCATAAACTTTTAAGAAACCTTCGAAAACAACAACTTGACCTGTTGCACGTAAACCAACTTGACCATCTTCGGATGCGATATCCACAGTTGTACGTTCCATCTTTGCGCTGGACATTTGACTGGCGATTGTGCGCTTCCAAATCAGGTCATAAAGCTTGCGTTGATCCGCTTCTAAACGCCCCAAGCTGTCTGGTTTGGCGGACATATCCGTTGGGCGGATACATTCGTGTGCTTCTTGCGCATTCTTGGCTTTGTTTTTGTACATACGCGCTTCTTTGGCGACAAAATCTGCGCCATAGAAATTCTTAATTGCATCGCGTGCGGCAGCAACTGCTTCGGGTGCCATATCGATGCCATCTGTACGCATGTAAGTGATGTAACCTGCTTCGTACAAACGCTGTGCCAATGACATTGTTTGACGTGCGCCATAGCCAAATTTACGGCTGGCTTCTTGCTGCAAGGTTGATGTCATAAACGGCGCTGATGGATTGCGGTTGGCTGGTTTTGCTTCGACAGAAGAAACAGTCAGATCACGCGAATTGATCGCTTGAACAGCCAATTCAGCAGCGGTTTCGTTTTCTATGTCGTGTTTTTCAAGCTTCTTGCCTGCAAGTGTACGCAAGTTAGCCGTAAACGTTTGACCGCGCGGTGTTGTAAGGTCTGCCTTAACAGACCAATACTCGCGGTTTTTAAATGCTTCGATTTCCATTTCGCGCTCTACGATCAAACGCAATGTCACCGATTGTACGCGGCCCGCAGATTTAGAGCCTGGTAGTTTGCGCCACAAAACAGGCGATAGTTTAAAGCCCACCAAATAGTCCAACGCGCGGCGCGCCAAATACGCCTCGACCAGTTCCATATCCACTTCGCGTGGATTTTTCATCGCTGTCGTGACTGCATCTTTGGTGATCGCATTGAATACAACTCGGCTGACAGGTGTTGTTTTCTTGATCGCTTTACGCTTGCGCAAAGTTTCTTCTAAGTGCCATGAAATCGCTTCCCCTTCGCGGTCGGGGTCAGTTGCTAGGATCAGTTCGTTGTCGTCTTTCAAAGCATCTGCAATGGCTTTGACATGTTTGCGGCTGTCAGTTGCGACCTCCCATTTCATCTCAAATTCATTGTCAGTATCGACTGAACCGTCCTTTGGGGGCAGGTCGCGCACGTGACCATAAGAGGCCAAAACGGTGTAATCGTCGCCAAGGTATTTATTGATAGTTTTAGCTTTGGCTGGGGATTCTACGACAACAACGGGCATTCAATTTCCTTGCGATTCACGAGGCGGTTTGTGGGCGCAATACATGTGTCGGCTTTGGGGGGCTTGTCAATGGGGAGAATTTTTATTGCTGCGTTAGATCGTGAAAATGTGACTTTTATCTTAGTTTGCCCGCGCCAATAATCCACCCGGTTGCCGTTCGATCTGTCCTTGCATTTCCAAATCCATCAGATGTTGCGAAACTTTTCTGGCGGGTAAACCACTATCACGGATAACGGTATCCTCTGGAACGGCTGCAGCACCCAATAGCCCAAGGATTTTAGCATGGGCATTTGCTGTGGATACATCCATCACTGTATTGTTTGCCTCTGGTTCTGGCGTTTCAACCGTTTCGGTTTCTGGCAAAGCAAGCGCTTCAATAACATCTTGGGCGGATCGCACCAATTGGGCACCGTCGCGGATCAAAAAATTGCATCCAGCAGCACGCCCATCAAACGGGTGGCCTGGAACGGCCATAACTTCGCGCCCAATATCCAGTGCATTACGCGCTGTGATCAAACTGCCAGACCTTGCAGCGCCTTCCAGCACAACAACAGCCTGCGCCATGCCTGCAATGATCCGATTGCGCATAGGGAAATGTCTTGCCTGTGGGATCAACCCACTTGGCTGTTCTGTGAGCAACAAACCCTTTTGTGGGATGTCTTTATACAGCTGTTCGTTTTCACGTGGGTAATGTACATCCAAGCCACCTGCGACCACTGCAATTGTTCCATGATCTAATGTGGCCTTATGCGCTGCTGCATCTATGCCGCGCGCCAATCCTGATACAATGCTATACCCAGCCTGTGCTAAATCTTTTGCCAAAGCGTCTGTCATACGGCGCCCAAGGCTTGATGCATTGCGCGCACCAACCAAAGCTATGGTGGGTTTTACCAAACAATCTAGGTTGCCCTTTGCCCATAAAAGAGGTGGGGCATCATGTGTTTCTAGTAGTAAAGCTGGATACTCAGGTGAGCCGTAGCATAGCGGACGATATCCGCGTTGTTGCGCATCAAAAAATTCCGCTTCTGCCATATCATAAGGGCAGGTTTGGTAATTCTTTACACCTGCCTGTTTGGCAATATGGGGTAGTTCATCCAAACAAGCCTCAACCGTTTCATGTTTGCGCATCAAACGGTGAAAGGTTGTCGGCCCAACCCTGCGCGAGCGGATTAGGCGGATCCAGTTAATGTGATCCTGTTGGGTTCTGGGATATTGATTCTGTGGCAGCGATGTCTGTTTCATCCTGCAACTCTGCCGCTTCATGGTTAACAGGAGGTGAATCATCCTCTGGCTCAGATATTTTTTCTGAAACAGTGGGCTGTTGAGCTGGGCGTTCCGTTTTGAATTTCTCTAAACGCTTTTTCAGGCCAGATGATTTTGGTTTGCTGGGTACCGCTGCTGCTATGCGCGTGGTTTTAATCACCCCATCGCTGATCAGCGTGCTTAAATACCCTTTGGCGGTATGAACCGTGACCCCACTGGTTTTTGCCAATGCTTCTGGCGTACAGACACCGTGTAGGTGGGACATATATATAGCCCAAAAACGAGCTGTTTTGGGAATAGCACCCGCAGCAGGTGCGCTTGCAAGTGCTTTAACGGGCAAAGCTGGGGCGGCGGCAAGTGCGCCCAAACCAGCAGTAAATTGACGGCGGTTCATGATGTGAGCCTCCTATGCGTGTCATTGGTGTTAAGACACATATAGGAACGTTTTTTTCAGTTGCGAGTGGTTCGCAAGTATTTTTACAAAGATTTTGTCATCATAAGACAGGGCAGCGGGTATGGTTCATCTAATGTGTCCAACATAACAGTCCTCACTTCACCACGTTTCCAGCCGACTTTTTCATAAAAGGCAATGGCACGGGCATTTTCAGGGATGACATCAAGTGTTGCCACCTCATGCCCTGCAGAGCGAATGTGATCCAAACCATCTTCCATAATGATTTTCGCAGCACCCGTGCCTTTGGCTTCTGGTGCGACGTAAATCTGGTAAATCTCATTGCCCTTCAACATGCACAACCCAAGGGGTGAGCCTTCGTCCCCAATCACACGTATCGCATCCATATCCGCAGCAAGACGTTTTTCGAAACTGTCCATTGTACGGATTGCTGTTAATGAAGCGGGAACATGCGCTGCGTGCGCTGTTTGCCAGCCATCATACCAAAGCTGGGCAAGGGCAGGGAGCTCGGATTGGCTTGGTTTGCGGGGTGAGTAGCTCATTAATTACTTCCTGAAAGCTGCTGGTTTGCGCCATTTGCATAAGAACCAAACCAATGTTGAGTATGTATAAGCCACAAAGATAAAGGGAACCTGAGATATAAAATTTTGGAAGTATTGTGGCTCGTAGCCTTCTTGATATATTTGCCCGATATTATCGTTCGTATTGTAAATAATATATGGCAATATCAAAAATGTGGCGCATACGATCTGTACGTGAAAACCATGTCCGAATTTCTTAAGGATGTAAGGAAAGATAATTACTGACAATATTATAAACACCCATGCCAATATAAAGCTGAATGTTCCAGCCACAAAGTATTGAAAAAGATAAACGAAAAAGACAGGGGCTATAAAATCTGTTCCATCTACATTAGAAGCGTCGATGATTGCATGTGTTATAACCATTCCTGCAAAGGATACTATTGGCACAATAATTAAGGCTGCAATGCATGCAACAATGTAATCGTATAGATCAAGTTTAGATGTATCGTTCTTTGATATCTGCATTGCTTTAAACTTGTGACCCGCCAACTGTCAGTCCACCAATCAGCAATGTCGGTTGCCCAACACCTACGGGCACCCATTGACCTTGTTTCCCGCAATTGCCCATACCGGGATCCAGTTCCATATCATTGCCAATAGCGCGGATGTGTTTCAGGGCGGTTGCCCCGTCGCCGATTAAAGTGGCACCTTTCACGGGCGCGCCGACCACGCCGTTTTTCACGCGGTAGGCTTCTGTGCAGGAGAACACGAATTTGCCGTTGGTGATATCCACCTGACCGCCCCCAAAGCCCACGGCGTAAATACCATCTTTGATATCTGCCACGATTTCCTCGCGTTTGGCGTCACCGCCCAGCATATAGGTGTTGGTCATGCGTGGCATCGGCGTATGGGCAAAGCTTTGTCTGCGGCCGTTGCCTGTGGGTTCAACGCCCATCAAACGGGCGTTTTGGCGGTCTTGCATATAACCCACCAAAATACCGTCATCGATCAGAACGTTTTTACCTGATTGCGTGCCTTCGTCATCAAAGCTGATCGAACCACGGCGATCTGGGATAGTGCCATCATCCAGAACAGTCACACCCTTAGAGGCCACGCGTTGCCCCATCAAACCAGCAAAAGCGGATGTTTTTTTGCGGTTGAAATCGCCTTCCAACCCGTGACCAACAGCTTCGTGCAGCAAAATGCCTGGCCAACCTGGGCCAAGAGCCACATCGAATTGACCCGCGGGGGCTGGTTCGGCTTTCAAATTGACTACGGCTACGCGCAAAGCCTCTTGAACAACGCCTTTCCAATGATCTGCTTTCATAAGGCCCGACAACCCGTAGCGGCCACCGCCGCCAGCGGTGCCTGTTTCGCGACGTCCGTCTTGGTCGACGATGATGCTGACATTGAAACGGGTTAGAGGGCGGCTGTCGCGCACGCGTGTGCCTTCGGGGCGCAGAATTTCGACCTCTTGCAAGGATGCGGTTAGCGATGCTGAAACTTGCACAACGCGTTTGTCCAAAGAGCGGGCATAATCATCAATTTCTTTCAGCGTATCGATTTTCACTGAAAATTCCGCATCCGCCATTGGGTTGGCATCTGTATAAAGACGCTGATTGGTTGGGTTAGGCGGCTCTGCCAAAGTACCGCCGCCGCTACCAACAGCCAAACGTGCTGTTTCTGCGGCACGTTTCAAAGCATGCTCTGTCATTTCTGTGGAATGGGCATAACCTGCGGTTTCGCCGCGAACAGCACGTAAACCAAAGCCTTCGGATGCATCATATGAAGCTGTTTTCAGTTTTCCGTCGTCAAAAACCAATGCTTCTGATCGTTTGCGTTCTAAAAATAATTCACCGTCATCAGCGCCATCAACTGTTGCGCGCAACACTGAAAGTGCGGCTTTTTCATCAAAAGAGGTCTCAAATGGGGCAAAAGGCTTGGTTTGACTTGTCACTTTAAGCTATCCTTCTATGTGATAATTCATCAAAAGCGGCGCAATGCCGCAAATCGAAAGCTTGTTCTTTAAGCATTAATATGGTTTTTCAGCGCAAGGACACAACAGGGGATTCTATCGTTTCGTACGATTAGGGGCCCAAAAGGGCAAATGCCCATAGCGAAAACAGGAATTGGACGTATGCGAGTAGCAAATATTTTGAACACAGTTTCAGCAGCTTTGGCTGGCACAATGGTAGCTGGCGGTGCATTTGCACAAGACGCATTAGAAACAGTCGGCATCCCAGTTGATAAGGGATTGAACTTTCAAGAGCCTGCTACAGAACTTATGCGTGATATTATCTGGATGGATACATTCCTTCTTTATATCATCACTGCGATCAGTCTTTTCGTAACACTATTGTTGATCATCGTTTTGGTCCGCTTCAACAAGCGCGCCAATCCAGTACCAGCGACATTCACACATAATTCTTTATTGGAAGTCGCATGGACAATCGTTCCAATCGTTGTCTTAATCGCAATTATCCCGCCATCATTGACATTGTTATTCAAACAACAAGAAATTCCACCTGCTGACATCACAATCAAAGCAACTGGTAACCAATGGTATTGGACACATGAATATGTGGATCACGGTTTTGAATTTGACAGCTACATGATTGGTCACCCAGCGACACTAAGTGATGAAGCTGCTGGTGATGCTTTCAAAAAGACACCTGCAACAATTGCAGCTTTGGAAGAAGCTGGCTTTAATGCTGATGAGTTTCTTTTGGCGACAGACACATCAATTGTGATCCCGGTAAATAAAACAGTTGTTGTTCAAGTAACAGCTTCCGACGTGATCCACTCTTGGGCAATCCCAGCCTTTGGTGTAAAACAAGATGCCGTGCCTGGTCGTTTGGCTGAGCTTTGGTTCAAAGCTGAAAAAGAAGGTGTTTATTTCGGCCAGTGTTCTGAGCTTTGTGGTAAAGATCATGCTTACATGCCAATCACTGTAAAGGTTGTAAGCGAAGAAGCTTATGATACTTGGCTAAAAGGCGCGATTACTGAATATGCGGGTACTCCATTGCCTGTACAAGTTGCAAGCGCAAACTAATCCAACTCAATACGACCTACCCAGCGGGCCTGATGGCCCGCTTCGTTTATAGGATGTATATAAATGGCAGATGCTACTTTGATTGATCAGGGACGTGAAACAGACGTTGGAGATTACTTCGCGCTGTTAAAGCCGCGCGTTATGTCGTTGGTTGTTTTTACCGCACTTGTTGGTCTGCTGGTTGCACCTGTTTCTGTTAATCCAGTTATTGGATTTGCTTCTATCTTATTCGTAGCGATTGGTGCTGGTGCATCTGGTGCGCTGAATATGTGGTGGGATGCTGATATCGACGTTATTATGAAGCGTACAAAGGGTCGTCCTGTACCTGCTGGTAAAGTCACTGCAAATAACGCGATGGTCTTTGGCCTTTGGATGTCAATGATTTCAGTATTGATGCTTGGTCTTACCGCTAATTATCTTGCAGCTGGCTTGTTAGCATTCACAATCTTTTTCTATGCTGTTGTGTACACAATGTGGTTGAAACGTTCGACACCGCAAAACATTGTTATTGGTGGCGCTGCTGGTGCATTTCCTCCGATGATCGGTTGGGCGATTGCAACGGGTGGCATTAGCATTGAGAGCATTTTGATGTTTGCCCTGATCTTTATGTGGACACCTCCACATTTCTGGGCTTTGGCACTTTTCATGAACCAAGATTATGATGACGCAGGCGTACCAATGTTGACTGTAACGCATGGCAAACGCACAACGCGCAATCATGTTCTTATCTATACAATATTATTGGTTCCAGTGGCGATGGCTGTTTCCTTCACAAGCATTGGTGGCCCACTTTATTTTGTAACAGCACTAGTTTTAAATGCGATGTTTTTAAAAGGGGCATACGATATTTGGAAACGTGATGATGCCGCCGCAGAAGCAGATAAATATGCAGTAGAACGCAAAGTTTTCCGTATTTCTTTATACTACCTTTTCCTACATTTCGTCCTACTTCTTGTAGAAGCAGCAGCCAAAGGATTTGGCTTAACATGGGCCGCATGGCCTCAGTGGATATAAGAAGGCGAAATCGATATGTCAGGAAACAAAAACAACTCAAGCCCACGTCGCAATCGTAACAATTTGGTGATTGGCGCTGTTTTGTTAGCATTTGTCGCATTGGTTTTTAGCATTACAGTTGCCAAGATGATGGGGGGCGCCAGTATGGAAGCCTTTGATCACACTGTACGTCCTTCATTGGAGAAGACAGAATGACTGAGAATAAAAACAAAAAACTTGTGACCTATTTGGTAGGCTTGCCATTGTTTATGTTGGCAATGTCATTTGCCGCTGTTCCATTCTATGACTGGTTTTGTCGTGTGACTGGTTTTGGTGGCGTTACACAAGTTTCTGCAGGTGCCAGTGAAAAGATTTTGGACCGTGAAATGCAAGTTCGTTTCGACGGTTCTCTTGAAAAAGGCATGCCTTGGGAGTTCAAACCTCAAGTCCGCACAATGAAATTGAAGATTGGTGAAACGGGTCTTGCTTTTTACGAAGCACATAATCCAACAGACAAACCAATCGCAGGTACAGCCAGCTTTAACGTCTATCCGTATTCAGCTGGTGCCTATTTTACAAAAATCGACTGTTTCTGTTTTGAAATGCAGGTTTTGCAACCAGGTGAAACAGTCCAAATGCCAGTGACATTTTATGTCGATCCAGAAATAGTGGACGATATTGAAGGCAAATACGTTAATTCAATCACGCTAAGTTACACTTTTCATGTGACAGATTTACCCGAGGTGCAAGCAAGCCTTGATCTGGATGATGAAAACGACGTAAAAGCGACGCAATAAATAAGGGGATTCCACAATGGCGCATGAAAAAAATCATGACTACCACATTTTAGCACCAAGCATCTGGCCTATGGCCGGTGGTGTATCTGCATTCGTTATGTTGGCTGGTGCCGTATTGTGGATGAAAGGCATGACGCCGTATATGTTCTTTGCTGGTTTAGTTGCGGTTCTATACGTGATGTTTGCATGGTGGGCAGAATGCGTAAAAGATTCACATGCAGGTGATCACACTCCAGTTGTTGTGATTGGTTTACGCTACGGTGTGATCATGTTCATCATGTCAGAAGTCATGTTCTTTGTGGCTTGGTTCTGGTCCTTCTTTAAGCACGCTATGTATCCAATGGGCCCAGACAGCCCTGCAATTGATGGTGTTTGGCCACCAGTTGGTATAGAAACATTCGATCCTTGGCATCTACCGCTGATCAACACATTGATCCTATTGTGTTCTGGTTGTCTATGTACTTGGGCACACCACGCGCTTGCACATGAAAATGATCGCGATGGTTTGAAAAAAGGTCTTATCGGTGCGGTTCTTTTGGGTATCCTATTCACGATCTTCCAAGCATATGAATACAACCATGCTTCATTCACATTTGATGGCAACATCTATGGTGCAAACTTCTTTATGGCGACAGGTTTCCACGGCTTCCACGTTATTGTTGGTACAATCTTCTTGGCTGTATGTTATTTCCGCGCTCAGGCAGGCCACTTTACACAAGAGCGTCACGTTGGTTTTGAAGCAGCGGCTTGGTACTGGCACTTTGTTGACGTTGTGTGGTTGTTCCTATTCGCAGCAATCTACATCTGGGGCGCATAAGCGTTAAACTCAGAAACAGAATTTCAAAGGCGCAGGGTTTCCTCTGCGCCTTTTTCGTTTCATGGTGTTTGAAATTGGAGACAGCTCATGTCTGATATACAAAAATATGAAAATGAGTTCTTCGGAACTCAACCACATGTTCTGATGATGCAACGTTCACGTGACTTGTGGCTCTTGTTAAAAGACAATCCGATTTATTCCAACTATGGGCGCATGCTTTCTATTGTTGGCAGCCAAGGCGGCGATGACGCCGAACGTCTTGCAGCCCTCGTACGTCTGACAGGCGCAGGAAGTTTTCACTATTATCCTGCTGATAAGTCCGATGCTTTGGTCGCAAAACTTAATGATATGGGTCTATCTGCGGGACGTTGGGAAAAACAATGGGGTGGCGAAGATGCGTATAAAGCGGCAAAGACGATTATCGCGAATGCATCATTACCGTCTGATTTGAAAGTTGTGCGTTTGTCTAAGGATACGCCTGCTACATTTGTCCGTGAAACAGCGCAACTGTCAATGGACTGTGGTGTCATGCCAACCCCCGGATTTTCTATGCGTGGCATAACTTACAAAGGGATTTGCCTTGCGGCTGTTGATGAAACAGGGCGGCCCGTTGCAACGGCCTCATCATATAAGAATATGCACCCAGAAAGCGCTTTTGCAAATGACGGCTTTTGGGGGGCTTTGGCAACGCATCCTGACAGACGCGGTGAAAAAATCATCGGCGTATTGGGCGCAATGGCATTGGCGCATATGTGGGAAGAACACGGTGTCCGTGGATTTTTTACAGCAGTGAAAAAAAGAAATGATGGGTCTATGGCTGTATGCGCAAAGCAGGCGGTTTTACCAACGGAATGGACGGCTGTAGCCGCAACTGATCCAAATCATTTTGGTGACACAGCACTGACCAAATAACACGTGTATGCATTGGCAGTTGGCTTTGTTTTTGAAATGACCTATTTGGTTTATCGAACCTTTTGAATTGGGCGCATCCATGACCAAACGTATGATCTTTCCTCTTATCTTCGGCATCACTGGATGTGCTATTTTGCTATGGCTTGGGTTCTGGCAAGTTCAACGCATGGAATGGAAGAATAACAATCTGGCTGAGATTGAGGCCAAGATGACAGCACCCCCCATTGCAGTGCCTGCAAATCCCAACAAAGAAGACCACAACCGCATGTCAGTGCAGGTAGAGGTGTTCCTGACAGGGGATGAGTTGCATGTTCTGACATCGCAGAAAAAAGGTGGGCCAGGTTTCTTGGTCGTGACCTCTGGCATTGATGTGATTACGAAACGCCCCATCTTGATTGATCTGGGGTATATCCCAGAAGCGGAAAAAGATTCCGAACGCCCTGGGCAGCATGTTCGTGTGCTTGGTAATTTATTATGGCCGAATGAAACAGATGGTTTCACGCCCGATCCAAACATTGAAAAGAATATATGGTTCGCGCGTGACATCGATAAAATGTCCAAAGCTTTGGGCACTGATCCTATTATGGTCGTTGCACGTGATTTTATGGGCAATCCCACTGGTATTCGCCCGATTAAAATCGGCCACGATATACCGAATGACCACAAAGAATATGCAATCACATGGTTTTCCCTTGCGCTCGTATGGTTTGGGATGACTCTTTATCTGCTTTATCGTATCAGGCAGAAAACCGTTTAACTCGGAAACGAACTTATGAAATATATCTCTACACGTGGGCAATCGCCTGCGCTGACATTTGAAGAAGCAATGCTAACAGGTTTGGCCCGTGATGGCGGTCTGTACGTGCCAGAAACATGGCCAACGCTATCAGCGGATGAAATCGCTGGCTTTGCAGGTAAGTCTTATGAAGAAGTCGCATTTGCTGTGATGAAGCCATTTATCGGCGACACATTCACAGACATCGAATTCCTAGAGATTATTCACAAAGCATACTCAAGCTTTGGCCATTCTGCCCGTTGCCCATTGGTACAACTGGATGAAAACCATTTCTTATTGGAACTCTTCCACGGTCCAACATTGGCATTCAAAGACGTTGCGATGCAATTGATCGGTCAGATGTTTGAAAAAGCATTGGGTCGCCGCGGTGATAAAGTAACGATTGTAGGGGCGACTTCTGGCGATACAGGGTCTGCAGCTATTGAAGCTTTCAAAGGTTTAGATGCCGTAGACGTATTCATCATGTTCCCAGACGGGCGCGTGTCAGATGTGCAACGCCGCCAAATGACTACACCAACAGAATCAAACGTACATGCTTTGGCAGTGGACGGTGATTTTGATGATTGCCAAGCTTTGCTCAAAGACATGTTCAACGACTTCGATTTCCGCGATGGCGTTAAACTGGCGGGCGTGAATTCCATCAACTGGGCGCGTGTATTGGCGCAGGTGGTATACTATTTCACTTCCGCAGTTTCTGTGGGTGCACCACACCGCAAAGTCAGCTTTACCGTGCCAACAGGCAACTTCGGCGATATCTTTGCTGGTTACGTTGCAAAACGTATGGGATTGCCAATCGACCGTTTGGTAATTGCGACGAACCAAAACGATATCCTGCACCGTACATTACAAACAGGCGATCACACAAAGACGGGTGTAAATCCATCGATCAGCCCATCTATGGATATCCAAGTCAGCTCTAACTTTGAGCGGTTGGTTTTTGATCTGTATGATCGTGAAGGGCCAGCCGTTGCACAACTCATGACAGCACTAAAAGAGCAGGGGACATTTACCCTGTCTCAAGGTGCGCTTGGTAAGTTGGGTGATGAATTCGACAGCGGACGCTGCTCAGAAGAGCAAACATCTAAAGCTATTAAGATCGCATTCCAAGATGTGAACGAAGTTCTATGCCCACACTCTGCCATCGGTGTGCATGTGGCCAATACAATCCCGCGCAATGAAACGGTTCCGATGATCACATTGGCAACAGCCCATCCTGCGAAATTCCCAGCAGCTGTAGAAGCCGCATGTGGTGTACATCCAGAATTGCCAGCACGTATGGCTGATTTATTCGAGCGTGATGAACGTATGACCAAAGTGGGTAATGATTTGAACGCTGTTGAAGCGATCATCCGTGAAAGGGTCGGCGTTTGAGCGTTCAAATAACAACACTGCCTAACGGTTTTAGGATCGTCACAGAACATATGCCAAGCCTACAATCCGCGTCTTTGGGTGTGTGGGTGTCTGCGGGTGGGCGTCATGAACGTGTCGACCAAAATGGTATTGCGCATTTCTTGGAACATATGGCCTTTAAGGGCACGAAAGGCCGTTCTGCATTGGATATTGCCGAAGCAATTGAGGATGTTGGCGGTTATCTAAATGCTTATACAAGCCGTGAAGTGACGGCGTATTATGCACGTGTTCTCAAGGATGATGTGCCTCTGGCATTTGATGTGATTTCAGACATTGTCTTGAATTCCACATTTGACCCACGTGAATTGGAAATTGAACGTGGTGTGATTTTGCAAGAGATTGGGCAATCTTTGGACACTCCAGACGATATTATCTTTGATTGGTTGCAAGAGGTTTCTTATCCAGACCAACCATTCGGGCGTACAATCCTTGGACCTGCGGAACGTGTGCAAAGTTTTACACGTGAAAACCTGCAAGAGTTTGTGGCGCAAAACTATGTACCAGACCAAATGATCCTATCTGCGGCAGGGGCTGTTGATCATGATGCATTGGTGCGTTTGGCAGAGCAAACATTTGGATTGCTGCCAAAGGCAAGTGGTTTGGTTGCACAACCTGCGCTTTACCAAGGTGGTGAACACCGTGTGATTAAAGATTTAGAGCAAGCACATTTTGCAATGTCATTGGAAACAAATGGCCATATGAGCGATGACCTTTATGTCGGGCAAGTCTATGCCACGGCTTTAGGTGGCGGTATGTCATCCCGTTTGTTCCAAGAAGCCCGTGAAAAACGTGGGCTATGCTATACGATCTACAGCCAGATGGGCGCTTATTCGGATACGGGATCATTGACGATCTATTCGGGCACCAGTGGCGATGATGTCGCTGGCTTATCTGAACTTTGCATAGACGAGTTGAAACGCTCTGCCGAAGATATGACGCAAGCCGAGATTGACCGCGCGCGCAATCAGATGAAAGCAGGCATGTTGATGGGACTAGAAAGCCCATCGTCACGGTGCGAACGCTTGGCGCGTATGGTTGGTATTTGGGGCCGTGTCCCCGATTTGGATGAAGTGGTTGGTAAAATTGATGCAGTGACGGTTCAGGCTGTATCTGATTTTGCAGAACGTCTATGCGTGAAATCTGCACCATCTATGGCACTGTATGGCCCTGTCGAACAAGCTCCAGCAACAGAGGTGCTTGCTGAAAGATTGGCAGCATAAAACATGTTTGGACGTAAGCCAAAAGTCGCAATTGAAACTGAACGCTTAACGCTACGCTTGCCTCTTACTGCGGATCACTTGCAATGGACGAGCTTGCGCCAAGCGAGTTCTGAATTTCTAAAGCCATGGGAACCAAATTGGGCCGAAGATCATTTTACCAAGCGCTCTTTTAGCAATCGTGTTTATTGGGCCAAGAAATCCTATGACACGGGACGTAGTGCGCCACTCTTTATGATCCGACGTGCGGATCAAGCCTTGGTTGGTGCAGTTACACTAGACAATATTCGGCGCGGGCCGTCGCAAACAGGAACCTTGGGGTATTGGACAGGCCAAGAATTTGCCCGCATGGGATATATGACCGAGGCAATTAGAGCTTTGGTTCATTTTGCTTTCACTGAATTAGATATCAGTCGGCTAGAAGCAGCATGCTTGCCAACAAATGTTGCATCACGTGGTGTTCTGGAAAAGTCGGGCTTTAAATACGAAGGCGTTGCGCAAGCGTATCTACAAATCAATGGACGTTGGCAAAATCATGTGTTGTATTCCAACCTACGCACAGACCGTCGTGGGAAGACTGACGTCGGTTAAGATGCTCTGATTGAAAGAGGCCTTAATGACTTTATCCACAGTAACACCAGAGTTTATTGCCAAGCTGACTGCTGCATTGCCTGATGGAACCATCAGTGAAGCTCCTGTTGGATACCTTTCAGAGCCACGTGATTTATACAAAGGCACCGCCGCTTGTTTGGTGCGCCCGCGCACAGTGGAAGAAGTCTCTATTGCCGTAAGGCTTTGCAATGAGCATAGCGTGGGCATAATCCCATATGCAGGTGGCACAGGCCTTGTCGGGGGGCAGGTCGCGGATCTGGACCCTGCGCCAATCCTATTATCTGTGGAACGTATGACGGCAATCCGTGCTGTTGACCCCGACAACAACACCATGACCGTTGATGCAGGCGTGATCCTGACAGATATCCAAGATGCTGCTGATAAAGCGGATCGTTTGTTCCCATTATCACTTGCAGCAGAGGGCAGCTGCCGTATTGGTGGAAACCTTGCGACCAACGCAGGTGGCGTTCAGGTGCTGCGCTACGGTAATACACGCGATCTGTGTTTGGGGCTGGAAGCGGTCATGCCAGATGGTTCTATCTATCGCGGCCTAAAGGGGCTTCGTAAAGATAATATGGGCTATGATTTGCGTAACCTTTTGATCGGTTCTGAGGGGAGTTTGGGAATTATCACAGGTGCTACGTTAAAACTGCATGCAAAGCCTGCGAAAATGGCAACAGCAATGACTGTCGTGCCATCTCCTGCCGCGGCCGTGAAATTGCTGCAAGTGATGCAATCAGCCTTGGATGGTTTGGTGTCAGGCTTTGAATTAATCCATGGCACAAGCCTAGAGTTCTTAGCTGATAAACTGCCAGATGTTCGTCAACCTTTCGCAGATCGCCCAAAATGGATGGTTCTGATAGAAGCAGGGGGCGGTGAAGATGCACGCCTTGATGAACGTATGCTATCCGCCCTTGAAGGCGTGATAGAGGGTGGCTTGGTTGAGGATGTGTTGATTGCGCAAAACATGCAACAACGCCAAGATTTTTGGTCTGTGCGCGAACATATCCCATTGGCAAACCGTGCAGTTGGTGCCGTGTCCAGCCACGATATTTCTGTACCTGTGTCGGCTGTGCCAGAGTTCATCCAATCAGGGTTTGATGCGATTGCTGAAATGGGCGACCTGCGTGTGAATTGTTTTGGACATGTGGGGGATGGAAATCTGCATTACAACGTCTTTCCTGCGGCTGGGTTGGACCGCAATGACATGCTGGATAAGCGTGTTGCGATTAAAAAGGTGATCCATGATCTGGTACACCAGTTCGACGGGTCTGTATCCGCAGAACATGGTATTGGGCGCCTGAAAGTTGCTGATCTGGAAACCTATAGTGATCCGACGAAATTGGCGATGATCAAAGCGATCAAAACAGCACTTGATCCCAAAGGCATTATGAACCCGGGCGTCATAGTCCGTGCATGAAAAACGCCCTGCTATCGGGGAATAACAGGGCGTCGCGTCTATCAAGTAAGTAAGTGTGTTCTATGAACAGGCTCAGTATAGGGGAAATTATCTTACAAATTGGTTAACATAGATCTACAAATGAAAAGAAATCTATAGCCCCTCAAAAGCACATAATACATGCACAGGCACGCCCATAGATTTTATCTTATCTGCGCCACCCAAATCAGGTAGGTCGATGATAAATGTAGATTGTACAACGGTACCACCCAATGCTTCGATCAATTTAATACCAGCTTCGGCTGTGCCACCAGTGGCGATCAGATCATCCAGCAACAAAACATTTTCACCCGCTTCAATCGCATCATCATGGACTTCCAAAGTGGCTGTACCATATTCCAGCTCATAATCTTGTGTAATCGTTTTTCCCGGTAATTTTCCTTTTTTACGAAGAGGAACAAAGCCAACGCCCAAACGTTGCGCAACCGCACCACCCATAATAAATCCACGTGCTTCTAACCCAGCAACCTTATCCACCTTTATGCCGATCAAAGCTGCAACAGTTTGCTCAATGGCTTCGTGTAAGCCTTCGGCATTACCAAACAAAGTGGTGACATCGCGGAACATTATGCCTTCGTGTGGGAAATCTGGGATAGTGCGAATATAATCACGCAGGTCTTTTGTCATTAGTTATGCCTTAGTCTTGTTTGAATACTGTTTTGATAAGATTACCCGAAAGCTCTCCATTTTGTTGGGCAAGTGCTGCGGTGGATGGTAACGTTTTCAGAATTGAAATTACGCTGGGCGATGTCAATGCAACCGAATGGTTCAACAAATCACCATCTTCGAAGCTTGATAAGTCAATTAAAGTCACACCGTGCCGTTCTATCAATTCATCGCTGGTCGTAAGTCCAAGGCGCGCGCGACGCCCTGTTAAGAATGATGTCACTTTCAATGCGATGTCATTGTCATCACTGAAAATAACGAAAGGCTTTGGGGTGTGTTTGATGCGGCGAAGCTGCATTTCAAAAACACTGTTGTCTACATCTGGTGAAATTAAAACAACGCCAATTTCAGTGTTTAACACTTTGCGGTCATTGCTGATACTCACTTGGCGCAAAGTTTCCAACAACAAACCAGACCCAATTGAATGTGCGACCAGCAAAATTCGTTTTGCGCCTGTTGCTGCGATTTGCTGCAATAGTGTTTGCAACCCATCGCGGGCAAATAATACGCTGTCACGGTCATGCAGATATTCCACCGTGCTTTCTGTCGTCGGCCATGCATATAGAACTGGCGTACTTTGAACATCCATATCAACGGTGATTTGTGCAAAACGATACAGGCTTTCGGCGAAATTATTGTTGTACCCATGAATAAACACAACAACCTCTTCGCCGTATGGTCGGTTGCGATTTGAGGCTCTGACCGCAGACTTAAAAGGGCTTGCTGAACTGAATAGTTCAGCATCCTTAATCACAAAATCTGTGGCAGGGTTTGGTGTCTTACGTGGCCATTCAATTTGGCCTACTTCATGTGTCGGTGGAATAGAGATGTCATATCGACCATAGGTGATTTCAGATGTGCGTAGCCCGTTAAAATCATATGGCGTTTCGGATTTTTGCCGCGTAGTTGCTACAAAAATACGCTCAATTTGGGTGTTCTGAACATCCAGTTTTGAAATGCCAATTTCCCCACGTTTTGCACAAGCCACCAAGGTGGCAATGCAAAGACTTAGGATAAAAAGGCGTTTTAACATGGGTTTAACTTATAATACGCGGCCAGCAACGGCATCTAATTTTGCCACCAACTCTGGATCACGGTGTGGGTCTTGGGTCATAATGGCATATTCCAGCGCGCGATCACACCCATGCGGACATAATTCGCGTTCAGCACCCAATAGGGCAGGTAAGCGTGCCACCATACCCTTGGCTTTGCCAGAGTTGCCCATCAAAGTTGCAATGATCTGTGTGACATCCACTTCGCCGTGGTCTGGATGCCAACTGTCATAATCCGTAATCATCGCAACTGAAGCATAGCAAAGCTCTGCTTCGCGCGCCAATTTCGCCTCTGGCATATTGGTCATACCAATCACATCGCAGCCCCAGCTTTCGCGGTACATTTTACTTTCAGCCAATGTTGAAAATTGTGGACCTTCCATCGCCAAATAAGTGCCGCCATTGTGCACAGTGATACCCTCTGCGGTTGCGGCTTCAAGACAGGCTGCGGATAAACGCGGGCAAGTTGGGTGGGCAACAGAAACATGTGCCACACAGCCCGAACCAAAGAATGATTTTTCACGCGCGAATGTACGGTCAATAAACTGATCCACAATCACAAAATCACCAGGCGCCATTTCTTCGCGGAAGGAACCACAAGCAGACACAGAAATAACATCTGTCACACCCGCACGTTTCATGGCATCAATATTAGCGCGGTAATTCACCGTGCTTGGTGATTGTTTATGTCCACGCCCATGACGTGGCAAAAACACCATTTTCACACTATTCAAAGTGCCGAATAGCAGATCATCAGATGGGGCGCCAAAAGGGCTGTCGATCTTGCGCCATTCGGCGTTTTCTAGGCCATCAATTTCATAAATGCCACTGCCGCCCATTACGCCAATTACTGTTTTCATGATCGTCATCCCTCAAATTCAATTTTGCCTGACATTAGGCTGCAATGTGCTTGTGTTAAAGGGGCTTTATTGCCCAATTATGCTGTTCATCTGTCTCTACAGCATGGGGCCTGATTTTGCGAATACGCGCTAGCGCTGCTTCTGGGTTTTCACCTTGTGATACCAACAATCTCAACAGCAGCATTCCTGACCGTCCTTGTCCGCCTTTGCAATGCGCCAATACCCGTCCGCCTGCATTTAATGTTCCCAATAAGTCATTCAGCGCGTCTCCCCAGTCCTGTGTATTAGGCACCCCAAAGTCGACGATCGGCAAATGGAGCCAGTCATAGTCTGCTTGCAGAAAACACATGGGCAAACTTGGCTCTATTTTGGGAAATTCTTCTTCTTGTGTATGGGTCACAACCACCGATGGTTGCCAGTTTGCGATATCATCGAAATTCTCAGCTCGATTGGGTTGACGGCAAAGGGCCAATTTCCCTGCACCAAATCCATCCAATTCATATATCGCAAAAGGCTCCACTAAGATTGGCCTGGGCGGTTTAACGAAAATACATCCTTTACAGATGTGTAATCACGATACCCCAACCGTGCCAATGGTGCATAGCTGGTCACGTCCAATATGCCGTCTTTGATATGCTGATCTTGGATGTGAATGCCAACAACCTCGCCAATCACCATTTGACCGTTGCCCAGCAATGGTACGATTTGATGTAATTTGCATTCCATCGCAATTGGGCTTGCAGCCACATAGGGTGTGTTGATCACGTTAGACGTCCCTTTTTCCAAACCCGCTTCTACGAATTCATCTGTGCCATAGGGCAGGTGCGCACTGGTCACATTCATTGCATCTTTCAAGGCATCCGAGACGATATTTACACAAAATTCACCCGTTTCTTGGATGTTTCGAACGCTATCTTTGGGTTCATCAATCCCCATTTTTGGGCCACCTTCGGCAAACATAATCATCGGTGGCTCATCCTGAACACCGTTGAAAAACGAATAGGGGGCAAGATTGGCTGTACCGTCTTTATTCAATGTTGAAATCCAACCGATAGGGCGGGGTGCTATGATGGCTTTAAAGGGATCATGCGGCAAAGGCTTTGGATCAAGGACGGGTCTGTAAAACATATTTTGGTCTCTCATCAAGAATTGCCCAATTGGTAACCCCATGCTATCCGCAATGCCAGAGGTTTCGCGAATAAGCGCGTCACAATAAAATGAGTAAAACGCATGTTCCGTTTGGCGCCAGAAACAAAAGACGATTGGTGGGAGGTTGAAAACCTATACGATCTATCCTTTGCACCTGGCCGTGAGGCATTATCGTCTTACCGTCTGCGTGAAGGTGTCGATCCTATTTCTGCACTCTGTTTGGTCGCACGTGATGATTTGGGCGTTCTATCTGGTGTGATCCGCTATTGGCCTGTGGTCATAGGTGAAGACCGTGCAGCAACCTTATTACTTGGTCCAATCGCTGTACATCCAACGTGTCAAGGCGAGGGGTTGGGTAACTTGCTTATGCACCAAAGCTTGGGCGCTGCCCGTGCGCTGGGTTGGGAACGTGTTTTGTTGGTGGGTGATGCGCCGTATTATGGTCGGTTTGGGTTTCAAAAAAATATTAACTTGGATTATCCGCAACCAGTAAACCCAGAGCGTGTGCTAACGCTGGAATTGGTTGATGGTGCGTTTGATGGGGTTTCAGGTGTGGTCGCTAAAGCAGACTAACCTCGTGATTTCAACCATTCCATCACATGGCCGCGAATGGATTGTTCACCAGAAACCATTGCTTCCTCCATCATCGAACGTGCTTCGTTCAGATTGGTTCTACGCAACATATGTTTTACAGGCCCGATAGAGGCGGGGCGCATAGATAAGTTGCGCAAGCCCATTGCCGCAAAACACATCGCTTCAATCGGGCGACCTGCATCTTCACCACAGAAACTGACAGGTGTACCAAGGCTGTCGCAACGGTCAGAAATTTGGCCGATAAAGCGCATAAAACTCACGTTCAATGTATCATAACGGCGGCGTACGCGTTCGTTTTCACGGTCTGCGGCATAGAAGAATTGTTTCAGATCATTGCCGCCGATTGAAATGAAATCACATTCCTCAAAGAATTGATCAGGGGCAAAGGCCAAACTTGGTGTTTCCAGCATTGCACCGACTTTTACATCAGCGGGCATCACATGCCCCAAGCGTTCTTCGTTGCGCAGAACGGCACCTAATACTGCTTTGGCGTCTTGGAATTCGCCATATTGCGCGATGAATGGGAACATAACGCGTAAAGGGCGACCTTTGGCGGCCCGAATAAAGGCCTGTAATTGCATCTGCATGATGCCTTTTTTATCCAAGCCAACACGGATTGCGCGCCAACCCATCGCGGGGTTTGGTTCATCTTCTGGTTGGAGATATGGCAAAACCTTATCTGAACCAATATCCAACGTGCGGAAATTCACGGGCAAATCACCAGCCGCATCGAAAACGCGTCCGTAAAGGCTGGCCAGATCGTTCCGCTTTGGCATGGAATTGCGTAATAGGAATTGCAGCTCTGTGCGAAACAGGCCAACACCTTCGGCGCCAGAAGTTGGCAAGCTTGGCAGATCTGCCATCAGACCCGCATTCATTTGCATGCCGATTTTTATACCGTCCAAAGTCTCTGCAGGTTCATCACGGATAGCGACATATTTTTGCTGTGCTTCTGCAAGCATCGCGATCTTGTCTTTGAAAGCGTTTGTGACGCTTTCGTCTGGCCGCAGATGAGCAATACCTTGATCACCATCAACCAATATTTCATCGCCATTCAATGCTTCTCGTGTGATGTTATCTGCGTGAATGACCATCGGAATGGCCCAAGCGCGTGCGATGATTGCTGCATGCGAACCAACCGAACCGTGCTCCAGCACCAAGCCTTTGATTTTCTTTCCGTATTCCAGCAATTCGGCAGGGCCAATGTTGCTGGCAACCAATACTGCATTATCTGGAACTGAATCCCCAGCTGCGCGTCCTTGGCCTGTTAGCAAGCGTAATAAACGGTTGGAAAGATCATCCAAATCATGCAGTCGTTCGCGCAAATATGGATCAGGCACGCGGGACATACGGGCACGTGTTGCAGATTGCTCTTTTTCGACTGCAACTTCTGCCGCAAGGCCGCTATCAATGCTCGCTTCCAACCGTGCCACCCAACCACGTGAGTTTGCAAACATACGGTAGGATTCCATAACCTCGATTTGTTCTTTGTCTTCATTCTGATTAGCTGACAGCAGAACATCAACGTTCAAACGTAACTGTTGAATAGCGTCATTCAGACGTGCTTTTTCAACATCTGGGTCATCGGCAACAGGGTTGGTTATAACAATTTTCGGGTCATGTAATAAAACCACGCCGCGTGCAGCGCCTTCTTGGGCAGAACCGCCACGGAAAAGGTGCGCGCGTTGGTGCGGTGCTGTCATCGCTTCGCCTTCGCCTGTAAAGGCACCCAGCTCTTTCATTTCAGCGATGACCATGGCGACGACTTCTAGGGCATAGACTTCGTCATCAGAATATTTGCGTGCATCTTTGCTTTGCACTACCAAAACGCCCAAAACTTCGCCCAAACGTTGAATTGGCACACCTAACAGCGAAGAAAACAATTCCTCGCCTGTTTCCGCCATATAGCGAAAGCCTTTTTCTTGGGGGGCATTTTCGGTGTTAATAGGGGCTGCACGTTTGGCGACGCGACCAACCAGGCCTTCGCCCACACGCATCCGCGTTTGGTGAACAGCTTCTTTGTTCAAACCTTCGGTGGCACATAATTCTAGTGTTTGGCGATCACGGCGCAGGTAAATAGAACACACTTCGGTTTCCATGCTTTCGGAAACCAATTGTGTGATGTGATCCAGCCGTTCTTGGCCGTCCCCATCTTCTGCAAGCGTATCACGCAAGTTTTGCAGAAGTGTTCTTGAATTAACGCCGCTTTTTTGGGCCATGAAAATGCTTTGCTGCTACTCTATTCCGAGCTCAAACGTATCATGCAATGCACGTACAGCCAATTCCATATATTTGCGATCTACCAAAACAGAGACTTTAATCTCAGAAGTTGTAATAACCTTAATGTTTACGCCTTCATCAGCCAAAACTTGGAACATTTTCGTCGCAACACCAGCCTGCGAACGCATGCCGTTACCAACAATAGAGATCTTGGCAACATCAGAATCAGTCACCAATTCTTTGTAGTTCAACTCGCCAGAAGACTGTGCATCCTTCATGGCTTTTTCTGCCAAGGCAACGTGATCTGTTGGGCAAGAGAATGTCATGTCTGTGCGACCATCTTCGGATATGTTCTGCACGATCATATCAACGTTTACACCAGCATCAGCCAATGGGCCGAAAATTGCAGCAGCCACACCAGGGCGGTCCGCCACTGAAAGCAATGTCATTTTTGCTTCGTCGCGAGAGTATGCAACGCCTTTAACAACGCGAATATTTTCCATGATATCCTCTTCTTGGCAAACCAATGTGCCAACTTCTTCTGATATGTCTTCTTCAAAACTTGATAATACGCGCAATTTCACGCGGTAGCTGCGGGCAAGTTCAACGGAACGTGTTTGCAGCACTTTTGCGCCCAATGACGCCAATTCCAACATCTCTTCGTATGAGATCTTATGCAGTTTACGTGCATCTGAAACGATACGTGGGTCCGTTGTGTAAATGCCATCTACGTCAGTATAGATATCACAACGCTCTGCTTCAAATGCAGCGGCAAAGGCCACAGCCGTTGTATCCGATCCACCACGGCCCAATGTTGCGATACGCCCGTCTGCCATCACACCTTGGAAACCAGCAACAACAGCAACTTTGATACCAGAGGTAAAAGAAGCGTTTATGTTTTCAGATGGAATAGCATCAATGCGCGCAGCTTCGTGGTTGCCAGTACATTGTAATGGTACCTGCCACCCTTGCCAGCTGCGTGCAGGTACGCCCATTTCTTGCAGACGCATTGCCATCAAACCAGATGTCACATTCTCACCAGAAGACACAACCGCATCGTATTCGGCTTTATCGTAAAGACCGTCATCAGGTGCACTGTCTTTGACCCAGCCAACAAGCTCGTTGGTTTTGCCTGACATGGCTGACACGATCACGATCACTTCGTGGCCGTTTTCAACCTCTTGTTTCACTTTATTGGCTGCATTGGCGATCTTATCCAGATCAGCAACAGAGGTGCCGCCAAATTTCATCACGATACGGGACATTGTCTTCTTTCAATCGCTATTGGTTATTCAGCGGCTGTATTACGCGGGATCAACCAGATGGGCAAGCGAAAGCGCCATTATTGATGTCGCAGTTCGACCGCCATTTTTTTATAACACTGCGTTATGCTGGGTGAGCATATCAGATATGTAACAATCACAGGTTGTAATGGCTTCATGGGCTCTTACTTGCTCTGCATGACGTTAACGTAAAGGTAAGCTTTACCTTCTATCAAGGATAACTTTCATGGCACATCTTGTAGACGAATATGTAGGACAACGCGTACGCCTAAGACGGCGTGCAATAGGTATGACGCAAAAACAATTGGGTGATGCTGTTGGAACAAAATTCCAACAAATTCAAAAATATGAAACGGGTTATAACCGTATCAGTGCCTCACGTTTGTGGGATATAGCCAAGGTATTGGACGTACAAATTGATTTCTTTTTTGAGGGATTTCAAGGTGTCTACTTAGATGAAACTGAACAGAATGACACCAACAAAAAAGACCTGATGGTTGATCCAGAGGCGATTGATTTAGTGAATTCTTATTATGCCATGCCTGAATTACAACGCCGCAAGCTTTTTGATCTTGCTCGGGTGTTAAGTGATGCTGTCTAAGATTTGAGGCCGCGAGCAAATCTTACAGTTGTGAAAGCTCTGGTTAGGCAGGACACGCATCTAATCAGAGCTTTCTTTTATGGAATTTAACGTTTACGTCGCCGCACAATCGGTATCGTGGTTGAACGCTCTTTAAATGTCGGGGCATGTGGTGGATGATAATGGCTTTTACTCCAAAATGTTTGCCCACCAAGACGCAACCATAGTGGCAGAGCTAAAGCTGCCCCTACAATAAACCCACCTATATGCGCCCAATAAGCAACGCCACCACCTGTTGTAGAAGTAGATAACCCACCAAACATTTGCATGGCCATCCATCCTGCCAACACAACCCAAGCGGGCCATTTGAAGATTTTGAAAAAGACAAACAAGATCAGCACAACATCCACTTTGGCTTTTGGATATAACAACAGATATGCCCCCATCACACCTGCAATAGCACCAGATGCGCCAACTGTTGGGATAGGGGAACTGGGATCAGACATAATATGAAATACATCTGCGCCTAATCCGCTTATCAGGTAAAACCCTAAGAATGGCATATGCCCCATAGCATCTTCGACATTATCACCGAAAATGTATAAAAACAGCATGTTACCCGCGATATGCATAAATCCACCATGCAGGAACATTGATGTCACGGCGGTATGGTAATCCTGACCTGCGGTTACTTCGGCAGGGATCATCGCCCAGTTGTTCCAAAGTGAGCTCAGTGCTGCATCATTGTTCAAAATCGGTACATAAAGCGCAAAGATAACGATGTTGATCGCAATCAACGCCCAAGTCACATAAGGACGGTTGCCAGAAGGGTTGTGATCGCGGATGGGAAACATGGATAATCCTTAATAACTTGTGAAGCTTATATTACCTGCGTTGCCTTGTGCCACCATGTAACCAATGCCAGCAGCGACGATTAAGCCTAAGCCGACTGTAAACGCGATTTTCCATACTGAATAGGGGCGTTCACCTTGTACCGTACCTGTGCGCCCATTCACAACAAAACGATAAGTTTTGCCACGGTATTTATAGGCCGCCATCCAAACGGGCAGTAGAACGTGTTTAAAGGTCAATGTGCCGATCTCGGTATCTAACGATCCGATTTTCTGACGATCTCCGCCAATGTCAAACTTCACATCACGCACGATCATGCGGTTCATATAATCGCGGGCTTCTTTATAACCTTCATCAAGCTGTACTGTATAACTTTCCGCCCGAAACCCTGCCAGATATTCTGGGCGATAAGGTTCAAGTGCGGATAAATCCCATGGTGCTAAGGCATCCGTGTACTTCTTTGGCAGGCTTTTAGAGCCGAGTACCAACACATCATCAAAAAAACGTGCAACACGACCTGCTGTAGGGTGCCAGCGAATGCGTTGCACTTGGCGTGTCTGTGATTGGCGTTTGCCGTTCACCGTTACCATGACACGGCGGCTTTCATAATAGATCGTACCGCGTTGCCCAGTATACGTAGATTTCGTATCCGCATCATAGGTCCAATAGGGCACATATATGCCCTGCATCTTACGCCCTTTACGCGCGTAATCTCGCAAACCATTCGGGGCAAACCACAAACGCCCCAACCAATCTGTCATACGTTTGCGCGCATCTTTTTCAGCCAGTTCAAATGGCAATAATCCTTTGGGCTTAATCTGGCGATCTGTACCTGTATCTGTGACCAAAGGTGTCGCGCAAAAAGGGCACTCGGTTGAATGTACATTTGGCTCAAATTCAACATGCGCGCCACAGTTTACGCATGAAACTGTGCGCAATTCTTCCATATCTTGTTCTGGAAGTTGATCTTTGACCGCTTTGCGAAAATCCAATTCGCGGATGGATTGTTTTTTCCAAACTCCGCGATTGCTGATCTTTTCCTCTGACCCACAATGATCGCAATGCAAAACCGCGGTTCCTGGACTGTATCGCAAGTCAGACCCACATGTATCACAGGGAAAACGGTGTTCTTCGACCTCTATGGTCATATCGGATATTAACCTTTTGGCGGCGGCGGTGGCGCGATTGTAAACAGCTGTGCCAGCTCCGTCACTTCATTGGCCGTTTTCCATCCGTCTTGACCAGGTGTCCAAACGTGTGTTTCGCGCTTTAATGTACCCTCTGTCACCATGCGACCCAGATCAGCTTTGGAAAATGGTCCAGATGTTTTGCCTTTCTCCGCGATATGCCAAACATGCTCAACAGCAGGTGGGGCAGGTGGCGGTGGTGGTACATGTGCCGCTTCTGGGCGTGCACCCCAAGGTCCCATATTTTGGGCAACCATCATGCCCATCCCCATGCCAAGACCAGCACCCATGCCGCCCCCACCATTTGGATTGGATGCAGCTTGTGTCATTGCTTCGGCCGCAGAATACTGTGTGAAACGACCCAAATCGCCCGCCATACCCATAGAGGTGCGTTTGTCTAATGCAGCTTCTACGGCTTCTGGCAAAGATATGTTTTCGATGTATAGGTTTGGCAATTCAATCCCAAACTCAGCAATCTCTGGTGCGATACGCGCGGCTAATAGCTTGCCCAAGTCAGGTGTGTTTGCCGCCATATCCAACACAGGAATGCCACTGGCGCTGATTGCAGCAGAAAAGCGTGATACGATGATGTTGCGAATGGCATAGCTGATTTCATCCATCGTGAATTCGCCGTCCGTGCCCACAATCTCGGTCAAGAAAAGTGCTGGGTTTGATACTTTTACCTCATAGGTACCGTAAGCGCGCAAACGAATTGGTCCAAACTCTGGATCGCGACAGATAATCGGGTTCTTAGTCCCCCATTTCAAATCTTGGAAACGCGTTGTGTTGATAAAATAGATTTCCGTCTTAAACGGGCTTTCAAAACCATGATCCCAGTGGTTGATCGTGGTTAGGATTGGCATGTTGTTTGTTTCCAACATGTATAACCCAGGGCTAAAGACATCGGCCAATTGCCCCTCGTGAACCATAACTGCGGCTTGGCCTTCACGCACTGTTAGCTTGGCGCCATATTTGATCTCATGGTTTTCGCGCTCAAAGCGCCATACAAGTGTATCGGATGTATCATCTGTCCAATGTATGACGTCAATAAATTCGCCGGTTAGAAAATCTAGAATACCCATATCAAATGGCTCCCTTTAACTGCGCCCTGTCGCCACAAGGTCTTGGGCGATTTGTTGGACAATTGGATGTGCGTCTTGCACGGTCATGCCGATGCTCAGGCGTGGATCGTAAAGCATTTGCAGCAATAGTTCATCATGGGTCGTCATTAATGCGAACTCTTCGTCGTCATTAAAGATAGATGGGCGCGCATCAGGGCTGTCATTTGCCAATCCCAATGCCTGTGCCATTTCCTCTTGAATGCAGGATTTGCGCATCAGATCGGTGTGTTCTGCTTTGATTAATATAACCGCGCCTTTATACCCTTCCCGAGAACCAGCTTCTGATACTGCATAAGCAACACAAAAAATAGAACGCGGGCTGTTTTGTATTTCATCTACGATTTGTGGCGTTAGGTATTTAATACGTTTTTCTAGCTTTGGTGTTAGGCCGCGTTGTTCATCTTTGTTTAAAAACAAGATCGAAAAATTAGCGCGGCGTGCATCGGCTAATGATATATTCAAACCTGTTAAATGGGCCAAACGTTTTGAGAATTCACGAACTGCGGCTGTGTCCATTTCACGTTGCTGTTTGGTAACTGAAGGTCCGAAATTTATACCAATCGTTATGGGCCGTTCCCAACGGCGCAATGTGCTGGCTGTTTGTCCTGCCACAAACACATTATTACGGATAGAATATTCATCAAATAATGCAATGCGTTCAAAATTTTCGACCAAGTCAGAGATGGTGAAAGTTGCATCACTTGGATTTGTGTCTTGACGTAATAACCCCTGCGCCCGCAGTCTTGCTTGTATTGATGCATAATAGGCTGCAGCTTGCTGGCTTTCGATAGACGGAGTTGGAACCTCTGGTGCTGGTTTAATACCAGTTGGGCGCGGCTTTGGTTTGGTTGGCTCTTCGAATAAAGCACAGCCAGAAAGACCAATAAAAGCGCTAGTGATGAGGGTTAGTATACGCATGTCGGGACTATGCTTGCTTTTGCGGAACGCAGCAAGCGCTACGTTCCATTTGTGCTAGTTTCAGCCGTTTGTTGCTTTTGCTTTTGCAGCAGACAAAGTTTCTTTTAATTTGTCTTCCAGAACTTCCAGTTCCTTCTCAGCATCAGCGCGTTTTGCTTTGCCTTCATCTGCAATTGCCAAGCTCTCTTCGATCGTGTCGATCAAATATTCATTGGCTTTGCGGATGCTTTCAATATCAAACACACCACGCTCCATTTCTTTGCGTACTTCGCGGTTCGCTTGTTGCAGGTTCTCGGCGTTACTTTCCAACAATTCATTCGTCAAATCTGTTGCCTCACGCACCACTTCTGCGGCTTCGCGCGAACGGTGGATTGTCACTGCTTGTGCCAGTTGAGTTTCCCAAAGCGGTACTGTGTTGACCAGCGTTGAATTGATCTTTGTGACCAAGGATTTGTCGTTCTCTTGAACCAAACGAATGGATGGCAAAGATTGCATCGTTACTTGGCGTGTCAGTTTTAGGTCATGAACACGGCGTTCCAGATCATCACGGGCAGCGCGCAAGTCGCGTAACTCTTGGGCTTTAATTACGCCTTTATCTTTAGAAGCATTTTCAACCTGCTTCTCTTTCGCAGGGATCGTTTTTGTATCAAGCTCTTTGATCTTCTCTTCACCCGCAGCAATATACAAAGCAATCTCGTCATAGAAAGCGAGTGTTTTGCCGTAAAGCTTATCTAGTGATTTGATGTCTTTCAGCAGAATATGTTCATGATCCAACAGCTCATCTGAAATACGGTCGATTTGACCTTGTACTGTTTCATAACGTGCCATGAATTTGGCGACAGGGGCTGCTTTGCCCAACAGACGCTCCCACCAGCTGAGTTTGCGGTTTGGGTTTAATTCATCAACGGAAAAGCCACGGATAGATGTTACCATGTCACGCAAGCTGTCACCCGCTGGGCCAACATCTTTGTTACGCACACCAGACAACATTTCTTGGCTGATTGCTTGCAGTTCGGATTGAGCGCTTGATCCAAATTCAATGATGGATTGTGTGTTGCCCATGTCAATTTCAGACATACGTGCTTTGATCATCTTCTTTTGATCAGACTTCAATTCAGAAACAACAACCAACTCACCTTTTGGTTCGGGTAGGATTGTTGCTGTGACTGCTTCGGCTTCTTTCAAGGCAACTTCGGCCTTTTTGCGTGCATCATCTGACATAGTATTCTCCCATCATCTGGCCGTTAGGCCTTCTTGTTTTAATCGGTCCCGTAGGACTTCAATTTCGACATCTAAATCAGAGCGGTCGTCTAATAATAAAACTTCACGGTGCCCCGCAAAGCTGGTTTCTAAATCTGTTAACAAGGCTTCATAATCCGCACGTGCACCATGGTCGCGGTTACGGCTGTAAAGGTCGGCAAATTTGATTGTCGCATCACGTGCGCCTTTTAGGTAAACGCCAAGGAACTTACGTGCGCGTGCTAAATCACGTGGGTCTTCTTCGACTGTGCGAAACATATCGCGTGCCGCAACAGCCAAACTTTCAACGCGGCCCTCAAGAGCACGATCATTCAAGCGGTTTGCAGCTTCGATTGTTTGCGTCAAAAGCGTTTCTGCTTTTTCCACGGCCTTTGCCACGCGTTCGGTCTCAAATGCATCAACACCTTCCATACCTTTGCGGCGCAGTGGGTCGATGCCAAAACTTAAACTATGTGCCAATGTAGCAGCCCCGCCAAAGATCAGTGATGTGATCATACCAGCATCGGTGCCGCCATATGTTGCAAGTGCCACGCCTACACCTGTCAAAACAGATGCGAATATCTTTCGTGGAATGGCAGGGGGGCGGGATATTTTACGCTCGTTATAAGCGTCCTCGGCAATTAACCCGTCGCGCAGCAACCATGCTGCCAGCAGTAAAATACCAAGTGCACCCCATTCGTATAGGATGCCAACACCATCACCTGCCCTTAATTCGCCGATACCCGAAAAGACTAGGGGAAGGGGCACAAGGAACAGCAGTTTTGCGCGAATATTGGATTTATAGGCTTTGCGACCGCGAAATTTATTGGGCAATGCCATGTCATCACGCGCATTATCTGGGCTGCCCTTAGGGCTGTATTTTCCGCCGTATTGCTGGGCCATTATAACGTTCCAGTATAAGCACCAGCTGCAACCACCCATATGATGGCAACCAGAATAAAGTATGAAATCCACTGAAGTGATGTTGCAGACATCAAGCCCCCAAAGTTGTAAATATCAATGTAACATAGGCGTTAGAGGTGAGTCTTACTAGAGGTAAGGCCCTATTTTATTGAATAGGGCCTTATTCAGTTAAATTAATGATCTTGTGGACCGTGTGAACGTTCAATGTTCAATTTACGCTGATATCCAGATTGCACCACTTCAACCAAGACCAATACGACCACTGAGAAGTAGAATGTAGATTTAGACATTGGGATCAGATCATAGCCGAATATCTTAATTTGCAAGCTGTCATCATGCATCGCATGCGCGGCTGCTGGACCAGCTTCGCCCAACAATACAACGCCTACAATAAGCAAGATGAACAGGCCAAGAACCTCATACATACGGTTGCGTTTCAGAAATTCTGTCACACCGTCTGCCAAGACCAACATAGCAATACCTGATGATATGATCGCAATGGCCAGAACTGGGAACACATCTGTAATAGCAAGGGCAGATAAGATTGAGTCAAAGCTGAATATCAGGTTCATAAACACGATCAGCATAATTGTTTGCATTGCTGTGCGTTTTGACCCTTCACCAACACCATGACCGATATCATCAATGGTCAACATATGGCTGATCTCTTTCACAGCTGTGTACATGATGAAAATACCACCAAAGATAAAGACGACTGTGGCAAAGTTAACGCCGCCTTCCAAGATACCAGGCATGTTGAATGTATAAAAAGGTTCGGCCAAGGCCTCGATCAGGTTGATCATCACGAACAGCAGGACAACACGCAGGGCAACCGCGATAATGATCCCCCAAAACCGTACAGCTCTTTGTTTCTCTTTTGGCGCACGTTGCGATTCAATAGAAATATAAAGCAAGTTATCAAAGCCTAATACGGCTTGTAAGAAGATGAGAACGGCCAAATTAGCCATATTTTCGAATGTGAGCAGGTCAGCCATGCTATATCCCCTAGGTTGTCCTTAATTTTCAACAGAATTACGGTGTTCAAAGACTTCACGCAAGTGTTTCGGACATGCGATTTTGAAAGAATCGTATTTTAGGGTAACGTAGGGTCATGCTGCTTTGCGGCCAAAATGCGCATCGCAGTACTGATACGTCACAGATAATCTGTGATGACCAAATGAAGAAGGACTACGATTGTGCCACAGGGTAAAGTTAAATGGTTCAACCAACAAAAAGGCTTTGGATTCATTGAACCAAGCGAGGGTGACAAAGATGTATTTGTGCATGTCACTGCTGTCAAAGAAGCTGGCCTTGAAAGCTTAGAAGACGGTCAAGCGATCACATTCGAAATGATTGCAGGCCCAGATGGCCGCGAAATGGCGGGCAATTTAAGCGTGGGGTAATCTACGCTTAAATTTGAATAAATTAAGAGCGTCTTTTTGCAGGGCGCGTGTTTCTTGCGCCTTTATGAATGGTTCTTGCCCTGTGTTCTTTCGGCTTTGCTGTGCCTTCAGGCGTTTTTTCATTATCCAACCCCAACTGATCACGCAGCACCTTCATGCGGATTTCTTCCACATCACCAGGTTCTAATGTATTCAATTGAAATGGGCCGTAAGATACACGGATCAAACGGTTCACAGACAGATCAATGCTGCTCATAGCACGGCGAATTTCGCGGTTCTTGCCTTCGCGCAGCCCAACAGTCAGCCAAGCATTAGCGCCTTGCTGACGATCCAGTGCCACTTCCATCCCTTGGAAACGCTCACCATCAACGGTGATGCCTTTACGCAGTGGTTCCAATAGTTCGTCTGTAGGATAACCTTTGACGCGGACACGGTATTTGCGCACCCAACCTGTGGACGGCAGTTCCAATTTGCGTTTCAGCTCGCCATCATTTGTTAGCAACAGCAAGCCTTCGGAATTTAAATCCAAACGTCCAACAGTCATCACGCGCGGCATGCCTTCGGGTAATTTGTCAAAAATAGTCTCACGACCTTTTTCATCACGTGCCGATGTCACCAACCCATTGGGTTTGTAATACCGCCAAACGCGCAGCTTATCAGGGGCGCCAATTGGTTTGCCATCAACTGTGATCTTATCAGCCTCAGACACTTTCACCGCAGGGGTATCAAGTTTTTTGCCATTCAGTGTGACACGACCAGCCGCGATCATGCGTTCAACATCGCGGCGCGATGCAACACCTGCACGGGCTAGGAATTTGGCGATACGGTCGCCTTCTTTGGGTAATTCATTGGACATGTGGGGGCAGTACACCGAAAACAGATGGGCTGTCCAAGGGTAATTTACCCCGCACAGTATGTGTTTAATGCATTAATGTGCTTAAATGCGACTTACGGTTCAGCAAAAACTGCCACAACCGTTCATCGTAATCAGAGGACACAGCTGTTCGAATAGACGAGTGTTCGGAAAGTGTCTTACGCCATCTACTAACCTTAGGTTTATTAGAAATAACTCCAAAATTATCTATTACATCGAACACATCAAAGTATCTAAACACAGGGCCAAAGATCACATCAATCAGACTGAAGCCTGATGTATCAAAATAAGGGGCTTCGGTAAGTTCATTTTCCAAGCGTGCAAATTTTGCACTCAAGGTTTTTACTTTCAAATCAAAATCAAATGCTGTTTTGGCGTTATATAAACCTGCAATGTCATTCAAAACAGAAGACCCAAATTCCATCCAAGCCCTATGACGCGCGCGTTCAATAGCGTCGACAGGGTGTAAGGGGTAAAGTTGTGTATCCTCTAAGTACTCCAAAATCGCTGAGGACTCGAAGAGAGGGGTACCGTTCACAGTTAGGACAGGGGTTTTGCCCAGTGGTGATATTTCCAAGAACCAATCAGGTTTATTAGCAAGATCAATATATTTACGCTCATAGGGAATGCCCTTTTCTTCGAGCGCAATTACGGCGCGTTGAACATATGGACATAAGTGGTGGCTCATTAAAACAAGTTTATCAGTCATAGGTGATTCCTTATATAGATGCATTTGCATCTATATTGAGTGACGATCTGATATTGTCAATCTTGATGCATTTGCATCTATGTGGTTTAAACAATGCATGATGACTGATTTACATCCATCAACTTTATCTGCATGGATCGCTTTGATGCGTGCCAGTGAACGCACGCTTTCTGTTGTTGAAAACGCATTGAGAGAGGCGGGGTTGCCTGAATTAAGTTGGTATGATGCGCTGTTAGAAATCGAGAAAGCAGGAACTGAGGGTATTCGCCCCTATGAACTACGCGAACGTCTGCTTTTGCCACAATATGGCACATCCCGTTTGTTATCGAAGATTGAAGACGCTGGTTTTATAAAACGTATTCCTTGCGCCAAAGATGGCCGTGGACATGCCGTTCAAATCACAAAAGCAGGCCAAGACATGCGCGCCCAAATGTGGCCAGTATACGCGCAATGTTTGAAAGTGATGATCGAACAGACTATGACACCAGCACAGGCAGATCAGCTTTGTGATCTTGCAACTCTTATTCAAAGGCCATCAGATACCGTATGACCCAATTCACCAGCTATATGGACATCGCAATAGAAGAGGCTGAACGCGCCGCGACACGTGGTGAAGTGCCTGTGGGGGCGGTGATTGTATCGAAAGCGGGTGATGTGATTGCACGCGCTGGGAACAGAACGCGTGAAATTAATGATCCGACAGCTCATGCTGAAATGCTGGCGATCAGATCGGCGTGTAAGGCTTTGGGGCAAGAGCGGTTAACAGGGTGTGATTTATACGTGACCTTAGAGCCCTGTCCGATGTGTGCGGCCGCAATATCCAATGCCCGTTTGGCGCGGTTGTACTACGGGGCATCTGATCCGAAATCAGGTGGTGTGGCGCAGGGTGCAAAGGTATTTAGCCATGCACAATGCCATCATGCACCAGAGGTTTATGACGGGATCGCTGAGGCGGAATGCGCAGAGGTTTTGAAGGTGTTTTTTGAAGGGTTGCGGAAATAGTATGATTAAATGTTGAAACTATTCTTCCTCTTAGTTTTGCTTATAGCACTACTGGCTTCGACAGTTTTACTGCCAACAGTAATATATGATCTTTATTGTTATAAAATATGGAGAAAGTCATCCACAGGGAATAAATCCTATATTAAATATCGTTGGGACGCGACGATATTTAATATTCCAAAAGAAGCAAAGAAATGGGTGCTATTGTATATTTTCATACAAGCAATTTTCATTGGGGTGTTTGTTATTGTAATAAATAAACTGAGTTTTAGCCCACTAATGATATTTAACTACATATGATATGATCGTCATCATTATAAGCTTTGCGTGCAGAACTTTAGCCCCGCTGCTAATCCTAGGCAGCGGAGTTTCGCATTTTATATTGAATGTAAGCTATAAAAGGTGTCGCCACCTGCGTGTGGTATAATGCCTGCTAGGGGTTGATAGCCCCTATACCTATTCTTACCAGTAATTTCGGTGGTTTTCGCATTTGACGCTGTTACCCGCCCTTTGAAAACCCATGAACCACTTTTTGTCGACGGGGATGTTATACCCCAAAAAGGGTTATGGAATTGTTAGCTGTGCGTGCGCTGGACGAGCATATTTGGATATTTTGGCGATAAAGAAGGCAAGCAAGCTATTTTCGTGCAAAGCCATCTTGCGGTTGGGGGGTAGGGGCGGTAAAGCTTGCCGCGATATATCAAAATGAACAAGGCGGCGTAAGCAATGTCGATCGATAAAGATACAGCAAGACGTGTGGCGCATTTGGCGCGTATTCGGGTTGAAGAGGACCAGTTGGACAATCTCGCAAGTGAATTGTCAGGCATCCTTGGTTTTATGGAACAATTGGCTGAGGTCGATGTGGACGGTGTAGAGCCTATGACATCTGTAACGCCAATGGCATTGAAGCGTCGTGATGACGTTGTGACAGACGGCGATAAGCAAGAACAGATTTTGAAGAATGCACCGGATGCCCGCGAAGGGTTTTTTGCTGTGCCAAAAGTGGTGGAGTAAGCGATATGGGTGATATTTCTAAACTAACGATTGCCGATGCCCGCGATAAAATGCGCGCAGGGGATGTGACGTCTACTGAACTGACACAGCATTTTATTGATGCGATTGATGCGGCAGATACGCTGAATGCCTATTGTGCGAAAACACCAGAGATTGCTTTGGAGCAAGCGGCCGCTGCGGATAAACGCATTGCGGCAGGGGATGCGCCAGATATGTGCGGTATTCCGTTGGGTATCAAAGATTTGTTTTGCACCAAAGGTGTGGCGTCACAAGCAGCATCAAACATCCTTAGTGGATTTAAGCCAGAGTATGAAAGCACGATTACCACACAGTTGTGGAATTCTGGTGCTGTTATGCTGGGTAAATTGAACATGGATGAGTTTGCTATGGGATCATCCAATGAAACATCTGCTTATGGCCCTGTGACAAGCCCTTGGCGCCGTGATGGATCTGATGCAGCGTTAACACCTGGTGGTTCATCTGGCGGGTCTGCGGCGGCTGTTGCTGCCGATTTATGTATGGCTGCGACTGGTACAGATACAGGCGGTTCTATTCGTCAACCTGCGGCGTTTACGGGTATCGTTGGTGTGAAACCAACATATGGTCGTTGTTCGCGCTGGGGTGTTGTGGCGTTTGCGTCCTCTTTGGATCAAGCAGGTCCTATGACGAAAACAGTGCGCGACAGTGCGATCATGTTAGAAGCCATGTGTGGTCACGACCCAAAAGACAGCACATCTGCGGATCTGGCTGTGCCGAATTTTGAGGCGATGCTGACAGGTGACATTAAAGGTAAGAAAATCGGTATTCCGAAGGAATATCGTTTGGATGGTATGCCAGATGAGATCGAAAAGCTTTGGGCCGAAGGCGCTGAAATGCTGAAAGCGGCAGGCGCGGAAATCGTGGATGTGTCTTTGCCACACACGAAATACGCTCTACCTGCTTATTATGTTTTGGCACCTGCCGAGGCGTCATCCAACTTAGCTCGGTATGACGGTGTGCGTTATGGCCACCGTGCTACATTGGAAAGCGGTGAGGGTATTGATGACATGTACATGCGCACCCGCGCCGAAGGTTTTGGTGCTGAGGTGCAACGCCGTGTTATGATCGGGGCTTATGTTCTGTCCGCTGGTTTCTACGATGCTTATTACCGTAAAGCGCAACGTGTGCGCACATTGATCAAGAAAGACTTTGACGATGTATTTGCGGCAGGTGTGGATGCTATTTTAACACCAGCAACGCCGTCAGCGGCGTTTGGCTTGGGTGAAATGGCAGATGCAGATCCAATCAAGATGTATCTGAACGATGTATTCACAGTGACCGTAAACTTGGCTGGTTTGCCTGGTGTCGCGGTACCAACAGGTTTGGACAGTCAGAATTTGCCACTTGGTTTGCAGTTAATCGGTCGACCATGGGAAGAGGGCGATATGCTGAATATCGCTTATCAGCTTGAGCAATCTGCAGGTTTTTCTTCCAAACCGCAAAAGTGGTGGTAAGCCCACTCTAATATATGCGAATACCGATCCTACGGTGAACAGTAAGCTGTGACCCATTTCGGTTTTATCGGTATTCGTATCCCTAGACCCAAATAAATATATTCTGGCGGCTCTACGATTACCGTATGGCTGCTTGCGTTCACCCATCTGGATAGACATGCAGTGTTTGCATAGTTTTTCGCAGTTTCATCTGTTGCAAAGAAGACAGGTGCAGAAACAATAAAGTCGCCACCTCTATGATCTGTGAATACGGGCGGGCCGTATGGGCCATCTTTTAAAAATAAAATGAGTATCAATGGAAAAGCCAGCAGCAGCGGGCGTTTATATTTCTTTAATTTTGTTAGCATTATGAGTTTTCGAAATTTTTCGTGATTTGAATATATCAGCTTGGTTATAAATAGATTTGCAATGTTTTGCCTTTACTTCATGTTTACAGCCTTATCTACACAAGAAATTGTGTGCCAAAAGTTGCCTGTTTAGACTGGGGTAGGACATGTTTTGCTTCCAAACAGCAAAAGTGATGATAAAACAGCTTAAACAAATTAAGTGAGTTAATAATGCGGTATTTTGTGACGACGTCTATTTTGGTAACAGTTTTAGGGGCCTGCGCACCTGTGCAACCAGATGATGTGGAATTTGCTGGCGGTGCTGCGGTTAAGCCTGCGGCTGGAACTGCTGCCCCTGTTCCTGAAACAATCAAGCCTGTTGATATTGATGCCCCTTCCGGGACAACTGTAACGCAAACAATTGATCGCACAGCGCAACCAACGACAGCAACACCTGCACCAACGACCAATGAAACGGTTACGATTGATTTAAGTGGCGGCACAGCAAAGCCTGCCGCGCCAGTTTTAACTGAAGGTGACGGATCTATTTCAAACTCTCAGGATTTTGAAACAGTGAAGGCAAGTGAAACAATTGAATCTGATGCTGCGAAATTAGAAGCTCTAAAAAGCCAGTATGAAATTGTACAACCAGGCGCCGCTCCAACACGTGATGGCAGCTCAAATGTAAATTTGGCAAAATTCGCGGCAGCTCAAACAAACCCAGTTGGACAAAAAGCTTATTCACGGTTCTCAATTAGTGGGGCACGCAAGGCAGCGCGTAAATGCGCCGAATATTCTGTTGCAGATGATGCGCAGACAGAGTTTTTGGCACGTGGTGGTCCGCAAAAAGATACATTGGGACTTGATCCTGACGGTGATGGCTATGCCTGTTCTTGGTCGCCAAAAGTATACAAAGCCCTTCTTGGCCAACAGTAAAGGACGGGGGCTTGCCCGACCTCACACAAATACGTTCCCCGAATTATGGGCCACGTAAACATGGGCTTCCGCCTGATATGGTGGTTCTTCATTATACTGCCATGGAAACAGCTGATGCTGCATGTGAGCGTTTGTGCGATGAAGTGTCAGAGGTTTCTGCGCATTATGTGATTTCAGAACAGGGCGATATCACACAGCTTGTCTCAGAAGATATGCGTGCTTGGCATGCAGGTGCAGGGCAATGGGGTAATGTAAGGGATGTTAATTCTCATTCTATTGGTATTGAGCTTGCAAATGCGGGAACCTTACATGACATGCCGCCATTCCCGCATCCTCAGATGCAGGCGTTGGAAGTGTTATTAGGTGGTATTTTGAAACGGTGGCATATTCCGATTGAACGTGTAATTGGGCATTCTGATATGGCGCCTGATCGCAAATTTGACCCAGGACCAAAGTTTGATTGGCAAGGCTTGGCTTTGGCTGGGTTTTCCATTTGGCCAGATCGCTTTGTTGATGTCGATGCGTCTTGGGAGCTATTCAAAGAAGAAGCTTTGTTGTTTGGGTATCGCCCGCCAGAAGAAACGCAAGCGGGGTGGGAACATGTTTTATCGGCATTTCGAATGAGGTTTGTTCCGATGAAGCAGGGCGCATTGGATAATGATGATGTTGTTGCAATGATGCAGCTGGCAAAAAGATGGCCTTGTGCCGAGGTTGATCTTGGCGAACCTATATAAGGAGAATTTCATGAGCAGTGATGTTCACCCGAGCTTAAAGTCTATTTATAAAATACAAAGTATCATGGTGCAGCTTGCATGGCTTTGCCTTGTGGCTTCGTTATTTTTCTATTCTCCGATTGTTTTGGCGAATGCAATCATTTTGGCATTGTGTTTTTTGTACAGCTATCTGGTTTTGTTCGGAAAACGTTATGATCTAGAAAGTGAACCGTTTAGTGTGAAGAACTTCTTTACTCTCGCGGGTGTTTTAAGAATGTTAAAAAATACCCGTATGGCCTTTACCGCATGGACACATATTTTAGTTTTTGATCTGTTTGCGGCTTGGGTGATTGTAGTGGATGCGCATTCACGTGAGTTGCATGGATTGATGGCGTTACCATTCTTGCTTTTGACGATGATGTTCGGCCCTATGGGGCTGTTGGCCTATGTCGCAGTTCGTATGATTATGACGGGTAATTTCGTGGATATTGGATTTTGGTCATAACCTGACATCTGTTGACCTGATCCTGACTTACCATTAAACGCGCGGTTGCGGATGGCTGGATGGCCGCACCGATCTAGGTGAGGAAAGTCCGGACTTCATAAAGCAAAGGCGGCGGGTAATGCCCGCCCGGGGCAACCCGAGGGAAAGCGCAACAGAGAATAGACCGCCTAGTATGACTGGGTAAGGCTGAAACGGTGGGGTAAGAGCCCACCGCGGTGATGGTAACATCACTGGCATGGCAAGCCCCGCCTGAAGCAAAACCAAGTAGGAACCGCGTGACCCGCAAGGGTCGGGGTCGCTTTAACCCCAGCAGGTTCGGGTGGTTGCAAGAGCGTTTCGGTAACGGAACGCCCAGATGAATGGTCATCGATTGGCGTAAGCCTTGAACAAAATCCGGCTTATAGGCCGTCCGCAAAATAATTTTTTAGATTTTGATTGAATGTCAGCTCTGGGGGACAAAGCTGCCTTTACATGTTCAGAACTTAATGTCCGCTTATGATTATCAACCTAAAGGCACTTTGCTCATTCCTTCAGTGATTTTGGAGAACAGTCGGTTAATTTGTCGAAGTGTCTTTTGCTGCTTGCGCCCAAAAATCAGTAGAAAGCGCAAGAACTGGTATGACATGTGCGTCCTCATTAGCTTTAATAGCGGTTCAAATTGGAGCTTCGAATGACACATTTTCTATTGATACACGGCAGCTGGCACGGGGCATGGTGCTGGCATAAAGTCACACCGCGACTAAAAGAGTTGGGGCATTCAGTCGTCGTCCCAGATCTTCTAGGACGAGGCAGGAACAAACGCTTGTCTCAGTTCATCAGCTTAGAAGCGATGGTGCGAGACGTCGGCAGAAAACTAAGAAAAGATCAAAAAACGACAATTGTTGTCCACAGCCGTTATGGCATTTTGGCTTCGGCACTCTCAGAGGTATTTCCCAATCAGATCGAACGTGTCGTCTATTTGGCTTCATACATGATACCTGATCAAAAAAGGGCTGCGCACTATTTCAGAGCAGACAAGGCGTCCGTTTTGAGCCCTTATGTCACAATCAACAAAATAGGCTTTTGGGATGAACTTCACCCAGACATTTATCGTGAAGGGTTATATCACGATTGCTCCGATGAGGATCACATGCTTGCCAATAGTCTTTTATGCCGTGAGCCCTTACGTCCCGCGTTAGCAAAACTCAATCTGTCGGAAGAACGATATGGGACCGTTCCAAGAGCTTATATTCGCTTGACTGAAGATCGCGCGGTCTCTCTCCGAATACAAGACAGTTGCATAAATGAAGTGGGCGCTGATCGCGTCGAAAGCATACAAGCCAGCCATTCTGCATATTTCTCAAAGCCAGATAAATTGTCACAGAAAATCGTATCCGTCTGCAAAATCTAACTGACCCCAGATTGTTTCGTGCTGTACCCAGCCGCATGCATTGGATTTTCTGGGCAAAATCATCCACATTTTGAAACCAGACCTTCGCTGCGGTATGAAATTTCTATAGAATGGGCTCTTAGCGGACATTGAGAATACTAACGAATGTATATCTATTCGCAGATATTCTCTTTGATAAAACAATTAGACCCGATACAGCCATCCCAACCCTCGGCTTTGATGGATTGGGATTTATCATCGAAGATGCCTTCAATGATTTGCGCTGATTTTATTTTATCAAACCTGAAAATACGTTTTGAGGCATAGTCACGACCCTTAGTACATCCGCGCTTTTGCCAGCCGTGCATATAGAGTTTACCATTGTTGCCGATCGCCACTTGGTGCACATCTATAAGACGTGGAAGACACCCTTTGTTAGCATCCTTGTCATATACAAGTTCAACAGTACGGCCGGTTTCAGCAGCCTCGCATAGTAAGGCTTCATGAACTGATTGGGCTTGGGCGGGTGAAAATGAAGTTGTAGCGATAATTATTGCCAGTGATGTATAAGCTAATTTCATTTTCCACCTCTTAAGACGACTTACTTTGCAAACATAGTTCGCTGTTATGCCATTCGTAAAGCGGTATTAAAGTTGCCATACTTGTCCTGGGGCCAAGGCTGTAAAGCGCTCTGGTTCTATAGCATTTTCCTCTAATGCTTTTGCCAATGCTTGTCTTGGAGCTTCAATCGCCTCATTTGTCAGTTGGAACGTGCCCCAATGATGACCAATAGCGTGTTGTGTATTGCACAGTTTGAACCCCTCAACGGCTTCAGCGGGGTTTTGGTGCTGATTTTTCATGAACCAGCGTGGTTCATAAGCGCCTACTGGTGTGATTGTCAGATCAAAACTGCCGTGTTTTTCCGCGACGGCTTTGTAGTTGATGCCACTGTGAAAGCCTGTGTCGCCGATGTGATAGATGCGCCGTGTTGGGGTTTCGATGACAAAGGCTGACCAAAGCGCCATGCGGCGATCTTTGGTGCCGCGTGCAGACCAGTGATGACAGGGTTCAAAGTGTATCTTTGTGCCAGAAAATTCGATTATATCGTCCCAATCACCTGTTTGGATGTCGGCATTGTCTACGCTGCTGTGGATGATGGTATCATTGCCAAGGGGTGTGATAATCTTGGGGTTGTCGCGCTTTACCAGCTTTTCAAGCGTCAACAGATCCAAATGATCGTAATGATTGTGAGTGACCAGAATGATGTCGATTTTTGGCAGATCATCAAACGCTACCCCTGGTGGGTTGTGGCGTTTAGGACCAGCAAATTGGAAAGGGCTGGCTCGTTTGGAAAACACAGGATCTGTGATTATGTTTAAGCCATTGGTTTGGATGAGGAGGGTGGCGTGGCCGATCATCGTCACTTGGATGTCTTTTCCATCGACTTTGGTTTCAGGGCGAGCCCCTGCAAAAGGGCTTGGATAAACTTCTGGCCATTCTGCACGTTCTTCTTGGAATTGCCACTTTAAGAGGTTTGCAAAAGAACTGGGCGGGGCGCCGTCTGGGTTAAAGAATGTTAAACCGTTATAGTGATCTGAGACTGAACCTGTGTAATAGGGGTTGTTACTGCGTTTATATTGTGACCAGCCCATGCCACCCACAAGGGCGGTTAATGTGCCTGCTCCAAACCACTTTAAAAATCTTCGACGTCTCATGCTATCCTGTCCGTATTCTTTGCTCTTATACGAGCATAACAGGCTTTGGGATCACATGGGATGCCTATAACGCGTTTTTGATTCCTTATATTTCCGACTCACTTTCCTCTGACTTGGGTGGGGATTTTATTGTAAAAGTGAATGAAAACATGATGTTCATATTATGTTCTCAATCGGTGTGAATAAATATGGTATTTTATGGGAAAATAATTATTTTTCTTAACCATACCATATCTTGTGCCTCGTTTTTTCAATTCCGCTAGGTAATCCAAAAAAACGGCCTTTTCAGCGGTTTTAAAACTATATATTGAGTTAGGTAACAGGTAATTCCCATATATTACCCATAAAAAACTATTGATTTCCATAAATTCCCATAGCATAAATAATTCATCGATGAGGTGAGGGATAAAAAAGGGCATCAAGACCCTACAAAAACCCAAACAGGTTTCATACAGGCACCCACCACATCCAATAACGATCCGACGTGGGTTGCGAGCAGACACCCCCCCAAGGTGGCACCACAGTTGGACATCCCAGTTAGGGACAGGACGGCGGATTGAACAGTGGCAGCAGTTCAATCCGCCGTTTCCATTTTAAGCCCAAGTTTGGGCGAACGTTTATAAGGAGGCCTTTGTGGCACGACGTTTTAGAGGTGAAAGCACCCACAAGGTGGATGCTAAGGGACGGGTATCAATTCCCGCCGCCTTTAGACGTGTCTTGGAAGAAGGTGATCCTGATTGGACTGACGGTCTGTTTCCAAATCTTGTTCTTGTATATGGCGGCAAAAGCCGTGACTTCGTTGAGGGCTATACAATGGACAGCATGGAAGAGGTCGACGAAAAGATTGCACAATTGCCGCGCGGGTCAAAGCAGCGCCGCATGTTAGAGCATATGTTTTCAGGACAATCGCAACAAATCCAAATTGACCCAACAGGGCGCTTGGTTCTGACACAAAAAATCCGCGATAAGATTGGCATCAGCAATGAAGCGTTCTTTATTGCTGCGGGCGATACGTTCCAAATTTGGGAACCATCTGCTTATGAAGCGCACGCGGCGCGTATGGATGATTGGTTTGACGATGAAGAGGATGATGTCGATCCTCTGACATTGTTGGACATGGCATCTGCGGGAGAGTAAGTATGGCGCAGGCGCTGGATACATCCCCGTCTTCCCCACATATCCCTGTTTTATTGGACCCTATTCTTGAGGCTGTTTCACCTGTGCAAGGGCGTTGGTTGGACGGTACTTTTGGTGCTGGTGGTTATACGCGAGCATTGTTGGATGCTGGTGCATCGACAGTATATGCGATTGATCGCGATCCAGAAGTTTTTGAGCGTGCGAAAGCATGGTCTGGCGATTATGGTGATCGTTTGGTTTTGATTTCTGGCACTTTTGGTAATTTGGATAAATTGGCTGATCAGGCTGGTGCTACGCCATTGGATGGCGTGGTTTTGGATATTGGTGTGTCCTCTATGCAATTGGATCAAGCGGAGCGCGGTTTTTCATTTATTCAAGATGGACCACTTGATATGCGCATGTCCCAAAATGGGATGACGGCTGCGGATATTGTGAACACTGCTGATGAAGCGGTTTTGGCAGATATCCTTTATTTATATGGCGAAGAGCGGGCATCGCGCCGTATTGCACGCCGTATTGTTGAGGTACGTAAAACGACGAAATTTGCAACGACAAAGCAATTGGCCGATGTGGTGGAAGGGGCTTTGCCGCGTTCAAAGCCTGGTCAGGCACATCCTGCGACGCGGTCTTTTCAGGCATTGCGGATTGCTGTGAATGATGAGCTGGGCGAATTGGTTCGTGGACTTGTAGCCGCGGAGGCAGCTTTGGGGGAAGGTGGCTTATTGGCTGTTGTCACGTTCCATTCTTTGGAAGACCGTATTGTGAAGCGGTTCATTCAGGCACGCAGTGAACAGGCGCGCACGAACCGTTATGCTCCAGAAGCCAAGGCAACTGTATCGCAATTTGAAAAAGTATCGCGCCGTGCCATTGGGCCAAGCGATGAAGAATTAGAATTAAATCCGCGTTCACGGTCTGCAAAACTGCGTGTGGCGCGGCGCACGGCTGCCCCTGCGGGGGATGTGGATGCGAAATCTATTGGACTTCCTATGTTTGATTTAACGAGGCTAAATTAATGCGTACCTTATTTTATATTGTGTGTTCGGCTTTCATCATCGGATTGGCCTATTGGGCCTATAAAGAGAATTACAAAACGCAAACGGCTTTGCGTGAGGTGAAAGAGTTGCAGCAAGAAATAGCAAAGCAAAAAGAAGCGATCGCGGTCTTAAATGCAGAATGGGCTTATTTGAACCGTCCTGACCGGTTGCGTGAATTGGTTGACTTAAACTTTGAAGCCTTGGGGTTGATACCGCTTGCGCCAAGTCATTTTGGTGACAGTGAAATGGTCGCATATCCAGTACATGAACAATTACAGGTCAATGAACCCGTTTCTATTCAATCCCAACAGGAGGCCGCACAATGATCCGTACGCCACTTCGTCCTTTAGCGCGTGTTATCAGTGCACGTGAAAACGGTGAAAATCCTGATGTGATTGAAGCTGAGGAGCGCGTTAAGCGTAATCAAGTGACGCACCAGAAAATTCGCAAACGCGCAGAGCATCGTTTGACGATGTTAGGTTTGGCGTTTTTTCTTGGGTTTGCAGCAATTGGCGGCAAGATGTCTATGTTGGCTGTGAGTGAACCAAGAGAGCCACGTTTGGCTGTTGCTAATACGGGAATTCATTCCCAACGTGCTGATATTGTTGATAGAAATGGTTCTGTTCTGGCGACAAATCTTGTGACAACATCGCTTTATGCGCAGCCACATATGATGATCGAACCTATTAAGGCCGCGGATAAGTTGGCAGAGATTTTCCCAGATATTGATCACGATAAACTGCTGAAGCAATTCACAGGTAAGCGGAAATTCGTTTGGGTCCGTAAAAAAGTCAGCCCAGAGCAAAAACAACTTGTGCATGATATTGGTGAACCAGGTTTGTTATTTGGTCCACGTGAGATGCGTTTGTATCCGAATGGCAAGCTAGCTGCCCATATTCTGGGCGGTGCTGGTTTTGGTAAAGAGGATGTACGTGCCGCTGAATTGATCGGTGTAGCTGGGGTTGAGAAGTTCTTTGACGAACGTATGCGTGATCCTGCACAAGTGGATAAACCTCTGGAGCTGTCGATTGATCTGACTGCACAGGCGACGATGCGCCGTGTGGTTGAAGGTGGCATGAAAATCATGAATGCCAAAGGTGCGGCAGCCGTTTTGATGGATGTGCATACAGGTGAAATCGTTTCGATGGTGTCTTTGCCCGACTTTGATCCAAATGACCGTCCAACACCGCTTTTGGAAGGTGACCCATCAGATAGCCCGTTGTTTAATCGCGCGGCACAAGGTGTATACGAGCTGGGGTCCACGTTTAAGTTATTTGCGGCTGCTGTGTCTTTGGACAAAGGGTTGGCAAATGAAGATACGATGATCAATACCCAAGGGCCTATTCGGTGGGGTAAATTTAAAATTCGTGACTTCCATAATTACGGTAAGACGTTGAGTATGACGGATGTGATTGTTAAATCCTCTAATATAGGTACGGCGCGTATGGCGCAGGCCGCTGGTACAGAAGCACAGAAAAAGATTTTGGATGATTTGGGGTTCTTTGCTCCTGTTCCTGTAGAGATTAGTGAAGCGTCGCGTACGAAACCATTATTACCACGTAATTGGTCTGACCTATCCACGATGACAATTTCCTATGGTCACGGTATCGCGGCGACACCGCTGCATTTGGCAACGGCTTATGCGACACTTGCAAATGGTGGGTATAAGATTAAGCCAACGTTGTTGAAATCAGGTGCGCCAGCGGCGCATGGGGATCAGGTGTTGAAGAAATCTACATCAGAAAGCTTAATGCGTATGTTGCGCGCTGTTGTAACAGAGGGCACGGCTAGTTTTGGTGAGGTAGATGGATATCACGTGGGGGGTAAAACAGGGTCTGCGGATAAGCCAAAGCCAAATGGTGGCTATTATGATGATAAGGTTATTGCGACGTTCGCATCAGCTTTCCCTACACATGATCCAAAGTATGTGTTGATTTTGACGTTGGATGAACCGTCTATTCAAGCCGCTGGCGAGGAACGCCGTACTGCGGGTTGGACGGCTGTACCTGTTGCGGCTGAACTTATTACACGCATGGCCCCTGTTTTGAATATGCGCCCAGAGCTTGCAGGCAGTGGCCAAGTTGAATACACGCAGGTAAAAAACTAATCAGGATCACCGTATCATGTCGATGACTTTCCCGCCTCAGAAAACGCTGAAAGACCTGGGATTGATGCCGACTGATGGGGTGCTTGCGGATGACCAGAACGTTAATGGTCTTTGTGTCGACAGTCGTAAGACACAAACAGGCGATTTGTTTGCAGCTTTGCCTGGATCAGATGTACATGGTGGCGAATTTATTCAATACGCAGAGCGAATGCAGGCGGCAGCCATTTTAACGGATCAAGCAGGTTTGGATATAGCGAAACGTGACGGATGTCGGTTGGATATTCCATATATCGTTGTAGATGATCCGCGGCTTGTTTTGTCTAAGGCGGCTGCAAGATATTATGGTGCGCAGCCTGCTACTATGACGGCGGTCACTGGCACGAATGGTAAGACCTCTGTTGCGAATTTTATCCGTCAGATTTGGGAATTGCTCGGCAAGGAAGCGGTGAACTTTGGCACCGCTGGGGTTGAGGGCGCTTATACAGAGGCCTTGAACCATACGACACCAGAGCCGATTACATTGCACCGTTTGTTGGCGAAGTTGAAAGACACTGGTATTACCCACGCTGCGATGGAGGCATCCAGTCATGGGTTGGAACAGCGTCGTTTGGATGGGGTGTATTTGACCGTGGGTGGATTTACGAATTTCACCCAAGATCATCTGGATTATCATAAAACATTCGAAGAATACTTCGCTGCGAAAGCAGGTTTGTTTTCACGTGTTTTACCGCCAGAAGGGTCGGCAGTGATCAATACGCTTGATCCTAAAGGGGCGGAATTGGTGGAAATTGCGCAATCGCGTGGGCAAGATGTCATAACGATTGGCCCTGATGGTGCTGATATACAGATTTTAAATACGCGCTGTGATGCAACAGGTCAGGATGTGCGGTTTTCTTGGCGTGGTGATATTCACACTGTGCGCCTGTCTTTGATTGGTGCATTTCAGGCTGAAAATGTTTTGCTTGCAGCGGGGATGGTGGTTGCGGCAGGTGCGCAACCTGCTGAGGTGTTCGGTACCTTGCCGAATTTGCAAACTGTTTCGGGACGTATGCAATTGGCTGCAACTCGTCAAAATGGGGCAAGTGTGTTTGTGGATTATGCCCACACGCCTGATGCTTTGGAAACGGCGTTGAAAGCTTTGCGCCCACATGTGTTGGGACGCATCATTGTGGTTTTTGGCGCTGGTGGTGATCGTGATCGCGGTAAACGTCCATTGATGGGCAAGGCTGCATTAGAAAATGCGGATGTGCTTTATGTGACCGATGATAATCCGCGTTCAGAAGAACCGAGCGATATTCGTGCAGATATTATGGTGGCTTGTCCGAATGCGAATGAGATTGGGGATCGTGCTGCTGCGATTTTGGCAGGTGTTGATGCATTGCAAGCAGGGGATGCTTTGTTGATTGCGGGTAAAGGGCATGAGACAGGGCAGACAATCAAGGATCAGATTTTGCCGTTTAATGATGTGGAACAAGCCAGCATGTCTGTATCGGCCTTGGATGGAATGGGCGCATGAGTGCACTTTGGACATGGGATGAAGCGACTGCTGCGACAGGTGGTATGTGTACCACTTATTGGTCGGCAACGGGTGTTTCGATTGATACGCGTACTTTGGAAAAAGGCGATCTGTTTGTAGCGCTTTCTGATGCGCGCGATGGGCATGATTTTGTAGCTCAAGCTTTGGAAAAAGGTGCTGGGGCTGCTTTGGTAAGCCGCTTACCAGAAGGTGTTTCATCTGAAGCACCTTTGTTGATGGTGCCAGATGTTTTGAAAGCGCTGGAAGATATGGGACGCTATGCGCGTAAGCGTATGGATGGTAAAGTGATTGGCGTGACGGGGTCTGTTGGAAAGACTGGTACCAAAGAGATGTTGCGTACGGCTTTGACGGGGCAAGGCAATGTTCATGCGGCTGAGAAAAGTTATAACAATCACTGGGGTGTGCCGTTGACATTGGCACGGATGCCACGTGATACGGATTTTGCCGTGATCGAGATTGGTATGAACCATCCTGGCGAAATTACGCCGCTTTCACAAATGGCCGATTTAGATGTGGCGTTGATCACGACTGTGGCAGCCGTACATCTCGCCGCGTTTTCAGGGGTTGATGAAATTGCCCATGCCAAGGCAGAGATTTTTGATGGGTTGAAATCGGATGGTGTTGCAATTGTAAATGCGGATATAGATACGCTGCCAATTTTAGAAAAGGCTGCAAAGGCTGTAACACAGAATGTTGTGAGCTTTGGTGCCAAAGATGGCGCTGATTTCAAATTAGCGGCGGCCTATGTTGCAGATGCATCGACCAAAGTTGTATTGGATCTGATGGGGCAAAAGATTGAATATAAGCTTGCCGCTCCCGGTGTTCATTTGGCCATGAACTCTTTGGCTGTTTTGGCAGCATGTGATGCCGTTGTGGATGATCTGCGTGACAGTATCAAAAATTTGACCACATGGTCTGCCCCTACTGGGCGCGGTACGCGCGAGGTAATTTCTGTTCATGATGGCGAGCTTGAGCTTGTAGACGAAAGCTATAATGCGAACCCGACGTCTATGGCGGCGACTTTGGATGTGTTAGGACATTCACAATGTCAGGGTCGCAAAATTGCAGTGATGGGTGATATGGGCGAGCTAGGTACAAGTGAAGTGGCCCTGCATCAAGGTATTGCGGATTTGGATGCAGTTAATCGTATTGATGTCTTTCATGCAGTGGGGCCATTGATGAAAGTGTTTTACGAAGCTTTGCCAGAGGAAAAACGTGGCGTTTGGGTTGAGGCATCTGATGATTTAGCACAAATGATAACGACGTTAGTGAATGCGGGTGATTTGATCATGGTTAAGGGGTCAAACAGTATGAAGCTTGCGAAAATCGTAGACGCGATACGCAAAATCGGTGCATAAGGCGCGAAATTCAGGGGAAGTTAAAGTATGTTGTATTTTCTAAGTGAATTGTCAGATGGCGGCGATGCGTTCAATCTGTTTCGCTATATTACCTTTCGTGCAGGCGGTGCGTTTTTCACGGCTTTGATCCTGAGTTTTATCTTTGGTCAGCCGCTGATTAATTGGTTGAAAAAGAAACAGAAAAAAGGGCAGCCAATCCGCGATGATGGCCCTGAAAGCCATATTATTGCAAAGGCTGGTACGCCAACTATGGGTGGTGTTTTGATCCTTGGGACCTTGTTGATTTCTACGCTCTTATGGGCACGCAGTGATAATGCATATGTTTGGATTGTTTTGCTGGTAACGGGCGGCTTTGGCCTTATTGGGTTCGTAGATGATTACCTTAAAGTCACAAAACAAACAGTTGCTGGGTTTTCATCTAAGGCGCGTTTATTACTTGGTTTTGCGATTGCTTTAGTTGCATCTTTGGTTGCTAGCAGTGCGCATCCACCAGAATTGTCATCGCAATTGGCGATGCCATTTTTGAAAGATACGCTCATTTATCTAGGTTTTTTGTATATCCCATTTGCAATGTTTGTGATCGTTGGCGCTGCGAATTCTGTTAACCTGACGGATGGCTTAGATGGTTTGGCGATCATGCCTGTGATGATTGCTGCGGGCGCGCTGGGTGTGATTGCTTATGCTGTTGGCCGCGTGGATTTCACGGAATATTTGGATGTGCACTATGTGCCGGGCACCGGTGAATTACTGGTGTTTACGGCAGCTTTGATTGGCGGCGGTTTGGGCTTCCTTTGGTATAACGCGCCCCCTGCGGCGGTGTTTATGGGCGATACAGGATCACTTGCATTGGGCGGTGCGCTGGGTGCGATTGCGGTTTGTACAAAGCACGAGATTGTTTTGGGTATCGTCGGCGGTTTGTTCGTAGTCGAGGCTTTGTCTGTGATCATTCAGGTTCTGTATTTCAAACGTACAGGTAAGCGTGTTTTCTTAATGGCGCCTATTCATCATCATTTTGAGAAAAAAGGGTGGGCTGAATCCACAATCGTGATCCGTTTCTGGATTATCTCGCTGATCCTTGCTTTGATTGGCCTTGCTACATTGAAAGTGCGTTAATGATACCTGTTCGCGGATATAACGGTCATAAAGTTGCCGTTTTGGGATTGGGCCGATCTGGCCTATCAGCCGCAATCGCTTTGCGTGCTGGTGGTGCTATCCCTATTTGTTGGGATGACAACGAAACTGCGCGGGATAAGGCCGAGGCAGAAGGGCTTATCGTTGCTGATCTGAATAAGGACAGATCGTGGGAAGATGTAATTTCTTTAATTGTGTCTCCTGGTATTCCGCACCTCTATCCTGAGCCGAATAAGATTGTACAGAAAGCTTGGGGGCACGGTGTTGTTGTGGACAACGATATTGGTTTGTTTTTCCGCTCTTATGCGACGCGCGATTGGGATCGTTTTGATGTGATGCCTAAAGTGATTTGTGTGACGGGGTCTAATGGAAAATCAACCACGACTGCTTTGATTGCACATGTTTTAGAAGAGGCGGGGCGCAAGGTTCAGGTTGGCGGCAACATTGGTCGCGGCGTTCTGGATTTAGAGCCAGCAAGTGATGGGGAAGTCGTTGTTTTAGAGCTGTCCTCGTATCAAACAGAATTGGCACGGGCTTTAGCGCCTGATATTGCAGTCTTTATGAACCTGTCTCCTGATCATTTGGATCGCCACGGTGGTATGGGTGGTTATTTTGCAGCCAAACGTCGTTTGTTTGTGGAAGGTGGCCCTGAAAAATCTATCATCGGTGTGGATGAGGCTGAAGGACGTTATTTGGCCAATCAAATCCGTCAGGAAAGCCCAAGTGGTGATCCCGTGATTGCGATTTCTTCTGGGCGTAAATTACAAGGTGATGGTTGGTCTGTTTTTGCGCGTAAAGGCTTTCTGGCGGAATGGCGTAAGGGACGTCAGGTGGGTTCTATCGATTTGCGTGACATCAAAGGTTTGCCAGGAGCACATAATCATCAGAATGCTTGTGCCGCTTATGCTGTGTGCCGATCTTTGGCATTGGCACCAAAGGTGGTTGAGGCTGGTTTGCAATCCTATCCAGGTTTGCCGCATCGCTGCCAAGTGGTTGGCGAAAAGGACGGTGTGACCTTTGTTAATGACAGCAAGGCGACCAATGCAGATGCTGCAGAAAAGGCTTTACTGGCATTTAAGAATATCCATTGGATTGCAGGTGGGGTGGCGAAAGAGGGCGGTATTGCCAGCCTTATGCCTTTGTTAGACCGTGTAAAAACAGCCTATCTTGTGGGTGAAGCGGCAGATGAATTAGCAGGTCAATTAGCAGGCACAAGTTTCGAAAAATCGGGAACAGTTGAAGCAGCCGTAAAAGCGGCTGTTAAAAATGCGAAAGCAGGGGATGTTGTTCTGTTAGCACCTGCTTGTGCCAGTTTTGATCAATTTGGCAGCTTTGAAGAACGCGGCGATGCTTTCTTCGCAGCCGTTAACGATTTCATCAACAGCTAAATTCCGCCACATAAAAGCAAAACACTAGCCAAATGCCAAAATATATGGCACTTATGTTTGCAATGACGGTCCGCAAAATGAGGCCGCATGTATATGGCATAAAGACGGCGAGCAGGCACAATGACAGAAATGGCTTTTGGTCGGGTTGTACAGCAACCTATTGATCCAATTTTACCACGGTGGTGGCGCACGGTTGACCGTGTATCCTTATCCTGCATTTTAGGACTATTTTTGGTTGGTATCCTTTTGGGATTAGCGGCTTCGGTTCCTTTGGCAGAACGCAATGGACTGCCGCAGTTTTACTATGTTTATAAGCAGCTTTTCTTTGGCACTGTGGCACTTGGTGCGATGGCGCTGACATCTATGATGACGCCAACGATGGTGCGTCGTTTGGGTGTGTTTGGCTTTGCCTGTTGTTTTGCAGCGTTGATGTTGTTGCCGTTCTTTGGAACGGACTTTGGTAAAGGCGCGACACGTTGGTTTTCGCTTGGGTTTACGTCCGTTCAGCCATCCGAATTTTTAAAGCCTTGTTTTGTGGTGTTTTCAGCATGGATGATGGCATCTGCTTTCCAAGTTGGTGGACCTCCTGGGAAACGTATTTCCTTTGTGATTACTGTGGCAGTTGCTTTTCTTTTGGCAATGCAGCCTGACTTTGGACAGGCAAGTTTGATCGTGGCCTCTTGGGGTATCATGTATTTTATTGCAGGTGCGCCGATCCTGTTACTGGTTGTTATGGCAGCTGGCGTCGTAGGAGTTGGCCTGTTTTCCTATAATAATTCGGAACACTTTGCACGGCGTATTGATGGGTTTTTGAACCCTGATCTGGATCCGCGTACACAGCTTGGATATGCGACGAATGCGATCCAAGAAGGTGGGCTATTTGGCGTGGGTGTTGGCGAAGGCCAAGTGAAATGGTCACTGCCAGATGCACATACAGATTTCATTATTGCGGTTGCGGCAGAAGAATATGGATTGTTCCTTGTTCTAATCATCATCGCATTGTTTGGGTTTATCACTGTGCGGTCTTTGTTCCGTTTGGTCAAAGAGCGTGATCCGTTTATTCGTTTGGCAGGGACTGGAATTGCCGTGCTATTCGGCATGCAATCCATGATCAACATGGGTGTTGCTGTGCGTTTGTTGCCAGCCAAAGGTATGACATTGCCGTTCGTCAGTTACGGTGGTTCATCGCTTGTGGCTGCTGGTATCGCATTGGGAATGTTGTTGGCGTTTACACGTACACGCGCCCAAGGAGATATGGGTGATTTATTAGGACAAAACAGACAGAGCCCGAGGATTGTGCGCCGTGGTTGATATTCAGATGATTTTGGTGGTGGCTGGCGTATCGGGTATTTTGATCGGTTCGATGATCGGGGCATATTTGGCTTACCGCAACGCTTATAAATAAAGACGTTTGATTTAAGAGGTAAAGAGTATGAATGATGGACCGCTTTTGGTCATTGCTGCTGGTGGTACAGGCGGGCATATGTTCCCAGCCCAAGCATTGGCAGAGGAAATGTTGCGACGTGGATGGCGGGTGAAACTGTCCACTGATCCACGTGGCGCGCGATATACGGGCGGTTTCCCTCATACTGTTGAAATCGAAGTGGTGAAGTCTGGCACCTTTGCACGTGGTGGGTTAGCGGCAAAATTGCGGGTCCCATTTAGCATTTTAAAGGGCGCTGTTTCTGCGTGGTTTAGTATGCGTCGTGATCGCCCAGCTGTGGTTGCTGGTTTTGGCGGCTATCCCGCTATTCCTGCTATGCTTGCAGGTGGCTGGTTGAAATTACCGCGCATGATTCATGAACAAAACGGTGTTTTGGGGCGGGTGAATAAGAAATTTGCACCAAAAGTGGATGCTATTGCTTGTGGGACTTGGCCAACAACTATGCCTGATGGTGTTCAGGGTATTCATACAGGTAACCCTGTACGCCTGAGTGTTATGGAAAAACATGCAGCGGCTTATATTACACCCGGCGATTGGCCTATGAGCATTTTGGCAATTGGTGGGTCGCAAGGGGCAAAAATTTTATCGGATACGATGCCACAAGCGGCTGCGTTGTTACCAGAGAATATAAAAGCACAAGTGCGCGTGTTTCAACAGGCGCGCGAAGATGATGTAACTGCTTGTGAAGCAGCATATGCACAAGCAGGCGTTCATGCAGAAGTGTCACCGTTTTTCCGTGATGTGCCGCGTTTGATGTCAGAGGCACAGTTGGTCGTGTCACGCTCTGGCGCATCCTCGGTAGCGGATATCGCGACGATTGGACGACCTTCGATATTGGTGCCATTGGCGATTGCGATGGATGATCATCAAAATGCGAATGCGCGTGGTTTGGCATCGGCAGGCGGGGCGATTGTGATCCCTGAAAAAGAATTAACACCGACCAGCTTAGCGAAATGCATTGAAACAGTGTTAAGTGACGCAGAAGGCGCGGAACAAATGGCACGCGCAGCATTGACGCAAGCAAAACCAGATGCAACAGAGCAGCTGGCGAATATGGTCGAAGAATTGGCGGCAAAGGGGCGTGTCCAGTGAGTGCAGCAACGAAATTACCAACAAAATTAGGGGCAATCCATTTCGTAGGGATTGGCGGTATTGGTATGTCTGGTATCGCGGAAGTTCTGTTGAACCATGGCTATACAGTTCAGGGCTCTGATCTGCGCCCAAGTAAGATTACGGATCGTTTGGTGGAAATGGGGGCAAAAGTTTCCTTCCCACAGATGGCCGAGAATTTGGAAGATGCAGAAGTGGTTGTGATCTCTTCTGCGATTAAGCCTGGCAATCCAGAATTGGATAGTGCTCGTGCCCGCGGTTTGCCCGTTGTACGCCGTGCTGAAATGCTGGCAGAGTTGATGCGCTTGAAGTCAAACGTGGCGATTGCTGGTACGCATGGCAAGACAACGACGACGACGATGGTTGCGACGCTTTTGGATGCAGGTGGTATTGATCCAACCGTGATCAATGGCGGTATTATTCACGCATATGGTTCGAACGCCCGTATGGGTGATGGCGAATGGATGGTTGTCGAAGCAGATGAAAGTGACGGCACTTTTAACAAGCTTCCTGCGACGGTGGCCGTGGTCACAAATATTGATCCAGAACATATGGAGCATTACGGCACGTTCGATAACCTGCGTGATGCGTTTTATACGTTTGTCTCGAACATCCCTTTTTATGGCGTTGCGATTTGTAATACGGACCATAAAGAAGTTCAGGCATTGGTCGGTCGTGTTAATGACCGCCGAGTGATTACCTATGGCTTTAACAAACAGGCTGATGTGCGTGCAGAAAACTTACGCTATGAAAATGGTGCTGCGTTTTTTGATATTGTGCTGCAAGCTGAAGATATGCGTATTGATGGTGTCACTTTACCAATGCCAGGTGACCATAATGTATCAAACGCTTTGGCGGCTATTGCTGTATCGCGTTACCTTGGTTTGAAACGCGAAGAAATTGCAGGGGCTTTGGAAAGTTTCAAAGGTGTGAATCGCCGCTTTACGCGTGTGGGTGAAATGAACGGTGTGACCGTGATTGATGACTATGCACATCATCCTGTTGAGATCAAAGCTGTGTTGAGTGCTGCAAAACAAGCGACCTCTGGTCGGGTGATTGCTGTGCACCAGCCGCATCGCTATTCGCGGTTACATGATCTGTTTGATGATTTTTGCGGCTGTTTCAATGATGCAGATATTGTGGGGATTTCCGATGTATTCGCAGCTGGTGAAGATCATATCGAGGGGGCGGATCGCGATAGTTTGGTAGCGGGGCTTGTTTCCGCTGGCCATAAGGCCGCGCATGGTATTTCGGATGAAGCATCGTTTGTGGAGTTTGTGAAAGAGCAAACCCAAGCTGGTGATTTGTTGGTGTGCCTTGGTGCTGGTACGATCAGTGCTTGGGCGAATAATTTACCGGTTGATGAATAACATGATCGAAAATTTTCCAGAGGTTCGGGGAACTTATACTGCTGATCGTCCCTTGGCTGATTTATCTTGGCTAAAGGTTGGCGGACCTGCTGAAGTATTGTTTCAACCTGCTGATCTGGATGATTTACAGTATTTTTTGAAAAACCTACCTGATGAGATTGACGTTTTCCCAATCGGCGTTTGTTCCAACTTGATCATTCGTGATGGTGGTATCGAAGGTGTCGTTATTCGTATGGGTCGTGGATTTAATGGTATTGAAATCCTCGAGAGTAATCGTGTGCGAGCGGGTGTGGCTGCATTAGATGCGCATGTGGCACGCAAAGCGGCACAGGTAGGTATTGATTTGGCATTCTTGCGGACGATCCCAGGAGCCATTGGCGGCGCCGCAAAGATGAATGCTGGATGTTACGGTGTTTATACGGCTGATGTTTTTATTGAAGCGCATGCAGTAACGCGATCTGGGGAACTGGTTACGTTGACCAAGGATGATATGGGTTTTGCCTATCGGTCGACTGATTTGCCTGATGGTATGGTGATTACTTCGGTTCTATTGGAAGGGCCAAGTGGTGATCCAGAGGCTATTGAGGCGAAAATGGCGGCTGCACTTGAAAAACGTGCTCAAACTCAACCTGTTAAGGAAAGGTCATGTGGGTCAACATTTCGTAACCCAGCTGGATTTAGCTCTACAGGTAAGGCGGATGATGTCCATGATTTAAAGGCTTGGAAGGTCATTGATGACGCTGGAATGCGGGGCGCAACAATAGGTGGCGCGCAGATGTCAGAGATGCATTCGAACTTTATGATTAACAAAGGTGGCGCAACTGCCGCAGATTTAGAAAATTTAGGCGAAAAAGTTAGAAAAAAGGTTTTCGAAAACTCTGGTATTCAGTTAGAGTGGGAAATCATGAGGGTCGGTATTCACGACCCTAGCGGTAAATAATCAAACCCGAAGAGCCAGCAAATGGCCGTGGGTGAAAGAGGCGGGTATGTCGAGCAGGGCAATCTCGCGCATTGTGGTCCTAAAGGGCGGTCCATCAGCGGAACGTGAAGTTTCTCTGGTTTCGGGCCGCGAAGTAGCAGCAGCATTGCGCGATGAAGGTTTCGAAGTTGTTGAGCTGGATGCAGGTCCAGAGTTGGCGAGCGATCTGATTGCGGCCAAACCCGATGTTGTGTTCAATGCTTTGCATGGTCGTTGGGGCGAAGACGGTTGTGTTCAAGGCCTGCTTGAATGGTTGCAAATTCCTTATACGCATTCTGGTGTGATGTCGTCCGCCATGGCGATGGATAAAGAGCAGGCCAAGCGTGCTTATGCGGCTGCGGGTTTACCGATTGCGGAAAGCAAGTTGGTATCTTCGCAAGATGTTCAAAAAGAACACCCTATGGCTGCCCCTTATGTTGTGAAACCATACAATGAAGGGTCTTCTGTCGGTGTTTACATCGTGAACGAGGGTGATGACCCTGCGCGTATGAATGCGGATATGCCTGATACGGTTATGGTAGAGCGTTTCATTCCAGGGCGTGAACTAACGACGACTGTGATGGGTGATAAGGCGCTTGGTGTGACGGATATCTATGCAGACGGTTGGTATGACTTTTCTGCAAAATACGAAGAAGGCGGGTCAAAACATATTGTGCCTGCGGATATTCCTGCGGATATTTATGATGCTTGTTTAAATTACGCACTGCGTGCACATAATGTTTTATGTTGCCGTGGCGTGTCCCGTACGGATTTCCGTTGGGACGAAAGCAAAGGTTTGGATGGTTTGATCTTGTTGGAAACCAACACCCAACCGGGCATGACGCCAACATCGTTGTCACCTGAGCAGGCTGAGTATTGCGGTATGTCATACGGTAAGCTTGTTCGTTGGATGGTGGAGGATGCATCATGCAACAGATAACACCGCCAACACGCCAAGATCCTGCGCCAAGTCGTGTGAAATATAAGCTAGAGCGCCTTTGGTTAACACCTGTATATCGTGCGTTGATCCGTACAGGGCTGCCCGTTTTATTTATTGCTATCATTGTTGTGAGCTATGTGCGCGACCCTGAGGTGCAGGCAAGTATGATCACACATTACAATCATGCACGCACTGTGATGGAAGAACGCCCCGAATTTATGGTGAAGCAAATGCGCGTCCAAGGCGCAAGTGATGCCACTGATAGTTTAGTGCGTGCCGCACTTCCCGTCGAATTTCCAGTAAGTTCTTTCCACTTAGACTTAGAGGCTTTGAAAGCTTCGGTTGAAAATATCGAAGGTGTTGAAACAGCTTCTTTATTGGTTGGTGCGCAAGGCGTTCTGGAAGTTGGTATTGTGGAACGCGTACCTGCTGTGATCTGGCGTAGTGAAGAAGGTTTGGTTTTACTGGATGCATCTGGTGAAAAATCCGGGCGCCTTAACTCACGCTTGGATAGACCGGAATTACCCTTGGTGACTGGGTTAGGTGTTGAAAAAAACGTGGATGAAGCTATGGACATTTTTGCAAAATTATCACCCGTAGCTGGTCGGGTGCGCGGCTTGATGCGCATTGGTGAGCGTCGTTGGGATGTGGTCTTAGACCGTAATCAGGTTTTGCGTTTACCAGAGGATGACCCGCTTGCATCGCTTGAACGTATTTTTGCTTTGCATGCAGCCCAAGATATTTTGAACCGCGACGTTGCTGTCGTGGACGTAAGAGATGGCCGAAAGCCTATTTTAAGACTTTCAGCACCCGCATTAGATGGTTTGAAGAAGTTGCGTTTAATCGCAAACGGAGAGGATAGTTAAGTTATGTCATATTTGTACGATACACAGCGTGCGATGCGTCAAAAAAGACGGAGTGCATTACAGCGAGGATTGGTTGCTGTTTTGGATGTTGGTACAACAAAAATGGCCTGTATGGTTTTGCAATTTGATGCAAAATTAGATGACGATGTCCGTCTTGGTGTTGGCAATCTTGCCAATCACGGTTCTTTCCGCGTGATTGGTGTTGCAACAACCCGTTCACGTGGTGTGCGTTTTGGCGAAATATCTTCGATGGAAGAAACAGAACGTGCGATCCGTACTGTTGTACAAGGTGCACAAAAAATGGCGAATGTGCGTGTGGATCATGTGATCGCTTGTTTGGCCGGTGCTGAGCCGCGTTCGTATGGTGTCGCTGGTGAAGTTGAATTGGAGAATGGCACTGTAACGGACTATGATATTGGTCGTGTTCTAGCGAACTGCGATATGCCAGATTATGGTGTCGGGCGCGAGACGGTTCATGCCATGCCCGTTAACTTTACGTTGGATCATCGCAGTGGTTTGACTGATCCTCGTGGACAGATCGGTAACCGTCTATCTGTGGACATGCATTTGTTGACTGTGGATACGCAAGCCATTGAAAACCTTTTAAAATGTGTAAAACGCTGCGATATGGAATTGGCGGGTGTTGCCTCGGCCGCTTATACAAGCGCGATGTCTGCGTTGGTGGAGGATGAGCAAGAGCTTGGTGCTGCGTGTATCGATATTGGCGGTGGTGCAACAAGTGTATCTGTATTCCTTAAGAAGCACATGATTTATGGCGATAATGTTCGTATGGGCGGTGACTTGGTCACGTCAGACATTTCAAAAGGCTTGCAAGTTTCACATCAAGCGGCGGAACGGATTAAAACATTGCATGGCGGCGTGGTTGCAACGTCTATTGATGATCGTGAAATGATTGAAGTTGGTGGAGACACAGGTGATTTCGATCATGATCGCCGTCGTATCAGCCGTGCCGAGTTGATTGGTGTGATGCGTCCGCGTTTGGAAGAAATTTTAGAAGAAGCACGCATGCGTTTGGATGCCTCTGGGTTTGAACATTTGCCTGGTCAACGCATTGTGTTGACAGGTGGTAGCAGTCAAGTTCCTGGGCTTGAAGGTTTGGCAAGCAAAATTCTTGGCCAAAATGTACGTCTTGGCCGACCAATGCGCGTTCAAGGGTTGCCTCAAGCTGCAACTGGACCCGCATTTGCTTCTACGATTGGTTTGGCCATGCATGCAGCACACCCACAAGATGAATGTTGGGACTTTGATTTACCTGTAGAACGTATGGGCGGCAAACCGTTGAAAAAAGCGATGCGGTGGTTCAAAGATAACTGGTAAACGAATTTGGCCTACAATTTGGGCCAGATAATGCTTAAATCGCTAGGTTTTGTGGGTAAATGCACGATTTTTCGTGACGTGGTCGAATCACTGCGTTACGATACGAATCAGTAATAAGGACCGAATTAATTCGGCCGAGCAGGCAAAACAGGCGGATAGTAACCATGACATTGAATCTACGCATGCCAGAAATGGCAGACCTTAAACCACATATCGCAGTATTTGGTGTGGGCGGCGCTGGCGGCAACGCTGTTAACAACATGATCGAAAAGAACCTAGAAGGTGTCGATTTCGTCGTGGCGAATACGGATGCGCAAGCCTTACAGAATGCTAAGGCGCCGAACAGAATTCAAATTGGCGAAAAAGTAACCGAAGGTTTGGGTGCAGGTGCACGACCATCCGTTGGTGCTGCTTCTGCAGAAGAAAGCATTGAAGCAATCGTTGATCAGCTTGTCGGTTGTCATATGTGTTTCATAACAGCTGGTATGGGCGGCGGTACCGGTACTGGTGCTGCACCAATCATTGCTCAAGCGGCACGTGAATTGGGTGTTTTGACTGTCGGTGTTGTCACAAAGCCATTCCAGTTTGAGGGCAGCAAACGTATGCGCCAAGCCGAAGAAGGTGTTGAAGCGCTACAAAAAGTTGTGGACACATTGATTGTGATCCCAAACCAAAATCTGTTCCGTATTGCCAATGAAAAAACAACATTTACTGAAGCCTTTCAAATGGCAGATGATGTTTTATATCAAGGTGTTAAGGGTGTAACAGACCTTATGGTTCGCCCTGGTATCATTAACCTAGACTTTGCTGATATTCGCGCCGTTATGGATGAAATGGGTAAAGCGATGATGGGGACAGGCGAAAGTACTGGCGAAGATCGTGCTATCCAAGCTGCGGAAAAAGCCATTGCAAATCCATTGCTAGACGAAATTTCGCTCAAAGGTGCGCACGGCGTATTGATCAACATCACTGGTGGCCATGATCTGACATTGTTCGAAATGGACGAAGCTGCGAACCGTATCCGTGAAGAGGTTGACGAAGAGGCGAACATCATCGTTGGCTCTACACTTGATACTGGACTTGAAGGCGTGATGCGCGTTTCAGTTGTTGCAACAGGTATCGATGCAACAGTTAATTATGAGGATATTCCAGTTCCACGCCGCTCGCTGAAAGAACCATTGGCACAAGCTGTGTCTCTTGAGCAAACTGAAGAGATTGCTGCTGAAACTGTAGAAGTTGTACAAGAGCCGGCTCCTATTGCTGCTGAAACGATTCAACCAGAGCCTGCTATGGAAGAGATTGGTGCTGCTGAACCAGATATGTTTGAAACTGCAGCGCAATTTGACGAGCCAACCTTTGCTGATACTGCTGCGGATGATTTACCACCACCAGCATATCAACCTGCTGCATCTGATGAGCATGCGGATGATTTTTTCCAAATGGAAGAAGAGGCAGCATTTGTCGCTCCACAACCGCAGCCAACAGGTCAGCCGAGTTCAGAAACTATGGCGCGTTTACACGCTGCGGCATCTAAAGCACCGACACATGTGCCTGCTGCGCCAGCACCGACACAAGCGGCGGCACCAGCTGAGAAGCGCGGTGGTGGGTTTGGTTTGAACAGCTTAATTTCTAAAATGACAGGTCAGAGCGATGATACGAATCGTGCTCGGACAATGGAGCAGCCAAATCTTAACGCCACGGCACCTGATTTATCATACGAAGAACCTGCAATGACAGAGGATCAAGAACGTATCGAAATTCCTGCATTCTTACGTCGTCAAGCAAACTAAGTATTTGTAAAATAACATTTAAAAGCGCGGGCATGTTCCCGCGCTTTTTGTTTTAAAACTGTTTCAGTTTTGTTGCAAACCGACACAAAGCGTGAATTGGGTAATTCGTTAATAATTGCTATCTAATGGGTAACGAAAACAACGAATAGGTTCGTCCGTGCAAAAAACACTCGCAAATACTGTGACTATGATTGGCAAAGGTGTCCATTCTGGAAAACCTGCACGCTTGGTTATCCACCCTGCGTCTGCTGAATATGGCATCTGGTTTCGCCGTGTAGATATTACGGACCGCAATAACCTAATTCCTGCGTTATATGACAGTGTTAGCGATACGCAGCTGTGTACAAAGCTTACAAACGACGCTGGTGTTGATATCTCTACGGTTGAACATTTGATGGCCGCCCTTGCAGGGACAGGTATTCAAAATGCTTTGATCGAGATTGATGGCCCAGAAGTTCCAATTATGGATGGCAGTTCATTGCCGTTTGTTGACGCTATATTGAATACTGGAGTTCAGGAACTTTCAGCGCCTGTGCGTGCGATTCGTGTTTTAAAAGAAGTGTCCATTCAATTTGGCGAAACTGTTGCTACATTGATGCCAGCGGAAACATTGGAAATTGACTTTTCAATTGATTTTGATGACCAAGCTATTGGACAACAACAGAAAAAGCTTGAAATGGCAAACGGAGCATTCGTTCGTGAATTGAGTGATTGCCGTACATTCTGCCAACGCAAGGATGTTGATGCCCTACACGCTGTTGGTTTGGGCCAAGGTGGTGGATTGGAAAATGCGATCATTGTTGATGGCGGTTCTGTCTTAAATCCTGAAGGCTTCCGTCATGACGACGAATGTGTTCGTCATAAAATGCTGGATGCTTTAGGTGATCTTGCTTTGGCTGGTGCGCCTATCTTGGGTAAATATGTTGGTGTTCGTTCTGGCCACCGTGCAACAAACCTATTGTTGCGCGAATTATTTGCGACGCCTGGTGCGTGGGAAATGGTTGTCTGTGATGATGCGCAAACAGAAATGTTACCTGGTGCGCACATCGAAAGTGCTGACTTTCGCCTTAGCGCTTAATAACTCTCTGAAAGATATGATGATTTTTAAATCTTTTGACCACAAAAATGTGAGCAAAAGAAAATAGAAATTGTGCTGGCAGGCTGCGAAACAGTGTTATATGTTCCATGTAATATCTTTGGGTGTAAATGAATGAACTTCTTAGGAAAAAATGCCTCACTTGTATTAGCGTTGGCTGGCACGTTGATCATTTCGGGTTGTGGTAACAAAACAAAAGAGGCTGAAGAAGTCTCGTTGGAAGGTAAATCACCTGAAGCGATTTTCCAATCCGCAGAAGCCTTGTTAAGTAAAGGTTCGGAAGAGAAATCAGCAAAACGGTTCTCTGAAGTAGAACGGCTATATCCATTTTCTGGCTTAGCAAAACGATCGATCATTATGTCTGCGTTTGCTTATCACGCAGCAGAAGATTACGAACAAAGCCGTTCAGCTGCGCAACGCTATTTGGATTTTTATCCTGCAGATGAAGATGCCGCTTATGCACAATATTTGATTGCTTTGAGCTATTATGACCAAATTGATAACGTAAGCCGTGACCAAGGTATAACATTTCAAGCTTTGCAAGCTTTGCGTACGACAGTTGAACGGTATCCAGATAGTGATTACGCATCATCGTCTTTGTTAAAGTTTGATCTTGCTTTAGATCATCTTGCTGGCAAGGAAATGGAAATTGGGCGTTACTATTTAAAACGCGGACATTACACGGCTGCGATCAACCGTTTCCGTATTGTTGTTGAAGATTTCCAAACGACCACTCATACACCAGAAGCTTTACACCGTTTGATTGAGTCTTACCTTTCTTTAGGTATTGAAGGGGATGCACAAACAGCTGGTGCTATTCTTGGGCATAATTTCCAAGGAACTGAATGGTATAATGATAGCTACGCACTTTTGACAAAGCAAGGCATTGATATATCTAAGGAAAGTAAGAAAAGCTCTAGATGGTTGCGTGTGATTTGGCGTCAGGCGATCAAGGGTGAGTGGCTGTAAGTCACACATCAAGGGGGTGCCATGCTGCGTGGCTTAAACATCCGAAACATGTTGCTAATAGACAAGCTCGACTTGGAATTCCAAGCGGGCTTGAATGTTTTAACGGGCGAAACAGGCGCAGGGAAATCCATTCTTTTAGATAGCCTCGGTTTTGTGTTGGGCTGGCGTGGACGTGCCGACATGGTGCGCAAAGGTGCGGATCTGGGCGAAGTCAGTGCTTGGTTTGAGTTAAGCGAGAAGCATCCTGTCAGGGATATTTTACGAGAAGCAGGGTTGCCAGATGAAAATGATCTATTACTTCGACGTACGAATACACCTGATGGGCGAAAAGTCGCCTATGTAAATGATCGGCGCTGCACTGGCGAAATATTACGTCAATTGTCAGATTGCTTGTTGGAATTGCACGGACAGCACGATGATCGCGGACTGTTGGATAGTAAAGGCCATCGTGCATTGCTGGATAGTTATGCAGGCATTGATTTGTCAGAAATACGTGCAGTTTGGAAACAGCTTGCGAAGTTGAACAAAGAAATTGATGCGGCGAAGTTGGCTTTGGAAACTGCCGAACGGGATGCCGACTATATTCGGCATGCAGTGGCAGAGCTGGCTGAATTATCTCCTGAAGTTGGTGAGGATGATGCATTGGATGCGCGACGTCGTTTGATGCAAGCAGGTGCTCGTATTCGCGAAGATATTGGTAAGGCCGCACAGGCTCTTGGGGTGGATGGCGCGGAAAGTATGTTGTCTGATGCAGGTCGCTGGTTGGAAGAAACCGCGAATGATGCAGAGGGGCGATTGGATGAACCGCTTGCCGCTTTATCACGTGCTATGAATGAGGTGGCAGATGCCCAACGCGGTATAGAAGATTGCCTTTCTCAGTTGGACTTTGATCCGATGGAGTTAGAACAAACGGAGGAACGTTTGTTTGCGATCCGTGCTTTGGCGCGTAAGCACAAGGTTCTACCCGATGAATTACCTGCATTGGCAGTTGATCTAGGCAAGAAGTTAACTGCGATTGACACGGGTGCAACCAATATTGCGGGTTTGGAGCAAGAGCGCGCTAAAGCTCAAGATGCATATAATACTTGTGCCGCTGCATTGTTCAAAAAACGCACAAAAGCGGGCGCTGAATTGGACAAACGCATGATGCAGGAGCTTGCACCATTAAAAATGGAAGCAGCTGTTTTTAAAACGGATGTGATAGCAGCTGATGCTGGTCCTGATGGGGCGGATAATGTGGCGTTTACAGTTTCTACGAACCCTGGTGCGCCATCTGGACCAATCAATAAAATTGCATCAGGTGGTGAATTATCACGGTTTTTGTTAGCGTTGAAAGTGTGTCTGACATCACGCGCTGATGGATTAACATTGATCTTTGATGAGATTGACCGTGGTGTCGGGGGTGCAACAGCAGATGCTGTTGGACGTCGTTTAGCAAGTTTGTCTGCAAAAGGGCAGGTGCTGGTTGTAACGCATTCCCCACAAGTGGCAGCGTTAGGTGCGCATCAATGGCAAGTTTCTAAGTCAACGGATGGGCAAGAGACCATCAGTTCTGTTGTGAAATTGAATGAAACAGAGCGCACTGATGAGATCGCACGCATGTTAGCGGGTGATGTGATCACCGATGAAGCGCGTGCTGCCGCAAAGTCTTTGTTGGATGCACAATAACTAATTTTCAAGACAGTGTTATGAATTGCTGGAAAGGCTTGCCTTTTTATGGTTCGCAACAGATAACAACATTCGGCCGTAGCCTGCGATATTAAGGCCAATTGATTATCAGTTGATACATATTACCTAATGTAATGACTGAATTGCTAAATGAGAGACTTAAAGATGATCCGCCACGTCGTATTTTTCAGCGCTAAAGACAAAGCTGATGTGAATACTATTGTTGAAGGTCTGTCTATTCTAAAGACAATCCCGCATTCCGAGCATTTTGAGGTGTCTTATAACCTAAATGCAGATGAACTCTCTGCGGGCGCTGTGGATGTGGTTGTTTATGCTGAATTTGCCGATGAAGATAAATTGGCCGCTTATAAAGAGCATCCAACATATCAGGAATCGATTGCACGTGTCCGTCCTATTCGTGAATTACGTTTAGCTGCGGATTTTAAAGCTAATTGATCTGAACGACTTTACCGGGGTTCATTATATTTTGTGGATCTAGCGTACGTTTGATATCGGCCATAATGGACCAACCGTCACCGTGTTCCGCAGCCATATATTTCATTTTACCAACACCAATGCCGTGTTCGCCTGTAACGGTTCCACCAAGTTTAAGCGCGCGTTCATTCATTCGTGCAGACAACATTTTGGCGGTTTCTAATTCTTCGGGTTTATTTGGGTCCGTTAGGAATAATGTATGGTAATTTCCATCGCCAACATGACCTAAAGTCGGGGCAAACATACCGTGATCTTGCGCATCTTGTGTTGTTTGTGTGATCGCTTCGGCCAATTTTGAAATTGGAACACAGACATCTGTGGACATGCCATCAAACCCCGGTTTCAGCGCTTTGGTTGCAAAGAATGCATCATGTCGCGCCTTCCAAAGTTTGGTGCGATCTTCGGTTTTTGTGGACCACTGAAAATCGCCGCCACCATGATCTGTTGCTAGCTCTTTCATGGTTTCAGATTGTTCTGCAACAGCGTTTTCGGAACCATGAAATTCCATAAATAGATGTGGTTTTTCAGGTAGGCCAAGCTGGCTATAATTGTTTAAAGCTTGCATGGATAGGCTATCGATCATTTCGATACGCGCCATTGGGATGCCCATTTGAATGGCTGTAATTACCGTATTCACAGCGGATTCAACATCTGGAAAATCGCAAACAGCTGCAGCAATCGCTTCTGGTTGACCTTGCAAACGTAAAGTGATTTCAGTGATGATGCCTAATGTACCTTCAGAACCGACCATAAGGTGTGTAAGATCATAACCTGCCGATGATTTCTTGGCCTTTGTCCCTGTGCGAATGATGCGCCCATCTGCCAATACCACCTCTAGCGCTAAAACGTTTTCTTTCATCGTGCCGTATCGCACAGCAGTTGTGCCTGATGCGCGCGTAGCCGTCATGCCTCCGATGGTGGCATTTGCGCCTGGATCAACGGGAAAAAACAGACCTGTTGCACGCAATTCTGCATTTAAAGCTTCGCGTGTGATGCCTGGTTGAACAGAAACAAGAAGATCATCCGGATAAACTTCTATCACTTTGTTCATTTCACTTAGGTTGATTGTGATGCCGCCACGAAATGCCAATGCATGACCTTCCAGTGATGTACCAACGCCCCAAGGAATGATTGGGCAATCATATTTTGCGCAAATTTTAACGATTTCAGAGACTTCTTGCGTATTATGCGCAAATGCTACTGCGTCGGGTGGTGCATCGCCAAAATAGGTTTCGCTTTGGCCATGCTGATCCAGAATGGTGCGGTTTGTGCTCAGGCGCTCTCCAAGCAGTGTTGTTAATGCTTCAATTGCTTGTGTGATATTCGACATTATGGCCCTCATCAATTGCGCATAGGTTAGAAAATAACTAACACTAGGGAAAGGGCCAATCGGGGAAATAGGTCGTACGTGTTTGAAAAGATTATTCATAGGATGAGAACGCTTATTGAGCGCTGCCAAACTGCGTGGGCCAATATGATGCGAGTGATCCGCACCAAAGGACCAGGGCAGGTTCAATTTTGGATAATTGCAATGCTAATCGGCTTTGCCGCTGGTTTTGCGACTGTTCTGTTCCGTCTCTCTATCAGTGCTTTACAGGCGCTTATATATGGGGCCGATGATGTCACGCTTGCCTCTACAGCCAGTAATTTACCGTGGTATTGGGTTTTGACCGTCCCCGTGATTGGTGGGTTAATCGTAGGTGCAATTCTACATAAATACACGCCAGACGGTCGGGGGCGTTCTGTGGCGCATGTTATTAAAGGCGTAGCGCTGGATGATGGGCGTGTTGAAGGAAAATCTGGTCTAGCCTCTGCATTTGCATCATTGGTTACATTATCGATGGGCGGATCAACTGGGCGAGAAGGACCAGTTGTGCACTTGGGCGCTGTGATTTCCAGTAAAGTGTCACGGTTGATTAATGCAGATGGTATGACAGGGCGTAACTTGATGGGGTGTGCTGCTGCTGCGGCTGTTTCTGCGTCGTTCAATGCGCCGATTGCAGGAACAATCTTTGCTTTAGAGGTGGTTTTACGCCACTACGCAATTCAAGCATTTGCACCTATTGTGATTGCTTCTGTCGCTGGAACGATTGTCAGCCGCCAAAGTTTTGGAGATTTAACAGAGTTTGATCTGCCAACAGTTTCATTGCAATTCTATGGCGAATTGCCTGCGTTCTTATTATTAGGTTTATTATCTGGACTGGTTGCGGTTGTTATGATGCGCAGCATTTTTATCGCAGAAGACTTTGGCGATAAAGTTCAAGCCTATTTAAATATGCCGCCTTGGTTACGCCCTGCTGTTGCTGGCTTTGGACTTGGGGCGATTGCGATTGCTTTTCCACATATTATTGGGGTGGGGTATGAGACCACGTTTAATGCACTGAATGGCAATATCACTTTCTGGACGGCTGTAATCTTCATCGTGGTGAAAGTGATTGCTGTGGCTTTGACATTTGCGGGCCGTATGGGGGGCGGTATTTTTTCACCGTCTTTGATGGTTGGTGCGTTAACGGGTCTTGCTTTTGGCTGGGTCGCAAATGGTCTTGTCCCTTTTGCTGAAAGTTACGTTATCTTATATGCTCTTGCAGGCATGGCTGCGGTAAGTGCAGCGGTTTTAGGTGCGCCTATTTCGACAACATTAATCGTTTTTGAAATCACTGGGGATTGGCAAACTGGTATGGCTGTTATGGTCGCGGTTTCTTTATCCTCTGCATTGGCTGGCCGATTAATCCACCGTTCATTCTTCTTGTCACAACTGGAACGGGTCGGGATAAAAATTTCAGCTGGCCCGCAAGAATATTTGCTTACGACATTATCTGTTGTCACTTTGATGAAAGATGCCGATGCAGATTATACTGATTTGATCGAAGCAGGGCAGTATCTGGACATCACAGCAACATTGGATGGAGCAATGCCGTTGTTTGAAAACAGCGGTCATCGCACTCTACCTGTTTTATCACGCGGGGCTGTGATTGGCGTTCTGCACGAAGTAGATGCTCTACGTGCATTTAACCAAGCTTTGGTTGAAACTGCTCGTGAAGAACATGCTTAACTTACAAAGGTGAACAAGCCTTGTTAAGCCAGGCTTTCGTATCCTCTGATACAAGCGTGTTTAATGTATCCCATACCTGTTGATGGTAGGTGTTTAACCAATTGCGTTCTTGTTCTGATAATAAATCTATCTCGATCATATCTTTGTCGAATGGTACCAGTGTCAGCGTGTGAAATTCCATCATGTCACGATCATCTGCACCCGCTAAGGTATCTGCAGGTTTTACATATATGAGGTTTTCAATGCGGATACCGTAAGCGTCCGTTTGGTAATACCCCGGTTCATTTGAGACAATCATACCAGCTTGAAGTGGCACTGTAGAGACTTTTGATATGCGTTGTGGGCCCTCGTGAACAGATAGATATGCGCCAACACCGTGGCCCGTACCGTGATCAAAATCTTTGCCCTCTGCCCAAAGCGGGGCACGAGCCAACGCATCTATGTCTTTGCCTGACAGACCTTTAGGGAACCGTAAGAGAGATATGGCGATCATGCCTTTTAGAACCAAAGTTGCATTGTGAACTGCTTCTGATGGCGCTTTCCCAATTGCGATTGTGCGGGTAATGTCGGTTGTACCGTCTAGGTATTGGCCGCCTGAATCCACAAGCAGAACTTCGTTGCTTTGAAGTGTGCGGTTGCTGTCATAATTCACACGGTAATGGACGATTGCACCATTGGGGCCAGAGCCACAAATCGTATCGAATGAAATTTCTTTCAACTCGCCCGTTCCTTGGCGACAACTTTCTAATTTTTTAACGATGTCAATTTCGGTGAGTTTTGTTGGGTCTTCTTGCTCATCAAGCCAGGATAAGAATTCACAAACAGCTGCGCCATCGCGGATATGTGCTTGCACAGCCCCTTTAAGCTCAGTTTCATTCTTACATGCTTTTGGCAAACTACATGGATCAATATCAAATGCGATCTCAATGTCATTTGCGTGCAAGCAATCTGTAACAGCTATTGGCGTGTTGGTTTTGTCGATCCGAACTGGGGATTGCAATGTCTTTAAAATATTCTCGAAAGCGTCCCAAGGGTGCAGTGTGTTTCCTGGGTCAGGACCAAGATCCGTGAATTTATCTGGATCAGAGATAAGATCTATTTCCCCATTTGCGTGAATAATTGCAAAGGCCTGAACGATTGGTACGCGTGGGATGTCAGCACCGCGAATGTTCAAAAGCCAACATATCGCATCAGGTTGGGTTAAAACGGCACAAGCTTGATCTGCCTCTTTCAACATATCCGCGATTTGCGCGCGTTTGATTTCATCGCCGACACCTGCCAATTCTTTTGGATAGGCAAAGGCTGGGTTGTTGGGGCGCTCTGGCTGATCTGCCCATATACGATCTACGAGGTTATCTGTCGGAATGAGTTCTATCGATGATTTCGATAGATCAGCTCGCAGTTTTTCGATTTCTGACAAAGTATGAAGCCAAGGATCAAAACTTATTTTACCACCATCGGGTAGAGCATCCATAAGCCACTCAGCCAGTTGCGTGCTGGGCCATGAAACTGGGGTAAAATAGTCTAGATCGACTTGTTCTTGAACTTGTAATGTATAACGCCCATCGATGAAAACACCCGCGCGATCATTGAGGGCAGCGCAAAAACCAGCGGACCCCGTAAAGCCTGTGAGCCACGCCAAGCGGTTGTCACGATCTGTTACATATTCCCCCTGATGTGCGTCTGCACGTGGGATCAGAAAACCGTCAAAATCTTCTTTGGCTAGTTCATCGCGTAAATCTTTCAGGCGTGCAGCACCTGTTTCTGGGGACGTGGTGCTCTCAAAACTCTGAAACATTAACTGGCCTTTCTAAATGCCATACGTTTGCCCGCTTTGGGGTCGTTGTCAAACAAGCTGGCAAGTTGTTCTGTGATAGCACCTGCCAATTGTTCAGCATCGGTAATTGTCACCGCACGATCATAGTAACGGGTCACATCGTGGCCGATACCGATCGCGATCAGTTCAACCATTTTGCGCTTTTCAACCATTTCGATCACATCGCGCAGGTGTTTTTCCAGATAACTGGCAGAGTTTACAGACAATGTGCTGTCATCCACAGGCGCACCATCAGAAATCACCATCAAAATACGGCGTTGTTCTGGGCGCGCTAACATACGGCGGTGTGCCCATTCCAGTGCTTCGCCGTCGATGTTTTCTTTCAACAGGCCTTCTTTCATCATCAAGCCCAGATTTGGACGCGCGCGACGCCATTGCATATCGGCACTTTTGTAAACGATGTGACGTAGGTCGTTTAAACGGCCCGGTTCTGTTGGGCGACCAGCGTTCAGCCATTCTTCGCGGGATTTGCCGCCTTTCCACGCACGTGTGGTAAAGCCTAAAATCTCACATTTTACCTGACAACGTTCCAAAGTACGCGCCATAACATCGGCACAAATTGCAGCGATAGAAATAGGGCGACCGCGCATAGAACCAGAGTTATCGATCAGAAGTGTCACAACTGTATCGCGAAATTCAGTGTCATTCTCAACTTTGAATGAAAGCGGTGTTGTAGGGTTTGCAATCACACGGGCCAAACGACCAGCGTCCAACATGCCTTCTTCCATATCGAACTGCCAACTGCGGTTTTGTTGCGCTTGCAAACGGCGTTGCAGTTTGTTTGCCAAGCGGGATACTGCGCCTTTTAACGGTTCCAACTGCTGATCCAAGTATGAACGCAGTCTTTCCAATTCAGCAGGTTCCGCCAAATCTTCTGCTAATTCTTCTTCGTCATGTTCTGTGGTGAACACTGTATAGTTCGGATCGGCGTCTGATATAGCTGGCGGGGTAGGTGGCTCTAACGGGGCTTCGCCATCAGGAGCTTCAACCTCTTCCGCGCCGTCCATATCATCGTTTTCATCCATAGAGACCTGCGTTTGTTGCTGGTCTGCGGATTGCGATTGGTCGTCGTCTTGTTCAAACTCTTCGGATTGATCATCCTGATCACCTGCATCTGTGTCAGGTGTATCTTCCTCAAACTCTTGATCTTCTTGTTCAACGTCTTGGTCTTGCTCATCACCTTCGGCGTCTGGATCATCACCCAATTGATCGCCATATCCAAGATCATCTATCAATTGGCGTGCAAACTTTGCGAATTCTACTTGATCCGTCATCGTGTCAGACAGGTTTTTGAACGTATCGCCAGAGCGTTCCTCGATGATGGTCTTCCACTGTGACATCGCGTGGTTTACGGCAGGCGGCATATCGCGGCCTGTTGCAATGTGGCGCAGATAATACCCCAAAGCTGTTGTCATTGGCACATCCTTGAAAGATTGCACCTGATCATAGCCAAGTTTAATGGCTTCGGCTTCCATCTTGGCGTCGATGTTTTTTGCAGTACCGGGCATTGCACGTGCGCCAACGGCTTCGCAACGCGCCGTTGCCATAACCTCATATATTTCACGCGCTTCCATGCCGTTTGGCATATAACGGTTGTGAACAGATTCGTTATGGAAACGGTGGCGCAATGCATATGCATCTGCGGTGCCGCGTGCCAGCAGCACTTCGTCCAAAGTCATGCGGCGGCTGACTTGTGGCAACCGCATGCTCTCATTGGTCATTCCCGCAGGATCAACACTAAAGGCGACGTTCAACTCTGCATCATTTGCCAAAGCCTTTGTCGCTTCAGACAGGGCCTTTTTAAATGGATCAGCAGGGTTGTCGTTTGGGCCGCTCATTAGCCTAGGCTAACACTGGCTGCGCTTTCTGGAAGCTCTTCGTCAAAACAACGTTGGTAGAATTCAGCGATTGTTTCGCGTTCTAGCTCGTCACATTTGTTTAGGAATGTAAGACGGAAAGCAAAGCCAACATCACCAAAGATAGCTGCGTTTTGCGCCCATGCGATCACAGTACGTGGTGACATCACTGTAGATACGTCACCGTTCATGAATGCGTTACGTGATAGGTTTGCAACCGTTACCATGTGGCCGATGACATCACGATCTGTGGCCGGATTTTTCGCAGCAACAATGTTTACCTCTGCCTCATGGCTTAGGTAGTTCAATGTTGATACGATTGACCAACGGTCCATTTGACCTTGGTTGATTTGTTGCGTGCCGTGGTACAAACCTGTTGTATCGCCCAAACCAACGGTGTTGGCTGTGGCGAATAGGCGGAAATGTTTGTGTGGTGTAATCACTTTGTTTTGGTCAAGAAGTGTCAGTTTACCATCCACCTCTAGAACACGTTGGATCACGAACATCACGTCAGCGCGGCCTGCATCATATTCATCAAATACGATGGCTGTTGGATTGCGAAGTGCCCAAGGAAGGATGCCTTCTTGGAATTCTGTGATTTGCTTGCCGTCTTTTAGTTTGATGGCGTCTTTACCGATCAAATCGATACGACTGATGTGGCTGTCCAAGTTTACACGAACACATGGCCAGTTCAGGCGTGCTGCAACTTGTTCGATGTGTGTTGATTTACCAGTACCGTGGTACCCTTGGATCATCACACGACGATTGTGTGTGAAACCAGCAAGGATGGCTAACGTCGTATCGTAATCAAACTGATATGTGCTGTCGATTTCCGGAACGCGTGCGGAGCTTTCAGCGAAACCCTTTACGACCATATCGGTATCGAGACCAAATACATCACGAACAGAGATGTCCATTGTTGGTTCTGCTGCGATTTCTAAATTACCGTCTGCCATAACACATATCCTAAGTTTTTATCATGTACGCTATTTATCGGGTTCTTACTGATGGATTCCATTCGAATTAGCAAGAGGGATGCCTGTTTTCGATTGTCCGAAACTAGTTTTATCCAAAGTTAACGTCTTCGATTGTTACATAAGGTAAAACGAGGGCAAGACACGCAAATAATCATCTGCATGCCTATAAATTAATCTTTAAACGATTTGCTGCTTTTGATCTGATCCCAAGCCCAAACAACTTCTTGTAGGCGGTCTTCATCAGAACGATCGCCGCCATTCATGTCAGGGTGTAGCACTTTAACCAATGCTTTGTACTGTTTACGCAACTCTGCCTTGGTCCAATGATCTTTGGCATCCAGAATAACAATCGCTTTGCGTTCTGCAGGTGGTAAGCGTTTTGCACTGCCGACATCAGAACCACGACCATGGTTCTTGGTTGCATTATCGCCAAGCACTTCATGTGCATCTTTGATGCCAAGACGTGCCCAAGCTTTTTCTTCGGGTGTTGGTTTGCGTTTTTGTTCTTTGTTTTCTCCAAATGGAGAGGTTGGACGTTCCCAAACACGATCAGCCGCGAACTGTTCTTCTAGCTGTTCTTGGGTGTGATCTTCAAAGAAGTTCCATTTTTGATTGTACTCGCGAATATGTGCCAAACAAAACCAGCGAAATTCCTCTAAATTGTCAGGATTCAAAGGTGCACGGTATTGCCCCGGCTCCTCGCACCCAGGGTGCTGACACATTTGCGTAGATGTCTCCGATGCACCAGACATACCACGACGGCCCTTTTTACGGCGTTTCTTATCGGCAGATACTGAAATATCAAAATCAAAAAGAGGTTTGTCAGACATGCAATTACCTATTTACCTTACGAGTCGGATCATGGATTTTAGCGCATATAAAAATAACGCCAAGGGCTGATTTGGTTAAAGGACAAAAAAATGACAATGGAAGAACGTATCCGTGAAAAATTACAAAAAACTTTCACGCCTATCACATTGGATGTAATCGACGATAGCGAAGCGCACCGAGGTCACGGCGGCTATCGCGAAGGGGGCGGAACGCATTTTAACGTTATAATAAAGGCTGAAGCATTTAACGGATTAAACCGTGTTGGACAGCAACGATTAATTAACAAAGCTTTGGCGCAAGAGTTTGAAGATGGGCTACATGCACTTTCATTGGTTGTGCAATCAGTCGATTAAGATTTTGTATCTTCTTCGGCTTCTTCTGTTGCCTCGGTGTCTTCTTCTGGAAATTCATCTTCATCGCTGCCACTAAAGATGTTTTCTGCTTCTTCAGAGTCATCTGTGAGATCACCCAATGGCGGGTCCATACGATCAGAAATTTCTTCTGCTAAAGCAATGCGACGGAAAATTAGAACGTGTTGTGTTGTTTCTGTTTTGCGACGTGTTAAACCTTGGCGTTCATCTGCTGGCAGAGTTTCTGCACGCACATATTCCCAGCCTTCAGTTGCCAATGAATTCATAGAAGCCTCTAGCGCAGCAGCAAACTTTGCAGCTGGACCTTTAGCGCCTTTAACACGGATGCCATTGCGTGGGGCAGGCACTACTTTATACTCGTAACGTTCCATTTGTAGTCCCACCTTATTGTGCTAATTTTTTAGCAATTATTTCATTTACAGCTTTTGGATTTGCTTTACCGCCAGTGGCTTTCATCACTTGGCCAACAAACCATCCTGCTAATTTAGGGTTTTGTTTTGCTTTTTCAACCTGATCTGGGTTTGCAGCGATAATTTCATTAACAGCAGCTTCAATCGCACCTGTATCCGTTACCTGTTTCATACCGCGGCTTTCCACGATTTCGGCAGGGTCGCCACCTTCTGTCCAAACGATTTCGAATAGATCTTTTGCAATTTTACCACTGATGTCACCTTTGGCCATCAGGTCAAGAATGCCGCCAAGTTGTTGTGCAGAAATTGGGCTATCCGAAATACTAAGGTCTTCTTTGTTCAAGCGCCCGAATAATTCGTTAATTACCCAGTTCGCGGCCTGCTTGCCATCACGCCCCTTCGCGACGTCTTCGAAAAACGTTGCATCCACAACATCAGCCGTCAAAACGCTCGCGTCATATTCTGTCATGCCATAATCCGCAACAAAACGGGCTTTCTTAGCATCAGGCAATTCAGGCAATGTTTCCGCAATACCATCGACCCAAGATTGCTCGATCTCTAACGGCAGCAAATCTGGGCAAGGGAAGTAGCGGTAATCATGTGCTTCTTCCTTAGAACGCATAGTGCGTGTTTCGTTTTTATCTGGGTCATATAGGCGTGTTTCTTGATCGATCTCGCCACCGTCTTCTAAAATTGCGATTTGGCGACGGGCTTCGTAATCAATCGCTTGCTGGATAAAACGCATAGAGTTCATGTTTTTGATTTCGCAACGTGTGCCAAGTACACCGAAATCACCCGTTTCACGGAACTTTTCATAATCGCCAGCTTTACAAACCGATACGTTCACATCCGCACGCATGTTACCGTTTTGCATGTTGCCATCACATGTGCCCAAGTAACGCAAAATCTGGCGCATCTTGCCAACATATGCGGCCGCTTCTTCTGGGCTGCGAATATCTGGGCGTGACACGATTTCCATCAAGGCAACACCAGTACGGTTCAAATCCACGAATGACATGTTTGGATCCATGTCATGCACAGATTTACCAGCATCTTGTTCAAGGTGAATGCGTTCAACGCGAACTTTGCGCGCAACACCAGGTTCCATATCAACCAAGATTTCGCCTTCGCCCACGATCGGGTGGTAAAGTTGTGAAATTTGATATCCTTGTGGAAGGTCAGGGTAGAAATAGTTTTTACGGTCAAAGGCAGAGTACAGATTAATGTCCGCTTTGATACCCAAACCAGTGCGCACAGCCTGTTCCAAACAGAACTCATTAATCACGGGCAACATGCCAGGCATGGCTGAGTCCACGAAAGATACATTAGAGTTTGGTTCTGCGCCAAATTCTGTTGATGCTCCTGAGAACAATTTTGCTTTTGATGCCACCTGTGCGTGGACTTCCAATCCAATAACAAGTTCCCAGTCACCTTTAGCGCCTGCGATCACTTTTGCTTTTGGTTCGGAATATGTAAGCTCTGCCATAACACTATCTCTGTCGTAATTATCGAAAGTGTTTTTAGGCTGACTATCCTTGCGGGGCAAGGGCAAAGGCAGGATGTTCAGCCTGTTAGCGTATATTTGTCGAACCCAATGTCACCTGTCCAACGCCATGCTGCAATAAATGGCTGTTTTTCAGTGATACTTGCATGCGGGGTACCAGATGTGTGGTGAATCATATCACCTGTTTTACAGAGTGTTTGTTCATTACCTTCTGCCTGCCAGTATCCTTGCCCTCCTAACATAATAAATGTTTCTTCTGCCGCATGATGACGTGTGACGTAATGAACACCTGCGGACTGCACGAAAAGGCCGACCCGCACTTTGTCATTGTAAACCATACCGTCAGGGCCAATCAGCTCTGCCGTTGCCATGCGTTTGGCTATCTCTGGTCTGATACGTCCGCTTTCTAATCCTGAGTAATGCCAATCGATCAGCGAGGTAACTTTGGCAATTTTCTTGCAAATAGGATGTGGCTCTAAAGAGAGCGCAGAATTTACAACGCCCGGCAAAGCTTGGTGGGCGGGTAAAAGCGGTGTGTGGCATTTGTCGTGTATCTTGCGCAATTCTTGGGCGGCTTGATGACCACCCATACGATTTTCCGCATCAAATAGATCGGCCAAATCAGCCAGCACATCGTAAAATACTTTGTAGAGAGTCATTCGGTGTCTCCCATGTCAGGCTTGCGAAGCGTAACATAAAATTCACTGATTCTCGCTTATTTTTTCAATTTTATAATCGTAAGCCGCGTTTGATATCGTCTAATGCAGAGATTTGTTTGTCGTTTAAGTCAGCGTTTGATGCAGACAGAGTGTTTTTAATCAAAGTTAAAAGAGGCTCAAATGCCTGTGTTCCTTCAATTTTATACAATCGCTTCGTAATCCGCGTTATGGCTGCATTTGGGGTTTGGCATTGTGCTGATAACCAACGGCCTAATACCGCCAATTCTTCTGCATCTTCATGGCTTACGTCTAAAACGGATTGTATTTGTAACATGAAGTTACGTCTTTGATCAGCCGTGGGCAGGTCATCTAATTCGAGGAAAGCACTTGCAACACTTACGATTGCAACACGTGGGTCATCAATGTTTTCCACTGGATGTGTTTTTGCCCGATGTTTAAACCCAAAACGCCGAGCGGCTAATCGCACATCATTTCCTGCATTCAGTATTTCGCTTGCAATATTTGCGGCATTTCGCGCGCGTATTATGAAAAAATAGACAGCGACGATAATCCCAATAAGACCTATAAGTAATGGCATGAAAATTCCTTAATTAAATTACCACAGAGGATAATCAAATTAAGGGTGTTATTACAATCAGATTCTAAACATTTAGACACATGCCAGAGATTTTGGCGCTATGTTTTGATAGCCTAGTAGGGTGGGCTTTAGCCCACCGTATATTTACTCTACAACAATCTTGAATGATGATGTTTCGATCATATATCCAAATTATATCAATGTTTTAACCAAATGTCCCAACTGGGACACCGTTCTCTGAAATTCTAGGTCCCCAGAATTTTACCCACGATTTCGGCGCTGTCTTTTGACAGGTTTGGCATACCCGCGATCCGTTCCAATTGTGCTTTCATGAAAGCTTGACGGCTATCATCGTAGCGACGCCAAGTTTCAAATAATCCACACATGCGTGCTGTTGTTTGCGGGTTCTTTGCATCAAGCTTGATCAACCAATCCGCCACAAATTCATACCCTTTACCATCAGCACGGTGGAAAGCTGCTGGATTCATAGCGTATGGCCCAATCAAGCTGCGGAAACGGTTTGGGTTGGTCCATGTAAATTCGGGATGCTTTGATAAAGCGGTCACTTCTTCCAATGCCGTTTCAGGGTTTGCACTGCCTGCCTGTGTTGCGAACCATTTATCAATAACCAGCTTATCATTTTTCCACTGATCGTAGAAAGCTGCAGATGAGTCTGATCCATGACCCGCCGAAATTAATATGGATAGTGCGGACAGCTGTTCTGTCATATTGTCGGCGTTCTCAAATTGAGCTTTAGCTGTTGCTGCATCATCTTCGATTTTTGTGATTAGAGAGAGTGCGGTCGCATGCAAACTGCGTTGGCCAGCCGCCTCTGCATCAGGGGAGTAAGGGCCACCAACGGACATTGCTGAATAAAGTGCAGGTAAGTCATCTGCAATATTTTGTGCAATCGCCAATGAAAGCGCTTTACGGGTTTGATAAATAGCATCGGGGTCAGGTGTGCTGCCTGTATCTACAATAGCTTGGGCTAGAGCGTCTTCGGATGGCAAAGACAATGCCAATGCACGGTAAGCTGGATCCAGAGTGTCATCCAAAGCAACGGTACGCATCGCATCCAAGAATGTTGTATCAGGCGTCGCACCTTTTAAAATCATACGTGTCAGCAAGTTCATTGATAATGTACGCCCTGCTTCCCATTTGTTGAATGGATCACTGTCGCTGGCCAACAAGAATGCCAAAGTTGCATCGTCTTGAGCATATTCTAAAACTACAGGTGCAGAAAAACCGCGTAGAATGGATGGTACTGGTTTTGTGTCAAAACCTTCGACCGTGAAGCTTTGTTTTGCTTTTGTCACTTCCATGACTTGTTCTGAAACTGTTTCGGAACCATCGGCATTTATAAAACCTGTGCGTACTGGAATGACTTGTGGCTCTTTGGTTTCTTGGCCTGGTGTTGGGGCGTTACTTTGCTCAAAGTTCAATGTGTAAGCGCCATCTTTAAAACTATCGGATACTTTCAAACGTGGTGTGCCCGCTTGCGAATACCATAGTTTGAACTGAGACAGGTCGCGCCCCGTCGCATCTTGAAACACAGTGATCCAATCCTCGATGGTACAGGCTTGCCCATCATGGCGGTCGAAATAAAGCGTTAGGGCTTTGTCATATTCGGCATCGCCAACCAAGAGTTTCAACATCCCGATAACTTCAGCGCCTTTTTCGTAAACCGTCGCTGTATAGAAATTATTGATCTCAATGTATTCTTCTGGACGCACGGGATGTGCCAAAGGCCCTGCATCTTCGCGAAATTGGCGAGAGCGTAATTGTAGGACGTCATCAATGCGTTTCACAGCATGGGAACGCATATCGCCTGAAAATTGTTGATCACGGAAAACAGTTAGGCCTTCTTTCAGGCAAAGCTGGAACCAATCGCGGCATGTGATGCGATTACCTGTCCAGTTGTGGAAATATTCGTGAGCGATGATGCCTTCGATCAATTCGTAATCTCGGTCTGTTGCTGTTTCTGGACTGGCGAGAACGTATTTAGAGTTAAAGATATTTAACCCTTTGTTTTCCATTGCGCCCATGTTGAAGTCATCAACGGCAACGATCATAAACAAATCTAGATCGTATTCACGGCCATAAACCTCTTCATCCCATTTCATAGATCGTTTCAAAGCATCCATCGCATAAGCGCATTTGTCTTGGTCGCCATCACGCACGAAAATCTGTAAATCAACGTTTCGCCCCGACATTGTGGTGAATTGATCATCATAGGAAACAAGATCACCTGCGACCAAAGCAAATAGGTAGGCAGGTTTTGGCCAAGGATCGTGCCATTTTCCATGGTCAAGCTTGTTACCATTGGACAATAGAACAGGGCTGTCGCCTTCTATTGTAACGTTAAATGTTGCCATTACATCTGGGCGGTCTGGGTAATATGTGATTTTACGAAAACCTTGCGCTTCACATTGCGTGCAATACATGCCGTTTGACATATACAAACCTTCGAGCGCTGTATTCCCCTCGGGATTGATTTCCACCTCGGCTTCCCAAGTGAAGTTATCTTGCGGTACTAAGTCATGTGGGATGCGCAAACCTTCTGCGTCTTGTAATATTTCATCGTCTTTTAAGGGCTTTCCGTTAATAGATGCGGAAATTAGCTTTAGATTGCGCCCATCCAATTGCAGGTCATGCGGGCCATCTGAGCGATCCGTGTTTCCTTTAAATACGATCTTAGAAATCACACGTGTCGCTGTCGGTTCTAGTTTGAATGTCAGGTCAACTGTGTCGACCCAAAACGCTGGAGCAGTGTATTCAGAAAGTCGGATTGTAGGTGCTTGAGAAGGGCGCATTTTCGATTCCATATTGGTGATGACTTAGATGTGATGGTTTACGTTGGGGATTCAAGTAAAATAATTGCATACTTTTGTATACAAGCGGTTGCTGTCCTCAAAGACTCATGTTAGCACCGTTTCCGATAGGAAATCTTTTCTCTTGCGTTCAGTTTGGTAAGAAAATAGTACCAATGCAAGATATAACGGTCTTTGGAGGACACGATGAAACGTATCGAAAAATTTGGTTTGCAAATTGATGAGCAACTGGTTGATTTCTTGGAGCGTGATGCGCTTCCAGGCACAGATGTGACAGCCAGCCAATTTTGGAAAGGTTTGTCTTATATCGTCCATAACTTTGGTCCAAAGAACCGTGAACTTTTGGCGCGTCGCCAAGACCTTAAGCAAAAGATCGATGCGTGGCATATTGAAAATCGCGGTAAAGAGTTTGATTTTAAAGCATATAAAATCTTTCTTCATGAAATCGGTTACCTGGTCGAAAAGGGCCGTCCTTTCTCTATTGAAACAAAAAATGTTGACCCAGAAATTGCTGAAATCGCTGGCCCACAGTTGGTTGTGCCGATTACAAACGCACGGTTTGCTTTGAATGCTGCGAACGCACGTTTCGGGTCTTTGTATGACTGCCTATATGGTACAGATGCGATGGGCAGCCTGCCAAAGGGTAAAGAATACGATCCTGCGCGCGGAGCTGAAGTGATCGCTTGGGCTAAGGAGTTCCTAGACGAAACGTTTCCAATTCATGGTATGTCGCATGCGGATGCAACAAGCTATTCTGTAGTGGATGGGAAACTTTTGATTGATGGCAAACAGCTTGCTGATCCTTCCCAGTTTGTTGGATACCGTAATGATCCAACAAGCCCAGAAGGTGTTTTGTTGAAAAACAATAACTTACACATTGAGTTGTATTTCGACGCTTACCACAACATTGGTAAAGACGATAAAGCGAATTTGGCTGATGTTATCGTGGAATCAGCATTGTCTACAATTATGGATTGCGAAGACTCAGTTGCTGTTGTGGATGCAGAAGATAAAGTTGTGGCTTATTCAAACTGGTTGGGCTTGATGAAGCGCGATTTGACTGCCAGCTTCCAAAAAGGTGGCAAAACACTTCGTCGCCGTATGTTGCCAGATCGTAAATATGTTTCACCAGAAGGTGCGCCATTCAGCTTGAAAGGGCGCGCGTTAATGTTGGTGCGTAACGTTGGCCACTTGATGACAACACCAGCGATCTTGGATCGTGATGGAAATGAAATCGGCGAAGGCCTAATGGACGCAATGTTCACAGTTGCAATCGCAATGCATGACCTTGAGCGTCGCAGTGGTAATTCTGAACATGGTTCTGTTTATATTGTTAAGCCTAAAATGCATGGCCCTGATGAAGTTGCGTTTACAGATGTGATTTTTTCAGCTGTAGAACAAGCTTTGGATTTGCCACAGTTCACTGTGAAGATTGGCATCATGGACGAAGAGCGTCGCACAACTGTGAATCTAAAAGAGTGTATCCGCGCTGCAAAACATCGTGTGGCATTCATCAATACAGGTTTCTTGGATCGTACGGGTGATGAAATCCATACATCAATGGAAGCAGGCCCGTTCTTACGCAAAGATGATATCAAAGGCGAACCATGGATTGCCGCTTACGAAGATAATAATGTTGACGTTGGCTTGGCTTGTGGTCTGCAAGGTCGCGCACAAATCGGTAAAGGTATGTGGGCTGTTCCAGACAATATGAAAGATATGTTGGATCAGAAAACTGTCCACCCGAATGCAGGTGCAAACTGTGCTTGGGTTCCAAGCCCTACAGCGGCAACATTGCATGCAACACATTATCACAAGATCAATGTTCAAGAGCGTCAGAATGAAATCTTGGCAGGTGGGAAACGTTCTAGTGTTGATACGATCCTTCAGTTCCCAGTGGCGCAAGGCCAAAATTGGTCGGATGAAGAAATCACGCGTGAAGTTGAAAACAACGCTCAAGGCATATTGGGTTATGTTGTCCGCTGGATCGATGCAGGTATTGGGTGCTCTAAAGTGCCAGATATCAACAACGTCGGTTTGATGGAAGATCGTGCAACATGCCGTATTTCCAGTCAGCATATTGCAAACTGGTTGCATCATGGTGTGGTCAGTAAAGAAGAAACAATGGAAATCATGCGCCGCATGGCAATTGTTGTGGATGAGCAAAATGCAGGCGATCCAACATACAAGCCAATGGCACCTGACTACACTGGTGTCGCATTTCAAGCTGCATGTGACCTTGTTTTCCTCGGCACTGTCCAACCTTCAGGTTATACTGAGCCTGTGCTACACGCACGGAGATTAGAACTTAAAGGATAATTTTATGGCCGAAATATCGTCGAATAAGGCTAAACGCATCATCAACCAAGCTTTTGCAAAAGGTAAAGAGCTTGGTTTGCAGCCACTATCAGTGATTGTTGTGGATGCTGGTGGTCATTGTAAAGCGTTTGAACGTCAAGATGGGGCGGCTCCAGGTCGTTTCGCAGTTGCAGATGGCAAAGCTAATGCTGCAATTATGCTTGGTATGCCGACGTCAAAGCTTATGGATCGTGGTGAGCAACAACCATATTTCGTGAATGCTGTGAACGGTGTTTATAATGGGCGTGTTATTCCTGTTCCTGGCGGCGTTTTGGTAAAAGACAAGCGTGGAAAAATTATCGGTGCCGTTGGTGTAACAGGCGATACATCTGATAATGATGCGATTGCAGCTGTTGCTGGCATCGAAGCCGCAGGTTTGACTGCAGAAGCTTAAAATACACATTTTCAATACCCGAAATTCATGCAATGCTGGATAGAATCCAGCATTAAAGAGTTTCGGGCAATGAAAAGACCAGTCGTAGGTATTATCGGCAATTCATACATTATTGATGGGGGTTATGAAGTTCAGGCAACTGGCGAGAGTAACTTTAATGCAATTGCGAAGGTTTCAAATGCATTAGCTGTAACAGTGCCATCTCTACCCGATTTTGTAACCGTTGATGAGCTGATTGAAACCTTTGATGGTTTTTTGTTTACGGGGGCACGACCAAATGTTCATCCCGAAGAATACGGTGAGCTTGCAACAGAGGCGCACGGTGATTTTGACCGTAACCGAGACACCCTTACTTTGCCGCTCATTCGTGAATGTGTGCGTATTGGCATGCCTATTTTGGGTATTTGTCGTGGTTTTCAAGAGTTTAATGTAGCCTTTGGCGGAACGCTTCATCCTGAAATTCGTGACCTGCCCGGGCGTATGAATCACCGTATGCCGCCAGAAGGTACACAGGATGAAAAATTTGCGCATCGCCATGATGTGACGATTGATAAGGGTAGCGTTTTTGAAAATGTTTTTGACAGTAATGTTGTCCTAACGAACTCCTTGCATGGGCAAGGCATTAAAGACGCTGGAGAGCGTATTGTTATCGATGGATATGCACCTGATGGCACACCAGAAGCATTAAGTATTAAAGATGCAAAAGGGTTTGCGCTTGCCGTTCAATGGCATCCTGAATGGCGAGCGGATGAAGATGAGGTATCAATACAGTTGTTCAATGCATTTGGAGATGCATTACGCGAGCCTTTTTAAAAACGCCCAATACGGCGAAGCATTTTGATTCCTCGGCGTGTTTTCTGTGCGGATTTTTTTGAATTTTCTCTGTTGGCTTGTGCCTCAGGCGATTTATCATCAACGTTTTTATCACGATAAAAATACGCCATGCCTTTATTTATGACAGCACTCAGACCCTTTTGAATGACAATGCGCATAATCATGTTAATGATACCATTCATAGGATCACCCGTTTTATTGATTTACTCAAACATATCATCTTGATCTTCATCTTCCAAATCAACTTCTGCTTCAGTGTCTTCTAATGATACGCCTGGTGCAGGTCTGTTATCCAGCAAGCCAGAGTCGCGCAGTTCTTTTACACCTGGCAGATCGCGTTCGCTTTCCAGTCCGAAATGATCCAGGAAAACCTGTGTTACAACAAAAGTGACTGGGCGACCTGGTGTCATGCGTCGTCGACCCAATTTGATCCATTCCAATTCTAGCAAAAGGTCAATAGTGCCTCTTGATACAGATACCCCACGAATTTCTTCAATCTCTGCGCGCGTTACTGGTTGGTGGTAGGCAATGATAGCCAACGTTTCAATTGCGGCACGAGATAGTTTTCGCGTTTCATAACGCTCTTTTTGCATCAAGAACCCTAAGTCTGGTGATGTACGAAATGCCCATGCATCATCCACCTTAACTAATTTTACACCGCGGCCTTCATAGCGTTTGCGAAGATGCACGATCGCTTCTGAAACATCACAACCATGAGGCAAGCGATCTGCAATAGCTTTTTTCGAAATAGGCTCTGCTGATGCAAAAAGAATAGCTTCTATCATGCGCTCTTGTTCCGCCATTGGCGGTGCTTCAAACAATGTATCGTTTTGCTCTTTGGTCATTCTGACCTCTTTGTTCTAAGTTTAATCGGGGCGAAAAGTTCGGATTGCTGGATTTCCAGTTTTCCTTCTTTCACCAACTCTAAGGATGCCGCAAATGTGGATGCTGTCGCTGAGCGGCGGAATTTTGGATCGTCACGCCAACCGTCTGGTAAAAACTGGTGCAGATCACCCCATTCAATAGCATGACCTATCAAGGTCCGCATACGTCCCAAAGCTTGTTCCATAGTAAAGACGCGGTCGCGTTCTTTCATATGTAAAGGTTCAAAACTGCCTTTGGTCTTTATGAATGCATAAGCCTGCATCAAGTCTAAAATAGTTGCATGATATGAAATCTTGCGATTCTGACTGACTGTTTCTGGGATGCCACGTGCAAAGAAATCACGTCCCATTTGATCTCTTGCCATTAACTTGGCAGCAGATCTGCGCATCGCTTCAAGGCGCTCCAATTGGAAAGCTAGATGCGCTGCGAGTTCTTCAGCAGATGGGCCCGCTTCTGTTGGGTCAGGCGGCAAAAGAAGTCGTGACTTTAGGAACGCTAGCCATGCGGCCATAACCAAATAATCTGCGGCCAATTCGATACGCAGTTTTTTAGCTTCCTCAACGAATTTCAAGTATTGTTCGGACAATTCCAGAACAGAAATTTTACGTAAGTCCACTTTTTGTGTGCGCGCCAACGTCAAAAGAACGTCAAGAGGGCCTTCGAAACCATCGACATCTACCAACAAGGACTCGGATTTGATCCGTTCTTGTGTTGTTTGTTCGAATTCTGCGATCTCTTTTTCAGTTGGTTCTGCCATTAAGCCTCCACCTGAGTGAATTGCTTGAAGGTAGCCTTTGCACTTTCCATATCGAAATCATCTGGTGTATGGCGCAATTTGGTTGCGGCATCCGCACGTTTCAAAGCTTGGCTTGATAGGGATGGTGCGGCCTTTGCCACTTGTGTCATTTCATCCATAACACCGTTACAATGCAAAACCACATCACAACCCGCATTAAAGGATGCATCGCAACGATCTGCGAAACTACCTTTAAGGGCTTTCATGGATAGATCATCGGTCATGATAAGCCCATCAAACCCTATTTCTGATCGAATAGTATTGATGACTTTTGAAGATTGTGTCGCGCAATTATCAGGATCAATATCAGTATATGTAATATGTGCTGTCATTGCCATTGGCAGATCAGATAGGCGTTGAAAGGGAACGAAATCACTACTTTTTAGGATTTCATGTGTGGTATCCAATACTGGTAGTTCAAAATGACTATCCATATTTGCACGGCCGTGACCTGGAATATGTTTAATGATTGGCAGAACCCCACCATCTAATAGGCCATTTGCAGCAGCGCGACCCATTGTAGAAACCGTTTCGGGATCGCGGCCAAAACAACGATTTTCGATGATTTCGTGGCTATCCTTTGTGGCAATATCCAACATTGGTGCACAATTTACATCAATACCAAGCGTTTTGAGCTCCGCAGCAATAATGCGGTATTGTAAATATATAGCAGCTTGTGCCGCTTCATTTGGCAAAGCTTCGACTTGTTCTAATGGCGGTAGCCACTCTGACCATTCGGGGCTGCGTAAACGTTGAACACGCCCACCTTCTTGGTCAATTAGAATAGGCGCATCATACCCAACAGTATCACGTAGCTCAGATGTTAATGTGTGAATTTGATCTGGTGTTTCAAGATTGCGAGCAAACAGAATAAACCCCCAAGGTTTGGCGTCTTTGTAAAACTGTTTCTCATCAGAGCTTAAACGCAGGCTTTCACAGCCGAATATACAGGCTGTCTGTGATGTCATCGTGCGCTTACCGGAATACAAGGTGTGCCGCGTGCCAAAAGAGCAGAACACAGATTTCGGCTGTCTTCTACATCATTAAAGCCCATTGCGCGAAGTCGGAAAAATGTACGGCCACCAGATTCAGCAGATTGGATCAGGCGTTTTTTGCCAGTTAATAAATCACCATGTTTACTGATTAGTTTATCCCATTCGATAGCTGCAATCGTTTCACTGTCATAAGCGCCCAATTGTACCAAACGTGTGCCGACAGGAACACTTGATACGTTTTCAGGGTCTGTAACTTGTGGTTCTTCCTTCACTTTGGCTGCGGCTTGAACGCGCGAACTTAGGTTTGTAGGGCGTGATTGTGGAACAGGGGATTGCAGTGGTGCGTATTCGCTCGACGAGATAACTGTGCTTTCGTTTTCAACTGTAATGCTTTCAACAATCAAAGAAGGATCTTGAATTGTTGGTGTAGGCTCTTCAGCTTTTGCGACGTCTGTAACATCTGGTGTTGGTTCTGTTTCTGGCTTCGGTTCTGGGCGCAATTCAGGTTTTGCCTTGGCCAATTCATTTTGCGCAAGATCTTCTGATGTCAGTGATTGCTGCTCTGGTGCAAGCACAACTGTTTCGGCTGGTTTTTCAGTTGAGCCTTCAGATTGCACCGAATTCACAGCCAAACCTTGATGGTTTGCTTGTGTTCCGCCAGGATTTTCAGGCTGTGTTCTGGCTGGCCCTTCCATGGCGCGAATGATTGGAATGTCGTTTGGATCACGTGTGCCCAAATTGAACACCCAATAGACTAAACCGATTACCAACGCGATGGATGCGATGGCGCCAATCCAGTTCATAGCAAGCCTCGCGATGCCTAATGGGGCGATGCGATTTGCTTGGTTGTTCTGTTCTTCGTACTCGGACATAGGGTTTTGCCTCTTTTTCATACACTATCTTGTGTATTTGCCTGCTCCAACCCCGAAATATGCGATTTTTGTTGTTTTTAGCGCATTTCTTCCATCGGAGTTACGCCTAAAATACCAAGTCCTGCGGAAATAACAACGGAAACAGCTCTAATTAGACTGATTTTAGCTAATGAAACCTCATTTTTGCCCTCTTGCAGGAATCTAAGATCTGTCTCGTCTTTGCCGCGATTCCATAAAGAGTGTAATTCAGATGCTAATTCATACAAATAAAATGCAACACGATGCGGTTCATTGTGCTTTGCAGCCAGTTCCAAAAGGCGTGGCCATTCTGCCAGTTTTTTAGCTACGGCTAATTCTGCTTCATGGCCTAAGTGATCGGCACCAGCTGCGGCTAATGCTGCATCAGAGGTATCCAGACCAGCGTCTTTTGCTTTCTTAAGAACAGAGTGAACCCGCGCGTGGGCGTATTGTACATAAAATACAGGGTTCTCTTTTGATTGCTCTAGGACTTTATCGAAATCAAAGTCCAAAGGGGCATCATTTTTACGCGTTAACATAACGAAACGAGCCACATCAGGACCAACTTGCTCAACCACATCGCTTAACGTGATAAATGTACCCGCACGTTTCGACATTTTGAACGGTTCACCGTTTTTATAAAGCTTCACAAGTTGGCATAGCTTAATATCCAAAGGTACTTCACCATTAGATAACGCTGAAACGGCTGCTTTCATCCGTTTGACATACCCACCATGGTCAGCGCCTAAGATATCGATCAATTCGTCAAAGTCGCGTTGAACTTTGTCATAATGATATGCGATATCAGGGGCGAAATATGTCCATGATCCATCGGATTTTTTGACTGGGCGATCAACGTCATCACCGTGTTCTGTTGATTTAAACAATGTTTGTTCACGTGCTTCCCAATCATCAGGTTTTTTGCCTTTGGGTGGCTCAAGAACACCTTCGTAAATCAATCCTTTCGCTTCCAAATCTTCCAAAGCACTTTCAATACGACCTGTGCCGTAAAGTGATTTTTCAGAAAAGAACACATCCATTTTCACGCCGATAGATGCCAGATCACGACGGATCAAATCCATCATGGCATCGGTGGAAAATTCACGCAGTTCTTTCAACCATTCAGATTCTGGCTTGCCAACCAATGTGTCGCCATATTTTTCTTTGACATCTTGCCCAACAGCAATCAGATAGTCGCCCGGGTATGTACCATCTTCGAATTGAACAGCTTGACCATTGGCTTCAAGATATCTCAGGTAGACAGAGCGCGCCAACACATCGACCTGTGCGCCGCCATCATTGATGTAATATTCGCGTGTCACATCGTAACCTGCGAAATCCAATAAGCTTGCCAATGCATCACCAAATACAGCACCGCGTGTGTGACCAACGTGCAATGGGCCTGTTGGGTTTGCTGATACATATTCGATATTAACTTTTTTGCTGCCGCCCATTTGGGAACGACCAAAATCAATGCCTGCATTCAATGCGCTTGGCACCACATCCAGCCAAACAGATGGGGAAAGGCGTAAATTCAGGAAACCAGGCCCAGCTACATCAGCCACAGTCACACGATCATCAGCTGCCAGCTTCACTGCCAAAGCATCCGCAATATCGCGTGGTTTCATTTTTGCAGCTTTTGCCAAAACCATTGCCGCGTTGGTGGCCATGTCGCCATGCAAAGGATCACGTGGAGGCTCTACCGCAACATTTGAGAAATCCAAGTCAGCAGGTAAGCTGCCTTCGGTTTGCATTTGTGCCAAAGCATCTAAAACAAGGGCTCTTATATCTGCGAACAGGTTCATAGTCGTCGTATCCATCTAGGTTTGGCGGGACTTAACATAGGATTAAGGGGCATTCCAGCCGTTAAGCACAGTGTTTTTCATGTTCTTGAAAGGCAAATCGATCGGTCATGCCTGCAATATAATCAGCAACTGCGCGGGCAAGGGCGGTCTTATCCGCATTTCTGGGGCGTCTTCGATCAGGTAAGAGTGTTGGGTTATCCATGTAGGCGTTGAATAATTCCTTTACCACTATACCCGTATCATGGCGCATTTTGTTCACGTCATCATGTCGGTACATGCGGGTGAAAAGGAATGAGCGAATTTCTTTTAGCTGTGCAAAGAGTTCTTCTGAAAATTGGATGACTGGAGCACTGTGGTTGCGAATGTCTTGTGCTGAATTCGGCGCCAAAGTTGTTATCCGCTTTTTACTTTCGGAAACAACATCCTGCACCATAATCCCAAATACACGGCGCAAAGCTTCGTGACGACGGCGTTGTTGCTCTAACAATGGATATTTAGCGTCTACTTCTTTGAAGCAATCACCAACCAGCGGAAGTTCTAAGATATCTTCAACGCTGAATAGACCAACGCGTAGACCATCGTCCAAATCATGATTATTATAAGCAATATCATCTGCAATTGCTGCGGCTTGGGCTTCGGCACTTGCGTATGTGTAAAGTTCTAGATCATAAGTTTTGTTATAATCCTCTAATGCAAAGGGCAGGGTGCCTGTTACAGGACCATTATGCTTTGCAATGGCTTCTAATGTTTCCCATGTCAGATTGAGACCATCAAATTCAGCATAATGACGTTCCAAACTGGTGACAATTTTCAATGCTTGTGCATTATGGTCGAAGCCACCAAAAGGTTTCATACACTCTGCCAAAACATCTTCGCCATTATGCCCAAAAGGCGTATGACCAAGGTCATGTGCCAATGCTACAGCTTCAGTAAGTTCTTGGTTCAAACCCAAAGTAGAGGCGATTGTCCGCGCAACTTGTCCAACTTCGATTGAATGGGTCAAACGCGTGCGGAAATGATCGCCTTCGTGGGCCACAAATACCTGTGTTTTATGCTTTAGGCGGCGAAACGCAGTAGAATGGATTATTCTGTCGCGGTCACGTTGAAATGGGGATCGATGTTCGGATTCGTGCTCATTTACCAGCCGACCACGGCTGTTTTTTGGATCACATGCGTAATTCGCAAGCATTTGTGTTCGCCTTTGCCTTGTCGCGCGGTGCATCCGCGCCTATATTTAGGAAACACATACCCCAATCTGGAGCGACTGGATAGATGGAGCTTACATTACCACCAAAAGTCACGGACCGCGCATTTGAACGTCTGGCCGAGATCAATGCAGATACTTCTGCACTCCAAGCTTTGCGGATTGCAGTCGAGGGTGGGGGCTGTTCTGGTTTTCAATATGAAATGAAGCTGGATGAAGATGTGGCTGATGATGATCTTGTTTTGGAAAAAGACGGGCAAAAGGTGCTGATCGATAGTGTTTCATTGCCATTCCTTGCTAATGCCGTAATCGATTTTTCCCAAGAGTTGATTGGTGCGCGTTTTGTTATTGAGAACCCAAACGCCACATCAAGCTGTGGCTGCGGTACAAGCTTTTCTATGTAAGGGATGAGTCCAATTCGGGTTCGGCTCTATATTCATCATCTCATATCTGAAAAGCTGCTTTTCATGTTCTGGTAAAACATCTGGGAAATCATTTGGTTTGAGCCACTTATAGCCAAAATGTTCGACTAAGCTGCGATCCAGTCTTTCGTTTATGAGCTCAACTGTGCCATTTGTTAGGCGCTTCTTCCAAGATTCTTTGCGGCATTCATCTTGCATATCGCTCAAAGTTGCGTTGTTGTTCTTTGTGGAATTTTCAATTTTCGAAAGACCTGCGTTTGGTATACCGAATGCGTTTAAAATACGGCAAGTTTCAAGCTCTGGATGTAATATAAAACTTTCTAATTTTAAGAATTCAGGTGACATACCAAAATGACTAGCCAATTCACTGAAATCTAAAAAAGAAACGATTTTAGTTGTCCATAAGTCTATAACAGATGGTAGTACAATTGCTACATTATCGCGGCGTTCAGTTAACCATGGGCGTGTGATGAAATTTGTAAAGCTTGGTGTCTTGGGGCCTTTAATATGGTGGGGTTTGCAAGCCGTGGATAATGCCCATGCATAGGGGTTTCGCACCATAAATACGACATCGATATTATGTTTAAGATATCCTATGTCCCAGATGGCGGCAGCATGTTTCCATGCGTAAATAGCTTCGTGGTCTATGCAATTTTCATCCCGTAGTGCATCGCGGTATAACTTCCGCCAATCATCCCTATAGAATTGATCAACAGCATCATTCAGGCGGATCCAATTATGATCTCTTTTTTCAAGAGATTTTGGGCCTTGTTGTACATTTACATGACTGCATTTCCGCAACATTTGGGTAAATGCACGCGTACCCGTATTACGTTCCCCGAAAACTTTCACATACCTATTCATGTAATCCTCAATTTTATAACCTATTGGCTGATATTAAATTTCAGCATGGTTACTATTGGATTAATGGTGCTCAGGTTCTTGCATCTCATTGCTGCAAACATGTAGTATAACTATAAACACGAATAGGGCAGTCTTCATGAAAATCGCATCGTTTAACATCAATGGCATCAAAGCGCGTTTGCCTGCTCTTTTGCAATGGTTAGAAGAAGCCAAACCTGATGTAGCTTTATTACAAGAAATCAAATCTGTGGACGAGAATTTTCCACGCGAACCGATCGAAGACTTAGGGTATCAAGTAGAAACGCATGGAATGAAAAGCTTCAACGGTGTTGCGATCCTATCAAAGCTTCCGTTGGAAGATATCACACGTGGTTTGCCAGGTGATGAAGATGATATTCAGGCACGTTGGATAGAAGCGACCATTATAGGCGATAAACAAGCGGTGCGTGTATGCGGATTATATTTACCAAATGGCAACCCAACACCTGGCCCAAAATACGATTACAAACTGTCATGGATGAAACGCCAATATGCACGGGCCCAAGAGTTGATGGCTCTGGAAGAACCATTTCTGATGGCTGGGGATTATAATGTTATCCCGCAGGTTGAGGATTGTTGGGATACAAAACCTTGGCTGGAGGACGCTTTGTATTTGCCAGAAACGCGTGAAGCATATCGCAAGCTAATGAACCTAGGTTTTACAGAAGCATTTCGAACGCGTAATCAAGCACCCATGAATTATACGTTCTGGGATTACCAAGCAGGAGCTTGGAATAAGAATAACGGTATTCGGATCGACCACTTTTTGCTGTCACCGCAATGTACGGATTTATTACAAGATTGCAAGATTGATCGTGACACGCGCGGGCGTGAAAAACCGTCTGATCATGTGCCGATCTGGGTCGAATTAGACGCCTGATTTCGTAACATCGTAATCGTAAATCCAATCATAGTGCCGTGCCATGATTTGTGGGGCTAGGCGCGATGTAATTTGCATACCTGTATGTAGTATCTTGCGCTTTATTGGATTGGCTTCGTGATATATTCGCCCGGATTTTAGAGCTGTTTCTTGGACTTTAGTTGCACGTGGTTTGCGTATCGCTTCATAGGCTTGTAAGGCCTGTGATATATCCGCTTTTTTAACAAGCTGATCTGCCAAAACCCACGCATCTTCAATCGCCATACAGGCGCCTTGAGCAATAAAAGGTACCATCGGATGGGCGCTGTCACCCAGTAGAACGATACGATCATTCGCCCATGTTTCTAAAGGTGGGTGGGCAAACAATCCCCATGCTATAGGTGCGTCTATTTTTTGTAATAAAGTGCTTACAGGGGCAGCCCAACCCTTAAAAAGAGTGCAAAGTTGTTTTGGATCACCCAAATGGTTCCAACCTTCTTCAACCCATTCAGCACGTTCTTCAACCGCTACAATATTGACCTGTTGCCCACCGCGCAGGGGATATACAACAACATGTTTGTGAGGGCCCATAAAGACATGGGTTTTATTTTGGAATTGGGTACTTTCTGAATCAGCATCTACAATTGCTCGCCATGCGACTTGGCCTGTAAATGCGGGTGTCTGACTTTTGAAATGTGTATTTCTGATTAGGGATTTAATGCCATCTGCACCGACAATGAGATCATATTTTTGACCAAGGATTTGGCCATTTGGTTTTGTATCGCTAATCATTTGCCCACAGCGAATATCAATACCTGCTTTTGTGGCGGCGGACCAAAGAGCATCTATCAAGTCAGCGCGGTGAAATTGCAAAAAGGGGCTGTCTGGTGATGTATTCAATTCCACGGTAGAGACAACATTACCTTTCTTATAATCACACAGGTGAACAGCGCTGGGTGTATTATGAGGCCAATCAAGTGGGGATAATCCCATATCTGTCAAAGCACGGATTGCGTTGGTGCTGATCTGAATACCCGCACCTACTTCTGCAATTTTTTCTGCTTGTTCAAACACAGTCACCTTCGCGCCATGGCGTTTCAAAGCGATCGCGGCTGTTAAACCACCGACCCCTGCGCCAATGATTGCGATGTTAATATGTTTGAGCGGCATTGTAGGCCCTTGTGATACAAAAACACCGAAGACTATTCAGTCCTCGGTGTCAAAACTTTAACAGGTCAGTACGGGCGATCAATCGTCGCGGTGTACTTTTTCCTTACGCTCATGGCGCTCTTGTGCTTCCAAAGACATTGTTGCGATCGGACGTGCATCCAAACGTTTCAATGAGATTGGCTCACCTGTTTCTGAACAGTAGCCAAATTCACCTTCATCGATACGGCGCAATGCTTGATCAATCTTGGCAACCAATTTGCGCTGGCGATCGCGTGTACGCAATTCCAATGCACGATCAGTTTCTTCAGATGCACGGTCAGCAACATCAGGAATGTTACGTGCGCCTTCTTGCATGCCTTCGATTGTATCGCGTGTGTCTTCTAGTAAGTCTGCTTTCCAATCCGTCAATTTACGGCGGAAATATTCAGTTTGACGATCATTCATAAACGGTTCGTCATCGGCTGGACGGTAGTCTGCATCCAGAATAACTTCTGATTTCATTGTTACACCCATTATAGTCATCCTCACCTTGGCGAGTCTTGCCAATTTGATGCTTCGATATAGAAATATCACAAGGTTGTCACCCCAAAGATGTACGACCTTGCGGCATCGTGAAAACGCGCATAGTCTATGGAAAACCAAGGGTTTAAGGGGCAAAATGAAGTTTACTGGCACAAAAAATTATGTTTCGACGGAGGATTTAACCATCGCTGTGAATGCATCCATCGCATTAGAACGCCCTCTGATTGTAAAAGGTGAACCTGGAACAGGTAAAACAGAGCTGGCACGTCAAGTGGCTGATGCCCTAAATTTACCAATGATTGAGTGGAATATTAAATCTACGACCAAGGCACAACAAGGGCTTTATGAATATGATGCAGTATCGCGTTTGCGCGATAGCCAATTGGGTGATGAGCGTGTTCACGATGTGTCTAATTATATTAAAAAAGGTAAACTTTGGCAGGCTTTTGAAGCAGAAGAACGTCTTGTCCTGCTGATTGACGAAATCGATAAGGCTGATATCGAATTTCCGAATGATTTGCTGCAAGAATTAGATCAGATGCAATTCCATGTTTATGAAACAGGGGAAACTGTCAAAGCAAAGAATCGCCCGATTGTCATAATCACATCCAATAATGAAAAAGAACTGCCTGACGCATTTTTGCGCCGTTGTTTTTTCCATTATATCCGATTCCCTGATATGGAAACGATGCAACAGATCGTTGATGTACACTTTCCAAACATAAAGCAGGATTTAGTGGCAGAGGCTTTAACGCAGTTCTTTGAAATTCGCGAAACGGCTGGTCTTAAAAAGAAGCCATCGACATCTGAGGTGCTGGATTGGTTAAAGTTATTACTGGTCGAGGATTTGAACGCGACTGATATGCGCCGTGATAGCAAAGATGCGTTACCAAAGTTACATGGTGCTTTATTAAAGAATGAACAAGATATTCATTTGTTCGAACGTTTGGCATTTTTGGCGCGAGGAGAACGGTAATAATGAACATTAGGCTAGTAGAGGCAGGTGACAAAGTAGATTGGTTCGCGCTTTGGGGAGCGTATCTGACTTTTTATGAAACATCGCGCTCTACAGAGGTTTATGAAAAAACATGGGAACGTATCATCGATCCAAACGAATCTATGTATGCCGCTTTGGCTTTTCACGAAGGTAAAGCTGTTGGGTTGGTGAATTTTCTCTATCATAAGTCTTTTTGGGATATCGAAGAACGTATCTATCTGAATGACTTATACGTAAATTCAACCTATAGGGGTTTATCGATAGGTAAAAATCTTATTAAAGTTGTAGAAAAGCACGGTTCTGACCATAATGTTGCCTCAGTTTATTGGTTAACCTCTACCGAGAACGCGCAGGCGCAAGTTTTGTATGATAAAGTGGCCACGCGGACGTCGTTTATTAAGTATCAAGTGTAAGTGTAGCCAGTATGAAACGTTTTTTACTATCAATATCTCTTTTTGCATTAATGGGGTGCGGTAGCACGCCTCCTGAAGAAGTTAGCCGAAATTCAATAGATTTAATTTCCGCTGTCACTATGCGGAGTTTCCCAAATCAATCACACGACAGCAGTATTTATAAGTCGAATATTGATATTGCAGAAGAATTCTTAGATCTAAGCTTTGCCTTGGAAAGTGGACAGAAGTTACCACAATTTACAAAGTTTTCGGGCCCAATTTCGATTACTGTGAATGGTTCTGCGCCAAACTATGTAATTCGTGATTTAGACCTCCTTATTGCACGTCTAAGAACAGAAGCGGGTATTGATGTAAGTCGTGTGACTGAACAAACAGCTAATATCAACATTGAGACTTTACCTAAAAAACAATTACAGAAGGCTATTCCTACTGCTGCATGCTTTGTTGTGCCCAATGTTTCAAGTTGGTCTGAATATCGCCGCAAAAGATTTAAAAGTTCATTGGATTGGACAAAATTAACAGAGCGCAAACAAGTTACTGTATTCATGCCAAATGATGTTTCTCCACAAGAAGCACGTGATTGCCTGCATGAAGAAATTGCACAGTCATTAGGACCAGTGAATGATCTGTACAGATTGTCGGATAGTGTATTTAACGATGATAATTATCATATCACATTAACGCCTTATGATATGTTGATTTTGCGCGCTTATTATTCTCCAGAATTACAAAACGGTATGAGAAAAGAGCAAGTTTCTAGTATTTTGCCAGAGCTATTGGCACTCCTTAATCCTATCGGTGAAACATTGCCTCCAATGAGATTGGCGAAAACCAGCAAGAAATGGGTCAAGGCTATCGAAACTGCGCTTGGCCCAAAAACAAGCTCAGAAAAGCGCAGAGGAGCGGCCTTCGATGCCGTTAAGATTGCAATCGAAAATGATTATAAAGATCATCGCCTTGGGTTTGCATATTTTGCACGTGGGCAGGTATCTTTGGTAAAAGACCCAAAAACTGCAGCAAGTGATTTTGTACGTGCCTATGCAATCTTTAAAACATTGTTTGGCACTACAGATATTCATACAGCACGAGCATCCGTACAAATGGCATCAATATCAATGTCCACAGGTCGCTTTGATACGGCTTTAACGTTAATCAACGACTCACTGCCGGTTGCGGAAAAGTCACAAAATGGTACATTATTATTTAAGCTTTTAGCGATGAAAGCCGAAGTTTATGAAGGGTTGGGACGTTTTGCCGATGCAAAAACGATTAGAACCGAAGCAATTAGCTGGGCGCGCTATGGCCTTGCATCCAATTCGGATATATCTAAGCACCTAGAGATGGTCGCATTATTGCGACCAAGGGTGTCCACGAAAGGCTTCTAATATGATTATGGTACCAGCGTTTTTCCTCGGTCTTTTGATCGGTGCATTTCGTGCTTATCGAAAACAAGGATCCACGTTAGATATGCTGCAATATGGGTTTGCTCATGGTATCGCATTTTTCATATTAGGCATGTTTTTATCCGTTGTTTTTGATTGGCAGGGGTGGGTTTAATCCATGCTGCTACCTCTCTTCGCTAATTTAAAAGAAGCGAAGATACCCGTATCTTTACGTGAATATCTCACACTTCTAGAAGCAATGCAGGCTGGTTTAACAGCCTATGATATTGACCAATTCTATTTTCTTGCGCGAACATGTTTGATTAAAGATGAAAGAAATCTTGATAAGTTTGATTTGGCTTTTTCAAAAACATTCCAAGGTTTAGAGAATATCACATTCGAAGATGTGATGAATAAGGTTGATGTCCCAGAGGAATGGATACGCAAGCTTGCAGAAAAACACCTAAGCAAAGATGAAATGTCAGAAATCGAATCTTTGGGTGGTTTTGATAAACTAATGGAAACGTTGAAAAAACGTTTAGAGGAGCAGGAAAAACGTCACCAAGGCGGTAGCAAATGGATTGGGACTGCTGGCACATCTCCTTTTGGTGCCTATGGTTATAACCCAGAAGGTATTCGTATTGGTCAAAATGAGAGTCGTCACCAAAAGGCTGTGAAAGTTTGGGATAAACGCGAGTTTCGCAATTTGGATGATGATGTTGAACTCGGGACCCGTAATATTAAAGTTGCATTAAAACGCCTGCGGCGCTGGGCGCGCGATGGAGCGGATGAAGAATTGGATATGTCGGGGACGATCCAAGCTACAGCTGAAAACGGATATTTGGATGTAAAAACCCGCCCTGAGCGGCGCAATGCTGTTAAGGTTCTAATGTTCTTCGATATAGGCGGCTCTATGGATCCATATATCAAAGTGATCGAAGAGTTGTTTTCTGCTGCGCGTACAGAGTTCAAACATTTGGAATACTACTATTTCCATAATTGCCTATATGAAGGTGTTTGGAAAGATAACAAGCGCCGTTGGACAGAACAGATTTCAACGCACGATATATTGCGTACTTATGGCAAAGACTACAAATGTATCTTTGTAGGTGATGCTAGCATGTCGCCATATGAAATTGCCTATGTCGGTGGTGCGAATGAACACTATAATGCCGAAGCAGGGCAGGTTTGGTTGCAACGCGCCCGCGAACAATGGCCAGATCATATTTGGATAAATCCCGTACGCGAAAATGCTTGGGAATATACGCATTCTATTCAAATGATCCGTCAGATTTTTGAAGGTAGAATGTTCGGTATGACGCTTAAGGGTATTGAGGCGGCTATGAAAGAGTTGGGGCGCTAACAGCCAGCGTATTCTTGACAGATGTACTATGATGCTGGCAGCATCGTCATATGAAATGTTTATTTATTCCGATACTTTTCTTTGCTCATGCATCATATGCTTGTTCAGATGTGCCTGATCGCAATACGGAACGTATGAAGCTATTGGAAAATCTGCAGTTGGCAGAGACTTTCAGTTCAAGTCAAAGCGCTGTTGCAGGTATGTGGCAGTTTTGGCAATCAGCGCCTGATACCGTTGCTCAAGAGCTGTTGGATACAGGGTTATCACATTTACGCGTTTCTGATTTTATTGCAGCAGAGACAACATTCCTACGTTTGGTGAAATACTGTCCTGATTATGCAGAAGGGCACAATCAATTGGCTTTTGCCTATTTCTTACAAGAAAAGCTGGAAGCATCATCTGATAGTCTAGATCGTACACTCGAGCTTGAGCCACACCATTTTGGTGCCTTAGAAGGCAAAGGATTGATCTTTATAAAGCAAGGTCGCGAAGATATTGCACAAATCTTTTTGCGCCGTGCCTTAAAAGTAAATCCATGGATGCAGTTGAATGGTTTAATCAAACCACAAAAAGGCCAAGGCGAATTATAAGAAGTGACTTGCTAACTACGCCAATCATACCCATATCAAGACCATGTTGAAGTTCGCCCCAATATTGCTTGCAATTATTTATGCACTGGTCATGTACCGCCTGTCATCTTGGCGACTGAAATCAGAGCTGGATGAAAAATCAACAATGCTCGTTGACCCTAAGCTACAACCTATGTTGCTCCAAATGGCCGAAGCTTTGGACTTAGAAAAAATTAAAGTGCATGTATATGAAATTGAGCCTGTGAATGGCTTAGCTGCTCCTGACGGCAGAATTTTCATTACGCGTGGATTTATTGATAAATACCGGTCGGGCGATGTAACAGAGGCAGAAATCGCCAGTGTGATTGCGCATGAATTGGGACATGTCGCGCTTGGACACTCGCGTAGACGTATGATCGATTTTTCAGGCCAGAATGCTATCCGTGTTGCATTAAGTATGATTTTATCTCGCTTCTTACCTGGTATTGGCGTCTATATTGCAAATATGTTGACGACCTTGCTTGCTGCACGTCTTTCGCGATCTGATGAATACGAAGCAGATGCGTATGCAGCCGCACTGCTTACCAAAGCGGGTATCGGAACTGAGCCACAAAAAAGTTTGTTTACTAAATTAGAAGCACTTGTTGGTGCTTCGGGACAACCATTGGCATGGTTAATGAGCCATCCTAAAACATCTGACAGGATTGAGGCCATCGAAAAACTTGAGGATCGTTGGGCTGTTTAGCTAAATTTTCACAAGTTTTTAATTCTCTAATTCTATAGCTAAGTTGCAATAGAAGAGGGGATGTAGAATGTTCGTGCAAACTATCTATCAAAGCAAATCGAGGATGCGCATAAAGCCCAATGATTTGCTTGAAATTACAGCGCAGTCTTTACCCAATAATGTTGAGCATGGGATTACAAGTTACTTATATTATGATGATTGGAATTATTTGCATATTATCGAAGGGCGGGCTGCCAAAGTTGCGGAAGCAATGAAGCATATTGCATTCGATAAACGGCATCATTCGCTAAAGGTACGATTGATGACACGTTGTTCCAAACGTAACTTTGAAGATTGGCCTTTTGGTGTTGTCGCAGCTGAGGACTTTGAGGTGCGCCGCATTGTAAGGAACCTAGGGTATTCGGATTTGCTCCAAGCAAATATTCTTGATGTTGTGAAGGCTTTAAAACGAACGGCTGGGCGCAAATATCGTACAATGTCAGCTTTAGAAAAACGCGCAATCTATGATGTCGATGCAGTAGATATTCCTAAGCCAAAACTTAATCTAACCGAAGATGTATTAGGTTTGCGTAGCCAATAATTTTCCTAAACGGGGTAAACCAGTACGCTTTAAAAGTTTGCGGATATCTTTTGGTTCACCTGAATGTAGTTGCGCGGCCGCTTTGATATCAGTGGCAACATCTATCATCGCTTCTATGTTTTCTTGTGCAAACTCGACTAGAAAACTGTCGGGATCACGCCGCAATATACCGTGGCTTGATAGAATGCGCGTTGGAAAATCTTTAATATTCACTGTCATGATCGCATCGGCACCAGCATATATTGCAGTTTCTAAAACATGGATATCATTCTGATCAGGTAACCAGAGTGTATCTTCAGTTTTTCCTGCAATCTCTGCTTTGGGCCAGTTTGCTCTGACTAAGGCGATTTCGACACCTGCAATCTGGTCTTGCTCATCGCTATGGCGCGCGGCTGCACGGCGCCATTCTTCTAATAGTCGCGCTGACCAAATAGGCGTGAACGCCCCTTTTTTTGCTGCCCTTAAAAGAACTTCTCGCATGACAGTTGGGTATAGAACACAAGCATCAAGAACGATACGCATCAGTCTAACCTAAAGAACATAGCTTTCAGATAAGCGCTTTCGCTTAGGCTTGCATGTGTTGGATGATCAGCCCCTGCAAAACCTGTGTGCAAGATTTGCCCTGAGCGCCCAGATTTTCCAATTCCAGCCAATGATGCTGTGCGGAAATTTTGGATATCGGCTGCATGAGAACATGAACACAACCCAAGATATCCACCTTCTACTACCAATTGGCTGCCCAAACGTGCAACACGCTCATATGCGCGCAAACCTGCTTTAAGGGCTGCTTTATTTGGTGCAAAGGCGGGTGGATCGCAAACCACAAGATCATATTTTTCACCCGCATCAATAAGTTCTTTCATCTTATCGAAAGCATCGCCACGCAGTGTTTTGAACTTGTCTGATACACCCATTGCGCTCGCACCCTGAGAAGCCAGTTCTAAAGCTGCTTCTGATCCGTCCAAAGCTGTAGCTTCTGATGCGCCATGTGCCAAGCATGTTAGAGAGAAGCCACCGACATGAGAAAATACATCCAAAACACGTGCATCTTTTGCTAAACCCGCTGCGAATGCATGATTGGGACGTTGATCAAAAAACAAACCTGTCTTTTGACCGCCCTCGACATCCGCCATAAATGTAGCACCGTTCATAAACACGGGGATAACACCATCCACGTTTCCAGTAAGAACCATATTTTCTTCATCAAGGCCTTCTAGCTTACGTGCGCGACCAGTAGCATTCTTTATAACAGTTTTGATGTTTAGATCCTCTGTCAGAACAGTGACAAAATCATCTAACATATTTTCAGCCCAGCTGGCATTTGGCTGCAATACAGCCGTGTCACCAAAGCGGTCGATAATGACACCTGGTAAAGCATCAGCTTCAGCATGTATCAAACGATAGAATGGAGCATCATATAATCGATCACGCATTGCAGCGGCATTCAAAAGTTTTTTGCGTAACCATTCTTGATCAATGATTTGTTCTGCTGTGCGGTCCATAAAGCGCCCAGCTATTTTTGAGTCTGGGTTAAACGCACAAATTCCCAGAAAATGTGCATTACTATCAACAACATTCACAAAGCTTCCGGATGGCAGTTTGCGTGTACGACGATCCATAACCAATTCGTTTGAAAATACCCATGGAAACCCAAATCGTATCTTTTGGGCATTCATTTTAGGAAGGAGGCGGATTGTGGGGTACATGCTATCTGTCATAGAATGCTACTAGCGGGTTTAAGAGGTTTCGAAAACCCACAAAAAAAGGTGACCGATAGTATGGCCACCCTAAGTTTGGTCTTTAGGAATAAGTTTTGGGAGATTAACTTTCCGAATTACCGATCATTTCTTTGTACATGATGTCGCGAACACGCTGTGTGATACGGACTTTTTGCGTCTCACCGCGGTTTTCTGCTGCTACAGCTTTTGAACCACCGTATGCTTTGAATGTTGCGTCCACGTTTTTAATTTCAGCCACTGGCAAACCAGTATTTACGTCACGTAGGAGGTAATCAAAGTTAATGTTATGTTTACCACCAACCGTATAGCGGGCTTTTTCTGTAACCGCATGGAATGTGTTTAAGCGTACTTCCATCGTTACAGGTTGACCTGTAGTCACTTGTGAAACGCCTTCTGCTATTGCGTTTGCCATGATGGCTTGTATTTGATGTTTGCGATTACCGCGAGGATCTTCACGCCATACGATATCTGCACGTGGTACGAATGTGTTAGCTTCTGATACTGTTAGTTCTTCTGGCACTGTGACGCTTAGTTGCTCAACCTTATATACAGGTCGCTGTGCTTCGATTGTTTGTGTAGGAGAGGCGAGGATTGCATTTTTAGTAGGGGCCTGTGTGCTTGCACATGCTGTTACTGACAATGCCAACGCGATACCTGCGATGTATTTTGCGATTTTTGTTTTCAAGACCATTTTCATTTTTTCTTCCTTCGCTTGGTGCGTGGATTGATTTTATGGTCCCTTTATTACGTTTGAATGTGTTTGATTTTGGTAAGACGTGAGGGGATTCAGAGGTAATATTAAGAAAATCTTGCGCCGAATAAGGGCTGAATTGTGCCAATTTGAGTTAAATTGGGCAGATTTGACAAATTTAAAAAAGAAAAAGCCGCAGCAAAAGCAGCGGCCATTCGGTTACTCTACAGGGTCTCGATATTAAATCAAAACGCTCTGCTTAGAGAAGATTTTGCTTAATGTGCAAAACGTAGCTTTGGTGCAATCTTGAAGGATTTGACCCAAGCTACAAACTGTGTGCCAACATTTTGCATTGCTTCTGCGCGTAGTTTGCGGGCATGTGCTTCAATTGCTACATAGTCGATTTTTGTGTCTAGATTAGTCATCTTGGTGCTCCTTCGCTTCCATGACTAAAACATAAGTGACAAAAGCGACATTTACATCAGACAATGTCGCAAAACCGATATGCGTATAACGCATAGGTTTGTGTAACAGTTATGCGACTATGTATGGTATTTGGGCAGATTGCCTTTTTTCGAGGCATTTTTTAACCACGTAAAGACGTGTTCGCCAACGGATCGGAAACATACCATTCGGGCTGTCTTTTCATCATCCATCCAAAATGCGACGGGTAATTGACCCAAGCGACTGCGGCGGATCATACCGACGGGCAGGGCATCTTTGTTCATATCTGCTGGGCTACCTTTGGCTATTATATCACGTGTGGCTACGCCCTTGATTTCAAATAAGGCACGGGCATCAGATACATTCACAACCAATGCATGTTCGCCAGATAGTGCTTTATCCAGCTTGGCGATAACAGCATCCACATTGGTATAGTCCACAAGCAAAAGCAGTTCGTCAGGTGACATCCATGCAGCAGACCCTTTTGTGCTGTGCAATATCTGACCTGTCTCAGGAACGGCTGTACCTGTTGCGGCTTTTACAGCTTTTGCTAATACCGCAGATTTGAAGTCGCCACGTAAGGTAATCATACCTTGCAGGCCTACATCCTTAATAGCTACGGAACCTTTGAATGATGCGCCGTTCAATGCGCTTACAGCATTAGACATTTTGACGTGCTCCTTCTTTATCCAAGAACACTGGATCACAAATTTCGGCTTTGATACTTTCACCACCGATTGTTGGGAACTCTATCACTTCACCCATACGATCAGGGCCGTTCTGAACTAAACCCATAGCAATCGAATGGTTTAGTGTCGGTGAGAAATATGTGGATGTCACACGTCCGATCATATTGTGCATACCGTTTTCACGCATTGTGCCATCAACCGCATAAGCACCATCTGGAATGACTTTTGCTGGATCTACAGTTTTCAAACCAACCAGCTTCCAACGATTTGGATCTGTCATATGGGATCGTTGCTGACCACGTTTACCTAAGAAATCTTCTTTCTTCTTAGAAATAGCCCAATTCAAACCCAAATCTTGTGGAATGACTGTGCCGTCTGTCTCATCACCAATCATGATAAAGCCCTTTTCAGCGCGCATCACGTGCAAACATTCGGTGCCATATGGCTGGATACCAAACTCTTTACCGGCTTCCATGCACATATCCCAAAACGCTTGGCCTTGGGATGCTGGAACAGCGATTTCGTAAGACAACTCACCCGAGAATGAGATGCGGTAAGGACGCGCTTTGATACCACCTAATTCGCCATCTTTAAATGTCATGAATGGCAAGGCTTCTGCAGATACATCCATACCGCCCAGTTTTTCTAATACTTTGCGGGCATTTGGGCCAACAACAGCAATCTGTGCGTATTGTTCTGTGATATTGGCCGTGTAAACTTTCCAATCCCACCATTCGGTTTGCAACCATTCTTCCATATGGGCGTGAATGCGGTCAGAACCGCCAGAGGTCGTGTGGCATAAGAACGTATTTTCATCCAAACGTGCGACAACGCCGTCGTCTGATAAGAAGCCGTTTTCAGAACACATCAAACCATAGCGGCAGAAACCAACTTTCAAGGTGCTCATCATATTGGTGTATATCATATCAAGGAATTTGCCTGCATCAGGCCCTTTGACGATGATCTTACCAAGGGTGGAAGCATCCAACAGCCCGCAGTTTTCACGTGTGTTTAGAATTTCGCGTGTGACCGCTTCTTCGACACTTTCGCTGCCTTGTTTATAGCAATACGGACGGCGCCAGTCTGCGACAGGTTCCCAATCGCCACCGTTTTCATCAATCCACTGATGCATAGGTGTTTTGCGGATTGGCTTAAACAATTCATTATGTGCATCCCCTGCAATCGATCCCAATGAAATAGGGTGATAGGGTGGGCGGAATGTTGTTGTACCTACATTTGGGATGTCAGCGTTCAGGCTGTCTGCTAGGACTGCTAAACCGTTGATGTTTGACAATTTACCTTGGTCTGTTGCCATACCCAATGTTGTGTAACGTTTTGTGTGTTCCACACTTTCATAGCCTTCTTGCGCGGCAAGACGAACATCGCTGACTTTTACGTCGTTTTGGTAATCAAGGAATGTTTTTGACTTTAATGCGTAGCTCGCACCCTGTGGCATTGACCAAACAGGCAGCATTGTTGCTTCGAGCTCGCTTGCAGCAATGGGTGCGGCCGCACGCGCGGGCTTAAAGCCCACTTCCTTGGCCGCGGCCATGCCTGCTGCATGACCATCTTTGAGAGCAGCCGCTGCATCCAGATGACCGTTGGCAGTACCTGTTGCAATTACAAAACCAGTTCCATCAGCGCCTAATGGTGGGCGCGCTGGATCCGGACGGAATATCGCTGTGTCTGTATCCCAGTTCAGCTTGCCGCCGCAGTGTGACCAGAGGTGCACAACGGGTGACCAGCCGCCAGACATGGCAACCGCATCGCATTTAATCTCTTCTAATGTAGTGCCTTCGCCAGCTTGCGCACAAAGTGTAACAGCTTCTACACGTTTGCCGCCTTTGACTTTGCCAATAGCAGATTTGTTTTCCACGCGGATGCCAAGTGCGATGGCCTTGGCTGGTAATTCGCCGTCTAAATCGCCACGTGGGTCAATAATACAAGGTACATTCAAACCTGCTTCATGAAGTGCAATCGCCGTGCGGTAGCCATCATCGTTGTTGGTGACAACAACTGTACGATCGCCAATGCTGACGCCGTAATCAGCGATATAATCGCGAACCGCACCTGCAAGCATGACACCTGGGATGTCATTACCAGCAAAGCTAAGCGGGCGTTCAATGGCGCCTGTTGCTGTGACGATGCGTTTGGCGCGGATACGCCACAAGCGATGACGTGGGCCATCAGATGGGCCCATGTGATCTGTTAGGCGTTCATAGCCTAAGAGGTAGCCGTGGTCATAAACACCAGCGGCCATCATGCGAGTGCGCATTTGGACGTTTGGCAGTTTCTTTAAAGCGGCCAATGTAGATTTGATCCATGCTGCGGCTGGTTTGCCGCCGATTGTCACGCCGTCTGTAATGGCACGACCACCATAGTCGACGGCTTGTTCCATCAAAAGAACTGTGGCACCAGCTTGGCCTGCTGTCAGGGCGGCTTGCAAACCTGCGATGCCGCCGCCAGCAACCACGACATCTACGTGTGCGTAGAAGTATTCGTAGCTGTCTTCGTCTTTATGTGTTGGGGCTTTGCCCAAGCCTGCGGATTTACGAATAATCGGTTCAAATACATGTTTCCAAGCGAAGCTCGGCGCCATGAATGTTTTGTAGTAAAACCCAGCAGGGAAGAAACGCGATAGCTTTGTGTTTATCGCACCGACATCAAACTCTAGCGATGGCCAGTGGTTCTGAGAATGGGACTTAAGCCCTTGATATATCTCAGTTGTTGTGGCGCGTTGGTTCGGTTCGAAACGGCCACCTTCGCCTGTGCCCATTAGGGCATTTGGTTCTTCTGGGCCAGCTGCTACAACACCGCGTGGGCGGTGGTATTTGAACGAACGTCCCATAAGCATTTGATCATTCGCCAAAAGAGCAGAAGCCAAAGTATCGCCCTGAAATCCGTTCAGGCGTTTGCCATTCCAGTTAAACTCGATTTGCTTTGTGCGGTCGATCAGGCGGCCGCCGGATTGTAAACGTGTGCTCATTTCACGAACCCTTCCCAGTTAGGGCGTTTCTTTTTGATCTTATTAATCAATGTCTTGGGTGGTTCTAACGTTTGCGCTGAATATGTTCCAAACACTTCCAAGGTCATTGTACAGCGGGCCGCATGGAACCATTTTCCGCAGCCGTAAGCATGACGCCAACGTTCGAAATGCACACCCTTTGGGTTTTTACGCATGAACATATACGTCTCAAAATCATCGTCAGATGCACCAGCGCCGTGGCGGGTGATATGGGCCTCACCACCTGCTTCTAATTCTGTTTCATCGGCATCAATACCGCAGTATGGGCAATTTAACAGAAGCATAAGAATCTCCAAAATTGAGTGTATGGAATGCGTATGGCACACGTATGGAATGCGTATGGCATTTGCGACATCCTAATACCGACCCTTTCGGGCTATTTCATACCTTCTAGACAGGTTTCTATGCTGGCGCGTGCCGCACGAATTATGTCTAGATCAATATTCATTGTGTCCTGTGTATTTTTAAACACGAAGGACATCGTTTCTGCAGTTGTAACGCCTGCATCAAACCCTTTTAGGTCGTTGTCTTCGGTGAATGGCAGAACAAAATCACTACGGCTGAAATCAACTGCGCGTGCCATCAAATTGCGACCGTCAAATTTAATGAACAACAGGTCGCTTTTTGAGGTGATCTTGTTGTCATCGGTGTAACCAGCAACCTGCCAGCGGTCGTTGCCCAAAGTTTTGTAAGTTGCATATGTAAAGTCAGAACCATCTTCGGATTTGCCTGCGTGAACCGCAAAGCACACTTCAGACGCTTTGACTTGCATGACGTTGTAGTCGTCTGAGGTTTTAAACACCTCGACGTTTTGCGCAAAAGAGGGCAGAGCAACACATGATAAAATTGCTGTTGTTAGTATTGTCTTCATATGTGTTGTCATTAGTGAGCTACTCCTGCTGCTACGCTTTCGTCGATAAATCGACCTTCTTTGAAACGGTCCAGCGTGAACGGTGCAGCCAGTGCACGCGGTTCGCCGTCCGCAATTAATTCTGCCATGGCCCAACCAGAGCCTGGAATTGTTTTGAAACCACCCGTGCCCCAACCGCAGTTGATAAAGCAATTGCCAAGAGGTGTTTTTGAGATAATCGCTGAACGATCCCCGGTCATATCCACGATGCCGCCCCATTGGCGTAGCATTTTCAGACGCGATAGCATTGGGAAAGTCTCAATAAGAGCACGAACAGTTTCCTCAATATGGTGGAAACTACCGCGCTGGGTGTAATTGTTAAACGCGTCAGTCCCACCGCCGATAACCATTTCGCCCTTATCGGATTGAGACAGATAACCATGAACTGTGTTGGCCATGATCACAACATCCATACAGGGTTTGATAGGCTCAGTTACCATCGCTTGCAGCGCGATAGATTCCACAGGCAAACGGAAACCAGCCATGTCGGCCAAGTGGCCAGAGTTACCAGCCACAACGATGCCAAGTTTTTTTGTTTTGATATAGCCTTTGGCGGTTTCAACGCCTGTGACTTTGCCGTTTTTACGGGTGATGCCCGTGACTTCGCATTGTTGGATGATGTCCATACCCATGTCAGAACAGGCACGTGCATACCCCCAAGCCACTGCATCATGGCGTGCAGTACCGCCACGTGGTTGCCAGAGACCGCCCAAAACTGGATAGCGTGGGCCAGATAGTTCGATGATTGGGCAAAGCTCTTTTACTTTTTGCGCGTCGATATATTGCGTTGCCACACCTTGCAGATTGTTGGCATGTGCCGTGCGTTGATAGCCACGAATTTCAGATTCTGTTTGTGCCAACATGATCACACCGCGCGGGGAGAACATGACGTTATAATTCAAGTCTTGGCTCATTGTTTCGTACAAAGAACGGGCTTTTTCAAAGATAGCCGCTGACTCGTCTTGCAAATAGTTAGAGCGAATGATTGTTGTATTGCGGCCTGTGTTACCGCCGCCCAACCAGCCTTTTTCTATCACGGCAACATTGGTGATGCCAAAGTTTTTGCCAAGATAGAATGCTGTCGCCAAACCGTGGCCGCCAGCACCGATAATGATAACATCATATTCTTTCTTTGGCTCAGGAGATTTCCATGCACGTTCCCAACCTGTGTGGTGGCGCATAGCTTCACGTGCGATTGCAAAAGCAGAATAACGTTTCATAGTGTGACCTTAACGATGAGTGTCGTGGATTATATAGCCTGATCATCCCAAAACGACCAGTGTGTATTGTATTTGCGTCAGAAGTGCGATTCCACCCGTTCACACAGCGGCGTTTTCATGTTTTTTCACGACATTTTGGTCGGTCGCTATGTCGCGATATGTGGAAATCGCTTTCCACTGGAATTGGGCTCCGTTAGCAAGGAGGAAATAGTAAGGATAAGTATGATGGTTTGGCTTGGTGCCAGTTTCATTTCTATTGTCGTTGTTTGGATGATTTTGCGTGCTTTTTTAGCAGCTCCTGCTGGTGCAAAAGCTGCTGAATTAGACGTGCAGGTTTATAAAGACCAACTTAAAGCACTAGACAGTGACCTTGAGCGGGGCGTCTTGTCTGCTAATGATGCTAAATCTGCGCGTTTAGAGATTTCACGTCGCTTATTGGCGGCTGATAAACGGGTTCAAGACGAAGTTGGCGTTTCTGTTGATCAGATTTCTAAACCCTTCTTAGCTGCTATAGCTTTGGTATTGGTTGGCGGGGCATTTGGGTTGTATGCATATATCGGAAGTCCTGAATTGCCAGATCAGCCTTTGCAGGCCAGATTGGAAGCGGCTAAATTGGCCCGCGCAGAACGTCCAAGCCAAGCACAAGCAGAAGCACAAATGCCAGCACCGTCTATTGAGGGTGCGCAAGAGTATCTGGAATTGATTGAAAAACTGCGCAATGCGATGGTTGAGCGCCCTGATGATCCTAAAGGATGGGGATTGCTGGCATTACACGAATCTCGGATTGGTAACTTTTCGGCCGCTTGGATGGCGAAAGATAAAGCAATTGTGCTTTTAGGCACTGATGCCACTGGCGAAGATTATGCTGATTTGGCTGAGTTTATGATCTTTGCTACAAATGGTTATGTTTCGGTCGAAGCAGAAGGCGCTTTAGCGAATGCCTTGAAATTAAACCCGAAATCCCCCCGTGGTCGTTATTATTCTGGTTTGACATTGGCACAAAATGGCCGGCCAGATATTGCATATCGTATGTGGGTCGGATTGTTGCAAGAAGGCCCAGAAGATGCGCCATGGGTTCAATCCATTCGAGGGCAAATTGGTGGTGTTGCGCGCGCTGCTGGTATTAATACGGCTGACATTGATGCGCCTGGGCCAACCAATGATGATATTGCTGCAGCGAATAACATGTCCGAAGCGGAACGCAGAGACATGATCGCGGGTATGGTTTCAGGTTTATCTGACCGTTTGTCTACAGAAGGAGGCACAGTGACGGAATGGGCGCGTTTGATCCGTGCTTATGGTATTCTTGGGGAAACTGGTAATGCGGCTGCCGCTTGGAAAAATGCGCAAAACGTGTTTAGTGCTGATCCAGCAGCGATGGCTGTTTTACTAGAGGCGGCCCAAGCGGCTGAGATATCGAATTGAGCATGATCATCGAAGGCATTGAAGACTTTTCAGCTGAAACTGGGGCTTTTGGTTCTTTGATGGGATTGGATTTTGGAACCAAGACAATTGGTGTTGCAATCTCTGATCGGTTACAATCTGTAGGGTCCCCTCGTGAAACGATCAAGCGTAAGAAGTTTGGTGTTGATGCGGATGCAATTGATCAATTGATTGCAGAAAATGAAGTTGTTGGGATTGTTTTAGGATTGCCGATGAATATGGATGGCTCCGAAGGGCCACGTGCGCAATCAACACGGGCGTTTGCACGAAACTTGTCGGCGCGAATAAGCGTACCTATATTCTTTTGGGATGAACGTTTGTCGACTGTGGCGGCGGAAAGAGTGCTGATAGAGGCGGATATGTCGCGTAAAAGACGTGCAGATGTGATAGATAACGTAGCAGCGTCTTACATTTTGCAAGGCGTTTTGGACCGTTTAGCACATATAAGGGCAAGCTGATGGATGAAGTTTGGAAACGTGAAGAACGGCAAAGCCCCTGTGTGAAGATCTGTGTGATGCATCCGCAAGCGAAGCTGTGTATTGGTTGCTATCGAACGAATGCAGAGATTGCAGCTTGGAGCCGAATGAGCAGTGAAGAACGAATGGCTGTTATGGCTGAACTTCCTGAGCGTGAGCCTCTATTAAAAGCTAAGCGCCGTGGTGGCCGTAAAGCCCGTTTATAGGTGACCTGGGTTAATTGCCCAGATTTTTTCACGTCGAAAAAATAGCAAATTTTGGGACTTTTAGTGCTAAAAAGCACATTTTTTGAGCGGTTTCTTGCTTTTCAACTTAAAAGTGATAAGGTCTTTGCAGGTTCGCTGATGGGGAGTGCCATGAGAACTCAATATTTGTTAGACAACGAAGATCGCATTGTAAGTGTCGGTGGTGAATGGAATGAGTTTGCTGTTGAAAATAATGCAGAACAAGCGATGTCAAACTCGGTTGTAGGTAAGCCCGTTTGGGATTTTATCGCAGGAACGCCAACAATAGACTTTTTGCAAGAAATATTCGACGTTTGCAGATCTCAACGAGATCCTCTGACAATGTATTATCGTTGTGATTCACCTACAGTAAAAAGACTCTTTAAATTCAGCGCCTTATCGGACAAGAGTAATAATATTGTTATTGGTAACACCTTAATCCCTATTGATTTTCAATTTTGGGGCCCAAAAATTGTCACGCCACTTGATGAACTAAGGTCAGGGGAAACTGCCAGTTGCGCATCTTGCCGCGCCTTAAGAATGAAGGATGGATGGGTCGATATCTTTCCTGCCGAAGATTATAATGCTGGTACCCACGTAAATTACACAATCTGTGCAAGATGTGCCAAAGCAGCTTAAGATAATATTACCCATCATGTAAGTAACTTCGCACCATAGCGATTGAAACGGCATGTGTTGGTGTTTTTGCATTCAGCTTATGCATTGCTTTTGCGACGCGTTTTTTTATGCCTGATACACTTACACCCAATACTGTTGAGATTTCTGGGTAATTATAGCCGTCGCGCAGCATTTTAAGCACTTGAAGTTCGCCTGATGTAAGATTTGCATTTTCGATTAAAGCATTTGTCATACGATCCCATTGCAAAGAGAGAATCATCATTTCGTTGTCGGTTAATTCGCGATCAGACCGCGATACTGATAATATAGACTTCTTACCGTTTTTTAGACGCGAGAATATTGCGCCGTAATTAATGCCGTGTACACGCGCTTTTTTAAAAACACGACCGATGTCTATGTATCCTGTTTCGCTCCAACGGCATTCACCTGTGTTTCTTATGGCCCACCAGACTGTTGGATCTACGAATTGTAAGCTTCTGCTATGATATTCTTCTTTCCATGCTTCTGAATACGTACTCATTAAGTATTCGGCGCCACTGTAGGCCGTATTCCATGCAATAACGATTCCCTTCGTCGCAATTGTTTCGATGCTGGCCAATTCATTGTCAAAATTGGGTATAATGGATGGTAACACTTTTTGTTTGCCCTAAAAATCATAAGTGAGTTTTATATAGGGTACTATAGTACTGTACGATAGTACCTTTTTTAATTTTTTTTATAGGACGATGATTATAAATATATGACGTTCATTTCTATTAGCGGGGGGATGAACTGAGTGATCGGTGTCAAAAGTAAAATTCAAAATGTACCTGTTACAATTTTAGCGAGTACCGGCAAAGAAACCAATGTGTGTGCAATAACTGTGAGCAAGGCGTAGTGATGCAAAATCAAAGGTTTATTGGTACCAAATCGAAAGGCAGTCGTCTTTGCGCATCAATGTCGAGGCGTAATCAGGTATGAGTAAAAATGTAAACTTTGAACTTACTTGGGATATGGTCGAGAATTTGGTAAAGTTCTTTCCCCGCTATGCTAAAGATGGCGTTGTAGAAATACATTGCAATAATATGGGGCTATGGTTCGTAAATCCTGAAAATGGAGCACATCAATTCTTAGGCAAAGCGCCAGAAACTCAAAATAATCTCTCTACAAATCAACCAGAACGCGTTAAGCAGAAGAAGAATAAACCTACGCTGAATTAAGGGAGTTCATGCGTATATAGAATACTGGACGCAAACTGGATGGCCGAAATAACGATCCTTAGCTTTCCGCGGGATATTGATAAATATGATCTTGTCGCGAGTTTTTTGAAGCTTAGGAATGAAGTTTTTATTAATAAGATGCGTTGGCCGCTATACCAAACAGAGGGTATGGAGTTTGAGCAATATGATACGCTAGGGGTCACTTATATTATTGCGCATGAAGGTCGTGAGGTTGTTGGTGGTGCGCGTTTAATGCGGACTGACCGTCAATTCGCCCGGTACAGTTATATGATACGAGACGCATATTTAAAGCTGTTACCAGGCTTGCCACCCGAAATTTGTACCGAAGAACCGCCTGTTGATCATGATGTTTGGGAAATGACACGCTTTGCAACTAAGCAAAACAGCGTAGCTGCTGATATTATCAATCAAGGTATCGATTTTTTAGTAGAGAAAAATGCAAAAGGCTGTCTGTTTTTAGGCCCACCAGCATTTATGCGCTTTGGTGTGCGCCTAGGATATGAACCAATTCCTTTAGGGCCAGTGACAGGAAATAAAGATGGCCGTTTTTTAGCCTTTAGGTGTGATTTTAAGAAATAACTGCCCCTGCGTTATGATTGCACGCAACGGTTCTGATCGCGTACATTCATGTGAACGAAAGGGAGCTTAATGTCTGATAGGTCAAAACCGATTGTTATTGTTGGGGCAGGTGCAATTGGTTGTTTTGTGGGCTGCCATTGGACCGCCGCTGGTGAGAATATCCAATTTTTAGGGCGTACAGCTTCGATTAAAGCATTGAAGGCATCAGGGTTAAGTTTTTCAGGTGAAACGGATTTGTCTGTTTCTGGGGAGAGAATTAACGCAACCAATGATGCGTCTTGTCTTTCAAATGCACGTGCGATTATTTTAGCTATCAAGTCTACAGCTTTACCCAAGGCAATTGATGAGATTAAGGCCTATGTCCCAGCAGGGGTTCCGATCATTAGCCTTTTAAATGGGTTGGCTCCTGTTCGGGATTTAAAACAGGCCTTGTCTGATAACCCAATTCTTGCAGGAATGGTGCCATATAATGTTGCGTGGAAGACGGATACACATTTGCACCGTTCAAGTGCAGGCAATGTTGCGATTGAACGCAGTGCAGTCAGTGAAGAACTGGCAAACATAGCTCAAAACTCGGCTGCGGTGATTGATCTATATGATGATTTGAAACCAATACAATATGGCAAGTTGCTGCTAAACTTAATAAACCCTGTAAATGCGCTATCGGGGCAGGCATTACATGCTCAGATGTCACAACGTGGATACCGTATGATTTATGCGGCTGCATTAGGTGAAGCTTTGGATATATACACGGCTATAGACCTTAAACACCAAAAAGCGGGGCCTTTTCCACCTGCACTGATTATACGTATGCTAAAATTGCCAAACCTATTGTTCAATCATACGGCCTTACGATTGCAGAAAATTGATAAATCTACATTGACTTCGATGGCATCTGATTATCAGTCGCATAAACCGACAGAAATAAAAACGATTAATGGTGAAGTGGTCGAGCTTGCTCAGAAACATAATCTGAAAGCGCCAATAAATGCGGCTTTGGTGAGGTTAATAGAGCAAGCAAAAGACAATAATTGGCAAACATATACTGCGCCTGAATTGGCCAATGCAGTAGGACTTAAACGTTGACGCTTTAAACTTAGGCTTAAACGATATATTTAAAGTACTTAGAGCTTATTTTTACAAAACTGTTACCGCCAATGTGTTAACCATTTGATACGCATAAACTCTATTACTTCATGTGATAAGACTTTAGGATGACTATAAGATGGACGATAATTTAAAAGATCAAAGCTGGATCCAGACAGAATTCCGAGATGGCTTGGATGAAGAATTGGAAATGGAAATCTATGATGAACATATTCCAGAAGAATTATGCCATATTGATCGACCATGTGCTTTTCCTCCTTTGGAACGGCACACCTATTTTACGGAGCTCTTTCGCTTACAAGCAGAATTGGTGAAGCTGCAAGACTGGGTGATCCATACAAAGGCTAAGGTCGTTGTCATATTTGAAGGTCGAGATGCTGCTGGTAAAGGCGGTATTATCAAACGTGTAGCGCAACGTCTGAACCCAAGGGTCGCGCGTGTTGTTGCATTGCCTGCGCCAAGTGAGCGTGAACAAACGCAATGGTATTTCCAGCGGTATGTATCGCATTTGCCTGCGGGTGGTGAGATCGTGTTTTTTGACCGTTCTTGGTATAACCGTGCGGGTGTTGAGCGGGTTATGGGGTTTGCAGATGAAGGTCAGGTAGAGCAGTTTTATAATGACGTTCCTGAGTTTGAACGCATGCTTTGTCGTTCTGGTATCAAACTGATCAAATATTGGTTCTCGATTACAGATGAAGAGCAACAATACCGTTTCTTGAGCCGTATTTACGATCCGATGAAGCAATGGAAATTAAGCCCTATGGACCTGCAATCGCGTATCCGCTGGGAAGATTATACAATCGCTAAAGAAGAAATGCTGTTGCGCACGAATATCGATGAAGCACCTTGGTGGATTGTCGAAGGCAATGATAAAAAACGGGCACGTCTGAACTGTATTGATCACCTGTTAAAACAGATCCCATATGAAGAAGTTCCACATGAGACGATTGAACTACCTGATCGTGTGTCAAATCCAGATTATGAACGCCATGTTCTGCCTGAAGATTTATACGTGCCGCAAAAATACTAAGTCAGCCACTTCTGCATGTCTGCATCCCAATAGGGGCGGAAGTACGCAATAATGCGACCTGCTTTTGGGCCATCTAAAGTATCTGGCCATGATGCCATGCCATGTAAGGAAAAGCGATGAGCTATATATGCTTCACCAACTTTTGCGTGTAGCTCAACCCGTTTGCAGTCTTTGAACATCTTCTGACGTGTTTCTTGATATATTTCAGTCATATCAACAGTATCCCAACGATCGGGTGGTACATCTGCATATAACTTTTGCAGCATATCGCGGAATATGATGTGTGAACCTTCCCAAATGACAAAAGGAGCGGCTTTTTCTGGATACTCATTCAGTGGGATACCAAGGATAAACCCGTGGAACTCATCCATAATCCGGCGGCGTTTTTCACCAACGGGTTTTAACCCGTCCAGATGCGCAAAGTCACGGTTGCGGCGATAATTAAACATGCCGTCCGTCTCATCTGTACCTTTTTTAGGATAGCCTTGGTAACACACAGATATTTGGCCTAAACCCCAATCAATATTGTTTTGGCCTGTTGCATATTGTGCGGCTTCTAAAACCCCGCCTTGTAAGGGTGCGGAACCGTGAACGCAGCCTTTGCTGTCATTGTCCAAAGCATCGACACCCACAAACCACGTCCCTTGGGATCGCATCCATTCTGCGTGATGTTTAGGGTCATTCGCGGCATCTATTGCATAGGGCAGCGCATTTTCTGCCCAAACTTTTAACTCTGGATCATAAGGGATTGTTGCCCAGCCGAGAATATCAAAAGAGGATTTATCCAAAATAGGCTTTCCGTAACATGTTTAAGGCCACAAAGATTAAGAAAAACGCGAAAACACGTTTCAACGGTTTTGGGTCCATTGCATGTGCAATTTTCGCGCCAATTGGTGCTGTGAATGTGGTCATCGAAATAATGATCAGGAAGGCAGCGATATTTACACTGCCCACTGTAAAGGGTGGGCGCGCCTCTGCCACGACGGGTGTTAGTAAAAAGCCGATTGCAGATGGGATTGCGATGGCCAAGCCAAAACCTGCTGCCGTTGCAACCGCGCGGTGAATAGGGCGGCCGTGTAATGTCATGGTTGGCACAGCAAAGCTGCCGCCGCCAATGCCCATCAACACGGATAGGAAGCCAATTATTGAGCTGAGACTGATGCGTTTCAAACCTGTTGGCATGACATCCGATAGTTGCCAATCTTTTTTGCCAAACGCCATATAAAGACCCACAATAAAGCCAAGCCCAGCAAAGATATATTGCAAGGTTGTAGAACGCAGATTACTGGCGATAATCACACCGATAATAGCACCTGCCACAATACCTGGTGTCCACGTTTTTAAGATATCCCAATCGACAGCGCCCTTTTTGTGATGACTGGAAACAGACCGAATGGATGTAAACACGATTGTTGCCAAAGAGGTTGCCACGCAGATCTGCATCAACTGAGGTGAATTATACCCAAGCGCTGGGAATGCGTAGAAAAAAGCGGGTACCAAGACGATACCGCCACCAACGCCAAGCAACCCTGCTAGCACACCTGCAAAGGCGCCAATACCCATAAGCAATAAGATGACGGGTAATAAAGTCATAAAGTCTTGCATGGGCTGTCCTTTAGGCGGCTTTTTGTTTCATAGCGTCCAAAGCAGTTAACACCACTTCTGGCCCAGCACCATCTTTATGCGCTGTTTCTGATAATATACGGCGCCAGAGTTTTGCACCTGGGCGCCCCGTAAAGATACCTAACATATGGCGTGTGATCTGGTTCAATCGGCCACCATTGGCGATATGGCGTTCAATATAGGGCAGCATGTCTAATACGGCCTGCTCTGCGGTGGTCTTATCCGTCTCACCGTAAACCAGACTGTCGGCCTGCAGCAAAACAGAAGCAGGATCGTGATAGGCTGCACGCCCAATCATTATACCGTCTAATCCACGTTCCAAATGGGGCAGGGCTTCGGTCAATGTCATCAAGCCACCATTGATATGGATGTTCAGATCAGGGTTTTCCGCTTTCATTTGATGCACCAGATCATAATCCAGTGGTGGAATATCGCGGTTTTCCTTAGGGCTTAATCCTTTGAGCCAAGCTTTACGGGCATGAATAGCAAAGGTTTTTACGCCCGTTGCACTGACGCGTTTGATGAAATCAGGCAGCACTTCATGTGGGTCTTGGTCATCTACGCCGATACGACATTTCACGGTAATTTCTGCGCCCGTACTAGCATCTTGCATCGCGGATACACATTTTGCGACCAAATCAGGCTCTTGCATCAAACAGGCGCCGAATGCCCCTGATTGAACGCGGTCTGATGGGCAACCGATGTTGATGTTGATTTCATCATACCCATAATCGCAGCCAATTTTAGTGGCTTCGGCCAATTGAACGGGATCTGATCCTCCCAACTGCAGGGCGATGGGGTGCTCAGTCTCATTATATGATAACAACCGATCTCTATCTCCATGAATTACAGCGGGCGCTGTCACCATTTCGGTATAGAGAAGCGCATGCGTAGACATGAGGCGGTGGAAATATCGGCAATGCCGATCCGTCCAGTCCATCATGGGCGCAACGCTTAGGGTATGTTTGACCGTTTTTTGCATAAAGCGACCTATAGCACGCGCGCTCGCAAGAGCAAGATAGTGTCGTTTCTATTTGAATTTATTCTTTGCGCGCTCAATTAAAGCATTTTTTGCATTTTCAAAGCCGTAAGCAATCAGTAACCCAAGCCCAATTGCAGGCAAATCTACTGTTTGGGCAAGGCTTGGTAAACCTATGAAGATTTGCAATAGAAGCCATAAAATTACGCCAATCATCGCGATGCCAGACAAAAGAATTAGTGGGCGCTGTAATGGGTTTTCCGACATAGGTAGCCTAGAGGCAATCCATATGGCGACCATACCAATACAAAATGCCAGTGTTACTGTTTGATAAAAGCCCATAACGCCTCCTCGTTTTGCTGAAAATACCTGTCCAATGATGTGATCGCAAGCATGATCCTTTCAGTGAATATACGGATAGGGATAACGCATCGGTGAAACTCCGCTTAAGGCATTGGACAAAGGTAATCTCGCAGATATGATGTTGGTGAATAAGACGGGAGATATAAAATGAAGTTTCTTCATACGATGGTACGTGTCAGTGATTTAGACGCGTCTTTGGATTTTTGGTGCAATAAATTTGGATTGATCGAACGCAGCCGCAATGAATACCCAGAGGGTAAATTCACATTGGTTTTCCTGACGGCGTCAGAAGACGAAGAAAGTTCAAATGAACACCACGCTCCTGAATTAGAGCTTACATATAACTGGGACAGTGATGAGAAATTGGAAACGGGTCGCAGTTGGGGGCATTTGGCCTATTCCGTTGAAAACATTTATGAAACTTGCAACGATTTGATGAATAAAGGCGTGACGATCAACCGCCCGCCGCGCGATGGACGCATGGCGTTTATCAAATCACCAGACAATGTTTCGATTGAGTTGCTACAGCAAGGTGATGCATTGCAACCGATGGAGCCATGGGCCTCTATGGATAATGTTGGTGAATGGTAAAAATTGGGTACATTGCATTTAAGGCCCTTATAGGTCTGTTGATTTCAACAAACCTTTCATTTGCGGATGTTGTGCGTCACGAAAGTGGTACGGTTAAGATTGAACCAATCGTAGAGGATTTATATGCGCCTTGGGCTGTAGGTATATTGCCTGATGGCGATTTATTGATCACGGAACGCGATGGGGTGTTGATCCATTTTAGAAATGGCAAACGGCAAGATGTGACAGGTGTTCCAAAAGTCTGGGCGAATGGCCAAGGCGGCTTGTTGGATGTGGTCGTTGCGCGCGATTTCGCACAAAGCCGTAAGATTTACATAACCTATGCAGAGCCCCGCCAAGGCGGTGCTGGGACGGCCTTAGGAGCAGCTCGTTTGTCGGATGACGGCAGTAGGATCACTGGATTTAAAGTTTTGTACCGCCAATTATATGCCAGCAAAGCAGGGCGCCATTTTGGGTCGCGTGTGGTTGAAGCTAAAGACGGTTTTCTATACGTCACTGTTGGTGATCGTGGTGATCGCCCCAAAGCGCAAAGTTTAGAGCATCATAATGGTAAAGTCATTCGGGTGAACCCAAATGGCGGCGGTGAAATATATTCAATCGGTCATCGCAACCCTCAAGGTGCCACATTGGATTTGAAAGGTCAGTTATGGACTGTTGCCCACGGTGCCAAAGGTGGGGATGAGATTAACATACCCGAACGGGGCAAAAACTATGGTTGGCCTGTGATTTCATATGGCATTCATTATCAGGGCGGTAAAATTGGTGAAGGCACACATAAAGAAGGGATGGAGCAGCCCAAGTTCTATTGGGATCCATCCATCGCCCCCTCTGGTATGATGATTTATTCGGGCAAGTTATGGCCTGAATGGAGGGGTGATATTTTTGTGGGGTCACTCAAGTTCGATATGATTTCACGCCTTGAGCGTAAGGGTGATAGGATCACGAGCGAAGAACGCTTATTTACCAAGAAATATGACCGCATCCGCGATATTCGCGAAGCTCCAGATGGCTCGATCTATTTCTTGGCTGTTGGTGACGGCGCCCTTTACCGCATGACACCGAACTAAATTGTTAAGACGTTAACATTGTTGCACACCCTCTATGTGCATTGGGTTGACCGATATGATGCGGATTCAAGATTAAGTGCCAAGTTGGCGCATACCCTGGCGCTTGTGCTCGTGAATAGGAACAGCCATTTGCAAGGGTCATATGCTGCCCATATGCGCCCGTGGGCGCAGCCACTATTCGAATGTTGTTGCCAGAAGACGGGCCAATGAAGTCAGATATATCTTGGCCGCCATCAAAACGATTGATCACAGTTTCGCCAACGGCCCCGCAATTTGCGAGGATAAGCGTTGATAACAGAAATGGAAGTTTGGTTTTAGGAAACATCAGGATACTCTCTTTATGGAAGGTACCCTGATGATTAGTGTTAAAACATTAATGGATGTTTGGAGAATGCCCGAGATTATAGCTAGGATTTAATGCGATTTTTCATCAAACAGCCGTCCATCCGCCATCCATAGAAATGTTTGTGCCCGTGATGCCTTTTGCTGCATCTGAACAAAGATAGACAACCGTGGCTGCAACATCATCCACTTCGATAAAGTCCTTGTTGGGATGTTTAGCCAGAAACCCCTTTAGCTTTGCCTCATCCTCACTAATACCGCGATCTTTGGCAACGGCATCAATCTGGGCTTGCACCAATGGGGTCAGCACATAGCCGGGTGAAACAGCATTCACCGTGACCCCAAATTCAGCCGCTTCTAAAGCGACAGTTTTGGTCAAACCAGCGATACCGTGTTTGGCTGCGACATAGGCCGATTTATAGGGTGATGCGACCAAGGAATGGGCGGATGCCAGATTAATAATACGCCCCCAACCGCGTGATTTCATGCCCGTAATCACAGCTTTGGTGGTGTAAAAAGCAGAGCTTAGATTAACCGCGATAATCTGTTCCCATTTATCTGCAGGAAAATCTTCGACGGGGCTGACGTGTTGTATGCCTGCATTGTTCATCAAAATATCAACGCCGCCCATTTTGGTATCAGCCGTTTTAATCATCTCGGCAATCTGGTCAGGTTTCGTCATATCTGCATCTGAATAAAACGCACGTTTGCCAGACAGCTTTTCCAATTCCGCAATCAGCGCATCAATGTCAGCTTTGTCGCCAAAACCATTGATCATAATTTGCGCGCCTTCAGCCGCCAATTTCAAAGCGATACCGCGACCAATCCCACTGGTTGATCCTGTAATAACGGCTGTGCGTCCTGTAAGCATGTACATCCCCTTTTTACGTTTAATTTAAAGGTTTTATACAGGTTGAAAAGACCGTTTAACTACGCATGCGGTTGTTTTCTGGATCGAATAAAACGGTATCCAAACGCGTGGCTTTACACATTTTACCCAGTATTTCGATTTCTGCAGAAAAATCTGTATTCATCAAATCGCTTGGAATGAAAGCAAAGGCGATCGATTTCTGCGCATAATGCGAATATCCACCAGATGTGCAGAACCCAACGACTTTGCCATCCACCCAAATTGGTTCGTAGCCACCAACATCTGTATCATCTGCATCGACTTCAAACGTACAAAGATGTCGGGCTGGCCCTGCGTCACGCTCTGCAGTAGCTGCAACTTTACCAATGAAATCGGCGGGTTTATCGTAGGATGTGAAACGATCCATACCTGTTTCAGCAGGCAGGTAATCTGGGCTGAATTCGGCATTCCATGACCCAAACCCTTTGTCCAATCGCAATGACATCATGGCACGCATCCCGAACGGCTTCATGTCATATGCTTTGCCCGCATTTGACAGTGTTTCATACAAAGCAACCTGTTGATCGGCATCGACATAAATCTCATACCCCAGATCGCCCGTATAACTGACACGTTGCACAAGGGCAGGGATGCCGCCCAAGTCGATATGTTTGGCATCCATAAACTTAAACGCGTCATGGCTGACATCTGCATTGGTGCAAGCTGCCAAAACATCACGTGCTTTTGGTCCTGCAATTTGAAATCCTATGCGTTTGGTCGAGATGTTTTCAATGCTAACACCATCATCAGCATTCTGTTCAAAATACCGCATATGGATGGCCTGCATGCCAAAAGAAGCCGTTAACAGAAATTCTTTTTCGGACAGACAAGTCACTGTAAAGTCACCTAATATCTTACCCTTAGCGCTTAACATAGGTGTCAAAGATATACGTCCAACCTTTGGAATTCGCCCCGCCATGGTGCGATCCAGCCATGCACGTGAACCTGCACCTGTCACACGGTATTTCCCAAAGTTATGCACCTCGTTGATGCCAACGGAATTGCGTACAGCCATCACTTCGCGCGCTGTTGCCTCAAACGCGTTTGAACGGCGGAATGTTGGCGTTTCATAATCCGCCTCGCCATCTGCAGCAAAGTAATTCACCACTTCCATGCCAAACTGTGCGCCAAAGACAGCGCCTTGTTTTTTCCAGATGTCATACATCGGTGTTGTGTTCCATTCGCGCGCAACAGGCAATTCTTCGTTTGGGTATGAGACCGAGAAACGGCGTTGGTAGTTTTCCACCACCTTAGGGCGCGTATAATCTGGCGTGATCCAATCACCAAAGCGGCCAACATCCATTGCATGAACATCCCGTTCGGCTTCACCTTCGATCATCCATTGTGCCAATGACAGGCCAACACCGCCCCCTTGGCTGAACCCTGCCATAACACCACAAGCAGACCAATAGTTGCGCAGCCCTGGCACAGGGCCAACCAAAGGATTGCCGTCAGGGGCGAATGTGAAGGGGCCATTGATAATGGTTTTGATGCCAGCGCGTTGCAGCACAGGGAAACGGTTGAACGCAAATTCAACGCTTTCAGAAATGCGGTCCAGCTTGTTTTCCAGCAATTCATGCCCGAAATCTTGTGGTGTGCCATCCACAGCCCATGGATCACAGCGTTGTTCGTAAAAGCCAATACAAATCCCGCGCCCTTCTTGGCGCAGATAACTTTCACCGCCTGGATCCATCACATGTGGTAACTCGCTATCAGGTTCATACACCTCTGGGGTTTCCTCGGTCACCAGATACTGATGTTCCATTGGGTGAAGTGGCAAATACACGCCTGCCATTGCACCAACTTCGCGCGCCCACAAACCGCCAGCATTGACGATATGCTCTGCATGAATGGTGCCTTTTTCTGTCACAACATCCCATGTTCCATCTGGGCGTTGGTTGGTTTCTTTGACGGGGTTTTGGATGACAATTTCTGCCCCGCCCATACGGGCTGCTTTAGCGTAAGCATGTGTTGTGCCAGAAGGGTCAAGATGACCATCCAAAGGGTCGTATAAACCGCCAATAACCCCTTCGATATTGGTGATAGGTGAGATTTTCCGTATCTCTTCGGGTGTCACGATTTCCGTATCCAACCCCATAAACCGATGTTTGGCACGTTCCGCCAACATCATATCCATACGCTCTGGTGTATCGGCCAATGTTACGCCACCCACATGGTGCAAACCGCATGACATACCTGTCAGTTCTTCCAACTCTTTATACAAGCGAATGGTATAGCCTTGCAGGGCAGCCATATTCGTGTCGCCGTTCAATGTGTGAAAACCACCAGCCGCATGCCATGTAGACCCAGATGTCAGTTCAGACCGTTCCACCAACATCACATCTGACCAACCCAACTTGGTTAGGTGGTATAGAACGGAACAGCCAACAACGCCGCCTCCGATAACACAAACTCTTGTTGTTTTTTTCATCGGCGTTGCTCCTGATGGTCTGGACTACTGTGGTCGGTTGGGTACGGCCCCACGCTCGCGGTACGGCGTGGTTTCATATTGTGTTCGGTAGCATTTGGAAAAATGCGAAGGCGAAGCAAAGCCGCAAGCAAGGGCGACATTGATCACGGACATATCCGTTTGCATCAACAGATTACGCGCCTTTTGCAGGCGTAATTCCATGTAATAGCGTTTGGGCGAACGATCCAAATACCGCCGGAACAAACGCTCCAACTGGCGGGTCGACATGCCAACATCTGAGGCCAAATTAGACGGTGAAATCGGTTCTTCGATATTCTGTTCCATCATTTGGATGACTTTGGACAGTTTTGGATGTCGCACACCAATACGCGTTGGAATAGATAGACGAGGTTCGTCATGTTCCGTGCGCATAGAGTTATAGATCATCTGGTCAGCGCACCAATTTGTAATTTCTGGGCCGTGATCGTCGCCTATAAGTTTCAGCATCAAATCCACAGAGGCTGTACCACCAGCAGAAGTGAAACGATTTCCCTCTGCGGTGAAAACGCTATTGACCAGCTCCACATCTGGAAACTCTTCTTCAAAACTGTCGTAATTTTCCCAGTGAATGGTGCATTTTTTACTGTTCAACAATCCAGCGGCAGCCAAAGTATAAGATGCCGTACACAAACCACCAACGGCCATGCCTTTGCGGGCTTCGCGGCGCAGCCAATTTAAAACCGGCTTTGTGGTGTTTTCTTTGATATTCACACCACCACACACAATGATTGTATCATTGCGATTTAAGTCGCCTAAGTTGCCACTGACATTCACTTCAATATTGCTAGAAGTCATCGCCGTTTTCCCTGTCTCAGAAACGAGCGTCCAAGAGTATAGCGGTTTATCATTAAAGCTGTTTGCCAAGCGCAAAGGCTCTATCGCGCTGGTGAAAGCGATCATAGAGAATTGATCCAACAGTAAAAACACAAAGTTTTTTGTGGGCGTAGTGGCTGTTGCGGCTTCTACAGGCGACATGGGCAATTGTCCAAAAAAGGTGACGAATCAACCGTTAACAAGATTATTCTGCAAGCTAGAGCAAAAAGTTATGCACCAAGCAAGCTTTTACATGCATTCATTAAAAAAATGTAACATGTGGCAGTTTCATCCTAGGCGCCGCTGAATGTAAAAGTCTACTAGAATCCCTTGTAAAATTGTTCTATGGGAGTGTTCTGAAAATTTATTATGGAGAAGGCCAATGACCATGGCTTGGGACAAAGCGGGATGGCGTTCAAAAGAGCGCATCCAAATGCCAGACTACACAGATGCTGCGAAACTCGCAGAAGTAGAGGCGCGCTTGGGTCGTTATCCACCGCTGGTATTTGCAGGGGAAGCCCGTGATTTGCGCGCTAAATTAGCAGCTGCATCACGCGGTGAAGCCTTTTTATTACAAGGCGGCGATTGCGCAGAAAGTTTCGATGAATTCAACGCTGATTTGATCCGTGACACATACAAAGTCATGTTGCAAATGGCTGTTGTTTTGACATATGGCGCCAAAGTGCCAGTGATCAAAATCGGCCGTGTGGCAGGTCAATTCGCGAAACCACGTTCAGCACCAACTGAAACTGTAGATGGCGTAGAATTGCCAAGCTACCGTGGCGATATCATCAATGCTTTGGACTTCACTCCAGAAGCACGCATTCCAAATCCTGACAATATGTTGCGTGCCTATACACAAGCAGCGGCATCTTTGAACTTGCTACGCGCGTTCAGCCAAGGCGGTTTTGCCGATATCCACCGTGTTCACGAATGGAACCTAGGGTTCGCCAATGCAGCAGGGGCGGCTGATCAATACAAAGTTCTGGCGGATCGTATTTCCGACAGCTTAGACTTTATGAACGCAGCGGGTATCAATTCAGATAATAATCATTCGCTTCATACAGTGGATTTCTATACATCACACGAAGCGTTGTTGTTAGAATACGAAGAAGCATTATGCCGTACGGACAGCACAACTGGTTTGCCAGTTGCTGGTTCTGGTCACATGATTTGGATCGGTGATCGTACACGCCAGCCTGATGGTGCGCATGTTGAATTCTGTCGTGGTGTGCAAAACCCAATCGGTTTGAAATGTGGTCCAACAATCACAACGGATGATCTGTTGAAATTGATTGATAAGCTGAACCCAGAAAACGAAGCAGGTCGTTTGACATTGATTGCACGATTTGGCGCAGGCAATGTTGGTGATCACTTACCAAAATTGATCAAAGCTGTCGAAGCGGAAGGTCGCAATGTTCTTTGGACATGCGATGCGATGCACGGCAACACGATCAAATCGTCAACGGGCTTCAAAACACGTCCATTCGACAGCATCTTGCGCGAAGTCCGCGAGTTCTTTGCCGTTCACAAAGCCGAAGGCACTGTGCCAGGTGGTGTTCATTTTGAAATGACAGGTAAAGACGTAACAGAATGTACAGGTGGTGTTCGTGCGGTAACAGATGAAGATCTGTCCAGCCGTTACCACACAGCTTGTGATCCACGTCTTAATGCATCCCAATCGCTTGAATTGGCGTTCTTGGTGGCGGAAGAATTGGAAAACCGTCTGCAAGCACAACGCAAAGCGGGTTAAGCTACTTTACAATACGCAAATAGGGCGGCCTTGATTGGGTCGCCTTTTTTGTTTGTGCTGCAATGAAGTCCGCCTGATCTTCTGCCATTTCCAGAACAGGTTTCTTATACGTAGGTTTTGATGCCACAATGCGGGTTCGGCTTAAGGATTTTACTGCAAGCCGTGTTGGAAAGTCTGGATGCGTTGTGTTCGCGATCAAGCATCCTAACATACGCGTCGTTTGATTTGCTTCATCTGACATAGGAAGCAGAATTAAACGGGCTTTATGGCTGAGGTTTAAATCTAATATTTCTGGTGTATTAAAAGAAGCGTCTAAAGCCTTACTAAAATAATCGCGGTTTTCTGGCACGATTAAAGAGTGTGCAGGCATCCCACGCATTTCCATTCCCATGCAATCCGAAACCTTACTGCCAGCCAGACGAAACCGTGCAATGCCTGACGCGTTTAGTTCAAGAATGAACGTATAGTTTAAAGATTTTTGTAACATGCGCGGATCAACTTCTGACCGCTTAGGCACCAACCGTCCATGCCGTAAACTTTCCCAATATGAGAAGATTTCATCTGCAAGAACATCTTTCATTAAACCTCCATTCCAAGTGAAAGGAATGATTTTTGAGTTATTTTGTACCATTTTACGCATTTTTACCGTGTTGTTTCAAGTTTATGCTAAGTTTTATGTGTTGTTGAGGAATACGTTCAGATTTGCTATCGCTCTAACAACACAGGTGTTTGATGCGTTTTGGCATAAAATTATCTCAAATGAGAGGCAAAGTTTATTAAATGGTTAATTCAATGACAGGGTTCGCGTCATTAGGCGGCGACTATCAGGGTACGCATTGGGTCTGGGAAATTCGCAGCGTTAACGGTCGTGGCTTGGATATTCGAAGCCGTATGCCAGAAGGTTTTGATGCGGTTGAAAAATTTGTTAAAGCAGAAACAGCCAAGGTTTGTGCACGCGGCACTGTCAACATCGGATTACGTATTAAACAAGGTGCCGAAGATGCTGCCCCTGTTTTGAATGTAGAGAATCTAGATGCTGTGATCGAAGCGGTAAAAACCGCTGAAGAACGTGCGTTGAATAAAGGTTTATCTTTGGCTGTGACGCGTGGTGCCGATTTATTATCAATACGCGGTGTTATTGAAATGGCATCACCTGAGAAGCAAGACGATGCTGCATTGCATAAAATGATGCAGGCAGATTTCAAAAAGGTATTGGCTGATTTTATTGCAGCACGTGGTGCAGAAGGCGACAGTCTGAAATCCATTCTGTCTGAACAAGTGGATCAGATCGAAATATTAAATAAACAGTCATTGGATATATTGGCGGAACGTGCTGACGAAACCAAAAAAACCTTCCATGCCAACGTACAAAAAATCCTACAAAACTCAGATGGCGTTGATGAAACACGTTTGACACAAGAGCTTGCAATTTTGGCTGTTAAATCTGATGTCATGGAAGAACTGGATCGTTTGACAGCACACGTAAATGCGGCGCGTGATTTATTGAAAACCAAAGGGCCAATTGGTCGTAAATTTGATTTCTTAACGCAGGAATTTAACCGCGAAGCCAATACTTTATGTTCTAAAGCCGGACATACAGCGTTGACGCAAATTGGATTAGAGTTAAAAACCGTTATCGATCAGATGCGTGAACAAGTACAGAATGTGGAATAAAAATGACCGATAACAACCGCCGTGGATTACTGATTATTCTGTCGTCACCCTCTGGTGCAGGCAAATCCACCCTGTCTAGAATGCTCTTAGATTGGGATAACAGTCTGCAATTTTCAATCTCGGCAACAACACGCGATCCTCGCCCTGGTGAAGAAGATGGTCGTGAATACTACTTTAAGACCCGCGAAGATTTCCAAGACATGGTGGCAAAGGGCGATATGTTGGAACACGCTGAGGTTTTTGGGAATTTCTACGGATCTCCACGGCAACCCGTTGAAGATGCCGTAAGCGCAGGCAAGGATGTTGTTTTCGATGTGGATTGGCAAGGTGGCCAGCAAATCGGTGAAAGCACAATGAGTGGCGATGTGGTGTCTATCTTTATCCTGCCGCCCTCCATCGCAGAATTGGAACGTCGCTTAAACAGCCGCGGCCAAGACAGTGCTGAAGTGGTTGCCAATCGTATGTCCAAATCAAAAGATGAAATAAGCCATTGGCGTGAATATGAATATCTCATTGTGAACGATGATCTTGAAGCTTCTTTTGAAACTTTGAAATCCATATTAATCGCAGAACGAACCAAACGCATTCGCCGCAACGATCTTATGGATCACGTTGGCAATTTGAACGCAGAATTTGAGGCTTTATCATGACTCTATACGCATTAGATGGCGTAAAACCAACGACACCAGAAAACGGCGATTTTTGGGTGGCCCCTGACGCTCAAGTCATCGGGAATGTACACATTCAAGAAGCTGTCGGTATTTGGTTCGGTTGCGCGTTACGCGGTGATAATGAACCGATCACACTGGGCGAAGGGTCGAATATCCAAGAACACACAGTGATCCATACGGATCCAGGTTTTCCTGTAACGATTGGGAGGAATTGCACCATCGGTCATAAAGCCATGATCCATGGGTGCACCATCGGCAATAATTCCTTAATTGGTATGGGCGCAACAGTTTTGAACGGCGCTATCATTGGTGAAAATTGCCTGATTGGGGCAGGGGCTTTGATCACCGAAGGCAAAGTTATACCTGATGGCTCAATGGTTGTGGGTATGCCGGGCAAAGTAATCCGAGAATTGGATGAAGCTGCCATTCAACGGCTGACAGTGTCTGCAATGATGTACCAATCAAATATGCGCCGCTTCCGTGATGGGTTAACAGAAGTCTAAGGCTTTATTAAAATAGACAGGCTTTGTGCATTTAACGTGAACTCTAAATGATAGCCAAAATCGGCGATCATCTTTTGCAGAAGTTTATAGTGAACAGATGCTGGACCGTTTGGGGTGCAAAAATTCTGTGTATCTAAGTCAACAATTCCATCTGTTTTGATCTGATCGCCAATGGCATCAAGTTGCCAACCGTCGCTGTTATCCATGATTGCGATATTCCCACCGTGTGGCAGGGTGTTTTCCAAACACATCAGGGTCAGAAAACACGTTTTTAAATTTTGACGATTGAGTGCTGTGTTTATGCGCCAATCGATATGCAAGCGATTGTCACTGTAATTCTGCGCCAGAATATCCGTGATTTCTGATGTCCCAATTGCAGTACCACCTGAAGCATCTCCAAACGCTATACGCAAAAACCGTATTTTACCGTTTGCAGCACGTACACTGTCTGCGATCAATACCATCTCGGGGCTTTGCGCCGCACCTGTTAACTCTAGAAGTTCTATGCCATTGCTGATAGCGCCAATAGGGCTGATCAAGTCATGACAAATACGGGAACCGATTTCTGAAGCGATGTCGGATTTCTTATCAAGCATAACAATGGCCTTTATAAAATTAGGAGTGCCACATGAATGATTTTTTGACACCGGGTGATTTCGTACGACATCCAACACAACTCGATTGGGGATTGGGGCAGGTGCAATCTGTTATCGATGGAAAGATAACAGTGAACTTTGAACATGCTGGCAAAGTCGTCATCGAAGGCTCACGTGTGGAATTACGTATGGTGATTGATCAGAAATGAAAAAGGTTAACAGAGCGTTAATTTTTTAAGGATGACGTTGCTTTCTTGCATGACTTTAAAACAGAATATTTGCAAGAAACCGAAAAACGCCTTATCAGCGAAATAGGACAGTAATTTACGGTTTTAGCGATGAAACACGATAGTGCGGAGTTTTCAATAAAGCTGGCGGAGACATCTACCGAGATGCAGGCCGCCCAAAAATTACGTTACCGTGTTTTTGTCGAAGAGCTTGGCGGTTCAACTGACCCAAATCATGCTGCGGATGGTTTGGAACGTGATGCGTTTGATGCTCATGTCGATCACCTCATCTTGCAAGATAAATCACTGCCAGAAACGGATAATGTTATTGGCGTCTACAGGTTGCTGCGTGGGGACGTTGCAAAACAAGGCATTGGATTTTACTCTGCTACAGAGTTTCAATTGGATAAAATCATCCAATCTGATCGTAAGTCATTAGAATTAGGCCGTTCTTGCGTTGATGCGCGATACCGTGGTGGCACTGCTATGCATCTTTTATGGAACGCATTGGCCGATTATGTCGCCACTCATGAAATTGAAATCCTATTTGGTGTGGCCTCTTTTCACGGGACAAACCCAAATGACATTGCCCATGCTTTATCGTTTTTACATCATAACTATCTGGCTCCAGATGATCTGTGTGTTGCAGCCCATGGCCAAGATGCAATCGCTATCGATATCCTTCCTGTTGAAGACATAAACAGACCCAAAGCATCGTCTCAATTACCTGCATTGATCAAATCCTATCTGCGTTTGGGCGGCATGATCGGGCAGGGTGCTTATATTGACCATGCTTTTAACACCATTGACGTTTGTCTGGTGATGGACACGGCACGTATGTCTGAAAAATACAAAAACCTTTACGAGCGGGACAGTGCTGCATGATTAGATGGGACGGGGGGGAACCAATTGAATTAGACCGTCCTTCTGGCCTGCAATGGATACGTGTGGTCGTGCGCGCCAGTTTAGGGGTTATCACAATCGCCACGCTTATGGTTCCGATGATGCTCTTTCGCGCTGTTGGCGCATGGCGTATCGGTCAACGTATCGTGCGCACAGCCTGCTGGATTTGCTTAAAAATCATAGGCTTACCTGTAACAACCAAAGGCAAGCCAATGAAACACGCGGGTGTCGTTGTTGCCAATCATTCATCTTGGTTGGATATTTTAACCTTACACGTCTGTCATAATGTTTTCTTTGCATCCAAAGACGAGGTGAAATCATGGCCTGCAATCGGCTTTATGGCGCGCTCTGCTGGTACCTTGTTTATCAAACGGGAACGCGCAGATGCAAAACGCCAACATGATTTGTTCTTAGATCACGCAATGAAAGGCCATAAACTGCTGTTTTTTCCAGAAGGCACCAGCACAGATGGTCTTCATGTTTTGCCATTCAAGTCATCGCTATTCGCAGCCTTCTTCTCACCCGATTTGGCGGAACGTATGTGGGTTCAACCCGTCACTGCGCTTTATTATGGTCCAAAGGGCAAACGCCACGACTTCTATGGTTGGTGGGGTGATATGGAATTGTTAGAGCATATGGGACATGTCCTGTCGCAGCGCAAACAAGGACGGTTGGAAATCGTTTTCCATGAGCCGCTTAAGATTACAGATTACAAAGACCGTAAAGCGTTAAGCCAAGACGCATGGCAAGCCGTGGCGGATGGCATGCCCTTCAGGGTGCCAAACAACTTGTAAACGGGCTGTATGCTGAATGTCTGCTTAGAGCCCAAATTAGACATTCATAAATAGTTTGATATTTATTCGCGTTAAAAATTATGTTATAAAAAGTGTATTAATCATAATGTTTTTGGATAAGCCATATGAATTTATCACATCTAATTATTACATTTACAGCTATTAGTATTTCGGGATGTACCGTGGATTCTACTCAAGAAAAACCTACATCGGAGGGACCCCTTGATCTCTACGGCACTCAGCACAAAATTATACTTGAATCCAAAACCAAACCACAGGGAAAAGCTGCGAATGGATTTAAAGAATTCAAGAAAGGTGGTAAAAGCGGCCATGGTTACTATGGGGCTTTTGCTTACTCTATCAACCCTAGGAAGAGCAGTGTATATGGATCACATACTGGATATAATTCCTTAAAAACAGCACGTGAGGGAGCGTTGGCTGGGTGTAAAAGCTACCTGAAAAAAGGTGAGGCACCTTGCAAAATTATTGCTGTTATGGTTCCAAAAGGATATGTAAATAAACAAAAAATCACATTGAGTAAGAGCGTAACAAAATTATTGCGTGATCAAAAGAATAAAGGTGAATACCGCGCGTTTGCCACCAATGATGGTGATTACGCTAGAGTTTGGAACCGTGAAACGCAGGAATTAGCAAATCAGGAAGCCTTGGAGAATTGCAATACACGTGCAAAAAGAGAGACCCCAAGGCACCAAAAACTATATCCATGCCGCTTGATACCCGAAGAACAATAACATGTTTGAATGTTTGCTTTGAGCCCAAAGTGACACATAGACTAACCAGCTTGTATGTGATCCAGTAAAGAACGTTTTAGAGTAAAGGATGCCAACTATGCCGTGTAGCGAAAGTTTAGCTTTACTACATCTTGTTTTTTGGCTTGGGGTGTTTCTGCTTACCTATCTTGTTGCAAAGCATAACCAATTCGGACCGAAAGATGCTGTTCTCGCGCTTGTTGGAGTCAAGAAATTTCAGCGTACCTTGCTTATCAATGTGGTTCAGGCGGCTACGCTCTTTGGTTCACTTGGCGTTGCAGCCTGGATACTCCAAAGCTGCCCAAGCTGAATTAGCCAACGGTGGCTTTGTCCTCCATAACAGACTTATGAGGATTGCCTGTTTTACAATGAAAGGCGCCCAATCTTGGTAGAACGATAAAGGTAAATTAAGAAATTACTTTTAGATATGCACCTAATGCAGCTACAGGGTCATCCGACGCCCAAATCTCATCACCCACGCCAAAGAAATCGACGACAGGTGCCAGTGTCTTGGCAATCTCTAATGTAACATTCCCTTCGGCAATCACAGGAACCTCGACCATTTCGGACCACCATTCAAAGGTTTCAAATTCTGCCAAAGTGCCATCGCCCAATGCGCTTTCGCCCACAGGGCCAAAGGCCACGTAATCCGCACCGATTTCACCCGCAGTCATGCCAGCATGTTTGGATGCACCGCAATATGTGCCGACAATCGCATCAGGCCCCAGTGCTTTGCGCACATCGCGCACTTGACGTGAGCTGTCAGGCAAATGCACACCGTCCAGCCCATGGGTTTCCACAAGACGGAAATGGCTTTCAATCACAATTGCCACTTCACGCGCATGGCAAATTTCACGCAGTTGATCAGCAGCTTGTGAAATCTCACGTTCATCTGTGCTGGCCATCGTCAACCGCACACAAGCCACAGGATGCGCATCCAGAACTTTGGCCAGTTGCGGGCCATATGTTGCTAAATCGAATGTGGTCGGTGTGATCAGATAAATCTGTGGTTCGTGTTGCTCAGTCTCAGACATAGTCAGCCCCTTTGTTTGCATAGGGGTTTAACGGGCAACGGGACTTGCGTCAAAGGGCAAGTTTGGATGCACCGCGAACGGATCGCGGTGCACAAGCGCACTTTAAACAGCGCCAGTATATTCGCCACGACCTGGGTAGTCTTTTGCGATCACAAAATCCAAAGCACCCAGCATTTCTTTGAAAGATGGGCGTGTGAATGGCATTGTTTGAACAGATGCAAAATACAATGTTTGATCTGGACGTACTAAGAACAAACCAGGCTCTGCAAATATGGCTGGTTCTTCGATGCCGATGGACGTCGTACCGATGCCTTCGGATGTATACAGACCCCATTCACGCGCTTTTTCCAATGACACACCGTAACCGATACGCAATTTGTCAGTACCAGCTGCTTCAACCATCTGCGCTGCTTTTTCTTGTGTGTCACCACTTAGCGCAATCACATTCACACCGCGCTGGGTGAATTCTGGCATCAGGCGTTCAAGCTCTTTTAGATAGTTTGCACAGATCGGGCAGTGAATGCCGCGATAGAACACAACCAATGTAAATTTCTCTGACCCTTCTGAGCTTAAATCGAATGCGCCATGGGCGACTGTTTCTACAGAAAGATTAGGTGTTTTTTGGCGGGGCGTAAGCATTTTATATCCTTGTCATATAAAGTTTGGCACAGGGGTATCCCACGCCTTTTCTTGACAATACTGTATTATGGAATACTTTTTGTTCAAATAAGTTGATCCAAAGTACGAAATCCATGCCGCCTAAACCAGACAGACTGTCCGCACTCATCAACAGCTTTCGCGTTGATACACATGTTCTATCATTGGGGGCATGCCGTGTGCCTGCATTGATGGATAAGGGCCTACAAAACCCGAATTTATTCATCATAACAAAGGGATCACTTCATAAGTATAACACCGATTTCCCTGAAAACGCCGATGATACACCAGTGTTGGTCTTCTTTCCACATGGTGGTTTGAAAGGTGTTTGCAGCTTTGCGGATACGCAGGAGGCAGAGTTCATTTGTGCCTCTGTTGATATGGGCGGCGATGCGAATCCTATCGCTTTGGCCTTGCCTGACGTTGTGACCATCCCGTTGAATGAAGCGAAAGCCCTAAAAGCTGTGGCAGATATGTTGATCACAGAATCCTATGCCCCACGCTGTGGGGGGAATGCTGTGATTGATCGCCTGTGTGAAATCATGGTGATCCAACTGCTGCGCCATTTGATGGAAAAGGGCGAGGCAGAGGTTGGTTTAATCGCAGGCTTAACGCATCCCAATCTATCCTATGCAATTGTGGCTATGCACAATGATCCGCAGAAAACTTGGTTGATCGAAGATTTTGCACAGATTTCAGGAATGTCGCGCACACATTTTTCAAATACGTTCCATAAAGTAGTTGGCGTCCCTGCGGGTGAATATTTATCAAGTTGGCGATTGTCTTTGGCACGGGCTGAATTGGCGCGTGGAACCCGCCTAAAAGCGGTGGTGCAGAAGGTGGGATTTTCCAGTTCTGCGGCCCTGTCGCGAGCGTTTAAGCGCCGATACGGCGTAACCCCGCGACAGGATTTATTGAATGCATCTTAAATGCGAAACCTTATCCTTTTAGGATAGATTTACCTGCATATTGTGCAGTTTCACCCAACATCTCTTCGATACGGATCAATTGGTTGTATTTCGCAATACGGTCAGAGCGGGACAAGGAACCTGTTTTGATCTGACCACAGTTTGTAGCAACAGCCAAATCGGCAATCGTAGCATCCTCTGTTTCACCAGAACGATGAGACATCACAGATGTGAAACCAGCACGGTGCGCCATTTCAACGGCTTCCAAAGTCTCTGTTAAGCTGCCGATTTGGTTTACCTTCACAAGGATAGAGTTCGCAGAACCCTTTTCGATGCCATCCACCAAACGTTTTGTGTTTGTTACGAACAGATCGTCGCCAACCAATTGGCATTTGTCGCCGATCATATCATTCAGGGCTTTCCAGCCATCCCAATCGTCTTCGTCCATACCATCTTCGATGCTGATGATCGGGTATTTGCCCACAAGGTCAGCAAGATATTGAGCGTTTTCAGCAGAAGTTAATTTCTTACCTTCGCCTTTGTAGTTGTAAACACCGTCTTCATAGTACTCAGAGGATGCACAATCCAAAGCCAGATAAATCTCTTCACCTGCTTTGTAGCCCGCTTTTTCAATAGAGGTCATGATGAAATCCAAAGCTTCTGTTGTAGAGCTTAGATTTGGCGCAAAACCACCTTCGTCACCAACAGCTGTGTTGTGACCTGCGGCTGACAATTCTTTTTTCAATGTGTGGAAGATTTCCGCACCAATGCGGATCGCATCTTTTACGTTTTCTGCTGCCACTGGCATCACCATAAATTCTTGGATGTCGATTGGGTTATCTGCATGCTCACCACCGTTGATGATGTTCATCATTGGTACTGGCAAAATGCGTGCTGATGTGCCGCCCACATAGCGGTACAAAGGTTGACCAGAGAATTCCGCAGCCGCTTTCGCCACAGCCATAGAAACACCAAGGATCGCATTTGCGCCCAAACGTGATTTGTTTGGTGTGCCATCCAATTCGATCATAGCCGTGTCGATTTCAACTTGTTCCAATGCATCTGCACCCAACAGCATGTCAGCGATTTCACCGTTCACAGCATCAACAGCTTTTTGAACGCCTTTGCCAAAGTATCTGTCTTTGTCACCGTCGCGCAATTCAACCGCTTCATGTGCGCCTGTAGAGGCACCAGATGGCACTGCTGCGCGGCCCATAGCACCGCTTTCAAGATATACGTCGACTTCGACAGTTGGGTTGCCACGGCTGTCTAAAATTTCGCGTGCTGTGATTTCAATAATGGTGCTCATAAGGGAACAGTCCTTTTTAGCTATAAAAGTTGAGGCTCTTTAACGTGAACTCTCGTCAGATGGAAGGGTTTGGATGTCGCGTTCTCGCATCATAAGAAAGATTCCTGACGCTATTATGCCAGTAGCCCCCAAAAGTGTTTGCCAATCAGGGCGTTCACCAAAGAAAACGATTCCGTAAAAAAGCGCGAATATTAAGCGGCTATAGCGGAATGGAACGATTGCAGAAATTTGCCCCAACCGAACCGAAGCTGTGATGGTGACATAGGCCAGCATGGAACAGATGATGATGCCGATCATATAGACCTGTTCTAAGTGTGAGGTTGTGAGGATATATGTCAGATCACTACCCTCTAGCTGGATCATGATAAACCCAACAGGGACCAGGATAAGATACCCAAAGACGGACAATTGCAGTGTGGTTACACTGTCTTTGATCCTGCGTGTTGCCAAGTCACGAATGGATAGGCCAAGCACTCCCACAAGGGCAAACAAGGCGTTTGCATCGAACCCATCAAGCCCAGGGCGGATGATAAGAACAACGCATAGAAAGCCAAAGATAATTGCGGTCCAGCGCCGCCATCCCACGGTTTCGCCAAGGATAACGGCTGCGCCTAATGTTACCATCAATGGCGTTGCTTGATGGATCGATGACATCGTTGATATATCCGTATAAGCCAAGGCCAAGACCACGCCTGTTGTTCCTAAAACTTCACCGAAGTTTCGCAACAAAACTGCGGGGGCAAAGAATGTTATTGGCAGCGGGTTTTGTTTGTTGACTAAACAGACCGCAGAAAAAACGATAGTAGCCACGATGCCCAACACAAAAATAATCTGCGCAGGGCTTAGGTCATTATTTGAAGCTGCTTTGATGAATGCATCTGATGAAGCGAATGCAAACATGGAAAAAACCATCAGTAAAATGCCACGGGTATTTTCCATATTTATGTTTTTAATTCGCTATTCTTTGGGTTTCTTTGGCACGCCGTATAATTCCAAACGGTGTCCACGGAGTTCATACCCTAATTTCTCGGCGATCTTTTCTTGCAAAGTTTCGATTTCTTTATCAACGAATTCGATGACCTCTCCAGAGTTCATATCAATAAGATGGTCATGGTGTTCCCGTTCTGCATCTTCGTAACGTGCACGGCCGTCACCAAATTCGTGACGTTCCAAAATGCCCGTTTCTTCGAACAATTTCACTGTCCGATAAACGGTGGCAATGGATATACCAGAATCGATTGCAGATGCGCGTGCATATAATTCTTCTACATCAGGATGATCATTTGAGTGTTGTAAAACATCAGCAATAACACGGCGTTGACCTGTCATGCGCAAACCATGAGCCTCGCAACGTGCTGTTATGCTGTCTTTTGTCATGTCAGGTCCTCTTTGCATGCTTTCTAAAGTTTCGCAGCAATCCTGCAAGCCCGTTTACGCAAACTTTATAACAATTTTATTCAGGACCCAAGACCGACCTCAAACGGCGAGCTGACCTTGCATGACTTTAATTGCAGCACCGCTAATCGTAATAGATGTCACTTTATCATCTTGCATTGTTGTTGATATATCAATGCGCGATGGTCTACCCATTTCCAACCCTTGCGCCAAAGTGATCTGGATTGGCTTTTTTTCTAGTGTTGAAATTAGGCCCCCCAAAGCAGCGGCAGCATTGCCAGAGGCAGGATCTTCAACAAGGTTACTTAAAGGGTCAAACGCGCGGGCTTGGAAACCTGTTTCAGTTCTTACGTATGCATATGTTGGTAGACGATCTGAAAAACGGGGGCGATGCCGTCTGTTTAATTCAATATAGGCTTCCATATTCATGCCAATTTTAGCAAGAGCATATAAATCTATAAGCTCGACTATAATGAAAGGAATGCCCAAAGATACAATATGTGGTGAGTGGTTTTTTGTGATTATATTATTGGGTAATAAAGACAAACATTTGGCTATTTCTGCATAATCTACGTTCTCAATGAAATTGGGCGTTTTATTTATTGTGAATGAAGCAGATTTCACTTCACCCGAAGTGACACTAACAGGAATATTTGCAATTTCTGTCTCCAAGTTCATATCATCGGGATATCCTAGATCTGATAAAGCTATAATTGTCCCAATAATTGGATGACCCGCAAAAGAGAGCTCTTTGGTTTGTGTGAATATGCGTAAATTTACAGTGTTTTTGGGATCTTTAGGTGGGTAAACAAATACAGTTTCAGAATAATTGAATTGCTTTGCAATCTTCTGCAAATCGTCTTCATTCAACTTCGTTGCATCTGGTATGACCGCTAATGGATTACCTTCGAATTGCGTGTCGGTGAAGACGTTATATACAACATAATCGGTCATATCACAGCAAATCCGGTTCGCGTCCTAAGCGTTTAGCGAGTGGGGCGATTGTTAATCCTTGGACGATGATAGAGAAGATCACAACAACATAGGTTGTTGTCAAAATAATGGGTTTCCATTCGCTGTCAGGTAAGGTCAGTGCAAGGGCGACAGATATACCGCCTTTGAGCCCACCCCATGTCATTATGGGTATGACGTCTGATGTAAATGTACGGAATGGTTTTAGCAGCATTATAGGAACCGTCACAGCAGCAGCGCGCCCAATTAACGCAAGCCCGATGCATAAGACACCACTTAACAGAGCATCCATGTCAAAGGTTACAACGAAAACTTCGACCCCAATCAAGAGGAATAGAACGGCGTTTAGAATTTCATCTATAAGTTGCCAAAACCCATCCAGGTATTGGCGTGTTTGTTCGGACATTCCGTATTTCACACCGACATCACCAATAAATAGACCTGCCACAACTGCCATGATTGGGCCTGACATGTGTAAGGCTACGGCCAATTGATAGCCGCCAAAAGCAAGGCCGAGAGATAGAAGAACTTCAAGTGGATAATCATCGATGCGCTTCATGACTTGGAAAACAAGGAAGCCCAAAAGCGCCCCCAGCAATGCGCCACCGATGGCTTCTTGGAAAAAGAGCAAGAGTGCGCCTGAAGCACCTTCAGCATGGTGATCCCCTGATGGAAAAGCGATGCCAACCAACACAAGAAAGACCACATAAGCAACGCCATCATTAAAGAGACTTTCACCCGCAATTTTTGTTTCGAGCGTTTTACGCAGGTTTGCTTCGCGTAAAACACCCAATACTGCCACAGGGTCTGTAGGTGTTATTAAAGCCCCAAAAACCAAGGCAATGATCAATGGCGCGCCCGTCAGCCAACTAAAGCCATATCCCACAATAATAGTAGAGATAATCACGCCTAATGTTGCCATTAACAATACAACCCAAGCTTGTTGGCGTAAGTCGCCCAACTTCACATGAAGGGCGCCAGCAAATAACAATAACCCAAGCATCCCTTCCAAAAGCGCGTCTGAGAATTCGATGTCTAAGGCAACTTTTTGAATCGTGTCTGTTATCTCGAGGCTTGGAATTAAATATTCCAATCCCATAACGCTTAAAGACGCAAATAGGGCGACAATTAATATTCCAATAGCAGAAGGTAGTTTTAAAAAGAGATAGTTAATGGCTCCAAAGACGCCAGCTAGGACGATTAACAGCGATGCGACTTGAAGTACGGTCATTAGCTATCCCTACGATTGTGCTGGCTATGCCTAGCATCTCAAAGGGTGCTGGGTAAAGAATTAATGTATACAGTGCTATACAATAAAAAAGGCGCCCCAAAAGAGGGGCGCCAATACATTCAACGAATGAATAAGGGAGATTATTCGTCGAAATTCACTTGTTCTGTGATTTTCAAAGATGCTGGGCGTAGCTTTGCAATGTCGATCAAAGCTTTGTCGTCTGATGAGAATTCGCCCCAGCTTGCAACCAAATCAGATGCGTTTGTACCTTCTTTCAAAGGATATTCGCCGTTCGTTTCAGCGTAGATTTCTTGGGCTGTGCCTGAAGACAACCATTCCATCAATTTCACAGCGTTTTCTTTGTTTGGTGCTGCTTTCGTAAGCGCTACACCTGAAAGGTTTACGTGTGTGCCGCCATTTTCGAATGTTGGGAATACGATTTTAACACTGTCAGCCCAAGCAACTTGCTCTTCGTTTTCCAGCATTTTCTTCATGTAGTATGTATTGCCAACAGAAATGTCGCATTCACCAGAAAAGATTGCTTTAACTTGTGCGCGGTCATTGCCAGATGGTTTGCGTGCTAGGTTTGCTTTTACGCCTTCTAACCAGCCTTTTGCACCTTCTTCACCGTGGTGTGCGATTACAGCAGATGTCAAAGCCAAGTTATATGCGTTTGTACCTGAGCGGATGCAAATACGGCCTTTCCATTTTGGATCAGCAAGGTCTTCGTATGTTGTTACTTCGCCGTCTTTAACGCGATCTTTCGATGCGTAAACAATGCGTGCACGTGATGTTAGACCAAACCAATGACCTTCTGGATCGCGGAATTCAGCAGGGATATTCGCAGTTAGAGCATCTGAAGTTACAGATTGTGTCACACCAGCTTCTACCAAGCCGTTAAGGCGGGAAATATCGACAGTCATCGCCAAGTCAGCGGGTGAACGGTCACCCTCTGCAACCAATTTTTCGATCATACCTTTTTTCAAGAAAGCAACATTTACCTTGATACCTGTTTCTGCTGTGAAAGCGTCAAACAAAGGTGCTACCAATTCTGGTTGGCGGTATGAGTATACGTTTACTTCATCGGCAAGAGCGGGTGCTGCAATCGCTGTAAGAGTAGCAGCAAGAAATACGTTTTTAAATGGCGTGAACATTTCGAATCCTCGTTTGTGTTACGAGGCTTTATAAATCTGACTTTTTTTGTCAGGTCAATACCTGATTAAAAAAATAGGGTAATAATTAAGAGTGACTTTTCTTATAACCGTTTTAAAGAATGGATGCATTTTTCAATCTCAGATTCTGTATTATAATAATGTGGTGCAACACGTAAAAGCGTTGGCAAATTCCGCCTTTCTGAATCAATACGGGTACTAGACGTAACTGATGCGCCAATAGCGATACCTTGTTTATACAAGTCCGCAACCGCACTTTTGGGTTCAACACCATCGATTGAAAAACTGACAATACCGCAGTGATCAGTTCCAATATCCCTAAGGTGAGCACCTTTGACTTCGCCTAATAAATTACGACAGGTATTTGCCAATTCCCAAACGCGGTTTTGAATGTTCTCAATACCCAAAGCGCTTGCATAATCGACGGCAACGCCAAGACCCGCGCGCAATGCATATGCATTCTCCCAAGTTTCAAAGCGGCGAGCATCATTGCGTAATTCATATTTATTGCGCGATATCCAAGGGGCGCCAAAATGATCGATCATAGCAGGTTCTAATGTATCCAGCCATTTTCCAGCAACATATAAGAAACCAATACCGCGTGGGCCGCGTAAAAATTTGCGTCCTGTTGCGGATAAGAAATCACAATTCAGTTCTGCAACATCCACAGGCATCTGCCCCACGGCTTGGCATGCATCTAACAGGTAAGGGATGTTATGCTTTTTCGCAATTTTCCCAATCTCGGCAGCTGGGTTTACCAAACCGCCATTTGTGGGAATCCAAGTGATTGCTATTAAACCGACATTATCGTCGATCATATTCTCTAAAGCATCTAAATCCACTGCGCCTGTTTCGTCACTGGGAATAACATCGATGGTTAAATTTTCTTTCTGAGCGCGCTGTAAAAAAGCGACGTAATTCGCAGCATATTCTGCTTCACATGTCAGAATGCGCGATCCTGATTTCAAAGGCAGCGCATAAAATGCATGGCACCATGCAACGGTTGCATTTTCCATTAAGGCAATCTCTGATCGATTTGCACTAATATGTTGGGCAACACTATCATAGACGGATTCTAACACAGCATCTTGTTGGTTTTTTGCTTCGTAACCGCCGATGCGTCCCTCTAATTGGGTATGGTCTACGATTGCATCAATCACAGATTGCGGCATCAAGGCTGATCCGCAGGCAAGCAAGTGAATGCTGTGTTGAACGCCTGGGGTTTCGGCGCGAATTTTTTCTATGTCGAGTGTCATGTTTTTTCAGCCTCATCTTTTTTCACGGCATCCCACAAGGCGTCCATTTCTTCTAGATTGGATTGTTGTGGTGTTTTACCCATCGCTGCCAATTTTGCTTCAACGCCTTCAAACCTGCGGGTGAATTTGGCGTTTGTTTTACGCAGAGCCTCTTCAGGATCAATTTTTAAGTGACGTGCTAGATTTGCCATTACAAACATCAGATCACCATATTCTTCGACCTGTTCATCATGTGTAAGCGTATCGCGCGCTTCAACCAACTCTTGGCTTTCTTCAATGATCTTATCCAAAACGCCCTGTGTCGATGGCCAGTCAAACCCCACACGTGCAGCACGTTTTTGGAGTTTCACAGCGCGGGTCAGGGCAGGCAGGTTCTTAGCAACACCATCCAAAGTTCCAGATTGCGTTTCGCCTTTGGTAGCACGTTCGGCTGCTTTGATCTTTTCCCAATCGGCGGTTTGTTGATCCGCGGATTTATCACGGTTTTCATCACCAAAGACATGTGGATGGCGGTGTACCATTTTATCCGCGATCTTTTTTGTCACACTGTCAAAGGTGAAATTTCCATCCTCTGACCCCATCTGTGTATAGTAAACCACTTGCAGCAATAAATCGCCCAACTCGCCTTCTAATTCTGCTATATCGTCCTGTTCAATAGCATCGGCAACTTCATAGGCTTCTTCGATGGTGTAAGGGGCGATGGATTTGTAATTTTGCTCGATATCCCACGGACATCCTGTTTCAGGATCCCGCAAACGTGCCATGATTTCCAGCAATCGGGGAAGCCCGCCGTTTGGGTTAAGGCAAAGGGCTTGGCTGTCATCGCGGTTTTTTGTCATTGTTGGGCTTTTCTAATGCAATTTTCTCTGCCTATTATGATGCGGAATCTTGAGGAGTAAACCCGCTATGCCTGTAATCAACCGCATTGCTGATTATTATGACGACATGGCTGCATGGCGCCATCATCTGCATGAAAATCCAGAGTTGGAATACGACTGTTTTGAAACGGCGAAGTTTGTGACTGCCCGCTTAGAAGAATTTGGTGTCGATGAAATTTCACAAGGTTGGGCAAAGACAGGTGTGATTGCGGTTATCAACGGTAAGTCTGAAGGTGATACGATTGGTTTGCGTGCCGATATGGATGCATTGCCAATGCCCGAGGAAACGGGATTGCCTTATGCGTCTAAAGTTGAAGGTAAAATGCATGCTTGTGGCCATGATGGCCATACAACTATGCTTTTAGGGGCCGCAAAGTATTTGGCGGAGACGCGCAATTTTTCAGGGCGTGTTGTTTTGATTTTTCAACCTGCCGAAGAAGGTGGTGCAGGGGCTGGTATGATGGTCGAAGAAGGTTTGATGGAGAAATACGGTATTTCTCAGGTTTACGGCGTTCATAATATGCCGAACCAACCTGTTGGCACGATTGAAACGCGCGGCGGGCCGTTAATGGCAGCAGCGGATGTGTTTGCTATTGAGATTACGGGTAAAGATGGTCATGCAGCCCAGCCGCATTTGACGATTGATCCGATCATTGTTGGGACATCATTGGTGCAAAACTTGCAAACGATTGTCAGTCGAGCTGTAGATCCAGTTGATAGTGTTGTTATCTCTGTGACGCGTTTTAATGCTGGGACTGCTGATAATGTCATATCGGATCGTGCGAAAATCGTGGGGACTTTACGAACATTCAAAAAGGATGTGCGCAAGATGGCGATGGAGCGGATTGAAACAATGGCTAAGAATGTTTCAGAAATGTATGGAGCCACTTTTGAGATAAGCTATCACGAAGGATACCCAGCGACAGTGAATGATGCAGCGAAAGCGGCATTTGCAACAAAAGTAGCTGCAGAGGTTGTCGGGGATGAACAGGTCAGCATGGAGGCCGTTCCGATGATGGCCGCAGAGGATTTCTCATACTTCCTACAAGAAGCGCCAGGGGCGTATTTATTTATTGGCAATGGGCCAAGTGCAGGACTGCATCAAACTACATATAATTTTAATGATGAGATCAGCCCGATTGGGGCATCTTTCTTTGCTCGTATGGTGGAAACGGCTCAACCTGTCTGACATCGGCGTGATTATCGTTTCATTATAAATAATATTGCACCATAAGAGATCATCAGTTCACGTTGAAAGTGTGAAACTGTAACAATTTTATTCTTATAATGTTAATTGTAATCAGTACTTTATGGTGAAATGGCAAAAATCTATAATTTTAAATTAACGATACTTCACGGGGTTAAACAGAAACTTCAACAAACGTGGTTGGAGCTTTTCGATTGGATAGTGTTTTTTGAGATTAATCAGAAATTATCTATAAGGATACTAATACAATGACACATAAAAATATCTTCGTAAAATCAGTCGTAATTGGCGCAACTGCAATTGGTCTTGCTGCTTCTTTATCATCAGTCGCACAAGCTAAAGGTGGGCGTGATCATGTTGACCTGAAAACAACACAAAACGTTGTATCAAAAGATGCAGGTGTAAAGGATACGTTTTTTGTAAAACGCAATGTAGTGAATAAAGCAACACGCGGTCAGCATTCAAATGGCGTTTCAAGAACTACATCTGGTGTGAAAAAGTATAAATAACTTTTAATCGACCAAAGGTTTAGCCCCGTCAGTACCATGTCTGGCGGGGTTTTCTTTTGATTAATGCTATATTGTTAAAATGGTGGCGCCACCTGAATGTGGTGTAATGCCGAACAGGGGGTTGATGGACCCTTGCACGTATATCTTAACTGTTAAGTGTGTCGTAGGCCTCATTTGGCGCTGTTACCCGCCCATTGGCCCTCGTGAACCACTTTTGTCGACGCTGTAGTTATACATGGTAAAGCGTTAAGGCTTTGTTTGTATAGCGCACGCTTGATTGAAAGGCTCCGCTATCTGCGGAGCCTTATGAGCTTAGACTTCTACTGGGTTAAAGACGAAGTTTGAGCCCTCTTTTTCTATTTTACCCGAGTTTGGGAAACCAAAGTGATAGCCTGCTACTGTGATATTATCCGCCACCGCACGGTCGATCATTTGCTTGCGGGCTTTGGATGCTTTTTCCTTATCGGCATCAAAAACAATCTGCCAATCCAAGTTTTCCAGGAATAGAGCAGGCATATTAATCATATCGCCCAACAGCATCATTTCGTCATTGCCCGAGCTGATGTGGAATGCCATATGGCCTGCTGTGTGGCCCGATGTATCCACACTTCGGATCCCTGGCAGCAGTTCTTTATCAGCAGAATACAATGTGACGTTTTTCCATTTAGGGAAGGTCGCCTGAATACGCTGTGCGAGGGGTTTCCTGCCTTCTGGAAGGTTCGCTAAAGTTTCGGCGGATGTCCAATAGTTGTATTCTGTTTCACCTACCATAATTTCCGCATTCGGGAAGATTTGTTCATTGGTGTCTTTGGCCATTAGGCCAAAAATATGATCTGGGTGCATGTGAGAAATCAATACAGTATCAATGTCTGATGTCTTGATACCAGCTGCCGCCATACCTTGTGCGCCAAGGCCAGCAGTCGGTGCCAATTGTGCACCAGTTCCTGCATCAATCAGAACAGTTTTCCCACCAGTTTTTACGATCGTATATGTAAATTCGATTGGCACATGTTCATCTGTTTTGCCTGCTTCACGCAAAGCTGCTTTAACTTCTTCTACACTGCCGCCGAGCGCAAAGTTTTCGTCATGTGGTTTTTGCCAAACACCGTCGTAGATTGAGATAACTTCGATATCTGAGCCGACTTTATATTTATAGTAACCTTTGGCTTTCACATCTGCGGCTTGTGCAGGTGTAAGGAACACCAATGATCCAGACAGGCCTAATGCGGTTGTGCCTGCGGTGGTTGCAAGAAATTCTCGTCTTGAAAAATTGGACATAATTCTCTCCTGTGTAAATACTTTTGGATATTGCCGGCAGCATAAACATGGGTTGTAAGATTCTTATGTCACAGAAATGCACGAACACATCAAACATTCGTGATGTGATACTAGTCGAGTGTGCGTTTTAATAGATAATTCGCAAAACGTCTTAAGCCTATGCCAGATCGAATTTCGAATTCTTCATAATGAAACGAGCGTGATGAAAGCCCGCGCATTTTGAACCCGTTCACCAAGCTTTTCCGCATAGCCTCTGGCCCGCAAAAGAATACTTTGGTTTTAAAAAGGTCATTTGGTGCTACATCCTCAATGGTCAGACGTTGACCTGTGTGTGTTTCGTGCACATGAAGCGTGAAGTTTTTCAACCGCTTTGCTTGCTCTTGCAATTCATCCAAATGCGCTGCTTGTGCTGCATGACGTACAGAGTAATGCAGTGTTACTGGCGCATGGTCATCGGGCAGTGCATTCGCCCAAGCCACAAATGGTGTGATGCCGATGCCAGCAGCGATCCAGATTTGTGGGTGTTTCGGGGCAGGGGTAATGAAACGTCCAAATGGGCCTTCGACCTTTGCCGTGAGGCCTGATTGAACGGTTTTGTTCAGGCGGTAGGTATAATCACCAAGTGTGGCGATTGTGAAACGAAGGTTGCCGTCATCCGATGGTGCCTTGCTTATGGTGAAAGGGTGTCTTTCGGACAGGCCGTTGCTTTCAAACGTGACAAAAGCAAATTGGCCTGCTTTGTAGTTTAAGGGTTTGCCTGATGGTTTCAGTGTGATGCTTGTTGTATCTTCTACTTTGGTCACAGTATCCACAGTATAAGTTTTTGATGGGCGCATGCGATCTGGTAGTAGTTTATAAACATAAGCCAGAACGCCGAGCAGGCAGAATGTGCCTGTGTAGAGCCCAAGTGGTTCGCCGTTGGAAAAAGGTTTTAGTATAAATAGGTAGTGAAAAGCGCTGAGTGCGAAAAAGGCGCCCATGAACTTATGTGTCCAATGCCACAGGTGGTAAGGGATGAAAGTTGCAACGGTAATGACCGACAGGATTAAAAGGCCATAAAGGCTGATTTCCCCCGCAGTTTCGGCTACCTCTGTCAGAACGGTTTCCGCACCAAGTCCGTTCATTTCGGCATCGATTGTATCGTGTAGCAAGACAGCAACCAATGCGCCAATACCCAGCCATTTATGCAGGATATAGCTGCGGTCAAGGCCGCCAAATATGGCTTCAATGCCCGTAAGTCGTGTCGCAATGATTTGTGTGATTGCCATAGCAATCAAAGCCCATATGCCAAGATATTGGCTGAACAGGGCAATTGTATCGTGTTTGACGGCTAGTTCTGGAAACCAGATCAGTGGCGTTGCAAGGGCTATGGCTGTGAGTGTTAACCCAGTGGCTTTTAGCTTCATTCTATTATCCGCATGCTTTCGTTATAGCCTGTTCTAGATCGGCGATGAGGTCATCTGGATCCTCAATCCCAACGGAGAGGCGCAATAGGTTTTCGGCGACACCGTAATCGGGGCCTTCGATGGTATACCGGTGTTCAATCAAGCTTTCGACGCCGCCCAATGATGTGGCAGGTAAAAACAGTTCTGTGTTCCGCGCAACATTGCGTGCGACCTCTTCGTCGCCTTTGACAAGGATCGACATCATACCGCTAAAACCACCTGTCATTTGTTTTTTTGCAACCGCATGACCTGGGTCGTTTGGCAGCCCTGGGTATTGTACGCGCTCAACCAACGGATGGTTGTTGAAATGTTTTGCAATCGCCATGGCATTTTCGCAGGCTTTGTTCCAACGCACGTAAAGCGTGCGCATGCCGCGCATAACAAGCCATGCTTCGAACCCGGGCAGTGCTGTGCCTTGGAGCTTGCGCACAAAACCGATATCTTCCCAACGATCATCGATCAGGTTGGTGGATAAAGCCCCTGCCAAAACATCGGAATGACCGTTGAGGTATTTGGTGGCTGAATGAAAAGCGTAATCTGCCCCTAATGCCAGCGGCTTTGTTGTACAAGGTGGGGCTGTTGTGCTGTCGACCAGCACTAGTGCCCCTTTAGCTTTGGCTATTTTAGAGACTTCTGCAATGTCTGTAACTGCCCATGTAGGATTGGTTGGTGTTTCGATCCAGACCAATGCAGTGTCATCACGGATGGCGGTTTTGATGCTGTTCAAATCTGCGGGTGTATACGTATCGAGGGTCAGATACCCTTTATCCGCTTGGCGCTGCATCCAGATAAGGACGCCGAAATACATGTTTTCGGGCACGACGATATGAGATTGTGCTGGCAAGCTTTCCAAAACTGCGGCGGCGGCTGAAAGGCCTGAGTTGAATAGATATGTACCCTCTGCCTCTTCCAGTTTTTGCAAAACCGTTTCGGCCTGCCCACATGTGGGCGAACCGTAGCGGGCGTAAATCAAACCTTCGCGCAAATCGTAGTTTTCATCGCGCGCATATGTCGATGCCATATGGATGGGTGCAATAACGGATCCCGTTTTTTCGTCAATCTGACCTGCTGCTTGGGCGGCGATGGTTTCTGGAGACAGTTTTGAGTTTTTTGTCATGGTTTAAGCTGCCTTCATATGGCCGATTGTACATTTATGTTGCTGCGATTTTCACACCTAGTGCTGCAAGTAAGCCACCGAACAAGCGATCAATAAGCCCTTTAAGGCTAATGTAGGCTGTTCGTGTGATATTGAGTGAAAAGATACGCGCAACCATAGTGTTCCAAATAGTTTCATTCAAAAACACAACTGTCAGAAGCGCAATGTAAACGCCTATTCCCGCAGTTTCTGGAACAGTTCCTACAAAAATTGCAGCAAATAAAACAGCAGGTTTAGGGTTTGAAAGCTGTGTTATGAGGCCGAGCAAAAAACCACTGCGTAGTGACCGCGGTGCTTTGTTTTCATTGGCTAGGGGCAGTGGTTCATCGGCGGTTTTCCAAAGCTTGTAGGCCATGTAAATCAAGAAGATGCCGCCTGCCACTTTGAATACAGTTAATAAGACAGGTGCATATTCGAACAAAAGGGCAAGACCGAAAAGTGCAGCGGCTGCCCAAACAACCGCGCCTATCCCTATTCCCAAAGCAACAGAGAACCCTGTTTTTAAACCTTCGGTTACACCAATTCGTGCAGCCATCAATACCGCAGGTCCTGGGCTGATGGCTGCCATTAAATGTAGTATAGCAACAGCTAAAAAGGCACTCGTTGTCATTTTCGACCAGAGGCCACATCAATATCTGGTGCGTCTTCTGCTTTCATACCGACAATATGATAACCAGAATCTACGTGCAGGTTTTCACCCGTTACGCCAGACGCGAGGTCGGATAGTAAGTATAAAGCTGACTTACCCACATCTTCGGTTGTGACATTGCGGCGTAGAGGTGAGTTCAGCTCGTTCCATTTCAAGATGTAGCGGAAATCGCCAATACCTGATGCGGCCAATGTTTTGATTGGGCCAGCTGAAAGTGCATTCACACGGATGTTTTTAGGACCGAGATCCATCGCCATGTATTTTACAGAGGCTTCTAGGCCAGCTTTCGCTACGCCCATTACATTGTAATGTGGCATGACCATTTCAGCGCCGTAATATGTTAGCGTGAGTAATGATCCGCCATCTGGCATAATCTTTTCTGCGCGTTGAGCCACTGCGGTGAAAGAAAATACAGAAATGTCCATTGTCATGCGGAAGTTTGCAACGCTTGTATCTACATAACGACCACGAAGTTCATTCTTATCCGAGAAACCAATGGCATGTACTACAAAATCTAATTTGCCCCATTTTGCTTCAAGCTCAGCAAATAAAGTGTCGATAGATTCTTCGTTTGTCACATCACATTCTAATACGATGTCACAGTCTATGCTTTCTGCAAGCGGCTTTACACGTTTGCCCAATGCTTCGCCTTGGTATGAGAAAGCTAACTCTGCCCCTTGTTCTGAACAGGCACGCGCAATGCCCCATGCGATTGACTTGTCATTAGCGACGCCCATGATTAGTCCGCGCTTACCAGCCATAATTCCTTGCGACATATAAGTCCTCATTTTCGTAATTAAATTTCTGGACTTACGATAGCGGTATGCTTTGTTTAAGACTAGGGCAAATTGCTGTTTTGAGCCAATCTAGGTTATTATATTGGCTTTACGGCTTTTTTAATGTATACATTGCGTAAGGAATGACCAGAATGTCTGATAATGCTGAATTGTTTTTGGGTGATAACCCTTTTGAGATTGCCCGCAAGTGGTTGAAGGAGGCACAAGAGACGGAGATTAATGATCCAAATGCTATGGCGCTTTCGACTGTTGATCCAGAAGGTATGCCGAATGTGCGTATGGTGTTGCTGAAGGATATCGAAGATGATGCGTTTGTCTTTTATACAAACTACGGCAGTGCAAAAGCGCAAGAATTGGATGCATCCGGAAAAGCAGCGCTTGTTCTTCATTGGAAGTCTTTAAGACGTCAAATTCGTGTAAGAGGGACAGTTGTTCGTGAGGATGGTGATGTTGCTGATGCATATTTCCAATCACGCCCGCTAAAAAGCCGTATTGGGGCCTATGCAAGTAAGCAATCGCAGGTATTGGAGCATAAATCTGATCTGGTTAAACGCGTTGCAAAGTTTGGCTTGAAGCTTGGTGCAAATCCTCCTCGGCCCGAGTTTTGGGGCGGTTACAGAATTCAACCAACAGAGTTTGAATTTTGGTCTGATGGTGCTTTTAGACTGCATGATCGTTTCAATTGGAAAAGTGACGTTGACGTCAATACTTGGACGAAAGTTAGGCTCAACCCATGATTGTTCTTGCGTTGTCTACAAAAGCAATTTAAACTAGAAAACAGTGATATTTAACACTAAATTTTTGAAATTACGCAATATTTATGCGTTTATTTAACATTTTCTTTTGAATTTTGTTGCCTTTTTTTTAGCAATTTATAGAGTAAGGCGAGACGGGGAACAAAATGCAGAAGAAAACGGGTACAGTAAAGTGGTTCGATACCACGAAGGGGTTCGGATTTGTCATCGATGATGATGGCGGACCAGACATATTGCTTCACGCAAATGTCTTGAGAAACTTTGGCCACAGTTCAGTTGCCGAAGGGACTAAGATTGAGATCAGTGTTGTTTCCTCTGATCGGGGGCAGCAAGCTGCTGAAATACTTCATTTAGAACAACCAGATAGTGTTCCTGAGAATGCTCTGCGTGGACTAGAGGAAGCTGGCATTGACCTATCTACTTTATCTGCCCATTCTGAGCTGACACCAGCGCGTGTTAAGTGGTTTGATAAGGTTAAAGGTTTTGGTTTTTTAAATGTTTTTGGAAGTACAGAAGATATTTTTGTTCATGCAGAAGTCTTACGTGCCTATGGCATTTCAGAACTCCAACAAAGCGAGGCAATCTCTGTGCGAACTGCATCTGGCCCACGCGGCGTCTTGGCTGTCGAAATCAGGTCTTGGGATTTTGCGTCAGATAAATAAATATGCATTAGCTACAGCATTGATGTTTGCCCTGCCTGGTCAGGGCTTTGCTAATTGTAAGCTAGATCAAACGGTTATTACCTATGAGAATAATAAAGCGTCTTTTGCTATTGAGATAGCAGATACAGAATCTGAGCGTGCTCAAGGTTTAATGTTTCGTGAAAGCATGCCGAAATTTTCGGGTATGCTTTTTGTTTATGAGTTTCCACAACCGACCAGTTTCTGGATGCGCAATACGTTGATACCATTGGATATGTTGTTCATTAATGAAAAAGGTGTCGTCACTAAAATACATAGCAATGCGATTCCCGGTGATGAAACACCTATTTTTGGTGGGGATGAAGTGCTTGCCGTTTTGGAATTAAATGGGGGGCTTGCCGAAAAATTAGGTTTAAAAGCAGGCGCAATTTTACAGCATCCTGCGTTTGACCCTGAAATTGCTGCATTGCCGTGTAAAAAATAATACATTCGTCACTTTAGGGGTTTTCATTTTGCTCAGAGCAATTTAAACCCCGCCAAATAGTCGGGGCGTGGCGCAGTCTGGTAGCGCACTTGTTTTGGGTACAAGGGGTCGTTGGTTCGAATCCAGCCGTCCCGACCATTTTCTAAAATCCTAGAAATAATTAAACCCAGTGTAGTTTACTGCACTGGGGTTTATTTTGTTTGCGAATTATTAATATATGAGTACCCCCTATATATAGCGGTATAATTTTTCAAAGAATTTGATGTGGCATAATAAAATTGACGTTAAGTCATGGATTTTTTTTTATTGGTGTCCATTTTATAGATTCGCACCAAAATCCGACATTCAATTAGAGTAGCGCAGTATAGATAGTTTCTGTGACCAACCATAATTTCATAGTGTTTTTAAGGGATTGTATCGCACTCCAGTTGTAAGACGGACTATCAATTTTAGGACATCTTAAAAGTCTCATTTTTTGAAGTGGTTTTTGGGAAGTTTCGGTCAACAACTAAATATGACTATTTTGTGAATATTTTCGTTGACCCATAGTGTGTCTTGGTACAGGTTGTGTGCAGTTACTTCTACAGGCACTACATGTAGTACCCAGGGGCAGGGGTAACATTATAAGAATAATTCGGACCTACGTTAGTCGATTCAGGCAACGTGATAGGTTTTGCAACGTGACAGGGGAAAAAATGAAGATCGACCGCCGATTTACTGACTCAACAAAAGATGCATACGCAAGCATCGAGTTCCATAAGACAACTTCCGAAATTCGCAATCCAGACGGCTCAGTCGTTTTCTCATTAGAGAACGTAGAAGTGCCAACAGGTTGGTCCCAAGTGGCCGCAGATGTGATTGCACAGAAATATTTCCGCAAAGCGGGTGTTTCATCTGATCTAAAACGCATTAAAGAAAAAGGCGTTCCTGAATTTCTTTGGCGTTCAGAGCCAACAGATGGCAAACAGGTAAAAAATTCAGACGTATACAGCGGCGAAACATCCTCTAAGCAAGTGTTCGACCGTCTTGCAGGCGCATGGGCATACTGGGGCTGGAAAGGTGGCATGTTTGACACCGAAGCTGATGCAAAGACATATTATGATGAAATGCGTTACATGCTGGCCAGCCAAATGGCAGCGCCAAACAGCCCACAGTGGTTCAACACTGGTCTTCACTGGGCATACGGCATTGATGGCCCATCACAAGGCCATCACTATGTAGATTACAAATCTGGTAAACTGACGAAATCAAACAGCTCTTATGAGCATCCACAACCACACGCGTGTTTCATCCAGTCTGTTGAAGATGACTTGGTAAACGATGGCGGTATTATGGATCTTTGGGTGCGTGAAGCGCGTTTGTTTAAATACGGTTCTGGTACAGGCACGAACTTTTCATCACTGCGTGGTTCAGAAGAGTCACTCGGTGGTGGTGGTAAATCATCTGGCTTGATGTCTTTCCTTAAAATCGGTGACCGCGCTGCGGGTGCGATTAAGTCTGGTGGTACGACACGTCGTGCAGCCAAGATGGTGATCTGTGATATGGATCACCCAGATGTGGAAGAGTTCATCACTTGGAAAGTGAAAGAAGAGCAAAAAGTGGCCTCACTGGTGGCTGGCTCTAAACTTCACGAGCAAAAGTTGAACGAGATTTTCAGCGCAATTCGCAACTGGGATGGCACAGAGTTAGATGCGTTTGATCCGAAGAAAAATGCGGGCCTGAAAACGGCTGTTAAATCAGCTAAAAAATCAATGATCCCAGAAACTTATGTGAACCGTGTGCTTCAGTACGCGAAGCAAGGTTACAGCAGCATTGAGTTCCCAACATACGACACAGATTGGGATTCAGAAGCATATGTAACAGTAGCTGGTCAAAACTCGAATAACTCTGTTCGTGTGACAGACGCATTCTTGAACGCTGTAAAGAATGACGGCGACTGGGAATTGATCCGCCGTACAGATGGTAAAGTTGCCAAAACAGTCAAAGCTCGCGATCTGTGGGAAGAGGTTGGTCACGCAGCTTGGGCCTGTGCTGATCCGGGTGTTCAATATCACGATACAATCAACGCGTGGCACACATGCCCAGAAGATGGTCTGATCCGCGGATCGAACCCATGTTCTGAGTATATGTTCCTAGACGATACAGCTTGTAACTTGGCATCGATGAACTTGTTGAAGTTCTACAAAGATGCCAAGTTCCAAGCCGATGATTATATCCACGCGACACAATTGTGGACGATGACATTGGAAATCTCTGTTTTGATGGCGCAGTTCCCATCAAAAGAGATTGCACAGCGTTCATATGAGTTCCGTACATTGGGTCTGGGTTATGCCAACATCGGTGGTTTGCTGATGAATATGGGGTACTCATATGATTCCGCTGAGGGTCGCGCACTTTGTGGTGCGTTGACGGCGATCATGACTGGTACATCTTATGCAACATCTGCGAAGATGGCGAAAGAATTGGGGCCATTCCCAGGGTATCAGAAAAACGCGAACCATATGTTGCGTGTGATGCGCAACCACCGTAACGCGGCTTATGCTGAGACTGAAGGCTATGAAGGTTTGGAAGTGAAGCCTGTTCCTTTGGACCACGGCAACTGTCCTGATCAAGACTTGATCAAGCTATCAACAGCGGCTTGGGATGAAGCGGTGAAATTGGGCGAAGCTCATGGTTATCGTAACGCACAAGTGTCAGTGATTGCGCCAACAGGTACAATCGGTTTGGTGATGGACTGTGATACAACAGGTATCGAGCCAGATTTTGCATTGGTTAAGTTTAAGAAACTTGCAGGTGGTGGTTACTTTAAAATCATCAACCAATCTGTGCCAGCAGCGCTGGAAATGTTGGGATATTCTTCGTCACAAAGCGAAGAAATCATTTCCTACGCCGTTGGTCACGGAACAATGGGCAATGCACCTGATATCAACCATACAACGTTGACGGGTCATGGTTTTGGCAAGGATGAGTTGGATAAAATCGAAGCAGCGCTTCCGACAGCATTCGACATTCGTTTCGTGTTCAACCAGTGGACATTGGGCGAAGACTTCTGCAAAGGCACATTGGGTATTCCTGAAACACAGCTGAACGATCCAGCGTTTGATTTGTTGTCACACCTTGGTTTCAGCAAGAAACAAGTGGAAGCAGCGAACAATCACGTTTGCGGTACGATGTCTTTGGAAGGTGCGCCGCATCTGAAAGAAGAGCATTACGGTGTGTTTGACTGTGCAAACCCTTGTGGTCGTATCGGTACACGTTACCTGTCTGTTGAAAGCCACATCACTATGATGGCTGCGGCGCAATCATTCATCTCTGGTGCGATCTCTAAAACGATCAACATGCCAAATGATGCAACGATCGAAGATTGTCAGGAAGCATATGAATTGTCTTGGTCATTGGGTGTGAAAGCGAATGCTTTGTACCGCGATGGATCAAAACTGTCACAACCATTGGCATCAGCACTGGTAGACGATGATGATGAGGATCTGGATGAGGTATTGGCCGAAGCACCAGCAGGTGAGCGCGCTACTATCCTTGCTGAGAAGATCGTTGAGAAAGTGATCGTTAAGGAAGTGAACCGCCGTTCACGTGAAAAACTTCCAGAGCGTCGCAAAGGTTATACGCAAAAAGCTGTTGTTGGTGGGCATAAAGTTTACCTGCGTACAGGTGAATATGAAGACGGCTCCATCGGTGAAATCTTTATCGATATGCACAAAGAAGGTGCTGGTTTCCGTGCCATGATGAACAACTTCGCTATCGCGGTGTCTGTTGGCCTGCAATACGGTGTGCCGCTAGAAGAGTTTGTGGATGCGTTTACATTCACACGTTTTGATCCTGCTGGCATGGTGCAAGGCAACGACAGCATCAAGAATGCAACATCTGTTTTGGATTACATCTTCCGTGAATTGGCTGTGTCTTACCTAGATCGTTCTGATCTGGCGCATGTTAAGCCGACTGGCGAAACATTCGACGAATTGGGTCGTGGTGTTGAAGAAGGTCAAAGCAACATCCAACCTGCATCTGATGATGCGGTAGCGATGCTGAAACAGGTTGTGTCTCCAGGCTATCACCGTAACCGCATGCCGCAAGAATTGGTTGTGCTTCAAGGTGGTTCTGGAAATCTTTTCGGGGGGGGAGGCCAGCAAGTTGCTGGTTCAACCGAAGCGGTGACAGCGGCTGCGGCCCAAGTGGCAGCCCCTGTCACCAAAATGGATGATCGCACCAAAGCCAAAATGCAAGGCTATGAAGGCGACGCTTGTGGCGATTGCGGTAACTATACATTGGTTCGCAATGGCACATGTATGAAATGTAACACTTGCGGGGCAACCAGCGGGTGTAGCTAAGAGTTAGGGGCGTGCGGACTATCTGCCGTCCCGACGATTTCAGGCCGCAGGCAACAAACTAGAGCGGTTATAAAGAGCCTGAATCATAGACTGGGGGGATTTATCCCCCCTCTTTTTTTATGGCCAATAGATATTTTGTGTAATTCACTTCACTGTTGTTGAGCGTCTGGGGGAATTGACAGGGGAAGACCCTGAAAATCAAACGCAAGACTTGGAATGCCGCGTGATTTATAAGTCTGGACGTAGAACAGTAGAGGTACGCGACCCGTTCCCCGAATTAGAGGAAAAGATTGCAACGCAGCATCAAGCGTATTGGAACCGTTAGTTCTAAATCCAGTCGCCGAGGATTTCACCCATATTTTGCATTATACCAATCAGTAATATGACACCTACAACCAATAGGATTGCCCATGTTACCACCTGAAATAAGATTGCACCGATGCCAAGTGCCAAAGCACCAATAATTGGGCGCTTTGCTTCGTGACGGATATAGCCAATAATGCCCAGTACGACAGCGCTACCTGCAAGAAGCGTGCCAATCAATTTTAAGGTGTCATCGATATTCCAAGGATTGACCTGTGGTTCGGTTTGCGGAGCACCTGTCAAAGCACGCGCTGCTGCTTGACGTATTTCCCCAGCGATTTCACCAATGCTGACGGAAATATCTTGTTGTGGGGTAAACGGGCCTATCCAAAAATGTGTCATGACAATAAGAAGGGCGCAGGCACCGAAAATAACGCCAAAAAAACTGGCAGTTGGGCGCGGCTTTAGTATCGTTTGTGACATAATTCAATACTCCGTTAAGGTTTGTGCCTTATTACATAGGAGTATGACCAGAGTATGACTTCAGATAAGTCATTGAAACTATGTCTTCTTTTTGTACAAGAAGGCATAATGATGTCTAATGGCATCATCTTTTATTAAGAAGCTGCAACGTGTATAGAAACCGTTATTAAATATTTAAGGAACTCTGCACGAGTAGTTATAAGCTAATGCCGTGCGGACTATCCGTCGCCCTAGAAATTTCAGGTCGCAGGCAACAAGCTAGAGCGATTATAAAGAGCCTGAATCACAAACTGGGGGGATTTATCCCCCCTCTTTATTTGCAGCGTTGAAGACGACCCAGCTTAAAAAAGCTGTACATAGCAAAGAAAGGCTGAGGGATGCCATTGGCAACCCAAATATATCGGTTGCGATACCAATCATATAAGCGCCTAAAGCAGAAGCACCTGTCGCGATAACGATCCACAAAGACATCACACGTCCGCGCATGTCATCTGGGAGCCCTGCCTGCATTGAGGATTGTAGGGTTACGCCAAGGTGAGTGCTGCAAAAGCCCAAAACAGCAGCAGCTGTCAATGTAAGAGGCCATTCGGAAGATGTTCCGAATATAACAATGCTGATAAAACCTAATACCGTCATGCTAAGTGTTTGTATGGAAATCATTTTATGGTACTTAGATGACCCCAATGATTTCGCGACTGCGGCAATCAAAGCACCGCATCCAACTGCTGACCCAAGCTGGCCCAAACCTGTTGGCCCTTTTTGGAATACGCCATCTGCAACAACTGGCAGGATTTCAGCAATGCCGCGTACGGATAAAGCCATGAAGGCTGTAAAAATGATCACCAACCGTAATTCTGGCCTGTTAGCAATGTAGCGAAAGCCATTTGTTAATGCTGTTAAAAATGGTTCCTTGCTGCCTTTTGCTTCGCGTTCGCGTGGATGCATGAAGCGAATTAAAAGGATTGCTGGTAAATAGAAAAACACTGATACAATCAAAGCCGCTGTTATCCCCAATTGGTCAATGATTAAGCCACCAAGGGCAGGGCTAATCATGCGGGCAGAGTTAAAGTTTAAGGCTGCAAGAGCTATGACTGAACTGACATTTTCTTTTGGAACCAAACGTGGGGCAAGTGACATGCGAACAGGATGATGGGCGGATGAGACCATACCTATGAGTGTCGATATGACAGCCAATAATAAAGGTGTCAGTTGGTTAGTCAGATGAATGCCAAGTAAGAGCAATACGCAGCAAATCATAGCTCCGTTTGTAAAATAAGCCGCTTTTTTAATGTTAGTGCGGTCAATGATAACACCGAAAAATGGGCCGCCTACAAACGATGGAATTAAAGATAGTGCGGCAACGAGCCCAACAAAGCTTGCAGATTGGGTCATATCCCATGCCAGCCAACCGACAAGAACACGCATGATCCACAGGCCATAGACTGAGAAAAACGAACCCGTAAAATAAAGACGGAAACTTGGTGATTTTAGCGCAATTAAATTCATTCATGTCCCGCAAAAGGTTTGTTGCACGACTTCGGTGTCCAATGGCGCTAATTCATAGTCACCTGCACCGCTTTGCTGAGTAAATGGCGCTTGTAGGATATTATGAAGATCGTCCATAGGTTTATAATCTCCCGCCACACCTGCCTGAATAGCGGCTTCGACGCGATGATTACGCGCGATATATATAGGGTTAGCAGCGTCCATTGCTTCTTGGCTGTCTGAAGCTGTTATGCCAGATTTTGCCTTTATAGCATCCCATTGGGACAGCCACATACCAGCTGCCTCTGGTGTTTCGAACAATGTGATGAACTTCTCTTGATAGATTGGATCATGTGAGCGACGCAAATGCGCAAAGAATAGGGTGAAATCGATTTTATTGTTTTGAAGCGCCTCAAATGTTGTTTCCAAAAAGGATGCAGTTTTTTGGGTTAATTCTGGTAATCCAAGTTTCTGAGCAAAAGCGGCATAGAAGTTTTCGTTAAATGTATCGCTGAACGTATCTAACTCGGCACTTATCTCTGCAACTGCCGTGTCATCATCGTTACCCCATATAGGCATTAATGCTTCGCCAAGACGAGAAAGGTTCCAATGGGCCATATGTGGTTGTTTTCCCCATGCATAGCGGCCCTGCTGATCAATTGAACTGAATACTTTCATTGGATGAAAGGTATCCATATATGCGCAAGGGCCATAATCGATGGTTTCGCCTGCGATTTGGCAATTATCCGTGTTCATAACACCGTGAATAAAGCCAAACTTCATCCAAAGAGCGATTAATTTAGCTTGGCGGGTAACGATACCCTTATACATTGCTTGAACTGGATTTTCAGCGTTTTGTGCCTCTGGATAATGACGATCAATGACGTAATTGGCTAAAGCCAGCAAAGATGCTTTGTCATTTTGGGAATAAAAGTATTGGAAGGTTCCAACTCGGATATGAGATTGAGCAACGCGTGTTAAAATCGCGCCTGGTAATGGGATTTCACGAATAACGGTTTCACCTGTTGTAACTGCGGCCAAAGCGCGGGTGGTTGGAACACCAAGTGCGGCCATTGCTTCGGATACAATGTATTCTCGGATCACTGGGCCAATGGCCGACTTCCCATCTCCGCCACGAGAGTATGGAGTGCGTCCTGATCCTTTAAGTTGGATGTCATACCTGATGCTGTCAGTTCCAATGACTTCACCTAAAAGCAGTGCGCGACCATCTCCCAAGCGCGGTGACCAGCCGCCGAATTGATGACCAGCATAGACCATGGCTAATGGGTTTGAACCATCAGGTGCTGTGCGGCCTGAAGCCATATCTAGGCCAGCATTAGATGTTAGAAAAGCCGTATCAATTCCTAGAGCTTGGGCAAGTTCTGTATTGGCTTTGATCCATTGAGGGGCAGGTGCTGGTTCAGCATTTTGCTTTGTGTAAAATGTTTCGGGCAGGGATGCATAACTGTTGTTAAAGTTAACGGCGCTCATTGGATATATCCGATGCTTGATAATATGTTCTCAGAAGTCTTTAGTCTAAAGTGTCTTGGCTTGTCCGACCATACCAAAAGGTGTTAGTGGCAATAACGTTATTATAATAGGCGCTTGAATACCGTGACTGTAGTTTTTGAAGATGTTGAATATAGCCCACAAGGAACCCACGTATTGGGCCCTTTGTCGTTGGAGATATCAGAGCGCCGAATTGGCATTGTTGGGCGCAATGGGTCGGGAAAGTCTAGTTTTTCGCGTTTATTGGCAGGTTTGATTGCTCCAAATGTTGGAAAAGTGAAGGTAAATAATGTCGATGTTCTTAAGGATCGTAAAGCAGCGCTTGCTACAATCGGCATTATTTTTCAAAATCCCGATCACCAAATTATCTTTCCAACGGTCGGCGAAGAGATAGAATTTGGGCTTCAGCAAATGGGTTTGTCACGAGAACGTGCTGCTGAAAAAGCGGCTTTGACATTATCCTATCATAACCGATCACATTGGATCGATCGCAGCACACATATCTTGTCACAGGGGCAAAGGCATTTTGTGTGTCTTATGTCTGTGTTGGCAATGGAACCCAAAACGATTGTTTTGGATGAACCTTATGCGGGTTTGGATATTGCCACGTCGTTACAGCTACATCGCTGGTTAGATGGTTTGGAGCAGCAAATTATTTTGATCACGCATGATCCAGAAAGATTAAAAGATTTTGACCGTGTTCTATGGTTGGAAAAAGGGCAATTGAAACAAGATGGCTTGGCGAAAAATGTTTTGCCTGAGTTTAATGCAGAAATGATACGGTTAGGGGAACAAGATGCTAGCACTGACCCTACCGCGTAAAACAATAGCGCATTCTATTCCTGCTGGATGGAAGTTGGCGGGTTTGGCGATTATTTCCGCACTGGTTTTTCCGATTGATAGTTTGGCGCTTTTGACTGGATTACTTGCTGGGATAATTGCGCTTCATCTTGTCCTTGGGAGAGATGTTTTGAAATACGCGATTTGGATGATGCGCCCAATAGCTGTTTTCGCAGGAGTGATATTGGCATTCCATTTTGTGGTATCTGATTTTGCTGCAGGGTTAGGCATCATCCTTCGCATGCTGACATTGGTTGCTTTGGCAAATTTGGTCACGATGACGACCAAGCTGAATGAAATGATTACGATAATGGAATTTTGTCTGACACCTTTGAGTAAACTAGGTGTTAATACACGCGCTTTTGGGGTTGCCACTGCTATGGTCATCCGCTTTACACCTGTCCTTATAAACAAAGCCTCTGCTCTTCGGGAAAGTTGGCGGGCGCGATCAGCAAAGCGGGCTGGATGGCGAATTGTTATGCCACTCTTCTTGACGGCTGTAGATGATGCCGATCGTGTTGCCGAAGCCTTGAAGGCTCGTGGGGGCGTATAAAAGGATTATATTATGGAACGTAACATTGCGTATGTCGCATTGTTTGCAGCATTGATTGCTGCACTTGGTTTATTGCCTAAGTTCACTTTGGTCAGTGGTATTCCTATCACGGCACAAAGCTTGGGTATTATGCTTTGTGGTACTGTATTAGGTGCAAAACGTGGTGCTCTTGCAGTTGTGCTATTCTTGGCACTTGTTGCACTAGGTTTGCCATTGTTAGCAGGTGGTCGCGGTGGTTTGGGTGTGTTTGGTACACCTTGGGCTGGTTTCTTGTTTGGCTTCCCATTTGCAGCGCTCTTTGCTGGTATAATTATGGAGAATTACAAAGCAGGTTCAGTCGCTTTGGTTGCAGGAATTGCTGCCGTTATTGGCGGAATTGGTGTGCTATATGCGATTGCGATCCCATATTACATGGTCGGCACAGGTAAAGGTGTGATCGAATCTACAATCACAATGCTACCGTTTATTCCAGGCGACCTGATCAAAGCTGTTCTGGCGGGTATCATTACGCAAGCGCTATATAAAGCGCGTCCAGCGGCGGTTCTATCCCGCGCTTAAGACTTTAGCTGCAGGGCGGTTCCTATACCGCCCGCAGCTGCAATGGCTGCAAGTCCGTTGCCACCTGTCTCTAGTAAGTCACTATACAAACGAACTGCAAGGATGGCACCCGAAGCCCCAATAGGGTGTCCGCGGGCTAAGGCACCACCTTTTTGATTAACCTTTAAAGGATCAAGCTTTGTTTTTTGTACACAAGCTATGGCTTGTGCTGCATAGGCTTCCATAATTTCTATATGCTCAAAGCTTTGACCTGTAGCACCTATCGCATTGATAGCCGCTACGGGAGCGATACCAGGCATGTCTGGTGCTGCGCCAACTGTTGCGCCGCCGGTGATCTCAATTGCTTTGGCGTTTGTTAAAGCTTTTAAGGCAGTTTCTGAGACTATGACACAAAAGGCTGCTGCATCCGCAGCGACAGCGGTTGTTGCGTTGGTAATATTGCCAGCGATAGGTTTGGCGCGATTACAAAGGGCAGGTGTTAGGGCGCGCGTAAAAGGATCATTTAGGCCTGTATCATTAATCTCAACGATTTCTGCAGTGGCGTTTTGATACTTCAAAGCTTTTGCATGGCTATCGACAGCCCATTGATCTTGACCTGCTTTTGATATGTTTAACCTTTGAGCCAAGGCCGCTGCAGCGTCGTGCATATCTGGGTCACGATCTGCCCATGGCGTAAAAGGGGGGCGGTCATATGCTTGCGGGTGGCGTTTATCTATAAACGTTTTTTGACGAATGGGGCGGCGTGAATAGCTTTCTGCGCCTCCTGCAATGATAATGTTAGCAGCACCAGATTGCACCATACGTGCAGCTAATAAAATAGCATCCAAACCGCCTGCGCATTGGCGATCTATGCTTAACCCTGCAATGCGTTCCGGTAAGCCTGATGCAAGTGTCGCAAGGCGGGCAGGGTTACCGCCGCCGTATAAAGCGTTTGAGAGGATCAGTTCATCGGCTTGATCGGAGGCTATATTTGCGGATTGTAAGCAAGCTTTGATAATGGGTGCGGCAAGCTCGTGCACATCAAGCGTGGATAAAGCGCCGCCAATAGGGGCAACAATGCTGCGTTTTGCAGCGATTATATACGCTTTAGTCATCTGTTTTGCCCTTTAGCAAAGCTTCCAAAGCTTTGTAATCTGTTTTGCCCGAGGGTAACAGGGGCCAATCACTGACTAAGGTTAAGCTGCGCGGCTGTATATGGCGGGGCAAATGTGAGGTGAAATCTGTGAGTGATAGATCATCCGCATTTGTCAGAGCGTGCAATGTATATCCCCTGAGAGTGTCTTGCTTTGGCATAAAGGCGATGTGCTGTAGGTGAAGGTCTTGGGTGATTTTGGTCTCTATTTGATCCAGATAAACGATTTGATCTGCAATTGTGATAGCACGATCTGAACGACCTGATAGGAAAAGGTAGCCGTTTTTATCCAATGCGCCCATTTCGCCGACGTTTATGAATTCTAGTGGAGGTGAGCTGGGGGGCAGGTACCCTTTGAAAGCCAATGGTGTTTTAACCCAGACTTCGCCTATGGTGCCCGTTTGGGTTGGGCTGCCGTCTGTGTTACGGATGTCTATTGTTACATTTTCAAAAGCACGCCCGACCGATCCTTTGGGGGTTTGATCATCGGAAATTGTTATAAAACTGGTTTCTGCTGCGCCGTAAAACTCAATGATATTTGCATTTGGAAACAAAGATTTGGCATGGGCATAATTGGCGGTGTCCATCATACCCCCGCCAATTAAAACGGATGTGACGCTGGGAATATGATTTTGAGGCATAAGCCGTATTTGTGTTGGGGTGGCATAGAGATGTGTAATACTCCGTTTGTGTAACTCGGCCGTGTAGGTATGTGGTTTTAAACCACAAAGCGCGTGGAAATTGGCCCCTAGGTGCAAAGCTTCTAACCCAGCATAAAGCGCCAAAGAATGATTAAGATGTCCAAGGGCGGCGACATGTGCATCTGGGCCTATATCAAAATGATCACGCATATAATAAAAGCTTTTGATCCAACTTTCGCTGCTGCGTAAGATTGTTTTTGGGGTACCTGTACTGCCACCAGTCTGAGTCAGTAAATCCCCAATACATTCGGGGCGGTTCCCCGAGAATTCACCCATTATTGGAACCATACCAGCTGCCATCGCCGCTATATAAGCAGGAAGAGCATTAAGAGGATCTTGAGGATCACAATTTGCACTGATGTCAGACGTACCAGTGACGTGATTACCACTAGAATCATGCAAAACGGCTTTTGGATGCCAAGATATGACTGTGTCTGAACTCATAAGCGTGTCTAACCTGATCATGCATCAGGCTCAATTGCGCAGTTTGACTTGGCTTAAGGGGCGAATCTGGCTAAAGGTTCATAAATCCTAAAGGGGCGATTACATGACATTTCCAAACACATTTGCAGATAAAGAAACTATGGCTTCACTGGCCGCTAAAATGTTCCTGGAAATTGGTGCCGTAAATTTTCGGGCAGATGAACCATATACGTTTGCATCTGGCTTGGCTTCCCCTGTCTATATTGATTGCCGCAAGCTGATTTCTTATCCACGTATTCGCTCTGCTTTGATGGATTTTGCCGTTGCAACGTTATACCGTGATGTTGGCTTTGAGCAATTTGATGCGGCTGCTGGCGGTGAAACGGCTGGTATTCCTTTTGCAGCTTGGATTTCAGATAAAATGAACCTGCCAATGCAATATGTGCGTAAAAAGCCAAAAGGCTATGGCCGTGATGCGCAGATCGAGGGTGATATTTCCGAAGGTCAGCGCGTGTTGTTGGTGGAAGATTTAACAACGGATGGGGGATCAAAGCTGATGTTTGCAGATGCGATCCGCCGCGCAGGCGCTGAATGTGAACATATTCTAGTCGTGTTCTATTATGACATCTTCAAAAACACACATGAGATGCTGGATGAGAACGGTTTGAAATTGCACTATCTGGTTACATGGTGGGATATTTTGAAAGAAGCACGCATCCAAGGTAAGTTTGATGAAGAGACTTTGAACCAAGTGGAAGCGTTTTTGAATGCGCCATTGGAATGGTCAAAAGCAAACGGTGGTATTTACGAGTTGCCAAGCACAAAGTAAGCCAAGCTTAGTTTCAGATTTCTTAAACGGGTCTGTTGGGTGTCCGAAGTTCATTCGGAAATGCTCGACAGGCCCGTTTTTCTTTGTTTGGGTGGACGTAGATTTATAAGGATTTTGATATGTCCCATTGGCCCGATGATTTTACAGTAACTGGTCAGCACGTTGTTGTTGAGCCTTTAACTATGGCGCATGAAGTTGATTTGGCTGAAGCGGCTGCGGACGGTGAATTGTATAAGCTGTGGTACACATGGGTGCCAAAGCCAGAAGATATTGGCAAAGAAATTGAACGACGCTTGGGATTGCGTGACATTGGTTCCATGCTGCCCTTTGCAATTATTGAAAAAGCGACCGGTAAAGCTGTTGGTATGACGACCTTTATGAATATTGATGCTGCGAATAAACGCGTGGAAATTGGATCAACATGGTACCGTAAATCTGTACAACGTTCACCGATCAATACGGAATGTAAGCTATTGTTATTACAGCATGCATTTGAAGAATTGGGCTGTATTGCTGTTGAATTTCGCACCCATTTTTTAAATATCCAAAGCCGTACTGCGATTGAGCGTTTGGGGGCTAAATTAGACGGTATTTTGCGCTCTCATATGCGGATGCCTGATGGATCACTGCGCGATACGGCCTGTTATTCAATTATCGCATCAGAATGGCCTGCCGTCAGAACACATTTGCAATGGAAATTGGAAAAGCCAAGGGATTAAGCGGAATGAACAAATTTAACCCGCAGCCAAGTTGTGAGATGGATGGATTTGCCATACGCCCTTTGAAGGCAGAGGATTTGGAAGATTTGCATCAAGCGGCAGCCAATCCCGATTTATGGGCAGGGCACCCAGCCAAAGATAGATGGCAGCGACCCGTTTTCGAAAAATGGTTTGCAGGCGCATTAGCTTCAAAATCTGCAGTTGTTTTGATCGATCAATCCAAAGCAAAGTTGATTGGCTGCTCCCAGTATTATGATGTTGAAACTTTAAAAGATGTAACATCCATTGGTCATACATTTGTTTCGACGGATTATTGGGGCGGGCATGTGAATCGCATCTTTAAAACGCTTATGCTTAATCATGCCTTTGAAACCTTTCCTGAAGTTTGGTTTCACATTGACCCACTGAATATCAGGTCGCAAAAAGCTACGCAGAAAATAGGGGCTACTTTCCAATATGAAGAAGTAATTGATCTTGCTGGTGGAGCTTGTAATTGGTTTTGTTACCGATTGTTAAAAACCGATTGGTGTAAAAAAATGAAATAACTGTGCAAGGTTGTTTTTTCGACAGCAGTAATCCGCCTAACCATAAATGTGATTATGTGTTTTTGAGAATATTGTGGTACCTTTAAAAGGTATTTGATCTTCCTTGGAGCGTTTTATTGATACGCCTTATTTTTATGACTATTTTTAGTATGGCTGTGATGTCTGCTGGTGTTTCAGCTCAAAACACGAATATTAAACTTGCGAAGACTCATGTGCGTTTTACGGATGTAGACCCTGTGGAATGGACAGCGCGCCGTCCTTGGCAATATGCAGTTCATGGGATTGATGTGGCGCATTTTCAAGGTGAGATTGATTGGAATAAACTACCACGCGCAGGTGTGAATTTTGCCTTTATCAAAGCGACAGAGGGTGGCGATTTTCTGGATCCACGTTTTGGTGAAAACTGGGTAAAATCACGACATGCAGGCGTATTGCGTGGGGCGTATCATTTTTACTATTTCTGTCGCACAGCACACGAACAAGCGAATTGGTTTATTCGCAATGTGCCGCGAGATAATGGATCATTACCACATGTATTGGATATGGAATGGACAAATTCCAAAACATGTAAATACAGACCAAACCCTGCGCGTATCAGGTCTGAGATGCGGGTGTATTTACAAAGGATTACAGCGCATTACGGGAAACGCCCAGTGATTTATTCGACGCCTAAATTTTACAAAGAAAATAAGCTGTGGCGGATCAAAGGATATGATTTCTGGTTGCGTACAGTGGCCAAGCACCCATCGCAATTATACGGCAACCGTCCTTGGACATTTTGGCAATATTCCAGCACTGGTCGCATTCCGGGTATCGAGGATGATGTGGACCTGAATGTGTTCAGGGGCTCTAAAAAAGCTTGGAAGCGCTGGGTTTCTGGGAATTAACCCCAGCCTTTCACCGTATGATGTTGCGCGCCTAAGCCTTCGATTTCTGTAACGATTACATCGCCATCGCGCATGAATTGTGTTTTGGGCTTTTTGCCTGCACCCACGCCTTCTGGTGTGCCTGTGGCGATGATATCGCCCACGCGAAGGGTAAAATATTGGCTCATGGCGCTGATGATTTGCGCCACGCCAAAGATCATATCTGATGTATTGGAATTTTGCTGCATTTCACCATTCACAGAACAGTTTACGTTCAGGTTTTGTGGATCGGCAATTTCGTCTGCTGTGACCAAATAAGGCCCCACTGGCCCAAATGTAGGGGCAGATTTGCCTTTGACCCACTGACCTCCGCGGTGTTTTTGGAATACACGTTCCGACACATCGTTCACAGTGCAATAGGCGGCTACGTAATCCAATGCGTCTGCTTCTGAGACATAAGAGGCCTCTTTACCGATCACCACGCCCAACTCTGCCTCCCAATCCACATGTTTAGAGTCGCGGGGGATTTGGATCGTACCAATGGGATCACTTAAAGCAGATGTTGCTTTGTTAAAAATCAACGGCTCCGGTGGTAATTCTGATCCAGTTTCAGCTGCATGTTTGGCGTAATTCAGACCGATGCAAAAGAAGTTGGGCACATCTGCAAGAGCGCGGGCAATTCTTATATCACCATCAACAAGGGGTAGGGTGGTTGTATCGATTGCTTTGAGTTTCTCGATGTTTTCCAAAGAAACGCTGCAGCCAACAAAATCATCCGTATGTGATGATAAATCACGGACGTGACCATCTGCATCTAAACACCCAGGTTTTTCATGACCTTTGGGACCATAACGGAGCAATTTCATGATGTTATCCTTTCGGCGCTTTAAAGTGTTTGGATAATTTCAAACCTTGGCCTTGGTAATTTGATTTCAAATCAGCGCCGTAAAGAATATCTGGGACTTCGGCCATATATTCATAAACAAGACGTCCTACAGATTGCCCATGTTCAAGGGCAAATGGCGCTTCGTGACAGCGGACTTCTAGTACACCGCGTGATCCTTTGCCGCCAGCGCCTGCATTGCCAAAGCCAGGGTCAAAGAAACCTGCATAATGGACGCGGAATTCGCCAACCATAGCAAGGTAAGGTGCCATTTCTGCTGCGCAATTAGGTGGGATATGCACAGCTTCGCGGCTGACGAGGATATAGAAAGCGCCTGGATCAAGAATGATGCGGCCTTTTTCTGCATAAACAGGTTCCCAAAACTCGTCAGGGTCATAGTGGTTGATTAAATCAAGATCGATAAGACCTGTATGGGGTTTAGCGCGATATCCAACAAGGTTGTTTGGCAAGTCCAAATCAACGGAAAAGCCTAAGCCCTGATCGATTTGGGCAGGGCCGTTCACAAGGCCGATGTCATCGTGCAGGACTTGTAACCATTCGTCGGTTAGGACAGTTTGGCCTTTTCTGAAACGAATTTGGTTCAGACGCATTCCAGGACGTACAAGAATTGAAAAAGAGCGGGGGCTGATTTCGGCGTAGAGCGGGCCAGTGTAGCCTGCTTCGATACGGTCGAATTCGATGCCGTAGTCTGTGATACAGCGCGTGAACAGATCAACGCGGCCTGTGGAGCTTTTGGCGTTAGCAACAGCGTTTACATCGGCGGGCAGGTTTAAACCTTCCATCAATGGAACAACATAGACACAGCCTTTTTCCAAGACCGCGCCGTTTGTTAGATCAACTTCGTGCATTTTGAATTCGCGCAAACGGTTCTCGACAGTGTTGCCGTGACCAGCAAGGAATGAGGCGCGAACGCGGTAAGCTTTGGTCCCAAGGCGTAAGTCTAGGCTTGCGGGTTGAACTTGGCCTTCGAAAACAGGTTGGGTTACGGTGATTTCACCGTCTGCCAGCATTGTTTCGATTGTTTGTGACGGTAATACGCCTTGACCCGTTTGTGACATCGTTCCCCCGTCATATAGGCCTGCAAATGCAGGAGTTTTGGTCGGGCTAGCAGGATTCGAACCTACGACCTCTCGTCCCCCAGACGAACGCGCTACCAGACTGCGCTATAGCCCGACTAGGCTTGGTTATATCGTGGATTGGGGGCTGTGCAAGCGTCTTATCTACGCTCCTGCTGTTGCGCGCTGCATATTGTTGCGCACCATTTTTAAGCTAAAATAAAGTGCTTCGATATCTTGCAAATCACTTTGCGAAATATCTGCTGTGGTCTTCATGTTTTCTGGTAACTTTGCCACAAAAATAGGCGTGTTAGGGTCGGTTACTACTGGAGTTGTATCTAATACGTCTGGATCGAAATCGCTGGTTGGTTTTTGCTGTTGATCTGTTGGATCTGACAATTGTGATTGACCTGATGTATCCTCTGATACCGTTGCCTCTACAATCGGCGTCTTTTGTTTTGATGGCTTTGTTTTGATGGCAACTTGAACGGCGACTGGATGTGATAAGGACTGAACGTGCTTAATACCTTCTTCGCGCAGAAGTTTTTGAGCTGCTTTAATTGTTATACCGTCATCGTGGAGCAGTTTTTTTATACCGCCTAAAAGTAGCATATCAGCAGGGCGGTAATATCTTCGGCCTCCTGCACGTTTAACTGGTTTTATTTGTGTAAAACGGCTTTCCCAAAACCGTAGAACATGGGCTGGTGTATCAAGCCATTCTGCGACTTCAGTAATTGTGCGAAACGCATCTGCTGACTTTGCCATAAACCCTTACCTGATTATTTTCCGTTTCCTGCTGAAACACGTTCTTTCATCAAATGTGATGGGCGGAATGTAAGAACACGGCGTGGTGTAATTGGCACTTCTTCACCTGTTTTTGGGTTGCGGCCAACACGTGCTTTTTTATCGCGAAGGCTGAATGTTCCAAAAGATGAAATCTTAACATTCTCTCCAGAGACCAGTGCATTTGAAACATGATCCAGTACAGATTCTACCAAATGAGCTGATTCATTTCGAGATAAACCGACCTCGCGGAAAACAGCTTCGCCTAGATCCATTCGTGTTAAAGTCTTGTCGCTCATAATAAAAATCCCCTATCCTTGGAAAAGAGTAGTGAAAACATCATTTGAGTGTCAACAGATTCTGAGGATTTTCCTGCGTTTTGGCACTTACCAGCGTAAAACAATGGCTCCCCAAGCCAATCCACCGCCAATTGCTTCGGTTAAAAGCAACTGATTCTTCTGAATTTGCCCATTTTTATTGGCTACTGACATGGCCAAAGGAATCGATGCAGCGGATGTATTGCCGTGATCTTGCACTGTTACAACGACGCGTTCCATTGGTACGCCCATTTTTTGCGCGGTCTTTTTAATAATTCTAAGGTTGGCTTGATGCGGTACAATCCAATCTACATCTTGGCCAGTTAAGCCTATTTTTTCCAAAGCGGCTTCACCCGAAGATGAGAGTTTTTTTACAGCGTGTTTAAACACTTCTTGGCCTTCCATCTTAAGAACGCCAGTTGTTTGAGTGGACGAAACGCCTCCATCTACATAGAGAATATCATTGTATGTGCCGTCAGAATTCAGATCGCAAGATAGAACACCGCGATCTTCATTTGATCCATTGCCTTCTTGCGCTTCCAAAATTAAAGCACCAGCACCATCACCAAACAGAACACAAGTCGTGCGGTCTTCCCAATCCATAATGCGTGAAAATGTTTCTGCGCCAATCACCAGAATACGTTTCGCTTGCCCAGAGATAATCAAAGAATTAGCTGTCGTTAAAGCATATGCAAAACCTGCACAAACAGCCTGTAGATCAAAAGCAAATCCAACTTTTATACCTAGCTTTGCTTGTAGCTTTGTAGCCGTAGAAGGGAATGTCTGATCTGGTGTTGATGTTGCTAATACAATCGCATCTATATCAGAGGCTTCGATGCCAGCATCGTTTAAAGCGTCTATTGATGCGTGGTAAGCAAGGTCAGATGTAAGTTCTCCGTCAGCTGCAAAATGGCGACGTTCGATACCAGTGCGTGCGCGAATCCATTCATCACTTGTCTCGACCCATTGTTCAAACTCAACGTTTTCAACAACACGTTTAGGCAAATAATGCCCGCATCCAATTGCGACGGCTCTGATCGTGCTCATTTACATGCCTTTTCTTTATTATTTGTCTGCATCATTGCTGGCTGAAGAACTAGATGCAACACGTGCGGCCAGCTTTTCGGTAAAACCATTCTCAGCCAATTGATAGGCGAGACGTATAGCTGCCTCAATGCCTTTTGCATCTGCGCCGCCATGTGATTTTACGACAGTTCCGTTCAGTCCAAGGAACACCCCACCATTTGAGCGGCGAGGGTCAATGTTCTGACTAAGGCGGCGTAAAGAACCATAAGCGAATATAGCTCCCAACATTGCAAAAGGCGTTTGTTTGAAAGCCTGGCTTAGACGTTTGCGCACCATTGTAGCCGTACCTTCGGCCGTTTTAAGGGCAACATTGCCTGTAAAGCCATCTGTTACAATAACATCCACTTTGTCAGACGGAATATCACCACCTTCGACAAAACCTACAAATTCAAAACTTGCATTTTCGGCCTGTTCGGAGATGCGTTCATGCGCTTCTTTTAATTCAATACGACCTTTGTGCTCTTCAGTGCCAACATTTAACAAACCGATTCTCGGCTTTTTGACGCTTAAACCATTGCGGGCGTAAGAGGCGCCCATCAAAGCGTATTGCAAAAGGTCAGAAGCTTCGGCTCGGATATCAGCACCAACATCGAGCATGACATTTGAGCCTTGTTTATTATCTGATGGCCATAGGATCGCGATAGCTGGGCGGTTGATACCAGGCGCTTTGCGTAGGCGGATCATTGACACAGCCATGAGCGCACCTGTGTTGCCGCAAGATACAGCTACTTCTGCATGCTTTTCTCGAACCGCATCAATGCAACTCCACATGCTGGTGTTTTTGCCGTTGCGCATCACGTGGCTTGGCTTGTCTTCCATCTTAACTGTTTCATCGCTATGGCGAATGTCGCAGCAATTTAGTAAGTCTTGGCGCTTATCTAGAAGTTTCAGAAGCGTAGGTTTGTCGCCGTGAACGATATATCTAACTTTTTGATTTTGCTTGTGAAATCTTGCCATCCCATTGATAACGACAGAAGGGCCGTGATCGCCGCCCATGGCGTCGATCGAGAGAACAACATGTTCAGAAGAAAACGGGCTGACGGAATTTGAGTCTTGTGACATCAACAATCAGCCCAATAGCGTTTCTTATGCCGCGTCGTCATCTAGGTCGATATCGTCGACCACAGAGATAACTTGACGATCATCGTAGTGACCACATGATGCACATACGTGATGTGGGCGTTTTAGCTCACCACAGTTTGCGCATTCATTTGGGTTGTCAGCAACCAATGAATCGTGTGAACGACGGTTATTGCGTCGTGAGCGAGTGATTTTATTTTGTGGGACAGCCATGTCACAACCTCAGAATAATGCGGGGATTAACCCATTTTAGCGCTCTTAATATGTTGCCAGATACTGAACTGACTTAATCACAAAAAACGCCCTTGTATAAGAGCCGCGAAAATACAAAGAAATTCGAACTCTGCAAGGCTTTTTTTCACCTTATTTATCTTCTTTAGATAACTTATCCTTCAAACTGGCCAAGGACGCAAATGGTTTTGTGTCTTCATCGGTCATTGGTTTGATGCCTGGCTCTGCAAATTGGGCATTTTCAAGGGCTGCGTTCTCGGACCTTGGGTAGTCTGGAAGTGCTAGTGCAATTGCCTCAATCGCTATGGTTGCAAGGTCTATTTCCTCTGTTAAAGGCTCGATTGTCTCGTCGATCGTCATTTCAGTGACAGATTCGTCATTATAGTGTTCGTAGTCGGCAACGTATTTTAACTCTACTGGGACATCGATACGTGTTTGAACGGGCTCAAGTGTTACTACACAAGATTGTGTGACTGTTGCGCCAACTGTTGCCGATAAAAGCCAATCCTTTTTATCTAAAGGACTGATTTTACCACTGATCCGTATCTTTTTAACGGATAAAACCGAGAGAATCGCTGTGACATCTGACAGGTCTTTATCTGTAAACGCGATGTCAAAAGGGACATGTTTCGTCTTTGGGATGCCTTTTAAGCTGATAGGGTAGGTAATTTCTGCGTGTGTCATAGGGTATTCTAATTTTAATTTGTTGCGATTTCTAAGAAGATATTTGATTGTAGAGCACGGTCACGATATGTGAACAAGAGCGATATAAGAATTAAGAGGCATTCTGGTGGGTGGATTTTCAATAAAAGTAACGAGATCAATCGTAACGATTACATGTTTAGCAGTCCTAGCAGCGTGCTCAGCGACTTATAGATTTCATGGTTATGCGCCATCAGATGATGAGCTGGCAAACTTATTAGTCGGTGCTGATACACGTGAGACTGTAGAGGAAGTGATTGGTAAGCCATCTAGCTCGGGCGTTTTAGAAGACGGCAATTGGTATTATGTTTCCAGCAAAGTGCGCCACTATACCTATAAAGCTCCTAAAGCTGTTGAGCGGGAATTGGTTGCGGTTTCCTTTGATGATTCTGGTGTTTTGGAAAACATTGAACGTTTCGGCCTAGAAGATGGTCGAGTGATCGTACTAAACCGTCGCATTACGGATCAAACAGTTAAAGGCCCTGGTGTGATTGCTCAGATTATCAGCAACATTGGTAACCTTGATTTAGCAGACGCAATTAACAATTAAAAAAGATTAGCGTTTCTCTGAAAATGTCAGAGCAACGCCATTCATACAGTATCTTAACCCTGTAGGTTTTGGCCCATCTGGAAAAACGTGACCTAGGTGGGCATCACATCTTGAGCAGAGTATCTCGGTTCTGCGCATGAAAAAGCCATTGTCCTCTTTTTCAGTAACAGCTTCTGGTGACATAGGTTGATAAAACGAAGGCCAACCTGTTCCTGAATCGTACTTTGTCGATGCATCAAAGAGCGGAGCTTCACAACAGACACATGCAAATGTACCGTCTGTTTTTGGGAAGTTATCGTTTGTAAAAGCGCGTTCAGTGCCATGTTTACGTGTCACTTTATAGGCTAAATCACTGAGCTGGGCGCGCCATTCTTGGTCTGTTTTTGTCACTTTATCAGTCATCAGATTTCCATCCTTTTGTCATGCAGGGGTTACAGTGGTTTTATATATGTATAAACTAAGGCTCGAAAGTCTTGTCTTTTGTACAAGAATGGGTGGGATGGATGCAGGAAACGGCTCTTTATAAAACGCGTCTGGCTAAAACAGAGGCAGATATTCAACGTGCACAGGCACTTAGGGCTCATTTATTCTACGGCAAAAATACAGAAACCGCATTAGATGCCGATTGTTTCGATAGCATTAGTAACCATGTTTTGATCGAATCTGTTGAAACAGGTGAACTCGTGGCGACGTTTCGGTTCATCTTTTGTGCAAACGGCCAAGAAATCGATAAATGTTATTCTGCTCAATATTACGATCTTAATCGCCTAAAAAAATACCGCAAAGCTATGATCGAAATAGGACGGTTTTGCGTATGTGAAGATATTCAAGACCATGGCCTGTTGCGACACGCATGGAGCTTTCTGACGAACTATGTAGACAAAAATAATATTGCATTGATGTTTGGATGTTCTTCGTTCCGAGGGACAGACGAAGAGAAGTATACAGATGCATTTGCATTGCTAAAAGAACGCCATCTTGCGCCAGATATATGGCGACCTGTTGCAAAAGCAGGTGAAGTTTTTAGATTTGCAGATCAACTTAAGGATCATAAGCCAATCTTAAAACAGGCAAGTAAAAATATGCCACCTTTATTGCGTACGTATCTTACTATGGGCGGTTGGGTGTCAGATCATGCCGTAATAGACCGTGCATTGGGCACTTTGCATGTTTTTACTGGTGTAGAGATCGGCCGTATTCCAAAGAAAAGAACTCGTTTATTACGTAATGATGTTCGTGCTGCTGTGTAATTAGGGTAAAGCGGCAGATTTAATTTAACGCCTATTAAGTCTGTTGGTTTTGAGACAAAAAAGCTGAAATGCTTTCTGCCCATGAAAGACCCTTTTTATGGTCTTTTTCCATAATATACTTAATAATTCCAATATGTGGAGCATCCACTGGCATGTCGATTGTAATTTGTTGTGCGTTAATACTTTGTGCTACCTCTTGTGCGCTTAGGCTGTCTGCGACTGGTAGTATGCGGTCACGTTTTCCATGAATAACCCAAAGCGGAATGCCTTGTGCTCTTAGGCGCCATGCGTGAACTATGGGTGCAGCTAATGATACCATTACATCAGGACGATTAAAGTGGGACCATTGCCCTCCAGGAGGGTAACATAGAGCATTGCCCGCTAAACCTCCTGCTGAGACGCCGATCATACCGATCTTGCCGTCATTAAGTTTCATTTTATCTGAGTTGCTTTTACAAAATTGAAGCGCCTCTGATATGTCTTCGCAGGCTGTGTAAAGGCGCACACCATATAGTTTTTGCGCCATTTTTAACCCGTTTCGCTGAGCACGTGTGGCGATCTGGTTAACTTGTGCTGCTATTTCTGCGGGTATGTCGGTTTCATTTGTGTTGAGTCGGTAGTCAGGAACTGCAACAGCAAATCCATTGTCGCAAAGGTGCTTAATCAAAGGGTCTTTTAGGACTTGTTCTCGATTACCTTTTTCGAAGCCCCCGCCATATAAATAAATCACCAAAGGGCGTTTTCCACCGCCAGAGTGATGTAAATCTAAACTTAAGGGGCCGTTTGTACGAGTTGCGTATTCAAAGGTTTTTACTGACATCATTCACCACCCCAAAAACAAGATTGCTTTAACGCGACATAATATTTAACCGCCTGTATGGCTCATGTGCCGCGACATTTCCCCAGCCACAGTTTTTCGATCATAAGAAAAATCATGACCTTTAGGCTTTAAAGCAATCGCTGCACGAATGGCTTTAATAACTGGGCCGTTGTCATCTGGATGATCTCGCAAAGCTTTACGGAGATCAGCTTCATCTTCTTGTCCGAGGCATTGGAATAATTGCCCAGTACATGTCAAACGTACGCGGTTACAGCTTTCGCAGAAATTATGCGTAAGCGGTGTGATGAAGCCAACCTTTTGATTTGTTTCATTTAAACGCACATAACGGGCAGGGCCGCCAGTGTTTTCAGGAATATCTGTCAATGTCCAAGTTTGCGCTAAACGCTCTCGTAAATCAGACAATGCCCAATATTGATCAAGTCTATCTTCGTTCCCAAGATCACCCATCGGCATCACTTCGATGAATGTAATGTCCATGTCTTCGGCAGCACACCATCTAATAACATCTTCTAATTCGTCTTCGTTGGTGCCTTTTAAGGCAACCATATTGATTTTGACACGAATACCAGCCGCTTTCGCAGCCTTAATACCATCCAGAACTTTCTTCAGATCGCCCCAACGGGTGATGTCTTTGAATTTTTGGGCATCTAACGTATCCAAAGATATGTTTATGCGTTTGACACCGAAACGAGCCAAACCATCTGCATAGCGGGTCAATTGAGATCCATTTGTGGTCAATGTCAGCTCATCCAAGCCATTGCCAAGGTGGCGCGACATGTTTTCAAAAAAACCCATAATACCACGACGCACCAACGGTTCACCGCCAGTAATGCGAAGCTTCCGAATTCCTTGTGATATGAATACTGAACACATGCGGTCTAATTCTTCTAATGTAAGCAATTCTTTTTTAGGGAGAAAAGTCATGTTTTCTGACATGCAGTAAACACAGCGAAAATCGCATCTGTCGGTCACTGAGACGCGTAGATAGCTGATTGTCCTATCAAAAGGGTCTATTAGCTGAGGTATTTCCATAATGATAGAACCTAGGATGCTAATGGTTTATTCGCAAGCACAAAGCCACAGTGTTTCGTTGAAAAGGGTGTGATCAAAGGCTATCAATGGTTAAATTTAAGGACTGATCATAATGTGTTATGATTTACAAAGACGAATTATTTTGTTTTTTACGGCAAGCTTTATTCTCTCTGCCTGTTCTGCTACGAGCAGCTTTCCAACGTTTAAAAAAGATAAACCTTTACGAGGTGAAGGCACGGCTGAAACTATTATTTTAGATGTAGATAAGCCTAAAATGAGAGCAGAAAAACAACCTAACCCACAGAACTTAGGGCGAATTACTGTCGCGGATGCTGCGAAAGTTTCTGATACAGAGTTAAAAGCTGCTGCATCAAAACCTGCTGCACAAACCACAAAACGATTAGGCAAAACCATTGTCTCTTTGGGTTTGCTAGATGAAGCTGGCTTTTGGTTGCAAACGCCACTGGTTACCTCTGAAACTGAAGGCCGTATCGTGAATGCCGTTTCAGGAAAATCTGCAAATATACGTCTAATTCCAAATGGAGCACCGTCTGGAAGCGGTTCCCAGATGTCTATTGCTGCAATGCAATTACTAGGCATCGCGATCACCGACCTTGCCGAAGTCGAAGTTTTCAAACGTTAGGATAACAATATGCCTCATTTAGAACCAGCAGCTATATTCGCGATTATCGGTTTTTTAGGGATTGGATCACAATGGATCGCTTGGCGATTGAAATTACCTGCGATTGTTTTAATGTTAGCTGCTGGCGTATTGGCTGGGCCCGTTTTTGGGATATTGCATCCTGCAAAAGATATGGGGCATTTGTTACAGCCTATCGTTTCCGTTGCTGTTGCTGTCATATTATTTGAGGGCGGTTTAACGCTTAAATTCAAAGAATTGCACGATACTGGACCAGCTGTTCGGCGTTTGGTTTATTTTGGCGCGCCATTAGGTTGGTTGCTATCTACATTGGCTATTCACTATGGCGCTGGATTAAGTTGGGAAAGCTCTGCAGTCTTTGGCGGTATTCTTGTGGTAACGGGCCCAACTGTCGTGACACCATTGCTGCGCCAAGCAAAATTAGCACCACGCCCAGCATCGATTATGCGTTGGGAAGCCATTGTAAACGACCCTGTAGGAGCAATCTTTGCCGTTTTAGCCTTTGAGGTTGTAACGGCTTTGTACGGTGCAGGAGATTTATTAAAAGCCTTTGAACATCTTGCTATTGGTATCGTGATTGCAACGGCCGTTGGCTATTTAGGTGGGCGATTAATTGTACTCTCTTTCCGTCGTGGCTGGGTGCCTGAATATATGAAGGTTCCAGTTCTATTTGGTGTTGTGCTTGTGGTTTATGCGGGTACGGACACAATTTTACACGAAAGTGGTCTGTTGGCTGTAACTGTTATGGGCGTATTGATTGGGAATGCGCATTTACCATCTTTAGAAGAACTGAAACGGTTCAAAGAACATATCACTGTAATCCTTGTGTCAGGCGTTTTCATTCTATTGGCAGCGTCATTAGAATTTTCCACGATTGCTCGTTTGGACTGGCATGCAATTGTCTTTGTGGGGTTGATCGTTCTTTTTGTACGCCCTTTAACGATTTTTCTAAGCTTGATTGGCACAGAATTGAACTGGCGTGAAAAATCTATCATTGCTTGGATTGGTCCACGTGGCGTCGTGGCCGTTGCAGTCTCTGGCCTATTCGGTGCTAGATTGGTTGAGCTTGGTGTGGAAGACGGCGCACTCTTGGCGCCACTGGCATTCGCACTGGTGACGGCAACAGTAATCCTGCACGGATTTTCCATTGCACCATTGGCACGTATGTTAGGACTAACATCGACACAGCCTGCGGGTGTACTCATCGTTGGGGCTTCATCATGGTCTACGGCTTTAGCTGTTAAGCTTAAAGACGAAGGTTTTCCTGTGTTAATGGCAGATCGAAACTATCTGCGTTTGCGTGAAGCAAGGCAAATGGATGTGCCAATATTTCACGGTGAAATTCTATCAGAAGCAGCAGAACATACTTTGGATTTGAATCTATATGGAACGTTATTGGCAGCCACTGATAATGATGCTTACAACGCTTTGATATGTACGGACTTTGGCCCAGAATTTGGCCGTCAGAATGTATTTCAAATCGGGCGAGCAGAACGTGAAGAAGGTAATAAGGATTTACCGCCAACACTTGGTGGGCGAAGCTTTGGTTCTGGGATGAAGTTTTATGACATTCTGAATAAAACACGCCAAGGTTGGCAGTTTCGATCAACTAACTTGACCGAAGAATACGATTTAACGACTTACATGGCGAACCGCCCAGAAGCAGAAGTTCTAGGATTCATTAATGATAAACGTGAGTTGATCATTCGTGCAGGCAGCAAACTGCCTGATAATCGTATAAAGGGTGAAGTATTGGCATTCGTAAAACTGGATGCGCCAGCTGATTAAAACAGGGCTGTTGCTTCTTTTAATGCAAATGCTTTCAGGCTGCCCCCATGCTCTTCTAAGAAGGTTTCGACACGTGGTTTATCATGCTTAGATAAAGTTCGAAGCCACATTGCGACTGCTTTTTGGATAATTGGTTCATGCTCTGTGGCATAAGCTTCAATCCACGATAAAATACGCTCACGATTGGCCAGCTCATTTGATTTTGGGTTGCTGTATTTTGCCCAAGGAAGGGTTGCCGTTAAAACAGCACGTCTCACCCATTTATCCTCATTGATTATCCATTGTTCTATAGTGTCTAACCGTTCAGGTGTTGCCTCTAGACGGCGTGCAAGCGCAGCACAGACTTGATCGGATATGGCAAGTGTATCTGTTGCGGGAATAAACTGTATCAATGTCTCCCAAACAGCTCCATCTGGATTAATACGTGCTTGGGTTAGCAACTTAGCGGCTGCAATACGTGCCTCGTGTATATTACTTTTCCATAGATGTGATGCGATTGCGACGCGTTCATCCGTAGTCGTATCCATACGCCATGCTTTGTATGCTTGATCTACTTGAGGATTGTTAACACCAAGGTAGGTTCTGGCAATCTTATGTTTCTTTAACATATTTGCCGCTATCTTTGGTGATGCAAGGGTGTGGAGATCGGCAAGGGCTGAATCTGGCGTTGTCATAGGTCTATTCCAAGGGTGTTTTGGCCGTCCTTAAACAGTCTTAGCTTAAAAGGACATAACGTATTTCAATATAATCGTCAGTGTGAATATACTGATAACTGTTGATATCAAGATTGCAGCTGATGCACGTTGTGGTGCGACATTGTAATTTTGTGCAATAATAAAGACGTTCCCAGCAACAGGTAAAGCTGCCAATGCAATCATAACGCCAGCTGCAAATGGATCCACATCAAACACATAAAAAGCGAAAAAGGCTACGGCGGCAGGGTGCAAGACGAGTTTGCAAAATGATAGCCAGCTTGCGACTTTGACTTGGCCAGCAGATTTACCTGCTAGGGATGCGCCAATGGCAAATAATGCACCCGGCGCTGCTGCAGCCCCTAAGATGTCTAAAAAGTCATTCATTGGTTTGGGAATAGGTAAAGCCAAATAGGACCAAATAATCCCTAAAGTAATGGACATTACCATCGGGTTTTTAAAGAGGCTTAGAGCAACCTTCTTAAAAACCGCTGATGTAATATGATCATCACGTCCCGCTGTGATCAAAATAACCACTAGACTACTGAAAATAATTAAGTCGACGGCAAGTGCTAACATCACAGGGCCAATAGACTCTGGCCCGATCAACAATAAGAAGACAGGTATGCCAAGAAAGCCGACATTCCCAATCACTGCGCATTGGGCCTCAATCGCAGCTTCTTGCATACCTTTGCGGCGTGCAATGGCAACAGCCGTCGCAAGGATATATATGAGTGTTGTTCCACTCAGATAAGCTGCAATAAATGGTAGGTCGAAAATTTCGGACAAAGAGAGATTAGCTGCAAAACGAAACAGCATTGCAGATAATGCAAAGAAAAACACAAATTTACTAAGTGCTGCCGTTGCTTCTGGTGAAAAAATCTTGGTTACACCTGCACCATAGCCCAAGCCTATAATGGCAAAGAAGGGGATAAGTTGCAGGAGTATCGTATCCATTTATTCGACTGTTACAGACTTTGCTAGATTACGTGGCTGATCAACATCTGTGCCTTTTCGTACAGCAGTGTAATAGGCCAAAAGCTGAGCTGGAACCGCATACAAAATAGGGGCAAGCATATCATGTACAGGTGGCATGATGATTGTTTTCCAGACACCTTCGCTGGCTTCATCGGAACCAGCTTGGTCTGTTATAAGTAAGACCTTACCATTGCGTGCCATAACTTCTTGCATGTTGCTAACTGTTTTATCGAATAATGGATCTTTTGGTGCCAATACAACGACTGGCATGTTTTCATCAACCAATGCAATTGGTCCATGTTTCAACTCGCCGCTAGCATAGCCTTCAGCATGTATATAACTGATTTCTTTGAGTTTTAGTGCGCCTTCTAAAGCTAATGGATACATAGCTCCGCGTCCCAGAAACAAAGCATCATATGCTTTGGAGAGTTTGTTTGTAACTCTGTTTATCTTATCTTTTTGCTCTAAGGTTTGATTGATTAAGCCAGGTAAAGAATCTAACGCCTTTTTGATTTCCGCCTCGGCTTCTGCAGTTAGCTCGCCACGTTGTCGAGCGGCAGAAATAACAAGTGCAGCAAGTGCCACCAACTGACATGTAAATGCTTTGGTTGAAGCCACACCAATTTCGACACCTGCATGGATTGGTAAAGAGATATCGCTTTCACGCGATATCGAGCTTTCTGCAACATTTACAACTGCGATTGTCTTAGCGACTTTATCACTACAATAGCGCAAAGCAGCCAGTGTATCGGCTGTTTCACCAGATTGACTCACAAATAGAGCCAAAGAATTTTTGCTCATCGGTGGTTCGCGATAGCGGAATTCTGACGCCACATCGATTTCTGCAGGCAAACGTGCGATTTGCTCAAACCAATACTTTGCAACGTTACAGGCTAAGTATGCTGTACCACAGGCCACCATTGTGATCTTGTCGATTTTCGTAAAGTCGACATCAAGGTTTGGAACAGTAATTTTCCCTGACTTTGCATCAGTATATTTGTGGATTGCTTCGGCCAATACTGTTGGCTGTTCCGCAATTTCTTTCATCATGTAATGCTTGTGAACACCTTTATCCGCAGTACTGGTATCCACAGGGATAATGCGCATTTCACGGTTCGCAAGCTTGCCATCTGCATCGCGGATTTCAAGGGATGTACGGGTCAGGATAGCCCAGTCACCTTCTTCTAAATATGTGACTTTGTCTGTCATTGGTGCCAGCGCCAACGCATCGGAGCCTACAAACATCTCATTGTCACCATGACCAATTGCCAGTGGCGAACCTTTACGGGCTGCAATCAGCAGATCATCTTCACCCTCAAACAAAAAACAAAGGGCATAAGCACCTTCAAGACGCTTGATCGTGGCATCTGCTGCATCAACAGGTGACATGCCTTGATCAAGATGTGTCATACAGAGTTGAACAACTGTTTCTGTATCTGTTTCTGTTTCAAAAACGATTCCATCTGCCGTTAATTCATCGCGTAACTCTTTGAAATTCTCAATAATACCGTTGTGAACAACGGCTACATTACGCGCACGGTGTGGATGAGAGTTCACAACTGTTGGTGAGCCATGCGTTGCCCAGCGTGTATGGCCAATACCAGATTTGCCTGTAATCGGTTCATGCATCAATAAATCTGCAAGGTTTACCAGTTTACCCACAGCGCGGCGGCGGCCTAGCTTCCCGTTATTTACAGTTGCAATACCCGCACTGTCGTAGCCGCGATACTCAAGGCGTCTCAATGCATCAACCAAAATAGGAGCTGCTTCGTGTTGCCCTAATATTCCAACAATACCACACATAGCTTTAGTCCTTTGTTTTGGCAGCTTTTGCCGCTCTTAATTTATTCATGAGTTTTGATGCAAACCCGTCTTTATTTGTTTGCCTTACACGTGCCAAACCTAAAGCTTCATCAGGAATATCTTTGGTGATAACGCTGCCTGACCCTGTCATCGTGTCATTACCAACAGAAACAGGGGCAACAAGCATTGTATTCGATCCTATAAAGGATCGCGCCCCAATTTTTGTTTTATGTTTAAAGACGCCGTCGTAATTGCAGGTAATTGTTCCAGCTCCGATATTTGCATCGGCACCAACTTCTGCATCACCGATATATGAAAGGTGATTCACTTTTGCGCCTTCATCAATAATGGCTGCTTTGATTTCTACGAAGTTGCCAATTTTGGCCCCATTTCCAAGTTCAGTTCCTGGGCGCAAGCGTGCATAAGGGCCTACAATTGCGTCTTTCGATACATGGCAACCTTCTAGGTGTGAAAATGCGCGTATTGTTGCGCCTGTTTCTACCGTTACATTTGGTCCGAAGACCACATTCGGCTCAATAATTACATCACGCCCGATATAGGTGTCATATGCAAACCAAACAGTTTCAGCAGCCGTTAGCGTAACGCCATTTTCCATGGCTTCGCGGCGTGCATTGTTTTGAAAGGCAACCTCTGCGGCAGCAAGATCGACACGAGAATTCACGCCCATCGTTTCGGCCTCATCACACGCAATGGCAGCACAGGTTAAGCCACGTTTACGGGCAAGACCCACAACATCAGTCAAATAGTACTCACCACTTGCGTTGTCATTTTTCACTTCGCCTAACAATTCGAACAATAGTTTCGCATCTGCGCAAATAACGCCAGAGTTGCAAAAAGAAATTGCGCGCTGGTCGTCTGTTGCGTCTTTAAACTCTACAATGGCATCTAATAAGCCATCATCTGTGGTGACAAGGCGTCCATATTTTGCGGGGTCTACCGCGTTGAACCCTAAAACAACAACGCCGTGACCTTTGGTTTTTTCATCCAACATAGCTTGAAGGGTTTCAGGACGTATAAAAGGTGTATCGCCGTATAAAACGATTACATCTCCATCGAAGTCTTGCAAAGCAGGGGCCGCTTGTTGAACGGCATGTCCTGTTCCATTTTGTTCTGATTGTAGAGCTGTTTGAGCGTCTTCATCATAGTCATAAGCTGCTTTTGCAACATGTTCTGCACCGTGACCTGTCACAATGACTGTTTTAGATGCCTCAACAGATTGCGCCGAGCGCATGGCATGCACAAGCATTGGAGCACCAGCAATTTGATGAAGAACTTTTGGCATGTCCGATTTCATCCGACTGCCCATACCTGCGGCTAATATTATGACTGCAACGCTCATTGACGCCTCTAAATTATTTATTCAACTCATGCCTTCTACGAAAGATTAACACACAACAAAAGGGGGCACTTGCTCAAGAAGTCTTTCACTTCGTTACGGTCTGTGGCAAAGCCATGCATAATAGGGAGACTATAATGAAATCAGTGATTTTTGATCTGGATGGGACTTTGGCAGATACAAGCGGGGATTTACTTGCTGCTGCGAATGCCTGCTTTGTTAAAATGGGGGAAAAGCCACAGCTGAATGTAGAAACAGATGCTGGGACGGCCCTAAAAGGTGGGCGTGCTATGCTGAGTTTAGGCTTCTCTCGTTTAGGAATTGAGCCATCAGAAGAGTTTATGATGGAAAATTATAACCACTTATTAGACGTCTATGATCAGAATATTGATGAACATACATTCCTATATGAGGGCGCGGAAAGCTGTTTAAAAGAATTAACCTCACAAGGTTATGCGCTGGGCATCTGCACAAATAAACCAGAAGCCTTAGCAGAAAAATTGATCACAAACTTAGGAATACGTCATTATTTTGGAGCTTTATTAGGGGCTGATACATTACCTGTACGCAAACCAGATGCAGGACATCTTTTGGGAACGATTAAGGAACTTGGCGGTAATCCATCAAAGTCAGTTTTGATCGGCGACACGATAACGGATCGTAATGCTGCCAAAAATGCATGGGTGTCGTGTATCCTAGTAACATTTGGCCCAGATGGGCGGGATGTGACTTCATTAGAGCCAGAGGGATTGTTGGATCACTACAACGATCTTCCCGATATTCTGAAAGTTATGATTCCGAATTGACCGCCTCGGTTGCTTGCTCTTAATAGGACATAACTAAGGAGCGTTGAGATGGCATATAAATTCACTGGCAATTTCACCCAACAAGAATCCATTCCAGATGCAGGTATCGAAGCCGCATTAGCTGTTTTAAAACACGGCCGTTTGCACCGTTATAATGTTGTCGAAGGAGAAGTTGCTGAAACTTCTTTGCTGGAAACAGAGTACGCTGCCTACACAGGTGCAAAATATTGTCTGGCTGTCGCTTCTGGTGGATATGCTCTTGCTGCTGGCTTGCGCGCCGCTGGTATGAAGGCTGACGATAAGGTCATGACCAATGCCTTTACACTTGCTCCTGTTCCTGGTGCGATTGCGAATGCAGGTGGTGTGCCTGTGTTCGTAGAAGTCACTAAAGACCTTGTTATGGATTTGGACGATCTTCAAAAAAAGATCGATGAAAGCGGTGCTAAATTCCTAATGCTTAGCCATATGCGTGGGCATATCGTAGATATGGACGCTTTGATGGCGATCTGTAATGGCGCCAATGTTATTGTGATCGAAGATTGTGCGCATACAATGGGTGCAAATTGGAATGGCACACCAAGCGGGCGCCACGGTTTGATCGGGTGTTATTCGACGCAGACATTTAAACATATAAATTCGGGTGAGGGTGGTTTGCTTGTCACGGATGATGCTGAAGTTATGGCACGCGCCACGATGCTGTCAGGGTCATATATGTTGTACGGTGCACATGCTGCGGGTGCACCCGTAGAAACATTCGAAGACATTCGTTTAGACACACCAAATTGTTCAGGTCGCATGGATAATCTGCGCGCAGCGATTTTGCGACCACAACTGGCTCAACTTGATGAACAAGGGTGTAGATGGAATGAACGCTATGTCCGTATGGAAGAAGGCTTGCAAAATGTTACGGGGCTTAGATTGATACCGCGCCCTGAAAAAGAGTATTTTGTAGCCTCATCGTTTCAATTCACATTGCCAGATTGGGATGCAGCCAAAGTGCACGAAGTTCAAAAAAGGTGTGCAAGCCGTGGTGTTGAATTGAAATGGTTTGGTGCAGATAACCCTGTTGGCTTTACGTCGCGCCATGACAGTTGGCGATATGTCGAAGCGCATGATTTACCTCAAACAGATCGTGTTTTATCTGGCCTGATAGACATGCGTTTGCCGCTGACATTCAGTTTGGAAGATTGCGATATGCTTGCAGCAATTATCCGTGAAGAGGTTGGTGCTGTTTATCAAGCTGCTGTTTAATTTCGCAGTGTCGCGTCTCTATAAACTCTTTTTTGCTATTGCGGTTCTACTGCTTTTTATTCCCCCTATTATTGATGCTGGGAATGGATATATGAAAGCAAAGGGCAGCTGTAATGTAATTGCAATAATTGATGGTGACACTGTGAAGTTACAGTGTGATTATGGTGCTTATAAAAACGCGCGAATTCTTGGATATGATACGCCTGAGAAAAACGCGCAATGTATAACGGAATATATTAAAGCAAATCGTGCGACATGGGCTTTGCGCTGGGCTTTATGGAGTGCTGATACGATTGAGATAACTTCGAACACACGCGATAAATATGGGCGTGATTTGATCATTCTTAAAGCTGATGGAAAAGATATATCTGACTATATGATTTCAACCAGATTAGCACGCCCTTACAAAGGGGGAAAACGTCACGGTTGGTGTGAAACATAGATCCGTAAAAAGTGACTTTATGCTTTGATTTTATAGGCTCTGAATTCCCTAAGATCACAAATCGAAAATAAGCTGTGAAATTGCGACTGAAAAAGTCTCAAAAACGCGACCTTCTGTTGACCTTACTATTGGGCACCGTTAAACCCATTAATAAATGTAGCCATATAGCAAACGTTAAGGAGTCGTCTTGGAAGATCTATTAAGAGAGTATCTGCCAATCCTTGTATTTCTAGGTATCGCAATAGCCCTTGGCTTGGTTCTGATTTTGGCCGCTGTCGTTGTTGCCGTTCGCAACCCAGACGCAGAAAAAATCTCGGCTTATGAATGTGGTTTTAACGCATTCGACGATGCCCGTATGAAGTTCGACATCCGCTTCTATTTGGTTTCAATACTATTCATCATTTTCGATTTGGAAGTTGCCTTCCTTTTCCCTTGGGCCGCAAGTTTCCAACACGTTGGTTTGCTGGGCTTTTGGTCAATGATCGTTTTCTTGGGTGTGCTGACAATCGGCTTCGCTTATGAGTGGAAAAAAGGAGCTCTCGAATGGGAGTAGCGACATCTGTAAATACTGCAGGCGCTGACAAAGAAGTCGCGACATCTGCACTGAACCGTGAGTTGCAGGATAAGGGCTTTTTGCTGACCTCTACCGAGGATATGATTAACTGGGCGCGTACTGGTTCGTTACACTGGATGACATTCGGCTTGGCCTGTTGTGCTGTTGAAATGATGCACACAGCGATGCCGCGTTATGACATGGAACGTTTCGGAGCAGCGCCACGCGCATCCCCGCGCCAGTCTGATTTGATGATCGTTGCAGGTACTTTGACAAATAAAATGGCGCCAGCTTTGCGTAAGGTTTACGATCAAATGCCAGAGCCGCGTTATGTGTTGTCTATGGGGTCATGCGCAAATGGTGGTGGGTACTATCACTACAGCTATTCTGTTGTGCGCGGTTGTGATCGTATCGTTCCTGTTGATGTTTATGTTCCAGGGTGCCCGCCAACAGCGGAGGCATTGCTGTATGGTATTCTTCAGTTGCAACGCAAAATTCGCCGTACTGGCACGATTGTAAGGTAGGCGCGTATGTCACAAGAAATGCAAGATCTAGGCACGTTGATCGAAAGTAAGCAGTCCGCTGCGGTTTTGGGTTGGACTGTAAATGATTTGGGCGAGCTTGTTGTTGAGGTTGCACCGTCTTCATTGCCAGACTTTCTGGAGTTCTTGAAGTCAGATCGTAACTGCAAGTTTTCGACTTTGGTTGACATAACTGCAATTGATTATCCAACGAACGCAAAGCGGTTTGAAATGGTGTACCATTTCTTGTCTATGTATATGAATCATCGCATCCGCGTAAAAGCGTCTGTGGCAGAAGATGAAGTTGTCCCAACTGTCACAGAACCTTTCCCTGCCGCGAATTGGTTCGAACGTGAAGTGTTTGATATGTATGGCATCATGTTCTCGGGTCATCCTGATTTGCGCCGTATCCTGACTGATTACGGTTTCCGCGGATATCCATTGCGCAAGGACTTCCCAACAACAGGATATACAGAGTGTCGTTATGACGAAGCTGAAAAGCGCGTAGTATATGAACCTGTATCACTTGTGCAGGAATACCGTCAGTTTGATTTCATGTCCCCTTGGGAAGGGGCTGAATATATCTTGCCTGGTGATGAAAACGCAGAGGGAGCAAAATAATGGAATTTACATTTGCACTCTTTATCATTCTTTCTTCTGTATTGACTGCTGGAATTGTGTTGTTTTCAAGAAAAATGCAAATAAAGCAAGTAGTTGCAAAATGTCCTAATCGGGACATTTCAAAATCTGGATCGGAGTACTTCTAATGGACGGCTCTCAATTCAACGACGTAAAAACGGGCGAACAACGCATCCGTAATTTCAACATCAACTTCGGCCCACAACACCCAGCGGCCCACGGCGTGCTACGTTTGGTGTTGGAATTAGACGGCGAATTGGTTGAACGTTGTGATCCTCATATCGGCCTACTTCACCGTGGCACTGAAAAGCTAATGGAAAGCAGAACCTATCTGCAAAACCTTCCATATTTTGACCGCCTTGATTACGTGGCGCCGATGAATCAAGAACATGCTTGGTGCTTGGCAATCGAAAAGCTGACAGGTGTAGAGGTGCCACGTCGTGCCTCATTGATCCGTGTTTTGTATTCTGAAATCGGCCGTATCCTGAACCACCTTTTGAACATCACGACACAAGCTTTGGATGTGGGCGCGCTTACACCGCCACTTTGGGGTTTTGAAGAGCGCGAAAAGCTTATGGTGTTTTATGAGCGTGCCTGTGGCGCGCGTCTGCACGCAGCTTATTTCCGTCCGGGTGGTGTTCACCAAGACCTGCCGCAGGATTTGCTTGATGACATCATGCAATGGACTTTGGAATTCCCAGAGGTACTTGCAGATATCGACGGCTTGTTGACCGAAAACCGCATCTTTAAACAGCGTAACGTTGATATCGCTGTGATCTCTGAACAAGAAGCACTTGATTGGGGGTTCTCTGGTGTGATGGTGCGTGGTTCTGGCATGGCATGGGATTTGCGCCGTGCGCAGCCATATGAATGCTACGATGAATTCGATTTCCAAATTCCAGTGGGCACAAACGGCGACTGCTATGATCGTTACCTTTGCCGCATGCAAGAAATGCGCGAAAGCTTAAGCATTATGCAGCAAGCGATCCAGAAACTGGAAGCCTCTACAGGCGATGTTTTGGCGCGTGGTAAACTGACGCCGCCATCTCGTGGCGATATGAAGACTTCTATGGAAGCTTTGATCCATCACTTCAAGCTTTACACCGAAGGATTCCATGTTCCAGAGGGCGAAGTTTACGCAGCTGTAGAAGCGCCAAAAGGTGAGTTTGGTGTTTATCTTGTCTCTGACGGATCGAATAAGCCTTATAAAACTAAAATTCGCGCACCAGGGTATTTGCACCTGCAAGCAATGGATCACATTTGTAAAGGCCACCAGTTGGCAGACGTTGCGGCCATTATTGGTACATTGGACGTTGTTTTTGGGGAGATTGATCGATGAGAGTTATGACGCTTGCGGCAATCGCGCTCATTACTTCTGCGCCAATAGCTGCTGTTGCAGAGATTACAAACTTAGACTCTAAGTTCACAAGCAAACGTGTGGCCGACAAAAAAGGCTATCCTAAATTTGCAAAGGAATTAGGTGCTGTTGCCGCAGCATCTAATTGCACGTTGTCCCAACAAGACTGGAAGCGTGAGTTCGATAAACGCAGCATTCGATCTAAAAAAGCCGTCAATAATGTTTTGGCGGGTTTGACGAAACATTCACAAGCTATGCTGCAAGGTGATAGCTTGGTTATCAAATCAGGGTTTTGCAAATAATGTCATTGCGTCGTCTCCATCATACACAGCCTGACAGCTTCGAATTCACAGCTGCAAACTTGAAATGGGCACAAGCTCAGTTGAAAAAATTCCCAGAAGGGCGCCAAGCCTCTGGTGTTATTCCGCTGCTTTGGCGCGCTCAAGAACAAGAAAGTTGGTTGTCTAAACCAGCTATTGAATATGTCGCAGACATGCTTGGCATGGCTTATATCCGTGTTTTGGAAGTGGCTACATTTTACTTTATGTTCCAACTGCAACCCGTTGGGTCCGTTGCGCACATCCAAGTGTGTGGTACAACATCCTGCATGATCTGTGGGGCAGAAGATTTGATCGGTGTGTGTAAAGATAAAATCGCACCGAACCCTCACCAAATATCCGAAGATGGCAAATTCAGCTGGGAAGAAGTTGAATGTTTGGGTGCATGTACAAATGCACCAATGGCCCAAATCGGGAAAGATTTCTACGAAGATTTGACTGTGGAGACGTTCACACAGATCATCGCAGATTTTGCGGATGGAAAGGTGCCAACACCTGGTCCGCAAAACGGTCGTTATGCGGCAGAACCATTGGGTGGTGTGACCACTCTTAAGGAAATGGATTCTGGCAAATACGCCCATAATGCTTCAGCAACCTTAGCGTTAGACTATGGAGATACGGTAAAACGTATCCAAGGGGATGAAGTTCCAGTACTGAAACCGCGGAAGACAACAGCCGCGAAATGATTTGCCAGCAAGAGCTCTGCTGGCCTCTATAAGGGGAGACTATAATGACTGATAATAATTCATCGAGTGGCTTAACCGCATGTTCTATCGTGTGTTGGTTGCTTGCATTTGCTTTCGGAATTTTCGTAGCAGCTGCATTAATTGGCTGGACAGGAATGCACGGGTTGCTTGCAGCCGTTCTTGGTTTGATCGCAATGCTTTTGGCCGGTTGGGTTCTAAAAGGCATGTTTTGTGCAGATGATGGATCATCAAGTGTGTCTTCTACAACTGCGGCCGCAGCAGTAGGTGCGGGGGCGGTTGCAACTGCAGCGGCAACATCAAGCAAGCCTGCAGCGGCTAAACCAGCGGCAGCTAAAAAGCCAGCAGCAAAGAAAACTGCTGCAAAGTCTACTACGGCAGCGAAAACAAAAACTGCAGCTGCTAAGAAACCAGCAGCAGCGAAAGCTGCGCCTAAGGCAAAAGCGGCAGCGGCTAAACCAGCGGCAGCTAAAAAGCCAGCAGCAAAGAAAACTGCTGCAAAGTCTACTACGGCAGCGAAAACAAAAACTGCAGCTGCTAAGAAACCAGCAGCAGCCAAAGCTGCGCCTAAGGCAAAAGCAGCAGCGGCTAAGCCAGCAACTAAGAAAGCAACTGCAGCGAAGTTTTACACAAAGGCACCAGCAAAAGTGGATGATCTTAAATTGATCTCTGGAGTTGGTCCTAAATTGGAAAAAACTTTGAATGATATCGGTGTTTATAAATACGACCAAGTTGCTGCTTGGAAGAAAGCTGACATCAAGAAAGTAGACGACCAGCTGAAATTCAAAGGCCGCATTGAACGCGACAATTGGATGAAGCAAGCGAAAGTTCTGGCCAAAGGTGGCGATACAGAATTTTCAAAGAAGAAGCGTAAGTAAGACGCTGACGAAGGGATAACTAAGTGGCCCCTTTACCTGATCCAAAGCGCCAAAAGGCGCGGATCGCTTCGATTGTCATTTTGGTGGCAATTGTGGCTTGGATGGGGGCCTCTTGGATTGGCGGAATGATCGGGCTGCCTATACGCTATGCGTTTTTGTTCGATTTCGCTGCACTTGCCGCGCTTTTTTGGGCGTTGGTTGTATTGTTTCAGGTCTGGAAGTCAGGCCGAGGATAAAGGAAGACAGATATGCTCGCAGATAAGGATCGTATCTTTACAAACCTATATGGTCAGCATGACCGCTCTTTGGCTGGCGCCAAGAAGCGCGGCCATTGGGATGGAACTGCGAAATTTATCAAGAATGGCCGTGATTGGATTGTCGATGAGATGAAAAAATCTGGCCTGCGTGGTCGTGGTGGGGCTGGTTTCCCAACAGGCTTAAAATGGTCCTTTATGCCTAAAGAGAGTGATGGTCGTCCATCTTATCTTGTTATTAATGCTGACGAGTCAGAACCAGGCACATGTAAAGACCGCGAAATTATGCGCCACGATCCGCATACATTGATCGAAGGGGCGTTGATTGCGTCTTTCGCAATGGGTGCGCATGCGTGTTACATTTATATTCGAGGTGAGTTCATTCGCGAACGCGAAGCGCTACAAGCGGCAATTGATGAATGTTACGACAAAGGCTTGCTGGGCAAGAATGCTGCTAAGTCTGGTTGGGATTTTGATCTTTATCTTCATCACGGGGCGGGTGCCTATATTTGTGGCGAAGAAACAGCATTGCTGGAAAGTCTTGAAGGTAAAAAAGGCATGCCGCGCATGAAGCCACCATTCCCTGCAGGAGCAGGTTTATATGGGTGTCCTACAACTGTGAATAATGTGGAATCAATTGCGGTCGTGCCAACGATTTTACGTCGCGGTGCAGATTGGTTCAGCAGCTTTGGTCGCGAGAATAATGCAGGTACTAAATTGTTCGCCATTTCTGGTCACGTAAACAATCCATGTGTTGTTGAAGAAGCAATGTCTATTCCATTGCAAGAATTGTTGGAGCGCCATTGTGGTGGTGTTCGTGGTGGTTGGTCTAATCTAAAAGCAGTTATTCCGGGTGGATCATCTGTTCCAATGTTGCCTGCGGATATCTGTGATGAAGCTATTATGGATTTCGATTGGCTGCGCAACCAGCGTTCTGGTTTAGGAACGGCTGCTGTGATCGTGATGGATCAAAACACAGACGTGATCAAAGCAATTTGGCGTTTGTCTAAATTCTACAAACACGAAAGCTGTGGACAGTGTACACCGTGCCGTGAAGGCACTGGTTGGATGATGCGCGTGATGGATCGTTTGGTGACAGGCGAAGCTGAGCCAGAAGAAATTGATATGTTGTTGGATGTGACGAAACAGGTCGAAGGCCACACAATCTGTGCGCTTGGTGATGCGGCTGCATGGCCAATCCAAGGTTTGATCCGCCATTTCCGTAATGAAATCGAAGACCGTATTAAACACAAAAGAACAGGCCGCGTATCTGCGGTTGCTGCGGAGTAATCTGAATGTCTGATCTACGCAAAATCATCATCGACGGAACCGAAGTCGAAGTCGAAGGTGCCATGACACTGATCCAAGCCTGTGAAGTGGCTGGTATCGAAGTGCCGCGTTTTTGTTATCATGAGCGCCTGACCATTGCTGGCAACTGCCGCATGTGTTTGGTCGAAGTTGTGGGTGGCCCTCCAAAGCCTGCCGCATCCTGTGCGATGCAGGTGCGTGATTTGCGTCCTGGCCCAGAAGGTCAGCCGCCAGAGGTGAAAACAACGTCACCTATGGTGAAAAAAGCACGTGAAGGCGTGATGGAATTCCTATTGATTAATCACCCGCTTGATTGTCCGATTTGTGACCAAGGTGGTGAATGCGATTTGCAAGACCAAGCCATGGCATATGGCGTAGATTTCAGCCGTTTCCGTGAAGCAAAACGCGCAACAGAAGACTTGGACTTGGGCCCATTGGTGGCAACAACGATGACGCGCTGTATTTCATGTACACGTTGCGTACGTTTCACGACTGAGGTCGCTGGTATCACACAAATGGGTCAAACGGGTCGCGGTGAGGATGCAGAGATTACATCTTATCTGAACCAAACTTTGGACAGTGAACTGCAGGGCAATATCATTGATCTATGCCCAGTTGGGGCTTTGACATCAAAGCCTTATGCGTTTTCTGCTCGCCCTTGGGAGTTGAAGAAAACAGAAACCATCGACGTGATGGATGCGCTTGGATCTAACATTCGTGTAGACACCAAAGGCCGCGAAGTTATGCGTATCTTGCCGCGCAACCATGATGGTGTGAACGAAGAATGGCTATCTGATAAAGCACGCTTTGTTTGGGACGGTTTGCGTCGCCAGCGGTTGGATAAACCTTACATCCGTAAGAACGGCAAGTTAAAGCCAGCAACTTGGGGTGAAGCATTCCAAGCAGTTGCTGCGGCTGTTAAAGGCAAACAAGTTGCTGCAGTAGCTGGTGACTTAGCTCCTGTTGAAGCAATGTATGCGTTGAAAACTTTGATTACAGGCATGGGCGGCAACGTTGAGTGCCGTGTCGATGATGCAAAGCTGCCTACAGGTAATCGTTCTGCTTATGTTGGAAACGCTACAATCGAAGACATCGATAGTGCGGACATGATCCAATTGATCGGCACGAACCCACGTACAGAGGCGCCTGTATTGAATGCACGTCTTCGCAAAGCATGGGCGCGCGGTGCAAATATTGGTTTGGTTGGTGAAGCTGTTGATCTGACATATGACTATGCGCATGTGGGTACAGACCGTGCAGCACTTGAGAAACTTACAAAAAAGAAAATTACGGCTGCAACGAAAAAGGCGCCAAGCCTTGTGATCGTTGGTCAGGGCGCCATTCAAGGTGTTGATGGTGAAGCTGTATTGGCGGCTGCGATGCAGTTGGCTGAAAACTCTAAGTCAAAACTGTTGGTTCTTCACACTGCGGCATCACGTGTTGGTGGTATGGACATTGGTTTCACGACCAGAGGCGGCATGAAGGCTGCACTTAAGAATGCGCAGGTTGTGTTTAATCTTGGTGCCGACGAAGTTGAAATCGCTGACAATCCATTTGTGATTTACCAAGGTAGCCATGGTGACCGTGGTGCTCACCGTGCAGATGTCATTCTGCCTGGTGCAACATACACCGAGGAAAGCGGCATCTTTGTAAATACCGAAGGTCGCCCACAAATGGCGCAACGCGCTGGTTTTGCTCCAGGAGATGCTAAAGAAAACTGGGCAATCTTGCGTGCTTTGTCTGCTGAGTTGGGTGCAACACTACCATACGACAGCCTTGCGCAATTGCGCCAAGCTTTGTTTGCAGAATTCCCACATTTGGCTGCGATAGATGCAGTGCCAGAAAACGCATGGAAGGCTGTAAAGCCTAAAGCGTTGAAGTCAGGTAACTTTAAGAATGCCGTTGCTGATCACTATATGACAAACCCGATCACACGAGCATCTGAAGTGATGGCTGAATTATCTGCAAACGCTAAAGCGCGCAAAGATGCGCCAATTGCTGCGGAGTAATTAAACGTGACCATAACCCTTCTAAAATTCACAAGCATTGGACTGGCTTTTGGCCTGTTGTCAGCTTGTGCGCCAGAAGGGCAAGAGGTTAGCAAAGCGCCAACAACAGCAGATGTTGAATATATTAAAGTTGATACACGCCTGATGAGCGCAGAGCTGGTGAATATGGTGGTTACTATGCGCAACCCACGCACACCAACAGATGTTGTGGCTTATGTGGAATGTGCTGCCGCGCAATATACGCTGATCCGTGGTTTCGGATTTGCGGGTCGCGTAAAGCTGGATGTTGACGAAGAAAAGAACGGCGTCTGGGCTGGTAATGCGATTTACACACTTTCGAACGCGCACCCTGGTGGGCGACATACAATTGATGCAGAGGTTACAGTCGAAGATTGTACCGCTAACAACGTACCGACGGTCTAAGGATTAGGATATGACTGACTTTTTCTCAACAAACCTAGGGACTTTCGTGATCATCGCAGCACAATGTCTGTTGATCATTGGCTTCCTTTTGGTTTGTGCAATGTTCCTTGTTTACGGTGACCGTAAGATTTGGGGTGCTGTTCAGTTGCGCCGTGGCCCAAATGTTGTTGGCCCTTGGGGGCTGTTACAACTTCTGGCCGATTTTTTGAAATATGTGGTGAAAGAAATCGTTATCCCAGCGGGCGCTGATAAAACGATTTTCCTTATGGCGCCTTTGATTGCCTTTATCTTGCCAGTGATCATGTGGGCGGTTATTCCGTTCAATGAAACTTGGATTTTGGCGGATCTAAACGTTGCAATCTTGTATATCTTCGCGATTGGTTCACTCGAAGTATACGGCGTTATCATGGGCGGTTGGGCATCCAACTCTAAATACCCATTTTTGGGATCACTACGCTCTGCTGCTCAGATGATTTCCTATGAGGTTTCCATCGGTTTCATCATCATTGGTGTTATCCTATCAACTGGCTCTCTAAGCCTTGTGGACATCGTCTTGGCACAAGAAGGTAATTGGGGCGCGTTGAACTGGTACTGGCTGCCGCACTTTCCAATGGTATTCTTGTTCTTTATCTCGGCCTTGGCTGAAACAAACCGCCCACCATTCGATTTGCCAGAAGCTGAATCAGAATTGGTTGCGGGCTATCAAGTTGAATACTCATCGACACCATTCCTATTGTTCATGATCGGTGAATACCTAGCGATCTGGATGATGTGTGCTTTGACATCCATCTTGTTCTTTGGCGGTTGGTTGTCACCTGTTCCATTCATCGCAGACGGCGCTTTATGGCTGTTTGCCAAGATGGTGTTTTTCTTCTTCTTATTCGCGATGGTAAAAGCCATTGTTCCGCGCTACCGCTATGACCAATTGATGCGTCTTGGTTGGAAAGTATTCCTACCGATGTCATTGGCTTGGGTCGTGATCGTAGCATTCTTTGCACAATACGGAGCCTTTGGCGGCACATACGCTCGCTGGGCTGTTGGGGGTTAAATCATGGCACAACATTCACTTGGCCGCCGCGCTTCCTATTTCTTGCTCTTTGATATTCTTCGGGGTTTTAAATTGGGTATGAAGTATTTCTTCAAACCAAAAGCAACATTGAACTACCCACACGAAAAGGGGCCTTTGTCCCCACGGTTCCGTGGTGAACATGCATTGCGCCGTTATCCAAATGGTGAAGAGCGTTGTATTGCTTGTAAATTATGCGAGGCGATTTGTCCTGCTCAGGCGATTACGATTGATGCGGAACCACGTGATGACGGCAGCCGCCGCACAACACGGTACGACATTGATATGACAAAATGCATTTACTGTGGCTTCTGCCAAGAAGCATGCCCAGTGGATGCGATTGTAGAAGGTCCGAACTTTGAGTTCGCTACGGAAACCCGTGAAGAGCTGTTCTATGACAAAGATAAACTGCTGGCGAACGGCGAACGATGGGAAGCGGAAATTGCGCGTAACATCGAAATCGACGCGCCGTATCGGTAAGGGGACGCAGATATGACTATTACAGTATTGGCATTCTATCTGTTTGCATTAACCGCCATCGTTTCTGGTTTCTTGGTCGTCATGGCCCGTAACCCAGTACATTCCGTTCTTTGGTTGATCCTAGCATTCTTTAGTGCCGCGGGTCTTTTTGTACTGATGGGCGCTGAGTATTTGGCGATGCTTCTGGCCATCGTTTACGTTGGTGCAGTTGCGGTTCTATTCCTATTCGTTGTGATGATGTTGGATGTGGACTTTACGCAGTTAAAAGCGGGTATGTCCAAATTTATGGGCATTGGCTCGTTGATCGGTTTGGTTTTATTGGGCGAATTAGCCCTAGTATTTGGTCATTGGAAGTTCGCAGAACAATCCCAAGACCTTCGTGCGGCAGTAACGCCAGCGATTGAAGATGCGCATAACACCATCGCTTTGGGTCAGTTGATCTACACAGATTATATTTACATGTTCCAAACAGCGGGTTTGATCCTGTTGGTTGCAATGATCGGTGCGATTGTTTTGACATTACGCCACCGCGATGACGTGAAACGTCAGAACATTTCGGAACAAGTGTTGCGTAATCCAAAAGACGCAATGGAATTGAAAGACGTGAAACCGGGGCAGGGACTATGATTACACTTGAACACTATCTGGCTGTTGCCGCGATCCTGTTTGTGATTGGTATCTTTGGTATCTTCGTAAATCGTAAAAACGTCATCGTGATTTTGATGTCGATCGAATTGATGCTTTTGGCTGTGAATATCAATTTCGTCGCGTTCTCGACGCATCTGAATGACCTTGTTGGTCAGATTTTCACGTTATTTGTGCTAACCGTTGCTGCTGCCGAAGCTGCGATTGGTTTGGCGATTTTGGTTTGTTTCTTCCGTAACCGTGGCACTATCGCGGTGGAAGATGTGAATGTGATGAAAGGTTAAGGGGAAATGGAAACCATTCTTCTATTCGCACCGCTGGTCGGGTCTATCATTTGTGGCTTTGGCCATAAAATGATCGGTGAAAAGGTTGCTATGGGCGTTTCAACAGGGCTGTTGTTCCTGTCTGCGATCCTGTCTTGGGTGATGTTCTTAACATTCCATGGTGAAACCGAAATTATCTCATTATTCCGTTGGGTTGAAAGCGGTAGCTTGTCCACTGATTGGGCGATCCGTGTGGACCGTTTAACAGTGATCATGTTGATCGTAATCAATACGGTTTCCGCATTAGTACACCTGTATTCATGGGGTTACATGGCAGACGATCCCCAATGGAAAGAGGGCGAAAGCTATAAGCCACGCTTCTTTGCTTACTTATCATTCTTTACATTCGCGATGTTGATGTTGGTGACATCTGACAATCTGTTGCAAATGTTCTTTGGCTGGGAAGGCGTGGGCGTTGCGTCATACCTATTGATCGGTTTCTATTACCGTAAACCATCTGCGGGTGCTGCTGCGATGAAAGCGTTCATCGTTAACCGTGTCGGTGACTTTGGTTTTGCCCTTGGTATCTTTGGTCTGTTCTACCTGACAGACAGCATTAACTTTTCTGAAGTATTGGATCCAAACACAGCAAAAGACCTGAGCAAGCAAACATTCATGTTCCTAAGCTGGGAAATGAATGCACTGGAAGTGGTGACATTCCTATTGTTCGTGGGTGCTATGGGTAAGTCAGCCCAGTTGATGCTGCACACATGGTTGCCAGACGCTATGGAAGGCCCGACACCTGTGTCAGCGCTTATTCACGCGGCGACTATGGTTACGGCTGGTGTATTCATGGTGTGCCGTTTGGCACCATTAATGGAATACGCAGAGTTTACACCGAACTTCATCGTATTCATTGGCGCAACAACAGCATTCTTTGCTGCCACAGTTGGTTTGGTTCAAAATGACATCAAACGCGTGATTGCATATTCAACATGTTCTCAGTTGGGATATATGTTCGTGGCAGCAGGTGTTGGTGCATATGGCGCTGCAATGTTCCACCTGTTCACACACGCATTCTTTAAAGCAATGTTGTTCTTGGGCGCGGGTTCCGTTATCCACGCAATGCACCACGAACAAGACATGCGCAACTATGGTAACCTGCGTAAGAAAATTCCTTACACTTTTGCTGCGATGATGATCGGTACCTTAGCAATTACAGGTGTTGGTATTCCGTTAACACACATCGGTTTCGCTGGTTTCTTGTCTAAAGACGCGATCATCGAAATCGCCTTTGCGGGTGGCACTGGTGTTGCACAATACGCATTCTGGGCTTTGGTTGTAGCAGCTGCGATGACGAGCTTTTATTCATGGCGCCTTATCTTCCTAACATTCTATGGGACAGAGCGGGGTGACAAGCATACGCATGATCATGCACATGAAAGTCCGCTGACAATGATCATTCCATTGGGCGTTTTAGCTTTAGGTGCGATCTTTGCAGGTATGCTGTGGTACGAAGACTTCTTTGGGCATCATTATCAAGAATGGTTCGGCACAGCGATCTATGAAAACCATGCAACAAACCATGTTGTGCACGATGCACATAATGTTGCGAAATGGGTGAAAGTATCGCCATTCGTTGCAATGACATTTGGTTTCATCCTGTCTTGGCTGATGTATATCAAATTCCCAACAGCTCCTGCTGCTTTGGCAAAACAGCAAAGTGCACTTTATCAATTCTTGTTGAACAAATGGTACTTTGATGAATTGTACGACCTGATGTTTGTACGTCCTGCAAAAGCTTTGGGTGTCTTCCTATGGAAAAAAGGCGATGGCAAAGTGATTGATGGCGGCATCAACGGCTTGGCAATGGGGATTATCCCATGGTTCACACGCTTAGCTGGTCGGGCTCAATCTGGTTACTTATTTCACTACGCATTTGCGATGTTCCTAGGGTTGGCTGCAATCATCACATGGTTCGTCGTCGGGGGCACATTCTAATGGAAAATCTTCTATCCATCATTACCTTCTTGCCTTTGCTAGGCGCAGCTATCTTGGTTGTGTTTCTACGCGGCGACGATGCATATGCACAACGCAATGCAAAGATTTTGGCGCTTGTGACAACGCTTGCGACATTCGTGATTTCTGCCGTTGCAATTTATTCCGAATTTGACCCAAGCAATACAGGTTTCCAAATGGTCGAAAACCATCAGTGGTTGGCTGGTCTGAACTATAAAATGGGTGTCGATGGTATCAGCGTTCTGTTTGTGATGCTAACAACCTTCTTGATGCCTGTTGTGATCGGCGCTTGTTGGACAGTCACATACCGCGTCAAAGAATACATGGTTCTGTTTCTTGTCCTAGAAACGCTAATGATCGCTGTGTTCTGCGCATTGGATCTGGTTCTATTCTATGTGGTGTTTGAAGCGGGCTTGATCCCAATGTTCCTGATCGTTGGTATCTGGGGCGGTAAAGACCGCATCTATGCATCTTTTAAATTCTTCCTATACACATTGCTTGGCTCGGTTTTGATGCTGGTTGCAATGATCGCTATGTGGATGGAAGCGGGTACAACAGACATTCCGACATTGTTGAACCATGAGTTCAGCTATGCGCCAATGACTGTCCTGGGTTTCCAAATCATGGGCGGTTTGCAAACGCTGCTTTTCTTAGCGTTCTTCGCAAGCTTCGCTGTGAAAATGCCAATGTGGCCTGTACACACATGGTTGCCTGATGCGCACGTGCAAGCGCCAACCGCAGGTTCTGTTGTCTTGGCTGCAATCCTGTTGAAAATGGGTGGTTATGGCTTCTTACGTTTCAGCCTTCCCATGTTCCCAGTAGCCTCTGAACTGCTTGCAACTTTCGTTATGACATTGTCCGTTATCGCGATCATCTACACATCTCTTGTGGCGATGATGCAAGAAGATATGAAGAAGCTGATTGCCTATTCTTCCGTTGCTCACATGGGTTTCGTGACAATGGGTATCTTTACATTGAACCAACAAGGTGTTGACGGTGCGATTTTCCAAATGTTGTCACACGGCTTTATCTCTGGTGCTTTGTTCTTAGGCGTTGGTGTGATCTACGATCGTATGCATACACGTGATATCGATGCCTACGGCGGCCTTGTGATCCGCATGCCAGCCTATGCACTAGTCTTCATGTTGTTCACGATGGCAAATGTTGGTCTGCCAGGTACATCTGGCTTTATCGGTGAATTCTTAACATTGTTGGCTGCATTCAAGGCCAACACATGGATTGCATTCGGTGCAACAACAGGTGTGATCTTGTCCGCTGGTTATGCGCTATGGCTTTACCGCCGTGTCGTATTCGGCGACTTGATCAAAGAAAGCTTGAAATCCATCACAGATATGAACACGCGTGAACGTTTGATGATGGCACCACTGATTATCATGACAATCCTATTGGGGGTCTATCCTGCATTGGTGCTGGATATCATCGGCCCATCGGTGAACGCACTCCTTGAAAACGTAACATCCGCTCAGGCGGCCGCTGCTGATGCAGTTCCAGCCGCAGTCGAAGCAACAGTAGAGGCTCATTAAGATGATTGGTACTGATCTAAATACGGTTCTACCAGAGCTGATCCTAGCTATTTATTCAATGGCGGCTTTGATGTTCGCTGTTTACTTTGGCAAAGATAAACGTGCCAATATGATCTTCTGGTTAACAGCAATTGTTTTGGTGGTTTTGGCCGCTGTTATTGCGCTTGCGCCAGCAGGGGCGAAAACGGCCTTTAATGGTGCGTTTATAGATGATGCGTTCTCTCGCTATGCAAAAGTGATTATGTTGATTGCGAGTGCGGTCATTACATTGATAAGCAAAGATTATCTGGAAAAGAACAACCTGTTGAAATTCGAATACCCAATCCTGATCGCTCTGGCGACTTTGGGTATGATGATGATGGTATCCGCGGGTGACCTTATGGCGCTTTATATGGGGCTAGAGCTGCAATCCTTGTCTTTGTACGTGGTTGCATCCTTCCGTCGTGACAGCTTGCGTTCTACAGAAGCGGGCTTGAAATACTTTGTCCTTGGCGCGCTATCCTCTGGTATGCTGCTATATGGTGCATCACTGGTTTACGGCTTTGCAGGCACAACAACATTCACAGGTATCGCATCGACAATCGAAACAGGTGAACTTGGTTTGGGCATGTTGTTTGGCCTTGTATTCCTATGTGTTGGTATGGCGTTCAAAGTATCAGCAGCGCCATTCCATATGTGGACACCAGATGTTTACGAAGGTTCCCCAACGCCTGTTACAGCATTTTTTGCAACAGCCCCGAAAGTGGCGGCCGCTTGTTTGTTCGCACGCGTGATGCATGACGCGTTTACAGAAGCAACAGGTGACTGGACACAGATCATTGCCTTCCTATCACTTCTATCCATGTTCTTGGGTGCTATTGCAGCGATTGGCCAAACAAACATAAAACGTCTGATGGCATTTTCATCCATTGCCCATATGGGCTTTGCTTTGATGGGCTTGGCTGCAGGTACAGAAGCGGGTGTTCAAGCGTTGTTAATTTACATGGCTATTTATGTTGTGATGAACATTGGTACATTCGCATTCATCTTGAATATGGAACGTGATGGTACAGCAATCACGGATATCTCTGCATTGGGTCAATATTCTAGTGTTGAACCTGCACGTGCAGCAGCACTTGGTATTTTGATGTTCTCATTGGCGGGTATTCCACCGCTGGTAGGTTTCTTTGGTAAATTCTACGTTCTAAAAGCAGCAATTGATGCGGATATGGCATGGTTGGCTATTGCAGGTGTGATCGCATCTGTGATCGGTGCATTCTATTACCTACGTATCATTTATTACATGTACTTCGGTGATGAAGTAGAGCCAATGAACGGCAAAATGCCTGTGGTGCATTACGTTGCACTAATGACTTGCGCTGCAATCATGTTGTTTGGTGTCGTGAACCTATTCGGCATCGAAGGTTATGCAGCCGTTGCTGCAGAAGCATTGCTTAAATAATGACAAGCTGGCCCGAGGGTTATGATCGGGTCATCTTTGACTCCATAGACAGCACAAATTCAGAGGCGCGCAGACGGTTAGAAACCACTGCGGGCCCTTTGTGGATTTTGGCGCATGAGCAAACCGCAGGTATTGGTAGGAGAGGGCGTGCGTGGTCTACAAATTTTGGCAATTTTGCGGGCACTTTATTACAACCTTTGAACATTCCCTTAGATCAGGCAGCATTGCTTAGTTTTGTAACGTCACTTGCACTACGAGACGCTTTTATCGAAGTCGGCGTTCCAGAGACGGACTTAGGTTTGAAATGGCCCAACGATGTATTGTTAAAAGGCGGCAAGATTGCTGGTATCCTTTTAGAAACCGCAGGGGTAGGGCCAAGCCATTTGTGTATTGGTATCGGCGTGAACCTTGCACATGCACCAAGTAGCAGAGCATTAGAAGTGACTGCAGTTCCCCCAAGATCACTAGCAGGGGATGCGCTTATAGATGTGACAGCAGAAAATTTCCTGACAGTTTTAGCCAAAGCATATGCTTATCGTGAACAACAGTTCCAACAGGGAGGTTTCGAAGCGATACGCCGTGATTGGATGTTAAACGCTGCCCGTCTTGGGGAAACAATCACAGCGCGCACCTTGAAAGAGGAAATCCAAGGTGTATTTGACACTGTGGACGAAACAGGCGCACTTGTACTACAAACGTCTAATGGCCCGCGGCCTATTACTGCGGCAGAAATATTTTTTGGTGAGTGTTAAGACATGCTATTAACGGTCGATGTTGGAAATACGAATACGGTTTTTGCGATCCATGACGGAGATAAGTTTCTGACTGATCTCAGATGCGAGACTGTTCACCAGCGTACGGCAGATGAATATTACGTTTGGCTGATGAAATTACTGGAATTACAGGGATACGATATCACCATAGATCGCGTGATCATCTCATCTGTTGTTCCGCAAGTCGTGTTCAATTTACGCGTGTTGTCTGATCGCTATTTCAATTGCCGCCCAATTGTTGTGGGCAAGCCCGAATGTAAACTTGGTGTCGACGTCCGTGTAGATGAAGGCACATTGGTCGGGGCTGACCGTTTGGTAAATACAGTTGGTGCATATGATCGTTATGGTGGGAACCTGATTGTTGTGGATTTCGGTACAGCCACGACATTTGACGTGGTGGATCATGACGGGGCTTACATTGGTGGCGTGATTTCCCCAGGTGTGAACCTATCTATCAAAGCATTGCACGAAGCAGCGGCCGCATTGCCACATATTGACGTCACACAGCCCGATAAGGTGATTGGGACGAATACAGTGGCCTGTATGCAGACAGGTGTTTTCTGGGGCTATATAGGCTTGATAGAAGGTATTTGTGCCAAAATCCGTGCAGAGCATGGCAAAGATATGAAAGTTATTGGCACTGGCGGCCTTGCAACTTTATTTGAACGTGGCACGAAACTGTTCGATGCAATCGACAATGACTTGACGCTACATGGGCTTGTGTTAATCGAAGCTCAAAATCGAAGCTCAAAATCGGAGCACCTAACTTAATGAGCAGCCAAAATAAATTGATCTTCTTGCCTCTTGGTGGAGCAGGAGAGATCGGCATGAATATGTATCTCTATGGCTATGGCCCAGAAGGTAAAGAACGTTTTATTCTTGTGGACCTTGGTGTGACTTTCCCAACGATGGAAACGACACCTGGCGTTGACCTGATCATGGCAGACCCTGCTTATATCGAAGCGCGTGCTGATCGTCTGGATGCAATATTCATCACACACGCACATGAAGACCACATCGGCGCTTTGGGTATGTTGTACCCAAATTTGGCAGCTCCTGTTTACGCACGCCCGTTCACTGCGGCAGTGGCACGTGCAAAGATGGAAGAACGCGGTCAAGATCCTTGGGTGGTTCAGGTGGTAGACAGTTACCCTGAACAAATCGAAGCAGGACCTTTCACAGTAAGCTATTTGCCATTGGCACACTCTATTCCAGAAGCAGCAGGCCTTATCATTGATACCCCTGCGGGGCGTATTGTGCATACAGGCGATTTCAAGTTGGATTTAGATCCGATTGTGGGTGAACCATATGATCCAGCATTGTTTGCAGAGATTGCACAGGGTGGCATCAAAGCATTGGTTTGTGATAGCACCAATGTATTTTCCCCACACCGTGGTAAATCAGAATCTACATTAAGCGCAAACATTACAGAATTGATCGCCAGTGCCTCTGGTATGATGGTTGCAACAACTTTCGCCTCAAACGTGGCACGCTTGAAAACATTAGCGCAAGCGGGTGTTGATGCAGGCCGTTCTGTGTGTGTCTTAGGGCGTTCTATGCAACGTATGTTGGGATATGCCCACAGCACAGGCGTATTAGAAGATTTTCCGCCGACTGTTGAGTTGGAAGATATCGGCGACATTCCACGTGAAAACCTGATGTTGATTGTTACAGGATCACAAGGAGAGGGGCGCGCGGCGTCTGCTCAACTGGCGCGTGGTAAATATCTCGGCATTTCGATGCGTGAAAATGATACGTTCCTTTTCTCGTCTAAGACTATTCCAGGCAACGAAGTTTCTGTTGGTCGCATCATTAACAGTCTGTCTGCTATGGGTGTGACTGTAATTGATGATAGCGCTGGCAAATACCACGTATCGGGTCACGCAAACCGTCCTGATTTGGAAGAAATCCACGATATCCTAAATCCGCAAATGTTAATTCCAATGCACGGTGAGTACCGCCATTTGAAGGAACATAAAGAATTGGGTCAAAGCAAAGGTATTGCTGGCATCATTGCCCCAAATGGCGCGATGGTTGATCTGACTGGGGATGAACCTGAAATTTTGGATCACATCGAAACCAGCCGTCTTTATATGGATGGAACTCGTCTTATTGGGGCTTTCGATGGTGTTGTTTTGGAACGCATTCGCATGGCAACGCGCGGCGCTGTGGCAATGTCTATTATCATCGAGGATAACGAAGTTATTGGTGTTTGGGCCGAGGCTATGGGATTGCCTGATACAATTGGAACAGGCCCAAGTTTGAATGAGGCTATTGAAGTGACTGTGGAACAGGAATTGATGTCTGCCAAAAAGAACCTGATCAAAAGCGATGACGAAGTTGAACGTCTTGTCAGCCGTCTTGTCAGCCGTGTGTGCAAAGATGCAGTCGGCAAAAAGCCTATTTCTCAGATTATGATCAATAGGCTTGTAGACGAATAAAGAGCTATGCTTAAAGCGTTTATTGCGCTTTAAGCTGCTGTTTCATTATCATTATTTTCTGGTTTTGACTCTGCTTCAACAACATCATCAGATTGCATTTCACCTGTGCGAATATTTCGCATGATGAATGCAGGAACGTGATCACCCATACCCACAACACGATTATCGCCACCTTTATTGCCGCGTGGTTGACGAGGCTTCTTGGCTTGCTTTTGCTTTTGCGGTTTTTCCTCAACTTGTGGAGCTGCTTCTGGCTCCACTGCTCTGGTGTCTTCTTTTGGTTTCTTAGACTTAACCTTCTTAGGTTTAGCCGTATCCCCTTTAGCATCATCGTCTTTTTTTGGTTTACGACGACGGTCTTTCAATTCCACTTCTGGTGCATCCATGCGTGGGATCGCATGTTTCACCAAACCTTCAATTTTATCGATGTGTTTTTCTTCGTGTGGCATGCACAACATAAATGCCCAACCGCTACGCCCTGCGCGACCCGTACGGCCAATACGATGTACATAATCTTCAGAATGAATAGGAACGTCATAGTTGAAAACATGACTTACATTCGGAATGTCCAAACCACGTGCTGCAACATCTGATGCAACAAGCAACTTAATTTCATTTTCCTTGAAACCATTTAGCACTTCCATACGGTAACGCTGATCCAAATCACCATGAATAGCACCTACAGAATGACCATGTTTCTTTAATGATTTCATAACGATATCAACATCAACCTTACGGTTACAGAAGATGATACCATTGGTCAGTTTTTCGCCTTCATCATCGATGATTTTACGCAATACAGTGCGTTTCATCTTGGCTTCCATCGAGCGATTAGGCGCTTTAAAAGCACAAAGTTTCTGCTCAATATTCTCTGAAGTCGTCGCCTGACGTGCCACTTCAACACGCTCTGGGTTTTGCAAGAATTCTTGTGTGATCCGTGTAATCTCTGGCGCCATAGTGGCCGAGAAGAACAATGTCTGACGTGTAAATGGTGTCAGCTTAAAGATGCGTTCGATATCAGGGATGAACCCCATGTCCAACATACGGTCGGCCTCATCAACCACCATAATCTCGATGCCTGTTAGCAATAGTTTACCACGTTCAAAATGATCTAATAAACGGCCTGGCGTAGCAATCAAAACATCTACACCACGGTCAATCAAACGATCTTGGTCTTTAAACGATACGCCGCCAATCAATAGTGCCATATCCAATTTGCAATGCTTCGCATAAAGCTCAAAGTTTTCCGCAACCTGCGCAGCTAATTCACGTGTGGGTGCCAATACCAGCGAGCGTGGCATACGTGCGCGTGCACGACCACGCGCTAGTTTGCTGATCATAGGTAATGTGAAACTTGCTGTTTTACCTGTACCCGTTTGGGCAATTCCCAATACATCACGACCATCCATTGCGTGTGGAATAGCGGCGGCTTGAATTGGAGTAGGGGTTTCATAGCCGACTTCATTAACGGCTTTTAGAACTTTGGGATTAAGACCCAGATCGGTAAATTTTGTCATATAACTCGCGATGTTAGCGGCTTCAAAAAGTGCCGCAGATGTCAGCGCGGCCTGACAGCCGAAGTGCTGTCGTTCATGTGAACTTTGGTCTAGCGGATTCTATGAATAAGTCAATCTAGCTATATTTTTTGCATCATTTGTGGTGTATTTACGCCAATAAACTGGCTTTTTATTCAAGTTTCAGGGATAAGTTGATCAAAAAGGAGCAGCGTAATGAAATCATTACTTTGGGATATTTGGCTCAGCTTTCGGTCTTTACCTAGTTGGGTACAGTTTTGGGTTGGATGCATTTTGGTGCCCGTAAACCTCTTCACTCTCATTTTTTGGCAACACCCCGACAGTGGCTTATTGATAGCAGCACTCGCAGTTGGCGGTATGCTTCCCAATATTGGCATTATGATTGCAGAACGTGGTTTCGCAAAATCGATGGCGATCCCACATCTGTTGCTTTGGATACCACTGCTTTTCATCATCGCACCCAAAATGGGTGTTCAAAGTGTATTTAGCACTTTCTTACTTGTGCTTTTTGTCGTCGATGCCATTTCTATTGTTTTTGACATTAACGATACGCGTGAGTGGTTAAAGCGCCCTAAACCATAATCTCTTTAGTGGCCGTCAGCTTCAAATCAGGGAAGTCGCGTTCCACACGGTCGATATCCCATTGTAATCGTGTCATATAAACAGGATCACCATCATGGTCGTTTGCCATATGACCTTTGTTTGTATTGATAAAGCTATCCACTGCCTGATTTGGACCTGTTAGCCAACGCGCAGATGTAAATTGAGTTGGCTCAAACCGGACTGGAATGCCGTATTCCAGCTCAATACGAGACGCTAGAACTTCAAATTGCAATGCTCCAACAACACCAATGATCCAACCTGCACCGATCATAGGTTTGAACAGTTTAGCAGCACCTTCTTCGGCGAATTGTGTAAGCGCTTTATCCAGATGTTTAGCTTTCATAGGATCCGTTGAACGGACAGATTGCAATAGCTCAGGCGCAAAGGACGGGATGCCAGCAAAACGTAATGCTTCACCTTCAGTCAAAGCATCGCCAATGCGCAATTGTCCGTGATTTGGGATGCCAATGATATCACCAGCCCATGCTTCTTCTGCAAGTTCACGATCAGCAGCAAGGAACAACATAGGGGATGCAATCGCCATAGGTTTCTTTGTACGTACATGCGTCAACTTCATACCGCGTTTAAAGTGACCCGAACACAAACGAACAAAGGCAATACGGTCGCGGTGTTTTGGGTCCATATTCGCTTGAACTTTAAATACAAAGCCACTGACCTTTTTTTCGTCAGGGGACACCTGGCGTTCGTTGGCTGGGCGAATTTGTGGCTTGGGACCAAAGTCGCCAATACCATCCATTAATTCTTGTACGCCAAAACTGTTAATAGCAGAGCCAAACCAAATAGGGGTCATAGTACCGTCAAGCAAAGCCTGTTGATCTAACGTTGGCAGTAATTCCTTTGCCATTTCGATTTCTTCTAGAAATTTCTCTAAAAGATCAGCAGGTACATGTTCCGCTAACTTGGGATCATCCAATCCATTGATCTGAACAGATTCAGCAACCACGTTGCGATCTGCACGATCCATCAATTCCAAACGATCGTTCAGAATGTCATAACACCCCATAAATTCCTTACCAACACCAATTGGCCAGCTGGCAGGGGTCACATCAATTGCAAGGTTTTCTTGTATTTCATCAATGATATCAAATGTATCACGGCTTTCGCGATCCATCTTATTACAGAATGTCAGAATTGGCATATCGCGCAAACGACAAACCTCAAACAGTTTGCGTGTTTGGCTCTCGACACCTTTTGCACCATCAATCACCATCACAGCGGCATCAACGGCCGTTAAAGTGCGGTATGTATCTTCTGAAAAGTCAGAGTGCCCAGGGGTGTCTACCAAGTTGAACCAATAGTCTTTGAATTCAAATGACATGGCTGATGCCGAAACCGAAATACCTCGATCCTTTTCCATTTGCATGAAGTCAGATCGAGTACGGCGCGCTTCGCCCTTAGCACGGACTTGGCCAGCCATTTGGATTGCGCCACCATATAATAGGAATTTCTCGGTCAGCGTCGTTTTGCCAGCATCAGGGTGACTGATGATAGCGAACGTGCGACGACGATCGATTTCAGGGGGCAATACGGGTTGGTTCGAAGTGATATCTAACATGCATTTGCGTATAGGTAAGGTTTTTACGAAGGGCAAGAAAGACCTGTCGTTTTCTGGGTTAAAGCACTGTAGTTTAGATGATGTTTAAACTCTTAAGTTCTTTAATCTTACCACGTGATATTGGGACATTCACACCATCAGACATTTTGAAAAAGGTTTTGCCGTCTGATTTTTCCACGCTGACGACTTCATCTAAGTTTACCCAATGCGAACGGTGCGTCTGGCAACCGTTGAACTCTGATAATGCATCTACAGCATCTGCAAACCGCATATGGACCAATTGCATATCCTCATAGGTATATGTTTCCACGTAATGGTCGCGCATGTGCAAACGAACAAGGCGAGAGCCCATGTCAGCATTTAAACGGGCAAGGAATGGATTGTCAGTTCTGCTGCTTAAAAAGGGTGCGTTCTGGACTTGTTGTTGTACTGCCGCTGCTTCTAGCTCAAGGCGTTGTTCATTGAGTGCTTCTTCTGCTTGCATCCGTGGGCGGACATCAACCCATTGGATCAATATGACAATGGCAATGGTCGAACAAGAAACAATTGCAAAGATAAGTTCACTCGAAGGTATAGGTAAATTGCCATACACATGGGGAATGAGAAAGATCGCAAATGCTGAATAGGTGATGCTAAATACAGTTCCACCAATAGCACCTGCTTTTAAGAAAGACCAATCAGGCCAAATGTTAAAAGCGGTGTAAAAACAAAAGAGTGCGTAAAGAGTTGCAACTAGTAACATACCTCCCCAAAACACAATCCGGAATCCAAAGGGATCAGCATCATATGTCCCAAGCGGGCCCGTTAAGGTGCAAATTAAAGAGGCCACAATCCAGCTGCTTAATGGGACTGGTGATCTCAATATTTGCCGTATGTCTAATAAAATATTTTTCATCTCAAAGTATGTAATTCACGAAACAAAACGGGTATTTCACGAAAAATGCGTTGATGATAGCCCCTTTCAAGCGTTTGTGATAATAACCTTCTCCTTGCTGAAGGTTGGGCGCAGGTCTCGTTCAGTATTTATTAGATAGTTTAGTCAGTACCCTGCGCCGTTTGCATAAAAAATAGGTCTTAGTCTACTTAATTCAAGCCTTTGCGTGTAGCGAAGGGGTCACAAGATACCCAGCGTCCTAAGTTCTTTTTGTTTCAATTTTGAAATTGGAACATGAAAATCATCTGACATTTTGAAAAAAATCTTCCCATCTGATTTCACGACTTCTTTCACTTCATCAAAGTTGATCCAATGAGAGCGATGAACTTTCTTGCCATTAAAATCTGATAAGGCGTCTACGGCGTCTTGGAAACGCATGTGAATAAGTTGGGTTCCTTGATCGCTAAACACTTCGACATAATGATCACGCATATAAAGACGAATAATACGCATACCTAAATCAGTATTAAGGCGCGATAAAAGAGCATTATTTAACCTAGAAGCTGGTTGTGCTTGTTTCGCCACCGCTTCTTTTGCTTCTTGTAAAACGGCTAACCGCTCTTCGTTGCGTTTTTCATTTGGTCGGATGTGCAACCAATAGATTGCTGCGGATATAGGAAAGGCTATTGCGGCAACAACAAGATAGATCAGAGCTAGTGATGTGGAATGCTTTCCATAAGGCGTAAAACTCACCGCAATATCGACAGCGTTTGCATACGTGAGGGTGAAAAAGGATAAAGCAATTCCTTTTGCAAAGAATGGGCGCAACTTTGGGAATGTATGAAACATTGTATGTAAACAAAGTAAGGCATATGCGATGCCAACAGATATGACCGTACCCCAGAATATAGCCCGCATATATGTTGGAGTGATCATATCAGTTTCAAAAGGCCCAGTCAAAACACAGACCACTGTCGAAGCTAACCATGCAACGATAGTAATTGGAGATTTGAGCTTATTCGTTATCTCTGTAAAAACTATATGCATTTTATACAGCAGCCCTGCGATGTTAAGATTATGTAACCCTATGGGATAATTGTTCTTTATACAATCTTTTCGACATTGCTTTGTGGGGACATAATCCGCTCTTTTTAACAATTTTGTTCTTCGCTAATGTGAAGGGAAAATAAGGAATCGCGATTATGGATTTAGGTATTAAAGGCAAAACAGCAATCGTTTGTGCTGCAAGTAAAGGCTTAGGTTATGGTTGTGCCGAAGCATTGGCGCAAGCGGGAGTGAACTTAGTTATTTGTGCGCGTACACAAGAAACATTGGATGTAGCCGCTGACAAATTGCGCGAAACAGGAGTCGAAGTAAAAGCCATCGCCTGTGACATCACAACCGACGAAGGGCGCAAAGCAGTGTTAGATGCAGCAGGTCATGTGGATATTTTGGTTAACAATGCGGGCGGCCCACCTCCAGGACATTGGTCTGATTGGGATCGTGATGATTTCATTAAAGCGGTTGATGCAAATATGATGACGCCCATTTCACTAATCAAAGCTGTATTACCTAATATGATTGATGCGAAATGGGGACGTATTGTGAATATAACGTCTCAATCTGTAAAAAGCCCTATTTCTGTACTTGGTCTGTCAAACACTGCGCGTGCAGGTTTAACAGGTTATGTGGCGGGTACTTCACGTGATGTGGCGAAACACGGCGTTGTAATCAATAACCTTTTACCAGGTATTCACGCAACAGATCGCGCAGTTTCATTGGATACAGGTGTTTCTCAAGCCCAGGGGATTACTATGGACGAAGCAAAGGCACAGCGAGCTGCAACAATCCCAGTTCAACGTTATGGTACCTCAGAAGAGTTCGGAAATACTTGCGCATTCATGTGTTCTCAATACGCAGGCAATATGATTGGGCAGAATATCTTGCTTGATGGCGGTGCTTTAAACAGCACAATGTAAGAGAGATGACCATACATAACGAAACTGTTAGGCTCATGTTTAATCCTTTTGTTTTAACCACGGCTCTGTATAGAGTTTGTAGATAAAAAATAAGGGGAATACTCATGGGCTTTTTAAATGACCCAATGGCGCTGATCTACTTTGTCGCCTTGATCACTATCGTTAGCTTGGTAATTTCGCCGCGCAAGGTCTCTATAGAAGGCTTCTTTGATGGTGCTTCCAAAGTTGGGAGCCAACCAAATCTTTGGATGTTGGTCCTGAGTCAAGTCACCACATGGATATTCGCACGATCCCTTATGAATGCGGCTGTACTTGGATACTTCTATGGTTTCGCAGGAACCTTAGCTTACACATGCTATTACTTAAGCTTCCTAACAGGCATGTATATTGTGGGCCAAATGCGCTCGCGTGGTGCAGGCTCAGTACAAGATTGGTTAGGTGATAACTTTGGCCGCACAGGTCACGTGGCATATAATTTGGTTATTGCCTTGCGACTTCTATCCGAAGTATTTGCCAACCTTATTGTCGTTGGATTGATCTTTTCTGCTGCATTCCCAGAAATGGCTTGGGCCAAAACAGGTTCAATTGTCATTATCGCAATTGTTGGTCTTGTGTATTCTGCGTTAGGTGGGCTTCGTGCAAGTTTACGTACGGATGTGATGCAAATGATTGTGTTTTTGATCGTATTTGTGCTAGCTTTTATTGTTATGATTTCTGCCGCAGACTTCTCTTTAAGTTCGATTTTCACGGCGACTGGTGTGCATGAACAAGCAAGCCGCCCAGGTTGGATTTTAGTCGCTGTCGCTTTCTTACAAGTGTTTTCGTATCCAGCACATGATCCTGTCATGATGGATCGTGGCTTTATTGCCGATGAAGATACAACCAAGAAAAGCTTCTTCCATGCTTTTTGGTTATCAGCATTATGCATATTCGGTTTTGGTATGTTCGGTATCCAAGCAGGTATTGTCGGTGCGGCTTATGAAAATCAATTGCTTGGCACATGGCAGGGGATGTTTGGCCCAGTGGTTTACTTTTTGATCGCAGCTTCACTATTGATTTCTGCAATGTCCACATTGGATAGCGCTTTAGCATCCGCAGCTCGTTTGGTGATTGATGAATTTAAAATTGCACCGCGCACTGTTTCAAATGGTCGTATCGCAATGTTTGGTTTCATGGCAGCAGGGGCACTGCTTACACTTTGGGGAAATAAAACCTTGTTCGATGCGGTTGCCGTGTCTGGCACAGCCTCCATGTTCTTAACACCAGTGCTTATTTTAGCATTTGTATTTAACCGTATTATTCCACTTTGGTCTTTCTTAGTGGCTTATATAGCAGCGATATTGGGGGCAGCAGCTTATATGTACCGCAGTACGGAACTGGTTATGGTTTTGTTTCCTGGCACGCATAAGTACGAACAGCTGCTCTACATTTGTATAGCTGTCCTAATTGTTGGTTTTGCCGCAGGTCTTATTGGTCTTGTAACGCAAGGAAAGCTTGCTCGGAGTAACTAAGGCTGGTAGGGGATCGCGATACCCGATAAAAAGGGTCAGATTGAATGTTGACTGAATGAGGCCCTAGGTGTCCGACCCCGCCTATAAACTGGAATTACAAGATATTTCCCGCGTCTATGATGGGCAAGCTGTTGTTGATGGCTTATCCATTCGTCTGAGTGCGGGCGAAGTTACATGTTTACTTGGCCCATCAGGATGTGGAAAATCCACAACTTTACGAATTGCAGCAGGTGTCGATCAACAGACCACTGGGCGTGTGATGATTGACGGGCAAATTGTGTCGGGCCCTTCGGATCATATGCCACCCGAGGAACGTCAAATTGGCTTGATGTTCCAAGACTTCGCTCTTTTCCCGCATTTGGATGTGGAACGGAACGTTGGTTTTGGCCTTAAGGGGCCTCGTTCCAAGAAAAAAGCACGTGTTAAGGAACTTTTACAAAAGGTTGATTTGGACGGGTATCAATCAAAATACCCACACCAACTGTCTGGCGGTGAACAACAACGTGTGGCTTTGGCACGCGCTCTTGCTCCAAAACCGCAAGTTATGTTGATGGACGAACCATTCTCTGGCCTTGACGACCGTCTGCGTGATGATGTGCGAGATGCAACGCTGGAATTACTAAAAGCGGAAAATACAGCCGTTTTACTGGTCACACATGAACCAGAAGAAGCCATGCGCATGGCTGACCAGATTGCCTTGATGCGAAACGGCAAGATTGTTCAGGCAGGTGCACCATATAACATCTACAACGCTCCAGTTGATAAAGCCGCTGCAGCATTCTTTTCAGATGTGAACGTTATCAAGGGCTCGGTTACAAACGCACTAACCGAAACCCCATTTGGTCAATTCCTAACACCAGGTATGGTAGATGATACCGAGGTGGAAATTATTATTCGCCCACAGCACCTGAAATTGGATTTCGATCGTCAGGGGCGTGGCCCGAATCCTACAGTTGCTGATGGTGTGCCCGCACGTGGTATGGTAAAGCGCGCACGTTATTTAGGACATCAAAGTCTGGTCGAATTTATGATGGATTATGACGGTAGCGTTCTAAAAGTTCTTATGCCGGGGGTATTTTTGCCTAAACCAGACACGCCATTGTGGCTGTCTATGCGCCGCGATCGTTGTTTTCTCTTTAAAAAGTAAGCATTAATACGCAGATGTGACAATTTATAGGCCCGAAATGCATGTTAGGGTTTGAACCTGCGGCAAAAATACATAAATGTATGTCGACGAGACAGAGCACGAATGGCTTTGTTACCACTTTGGGAGAATTTAAATGTTTCTGCACACACCACTGTTCATTCAGAATATTGGCCTACCAGGCATCTTGCTGATCGCAGTAGTTGTTTTGTTATTGTTTGGCCGCGGTAAGGTTTCAAGCCTTATGGGCGAAGTTGGCAAAGGTATCACAGCGTTCAAAAAGGGCGTAAGTGAAGGCAAAGAAGAGATGGACGCAGCTATTGATGACGCATCAGAGACTGCAAAAGACATCACACCTGAAAAAGACGAAAGCAAAAAGGGCTAATCGGCCCTTTCGCTGATAAGGCTTAATGCATGTTTGATATAGGATGGTCAGAACTGATGATCATCGGTGTGGTGGCGTTGATCGTCGTTGGACCGAAAGATTTACCTGTGATGTTCCGCAAAGTGGGGCAGTTCGTAGGTAAGGCACGTGGAATGGCGCGTGACTTTCAGCGTGCGATGGATGATGCCGCTGATCAAAGTGGTGTAAAAGACATCACTGATACTGTGAAAAAAGCCACAGATATCAAAGATGATCTGTCTATGAACTCAATATCAGATTTTCACGAAGCTAATGCAAAATGGCTTCCAAAAACAGATAATGCTGTTGCTGATACGCCTAAAGCGGCACCAGCGAAAAAGCCAGCTGCTAAGAAACCAGCAGCCAAGCAAGCACCAGCCAAAAAGCCTGCAGCAAAAAAGGCACCCGCAAAAGCACCAGCCAAAAAAGCCGCTCCTAAGAAAGCGGCAGCAAAGAAAACCACGACTAAGGCTAAATCATGAGCAACGTAGAAGAAGACATCGAAGAAAGCTCAGCGCCGTTGATCGAACACTTGGCCGAATTGCGCACACGGCTTATTCGTGCATTCGTGGCCTTCATTGTCGCAATGCTGTTTTGCTTTTTCTTTGCAGAGCCTATTTTGGATTTCTTGGTGGAACCAATCGCTGAAATCCTACGGTCGCGCGGTCAAGATCCACGTTTGATTTTCACGGCACCTCAAGAAAAGTTCTTTGTTTTATTTAGGATATCCGTTCTCGCTGGCTTGATGTTGTCTTTCCCAGTAATAGCAAACGAGTTATGGCGCTTCGTGGCCCCGGGGCTTTATAAAAACGAGAAGGGCGCGTTTTTACCGTTCATCATTGCGTCACCCATGTTGTTCTTATTGGGGGCAAGCTTTGCGCATTATGTGGTTACGCCATTGGCAATGAACTTCTTTATCGGATTTTCTGATATCATCCCGTCTGTCACAGAACTGGTCGCTGGTGGTACGGGCGATGTTGCGGATGCAGCAGGTAAAGAAACCACAACAGTATTCTTGGGATCTGTTAAAGAAAGCCTTGATATCACAATGAAATTCATCTGGGCATTTGGCCTGTGTTTTCAGTTACCTGTGCTCATGACATTACTCGGTATGGCTGGTTTGGTGTCCTCAGAGGGGCTTAAAAATATGCGTAAATATGCAGTTGTGGGTATTCTTACATTAGCAGCGATTATCACACCACCAGATGTGATCACTCAAGTGATCCTGTTTACAGTTGTCTACATGCTTTACGAAGTTTCTATTCAGCTGGTTTCAATCGTCGAAAAGAAGCGTGAAAAACGTTTGGCTGAAGATGGCTATTATGATGATGCCCACCCAGAGGATGATGCATGAACGACGATGCTTTAACCCGCATTGCCGAAGCATTAGAACGGATCAGCCCGAAACCATTAGATGCACCTGATTTTTCAGGGGCCGAAGCCTATGTTTGGCATGTTTCCCCTGATCGTTTAGATCCTGTTCATAATGTGAACCGTGTGGATATTGACCTGTTGGTTGGTATCGATCGTTCTCGCGATACCTTACTGGCAAACACCAAACAATTCGCAAACGGTATGCCAGCAAATAACGCGCTTTTATGGGGCGCACGAGGTATGGGAAAGTCATCATTAGTAAAAGCAGTTCATGCCGCTGTATCGGGCACTAAATTGGTCGAAGTTCAACGCGAAGACTTGCCATCCCTTGGTCGCCTTTTGAATATCCTACGCGCATCTTCAGAACGTTTTATCCTATTTTGTGATGATTTAAGTTTTTCCAATGATGATACGCATTATAAGTCACTCAAAGCAGTGCTTGATGGTGGTGTAGAAGGGCGCCCAGATAATGTGGTGTTCTACGCAACATCCAATCGCCGCCACCTGATGCCGCGTGATATGATCGAAAATGAGCGCCAAACTGGGATAAACCCTGCCGAAGCAGTTGAAGAGAAAGTCTCGCTATCAGATCGCTTTGGCCTATGGCTTGGTTTCCATCCATGTGACCAAGATCAATACCTTGCAATGATCCGTGGATACTGTGATGCACATGGCGTGAAAATCTCGGATGAAACCTTGCGTGCAGAGGCAATTGAATGGCAAGCCACACGCGGGAATCGCTCTGGGCGTGTTGCATGGCAATATTTTACAGACCTTGCTGGCCGACAGGGAATCACACTTTAAAGCGCCTCTGTGGTACGTTTACATCAAATTTGATCTGCTAATTCTGCTATTGTTTCCGCTTTGGAAACAATGAGATAGCTCTAGACATTATTATGACAAGATTTACCTTTAGGTTGTATTTAGTGCGTGCAACACCCATTTAAAGGTTGCTGCGCATTTAGTAATGAGAATGTGTGTAGCAAGTATCTTGGGATGGCTCGTATGGCTAATAATTTAAAAGTGCAAAAATTTGCGAATGCTCTGCGCCAAGAGCATAGCGATAGCATATTACCCAGTGAACGTTTCGAAGTGGAACAAACGTTGGGTGAAGGAGCCGTGAAATATAAGCTTAATAAATCTGGTATGCGTTACCTGTTTGAAGCTGCCGCAAACGCTAAAGATCTATCAAGGGGCTAAAGAAACAGATGCCCCAAACCACCGTCGAAGCATTTAACTGGTCTGCGAATGGATATAACTCCACGTACAACAGTTCTGTGACCGCCGTCTTGGATGATGACGACGGAGTTTATGAAGGTGGTGGAGATGCTGACGAAACCATAAGCATTAATGGAGGCCCGTTTTTAGCTACGAATAGTACGCCATGGGTATTAAACGTATCTTTTACAGATACAAATGGGGATACATTTACCGAAGAGTTCTACTTTTTTAACACAGGTGGTAGTTGGTATTTTATACCGACACCTGGTTCAACATTTGGCGTTGGTGCAACTTTGGGCTCATTTCAAGGGATTAGCAGTTCTACTGGTTACAATTACGACGACGTCATCTGCTTTACCCAAGGTACAAAAATCACGACCCCAACAGGCCGTGTAAATGCCGAAGATCTGCGTGCAGGGGATTTGGTGATCACGCGTGACAATGGTATCCGCCCAATCCGATGGATTGGCACTAAGAATATATCAGGCGCACGTCTTCACGCTTTTCCACATTTGCGCCCAATTAAGATTAAAGCACATTCATTTGGCCCGAACACGCCTGCAACAGATTTGATGGTATCGCCACAACACCGCATGTTCTTAAAGTCTACACAGGCTCAGATGATGTTTGGTGAAGCAGAAGTCTTGGTTCCTGCCAAAGGCTTATTGAATGATAACTCTGTGACTGTTGATAATACGCTTACCAATACGACTTATATTCATATCCTATTTGACAAACACGAGTTGGTTATGGCGAATGGAGCTTGGTCCGAAAGCTTTCACCCCGGTGAAGCAAGCTTCGATGCAATCGAGCAGGGCGCACGTGCAGAGTTGTTTGAGTTATTCCCAGAGCTTTGGTCAAACCCTGACTGCTTCGGGGCAAGCGCAAGGCTTTCATTAAAAGCCTGTGACACGGCCATGATTGCCCAAAATGCTTTGATCGCACGCTAACCTACAAAATCGTCAGACTATTTTACTGATTCTTCTGATTCTCTAAAAACCACCTAAAATCGTCTTTATTTTAAGGTGATCATTGGAAAATTAATCCTTAAAATCCAACTAAATTTTTTGAACTAATACGAAGGTTAGCGGTTTGTTAGTATTTGGGAGTACTGACAAATTTAGGGCCTATCGCGAACACATTTCAGCCTTTATTCACTGTTGTATAGGTCCTGTCAGTAACAACAACGTAACAGGATAGTAAAGTTTCAGTAGTGAGTGAGTTCGTACCGCGCTGTAATTAGTATTCTTAGTAAAATGTAAATGAGTGTGTATCGCATTAGTATTTGTATGTGTCACGAGTAAGAATGTTGCGTCATATGAGCCTTTAATCTGCAAAGGCATGCTGACAGGACTGGCTTGGTGTTTTTCACCAAGACGATATAAAAAGGGCCCGCGCTGCCGTGGGCCCTTGTTTCGTTCTAAGCGGTCTTATTCTCAAAGATAAGGTACAGGATCTACACTTTCCGTACCGCGTCGGATTTCAAAATGCAGAAACGGTGTTTCGCCACTTGCAACCTTCGCTATATTTTGTCCACGATTAACTGTTTGGCCTTTTTTCACAGCCACATCAGATACGTTAGAATAGACCGTATAAAGGTTATCAGGGTGGCGTAGTAGGATGATCGTGTTTTGCCCAGAAGACTTAGATATCAAGGCAACTTCACCGCCTTCTGCGGCCTTTACTGACGTGCCTACACTTGCTGCAATATCTAATCCTTCATTGCCACCTTTTTTGTTGGAATAACCGCGGATAACTTTACCACTAACAGGGCGTAGTAATTTACCAGATGCACCTGCTGGTGTGCGATCATCAGACAACTTCGGGCTTTCTGGAAGAGCGCCTGCCGTTAGCGTCGTTGGTAGCGGTAGTTTTGCACTTGGCGGTTCTGGTGCTTGACTACCAGCACCTGGCAGTACAGTTGCGTCTTCTATTGCTGGGGCTGTACTTGTGGTCTGAACACGCCCATCTGCTGTCACAGGGATCAACAACTGCTGCCCAGGGCGAACGGACAGTTCGCGATCTAAGCCGTTCCAAGACGCTAATGCTGTGACAGACACACTATAAAGGCGTGCAATTGAATAGGCGGTCTCGCCATTCTCCACGACATGGCGAATTGGCTCTGGGCCTGCTTGAACCGCACCAGTTTGTACAGGAGTAGGACCCGCACGATCAATTGCAGCAGTTGCAATATTCTCAATTGATGTGCCGCCAGTCGTGGCAGGCCCCGCTTCAGGAATAATAATACCTTTTGGCAAAGCAAGGACTTCATCTCTGCGTGCGATATAATCTGCTGGCAATCCATTATGACGAGCAAGATCTTGCCCAGTCATACCGACACGTGCTGCAATTGCATCAATTGGGTCATTTCGCTTTGCAACAATCACTTGGTAATTCGGATAGGTTATCACACCGCGGCTGTCTGGTTGGGGGCGTGGCGCAAGTTGTGTGGCATTACCATTCGGCACGGGATTAATCTTAGAGTTGAGATCACTCAATGAAAAATCATCGCACGCCGTTAATGCTAAAGCGCTGCACAATAAAAGTGCTGGTTTTAGACTGTACCTATTTGATATTACTGCCATTTGCCCAATTCCTGTCTTTGCGGGATTATGCCCCGTCTGTTTTTGCGATCCCTTCGATAAGCGGTACAAACCGCACATCTGCAAGTTCTGTGTAGTTAAGTCCATCTGGTGTCTTTTCAACCTTTATCAGGCTTTGCACCGCATCTGACTGTCCTACAGGTAATACCATAATACCGCCCATGCGCAATTGTTCCAAGAGATTTGCAGGGGGGTCTTCCGCTGCAGCGGTCAAAATGATGCGATCGAAAGGCGCTTGATCTGGCATGCCGTAGCTACCATCTGCTGTGGTGATGATCACATTCCGCAGTTTCAAAGCTTCTATTCTTGAACGTGCTTTGACTGATAGTTGGCGGTGACGTTCAACAGAATAAACACGGCGAGCCATATGAGACAGGATTGCGGCTTGATAGCCAGAACCAGTACCAACCTCTAAAACAATATGACGAGGGCCAACATCTAAGGCTTCTGTCATCTTTGCAACGATACTCGGTTGGCTGATTGTTTGGCCTGCATCAATAGGTAAGGCCATATCGTCCATAGCATGGGCTTTAAAGTGACCTTCAACGAACATATCGCGCGGCACTTTCTCCATGGCTTGCAAAACATGATCTGCGACGCCTTTGTTGCGCAACATTAACAGGAATTGCATTTTACCCTCGGCACTTAAGGTCACTTTAAAACCCCTTGCAGCCGTTCTAAATGGGCATGACTTGTCAAATCTGCGCGCATAGGAGTTACCGAAATATAACCTTCAAGGTTTGCATGCACATCTGTGCCGGATTTTGTCGGCGCATGCTGTGAACCCATTGTCACCCAAAGAAAGCGGCGGCCATTGGGACCCGTTTCTGCAACTGTGTGAAATTCTGTATTATCGCGAAACCCTTGGGCAACAGCTTTCATGCCCTTACAGTCAGCGGCAGGGATTGGTGGGAAATTTATATTATAGAATACACCATAAGGGGCTTCGCCCCAGATATCTGCATTCAACAAATCCCGCACGGCTTTTACACCATGAACGCGCGCAACTTCAAACGGGTCGTCCATATCTTTATTTGCAGGCCCATAGAATTGCGACAAAGCAATGGATTTAACACCGTGCAATGCGCCTTCCATTGCGGCTCCAATTGTACCCGAATAAAGTGTGTTTTGTGCAGCATTGTTACCTTTGTTGACCCCAGATAAGATCAAGTCTGGTTTTTCAGACATGACTTCATTCAAACCTGCCAGAACACAATCCGCGGGCATACCATCGACTGCATAACGGTCGTGGTCATATTTAAACAAACGCATCGGGTTCACATAAGAAACTGCATGGGCGACACCTGATTGCTCTTGTTCAGGTGCAACAGTCCAGACTTCGCCATCTTTCCCAGCTAATTCCTTTGCGATTTCAAGCATAACATCTAGGCCTGGTGCCCGAATGCCGTCGTCATTTGTAATGAGAATTCGCACGATGATTTACCCGCCTTTAATCGTTGGTAATTTGCTACACCATCGCGAGTCGGGTGAAAAGAGGGAAGGACACCATGATCAGATAATTCTACGGAAATAGAATTATCTGAGGTTTAAAGGCAATATTTGGTCGCACCTGTAATCACTGGGGTTTCACAGGGTGTTCCTGTGCTAGAGTGAGATTTGTTGACTGGTTGTGCATATGCAGAAATAGCAAAGAGACAAAGAACAAAACAAAAGCGCATTTATATACCTTTAGGCGAATAGAGTATTTATCAATCTACTAATTACAGAATAAAAATGTGCTCTATGCAACTAAAAAAATGCGAACAGTATCATCGTCTTTGGAGTTTAAACTAAAACACCATCCACAGTGATCTTTGTCTTACCGCCAGTGTAGTTGTGCAATGCTTCTGGCAGCTCAACAGAACCATCCGCCTGCTGACCGTTTTCCAAAACAGCAATCAAACAACGACCAACAGCCAAACCAGAGCCGTTCAATGTATGCACATACTCAGGCTTCTTCGCACCTTCTGGGCGGTAACGTGCATTCATACGACGCGCTTGGAAATCACCACACACAGAACAGCTTGAAATCTCACGGTATGTATCTTGCCCAGGTAACCAAACTTCGATGTCATGTGTGCGTTGAGCGCCAAAGCCCATATCACCTGTACACAAAACCACCGTGCGATATGGCAAGCCTAGTTTTTCCAAAATACCTTGTGCACATTCGGTCATACGGTCCAATTCCGCGCGACTATCTTCTGGTTTGGTGATGCTCACCATTTCAACTTTTTCAAATTGATGTTGGCGCAACATACCAGAGGTATCACGACCCGCAGAGCCAGCTTCTGAACGGAAGCACAATGAATGGGCTGTCATGCGGCGCGGTAGGGCGCTTTCATCCAGAATTTCCCCTGCAACTGTATTTGTCAGCGTCACTTCTGATGTTGGGATCATCCACCACCCGTTTGTAGTTTGATAGCTATCCTCAGAAAACTTCGGCAACTGACCAGTGCCAAACATGGCTTCGTCGCGGACAAGAACAGGTGTATTCATTTCTGTCAGACCGTTTTCTGTTGTATGCGTATCCAGCATGAATTGCGCCAAAGCACGGTGAACACGGGCAACGGCGCCAGACATGATTACAAAACGAGAACCGCTAAGTTTCGCTGCCGTTTCAAAATCCATACCACCTTGAACAGCGGCCAATTCGAAATGCTCTTTTGGATCGAAATCCAATGTGCGCGGGGTACCCCAACGATGCACCTCGACATTGTCATCTTCATCGGCACCTTCAGGCACATCATCATGTGGGCTGTTTGGCAAAGTTGCCAACAAGTTTTGCAACTTGTCATCTTCAACCTTTGCTTCGTCTTCCAAAGCGGCGATTTCTGCTTTTTTATCAGCAACTAATGCACGTAGGCGTTCAAATTCAGCTTCGTCACCCTGTGCTTTTGCTTTGCCGACATTCTTAGATGCGGCATTGCGGTCAGCCAAAGCTTGCTCTGCTTTGGTGATCTTTGCACGGCGTGCTTCGTCAATTGCCAAAATTTCGGACGACATCGGTGCAGCACCTCGTTTCGCAAGAGCTGCGTCAAAAGCTGCGGGATTTTCGCGGATAGCGCGGATGTCGTGCATAATATCACCTGATTATTGGATTCGTCGTAATCAGCGTTATACCCAAGTTTGCAGGGGATGAAAGTGCGTGATTAAGCCAGCTTGTTCTTTGTCGATTGCCAGAAGCTTAAAAATGCTTCGGACGACATGTCTTTGTTAGACCAATTCTCAACACTAGGTTGCTTCATCCCTTTGGGCAAAATTGTGGAACCATCGCCAATCATGACTTTTAATTGCTCGCCCGACAGATGTGTAACGTCTGTGAAATCAGCCGCTTTTACGCCAGCATAAAGCATTTCTGCAGCAGAAAAGTTCGCTTCTTGGAAGCGTGCCATAACCATACGTGCGCCTTGGAAGTTTGCCCAATCTAACCAACTGCGTTGCATTTGCGCACCATTCAATGAGGCATCGCTAAGATTTGCTTTGAACAAATCAGCTTCTTGCAAGTTCACATGGTTCAAACTTGCACCATTTAACTTGGCAACAGATAGCGATGCGCCTTGTAAGTTTGATTCATCAAGTAAGATTGGACCAAGGTTGGCGTTGTTTAAATCGGCAAGGGCGATATTGCAGCCGCGCAAATCCAAAACAAAGTTTTGAGATGCTTCATAATCTATTCGTCCTGGTGCACGTTCGTTACGACGTCCGAATACAGTCAAAGCAGCTTGAATATCGGGGCGAGGTGGCATCAAGGTTGCAACAGATGTTTTTTCCTCTTGGTTCAAATCCCAGACTTGCTTCTTTTTCTTCTTAGCTAATGCAGCCCAGGCTTCTTTACTGGCATCTTCATCAAAACGTGGTCTACGTGTGTTTTCACGCACATAAGCACAAAGTGTTTCCATCACCGATATATGGTCGCGGCGCGATTCAATCGCCACGCGTTCCAAAGTATAAATCGCCCCTAAACGGACCTCTAAATTTGGCTCGGTATTTTGCATACCATCTTCCCAAACAGTACGTTCCATACCCAGCTGTGTCACAGCGTCAGAAATACGGCCTGTGATGTAACTTTCTTCTGTTGCACGTGTTCGGCGCTCTGCCATAAAAATCATGAAAATCACGAAGGGGGCTGCCAACAATCCGACAAATGTTGCGATCAAACCAAGGAGTGATAACACATGTTGGCGTACTTCGCCCAATGCCACTGCATCCGAAAATGATCCTGTTAGCAACCATAAGCTATACATATCTAAAACAAGTATGGCTGCCCAAAGAGGGGCTAATAACAAAGACATCCAGGCAAGCATTTTAAGGGCAGGTTGTTGGATAGCATTTAATGCTGCGAATTGGCGTTTTATACGCTGTCCCCATTGAAGCTTTATAAAGACAGCAGAAAATAGAATAACCAATAATAAAAGCCATGGAACCATATCCGCAGGCAACCAACTTGGCAGCCATGCGCCGTTCTCTAACCACTTAAACATAATAACCCTCTAATACGTAACTTAATCGCTTTTTTAGCTAGAATACGCTTTTTCGCTTTTTTACGTCTACCCACTACGGAAATTTTCCTGTGCCAACAGGCTTAGACTAAGTGCTTTTCAGACGTATTGCCTTATTCTTCTTTCAAAAAGGCACGTAGCTTTTTGATAAATATATACTTTATTGAAAATCCATTAACATGGAAGAGGTGAGGCTATCCGTTGCATTTTTGCATTACTTTTAATGTGTATCTGATTGGTAATACATGATTTTGTGTCAATCGTATGTTTTAGTACATGCTTAGTATTTGAAAATACAAAGATACGCCAAACATGCCAGATATATAGGGTGTGCTTGAGTATTACACATATGCCTGCCTGAGTGCAGATAAATACAAGCTTTCAGGGTTTAAACGCTTCTTGTCATCCCTATATGTTAAAGATACTGTCTGCTGGATTCAAACAAGCAGAGATAATCTGTGTCAAGAAAAGGAAATACCATATGTTTGCAACTCCAGCTTATGCACAATCCGCAGGTGGCGGCGGTGGCCTCGAAAGCTTTATTCCTCTAATTTTGATTTTTGCGATCATGTATTTCCTTATGATCCGCCCTCAACAGAAAAAAGCTAAGCAACATCGTGCAATGGTTGAAGCTTTGCGCAAGGGTGACCAAGTGATCACAGCAGGCGGCCTTAAAGGCAAAGTTACTAAAGTTGGCGCAGATAACGAAGTCGAAGTTGAAATCGCAACTGGCGTAAAAGTGAAGGTTGTACAGTCGACAATCCAAGCTGTTATCAACAAAACAGAACCAGCAAAATAAATATCAATTAAAGGCGGGCGAATGCTCCAGTTTTCTTTATCGAAGAAACTCCTAATTTGGGCGGTTTGCGCCATTGGGATTATGATGGCTGCGCCAAACGCGTTTTATACGCAGGTGGAACAGTCAAATGACGCCAAAGCAATTTTGGAAACAGGGGTGCCAGCAACGCCTGAACTTACTACCAAAGCTGAACAATGGCCAAGCTATCTGCCATCGTCTCTTGTGAATTTGGGGCTTGATTTGCGCGGTGGTGCGCATCTGCTGGCCGAAGTGCAAGTAGAAGAGGTTTATGCCGCGCGCATTGATGGCTACTGGAGCGAAGTTCGCGATGCGTTGCGCGAAGAACGCGCAACCGTAGGGACTATTCGCCGCCAAGATAGCCCTGATGATGAATTGCGTGTTCGCATTTCTAATCCAGCGGCCGCCGAAGCCGCTGTTGCTAAAGTGCGCACACTGGCGCGCCCGATCGTAACGCTGACGGGTGTGGGTTCAAATGACATAGAGGTGACATCACAAGGCGATATTATCACTATCAAAATGTCCGAAGCAGAGCGTTTGGCAACTGATCAACGGACAATGGAACAATCTTTGGAAATTATCCGCCGCCGTGTGGACGAAGCTGGGACACGTGAACCAACAATCCAACGTCAGGGGGATCGTCGTATTTTGATCCAAGTGCCAGGTATTGGTTCCGCCGAAGAACTAAAAGAATTGATCGGTAAAACAGCGAAATTGACGTTCCACCCAGTTTTGGGTCGCACAGGCGATGAGAATGCCCGTTTGCAATCGCGCCAAATTTTGGTTCCTGATGTGAACCAAGAAGGGTTGTTTTACATTCTTGAAAAGACACCAACAATCACAGGCGATCACTTGGTGGATGCACAAGCTGCATTTGATCAAAATAATCAAGCGGCTGTGAATTTCCGGTTGAACCCACGTGGTGGTAAAATCTTTGGCGAATATACAGCCAGCAATATTGGCAGCCCATTTGCGATCGTCTTGGATAATGAAGTGCTTTCTGCACCAACGATCCAAAGTCATATCCCCGGTGGCTCAGGTATCATTACGGGGCAATTTAGCATTGAGGAAACAACCAGTCTTGCTATTCAATTGCGAGCAGGGGCATTGCCTGCGAAAGTGACATATCTGGAAGAACGCACCATTGGACCAGAACTGGGCCAAGACAGTATCGATGCTGGTACCTTGGCCTGTATTGTAGCGTTTATTGCTGTGCTGGTCTTTATGATTCTATCATATGGTTTGTTCGGTTTCTTTGCCAATATTGCACTTATTATCAACGTTGGTTTGATCTTTGGGTTATTGTCCATGATCGGTGCAACACTAACGCTACCAGGTATTGCTGGTATCGTTTTAACAATCGGTATGGCTGTCGATGCTAACGTGCTGGTGTTCGAGCGTATCCGTGAAGAGATCAAAGCGAAAAAGACGGCTGTAAGATCTATCGAATTGGGTTATGAACGTGCGTTTAGTGCCATCATCGACGCCAACATCACCACATTGATCGCTGCTGTGATCTTGTTTGTAATGGGCTCTGGTCCTGTACGTGGCTTTGCTATTACGCTTGGTCTTGGCATCATTACATCTGTATTTACCGCAATCTGGGTGACGCGTTTGTTGATTTCGATCTACATGCAACGCCGTCGTCCAAAGACCATCGAAGTTTAGGAGATAGATATGAGACTTAAATTAGTACCCTCCGAAACTTCACTGGATTTTTTCAAGTTTACAAAAGGAACACTGGGCGCATCTATCCTCGCAATGATCGTGTCGCTTGTTTTGTTCTTTATGATTGGCCTAAATTACGGCATCGATTTTCGTGGCGGGACAACCATCAGAACAGATGCGCAAAACCCAGTAGACATTGTATCATATCGCGCAGCATTAGAACCGCTTGGCTTGGGTGATATTTCCATCACCGAAGTGATCGATCCTGCTGAACAGTTGCAGGGCATTGAACCCAGCGTTGCTCAAATCCGCATTGAAACCCAAGAAGGTGCGGAAGCTGCAACAATTGAAACCATTCGACTGGTAAAAGATGCCTTGATTGCGGTTGATCCAACAATGAGTTTTCCACAAGTGGACAGTGTTGGCCCGAAAGTATCGGGCGAATTGATCCAAACAGCCGTGATTGCGGTGATCTTGGCGATTGCAGCAGTGTTGTTCTACATATGGTTGCGTTTTGAATGGCAATTCTCATTCGGCGCCGTTGTGGCCTTGGTGCATGACGTCGTCATCACCATCGGTATTTTTAGCTTCTTACAGATCAAATTTGACCTTGCGATTATTGCGGCCTTGCTGACCATCGTGGGGTACTCTTTGAACGATACCGTGGTTGTGTTTGACCGCGTGCGTGAAAACCTGCGTAAGTATAAAAAGAAACCGCTGAACGAAGTGCTGAACTTGTCCATCAACGAAACGCTATCGCGTACAATGATGACATCTGTAACCACATTGATCGCGTTGATTTCACTGTTCGTCCTTGGTGGCGACGTGATCCACGGTTTCGTATTCGCCATGATCTGGGGCGTAATCATCGGTACATATTCATCAATCTTCGTGGCATCTGCCATTCTTCTACGACTTGGCGTTAAGCGTGATTGGGATAAAATCGATGATGGTCGTGCAGGAACACAGTTCGCAAATATTGATGCCTAAACTTCGGTTTTCCTGAAGCGTTTCGGGAAAACATCAAAACTACAAAAGGGACGATGACAGGATGATATATCCCTGTCATCGTCCCTTTAACGTTTTGGGGGATATGATGGGCATATTAAGCCAAGCACTGGCATATGACGGGCTTATGCTGTTACTCGCTGCTGCATTTGTAGCAGGCGTTGTCCGTGGCTTCGCTGGTTTCGGTACAGCAATGGTATTCATCCCAATGGCGGCACTCGTGGCAGAACCCATCTATGCTATCCTTATGATGATGACTTTTGATTTCTTGGGGCCAATCGCTTTGTTGCCACGCGCATGGCGCGACGGTGAACCGCGCGATGTTGGATTGTTGGGAATAGGGGCGATCATAGGTCTACCATTCGGCGTTTATCTTCTGACCCGTCTGGATCCCGTTATTTTCAGATGGATCGTATCAGCACTCGCTATCTCGCTGTTAATCCTTCTCGCTAGTGGATGGCGTTACCGCAATCCATTGAACGCTATAATGACCAGCGTCATAGGTGTTATCAGCGGCTTCTTATGCGGTGTAGCGGCGCTGCCAGGCCCGCCTGTAATCCTGTCATATATGTCCAGCCCAAGACGCCCAGAGGTCATCCGCGGCAACACAATGATGTATCTCTTCCTTGTTGATATCCTGACCTTTATCGTCTTTGGCATCAAAGGCCTGTTGGTTCTGTTGCCACTTCTAATCGGGGCAATTCTTGGTATTCCTTACACAATAGGCGGCCTTGTTGGGCAATGGGTATTCAACCCAGACAAAGAACACATATACCGCCGTGTGGCCTATGCGATTATCCTGTTCAGTGCTGTTGCAGGTCTGCCTATTTGGGATTAAACAGCCCTTATGCAATTGACAGAAATCACATATGAGGGCCAACCGCCCATTGATGCTTACGGCCCAAACTTCTTTCGCGTTATGGAACAAATCCAAGAAGGGCCATTGGCAATCTTGCCAAAAGGCATCGTTCAATGGACTGGTTTTGATGATTTGAATGATTTGATCGCGGCTGCATCTGAATACGATGTGATTTTCATCGGTACAGGCAAAGATATCGCACCACTACCTGCAAAAGCGAAAGCAGAATTAGAAGCGGTCAACGTACCGTTCGAAGTCATGGGCACACCCGCCGCATGTCGTACCTATAATGTGCTGTTATCCGAAGGCCGCCGTGTGGCAATTGCCGCATTACCTGTGTCGGAATAGGCCTTCCCTTGGCGCGTCATTACGCTATATTCACGCCAACGAAACCCATAACACCCAAAGGATACTCCAATGGCTTTTGAACTTCCTGATCTACCATACGCCCACGATGCACTTGCAGCAGGCGGCATGTCACAAGAAACGCTAGAATTCCACCACGACCTACACCACAACGCTTATGTCACAAACGGCAACGCAGCGATTGCGGGCACAGAGTGGGAAAACAAGTCTTTGGAAGAAATCATCAAAGGTACATATGATGCATCTTCAGTGGCTCAAAACGGTATCTTCAACAACATCTCACAGCTTTGGAACCACAACCAATTCTGGGAAATGATGGGCCCATCAGGTCGTGCAATGCCATCAGAACTAGAAGCAGCAATCGTTGACAGCTTTGGTTCAGTAGACACATTCAAATCAGAATTCGGCGCAGCAGGTGCTGGTCAATTCGGTTCAGGCTGGTGCTGGTTGGTGAAAGACGCAGACGGCGGCTTGAAAGTGACGAAAACTGAAAACGGCGTAAACCCATTGTGCTTTGGTCAAACTGCATTGCTAGGCTGTGATGTATGGGAGCACTCATACTACATCGATTTCCGCAACAAACGTCCAGTCTATATCACAAACTTCCTAGACAATTTGGTAAACTGGGAAAACGTTGCAGAGCGCCTTTCGAACGCTTAAGCGAATCTTTTTTATAAGTTTAGGGGCCTGTTGATTTTCAACGGGCCTTTTTCATTTGGAAAACTGTATATTTTTGAGGCAGTTAATGCCGGTTTGCATAAATTCAATGCGACAAAAATAAGTGAGTTGACTTTGGCGAAAAATTGCTCATTCTAGCGGAACAGTTTCTACGCTGCTTGCACTGGGAGGACTTTGATTTCGATTAAAGATGTGCGACGCGTTTCAAAGCCCCGTCAGTTCGCTGGCGGGGTTTTCTTTTGCTTGAATACTTTGTGAGGCTGTTTCAACCGGGCATCCTTGCGGTCGGCAGACACCTTCGTTGCATAACCGACAATTGCGACGTGCACTATTTTTATCAGATGTAAGTGTTTTTAGCATTGCCTCTATGACGGGCTTCAAAGCTTCGCGCTGATCGACAGTTAAGTTTTCGACAAGCTTCGTTGTCATATCCTCGCGAGCGTGCAAGACTTGCTCTGCACGTGCTTGGCCTTCAGCTGTCAATTGCAGCACGACTGCGCGGCGATCTTCTGCACTTGCTTTGCGTTCAACCAGCCCTTCTTTTTCTAGACCATTAATCAGGCGAACAGCACCAGAATGGGTCACATTCAAAATACGCCGCAGAACATCAATACTCTCATTTGGATGATTGTGAATTGTTACAAGTGCAGTAGCAGCACTTTCGCTGCGCAACCCCACTTCGCGAATATTGTCATCTATAGCACTCGCAAGTGTTGTCGCGAATGCCGCTAAGATATTGTTGATATAGGGTTCTGTATTCATGTGGCGATATTTATATGACTGAGTCATGAAAAACAATAGACATGGCGCAAAACCCCTTTTATATGACTGAGTCATATAAATATATAAAGGAGATACAAATGACCAATATGTCCCGCCGTGTAGCTATGGCTGCCACAGCATCCATGACTGCACTCGCCTCTGTTGGTGCAAGCACAATTCCTGCTCATGCAGATCAAACATGGTCTGCCCAGAAAAAGTTTGTTGAGGTTTACGGTAACAAAATGGCCTATATCGAACGTGGAGAAGGACGCCCAATTGTATTCATTCATGGCAATCCAACATCCTCTTACCTATGGCGAAATATCATCCCACACCTTGAAGCCCAAGGCCGTGTGATCGTTCCTGATCTAATGGGGATGGGGGACAGCGATAAATTACCTGAAAGCGTAGAGGACCGTTACCGACTTGTCAGTCACACAAAATACTTTGCAGAGTTCATGCGTCAAATCGGTGCTGGTGATGAAGTAACGTTGGTTCTGCACGATTGGGGCGGTGCTGTAGGGTTTGATTGGGCATTCCATAACCAAAGTGCGTTGCGTGGTATCGCATATATGGAAACCTTTGTGAAATCCTTAGACTGGGAAGATCTGCCAGAAAGTTTTCACCCAACATTGAAAGCTGTACGTTCCGAAGAGGGGCTAAAACTGGTTCTAGAAGAAAACATGTTCATCGAAGGCATGTTGCCTGGTGTCACAGGCCGTGATTTGACCGAAGAAGAAATGACAGAATACCGCCGCCCATACCTGAATGCAGGTGATGATCGTTTGCCAACAATGCAATGGGCACGCGAAGTCCCTCTTGGTGGATCTCCAGCGGATGTTGCTGAACGCATTGATAATTATTCAGAATGGTTGAAGACAAGCGCAGTTCCAAAATTGTTTGTAGATGCTGATCCAGGCGTTTTCATCACTGGCAAAACACGTAAGTTTGCACGCAGCTTGCCAAATCAAACCTATGCACAAGCAAAGGGACTTCACTTCATGCAAGAAGATGATCCAGATACCATTGGTACTGCGATATCCGCATTCGTAGCTGGATTAGAATGACACATTAATGAGGGCGGGTTTGTTTCGCCATCATTGCATAATTTTGAATACCACGATTGATATAATTCCTGTGTTGGCCCTATAATGAAATAGGGTCAATGCTTGCCAATTTTCAATGAAAGCCATGGAATATGTCAGAACAGTTCAAAGGTATTGCTGCGATGGTATTGGCTTGCACCATCTGGGGTTTATCTGCGCTCTATTACCGTGAAATCGGGCATATACCCCCGTTAGAAGTGTTAAGCCATCGCACATTATGGTCGCTGGTTTTTTTACTTGCGCTATTGGCCTATTCCAAACGCTTGGGCGAAGTGATGCAGGTGCTTGTGCAAAAACGCGCGCTGCTTATCGTTGCGATTGCAGCCCTGATGATTTCAATCAATTGGTTTGCCTATATTCTGTCGGTACAGATCGGCCGCTTGGTTGAAAGCTCGCTGGGCTATTACATATTCCCACTGGTTGCCGTCGCCCTTGGATATTTATTCCTTGGCGAGCGTTTGAACCGCTTACAATGGGTTGCTGTGGCTATGGCATTCACAGCCGTGGTTTTGTTGACCGTTGGTTTGGGGGTGGCGCCATGGATATCCTTGATCCTTGCCATCACTATGGGGCTTTACGGTTTGAGTAAAAAGTCACTTGGATGCGGGCCAGTGGTTTCCGTTATGTGTGAAGTCATCCTTTTAGCACCCTTAGCCTTACTTTGGTTGTACGGAGTACACACACTGGGTTGGCAAGGATTGGTCGGGCGTGACGGTGGTTTCTTCGGGCAGGGATGGGATACTGTATTGCTGATGCTGGCAGGGCCATTAACCGCTGGGCCGCTTGTATTGATGTCTTATGCAATGAAACGCTTGGCATTAGGGACTGTTGGATTGGTTCAATATCTCAACCCAACACTCCAATTTGGCGTAAGCGTTCTAATCTTTATGGAACCTTTTACACAATGGCACTTCATCGCCTTTGCGATTATTTGGACGGCATTGGTGCTTTATTCCTACCAATCCATCCGCCAGCCCTAAGCAGCCAAGGTTTTACGGTTTGCAAAGCTGTCACTTTTAGATGGCTGCATCCCATAATGACGTTTGTACCACCGCGAGAAATGTGATGTGGATGTAAACCCACAAGCCATTGATATATTGATCAAGCTCATATCCGTTTGCGCAATCAAACGACGTGCTTTTTCCAAACGAAGTGTCATGTAGTACCGTTTTGGTGGGCAATCCATATAGCGGCTGAATATCCGCTCTAATTGGCGCACGGACACATTGATACTTGCTGCCAACTCCGCAGGTGTCAGCGGGAACTCCAGATTGTTTTCCATATGTGTAATTGCATCTGCCAAACGTGCATTCCGGATGCCAAAACGACCCGTTAATGAAATGCGTTGACGATCATCTTCGCTGCGCGAGGAGACGTAAACCAGTTGATCAGCAACATCACGCGCTGTTTCACCATCATGATCCGTTTCCACAATGTTCAGCATCATATCTATTGTGGCGGTTCCACCTGCACAGGTGAAAATGGACCGTTCCGTGGTGTATATCTGATTAACCAGATCAATATCAGGGTAGCATTCCTTAAACGCATCCTGACTTTCCCAATGCAATGTGCATTTTTGGTTATTTAACAACCCAGCAGCCGCCAAAAGATATGTTGCCGTGTCCAATGCCGCAATTCTTGGGCGTTTCATGCTTTCGCGGCGCACCCAATTCACCAATGTTTTGGATTGATGCTGTGGGTTGTCCACGCTGCTTAAAAGCATAATGAAATCTTGACGTTTCACAGGGTATAAACCGCTGCTCACAGCAATAGGTATACCACAAGCGCTGGTAACGACATCGCCTGTTTCACTGATCAAAGACCATGTATAAGCCTGTCTTTTTAAAATACGATTGCATGTATTCAGAACTGACATAGCATTTGACAAACTGGACTGAGAAAACCCTTCCGTCAAAACAAAGATGAAATGACAACTATCATATTGAATACGATCCATTGCTAAACCCTCCACACTCATACTCTCTTAAGTTTCGGAGATATTAACGAAGATTAATCAGTTTAAAAATATTATTGATTTGTCATTATCAATCGGTTTATTCGATTGAATATGAATCAATTGCTTATAAGAACCTTCCTTGATGTGCTTGAAACGCGCAATTTTAACCGTACTGCTGATAGGTTGAATATTACACAATCCACAGTCAGTGCACGCATCAGACAATTGGAAGAAGAGCTTGGAGCGCGTCTGTTTGAACGCGGGCGCGGTGGTGCCGAACCCACGATTTCTGGTATCAGGTTTGAGACGCATTGCCATTCTATGCTGAACCTTTGGGGGAACGCGAAACGTGATGTAGAGCAAGGTGGGAATAAACTTAGTCGCCGTCTTTATATCTCGGCGCAATACAGTTTGATCCGTTCCTTTTTCTTAGATTGGATTGATGACCTCCAAGAAGCAGTGCCCGATCTTGCAATGCACATCGAAATCAACTTTTCATATCAAATTCAAAGAGATGTGCTGTCAGGTGTATGTGATATTGGCCTGCTATTTGCCCCACAATACTTGCCAGATTTGATCGTATCAGAGGTGGGCAGTGACGAATACATTATGGTTTCAACCACGGCTGAATACCTACACGATGTCCGCATCGAGGATTATATCAAGGTGGCTTATACCGAATATTTTACACGTCATCATGACGAACAACTCGCGCATCTAAGTTACCCAGCCTTAAGTGCGGGTAATGATGATTTTGCCGTCGAACAATTAAAGCGGCGTGGTGGTACGCTGTATTTACCAAGCTACGTGATGAAAAGTGTGGCTGACACAATACCGAACTTAAAAGTGGTCAAAGATGCACCAGTTATCCCACAACCGCTTTATTCCATGGTGCACATTCGCAAACGTAATGATCCGCATGTGGTTGCTGCTTTGAAAGAGTTAAAAGCATATACAGAATCGTGGTCGTGATTAATCTGTAAGATCTCGTTTCAATTGGGCGAACAAAGAATCGGTATCATTAAAATCCTTTAAAAAATCTCGAAACGATGGATCTGCAAATCCATGTGCAATTTGATGTTCGATCAATGTAATAAGAGGGTCCCAGTATCCAGAAACGTTTAACAAGTAGATTGGTTTTTCGTGCTGTTCCAATTGTGCCCATGTTAAAACTTCAAACAGTTCATCCAATGATCCAGGGCCACCAGGCAAAGTGATGATTGCATCACAGTTCATAAACATAACTTTTTTACGTTCATGCATGTTCTCGGTAACGATATATTGGGTGAGATCAACTTTGCCGACCTCCCATTTCACCAAATGTTCTGGAATGACCCCCATAATGTCGCCATTTGCAGCCTGAGTGGCATTTGCAACAGTACCCATAAGACCGACATCACCTGCACCATACACAAGACGCAAACCTTCATCGGCGATGCGTTTACCGATCTCTTTTGCGGCATGTTCGTATTCGGGCATATCCCCACTACGCGACCCGCAAAAGATACAGACTGATTTTTGGATGGGTTTTGACATGCGGGCACCTTAGTTAACGAAAATCTGTTTTTGATTTGATGTCTGATTTGTGTAACATGGTGACGACATAAGCTGTAAAGGGCAAGGGTTTGGCGACATCATTATCATCAGGTTTGGCAATAGCAGGGGCAAGTGCCGTTGTGGTTGTGGCAATGGTAACGGCTTATAATGTGATTGTTGATGATCCCGTTGTTTCAAATGAGCCCGCTGGTTTGGCAGCACAAAACGTATTGATTGCCCCACCTGACCCTGTTGTTGCTGAAGAACCTACAGCAAAAGCAGTTACATTACCCAGCTTTGACGTAGTTCGTATCGACGAAGCAGGTTCCGCTGTTGTCGCAGGAAAGGCTGCTGCAAACACGACTGTAAGTGTGCGTTTAGACGGCAATGAAATCGTCAAAACCCAAACAGATGCAAGCGGTGCTTTTGTAGCTTTATTTGACCTCGCTGCGGATACAGACCCGCGCGAACTTTCCTTGATCTCTATTGATGACACGGGCTCTGAATTGGCTTCTGCTGACCAAATCTTGGTCATGCCTGTGGAACCAGATACAGAAGTCGCTCCAAAGATTATCTTGGCAAAGCCAGAAAGCGTAGAGGTGATTAAACCCGAGGTCAAAGTGGCAGAAGCAACAGTTACCGAAACATCGGAAAAGACCAACAAAACGCCCCTTTCTTTAGATACAATCGTTTATGATGATGTGGGTGATGTAATTGTGGCGGGAAGTGGTAATAGTGACGATTTTATCCGTATATATCTTGATAACAAGCCTAATAAAGTTGAAAAAGTACAAGAAAATGGCCAATGGAAAATCACACTCAATGATGTTCCTGAAGGAATATACGCTTTAAGAGTAGACACGATTGATGCCGCAGGAACCGTCAAAGAACGCGTTGAAAGTCCTTTCAAAAAAGAGGCTGCAAATACGGTTGTCGCATCCAATAAAAGTAAAGCGACCAACGTTACAATTCAACCGGGCTTCACCCTTTGGCAGCTTGCCGAAAACCGTTATGGTGACGGCATACGTTATGTCCAAATCTTTGAAGTTAATCGCGATATTATCAAAGACCCCGATCTGATTTACCCAGGTCAAATTTTTGATCTGCCATCCCAATAAGTTTTAGCTCTGGTCAATCCTGTTTTAGCGACCTAAGTAAGTTAGACAGGAGACAGCAGTATGCCATCTACAATCACAGAAACGGACGTGAATAAAGAACAAGCCATGCGGGTGATCCACAAAGTGATCCCATACCTGTGGCCAGCCGATAAAACATGGGTCAAAGTACGTGTAGTACTGGCTCTGATCGCATTGTTCGTTGCTAAAATTGTAGGCGTGGCAACTCCATTCTATTTTAAAGCTGCCGTGGATGCTATGGCGCCAGAAAGTGGCGAGCCACAAACGGTCTTTATGCTAACAGCAGGGGCAGTGGGGCTGACGATTGCTTATGGTGTCATGCGTTTGCTTGCTGTTGGCTTTAATCAATTACGAGATGTAATCTTTGCCAAAGTGGGTCAACGCGCTTTGCGCCAATTGGCACTGGAAACTTTCCGTCATATTCACGCAATGTCTTTGCGCTATCATATCAGCCGCAAAACAGGTGGGTTAAGCCGTATTATTGAACGCGGTGTAAAAGGCGTGGAGTTTTTACTGCGTTTTATGTTGTTTTCGATCGGCCCATTAATCCTAGAGCTGTTGTTTATCGGCGGTATTCTGTTCTACCTTTTTAATGTTTGGTACCTTGCCGTCGTCTTTGTAACCATTAGCGCATATATCTGGTTCACATTTAAAGTAACCGAATGGCGTGTCCGCATTCGCAAAGAAATGAATGATCTAGACACGGATGCGAACCAAAAAGCAATTGATAGCCTGTTGAACTTTGAAACAGTTAAGTATTTTGGCGCAGAAGAACGCGAAGCAATGCGCTATGACGAAAGCATGCGTGGGTATGAGCAAGCGGCACTAAAAACCAACTACACACTCGGTTTCTTAAACTTCGGCCAGTCTTTCATCATCACCATCGGCCTTGTGCTAGTGATGGTGATGGCTGCAATCGGTGTGGAGCGTGGTGATTTAACTGTCGGCGACTTTGTCATGGTCAACGCCTACATGATCCAAATCACTATGCCTTTGAATTTTCTTGGCACAGTTTATCGCGAAATTCGCCAAGCTTTGGTCGATATGGGCGAAATGTTTGACCTGTTGGCACAACCGGCCGAAGTCACAGACAAAGCAGATGCCAAAGCATTGAAAATCAGCAAAGGTGAAATCCATTTTGATAACGTTGATTTTGCCTATAATGAAAACCGCGGTATCCTTAAGAAGCTGAATTTAAAAGTGAAACCTGGGCAAACCGTTGCTGTGGTTGGCCCCTCAGGTTCGGGTAAATCCACCATTGGGCGTTTGTTGTTCCGTTTCTATGATGTGGGCACAGGCGCGTTGCGCATTGATGGGCAAGACGTGCGTGACATCACGCAAAACAGCCTGCATGCGCAAATAGGGATCGTTCCACAGGACACTGTGCTGTTCAATGATACTGTGGGTTATAACATCGCTTATGGTCGTGCAGGAGCATCTCAGGCTGACATTGTCGAGGCCGCAAAAGCCGCGAAAATACATGACTTTATCATGAGCCTGCCAGATGGATACCAAACCACAGTGGGTGAACGCGGTCTAAAACTATCTGGCGGCGAAAAACAACGTGTAGGTATTGCGCGGACATTGCTTAAAAACCCACCGATATTGTTGTTGGACGAGGCCACATCTGCACTGGACACCGAAACTGAGCGCGACATCCAAGAAAGCTTGCGTCAAATGGGCGAGGGGCGTTCCGTGATCACCATCGCACACCGTTTGTCGACGGTTGTAGATGCCGATCAGATCATTGTTCTGGAAGAGGGACACGTGACTGAACAAGGCACACACGACGAACTTTTGGCCCGTGACGGACGCTACGCCACCATGTGGCACCGCCAGTTGGCAGATGAAGATGAAGCTAAAGCAGGATAGGTTGAGCCTCTGCTTTCAATGTAAACTTACCAAATCAGCGATCTGTAAATAGATATTGATCGTGTTTTGCGGTTATATAAATTACTCGCCGCTGCCACGGTATTCTCGGTAATAGTCACGAACAATCTTTTTGACTGTACAGTATGGGTAATCTTCTTCGCGCCAAGCTGTATCGCTACTGTTACCTGCACCTGCGCCTGGGTTTTCTTCGTTTCTGAAACTAAAATAACCATCTTCTAGTGCTTTAAAACGACCCCGCGCAGTGCTTCCGTCATCAAAATACACTCTAAGTGTTCTACGTTCGCCGTCTCGGACTGCATTCATCCAAGTGCTGGCTGCATGAACCATTTCTTTGCGGTCATCACATTTGCTTTGCTTTTTCATTCTATACTTTCCTCACCAATATATGCCCTAAAATATCTATTGGGCTCTTTTATTAGGCGAAGTGTAGCATAAAAATATGACTTAGATCACGACTTAGCGAATTAATCAGTTGTTTGGAGGTAATTAAAAACCATGCATATGTTTTGCCCATTGAATGGCAATCACCATGCCTTTCATACGGGGAAGTATGATAAGGGCTAATACCACGGCTACAAAAGAGAGAACCAAGAAGAGTGCCATATTTGAAAGCGCAGTATATGAAATCAATATATGTGCTAAAAAACCAACCAAATGGGCAACGAATAGGATTGTCAGATAGGCTGGGCCATCATCCGCACGTTGGCAGCTTAAATCTTGACCGCATACAGAACAGCTGTCGTGAACCTTTAGGTATTTATACAAAAGAGGACCTTCAGAGCAGTTTGGACACTTAAGAGCCAAACCATCTTTGACAGCTGCTTTGAAATTACGATCTTCGGTTTGTACAGTCTCGGTCATAATATGATCATTTCATAAGGAGGTAATATTTATCCGAGTATCGGTGTTATCGCGCTAATGTACATGCACAATAAAGTCGCATCATTTCGTGCATATTGGGCATGCGAAATGGGCCGTTTGAATGTCTCATCTGGCTTTCATATATCTGGGTTTGTAATGTTTATGTATAAGAAAGGTGGCGCCACCGTGTGTGGATGAAAAGCCGAACAGGGTTGTAAATCCTGCACCTAATGTAACTGTTATTTCGGTGGTTTTCGCATTTGGTGCTGTCACACACCCTTTGAAAACCCGTGAACCACTTTTGTCGACGCGGTATTTATACCCTGTAAACTGTTATAGATTTATTAGGGGTGCGTACGCTGATCACAGATCATCCCAATTGCTTAGGTTCTTTCTGCTTGCCGTGAATTTATAAAAACACCCCATAATAAGGCCAAAGATCATACCAGCAAAGCCTGCTGCGGTAATGGCTTCGGAATATGTTTTGCCTTCTCCGCTCCAAACAAACACCCACATAGCCAGACCCCAAGCAACGGTAAACCAGATGCCCATAGAAAATGTGTTCTTATAAAAGGTATTGTAATGCGGCGGACGTGATTGCGATCCAAAGTGCTTGGATATTCTATGACCCACAGGCAAATAATGTGCTTTGCGAATGCCACTGGCCTCTAATTCGGCCAGTGCTTTTTGGTATTTTTCTTCGTAGCTCATAACAGCCCTTAGTTTGCGATATCCGCATAAGCCGTATCATGAAGCGTTGATGGTTTGCCACCTGATTTTTGTGTCTTTTGAGCCAGATGCTTTACAATTGCGACCACCCATACACGGGCTGCCAGCATAGCAGGGGTTAAAACAAGCGTCAGAACCGTCGCAATTCCAAGCCCGAAAACAACAGCAGTTGCCAACTGTTTCCACCATAATGCTGTCGGTGCATCAAGGCTGTAACCACCATTCCCGAAATCAATGGACAAACCCAACATCATTGGGGTCAGACCTGCCATAGTGGTGATTGTGGTCAATAGAACGGGTCTGATACGTGCCTCTGCTGTTGAAACAATTGCTTCTAGCTTAGGCATACGTTTTGCGTATTCTTGATAAGTATCAATGAGAACAATGTTATTGTTCACCACAATCCCAGCAAGTGCCACAATACCAGTCCCTGTCATAATCACAGAGAAAGCTTGGTTCATAACCATCATGCCGATCAAAACACCTGTTGTGGATAGAACCACAGCTAATAGTACCAGCAGAGAATTATAAAAACTGTTGAACTGCGCTAATAGAATAACAAACATCAAACCCATAGCGCCGACAAAAGCCTTACCTAAGAATTCAGAACTCTCTTTTTCTTCTTCTTGGTTTCCAGACCATTCCCATTCGACACCTGCAGGCAAATCAAGATCATTTTCCAGCCATTCTGTAACTTCGGCGATTTTCTCGTTCACATTCACACCGAATAAAACATCTGCCTTCACATCGAAATATCGTGCGGTATCCACACGGTTGATTTGTCCAAGTTGTGGAACAGGTGTGCGGCTGATGAAGTTTGATAAAGGGATAAGTCCCGTTTCTGTACGCACACGCAAAGTGTCTAAAGTTGATAGCAAACGATCTTCTTCGGGAACACGCACACGGATATCAATCTCTTCCTCAGAGCTGTCCACGCGCATTGTGTCAAGCAATAGGCCACGTGTAACCAACTGAACCATAGCGCCGACAGTTGCCACGTCAGCGCCGTAGCGGCCAGCTTCTTCGACATCAACGTTCACTTGCCAATCGATACCGGGCAGGGGTGTTGTATCTTCGACGTCTCTCAGACCCGGAACATTGTCAAAATGTGCACGAACAGTGCGTGCCGATTGCAACAGATCAGGCCAATTATCCCCAATCAGACGTAGGTTTAATGGTTTACCGCTCGCTGGCCCGTCTTCATCCACAAGGATTTCAGCTTGAATGCCTGGAACGACTTGAATGGCTTCGGTGATATTATCCAAAATGGCTTGACCTGTGCCAGTGCCACGTACGCGCCAATCGTCCAATTCAAACTGGATTTGGCCCACAGTGTCCAAAGGCGCCTGTGCACCGCCTGTGTTTTGATCCAATCCACCTTCGCCTGCAAATGCAAAGACTGATTCCACGCCTTTGACAACACTTACTCTGCTTTCAACTTCGCGAACGAGTTTGTCCTTTTCTTCAAGTGAAAGATTGCCCCGTGCACGTACATAAATGATGCCGTTTTCAGGTTCCTGCTCAACAAAGAACTCAACGCCTAGATTGTTGTTCGAGAAATATGCGCCTGTTGCGCCTACACTTAGAAATACAACAAAGATTGCTACAAATGGCATGTAATATGTATTTGTAATGGAAGCGATAAAGCGTCCAAACAATGTTCTTTTTGAACTATCTTTATCGCTTGATCGTGCCCAGCCGTAATGATTAAAAAACCATGAAATAACCCGTTCTTTGAGTGAAATTACACCTACTAATGTATAAGCTATCCCAACGAAGATAAATGCGACTGCAAGAATAGTTACACACATGAATATGAATACTACGCTTAGGCTTGGTATTACGGATGTAACAATTTTAGCCGCATCCATTGCGGAAAACGTTTGAATAACCCCAATATTCCAAGACAATGATGCAATCGTGATCGACAAGGCTATTAATGTAAAGCAAGCTGGAATGAGTGAAATATTTAATACCCAATATGGAATTTTTCGCCACTTTCCTTTTTGTGCTAGCATATCAGAAGATGTTTCAAACCAATTTGTTAGCCGACCCGAAACCCCGCCCATAATAGGTAAATATATAAGTGCAACTAGCAATGAAGCGGCCAACACATAAATCAATGTGATTGGCAGATTCCGCATAAATTCACCTGGAACACCTGGCCAAAATAACATGGGTAAGAACGCACAAAGTGTTGTAGCTGTTGAAGAGATAATCGGCCAAAACATACGCTTGGCGGCTTCGACATAGGCTTTCATTGGACCTGTGCCATCTTTGATGCGTTTGTCAGCATATTCCACGACGACAATCGCACCATCCACGAGCATACCAACGGCAAGAATAAGACCGAACATAACCATGTTTGAAATTGCCAGACCAGCAATAGCCATGAACGCAAAAGCCAAAAGAAAAGAGGTTGGGATTGCAAAGCCAACCAGTAAAGCAGAACGAATGCCCAAAGCACCAAGGATTACAATCATCACAAGCAGGATTGCTGTTAAAACTGACCCTTCTAGCTGGCTGATCATACTGGCGACTTGTTTGGATTGATCTAATGTGAAATCAACACGAATGGCTTGTTTCAATTCCTCGGGCCAATCTTCCATTTCTTTGGTCACAGTATCGCGCACCAATTGGGCCGTCTCGATATGGTTTGCACCTTTACGCTTTACGATTTGCAAGGCGACTGTTGAATCGCCGTTATAACGCGCAGTGCCCAAGCGATCCTCAAAGGTCAGACGGATTTCAGCCAAATCCCCCAATGTAATAACGCTGTCGCCATTGACTTTAACAGGCAGGTTATAAACGTCTTGTGGCTCATCAAAGGATGATGGGATTTTAACAGCAAATGCCCCGCTATCCGTTTCGATTTCACCGGCTGCAATCAACTGGTTGTTGTTTTGAACGACTGTCAGCAATTCGCCTGCTGTCACATTATATGCTTCTAGCTTTAAGGGATCGATGAGAACTTCCAGCATCTCATCACGGTGTCCTGCAAGTCCTGCTTCTAGGACAGGTGTTAAGCCCTCTAAATCTGTTTGCAGTTCTTTGGCAACACGCAGCAATGTCCGTTCGGGTAAGCTACCTGAAAGGGAGACAACAATGATCGGGAATTGCGAGAAATTCACCTCGTTAATCGTGTATTGCTCGGCACCTTCTGGGAATTCAGCTTCGGCTTGGCTGACTTTGTCGCGGACATCCGCAATCACAGCCTCTTTATCCCAGCCAAATTCAAACTCCATTGCGACCCCGCCGTAGTTTTCGGAGGCTGTTGCTGTCATGGTTTTTAGACCTTCAAGGTCTTTTAGTTTGTTTTCGAGTGGTTTGATTAAGAGCTTCTCTGAATCTGCCGCAGAAATACCAGGGAAAGGGACGGAAACAAATAAAACGGGGATATCAATGTCTGGCTCACCTTCTTTAGGCAACCCAGTATAGGCCAAATACCCTGCGGCCAGTGACATTAGAATAAAGGCGATGATCATTCGGGCGCGGGAAGAGGCCCAATCGACGATACCTACCATTTTAGGACCCTTTTTGTTTAAATGTTACATCTACTTTGCGCCCATCGGTGACGTATTCTTGGCCGACAATGATGACGTCTGTTTCTTCTGGTAGTCCAGATATCCACATGCCTTCAGCACTGTCTCGAATAATTTGCACTGGCATAAAGACGGCTTTTTCATCTTTAACAGCACGGATGCCCATAATACCTTCGCCGTTCAGCGTAAGTGCCGATTGTGGTAGTAGGTGACCTTTTTCGCCTGATAAAGCGATATAAATATCAGCCGTAGAGCCATCGCGCAGTTTACCATTGTCGTTTGGTACTTTGACTTCCACGCGGAACGTACGTGTAACATTATCGGCTCGGCGAGAAACAAAGGTCACTTCACCTTTGACATCTTGACCAGATAAAAGACGTGCCCCAGCAGGCGCACCTTTGGAAATACGAGAGACTTGCTGTTCTGTTGCATTTCCAACCAGTTTCATCGGGTTCAGCTGTAAAACCGTAGCACATGGAGAGCCACGTTGAATGAATGAGCCAAATTCAGCAGTGTCAGATTCCAAAAGGCCAGAAAAAGGGGCTTTGATCTTTAGATTGTTAAATTCGCGCTGGGCACGGTCTAGATTTGCTTCTGCACTTTCAAGAGCGGCTTCGCGGGAAAAAGCAGCCGTTTCTGAAATAATGCCTTTTTCGACCAACCCTTTGGCGCCTTTGTTATTGGCTTTGGCTTCTTCATAACGCGCTTTGGCTTCTGCGATTGCAGCTTGTCTTGTGCCGATGTTCAACTCACACAAAAGCTGCCCTTCCGTCACAAAAGTACCTTTACGCAAAGGTTGTGAGATCACTGTGCCATCTACCTCGGCACGGACTTCTAATTGGCGAAATGCTTCTGTTTGACCGCGCAAAACGATGCCGCTGGTCACAGGTTGTGCGACTGATTTTTGAACCAGAACAGACACAGCCGGAAATTCTTGTGCTGTTGCTGCACCTGATTCAGATGTTTCTTCTTTTGGGGCAGCGGAATTGCCACCTTTCAAAACAAATATAGAAATTGCAGCGCATACGAGTATGGCCAGTATTATTGGAACAGGGCGCATTCAATACTCCTAGTAATTTGGGCCTGAAAATATTCGCCCTAAAGTCTTTTAATTCATGCAAAGCCTACGCTTGCATAAAATGGGCTGCAAGCGCAGTTTTGTCTCATTCTATACGTTACGTGACGTTCACTTGGATTTCATTTATTCATATTATTCTGGAGTGGCTTGGGTTAACATAGGTCAAATGCCGTATTCTGTATTAAAAAAGGTCTACTAATCATGTCTACAACGAGCACTTTATCCAAAAAGTCAGCTGTGTCTGACCCAGACCAAATTTCTGAGAATTACGCCAAAAAGAAAAAGATGACAGTCCCTGCTTTTAGCACACGCAAAGGCGGTGAACCTTTGGTGTGTTTAACTGCTTATACAGCACATGTCGCACGTTTGGTTGATGAACAGGCGGATATGATTTTGGTCGGCGATAGCCTCGGTATGGTGATCCATGGGATGCCAAACACTTTGGGTGTCACGATGGAGCATATGATTATGCACGGCCAAGCGGTGATGCGCGGTGCTGAAAAAGCATTGGTTGTGGTGGATATGCCCTTTGGCAGCTTTGAAGAAAGCACAGAAGTTGCGTTTCGAAATGCATCACGGATTATCAAAGAAACAGGATGTACTGCGGTAAAGCTCGAAGGTGGTGCTGAAATGGCGGATACTATCCGTTATTTATCAACACGGGGAATACCTGTGATGGCTCATGTTGGCTTGATGCCGCAGCAAATGAACACTGCAGGTGGATTTAAAGCTGTTCGTGAACAGGACCAATTCGATGCAGTCGTCGCTGATGCACTTGCTGTCCAAGAAGCAGGGGCATTTGCTGTTGTCGTTGAGGGGGTTGCTGTGCGTTTAGCAAATAAGATAACAAAGACGCTTTCCATTCCCACAATTGGGATTGGGGCGTCTGCGGAATGTGATGGTCAAATTTTAGTGTTTGAAGATATGATTGGCCTGTTTCCACGAGTGCCAACATTTGTAAAACGCTATGGAAATATGGAAGATATGATGCGTGATGCAATCACGAGATACTCAGACGAAGTTCGCAAACGTGCCTTTCCGAGCGACGAACATACATATAAGGCCAAAGAAACAGGTTAATCTAGCTTGGCATTTGTTTCATTTTCCTTTTAAAGTCTGCCAAAATATCTAAAGGCCAAAGAGTATGAGCGACACAGACAGTTTTATCGAAGAAGTTTCCGAAGAGGTCCGCAAAGACCAGTTGTTTGGGTACTTTAAAAAGTATGGCTGGATTGCTGGCGCTATTATCGCTGTGTCAGTAGGTGGCGCTGCCTATTTAGAGTGGTCTAAATCAAAAGCCGAAACTGTGGCGCAGGCCCGAGGTGATGCAATCGCTGCGGCATTGGCCAAAGAAACTGCTGCAGATCAAATTACGGCTTTAGATGCTTTAACGACTGACGCAGGTGGTGCAGTTTCTTTGTTGGCTATGCAAAAAGCAGCACTTCAAGTTCAAGACGGCCAAATTGATGCTGCTTTGACCACTTTAGATACACTTGCTGCATCTGACACTGTGGCACCTATTTACCGCGATATGGCAACATTCAAAGCTTTGATGTTGCGCGGTAAAGATATTGAACCTGCTGCACGTATGGCTGCTTTGGATCAATTGGCAATTCCAGGGAACCCGTTTCGCCCACTTGCATTGGAGCAAATGGCGGTTGTTAAACTGGATGCAGGAGATAAATCTGGTGCAATTGAAATTCTGACGTCATTGCTGAATGAATCAGAAGTTTCCGCTGGTATACAACAACGTGCAACACAGCTTTTGGTTGCTTTGGGCGGTGAACTTCCACAGCAACCACAGTTGCTTTCTGGTAATTAAACTGCACAATACGCGTAACAACAGGCAAATAAGAGAGTTCTGAACAATGATAATAAAAAGAGTTAACCACAAAACTCTGACTTTGGTACTTGCAACAAGTGTTGCCTTAGGGGCCTGTGCAAAAAAAGAGCAAATACTGACGGGTGAACGTTTGACGTTGCGCGGTGAAACCGCAAAAACGATAGTGGAAGCTGACATTACGCAGCTTGCAGCACCTGCCACGCGTAATTATGCAGAATGGACACATAAAAACGGCTCAACAGCGCATGGAGTTGAGCACCCAGCATTGGGAACCGCTTTAACACGGGTTTGGTCGCAAAATATTGGCACAGGCAACAGCAAAAAAGCACGTATCACATCTGATCCTATCGTCGCTGCAGGCCGTGTATACACATTGGATGGAAACGCACAGGTTCGTGCATTTAGCACAGCTGGCGCGCCTCTTTGGACGAAAGATTTAACGCCACCGTGGGATAAAGGCGGCGCTGCATCTGGTGGTGGTTTGGCTTATGATAATGGGCTTTTGGTTGCCACAACTGGCTTTGGCGAGATTATCGCAATTGATCCTGCCTCTGGTGGTATCAAATGGCGCCATAAAATGGATGCGTCTATTTCCGCAGCACCTCTTGTATCTGATGGCTTAGTCGTTGCGGTATCTTTGAATAATAAAGCCGTTGCAGTTGATACGGCTAATGGCCGCATTCAATGGCAAATTCGCAGTGGTGGCATATCCACTGGGTTATCAGGAGCAGGCTCACCTGCTGCGGTTGGTGAATTTGTTGCGATACCATTCACTTCGGGTGAATTGGTTGGTGCAAACCTGAAAACCGGTGCGCGTGCTTGGAGTGCTGCGGTTTCTGGAGGAGGCAAAGGAACTGCGCGTAGCTTTGTCGGCGCTATTTCTGGTGATCCAGTGATTGCTGGAAATACAATTTACGCTGCAAACCAATCTGGTCGTTTAATTTCTGCTGACCGCGAAACCGGTGCCAGAAATTGGACAATTAATGAAGGCACTTATGGCCCAGTATGGGCAACAGGTGATTCAATCTTTCTTGTAACTGACCAATTTGAATTGAAACGTTTGCGCGCATCGGATGGTTCTCAGATGTGGTCTGTACCTCTGCCTGGTTATTTAAAAGATGGTAAGCGCCGCCGTGAAGCGAATGTGCACTTTGGTCCTATTTTGGCTGGCAACCGTTTGGTTGTTCCTGGCAGTGATGGCCAAATTCGCAGCTTTAATGCGACCACAGGTGCTGCGTTGGGATCTGTTGCTCTGCCGGGTGGTGCTGCGTCTCAGCCTGCGATTGTGAACGGTACAATGTACATTCTAACTGCAAATGGGCAATTACAAGCTTTCAAATAACTGAATAGCCCTGTAAAGGGCTCTTTCAGAGATGAAGGGGCCAAGCGCCATGAGTTTTACATTAGCCATTGTTGGACGTCCGAATGTGGGCAAATCAACGCTGTTTAACCGTTTGGTGGGCAGAAAACTTGCTTTGGTCGATGACCAGCCAGGTGTGACACGCGATTTACGTGAAGGTGATGCACGTGTTGCAGGTGTGAAATTCACAATCATCGATACCGCTGGTTTAGAAGAAGCAACCGATGAAAGCCTGCAAGGGCGTATGCGGATGCTCACAGAACGCGCTGTGGATATGGCAGATGTTTGTTTGTTCATGATTGATGCGCGTGATGGGGTTTTGCCAGCGGACCGTGTGTTTGCGGAAATCCTGCGTAAAAAAGCAGCACGTGTGATTTTGGCGGCTAATAAGGCCGAAGGTAAAGCGGGTGAGGTCGGATATTACGATGCATTCTCGCTTGGGCTTGGCGAGCCTATTCAATTGTCTGCTGAACACGGTGAGGGCATGGATGAGCTTGCCCATGTATTACGCCCGATTGAGGCGGAGTTCAAAGAGCGCGAAGTTGACAGCACACCTGATACGGACGTTGAGATCGACGAAGATGGTTTGGGTGGTGAGCGTATCATCTCAAACGAAAAGCCTTTGCAGATTGCCGTAGTTGGCCGTCCGAATGCAGGTAAATCGACACTGATCAATCAGATCATGAAAGACGATCGTTTGTTAACAGGCCCAGAAGCGGGGATTACACGCGATGCGATTTCACTGAACCTGAATTGGGAAGATGTACCAATCCGTATCTGGGATACTGCTGGTATAAGAAAGAAGGCTAAGGTTCAGGAAAAGCTGGAAAAATTATCAGTCTCTGATGGTTTAAGAGCTGTTAAATTTTCTGAAGTTGTGGTTGTTCTACTAGATGCTGAAATCCCTTTTGAGCAGCAAGATTTGCGCATTGCCGATTTGGCAGAACGCGAAGGTCGTGCCGTCGTGATTGCGGTAAACAAATGGGATGTTGAGAATAACAAACAAGAAAAGCTGAAAGATGTACGCGAAAAGTTTGGCCGCTTGTTGCCACAACTGCGCGGTGCGCCTCTTGTAACAGTTTCGGCGAAAACAGGCCGGGGGCTGGATCGTTTGCACAAAGCGATTATGACGGCCCATGAAACATGGAACCGCCGTGTCAGCACATCGAAACTGAACCGCTGGTTAGAAGGCATGGTCGAAATGCATCCGCCACCCGCACCAGGCGGTCGCCGTATCCGTTTGCGCTATATGACACAGGTGAAAACACGCCCACCGACCTTTGTTGCGATGTGTTCGCACGCTGATCTGCTACCGACAAGCTATGAACGCTATTTGGTGAATGGTTTACGCGAAGGCTTTGATATGCCTGGCACACCAATCCGCCTGTTTATACGCTCTCAATCCGATAAGAACCCTTATGCGGATAAGAAAGAGAAGCGTGTGACCAAGTTGAACAAGCACCAAGAGGGCAAGTTCCAAAAAGATATAAGCCGTCCTGTTCGTAATAAGCGTGAGCCGAAAAGATAGGTTAATGAGCGGGTTTTATAAATGTCCCGTTCTTTAACTCGTCAAAAGCCGTTTGCAATTCCTCTGTAGAATTCATCACTATTGGTCCGTGCCACGCCACAGGTTCTTGGATTGGTGTGCCCGAGATCAATAGGAATCTGATGCCTTCTGGGCCTGCTTGAACGGTGACACTATCGCCTGTATCGAAGTTTACTAATGTGCGGTTGCCTGAAAGATCACGAATGTTAACTTCTTCGCCCATAACCTCTTTTTCTGTCAGCACTCCGCGCGGCTGTGAGGCATAGTCAAACAAGCCAGAGCCCTCGAAAATATACGCGAAGGCTTTTCTGTAAGTGTCTACAGGAAAAGTCTTTTTTACACCTGATGGTACATAGATATCCAAGTATTGTGGATCGGCAGCAATGCCGTCTACTGGGCCCGATTTACCCCAGAAATCACCTACAATAACCTTCACACGTGTACCATCATCCTCAAGAATTTCAGGGATTTCTTGTGCGCCAACGTCTTGATAACGGGGATCTGTCATTTTCAGATCGCGTGGAAGGTTTGCCCATAATTGAAAACCATGCATTTGTCCGTTCGCATTCCCACGTGGCATTTCTTGATGCAAAATACCTGATCCTGATGTCATCCATTGGATATCACCTGCACCTAAAGTGCCAGCGTTCCCTAAGCTGTCTTTATGATCAACGTTTCCTGACAATATATATGTAATGGTTTCAATGCCGCGATGTGGATGCCATGGAAAGCCTTTCTCAAAGGCTTTTGGATCATCATTGCGAAAATCGTCGAACAACAGGAACGGATCCAATTCTGATGGGTTGTGAAAGCCAAAGGCGCGGTAAAGTTCGACACCAGCCCCTTCTAGGGTTGGTTTACCTATAGAGGTCGATTTTACGGGACGTACAGACATAACGTGTCCTTTCCATATCTCAGTTGGTGTAAAACTAGCACGTTGACGGCTCTCTATATAGAATAGTGCTGATACAGCGGGTGTGCGTATTTGTGCACATATGGGTGAAACAATCAAAATCCCGATAAATTTATGATTTATTTTGCAAAGATTAAGCTGCCACTTTTAGAGGAGCTTAAACAAATTCCGCGACCTTTTCATTGAAGTGTAAATGGAGGGTATGGAATGAAAGCCTATTGGCTGTTGGGGTGTTTATTGGTGGCATCATGTGGGACACCTGCGCAAGTTATTCACAAAGGCGGGCAATTTGTGGATGTGGGGGCAAACTCATTTGCGATTTTTACCGAAGAAGAGCATGTCACCGTTATACAATTGGGGCAGGACATGATTGCGAATGCCAAAGATTTTGCAAAAATGGCGCTGACAGCAATATCGCATACGACAAAATGCGGCGTAAAACAGGGGTCTTTGCGTATGGATGGTAAGTCTATGCAGGCCATATTAGCGTGTATGCGCCACCCAAAGGCGCGGTTGAGAGGGGCATCTGTATCCGTGCGCATCTGGCCAAAAGAGATTGATGTTGCAGAGGGCGATATAGAGGAATTAAGCCATCCATAGCTGAATATCTTAATTACGGCACATCCATGTCGCGTATTGACGGGCTGAAACGCTGAAATTTTCCAAAGCTGGTTTTAAACAGGGGGAGTTGAGCTATGAAAATCGGATTTATTGGTCTTGGGAATGTTGGCGGTAAGCTGTCTGGCAGTCTTTTGCGCAATGGTATGGACATTATGGTGCATGATCTGAATGAAGACTTGGTTCAAAGCTTTGTTGAACGGGGCGCTAAGGCTGGCGGTAATCCTGCTGCGATGATGAAGGCCTGTGATGCTGTCATTACATGTTTACCGTCCCCTGCGGCTTCTGCGGCTGTTATGGAAGCGGATGATGGTTTGTTAAGCGAAATGGGTGCTGGCAAAATCTGGATGGAAATGTCCACGACAGATGAAGCTGAAGTTAAAAGGTTAGGGGAAAAGGTTATTTCGGCAGGGGGTGCAGCCGTTGATTGCCCAGTCTCTGGTGGATGCCACCGTGCGGATACAGGCAATATATCTATATTTGCAGGCTGTGATCGGGAAACGTTTGAGCGGATATTGCCCTTATTAACCACAATGGGCCGCCGCGTGTTGCATACAGGTGAACTGGGCTCTGCCAGTGTGTTGAAGGTTTTGACGAATTATCTGGCGACTGCGAACCTGATTACATGTTCAGAGGCCTTGGTTGTGGCAAAAGCTGCTGGTATGGATTTAAATACGGCATATGAGGCGATGAAGATAAGTTCTGGTACGTCTTTTGTGCATGAAACCGAAAGCCAAGTGATCTTGAACGGGTCGCGCGATATCAGTTTTACGATGGATTTGGTATTAAAGGACATTGGCCTGTTCCAAGACGTAGCAGATCGCGCTGGTGTGCCATTGGAAATGAACCCTTTGATGATTGAAATCTTTAAAGACGGTATTGAGCGTTATGGCAGCCGTGAATTATCCCCCAATATTATTAGACGCCTCGAGGATGCAACAGGGCTGGATATACGTGCGCCAGGGTTCCCGGCTGAGATGACTGATAATGAGGCGGAAGAGCCTGGATATGAGGTTATCCCGACAGGTCACGCATAGGATTTGTCCTATAAACTTGAAAAACCATAGAGTGATTCTCTTATTTTCAAGTTCAAATGTTAAAAAAGTATAATTTTTGTAAGCATGAAATAGGGCCGATTGTTTCGCGTTCCGAAACTGTCAGATTGTTTCAAGATTATTGTGTCGATGGTTTTTGCCTAAACTACGCCATTTATGCCACATTTAAACGGCGTAAATTCGCTTGTATTCATTATTTAATTTTAAAAACAATACCTTAGACTCCGTCACATTCTGCTCCTCTAAAATATCTTTCGGCACAGTGTTGACCGATTTTGTCCGAAAAACATACGATTAATGCCTAGTTACAGCCAAACTGAGAACACGCCAACTGGGGATAAGCATCGGTAGTTATGAATCCGTAATGTATATGGAAGTGAAAAAATGAAACAGTATATGAGTAAACTGATGAAGAGATTTGAGCGCGATGAAGAGGGCTCATTTTCTATCTTCGTAGCAGTCATGATGTCTTCGTTGCTTTTCATTGGCGGTAGTGCCATTGATATCGTGCGTCATGAAACAATAAGAAGTAGTATTCAATATAATCTGGACCGCGCTGTTCTTGCGGCGGCATCCCTGCGTCAAACAGGTGATGAGGCTGCGGCTGGTGCAATCGTACGTGATTATATGAGCAAAGTTGCAACATTGGCGGAATTCCAAGCCAATATTGATGAAGAGAAAACTGTCGTTACTTTAACGGGACGAACAGTTTCTGCATATGCAACTGCTGAGTTAAACACGTATTTCTTGGATTGGATTGGTATAGATACACTTGATGTACATGTAACAAGCACAGCATCTGAGAGAATTCCAAACTTGGAAATCTCGATGGTTCTGGATGTATCTGGCTCTATGCAGGGTACGAAAATTGCACAGCTTAAAAACGCTGCGAATAATTTCGTTGAAACTGTGATTAAAGAGCAGTCTGTTATTGAAGAAGAAAATACAGTTACAGCTATTTCTATTGTGCCATATGCTACTAACGTATCATTGCCAGAAGAAATGTTTGACTTGTATGCAACTGAACAACTGCATGATGATCACCATTGTATCATTTTCGATGCGAATGAATTTGCTGCAACAGAATTACCAACGACTGTAGAGTTGAAACAGCTGTCAAGCTATGCATTCTCTCGTTTTTATGGCGGTTCTTTAGCTAAGGTTTCAGATTGTTCTAACAATCAGTATTCAAAAATCTTGCCATTCTCTACGTCTAAAAATGATTTGAAAGACAAGATCAATTCGCTTCAAGCAACTGGATCAACGGCTACTCATATTGGTACTCGTTGGGGTGCAGCCTTGCTAGACCGTGGTGCGGTACCTATTGCGAATGCTTTGGGTAGCGAAGAAGCTGCAGATCACCCAAAATCATATTCTGAGCCTGGTGTTCTTAAAGCTTTGATCGTGATGAGTGATGGTGACAACAAAAGCCACCGCCGCTTGAAAGATGGATTCCGCAATGGCCCATCTAACATCTATAAAGTAACGAATAGCAGCAACAGCTATAACGGTTATTACATCAAGAATACTGATGGTTTGTTCCGTGGCATCAGCTATGACAGCTACTATAATGATTACTGGTGGAATGGTCGCGTTTACAGCAGCATACCATCAGGTATCACGAACCAGCTAACATGGGCTGAAACGTGGAACTTGTTGACACTGTATGATTACAGACAGCTATCGAATGAAGTGTCTAATGTGTCTCAGCTTTATGGTCACCTAGCTTCAGCAGCTGATGCGGATGCCGCAATGCTTGCAACCTGTAATGCAGCGAAACAACACTCAAATGTAGTTGTATACACAATCTACTTTGGTGATGCGAACTCAGATAACAACGGCACGTCAAATGCGGAACAATTGCTAAGTGATTGTGCATCGGGTCCTGGACAGTTCTATAATGTGACTGGTCTAGATATTGAAGCGGCGTTCGCGTCTATCGCTATCTCTGTTCAAAAACTTAAGCTAACTCAGTAAGGAGGGTGAGAAAATGAAATTCTTAAGAAAACTCAATTGGTTCTCACGCGAGGAAGAAGGGGCAGCTACTGCAGAATTCGTAGTACTTTTCCCAATCATCCTAGGCTTAATCGCAGTGAACTTTCACTCAGCAGTTCTAATGTTGAAATATACAGAATTAGAATCCGCTTTGGATAAATCAGTACGCGAAGTGCGTTTGCACGGTTTCCCAGAATCTGATGATAATGGTTTGGCATACTTCAAGTCTGAGATTTGTAGCCATGCAAACTACATCAAGAATTGTGCATCAACTCTGACACTAGAGATGAGTCCAATTGATACATCTGCAGGCTTTGTAAAACCAGCTGGAGCAAAATGTATCGACCGTACTCAAACGAGCCAACCTGTTATCGAATTCGTGCCAGGTCGTCAAAATGATGCAGTTTACCTAAGAGCTTGTGTTGTTGTTGATCGTGTCGGTCCTACTATCTTTAATGGTTTCGGATTGTTCGATACCGATGCAAGTGGTGGGATACAATTAATCGCTGATACAGCCTATGTCGTGGAGCCATTATAATGCGTATTTTCAAAAACCTTTTCCGTAAATACGGACGCGACGAAGCTGGCGTTATCTCTATGGAGTTTGCCATTCTTGCTCCTGTAATTCTAGCTTGGGCTTTCATCAGTTTATCATTCTTTGATGGCTTTAAGACCTACATGGGTGCAAACAAAGCAACATATACAGCTGTAGATTTGATCTCTCGCCAAGATGTGGTGACAGATGAATACATCAACACAGTTGGCAGTATTTTTGAATCTATCGTTGATAGTGATGGATCTGATCCTACAATTGTTGTGACAAGCATTCTGCAAGTGGATGCAAACACAAAACGCATCCAATGGAGTACAGCTGTAAATGGTGGTGATCGTATCTATGATCAAAGTGAACTGCCTACAGCGATTATTCCAAATATGGCTGTTGGCGAAAGTTTGGTATTGATCCAGACGGGTGTTCCGTTTGAACCATTCATCTCAATTGCAAACTTAGTTTCTACGACGTTTACAAACGAGATTGCGATTACGCCACGTTTTCATACAGAGATCACAAATACAGATCAGCCTATCGGTCCTGAACGTGCGACCAATGAAAACGAAGATTCGATTGATCCAGATGCATCAGGGTCAGAGCGCAGCTAAGATCGCTTAGAATACAATTAGATAGCAAAAGGCCCAGATAATCATCTGGGCCTTTTGTTTTTTATAGTTCATTCTGCTTGCGTTCAGCTGCTCATGGAAATGGAACGCCCAGACTTATTCATATAAAACAAGTGTTCTAAAACGAAACAAGGGTCGCAGTTTTCACTACGACCCTTTGTTTTCAAATTGGAGCGGGCGAAGAGATTCGAACTCTCGACCCTAACCTTGGCAAGGTTATGCTCTACCCCTGAGCTACGCCCGCGTCCATTTGGTAAGGCGGTTTATACACTTAACCATAGCTGCTGCAAGTGGAAAAATGGAATTATTTTCTATTTTATTTATGGTGGAACATTGTGTGAACAACGCTTTTACTTTCCTACAAATAGAGTTACGATGCGCGAATGAATGATTGGGATGATACCGACGCTTTTGAACAAGCAGAAAAGCGCAGCCTGTCGCAAATGGCGATGGGTGCGCGGCCGACACCGTATTTGGAAGGCTTGAACCCAGCACAGCGCGAGGCGGTGGAAACACTGAATGGACCTGTGTTGATGTTGGCGGGTGCGGGGACGGGTAAGACCAAAGCGTTAACTTCGCGTATTGTGCATTTGTTGAACACGGGTACCGCGCGGCCGAATGAGATTTTGGCGGTGACCTTTACCAATAAAGCGGCACGCGAGATGAAAAATCGTGTGGGCGGCATGTTGGGTGAAATGGTGGAAGGGATGCCTTGGTTGGGCACGTTCCATTCGCTTTGTGTGAAAATCTTGCGCCGCCATGCGGAACTGGTTGGGCTGAAGTCTAATTTCACTATTTTGGATACGGACGATCAGAAGCGGCTGTTGAAACAGTTGATTGTTGCTGCAAATGTAGACGAAAAAAGACATCCACCTAGATCACTTATTTGGTTAATTGATCAATGGAAAAACCAAGCCTTTCCACCAGAGAAAGTACCTGTTTCTCAAGATGTCGAACTTTGGGCCGACCGTTTGTATAATGAAAGTGAAATTAAGAAAGCCGAGCGTTCTTATGAATTTGATCGGCGTAACCCAGAAAGTGGGGCAATTGGGCGAAAGACTGTTTTGGGTTCAGAACTCTATGCCCAATATCAGGCGCGATTGAAAACGTTGAATGCGGCTGATTTTGGGGATTTATTACTGCATGTGGTGACGATCTTCCAAGCGCATCCTGATATTTTGCAGCAGTACCAGCGTTGGTTTAAATACATTCTGGTGGATGAATACCAAGATACCAACGTGGCGCAGTATTTGTGGCTGCGCTTGTTGGCATCGAACCATAAGAACATCTGTTGTGTCGGTGATGATGATCAATCGATCTATGGCTGGCGCGGTGCTGAGGTGGGCAATATCTTGCGGTTTGAAAAGGATTTCCCTGGGGCGCATGTTGTTAAGCTGGAGCAGAATTATCGGTCTACGCATCATATTCTGGGGGCTGCCTCTGGTGTTATCAATGGCAATGAAGACCGTCTGGGTAAAACGCTTTGGACGGATAAAAAAGACGGCGACAAAGTCCGCTTGATCGGTCATTGGGATGGTGAGGAAGAAGCACGTTGGATCGGCGATGAGATTGAAGATGCGCAAGCTGGACGTGGTAAATATAAATACCGCAGTAACCCTAGATCTCAAACATTTCAACAAGAGCAAGACCGCTTAGATAAAAATGCAGCGGCGCGAGAAGCTCCAGGAGTAACAGTTGGGAAAGCTGGAGAATACGACCACGATTATAAAACACGTAGTTTACATGATCATGGAGCTACGCATAAAGATGGATTTTCATTAGATGAGATAGCAATCCTTGTGCGTGCCTCACATCAAATGCGGGCGTTTGAAGATCGGTTTCTAACCATTGGCTTGAACTACCGCGTGATCGGTGGGCCGCGGTTTTATGAGCGGATGGAGATCCGTGATGCGATGGCTTATTTCCGTGTCGCGGTTTCGAACGAGGATGGTTTGGCGTTTGAGCGGATCGTGAATACGCCGAAACGCGGAATTGGCGATAAGGCGCAGCAGATCATCAACCAAGCGGCGCGTGAAAATGGCGTGTCGTTGTTAGAAGGTGCACGGATTGTTGTGGAAGAGGGTGGTTTGTCTGCCCGTGCGCGCAATTCATTAAAGCAGTTGGTGGAAGGCTTTGATCGTTGGACAGCTGCTATTCGTGATGGTGCGATGAGCCATATTGAGGTGGCTGAACTTATTCTGGATGAAAGCGGTTATACGGATCACTGGAAGAATGACAAAACGCCAGAAGCGCCTGGGCGCTTGGAAAATCTGAAAGAATTGGTCAAAGCGTTGGAAGAATTTGAGAATCTGCAAGGGTTCCTAGAGCACGTCAGCCTGATCATGGACAATGAGCAAGAGGCGGATACGCCTAAGGTCAGCATTATGACATTGCATGCGGCCAAAGGTTTGGAATTTCCTGTGGTGTTTTTACCCGGCTGGGAAGATGGGTTGTTCCCATCGCAACGCGCTATGGATGAAACAGGCCAAAAGGGTGTCGAGGAAGAACGACGTTTGGCCTATGTGGGGATCACGCGCGCGGAAGAGTTTTGTACGATCAGTTTTGCGCAAAACCGCCGTGTTTATGGGCAGTGGCAAACACAAATGGCATCGCGATTTGTGGATGAATTACCGCCAGAACATGTTGAGGTTCTCAGTGCACCCGGGCTTTATGGTGGCACCAGTGGTGGGGCAACCATGCAATCTGACTTGGCGGATCATGCGGCAAGGGCAGATGCTTATAATTCTCCGGGTTGGAAGCGGATGCAGGCACGGACTGCTGGGGCAACGGTGATTCCATCAAAGCCACGTAAACCGCTGATCATTGATGCAGAATCTGTGCCAGATTTTGGGATCGGTGATCGTGTGAACCACGGGAAATACGGCAATGGAACGGTTATTGGTGTAGAAGCTGATAAGTTGTCGATTGTGTTCGATGGTGGCGGGGCCAAGAAAATCTTGGCAAGCTTCGTTCAAGCCGAAGATGAAGTGCCGTTTTAGCCGCCGCATAAATCATCATATCAATAGATAAAATAAAAACGGCGCCACAGGGAGAGGGTGACGCCGTTTTATGCAACACGATCTGAGGGAGGGCAGATCGGTATGAGTATTAAGTCTTAGTAGTTGTATACTGCGTAGATTGCAGATGCTTTGATGCCTGAACGGCTTAGGCCAAGATCGCCTAATTCGCGGTTAGTCAACTTGCTTAGCTCAGCAACTGTTTTGCGGTAAGCTAGGTAGTTCGCGACATCTGTTTTCACCATGTTGAATACTGATGTAAATGTGTCTGCAGAAGTCGGTTTGTATGTTTGTGTTAGGAATGCCATTGGCTTGCTCCATTGTTTATCTGATGACTTTAATTTAGGCATTCGGCACAAAAATTAAACAGATAAGGTTGCATTTCCGACATGCGTTTGGCGCATAAGTAGTTCTACCTATATGGAATGCACAAAAAGAAAAAGCGACGCCGCGGGAGGAGGTGCAGCATCGCTTTCTAACTTTGGACTGGGCTTCGAATGGGAGGAGTGAAGCTGCAATCCTATGTAAGGAAGGACTAAATGGGAGGTTTGTCCTTCGCTCTGTTTATAAGATAGGTACTGGGTAAGTATTATTAAAGGGTCAATAATGCATTTCCGATATGCAATTATTGCATAGCTTTAGGGCTTGAAACAATACGCAGTTATACGGGCTATCGTGTCAATCAACTTTAGGTACAGAGCTGGGACATATTACATCAATATTCTGTTCTGGATTGGCATTGGGGCAAAAGAGTTGCATGCCATTAAGTGTAAACTCGCCAATGATAGATTGGGTTCTATCCGAGATGATCCAATCGGAAAACTGACGAGCCATATCAATTTTTACATGTGGGTGTTTGGCAGGATTTACAAGGATGATGCCATAGGGGTTGAACAACATATCTTCGCCTTGGGCAACGATATCTAAATTACCTTTGTTGCCAAAAGACAGCCATGTGCCACGGTCAGACAATGTGTATGCTTCTATAGAGGCAGACATGTTCAAGGCTGCGCCCATACCAGCTCCAATTTCGCGGTACCAATCCCCTTGTGGTGATAAATTAAATGCGGCCCAAAGTTCACGTTCGCGCTTATGCGTGCCGCTGTCATCCCCACGCGAGACAAATGTGTAATCATTCGATGATGAAAATGTAGTAAGTGCAGCTTCCAAATTTTCAAAGTTTGCTTTGTCTTTTGGACCAACGAGAACAAAGTCGTTGTACATGACATCACGGCGATCAATGCCAAAGCCATCTGCCACAAAAGCATCTTCAGAGGAACGATGATGGACAAGTAAAACGTCGGCATCGCCGTTTTTTGCAATTTTAATCGCTTGACCTGTGCCAACTGCAACAACACGGACGTCTATGCCGGTTTCTTTTGTGAACTGTGGCAGTAGGTAATCATATAAACCTGAATTTTGGGTGGATGTGGTTGATGCAATTGTAATGAATTTATCTTCTGCAAAGGTCATTGTAGAAAAGAGCAGAAAGCAGCAGGCTGTTATAAAACGCATTTAGAGGTCTCCGCTTAAATAAGCTTTGCCTTCACGGGTGGTTGGAGCCGCAAAGAAGTCTTTTGCCGCTTTATGTTCCAATAGTCGACCAGTTTCCAGAAAGAAAACCACGTCTGACAAACGCTTAGCCTGCGCCATGTCGTGTGTAGAGATATAGACGCTGCCACCATCTGCTACAAAGCGCAGTATCATACCTTCAATAAGCTTGGTGGAGGCTGGATCTAGGTTGGAGCAGGGTTCGTCTAATAATAGCGTCTTAGGCTGAGTGATCAGCGCACGTGCAATAGTCATGCGCTGTGCCTCGCCGCCTGAGAGGCTGGCTGCGGGTTGATCTGCGAGATGAGAGAGCTGTGAAAGCTCTAACATACGGTCAGTGGCCGCTGTTTGATCTGCTTTTGGTTGGTTTTGAACCTTAAGTGGGTAGGCAAGGTTGGCACGCACGGATCGGCGCAAGATGATTGGCTTTTGAAAAACATATCCGCGCGTGTTTTTTCCATCAACCGCAGGGGTATCGCCCCATAAAATTCGGCCCGATGTAGGTGTAATCAATCCATGCAAGGCAGATAGCAAGAGGCTTTTACCCGCGCCATTTGCACCAATAATTGCCGTTACTCCCTTGTTTTCATGAGAAACGTTAATCTCTTTTAAGAGAAGCGCGTTATCAGATGTGTAATTTAGGTCTTGTATCTTTAGGTGCTGCATTACCGTACGACCTGATATTTGCGGCCAAAGCTGCCGATCCAGTGAATGAGGATGTTAATGGCAAAGGCAATGGATAATAAGATAATACCAAGAGCCAGTGCCAATTGCAGGTTACCTTTGGATGTTTCCAACGCAATCGTTGTGGTCATGACACGGGTAAAGCCAGCGATATTACCGCCAACGATGATAACGGCGCCAACTTCTGCCAAGGCGCGACCAAAGCCAGCGAGCAGGGCCGTGACAATTGCAAAACGGGCATCCCAGATAAGCGTTTTCAGGCGCTGGGTCGGGCTGACGTTTAAGGCATTGAGTAGATTTTCATAATCGCGGTTCAATGGCAGAATGGCTTCGCGGGTGAGGGCCAATACGATTGGAAAGATTAGAACTGATTGAGCAATGATCATTGCCGCCGGTGTAAAGAGTATGCCGTATGATCCTAATGGGCCTGCGCGCGAGAGTAAGAGATAAACCATTAGGCCGACAACCACGGGGGGGAGGGCCATCAATGATGTTGATATGACAATCAACACCTGACGAAATCTAAAGTTCCAGATTGCTAAAGCTGCGCCCATAGGAATCGCAAAGAGTGAGGCGATTAAAGTGGCTGTTAAGCTGACGCGTAAAGATAGGCCGACAATGCGTCCGAGCTCTGCATCAGCAGAGAGTACTAGGTCTATAGCTTGGCCAAGGATACTCATTGTCGCGGTCTTTCCCGTTTGCTCTTGCTCTTCTGGCTAGAATGCTAAATTTAGGGGCGATATATAGTGATGCGCAAGCTGAAAGAGAAGGCTTCATAAAATGACCCTAAATCGTGATGACGTTTTGAACTGCTTAAAAGCGGTAAAATTGCCAAATGGACAAGATATTGTAGCGGCAGATTTGATCCGTGCACTGGTTGTTGAAGGCAGCTCTGTTCAGTTTGTAATGGAAGTGGCGCCAGAAGACGGCCCAAAGATGGGGCCTGTGCGTGATGCGGCGGAAGCTGCGGTTAAAGCATTGGACGGTGTTCAAAACGCTTCTGTCATGCTGACAGCACATAATGCGCCAAAACCTGTACCAAATTTGAAAATCGGCGGTCATCCGAAACCTGCTGCGGATAAAGCACCTGTTGCAGGTGTTGATCGCATATTGGCGATTGCCAGTGGTAAGGGGGGGGTTGGTAAATCCACAGTGTCCAGCAATTTGGCTGTGGCTTTAGCGAAACAAGGTCGCCGCGTTGGTCTGTTGGATGCTGATATCTATGGCCCAAGTCAGCCGCGTATGATGGGTGTGAACAAACGCCCAGCTTCGCCTGATGGCAAAACGATTATTCCTTTGCAAAGCCACGGCGTGACCATGATGTCTATCGGGTTGATGTTGAAAGAGGATGAAGCGGTTGTTTGGCGTGGCCCTATGTTGATGGGTGCCTTGCAGCAGATGTTGGGGCAAGTTGAATGGGGTGAATTGGATGTGCTGATCGTTGATTTGCCGCCAGGTACGGGTGATGTGCAGCTGACATTGGCACAAAAGGCCAGTGTTACGGGGGCTATTGTGGTATCTACGCCGCAAGATGTGGCACTTTTGGATGCGCGCAAAGCGTTGAACATGTTTGAAAAGACCAAGACACCAGTTTTGGGGATGATCGAAAACATGTCCAGCTATCACTGCCCGCAATGTGGGCACGAGGCACATATCTTTGGCCATGGCGGTGCACGTGATGATGCGGAACGCCTGGGATTGCCATTCTTGGGTGAAATCCCATTGGATCTAGAGATTCGTTTGGCAGGCGATGGTGGCACACCAATTGCGGCGACTGACAATCCGATTGCAGATGCTTATGCTCAGATCGCAGCTGGGTTGGTGGAAAAAGGTCTGGCATGACAAAAGTTTTAGACAAAGCACAGATCGAAGCGCTGGGTATCGAAGGCGGCTGGACATTGGGTTTGGCTGATGTCGTAAAATACAGCGACTTGGACACGTATAACCATGTGAACAACAAGATTTACCACACATGGTTCGAAAACGCGCGCGTGCTTTATCTAGAGATGCTTGGCATTGTCTTTAGCCAAGACAGTGAAATCAAACCTGTCGTACGATCTGCGAACATTACGTATGATGCACCGATGTATAATGCCGAGGAATATATAACACTGGCACGCGTATCCAAATTGGGTCGCACAAGCTTTGTTGTGGATTATGCTGTGTGGTGTGATGGGACCGTTCGGGTCACAGGGAATACGACTTTGGTGATGGTCAACCAAACTGCGACAGAAAGCAGACCTGTACCAGATGACCTGCGCGAGATCATGATTAGCATAGATGGCGCAAAGACTTCATAAATTACGCGACTTCCTCTTGACTCGTATGCTGAAGCGAGTAGAAGGCGGGTTCACAGATTTTCGCAGGGTTTTCCTGCAGCACGGAGAAAAACCATGGCGAAGCCAACCACAATTAAAATCCGCCTAAACTCAACTGCGGATACTGGCCACTTTTATGTGACTAAAAAGAATTCACGCACAATGACCGAAAAAATGGTTGTGAATAAGTATGACCCAGTTGTGCGTAAGCACGTTCCTTACAAAGAAGGCAAAATCAAGTAAGCTTGATTTTCCAGTCTTTAGGACTTTGAAGGGCGCTCTTTGGGGCGCCTTTTTGCTCTTTAGAATAACAACGTCCGTAATAGTGCGATTAAAGATAAGGCTTGTGCCGTAACGGTGAGCAGCATTCCGTAGAAGCGAAAGCGCCATGTTGTGCCGTCAAAGCGGAAGTATGTGGCGTGTAGTAAACGACCAATCACTAGGATGGCTGCAATGATACAGGCGTATGTACTGCCATTCAGATATTCCACTAAACCCAATAGGATAAGCGCCATTGGGATTTGTTCAGCAGCATTTGCGTGACCACGGATAAGTTTGGTCATGACTTTGTCATCCCCGTCGCCCAGAACGATATGCTTGTTTCGACGATAAAGGATTGTGGCGAATGTCAGATACAACAGGAGTGCGCCTAATATCAGGGCCGTCCAAGCTGTGACTGTAAGTGGAAAATCTTCCATAGTATCATCCTCTAGATATAAAAAAGCCGAGGCGCATGGCCTCGGCTAATATTTAACAGACTGTGCTGTGTTTAGTCTTGGTTGCCCATGAAGCTTAGCAAGAACATAAACATATTTAAGAAATCTAGGTATAAGTTTAATGCGCCCATAATAGCCGCTTTACCCAACCATTCTGTCTGGCCGTGTGAAGCCATTTGAATGTATGTGTTTTTAATGTTCTGTGTGTCATAGGCTGTAAGGCCTGCAAAGATCAAAACACCCAACGCTGAGATTGCAAATGCAAGTGCGCTTGATGCTAGGAAGATGTTTACGATCATTGCAACGATCAAACCAATCACACCCATGATCAGGAAGCTACCCCAGCCAGAAATGTCTTTTTTGGTTGTGTATCCGTATAAAGACAGGCCAGCAAAAGCAATTGCAGTCACAAAGAATGTATTTGCGATTGAGATGCCTGTGTATACAGCGAAAATCCAAGAGATGGATAGACCCATCAAGCCAGAGAAGCCTAAAAAGACTAAACGTGCAGTATTTTCAGACATGCGGTTGATGCCAGCGCCAAAGGCGAAAACAACAGCAAGTGGTGCGAACATGATGACATAGCGAATTGGGCTAGAGAACATCGTTTGCAAGATTTCAGGGGATAGAACCATTGTTGGCTGGCCTGCTTTTGCAGATGCCAAGTCAGTACCTACGATATAAGCGATGATCCCTGTAATGATCATGCCCATAGACATAAGTCCATAAACGCGGTTCATGTGGGCGCGTAGGCCCTCGTCAATTGCCGATGATTGTACGCCTGCGGAGGCGCGGCGGACTGTATCATATTCAGCCATTTTTGTATCTCCTCGATAACATTACGTTTCATGCACACGTGGTTGTGGCATTCTTAACAAAGAATATGGGGAGTTATCGGGATTTATCAAGGAAAATACGCATGAATTTATCGTTAAATTCAAGGGTTTTTGTAAAAAACCGTATTCAAACGGAGGGAATAGGCGCACCCCAAGGGAAGAGGTGGGTGCGCCTTTAGGCAAAAAACTTATCTGATGAGGTCAGAAAAGAATGTTTTTGCGCATTCGCGGTTCACATCACTGCGTGTTAGGCCAATGTCTTTTAAGGCGTCATCGCTTAGACCCTTTAGTGTGGTGCGTTGGCTGTGCAATGTAAGTGCTTCAGCTATACGAGCAAAGAATGTTGGACGTTTTGAGCCGTGGGAGATGTGTGTATCGACGATGTATGTCATTTTGTGATCCTTTCCATTCCGTTATGTGATGTATGTTTTTCATCAATTTTCTTGATATCTCTATGCCAGTTAAGCTAACATATGGAAAACGAATGTTTGTGACGTAATACATCAAGGATTGTGATATGGTTCGAAATTTAGATTTAACGGCATTAAGATCATTTGTGGCTGTTGCCGAAACTGGAGGCGTTACTAAGGCGGCAGGCCAATTGCATTTGACGCAGTCAGCGGTTTCTATGCAATTGAAAAGACTAGAGGAATCTATGGGGTTGGCGCTGATGGACAGGTCCGGCCGTGGCGTGGCTTTAACCCAACAAGGCGAACTGTTGTTAAGTTACGCTAAACGTATGATGGCATTAAATGATGAAGCTTGGGGGCGATTAACATCTGATGATTTCGAGGATGAAATCGTTTTAGGTGTACCGCATGACATTGTTTATCCGCATATTCCAAAGGTGTTAAAGCAATTTGCTGCTGAATTTCCGCGTGTAAAAGTACAATTGCTGTCGTCCTATACAACCTATTTAAAGGAAAGATTGGAATTGGGCGAAGCAGATTTAATCCTGACAACAGAAATTGATTGCCCTGTCGGCGCTAAGGTTGTGAAATCATCACAACTTAAATGGTTCGGTGCACAAGATGGGCGTGTTTGGAAGAAACAACCACTTGGATTGGCTTATGAAAACAACTGTTTGTTCCGCCCAATTGTTGTGGAAGCCTTAGATAAAGCAGGTATTACATGGGAATTGGCTGTGGATACAACACATGCAAAGACCGTTGAGGCCTGTGTTAGCGCAGATTTCGCAGTTCATGCCTGTTTGGCGGGAACGCAGCCTGCGGATTGGATCGAAGTGCCTGAGGATGCGAATTTGCCAGAGTTGCCAGAATTTAAGATCACTTTGCAACGCGGAGGTTCTACAAATGCGGTTCTGGTCGATCGCTTGGCCGGATTGATTGAGGATGCATATGCAAACCAATCAGCACCTGCACGCCCACAGCATTTACAGGCTGTTTGATTGTGTGTTTGGGAAAGCATCAAGAACGTTGGTTTGCCCCCATTCCATTAATGCGAGTAAGACGGGCTGAAGTGTTTGACCTCGTTCTGTAAGGTTGTACTCCACTTTTGGTGGAACGACTGGGTACACGGTTCTGCTGATCAAGCCATCTGCCTCTAGTTCGCGCAGCTGTTTGGTCAACGTTCTGGGTGATATTGTACAGATAAGGCGGGATAATTCGTTGAAACGCTTTGTACCTTCGTAAAGACGAAAGAGTATAACGCCTTTCCATTTTCCACCTATTAGATCCAAAGTTGCCTCCATTGGGCAATTCTCAAGTATCTCTGTTGGATGACGTTGTTTTCGCATTTTACACTATCCTATTTGTAAGTATATGCATTATTTGCGCATACTTACGTAAATGTAAATAAAAGAGTAGCTGTGATTCCATTCATATTGGAAACAGAGGAACTCTTATCATGTCATCGGAACTTTATTGGTTAACATTGTCGGTTTGCTTGCTTGGGCTGTCATGGCTGCCTTATATTTTACAATTGATTGTGCAGCAGGGGGTCGTGAAAGCAGTTTGGGACCCTACAGGTATTCATCCCCATGATGCAGACTGGGCGCACCGTGCTGCGCGTGCTCATAATAATGCGGTAGAGAATATGGCTGTTTTTGCGCCTTTGGTGCTGATTGTCGAAGTCTTGGGTCTTAATAGTGGGGCAACGGCGATAGCAGCGATTGTGTATTTCTGTGCGCGTGTTGCGCATTACATCATATATACGGCTGCATTGCCCGTACTAAGAACTTTGGCTTTTGCAGTTGGGGTTGGCTGTCAGGCAGTATTTGCCTTGCGTATCTTTGGAATAATCTAGGGCCTATAAATAGGAGGATGGGTTGAGCTAAGCTTTGCGATGCTTGATGTGGAACGCTGATATGCTCATTTATCACTGGCTATTTGTGCTTAGTCCCTGTAAGGCGCACACAAACAGCCCAACCTCCTATAAAGGCGCGTATCATGGATTTACGAAATATTGCTATTATTGCCCACGTTGACCACGGCAAAACCACACTTGTAGATGAACTGCTAAAGCAGTCAGGTATCTACCGTGAAAACGAAGCGACACAAGAACGTGCTATGGACAGCAACGATTTGGAACGTGAGCGCGGCATTACGATTTTTGCAAAACCTACATCAGTTGAGTGGAAGGGCACACGTATCAATATCGTTGATACACCAGGCCACGCTGACTTTGGTGGTGAGGTTGAGCGTATCCTATCTATGGTAGATGGCGTTGTATTGTTGGTGGATGCGGCAGAAGGCCCAATGCCACAAACGAAATTCGTAACATCTAAAGCATTGAAATTGGGTCTGCGCCCAATTGTTGTTGTGAACAAAGTGGATAAACCTGATGGCGAGCCTGATCGTGCATTGGATGAATGTTTCGATTTGTTTGCAAACCTAGAAGCAACAGACGATCAGCTTGATTTCCCTTCTATGTATGCCTCTGGCCGTTCTGGCTGGGCTGACATGGAATTGGACGGTCCGCGCAAAGATTTGTCTGCTTTGTTTGACCTGATCATTGATCACGTGCCAGCACCTGCGCAAATCCAAGAGCAGGACAAGCCTTTCACAATGTTGGCAACAACTTTGGGGGGTGACCCATTCCTTGGTCGTTTGCTGACTGGTCGTGTTGAAACAGGTACGCTTAAAGCTGGTGAAACGATCAAAGCGATGTCGCGTGAAGGTGAGTTGATTGAAAACTTCCGTGTAACGAAAATCTTGGCATTCCGTGGTTTGGAACAAACTGCAATTGATGTAGCTGAAGCAGGCGATATTGTTTCTATTGCTGGTATGACTAAAGCGACGGTTGCGGATACTTTGGCTGCACAATCTGTCGATGAAGCTATTCCTGCGCAACCTATTGATCCGCCAACAATTACTGTAACTTTCGGCATTAACGACAGCCCATTAGCTGGTCGTGATGGTAAGAAGGTACAATCACGTGTGATCCGTGAACGTTTGTTGAAAGAAGCGGAATCAAATGTTGCAATTAAAGTAACAGATACACCTGGTGGCGAAGCCTTTGAGGTTGCTGGTCGTGGCGAATTGCAGATGGGTGTTTTGATTGAAAACATGCGCCGCGAAGGGTTTGAATTGTCGATTTCTCGCCCACAAGTTTTGTTTATGGAAGAAGACGGTAAAAAGATGGAGCCGATTGAAGAGGTGACCATCGATGTGGATGACGAATATTCTGGTGCCGTGATTGAAAAGATTACAGGCCATCGTCGTGGTGAATTGGTCGAGATGAAACAAGCAGGTGCTGGTAAGACACGTATTGTGGCGCATGTGCCTGCACGTGGTTTGATCGGCTATCATGGTGAGTTTTTGACAGACACGCGTGGTACGGGTGTTCTGAACCGTGTGTTCCACGATTGGGCAGAGTACAAGGGTGCTATCCCTGGTCGCCGTGCTGGTGTTCTGATTTCAATGGAAAACGGTCAATCTGTTTCTTATGCGATCTTCAACTTAGAAGATCGTGGTAAGTTCTTTATTGGTGCACAAGAAGATGTTTATCAGGGTATGATCATTGGTGAGCATAATCGTGAGAATGATCTGGAAGTAAACCCGCTTAAGGGTAAAAAGCTAACGAACGTACGTGCCTCTGGTACGGATGAAGCGGTTCGCTTGACGACACCTGTGAAGCTGTCTTTGGAAGAAGCAATTGCTTATATTGATAATGACGAATTGGTTGAGGTGACACCAAGTTCTGTGCGTTTGCGCAAACGTTATCTGGACCCAAATGAGCGTAAGCGCATGTCTAAAGTGGCAAGCTAACTTTAAGAATTTTCAAAACTTTTTAAGACCCGTTGTATTAAGCAGGAATGCTTTACAGCGGGTTTTTTATTGTTGGGGACATTATCATGTGGCTTGTGTCTTAAGCCAGGGTTGAACAATTATTAAGACCAATGTTGTCCGCCTTTAAATTGTCTTAATTATTGTTAACTTTATCTTAAGTAACTGTAGAGTGACGCGATTCTTTTTCTGCTCTGGGTAGAATGTCATATTTGCAAAATGCAAAACTTTACCTTAACGGTAATTTGCATTTTGCAAATATGGATTTTTTTATGAGCTAACCATAGAACAGTCTTCATGGCCTAAAATGTGTTGTTAAAAGGTGAAGTTTAGTGAGGAACTCAAAAATAAGTATTTAAATTCAAATGTTTAACTAATTATTACAAGTTAATTCCAAATAGTTGATCGCCTGTGAATGTAATAGATTCAAAAAATTGCTATAAAACCTAGAGTAGCAAGCAAGGACTATTAATAATGACGCATCCCGTTGATGAATATGTGGGTAAACGCGTTCGCCAGAGACGTTGGATGGTTGGTTTTAGCCAACAACAACTTGGTGAGGCGGTTGGGATTAAATTCCAACAGATCCAAAAATACGAAACAGGTATGAACCGCATAAGCGCATCGCGCTTGTGGGATATCGCGGAAACACTTGGTGTTCCGATTACATTCTTTTTTGAAGGATATGAAGGTGCTGAGTTAAGCGCTGAAAATACTGAAGCAGGTATCAAATCTGCTAAAGGTGATTTCCTCGCGGATAAAGAAGCCTTAGAACTCGTACGTTCATATTATGCTATGCCAGAAAAACAACGCCGTAAACTTTTCGATCTTGCGCGTGTTTTAAGTGATGTTGCATAAGGTCTGCGGTTGACGCAAACCTTACATTGTGAAAACTCCAGTTTAGGAACATGCACCGAACTGGAGTTTTTCTTTGCCCGATATATCCCAAACATTGCAATCTGAATTACTGGATGTAGCAAACGCGCTTGCAGACGCTGCACGACCAATTGCATTAAAGTATTTCCGATCTTCAGGGCAAAATTTAGAGAATAAACTTGATGAAGGTTTTGACCCTGTAACAATCGCAGATAAGGCGATTGAGCGTGAAATGCGAGACATCCTTGCAAAACGCAGGCCTGATGATGGTATTCTTGGTGAAGAGTATGAAAATATAAATGGGGTTTCTGGGTTTACGTGGGTTCTTGATCCGATTGATGGTACCCGTGGTTTTATCAGTGGGACACCGACATGGGGTGTCTTGATTGCTGTTGATGCAGGTGAGGGACCTGTTCTGGGCGTAATTGATCAGCCCTATACAGGGGAGCGCTTTATTGGAGGATTTGGGACGGCTTCTATGACGCGCGGGCAACAAACATACGATTTGGTCGTTAGAAAATGTGCGGATGTGTCTGATGCAATTGTATTTACGACATTTCCAGAAGTTGGGACAGACGCAGAAGGCGCCGCTTTCAAACGTGTTGCTGGCCAAGCAAAATTAACCCGTTATGGTATGGATTGTTATGCATATGCCTTGCTTGCTTCAGGGCAGATTGATTTGGTAATCGAGGCTGGTTTGAATGCCTATGATATCCAAGGCCCTATTGCTGTTATAGAGGCTGCTGGTGGTATTGTTACGGATTGGCAGGGTAACCCTGCCCATCAAGGGGGGCAAGTGATTGCCGCAAGTGATAAACGGATCCATGCGCAAGCGATAGAATTACTTAACGGCTAAAAAGCGGTCTATATTCGTCCAGACTTGGTCTAATATTTCATCGCCATCCATAAGTGGTTCATGTTTAGCACCTTGGATGTCGATCAATTCAGCATTTGGCCATTTACCCATGATATGCCGAAGCGATTTTGGATGTACGATTTCTTCTTTGCTGCCCAAGAAACAAATACAATCTTGTTCTGGTGCGGGCATCATTAATAATTTTGCACATTCCATGAACGCTTGATGTAGCCAGTTTATGCTTGGGCCACCAATGCCAAGTTCTGGGTGTGCATCCAATTGACGGATCATCCAATCGTAGGTTTCTTTATCATTTGTGAGCTTATTTTCAGTGAAGTCACTGATTTGGACGTAATTTTCGGATCGCGTGTTTGGTGAGAATTTCTGCGAAAGCCCGATACGAGGACCGATTGTCGATATTAGCTTGGCAGGAATACGTAACGCGGGGGCTATATAAATGCCCCACATTGGTGCCGAAAAGATCACTTTCTTTACATCTAGGCCATTATGGAGGGCGCGAAGGCCGATATTACCACCCATAGAGTGTGCAATAAGTGTGTGCGGTTTTTCTAAACCAGCATCATCTACTACCTCTAGCATGGCTTCTACATCCATTTGATAGTCATGGAAGTGTTTTACGTGACCAAGCTGATGATTCTTAGCAATTCGATCGGCCAATCCTTGGCCACGCCAATCAATTGCAGCCACAGAATACCCACGGTCCACTAGGGATTGAATGGTTGGTCCATATTTTTCGATAAATTCGGTGCGGCCAGGAAAAACCAAAACAGTGCCTTTGGTTCCGTTTTTCCAAGTCGCAACACGGATACGTACGCCGTCCCGACATGTTTTCCAATGCGCAATGCCCCCTTTGGGAGCATTGGCAATATCAGCAAAGAACGGCGCTTGTGTCATATTATGATAGAACTGCGCCCAATTTCATTGCAGCGCTCATGTCACCGTCTACTTTTAGACCACCAGACATAAATGCAGCTGTTGGGTTTACATCGCCCGTTAACATACCTTGGAATGTTTCTGCATCAGCAGTAAGCGTGCAATCTGCGTCTTCGTCAGCAGCACGTGCACCATTTTGGTCAATCATAAGACTACCTTCGCCTTCGATTTCCACTTTAACAGAACCATCAAAGCCGTCGCTTCCCATTTTTTCGTTCAGCGCGTCTACTGCTTTTGCGATTACGTCACTCATTTGTGTCTCCTAAATCTTAAAAAATTCTCGCATTCTTGCGTGTTTGCGATACCTTGGGGTTATCATGAAACTAAATACTAAAAACTTAAAGTCCCTGATACCTGCGATCTTCTGTTTCGTAACGTTAATTGCTGTTTTTGGTGATAATAATCACGCTTTTGCGCAAACAACTGAACTTGATACCTTATTTTCAGAGCTTCAAGATCCTGAAAACGATGAATGGAAGAAATCTGAACAGAAAATATGGGCAGAATGGGGCAAATCAGGATCGCCTGCGATGGATCATTTGCTGCGCCGCGGTAAAAAAGCCATGCAAGATGGTGATTTGAAAGTGGCTGTTGGGCATTTTTCAACTGTGATCGACCATTCTCCCGATTTTGCTGAAGCATGGAACATGCGGGCAACTGCATTTTATTTGATGAATGAATTTGGTCTCTCAATGGCTGATATTCAACGCACCTTACAATTAAACCCTAGGCATTTTGGGGCAATGGCTGGTCTTGGCTCGATACTTGTTCAGCTAGATAGAAAAAAAGATGCATTGGCTGTATATAAGCGCGCTTTAGAGGTGCATCCTCATCAAGATGGTCTTAAGAAGAACATTGAACAGTTAGAGGATGAGGTCAAAGGTACCTCATTATAGGCTAAGGATAGACCTACAATGCAACAGCGATCGCGCGTATGCGCGGTGCTTGGCCCCACCAACACCGGAAAAACACATTATGCGTTAGAGCGCATGTTGGCCCATCGCAGTGGTGTGATTGGATTGCCTTTGCGTTTGTTAGCGCGTGAGGTTTATGACCGTTTAGTTGCCAAAAAGGGCCCATCTGTTGTGGCCTTGATCACAGGTGAAGAACGGATTGTGCCACCACGTGCCACTTATTGGGTCTGTACGGTAGAGGCTATGCCGACAAGTCTTGGTGCCGAATTTGTAGCTATTGATGAAGTGCAGCTTTGCGCTGACCCTGAACGCGGGCATGTGTTTACAGATCGTTTGTTAAACTTGCGCGGTATATCAGAAACTTTGTTTTTGGGTTCTGATGCCATGTGGGGCGTTATTTCCAAGTTGGTTCCTGATGCGGATTTTTTGCGCCGTGACCGTTTTTCTGAACTGACTTATTCAGGGTCCAAAAAAATATCCCGTATGCCAGAACGCTCTGCAATCGTTGGGTTTTCTGTGGATAATGTCTATTCAATCGCGGAACTTATCCGCCGCCAAAAGGGTGGTGCTGCGGTTGTGATGGGCGCGCTTTCCCCACGGACGCGCAATGCGCAAGTAGAGATGTATCAAAACGGCGATGTAGACTATCTGGTCGCAACCGATGCTATTGGTATGGGATTGAACCTTGATATTGATCACGTGGCATTTTCGGGCACCTCGAAATTCGATGGGCGTAATATGCGGCGCCTTATGCCAAATGAACTCGCTCAGATTGCAGGACGGGCAGGGCGTTATCAAAACAATGGGACTTTTGGTGTTACAGGCGAGGCGCGCCCGTTAGAGGATGAAGTGGTCAATGCAATTGAAAATCACCGCTTTTCACCCATTCAAAAACTACAATGGCGCAATTCTCGATTGGATTTTGGCACAACCGCCACTTTACTGCGATCTTTGGAGCGCAGCAGTGATGATCCATTATTGGTTAAAGCGCGCGAAGCAGGGGATCATTTGACCCTACGCAGCTTATCTGATCAGCCTGAAGTCATAGACCGCATCCAAAATGCCCGAGATGTGCAATTGTTATGGGATACCTGCCAATTACCTGATTTCAGGCAGGTTTCACACAATGAGCATGTCGCGATTGTGGGCAAAATCTTCGAGTTTCTGGCAGACGGCGGGCAAATCCCTGTGGCATGGTTTGCAGACCGTGTAAGGCGCATTGATAAAACCCATGGTGATATCGATGCATTGTCTAAAAGATTGGCATATATCCGCACATGGACCTATGTGACACAGAGAAAAGGCTGGTTAACTGACGAAAACTATTGGCGAGACGAAACGCGTGCAGTAGAAGATCGGTTATCAGATGCGCTTCACGGCGCGCTTACAAAACGATTTGTCGATCGGCGTACCTCTATTTTAATGCGCCGGTTGAAGCAAAAGGAGGCCTTGGTGGCTGAAGTAAATAAAGATGGCGAAGTAACCATTGAAGGCGAATTCGTCGGTAAATTAAATGCATTTCAATTCCAATTGGACAAATCTGCGGATGCAGATCAGGTAAAAACTTTACGCTCGGCGGCTATTCAAGCGCTTCAGCCTGAATTCAGCTTGCGTTCTGATCGTTTTTACAATGCGCCAGATACTGAATTTGATTTCACAGAACAGGGTGGCCTGATGTGGGGCGAGCATGCTGTTGGTAAACTTGTGAAGGGCGAGGATATTGTGTCGCCTGCGATCCATGTTTTCGTAGATGAAGAAGCAGGCACAGATGTTGCTGATAAAGTGCGCAAACGTTTGGGCCACTTTATGGACCGCAAAATCACTGCTGCTTTTGAACATATTATTAACATGCGTGATGACGAAGCTTTGCCTGGTTTGGCGAAGGGTGTTGCGTTCCGTTTGGCAGAAAGCCTCGGGGTTATCCCACGGTCTGCGATTGCGAATGACATTAAAGCTTTGGATCAAGATCAACGCGGTACATTGCGCAAACACGGTATTCGTTTCGGCCAATACACCGTTTTCCATCACTTAATGCTTAAACCAGCGCCAACACGTTTGCGCTTGGTGCTTTGGTCTTTGTTTGAAGGTCTGGGCGAATTCCCAGAAGCCCCGCCAGCTGGTTTGGTGACTGTTCCTGCTGTTTCTGATGCACCAAAAGGCTACTACCCTCGTGCAGGGTACCGTTTGGCCGGTGAACGCGCGATCCGCATTGATATGTTGGAACGTTTGGCGGATATGATCCGTTCACATGATGTGAAAGGTGGCTTTGAAGCCAATCCTGACATGTTGTCCATCACAGGTATGACATTGGACCAATTCGCAGATTTGATGCAGGGCCTAGGCTACGCTGCTGAAAAAGGCGAACGCGATAAGGTCAAGACCGCGCCGAAGGCGACTGGTGATGAAGCGGCAACGGAAGTTGCCTCTGAAGAGCCAGCAACACCTAAAGATGAAGCGGAAGAAGACACAAAAGAAGTGTTTTACACCTTCAAATGGGTTCCAAAAGCGCGTCCACAGGGTAACCGCCCACAGCATTCTAAGCCTAAAGCACGTCGTGATGCCAAAGGTGGCAAACAATCCAATAAGCCAAAACAACATTCTTCGGGACCACCAAAGAAAGACAAAGCGATTGATCCTGATAATCCATTCGCAGCTTTGATGGCGCTGAAAGGCAAATCATAATCCATGGCGGAAACGCAGCGGGTTGATAAATGGCTATGGTATGCGCGGTTCTTTAAATCGCGCAGCCTTGCCACAAAATTTGTGGCAGAGGGTAAACTTCGCGTTAACAGTACCAAAATCAGCAAACCAGCACATGGTCTTGTTGTTGGGGATATGTTAACTTTTGTGAAAGCTGAGCATGTTCGTGTTATCGAAGTTTTGGACTTAGGAACACGACGTGGCCCAGCTCCCGAAGCTCAAAAACTCTATAATGACCAGTCGCCACCGCCCCCCAAAAAGGAATTTGTTCCACCAAATCCTAAATTCGAAGGAAACGGTCGTCCAACAAAGAAAGATCGGCGGCAGACTGACGCTTTTCACGCAAAGCGTCTTGATTGATCGGAATTCGCCCCATATAGGGCTATATAACAACCGCAAAGACTAGGATTTTGCACATGACATATATCGTCAACGACGCCTGTATCGCTTGTAAATACACAGATTGTGTAGAGGTATGCCCTGTAGATTGTTTCTATGAGGGTGAAAATATGCTGGTTATCCACCCTGATGAATGTATCGATTGCGGTGTATGTGAACCAGAATGCCCAGCGGATGCGATCCGTCCAGATACAGAACCTGATATGGAAAAATGGGTCGAGTTTAACCGTGAATATGCGGAAAAATGGCCTGTTATCATCACCAAGAAAGACCAACTTCCAGAAGCTGAAGAGCGTGATGGCGAAGAAGGTAAATTAGAGAAGTATTTCTCACCAGAGCCTGGCGAAGGCGGTTAAATTACGATTCGTGGCTTTTACAGTTATATTTTAACGAACATTTATAATATGCTGTTTTTAAAGGGTAAACTTCCTAATGTATACGGTAGGAAGTTGTCTCTTTTTGTGATATAATTAATACTGAAACATTAGGACGCTTATCAGTATATGTTGCTGAAATTATAACTCATTCCCAAAAAACGAACCATTATACGTTGTCATTTTTTGACGCGTTTTTTTCGTATCGGGATATGGCAATAAGGAAGACTAAAAATGGCTAAAGCAAAAAAGATCGCAGGGTTCAGCTTGAACGACTATGTTGTGTACCCTTCACACGGTGTAGGCAAAATCATTGCTGTTGAAGAGCAAGAAGTTTTGGACATGAAACTAGAACTGTTCGTCATTGATTTTGAAAAAGACAAAATGACATTGCGTGTACCAACTGCCAAAGTCGAATCTGTTGGTCTGCGCAGCCTATCAACACCAGAATTGGTGGCAAAAGCAATGACAACACTAAAAGGCCGTGCCCGTGTGAAACGCGCAATGTGGTCACGCCGCGCACAAGAATACGAAGCCAAAATCAACTCTGGCGATCTATTGTCTATTGCAGAAGTTGTGCGCGACTTGCACCGCAATGACGAACAGCGCGAGCAATCTTATTCAGAGCGTCAGTTGTACGAAGCTGCACTTGAGCGTTTGACGCGCGAAGTGGCTGTTGTGAACAATGTAGATGAGAGCCGTGCGACAGAAGAAATCGGCGAGGTTCTATTGTCTCGTGTTGTTGCAGCTGCTTAACGCAGAGATATAAAAAGCATAAACCGCAGCCAGGGTGAACCTGCTGCGGTTTTTTTATGGATATTATGTTGAAGAAACGACCATCAGCGCGGGTGATTGTGCGGGATCCAATTGGATTGGTGTTCCTGTTCAAATTTCAATTTCGTTTACCAAATGGCGATATGAATACTTTTTGGGCCACTCCGGGTGGTGGCGTTGATGATGGTGAAAGCTTTGAAGAAACGGCAAAGCGGGAATTGGGCGAAGAACTGGGGTTGGATTTGCCGATTGGTCCAGAATTACATCGCCATAATGTAGAATTTATAATGCCTGACGGTGTGCCTGTGGACGCAGAAGAACGGTTTTTCTTAGTGGAAACAGGTGGCGAAGTCTTTGATCACAGTCGTTGGACCGATTTAGAAAAACGTATTCTGGTTGATGCGCGTTGGTGGTCATTGAATGATCTTAAGATCACAAACGACCGTATTTTTCCTGCAAACCTAATAGATATTATCGAAAACCTAGCTTAATGCTGTAACGGCCGCTGCTAATGCTGCGAGTTCAGCGCATTGTTGCATGGCGCCCAATACATCGCCTGTGTACCCGCCGATCGCACGATGTGCGACAACACCCATAACAATGGTAGCAAGTATAGCCCAGCCAAAGATGAATATCCCTGACCATCCTAGTATAATAAAGCACAACACTAACGTTGTTATGATTGCTATGATCAATGATGTTTCAGGAGGTTTTCCAACGCTAGACGCTAGACCCGATCCGCGTGCGTTTGGCATAGCGTACATTGCTAATACCATCGGTAAGCGACTTGCTGCACCAACAGCTATGAGGGCAGGGGTAAAAGATGTGACGATTAAAGCGTCCATAGTTCCAGCGCGTCCGATTAGAAATAAGATCAATGCGATAGCACCAAATGCACCAATGCGGCTGTCTTTCATTATCTCTAGGCGGCGATCTTTCTCATAAGCACCACCAAAGCCATCGGCGCAATCAGCTAAGCCGTCTTCATGTAATCCACCTGAGAACATCACAAGGCTGATTAGAGCTATAAGTGCAGCGATATTCGAAGGTGCGCCGAACCAATATAAAAGGCATCCTATAATACCAGCAAGTAAGCCCAGTATAGCGCCGACCAATGGGTAAGCCCAAGTCGCATAGGCCGCACGTTTGCCTGCCAGTTCATGATCAACTGGGACAGGTAGGCGTGTGAGCAAGCTTATTGCGGCTGGGATGTCAGATACCAGTGCAGGCTTTAGGGAAGATGTGTCGGTCATATATAAGAGGCCTTCGCAATTGCTATTTCAGCAATGTGAAAATGCCGCTAAAACTGTTGGAACACAAGATAAATGGACGGATTCTTATGAACGCGACTTTTACGACCCTTACAGAGTTTCAATCCGTTTTAGAAGCGATGCCAGATGCTGATGCAAAAGCGTTTTCTGATGCTCAAGATCGCAACAATCAGCTGACGAAACCGCCGGGTGCTTTGGGGCGTTTAGAAGATTTAGCGATATGGTATGCAAGTTGGCGGGGGAAGAGTGTCCCAGTTGGGGCAAACCCTCAAGTCGTTGTTTTTGCTGGAAATCACGGCATTGCGGCACAAGGTGTTTCTGCTTTTCCGCCAGAGGTGACGGAGCAAATGGTGCTGAATTTCCAACATGGCGGTGCAGCGATCAATCAATTGTGCAAGACATATGGTGCCAAACTGGATGTACATGCATTGGAGTTGGATCGCCCAACGGCGGATTTTACATCTGGGCCAGCAATGAGCGAAGATGAAGTTATTGCTGCATTACAAACAGGTTGGAACGCTGTGGATGCAAAAGCCGATGTTTTGGTTGCTGGGGAAATGGGTATTGGCAACACGACGTCTGGGGCTGCCATTGCATGCGCGTTGTTTGGTGGCGATGCCGCCGATTGGGTTGGCCGTGGAACAGGGGTTACAGATGAAGGTTTGGCTCTAAAGGCACGTGTTGTTGCTCAAGGTATCGCTGCGAACCCAACGGCGGTTGGGAATGGTTTAGAGGCACTGCGATGTTTGGGCGGCCGCGAGTTGGCAGGAATGGTTGGCGCTATCGCCAGTGCGCGGGCAAAATCTATTCCTGTAATTTTAGACGGTTTTATTTGCTCTGCTGCTGCATCTTGTTTAGCTGCCGCCGTTGATGGTGCACTAGATCACACAGTTGCAGGGCATTTATCTGCTGAGGGTGCACATGCTGCAATCTTGGAAAATCTAGGTAAGACGCCGCTATTATCCCTAGGCCTCCGTTTGGGTGAAGGATCAGGCGGGGCTTTGGCCTTGGGCGTATTACAAGGGGCTGTTGCCTGTCATTCTGGTATGGCAACTTTTGCAGAAGCAGGTGTTTCTGACGCTTAGATCAGCTGGTTAGAATTTCGCTAACTTTAAGCGCGCGTGTGGCACTGCCATCGACCTTTAGCTTGCCTGTCATAAACGCCATTGCAGGGTTTTGAGACCCATCTAGAATAGCTTTGAACACGGCTTCTGATGAAATCAATGTCACATCGGCATCTTCATCCCCAACACGCGCACCTGTGGCGTCTAGCATCAATGTGCCTTCGTCTTTGATCACCAATTTAGCTGTGCCAACAATGGTATCTTTTACCTTAGGCGTCAGGTGTTCAATAAATTCAGCGACGACAGTGTTCATAGTATAAGGCCTTTTCTTTGCGTGTGCTGGTTTTATCAAACAGCGGGCTATCTATAGCAATCAAGACGTTACGGCATTTTGATGCTGTGTTTTACCGCAACCCATTCAATTCTTGTTTAGCTACGCGTGATGCAATGAGCAATGCCATGACCCAACCTGTGCTGACGGCTATGGCAATACCCAGCCAAACGCCCCAAACGTCCATGCCGCACACACCGACCAGCAACCATACAAAGAAAGCTATACCGAAACCTTGGCGGTATACCGATATCCATAAGGTCCAGACAGGGCGTTTGAGTGCTTGTAGGAATGAATTGATTGAGAATAGCATCATATACAGGATGAATAAGAAACTATCGACACGCAGATAGCTTTGTCCGACGTCGATAACGGCCTGGTCGTCTGTGAAGAAGGACATCGCGAATGCGCCACCGAACCACAGGATTGGGGCAGCGCTGATTGTCATGATGAGACCGAGTTTCCAACAAAACCATAACGCTTCGCGTACGCGGTCATAGTGTTCTGCACCAAAGTTTTGTGCTGCTATTGGTAAAAGTGCCCCTGTCATGCCAAGCACGGGTAAGAGAAGGATTTGTTCAATCCTAAGAGCGATGCCATATGCAGCAATGGCATGCCCTCCAAAGCCTTTGAGCGCGTATTGGACGACAAAGCCAGAGATGAACATGACCATGAATGCCGTGGTGGTGGGTAACATCTGTCCGAAAATTTCACGATATGATTTTATGCTTGGGGATAGTTCAGATGCATTTGCACCTTTGATAACACGCAAGTTCAAGACAGCGCGCAGCACGAATATCATAACGCCTGTTTGGGATACAACTGTTGCTAAGGCGATGCCGTTAAAGCCCAATCCAGAAACCACCCCCGGGATACCGTAGATGAATAAAGGGTTTAGGATGATATTGGCAAAAAACGCTGCCATCATCGCGCGTTGCATAGTCACGCTGTTGCCGTGTGCTTGCAATATTCCGTTGGCGGCATAGGCAATGAGAAAACCAGGTAGTGAGGCCAATAACCAATAGAAATAACCGTTTGCGGCATCACGGTAAGCGCCAGGTTCTGAGACCAATGCGATCAGATATGGCCCTGCAATAAAACCGATTACGATCAGGATCATTGTTGCGACTAATGCAAAGGATATACCCTGCATTGCAGTTTGGCGCGCTAGGCTATCGTCCTTTTTCCCGCGGGCATTGCCCACAAGGGCACTCATCGCTGATCCAGTGCCAAAACCCACTGCCATCATAATGAAAAAGGCTTGGAACCCGATTGCTAAACCTGCTTGGGCATCTGTCGAAAGCTGGCCAGCAAAATAGACATCGACCACATTATAGAGCGTAGAAAACAGCATTCCCATCGCGGCTGGTATAGCCAACGTTCGAAAGTGGCCAGCAATAGGGCCTTCCGTCAGGTCTTGGTCAAGCATATGGGGTGCTTTTCAGATAATTCATAGGTTATGATAGGGACGTTACGAACAAGTACTTAGAACAGCAAGCCGTATATTTGTGGAGGCGAGTACCGGAATCGAACCGGTGTACACGGATTTGCAATCCGCTGCGTCACCACTCCGCCAACTCGCCATCCTATTGAAAACAAAGGATAGTAACCGATTGTTTAAACCGTGGTGTTAAATGTATAGGCAGATGCCTCAACATTCTGGCTCCGTATACGTTCTGTTCTTTATGTCTTCAAGAGCAATCTGAAGCAATATCAGCATAATTTTAGGGGTGGTGGTGTGGGTTTCTGGTATGAGATGTGTTTCAAAACCGTCGCAGGGTTTTCAACCCACGGCGGTTTTATATTTCTTTATAGAATTCTAAAGATGACTACTGTGAAGTAAGTCTACATTGGTTCATTACGCAACAACGGTTATTGCGAACGCTGAAAGAATAAGCAGAATAACCCAGCCAACTTTTTGCCGAGCTGTTTTGATTTCGCCAGCAATCTTTTTGGCCAGTATTTTACGTCTCGCCCTTAAGCGTCTTAGTGATTTAGATTTTGCTTTCATTTTTCAAGTCCTTCTATGAGCGGGTCTTTGGTTTCATGTAACTATAATATAGCATTTTTGGGCTGAAATTTCAATTTAATGCTAAGTGGATACTACGAAGACGGGCAAGTTGCGCTTAGTGTAGTAGCTATAATTGAGTATTGGCCTTGGTTAGAACATCAACCCAAATATAAGTATTGGAGCAACTTCCAGTAACGCTAAAGCTGTGAATAAGGCACGCATTCTGATGGATTTGAAACGTCGCCATAGAAAAACACAAACGCCAATCACCAGTATTTGTTCTATGATTGATATGATACCGCCGTGGTGGTTTTTGTCCCAATAACTATAGGGGCTTTCGAACACCCAATCTGTTATAGGCCAAAAATGCTGTCGCGCATCATCGTGATGTAGGGGGAAATCAAGACCTAGGTGAAGCAGTGCTGATCCTGAAAGGGCGATGACCCATGATTTTTTGACCCATATGGCCACGGCACAGACGATTCCCCAAAGAACGAAAGAGTTGTCGATTGCAAAGACTTGCTGCCAAAGTGGCGAGAAATATTGCACGTCAAAGACGTACGCTGGGCTGTTGCCAAGGATAAACAGGCTGAAACTGGCCATTATGTACAAAGAAAGGTCGGGGAGGAGCCCGCCAATCATTGCAGCCGTGGTTATTTTAGGGCTATCTGGTTTTGCAAAAGCGCCAGCGGCGAATATCAGATGAGCAGGGGTGTTCATGGTTTTTCCAGCTGGTTTTTAAATAACTATAGGACGCGACATGGCAAAGTCCATCATGATCCAGGGTGCTGGATCAAATGTTGGTAAATCGATGGTGGTGGCAGGGATATGCCGTGCTGCTGTGAAGCGTGGACTAAAGGTGCGCCCATTTAAGCCGCAAAACATGTCTAACAATGCGGCTGTAACGGCTGATGGCGGGGAAATAGGACGCGCGCAAGCGTTGCAAGCCATGGCATGTGGTGTGCCTGCTGTAACGGATATGAACCCTGTTTTACTAAAGCCTGAAACCGATATTGGGGCACAGGTGATTGTGCAGGGTAAACGTTTGACGACAGCGAAGGCGCGGGATTATGCGAAGCTGAAACCGACGTTGATGACCGCTGTTCTTGAGAGTTTTAATCGCTTGGGCGATGATGTTGATTTGATCGTTGTAGAAGGGGCTGGAAGCCCTGCGGAAACCAATCTGCGCAAAGGTGATATTGCCAATATGGGTTTTGCAGAGGCTGCGGATGTGCCTGTTGTTTTGGTTGGTGATATTGATCGTGGGGGCGTGATTGCACAGGTTGTCGGCACGCATGTGATTTTACCTGATGAGGATCGCGACCGAATTAAAGCCTTTTCTATCAATAAGTTTCGTGGCGATATTAGTCTGTTTGATGATGGTCTGGCCGAAATTGTAGAACGAACGGGTTGGGCGAGCGTAGGTGTTTTGCCTTGGTTTGCAGATGCTTCAAAACTGCCAGCAGAAGATGCTGCTGATATTGCGAAGACAGCTAAAGGAGTTGGCTTTAAAATTGTGGTTCCACAATTGTCCCGGATTGCCAACTTTGATGATTTAGACCCGTTGGGATTAGACCCAAATGTTTCTGTGCAAATGATACCAGCAGGGCAGCCTTTGCCCCTAGATGCTGATTTAATTTTGATCCCCGGCTCTAAATCGACGACTGGAGATTTGGCGTTTTTCCGTGCCCAGGGTTGGGATGTGGATTTGGCAGCACATGTGCGCCGTGGTGGTTCTGTATTGGGGATTTGTGGTGGCTATCAAATGTTGGGCACAGAGATACATGATCCAGAAGGGATTGAAGGAACTGCGGGAAGCTATAAAGGTTTGGGATTGTTGGATGTCGTAACAACGATGCACCCTGAAAAACGTTTGGCAGAGGTATTTGGCACTTTTGTTCCCACGGGTGATGATGTGCGGGGATATGAAATTCATATTGGGAAAACAGATGGTCTTGATTGCACGCGATCTTGGTTAGACTTTGATGGGGTGCCAGAAGGGGCTGCCTCACCAAATGGGCGTATAATGGGGTGTTACATACATGGGTTGTTTTCCGCAGATACGTTTCGTGCAGCGTTTCTTAAAATATTAGGCGCGCAAGCGAGCGTGTTTAACTATGATGCTCAGGTGGATCAGGTATTGGATGATTTGGCCGAACATATCGAGGCCCATTTGGACCTTGATATGTTGTTTTCATTGGCAAAATAACTCTAAGGAATTTCGCGTGATGCCAGTGCGTGATGTATTTCACGACGTACCAGTTTACGGACATTGCGTGTGATACGGTCACCAAGGTCACCTTGAAGCTCAGCGCGTACCAATTCACTTACGATTTCGCGTAATGTTTCTTCGTCGATAAATGCATCGTTTGATGTTTCTTCAATTTCTGTTGGTGTTTCATCATCGAAGTCATCAGCTACATCTAATGTCTCGGTTTGTTCTGGAATAGCTTGAAATGTTGCTTCAGCTTCTGGCTCTGGTATATCTTCTTCAGCGATATATTCTTCGTAGAAAGCTGTTGGTTCTTCTTCTGGCTCTTCAGCAACAATATCATCTGAAGTGTCCTCTGCTTCAGTTTCCATTTCAGCACGCAGAACAAATGGTTCTAACTTCTCTGGGTTTGGAGCTTCTACTTCTGATGGCTTTGTTGTTTCATTTGCTAAAAATGCATTTACATGTGCAGCGCGGGTTTCTTGATCTGGATCATTTGGTAAGTCTGAAACATCTTCCATTTCAGATGTATTATCTGAAACTGTTTCTTGGGCTGGTACCTCAGCCTCAATATCTGCTTCTATTGAATGGCCTTTGGTCATTTCTGCGATAGAGGCATTGATTGCCTGAACGAATGTTATTGGGCCGTCTTCATCTTCAACACGTGCTTGTGCTTCAAAGATTGCTTCATCTGTGCCAACAATAATTGGTTCTAACGGCTCTTCTTCTGCAACTGGCAGTTCTTCTGTTGTTTCTTCGATATCCTTTGGTGCGGATAGTGGTGGTTCTACACGTGCAGTTGCTAGACTAAGCGGTTTAGATTTATTTTCTTCTACACGTGGTCCGTCCGCGACCAAACGGCGAATAGATGACAATACATCTTCTATTTCGGCTGATTTCTCTGCTTCAGACATGGGCCCCTCGATATTATATTTTTTTAAAACTGTAGCCAAAATTAGAAATTCAGACAACTCTGTTGTTAATTTCTAACTGCTGAAGCCTTAAAATTATGAGAACTATTGCATTGAAGATGCAATTGCGCACCACAGAACCGTCAAAAAAACATCATATGTGTAATTATTGGCCGTTGCGTTTCAATAGCTTGTCTAGCGCATCCAAACGTTTTTTACCCAATGGGCTTGGTTTCGCGACAGCCGTATAGTTGACATCAGGGTCATAGCTTTCGATGCCTAGTTGCAAATGTTCTACCGTTAGCAACCCCATTGCGTTTAAAACACTATAGGCATTTACATATTCATCGCGAATTGCTGACACGAGATCAGAACGGGCTTGGAGCAATTCTTGCTCTGCATTCAAGGCGTCTAAGGTTGTACGCGCGCCAAGTTTTGCTTCTTCGCTTGTACCTTCAAAAGCAATTTTTGCAGCGCGCACTTGTTCGCGACGTGCTCTGATACTTGCTTTTGAAGCTTCCCAAGTTGCATATGCACTTTGAACTTCTTGACGGACTTGAACACCTGCCAATTGTAGTTCTGATTTTTCTTGATCCAACAATGCGAGTGATTGGCGCTCAGCGCTAATGAGGCGACCACCTTGGTATATAGGTTGTGTGGCTTCAATCCCAATAACCGCGGTTGTATCATCTAAATTTGTGGTGTCCGAGTTTGATCGCGCCGCAGTCACATTTCCTGTTACAGTGATGTCTCTGTTTCCGCGGGCAATAGAAACAGCCTTTTCAGCTGCCTTTACCAAGAACTGTTGTTGAAGGATCTGTGGGTTTCGAGCGATAGCAATAGCTTCGGCTGCATTTGCAGATGCAGGTAATTTTGGGGCAGGTGGTGGTGTTTGCAGGTTTTTAGGAGGTGAACCAATTGTTGCAATGTAGAAATCTATTGAACGTTTTAGTGCTGCACGACTTGTTTCCAATGTGCTTTGTGAAGCTGCGAACCGAGACTCTGCTTGGCTCACATCTGTTCGCGTGACTTCACCAACTTCGAAGCGTTCACGTGCTGCACGTACTTCTTCGGACAAAACTTTCACACTGTTTTTTGAAAGTTCCACATTACGTATATCGCGGCGTACATCCATATAAGCCGTGACCGCATCCAACAAAACGTTTTGCTCTGTGTCTAATAAAGCTTGGCGGTTAGCCTGAACATTGAATTTTGCCTGATCAACGCCGTTTAAACCAGTCAAGCCAGCATAAATAGGGATTGTTGTTGTTAAGGCTAAAGTACTACTGTTGCCTTCAGTGTTTCTGGTTCTGTTTAATGTTCTGTCCGCTGAAGCTGTCGCAGCAATGCTTGGGCGCAATGCACCCCTAGCTTGGCTGACTGTTTCATCTGTTGCTCGCAGGTTGTTCTGACCAATCCGTAAAGATGGGTTAGTTTGATATGCTTGGATCAATGCATCTGTTAAAGTTGTCGCAAAAGCTGGCATGGCCGATAAAAGTGCGATACTTGCTGTTGTTACCTTAAGAGCCTTTAAAAACATGGCTTGGCTTATCCTTCGGTCAGAAATTTTCTATAGTCAGAAAGTAAATTCGGGTTTGGTTTCAAATCCATTAAGAATAGGGGCAGAAGCATTAAATTCAGAACGCCAAGATATTTTGCCGTTCGATTTGTAGCCAACTTTACATTCACCCAATGCGCCATTTTGGAAAATAGCACAGATACGACCACCCTCTTTAAGCTGATCTGATAGGGTCACAGGAATTTCCATAACAGCACCTTGCAGAATGATCACATCATAAGGACCGTTTTTAACATTACCTTCAGCCAGAGAACCTGTAGCAACAAAACCATTATCTACAGATTGCTCTGTCAAAGTTGTGTTGGCTTCTTGTGCCATACCTTGATCACTCTCTATAGATACCACAGCTTCGGCCATTTTTGCAAGAATCGCAGTTGAGTAGCCAAGGCCACAGCCAATATCCAATACCATTTCGGTTGGTTGTACATTGACGGCATCTAGCATCTTTGCAAAGGTTCTTGCGTCCAAAAGTACGCGGCCATTTCCAAGTTCAATATGTTCGCCTGCATAGGCTACTGGACGCTTTGACAAAGGGACATAAGCCTCGCGTGGTGTCGACAAAAGTGCATCAATAATCGGATATTTTGTAACATCAGAAGGTCTAACCTGACAGTCGACCATTGCTATACGTGCTGTTTTGTAATCAGACATAACTCAACCTTGCCCTATGGTATCTTAGTTTTAGAAACTTGTGACACAGTTCAATGCGGTGAGCAACCAAACATGCCTAAAGAATTTACGGTTTATGTGCTTTTTTGCACAGGTATTGTCGGCGTAAGCTCTGGCTGATGTGTAATCACAGAAGGATGGATGTATTCTGAGGGACAATTTCCGATTTCACGGGGTTTGCGAGATAGGAAAAATTTAGCAATTCCACGCTTACTTCCCAGTGGTGTGGCATCTGGATCTTGGGGGAAGCGATCTCGCCATCCATCGGGAAGTTTCAGGCCGCATTTTTGCGCGCGTTCCAACATCCAGACCAAAGGTATATTGGATAAGTGGCGTGCTTTTGGGAATTCCCAAATATGTCCACCGACATCCGAATGTGCGCCGCGGAACCATACCTGTTCTAAATGACCCGGCCAATCAGGTTTTGTATGCCATATTACGGGACTATAGGCTGTGCGTGTTTCGTCCATTGCTAAAGCTTGGAAGCCATTTTTTACATGATTGGCAATGCTGTCATTATGAAATTCCGTTGCCATTGGCGCTAAATGACTGAGCAGGGGGTATTCTATTCCTAAAGCTTTGACTGTATCCCATACACCGATCATTTCGATGTCTATATCCGTATGACAATTCGCATCGAAGAAAGCTTTCATCACAGCTTCGGTGTCTTCGCATTCGTATAAACGAAACGCTTGGCGCACATTGCGTTCAATGGCTTTGTCTTTTCTTAATAACCCAATAGCATCAATCATACCTGCCAAAGAGCGAACCGCATAGGCGCCACGACTGTAGCCAAATAAATAGATTTTATCGCCAATTTCATAATTGCTACTGAGATGGGCATATGCATCACGGATGGTTTGGTTTATTCCCAAACCACTTGCCAAGGTTACCCATTTCCACAAACCGCGTCCCTGAACACCAGGATGATACCAAAGCGTTTCTTCTTTTCGATCATTGGTTTCCTCTAACAACCTGTAAAGTAAGCCAGCATTGGTTTCATGGCCTTCGATAAGGCGGCTTTGGGTGCCATCAATGATGATGATATGGTTTCTTGGTTTACCTGTGTTCATGAGGCAAAGCTTTACACAGAAAAAAGGAAAAACAACACATCATTGCGCATTTCACGCAAATGCTATGCGATGTTAGAAATGTTACAGTTTCAAAGTTCTGTATTTGAGATCATTATTTCCTTGAAATGGCCATATCCGTTGAACTGTGTTGTGATGGATTTCACATAAGCGCCCATGTTTTCAAAAAGTATATAATCACCTTCTTCAATCGTGGATGGCAAAGACAGCGATTCTGGTAATTGATCCAGTGAATCGCAGGTTGGACCAAAAATGGTATAATGGGCGGTGTTTCCCATCTTTTGTACACCATCCGATGTGATGGTATTGTAGCGGTCTACAGGGCCTATATCTCGGAACTCGGTTAGACCAGAATAGACACCGTCGTTTAGAAAAATATCATTTTTATCCAGAGTCTTAACGCGGGTTGCTAAGCTATAACTGTCAGCCGAAATGCTGCGTCCAGGTTCGCAAACCAGTTCTGGTATGTTGATTTTGAAATGGTGTTCTACAGCTGATTGAATGGTTTGGAAAAACGCTATGAGATCAGGTTTGCTTTTCTCACGAAAGCTGGGGAACCCACCACCAACATTCAATCGTTCTAATGTACAACCTGCTTTAAGCGCGATGTCTGAACAAGCTTTTATATACAATGCCCATGCTTTTGGGTCTGTACATTGTGTGCCGGGATGAAAGGTCATCGATGTACGGTAATTGCTGTTCTTCAAACGCTTTAATAGGGTAATGCAGTCATTTGAATTTGCCCCAAACTTGGAACCGAAATCATAAGCGGCACCTTCTAAATCCAGTTTCAAACGGACAGATATTTCAGCACCCTCTGGTGCATATTCAACTAATTTTTCTAATTCTGCCATGCGGTCGACTGAATAACAGCGAATGTTATTTGATACGGCGTGTTTGATTTCTGAAACTGACCGGATTGGATTGTGATAATGAAGCGTAGCATTTGGGGCGATACCCTTAATCAAATCAATTTCAACAGGAGAGGCGACATCAAAGCTGGTAACGCCAGATGCAATTAATGTTTTTATCACTTTGGGATCTGGGTTTGCTTTTACGGCATAAGTGACAAGACCAGGGAAATGATCTTGGAACAATTTTGCGGTTTCAGTTAACTTTTGAGGGTTGAAAAACAATACGGGAAGATCGGGCTTGCATTGCTTTAGATACCCATGCCGTGTTTGCCAAATCGCTTCTTGAAAACTCATGCCTGTCTCCGTTTTCTTATAGTTTGTGACACGCACCCGTAAAAAACAGTCGGCAATATGGGCATTTTGTGATTAATATGAATCATTATGACGAAATAATGGGCGTATTTTATGGATGATATCGATAAACAGTTGATTGCAGCTTTGGCAGTGAATGCCCGAACGCCTGTATCCACTTTGGCGGGAACGCTGGGTTTGGCGCGCACTACGGTTCAAGCACGCTTGGATCGTTTAGAGAATTCTGGGACGATTGCGGGGTATACTGTACGTTTGACCGATGCAGCTATGGCGGGGCGCATACGTGCAACGGTTCTGGTGCAAGCGGACACAGGTAAACAGGCCAGCATTATTGGGCGTTTGAAAACAATGTCACACATCGAAGAGGCGCATACGGCATCTGGTCGGTTTGATCTGGTCTTGCAAATAGCTGCAAGTACTACGGCAGAACTGGACGATGTATTGGATCAAATAGGAGCCTTGGATGGTGTGAAGTCTTCTGAAAGCTTAATCCGTCTGACCACAAAGATTGACCGCGCTTTGTAAGCGGATGTAGCATTCTAATCAGCGATTGGAGGTATCATGGATCAGGTTAAATTTACCCAAATGAAAGATGGGGATCGTGAAGATTATGATTTCCTGATGAAACATGAAGTTGAACATACCAAAGGTACAGCCGACAGATTGCTAAAAGCACTTGTTGAATTGGACGAAGGCTTATCTGGCTATCAAATCACACGTTTAGGCCATTCGCTACAGTCCGCTACCCGTGCATGGCGCGATGGGGCGGATATTGACTGGGTGGTTTCAGCACTATTACACGACATCGGCGATATCTTTGCGCCTTATAACCATGATGAATATGCTGCAACGATCTTGAAACCCTTTGTGCGTGAACAATGCCGTTGGGTCGTGGAAAAGCATGGCGACTTTCAACTGGTGTATTACGGCGAACATGTGGGTGCCGATCCTGAAAAACGCAAAGCCTATGCTGGGCATGAGTTTTTTGGTGATTGCGCACAGTTTTGCGAGCGTTGGGATCAATCCAGCTTTGATCCGGACTATGACACATATGATATTTCATTCTTTCGGGATATGGTACGTGAAGTCTTTGCACGCGAACCCTATGATCCTGCAGTTACACAGGCAAAACCACAGCCTTTGACCCATTCTCAACGTGCCGCTGAACGCGCTTAATCATTTACTGCATTTACAGGGCTTCCCCTTATGTGAAACCCCATGTAGAAAGCCATGAAACACTAATTTCAAGGCAAGACACCATGGCGATGGAAAAGAATTTTGATGCAGCTGCAAACGAAGCTGCACTTTATGAAAAATGGGAAACATCTGGCGCGTTTAAAGCGGGCGCAAATGCAAAAGAGGGTGCAGATGCGTTCTGCATTATGATCCCACCGCCAAATGTGACAGGCGTTCTGCACATGGGCCATGCGTTTAACAATACACTGCAAGACATTTTGGTGCGCTGGCACCGTATGCGTGGGTTCGACACGTTGTGGCAACCTGGCCAAGACCATGCGGGGATCGCCACCCAAATGGTTGTGGAACGTCAGTTGGCTGAGCAGGGTATCAAGCGCACTGATTTAGGCCGTGATAAGTTCCTTGAAAAAGTTTGGGCTTGGAAAGAGCAATCAGGTGGCACGATTGTTGAACAGCTGAAACGTCTTGGTGCGTCATGTGATTGGGATCGCAACGCCTTCACAATGGCGGGTGCTCATGGCGACACGCGCACAGGTCATGAAAACAGCCCGAACTTCCATGATGCGGTTCTGAAAGTTTTTGTGAAGATGTACAACGAGGGTAAGATTTACAAAGGCAAACGCCTTGTGAATTGGGACCCGAAGTTTGAAACTGCGATTTCTGACCTTGAGGTGGAGAATATCGAGGTTGATGGCCACATGTGGCACTTCAAATACCCGTTGGCGGGCGGTGCGACTTATACCTACGTTGAAAAAGACGAAGATGGGAATGTCACGCTGACAGAAGAGCGTGATTACATTTCTATCGCCACAACACGTCCAGAAACCATGCTGGGTGATGGTGCTGTTGCGGTTTATGTCAGCGATGAGCGTTATGCGCCGATCGTGGGCAAGCTTTGTGAAATTCCTGTGGGGCCAAAAGAGTTCCGCCGTTTGATCCCGATCATCACAGATGAATACCCTGATCCTGATTTTGGCTCGGGTGCTGTGAAAATCACGGGCGCGCATGACTTTAACGACTATCAGGTGGCCAAACGCGGTGGCATTCCGATGTATTCTTTGATGGATACACAGGGGAATATGCGCGCTGACGGGAAACCATACGCAGAAGAGGCGGCTGTGGCGCAAGCGATTGCCAATGGTGAGCAAGAGTTTGACGAGGCAATGATCGCCGCGATGAACCTTGTGCCCGATGAATATCGCGGTTTGGATCGGTTCGAGGCGCGTAAACGCGTTGTGGCGGATATCACGGCCGAAGGCTTGGCTGTGATGACGACAGACGAAGAGGGTAACGAGTCCCCTTACGTTGAAAACAAAAAGATCATGCAGCCGTTTGGCGACCGTTCCAAAGTGGTGATCGAGCCGATGTTGACGGATCAATGGTTTGTGGACACAGCCCAAATCGTACAGCCCGCGATTGATGCGGTGCGTGATGGGACTGTGAAAATTCTGCCAGAAGGCGACAAGAAGGTGTATTTCCACTGGCTGGAGAATATTGAGCCTTGGTGTATTTCACGTCAACTGTGGTGGGGGCATCAGGTTCCTGTTTGGTATGATGAAAAGGGTACAGCGTATTGTGCTGCAACTGAGGCTGAAGCATCAGAGTTGGCTGGTGGTAAATCTTTAGAACGCGACCCTGACGTCCTAGACACATGGTTCTCATCTGGCCTTTGGCCATTTGGCACATTGGGCTGGCCTGAAAATACGTCTGAGCTGGAACGCTATTACACGAACGACAATGTAGACCGTGTGTTGATTACGGGCTTCGACATCATCTTCTTCTGGGTTGCTCGTATGATGATGATGGGTATTGAAACCATGGATAAAGTGCCGTTTGAAACGGTTTACGTGCATCCGTTGGTGCGTGATGAGAAGGGCAAAAAGATGTCCAAATCCACGGGTAATGTTTTGGATCCGTTGGATTTGATCGACAAATACGGCACCGATGCCGTGCGCTTTACGCTGACGGCTATGGCTGCGATGGGGCGCGATTTGAAACTTTCTGAGGATCGCATCACAGGCTATCGTAACTTTGGTACGAAGCTTTGGAACGCAGCGCGTTTTGCAGAGTTTAATGAGGCAACACCTGTTGCGGATTTCGACCCTACATCAGCCACGCAGACATTGAACAAATGGATCATCGGTGAAACGGCTCTGGTGCGTGAAGCCGTGGATGCATCATTAGAGCAATACCGTTTCAACGATGCCGCAAATGCGCTTTACGCATTCGTTTGGGGTAAGGTTTGTGACTGGTATGTAGAGCTGTCAAAACCACTGTTCCAAGGCGAAGATGAAGCGGTAAAGGCGGAAACCAAGGCGACGCTGTCATGGGTACTGGATCAATGTATCATCCTGCTGCACCCAATTATGCCGTATATCACCGAACAATTGTGGGGCGATATTGCGGAACGTGCGAATATGTTGGTGCATGAGGATTGGCCAACATATACATCCGCTGATTTGTTGGATGCGGATGCATCACGCGAAATGAACTGGGTGGTTGGTTTGATCGAACAAATCCGTTCGGTTCGTGCGGAAATGCGTGTGAATGCGGGTGCTAAAATCCCGATGGTTCAATTGGAATTGGATGATCTGGGCAAAGCTGCGTTGGAACGTAACCTGCCAATGATCATGCGTTTAGCACGGATTGAGGAATTGACCGAAGCATCCGAAGCGCCAAAAGGCTCAGTTACGATGGCTGTTGAGGGTGGCACATTCTGTCTGCCGTTGGCAGATATCATCGATGTGGATTCTGAAAAGGCGCGTTTGACCAAGCTGATTGAAAAGCTGGAAAAAGAGCTGAATGGCATCAAAGGCAAGTTGTCGAACGAGAAATTCGTGAACAATGCGCCAGAAGCCGTGGTTGCCGAAAACCGTGCCCGTATTGAAACGGGTGGCGAAGAGCTGAAAATCCTACAAGAGGCTTTTGAGCGTGTGGCAGCGCTAGGCTAGACCAAAGCCGTTTAAGCAGATTGAAAACACCCTGATGCGAGGCAGATAGCATCAGGGTGCTAAAGCTTAGGCCGCTGCAGGCAACAGCGTTCCGCTTTTGAAATCTACACGTAATGTTAGGATTGGATGTCCGTCTTCTTGAGGCGCGGACTTCGCTAGACCGTAGTCGCGAAGATCAATCACAGTTGGGTTTTGCATCATGGCTAATGTTTTTGCACGATAGTCTGAAAATTTAATCGGTTTCATCTCAGTATCCTTTCATTGGCAGATGATAGATATGTGGATAACTTTGTGGATAAAAACAACCCACGGGGGCTGTGTAACACGCCCATGTGAAGGTTTCGTGACTAGCGAACGACCCGATCTATGGCCCGCATGGCGCCAATTGCTTTGTCATAATAGACGGTCAAAATACGCCGTGCGGGCGGCGATTTTGCAATATTTGGTAGGAATTTTACGGCGCCAGCAGCAGATGCTGTCGCTAAAAGGCCTCTGCGCGTAATTTTATTACCTAGCGCTTTTTCTGATTTCATAGACATTTACTGTATTACCTCTTCTATGTTCGCATATCAGGTATGTTGAATTATCAATAATACAAGATGTAGATGTTACAGTTTTTGCCTTCACATTGTGACCTTTGGGGCGCCAAAAACGAATCGAATGTTTGTTTTTGACTATTTTTAAAAGGTTAAAGTGCAAGAAATGCTGTGGATATCAGCTGTTTAATGTTGCGAAATGACTAAACTTGCAGCTTCTAGGGCGCCATCACCGTGAGGGATGCCTAACGCTTTTAAGGCACTATCAATACTTCCAAGAGTTCCCATGATCATTGGCACATTAAGATGTCCCATATGGCCGATACGGAAATAATTATCCCATTCAGCAGAACCATGATCCGCCATCCCCAAACCGATGCCCAGTGTGACGCCAGCGGTGTCTTCGCACCATTTGCGTATTCTTGTACCGTTTCCATCCGCCATTTTTATACTTGTCACGGCATGGGAACGGTATTTTGTATCTGTAATGTTAAGGGTTAGGGCACCATCTTTGCCCCATACATCTAATGCGGCCCAAATCGTATTGGCAAATCGCGTATGGCGTGCCCATGCATTTTCGATGCCTTCTTCGTGTACAAGAATGTTCAAAGCTTCCCGTAAACCATAGAGGTGGTGTGTTGGGGCAGTTCCACCAAAGTTCTGGTAATATATTTCTGCATTTATACGCGGCATAAAATCCCAATATGCCGTCACCAAATCTGCAGTTTTTCTGGCCTCTAAAGCACGAGGATTGATAAAGACAAATGAAACGCCAGGAGGCGTCATAAGACCTTTTTGGCAACCAGCTACCATAATATCCACGCCCCAATCATCCATCATAAAGCGTTCACATGCCAAGCTTGCAATACAATCGACCATAAATAGAGCTGGGTGCTTGGCCGCATCTATTGCCGCTCGTAAAGCAGGAATATCATTCCGAACTGAGGATGCTGTATCTGTTTGTGTGACTAAGATAGCTTTATAGTTATGGTCCTTATCGGCACGCAAAATCTCTTCTAACTTTGCAGGATCTGCATGCGTGGCATTCCCAAAATCAATAAGTGTGATGTCGAGACCAAGTGTTTTCCCCATTTCACCCCAGCCAATTGCAAAGCGCCCAGTGCCAAGCACCAATATTTTATCGCCTTTCGATAGGGTGTTGGTAAGGGCAGCCTCCCATGAGCCGTGACCATTGGCGATATATATCGCTACATCCCCTTTTGTTTGTGCGACTGTTTTTAAGTCAGGGAAAAGAGAATAGGTCAGATCAATCAACTCTCCTTCATATATATTAGGAGAGGCGCGGTGCATTGCATTTTGAACGCTATCAGGGATTACTGATGGGCCCGGAATTGATAAAAGTTTGCGACCGTAACTTAATGACATGAATGAAATCCTTATCGTTACTGAGATTCGTAAGACAAAGCAAAATGAGCGTCAATCAAACACTTCGTTGGACACTGCCGTATTCGGTGATAAACAAAGGGACGGAATAGTCTAAGGGCATCGGTCGGGGATGACAAAAAGAGAACCAAGAAAGCTATCTGCAAAAGAAGCCTATGGGCGTTTGTGGCATGGTTGGGTCAAAAAACATTGGGTCGGCTTAACTGTATCCGCTTGCCTTATGGTCGTTATTGCTTTGTCCACGGCAGGGTATGCCAAGTTCATGGAGTATTCTATTGCAGCTCTTGAAGCGCAAGATGTGAATATTATTTATTGGGCCCCTATAGGGATTATTGCACTGACAAGTGTTCGGGGTATCAGTCAATACCTTAATGTTGTGCTGCAAAATAAGCTTCTTAGCCGAGTTCAGGCCGATATGCAGCGTGAAATGTACAATACGCTGGTTGACATGGACCTAGCAGAATTATTGGCAGAAGCGCCAGCAGCAATTTCTGCAAGATTTTCGGCTGATATCGAATTGGTACGGGGGGCGACGATTGCGGTTTTTGGCTCTGTAAGAGATGTACTGACATTGATAGCCACTGTTGTCGTTATGCTCTCTATTGATTGGGCTATGACGCTTGCATTGTTGGCTATTTTTATGTTGGTGTTTTTGCCCGTTGGATTTGCTGGGTCGCGCATTCGTAAAACATCCAAAGATATACAAGAAGAAATTGGTCAGATGACCAAGTCGGTAAACGAAGGTTTGTCGGGTATCCGTATGGTGCGAACATACCAATTGGAAAATACCTTAAAAGAGACATCAAATAGAAGTTTCGAACGTCTCTTTGGATTGCGGGTTTCAATTGTAAAATGGCAAGCTGCATTAACACCACTTGTAGAAATTCTTGCGGGTTTTGCTGTTGGTGTCACATTACTCTTGGTTGCTTTACGTATGCAAGATGGAGCTATTGATATTGCTGGTATGATTGGGTTGATCACAGCATTGGGTGTTTTAACAAACCCTGGACGGAAACTTACACAAGCATTTGCAGTGGGGTCGCAGGGTATTTCAGCTTTAGAGCGGGTTTATAGTTTCTTTGACACTAAAAATACTGTGGTAGACGGCCCTGATACAGTAAAAGGTGTGCGTGCTAAGGGACTAATAGAGTTTAAGGATGTAGATTTTACATATCCAGATGGCTACCAAGCGCTTAGCAATATTAATCTGAAAATTGAAGCTGGTAAAACCTATGCTTTTGTGGGCCGCTCTGGTGCTGGTAAAACAACGGTGTTTAACCTATTGCCACGTTTGTTTGATGCTTCTAAGGGAACAATTTCACTGGATGGCGTCGATATATGCTCTCTTACTTTGCAATCCTTACGCGATCAGATTTCACTGGTAAGCCAAGACAGTATTCTTTTGTCCGGCACTGTAGTAGACAATATTGGGTTTGGTCGAGATGGCTCTGATCGAGATGCATGTATTCAAGCCGCTAAAGATGCTGCTGCGCATGGGTTCATTTCTAAACTGACTGATGGGTATGATACCCTAATTGAGCCTTCTAAATCCACATTTTCTGGGGGGGAACGCCAACGTTTATCTATTGCACGTGCGATTGTTCGTGATGCGCCTATCTTATTGCTTGATGAACCTACATCGGCACTTGATGCAGAATCTGAAGCGTCTATCCGTGAGGCATTGGATAGGCTGTCACAAGGCCGCACAACACTTGTTATCGCGCATCGTTTGTCGACTATTTTAGATGCAGACCAAATCGTCGTTATGGATGCAGGCGAAATCGTAGCGCAAGGAACGCATGATGAATTGTTAGAAGAGGGCGGTCTATATTCTGATCTATTCAATCTACAGTTTGATATGAGTGCATCAGAAGATAAACCACGTCGCAAGCGTGCAGGCGAACGTAAACCAGCCGTCTCTGCTGTGGAACGTATATTCCGTATGCTAGGGTTTTAGCGGCGGTAACGTTCAGCAAGTTTATCTGGTGATATACCGATAAAATAACGCGCTAGAGTGCCAAGATTTTTTCCAGCTCGTTTAAACCATCCATCTTTTATGTAGCGATCAGATCCCGTTGTGGCTGTTATGTCTAACAGGGTAAGTTTTCCTCGCAGTTTCCGAACTATAGCAACATCTTCCATCAATGGAATTTCAGGATAACCGCCTGTGGATTTATAGAGATTTTTTGATATCAATAATGTTTGGTCGCCATATGGAAGGCCAAATAAACGACTTCTTAGATTTGCACAGGCCGCAATGAAACGTGCAGGGGCAGTGTCTGTGTCAAACTTAAGCCTGCAATAAGCAGCATTCGTCTTGGTGTTTATATGATTGCCCATCGTGTGAACCCAGTTTTCTGACAACACTGTGTCTGCATGGATGAATAATATCCACTTGCCTTTAGCAACTTTTGCTCCTGCGCTTAATTGTGACCCGCGCCCTTTAGGAGATGTTACAAGAGTTGCACCAACCTCTTTCGCGATTTCCTTGATACTGTCTTCTGAACCGCCATCGGCAAAGATCACTTCGCATATAAGAGATTGTCCCATGCCTTCATAAAGACAAGCTAATGTCGGGCCGATAGTGTGAGCGGCGTTAAGTGTTGGGATGACGACAGAGATAGGTGCGGGCATTTGAGTGTCTTAGTGGATTGTATCAACTCTTATTAAAGCATAAGCACAGAGAAAGCGACTGATGAGTCTTTTGATTATAGATGAGGCGACAATGGATAGAACTGTTTTGAAAATTAGCGGCAGCGATGCACGTAAATTTTTACAAGATTTGGTAACGAATAACCTATCTGATGATGGGTTGGTTTATTCCGCTCTATTAACTCCGCAAGGGAAGTATTTATTTGATTTCTTCTTGTTAAAGCATGGTGATGATTGGTTATTGGATGTGAAATCTGATCGTGCAGCAGCTTTAGCACAACGATTAACTATGTACCGCTTACGCGCAGATGTAGTGATAGAAGACAGCGGGCTAAAAGTGAGCCTAGGCTTGGGGCAGGGACCTGATGGTGCAAATGTCGACCCACGTCATGAAGCCTTGGGCTGGCGGTTCTATGGTGCTGACAGTGTTGAAGGGGATGTCGTTGATTGGGATGCAATCCGTGTGGAGCATTGCATACCTGAAACAGGTATCGAATTGGTTGTAGATGATACATATATTCTAGAAGCTGATTTTGAACGTTTGAACGGTGTTGATTTTCGTAAAGGCTGTTATGTGGGACAAGAAATATCGGCGCGGATGAAGCATAAGACTGAACTACGCAAAGGATTGGCGCTTGTGTCCTTAAAGGGCTCTGTCCCAGTTGGGACAGAGATTACATCTGACGGCAAAGCCGTCGGTAAGGTCTACACACAATCACACGGAAAAGGGATTGCGTATTTAAGGTTTGATCGTGCAAAAGGTAAGATGCTTGCAGATGGAATAGAGATTGTACGGGGTTAAGCGTTACGCACAATTTTTACGAATTGATTAAACACAAGCTCGTTTGAGGCAATCACACTGCCATCAGACATGCTGTCGCCGTTTTCGTAAACAGATTCCGTTAGGCCGCCTGCCTCTTTGATCATCAACAAACCTGCTGCGATGTCCCATGGTTGCAAACGGCGCTCCCAAAAACCGTCATAACGACCAGCAGCCGTATAGGCCAAATCTAAAGATGCTGCACCCCAGCGGCGCACACCAGCACAAGCTGGTAAAATACGTGCTAAGTCTTGCAATGTATCAGGTAAATCGCCGCGGCCGCCAAAAGGTAGACCTGTTGCAAAGATCATTTCGATCATACTACGACGACCAGAAACGCGGATACGCTTATCGTTCAACCAAGCGCCGCCACCTTTTTCAGCGATAAACATTTCTTCGCCAGCAGGGTTAAAGATTACAGCGGCAACGATTTCACCTTTGTGCTCCAAAGCAATGGAAATTGCCCAGTGCGGAAGACCGTGTAGAAAGTTTGTTGTGCCGTCCAGTGGGTCAACGATCCAGCGGCGTGTTGGGTCTTCACCTTTAACTTCGCCATTTTCTTCGCCTAGGAAACCATAGTTGGGGCGGGCTTCCATCAACTCTTCTTGTAGAATTTCTTCGGCTTTCATGTCGGCACGGCTTACGAAATCACCTGGGCCTTTTGAGGACACCTGTAGATTTTCAACTTCTTTAAAGTCACGCATCAAAGAGCGGCCAGCTTTGCGAGCAGCTTTGATCATCACATTGATATTGGCAGACCATTGCGACATGGATTTCGTCCTTTTGTTCGGTAGGCCGCTCTATAGGCCTTGTTTATAGAAAACAAAAGGGGTTTTAGCCCATTGTTTGATCTTTCGTAAACTGAACAAAGTCTTCGATATAGCCCAAGTCTTTGTCCGGAATGCGAACAGCGGCATATAAACGACGTGACAAACCATCTTTTGTGATCTTTTTTGCAACAAAATCATGGCCGTATTGTTCATTTGCAACCACCCAGTCTGGCAGAACAGCAACGCCGCGGTTTGAGGCGACCAATAGCATGATTACAGCTGTTAATTCAATTTGACGCTGAGCTTTTGGCTCTACACGTGCTGGGGTTAGCAAATCTGTAAAAACATCAAGGCGTGTTTTATCAACTGGATAAGTGATCAAGGTTTGATCGCGCAAATCTTCGGCTACGATATATTCTTTATTCGCTAATGGATGATCAGTTGCACATATGAATGTGGGTTCATAATCAAAGAGTGGAATAAACTCGACACCTTCCAAATCCTCTGGATCACCAGAAATAACAACGTCTACCTCTTCGCGTTGTAACGCGGGCAAGGCATCGAATGCCAAGCCTGGGCGGATATCCACATCAACACTGCTCCAGCTTTTGCGGAAGCTTTCCAAAACTGGGAACAACCATTCGAAACAGGCATGACATTCAATCGCAATGTGTAATCGACCTGCTTTACCAGCGATGGTTTCTGAAAAATCCACCTCAATAGCTTCGACGCGTGGCAAAACCTCTTCTGCCAATTTCAAAAGCTTGTGTCCTGCTTTAGATAACTTCAAAGGTTTGGAGCGGCGCAGGAACAATTCCATGCCGACCTGATCCTCAAGCGCCTTCACTTGATGGGACAAAGCTGATTGGGTGATGTTTAAAATATCAGCCGCGCGTGCCAAACCGCCTTGGTCGTGAATAGCTTTAATTGTTCGCAAATGACGAAATTCTAAGTACATGGTTTAACCTTTGTGAGCGATTTTCATATTGTATATGAGAAATATGAATTTGATTCAATCATCTTTCTGTGAAAAATCAGGCTTAACAAAAGGAAATTGTATCAATGTCAGTTATTCGCGAAAGCTTCGGTCTCTCATTCGAGTTCTTCCCACCTCAATCACTTGAGGCAAGCTTTAAGCTATGGTCAGCCGTAGATACTTTGGCTGGCCTTTCTCCTGATTTCGTATCTGTGACTTACGGCGCGGGTGGCTCGACGCGTGAACTGACGCGTTCAGCGGTTTCCGTGATCCGTGAAAACTATGGTTTAGAAGTTGCAGGCCATCTGACATGTGTAAATGCATCACGCCAAGAGGTTATGGATGTTGCCAAGGGCTATGCTGAAAGCGGTGCAAAAGAGATTGTTGCCCTGCGCGGTGATGCTCCAAAAGGCCAAGACAGTTTTTCAGCGCACCCTGAAGGTTTCGCAAGCAGCATTGAGTTGATCGAAGCATTGAAAGAAACAGGTGATTTCAAAATCCGTGTGGGTGCGTATCCCCACAAACACCCAGAGGCGGCAGATGATCAGGCTGACATCGAATTTCTAAAGCGTAAGTTTGATGCTGGTGCTGATGTCGCGATGACACAATTTTTCTTTGAAGCAGAAGACTTCCTTCGCTTCCGTGATCGTTGTGAAAAAGCAGGTATCACTGGTAAAATCACACCAGGTATTTTGCCAATTGAGAATTGGGAAAAGACTAAGAAGTTTTCTGCACGTTGTGGAACATTGACACCACAATGGATGGATAAAGCATTCCAAAATGCGCAAAATGCTGAGGAAACACGTATGTTGTCGACTGCACTTTGCACTGAGATTTGTGATGATCTGTTGTGCGAAGGTGTCGAAGATTTGCACTTCTACACATTGAACGACCCTACATTAACCCAAGATGTTTGTCGTGCATTGGGCCGTAAACTCGCTTCTCCCGCTTTGCACAAAGTTGCATAGCACTTGGAACCCTCTGTTACGTCATTTTACAGAGGGTTTCCTTTTATTTAGGCGGATTTCATCTCTGACCATAGGTTTTCAGTGATTTTAGTCGCTGATATATCTTGTGCAAGTCGTGCGCTTTGCCCAGCCCATGCTTGGATGCAATCGATATTATTTTCCTTTGTCCCTGTATCACGCATCACTTGGCTTAGGCCGCGTTGTACGGGGTAGGGTGCAGGTGCTGGCGCGTCTTCAGCTTCCATAGCCAATGCGTATTTTGTTGCAATGCTGCGCCCGTAACGCCCTGAAAAGGCACGTGTTAGGATAGTATCCTCTGGCGCTGTCTGAGCAATGGCATCAGCCCATGATGTTGCAATGCCTGCTTCTGGTGCACGTAAGAAACCTGTTCCAATTTGAACGGCTGATGCACCCAGTATTAAAGCCGCCAGTGCTGTTCTGGCATCACTGATACCACCTGTAGCAATAACTGGAACGTTTACAGCGTCTACAATTGCGGGGGTAAGGGAGAGCGTACCCACAGCTTGGCGCGCTGCAAGATCAGGATTAAATGCACCAGAATGCCCTCCAGCTTCCATACCTTTAGCAACAATCACATCCGCACCCGCAGCTTCTGCTGCCAATGCTTCGGTGACAGTAGAAGCATTGGCAAACCATTTAATGCCTTTGGCTTTCATACGCGCAACATAATCTGCATCGAAAACGCCCATGATGGATGAGATCACGGAGGGATTAGCTTCTAACATAGCTTCACATTGGTCATTGAAATTTGGTGGTGTTCCATTTGCAGCTTCTTCGCTGACCTCTGGCCCCCATTGGTTTAGGAATGCGCGGAGTTCATTTTCATGCACACTATCACGCTTTGGGGATGCATCTGGTATCCAGAGATTCAATTGAAAAGGACCATCTGTTTGATTGCGAAAATCATCTGCCCATTTCATGATGGCATCAGGTTTCATCAAAAGTACACCACACGCCCCCATACCACCGCCATTGGCCACAGCGGCAGAAAGGCTGACAGGGCATGCGCCAGCCATTGGCCCAAGAAAGATCGGGGCTTTCATATCGTAATCAGTCGCGAATTTTTCTGCATTATCAATAGCTTTATCTAACATATTCATAGAATATCTCCTTAATTAAGGGTATTATAAGATGGGCGTATTTCTTTTTATAGTGATTGTTTTAAGTATTTAATATCAGTATTAATGATATATGGATATTCAACTTTTAAAGACAATTGTCTGTGTCGCGGATGTCGGCAGTTTTTCAAAAGCGGCTGATGCTATGAACTGCGTGCAGTCAAATATCACGGGGCGTATAAAGCGTTTAGAGGCGCATTATAATCAGACGATCTTTGAACGGGGGCGTGGTGGTGCGCGTTTAACTCCCTTTGGTCTGACATTATGTGAGCGTGCTAAATACTTGATCGCAGAATTTGACCAAGCTGAACGTGAATTGATGGACACGGCCAATCATGCAGCGCCTTTGCGTTTGGGGGCTATGGAAACAACGGCGGCTGCTAGGTTGCCCCATGTTTTAAAAGAATTACGGCAGTCCTGTCCGAAATCGAAAGTTTCATTGCGGACGGGGCCCACAGCAACATTGCTAACGCTTTTATGGGAACAACAGATTGATGCATGTTTTGTTGCGGCACCAATCGATGAAAGCCGATTTAAGAGTACGTTTGCATTTACAGAAAAACTGATGAAAGTGACTGCAAAAGGGCAAGAGGCATCTGGGCCATTATTGGTGTTTTCCAAAGGATGTAGTTACAGGTCTTTGTCCGAAACTTGGCTGCGATCGCAGGGACGATTGGATACAGAAGTGATCGAAATGGGATCGTTTGAAGGTATCCTAGGATGTGTCGAGGCTGGGATGGGCTTTGCTGTACTGCCTCATGCTGCGCTTATACCGCATATAAAAAGTCGTGATTTAATATCTACGCCGCTGCCAGAGCCATATTGTACTGTGGAAACCAGATTGGCGACAAGGTTTGGGACTGAGGATATCCATTCGTTGCAACAGCTGCGAATGATCCTAGCGGAAAAGAAAGCTGCATAAAGCAAAGCCCCGCAACGCTGCGAGGCTTTTCATTTTTACTTAGCGTTGTGAACAACGATTTGTTGGAATGGGATTTCAATGCCGTCTTTTTGGAATTGCTCATAGATGGCTTGAGGTAATGCGTATTTGATATCGAAATAATGCTCGCCTTCGCAGAATGGGCGCACCAACAGATCAACAGAACTTGCCGCCAATGTTTCGACTTCAACAAATGGGGCAGGGTCAGCCAAGACGTTTTTGTTGGCTTTCAGAACTTTAGCAATACTTGCTTTGGCTTTTTTGATGTCCGTACCATAGGCAACAGAGGCCACCATATCGACGCCACGAATGTTGTGATGTGAATGGTTGGTGATCTTTGCCCCCCAAATACTCGCGTTCGGTACTATGATGTGCTGATTATCGAATGTGATCATGTCTGTTGTAAATAAAGTGATTGCATCGACCTTACCAAATGTATCAGCAGCTTGAACAAAGTCGCCAACTTTATATGGGCGGAACATCAGTAGCATTACACCTGCAGCAAGGTTAGAAAGTGTGCCTTGTAAAGCCAGGCCAACGGCCAAACCTGCGGCACCAATTAAGGCTATCAGTGATGTCGTTTCAATGCCGAAACGGTTTAGGACTGCGATGCCAGCAAAGGCTAGAACAGCGTAACGAGCTATAGAGCCTAGGAAGTGGAAAAGCGTTTCATCTAATTTTTCATAATTCTCACCCATACCAACGATGAGTTTTTTGACAAAATTGGAAACCCAGATTGCGATAAAAATAATCGCTACAGCATAAAGAATGTTTACAGTATTCGCTGCAAACCAACCGCCGACACTATTTATGGAATTAAACATCTTTCCCCCTGAAATGGTTATTAATAGAGGAAAGGTAGGTATCGCTAGGGCGTATTGCAACGCCTTAGGCTATAATAAATTACGCGCGTTCTGCGTATTCCATTGTTTCTGTGTTGATCACGATATCTTCGTCTTGGCCAACGAATGGGGGAATCATCACACGCACACCGTTGTCTAGAACCGCAGGTTTAAAGCTGTTTGCCGCTGTTTGACCTTTTACAGCAGGTTCGGTTTCTGCAACTTTACAAACCACTTTATGTGGAACTTCTGCACTTAATGCTTCGGATTCGTGGTATTCGATTTTGATTGTCATACCATCTTGAAGGAATGGGCGGCGTTCGCCCAAGATATCCGAAGGCAATTCGATTTGCTCGTATGTTTCCAGATCCATGAAAACCAACATACCATCAGATTCATACAAGAATTGTTGGTCTTTTTGGTCCAAACGTACCTTTTCAACCTTATCAGCAGAGCGAAAACGTTCGTTTAATTTTGAGTTATTTCGAAGGTTTTTCATCTCTACCTGAGCAAAAGCGCCACCTTTACCAGGCTTTACATGATCGACTTTCACGGCAATCCATAGGCCATCGTTGTGTTCAAGAATATTACCAGGGCGGATTTCGTTCCCATTGATCTTAGGCATGTTTTCGCTGCTTTCGTTTGAAAAGGTTGAAAAATTATTTAATCGGTCTATATAATGACCTCCTGCTATAAGCAAGCCGATGTGGGATCGGTTCGGGAACTGCCAAATAGCCATGCATATAACGCATGGCAGATATTCCATATCGGCAAGACACGAATCGTCACAAAAATGACATATTGGTGCGACCCTAGAAATAAGAGAAAAGATCAAGACGAAAATGTTTGATACAATCGATAATTCTGCTTTCACGAATGATCAAGGTAAACGCTCTGCCAAGTTGTTTGCTGCTGTCGTCCTAGCTGCCCTAGACGATGCAATCGCTGATGATAAAAAATATGGTAATGGTGTTGAATCAATCGCACGCTGGGCGCGCTCCCGTGATGGACGCGAAGTTCTGATGTGTGCTGGTATTGAACCAACTGAACGTTGTGTAAAAGGCATGATGGAATTCGTATCACGTGGTGTGCGTACTTCTGTTGCGCTATCTCGTGAAGAAAGCGAACGCCAAGCAGCGGCTAAAGAAGCTGCATAAATTAACTAAATAGACAAAAAAAAGGCGCCTCATTGAAGGCGCCTTTTTTTTAACAAACCCCCTTCATTTTAATGACCAAGAATCGGTTCATAAACTTCCTAATAGTTAATCATGCAACTACGGGAGAAAACGTTTTGGCATCTATGGCTTCTGAAGGGACTGCAACCTTTCAAAAACTCTTTTCAGCAGTGGTATTAGCTGCATTAGATGATGCAATCATCGACGACAAAAAATACGGTAACGGGGCAGAGACCATAAAGCGTTGGGCGCAATCGCGCGATGGGCGTGAAGTTCTGACATGTGCCGGTATTGAACCAACGGAACGTTGTGTAAAAGGCATGATGGAGTTCGTATCACGTGGTGTGCGTACATCCATGGCCTTATCGCGAGAAGAAATGAGCCGTTAAATTATATTGTATCGATACATCGGTTTTTAAATGACAATCCTGTCATCTGTGTAAATATGTTTGCATGTTAAAAGATATTACACCTAAAGCGGTATTCACAGGTTTCTTAACGACTTTCGTTGGCTTTGCTGCATCCTTTGCTGTTGTCATGCAAGGGTTGTATGCCGTTGGAGCAACGGATGCGCAGGTTATATCTGGCTTGATGATGCTTTGTTTCTTCAAAGCGATTTGTGAAATTTACCTGTCTTTAAAACTAAAGATGCCGATTACAATTGCATGGTCTACACCAGGTGCTGCTTTGCTGGCTTCTACGGGAGCAATGCAAGGTGGGTTTGCGGCTGCGGTCGGGGCTTTCTGTGTGGCTGGCGCACTTGTTGTACTGGCTGGATTATGGAAACCGTTGGAACGCCTCGTTTCGAATATTCCACTCTCATTGGCAAATGCGATGCTGGCTGGTGTGTTGTTGCCGCTTTGCTTGGCGCCTTTTATAGCGATCAATGACTTTCCATTATATGGGTTGTTAATCCTGCTAACTTGGATTGGTGTTGGGCAAATAAATAAACTTTGGGCTGTGCCTGCTGCATTGGCAGTTTTTGCCATTATCCTTTTTGTAGGTATAGGTGTCACTTCAGAACAAATGCAAACTGTTGGCGCTGCAGCATTTGTGTTCCCAGAATTCGTAACCCCACACTTTACATGGCAGGCCATGATTGGTGTCGGTGTTCCGTTATTTATTGTCACGATGGCATCCCAAAATATCACGGGTTATGGCGTTTTGCGCGCGTATGACTATGCCCCCAAAGCAGGGGAGCTGTTTTGGGTGACGGGTTTATTCACCGTTTTTTCAGCGCCTTTTGGTGGGCATGGTATCAATCTTGCCGCTATTACAGCGGCTATGTGTGCCAGTGATGAAGCTGGGCCAGATCACACGAAACGATATTGGGCATCAGTAATGTCAGGTATTTTCTACCTTATGCTTGTACCCATTGTCGGCGCTGCGATTGCTTTTGTAGCATTAGCGCCTGTTGCTTTGATCAAAGCTGTGGCTGGTTTGGCTTTGATAGGGGCACTCGTCGGTGCTTTAAAAGGGACGGTTGAAGCGGCCGAAGAACGTGAAGCGGCTGGATTAACATTCTTAATCACTGCATCGGGCATCAGCTTGCTTGGTATCTCAGCACCATTTTGGGGGTTGTTGGCGGGGATTGCTATGTTGGCTGGCTTGAAGTGGCGTAAGTCTTAACTCTTACGGGGCTTCACACGGCGTGTTGGCTCGGCAATCGTTGGGTCCTCTGGCCAAGGATGTTTTGGATAACGCCCGCGCATATCTTTGCGCACATCCGCATAAGACGTTTTCCAAAAGTTCGGCAGGTCAGCGGTCATTTGTACCGGGCGTTGTGCAGGTGATAAAAGGTTAATCAACAACGGCAAACGATCAGGGCCAACGCATGGGTGTTGGTTTAACCCAAATAATTCTTGCAACCGGACAGAGACACTTGGCTGCTCCCCTCCATAATCAACCGCTAAAGTCGTACCTGTTGGCGCTTTAATAGAGGCAGGGGCGAGTTGTTCGACAAGTTGCTGTTCTTCCCAAGATAAACAGCCCTTTAAGATCATCGTCATATCCAGACGTTTTAGATCGTCAGTTTTTTTCATTCCCGATAAATGCGGTTGCAACCATGTTTCTATATTATCCAACAAAGCTTCATCTGACAGGTCAGGCACATCAGCACCTTTATCTGCTAACCATTCTACGCGAGCACGATATAATGTTGCGGTTTTCGACATTGGTAGAACACCCATACCAAGGTCGCGAATACCCTCTACCATTCCAGCCGCTAATGCATCAGCAGGGCAATCTTTCCAATTGTGATCCTCTAGTACCAAAGATTGAAAACAACGCTGTAACCGCGCATCAACACGGCGTTCCCGTTTATTCCATATACACAGCTTACGCTCTTCGATTTGGCTGCCATAAAGTTGGGTGAAGTCTTGATCAGATAAAGGTACCGCTAACCGAATGCGGGCTTCTTTTGCGTCGCCATCTAAATCTGTGGCAACGATCATACGGGTGTTTGCCAGACTATCACCATGCTCAAAGACAGCTCCTTTGCCCCCAGATAATAAATAACGAGGGGCATCACCTTTGCGGCGCAGACCAATACGATCAGGATAGGCGAGTGCGCACATAGCACCTAATGACAGTACTTTTCCACCTTGTGGTTTAAGCCGCTTGGCCTCTTTCTTAATGGCGTCCACTGTAATGCGGTTGGCTTTATAAGGGCGCTCTGAATGGAACTTGCCAATATCACGTAAAGCTTCCCATCGCAGTGTCAGATCGCTTGGGAATTGACGGTTTTCACGCAAAAGTGGATCACGCGCCTCCAGCAATGCTGCCAATACATCTGCCTCAGATCCTGCCTGAAGCAGAACATGAGCCAAACGAGCATGTGTGGGTTGGGTGGCAAGTTTACGACCATAATCGGTTATGCGCCCTTGGATGTCCAAAGCTCCTAACATGCGCAACAGGTTCTGTGCCATTGCAAAATCATTTTCCCTTGGTGGGCTTAGAAATGCCAGTTCAGTTGGGTCATTTGTGCCCCAAAGTGCGAGTTCCAAAACTAAACCTGTCAGATCGGTTGACCGTATCTCAGGCTCTGGAAAGGCCGCCATGCCACCGTTTTCGCCTTTGGTCCAAAGCTTATAACAAACACCTTCTGCAACACGTCCTGCACGCCCCTCGCGCTGGGTGGATTCGGCTTTGGTCACGCGCTGGGTAACAAGACGAGACATACCCGAATTGCCATCGAATTGCGCACGCCTTGCACGGCCAGCATCAACCACCACTCGTATATCTGGGATTGTTAGGGATGTTTCAGCGATAGAGGTCGCTAAAACCACCTTGCGCCCTGACTTTGGCGGTTCAATCGCTGCGCGTTGGTCTTTAAATGGCATGGCACCATAAAGGGGCTTTATGGCAACGTCCGATCCTAACGAATTTCCCAAAAGCTGCTGAACACGGTTGATTTCACCCGCTCCTGGGAGGAATACCAAAACGCCGCCTTCGGTTTCTGAAACGGCTGTTTTGATTAACGCGGCTGTTGCATCCTCTAATCGTGGTCCTTTGCGGCCAGTTTGCGCCCAAGGTTGTGATAGAAACCGTTGTTCTACTGGATATGATTTACCCATAGAGGTGACAATGGGTGTATCGCCCATCAATTTTGCCACTGGAGCAGCATCCAATGTGGCGGACATGGCAATAATGCATAGGTCTTCGCGTAGAGCACTGCGTATTTCTAAGGACAAAGCCAAGCCAAGGTCGGCTTGTAAGCTGCGTTCGTGAAATTCATCGAATATTACACAAGATATATCAGGCAGCTCTGGGTTGCTTTGGATCATGCGGGTTAAAATGCCCTCTGTCACGACTTCTATTATTGTATTAGCAGAGGATTTATTATCGCCACGCATCCGGTATCCAACCGTTTTTCCAACAGGTTCCCCCAAGATATCCGCCATACGTTCCGCCGCGGCACGTGCTGCCAAACGTCTGGGTTCTAGCATAAGTATTTTGCGATCAAATAGGGACTGCTCCAGTAAAAACAAAGGAATGCGTGTGGTCTTACCAGCACCTGGTGGTGCTTGTAGAACAGCTTGGTTATCTGATTTTAATGCAGCTAACAGATCGGGCAGGGCTGCCTCAATCGGCAGCACTGCAGTCATAGCACCTTACTTTCGTGTGGCGCGGATCTTGCCAATAGACGCATCAGCTGTAAATTCTTGAAAGCGGTAAGTTCCATCATCATTCTGCTCATAGCGTACAGAGAATGGAAAGTTGACCTTCTTTTTCATCTTATCGGGTGAAAACCCTGCAAGACGCTTATAATTCCCACTGCATGTTGCTGTTGTACCTGATATTTTGGGCTTACCCAAAGACAATTCAGACAAACGGCGCCCGTCAAACATTTTGCGTTTGGAATTACACAAAGTGTTAGGTGTGGCCGTTTTAAAGGTCAGATAGGCTGAAGACAGCAAATCTATCGTGCCAGTTTGTTTGGAAGGCGTCAGGTCATAATCGCGTCTTGCACGTTCTGGGTTGTAGGTATCAACAATAGGTCGACTGCCTTTCCAACGCATTTTAACGATTGAATTACGTGAACCCGTACGCGCATTGCCAGAGTATTTTCGAACCTGTAGTGCATCCTTTTTGATCACACCTGTTGCAGAGCCAGTATATCCAATATCTTTGATCTTTTTAAGCAACTTTGTGGGTGTCACGGCACCACGTACTGCATATGCATCTGGTGTTTCAGATGCATTCACATTGATTGTTCCTGCCTTAATACCGAAAGCATAAAGGTTTAGACTGATGTTTTCCGCTTGCGCATTGGTCGCAAAGGCAAGGGCTCCAATTAAGGAAAAAGACTGCACGATAGATTTCATCGGATACTCCGAACTTATTGTTTGTGCCAATTTATGAACCCTTTTCCACAAATATAAGGGGGGCCTCATCACAGAATTTAACAAAGTTGAAATGAATCGCATTAAAAACCATTTTTAGAGTGATAATGCGCAAATATTCGCAAAAAACGTCCATAAAATTACATAAAACAGCTAATATTGTTGTGATAACTGTTTGGTCTACTCTATATATCTGGCCTTGAATTTTACGCGATGGTCTGTCAAAGAGCGCCACAATGCTGTGGATGTGGATAATTTAGCACTTACAGCCAGAGAATCCCTTGACGCCCAACAATATCGGGCATAAAGGTGCGGCTCGAAATTCAAGTGCCAAGGGGCAAAGGGCCCGTTGGACAAATGACAAGGAAGCTAGACATGTCACGTGTTTGCGAATTGACTGGTAAAGGTCCAATGACTGGCAACAATGTCAGCCACGCTAAAAACAGAACTAAACGCCGTTTTTTGCCGAACCTGAATGATGTGACTTTGGCAAGCGACGTGCTTGGCCGTTCATTCAAGTTCCGCATTTCTGCGGCTGCATTGCGCACAATCGATCACCGTGGTGGTTTTGATGCGTTCTTGGCTAAAGCGAAAGACAGCGAATTGTCTGCGAATGCTTTGAAAGTTAAGAAAGACATTGCAAAAGCTCAAGCTGAATAAGCTTTTAGTTTTTTGAAATTTGGCGGCCTCAAAGGAAACTTTGGGGCCGCTTCTTTTTGTCCTGTTGGACTCTGGTCTGATGGGAATAAGTTTCGCACAGATAATTTAAATATGAATAGGATTGAAAAATGGCTGAAAAACAAAAAACAGGTACATTTGCAATTGTTCTAGCAAGCTTGGTTGTTATAGCGGCACTTGTGTTTCTTGCATGTGTGCTAAAACATAAAATGGATGGTCACTCTATGTTTGCTCATCACGTGACACCAACCGAAGGTGTTGTCGTAGAAGGGGCCTATGCCCGTGCAAATGGTGCCTCTGCAAAAGCGGGTGCTGCGTTTATGGTGATCAAGAATTATAATGCAGAAGCTGACCGTTTGATCGCAGCTTCAACTGACGTTGCGAATATGGTTGAATTGCATACACATATCGAAGGCGAAAACGGCGTTATGATGATGCGTCCAGATGAAGATGGCTTTGATTTGCCTGCAAATGGCGAAGCACATCTAAAGCGTGGCGGTGACCATGTGATGATGATGGGTTTGAAGCATGCGCTTAATCATGGCGATACAGTTGAGGTCACATTAGTCTTTGAAAAGGCTGGGGAAATTAAGATTCAGGTTCCTGTGGACTTGGAGCGTAAACCTGCCTCTGGTGACGCGCACCACTGATATTTATGCGGTCGAGTGCAAAGCGTGCTCGACCGTAATTCCTTGATCCGCTAAGGTGTTGGAGAACACGATCAAGGACACCTCTATGCCCCCTAAAATTATGTTTGTTTGCCTTGGGAATATTTGCCGTTCCCCAACCGCCGAAGGTGTGTTTCGTGGTCTCGCGGGGCAGGCGGGCTTGGACGTTATTGTAGACAGTTCTGGCACGGGCGGTTGGCATGTGGGGGAACAGCCAGATCGGCGTGCGATGGCAGAGGCGGCATCACGAGGGTATGATCTGTCACAGCAACGATCGCGGCAAGTATCACAGGATGATTTTGATCAGTTTGATCTGATCTTGGCGATGGATAAAAGCAATCTGAATAACCTGAAATCTATTGCCCCATGCGGCAGTCATGCAGAAGTAAAACTATTCCTAGAATACGCACCAAATCAATCGCTTACAGAAGTGCCTGATCCGTATTACGAAGATAATTTTGAGGCAGTCTTTGACTTGATCGAAGAGGCCAGTAGGGGGCTGATAAAGGCGCTGTCTTAGGATGGGTTACACTGCAAAGCGGCGATCTGTCCCCATTCTTTATAACGCAGCCAAAAGCGTTCTTTGGCGGCATTATCAGACTGACGTGTGTCCTGTGCCAATTGCGGATCTTTAAAGAATTTTGCAGCCTGTTTTTGATCTTTACTGGACAAACGCACATTAGCAACATCTTGGATACATGAGCATAAAGAGCGGGATGCGTTTTGACGATCAGAGGCATTACAAGCCCGCTCAATCGGCCCCGCAAAAAGCGGTGTAGCCAGCAGTGAAATTGCGCAAGTCGTCAGTAGAATTTTCATGTCCGCTCTCATGTCATATATGCCGTGGGATGCCCCATCATTTTGTTAAGATATGCCCGAAACAATGGGGCTGATCAAGAGGCCTAAGCCGCACAAAACCGTGTATGATCTACGTGCACAGGACGTGCACCGTACGTATGACAAAATGTGTGACAGGATTTGTGAAATATTTGCTTTGGATGTGCATGTTCAAACCACAATCAGCGGTTCAAGTCAGATCAACTGTACGCAATTACTTTTTATCGCGTGCAGCTTTTTCTTCTTTTGTCAGGATGTTGTTCCAAACATTTTTGCTGATGCCCAATTCGGGGCGCATAGGTTTGGTTTTGCCAACACTGACTTTTCCGCCTTTGTTCAGAAATTCCTGAATAAGAGCATCATCTGTGGTTTCTTTTGGGACATGTTTCATAATGGCAAGCTTATCTATTACTCGGGCTGCAAGCAACAGGTGTTATCTTGTTTGTTGCGTTTGCAAGTATGATATGTGAACGTCCAGCTTTCACCACCAAAGGATACGACGACATGATACTCTATGGATTGCATACATGTGCCGCTTGCCAAAAAGCGATTAAGGCGTTGGAGGGTGTGGGTAAAGACGTCAGCTTCCGCGATATCCGTGCTGAACCATTGAGTGAGGTTGAATTGGCAGAGTTGATTGCAGAGTTTGGGGATCGGTTGGTAGATCAGACAACCAATGATTACCGTGCGCTGAACACATGGCTTAAAAATTCAGAAGCAGATGCGCAGATTTCTGCACAACCCAAAGTCATGGCACGTCCCGTGATACGCGATGGGGATGCGCTTTACTTAGGATGGGATGAGAGTGTTCAAGAGGCTTTGTCTTAATAAGATAGTAGTCTGATGTTTATTACCAATGTCTGCTGTGGGGGACAAAGCTGTCGTTCAGGATGATTGTTTATTCCTTATTTATAGATACAATATGTAATGAATTGATTAGGTAGTTTTACAATATGACTCACCATGGCAGAAGAGGCGGACGAACACTTGAATTAATTATTATGCTTCTCTTGATAATTCTAACTATTTTCTTGTCATATAAAGGGTTTCTCATGGGCCTTTCTTTCACGGTTGCAGGAACGACTTATAAGAAAGAATTTCTTTTACCTATATATGGTATGTCAATTGGAGCTCTAATATCAGGTATATTTTGGTTGTATTTTCTTCGTTATTACAAATATTCAACTAATCTCAAGCCTATCCTTACTAAAACTGAAAATAACGCAAAAAATGAATCTCAAGATCAGATACTCAAACCAGAAACAAAAGTTGATAGAGTTAAAGCCATTACTGATGATTTGGACGAATTGAAACGACGATTAAAGTAAGGCGATTATTAAATTGATAAGTTAAGAAATTATAAAATTACTAAGCTGGAGCCTATAAATGTTTGATAAAAGAGAACCGACTTTATTCGAAAAGATAGTATTATTTAAGTATAAAATCTTAACAGTAAAACAAATAACCAATACAATAAGCTTATTTGAGGTCCAGCATCCGAAAATTTTCATAATATTAAAGTTCTCTTACATGGGTAATGTCCAATACCACAAGCTAAGCAATGATGAGCTTCAAAAGCTTAAGATCGCGTTACCATAAAGAACCATATTTAATGTCTAGTTTGGGCTCAAAGCGGATATTAACGCTTCTGGGTAATGCAGTTCATGCTGAATGATGACCACGGAGTAGGTTCTAGGGCAATAAGCGATTATAAATAAGGTATGTGGCGTATGAACCGACCTTGACCAAACCCCAATTCCATATCATATCCCATATCCATGACTGATATATCTAAAATCCGCAACTTCTCGATTGTTGCACACATTGACCACGGTAAATCTACGCTTGCGGATCGTTTGATCCAGCAGACGGGGACGGTGGCCGAGCGCGATATGGAAGCGCAGATGCTCGATACGATGGACATCGAAAAAGAGCGTGGCATTACCATCAAAGCCAACTCGGTTCGGATTGAGTATCAGGCCAATGATGGTGAGACCTATGTGCTCAATCTGATCGACACACCGGGGCACGTGGATTTCGCCTATGAGGTGTCGCGGTCTATGCGCGCTGTGGAAGGATCATTGTTGGTGGTGGATGCATCCCAAGGTGTGGAAGCGCAGACATTGGCGAATGTGTATCATGCGATTGAGGCGGATCATGAGATTGTGCCTGTGTTGAACAAGATCGATTTGCCTGCGGCGGAACCTGATCGTGTGTGTGAACAGATCGAAGATGTGATTGGGATTGATGCAACCGATGCTGTGCATATTTCAGCGAAAACTGGCATTGGCATCCCTGATGTCTTAGAAGCGATTGTTACACGTTTACCTGCCCCTGAGGGCGACAAAGATGCGCCACTGAAAGCCATGTTGGTGGACAGTTGGTATGATGCCTATTTGGGTGTTGTGGTTTTGGTGCGTGTTGTGGATGGGCATCTGCGTAAGGGCGATAAAATCCGTATGATGAACACAGGGGCGACGTATCCTGTGGACCGTGTGGGTGTGTTCCGCCCGCAGATGGAACCGATTGATGTGTTGGGCCCTGGTGAAATGGGGTATCTGACAGCGAGCATCAAACAGGTGCGCGATACGGCCGTTGGTGACACGATCACCCATGATAAAAAAGAATGCGCGGAACCGTTAGAGGGCTTTGCGCCAAGTCAGCCTGTTGTGTTCTGTGGGTTGTTCCCTGTGGACAATGCGGAATTTGAGGATTTGCGTGAGGCGATCAGTAAACTGTCACTGAATGACGCGAGTTTCAGCCATGAGATGGAAACATCTGCGGCTTTGGGCTTTGGCTTTCGTTGCGGTTTCCTTGGGTTGTTGCACCTTGAGGTGATCCGTGACCGTTTGGAACGGGAATATAATATTGAGCTGATCACGACGGCACCGTCTGTGATTTATCACATTCATATGCGCGATGGGACTGTGGTGGAACTGCACAACCCTGCGGATATGCCCGATCTGACCCATGTGGAACATATCGAAGAACCGCGGATTAAAGCGACAATTTTGGTACCTGATGAATATCTGGGCGATGTTCTGAAACTGTGCCAAGACCGTCGTGGTATTCAAGAGGACCTGACCTATGCAGGCACACGGGCGATGGTGGTTTATGATCTGCCGTTGAATGAAGTTGTGTTTGACTTCTATGACCGTCTGAAATCTGTGACCAAGGGCTATGCATCGTTTGATTATACGATGGAAGGGTACCGTCAGGATTTCTTGGTCAAGATGCAGGTGTTGGTGAATGACGAACCTGTGGATGCACTTTCCACGATGGTGCACCGCGACCGTGCCGAGGCGCGCGGGCGTGTGATGTGTGAAAAGCTAAAGGACTTGATCCCGCGCCATATGTTCAAAATTCCTATTCAAGCAGCCATCGGCGGCCGCATCATCGCACGTGAGACTTTGGCTGCGATGCGCAAAGACGTGACGGCGAAATGTTATGGTGGGGACGTGTCGCGCAAGAAGAAGCTGTTGGACAAACAGAAGGCGGGTAAGAAAAAGATGCGCCAGTTTGGTAAGGTAGAGATACCGCAGCAGGCGTTTATTTCTGCGCTGAAGATGGATGAGTGACCTAATGCCCTGTTAAAAAGGGTATGTTTATACTTTCTATTTGAGAATGATTATGTAGTACTAATTCTATTATATATAGGGGGATTGTATGTTAAACTTATTACGTTTGGCTGTAGCGCTTACAGCTAGTCTTTTTATTCCACATATTTCATTCGCATCTGATTTTATTGGTAACCCAAAATATGTTTCGATTGTTGTTGAAAGAGATACAACGCGTGTTCGTAATACAGATCGAATGACAATGAATTTCTGTCCTGTAAATGCTGAGAATTCTTTTAAAGGTAGTTGTTGGAATGATGCATATGTGCATCCAGGAAGTAAGGGTGTTACTTATGAAATCATCAAAAATGACCGTTATGAATATGTTATCGGTTGGCAGCGACCAAAGCCAAGGGCTGTTTATGCATTTGCAAATGGCAGTCAAGGGGTTGCACCTGCGGCTACTATTTTAAGCAGTGGTAATTTATTAGTGGGGCCTGCAACGATTACGGAAACAGCTGTGATGGAAGGTGGTTCAGTTGTTGTAAAAGCGCGACCTGAAACACGATCAAAGAAATTTCAAAATGCGTCGGTGGCCCGTGTTAAGGCTATTTTTAAGAAGCATTACGGTACAGATATAACAAAACAGATGAAGTTTTCTCATTTCGCATATACGAATGTCAGTTGTCTGTATTCTAGTGAAACTAGATTGTTTCAATGGCAAATTCGCAAAAATAAATGTGTTTTGAGATAGGCTTAAGTTATTTGAAAGCTATCATTCATGCTACTTGCTACACTCCAAACTCGCGCCAATAATGCTTGCGAACTTTGTTCTGCGAATGCTGATCTGACAGCGTTTTCTGTGGGGGCAAATTCAGACGGCACTGCAATGATGGCGGCATTATTATGTGCGACTTGTTCCATGCAAATCGAGGGCGATATGGATGTGAACCATTGGCGGTGTTTGTCGTCTTCAATGTGGTCAGAACATCCACCTGTACAAGTTTTAGCGTGGCGGATGTTGGATCGGTTATCGGGTGAGGCTTGGGCGCGGGATTTATCGGACATGCTTTATCTGGATGATGAGACGCTGGCGTGGGCTAAATCAGAAGTGATCCGTGACAGTGGGCACAAAGACAGCAATGGCGCTAAGTTAGAGCAGGGCGATACTGTGGTGTTGATCAAAGACCTACCTGTAAAAGGTGCAGGCTTTACAGCTAAGCGTGGTACTGCTGTGCGTGGTATATCGCTGGTTCAGGATAATCCAGCGCATATTGAGGGCCGTGTTGAAGGGCAACGCATTGTTATTCTGACGGAATTTGTGAAGAAGAAGTAATATACGCAATGCACTTTATGCGTGAGTATGTGTGTATATGTGCTACTTTTGCTTGCATATGTGGATATCTCGCTTACAATTTAATGTATGTATTTTCGTTACTTAAATATTTCTATGCTCGTGTTTTCCATAACTGTGGCTTTCACTGGGTCTGTTCAATCAGGCAGTTTATACGAGTTGGAAACGTCGTTAACTGATCGTGCAAAGTTCAAGAGTTTAGGGGTAAAAGATTGGGTTGGATTTGATCCTAATGAGATTGTATTGGGGCAGCCGCGCCCTGATGAAAAGACGTGGACATTTACAGGGCAAGGGACTGCTCTACAACAGTTGTTAACTCTGATTGCTTTTGCTGAAGCGGGATCAAAGCAATATGATGCGGTGCATTTTGGAGCAAAACGCAAAACGCCCAAACGTCCCACACAGATGACGATTAGAGAGGTGCAACGCTGGGTGCGGGCCACGCCAAAGCAACCACATGCCATTGGGCGCTATCAATTTATCCCATCTACATTCAATACATTGGTGCGAAAATTAGGATTGCCAGGCGACACAAAATTTAATGCGCAAACGCAAGATAAGTTGGCATATCAATTACTTGTGGGTGCTGGTTACACCAAATTTCAAAAAGGCCAAATCAGTCAATCCAATTTTATGGACCGTTTGGCAAAGGTTTGGGCGGGTTTGCCCACGCGTAACGGAAAATCATATTATGATAAATATGCTGGTAACCGCGCCACGATTTCACGTTCGTTTTTTAAACGTGAAATGCAGCGGATATTTGGGAAAAGCTGAGGCTTGATTAGCTTGCAGTTTTTGTAATGGCTTTGCCTGCTGTGGAAATGTCTTTGCCGATACCTTGAACGGTGCCGCAAGCCGAAACAGCAAGTAGCGTTGCGATGATAGTGATACGGGCGAATTTAGATGCCATTGGTCTAGTCCTTATAATGTTGCATTAATGCTAGAATAAGATGTTGCGTCTCGCAAATAGAGAGATGCTTATTCTAGGCTATTTTTTGCTTAGGGCGACTTGTTCAAAGATCGCGTTACAGATGTTCTGTTGCTCGATTTTGAAAAACTGACGCGCGGCACGTTTGTTCGGGTGGAATGGGTCTTTGACAGCACCAGATTTTTTCAAACGGAAGTGCTTTTTATTGCCAAGATTTGCAGCAATCGTTTGTGGTGTTAACCCTTCGACAAATGTACAGCGATTACCCGTTTCAGCGAAGGCTTTCTTGATGTTGTTTTGCGCGCGCAAACGGTCATCATTTACCTTTTTCTTATAGGCAGGGGCCGTTGTCATAAAGATGCAAGGCGTGTCTTTGGGCAGATGTTTGATCGTAGCTTTTACATCTGTAATGGCTGCTGATTTACTTTTGGCCCATGTACCAGAAGAATTGCCAAGGAAGGACAGAACCAAAAGTTTTGGGTCATAGTAATTGTCTTTGAACATTGCTTCAAAAGGAGAGAGGCCTTTTTTGCAGAACTGATATTGTTTACCTTGACCGATTTGAACGTAGACATTCTTTGCATTCTTTTTGGCTACAGTTCCGTATGAACCTGCATTCACTTTCCACTTCGGATCGACATCACATACAGATCCCTTTGGTTTACCGCTGCGTGCTGTCCATGAGTGTAAGGATGTGGAGCGCACGCCGATAACGCCTACGGATTGTTCGCCAAGCTTTTCTAGGTCGCGTTGTTGTGCCTTTGTTGGAGAACAATTTTTCTGGATATTTTCAAAGAAATCCAAAAAAGCAGGGCCTGATCCAAATGTGATCTGTGAATCGCCCAGAACAAGAATATCTGGTTTTTTAAATGAAGATGCAGAGGCTTGTGGCGCGATGGCGAATGAACAAAGCAATGTTATTGCGAGTATGGATGGTCTTTTCTTAAGAAAACCGTGTTTGGTCAGTGTCTTCACTTTGCGCCTCATATCTTCGAATTCAGTCAGCTTAGAATAAGGTTATACTGTATATAATGTGAAATAAAACTTTTGACGTAAACTGTCACAAGAACGTGCTTATTCTTGCGAAGTGTTACAAGTTTTTAACAACGGATAAAGAATACGTGAGGGGGGCTTCTTTGAGATGAAATTAGACGTAGTATCAGGGCAATTCAGGACCCCGTGTGTAATAAAAGGATACATATTATGAAACTTCTCCCAACACTTGCCTTTGTCGCTATGACACTTCCAGCCGTTGCTTTTGCTGGCCCACAGTACCTTGATAAAACAGGTTATGCTGTTTCAGGTTATGATGTTGTTGAATATTTTAACCTAAAACAGAATGCTGTTGGTCAAGACCAGCCAAAAGGTGTTCCAGGAAAATCAAAATACACTGCAGAATACAATGGTTCGAAATGGGCTTTCTCTTCAAAGAAGAACCGCGATAAGTTTTTGGAAAACCCAGCTGCTTATGCTCCACAATATGATGGACACTGTGCTTACGGTGTTGCTCAGGGCGGTAAAATTCCAGGTAACCCAAATTTATGGCGTATCCGTGATGGCAAACTATACCTTAACGTAACAAAAGATGTTGTTGGTTTCTGGGAGCAGGATATCCCGGGTAACTTGCGTAAGTCTGGTAAGAACTGGAAAAAGCTTGAGCCAAAAGCAGCAACAAAGAATAAAATTCCATTCTTTACATCAGCTGCACCGCTATAAGATATTATAACAATTTACTGGGATGCATCGGCGTCCCAGTTTTTTATAAGGGCTGTAAATGCCAACAGATATAAAGAGTAAGTTTATGAACCGTCGTGTAATGATTACAGGTGTAATTGGCGCTGTTGCTGTCGGAACTGTTGCTTGGAGCCAAGCTACGAAATTGCCGTTTAAAGGCGAAGCTATTGCGCCGCAGACAGCACATGAATACGCGACTGCTGGTAAGATTACTTTGATTGATATTCGCCGCCCAGATGAATGGGCCAGAACGGGTTCTGGTCAAGGTGCCAACCGTTTGGACATGCGTCGCGGCGACTTCATCGAAGAGCTCGACAAAATCGTAGGTGGCGACCGTTCAAAGCCTGTGGCGTTGATTTGTGCACGTGGTGTGCGTTCTAATCGTATGAGCGAAAGACTAAAAATTGCTGGGTTCACAAATATAATTGATGTTCCTGAAGGAATGCTTGGATCAAATGCTGGTCCTGGTTGGTTGAAACGCGGCCTGCCAGTGGTGCGCTGAATTTAAGGGACAGTTATGCTTTCTGTTTTATGGAAAACTGCAATTGTTTCTGCAGTTGCCACTACTGCGGCTCATGCTGGATGTGTGGATGAAGTTGATGCTTGTGAAATACCATCTGGCACATATCACATTCAATTACCGGAAAATCATTCCGCAAATATGCCGACAGTTGTTTTCCTACATGGGTATGGCAGCAGTGGTCAGGCGAGTATGGGGAATAAACGTATTGTGGAGCCGCTTTTAAAGCGTGGCTATGCAGTGATTGCACCGAATGCGTTAAAGCGTGAAGGGCGTAATGCAAGGGCTTGGAATTTTCACCCTGATTTTCACCGTGTACGCAATGAAGCCGCTTTTTTCAAAGATATTAAAGAGGATGCTGTAAAGCGATTTGGGCTTCACAAAGATAATATGATACTCGCTGGGTTTTCCATTGGCGGATCTATGACAGCCTATGTCGGGTGTAATAATCCTGACTTGTTCAAGGCTTACGCACCAGTAGGGGGTAATTTCTGGCGGCCACATCCAACAGAGTGTAAGGCGCCTGTTAAGCTATTTCACACACATGGTTGGCGCGATAGTACTGTTCCTTTAGAGGGGCGCCATATTACGGCTGAGTTCCGGCAAGGGGATGTGTTTTATGCTATGAATATATGGCGTAAAACAAACGAATGTGTTCAACCACGTGCCAATAAATTCTCAACCACTGGGCATTTCATGCGTCGTCAATGGACAGATTGCAATCCAAACAGCGCATTGGAATTCGTCTTGTTCCCAGGTGGGCATACTGTGCCTAAAGGCTGGGCTGACATGGTTGTGGATTGGGCCGAGAAACTGCCTGAATAACTTTATTCTGCAGGCAGTCTGGATGATGCTTCTAGGGCTTTACTCATCTGGCTGCGATAACGTTCTGCTAAAACGATAACAGGGGGCGCTGATAGCTCGTCTGGTGTGCCAAGCTGTTTACTGGACCAACGTTTGCGCGTTAGGTTCACACCGCTTAGAGCAGAGAATAAAACAGCACCTGCTAGGCTGATTGCGATTGGCAGCAGCCAAAGCGATACAAGATTGTTTGCCATACCTGTCAGCAAAGCAATACCTGTGACCGTTTCAATCATGTGGAACTTGATGAGTGTGCTCAGTGGATATTCACCACCTTGGCGTTTTTGTGGGTTCCAACCTTCGCTAAACCCAAGGAAATAGCGCAGTACTGCAACCGTTTGTTGGATCATTAAGATTGGGGCATAAATAATAGATGTCACAAGCTCGATCATCACTGAGATTAGGAACTGTATGCCACCGCCATAAGATTTACGCAAATTGGGGCTGGCCCATATCACAGCTGCACCAATGATCTTTGGTGCTAAAAGCATACCATACATAAAGAGCAGAATAACAAGGCTGTTTACATTGCTGATGTGTGGCCAAATCGGCATTGTTGGATTGGCAGCGCTGAAATAACTGATGACGTTTTCATTGTGACCATTGCTGAGCAAAGCCCAGAAGGTGAGCAGAATGAACCATGCAGGTGATAATAGATAACTGATAGCTCCATGTAGCATATGAAAGCGTGATGTGGCGTGTAGGCCCGCAGCGTGCAAGATGCGCAGGTGTTGCAGGTTGCCTTGACACCAACGTCTGTCGCGTAACGCAAAATCGATCAAGGTTGCAGGTGTTTCTTCGTAGCTGCCCTGAATGCGCGGTAAGAAGCGTACAGCCCAACCAGCGCGGCGTAATAGGCCAGCTTCTACAAAATCATGGGATAGAATTAGGCTTTCTTTACCGCGAAGAGATTTTAAACGTGGCAATCCTGCACAGGATGCGAAGGCCGCTGTGCGAATGATTGCATTATGCCCCCAGTAGTTGGCTTCACGGTTCGTCCAAAGTGAAAGACCTTCGGCCAATAGGCGCCCGTAAGTCACATTTGAGAACTGCTGCATACGCGCGAAAAGTGTTTTTGCGCCAAATAGACTTGGGGCAGATTGGATCAATCCTGCGGAAGGATCATTGGCCATTTCATCGGCAAGGGCCAGAATAGCATTGCCTGTCATTAAACTGTCAGCGTCCAGAACCAGCATAGCATCAGAGGTGCCACCCCAACCTTCGATCCAGTCAGCAAGGTTTCCTGTTTTGCGATCTATGTTTTGACTGCGACGGCGGTAATAAAGCTTAGACCCTTCTGGGAATGTTGCTTGTAAAGATGCCATTGCGTGTAATTCTTGTTCAGCAATGTCACTATTTTGCGTATCACTTAGTATGAAAAGTGAAAAATTATGATTGGTTTTGGAGTGCTGTAATTCATCCCACATGGCAGCTGCATTGCCGAAAACATCAGAAGGGGTTTCGTTGTATATCGGAACCAATAGAGCAACATTCAGTGTTTCTGCTGTTTTTGGTTTTGAGGGTTCTGTTTTGTTTTTCAAAGACAGATTCAACAAACCCATAGATGCTGTGCTTACGGATAGAGATATCCAAAAGAATGTAAGCCCAACCATAGTGATGAGGAAAAATTCAACTGGGCCTAAGCCACCTGTCGACAACCAGTCTGTAAAAGCCGCAAGCAATAGAATTGTGGTGAAGAAGGCCGGGCCGAAAATCGCATATTTCCAGATTCTAGATGTTGAGGCTGATTTCCAGTTAGGAGCTGCATTATCGCGGTATGGTTTGCGAAAATCTTGCTCTGGCATGCCAAGTGGCTTGCGTTCCGGCATCAATGGATATGTCTGGTCGACGTTTGCCATTATGCTGTCCACCTATAAAGCCAAACTTCGGTAATGGTTTTGCCGTCAATCAGCAATTGGGCGCGCAATTCTGTAGAATTTGCGTCTGCTGGATCAAAAGTAAAAGCCAAGCGAACGCCGCCCGTATCTGGATTACGTTGTAAGATACCTTCGCTAATTTCGCCTCTGCTAGAGCTTACATGTATTGTAACCATGTCTAGATCTTTTGGGAAAGCGATGTTCTTTTCAAAATCAATTGTGGTGATATAGCCGCCAGTAAATCTGGTGCCCATACGCGTGTTTAGAACGCGTGCCACTGGTTTGCCCGACAATGGCTCACCACCCCAGCTGAGGCGATACTGAAAACTGTGTGATGTCCCTGCAGGAATAGGAGTGCGTGGACGCCAATAGGCAACGATATTATCGTAAATCTCACGATCTGCTGGGATTTCAACCAGAGTGACAGCGCCTTTGCCCCAGTTTTCACCAGGTTCAACCCACAATCCTGGACGTTTATGATAAAGCGCCTCTAGGTCAGCGTAATCTGAAAACTCTTGTGGACGTTGCATCAAGCCAAAGCCTTTGGGGGCATCATCGACAAAGCTGCTGATCTGTAGAGTTTTAGGGTTCGCTAAAGCACGCCATAGCGTTTCGCCAGCGCCATTTTGAATAAGCAAACCATCTGAATCGTGTACCGCAGGGCGGAAATCATTAAAACGCGAACGATTGGTTTCATCGAAAAGGAACATGCTGGTCAGTGGGCCAAGCCCGATGTTGTCCAGCTCTGCACGCGTGAAAATTTGTGCAGTGACATCCATAATTGTTGGATCGCCAGCTTTGACCGTAAAGCTGTAAAGACCCGCCACTGATGGGCTGTCCATCATGGCGTGAATAATTATGCTTGTGTCATCTGCTGCTGGGCGTTCAATCCAGAAACGTGTGAAGTCTGGGAACTCTTCGCCCTGTGGAGCAGCAGTATTTATAGCAAGACCGCGTGCGGAGAGGCCGTAGTTTTGACCTTTGGCGATCGCACGGAAATAGTTCGACCCTTGCATAACGAAGAATTCTTCGAAATCATTTTTCTTGACCATCTCTGTGCGTAGACGGAAACCAGAATAACCTAGCGTTTCATCAAGTGGAAGTTCAGGTGCATTTTCATGCTTTTTGAACAGGTCATAATCAAAGCCAAGCTTCTTGGCTGTGGCATCTTCAACTATATTTACTTCTACTGGATGCGGAAAATACAAGCCAGGGTGAAAGAAATCTATGTGGATCGGGCTGTCGGTATCAAGCCATAAAGCTTTCTTGGTGTCGAACTGGATCAGGCGGTATTCGTCATACGTTAAATCTTGCCATTCTTGCGGTACTTTTTGGCGCTCTTGATAAGGGCTGGCTGCCAAATTGCGAGCTTCTTCTATCAAAGCTTCACGGGAAAATGGGCTTTCTGCAATGACCATAGGAGCCGCAAAAGTTTTGCTGCCTGCCATGGCGGCAAAGCTTGCAAGGGCTGATATGAAATTCCGTCTATGCATATAATATTTAAACCTTTTTTACGCGCCACGGTTGGGATTTAATCCATGCGACGAAATAAGCGACTAGAATGATTGTTGCCATACCAAGGAAATTTACCATTGTCGTCTTGAAGGTAGAGCGACCCATCTGATCTAGCAGAAATCCGCTGAAACGAGCGAAGACCATAGAGAATACAAAGACGGCAAGTGATTGCTGACCAACTTTCATGATGATTGCGATCAAGCGTGCCCAGAATACGGATAGGCCTTCTTTACTGGTAACGATCAGGCGTTTGCCGCCTTCGCCAGCGATGACCCAACCAAGGTAAGCAAGAGCTAGGAATTGAACATAACGCAATATGCCGAAGTCTGATTTATCGAAGAACTCTTTGTTTGCAACACGCCACTCGATGACCCAATTGCTTTCAAAAGCGCCGAACCACTCGCGGCTGACTGCACGTACACCAATATTGGATAGTGGTATGTTTGCGATGACGATAAAAGCTGCGATTGCTATCAACCATTTTGTTACGGGCGGAGCAGGGATCCAGCCTCGCATCAAAGCAAACCCAGTGAAGAATACAAGTTGCCAACCGAATGGGTTAAAAAACCAACGACGTTCTGACCAAGGTTCTGCAGGTAGATTTAATGCAGCATCTCCAAGGCCAAATTGCGATAAGATTAGGCGTTGTGCGAATATCCATACGATGATCACGAACGCTGCAACCAACCAAAGATTTACACGGGATATAGCCATGATTAATGGCATCATCACAAGGATCACCATATACATTGGTAGAATGTCGAAATAGTTCGGCACATAAGTCAGGGTGAAGAGACCTATGAGATTCTCGGCAGCATCTCTGAAGAACGGCACAAGATTGAGTGAGCCTGTGTAGTTTTTATCGAACAAACCTGTGCTGTCCCAAAAGCTCAGCATCATAGCGATTGCAAAGAACATTCCGATATGTGCCCAATAGACTTGCCAAACGCGGTATCCAACGCGTGCTGTACCCAATGCCCAACCCGCGCGATCAAAAGTGCGGCCAAAGGCAATGGCGGAAGCCATTCCTGAGCAGAATACAAACATTTCTGTTGCATCTGAAAAACCCCAACGGGCAGGGATCCAGCTGGTGAAGAAGTTACCAGGTGTGTGAGCAAATAGAATGATGAACATCGCGATGCCGCGATAGAAATCTAAACGAGGGTCGCGAACGGTTGCTGTTGGTGCAACAATAGGGCCCGTAGGTGTGGTTGTTAAGCTCATACGTGTTCTTCTAACTTAATGATTTTTAGGCTTTTATTTACTCAGCTGGCATTTGCAAGGGCAGATTGCTGTCTCCGCGGCCTGCTGCGATCATCTCGAACCTTACTGATGCGTAAGTGTCCTCTGCGCCGCCTCGTTTTGCTTTGCGCTCGTTTAGGATTGCTTCAGCTTCGTTTAAGAAACCGCTGCGGATACCTGCATCGATTGTCAGACGTTCAAAGACATCACGTTGGGCGTGGCTGCCACCTGCGTCTTGCATATTTGATCGTGCTGTGGAGAGATTGATGAAGGCAGTTTTATAGTCAGATTCGCCAAATGCCTCTAGGCCTGTGGCGGCAGCAATGCCTGGTTCAGCCATTGCTTTTTGGATGTCAGATTTGCACATTTTAGCGTCCTTATGCATTCGGGACATCATCGTTTTAACGGCATCATCGCGGTCACCGCCTACAAGGGCTAGCATATAGTGTAGGTCTGCAAAGATTAGGCAGCCGTCTTCTGTGCGGTTTTCTGAAATATCTGCAAGCTCTTCCCAGCGGTTACCGACATCCACGCCTTCAAGCTCCAAACGGCTTAGAAGGGACGTCGCGTTTGAGATATCGCGGTAATCATCTGTTTTATCTTTGCGGATTTCATTGTCATATAAATCCATAACCACGTCGATTTGCCCTTGATCTAGGTGCATCAAAGCTTTGTGCCACCAAACGTGATAGCGGAAGTTATTGCAATGTTCCCATGCGCTTTCGCGTGTGCCAAGCCACTCAAGGCCAGCTTTTGCATTGGCTGTCATATCATACACGTGTGCAACGGCGTGTAAGCCCCAAGCATCATCCGGTGCCAACAACATGCCTTCACGGCCTGTTTTTTCGGCTTGGCGATAATCGCCTGTTTCTTCCAATGCGAATGCATAACAGCCCAGCATATAACCGCGGCCTGCATGTTGGGCGTCATATGTGTCGATTACGGTTTCAATTGAAGAACGCATCGTTTTTGAATCGCCAAGGATAAATGAGATCGCTTGGGATACTTTCATCGCCAATGTATCCATCGGGGCAAAGGCTAGAACTTCTTCAATACGATCACGTGCTGCGCGTGGGCTGCCTGATAACCATAGAGATAATGCATCAACAAAGGCACGTTCGCGGGCCGTTGGCATCGATTGTTTGACTGCGGCTTGTGCTGCTGCATTGGCTTCGACTGAGGTCTGTACCAATTCTCTGCGACCTAGCATCATATAGAACAAGCCTTTAAGTGCTTGAGCTGCTGCAAACTGTGGTTCGCGTTCAATTACATCCATCAAGTGAGTAGGGGTAATGGCCGCATGTGCCAAAAAGCCAAGCTGCATTTTATTCCAGCTCTCAAGTGCTGCAGGGGTTTCAAGAGAAACGTCATTCCCGAATATATCTGTAAGCATTGAGTCGTCCTTTGATGAAGTATTATTCGTTTGATGCACTCTATGATGTTATAAGCCCAAGAAATACAGTGTGTATTGTCAGATAACGTGTATTTGACCGAGCTTGAGGTGCAAATTGAGACTTTTGATCGTTTTTTAAGCTATTTCCCCGAAAAAACCCACTTTTTTCATTGTTTTGAGGTAAGCAAAATGCTGCTTGTAACAATTAATGTAACAATATTGGGTGTTGAAAATGTACTTTTTAGCCAGATAAGGCTCTTAATCTTGCTTATCTGTATATTTTTTCAGGACCTCATCTGTGTCTTGGCCACAGTTTGGAGGGGCTGAACGGTATGTTACAGGTGTACGTGAAAAGTTTAGAGGGTTCCCTAGAACTGAAATATCCCCGTCTTTGACAGCATCATGTGGCATTTTGCGAACCATGTCTCTGGCAATCGCTTGATCAGACTCTAAGGCGCCTTTAACTGTATTGATTGGGCCAACTGGCACTTTTAGGTTTTCTAGACCTTCAATGACTTCAGCCATAGAGTGTTGCATCAATGGTGGGCTTATAAGAGATTTTAAGTCTGCACGGTTTTCGATGCGTGCGACATTGGTTTTATATGCATCGTCTTGAGCCAGTTCTGGCATGTTTATGAAATCACAGAAGCGCGCGAATTGAGCGTCATTGCCAACTGCAACGATGATGTGGCCATCATTTGTTTCAAACACATCGTAAGGCACAATGTTTGGGTGACCATTGCCACGACGTTCTGGAACTTTGCCAGATGTCAGGAAGTTTGTACCTTCATTAATCAGCCATGCCATTTGCGTATCGACCAAAGCCACATCAATATGTTGACCTTCGCCCGTTTGATCACGATGACGTAGCGCTGCCAAAATGCCGATGGTGGCATACATTCCGCACATTACATCCGCAATACCAACGCCAACTTTGGTTGGAACACCTTCGGGATCACCTGTCAGGCTCATAATACCACCGTACCCTTGCGCCATAAGATCGTACCCAGGTTTCAAACGGTTTGGGCCAGTTTGGCCAAAGCCAGAAATTGAACAGTAAACAAGGGCAGGGTGTGCCTTTAGTAATGTTTCATGATTTAACCCGTATTTTTTCAACCCATCTGGTTTGAAATTTTCAATCACTATGTCTGCACGTGCGGCCAGTTGGCGAATGATATCCTGACCTTCTTCGGTTGCGATATCTACTGCGATCGATTTTTTATTACGGTTGGCACACATGAAGTAGGCGCTGAGGTCGGTTTTTTCACCATCATGTCCAATAGCGTAATTCGGCCCCCAAGCACGCGTATCATCGCCACCTGTTTTAGGGTTTTCTATTTTCAGGATTGTTGCGCCTAAGTCACCGAGCATCTGTGTGGCGGTTGGACCCGCTAAAATACGCGATAGGTCTAATACAACCAATCCATCAAGTGCGCCTGCCATTTTGGTATCCTATCTATATGCGACCATCATAATCACCACGATCAATCGTAGCGGCAATAAGGGTGAATGTATCGGCTGTTTGCGCTTGTGCAAGAGCGTCTCGCAATTCTTCACGTGAACCAACCGTGTGACCTGCGCCACCAAAGCTGCGGGCGATAGCAGCATAATCATGTGTGCCAAAATCAACAGCGTAGTTTGTAAGCTGACGTTGACGTTGTTTTAATTCAATCAACGCAAGGCTGGCATCGACGAAAACAATGAAGATTGGTTTGATTTCGAGTTCGGATGCAGTTGCCAATTCACCAGCGACCATCAAAAAGCCAGCGTCACCAGAAAATGAGATGACGGGGCGCTCAGGGGATGCGATTTTGGCACCCATAGCGAGGGGTACAGCACAGCCCATTGTACATAGGGCAGAGGATTGCATTAATCCGCGTGGTTCATAGCAATCCCACATCTGAGATAGAAGGATGCGGTGCGCGCCGCTGTCGGCCGTTGCCAATGTGTTTTTTGGTAAATTAACACGACACTCTGCGATAACAGCAGCAGGTCCCCAAGTGTCATCTTGTGGGAATGCAGCATCTAGGGCTGTTTTTACGGCTTCAATTTCACCATTTTGCCAAGTTGCGTGTGGTTTTGTATTTTCTGAGAATAGAGTAAGGGTCGCGCCAGTATCAGCAATAAAGTTCATCGTAGCCTGATGCATATAGTGATGGTTTGGTTCTGCTGTTATATCAATCACATTGGTTTGTGCTGGATCCCAGATATCACGCCAACCAGGGCGCATTTCTATTGGATCGTATCCTACACATATAACCAGATCAGATGATTGAATAAACGGCACTAAGTGCTTGTCCGCTAAAGGAGAAAGGCCACCAGAACCTAGGCAAAGTGGGTGGTTTTCAGGAACGATACCTTTGGCTTTATAAGTTGTTACAAAAGGCACGTTGTGTGTTTCGCAAAATGATAGGATTTGTGTGCTTGAATTGTCATTCATAGCATCCAAACCGACAACCATAACTGGCTTTTTTGCATTGTTGATCCAATTGCATGCTTCAACGAAATCTTGGCCTTTTGCTGGTGCCAATGGGCTGGCTGGGCTGCGTCTGCGCAAATGGCTTGGCTTAGATTGTGTATTTGCCACAGAAATTGGTACATCAATATGTACAGGGCCGGGGCGGCCTTCGGTGGCAATAGCAACGGCTTTATCTGCCACTGTATCTGCACCATCAGCCGTTAAACGGAATGTGGCTTTGGTGATGGAGTTGAATACGGCACTGTGGTCCATAATTTGATGCGTATATGTCAGCGCTTCGTCTTCATCTACGCAGCCTGTTAGAACAATAAGCGGGACGCGATCTTGGTGTGCATTCACGATGGAATTTATGCCGTTCATGGCACCTGGACCAAGAGTGGCTACCAGAATACCAGGGGCGCCGGTGCGGTGATAGGCACCTTCAGCCATAAAGCCTGCGCTGTTTTCATGTTTTACTAAGATGAATTCGATACCAACTTTGCGTAATGCATCGACAAGGGTCAGGACTTCGCCACCCGGCATACCAAAAGCATAACGACAGCCTGCTTCGTATAATCGTTCTGCTAAGAAATCTGCCGCGCGTTTTGTTGTCAGTGTCATGGGTACCCTCAAATTCATATTCATCCTGTCCTTACAGTCAGTTTATTGGCAAAGCAAATGGAGCTGAAATATAGTAACAAAGATCAACTTTTTGGGAACATAAGTAACTTACTAGAATTGCTGAAAGTACACGAAAAATGATATGAAATACCACAAAAAATGATGTCCTTTGATCTGGACTATACATGGGATAGATGTAGAGTTTTTCTGGCAAATTAAGGTATAAGCGAGGATGTTGTGATTAAGACCAGATTAACAGAAAAATTTGATTTAAAGCATCCTATTATACAAGCCCCAATGGCTTTTGCTGCAGGTGGCAAACTTGCATCTGCAGTAACAGCGGCAGGCGGTCTTGGTTTGATCGGCGGCGGATATGGTGATGAAGATTGGCTGAATGCGCAGTTTGAAGCAGCTGGTAACCAAAGTGTGGGCTGTGGTTTCATTACATGGTCTTTAAAGCAAAAGCCGCATTTGCTGGATGTGATCCTAGATCGTAATCCTGCTGCTATATTCCTATCTTTTGATGACCCAGAGCCGCTGAATGAAACAATTAAAGCTGCCAACACTCCTTTTATTTGCCAAGTGCAGACCCTGCGTGACGCCAAGCATGCTATTGATTTAGGGGCTGATGTAATTGTTGCCCAAGGATCCGAAGCAGGTGGGCATGGTGAAAAACGTGCGACTATGACTTTGGTGCCAGAAGTGGCTGACTTTATTGCAGTTAATGCGCCAGATGTCGTTTTATGTGCGGCAGGCGGGATTGCAGATGGGCGCGGATTGGCCGCAAGTTTGGCTTTGGGGGCTGACGGTGTTTTGATAGGCTCACGGTTCTGGGCAACATCTGAAGCTTTGGTCCATCCTGATATGTTGAGTGCAGCGGTTAAAGCGGATGGTGATGATACGATCCGCTCAAAAGTTGTTGATGTGGTGCGAGGTTATCCTTGGCCTGAACGCTATGATGCGCGGGTGCTGCAGAATGCGTTTATTGATAAATGGCATGGAGATATTAATGGTTTGAAGCAGACACCAGAAGCATCTCAGAAATGGATCGAAGGCTGGGCTGCCGGTGATCCGAAGGCTGCAAATACATTTGTGGGCGAGGCAACAGGTCTGATTAACAACGTCAAACCTGCTGCAGGCATTGTCGATGCGATCGTTACACAAGCAGAACAAATTTTAGCAAAGCGTTATGAATAAGCATCTTCTTAATTGTTTCTTAACTCGTTGAGAATGACCCTTAGGCTACTGGCGCGCCATGGCCCATAACGTTGCCAAGTTTTATAATCTGTGTCGCTTTGCATAATGTCAGAGATTATGCTGCGATCAGATTTACCCTGCTTCAATCCTGCACGAACGGCTTCAATACTGCCTTCTAGATATTTTACCCATTCAATGGCATCGGCGCGGGTTCCTACACGGCCATGACCCGCTGCAAAATACTTAAAGTCTTTGGATGTGAAATGCTTCATCTGATTAAGCTGTGCAATTGCAGATTGCCCCGGCTCGCTTAGGGATGGGATGCGTTTTGGTGCAGCAATATCAACAACAAACCCAACGTTTTCGGGGCGTACGATGACAGAAATTGAATCTTCGCCGTGACCACCCGAACCTAAATAGCTTAACTCAAACTGCTTATTGCCAACTTTGAACGTATGATCTTGAGAAAACCGAACGGATGGTTTTACGCCATCTATCGTTTGTGGCGCTTTTTGATGTGCAAACGTATCTGTTTTGCCAAAGACTCGCCCGCCACTGGCATGATCTAAATGGCTGTGACTAAATATAATATGAGTGATGGGCTTATCTGTGATTTGTGAAAGGTTGCCTTTCAACCATGTGGCGGCTCTTGTGTTTAACGGATCCACGAGCACAACGCCGTTTTGGGTGACTGTGACGAGAGAATAATGGCCACCTTCTCTCATACGGTACACATCACCCGTGACATGAGATATTTCGCGCGGCGCAGTAAGGCCCGCAGAGAGGGCTTGAATGGGTGTAAAGGTAGTAAAGGTTAAAACCACTAAGCTTATGAGTTTTATGGGGGGAAGCACACTATGTCCTAACAAGTGAAATGAGATGTTTTTCTATGTATAGGAATGAAAGCTGAGTGAGCGCTGATTGTGTTTAAGAAATAATAAACCTCTGGCGCGCAACGAACAAGGTTGTTCAAACGAATTGTTCGATACGCTTGCTGACTGGGAACATGTTTTAAAACATTCGAATATTGATTTGCGAGGGCCAAAACCATGAATCCCTTGCAAACTAATAATCCACCAAGACCAGCACCATTCTCCCTACGCCTCAATGAACAGGAACGTGAGAGATTAGAAGCCGCCGCAGGTGGTATGCCCTTAGCGTCTTATATTAAATCCGTGGTTTTTGCTGACGAGGCACCCAAATACCGATCGAGGCGGAAACCACCTGTTGCAGAGCAACAGCTTCTGGCCGAGATATTGGCACGTTTAGGTGCAAGCCGCACCGCAAACAATCTTAATCAAATTGCCAAAGGCATTAATCAAGGCGCGTTGTTTGTTGATGAGACCCTAGAGGCTGATTTGAACCAAGCCATTATTGAGGTGGCTTGGATGCGGACAACCTTGATCGAAGCCTTAGGTTTGAAACAATGATCCTGAAAGGCTCGCAACGCGCGGGTGTTTCAAATTTATCCAATCACTTGCTGAATGATCGTGACAACGATCATGTCTCGTTGTTAGAGTTGCGGGGATTTATATCAAGTGATTTACACGGAGCATTAACCGAAACCTATGCGATTTCTCGCGCAACGCAGTGCAAACAATTTATGTTTTCACTGAGTTTAAACCCGCCCAAAGATCATACTGCGACTGAGGAAGATTTTCTCAATGCCGCCGATCAAGCTGAATTGAAACTTGGGTTGCAAGGTCAGCCCCGCGCCATTGTTGTCCATGAGAAAGAAGGCAGACGCCATGCTCATGTTGTGTGGTCTCGCATTGATACGGATAGCATGACCGCAATCAATTTGCCGTTTTTCAAACGTAAGTTAAATGACCTGTCGCGGGATTTGTATCTGGATCACGGATGGCAATTGCCCGAAGGTCTGCAAACACATGGTGGTAAATCACCTCTAAATTTCACATTGGAAGAATGGCAACAAGCCAAACGCCAAGGCGTTGATCCACGCGAGATCAAACAGATTTTGCAGGACTGCTATCACCGTTCGGATAGTTTGAAGGGATTGCAGAACAGCATAGAAGATCGTGGCTATTTCCTCGCCAAAGGGGATCGTCGCGGCTTTGTAGCGTTGGATGTTGAAGGCAATATCTATTCTTTATCGCGTTGGTCTGGTGTCAAAGCCAAAGACTTAAAAGCAAAGCTTGGATCGCCTGAACAGCTTCAATCCGTAACAGAGGCACAATCTCATATCAAATCCCGCCTGACAGATCAGATGAAAGACTTCATTCAACAGGTCAAAGCGCGTCATGCGCGCGATTTTGAACCGTTGAAAGCCGAGCGCAATGATATGGTTGTGGATCATCGCAAGGAACGTGACCAACTTCAAACCAAACAGGATGAACGCTGGCAGAAAGAGGTCAAAACCCGCTCTGCGCGGCTTAATAAAGGTATGCGTGGTCTGTTTGATTGGATCAGCGGTAAAGGCACAAAAACCAAGGCACAAAACGAATATGAAGCCTACCAATGCCTTCTGCGGGATCGTGAGCAACGCAATGATTTAATCAAAGCGCAGATGAAAGATCGCCAGAGTTTGCAACGGCGTTTCGACAAACTGCGCCATAAACAAAAACAAGATCGCAGCATCCTTGCTCGTAACGTTGCACAATCGTTACGGCAACATTCTAAAAATCAAAATATTACCCACACACGAGGACGCAAACGCGACCTCAATCTTTCAATTTAATCCATACTTAATAGGAGATACATACAATGTATAATGGATATTATGACTTCGGGTTATTGATAACCCGTATCGTGATGATGGTTTTATCCGTCGGTGCTGGCTTTATGATTGGGTGGTTTTTATCCCCACAAGCCGCGCATTTAAGGCGAAAATTTTTAATTGGTATTGCTCTGCTTTTTTTGGCTGTAGCAATTATCAGTAACGGGGCGTTGGGGTGGAGTGCCGCGTCATTTATCTCCACCATAGGTTTCTTGTTTGGTATCTTTTATTGGCTGGGCGGATATGTTTCAGGAATATTAGAACGACCAACAACATTTGGTTCAAGCCGCTGGGCAAATGAAGACGACCTGAAAGAAAACAATGTTTTAGGAAATAATGGTATTCGCCTCGGTGAATTTGAGGTCGAAGACAATAATCAAAGCATCTCATACAATGGAGACCGCCATCTTTTAACGGTTGCACCAACGCGTTCTGGCAAAGGAACAACACAGATTATTCCAAACCTTCTAAGCTATAAGGGATCATGTCTGGTGATCGATCCAAAGGGCGAAAACGCCCTGATTACAGCTAAAGCTCGCAAAGCTATGGGGCAAAATGTGCATATCGTTGACCCATGGGGCATTGCTCATGTCGAAGGTATTGAGACGGCACGCTTCAACCCTCTTGATTGGTTAGACATTGCGGATATCGATATTACTGAAAATGCAATGCTTTTGGCGGATGCATTAGTTGTTGAAAGTAAAAGCGATAAGAGCTTTTTTATCGAAGAGGCGAAAGCTCTTTTGCAAGGCTTGATAATGTATGTGGCAACTGCCGATGAAGAGGAAGGTCACAGGACGCTGACACGGGTACGCCAACATCTTGTTGCAAATAGTGAAGAACAAAAAAAGCTGTTTCAGAACATGGCAAATTCAGGTCACCATATTATTGCAAGCACAGGCAATCGATGTTTGCAAAAAGACCCTGAATTGTTGTCGAATGTGCTAGCTTCAACGCAAGCGCAAACGCACTTTTTAGACAGTGCGCGTATTCAGAAAAATCTTGAAGCATCTGATTTTAAATTCGAGGCCTTAAAGGCAAAACCAATGACGATCTATCTGGTCTTGCCAGCGGATCGCCTCAATGCCTTTGGTCGGTGGTTGCGTCTGTTGGTACAACAAGCCATTACTATGAATGCCCGTAACATAGACATTCAACCAGAAAAGCCTGTGCTGTTTATTCTGGATGAATTCGCGGCATTGGGTCGTTTAAGCATGGTTGAACAAGCATACGGGCTTATGGCTGGCTTTGGCATTCAGCTTTGGGGTATTGTGCAGGACTTTAATCAGTTGGAACGTATTTACGATAAAGGATGGCAATCCTTTGTGTCTAACTCAGGAATGATTAATTACTTTGGTTCCAGCGATAAAATGACTTCTGAATATTTTTCATCCATGTGTGGTGAAACAACCGTTTGGAATTTTAGCACGGCGGTTTCCAGTGCGTTCTCGGGCGGTACGAGTGGTGGTTCAACGAATACTTACACAGACACTCGTGCAGCATCACAACGTAAATTGATGTATCCAGATGAATTGATGCGCTTGAAAAAGGGTAAGCAAGTAGTGTTTGTTGAAAATATGCACCCATTGATCGCACAAAAAACTCCGTGGTTTGAGGATGACGATCTGAAAACTAAAGGTGTAGATTTACACAGTAAATAATTACAAAGGATTTGGCGGGGTTCTCCCGCCAAATTGCATTTAAAAATTCATAAATAAGGATCGTTAAAATGTCCGATGAAGGTAAGAAATCCAATGAAAGCTCGGAAGATTACAATGCAGAAAATGACACACGCGCGGTTGCTGATAAGGATACGACTAAACAGACGTTAAAGCCTAAATACGCTCGTTCTATTGGTAATGCAGCAATGACACCAACTGGAACAATTTCTATTCCAGCAAAGCGCGAAGTAACAATAACCGTTACTAATGAGGAACTACCAGAAAGTGTAGTAAAAATTGATCTTAGTCGTAATGACATTAACCATGAAGAAAAGATCAAAGATGTAAACGTTCTTCTTCGATTGGATTATGATGGCGCTAACCCAGAAGGGATTGATGGTGGTCGCATTACCAGAATGACACTGACAAAAGGTGAAGTTGGGGAAGAGGAAATCTTAGCTCATTTCGATAATGGAGACTGGGTACAAAAACCTGAAACACCTTTGGAAATACAAGTGATGATGAAGGCAAAGAAAGAACATAATGGCTTGGAAATGCCAGAGATAAAAGCCGCATTTGATCAAGCTTTGAAAAACAAAATAAAACCATAGCAAAGTAGTTTTAGGTCAGCATTTATGATATATTATATGTATGGCAGAAGATAAATTTAATCGAACTACTGAGTACATTGGAAGACTAGTAAAAAACGGATTTGGGAAACTCGAGACCGTTACTCTACCCAAAGGGTACTGGGAATATTTTGATTGGTGCGTTCAGCAAGGCTGGGACATGGATGAGTGGACCATGTATCAAGACTACGACCGTTTACCAGACGATAGTTTTAGCGAAAAAATTCATTTCGAATTCTGGCGGTTATTATGCAGTAGGCACAAACAAGGATTGCTTTGTCCACCTAACTGTCCGCCTGACGGTTATGATGATTTTCTTGAGGATATAGAATCTGGCAAATACAGCGAAATTCTACCTAATGATTCAGATATAAATAATATGGGCGAACGAGTTTCTAAGCCTCTTATAACGGCATCGGATCAGGTTGAAATTGTGTCTTTACCTCGTAGGCATTGGTTACATTTTGAGTGGTTGTATATTCATGGCAGGGATATGGAGGCGTGGGTCAAAAAGCTGGATTTAGAGCGTCATACATATGAAGGTTTTCGAATAACGCTAGAAAGGTATTTGGAAATGGCTTTGGTCATGGATGAAGCTAACCGTCACAGAGCGGGTGAGGATGTCCCTTTATTTATTAACCCGCACCGTTGTGTAGATTGATTTTTCTTTTTTCTCGGTCGCCCAATTTTAACACCACGCTTTCTGGCGGCTTCCATGCCCGCTTTTGTTCGTTCGCTGATATTTTCCCGTTCAAATTCCGCAAAAACTGCAAGCTGACCGTAAAGCATTCGCCCTATAGCCGTTGTTGTATCTATCCCTTGGGTGATAGCCTGAAAATCCACACCGCGATTTCTGAGGTCATCCAAAAGCTGTAAAAGATGAATTGTAGAACGTCCAAGACGATCCAGCTTCCAAACAACCAGAGTATCGCCTTGTTTCAGACTTGATAGCATTTCATCAAGCCCACGCCGCTTCTTAATTGATCCTGATACGCCATGATCGCCATAAATGATGTCGCAACCCACGGCCTTTAATGCATCCACTTGTAATGCTTCGGTTTGATCCTTGTCCGATACGCGAACGTAGCCAATAATCTTTCCAGTTGTTTTTTGTGTCATAATAAAATCGTATCCTCTAAAAATGCTATCACAAGCATGTTTTTATTCGATTTTCTATTGCCAAAAGGGTTCCCTTTTGTAGACGGCTGTGAACAACGGTTTGAAATAAAATCACCCCTGAAAAAACTGTGGAAAAACAACGGTGGGATGACTTTTGTGATGATTTATGTCAAATTAATCAAAAAGGAACCCTTTTGTAGATGCGGATGAGCGCACCAACAAAAGAGGATCATAATGAAACCCCGATTTTTTACAGCATTAGCAACGTGCTTTGTAACAGGATTGCCAAGTTTTGCCGATGAAATTCAAAAAGGGATTGCTCCAACTGAAACCGCTGATGTCAGAGGTTTTTACATTGGTATGAGCTTACAAGACGCAAAGGTTAATCTGGCAAAGATTTTGCCGAACAGTCGTTATAAAGAACATGTTAGTGCTCATCGACATTCCAAACAGCAATACAAGAATATTATAACCCTGTTTTCACCAAACGAAGATTGGCGTCTGCATTTCACAGGCCATTATTCAGGAAACCGCTTATATGCTTTGACGCGAACTTTAAGGTATCCTGAAAATGCTCAGGCTCCATTTAAGGAAACACGCAATAACATTTTAGATAAATATGGTTTGCCAACATATGCCTCATGGGGTGGCAGCATCAGTTATATTTTTGACGGAGAAAAGCGATTGCTTGCATCCAAAGAAAAGTTGGCTGAGTTGGTAAAGCAAGATGTTAATGACGTGAATTTCCTGAAATTTATCCAAGAAAATAATAATGAGAATGTTGGAGAAATCAGTGGTGCTTTGGACTGTTTTAATCTGATTAAGAAAGTACAAAACGCACAGTTTTTTAATCCGACTAGAGCAAAAGGAAAGCCACCTGAAAAGTGTAAAGCAGCGATGCAATTTAAGCTTTCTGGGAATAGCAACCTATTGAGAACGATGACTGTCACTATGGCTGATTTCCAGTTTGTGTTGTCTGCTGCTGCTATTGACCAAGCCGAAGATGAAAAACGGATCAACGTTCCAACTCCAAAAGCGAGTGCGCCAAAGCTATGATATTTGGTAAAAAGAAACAGACCTCACTTGAAACGCTAACAGGTGAGGTTTCCAATCTGCGGTCAAGCACTGTCGTGAGTGGGAATGTCCGTAAAGGCAAAGGACGTGTATCAAGCTCAGAGAATTTGAATTTTTTGATTGACGGGAAAGCCGTTTCTTTGGGCGATGGTGAGCGTGTGAATTTATCCGATGGAGATAAACTAACTGTTGCTGGAAGGTCGTCAAATATAGGCTTAGGCGCTATGGCTTTTTATAATCATACAAATGGTACCTACGGTGAAAATGGTTCATTCATCAAATGGTTTGGCTGGGGTTTTTATATATTTGCAGGGTTGTGGGTGCTGGTATCATTGGTTGAAAAAGAATTTGAACTTATATGGTTTCCGCTTATCCCAGCCCTTATTGGTCGCTGGCTTTGGAAAGTAGGTAAAGAATATGAGCAAGCTTTAAAGCTATGTATGCCCAAATAGATGCGTATCCAACATGCGTAATGTTGGTCATGGTTCCAAGGGGCAGGAACGCCCCTTGGTCGGGTTCAGCTTTGACAAGCTGACGGCATTCAATCGGCGGACGGTTGATCTCCATGATATGGTCTATGGGGTGTTGGGGAGAGAGACTTCTCCCCAATGAGAGATCAAACAGCGATATGTTTGCATGGTGATGGGCAGGCTCAATGCCAGTCTATCATCATTGGCTTTGGGGGATAAAACGGGGGAGCGCATGCAACCCCCTTTTCAAGTTTGTGTGGTACTACCGCACACAACTTGCGTTACTCCTTAGTAACGTAATATGCTCGAAGGGGATCGCAGCAGTAACGGGTCAATGACCCACAACTGGCCATGTTCACTAATGGATCAGTTATTGCAAAGCTGACCCTGCGATTGGTGTCTTTAGGATCGCAGCATAAACGGGTCATCGTGGTTCGTTGTAAATTAGGTGGGAAAGTTGAATTTCTAGTTTCAGAGAAGCATCAACGAGTATGTCATATGATTGAAGAGTAAGCGGTATTATGAATTAGCAGAGCCAAACATTGCAGTTGTAGATAAATTCAAACATACTTTTTGTCCTGATGCAAATGCATCAGATGTCGTCGAAGCGTTATTTCTATGTGTCGAGTAATGCCAAACTCGAACGTCTGGATGAAATCTTATCGCAATAATTAAAGAAAATACTGCGAATATTTTAGGTCCCATCGGTAACAAAAGTACTCTGTGTGTAGCTTTTTTATGTCGAACCAATTCAAATAATGATGCAAGTGTTTCTTCGGGGGAGGAAAGATCATATTTCACAACATTATTGGAGTTCTCAATAAACTCAAACCCGTAGTTTGCATTCCTGATAGCATCCTCAAAACGTGGGTCTGTTCCGACTGGAGTAAATACAAAAATCTCATCTGGCTCTAAACGATCTTGTGCTCCAATAACTTTGCCGAACTCATATCCAGAACCGACAATCATACATAGTTTTTGATCGCTTGAGCGGGATGAGCCCGAAAACTCTGGTAGCACTGGGCCGAACTTTGAAACGGTATCGAGCACATTGAAAGGTTTGGAAAAAACTTGAGGAAAGTACAATACATTGACATCAATAATAATTCCTCGATTCCTATAAACAGCTAATAGTAGCTCTGAAATTAAACTGCGGTCTAGCGAGCTAAAATCAATCGTGACACTTATCTTATTACCGCTATATTCAAGGCACCGACGATTGAATTCATTTATGAATAAATTAGGGTCTGAAAGTTTATTATCATCTAACTGCATCTCATTTACGATCTTTAGATTAGCATCATAGCTATGCATACCAACAGCTTGATAATCATAAATTAAGATTGCATCAAATTCTGTTAGTGTTTCAGATAACAAAAATTGACATGATCTTTTCTCATAACCCAATGCACCAATCAAAATCTTGACGGTTTTCGTTGCATCTTCTGTTGGCTTTGAAAGCATATCATTCGTCCCAGTTAAAAAGCGCATTTTGCGCCTCAGGTTGATGAAACTCTAAGTGTGAAATTTTTCGTTCACTACCAGTTTGGGTGGGTAAAGGGTACCATGGTGAAAGCTGGTAAGAAATTCTAAACCTCAATCCTTGGAGGTCTAAGTGCAACCCTCGTTGATTAGATTCATCTAGAATAATAGCACCTGAATTCACAGCAATACCCAATATTCGCAATGAATAATCTCCCATACTTTGAGCAATTTTAAATGCAAGTTGCGGTTCAGGTGAAAATGTTTTTGTAATTAATTGTGTATATAGTCCTTCTCCTAAAATATCGACAACATCAAGAGCGTGTGACATTCGTTTATTATAGCTTGGATCAAACGGTACAATTTGTGTTGCAACTAACGCTCGAAATCTATTAACATTTTTTTTGATAACATCTTTTAAAGCGCCTTGTGACGGCCTATTAGCATTCATACAGTTAATAATGTCATCGCAATAAAAATGGATAGCCCTTGGGTTTTGCTCTGTAAGTTTTAATATCTGATCAAAGCTATTGAAATAATGATATGATTTGCGAGAGGCTTTTATCCCTTTGCCGCCCTTAAACGACTTCAAATAATGATATCTAAATTCAGAGACACCACCTAATTTTCTCACAAGCGGAGCTTTGTTCTTCTCAGTATAATTTGATATTTCAGAAATAATTATATTGTTATCTTTTAGATATGATGCAAAGGTATGATCCTTTTCGGATAAACTTCGAAATATCTCCTTATATCGGCGTATACGGTGCCCATTATCTTTAAATTGCAAGGTATGTTGATCTGCAGCGGAGTTCACGTATTTTTTGAATGAATCCAGATTTACATCTCGACTATCGCAAATCTTGGAAATTAGTTCTGAGGCAAAACTGTAAGTTTCATTTTTAAATTTTCCACTCAACGTTATAGTTTCAAAGTCATGTCCTTCTTGTGGCCCAGAACGACTAGAGCCATCCTCCTTTACAAAATCAATATACGGGAAAAGTGAAAATTTTATCACAGCCCTACTATCAAAGGAGCGTAAGCGTTGATAAATCTCGTTTAATATTGATTGTGGTGCTATTTCCATTTCATCAAAATGGAGGGCCCATTTTTTAACACCAGTAAGCTCCTGCATAATTTCAAAGAAACCAGTTAACATTATAAACAGATTTCTTGGTTCTTCATGATTTATATCTGAGAAGTCAGGGTCATCTAAGGAATTAATCATAGCAGAATAACTATTCTGCCGTTTCAGTAGCGCTAATTTAAGTCCTAAAAAAGATTTTGGGCGACTTGGTAACTCCCAAAACGCAGAACATTCTTGGCATATATTTGCTTCAACTTCACGAGAAACTTTAAAACACCACTTAGGTAATTCTTCATCATACTTAGTCGCAATCTCAGCGGCATCTTGAATTGACGCTATAACTTCATACAAGCAATAATCTACAAATAAGGCATGTTGTACAAATTGGATAGTTTCAGATTTAATATCTGAGCGGCCTAGGCTTTGCATATTTTCAAATGCACTAGCCTCTCCTTTCCATAGAGTGTCAGCTGGAATATATAATGGAACATGGTCAAGGTCCAAATTTTCAAACTCTGGCCTTTTACGTAATTCATGTAATCCTGTAGGCGTCAACAATTTAAGTATCGTTGTCTTACCTATACCTCTAGGACCAACTAAAACCTTACTTTGATACTCTAAAATTTTCTCAAAGTCATCGGGTTTTACAAATGATTGTGCGATTTGACGAGGATCACTATTGCGGGCATTATATGCATCAGACATCGTCTTCCTCCACGTAAAAAGCGAATTTTTCCACTCCATTTTTGGGTATCGTTTCTACTGAATGCGTATTTTTTAAATACGCCTGCAAATCATGTAAATCGTTTTGAGTAAGAAACTTTAATTCAGGCACTGTCTCGAATGCTGCCCGTCCTGTCAAACTGCCTCCATCTTTGACTTCTTCGTAGATTTTATTGGCAATTTCTGTGATTGAAGCTTTACGACCAAAGCCAATAAGATGTGTCATTCCTGATGAACCAGCTTTATCCCATTGATTTGCAACCCAATCCCAACTACGAATTTGCCCAGATAAAGATTTAGTTGCATTATCCAAATTAATATCCAAAATGTGGAACTGGCATTTATAATTTTCTTCCATTTTTGGATAAGGTCTCGCAGCAAGACTTGCTGCCGATAATATCCAAGGAGAATTAGCTTTATCGTTATATTTTTGAAAATTAACAAAATGCTTATGGCCGTGAATTACAAAGCTAGGCTTATCCATTTTTTGCAAAGCGGATAAGAAATCGGCTCCATTCTCAATGTAGTCAGTTTCTATGTCCTGTTCTTGATGAACAGAGATTGGATGGTGGTGCATTGAAACGATAAAAGCAGAACAAGCAGATTTTTTCATTCGCGTTTCAATTTTGTCAATCATGTCGTCGCTAATAAAACCTTTATTCCATAGGTCTGATTTATTTGCCCCACCATAACCTAAAAGGGATGATGTATCTATTAGCACTAAACCAATGTCTCCATCTTCAATAATCGTAAACTTTTCGCTATGGTATTCTGTATGCTGTTTTTTATCTTTTACAGGAAAAAGTGGTTTCAAATGATTTAACATCGAATTCGGAAGCCCATTTTCGAAGTCGACTTTATGGGCTGCTACGTCATGATTTCCACTAACGGCTAACAACTTAGATATATTCAAATCAGAGGCAATATTATTTAGTTGTTGCCATATAATTTGGAGTACACTTTTTTTACATTGATGAGCCATATCGCCAAGACAAATCATATAGTCAATTTCATCGTCTAATTTATTTTCTTTCAGGAACTTGGGGACAGCGAGTAAACGATTTTGCCGAACTGACATTTCTTCAACCATTACAAGCCCTCTAGTAGTACCGCTATACCCACCGACTGCTTTCAATTGCGGCTTAGGTTGAGTGCTCTCGGTTAAATCCAAAAGGTCTTTTGACATCGCATGGATATCGCTGATTATGAGAATTTTCATATTATTATAGTACTGCTATTAATTCGTTTTGACTGTTGCGCCGATTTTTAAACCCACCAACATTCCTAGATACTTGAATTTCTTCCTGTATACAGTCATCAAAGAGATCGCGAAATTCGGCACATTCTTTATATGAAACAATTACTTTGTTTCCATTATTTGCCCATTTACGTGCCACATTAGACAAGCGAATTAAATCATCATGTGAAAATGTTTTAGGGCCGTATTCCCGAAAGACTCTCTGACCAGCAGTATAATATGGTGGGTCCATGTAGATAGTACCGTCTACGGGGCCGACATCATCAAGAAATTGTTCAAAATCACAGCTATGAAACTCAGCTTTTTTTATAAGCTCTGAAAATTTCAAGAAACTATCTCTATCAATTAACTTTAACTTACCACCTCCAAAAGGCGTATTAAATTTATTTTGCAAATTAGTTCTATAAATCCCGTTAAAACAAAGATGATTTAGGTACATAAAATATGCTGACCTGCGCACACAATTTCTCATCCGATTATACTCAGATCGAACCCAATAATATGTATCCTGATCGACCTTCAAACGGTTATATATTTCCCACAATGGTTCAGGATTATCACTTGCATCACGATAAAAATTAATAAGCGATATATTTAAGTCATTTAGATACGCGCCTTCAGGTTGATTTCTAAAAAAAAGAACTGCAGACCCAGCAAAAGGCTCATAATATTTTTTTGTGAAATCAATATAATGTTCCAATGACGGGGCTATTGGTAATTTACTACCAGCCCATCGTATCGGTTTAATCTGGTGTGCTTTATAAATGGCGTGCCTATCTCTTTTTATTAATCGTTTATACAGTAGACAGACTGAATTATACTCAGATTCTGAATAAGCATTAACATAACATACCAATAGTTGAGATAACTGCCAACATTTTACTTAAAGTATTCTTGGTTATTATTATAATTAGACAATTAAAAATGAAACTCGATACGCTCGATTAATAATAATGAAATTTAGAGGATTTAATGTTTAAGGAAAAACAATTTGATATTGAGCATGCGCTTAGTATGTATGCTTTAAGCGATTTTTGCTTTCCTGTTGAAGCAATATACGACGATGAAATTATTAAGTCTCTAGGGGAAAGAGTTAACAATTGCCATATTTATATGATTGGTTTGATGCCCGAAACAATGATCTTAGATGTTGTTCAAAAAGATAGTGAATTAATTGTATCTTTTAACGTTCTTGATAAAGAGCATGATATTTCCATCCCAATTCAAGATGGTTACAATTTAGTCCAAAATGAAAACGATTTTTTCGTCGAGAATGATCAAGGCGAGCAATTATACCTGCCTCAAAATCTAATAATGAATGCATTAAGTAATCAAATTGGAGGGCTTCCTTTTAATGTACAATATATAGGGCAAGCGTATGGGGCAGATGGGTCGAGAAACGCCATTGATCGGCTAAGAAAACACGAAACTCTACAAAAAATTTCAATAAAAGGCACTCCAGATGGACATAGATTAATGTTATATTTGTTAGAGATTGAACCTGCAAATCAGGTGTTTACATTTTTTAATCCGTTTGCCGATGATACGACACAGGGAGAAGAACGTATTCAGGCGGGGGTGAAAAAATTGTTTGGTACAAGTGAAGGCGAACGTATTACATTATATGAAGCGTCATTAATTCGTTATTTTCGCCCCCATTTTAATACTGTTTTTAAAAATAGCTTCCCATCAACAAAAATGAAAGTTTTAGAAGATTGTTACGAAAAGGATTTTTCAGCAATCGTTGCTGAGATTTGTTTTGATCATAATCCGTTTTTATTGTGTTCAGAAAATGTTGAACCTAGTGAGTATCACATAATCAGACATAATCTTCATGAAACTGCAGAACGTCAGGTCTTCTTTTTCGGAAAATAAAATTATAGATTACTTTATTCTATTTATTCGTCTCTAAAGCGTGGAAACGTTTCTCATTTAAAAGCGATAGTCTTGGTTTAATAATCAATTGGAAAGCTGGATTGATGGAGATGTATGATACGATAGACTATATTGTTATAAGTTTTAATAATGAAAAATGATCTCCAAATTAATACTGCACTTTATAGTGCCTTAGAGCATTATCGAGAAATCTTTGATAGATTTCCCCAAAGTGAGTTAAGTATAGATACAATCAACAACCTTGGTTTCTTTGCTCTAGCAAAATTACAAAATGAAAAACTTAATATCCAAATTAGCCTTGGTGTCCTTGATAGTATTCAATCCCTTTGGAGGAACTTCTTAAAAGCCAATCAAGACACGTTTTTTGGTTCTCTAGGCAAGGGAAAATTAATCCAAGGCTCCTTAGTTTGGCTTTTTCTTCACGAACTCAGCCACTACACACTCGGTCATTTTAAAATTACAGGCGAGCAAGCAATAGCGGAAACAGCCAAAGGCCGTGAATTTGGTTTACTGTCCCGCGCGCCAGAACAGAAACTTCCATATGACGCCTTAAATGATCTGGATTACGTGCAAATTGAGCGGTGTCTTGAATTACAGGCAGATCACGAAGCGATAGATATGTTTCTAGAAGGCTATTCAACAGATGAATGGGAAGAATTACGTCTGCGTGTGGCCTGTATATCTGCTGTTATGGTTTTGATTGATGTTGAAGACAGCAAACATACGGTTGTAGATTCATCCCACCCCAAGGCGGCAACGCGGATATTTCAGCTATTGGGGCATTTATCCGAAATGCCTTTGATTCATGCGCAACTATCAGGTGATACGAATGATATCCCAACCGATGATGAACAACGCGCGTTTTCAAAAGAGGTTGTTATTCCAGCCTTCTTTGATGCAATCGAATTAGTAAAAGCCGTAAACGCAGAGCATATATTGGATGAATTGGGTGATTTACCCACTTTTTTCCAAGACGTGTTATTGGTAAAAACAAATACTCAAGCTGGAGCTGGCCAATATCAAACGGTTGGTGCAATAGAGTTGAGTGGGTTAATAAGTTTGAATGAGAAAATTCTGTATTTTTAATGAATAATTATTATAATTATATAAAATAAGCTTTTTATTAATAAAATATTTTAGGAGTAACCAATAATGCTATTGTCTCGTGTATTTAATTACTCTCAAACTTTATCTACTATGGCCTTAACAACAGCACTAACTCTTAATACAACTTTTGCTGTGTATGCACAAAGTGATAACAGCACTATTCAGGATAATTTGCCACAAGGGGCAAATGAAATACTGCCACGTCTAGATAAGTCAGCTGACCTCCTTTTACCTGACGGCCGTGAAATTAGTATACATCCAGATTCTAGAACTGCTGCGGGCACCATTGGGTCACAATTCTTCCATAGACCAATTAACGCGTTCATTACAGTAAGTGATAGTAAGCACGGACACGCCATTATTCATGATAAATATGAAGATGAGACACATGTTTATATTGCAATTAGGTTGGCTGTCTCAACTCCAACATTTAGAGAGCTTAGCCGTGGCGCTGTAATAGAAGAGGATCCTGCTGTTCGCCTAATAAAACCAGAAATAGAAGATCGAGAGATTGATGTGAGGCGTTGGCCTTTGAAGCTATATCGATTAGAAGCAAAACACGCGCTTACAGGAAAACGATACAGTGAAGCTTCCGATCTAGAATCTCTTCGTTCTAGGGGGGATGAGCTGCCAATGATCATTAAAATACCTTCTGATGAATATGAAGAATTTTTAATAAACCTAAAAGCAGATCGAATTAATTTTTATCCATCCTATACTTTTAATAATGCTATTATTGCATTCGGGCAATCAGCGACAACACTCTCAGGTGAAGTATCAATTGCAATCAGCAATGCTTTATCCAGCCAGCAGCTAGAAGAAGGCGGCGCCATTTTTCAGGAAGATGCAAGTAAACTTGAAAATTTGATTGAGCAAAATATAGTTACAACTATTAGGGCAACTGATCAAAGTGTTTTGGCACATATAACGCCAAAAGATGTATCTAGTAAAATTATTCAAGCAGAAAGTTTAAAATTTAATTCTCTTGGCGGAGATGAAGCCTTGTTAAGCAGCGTTTCCGAGTACTTAGTACCTATAGTTAGAAAAATGAAAGAAGAATACCATGATGAAACAACTACAAGTAGCACAGACGAACAAAATGATGATCTTACAATTAAATTAGGAGCAAATGCTACGCCAACTACTATAGGGAATATGCTTAAAACTGGTCTTGGTATTAGTGGCGATTTGACGCTTACGAAAAAACAAGTCCAGACCTTAACGAATGTACATAACGTTAAATTTAATGAAACCGAAGAAAAAGATGTTATTGAGCCGCATAGCATCAGCATCAGTACTATTCGTAATGGTTGGCAGAATGACCTTCTAAATATCTTTCAGACAATTTATCTGGCCGTCGGTCGAGACAATTCATTTCAACAGGATTCGTCGTTTCGAGCTAGTTTTACATTACAGGTTTTGGGCGAGGCAATAGGTGAAAACCAGATTGTTGTGTCACCATACAGTGGTGTCCCTAAAGGTGTGCCAATGATTAGTTTCCGTTCTGATATCCCCAAAGGCTGGGTAGCTCTGGATGGTAAAGCTATCTGGCCTAATGAGAACTGGGTACCAAAACATCTACGTAGTAAACATGTACCAGATATGAGAGGAGCATTTGCACGTGGAGCTATGCCAAATGAGTTAATCGGGCAAATGTTGCTTGAAAACACGATTAAAATCCCTTCTAAAACTATTAAAGGTGCTGATTTTATTTTAGATGGGCAAGGTGATGTCTCTGCATTAAACAGCCGAAGGCAGATAACTCAATATATCGCTGAAGAAGATAATCAACAAGGCACCGGTAACCTTACTGGATGGTATAATCGTAAAGCGCATGGTAGCTTATTTTATGATGTCGGTAAACGAGTACAGGGTAAGCCACCACAAGTATTCACTGTAGATATCTATAAAGATTATACCATTAAAGGTACTCATGTTATTCCTGAAGAAAACATCGATTTGGCTGATCCAAAGCACCAGCCGCCCCACAATGTTGGGCTTTGGATTATGAGGATCAAGTAGAAAAGAATGTATTTTACTCTCTGAAATAGTGGTTCTCTGTTTTCGGAGCCGACTTCGTGATGCGTCATTCAGATATGCCATGGCTCTTGTGACCATAAAAATAGGAACTGCTGTACCGCATTTTTGTTGTCTCAAGGTTCTGCATGTCTGATTGTAAGTGATGAAGTTGGCCTAATAGGAAACAATCCTGTTTTTGGTGAGGCTCTTTATTCCTTCACTGTAAAATTAACTTTGACCAGATAGACACGCGTATTATCATTTACTGCTGGTGGGAACTTGTTCGTCATTTCCTTTGGGTTCACTACAAAGACAAATTGATGAAGCCCTAAGTCCTCATCCTCAGACATTTGCACAGGCTGGTTTTGTGGTGTTTTAGGTAAAAGCTGTACGCCGCTGGTGACCGTTGTCGGCATAGCGGTTCCATCTTGCCCCAATGGAATAGGGTGCCATCCATCTTGATAGCCTTGAAACGCAATCATTGTGCCATCAACATCGCTATCCAGTTCAAAACAGAAGGGCTGCCCAAGTTTCATATGATGACTGGCGTCATTATCTTCACCGACACGCCTTATCAAAGATTTACTTTGTGATAGAGAAACTAGCCTAAGCTTTCCTTTGATGGCGTGTGTTTCTAAAAACGCTTCCCAATCTCGCTTATCTGGTGCAGGGAAGAGGTGAGGCGCAATCGTATAGGCTGTTTCATTGTGATGTTCAATAATCCAAGCATGAATAAGCTTGGCTTTGGGTTTTGCAATCTTGCCTTGCCTAAAGTTCGCCAAATAATCTGCACCTGTTAACAACTTATTTCCGAAAGCCTCCTCCATCATGTTTTCAACAGGGTTGCCCGTAAGTTCGGATATAGACCTTAAAACGCGATATAAAGTTGCACGATCTGCCTTTGTGACGTTAAGCCAATCAATTTCTTCAAAAAAATTCATTCTTGGTAATACCTGCTGAGAACCGCCCAGTACCTAGGGACGTGCCGATAATTGCACCTTAACTTGTCGATATCGACAAGTGCAAAGAGAAAATATCGCTTTGGGAAATAGGACTTTTATCCTATATTGTTCTACTTATGTTCTCTCAAGGTGAGAGGCGCAAAAAGGAGACAAAGCGATAACAAACTGAAAGGCAAGAAAGACATGACCAAAATATCGGCACAGAACTCAACACAACCACCAACCCTGTCGATAGATTGGGAGGCATATCTGCCATACCTCGAAAACGAAGATATTTCTGAGGAAAAGAAGCGCGAATTAATAGAAACATTGTGGTCTATCATGGTAACATTTGTAGACCTTGGATTTGGCATTGAACCTACACAACAGGCTATGGATGCCAAAGGTATAGTAGAGGCCAGCCAATCATTTCTGTCTGCTGCCCAAATGCAAAACAAAACCAAAGCCCAACAGAAAGAAGACACACAATGAGCTATAACCCAGAAACGAGTCACGATGTAAAAACTGCTGTCATCTATTGTCGGGTGTCCAGTAAGGCACAAACAATACGTGGGGACGGTTTAGGCTCGCAAGAAACCCGTTGCCAACAATATGCCGATTATAAGGGTTATGAAGTCTTACAGGTCTTCTATGATGATTTAACGGGGAAAGTCGCAAACCGCCCAGGATTAAATGCATTACTGGGGTTCTTAAAAAATGAACGCCGTAATTCACATGTGGTCATCATTGATGATATCTCGCGTTTCGCCCGTAAAGTGCCCGTGCATTTTGATTTGCGTGAAGCAATCGCAAAAGCAGGAGGCATACTTGAATCACCAACAGTTCAATTCCGTGATGATGCGGATGGGGAATTGCATGAGTATATTCTGGCTTCGGTTGCCCAACATCAAAGCCGTAAGAATGCAGAGCAAACACGCAATAGAATGCAAGCGCGTTTGGAAAGCGGATACTGGGTTTTTGCAAAGCCAATCGGATATAAATATGAGCGTAAGAAAGGGCAGGGAAACATTCTTGTCCGCGACGAACCTTATGCCTCTATTTTGCAGGAAGCTTTAGAAGGGTTCGCGTCTGGTTATTTTGATACCCAAGCAGAGGTGAAACGGTTCTTGGAAAGCAAACCTGACTTTCCCAAAGACTTACCTGATGGGACAATCAGTTGGTCTCGGATCAGAGAAATCCTCGAACGGGTTATGTATGCAGGATATGTAGAACATAAAAACTGGGGGGTGAGCTTACGCAAAGCCCAGCATGGCGGTTTAATTACGCTTAAAACTTATGAGCGTATTCAAGACCGCTTGAAAGAGGGGAGTCGTGCACCATCACGTGCTGATATCAATGAAGAGTTCCCATTACGTGGATGTGTTGAATGCGGAGACTGTGGCAAGCCGCTTACAGCGTGTTTTTCAACCAGTTCAACGGGAAAGAAACATCCATATTACATGTGCTACAACCGTGCATGCCCCAGTAAGCGGAAATCTATTCCACGTGCAAAGATAGAAGGGGAGTTTGTTTCTCTTATAAGCGGCTTAAAGCCATCTGTGGCGGCGTTTGAGATGTCTAAGGATATGTTTAGCCATGCGTGGAATACACGCCTTGAACAAGCCGATAATGAAAAGGCTCTTATAAAGCGGCAGATTGTGGAAATGGATCAACAGATTGAGCAAATTGTAGATCGTATTGTGAGTTCAGACAGCCCGATTGCGATCAGTGCTTATGAGAAAAAGATAGCTAAATTAGAAAAGGATAAGCTAGTAGCGGCTGAAATGGCGCAAAAATCGACTGGAAAAAGGCGAGGCTTTTCCGAAATGTTCGAACTCGCCATGGCTTTCCTGTCAAACCCTTGTATTCTTTGGGATTCTCCACGTCTGGATGCAAAGAGAACAGTGCTAAAACTGGCATTTTCAGAACGTTTAGCATACCACCGCGAAACAGGTTTTCGAACGCCGCAAGTGTCTGTTCCATTTAGGTTTTTTGGCGATTTCTTAGAAAAAAATGAATTGGCGCACCCGAGAGGATTCGAACCTCTGGCCTCTGCCTTCGGAGGGCAGCGCTCTATCCAGCTGAGCTACGGGTGCGGATAGGGGCGGTATAGGGGAATGCTTAAGTGGGTTCAATCTTGATTTCTCTATGAGTGAAGATTGATAGTGCTGGGGTAAATGTCAGTTGGCTTTTTTGGTTTTCTTTGCTGCGCGCTGCTCTCGAACTTGATCAGCCAATGTGATTGTATAATCAGCCAGTTTTGTAAGTTCTGCCTCCGCCTTTTGCGCATCGCCAACTTCGATCGCATCAGCGATGGCTGTGTGCAACTCAATGATTACAGCGCGATCACGTGCCGAATAAGTGATCATGTTCATCAAGGATTGCATTGATTCAATAGCGCTGGCGGATTGGAAATTTAGAACAGGATTGCCAGCCCCCTCGATCAGAGCTTTGTGAAATGTGATATCTGATGTGCAGAAGCTTTCATCACTTAGACCTTCTTGGCCTTGGCGGTGTATTTCTGCGCGCATCGTTGCCATTTGGTCTGCAGAGCATCTTTTTGCTGAGAGTGGAATACAAGCACGCTCTGCCGCGAAACGTGCTTCGCAGGCTGTTTCAAAGCTGACTTCGTTCATTGATAACAACAAACTAGATGTGGTCATCTGATTTGGGTACGCGTCTTCAAAACTGACTTTTTTGATGAAAGCGCCACCATATGCGCCGCGCTGGGTACGGATAAGATTTTGTGCAGCAAGGCGGTTCAACGCTTCGCGGACTGTAGAGCGCGATACTTCAAAGCGTTCGCACAGCTCGTTTTCTGATGGCAAGCGTTCATTAACCATAAGCGTACCATCCATAATCGCTTCGCGAATGGCCTCGGCAATTTGTGTGGATAATTCACGGTCTTGGTTCAGTGTGTATTTCATCGTCATCTTATGTATCTTAATTGTCAGACAATTAAATGTCTGATATCCACACATGACACAAAGATTCCCGAAAGACTAGGGGATTAGGCAATTCAGATCGCTTCTGCGAAAGGATAAAATGATGACGTTTAATGCATTAATGGTAGAAAAAGATGAAGACGGCAAAACGAACGCATCTGTACAGCAAATTATAGAAGATCAGTTACCAGAGGGTAATGTGACAGTTGCTGTTGAGTATTCTACGGTCAATTACAAAGATGGCCTATGCATAGGACCTGGTGGTGGGTTGGTTCGGAACTATCCGCATATTCCAGGTATTGATATGGCGGGTGTTGTCGAAAGCTCCTCTGACAGTCGGTACAAAGCTGGCGACAAAGTTGTGCTAACGGGATGGCGCTATGGCGAAATGCACTGGGGTGGATATGCACAAAAGACGCGCGTGAATGCCGATTGGTTGGTTGGATTGCCTGATGGTATTACCACGAAACAAGCTATGGCAGTTGGGACGGCTGGGTTTACGGCAATGTTATCTGTAATGGCATTGGAAGAGCATGGTTTGAAACCTGACCAAGGGCCTGTTTTGGTGACGGGTGCAGCAGGCGGTGTTGGGTCTGTTGCGACGGCGATATTGGCACACCTTGGTTATGAGGTTGCAGGGGTGACGGGGCGCCCTGATGCAGCGGATTATTTGAAATCATTAGGGGCAACACAAATCGTAGCACGCGAAGAGATAAATGAGACTGTGAAACGACCGCTAGAGGCTGAAACTTGGGCTGGTTGTGTTGATGCAGTTGGCGGTGAAATGTTGGCGCGTGTTCTAGGGCAAATGAAGTACGGCGCTTCTGTTGCTGCTGTTGGTTTGGCAGGCGGTGCAGGCTTGCCAGCGACGGTAATTCCATTCCTTTTGCGCGGTGTGAATTTGCTGGGTATTGATAGTGTTATGCGCCCTTATGAAAACCGACTCGCTGCATGGAAACGCGTCGCAACTGACTTGCCAATGGCGAAATTGGACCAAATGATTGTTCCTGCAACCTTGTCTGATTTGCCGAAGTTAGGCGCGGATATTTTAAAGGGTCAAATTCAGGGCAGAGTGGTCGTTGACGTAAATAAATAAGGGTTTTTTAGCGTTAATCTTTGTTTAGAATCGTGAGGTTAAAACCGTGTCATGGGCCGTCTTGATTCATATTTTTTTGAATTTTTTCCTTTCCTTCGTCGGATATTCGGGTGTTACTGTCGTATAACGACCCTGCCGAAAATGTGGGGACGGGCAGAATACAACGATAATTGATATTAATCTTGGGAGGGAATATGTCATTACAATCACCACTAACTGATCTACCGATCGAAACTGCTGACGAGGGCTTTTACCGCGGCTTCAGTAAGATCGTTACGGTCACTTCAAAAATTGCGATTGGGGGTCTCGTCGTTTGGGCGATCGCGTTCCCAGAGCAATCTGGTGCCGTTCTTAACGGTATCAACGCCTATATCTTGGCGAAATTTAACTACTGGTACATCTGGTCCGTTACGCTATTCGTACTGGTGTGTATTGCTCTTGCAATCTGGCCAACAGCTGGCCGCCTAAAATTAGGTACTGCAGACGATCAACCAGAATTCTCAAACTTCTCATGGTTCTCTATGATGTTTGGTGCTGGTATTGGTGTGGGCATGCTCACATGGGCCGTTGCTGAACCTGTATATCACTTCCAGAACAACCCTGAAGTTATCCAAGGTATTACAGAAGGTAGTACTGAAGGTAACGTACGTAGCGCCTATAAATGGTCTTTCGTACACTGGGGATTGGGCGCTTGGGCGTGTTACGCGATTGCTGGCCTTGCACTAGGCTTCTTTAGCTATCGTCGTGGTTTGCCTTTAACAATGCGGTCTTCATTGACGCCATTGTTTGGTTCAAAACTATCTGGTTCTATCGGTCACGTAGTAGACATCGTTGCTGTTGTTGCAACAATTCTTGGTGTTGCTCAAACACTTGGTTTTGGTGTTGAACAGTTCGTATCTGGTCTGACACGTATCGGTATCGGTGGTCTGACGAATGAAGCAGGGACAGCGAATACAGCTGGTATCCTTGTTGCAATTATCGTGATCATGTGTGCTTCAACACTGTCAGCTTTGTCAGGTGTTGGTAAAGGCATTAAATGGCTATCAAACATCAATATGGTTCTAAGTATTGCTTTGCTTGGTTTCTTCTTGATCTTCGGTTCTACATTCTTTGGTCTAACAGCGTTGTTCGTAGGTATCTGGGATTATGTTATCACATTGCCACAAACATTGTTCGTTGTTTGGTCATCAGACGGTGTTGAAGGTTCTGTTGCTTCTAAACTAGAAGGCTGGCAGGGCGGTTGGTCCGTATTCTACTGGGCTTGGTGGATCGCATTTGCTCCATTCGTGGGCTTGTTCCTAGCACGTATTTCTAAAGGTCGTACGATCCGTGAATTCGTTCTTGGTGCGATGATTGTTCCATCTCTAATGTGTTTCGTATGGTTCACATGGGCTGGTGGTACTGCTATCGATCTTACAATGACTGGCGGCGCTGGTGAAACAATCTTTGGTGTGCCAGATGGCGACAAAATCTTCGCTATGGTTCAGTACATGCTTTCACCATTCTTGGGCTGGGCTATGTCTGTAATGATCGTTGTCTTGTTGATGACTTACCTTGTTACAACTGCTGACTCTGCTGTATTGATCGTGAACACAATCAATGCTGCTGGTGACGAAGGTCCAAAAGCACGTCCACATATCATCTTCTGGGGTGTAGCACTTGGTGCAGTTGTGGCGGCTCTATTGTTGGTGGGTGGCTTAAAAGCTATTCAAACCGCAATGGTGATCGGCGCACTTCCATTCTCAGTCGTGATGGTTCTTCAGTGTGTTGCACTGATCAAAGCTATCTACAATGATGGTAAACGTGAAGCAGCTGGTATCGAAACAGTTGTGAATAGTGAGCAATAATCACAAAAGACTACCTTTCTAAGCTTAAGGCCCTCGTGTTTCGCACGAGGGCCTTTTGCTGTTTAGGCAGCGTTTACGTAAGGTTATATTAGCTTTTTGAAGAACTATGCAGCAGTCTTTTTGAAGGTTTAAAACAAGGAAGTCTATTATGAAACGCTTTGGCCGTATTTTTGCGAAAACTCTGCTAGTTCTATTAATCATTGTGGTTGTTGCAGGTATTTGGAAACGCGAAGAAATCACGCGGCTTATGGCAGTAAATAGTTTGTTTACAGAAGATAAGATCGTTCAGAACTTTAGTAATATGAACCAAGCATTTTTGAACGTGCCTGTTCCAAAAGGAGAGGCTGAAGCTACATTAATCCCGACTGGTAATACGATTGAACTTAGTCCTGAGGTGCAAACGTGGCTCCAAGATAGGGCCGTTACTGGGCTTATCGTTTTGAAAAATGGTAACCTGCGATATGAAGATTATTATTTAGGTACATCGCCAGATGATTTGCGAATTTCATGGTCTGTTGCGAAAAGTTTTTTATCAGCACTTGTTGGTGTGTTGATTGATGAAGGTGCGATTGCTTCTATTGATGATCCTGTTGTGAAATATGCTCCATCATTAAAAGACAGTGCATATGAAAACGCGAGTTTGAAAGATGTATTACAAATGTCTAGTGGTGTAACCTTTGATGAAGATTACCTAGACAAAAAATCTGACATTAACCGTATGGGGCGAGAGATCGCATTGGGCGGTACATTAGATGGGTTTGCAACCAATCTATCTGAAACATTCGTTGAGCCTGGATCTGTTATGCAATACGTATCCATTGATACACATGTTGTGGGCATGGTTGTGCGCGGTGCAACAGGGCGTTCGATTGCAGAGTTGTTGTCGGAAAAAATCATAAGGCCACTTGGGCTTGAAAAAGAGCCATATTATTTGACTGATGGCGAGGGCGTTGCTTTTGTTTTAGGGGGCTTGAATTTAACGACACGAGACTATGCAAGATTTGGTCAAATGGTCTTGCAAGACGGATTATATAATGGCCAACAGATTGTTCCCAAAGATTGGATTAGAGCATCTACGCGGGCAAGCGCTAATACAGAAACTGGCAAGAACGGATATGGTTATCAGTGGTGGATACCAATCGTTAACCCTGTCGAAGGTGAGTTTTTTGCACGTGGTATTTATGGGCAGTATATATATATCAATCGAGATTTAGGTGTGGTGATTGCTGTAAATAGTGCAGATCGCGGATTTCGCGGCGAAGGTGTTGCAGTCAATAACATTGCAATATTGCGGGCAATTGCTGATCAGTTATGATATTTTTGGCAAAAATTTCATGGTTGATATGTAAAGCCTAATGTATTTCAGCTTAAAGTTGTAACTTTCCGCTGAGTAATAAAATGCTCTTGCATTAAGCAATTATTACTACAAACTGTTTTGTGTAACGAGTTATATTTACACGAGCAAGGTGTCCATTAATGTTAAATATCGATTTTGTGCGCAGGCAATTTCCTGCGTTTTCAAGTACGCCTCTAACGGATCAAGCTTTCTTTGAAAATGCTGGCGGATCTTACACTTGCAAGCAAGTTATCGACCGTTTGTCTCGCTATTATATTGAACGTAAAGTTCAACCTTATAGCGCCTATAAAGCTAGTCGTTTAGCTGGTGAGGAAATGGATGAGGCGCGGTTGCGTCTATCTGCTATTATGGGCATTGATAATGACGAGTTAAGTTTTGGCCCATCAACGACGCAAAATACATATGTCTTAGCACAAGCTTTTGCGGATTATCTGCAACCTGGAAATGCTATTGTTGTAACGAACCAAGATCATGAAGCGAACTCTGGGCCTTGGCGTAGATTGGATGACCGTGGAATTGAAGTGCGCGAATGGAAGATTGATCCAGAAACTGGGCATCTTGATCTTTTGGATTTGATCAGCCTGTTAGATGACAACGTTAAGCTGGTTTGTTTTCCACATTGTTCGAACGTTGTTGGCGAAGTAAATGATGTGCCGTCCATATGCCGTGTTGTTCATGCAGCAGGAGCTGTAACTTGCGTGGATGGTGTAAGCTATGCACCACATGGTATTCCTGATGTTGGGGCATTAGGCACTGATATTTATCTCTTTTCAGCATATAAAACATATGGCCCGCACCAAGGCATTATGGCAATCAAGCGTGAACTTGGGGAGAAACTACCTAATCAAGGTCATTATTTTAATGCAGGATCACTTTACAAACGGTTTACGCCTGCTGGGCCTGATCATGCGCAAATAGCGGCCTGTGCAGGCATGGCTGATTATGTGGATGCACTATACAAACACCATGAACCATCTGGGACTGCGGATGCAAAGGGACGAGGGGTTTATGTGCATAATCTTATGCGGGAACAAGAAATAAGGCTTTTGCAGCCTTTGCTGGATTATTTGGGTGATAAGAATTCGGTTCGTTTATTAGGCCCTAGGGATGCTGAAATTAAAGCGCCAACGGTTGCAGTCCATTTGCAAAAACGCGGTGACGAAGTTGCAGCTGAGCTTGCAAATCATGGTATCATGGCAGGTGGAGGAGACTTTTATGGTGTGCGTTGTTTAGAGGGCCAAGGTATTGACCCCGATCATGGTGTTTTACGGTTAAGCTTTGTGCATTATACGCATGAAGATGAGGTTCAGAAATTAATCACAACTTTGGATAAAATATTGTAATCCAATAAAATATCTCCTGCGTATAAGATACATATTCGTGGGGGCATAATGACGACTACATCACCTATAATTCTATGGTTTCGACGTGACTTGCGTTTAAGTGACCATCCTGCGCTTTATACGGCGGCCCAAACAGGGCGCCCCATCATCCCAGTATGGATACATGATGAATGTGTTGAGACACTTGGCGCTGCCCCTAAATGGCGGATGGGTTTATCCGTTGAGAAGTTTGGCGAAACTCTAAAGGGTATAGGGTCAAAGCTGATCTTACGTCGTGGCAAAGCTGCAGATGTTCTAAAGGATTTGGTTAAAGAAACAGGCGCATCGACTGTTTATTGGTCGCGTGCATATGACCCAGAGGCAATAAAACGCGATACAGCTGTTAAAACGTCATTACGCGAAATGGGATTGAAAGCGGACAGTTTCAAAGGACATTTATTGTTTGAACCTTGGGTGGCGCAAACCAAGGCAGGAGGTTTCTTTAAAGTTTACACACCATTTTGGAATTGCGTCCGTCAAATACCTGTGACGGATTGTTTACCAGTACCAACAAACATCACGCCCCCTATAACTTGGCCTAAAACAGATAATATTGCCGATTGGGAAATGGGGCGTGCGATGAATCGCGGTGCCAATGTGGTTGCCAAACATGTCTGTGTTGGTGAACAGGCGGCATCAGAGCGTTTAGCACATTTTATAGATGCGGCAGTGGATCGTTATAAAGAGGATCGTGATTTTGCAGGTTTGCCCGCCACATCGCGTTTATCTGAAAACCTGACATATGGTGAGATTTCACCACGTGCGCTATATCATGCGGGACGTGCAGCTATGGAGCGGGGTGCAAAAGGGGCAGAGCATTTCATTAAAGAAGTGGTTTGGCGTGAATTTGCTTATCACCTAATTTATCACACACCTCAGATCACTAAATCGAATTGGCGTTCCGAATGGGATCGTTTCCCGTGGCGAGATGATAATCCAGATGCAGAGTTATGGCGCCAAGGCATGACTGGTGAGCCGTTTATTGATGCAGGTATGCGTGAGCTCTATGTCACAGGTATAATGCACAATCGCGTTCGGATGTTGGCGGGATCGTATTTGACCAAACACCTGATGACGCATTGGAAAGTTGGTCTGGATTGGTTCTCCGAAACTTTGATAGATTGGGATCCAGCGTCCAATGCAATGGGTTGGCAGTGGATCGCAGGGTGCGGTCCAGATGCGGCACTTTATTTCCGCGTGTTTAATCCTGAGACGCAAGCCGAGAAATTTGATGGAGATCGTTCTTATAGAAATAGATTTATCCCATCGGGCGAAAATCCACATCAAGATGCCATGTCTTTTTATCAGGCTATTCCGCGATCTTGGGGGCTAAAAACAGGGCAAAAACAAGAAGAGCCGATCATATCTTTAAAAGTAGGGCGGGAACGGGCTTTAACGGCATATTCGGCCCAAAAAGCCTGAATAAGACTACAAACTTGGCAAAAACATCAGAATCATCGTAACATTTATGTGAATAAGGAGGCCACAATGGCTGTATTGACCTCAACAAAAGGGCAAGAGAATTTGCCTAGATATTTCGCACTGGTTTTCCAGTCGTTGAAAAGCTTGCAAAGAGGTGCGTTAGAACTTGAGCTTACTGATGGTCGAGTCTTTCGGGTGGATGGTCCTGATGCAGGTCATTATGCACGTGTGGTTTCGCGAGATGATACCGTGTGGGCGCGCTTGATCCGCGAAGGCGACATGGGATTTTCGGATGCCTATTTAGATCAGCAATGGTCTACACCTGATTTAATGGCATTCATGGACTTAGTGTTTGATAATTATCACGAAATTGGCCACTCATACCCTGGCGCAGGACTTTTGCGTATGTATGAACGTTTCCGTCATTGGATGAATAGAAATACCAAAGAGCAAGCAAAGAAAAACATCTCATATCATTATGATTTAGGGAATGATTTCTATTCAAAATGGCTTGATGACACTATGACTTACTCGTCTGCTTTGTTTAAAACTGGCCAAGAGAGTTTAGAAAAAGCACAAACCCAGAAATATGCATCTATTTGCGACTTAATGGGGGTCAAAAAAGGCGACCATATATTAGAAATTGGTTGTGGTTGGGGTGGTTTTGCCGAATATGCTGCCAGTCAACGTGGTGTGCGATTGAAATGTTTGACTATTTCTCAAGAGCAACATGATTTTGCTACAGAAAGAATGGCCAAAGCTGGTTTGTCCAACCAGGTTGAAATTGTCATGCAAGATTACCGTGATGAGACAGGAACATATGACGGCATTGCATCAATCGAAATGTTTGAAGCCGTTGGTGAGAAATTCTGGCCATCTTATTTTGATACGATCAACAAATGTTTGAAGCCAGGGAAGCAAGCGACAATCCAAGTGATTACAATTGCTGATAGCTTATTTGAGAATTATCGTAAGACTGTTGATTTTATTCAAAAACACATTTTTCCTGGGGGCATGTTGCCAAGCCCAACTGTGTTACAGCATCAGATTGAGAAGGCTGGCTTGTCTTATAAGGGATCAATGGAGTTTGGCAAAAGCTACTCTTTAACCCTGCGCCGTTGGTATGAAGATTTTAATGCAGTATGGGGACATATTGCGGATGAACACTTTGATGATCGTTTTCGAAATATGTGGAATTTTTATTTAACTTCTTGCGCGGCAGGATTCGAATACGCTACGACTGATGTCACACAAGTCACAATGCGTAAGGAATAAAACATGCCAACAGCAGCAAAATTGTCAGCGGGTATATTTCTCGCGCTTACGGCTGTTGTAGCATCATATGTTTTCATTGAAATGACGCCAACAATTCGATTGGGCAGTAAGTTTTATTTGACCAATTCCGCAATTGGTTTTTTCGTTGGTTGGAAAACCATTGGTGCAACGCCTCCAGAAAGCATTTATCGGTGTTTCGCTAAGGGGCTGCAATCGGCTATTGCTTTGGCTTTTGTAACACTTATGACGTTTTCTGTTTGGGATGTAGTCGAGAAATTAAAACAGTTTATCATAAAAGATATGATAGGTGTTCCGCAAAGTTTTATGGAGGCGGTGATTGATTTTTCAGAATATTTTTTAAACCCAACACTAATAGCTGTCTTGTTTATTGGCGGATTTATCACGTCTATTTTTACTCTAATGGCGAAACGCTATAGATAATAATATTGTGCTTGATGCTTTAAACATTCGTATTGGGTGTTGATGCGCTTTCATAAGCGGCGTATCAATTAGGAAACACTAACGAAATGGACCCGCAATGAACGTTTATTCCGATCTTCCTAATGCAGTAGGCAACACACCTTTGATCCGTTTGCGTAAAGCATCTGAAATTACAGGATGTGAAATTTACGGCAAGGCGGAATTTATGAACCCTGGCCAATCTGTTAAAGACCGCGCAGCTTTGGGTATTATCAAAGATGCAATCAAATCGGGTAAGCTGCAACCTGGTGGAACGATTGTTGAAGGCACAGCTGGTAACACGGGAATTGGGCTTGCTCTTGTTGGAGCTGCTTTGGGATTTAAAACGGTTATCGTTATTCCAGAAACACAAAGCCAAGAGAAAAAAGATATGATCCGTCTGGCTGGCGCACAGTTGGTTCAAGTGCCCGCGAAGCCTTATAAAGACCCAAACAACTATGTTAAATACTCTGCGCGCTTGGCTGAAAAACTTGCAAAAACAGAGCCAAATGGCGCGATATGGGCCAATCAGTTTGATAATGTCGCAAACCGCGAAGCACATGTTGTCAGCACTGCTCCTGAAATCTGGGAGCAAACAGATGGCAAAGTAGACGGTTTTATTTGTGCTGTTGGGTCTGGGGGTACATTAGCAGGTGTCGCTAAAGGATTGCGTACAAAGAATAAAGACATCAAAATTGGTATCGCTGATCCAGATGGTGCAGCTCTTTTCAACTACTACAAAAATGGTGAATTGAAATCGTCTGGCGACTCTATCGCTGAGGGTGTCGGGCAAGGTCGCATCACTGCGAACCTTGAAGGCTTGAATGTCGACATGCCGTTTAATATTCCTGATGCTGAAGCATTACCTATCGTCTTTGATCTATTACAAGACGAAGGCTTATGCATGGGGTGCTCTACAGGCATCAACATTGCTGGTGCTATTCGTATGGCCAAAGAGATGGGGCCAGGGCATAAAATCGTAACGATCCTTTGTGATTATGGCAATCGTTATCAATCTAAAATCTTTAACCCGACGTTCTTAAAAGCAATGAATTTACCCGTTCCTGAATGGTTGGATAAAGCGGAAACAGACATTCCGTCTGTATTTGAATAGGCTTTAAATATGACATGGCTTCTGAAAAGGCTAACCATTGCATTGGGCGTGGTGGCCTTTATCAGTTGTGCTGCTTTTGCACAAAATTCTGATAATAATTTTGATATTGAACAATTCCGTGAACTTGCTTCACGTGCCGAAAGTGTTGTCTCGAGTGGGCAAGCATCGACTGAAGCTCTGGAGATTTTGAGATCGGATCTTGTAAAATACAGAGCGCAGGCTTTGTCATCCCAAGAGGCACGCGCACGTCGAGTCGCTACAGTTCAAAAGCAGATTGCGGTATTAGGAGATGCTCCTGAAGAGGGGCAACAAGAAACGGAACAGGTAACGGCGAGACGTACAGAATTAAATGGCCAATTGGCCGAAGCACGTGCGCCTTTAATCGTATCTCAAGAGGCATATCGCAGAGCAGGCGGTTTAATCAGTGAAATTGATAAAATCATTCGTGCTCGTAATACGACAGCTCTACTTCAATTAGATGGTAGCCCGTTAAATCCGACGCTTTGGCCAAATGCATTAGCTGCCGTAACAAAATACATCGGTGAAATTAGCACCGAAGTTAAGACACAATGGCAGAGCGCTACTCAAGCGAAGGTTAGAAAACAGAACGGTCCAGTCATTTTCATCTTAATTGCACTTAGTCTTATTTTGATAATTCCTGCACGACATTGGGTCACTCGCAGCTTGGAAAATGCAAGCGATGATAGCTTGCGATCTACTGGCGATATACCACGGTTGTTAGCATCTTTAGCTGTATTTTTATTGCCTATGTTTGGACTGTTGTTGCTCGTCGTTGCAATTGAACTTTCAGAGTTGTTTGCCTTGCGTGGTGATTTATTGATGCGCTCAATTCCGATAATGGGGCTTTCATTTTTCGGGGCTAATTGGTTGGCGCGAAACCTACCACAGGGTAAAATTTACAGTGGTGATAATTTAGGTGAAGGCTCAGGCTTATTAGTGGGCGGGCAACGCACTATCGTTTCTATCGGTGTGGTTATGGCTGTTTACTATTTTGTAGATGGCATGTCCAAAGGCGCTGAATGGCCAACAGAGATCCTATCCGTTATTCGCTTTCCATTTATTGTACTTCTTGGGTACGGCGTGTTTCGTTTGGGGCGTAAAGTTCACAAGGTCCAAGCGCTTTTGAATGCAAGTGAGCAACAAACTGGCATACGCGAGAATATCTCGAAACTTTTATATGGCGCTTGTTATATTTCTGGTTTTGGTGGCCCACTGCTTGCTGCATTCGGGTATTCGAATGCAGGTGCGAAATTAGTTTTTGCTATGGTGCTTACCTTGGCATTATTGGGTGCGCTGTTCTTTATGTACATATTGCTCGTACGTTTGATGATCTCTGGTTTGTCAAAGGTGTCAAAGACACAAGATGAAACGCCTACAGGTGGCCTATATAAAGTCCTGTTAGCCTTTATCTTAATTTGCGCTGCAATCCCCTTATTGGCTCTTATTTGGGGCGCGCGTGTCAGTGACCTGACAAATGTCTGGTTTACATTGAATGAAGGCTTTTCATTTGGCGATGCGCGAATTTCTGTGTCTCACTTCTTAATCTTTATTCCGATCTTCTTTATTGGCTATACGATTACTAGGTTGATGCAGACAGCGCTTCGGACAGCAGTATTACCAAATACAAAAATTGAAAGCGGCGCACAGAATGCACTTGTGACTGGATTTGGTTATGTCGGTATTTTCCTATCTGCATTGATTGCGATTATGACGACAGGCTTGGATTTATCTAATCTTGCTATTGTGGCTGGTGCGTTGTCAGTTGGTATTGGTTTTGGTCTGCAAGCGATCGTGTCGAACTTCGTATCTGGGATCATCTTGCTAATCGAACGCCCGGTAAAGATTGGGGATTGGGTCGAAATTGGTGCCAATTCGGGAAATATTTCTAAAATATCAGTGCGCTCGACAAGCATAGAAACATTTGACCGTGCGACCGTTATAATTCCAAATGCAGACCTTATCGCAGGCACAGTGACTAACTGGACACATGATAATCTTAGGGGACGTGTAAAAGCACCTGTTGGCGTGGCTTATGGAACGGACCCAAGATTGGTGGAAGAGGTTCTATTATCTATTGCGGCAGATCATTCAAATGTTTTGAAGCTACCAAAGCCATGGGTCGTCTTTATGGGATTTGGTGCAGACTCTATGGATTTTGAATTGCGGGCCATAATTCGAGACGTGAACGATGTTTTGGGAACACGCTCTGATTTCAATTATGAAATTGTGAAACGCTTTGCCGAAGAAAACATTGAAATTCCATTCGCACAACGTGATGTCCGGATTAAGAATGTCCATGATTTTCTACCTCCTGCGCCTAAAGGAACCAGTAGAGCACCGGCAAAGCCAAAGAAATAATCTAGCGTAGTTTTTGCCCTTGCTTGCCTAAAACGCATTGTGTAAACGAGCCTCTACGGACAGGTGGCCGAGTGGTCGAAGGCGCACGCCTGGAAAGTGTGTAGGCGGGTGACCGTCTCCAGGGTTCGAATCCCTGTCTGTCCGCCATTCTCCTACTTATTTATTCCCATAATAAACTTACCTTGCCATTGAGTGTGGGTTGGTTAAGCTTCGCCAATGTAAAATGAATGTAACAGGAGAGTACAATGAATGTGATTTTTGTACAGTTGCGCTGCAAACCTGGGACGGCTTATGAAGTGGCCGATGCTTTGTATGAAAAAGAGATCGTATCTCAGCTGTATTCGACAAGCGGCGAGTGGGATTTATTGGCGCAGTTTTACCCTCCAGAAAACGTTGATGTTGGCAAATGGGTAAATGATAATGTTCTGACGATTGAAGGTATTGAGCGGTCTTTAACGACACTCACATTCAAAGCGTTTTAAAAAGATAAAAGACGAACGGTGGTAAGCATCGGAAAATCAACAAGGGAGAGATTGAATGTTGAAAAAATTAACACAATTGGCGGCTGCAACAGCGATGATTACAACACCCGTTTTCGCGGATGAAGCGAAGGTGAAAGTAGGAATGATCACCACATTATCAGGTGGGGGCTCTGGGTTGGGCATTGATGTTCGTGATGGTTTTATGCTGGCAGTAAAAGGCAATGACAGCATTGAAGTTGTTGTTGAAGATGACCAGCGTAAGCCTGACATTGCCGTTCAACTTGCTGATAAGATGATACAATCTGAAAAGGTTGATGTTTTAACGGGTATCATTTGGTCAAACCTAGCTATGGCGGTTGTACCTGCAGCGGTGAACCAAGGTAAGTTCTATCTATCCCCAAATGCCGGCCCATCAGCTTTGGCTGGTAAAGGCTGCCATAAGAACTATTTTAACGTCGCATGGCAGAACGATAACCTGCATGAAGCTGCAGGTGGATATGCAAACAGCACAGGGTATAAAAACTCGTTCATTCTAGCTCCAAATTATCCAGCAGGTAAGGATGCGCTGACGGGCTACAAGCGGTTCTTCGAAGGTGATCTTGCAGGTGAAGTTTATACAAAACTTGGCCAGAAAGATTATGCCGCAGAGATTGCCCAAATTCGTGCGTCAGATGCGGATAGCATCTTTTTCTTCTTACCTGGTGGTATGGGAATTGCGTTTATGAAACAGCTTGCGCAATCTGGTATCGATTTGCCAGTTGTCGGTCCTGCGTTTTCGTTCGACCAAGGTATTTTACAAGCGGTTGGTGATGCAGCATTGGGTGTGAAAAACACATCCCAATGGTCAAAAGACATCGATAATGCCGCAAACAACAAGTTTGTAGCTGATTTCCAAGCAGAATATGGACGTCTTCCATCGCTTTATGCATCCCAAGGGTATGACACTGCAAATCTATTGATATCTGCCATGGATAAAGCTGGTGTAAGTGATGCCGATGCGTTCCGTGCTGCTTTAAAGGCAGCTGACTTTGCGTCTACGCGCGGTGATTTTGCGTTCGATAAAAACCATCACCCAATCCAAGATATCTATGTTCGTGAAGTGATTAAAGAAGGTGATGTTCTGACCAATAAAATTGTTGCTGTTGGCTTGGAAAATCGTTCAAACGCTTACGTTGACGAATGTAAAATGTAAGCGAATATTAGGCGGGCTTTTTTGCCTCGCCTAATATATTAAGGTCCCCCGATGAGTATTACTCTATTCATAGAGCAGGTTTTAAATGGCCTGCAGTTCGGTTTTATGCTGTTCTTAATGTCTGCTGGGCTAACGCTGGTTTTTGGGGTGATGGGGCTGATCAATCTTGCGCATGGCTCGTTTTATATGATTGGAGCCTTTGCTGCAGCAGCAATTGCCAGTTGGACTGGTTCGTTTTGGTTGGGGCTTCTTGCAAGCTTGATGGCTGCTGCAATTGCTGGAGCTCTTGTCGAAATGGTTGTAATCCGTCGCCTCTATAAGCGAGACCATCTTGATCAGGTTTTGGCGACTTTTGCGTTGATCTTATTATTTTCAGAAGCAACGCGTTGGCTTTTTGGAGCCTTTCCCTTGTATCTGGATGTTCCCGCGATTTTATCTGGATCGCTGACATTACCGATGGGGATTGTGTATTCGAAATACCGTTTGTTTATAATTATAGTTGGTATTCTAATAGCTATTGGTCTGTTTCTACTTATCTCTAAAACACGGTTAGGGGTTCGTATCAGGGCAGGGGAAAGCGATCGCGAAATGATTGCTGCACTTGGTGTGAATATTTCTAAACTTTACACAATAGTTTTCGCTTTAGGGGCCGCTTTGGCTGGTTTAGCTGGCGCATTGATCGGCTCTATACAATCGGTTGAGGTTGGTATGGGAGAGCCCGTATTGATCTTGGCTTTTGTTGTGATCGTAATTGGCGGGATTGGTTCTATAAAGGGTGCTTTGATTGGGGCGCTATTAGTGGGTTTAACTGATACATTAGGCCGTTTTTTACTGCCTGCTCTATTTGGCGCATTTCTAGATCCCGCTAGTGCAACTTCTATTGGTTCAGCCATTGCTTCGATGTTGATTTATATCCTGATGGCAGCTGTGTTGATTTATCGCCCATCTGGACTTTATGGGAAAATGGCCTGATGCAAGAACGCCATTTTAATCTTTTATGTATTTTCTTTTTATTGGCCATTCCAATAGCTGGCCTTGTCTTAGATGAGCCTTATTACATAACACTCGCAACAAAGGTTACTATTCTGGCAATAGCAGGTGTCGGTCTTAATCTGGCACTTGGTTATGGTGGGTTAATATCATTTGGCCATGCCGCATTTTTTGGTGTTGGCGGATACGTTGCAGGGATCATCGCCAGTCACGCATTGAATTATGATCCTATTCTTGAATGGCCATTCCTGATCGAAGGGACAACACAGATGCTCATCTTATGGCCATTGGCCATTGTGATATCTGCATTCTTTGCATTGATAATTGGGCTGCTGTCTTTGCGAACAAATGGTGTGTATTTTATTATGATTACTTTGGCTTTTGCACAGATGATCTATTATTTCGCAATCAGCTGGCCCAGTTATGGTGGCGAGGATGGGTTATCTGTCTATCTGCGTAGTAGTTTTCCTGGCTTGAATACGATGGATGGACTTACATTCTTTGGAATTTGTTTTGTTTGGCTCATGTTTGCAGTTTGGCTGAGTTCCCGAATGACAAACTCTGGATTTGGACTGGCTTTACAAGCCTCAAAACAAAACGCAGTTCGTGTGGCTGCTGTGGGTATAAAACCCTTTAAAGTACAGTTAATTGCCTTTGTCTTATCTGGTGCGATCACTGGTCTTGCTGGCGCTCTTTATACTGATTTAAACCGTTTTGTGAGCCCATCAGTGCTAAGCTGGCATACATCTGGCGAAATTATGATCTTTGTCATTTTAGGGGGCGTTGCACGGCTTTATGGACCGCTTGTTGGGGCTGCTGTATTTATAGTATTAGAACAAACCTTGGGTGGAGTGACTGAAAACTGGCAGTTTTGGTTGGGGCTGATACTGATAATCGTTGTCCTATTTGCACGTGGTGGTGTCATTGGCTTGCTCACGAAAGAGGTGCGTAATGAGTGACAGTATTCTTTCAATCCAAAACCTTTCTAAAAGTTTTGGTGCTATCCGTGCCAGCGAAGATATTTCACTCGATTTACATGCTGGCGAGATTCATGCGCTAATTGGCCCAAATGGTGCAGGAAAATCAACATTGATCGCACAGCTTGCAGGTGAAATACCCCAAGATCACGGGGCAATCTTTCTAGGTGGGCAGGAGATATCAAATCTTGATACTGTTGCACGTGCTAATGCAGGTCTTGCGCGGAGCTTTCAGGTGTCTTCGGTTGTCCCGAATTTTTCAGCGTTACAAAATGTAATGCTGGCCGTTCAAGGCAACCAAGGACGTACATTCACATTCTTTAAGCCTGTTTTAAGGGATGTAGAATTGGTTGATAACGCCCGTACTTATTTACAACAGGTAGAATTGGAAGGGCGCGCGAATGTATCAGCATCAGATCTAAGTCATGGAGAGAGACGTAAATTAGAATTGGCTATGGCATTGGCATTAGAACCAAAAGTGTTTTTGCTGGATGAGCCAATGGCTGGTTTAGGTGCGGAAGGGTCGAAAGCGATGACAGCACTATTGGCCGACTTAAAGCATAAAGCGCCAATACTCTTGGTTGAACATGATATGGATGCCGTTTTTGCATTGGCAGATCGTATCTCTGTTCTGGTTTATGGCCGTATTATTGCCACGGGTACGGTTGAGGATATTCGTAACAATCCAGATGTGCGTGAAGCTTATCTAGGGAGTGAAAGCTTATGAAAACACTCTTGAAAGTGGCTGACCTAACAGCCTCATACGGTAAAATCCAAGCTTTGTTTGGTGTCGAATTGGAAATTAAATCCGGCGAAGTTGTTGCTTTGATGGGCCGTAATGGCATGGGTAAAACGACCACAATTAAGTCTATCTGTGGGATGATGTCTGGATGTACTGGCCAGATTGAATTTGCTGGTACATCACTCATTGGACTACCATCTTTCAAAGCCGCCCGTATGGGGTTGGGACTTGTTCCCGAAGGACGGCGTGTTTTTCCAAACTTGAGTGTAAGGGAAAACCTTACTGCGGCAGCGATTGACGGCGCATGGGGTTTACCACAAGTTTATAACCTGTTTCCGCGGCTGTCAGAAAGAGAACATCAATCAGCGTCAACATTATCAGGTGGTGAGCAGCAAATGCTGGTGATTGGGCGTGCCTTGATGACCAATCCAAAGTTGTTGATCCTAGACGAAGCAACCGAAGGCTTAGCACCTGTTATCAGACAAGAGATATGGGCCGCTATTCATAAATTAAAGGCTGAAGGTATGTCGATCTTGATCGTTGATAAAACTTTAAAGGAGTTGTTATCCTTAGTGGATCAATGCGCCATTTTAGAACGTGGTAGAACCGTTTGGAATGGCGCCCCTAATGATTTAACGGATGAAATTGCCAATCAATACTTAGGGGTTTGATCCACAGGTCGGTTACTCTTGCTCGTCGAACACTTTTTTTGCGGCTCTGAAACACTCCAACGCTTGTGGGACACCACAGTAAATTCCGATAACATGGATGACCGCACGAACCTCTTCTTTGGTTACGCCATTTCTGATTGCGCCGCGGCAATGCAGTTCCCATTCGTGCATTTTCCCTAAAGCACCGATCATAGACAAATTCATCATAGAGCGTGTCTTTACATCAATCACATCATCGCCCCAACCAAATCCCCAACACCATGCGGTCATGGCTTCTTGAAAAGGGCGGGTGAAGTCATCTGCAGCAGCTAAATTCTTTTCAACATATTCATCACCCAAAGTGGATTTGCGCTTTTCCAATCCTTTTAGAAATAAGTCTTCATCGAATGTATCTGCCATTGCATTGCCCTTTAGTTCGTATTTTTATGATGCACATAATTTACTATATGCATGTTAACTTGTTGCACGTGATTAAAAACATCACAAGTGCAACAACAGCAGGCGAAAAATCCAGTTTTGAGTGAATTTATTTCACATAAGTCTAATAATAAAATACTGGCTTTGTCATAAATCAAACCTCATGCTGCACCTTAACGACCTATAATCCGAATCCAATAATTATGAGGATAAATTTATGATACCTGAGACAATGAAAGCCTATGTTTTGATGGGCCATGGCGATTTGGATGCTTTGGAATATAAAACAGATTGGCCAACACCAAAACCGGATGCAGGCGAGGTTTTGATTAAAGTTGCCGCTTGCGGGATGAACAACACTGATATCAACACACGATCTGGCTGGTATTCTAAGGCTGTTGATAAAGCAACTACTGGCGGTGCCTATGAAACGATTTCAGAAGAGGATCCAGCATGGGGAGGATCGCCGATTGTTTTTCCGCGGATACAAGGTGCTGATGTTTGTGGGTATGTGGTCGCTGTTGGTACCGGTGTTGATAATACACTGATTGGTCAACGTGTTATTACAGACAATTGGCTTCGAAATTGGGATGACCCATTGAATAAGGATACCACAGGATATTACGGCTCTGAATGTGATGGGGGGTATGCAGAGTACACCAAAACAGATGCACGCAATGTAAAAACCGTAAACAGCACTTTGTCTGATGCAGAACTGGCAACATTTTCATGCTCGTATTCTACCGCCGAAGGCATGTTATCACGTGCAAATGTTGGCAAAGGTGATCGCGTCTTAATTACAGGCGCATCTGGTGGAGTTGGGTCGGCTTTGATCCAATTGGCTAAGCGCCGTGGTGCGTATGTCATTGCAATGGCCTCAGAGGCAAAGCACGAGAAAATTTCTCATTTACAACCAGATGCGATTTTACCACGTGGTCCGGAAAACCTTGCCAAAGCTTTGAAAAAGGCGACAGGTAGTGAAAAAGTAAGTGTCGTGGCTGACATCGTTGGTGGCGATTATTTTGGTTCATTGATTGACGTTCTTGAACGTGGCGGACGATATACATGTTCTGGTGCGATTGCAGGTCCTATTGTGTCATTGGATTTGCGTACGTTTTATCTGAATGATTTAACGTTTTCTGGGTCTACTGTGATACCGCCGCATGTCATTGATGACTTGGTTGGATATATCGAACGTGGAGAAATAAAGCCAATGTTGGCTGCGACTTATACTCTGGCAGACCTGCATGATGCACAACGTGCTTTCATTGCAAAAGAACACACTGGAAATATTGTGGTCTGTCCGTAGTCTAGGATGTGACTTATCGGTTTTTCTGTAACCAATTGTTAAATGCCATTACAGCTGGTGTGGCTTTTGCACCTTCTGGAAATGCTAAGTAGTAACCATAATCGGTAAGCTCATATTTAGATAATCGGAACAATGTACCTTTGCCGATCTCTTCTTCTACAAGGATGTCATTTAAAGCGATGCCCTGACCATCAATAACAGCTTGAACACGAACATTAGGGTCGGGAATAATCAATGTATCACTGCGTGTATTCTCTGTTAGTTTAGCAACGCCAAACCAGTCAGACCATGCATTGCTATCATCGTGATCACGTAAAAGCGTGAAATTCTTGAAAGCTTTTTCAAGACCAAGGTTATTTACTTTTTCAGCTGCCTCGTGGTTGCCAACAGGCCAGGCAGGGCAGGGTAAGAACTGTTCAATTTCAACATCACTCCAACAACCATTCCCCCATCTGATGGCCAGATCAATGCCTTGGGATTTCAAGTCAAAAGGATTTACGATAGGTTGAATGCGCAATTGTATTTCTGGGTACATTTGCATGAAGGTCATCAACCTAGGTGAAAGCCAACGAGATGCAAAATATGTAGACATGCCAATGGTTAGTGTTTGTGGCGCTGGTTTTTGTAGTTGTAGAAGTTTTGCTTCGATATCTTCAAAATCAGTACGGCATGTTTCCAATAAATCTTGACCACTCTGACTAAGTGAAACGCCACGCGAGTTCCGATCAAACAAGCGGATGCCTAAGTCGTTTTCTAAAGTTTTGATCTGATAACTGATCGCGCCTTTTGTCATGTTTAAAATATCAGCAGCCTCAGAGAAGCTAGAGAATTTGGCTGTTTCTACAAAGAGACGTAAGGCATCATAACGTTTGAAATACATATATAATGTTTAAATTTTTTATACGCTAAGTGCAAAATAATTCGATTGCTTTGTGAAAAGTAAAGTTAAAAACTATATTATAACTCTAAAGGCGTTAACAGCGTTGGAAAATACAGACCTAAAAAATAAAGAAATAAGCCCTAAACGCACACGGGGCAGTCGTGGTCGGCGTACTGATGCTATGGAAGCTGTACCAGTTTTTAAGCAGAGGAAAATTCCGAAGTATGATCTGTTATCTGATGAAAACCTTGATGCGATTGATGCACAAGCTGATTGGATTTTGGCCGAAATTGGTATTGAATTTCGTGGAGATACAGTTGCTCTTGATTTGTTTCGCCAAGCGGGGGCCGATATTGATGGTGAGCGTGTAAGATTTAAAAATGGCTTGGCGCGGGAGCTTTGTTCATCTGCTCCATCACAGTTTAAATTGTATGCACGCGATCCAGAAAACACTGTAATATTGGGGGGGGACAATATCGTCTTAATGCCGGGTTATGGATCGCCATTCGTAACAGATCTTGAGTTTGGACGGCGGTATGCAACACTGCAAGATTTTCATAATTTCGTAAAAATAACAGCTCTGACGCCTTGGTTACATCATTCTGGTGGTACGGTTTGTGAACCAACAGATGTGCCTGTGAATAAGCGTCATCTGGATATGGTGCTTGCGCATCTAACTTTATCTTCAAAGCCTTTTATGGGAGGCGTAACATCACCTGAACGTGCGCAAGATAGCATTGATATGGCGCGCTTGGTGTTTGGTGCTAAGTTTATGGAAACACATGCGGTTATGCAGGGCAACATTAACGTAAACTCGCCCTTAATTTACGATGATACAATGTCAGGGGCTTTACGTGTATATGCAAAGGCCAATCAATGTGTCGCTGTATCGCCAGCTATATTTGCAGGTGCGATGGGGCCATTGCCACCCGCAGCCGTTGCGGCTCAAACACTGGCAGAAGGTATGGTCGGTATTGCTTTGGCACAATTGGTGCGAAAGGGATGTCCCGTTGTCTTTGGAAGCTTTCATTCCACAATGAACCTGAAAAGTGGTGCTTTGACATTTGGATCGCCAGAAGCAAACTTAATCACTATGGCCCTATCTCAGTTAGGTCATAGATTAGGCGTACCTGTACGTTCTGGAGGCGGGCAAATTAGCGCTTCTAACACCCCTGATGGACAAGCGATGCAGGACAGTGTTGGTGCTATGTGGTCAACGCTTTTGTCTGGAGCACATCAAGTGTGGCATGCTGCAGGTTGGTTAGAAGGTGGCCTTACAATGTCTTATGAAAAATTCATCATGGATTTGGATCATTGCGGTATGATGATGACAATGTTGCAAGGGTTTGGAACTGATGCCGAAGCCTTTGGGCAAGATGCTTATTATGAAACGGGCCCTGGCGAGAATTTCCTGTCTACAGCCCATACATTGCGCCATTATAAAACCGCTAATTTTCAACCTGACATTCTGGAAGCTGGCCCTTTTGAAACTTGGGAAGAAAACGGATCACAAACATATGCGCAAAGAGCAACGGCGCGGTGGAAACAAATGCTTAGAGATCACACCAAACCGCAAATGGAACCACAGACACGTGCTGCATTAGAAAAATTTGTGGCAGAACGCAAAGCATCTATGCCCGATGAGTGGTACTGAAAAAGTAAGATAATATTCGAAGGGTTAAGCTACATATTCGCCTTTCACACTATCCAATTACAATTATTGCACACGTATAAAGTATAATAACGAGCGTTTTTAACTTGATAATATGTGGGTAATGTTTTTTGGTGAACGTCTCATACCGCCTAGACGGTAGTATTCATATATGTCCAACTTGGGAGAGACTTCATGAAATTTACAAAAAATCTAAAGACATTGGCGATTGGTGCGTCATTGGCTGTTGCGATGGGCACATCTGCAATTGCTGCTGATCTTAAGTTCTTTACAATTGGTACAGGCGGTACAGCCTATACGTATTATCCTGTGGGCGGTGTGATCGCGAATGCGATTTCTAAACCACCAGGCTCGCGTGAGTGTGACGCAGGCGGTAGCTGCGGTGTGGAAGGTCTGATTGCATCAGCTGTTTCATCTCGTGGTTCTGTTGATAACGTGAATGCGATCACTTCTGGTCTGCGTAACTCTGGGTTTGCACAATCTGATGTAGCTTATTGGGCTTACACAGGTACAGGCACTATGGAAGGCAAAGAACCTGCCAAAGATTTGCGCACAATTGCTGCTTTGTTCGAAGAGCATATTCATCTAGTTGCACTTGCTGATAGCGGTATCAACTCTGTAGCTGATCTGAAGGGTAAGCGCGTTTCATTGGATGAGCCTGGTTCAGGTACATATGTAGATGCAAATCTAATCATGGAAGCTAATGGTCTGAGCGTTGATGATGTTACGGCCGAAGCTCTTAAAGGTGGCGCTGCATCCGAAGCACTTCGCAACGGTAAAATCGATGCGTTCTTTGTTGTTGCGGGTTACCCAACAGGGTCATTGGTCGAACTGGCATCAGCTGCAAAAATCAAATTGGTTCCAATCGCAGGGGATGCCGCTAAAGCATTGTCAGAGAAATATGGTTTCTTTGGCCTAAGCGATATTCCAGCGGGCACATATGAAGGTGTTGATGCAACGGCAACTGTGGCTGTTGGTGCGCAATGGTTCACATCTGCAAAAGAAGATGACGATTTGATCTATAACATCACAAAAGCATTGTGGAACGAGAAATCACGCAAATTGTTAGACGTTGGTCACGCCAAAGGTAAAACAATCACGACTGACAGTGCTTTGAACGGTATTGGTGTTCCTTTGCACGCTGGTGCAGAGCGTTTCTATAAAGAAGTTGGCCTGCTTAAATAAGCACTAAAAGAAAAATTAAAGCCCAAGTGTATCTCACGCTTGGGCTTTATGCGTTATTGGGGGAGGGCATATTATGTCTGCAGGAACAGAAAAAGAATTATCAGCGGAAGAACTAGCCGAGATTGAACGTAAGTTTGATCCAGAAACAGCATTTCGCCCAACAGGGAAAACTCTGGCAATCATTATCACAACGGCATTGGTCGCAATGTCAGTTTATCATTTTTACGCATCAGGTTTCGCCCTGATCCGCGAATTGCTGCACCGTGGTATCCACTTGGCCTTTGTTCTGGGCTTGGTGTTCTTGCTATTTGGTATACGCAAAGCGAATACTTTAGAGCCAGCAGCACCAGCTTGGTATCGTATCAGCGGTGTCCCAATATGGGATGTTGCATTGGCAATTCTTGCGGTAGGGGCGTCTTTATATCTGCCGCTTTTACCCCCAGAAGTGGTTGCTGAACGAGTGGGCAACCCATCACAAAGTGATGTCCTAATGGGTACTGCATTGCTGGTGCTGACATTAGAAGCCTCACGCCGTTCTGTTGGTCCAACATTACCTATTATTGGTTTGATTTTTATAGCTTTTGCTATCTTTGGCCCATGGGCTCCAGGTGCCTTAAAACACGGTGGCACAAGTTGGTTAGGCTTAATTAACCACCTATATATGACCAACCAAGGTATCTACGGCATCGCAATCGGTGTGATGGCGCAGTATGTTTTCCTGTTTATCCTATTTGGTGTTCTGGCAACCCGTATCGGTTTAGGGCAATTGTTCATTGATCTGGCGATGGTTATCGCTGGCCGTTATTCTGGTGGCCCTGCTAAAGTAGCTATTTTCTCATCAGCCTTTATGGGGACGATTTCGGGCTCCTCTATCGCAAACACGGTGACGACAGGGGCGTTGACAATTCCTGCAATGAAACGTGTTGGATATCCAGCTCATTTCTCTGGCGCGGTTGAGGCAACAGCATCAACTGGTGGTCAGATCACACCACCGATCTTAGGGGCGGCAGCCTTTATCATGGTCGAGTATTTGGAAATCCCACTGCGCGATGTTTTGGCAGCGGCTTTGTTTCCAGCCTTGTTACACTACTTTGGCATCTTCATCATGGTGCACCTAGAGGCCAAAAAGCTTGGTTTAAAAGGTCTAAGTGCTGCGGAGTTGCCAAAAGCTGGCATTGTTTTGCGCCAACACTGGCTGTCGATCATACCATTAGCGATTTTAGTCTATCTGATTTTGAATGGATATACTCCAGATTTTGCAGCTGTATATGGCATTATCGCCTGTGTGGTGGTTGGCTTCTTAAATCCTGTAAACCGCCTGACGATACCTGATTTATGGACTGCTTTAGCATCGGGCGCTAAGAATACACTGGCAGTTGGTGCTGCTGCTGCAACAGTTGGTGTTGTCGTTGGTGTTGTGACACTAACAGGTGTTGGGTTCCGTCTGGGATATGTGGTTGTGCAAACAGCAAATGACATTGGCGGTTTTTTAAGCGAAATGCCAATTTTATCGTATTTCACCATTGAACAATGGGCGTTATTCGTATCGCTGATCCTGATTGCGATTTCCTGTATCATCATGGGGGCAGGGATACCGACAACAGCAACCTACATCATCTTGGTGGCAGTCGCCGCGCCTGCCTTGGCGCAACTGCAAGTCGAACCCTTGGTGTCGCACTTCTTCGTCTTCTATTACGGCGTACTTGCGGATATTACCCCACCTGTGGCTTTGGCGGCTTATGCGGCGGCTGGTATAGCAGGATCAAACCCATTCCAAACTGGGAACACAGCATTCAGACTTGGGATTGCCAAAGCTTTGGTGCCATTCGTATTCGTCTATTCACCGGCACTCCTGTTGGTAGCGGATGGCTTCACATGGTATCTGTTCACAATCACATTGGCTGGAGCCATGTTGGGTATAGCCAGTCTTGGCGTTGCTTTCTCGGGCTTCCTTATGGCGCCCTTAAACAAAGCGGAACGGTGGTATGTTGGATTGGTAGCCTTCCTATTTATCGCACCTGGTTTGATCACAACTTTGATCGGCTTAGGGTTGATGGTACCAATTATCATCCGTCAGATTGCTCTAAAAAACTCCAGCGGCGCGAAAGCTTAGCGTTCCACTGGACAATCAATAAATTAACGCTACTTATCAATGCCATGATAAGTAGCGTTAAAGGTCAAAATATGTTTCGCAATAGCACCGCGGCACTCGCCATTATTTCTCTAAGCAGCATCAGTGCGTTTGCGAATGAGGATGACCATGTTGTAACACCTGATACTGTGCTGGCCTCGGTTACTCAGGTGGTTGTTGACCCTAATAACGCTAAAAAATCATTGGCTTATATGAGCATTACAAACAACCTATCTGTTGCCATCGTTTTGCGCGATGTCAAAACTGATACTGGTAGGGCGTTTATGTATAAAATGGCTAAAATATTTGGGACGACAGTTCAGAAAAACGTAGATTTCTTAAACATTAACCCTGGCAAAACTGTAACCTTTCAAGCGGAGCCATATCGTTTGAATATGCCGAAAGGCTCCACTCAGATTGAGTTAAACTTTGGCCCCAAAGGGGATCTTAGTGTTGCTGTGAACTAGGTGCGAATTTATACCAAGCCGTACGTCAAAAGGATCATGTGAAGGCCAATACCTGCGCAACCTGCACCTATCAGTGACCGTACACGCGCGCTTTTAAATATAAAGCCCATGAAAACACCAATCAGATGCAGAACGGCACTCGCAATTAAGAAACCAATCACATAGGTTGTTGGATCGTCAAGCGATGGCACTTCTTGTCCATGTGCGTGCCCATGAAAGATCGCAAAAACACCCACCATTGGATAAGCGATGAAAATGCCAAGCTTGGCACCTGTCGCAATAGCCAAACCAAGGAGTAAGACTGATAGGGCGATAATGCCTTCAACTTGTGGCAACCCAATACCAACCAAACCAAAAACTCCACCAACAGCAAGGAATATCACAAAGGCTGCGGGGAGGGACCAAATGTGTTTATGCCCTAACTGAACGGATAGAAGGCCGACAGAAATCATTGCTAAAAGGTGGTCAAACCCCAAAACGGGATGCAAGAGGCCTGAAACAAGGCCACTTGCACCAGCCACGGCTGGTAATGGTGTCAATAAAGCGGGGACATTAGTCATTAAGTGCGTAATCATACGCGGGACGTTATTGAGCCTTTAAATGAATTGCAAACTTTTCGCGTATAGCTGCGTCAATTTGTGGATCAAGAGAGGCTTTTGATTTTTCGCTCAAGAATTCATTCTTCATTTTAATCGCTTTTTCGATCAAATCAGGCTTATCGTTTTCAGCCCATTCCTTGGGTGAAGTTCGATCGCCAAGTGTAGGATACACGTGATCAGATTGCATACGGCTTAGCGTTTGGTCTGTACCCAAGTAATGACCCGGCCCATTCAAACAAACGTCTTCAATTTGATCTAATGCCAATGTTTCGTCATTGACTTCAATACCGCGAACACAACGAAGAGCCTGACCAATCACATCATCAGCAAGAATTAACGATTCAAAACAGAAGCCCAGCAATGATGCATGCATGCCAGCAGCTTCATATACCATATTCATACCAGACAGACCTGCCATGACGTTTGAACACATTTGTTCCCAGCCTGCTTGCATATCTGGCATTTTGGAATCCGATGCGCCTGCTGCTGCGCCACCTGGAAGGCCGTAATATTTATGCATCTGGGCGGATGCTGCGGATAAAAGTGCTTGTTCACCAGACCCAACCGACATCGCACCCGTACGCAAATCCAAACCAAACGGCCATGTGCCAAAGATGGCAGGGTGACCAGGGGCGATTGCATTGACATAAACCATACCAGCCAAACATTCTGCTGTGGCTTGTGCAATTGCACCCGCAATTGTGGATGGTGCTGTTGCACCCGCCATGCCTGCAGATAAAAGCAGCACAGGCATACCGCCCCGAATACAATGTTCCATGACCTCACATGATTCAGTTGCGAATTTCATGGGCGGAACGACGAAACAGTTTGAATTGGATACAAACGGACGCTCACGATAAGCCGCTTCACTGCCTGCAATTTCATAAAGCATTTCAAATGCACCAGCTACAAAGTCAGGTTCTGTAAAACTCGTGCCGATATGTTTGGTTGTTCCAGAGCAAGAGGCATAAATCGTATTTAAATCCATCTCGTAATTGTCTGGAATATCACGACAAACCATTGGGCGTTGGAAGAAATGTACATTGTCCAAGCGGTCTACGATTTTCGCCGCGTCATATAAATCTTGCACATAGCATTCACGGTATTCGTTCTTTTCAACGTCAACCATATTCACAGCAGCACCCGCTGTTCCGTAATGTACACGGTTGCCATAAAGCTCTAGATCATTTTTGCCGTCACGACTGTGTAAAGTGATCTTTTTGGCTGCAACGGCCAAAGCATCTTCTACAACAGAACGCGGGAAACGCAAACGACCATCTTCGCCTAAAATAGCACCAGCTTTGGTCAATATTTCCACACCAGATGGCGGAGCATCGGCCATGCCAATAGTTTCAAGCGCTTTTAGTGCCGCTTCGTGTATCTTTGCCATATCGCTGTCGGATAAGGGCTTATATGTACCACCTTCCATACCTGCGCGAATTGGGCGTGTATCTTCGGTTAAAGGGGCTGCACGCATGGCTTGGCGGGCTGCACGGCCCCCTGATCTACGTGTTCTATTCTCTGACATTCTTATTTGTTCCTTGATTTTGCGTGAATTTAGTGAAAGTCAGCAAAATAAGGGGAACCACGCGCGGCGCGTCCACGATTGGCACCAATCGTGAGCGAAATTAAAACAGTCATCCAGTTTACATTTATCATGTGATAATGGTGGGCTGAAACCTACTGTTACCGCTATCACATAAGCGGCAATAATGTCGTTTTTGGTGGTTTCAAAAAGCCCTATTGCCTTAGGGGAAAGATAGAAGTATTGCGTCGCTATAGGATTTAAAGCGTCGCTTTTGTTACGAAGGAAAAACATTCATGTCAGTCAGCATGTTAAGCACGTTTGTAAAACCTATGCATAAGGAAGGCATAAAATTTGTCGCGATATTCGCTGCAGTCACTTTGGTTCTTTTCCTGATTGCAGATTTTCTGGGATGGATCGGAGTGGGGCTAACCATTTGGTGTTACTACTTTTTCCGCGACCCTAAACGCTCCACACCGACACGCGAAGGATTAATCGTCAGCCCAGCAGATGGTATTGTTTCCTTGATCGAAAAAGCTACGCCACCAGAAGAATTAGGTTGCGGAAACCAGCCTTTGACCCGTGTCAGTGTTTTCATGAGCGTTTTCAATTGCCACGTGAATCGCGCACCAGTTGCTGGAACAATCAAAGCAATGGCCTATCGTCCTGGTAAATTCTTTAATGCTGCATTGGACAAAGCAAGTTCTGACAATGAACGCAACTCGCTTTGCATCGAAATGGCGGATGGTCGCGAAGTGGTTGTTGTACAAATCGCTGGATTGGTCGCCCGCCGTATCCTTGGTTTCGTGCAAAAAGGTCAAACATTACGAACAGGCGAACGTTTCGGCCTGATCCGCTTTGGTTCTCGCTTAGATGTGTATTTACCTGACGGTGTAAAACCAATGGTTGCCTTGGGGCAAACGATGATTGCGGGCGAAACAGTTTTAGCAGATCTCACATCTGACGAAGCACAACGTACAGCACGAGAAGAATAATCATGCTCGTTGAACCAGATAAAACCGACCGCAAACTCCCGATTTGGACACTCTTGCCGAATGTCATGACTGTAGGTGCTATTTGTGCGGGGCTGACTGCCATCAGATTTTCCTTTCAGGGTAACTTTGAAATTGCCGTACAACTGATCCTATTGGCTTGTGTGCTTGATGGTTTGGATGGGCGTGTGGCGCGCATGATGAAATCCGAAAGTAAAATGGGCGCAGAGCTGGACAGCCTTGCCGATTTTGCGAACTTTGGTATGGCACCAGGCCTGATGCTGTATGCATGGGCGCTGCAAGACGCACGCGGATATGGCTGGATTGCTGTACTGTTCTATGCCGTATGTTGTGTGCTGCGCTTGGCGCGTTTCAATGTTGGAAACAAAGCTGACGGAGATGAGGGGCCTGCGGATTTCTTCGTTGGTGTGCCATCACCATTGGGCGCACTTTTGGTACTTTTACCGATGTTCTTGTCTTTCTTATGGTGGGACAGTTTGGTAGATTACGACGTATTGATTGCCCTTTATATGGCAGCAATCGGCCTATTATTGGTCAGTCGCATCCCAACCTATTCATTTAAGACAACAACTGTTTACAGTAGCAACATCAAGTTCATCTTGATTGGCTTTGCTGCATCTATGGCCATTCTAATGACCTATCCTTGGCTCAGCCTTGTGATCATTGATCTGGGTTATTTCGGGGTCATGATCTGGTCGATTTATAAATACAAAGCTTTGAACAAAAAGGAATAAACATGGAATTATCCGCCGTTAGCTCATCATATGCCCGTTGGGCGCCAATTTATGACAAAACATTTGGTGTTCTAACCAGCCAAGGACGGCGCCGTGCGGTGGATTATATCAATGGACGTGGTGGTAAAGTCCTAGAAGTGGGCGTCGGTACTGGATTATCCCTACCAAGTTATATGGATACAGTTGAAGTGACTGGGATCGATTACAGCCCAGAAATGCTGGAAAAGGCTGTTAAAAAGAATGAAGGAAAAAACCTTAACCATGTAAAAGCATTGTTGCAAATGGATGCACGTGAACTGTCTTTTCCAGACAATACATTTGATACGGTTGCTGCGATGCATATCCTATCTGTGGTACCAGAACCTGAAAAAGTCATGGCTGAAATTGCGCGGGTTCTAAAACCAGGCGGAGAGGTCGTGATCACCAATCACTTCGCACGTAATAAAGGCTTCTTAGCGTTTATCGAAAAGCTGACGGCCCCCTTGGATAACCTTTTGGGATGGCATTCAGATTTCGAAAAAGATCGCATCATGGGGCAAGATGCCTTAATGCTAAAGGTAGAACGACAAATTCCACCCTTAGGCATGATGACATTTATGGTGCTTAAAAAACGCGATTTGTAAGGAAAGGCGGCTTACCAACCGCCACCACCACCGCCGCCAGATGATCCGCCACCACCTCCGCCATTGCCGCCAGAGCCACCACAGTCGTGGCGGCCACCATCATTGCGGTCATTGTTGTTATTCATCATTGTTGTGGATGCAGCCGTAGAACCATCAGCACGTCTGCGACGACGCTTTGTAATGATCCCGATAATGACACGCAAACCAGCAAATGCGATAAAACCAATAACAGAGTAATGGAAAAACTTGTTTATGATGCTGTCTTCTTCGCGTGGTTCAACGAAGTCTGCTTTGCTGCGTTTGATGGTTTCTAAAACACCAACTTCAATGCCTTGAGCATAGTCTTCTGATTTGAAATAAGGTTTTACATGGTATTCAAACACACGGTCCATACGGTCATCATAAACGGGTGTGTACCCAGAGCCCAAGCCAATGAACATCTCACGATCACCTACAGATGTTAGGAATAAAATGCCATCATTGCGCGATGCATCGCCAATACCCCATGTGTTGATCATACCTGTCGTGAAATCAGGAACGGATATGTTCGTATTGTAATCTGCAACACGGTTGATTGTGACCACACGCATTTCAACGCCATTCTCCGTTTTTAAGGATTGCAAAACCTGCGTAATCCGCGCTTCTGTTTCAGCATCAATCACATCGGCATAATCACTGACATATGGTGAAAGAGAGGGCGGGTAATTTTGCGCAAAGGCCATGCTAGATGTGCAAAAAGCCAAGAGTGAAGCCAATTTTAGGAATTCTTTTATCATGCGCCAGATCCTTTTATCAAAAGATGATCAATATCATTACCACGCGCGCCTTTTGTCAATTGGTTGAAATTCCCATCTTCAAATATTGGGCCGGCGCCATCTATGATCGCTTGGTGTATGCACCGTGATAAGGCAGAGCCTAATGATATACGCGCTATGCTGATATCTGCATATTGTGCACGGCTAAATTGGGTATATTCGCCCGCAGCCAATGCATTCACTGGGGCGGTTGTATTGGCACATATGCGCATTAGATCACCAAAAGAGGCTGTCATAGGCGCATAAAGACAATCAGCACCAGCCGCTTCAAAGGCTTGCAAACGTTTAAGAGCCTCATCAATATCATACTGATGGTTCATTATACCATCTGCACGCGCCACCAGCACGAAATCACGTGGCAAAGCACGCGCAGCCGCAGCTGCGGCTTTGATGCGTTCCACGGCAAGATCAAAATCATAGGCGTGATGTGTTGGCAATTGGGTATCTTCGATGGAACACCCAGCAAGACCAGCCTCACAGGCAAGGCGCACAGTTTCGGCAACTGTTTCAGGATCATCACCAAACCCGTTTTCAAAATCACCAGAAACGGGCAAGGGCGTGGCTGCAACCAATTCCGCCGCATGTGCCAAGGATTGATCGCGTGTCAGATACCCCATGTCAGGAATACCTTGTGTAAACCCATAACCTGCAGACGTCGTGCCAATCGCTTGTGCGCCTAAGGCAGATAAAAGACGGGCACTGCCCACATCCCATGCATTGGCAAGCACGAAGGGATTGCCACGTTGGTGTAGGGCGCGAAAAGCGGGGCCTGGGTCATGTCTGTTCATACTGCGAGCTCCTTTTAGAGAAGCCTAACGGAATAATACCTTGCATCAAGTCGTATTCAGCCGCTACAAAGCTATCATGAGAACGAATTGCATCATCTGCTGCATTATTATTACCTGCTGATATATCACGCGGGCTGTTCTTTTATTTCCAAAACCGTAAGTAACTGATAAGTCCGCAATGGAAACGCGCGAGACTGACTATGACTGAGATCAAACTATATAACACCAAGACACGCAAAAAAGAGGTTTTCAGCCCTTTGGATGCTGATAAGGTGCGCATGTATGTCTGTGGCCCAACAGTTTACGATCGCGCCCATATAGGTAATGCACGTCCTGTGGTGGTGTTTGACACGTTGTATCGCCTGTTGCGGCATGTTTACGGTGCAGATCATGTGACTTACGCGCGTAATTTCACAGATGTGGATGATAAGATTAATGCGAAAGCAGCCGAAACAGGCCGCTCTATTCGCGATATCACAGATGAAACCATTGGCTGGTATCTGGATGATATGGGCGCATTAGGCGCTATGGAGCCAGATGAAGCGCCACGCGCGACGGAATATATACCCGAGATGGTCGCGATGATCGAGGAATTGATCGAGAAAGGTCATGCCTATGCGGCAGAAGGTCATGTGCTGTTTGCTGTAGACAGTTGGAAAGAGCATTATGGCAAACTGTCAGGCCGTTCCGTGGATGACATGATCGCAGGTGCGCGTGTTGAGGTTGCTCCATACAAACGCAATCCAATGGATTTTGTAATGTGGAAACCTTCGAAAGGCGATCAACCTGGCTGGGAGAGCCCATGGGGCTATGGCCGCCCAGGCTGGCATATTGAGTGTTCCGCTATGTCGCGCAAGCTGTTTGGCGAAAAATTCGACATTCATGGCGGCGGGCTGGATTTACAATTCCCGCATCATGAGAATGAGATCGCGCAAAGCTGCGCGTGTTGCGGCGAGGATACATTCGCCCAAGTCTGGATGCACAACGAGATGCTTCAGGTGGAAGGCAAGAAAATGTCCAAATCCTTGGGCAACTTCTTTTCTGTGCGCGATTTGTTGGATCAAGGCTATGCGGGTGAAGTGATCCGCTTTGTCTATCTGAGTACACATTATTCCAAGCCAATGGATTGGACAGAGAAGAAAGCGAAAGAAGCTGAAGCAACACTGCGTAAGTGGCGTGCACTCACAGATGGCATCGAGCCATCAATGAGTGCTGCATCCACAGTGGTGGATGCTTTGGCGGATGATTTGAACACGGCAGGGGCGATTGCAGTCTTGCACGAGCTTGCTGGAAAAGGTGATGCAGCAGGTTTAAAAGCATCGGCTGCTTTACTTGGACTTCTTAGCGATGATTTAGGCGGCTGGGATGCGGCTATTGAAACCTCTGGCGATGTGGCAAGTTTGATCGAAAACTTGCTTGAGGCGCGCAAAGAGGCGCGTGCGAATAAAGATTTCGCGCGGGCTGACGCCCTGCGTGACGGTTTTGCTGCTGCGGGTGTCTTAGTCACAGACACAGCGGAAGGGGTTGTTTGGGAATTGGCCTCTGATTTCGATGCATCCAAATTGGAGGCATTACAATGACCAAAGAACGCCTCTATCTTTTCGACACAACTCTGCGTGATGGCCAACAAACCCAAGGCGTGGATTTCACCGCTGACGATAAAACCCGCATTGCCAATGCGTTAGATGATCTTGGTCTTGATTATATCGAGGGTGGCTGGCCAGGTGCCAACCCAACCGACAGCGATTTTTTCAATGCAGCGCCCAAGTTAAAAGCAACTTTCACAGCTTTCGGCATGACCAAGCGCGCTGGGCGCTCTGCGGCCAATGACGATGTTTTGGCAGCGGTATTAAACGCCAATACACCGGCCGTGTGCCTTGTGGGAAAAACCAGTGATTTCCATGTCACTGATGCGTTGGGCATCACATTAGAAGAAAACCTTGAGAGCATCACAGACTCGATCAAACATATCGTCGCTCAAGGTCGCGAAGCGCTGTTTGATTGCGAACATTTCTTTGATGGTTACCGTTCTGATCCCGAATACACCTTAAAGGCTGCCAAAGCCGCCTATGACGCGGGTGCGCGCTGGGTGGTGCTATGCGATACCAATGGCGGGGCATTGCCTGCACAGGTGCATATGGCCACGCGTGCTGCGATTGATGCGGGTATTCCTGGCGACCATCTGGGCATTCACACACATAATGACACCGAACATGCTGTGGCAAATACTTTGGCAGCTGTGGATGCAGGTGTGCGCCATATCCAAGGCACGCTTAATGGTTTGGGCGAACGCTGTGGAAATGCAAATCTGACGACCATTATCCCGACGCTGTTGACGAAAGAGCCGTACGCCAGCCTTTATGAAACAAATATAAGTTTCGAAAAACTCAAAGAGCTTACCGCACTCAGTCGTATGTTGGATGATATTCTAAACCGTGTACCGCAAAAACAAGCGGCCTACGTGGGAGCATCTGCCTTTACGCATAAAGCTGGGTTACATGCGTCTGCAATCTTAAAAGATCCAACAACATACGAACACATCGACCCTGAAATCGTTGGTAATCAACGGATTATCCCAATGTCTAACCAAGCTGGGCAATCTAACCTGCGCCGTCGCCTATCTGATGCTGGGCTGAAGGTAGAAAAAGGTGACCCACGTCTGGGTCAAATCCTTGAAAAGGTGAAACAACGTGAAGATGGGGGATATGCTTATGACACTGCACAAGCCTCTTTTGAACTGCTTGCACGTAAAGTGTTGGGTGAACTGCCGACTTTTTTTAAAATAAAGCGCTACCGCGTGACTGTGGAGCGCCGCAAAAATAAATATAATAAAATGATTTCCATATCCGAAGCCGTTGTTGTGACGAAGTTCGGAAAGCAAAAAGTCATGTCAGCGACGCACAGCATAGATGAAAATGGCATCGACAGTGGCCCTGTGAATGCTTTGGATAAAGCTTTGTCAAAAGATTTTGGCCCTTATCAAGACATCATCGATGATATGAAGCTTGTGGATTTCCGCGTACGGATAACCAATGGCGGTACAGATGCTGTGACGCGTGTTATCATCGATTCCGAAGATGGGCAGGGGCGCCGTTGGTCCACTGTTGGTGTTTCTGCAAATATAGTAGATGCGTCTTTTGAAGCACTCTTGGATGCGATCAATTGGAAGCTTATCCGTGACGGAGCCAATCCACAGTGAGTATTGAGGCCTGTGCAGATCTCGTAGAACGCGGTGATCCAGACCGTTTCTTATCTGCTATGACAGCACCTTTGGCGGATCGCGGCCATCTGATGGTGCTTTATGCCTTTAATCTCGAGGTGGTTCGTGCACCTTGGATAACAGCAGAAGCCATGATTGCAGAGATGCGATTGCAATGGTGGGCGGATGTAATCGCCGAAATTTATGAGGGTAAAGAGGTGCGCCGACATGAGGTTGTGACGCCTCTAGCGGCATTGATAGCTGAAAAAGGCTTGGATCGCAGTGCATTTGATGCGCTGATCGAGGCCCGCCGTTGGGATATATACAAAGAACCACACGCAGATCAGGCGGCTATGGATCAGTATATTATGGATACATCTGCCAATTTGCTGTGGTTGTCTGCACAAGTTATGGGCGCGACGGATGCTCATAAAGGCTTCATTATGGATTATGGGTATGGGATGGGGATTGCATCGCTGCTAAAGGCCATTCCCGCGTTGGAAAACGCCCAAAAATATCCGCTTGTTGATGGCACATTAGAAGGCGTCGCCACTTTGGCACATAGCGCCTTTGAACGGCTGCGTTATGCACGTCGTAATTTGCAGGCGATACCAAAGCCAATCAGAGCAGCATTGCGCAGCGGATGGACTGCAATGGATGTTTTGAAGCTCGCGTTAAGACAGCCAGAATTGGTTGCAGAAGGTGGTTTAGAAAAACCAGAATTTCACAGAAAAACCAAACTCTTGTGGAAAACTCTTACATCACGCTTTTAAGCGTTCTTGTCTGACCAACCAAACCAATGATCCGCCTGCTAATGCAAGGAATGGAACCATTGCTATGTTCACTGCAATCCAGCCTTCTACAGGGGAGCCACCAGAACAATTCATCAGTGTGCCAGAGGCTAAAGATGCCAATGTGACCATGCCGAAAACCATAAAGTCATTCATGCCTTGAACTGTTCCACGTTCTTCTGGTGTATGTGCTGTTGCCAACATGGCTGTTGCACCGATAAAGCCAAAGTTCCAACCAATGCCCAGCAAAATCAAACCACCAAAGAAGTTGGTTAAAGTCACACCTGCCAGATCAACGATTCCAGCAGCGGCTAAGATGACCAAGCCAAGAGCGACGATTTTTTCAACACCAAAGCGGCTGATCAAATGGCCTGTGAAAAAGCTTGGGATGAACATTCCTAAAACGTGTAACATCACCACGTCAGCTGCGACTTCTTTACTGAACCCACATCCTACAACAGCCAACGGTGTGGATGTCATGACTAAATTCATCAAAGAATAGGATACCATCCCACATATAATCGCCACAGCAATGCGCGGTGTTTTTAACAATTCCAATTTTGTGCGCCCTTTGGCGCTGTTTGCCGTTGGCTTGGGTGGCTTTGGAATGTCTAGGAATAATATTAGGAAGCTACCGATAACATTCAGTGTAAAAATTGCAAAATAGGTTCCAAGGAAAGGAATGACGAAGCTGTCAGATGTCAATTTGACCAATTGGGGGCCAATAATAGCTGCTAACAAGCCGCCTGCCATCACGTATGAAATGGCTTTTGGGCGAAACTCTTCAGAGGCAGTATCTGTGGCTGCAAAGCGGTAAAACCCTTGCGCTGACATGTAAATACCAAAGAAATAACTGCCAACAAGGAACAGACCAAAGGATTGGATGTATAAAGCATATGCGGAAACACCAGCTCCTGTTGCACCGCCCAAGATGCCAATCAAAAAGCCAGCTTTACGTCCATATTTCTGCATAAATGGGCTGATCCATGGCGCCGTCGTCATCGAGCCAAAGACGATCATGGAAATGGGAACCGTGGCCCAACAGATGTTCGAAGCCAAAGATTGACCGATCAAACCGCCCATCACAAAGATCATAGGCATTTGCGCGCCGAGGAAGGCTTGGGCAAGAACAAGGATTAAAACGTTACGTTTTGCTAAGGCATCTGAATGAGACATGGAGGCATCTTTAAATATTGAATGCCCAATCGGTAGACCTGTTAATCCGCGCGGTCAATGATATGTGCGAAACTTCCTGAATGTTTTCCATCGATCAATCCCATATGAGGCAGGTGCGTGCCTTCTGCATCCGTTGCATGGAACAATGGCTGTCCTTCGGATTTCAGCGTTGTCGCATAGTGAAACTCATGCCCATTCAACGGAATGTCCCATAAACCACCTTGCGGGGACAGGTTTCGATACCCCAAATGCAGCTTCCGCTTTGCAAAGCTGGTTTCAAGCTTTAACAGCCCCAACATCTCATGGGGATGCCCATCTGCATCAATCAACACTTCACCCATGGTCATATAACCACCACATTCCCCGTAAACAGCTTCTGCGGATCGAAGAGCGTTTATAAAAGTCTGATTGGATGCAAGCTTTCCCGCGTGCAACTCTGGATATCCACCTGGCAGAATAACCAAGTCAGACTGTTCTGGTGCCTCATCTGCGAGTGGAGAAAAGAACGACAGGCTTGCCCCTGATTTCTTCCACGCATCCAACAAGTGAGGGTACGCAAAAGCGAAAGCTTCATCCGATGCAATCGCAATAGATTGCGCGGGTGGTAGCAATGTTTTAGGTTTTGCTTGGTTTTGCGATAAATGTTCGAATAGTGATGTTAATTTGTCAATATTTACGGATTTACCAATAATATTACCTGAATAATCTATGAAGCTTTCAAGGTCGTTCCGCTCATTTGCCTGTACCAACCCCAAATGCCGCGATGGCGTCTCCAGCTTTGCGTCCCGATAAACCGCCCCAAGTACAGGCAATCCAACAGGCTCCAAAGCACCGCGCAACATAGCCTCGTGTCGAGGGCTGCCAACCTTGTTCAGGATCACACCCACAACATTTACATCCGCCGCATGCCGTGAAAATCCTTCGACAACTGCTGCCACAGATTGCGATTGTTTGGACACATCACAAATCAACACACAGGGCAGGTTCAACGCTCGTGCCACATCCGCAGTGGCCCCTTTACCCATCGGGGGGGCACCATCAAACAGCCCCATAGCACCTTCAATCAACAAAGGGGCATCTCCAGCTGCAAGTTCTTGCAAACGTCCCACAGACATCGACCATGCATCCAAATTCACACAGGTCTCACCACTCGCAGCTTCATGAAACCGTGGATCAATATAATCAGGCCCGCTTTTAGCTGATCGAATGGCAAAGCCACGGTCGCGCAAAGCCCGCAATAATCCCAATGTAATGGTTGTTTTACCGCCACCAGAATTGGGTGCCGTAATGATCAAGCCTTTCATGAGGCTTCAGCAGGGCGTCCTCGGCCCAATGGATCTAAATTGCGGGGTGCTTCACCTGCCATCATAGACTGCCAATCCAGAACTTGGCGCATCTCCACAGAACGGCCCACACAGATAATGGCAGGCGGGGCCATACCAGCCGCCTCTAAATCCTGTGTGATTGTGCCCAAAGTGGTTTCTAAAACGCGTTGATCAGGGGTCGTCGCTTGCGTCACCACTGCTACAGGTTCATTCGCAGGACGGCCAGCGGCTAACAATTCACCCGTAATCCGTTCCACATGTTTCATACCCATATAGATCACCAAAACCTGTGACCCTTCGGAAATCGCACGCCAATTCAAGGAACTTGGTGTCTGACCACTTTGATCGTGACCCGTCACAAAAGTCACCGATTGGTTCACATCGCGGTGCGTCACAGGAATGCCAGCATAGGCCAAACCACCAATACCTGCGGAAATACCTGGGATAATCCGCACTGGTATGCCGTGCTGTACAAGTGTTTGCGCTTCTTCACCGCCACGCCCAAAAACAAACGGATCACCACCTTTCAGGCGCAACACACGTTTTCCAGCCTTTGCCAATTCAACCAAATGCAATGAAATATCGCGTTGTTTCGCGGATGGCTTACCGCCACGTTTCCCTGCATAGATCAATTCAGCGTCTGATCTGGCCCAATCCATGATACGGCTATCCACCAAAGCGTCGTAAATGATCACGTCAGCCTGACGCAAAGCATTTAAAGCATGAAGTGTCAGCAACCCCGGATCACCCGGGCCAGCGCCACACAGCCATACCCAACCAGCCTGTAGTTCAGGCCAATCATTTGGGGGAAGGGGATTCGTATCGTTCATTCTTATCTTATGACCCAGCTTGCCAGCGAAGCCAAGTATACTGGCGACCCAATTTGGACGATTGGCGTCAGGCAAACACATCCCTATAGTCGCACGCATGACTCGCAAACCAACAGGTGATTTGCGCCGTGGCTGGACCACAGGTGCCTGTGCAACCGCTGCCACAAAGGCAGCGTTGGATGCATTGTGGGGCAATGGCTTTCCTAAAGAGGTCACAATTACCTTGCCAAAAGGGGAAACACCAACATTTCCATTGGCACATCAACAGCTTGGCGATGGCTGGGCTGAGGTTGGCATTACAAAAGATGCAGGGGATGATCCTGATGTCACACATGGCGCATTGATCATTGCGCGTGTTGAACGCAGCCCATCTGGCATTGTGTTCAAAGCAGGGTCTGGTGTGGGTGTTGTCACCAAAGCAGGGCTGCCGATTGATGTGGGTGAACCTGCGATCAATCCTGTACCCCGCCAGATGATTTCAGGTGTGGTAACTGAACAGGCAGCGGTTTATGGGCAAACAGCTGATATTCAAGTGACCGTATCGGTACCTGGTGGTGAAGATTTGGCATTGAAAACATGGAACCCACGCCTTGGGATTAAGGGCGGTATTTCCATTCTGGGCACCACGGGCATCGTACGCCCGTTTTCTTGCGCTGCATGGATTGCCTCTATTCACCGTGGTGTGGATGTTGCGGTGGCTGATGGCTTGCCCCATGTGGCGGGCTGCACGGGATCAACGTCGGAAAAAGTGGTGCAGGATATGTATGGCCTTCCTGATCACGCGATGTTGGACATGGGGGATTTCTCGGGCGGTTTGTTGAAATATGTAGCCAAACACCCTTTACCACGGATCACCATAGGTGGCGGCATTGGTAAGATTACAAAGCTTGCACAAGGGGCAGTAGATTTACATTCATCACGCTCTCAAGTGGATTTCGAAACGTTAAACGCACTCTCCTTATCCCTTGGTCTACCTGATGTCTCTGATGCGAATACGGCATTAGAAGCGGTAACACGCACAGGGAATAAACTGGCTCAAGCGATTGCAGAACAAGCGCAAGAACGTGTAAAAAAACAATTAAAGAACGCAGTACAAGATGTTGATATCATTGTGATAGATAGATCAGGAACTGTTTTAGGAAAAACTGAATGACACGATTGGTTTTGGCAGGCACATCCGATGCAAGACTGCTGTTGGAACGCATGGATACCACCGATGTAATTGCCTCTTTGGCGGGTGCCACGCGTGCGCCAGCCGATTTGCCATGCGAAACCCGTATTGGTGGCTTTGGCGGTGCCGATGGGTTTCGGGATTACTTGCAAAAAGCGGGGATAACGGCGGTGATAGATGCCACGCATCCGTTCGCTGCTCAAATGACACATACTGCGGCAGCTGTCTGTCAGACCCTAGATTTACCACATATGATTTTACAACGCCCAAAATGGGTCGCGGGTGAGATGGATGATTGGCGTTTTGTTGAACGTATCGATGAAATCCCCAACATTATCCCACAAGGGGCAACTGTGTTTCTTGGAACTGGGCGTCAGACACTTGATCAATTTAGCTGTCTTAAGGGGCGGCACTTATTAGCACGTGTGATTGATGAACCTACAAAGCCATTCCCCCATGAAGATGGGTCTTTTTTGGTCGGCACGCCGCCGTTCTCTATTGAGGAAGAGGTCGCTTTGTTCACAGAAAAAGGTATCGAATGGCTGGTTGTCAAAAATGCGGGTGGTGAGAAAAGCAAATCCAAACTGGATGCTGCTGCTCAATTGGGGCTACCTGTGGTGATGATAAACCGCCCAAAATTGCCAGATGCCACAATCTTGGGCACTGTAGATGAGGCCCTTAATTGGGTGCAGGCATTGTAATGGTCGGGCGTATTATCACATCAGATGCTTGTGTTGCCGAAGGAGCAGCATTTTTGGCCGATCTTGACCCTAAGTTTGCATATGCGCTTGGCAAAACGGGGCCATTGCCCTTGCGATTGCGCAAAGACGGCTTTGACGCCGTACTCAGCGCCATAGTCAGCCAGCAAATTTCTGTGTCTGCCGCAGCCAGTATTTGGAAACGTCTGGAAGAGGGCGGTATGATCACACCAAAGGCTATTCTTGCGGCGTCCGATGATGAACTACGCTCTTTTGGACTGTCACGCCCCAAGGTAAAATATGCACGCGCTTTATCTGAAAGTGGTATTGATTTCAAAGCACTAAGGGAATGTCCCAACGAGGACGTTATTGCGAAATTGATCACTGTTAAAGGGGTCGGGCGCTGGACAGCCGAAATTTACGCGATGTTTTCATTAGGGCGCGCAGATGTCTTTGCCGCCAATGATTTAGCCCTGCAAGAAGCCGCTCGTATCTTGTTTGAACTGCCCGAACGTCCCAAAGAAAAAGAACTGGCTGAAATGGCCAAAGCATGGTCGCCGTGGCGCGCAGTTGCAGCCCGTTTACTGTTTCGCTACTACCATGTTGTGAAAGACCGAGAAGGAATACGAACGTGACTTTAGAAGTTGAAAAGCGCGCCGCCAAATCAGGCCGCGCAGACAGTTTGGTGATCTTTGTGCACGGCTACGGTGCGGATGGGCACGATTTAATCGGTCTTGCTGATCCTTTGGCTGAGCACATGCCAAATACTACGTTCCTATCTCCACATGCCCCCAACCCTTGTACCATGAGCCCAATGGGTCGCGAATGGTTCCCAATCCCGATGATTGATAATAGCTCGGTTGAACAGATGCGGGCAGGGATGCAAGCCTCTGTCGCGCGCTTTAATGAATGGATGGATGCAGAGTTCGTGGCAGAAGGTATAACACCTGATCGCACGGTTTTGGTCGGGTTTTCCCAAGGCACAATGATGTCATTACATGTCGGTCCACGTCGTCAACATCAACTAGCAGGCATTGTCGGGTTTTCGGGACGTTTGTTAGAACCTGAAAGCTTAACCGAAGAAGTCGTTACGAAACCGCCTGTACTCCTTGTTCATGGTGATATGGATATGGTCGTTCCACCAAGTGATATGCCAAAAGCAGAAACTGCATTAAAAACTGCAGGCTTTGATGTACAGACACATGTATCGCAGGGTACAGGGCATGGAATTGCGCCAGATGGCTTAGGATTAGCACTACAATTCATGAAAAAGTGGCTCTAAAGCCGTAATTTCACAATTTAGACAAATACCGAGTTCATTTTTGCCATAAACACAGGCAATTATTACATCAGATATGTAAGCGTAGGTGGTGTAAATATGGCGAATTCTATTTGGGTTGATGTTTTAAAAACTGTTGTAAAGACCAGCTTTACAAGTGTGTTTACAGCTATAGCAATTATTCGCCTTGGTATGATGATTTACCCCACCCATGAAGTGGCAGCGAATACGCAAACTGCATATCAAGTGGAAGAAGGTACCGTGCAGATACCTGCTAAGACGGATGCGGACGTTGATGCAGGTGGTCCCAAAACCATAGCAAAGAATGCACCGCGCGTAGTGTTTGGACAGAATTCGATCGAGAATTTAAAAGACCGCAACTGATCGGATATTTTATAATTCTGTTTCAAAACACATGTAGATATCCCCTATCATGATATAGGGGGTTGTCAGCTTTTAACCCCTCTATATAGTGGTTCGTATATTGGGACGGGCAAGTCCCGTTCTGGTGTTTATGAATTAACACAACAGAACAGGGGTCGTTTTGCTAAAATGAATACCGAATTTTCTGAAAGTTTTGTGCGTAACCCATCAAGCTTACGTCATTATCCATCACTTGTTTTAAATGCTGATTTTCGTCCTTTATCGTATTTCCCGCTCTCTTTATGGAGCTGGCAAGACACTATAAAAGCTGTCTATTCTGACAGAGTTGCTATTGTAGCTGAATATGACCAAGTTGTTCATTCGCCCTCAACCGAAATCAATATTCCATCGGTGATCGTATTAAAAGATTACGTAAAACCTGTGAAATCCACAGCTTTTACACGTTTTAACTTATTTCTGCGCGATGAGTTTACCTGCCAATACTGTGGTTCCAAAGGTGATATGACATTCGACCATGTATTGCCCCGTGCACGAGGAGGTAAGACCACATGGCAAAATGTTGTGGCGTCTTGCAGCCCATGTAATCTGCGGAAAGGATCAAAGCTTGTGAAAGAGGCTGGTATGCGTTTGCGCAATGTGCCCAAAGAACCAACCGCTTCACAATTGATGAATGCAGGCCGTAAGTTTCCACCAAACTTTATGCATGAAAGCTGGATGGATTATTTGTACTGGGATGCAGAGCTAGAAGCATAAAACCGCCTATTTATTGTTTTGGTACTGGAAATATGATTTCGGCCTCATATATCTAGAGGAGGACAGGTTGAATTATCAACCTTGCACACCCTAGGACTGGCCTCGGTGACGCAGATGCTGCAATCTATCCCCCCCCTTTATGAGTTGCAGCATCGTCCATCCTTAAATCTCGGAGGGTTTTCATGAAACGTCGGACATTTTTATCGGGTTTAACCTCGCTTGGTATATTGCCGAATATACCTTTACCCGCTCTTGCAACCGCACCTGCATCTACAGCAGCACTTGAAAGTGTGAAAGCTGCCGAAATTATTGTACGCGCCCATAATTCTTGCTCAATACCCATGCTACAACGTTTGCTTCGTGTTGAGGCAGCAATCGCACAAGAGGTGCAGGGGCTTTTGATAAAACGTGGGGCAATTACAGCGCCCAGCGTTGCTGGAGTGTCACAAGCCGTGAACCCTTCAAATCTAGATGTGTTTTTGCCAGGCAGTTCTGCACGGAGCGGTTTGGACGCCAAGATAAAAGAAGCTGTTAAAGATAAGGTAAAGCAATATCTTACCGGAGATGACTCAGCGTCTGATCCCAGCGATGAGCCAGAACAAAGCGCAGAGGGACGACAAGACGGCATTCCAAGCAGCCATACTTAAGCCCCATAAAGACCAAGCGATTTCATCACAGCGAACCAATGGCGCATTCATAATCTTGTCTAAAAGGTCATCGACATCCATACCCACAGTTGATCCAGATGTGCAGCTGTTTGGACCTTCCCACCATAATTGCTCAACGCCTGTGTGATATAACCCAATACCTGCAGTCGCCATGGCTGCAATAAAGCCAAGCCATGCTAACTTATGTTGTCCTGTTGCCATTGCAATCAAGCCAATTGCTATAGCTGCAACATGTGGCCAGCGTTGCCATAAGCACATTTTACAAGGGTGAAGCCCGCCTAAATGTTGAAACGCATAAGCGCCGCCCAATAAGGCAATAGAGCCAAGTGTTGCTAGGGCGATCAGACGGTGGGTTGTCATAAATATCTCACTAAATAAAAGGCGCCAAACAAGAGGACGATGAACAATGTGAACATTAAGCCGAGACGTTTTTCAATGAAGTCTTTGATAGGTGTGCCAAATTTCCACAGCAAAGCCGCTACGATAAAGAAGCGTAACGCGCGCGCAATCAAAGACCAAAGTAAAAACTGCCCTAGTGGCAGACCCGTTGCGCCAGAGGTGATAGTGATCACTTTATAAGGGAAGGGTGTGATGCCCGCAGTTAAAACTGCCCAATGCCCATAAGCATTAAAACGTTCTTTGAATACGTCGAAATCATCTAGTTTATGATAAAACTCTAAAACAGGCTTGCCTATTAGATCAAACAATTCCGCACCAATGTAATACCCTAAACCACCGCCTAAAACGCTAGCGATCGTGCAGACACCTGCAATGAGCCAAGCTCGGTGAGGGGCTGCAATTACTAATGGAATTAACAAAATGTCTGGTGGGATTGGGAAAACAGAGCTTTCCACAAAAGCAACAATGGCCAATGCTGCCAACGCGTATTTTGTCTGCGCCAATGATAGCGTCCAATTGTATAATTTATGCAGCACGTATCCCGCCCTTTTTTGCCCTATGCATCATGACCAGCGCGATAGGTCAAGGAAAACGTATATCTTGCGCACAACCCAAGGGCTGTTATCATATCTGTAATAAGCTCAATAGGGGAGTAAGCTCATGAAATGGCGTGGTCGTCGCGGAAGCAGAAACATTGAAGATCGCAGACGTATGTCCAAGGGCAAAGCTGGTGGCATGGGCATCGGTGGCGTGATCGTCGTTATGCTGTTGGGGATGGTCTTTGGTGTGGATGTGAGTTCTCTTCTGGATAACAGTGGCGGTCGTTCCGTTTCAAGCGGTTCTGGGACAATAACACAGGCAGATAAGGACCAAGGCCAGTTCGTAAGCGTAACTTTGGCTGATACAGAAGAGGTTTGGTCAGAGATATTCCGCGAACAAGTTGGGCGTGCTTATCGTCCTGTGACAATGGTGCTTTTCAAAGGTGTTACACAATCACCATGTGGTAATGCATCTGGTGCAACAGGCCCTTTCTATTGTCCTGGGGATAAAAAAGCTTACTTAGATACTGATTTTTTTACGACTTTATCGAAACGTATGGGGGCAAAGGGTGACTTTGCTGCGGCTTATGTTGTGGCGCATGAAGTGGCACATCACGTACAAAATGAATTGGGTACTTTAGGTAAAGCCAATGACGCACGTCGCCGTATGAGCAAAGAAGACAGCAACCGTGTTTCTGTGATGATTGAGCTGCAGGCGGATTGCTATTCTGGGGTATGGGCGCGCCGTGTTGAGCAGAGGTTTGGATCTATTGAACAAGGTGATTTGCGCGAGGCTATAAATGCCGCCAAACAAATCGGTGACGACACTTTGCAACGTAATGCAGGGCAACGTCCCATGCCGCATACGTATACACATGGTACATCAGAACAACGCCAACAGTGGTTTGTGCGTGGGTATAAGACAAATGATATCCGTCAATGCGATACGTTTGCTGCATTAAATTAAGCGGGGTAATATTTTTTGCAATTCAGCGTCTTATTGTGATTGACGATAGTGTTACAGGGCGGTAAACGAGCCCTCACGTGATATCTGCCCGAGTGGTGGAATTGGTAGACACGTTGGATTCAAAATCCAATGCTTCACGGCGTGCCGGTTCGAGTCCGGCCTCGGGTACCACGAAAAAATCCTTTTAAATCAATGATTTAAAAGGATTTTCGTCTTTTTGGAGACTGCAAAATAACCGTAATTATCAAAACTTGTGATACAATCTGTGATACATTTTGTGATACAACTAGAGAAAAACCATAATTTATTTAAAGTGAACTATATAAATTATGGCTCTTAAAGTTTCTGGTTTAGTTTGCATCCCGCCTTGCTACCCACTGAGTATGCTCTCGAGAGAAGGCTAATTCAGATTCGTTAACAAAATTTGATAAATCAGCTTCGGTTTTAATGGAATCAGAATTGCTTTTAATAATACCAATTTCGTGAGCGGTTAGATTGTAGCTAGCCATTAACTCACCGTGGCGTTTCATCTGGAGCCAACCTAATGCTGAGGTGACTAAAACAATCATCGGATCAAACGCTAGAGTTAAACTTGGTAAGCTAAATGAATCTGCGTTTAATGTGATTACCGCCAATATATAAATTACAATTGTTACAATAAACCACATCAATAGCGCACTCTTATTAGCTGCCGACTTTTTAGAGTACCAACGACGTTGGTTATCAATTCTATTAGCAACATAATAAGCTAACCGATCTTCAAGAGATTGTTTGCGAATATCAATCATTGAATTTGTTATCTGGTCGGTTTCGTCGGTAGAAAGGTTTATTGCGATGTGTTTGTTTGCGCGCAATATATCTCGTAATAGATTCCTAAAGTTAGCCTTTGGAATATCGATATTAGATGTATCTTCAAATGGATGTGCTCGCATTGCAAAACGCCAAGTCGAGGTTTTCACGGATTCAGCCAGTGCACGACATCTATACCAGTCTTGGTCATGCTTCTTTACCATTCTGAATATGAATAAACCTGCGAGTATCACCAACATAATGGTGATAGCCAATGTACTAATGCCAAATAGATTTCGAGTTGCACTCGCAATGCTTACAGAGAACAGAAGGAAATATTCTATTCTAATTGTCCATAAAAAAAAGCTTTGTGCCTTTACTGAACCATCGTTTGCACTCTTATATAATGCTGGAAATACTAAATCATGATCTTTCACGATATTTCCCTTATTCCTGCAACAATTGAATCTGAATTCCAATTAACAATTTTATCAGCCTCTAGTGTTATCGCTGCGGGCATTTGTATTGCTCCTCGTGGTCTTACACCAAGGATAGGTTTATTAATGCTTTTGGCAAATTCTAGTTCAAATTGTATCCAATCACTATAGTTCGCCCACATGCCGCCGATAATGATCACACAATTTACTGGGCGGATTTGCTCTCGTAGCTCTTCTTTCATTTTATATTTAGCCATATGACCGAAAGCTTTAGTTTCTGGTACAGAATAATTAACCCAAGTGAAAAATAGCCGATTGTTTAATAAGTTTACCATTGAGTTATAAGGCTCGCTGTACGACCATGAGTGACTGATAAATAGGCGTTTAGCCATGCGATAGTTTCCTCGTTAATAGTTACAATTTTTCTATAGCGCATTTGGAACAAATTGTGAACATATAAGTGTTTGTAAATTAAATTCAGATTACCTTAAACATTTTAGAAGTATTTCTAAACCGTGATTAATTTTAACTATTTAAAATGTGTGATACAATTTGTGATACTTTTTGTGATACACGACAGATTTGATCAGCTTTTGGATATTTTTTAACTATTTGATTTTTAATGATAAAGTTGCAATTAAGGTTCGATACCGTTAACGGTATTACTCTGGCCTCGGGTACCACGTAACAAAAAACGCTCCACTATAGTGGGGCGTTTTTGCGTTTTATGGGGTAAATCTAAATGGCTGTAATGCTTATTTGGTCTCAACCACGGGCAGAAATACAGAAAAAATACTGCCCAAGCCCAGCTTGCTATCAATATGTAAATAGGCGCGGTGGCGGATCAGGATGTGTTTCACAATAGCTAAACCAAGCCCTGTGCCGCCCATATCTCGAGAGCGGCCTTTGTCGATACGGTAGAAGCGTTCAGTCAGACGGGGTATGTGTTGTGGATCAATGCCTTCGCCTTGGTCACGCACAGAGATGCGTAGCTGGTTTTCATGACTTGGGTCTGGTTCAGCCACAATGGCCACTTCCGTGCCAGGTTTGCTGTATTTGATGCCATTTTCAATCAGGTTCTGGAACACTTGTGTCAATTCATCCGCATCCCCCACAACCATTGGTAAGTCATCAGAGACAGTCAAAGCGATTGCTGTGTCTTCAGTGTTTGAAATAGGCTCTAATGAAGCCACAACACGACGCAAAATCGTCTCAAGATTAACGGTTTCATGCGGTGCAATCCGTTCACTGGCTTGTAGTTTAGACAAAGACAACAGATCACCAATCAAACGGCTCATGCGCTGCGCATCACTTAGCATCAGATCAAGGAACCGTTCACGTGCGACAGAATCATCTTTGGCGGGGCCTTGCAGGGTTTCGATAAACCCAGATAGGGATGTGAGCGGCGAGCGTAATTCGTGACTGACGTTCGCTACGAAATCAATGCGCATTTGTTCGGCTTCGCGAATGTGGCTGATATCTTCTAAGCTAATGATCGCGCGTGCTTTTTTACCAGTTAACTCTGCATCAAGCCGTGTGACGATCAAACGAAAGGTTGTGGGAACCACATCTTGTAGGGTTAGTTCCAAAGAGACTGTAGTTTCGCCTTTCAAAACACGTTCTGCTGCCTTTTCACATTCTTTCGCAGGGATCACGCTGAACAGTTCGTCGTCTTTCCCATCAATGCCAAAACGTTTTTTGGCTGCAATGTTGCCAAATCGGATAACTTGGTTGGCATCGATTACAAAAACAGCCACTGATAGGCCGTTTAGGATGGTCTGAACGCTTTTTTTCAACATGGGTTTAGCCTTTTATTCTTGGGCGAAGTGTTGGCGTAAATGATACACATATTCAATAAGAAAAAAGCCAGAGAGCATAAAGCATCTCTGGCTGAAAGTTTATGTTATTCAGCGAGCAGGCTAAATAACGGCAGTGCGGGTTTCGAAAAACCCAGCAGGTATCACAGGCGTGATAAGTGTATGCCGGTTTGGCAAATAAGGCCCAGTGCAGCGGCGGTCATTTCTCCCGGTTATGACCGCCGCGCTTGGGATAGCAAATGCAGCTAAAGTGTAGCTAGGGCTGCATATGCAAGCGTGAATAATGTTAAGGTCTGGATGAGGGCGGTCGACATTGTACAATGTCTTGCAGCGAGTGTTTGTGACTGTAAATCTGACCGAGAATACTTGGAGGGTACAAAGTCAAATTTATGTGTCATCAGACAGTCAGGTGCCATCATTTACCTTTTTACATTCACGCCGTTTAAGCGTTGTCTTCTTTTCGTTTTGTGGCTTTTAGGCCTGTTTAAGTTCCGACGTTATGTCGTGTGCTCGTTTGTTGAGAACAGGTTTACCAATTGTGGCGAAATTGAGAAGAAAAAAATGACAGCTTTCGTAAAACACTCTGTTTCGCACATGGAAATTATCCATAAAAACAGTGTTGTACGGCAGTATCTTGTAGTTTTAATGATAGGATGAGGCACATATAGTGGCAAAATTTTTTGCCTTATTTGTGTCTAAATTGGCCTTATTTGGTGCCTTATTTGCCTTTAGACAGGGTGTGAAGGGCGGCTTGTTGCGAATATGCAACGCAAATTCCGCCCCTCACGTGAATCAATGATTAACCAAATACACGACCCAATGCAGCGTCGATTGCATCAACGATGATATCGATGTCTGCTTTTGTTACGATCAATGCAGGAGATAGGCACAATGTGTTGTTGTAACCTGGTAGTGAACGGTTTGTTGAACCGATGATCACACCGTTTGCCATACAGTCGCCAACAACCGCTTGAACCAATTTTTCTTCTACTGGTTCTTTTGTCTCACGGTTTGCAACAAGTTCTGCGCCAAGGAACAAACCTTTGCCGCGTACGTCGCCGATGACTTCGTGCTTTTCTTTCAGCTCTTCCAAACGGCCTAGGCAGTATTCACCCATTTTCTGGCAGTTTTCCAAAAGACCTTCTTCTTCGATGATCTGCATGTTTTCGATCGCTGCAGCAGGGCCCGCTGTACAGCCGCCGAATGTAGATACATCACGGAAGTAGCTCATCGGGTCAGAAGCATCTTCTTTGAACATGTTGAACACTTTTTCAGTTGTCACTGTACAAGAGATAGCCGCGTAACCAGAAGCAACACCTTTGGCCATCGTTACGAAGTCAGGCTGGATGTCGAAGTGTTGGTAACCGAACCAAGTACCTGTACGGCCGATGCCGCAAACAACTTCGTCGATGTGAAGTAGGATGTCATACTTCTTACAAAGTGCTTGAATGCCTTCCCAGTAACCTTTTGGTGGAACGATAACACCGCCACCAGCTGTGATTGGCTCAAGACACATTAGGCCGATTGTTTCTGGACCTTCGCGTAAGATTACTTCTTCTGTCGCACGTACACATGCTGCACCGTAATCTTCTTCGCCGTATTGGTCGTGATATTCCAAGCAATGTGGAACTTCTACGAAGCCAGGTGTGTAAGGGCCATATTGCGCTTTACGCTGTTCTTGGCCAGTTGCAGACAATGTTGTGATTGTTGTGCCGTGGTAATCGCGGTGACGGTAAAGGATTTTATGCTTCTTGCCGTCGTGCTTTGCATGGCTGATTTGGCGAACAATTTTGAAAACTTTTTCGTTCGCTTCTGAACCAGAGTTTGAATAGTAAACACGGCTCATGCCTGGCATTTTGTCAATCAACATATCCGCAAAGATCGCAGCAGGGATAGAACCGTTTGTTTGTGCAAAGTAGTTCATTTTCACCAACTGATCGCGCACAGCATCTGCAACACGCTCACGGCCATAGCCGATGTTGACTGTCCAAACACCACCAGACACAGCATCAAGATGCTCTTTGCCTTTTTGGTCCCATACACGCATACCTTTGCCTTCAACGATGATACGTGGGTCATTGGTTTCGTATGGTTTATGCTGGCTTAGGTGATGCCAAACATGTTCGCGGTCGTTGTCAACGATATCTTGAATATCGTTCGTGGCAAGATAGTCCATAAGGAACCTCCATAAAAATAAAGATAATCATTTAGCATGATAACGGAATGACAATGTCAGGGAAAATTGAGTCTGTCAGGGGGCTTTTTATCAGTTTCGGGGATTCAATTCACAGTTTCGGGAAACGTGAAACTTTGCCCTGTTTTTTCACGAAAATTTACCTTGTATCCAACTATAGCTGGGTGAAACAAATTGGGTTTTTTTAAGCTTCGGATTATCAAAAGCTAAAAGCGACACTTTTCCGTTGGAATTGTCGCTTTTGAAACTTTCATTTCAAGTGTGCTTCAATGGCGTGATTTACCGCATCTGGTTGCTCAATTGTTGCGGAATGACCTGCCCTTTCTATCAATTGGAACTTGGCGTTCGGAATAGCATCTGCAATGCGTTGCCCTTTAGCAGGTATCGTTGCGACATCCTCTGTACCGACTGCAACAAGTGTTGGAGTAATAATATCTCCCAACCGATCATAGACAGCGGTACGTTCGATGACACCTGAAACCGCTCGCGTAATCCCTTTGCGATCATGACTTGCAATATGCTGACGCCAGAAATCACGTTCTGACTTACGATTAGGATCTGTCATAAAGGTACTGCCAAACAATATTGGCATAACTTTAGAGGTAACAATTTTCAAACCAAACCAACGCGCGACAAAATTCAATGTTCTATAGCTTTTTGCATTCTCCGCAGGCTCTGCATCCGCGCTTGTGTCCAAAAGCGTAAGAGATTTCAGTATGTCTGGCCTATGTATTGCCAAGCGCATACCCACGAATCCCCCCATAGACAGGCCGACAAAATGACAGGGACCAATATCTAATGCCGAAATAAGCGCAGCGGCATCATCGGCCAATGTGTCCATATCATAGCCATCAGCCGTGACTTCACTGTTGGCTTGGCCACGGTGATCATATGCAATGCATCTGTAGTGTTTTGAGAAATATTCGATCTGGCGCGCAAACATTTCGTTAGACATCAACAATCCATGTGAAAACAGGATTGTTTCGTCACCGGTTCCTGCATCCGTATAAAATAAGTCTACGCCGTTTACAGTTATACGAGGCATGTCAGCTCCTGATTTAGATTAATTCACATCTAAAGCTTTTGCGCGCAAAATGGCAAATGGAATGGTTTCAAGCGTGTTTATATGCGTGCTTTGCAAAACCACATGTGGTGCTTTATCAAAAGCATCTGCTTCGGCCCAACGATCGGCGCATAGACACCAACGATCTCCTGGCTTTAAGCCAGCAAAGCCAAATTCTGGGCGGGGCGTTGATAAATCATTGCCGCGCATTCTGGAAAATTCTAGAAATTCTTCGGTCACCTCTACACAAACTGTATGCTTACCTTTGTCATCAGGACCTGTATTGCAACATCCATCGCGGTAAAAGCCTGTGATGGGATCAATAGAGCAGGGCTTAAGCGGTTCACCAACGACGTTTATGCTCTCGTCTATCTCGATCTTATATTCTGCCATGGGGTATCTTTCGTGACTTTCGTAGATATCATAACAAATATTAATCAATAAATGTGAAAAAACCTGCTCAATTTTGGGGTTGAGCAGGTTTTCGTGACAGGAGATAGGATTGTTGAATTAGTAATTCAACGTTGTGTCACCTTGGATAGCACGTGACAAACTTTCATAGGCCCAGTTATCTGTGCCGCTGATATCTTCGATCAGTGCCAATTGCTCTTTTGCTCCTGCAATATCGCCAACTTGCATCTTAGCTTGTCCAAAATATGAACGTGCAAGGATATACTTTGGATCAATTGCCAATGCCTGTTCGTAAAACTCTACTGCACGTTTCGTGTAACCAAGCTTGCGGTTTGTGAAGCCTTTGTAATTTAAGATACGCGGATCTTGTTGATTGGCAGCTAAATCTAGCAGTTCTAATGCGCCTTCATAACGGCCTGCATATGCCAATTCGCGCGCGTTTTTATAAATACCATCATCGCTTAATTCGCTCTTTTGGATTTTTACACATTTGCCTTTGGCTTCATCCCAGATTTTGTGCTTCTTACATTTCTGAGTAGTTTCTGTTGGCTTTGGTGGCTCGCTACTATCTGATCCTGCAGCAAACGTCGGTGATGCGATTGCCAATGCTACAGCTGCTGCCGCTAAAGATGATGATAAATTCATAATGTGCTCCGAGTTGGTTGTTCTATGTATAGTAAACAACTGGAACAGGGATTTATTCTAATCTTTTTTTCATCTTCACGCCCATGTGAGGTTATGTGAAGTTTTCATAAAAAAGCCCACCAATAATGGCAGGCTTTAATTTCGTTTGAAGACCGTAAAAGCTTATGCTTTTGTCTCTTCTTCTGATGTTTCTTCAGCAGCTTCTTCTGCAGGAGCTTCATCTGCTTCGTCTGCAAGATCTTCTGCTGCAGCTGCGCCCATATCATCGAACAATTCAGCAATTTCGAATTCAGCTTCTGCTTCTGCTTCAGCTGCCAATTCTTGAATTGATTTACCAGAGGCTTGAAGTTCTGCTTCTTCTTGTGAACGTGCAACGTTCACTTGAATTGTGCAGGAAACTTCTGGGTGAAGGTTCACAGTCATCTCGTGCACACCAAGTTCTTTGATTGGTGCGTCCAAAGCAACTTGCTTTTTCACTAGTGTAAAGCCAGCTTCTGTTGCAACTTCAGCTGCGTCACGTGTCGTAACAGAGCCGTAAAGTGCGCCAGAATCTGATGCTGAACGAATCACGATGAACTGTTGACCGTCCAATTTAGCAGCAACTGCGTCTGCTTCTTTTTTGGTCTCAAGATTCTGTGCTTCTAGTTGAGCTTTTTGAGCTTCGAACTGCGCTTTGTTGCCTTCAGTTGCACGAAGTGCTTTGCCTTGTGGCAATAGGAAGTTGCGTGCGAAACCTTGTTTCACAGATACAACATCACCCATCTGACCAAGCTTAGCAACGCGTTCTAGTAGGATAACATCCATTGAATTTCTCCTTACTTAACTGCGTATGGCAGTAGGGCTAGGAAACGTGCGCGTTTGATTGCTTTTGCAAGCTCGCGTTGTTTCTTTGCAGACACTGCAGTGATACGTGATGGAACGATTTTGCCGCGCTCAGATACGTAGCGCTGTAGCAATTTAACGTCTTTATAATCGATAGCCGGAGCATTCTCACCAGAGAATGGGCAGGACTTGCGACGACGGAAAAATGGTTTGTTTGCCATGGTTTAAGTCCTTCTCTTAACGGTTTCTACGTTTTTCTTCTTTAGCTGATTTAGCCTGAACAACCACTGAAGGGCCTTCTTCATGCTCATCAACACGGATAGTCATCACGCGCATTACGTCGTCGTGTAGACGCATAAGGCGTTCCATCTCAGCAACAGCAGGTGCTGGTGCGTCTGATTTAAGGAATGCGTAGTGACCCTTACGGTTTTTGTTAATTTTATAGGCCATTGTTTTAAGACCCCAATATTCTTGATCAACAACTTTACCACCGTTGTCAGCAAGAACAGCGCCGAAGTGTTCAATAAGACCTTCAGCTTGCGCGTTGGACAAGTCCTGACGCGAGATAAATGTATGCTCGTAGAGCGCCATTATATTCACCATTTTCAAGCGTGCTTCAAAATCTGGGCTATATCTTCCGCACCCAAATACGAGAGGCAACCGCGTTTCAATAATTTACGGAAGATGCGCGCTTATACTGCTATGGTAGAAAATGGCAAGGGAAAGCGTCTGTTTTTACAAGAAAACATAGTTTTTGCACATTGCTGAAATACTGTATTCTTAAACATATAAAAACAAGCAGTTTATGGGGCAAAACAATGATCAGGCGCAGACGCCCAAAAGTGACAAGTAAAATACTGCTTTTTGCTGGATTACTGTTTCTAAGTGCGGGGCTTTTGGCGGCGTTTTTCACAGCGGGCACGATGACATATGGCTATATGAAAGCTGCAAGTTGGACAGCTGTGCCTGCGCAAATCGATACTCTGGAATATAAAATTAGCTATGGCGACAGCACGACTTATACCGTCGAAGCGCAATATCGTTATGTTGTGGATGGGCAGGAATACACCAATACACGCGTCGCGCTGAGTACGGGCTATGATAACGTTGGGACGTTTTGGTATGATCTTCACCGCAAACTTAAGCGTGAAAAACAACGCGATGATGTTTATGCATGGGTGGATTTAGACAACCCACAGAACGCATTATTGGATCGCAGTTTCAGATGGCGCATGGTCGTCTTTGGCTCGATCTTTCTGATCATGTTTGGAATGTTTGGCATTGGTATGATTTGGGGGGCGTTTTTACCCGAAAAGACCAAAGAGGACAGAAAAGCAGAGGCCCGATCCGGTATTAAAAGTGATGAGGCATCCAGCTATAAATTCATTTTTTACTTTGGTTTGCTGTTCTTTCTCGCAGGATCAGGTTTCACTGCTTTGATCATCCCTGATGTGCTGAAAGGTCAGAACCTTGCGGCTCTTTTGGTTTTGCTATTCCCAGTTATTGGCGCGTTAATAATGGCATTTGCTTGGCGTTCTAAGCGATCATATCAACTGATCGGAGAAACACTTTTGTTTCCAGACCCCGTAATAGGGGCGATCGGTGGCCAAGCCGGCGGGCATTTCGAAATCAATAGCCGTACAGACGGCAGCCCAGTTACTATGCGTTTAACTTGTAGCGAAAGTCGCAAATCTGGTGATGATACGTACACATCTATCATTTGGCAGGACACAACCACAGCTTATGCAAAATCCATTGTTGACGGATCACGCGTACATTTCGTGTTTGATGTGCCTGCGGAACTTCCCGAAGAGGGTAAAAGCGGTAAGCATCGTAGCGTAGATTGGGAATTAAGCTGTGATGCAAAACTGGAAATAAACGGCGAAACAGTTCCAATGACCCGCACTTGGGACATTCCAATGGAAAAAAGCACACGTACCAGCCGTGCGATGGCCTATGTTCCCAGCCATTTTTCAAGAACTGTTGAGGCAAGGGAAGAAGAGGCTGCTCAAGAAAGCGCTGCCGATCAAATCCCAATCGAAGATTTAGGTGGGGATATCAGTATCACAAGTGCATCTGCGCGCGATTTGAAACTGACCATTCCGTTTGCTGGGGTTGGGCTGCTCTTTGCTGGTATTGGATACTTCCTGATTGATGAATGGTTCGGTGGATATTTCTTCTTAATCTTAGGTCTCGGCTTTGCCATTCCAAGTCTATTCACCATGGGGCGCCGTTTGAATGTTTTGGTGAACACAACGGACAAGATCATTTTTATGGGACGCAGTTGGTTCTTTATCCCGCTGTATACGCGCAGATTAACATACTCAGACCCATCAGAATTTTCGATCGTTGAAACCTCATCAAGTTCTTCTGACAAAATCCAAACTGTTTATTATGCTTTATATGCAGAGCGTGATGGCAAAAAACTGAAATTGGCAGAGGGTGTTCAGGGGGAAAGAGCAGCAGAAGCTTTGTTAGCTGCAGTAAAAGAAAAGCTCTTTGGGTAAGCGTTGTTTGTTAAGGCTGGACGTAGCGTCATCAGCATCTTAAAAAGATATGAACGCAATTATTAAGAGATATCCATGACACGCGCATTTGTTTTCCCTGGTCAGGGCGCCCAAACCATCGGTATGGGCAAAGAATTGGCTGACGCATACCCAGCCGCCAAAGCAGTTTTCGAAGCCGTAGACGAGGCTTTAGGTGAAAACTTATCAGGCTTGATCTGGGGTGGTGATATCGCCGATCTTACTTTGACCGAAAACGCGCAACCTGCATTGATGGCGACATCGATTGCAGCAATGGAGGCTTTGAAAGCCGAAGGTGTGGGCATTGATGCCGCATCATTCGTGGCTGGTCACTCATTGGGCGAATATTCGGCATTATGTGCTGCGGGCTCTCTGTCACTTGCGGATACAGCACGTTTGCTACGTATTCGCGGTAAAGCGATGCAAGAAGCGGTTCCTGTCGGCATCGGTGCTATGGCGGCATTGTTGGGGCTGGATTTTGAAACAGCCCAAGCCGTTGCGGATGAAGCGGCTCAAGGCGAGGTGTGTCAGGCGGCGAATGACAATGATCCGACACAGGTTGTTGTATCTGGTCACAAAGAAGCCGTTGAGCGTGCCTGTGACATTGCAAAAGAGAAGGGTGCCAAGCGTGCGATGCTATTGCCAGTCTCTGCTCCATTCCACTGCGCATTGATGCAACCAGCCGCTGACCGTATGGCAGAAGCTTTGGCAGAGGTGACAATTTCTGATCCAGCTGTGCCTGTTGTGGCAAACGTTTTGGCTGCATCTAATGACGATGGCAGTGCGATTGCAGATTTACTGGTTCAGCAGGTCACAGGGTCTGTACGTTGGCGCGAAAGTGTTGGGTATATGGCAGCACAAGGTGTGACAGAAATTTATGAAATCGGCGCGGGTAAAGCCCTGTCAGGGATGATCCGCCGTATCGAACGCGAGATTGCCTGTACGGCCGTCAATAACGCAGATAATGTTGCAGCTGTTGCTGCAGACTTAGCTTAAAGGAAAGCAGATATATGTTTGATCTAACAGGTAAAAAAGCACTCGTAACAGGCGCATCTGGCGGTATTGGTGGTGCAATTGCAAAAGCACTTTATGCCCAAGGCGCAACCGTTGCTTTGTCTGGTACACGCGTTGATCCGCTGAATGCATTGGCTGCTGAATTGGGTGAACGCGCACATGTTGTGCCGTGTAACCTAAGCGATAACGAAGCTGTTTTGGCTTTGGCTGGACAAGCGTCTGAAGCGATGGGCGGTTTGGATATCTTGGTGAATAACGCAGGTATCACACGCGACAACATCTTTATGCGTATGTCTGACGAAGAATGGCAGCAAGTGATTGATGTGAACCTATCGTCCACAATGCGCCTGATGAAATCTGTGATGCGTCCGATGATGAAGCAAAAACACGGCCGCATCATCAATATCACATCCATTGTTGGTGTGACGGGCAATGCAGGGCAGGTGAACTATGCGGCGTCTAAGGCGGGTATGATCGGTATGACCAAATCATATGCGCAAGAGATTGCAACGCGCGGCATCACAGCCAACTGCGTGGCTCCTGGGTTCATCGAAACAGCCATGACAGCCGAGCTGCCAGATGCTGTTAAAGAGAAAATGACAGGCAACATCCCTGCGGGTCGTATGGGGACACCAGAAGAGATTGCATCAGCTGTATCATACCTCGCTTCAGATGAAGCAAGTTATATCACAGGTCAAACCATTCACGTGAATGGTGGTATGGCGATGATTTAATTGCAATTTTCCAAAGGAAAACTGCAATAAGACTGCGATCAGCAGTCTATAAGCAACCAGAGGGCAATTTCGAAAGGAATTGCCCTTACGCTTGTCAAGCACATTAAAATATGAGTGTTATGTGTCATCTACTCTAACTAAGTATGCTTTGTCATTAAATGCACAATCATTGGCAACTAAGATGCTTTCTCTATCTACCCAGCGACTTTCAGGTATATTAAAGTGATCACGTGCATCCACATATCTGATGATATCGGAGTCACCGTTTGATTTCACAAGATAGAATGCATTAACATTTACGCCCCTTATAAAACTATTGTCCAAGAATGAAGTGAATAATAAATCATGAATGTCTGCAAATTTAATAGCATTGGAAGTTGCTGAAAGTTCTTTTCCTACATAACAAATAAATTTTACATCAGATAAATCGGTAAAATTAACATGATTGGTCTTGGTCAACTCTTCCACATATTTATTAAGGTGCGGATTTGGGTTGATTAAAAAGAAATATAACAGCTGCTGCCGTCCCATACTTGATAAACTCAGAAAAAAACTGAACAAAATAAGTATTGGAAAGAAAAGAAGTAGGTGGCGAAATGTTTTTTTCAAATCAAACTCCAAACGTATAAAATTTAAATGATGTGCGAGTATGCGACTTATAGCAACCTGTAATCATTTCATTATGGTTTAGCTTAGATTTATCTAAAACCTTACCTAAATACCCACCCCACATTTACCTTTCCCAAACCTCCATCTCATAACCTAATCCCATAGCGAGTAGAGGAGTGGCGTGTATGAATAGGGCTTTTGCAGCGATGCGACAGAGGGCGGAGCTTTGCTTTGACTGGATAATGCTAACCATATCAATTTGGGTGCTTTATCAAGGTATTGCGCAAGAGCGTTATGCAGAGATAACACCATTGCAGGGAAGTTCTGCGATGGTGTTATTGATGTTTTTTTTATTCGCACTTCACCGCATTGGTGTGATTTATCATAAGCTTAGGGCTTAAGGCCAAAGTGCAGCAGAAGTGCTGCGAGTGCGAATGATATTATACTGAAAAGGATAACATTCTTTTTTTGAACACCAAATACAGATTGAACACGGCCCAGTACCAGATAGCTCCAAAAACAAGAGCCGATGAAGGACAGTAAAAGAAATATAAGACCCAGAATAATCATATCTTGGGTACCTTACTTATACATCTTAGTATCTACAAAACATTTCTGAGGTCACCGTTGCAATTGAACGATGACCTTTTGGGAGAAATATTAATCAAACCCCAATTTCCGAAATGAATTTCACGCGTTGATAAGCTGTAATGCCTTCTTCGCCGCCTTCGGTGCCGTAGCCAGAGTGGTTTACACCGCCAAAAGGTGTTTCTGGTGTGGCAACGCCAAAGTGGTTTACGCCGAACATGCCTGCGTTGATTTGGTCACCAATGGCATTGGCTTTGGCACCGTCCGTTGTGAATGCATATGACGCAAGGCCGTATTCAAGTTTGTTTGCGCGTTCAATCACTTCGTCGAAATCTTTGAAGGATGCAATTGGTGCAACAGGGCCAAATGGTTCTTCGTTCATGATTTTTGCGTCTTCTGAAACGCCTTTCAGAACGGTTGGTTTATAGAAGAAGCCTTTGTTTCCAAGACGTTCACCGCCTGCAAGCAGTTCTGCACCGTGCGATACAGCATCATCGACCAAATCTTGCATTACGCTTAAGCGGCGCTCACCGATCAGTGGGCCCATTTGAACGCCATCTTTGAGACCTTCGCCAACAACAACGTCTTTGGCATGTCCGGCCATGCGTTCTGCGAATTCGTCATAGACGCCTTCTTGAACATAGAAGCGTGTTGGACTGATGCAAACTTGACCTGCATTGCGGAACTTTGTTGCAGAGCACATTTGTGCAGCTGCTGCGATATCTGCATCGTTGAAAATCATCACGGGCGCATGGCCGCCCAGTTCCATTGTACATCGGATCATACGTTTGGCAGCTTGCGCTTGAAGCAACATGCCAACAGGTGTTGAGCCTGTGAAGCTGAGCTTTTTGATGATTGGGCTGTCTAATAAGTAGCTGGAAATTTCAGCAGGGACCCCAAATACAAGGTTTAAAACACCGTCTGGTAGGCCAGCATCTTGGAAACAGCGCGCCATTGCAATCGCGGATGATGGTGTTTCCTCATCAGCTTTCATGATGATAGAACAGCCAGCACCCAAAGCGTTGCCTAATTTACGCATGACATTAGAGGCTGGGAAGTTCCACGCAACGAAAGCTGCCACTGGGCCAACAGGCTCTTTTATCATCATTTGGCGTTGGCCTGGGATGCGGGCGGGGATTAAGCGACCATAGGCGCGTTTGCCTTGTTCTGCGTCCCAACGCAGACAACCAATGACGAAATCCATCTCGAGCGATGCTTCGCCGACTGGTTTGCCCATTTCACGGCTGATGTTTTCTGCAATTGATGGTTTACGCTCTTCCATCAGGTCAGCGGCTTTGTTCAAAATAGCTTGGCGCGCAATTGGCGTTGTGTTGCGCCAGATTTTGAAACCTTTATCTGCGGCAGCTAAAGCGGCATCTAAGTCAGCGGTAGATGCATGTGGCAGAGTTCCAAGAACTTCTTCTGTGGCTGGGTTGATCACGTCTTGGCTTTTGCCAGAGGTGCCTTGGGACCATTTCCCATCAATAAAGAGTTCAAGTTTTTCGTATGCCATAGTGGTGTCTCCCAAAGTGTTGGTGAAAGGATTAACGGAGTTTCTATGGAACACAATGAAAAACCACGACAGGTTTTCAATGGAACCCGCCATGAATGCATATCAGGTATTCGTGACGTGGCGTCGGAAAACGTTTGCCATTGCGAAACTTTATGGTATAGCGCGGCGGAGATTTGCTAAGGGCGGAAACGCTTTTGGCTTTTGGCCTTTAAAAATAAGGCTGTTGTTGGTATCAGAATCTGGTATGAACGAAAAACCAAGGGGATTTCCCCGCAATATGAGGACTGAATCATGAGCGACATCGCAGATCGTGTAAAGAAAATCGTTGTAGAACACCTAAGTGTTGACGAAGCAAAAGTAACTGAAGGTGCATCTTTCATCGACGATCTGGGCGCTGACAGCCTAGACACAGTTGAGTTGGTTATGGCTTTCGAAGAAGAATTTGGCATCGAAATCCCAGACGACGCAGCTGAAACTATTCAGTCATTCGGCGACGCAGTGAAATTCATCACTGAAGCTGGCTAAGAATTTAAAGACTTTTAAGTCTTTTTAACGCGCTCCAAATAGGGGCGCGTTTTTTTGTGCGAATCTGCGCCGATATGCTGTTGATTGCTTGCCCATATGTGGTTGGCAGGGTAGTTATGTTTGAAATAGGCAAGAAATACTGGGAGATGATATGCGTCGTGTTGTTGTTACTGGACTAGGAATGGTCTCACCACTGGCGTGTGGTGTGGATGAAACATGGAAACGTTTGACGGCTGGGGAATCTGCAGCTGGAACGATTTCACGTTGGGATGCGGATCATTTGGCAACAAATTACGCATGCGAAATTCCATTTGGTGATGGATCTGATGGCACATTTAATCCTGACGATTGGATGGAACCAAAAGAACGCCGCAAAGTGGATGATTTTATTCTTTATGGTATGGCAGCAGCTGATCAAGCTGTCAAAGACGCAAACTGGGCACCTGAAGATGAGGACAGCTTGTTACGTACAGGTGTTTTAATTGGCTCAGGTATCGGTGGTTTGCAATCCATTGCGGAAACTGCTGTTACTCTAAAAGAGCGCGGACCACGTCGTGTATCCCCGTTCTTCATTCCTGGAGCATTGATTAATTTGGTATCAGGACAGGTTTCCATTCGATATGGTTTTAAAGGGCCAAACCATTCAGTTGTAACTGCGTGTTCGACAGGTGCGCATGCTATTGGTGATGCGGCTCGTTTGATTGCTTTGGATGATGCGGATGTTATGATCGCTGGTGGTGCCGAAGGGTCTATTTGTGAGATTGGTATTGCTGGCTTTAACGCTTGTAAAGCTTTATCAACAATGCGCCGTGATGACCCAAAATCAGCTTCGCGCCCATATGATAAAGACCGCGATGGTTTTGTTATGGGTGAAGGTGCTGGTATTGTTGTATTAGAAGAATATGAGCACGCAAAAGCGCGTGGCGCTAAAATTTATGCAGAGGTTCTGGGGTACGGCTTATCTGGTGATGCATACCATATTACAGCCCCTGCATCTGATGGGGACGGTGGTTTCCGCTCTATGACAGCGGCTATTAAACGTGCTGGTATTGAGCCATCTGATATTGATTATATCAATGCGCATGGTACATCTACGATGGCTGATACGATTGAATTGGGCGCTGTGACGCGCTTGTTGGGTGATGCAGCTAAAACGGCAACGATGTCTTCTACGAAGTCATCTATCGGTCACTTATTGGGCGCTGCGGGTGCTGTGGAAGCGATTTTCTGTATTTTGGCAATTCGCGATCAACTGGCACCACCGACGTTGAATTTAGATAATCCTGATGTGGAAACTGATTTGGACTTGGCACCGAATAAAGCAGTTTCACGTAAGATCGATTATGTTCTGTCAAACTCGTTTGGTTTTGGCGGTACGAACGCATCGCTTGTTATGGGCAAGGTAGACGGCTGATCTGATGAATAAACATTTTGCGGCAAACTTCTTTAACCTGCTGATCATTGGCATGATTGCTTTGGCAGGATTCGTTTACTGGGCAAAGGCCGAGTTTTATAAAGCGGGTCCTTTAACCGAAGCGATTTTTATTGAGGTGCCGCGTGGTGGTAATATGCGGGGTGTTTCCAAAGAGTTGGAAGAAAAAGGGGCTATCACGCATGGAACGATTTTGCGTGTTGGTTCTGATTATTTGGAGAAAAGCAGCCAATTAAAATTCGGAAATTATGAAATTCCAGCGGGCGCTTCTATGGCGGATATATTGGAGATTGTGACCAAGGGTGGCCGTAGCAATTTCCGTTTTGTTGCACGTTACAATGTGAAAGTAGCTGGGCCTGCGGAATTGATATTGCGTGAACGTACATCAAGTGATGCACAGCCTTCTGTGATTGCTGCGTTTACAGTTGGTGACGATATGCCTGAAGCCTATACCAAGCTGGTAGAGGCCAAAACGCCAATTTCATATCAGGTGTCTTTGGCGGAAGGCGCAACAAGCTGGCAGTTTGTTGAGGCTTTAAAGGCTGCAGATTTCCTGGGCGGTGATGCTCCTGCTGTACCTGCTGAGGGCAGTTTAGCGCCGAATACCTATGAAGTACGCCGTGGGGCTTTACGCTCGGAAGTATTGGAGCAACTGGTGAACGCGCAAACAAAGATTTTGGCGGATGCATGGGAGCAGCGTGCAAAAGGGTTGCCTTTGAAATCACCAATGGAAGCTTTGACGTTGGCGTCTATCATTGAGAAGGAAACTGGGGTTTCTTCGGAGCGTGAAGAAGTATCTGGCGTGTTTGTGAACCGTTTGAACAAGGGGATGAAGCTGCAAACAGACCCGACTGTGATTTATGGTATCACCAAAGGGGAAGGCACATTGGGACGTGGGTTGCGCCGCAGTGAGTTATCGAAAAAGACAGAATATAACACATATATTATTCCAGCCTTACCACCTGGGCCGATTGCGAACCCTGGTAAGGCGGCGATTGAAGCGGCGCTTAATCCTGCAGAGACAAAGAACCTGTTTTTTGTGGCAGATGGCACTGGCGGACATGCGTTTGCAGAGACTTTACGCCAACATAATGTGAATGTTGCAAAGTGGCGTAAAATCGAAGCTGAGAAACGCCGTAAGCAACAGCAGGAAAATTAATTTAATAATTACAATGTCTTGTGGCTTTACTTAACGAAGTCTTTTTGCTGCGTTCGCTGACCCTGAGGTGCAAAATCTTGACTTTGCGAACGGTCCCGTGTACACCTTGTGACAAGCTGGAAGAAGTGGGCAAGCAGTAGCGGAAACGTTGCTGCTTTTGCATTTCTACTCGACGGATGACTTCCGAGAGAAAGCCATACTACATGACTGATACAGTACCCGATTGGGTGAAAGCGCAGGCCGAACGTACTCGGCGTGCACGAGAGACTTTTGAAAAAATAGCGCAAAATTTCGAAGCGATTGCAGACGTTTTGAACCCTGATGCGAAGGCTGCGGAGGCTTTGGCAAAGGAGTTTCAATCGAGCTATCGCGCATGCCTAAACGCTTTGGTGAAAGCGAATGAGGAGGAGGCAAAACTTGCAACAGAATGCGAAAAAATTAGTGGGATCATCCAAGGAGATGCGCTCGACCTTGCAGAGGCGCGCGACGAAATCCTTGGGCGAATTGCTCGCTTGCGTGAGCGAAGATGAGGTTGATGCATTTCTGTCTGGGCTGAGTGCAAATGCGTTGAAAGCCCTGCCATGGATGTTTGAGTTTTGGGCATTGCCGCATCAATTGCCACCCTGTGAGAATTGGAACACTTGGGTTGTATTAGGCGGTCGTGGGGCGGGGAAAACCCGTGCTGGGGCTGAGTGGGTGCGATCGCAAGTGGAAGGTTCGCGACCGGTGGATGAGGGTGTTTGCAAACATGTCGCTTTGGTTGGAGAAACCTATGATCAGGTGCGGGATGTTATGGTGTTTGGTGAAAGTGGCCTATTGGCCTGTTCTCCGCCTGACCGTCGCCCAAGATGGGAGGCGGCACGCCGCCGTTTGGTTTGGCCCAATGGGGCTGTGGCGAGTTGTTATTCAGCCAGTGACCCTGAAAGTTTGCGGGGGCCGCAATTTGATGCGGCTTGGGTTGACGAGTTAGCGAAATGGAAAAAAGGACGTGCAGCGTGGGATATGTTGCAATTTGCTTTGCGACTGGGGGACGATCCGCGCCAAGTGGTGACGACAACACCTCAGAATGTGGTGGTGTTGAAAGAGATTTTGGCTTGTGATGGTGTGGTTTCTACGTCTGCACCAACCTCTGCCAATGCAATAAACTTGGCACAATCGTTTCTGGAAAAAGTAACCGCACAATATGGCGGTACACGGCAAGGGCGGCAGGAGTTGGATGGTGAGTTGTTGGAGGATGTGGAGGGTGCGTTGTGGCGCTTGTCTGATCTGGATGGCACCCGTGTTGAAACCGCACCTAAGTTAGACCGTGTTGTTATTGCGGTTGATCCGCCTACGACCAGTGGCGAGAACGCGGATGATTGTGGGATTGTTGTTGCGGGTGTTGTGGCGCAAGGACTGCCACAGGATTGGCGGGCGTATGTTCTGGCGGATTTAACGATGTCTGCTGTCAGTCCGAATGCTTGGGCCGCAGCGGTTGCTGTGGCCGCACAAGAGTTTGGGGCAGATCGTGTGGTGGCTGAGGTGAACCAAGGTGGGGAGATGGTGGAGACTGTGCTGCGACAACACTCTGCTTTACTGCCTTACAAAGGTGTTCGGGCATCACGTGGTAAGTCTGCACGGGCTGAACCTGTTGTGGCTTTATACGAGCAGGGACGTATATATCATCTGGGTGGCTTGCGAGAGCTTGAAGATCAGATGTGTCAGATGAGCCTTGCGGGATTTAGTGGCAAAGGCAGCCCTGACCGTGTGGATGCATTGGTTTGGGCTTTGACGGATCTGATGATCGATCCCGCACAGACATTTCAACGTCCGCAGGTGCGGACACTTTATTAATTCATTTATTAGGAGCAACTTTATGGTTCTGCAATTTTTGCGGGGGAAAACCCCTGTGTCTGAAACAAAGGCATCGGGTGCGGCACCTGTTATTGCTTTTCATGGGGCGGGACGCCCTGCATGGAGTGCCCGTGATGTGGCATCGTTAACGCGCACTGGCTTTACAGGGAACCCTGTGGGGTTTCGCTGTGTGAAGATGATTGCTGAGGCGGCTGCGGCGGTGCCTTGGGTGTTGTCGGACAATGAACGGCGATATGATCAGCATCCTTTGTTGGCGTTGTTATCGCGCCCCAATGGCGCGCAGGGGCGTGCGGATTTGTTGGAAAGCTTTTACGGGCAGATGCTGCTGTCGGGGGATGGGTACTTTGAGGCAGCAGGTGCTGGTCTGGATGGTGGCCCAGCGGAGCTGTATGTTTTGCGGTCAGACCGTATGCGGGTGATCCCCGGTGGTGATGGATGGCCTGTGGCCTATGAGTACAGCGTTGGGGCGAAGAAGCATCGGTTTGATATGGCGGTAGATGTGGTGCCGATTTGCCATGTGAAGGCGTTTCACCCCCAAGATGATCATTATGGGTTGTCGCCGATGCAAGCGGCGGCATCAGCGTTGGATGTTCATAATGCGGCGAGCAGGTGGTCAAAGGCGTTGCTGGACAATGCGGCGCGCCCGTCAGGAGCCATTGTTTACAAAGGCTTAGATGGGCAGGGCACATTAGGGTCGGATCAGTACAACCGTTTGGTGGATGAGATTGAGAGCAACCATCAAGGTGCACGCAATGCGGGACGCCCGATGTTGTTGGAAGGTGGTTTGGATTGGAAACCAATGGGGTTTTCACCGTCTGATATGGAGTTTCAAAAGACCAAGGACAGTGCAGCGCGTGAGGTGGCGTTGGCCTTTGGTGTGCCGCCAATGTTGTTGGGGTTGCCTGGTGATAACACCTATTCGAATTACCAAGAGGCGAATAGGGCGTTTTACCGCCTGACCGTATTGCCTTTGGTGGGCAAGGTGGCGGATGCGATGTCGGCTTGGTTGTCGGGGCATTTCGGAGCGAATTTAAAGCTGGCAGCGGATTTGGATGGTGTTCCAGCGCTGGCGCATGAGCGTGAGGCGCAGTGGAATAGGGTGTCTGGGGCGACTTTCCTGTCGGATGCAGAAAAGCGCGTGATGTTGGGGTTACCCGCGGTGGCGCATGAGTAAACGCGGGGCGGGGTCGCGGTTCTTATACGAACCCTTTGATGCAGCGGCGGCGCGTCTGGAGACCCATGAAAAGGTGATTGAGGAACGCTGGATTGGGTTGGAACGGCGGCTAGGACAGATTGAGACCACGTTGGAACGGCTGGAAAAACGGCTTTGGTTGGCTGTATTTGGCGTGGTCAGCTTTGTTTTGGTTCGAGGTGTTTTAAACATCTTAGAAGTGGCGAATAACTAACGGATATTTATATGTTTTATGGAAATAAAGATTTTGGATTAGAAACAAAGTTTGCCCGATTTGATGCGGCATCTTGTTTGAAGAATGAGTGTGAGATTTCGGGCTATGCGTCCGTGTTTGGGGCGGCGGATCAGTCGGGTGATGTGGTGCAGATGGGGGCTTATGCGGAGTGTTTGCAGAGTTTACGCGACCAAGGGCGATCTGTGAAAATGTTGTGGCAGCATGACCCAACCAAGCCGATTGGAGTTTGGGATGATATTCATGAAGATGCCAATGGGCTGTTTGTGAAGGGGCGATTATTGCCTGATATTCAAGGCGGTGCGGAGGCTTTGTCGCTTATAAAAGCAGGGGCTATTGATGGGCTATCTATTGGTTATCGAACATTGTATTCGGGAAAATCGCCAAAAAATGGTAGATTATTACACAAATTAGAACTTTGGGAGGTATCATTGGTGACATTTCCAATGCTTCCCCAAGCGCGGGTCACATCGGATGGACAAACGGATGATGATGCACTTGCAAACGAGCTGGTGGCGGCATTGAACGCTGCGCGCCATGATATGCTGACCTGAAACGCGGGCAGTTAACCTTCATCTAAATAGGATTGATTGATGAGCAACCAAGAGACCAAGTCCTTGGACCATGAGGCGTGCGCCCAACCCAAGGGGTTAGAGGTGAAAGCCGCATTGTCGGGGTTTTTAAAAGATTTTTCGAAAATGAATACGGAACTGAAATCAAAATTACAGCTACAGGAAGATAGATTAGCAATGATTGAACGAAAGACACAAAATACGAACCGTCCTGCATTGTCGGGTGCCGCTGCGGTGGAAGTGCCGCATAAGAAAGCTTTTGCTGCTTATCTGCGATCAGGTGATGAGGATGCTATGCGCTCGCTAGGTGTGGAAGAGAAGGCGTTATCGTCTGCTGTGGCAGCGGATGGCGGTTATTTGGTGGACCCTGTGACGGCGGATCAGATTGCGGGTGTATTGCATGATACGTCTTCGATACGTTCGATCGCGAATGTGGTGGCGATTGAGGCAACAGTCTATGATGTGCTGGTGGATACGACAGAGGCGGGCGCTGGATGGGCGACTGAAGCTGATGCTACAGGGGAAACTGCTACGCCGCAGGTGGAGCGTATTTCCATTCCTTTGCATGAATTGTCAGCACTGCCGAAAGCATCGCAACGATTGCTAGATGATAGCGCGTTTGATGTAGAGGGTTGGTTGGCATCGCGTGTTGCTGATAAATTCTCGCGCGCTGAAGGCAGTGCGTTTGTATCTGGTGACGGTATGGATAAACCAAAGGGCTTTTTGACGTATGATTCCGTGCAAAACGGGACGGAGATTTGGGGTGAGCTGGGCCATGTTTTAACGGGTGCTGATGGCGACTTTGATCCTGTGAACCCTGCGGATGCGATTGTAGACTTGGTCTATGCTTTGGGTGCGCGATACCGGGCAAATGCTACATTCGTGATGAATTCCAAAACAGCGGGTGCCGTGCGTAAGATGAAAGATGCGGATGGGCGTTTCCTTTGGTCGGATGGTTTGGCGTCGGGTGAACCTGCACGATTGATGGGGTATCCCGTGCTGATTGCCGAAGATATGCCAGATATCGCGTCTTGGGCGCCTGCGATTGCTTTTGGTGATTTTAATGCGGGTTATACGATTGCGGAACGTCCTGATCTGCGCATTTTGCGTGATCCGTTCAGTGCAAAGCCGAATGTACTGTTCTATGCCACGAAACGTGTGGGTGGCGATGTCAGCGATTTTGCGGCCATTAAGTTACTGAAATTCGCGGCTTAAAACTGCGTAAGGAACATGCCCTGCAAAGGGTGTGATGGGTTAGGGCGACTGTCCTGACCCTTTGGGCGCCCTTTGCGTCGTCTAGCTGCTTCCCTCCGTCCGAGAGGCGTTGGGGGCGTCCTTTTTCGAATTTGGAGATATTTATGGTTTTAACGGAAACAACTTCTGTTGCTTCGGATGTTTTGCCTGTGGATGCGTTTAAGGCGCATTTGCATATGGGCACTAGTTTTGCGGAGAGTGATTTGCAAGATGAAGTGTTGGAAGCTTATTTACGCGCTGCGATTGCGGCTGTTGAGGCGCGCTCTGGGCGGGTTTTATTGCGAAAGCATTATGTGTGGTCGCTGACCCGTTGGCGTGATGCTGCACGGCAGGTTTTACCTGTGCGGCCTGTAGTAGACGTGACTGAGTTGCGTATGGTGGATGGCGCAGGGGATGAGAGTGCTGCGGATGTAGACAGCTATCGCTTTGTGCCTGATGATATTTGCCCTGCCGTTGAAGCGGTTGGAATGCTTTTGCCGCCTGTGCCTGTTGGCGGGTCTGTTGATGTGATGTTTGAAGCTGGGTTTGGGGCTGTATGGGCCGAAATTCCTGCGGATTTGGCACAAGCAGTGCTGATTGTGGCAGCGAACGCATATGAAAACCGATCTGGAACGTCAGAAGCGATGCCAATGGCCGCGTTGAGTTTGATTGAGCCATATCGGGCGCTGCGTGTCATGCGAGGTGTGTGATGGTGCATTTATCAAAACGATTGACATTGGAAGAGCGGGTTGAAACGGCAGATGGTGCTGGTGGATTTGTTGAAGAGTGGCGTGTTGTTGGGGACATATGGGCCAATATGGATGCGCGATCTGGGCGTGTACGCAATGGGGATGCGGTTTCTGTGTCTGTGGTGCGTTACCGTATTGTTGTACGCTCTGCGCCAAACGGGTCGGAACAGCGACCGCGTGCGGATCAGCGTTTTCGGGATGGCGGACAGGCTTATGTGATTGATGCGGTGGCACCACATGATCAGGCTGGTTTGTATTTGGAATGCTGGGCACATGAAGAGGTGGTGGCATGAGTTATGCGGTTTCAGAGAGCTTACAAACAGCGGTTTATGGGGCTTTGGTGGCTGACGCGACGGTTTCCAACTTGGTTGGTGGCGATATTTACGATGCGGTGCCAAGTGGAGCTTTGCCGAGTGTCTATATTGCTTTGGGTGAAGAGAAGGTGCGCGATCATTCAACCAAGACAGCATCTGGGGCGTTGCATGATTTGTCTGTGGATATTCACAGCGATATGGCGGGGTTTCAGACGGCGAAGACTTTGGCTGGTGCGGTTTGCGATGCGTTGATCGATGCGGATTTGGCTTTGAGCCGCGGTGTTTTAACAAGCTTAAATTTTAGGTTTGCGCGGGCGCGTAAGGGGATTAGCCCCGATCAGCGGGTGATCAACCTGACGTTTCGCGCTTTTGTTATGGATATTTAACAGTATATTTTTAAAGGAAAAATTATGACAGCTCAAAATGGTAAAGATCTGTTGATCAAAATAGACTTGGATGGTTCTGGCGCTTTTACGACGATGGCGGGACTGCGTGCCAGCCGCATTGCATTTAATGCGGAAACTGTAGACGTGACCTCGTTAGGCAGTACTGGCGGTTGGCGCGAATTGCTGGATGGCGGTGGTGTGCGATCGGCCTCTATTTCTGGGTCGGGTGTGTTTACGGATGAAGATACAGATGAACGCGCACGGCAGTTGTTTTTTAATGGCGCGAAATCGGATTTTCAGGTGATTATTCCTGATTTTGGCGTGGTTGAAGGCGCGTTTCAGATCACATCGGTGGAATATTCGGGACGTTATGATGGGGAAGCTGTTTATGAGTTGGCTTTGGCATCTGCGGGTGAACTGACGTTTGCGGCGTTGTGATGGGCAATCCGTACAGAGGTGACGTTGATCTGGTTATGAATGGTGAAACTTTGCCGATGCGCCTGACTTTGGGGGCGTTGGCAGAGCTGGAAGAAACGCTAGGTGATGACAGTTTGATGGCTTTGATCGAGCGGTTTGAAAGCGGTGCTTTTAAGGCGGGCGATATTGTTTCGCTTTTGGTTGCTGGGCTGCGTGGTGCGGGTTGGCAAGGTGGGCAATCGGAGCTGATGACAGCTGACATCGAAGGTGGGCCGATTGAAGCGGCAAAGCGGGCTGGACAACTTTTGAAATCGGCGTTTAGTTTGCCGCAATGAGTGGATTTGATTGGCCTGCGATGATGCGGATTGGATTGCATCACTTACATTTAAAACCAGATGAGTTTTGGGGCTTAACCCCATTGGAATTTCTTGTGATTTCTGGATTGGAAGGACGTAAATCTGCGGTGATGACACGCGCGGATTTAGCGGGCCTTTCTGCCCAGTTTCCAGATGGGAAAACGGAGTGAATATGGCAGATTATGAAACGGAAATTGACCAGCTGGAAGTTCAGTTGGAAGGGCTTGAAGAGCGTTTGGCAGGGGCTGCGGATATGACAGCAGCTTTTCAGCGTGAATTGAGTGGTGTGCAGGTTGGAATTGCTGGGGCTGGGCGTGAAGCGACAGGGTTGTCGCGTTCGTTGGGCACTGGGATGCGTAATGCGTTTAGTGACATTGTTTTTGAAGGTGCGAAGGCATCGGATGTTTTGAAGAATGTGGCGAAGTCTTTGCTGGAAACCACGTTTAACAGCGCGATTAAGCCTGTCACGACTGCGGTGTCTGGGGCGCTAACGGGTGGTTTGACGAATTTGATCAGTGGGATTTTGCCGTTTGAAAAGGGCGGTGTGTTTTCTGCGGGGCATGTCACGCCTTTTGCGAAGGGCGGTGTGGTGAGCAGTCCAACGCTGTTCCCGATGTCAGGTGGCACTGGTTTGATGGGGGAAGCGGGGCCAGAGGCGATTATGCCGCTGACACGTGGGGCGGATGGATCATTGGGTGTGCGTGCTGGTGGCGGTAGCACCGTTACAGTGAATATGAACATCCAAACCCCTGATGCAGAAGGATTTAAAAGGTCTAACAGTCAAATTGCGGCGGGTATTCAACGTGCGATCGCGCGTGGACAACGCAATAGTTAAGAGGGAATAATATGACATTTCATGAAGAAAGATTTCCTGCGGATTTATCCTTTGGATCTGTAGGCGGGCCTGAACGGCGCACAGAGATCGTTGCGCTGAACAGTGGGTTTGAGGAACGCAACAGCCCGTGGGCGCATTCGCGTAGACGCTATGATGCAGGTGTTTCTATGCGGTCTTTGGACGATATGGAAAAGGTGATTGCATTCTATGAGGCGCGTCGGGGGCCATTGTTTGGATTTCGTTGGAAAGATTGGACGGATTACAAGAGCAGTTTGCCGTCTTTGGATGTGAGTTTTCTGGATCAGGAAATTGGGGTTGGGAATGATGTGACCTCTGAATTCCAGCTGTGTAAGGATTATCGATCAGGAGATGAGGTTTATTGCCGAGATATTCGTAAGCCTGTGGAATTTACGGTTGTTGTTGGAGTTGGTGGTGATGAACTGGAAGAAGGTGAGCATTACACGGTGGATTTGACCACGGGTGTTGTGACGTTTGCAGAACCACCTGGTGAAGGGGCGCTGATTACGGCTGGTTTTGAGTTTGACGTGGCGGTGCGTTTTGATGCGGATCGTTTAGAGATGAGCCATGCGAGCTTTGTGGCTGGCGAAATTCCGAGCATTCCAGTTGTGGAGTTGCGGGTATGAACGTTCCTGAGGTTTTGAAAGAGCATGTGAAAACTGGTGTGACGAGTTTATGCCGCTGTTGGGTTTTAGTGCGCTCAGATGGTGAACGTATGGGATTTACCGACCATGATTGTGGTCTGAACTTTGAAGATACGGAGTTTACGCCGACTACTGGTATGGATGCGGCGGCTTTGGAACGCTCGACTGGTTTGGCGGTGGATAACAGTCAGGCGGTTGGGGCTTTGAGTTCTGTCGGGCTAACAGATGAAGATATTGAACAGGGGCTTTATGATGGGGCTTCTATTACGCAATATTTGGTGAACTGGCAGGATACGGAACAGCGTACAATCACGTTTAAGGGCACTATCGGTGAGATTAAACGGGGTTCTGGTGCGTTTGAGGCGGAGTTGCGCAGTATCAGTGAAGGTTTGAACCAACCGATTGGGCGGGCGTATTTGCGCCAATGTGATGCGCAGTTGGGGGATAAACGCTGTCAGGTGGATTTGACGCGTGTTGAGTTTACGTCTGAGGCCGAGATCACATTTTCCGTTGGGCAACGTGTTTTGCATCTAAAGGGGCTTGGTGCCTATGATGATGCTTGGTTTTTGCAAGGGACTGTTGAATTTTTGACAGGGGAGAATGCGGGAGCAGTTGGTGTGATTAAGGTGGATCAGATCAATGGGCCGCGTCGTGTTATCGAGATGTGGGAAGATTTACGCCATCCGATTGCTGTTGGCGATATGGTTCAGGTGACGACGGGGTGTGACAAGGCCGAAGGTACATGCCGTGCGAAGTTTTCCAATTTGTTGAATTTTAGAGGCTTTCCAAAGATGCCCGGTGATGACTGGGCACTGTCTTATCCTGTGAGGGATGGGCAAAATGATGGATCAAGCTTGGGGTAATACATGACATTACTAGAGAAAAAGATCGTTCGTGTGGCGCGTGCGTGGATAGGCACGCCTTATCGTCATCAGGCTTCTGTGAAAGGGCAAGGATGTGATTGCCTTGGGTTGTTGCGCGGTGTGTGGCGCGAGGTGATTGGAGATGAACCTGAGGCGGTGCCTGTGTATACGGCGGATTGGTCCGAAATGGGGCGCAAAGAGCGCCTGTGGGTGGCTGCGGCACGGAATATGAAGGCTGTGGAGTTTGATGCAGCACGTGCAGGGCAGGTCGTGCTGTTTCGAATGCGTGCGGGACATGTGGCGAAGCATTTGGGGATATTGGCGCGATCAGCGGCGGGGTTTGAGACTGTGATTCATGCCTACACGGGGCGTGGTGTGATTGAGACGCCGCTCACAGATGCATGGAAGCGTAAGATTGTTGCGCAATTTCAGTTTCCACAGAAGGGAAAATAAATGGCGACGATTTTATTATCTGCGGCAGGGGCTGCTATTGGCGGGAATATTGGTGGTACTGTTCTGGGTTTGACTGGGGCAGCTATTGGGCGCGCAGCTGGGGCTGTATTAGGCGGTGTGATTGATCAGAAGCTGTTTGGTCAGGCGGCACCTGTGGTGGAAACAGGACGTGTTGAGAGTTTCCGTGTGCAATCTGCGCAAGAAGGGACTGTTATTCCGCGTGTTATGGGGCGGATGCGTATTGGCGGGCAGATGATCTGGTCAAGCCGATTTAAAGAAACGGTTCAGACGAGTACGTCTGGTGGTGGCGGAAAGGGGGGATCTGCACCAAAGGTGACCACGCAGAGTTACAGTTATTCGGTGAGTGTGGCCTTTGCTTTGGGTGAAGGTGTGATTGATCGCGTGGGGCGTATATGGGCTGATGGGGTAGAGGTGCCACATGCGGAGTTAAACTATACGGTTTACAAAGGGGACGAAGACCAATTGCCTGATCCTGTGATTGCGGCTGTTGAGGGAATTGAGGATACGCCTGCGTTTCGCGGAACCGCTTATGTCGTGATCGAGGACTTGCAGCTTGAACGCTATGGGAACCGCATTCCGCAATTGAACTTTGAGGTGTTTCGCAAAGCGCAACCTGAGGGGGCTTTGGATGAAGATGCTACGAGTTTGGTGCAATCGGTTTGTTTGATCCCAGGGACTGGTGAATATGCTTTGGCGACGACGCCTGTGGATTACGGGTTTGGGTTTGGCGCTTATGAGAGTGCGAATGTGAATACCAATCGCGGGCAAGCGAATGTGGTGCATGCTTTGGATGATTTGGTGTCTGATTTGCCGAATAACGGTGCTGCATCGTTGGTCGTGACTTGGTTCGGGACGGATTTGCGGTGTGGGTTGTGTAAGTTACGCCCGCAGGTGGAGCAGAAGCGGTATGAAGGCACGCCTATGGCTTGGGAGGTGTCTGGGATTAATCGTGCGCAAGCGATTGAGGTTTCTCAGGATGAAGGGCGTCCTGTGTTTGGGGGGACACCTGCGGATGCTTCTGTGCTGGAAGGGATTGCAGCGCTTAAGGAGCGAAATCAACGGGTGACGTTTTATCCTTTTATTTTAATGGATATCCAAGAAAATAATGGATTGATTGATCCCTATACTGGAGAGGTTGGACAACCTGTTATTCCATGGCGAGGACGGATTACGACATCTCTTGCTCCTATGGTTCCAGGAACACCTGATGGAACGTCGAAGGCTTTGACTGAATTGAGGCAATTCATGGGTAAGGCTTCGGCCGCTGATTTCACGGTTAGAGGGCAAACGATTGAATATACGGGGCCTGCGGAATGGTCCTATAGACGGTTTATTTTACATTATGCGCATTTATGTGCTTTGGCGGGTGGCGTGGATGTCTTTTGTATCGGTTCTGAATTGTTAGGCCTAACGCGTATACGCCTGAGAAGTAATAACTTTCCGATGATTAGTTTTTTGAAGAGCATAGCGCGACAAGTACGCATTATTTTAGGGCCAGATGTTAAAATTGGTTATGCTGCGGATTGGTCAGAATATTTTGGATATCATCCACAGGATGGTTCTGGAGACGTATTTTTCAATTTAGATTCTTTGTGGGCAGATGATAATATCGATTTCATTGGGATTGATAATTATGTGCCCCTGTCTGATTGGCGTGATGAGCCTGGACATGTGGATGCAGATGCTGGCTCGGTATATGATCTAGACTACTTGCGAGGAAATATTGAAGGTGGCGAGGGGTATGATTGGTATTATGCGAGTGAATATGACCGCGAGACCCAAACACGTACGCTGATTAAAGATGGAGCTTACGGAGAAGATTGGATCTATCGTTATAAGGATTTTACCAATTGGTGGAGTAATAGGCATTATAACAGAGTTGGTGGTGTGCGTTCTGACGAGCCGACTGCATGGATACCGCAATCGAAACCAATATTCTTTACGGAATTTGGGTGCCCAGCGGTGGATAAGGGTACGAACCAACCGAATGTTTTTTTGGATGAGAAATCATCGGAATCTGCTGTGCCATATTATTCTAATGGTGCGCCAGATAACTATATTCAAAGCCAATATCTAAAGGCGATGCTAACTTATTGGGGGGATGAGGCGCATAATCCTGTATCCACTTTTTATGATGCACCGATGATTGATCTGGAAAATGCTAGTGTATGGGCGTGGGATACGCGGCCTTGGCCGGATTTTCCTGATCGTTTGAGCTTGTGGAGTGATGGTGTGAACTTTGCGCGAGGGCATTGGATTTCTGGGCGATTTGCGGATCAAAGTCTTGCAAACGTTGTGCGTGAAATATGTGAGCTGTCTGGGGTCTCAGATTACGATGTGAGCGGCTTGCAAGGGAATGTCACGGGGTTTGCTATACGTGATGTGGAAACAGGACGACAGAGCTTGCAATCGCTTATGCTGGCTTATGGGTTTTCGAGTTTTGAAGAGGGCGGTAAGCTAGTATTTAAGACACGTAAGGATATTGAGCCGATTGCGTTGAATGAGGCAGAATTAGCCGTAGTTCCTGATCAAGGTGATGTTGTTGCAAAGGTACGTGCACCTGATGCGGAGCGCATGGGACGGCTTCGTGTGCAATTTTGGGATCAGAACGCACATTATGAGGCAGCAGCTGTTGAGAGCCGTTTGACGGGTGATGAGAGCCTGAGAACGTCTTCGGTTCAGGTACCTTTGGTGCTGGATCGTGGAACAGGGCAGAATATTGCGGATCGTATGCTGAATGAGGCACGTGTGGCGCGTGATGAGATAAAACTTGCCTTGCCGCCGTCACGTGTGGATGTGGCACTCGGGAGTTTTATATCTGTCGGGGAAAGCCCGCTTGTATATCGCGTGGATCGTTTGGAAGAATTCGGTGCGCGATTGATTGAAGCAACACGTGTTGAACGGCATGTGTTTGATGCGGCATCGGTGATTAACGTTGGGCGTGAACCAGTGCCTGTTGTGAGACCTGCCATTCCATATACAGCCTTTATGGATTTACCTTTGTTAACAGGTAATGAAGTGCCACATGCGCCGCATTTTGCGGCAACTGGTGATCCGTGGGGTGCTGGTGTGGCTGTGTATAGCAGTAACAGCTCTGATGGTTTTCAGTTGAACACGGTTGTTGAAGTGAAAACTGTTTTGGGAGTGACTTTAAGTGAATTGTCACGATCAAGCCCCGCGCGCTGGGATTGCGGAGAAGGTGTATTGGTTTTCTTCTCTGATGATGTGCAATCTTTATCTAAGCGTGATGTGCTGGATGGCGGGAATGCTGCAGCTATTCGATCTGGAAATGGGGACTGGGAAGTGTTTCAGTTTCAGAATGCAGAGTTGCAGTCCGATGGTAGTTATCGATTGCATGGGTTGTTGCGGGGCCAAGCGGGGACAGAGTGGATTATACCTGATGTATGGCCTGTGGGTGCGCAGGTTGTTTTAGTGGGCGCTGGGATTGAACAGATTGATCTGGCAGCATCTGCGCGTGGCCTAGAGCGGAATTACCGTGTGGGGCCCGCGGATAGACCTGTTTCGGATGCGGCTTATCAGCAGCAATCATTGAGCTTTGAGGGGGTGGGATTACGGCCCTATGCACCTGTGCATTTGCGGGCTCAGACAAATGGTCATGATTATGACTTTAGCTGGATACGCCGGACACGCATTGATGGGGACAGTTGGCAATCACTTGAAGTGCCTTTGGGCGAGGATACAGAACGTTATCATATCCGTATTTTGTCGAATGATGCTGTTTTGCGAGAAGACGAAACGACTGTACCTGAATGGCAGTATAGCGCTGGGGATGTAACGACTGATGGCGCAAATGGAGAGATCATTTTTGAGGTTGCGCAGATATCAGAGCGATTTGGAATTGGACCATATAATAGGATGACATTAAATGTTTGAATCATATCAATTTAAATTACCATTTTTACAGGCGTCGCAGGCGCAAAAACATGTGACTGTGAATGAAGCTTTGGCACGATTGGATGCTTTGTCACAATTGACCTTTGTGTCTCGGTTTGATGATGTGCCCAATGCGCCATTAGATGGGCAAACCTATGTTGTGCCCGTTGGTGCGACTGGAATTTGGTCTGGGCAAGATCACAGAGTTGCATTGTTTTTGAATGGTGGTTGGGTTTTCGTGGATGCCCGCAATGGATGGATGGCTTGGGTCGTCGATGAAGCTGTTCAACTGCGGTTTCTTGATGGTTTTTGGGATGTTGTAGGCCGTTCTCAAAACACTGCGCTGGGTTTTTCCGAAAGAGTTGATATTCAATTTGACCACCAGATTATGGCTGGAGCAAACAACCAGACATCTGTTGTGATCCCGCATCATAGTAGCGTGATAGGAGTAACCGCACGTGTAATTGACGAAATTGTATTTTCGGGTGCAACTGATTTTAATCTTGGCGTTGATGGTTCTGATAATAGGTATGGCAGTGGTTTTGGGCATTTTCAGAATACTTATATCCAAGGACTTACTGGGCAACCGTTGACCTATTATTCGGATACACCGCTGTTGTTGACGGCCAATGGTGGAGATTTCGTCAGTGGAGTCATAAGATTTGCCATTCATACTACACAGCTAACGCCGCCTGAAGCAGTTTGATGCGTGCTTTACTGCATGTGGATGTGGTGACAGCGGCACGCGCATTACTGGCGGTTCCTGCGCGAGACAGAGTTGCGTTGTGTGATCAATTGTTCGATCGTGCACATGCAGCGGATAAATACCGCAAACGGTTTGGTCGGTATTTGCGGGGATATGGATCTGGAAGTTTAGCCTCTGCCTGTTGGGATAATAATCTGATGTCAGAGCCGTTTTTGTCGGATAAAGGCTATGCGCAGTGTATGCATGTGATCTTTGATCGTGTTTTAAATGGTTTTCCGACTAGCCGCGCGCGCAAGTGATACATGTGGCGACTGTTGGATTATGATCCAAGCGTTTTGGGGCAATATCTTCACCGCATTCCATACAATATCCAAATTCACCTTCTGCAATACGGGCAAGGGCGGCTTTGGCTGCAATGACTTCTGATTGTCTGCGCTGACTGGTGGCGTTTGCCATAGCTTGTTGCTGCATAGCATCCATTCGGGATAGGCGCCCGACAGAGGTTTGATCAAGTATGACAGTTGATCTACTGTCTTCTGCGGCTTCGTCCATGCCTTCGAGTTCTGCAATCAAAGCAGTCAGTTTGTCGGTGTAATATGCGTCATCATGTTTTGTCATAATGTTCACAACTAGACGTGATTTGTATTGACGCTGTCAATTCTGTAATACATTGAGTCCGTAAAGAACTTAGCGAATTGGATATTACCATGGCTCAAGCTGCAGAAAAACTACGCAAAGTCGATCCCGTATGGGAGCGTATTCGCAATGATGCTAAGGAATTGGCTGAACGTGAACCAGTGATGGCTGGTTTGGTGCATTCAAGTGTTTTGCATCATGATAGTTTAGAAAAAACATTAGGTTACAGGATTGCTTTAAAGCTTTCCAATGACGAAATGACGACGCAAATCTTGCGTGAGCTTGTAGATCAAGCGTATGCTGCTGATCCGTCTTTGGCGGATGATGCGCGCGCTGATATTATAGCGGTTCATGAACGTGATCCTGCATGTCATAATTATCTGCAACCTTTGTTATTCTTTAAAGGTTTCCAAGCAATGCAAGCCTACCGCGTGTCACATTGGTTGTGGAAAGAAGGCCGCAAAGAGGTTGCTTACTTTATTCAAACACGTAGTTCAGAGGTGTTTGGTGTGGATATCCACCCTGGTGCGACGATGGGCAAAGGTATTATGATTGACCATGCGCATTCTATTGTGATCGGTGAAACAGCGCGTGTCGGCGATAATGTATCTATGCTGCATGCTGTAACGCTTGGTGGTACTGGTAAAGAAGATGATATTCGCCACCCGACCATTGAAAACGGTGTTTTAATTGGCGCTGGTGCGAAGGTGTTGGGTAATATCACCGTTGGGCATTGCAGCCGCATTGCTGCTGGCTCTGTGGTATTGAAAGAAATTCCACCATGTAAGACTGTTGCAGGTGTGCCTGCTAAGATTGTAGGTGAAGCTGGATGTGATCAACCTTCGCAATCTATGGATCAGCTGATTGCTGATGGCGGGCAGAACTAGAATAGACATGATTAACAAAAAAGGCCGCTGGTAAAACAGCGGCCTTTTTTGTTTGTTTCTATCGTTATGCAAACATTGCGAGTGGGTTTTCCAAGTAATGCGCAATGCGGCCTAGGAATTCAGCCCCTAATGCGCCATCGATTACTCTGTGATCAACTGAAAGCGTCACGGACATAACAATTGCCGTTTTAACAGTGCCATCATCCGCAATCACTGGTTTTTTCATACCAGCACCTACGGCTAAGATAGAGCCGTGCGGTGGATTGATCACAGCATCAAAGTTTTCAATGCCCATCATGCCGAGGTTTGAGATGGCAAAGCTGCCGCCCTGATATTCATGTAGTGCCAATTTACGTTCGCGTGCACGTCCTGCTAAGTCTTTCATTTCAGATGATAATTCAGAAAGAGACTTTTGATCCGAATCCCGTAGGACAGGGGTGAACAAACCGCCTTCGATTGCGACTGCTACCGCGACGTCTGATGGTTCTAGTTTTAAAATACGGTCTTCGGCCCAAACTGCGTTTGCATCTGGCACATCTTGCAGGGCCTTTGCGCAGGCTTTGATGATGAAATCGTTTACCGAGATTTTGATGCCATCGGCCTCTAAGGCCGTATTCATTTCTTTACGGGCCGCCATGAGGCGATCCAAGTGAATTGAACGACGCAGATAGAAGTGTGGGATGGTTTGTTTTGCCTCTGTCAGGCGGGCAGCGATTGTTTTACGCATACCGTCCAAAGGTACCTCTTCATATGAACGATCCTGATACATTGCTTTGACGGTATCGCTGGTCGCTGAGGAGGCTATGACGGCTTTTGCAGCAGGTGCAGATGGTGCTGCTGTTGCCGGTTTGCCTTCGACATCTGCCTTTATGATACGGCCATGTGGGCCTGAACCTGTTAGCGCTGATAAGTCTATACCTTTGTCAGCTGCGATACGGCGTGCAAGTGGGGTAGCAAAAACACGGTCGCCTTTTGCTGCAATGTTTTTGCCTTCAGGCGTAGGTGTTGGTTTTGGCTTATCTGGGGTGCTTACGCCTGTTCCTTCGTCCGTATGTGGATGGCGTTTTTCTTCGGTCGCTGTATCTACGGCAGAAGCATCTTCACCGTCTTCCAATAGGATTGCGATTGCTGTGTTAACGGCCACACCTGATGTGCCTTCGGCCACAAGGATTTTTCCGATAACACCTTCGTCTACCGCTTCGAATTCCATAGTGGCTTTATCTGTTTCTATTTCGGCCATCAGGTCGCCAGATTGAACTGTATCACCTTCTTTGACCAACCATTTGGCCAATGTGCCTTCTTCCATCGTAGGGGATAGGGCGGGCATTAAAATTTGAATTGCCATGTCTGATCTCCTAGCGATATGTGACTTGTTTCACCGCTGCAATCACTTCGTCTGTGGTTACAAGGGCAAGTTTTTCAAGGTTAGCGGCATAAGGCATTGGAACATCTTTGCCTGTGCAGTTGATCACGGGTGCATCAAGGTAATCGAATGCACGTTCCATGATCACGGCAGAGAGGTGATTGCCGATTGAAGCGACAGGGAAACCTTCTTCGACCGTTACGCAACGGTTTGTTTTCTTTACAGAATTTAACACCGTGTCGTAATCAATTGGACGTATAGACCGTAGATCAACAACTTCTGCTGAAATACCTTCCTCTGCCAATTTGTCCGCTGCTTCTAGGGCATATTTCATGCCAATGCCGAAACTAACAAGCGTTACATCTTCGCCTTCGCGCCAGATTTTAGCTTTGCCGATTGGCACAGTGAAATCTTCCAGATCAGGCACATCAAAGCTGGTGCCGTAGATCATTTCGTTTTCTAGGAAAATCACAGGGTTTGGATCTCGGATTGCTGATTTTAACAGACCTTTGGCATCTGCCGCTGAGTAGGGCATTACAACTTTCAGGCCCGGAATTTGGGCATACCATGCGGCGTAACATTGGCTGTGTTGTGCACCAACGCGGGATGCAGCGCCGTTTGGGCCACGAAAGACCATTGGACAGCCCATTTGACCGCCTGACATGTAAAGCGTTTTGGCGGCTGAGTTGATGATGTGGTCGATTGCTTGCATAGCGAAGTTGAATGTCATGAATTCAACGATTGGGTTTAGGCCACCAAAGGCAGCACCCACAGCAAGGCCAGCAAAGCCGTGTTCTGTGATTGGTGTATCAATTACGCGTTTTTCGCCGAATTCATCCAGCAAACCTTGGGAGACTTTGTAAGCGCCTTGGTATTGGCCGACTTCTTCGCCCATAAGGAACACTTTTTCTTCGCGGCGCATTTCTTCTGCCATAGCGTCGCGCAAAGCTTCGCGTACGGTTGTGGATGTGAATGTTGTACCTTCTGGAATGTCTTCCATTGGAACATCAACAGGTGTGATTGCCTGCGCAGGCGCTGTAGTGGCTTCTTCTGTGACAGGAGCATCAGCTGTTGGGGAAGGGGCTTCTACTGTGTCTGCTGCGGATGCATCTTCGCCGTCTTCCAAAAGGACAGCGATTGCTGTGTTTACGGCAACGCCTTCGGTGCCTTCAGCAATAAGAATTTTACCGATGGTGCCTTCGTCAACCGCTTCGAATTCCATTGTGGCTTTGTCTGTTTCAATTTCAGCCATAATGTCACCTGATTGAACGATGTCGCCTTCTTTAACCAACCATTTTGCGAGTGTGCCTTCTTCCATTGTTGGGGATAGGGCAGGCATAAGGATTTGAATTGCCATTGTTACGTCTCCTTAGCGCAAAATATCTGTATAAAGCTCGTCAACTGACGGCTCTGGACTTGTTTGGGCGAAATCTGCTGCTTCTGATACAACTGCTTTGATTTCTTTATCGATTGCTTTCAGCTCATCTGCAGTGGCATGCTTGCCTTGCTCGATCATTTCGCGGATATTGTCGATTGGATCGCGCTCTTCTTTCATCTTTTGCACCTCTTCGCGTGTGCGGTATTTGGCAGGGTCTGACATAGAGTGTCCACGATAACGGTATGTTTTTACACCTAAAATATATGGGCCATTGCCAGCGCGGCAGTGTGCAACAGCACGTTCGCCTGCTTCTTTTACTGCCAAGACATTCATACCATCCACGGCTTCACCAGGGATGTTAAAGGCCTCGCCACGTGTGTATAGATCTGGTGTAGAAGAGGCGCGTTCTAATGATGTGCCCATGGCATATTGATTGTTCTCAATGACGAAAACTACGGGGATTTTCCAAAGGCTTGCCATATTGAAAGCTTCATATACTTGGCCTTGGTTGGCTGCACCGTCACCAAAATAAGTAAAGCTGACGTTGTCTGTTCCGTTATATTTTTCAGCAAAAGCTAGGCCAGCACCGATTGGGACTTGGGCTGCTACGATGCCGTGGCCGCCATAGAATTTCTTTTCAGTTGAAAACATATGCATGGAGCCACCTTTGCCGCGGGAATATCCCCCTTCGCGGCCTGTCAGTTCTGCCATCACACCTTTGGGATCCATGCCACAGGCCAACATGTGGCCGTGATCGCGGTATGAAGTGAGGCGGCTATCGCCCTCTTTTGCAGCGGCTTCTAAACCAACAACAACGGCTTCTTGGCCTATATAGAGGTGACAAAAGCCACCAATGACGCCCATGCCGTATAATTGTCCAGCTTTTTCCTCGAACCGTCGGATCATTAACATGTTTTTATAATGCTCAAGCAGTTCTTCACCCGAAATGTTTGATTTTCGGGTCGATTTTTTAGCAGGCATGTAGCGTCTCCAAAATCAATATAGTTTAACGTTAAACTATATTATAGAGTAACTTTACGGAAAGTGCACGTGCTTTTTTATATGACAAGAAAAAGCCGCCTAGAATGTTATCTAAACGGCTTATTTTAGTCTTGGGATAGTCGGTAAATCTTTGTTTACCTTATAATTATTTCATCTTCGCGCGCCATGCCCAGCACTTTGCGGGCTTGCTCGTCTAACAGGTCTAGGTCCAGATATTTATCGGATAGCCGTTTTGTTTTGTTCTCGAGATACTCTCGTTGACTGGTTAACTGCGCCAATTGTGTCTGAAGTTCCAAAGCTTCAGCATTGACTTGGTTACGTTTGAAATGTCCAAAGTCACCCTGAATCGCGGCAAAGGCAAAGTAAGCCATTAGCAACACTGCTGTTACTAAAAACATGCTTGTTGAAAGCGCCCCTGAATTTCCACGTTGTTTATACATAGTCTGCCTCACGGTTCGATCTTTGTCGCCGAACTCAAACGAATCATGCCACAAGTGATTCGCTTTGTGAATCCCTTAAATGCAAATGATTCGAAAAAAATAGGGGCCTTGAGTTGAGGCCCCTGAATATTAAAGATTTCTTGGGCTTAGCCCGCGTTTGATGCTGCTGCGATACTGTCGATTGTTGCTGCAATCGTTGTGTTGAACGCATCATCTGATTGATCTGCACTCAAACCTTCGGTCAAAGCACGAGAGAAGCTGGCGATGATACCTGTGTTATTAGACAGGCGTGTGTTTGCTTCTTCACGGCTGTACCCACCTGAAAGTGCTACAACGCGCATAACACGTGGATGATCCACTAATGGTTGGTACAGATTTGTTTGCTCTGGCAATGTCAGTTTCAACATCACTTGTTTATCTTCAGCCATAGCATCCAATGACTTCGTCAACTCAGCCAACAGGATGTTTTCAGCTTCTGCTTTATCTGCGATTGAAATTGTCACTTCTGGTTCAATGATTGGCACTTGGCCGTGTGAAAGAACCTGTTCACCAATTTCAAACTGTTGCCCAACAACCGCTGCGATACCGCTTTGAGACGCTTTGTTGATTACAGAGCGCATTTTTGTGCCGAAAATGCCTGCTTTAGTACCGCGTTCCAAAGTTGCATCCAGACCATCAATTGGCTTCATCAATTGAACACCGTCTGCTTCTGCCTCTAGACCTTTGTCGATCTTTAGGAATGGCACAACGCCGCGCTCTTCCCAAAGGTAAGTTGCTGTTGGTTGACCTTCGATTTCGCGATCCATAGTCATTTCAAACAAAATAGCGCCAATAACTTGCTCTTTCTTGAAAGCAGGGGCTTTTGCGATACGGGCACGCATTGCGTGGATCAGATCGAACATTTCTGCATCATTTGAATAGGCGCTTTCATCTACACCATATAGGCCTAGGGCTTTTGGTGTAGAGCCACCGCTTTGATCTAGGGCTGCGATGAAACCAGCACCTGATTGCATTTGTTGGATTTGATCGTTTTTAGACATGAAGCGTTCCTAAGCGTTTAAATTAGTGTGTTGTGTCGTTTAATGCAGCGACACCCGGCAGTGTTTTGCCTTCCATCCATTCAAGGAAAGCACCACCTGCGGTAGATATATATGAAAAACTGTCGGCTGCACCTGATTTTTTCAATGCTGCAACAGTATCTCCGCCACCAGCAACGGACAGGATTTGACCATCTTCGGTCATTTCCGCAACTTTCAGCGCAACTGCATCTGTTGCTGTGTTAAACGGCGGGATCTCAAAAGCACCTAATGGACCATTCCAGATCACTGTTTTCACGTCTTCTAGCTTTTTACAGATGTTTTCAACACTGTCTGGGCCTGCATCCAAGATCATTGTATCGCGCGGGCAATCATCTGCTGCGCGAACTTTGTTTTCAGCGAATTCTTTGAACTCACGCGCAACAACAACGTCTACTGGTAGAATAATTTCACAGTTTGCCGCTTCGGCTGCTGCCAAAATCTCACGTGCGGTGTCTTGCAGATCGTGTTCGCATAGTGATTGACCAACTTGATATCCTTGAGCGGCTAGGAATGTGTTTGCCATGCCGCCACCAATAACGATTTTATCCATTGGGCCGATAAGGTTTTTCAACAATACAAGCTTAGAAGATACTTTTGCACCACCAACCACGGCTAGAACAGGGCGTTCAGGTTCAGAAAGAGAGTTGGTAAGAGCTTTCAGTTCTTCTTCCATCAAACGGCCAGCACAGCTTGGTAATAACGTTGCAAGTGCTGCAACAGAAGCGTGCGCGCGGTGCGCGGTTGAAAACGTGTCGGATACGAATACATCGCCCAAGGCTGCCAAATCTTTGGCAAAGCCACGGTCGTTGTTTTTTTCACCTGCATGGAAACGTGTGTTTTCCAGCAAAAGAACATCACCATCTGGCAATGTGTCAACAGCTTCGCGCGCTGTTTGACCAATACAAGAGCTGGCAAAATGAACGCGGCGGTTTAGGACTTGAGACAGTGCAGGTACGACCTGTTGTGTGCTCATAGAAAGATCAAAACCGCGTGTGGGGCGCCCAAAATGTGACAGCAATATAGGGCGGCCACCTTTGGACAGTACTTCCAATACAGTTGGTGTGATACGGTCTAGGCGGGTTGTGTCTGTAACTTTGCCGTTTTCAACGGGTACATTTACGTCCACACGGATCAGAACGTTTTTGCCGTCCAAATCCATATCATCAAGTGTCTTCCAAGCCATAAGCTTACCTCCAGAAGGCGATCCAATCTATCAGCACTAGTCCTTTTTTTGCTAGGAAAACGATGTTTTCTGATCCGTTCACAACGACGTCGTGGGCGATCAAAGCCAATAGGAAAATGCCAAAAGCGATTGCTGTTTTATTCGTCATATAATTGGGCCCGCAGGCAATGCGGGCCATCCTGTTTTAGATAAGCTTACCCATAGCTACGGCAGTATCAGCCATACGGCAAGAGAAGCCCCATTCATTGTCGTACCATGACAGGATACGTACCATGTTTCCGCCCATAACTTTCGTTTGTGCAGAAGCAAAGTTAGATGAGTGTGTGTTGTGATTAAAGTCGACAGACACCAATGGCTCTTCTGAGTATTCAAGAATACCTTTCATGTAGCCATTTGCCGCTTCTTCAATCGCTGCATTTACTTCCTCAATAGTCACGTCGCGTGATGCTGTGAATGTCAGATCAACGGCAGATACATTTGGTGTTGGCACACGGATCGCAGAGCCGTCCAATTTACCGTTCAGCTCTGGCAATACCAAACCAACAGCTTTTGCAGCACCTGTTGATGTTGGGATCATTGACATAGCCGCAGCACGTGCACGGTAAAGGTCTTTGTGACGACGATCCAACGTTGGCTGATCACCTGTGTAGGCGTGGATTGTTGTCATGATGCCTTTTTCGATACCGATTGCGTCATTTAAAACTTTTGCAACAGGTGCCAAGCAGTTTGTTGTGCATGATGCGTTTGAAACGATCAGATCATCAGATGTCATTGTGTCGTGGTTCACACCGTAAACAACAGTCTTGTCCGCGTTCTTACCTGGTGCAGAAATCAACACGCGTTTTGCGCCTTGATCCAAATGTACTTGTGATGCTTCGTGTGAGTTGAATTTGCCTGAACATTCCAAAACAACATCAACACCAGACCAATCTAATTCTGTTGGATCATATGTCGAAAACATACGCATTGGGCCTTTGCCAACATCCAAAGCACCGTCTGTGATTTTTACATCACCCGCACAACGACCATGCACACTGTCATACTTCAAAAGATGTGCTGTTGTTTCAATCGGGCCCGTTGCGTTCAATGCAACAACTTCGATATCATCACGACCGCTTTCAATAATTGCGGATAGGGTTGAACGACCGATGCGGCCAAAACCGTTAATGCCAACTTTTAATGTCATGGTACTCTCCATTAAGCGCTGCACGCGCCTGTTATAAATCTGACCCCTAGATAGAGTGTCGCAGGCGTTAAACAAAGCATAACGCCCAAGGTTTTATCCTTGGGCGTCAAAATGGCGCAAAATGTTAGCGATAAAGTAGGCTAACGCGAATTATAATAGGTCTTTTGCGGCTTTCGCTACATTATCCGCAGTGATGCCAAAATGCTCAAACAGCTCTTCTGCAGGGGCAGAGGCACCGAATGATTCCATACCGACAAACGCTGCTTTCTTGTATGAGCCGCGTTCGCCAGACAACCAACGATCCCAACCTTGGCGGCAAGCTGCTTCAACACCCACACGCACAGGGCCTGCTGGTAGAACACGGCGGCGATATGTTTCGTCTTGTTGTTCAAACAGTTCCCAACATGGCATAGACACAACACGTGTACCGATACCTTCGGCCTCAAGTTTTGCCTTAGCTGCCATTGCGATTTCGACTTCGGAACCTGTTGCCAACAAAATAACTTTACGTTTCATACCTTTTTCAGCTTCTGCCAAAACGTAAGCACCCATTGCAGTCATATTCTTATTCGTGTGCTTGGTGCGTACAGTCGGCAATCCCTGACGTGTCAGAGATAAAACAGAAGGGGTTTTCTTTGACGTTACAGCCAATTCCCAAGCTTCCGCTGTTTCCACACTGTCCGCAGGGCGGAACACATTTGTGTTGGGTGTTGAACGGCTGATCGCCAAATGCTCAACAGGTTGGTGTGTTGGGCCATCTTCACCCAAACCAATGCTGTCATGCGTCATCACAAACACTGTTGGGATTTCCATCAAAGCTGCCAAACGCATAGAGGGGCGGGCATAGTCTGTGAAACACATGAATGTGCCGCCATATGGGCGTACACCACCGTGCAATGCCATACCGTTCATCGCTGCAGCCATACCATGTTCACGGATACCGTAACTGATGTGACGACCACCGCGGTTGCCTGGTTCAAAGTTGGTCATGCCAGCCGTACGCGTGTTGTTTGATCCTTCCAAATCTGCAGAACCACCAATGGTTTCTTGCATGATTGGGTTGATTACTTCCAACGCCATTTGGCTGGATTTGCGTGTTGCCGCTTTTGGCTGTGTTTCAGAAATTTCTTTCTTCAAACGTTTGATCGCTGCTGACAGTTTCTTGGATGGATCACCTGCCATACAGCGGTTGAATTCGGCCTGTTTTGCCCCTGAAAGTTTCGAAAATGCTTCATCCCATTCTGCACGGGCTGCCGCACCGCGAGATCCAATGGTTTCCCATGCGGATTTCACATCTGCAGGAACTTCATTTGCAGGATAAGGCCAATCATATGCTTCACGCATTTGTGCCAGCTGATCACCTTTGATGTTATAGCCGTGACCACCTGATGTGTTTGCCACACCATCCACACCGATCGCGATTGTTGTTTTACAGGCAATCATAGAGGGTTTTGGTGATTTTTTTGCTTCTGAAATTGCGCGGTCAATCGCTGCTGGATCATGACCATCTACTGCAAATACTGACCAACCTGAGGCTTCAAAGCGTGCCAATTGATCTGTGTTGTCTGATAATTCGACTGTACCGTCGATTGTGATGTTATTGTCATCCCAAAGGACGATCAATTTACCCAATTGATGACGACCAGCCAAACCGATGGCTTCTTGGCTCACACCTTCCATCAAACACCCATCACCTGCGATGACATATGTGTGGTGATCAATTGCTTTCTTACCAAAACGGGCTTGCAACGATTGTTCAGCCATCGCAAAGCCAACCGCGTTAGAAATACCTTGGCCCAATGGACCTGTCGTTGTTTCAATGCCTTTTGCATGACCATATTCAGGGTGACCTGCCGTTTTCGCGCCCAATTGGCGGAAGTTACGAATTTGATCCATTGTCATGTCTTCATAACCAGTCAAATGCAAAAGCGCATAAATCAACATAGAGCCGTGACCCGCAGACAGAATAAAACGGTCGCGGTCAGGCCAATCAGGGTTCTTTGCGTCGAATTTCAAATGTTTTTCAAACAGCACTGTTGCCACATCCGCCATGCCAATTGGCATACCTTGGTGACCAGATGCAGCGGCATGAACAGCGTCTGCTGCCATAATACGGATCGCTGCCGCTTTTTTGAAATGTTCTGGATGTTTGGTTTTTAGTTCTGAAAGTTCCACGAAAGAAGGCCCTTTATAGCAGCTGAATAAATGTGAGTTCCCACACCTGTGATAGCAAGCATTTGGGGTGGGTCAAGCGGATGTATGCTATTACACGAAGATAATGGCGCATAGATTTGTTTTTTATTGGGAAAAATGCATAATTGATGCAAGATGATTTCGAATCAAATGATAAAGTTTTGCAACGAGGGGCAAGATGCAGGCAGCAAAAGAACTGGAAACGCGATTTAATGCGGCACTGGCGAAAATATACACCACAGCTCAAAATGCGGATACAAATGCAGAAATAGCCAGGATTTCCAATGAACTAGCCACGCTAGAAGCTTGGAAAGTTGAGCAAGAGCAAGTTTTAGAAAAAGCGACCGCAGACATTGCCTCCTCGCAAAAAGAGGCAAGTGATGCCGCTGGTGTAAAATCTGAATTAGATGCAAAAGTAACAGAACTTACGACAAGTTTAGAAGCTTCAACCAAAGCTTGTGAAGTTGCACAAAACCAACTGTCTGAATTAGCAGCTCAGAAATTAGCTGCAGAGGTTGCATTACAACAAGCGCAAGAAAGCATTGCAGCTGCTCCTGCGGATGCGGCCGGCACATCAGAGATTACTGAAAAACTTGCTGCTGCCGAGAAAAAGGCAATAGATCTACAAGCTGAATTAGATGCTGCTCTTGCGGAAAAAGCGGCGGCTCCTGCGACTGGTGATAATAGTGCTTTGGAAAAAGAGCTTTCAGCATTGAAAGCACAACGTGAAGTCGATTTAGCAGAAGTAAATGTTATTATTGAAAAATTAATTCCACTTGTGGAGGGCAAATAATATGCCAGAGATTAAAATTCACATTGGTGGACGTGATTTTGATGTTGTTTGTAAAGATGGTGAAGAAGAATTCTTACATTCAGCAGCATCAATGTTGGATGTAGAAGCCACGGCATTAAACACAGCTATGGGGCGTATTCCCGAGAGCCGTATGTTGTTGATGTCTGGATTAATGCTTGCTGATAAAACCGCTAGTTTAGAAGATCAACTGGCAGCCGCAGCGCGTGAAAAAGAGGGTGGTCAGCTTGCACATGAGGTTTCTGCTGAAATGGACAAGCTAAAAGTAGATTTAGATGCTGCAAATACAAAAGCATCAGATGCTGAAAAAGCTCTTGCTGATAAAGTTGTGGAAATGGCTACTGTTGAGGCCGATTTGAAGGCAACATTAGAAACCATGGAACGCATGGTGACAGCATTAGAAGAAAAGGGCGCTTAAGCGCCCCTTTTTATATCAAGCGTTTGACTCGCGAATTTTATTCGCTGCGTCTTTGTCATAACCAACACCGTTTTCATCAAACAATGTGTCCAATTCACCTGACAAAGTCATTTCTGTGATGATGTCACAGCCGCCAACGAATTCGCCTTTGACATAAAGCTGTGGAATAGTCGGCCAATCAGAAAAATCTTTGATACCTTGGCGAAGAGTTTCGTCAGCCAATACATTCACATCAGCGTATTGAACGCCCATATAGTTTAACACACCAGCCACGCGGGATGAAAACCCACATTGCGGCATTGTTGATGTGCCTTTCATAAACAGAACAACATCGTTGCCGCTTACAGTTTCTTGGATTTGTGCATTTGCATCAGTCATAATGAGTGTCCTTGTGGCAGGAATTTTGCTTTGCACCATCATTTAACCTAGATTTATACATTCGCAAGCCCTTTAGCCCATATTTGAACAATACAATGAAGCCGCAGATGACAGCAAGCAGACGAACTAGGTCAGAGATGAGAGATAATGTTTCTATCACTTTAATATTCTCTGATGAATTGGTTTAGCCCCAGTTCTGCGAGCTAATTCTTGGTTCTGAATGTTGTCGCGATTGAATTGATTAAGGTCGATCTCTTCCATGCCTAAGTCGCTTTGTTGTGGGCCTTTGTAGAAGACAGAATACTTAAAAATGAAACGTAATATGATTGCTGTGGGAATGATTGCGATCCAGTACCAAGTCGGGAGACCTAAAAACATTGTAAATCCTTTATTTTAAATAATTACCGTATTTTACAAGTATGTAATCGAATAGAATTTTCAATGTTATCTAACAATAAAGAGGTGCAGTTGGTTAACGAAAAGCAAAGGATTTCAAGACGTTATTCTGTGTGCCAGGGTTCGCCAAAAATACAGCGAGTTCTTTATTATTACGGTGAATATTTGGGTCTGCATCTTTGGACTTAACATCCCGATCATGTGAACGGATAAGCCACAGAAACAGCCCAATTATAACTATAATAAGTATAATGTTGAAATCGATCATACTTCGATCTTAGCAATTTACTTACCTAAAATCAAATTAGAGTTGGGCTAGTTGCTTATTCTTTAATAGCCGTCGTTAATTGCAGTGCATGCAGCTCACCATTCGAGCCATCCATTTTACCCTTCAAAGCTGCATAAACCATACGTTGTTGGGCAACGCGGTTTTTGCCTTTGAATTCTTCGGCAACAACTTTGGCGCCCATATGAACGCCATCGTCGCCCATGACTTCGATGTCAGCTGTTGGAAAAGCTTCACGCAATAATGCTTCGATTTCAGATGCTTCCATTGCCATATCTTTGTTCCTTATGTTGCGAAACTTGGGATGCCAGCGTCAGATGCTGCTTTCACATCCGCCAATGATGCAGATGTATCACCCAAAGTGATGTCTGTTCCGCTAAAATTGCCAATTTCTGTGGCTTCAATACCAGCAGATTTTGCAGCTGCAAGCAATGCAGCAGCGTTTTTGGTTGCTAATAAGTAGCGCGCTTGATCTTCGCCGAAGAACCAACCTGTGTCACCCGCTTTAACTGTAACGCCAACATTACCTGCCAACGCCATATCAGCCGCTGACAAAGCCAAACCTCCATCAGACAAGTCATGTGCCGCCGTGATTTGACCTGCTGCATGAGCAGCGCGTACAAATTCGCCAGCTGCTTTTTCGGCTGCTAGATCAACATGAGGTGCATCACCGTCTTCGCGGTTGAACAATTCTTTCAGCAGGGCAGATTGGCCCAAGTGACCCTCTGTTTTGCCGATCAAAACAAGTGCGTCGCCATCATTTGGGCGCACGCGGATCATCTGATCCAAGTTTTCCAATAGACCAACAGCGCCAATTGTTGGGGTTGGCAAAATACCTTCGCCATCTGTTTCGTTATAAAGCGATACATTGCCAGATACGATTGGCATATCCAATGCAGCAACGGCTTCGCCGATACCTTTGATACAACCCACGAATTGGCCCATGATTGTTGGTTTTTCAGGGTTGCCGAAGTTTAGATTATCTGTCGTCGCCAATGGTTTAGCGCCCGTTGCACATAGGTTACGATACGCTTCTGCAACGGCTTGCTTGCCACCTTCAGTTGGGTTGGCTTTACAATAGCGCGGTGTCACATCTGAAGTGAATGCAACCGCTTTGTCTGTGCCGTGAATACGCACGACGCCAGCGTCTGAACCAGGGCGCACAACTGTGTCGGCCATGACCATGTGGTCGTATTGTTCGTACACCCAACGGCGTGATGAATAGTTTGGTGTACCGATCAGTTTTACCAATGCATCTGCGGCATTCACTTCTGGTGCATCTGTCAAAGCTTCTGCCGCAGGTGTTTCCACCCATGGGCGGTCGTATTCTGGCGCGGTGCCTGATAACGCTTTCAGCGGAAGGTCCGCTTTCAATTCGCCATTGTGCATGATGATAAAGCGGTCTTCGGCGATTGTTTCACCGACGATTGCGAAATCAAGGTCCCATTTGTCGAATACAGCTTTTGCTTCTGCTTCTAAATCAGGGTTTAGAACCATCAACATGCGCTCTTGGCTTTCAGACAACATCATTTCATAAGCTGTCATGTTTTCTTCGCGGATTGGCACATCTTCGAGTTTCAATTTGACGCCAAGATTACCCTTATCGCCCATTTCAACAGCTGAACATGTCAGGCCAGCGGCACCCATATCTTGGATTGAAATCACAGCACCTGTTTGCATCAACTCTAAAGTTGCTTCCATCAGGCGTTTTTCAGTGAAAGGATCACCCACTTGAACCGTAGGGCGCTTATCTTCGATGCTGTCATCAAATTCAGCAGATGCCATTGTTGCACCGCCAACGCCGTCACGACCTGTTTTTGCGCCAAGGTAAACAACAGGCATACCAACGCCAGAAGCCGCAGAATAAAAGATGCTGTCTGTTTTGGCCAAACCAGCGGCAAATGCGTTTACAAGGCAGTTGCCGTTATATGCTTCGTGGAATCGTACTTCGCCACCAACGGTTGGGACGCCGAAACAGTTACCATAACCACCAATACCTTCGACAACACCATTGACCAGTGATTTTGTTTTTGGGTGTGTGATTTCCCCAAATGAAAGCGAGTTCATAGCCGCGATAGGGCGCGCACCCATTGTGAATACATCGCGCAAAATACCACCAACGCCAGTCGCCGCTCCTTGATAAGGTTCGATGTAAGACGGGTGGTTGTGGCTTTCCATTTTGAAAACGATCGCATCACCATCGCCAATATCTACAATACCAGCGTTTTCACCTGGACCACAAATAACCTGTGGGCCTTCGGTTGGCAGTGTACGGAGCCATTTTTTAGAAGACTTATAAGAACAGTGCTCGTTCCACATCGCAGAAAAAATACCAAGCTCGGTAAATGTTGGGGTGCGGCCCATCAAATCAAGAATACGTTGGTATTCATCTGGGGCAAGCCCGTGGTCTTTAATCAGTTGTTCATTGATTTCTGGCTCGATGGTCATATGGGATCCCCAAAGTAGGCGTGTTTTGCGGTTCTTTTATCGGTCTATGAGGCCAAGGGAAAGAGGAGAATCTATATGGGTTAAGGCAAAAAAGCCTTTGGGCAAAAAAAGAGGCCGAGACAACGCTCGGCCTTAGTCCAACAGGGAGGTGAAGAACGGGCAGGAAGGCAATAAATTGCCGCGTCCGCTCATCTTCAAGCTGATAATTATATATGCAAAGGGTTAACAACAAGTGACGAACGAGCATACCCGCTAGTCGCTTTGTGCATAACTGTTAAGCAGAGTGATTAAAATATGCTCAAGTTGCTAATATTAAATCACTTTTTTTCGCATTTTTAATCTCGTCCACAACGAAATCACGGAAAGCGGCAACTCTTTTCGACTGTCTGAGTTCCTCTGGGTAAGCCAAATAGACTGGAATTACCTGACTTTGATCTTCTGGAAGCACGCGAATAAGGTCTGGAAACTTCCTGCTGACGTAGTTTGGCAGCACACCGATTCCCACATTGTGAAGGGTCGCCTGTAAGACGCCAAAGTAGTTATTCACTGTCAAATGAGATGCATGATCGGATGAAAGTAGGGGTTTTAACCATTTCACGCTCTCATTTACCTGTCGTGATGTCAGGTTTTGGCTGAGGATTCTATGGTTTGCCAAATCTTCCATCGTTTCAGGATGGCCGAAATGATCTAAATACTCTTGAGTTGCGTAAAGCCGCATGTGTACATCCATCAAACGACGGCGCACCAGATCAGCTTGACTTGGTTCTTTCATACGAATGGCAACATCTGCCTCACGCATTGGCAGATCTAAAACACGTTCTTCTAGCATAAGATCAATCTTAAGTTCTGGATGTTTGTCATAAAGGCGTCCAATACGTGGCGCCAACCAGAGTGTCCCAAAACCTGTGGTTGTTGTGACACGGAGTTCGCCAATAACTTCATCTTCGGTGTCACGAATACGCGCAGTTGTGGCTTCCAGTTTGCTGGACATGTCGCGGGTTGCGTCAAACAACAGTTCGCCTTGTTCCGTTAGGATCAAGCCACGTGCATGACGGTGAAATAAGATTACATCCAGTGCTTCTTCCAAAGCACGAATTTGGCGACTGACAGCAGATTGTGATAAATGAAGCGTATTGCCCGCATGCGTAAGACTGCCTGCATCAGCAACGGCATGAAAAACCCTAAGCTTATCCCAGTCCATTGTAATCCCCTGTTTCTTATAATTTTGCGATGACCATAACCTATGTGGCTATAATTCATAGAAAAAACAGTATTTGGGTTATGCTTTTTGCAAAAAATAGACTTGCGTACCAGATTCGTCGACCTGTTTTAGCAATTCATGGCCTTGTTCTGCGCAAAAATGTGGAACATCGACAACAGCTGCAGGGTCGTCTGCTCGCATTTTAAGGACTTGTCCAGACTGCAATGCCTGTAAGCGTTTACGGGCTTTCAGGACAGGTAAAGGGCACAAAAGCCCTGTGGCGTCTAGTTCTGCGTCATAGGTCATAACAGTGAATTAATCGCGGATGTTACAGAAGTCCACGGATATGTGACGTGACCTTGATGAATTGCCAAGTTAGAAGAACTTTATGTTTGGAATCGATCTCTTTGATGCGGCCCTAATGCCGTCTTTGTTTGTGGCCCTGCTTGCAGGGATCATTAGCTTTTTATCGCCATGTGTTTTGCCGATCGTTCCACCATATTTGGCTTATATGGGCGGTATTTCAATGTCAGAAATGACGGACGAAAAAGTGTCAAACAGACCAGCCGTCATTGCCGCGATATTTTTTGCGCTTGGATTATCCACTGTTTTCATATTCTTAGGGTTTGCGGCTTCAGCATTTGGTCAATTATTTCTTCAAAATCAAACGCTTCTTGCGCAAATCTCAGGCGGTGTAATCGTTGTGTTTGGTCTGCATTTCCTTGGTTTAATCACATTACCATTCTTGCAACGTGAAGCCCGTTTTGATGCTGGTGATCGTGGTGGGTCATCCTTTGGTGCTTATATTCTTGGTCTAGCCTTTGCGTTTGGCTGGACACCTTGTATTGGCCCAATTTTGGGAGCTATTTTAGCTTTATCAGCACAAGAAGCATCGATTGCGCGTGGAACCATGCTGTTGGCAACATATGCAATTGGTCTTGGGGTGCCGTTTATTATTGCTTCAATCTTTATCAATCGTGCGATTGGTTTGATGAACCGCTTTAAGCGTCATATGGGTCTAATTGAAAAAATCATGGGCGGTATGTTGGTTGTCGTTGGTATTATGATGATGACTGGTGCGTTTACACGCCTTGCTTTCTGGTTGTTAGAAACTTTCCCAGCATTGGCTGCAGTCGGTTAATCTGCCTTACTTTTTTCGAATTCTTTGCCTATAGTTCAGCTATAACGAGCAAATAGGCATGATTGTATGTCCAAAGAAAAACAACAGGTTAAAAAGCGTAAAGTATTTTACGTTCCGGGATACGACCCGATCTTACCACGTAGATACCGTGAGTTGTATCGCACCGAGGGTGCATTACAAGCTGATGTCTTAGGATACGATCTGACTTTAAAAGGTAAAGGTGGTAAAAACCAGAACTATGGCTGGACGGTTGATACGAATATCAACGGCCACACAACCCATTCAGATTTTGAATTTCTATTATGGTCTGATATCGTTCAGGATTCCATGAAACGCACAATTGCGGGCAGTTTTTGGCTGCTTGCACGTACTGCATGGGCTTATATTTCTACAGGATCGCTGTTTCGGTTAATGAAACTACAAAAAGGCCCGATTATTGCAGCCTTGTATCCTGTAGTTGTCTTATTGGCTCAATTGATGATTGGATTGCTTTTAGGCTATTTTGCGTATCGCTTGATTGGTGGTTACACACATTGGCTACTTGGTACGCTTTCTGGGGCTGCTGTATTATCGGCAGTTATGGTTTGGTTTAAGTCTATCGATAACAAAATCTATGCTTATTACCTCATGCATGATTACGCATTCTCAGCCCAATATGGTGGAGATATTCCCCCAGAATTGGCCGAGAGAATGTATCAATTTGCAGATCATATATATGCTGCTTTGGATGCTGACTTTGACGAAGTTTTGGTCGTTGGCCATTCATCTGGTGCACATCTTTCAATTTCAATTTTAGCAGATTTGATCCGTCGTTTAGGCGTTCCAAAAGATGGCCCAAAACTTGGTTTTTTAACATTGGGGCATGTTGTTCCAATGGTAAGTTTTCTGCCAAAGGCATGGATTTTAAGGAATGATTTAAATTACTTATGTCAAAGAGATGAACTAAAATGGGTGGACATCACTGCGCCAGGAGATGGATGCACTTTTGCTTTGTGTGATCCTGTGGCTGTAAGCGGAGTGGCACCAGATGTAGATCAGAAAGGACCATTGATTATCTCAGCTGCATTTACGCAAACTTTATCCAAAGAATATTATGCCAAAATCAAAAATCGTTTTTTCCGCATGCATTTCCAATATCTGTGCCACTTTGATCGCCCAAGGGATTATGATTATTTTCAAATCACAGCGGGTCCTATAAATCTGGAAACACGTTTTAATGGACGCGCGCCAAGCCCATCAAAGATAACGCGTGCTGTGAATAAATTTACGTCACAAGAGGCGCATAAATGACCAAAGACATTATTCCGCCAAAGCCAAGAAGCCGGCCTGATAAAGTCACAATGTTGCAGCATATGCGATTGTTCCGAAAGGATATTTTTGCATCTCAACCGCAGAAATTATACCGTGCGTGGATGGCAGAATTCAAACTACCATTCTTTAAGTCATATTTTGTGAACGATCCTAAACTTGTGGATCATGTGTTAAAGAAAGATCCTGATAATTTTCCAAAATCTGAAATCATAAAAGGGGCGCTTTATTCTTTACTAGGAGATGGTGTTTTTGTCTCTAATGGTGAGTTGTGGAAACGTCAGCGTCGTATCATTGATCCTGCTTTCGAAGGTGGGCGTTTGCGCGATGTTTTCCCATCTATGGTCGCGGCGGGAACTGATGCTGTTGAACGCTTGGGGAAGCTTACTGGTCAGCCATCTATCGAGATTGAAGAACAGGCCAGTCAATTAGCCGCTGATATTATCTTTCGTACGTTATTTTCGATCCCAATAACAGATGATGATGCGAAGCAAATATTTGAAAAATTTAAGGAATATCAGCGTACTCAACCACTTATGACTGTTGCAAGTTTTCTTAAGATACCCAATTGGATACCAAAGCTTCAACGCAGAAGTACCAAACATGCAAGCGCTGAAATCCGCAAACTTTTAACGTCTTTGACGCAAGATCGGTTTGAAGAGATTAAAGCTGGGACAGCGCCTGACGATTTAGCGACAAAGATAATGACAACTCGTGATCCTGTTACAGGCGATTTATTTTCACCGTCTGAAATGGTCGATCAGGTGGCAATATTTTTTCTTGCTGGGCACGAAACATCGGCAAGCGCATTAGCTTGGACTTTATATTTATTAGCGATTGATCATAAGACACAAGACAAGGTTGCAACGGAGGTCGCGGCAATAGACGAGCTTAGTTTTTCTAACCTCTCAAAAATGCCTTTTACACGCGATGTCTTTCGTGAAGCTTTACGTTTGTATCCGCCAGTTCCGATGATGGTGCGTGAAAACATTAAGCCTGAAGTGTTCCGTAAACGTGAAATTAAAGTTGGCAGCCAAATTGTCCTAAGCCCATGGCATCTTCAACGGCACGAACGTTTTTGGGATAAGCCAGATGTGTTTGATCCTGGCCGCTGGCAGCAAGATGCCGCCAAGAAATCATCACGTGAAGCTTATATGCCGTTTTCAGCTGGGCAACGTGTTTGTACTGGGGCAGGGTTTGCAATGATTGAAGGTGTATTGATGATTGCAATGATCATCAAAGCATTCAAGATCGAGCCAACAGAAGAAAAACCAGTCCCAGTCGCACATTTAACTGTTCGAGCCGAGAATGGTATTCACTTAAAACTCACGTCACGTGCTGTTGGTGCCAAGACAGAACAAAAAGCCTGATAGCGCTTGCAAGGCCTGCATCCACGAGACGAGCGGCGTCGATTTTAGCTGCAAGTTCATTTATCGGAATATTTTCTGTCTGTGCAATCTTTACGAAGGCCTGCCAATAGGGGGCTTCAAGTGAAACACTTGTTCTATGCCCACGCAAGGTGAGCGAATGTTTTTGAGGGCGGCCGAGATTAAGATCGGCAATTAATGTATCTATCGTCGTCATTACTAGCCTCTAAGCTGCGTTAAGAGAAAAGGGAAAAGCCTTCTTCTTCTAGTGACATGACTTCGTTCACACGTAGAATTTTCCGTGCTGACGGGCCATATGTACCCGTATTTGTTTCTAATTCAGGAAAAATTTCAAATAACTCTTCGCGAGGAGCATCATCAATCGCGGACATAGACATGTGACCAGGATGAAAACTTTCTGTTTTTGTGCCATTTGCAAAAATGATTTCATGTTTGTCAAAAAGGATATGGATATATTCTGTTTGTTTGATGTTATAATCCACGGTGACAGAGTAGTCGTTAATCAAACCTTTTGCTGGGGCTAGAACTTCGCGTTCTCCATGGTTGATCAAAGCACGGTCGGCATCAATCAACATGCGGTGCTGTGGGGATACGTGCATATCACGATAAGGCAGCCCAGGACCAAACGCATCCTTACGAATTCGGATTGGGCGCAGCTTCGGATAGGCCATTAAGCGCGCGCCAGTCATACGCTTTTTACCGACCCAACGGACAGCTTGGAGGCCATTATCAGCTGTAATAACAAGATCATCAACCTGTAAGTCTTCAACAGGGATAGAGCCACGTGGTGTCGCGATCAATGTGCCAGGAGTAAAGCAAATAATGCTCGGGATTTCTTGGTATGGAATATTCGTATTGCCTGAAGATAGGTTAATATTCCTGATTTGTTGTCCTTCAACAAGATTACCTTCAAGTATAACAATACGATTTACCGCATCATCTACGCCATCATTTGCCGCTGTAAGATATGCGAATGTAATTGGCTGCCCATTTACAGTGCCTGTATATACTTCAACTGCGTTACCTGTCTGTGCATAATTTGGATATGCAGAGGACGTAAAATCAACACCGTTAATACTGAACTGTACGCCTGTATCCGTAGTATTTGGTTGTAAAAAACCATCATCATCTGGAACTGTCACAGTTTCAGCAATGCCAATCCGCAGTCGGAATGCACCTAAAGGGTCTCGGTCAACCCGAAATGATGTAAATGACTGTGGCATTTACCGCTCTGCACCGCTTTCATGAGCAGAGAAGCCACACTTATATGTATGATCTGAACTGCCCGCCTCATTATGCTCTTTATACCCATCTAACGTGGATTTGAGCTTGTTAGGTACAAGATACAGTTTTTTGGATTTTATAGCAATAAATTAACACTTTTCAGGTGTTAAAAGTTATATTATCAAAAATCATTTAAAAACATATTCTTGTGTTTTAATGTTAATGTGTAAGAGCTGTTTTTGATTTTTGACTTCGACTGAAGCGTAGCTGCTTCCGTCACTGATAGGGATTGTCGTGCACTTGGCCCATAAATTCCAACATCTGTATCTAATTCAGGGAAAATTTCAAATAGCTCGTCTCTGGCTGCATCATCCAAACCATCTATAGAAGCTTTATTTGGGTGAAAACTTTCAGACCAAACGCCATTCGCTTGGATTAGTTCGTGTTTGTCGAATAGAATATGTATGTATTCTGTTGCTTTAGCGTTGTGGTCCAATGTGACCGTGTGATCGTTGAGAAGCCCTTTGGCTGGTATGAGGATTTCATGAGAACCAAACATAACCTGTGCTTGCTTGGACTTTATAAACATACGGTGTTGTGGTGAAACGATTAGGTCTCTTTCTGGTTTATTATGCCCAAATGCGTGTGCTTTGATTCTTATGGGGCGCAAGTGGGGATGTGCTTCCATCCGCGCACCAGATATATATTTTCTTCCGATCCATCGTATAGCCTGTAAGCCATTATCTGAGGTGATAACAAGATCACCTACCTTTAAGTTTTCAATTAAAATTGGGCCGGTAGGAGTGGTTATTGTCGTTCCTGGTGTAAAACATGTAATACTTGGAATACCACCTTTGGTATAGGGAAGCTCAGTATCTGTACTTACAGGGGTAATGCTTGTGATGCTATCACCAGGATTAATTGTTCCTGAAAGAACCACTAGGCGGTTTATGGCGTCTCCTATGCCATCACCTGCGGCTGTTAAATAACCGAATGTAACGGTTTGACCGCCTACCGTCGCAGAGTAAATTTCAACACCTGTACCCTGACTCCCCGGGAAAGCCGTTGAGGTAAAGTTGGTGCCGCCAATTGAAAATTGCGCTGTGCCAGACACATCGTCGCCGCTAGATTGTAAAAATCCGTCATCATCAATAACATTAACCGTTTCGATAATACCTGCTGTGAGAGGGCCGCCATTTAGCGGGTCGCCATCAACGCGTATAGATAGAAATTGTTGAGGCATTATGTAACCTCGCAGCTGTGTTTATATGTGTTCCAACTACGCATCATGAGTAATAGACCTGTATGTTGCGCCTTGCTTGGCTTCGTACTCGCGGGCTTGGGATTGGAGCATTAAATAATGCTCCATAGCGTTGTTTTGTATCCAGCTTTCAGTCTTAGTTGCGTTTTCGCCAGCAACATCTTTGATACCATATGGTAACTCATGTGGCGTAAACGTAACTTTGATGTATGCTTTCGTTGAAAATGGCAATGCGCGTGGTGCTGTATAGATAACCTTCTTTGGACCGTGGGTGTCTGTGGCTAGTAGAGCGGTTTCAAGAGCATCATCTGTATCATCACTGACTTGCTCGGTGTCATCTGCAAAAAACACGCTATCTGTCAGAACTTCGTTTTGGTGGAATTCGAAAATTGTTGTCTTGTTGTCTTGTTCCTCTTCTGTTTGGGGAGGTATTTTATCTTTAAATACAGAAGCTTCCCGATTTTTAGTTCTTACTGCTTCTGTCGGTGATGCCGGATCTATACACATTGGAGTGTTCTGAAGCTGCGTTTTATTCAGAACGAGTAAACGTGTTACTTTTAATGAGGTGCTGTCTTTGGAAGATGTGAGATCATCCCATGGTGGCAAGTTCATATCAGTAAGTAGTTTTTGACGAATACTTTTTAACCGTGCCTCATAAGATGTATTGTTTTGAACTATCTCTGGCTTTGAATGCGTCGTGCTTACTGTTTGTAAGTTTGGTTTATGTTCTGGTGCGTCGCTTAAAAGCTTTTGTCGAGCAAGTTTTAAGCGCTCATCGTATGAAAGCTGTTCGGTTTGTGTAGTTTTTTGCTTGTTTTTAGTGTTTTTCGTAGGTGTCAAACACACTGATTGATCCACTGACAATGTCAACGGATTACGCACACTCCTGCCTGCCTTAACGCCTGTACTAGCCATACCCAACTACTCTTGTTTCGATCCCACCTTATGTGCGGTAGGTTATCTACAAGTAAATATTACACAAAATCGTGATTTTGTCCATTAAACTTTATTTAAAAGTCGCTGAAAATGAGACTTATTCAATTAGTTATGCTTTCCTTTGGTGAACTTATGCTGAAAAAACAAATGGCCCCATCAAAATGATAGGGCCATAAAAAAACTAAAACTATGTTTTGATTGTACTATTTGGGGCCAATCATATCTTTTGGTTGTACAACTTCGTCAAAACGCTCAGCTGTTACAAAGCCAAGATTTACAGCTTCTTCTTTCAAGGTTGTACGGTTTTTGTGAGCTGTTTTTGCCACTTTCGTCGCATTGTCATAGCCAATTTCAGGTGCAAGTGCAGTTACTAGCATTAAGCTTTCCCACATAAGTGAGCTGATGCGATCTTCGTCTGCTTCTAATCCATCTATACAGTTGTCTCTAAATGCAACGGCTGCATCTCCAAGCAATTGCATAGATTGCAGGACGTTGTAAGCCATCATCGGCTTGTAAACATTCAACTCAAAGTGGCCTTGAGAGCCAGCAAAGCCTACAGCAGCATCATTTCCGAATACATGTGCACAAACTTGTGTCAGTGCCTCGCATTGTGTCGGGTTAACTTTGCCTGGCATAATAGATGACCCAGGTTCATTTTCTGGAAGAACCAATTCACCTAAACCACATCGAGGACCTGAACCTAATAATCTGATATCATTAGCGATTTTGAATAAAGATGCGGCAACTGTTTTCAACGCGCCAGACATTTCAACCATGGCGTCATGTGCGGCTAATGCTTCGAACTTATTAGGTGCTGTTACAAATGGCAGGCCTGTAATTTCAGCCATATTTGCGGCCACCATTTCACCCCAACCTTTGGAGGTGTTTAGACCTGTACCAACAGCGGTACCACCTTGAGCTAAAGGATAAATGTTGTTTAGTGCGTGTTTGACACGCGCAATACCCTGTTCAACTTGAAATGCATATCCGCCAAACTCTTGGCCCAATGTGAGCGGTGTCGCGTCTTGGGTGTGTGTACGGCCAATTTTAATGATATCTTTGAAAGCTTCTGCTTTCGCAGCAAGTGCTTCATGCATCTTTTCCAAACCTGGGATCAAGACATCATTCGCAGTCATTGCCGTTGCAATATGCATGGCTGTTGGAAACGTATCGTTTGAAGATTGGCCCATATTACAATGGTCATTAGGGTGAACAGGGGACTTCGACCCCATTTCGCCATTTAGGATTTCGATTGCGCGGTTAGAAATAACTTCATTTGCATTCATGTTAGATTGAGTACCAGAGCCAGTCTGCCATACAACCAAAGGGAAATGATCATCCAAAGCGCCTTCAAAAACTTCGCCAGCAGCTCTGATGATAGGTCCGGCAATATCAGATGATAATTTACCAAGTTCAAGGTTAGCTTGTGCACAAGCTTGTTTAATTGCGCCTAACGCCCGTACGATTGCCACAGGTTGCTTTTCCCAACCGATCGGGAAATTGATCAAGCTGCGTTGTGTTTGTGCGCCCCAGTATTTATCTGCTGGAACTTCCAACGGACCAAAGCTATCGGTTTCTGTACGTGTCGTAGTCATTCTACGTCTCCCCAAATGTATCATAATTTCTATAATAGGCTTTGGGGGGGCTGCACAAGTCGGTGAAGCGCTATATTCTGGTTATATTATTGTTTTTCTAAACTCATAAACGCGTGCAGGAGGAAGATTGTTCAAAACTGGTGAAATTAATTTAGCGGATAGATTCAATCTTTGTCTGATTTTGCGAGAAATTGGGGGCTTTAGCCCGTATGTATATTGGATAAAAACACCGCCTGATTTTAATTTTTTAAAAGCTTCATTCAGTATCTTTTCCTGTAAATCCTTTTTGAGACTTAACATCGGTAACCCTGAGACAATAGCCTGCACATTTAAGAGTGGGGCCATGCGTAAATCTTCTGCTGACATTTGTATCACATAACTTTTAGGAAAAGATGTTTTTAAAATTTTGCAAAAACGTTCGTTGATATCAAACAAGGCCAATTGATTTTGGCTAAAACCATGGCTCAACAAACTTTCGGTGATTTTACCTGTGCCTGCACCCAATTCGATAACGTTACCAAAATTTGGCCTGAGCCGTTCTACCATTTTATCGCAAAGCGCACGTGAAGATGGTGCAAGGGCTGCGATTTCATGGGGCCTTGATCTAAGCTGTTCTAAAAAGAGTTTATGGTGATGCTTATTTTCCAACATAAGCATGTAGCTAACGGTTTAATGTAACGGGATTGTCTCAGGAAAATCACTGTTTTCTAAAGCTATCCAAAGAAACGACTTCTGCTTCTTTTTTCGGTTCGTCTTCTAGTTCTTCATCATCCTCAATTGTAATCATTGGGCTTTCAGGGACTTCTTCCAGATATGTTTCATCATCTTCTTCAAACCGCAGGCCGAACTCTACACTTGGATCTACGAAGGTTTTAATTGCGTCATATGGAATGACCAAAGGTTCGGGTGCATTGTTGAAATTTAATGTGATAGAGAAACGATCTTCCAGCACAGTAAGATTGTCGAACCAATGTTGTATAACAATGGTCATTTCATCTTCATAACGTTCTTTGAGCCAATCTGCGATATCTACACCAGGATGATTGGTATCAAAGCAGATAAAAAAATGATGCTCCCCAGGTAGCCCATCTTTTGCGATCTTACGCAAAAGATCAGCCATAATACCGCGCATCGCGTTATGCATCATTTTGCCGTAGTCAATTGTATCAGTCATTTTATGCCCATTGGTATCGTAACGTTAAGCATATAGAAATCATTGAGACTGAAAAGGCCTTGATTAGCAAGTTAGGTAAAAAATCACACGAAATACGGTTGATAAAACCATTTATACTAACAGGCGGCTTTCATATCCTTTAAGGCTACGTACTGCGGATTTTCCATATGTAAAAATGTTTTTACGAAGCTCTGGAAAAAGCGTGTAAATTTCTTCGCGGGCGTTTTTATGCATTGCGTGTAAGACTTGTTTGCCGGGATGAAAGCTTTCTGTTGCAATGCCTTCAGCATATATCACTTCGTGACGTTCAAAGAGTATGTGGTAGTATTCTATGTAGCCGCCTTCAATTGCTACAATAGTATCTCCATTCACCAGATCTTTGGCTGGTACTAAAATTTCAGATTGACCTAGTAGCAATTCAGCTTTGGCATCCTTAATCACCATACGGTGCTGCGGCGATACCATAAGGTCACGGTTGTTCTGCATTGCACCTTCTGTAATCAATATAGGGGCAATATCACCCAAAGCTTTAACCGTCGTTGAACCAATCCATTTTACCAATTGGTAACCGTTATCACGCGTTAAGACTTTATCGCCAACGTCAATGGATTCGATGGTTTTTGAGCCTTCGTTTGTTAAAATCTGTGTTCCACGAACAAAGCACGGCACAATAGATGAGCCGATGTTTAATATACCGTTTCCTGTTTCAACTGATGGAGGGGCCGAAATGTTACCATCACCGTTAAAATCCAAATCCGTTTCATGGTTGAATGTTAACGGGCTTGTACTGTTGGCGATATTTGATCCTGGTGCAATAAATAGATTACCATTCAGGCTTGGCGCACCTGCATCGCTTGATATTAGAACGCCAGAGTTGATGCGGATATATGTATCGCCGATACCATCAATGGAATTTTGGATAGTTGCGGTCTGACCAGGGTTTTGCGGTGTGTAGGAAAATTTAACAGTCCCAGCCGCAAAATCGGCAGCATTTTCAAAGACCTTTATACCAATAAAACCTGCTGAACCTGTGATTTCACCATTGGCTGGTACATCCTGGATTTCAAAAACAACAATATCATCATCTTCAAAAACGGAAGGACCTGTGCCAACTGTTATGAGGCCTGCGTTATTATTTCCAGCACCAGATAAGGCATTAACGTTTGGGTTTAGGATCATATCTGATCCATTTACCACTAAATTACTAATTATCATTTTGAATCCTACGCCTAGAATTTACTCGTTACACTTGTTTTTGGACCGCAATTTACACCCTTAGATAGCGCGGGATTTAAACAGTCTTATCTTATATAAAAAGGGGGTCTGGCTAAGCATTTCCAATAACGTTAAGTCACTATTATTTGAATAACTTATGGTTGTGTTTACTTTGTTTAAGTATTTGTTTATATGATGAAATAATTTCGTTAAATGAAGTGATTATCAATCTTGGCAATCATGGGTTGTTTCACGAAGTGTTTCAATAATCTGATCTAGCAATTTTACGATTGTTTTTTATTATAAATTCGTAATGTGACAAGCTGGGCGATAACTCTCGCAAGAGTTTTTCTTTTATTGCTCTTGCATAATCATCATATCCATATGCCGCTTGCACAAAGGATCCATGGCCTCTTACAACGTTTTTTTCAAAATATGTGAGTAATGATAAATCCTCATCTAAAATGACCAAAGCATTTATCGTAATGTCTTTTGCTTCTAGAATAGTGGAAACACTCTTTGGGTCGTTGCCTCGGTTGCTAAATCCATCTGAGCTTATGTCAATTACACGCTTATAACATGGTTTAGGATTTCTACGTAACAGCTTGTTTGCATGTATTAAAGCGTTCCCAATAGCTGTCATTCCACTATTTTCATAGCGGGTTATATCATCCACTTTTTCAGCAAAATCAAATGCTGTCCTTTTATCCTTAACACTTTGCCAATTTAGAACAACGCGCTGGTCGAATTCACCTGACCACTGAGTCAATGCAATTTGGATGCCTCCTGGTAAATAAGAGACGAGCTCAATCAGCTCTGGATCACGAAATGCAGAGGCAATGCCTACACGCTGTAATCGATATTCTTTCCAGTCGACACTGCCAGAGACATCTAATGCTAGAATAAGTTCGATAGAACAACGATTTTGTGCATAAGCATCAATAGGCCCAATACCAATTAAGGCTGCGCAACAGAACTGGGCAAAACGCTTAAATCTCATGAAAGGTGTCATTCGTCATGGGCATTTAGAAATGCTACAAGATAATTATAACTATGCAATCCTTGATGATCTGACTGTGGTCACAATTCTGTGGGGATAGATTATAAAAAAATGGCTTTGTTTTGGAAAGTGCAGGTTTCTGTTGCAAGGTACCTGCGAACCCCGCCTAACGCGGCTAGGCGTTAGGAGTTAAGTTTCGATATTTCGAACTGCTTACGCAGCTAGAGCTACCGGAGCACGATTGTCATTTGCAATTGTACAGTTTTCGCCGATAACGGTGGCAGACAGCCGAGTAAAAGCTAACATCTTTAGACGTCCGTCGATCCTATTTCGACCCCATACCGCCCTCAAATGAAGGGATTTTTGGTGGAGTCGCCGGGTACCGCCCCCGGGTCCGATCCGTTTATTACATGCGCGTTTATCACCATAGTCCCCGAAGGAACAAATTTAATATAAGGTGTTAAGGCTGCTAATTAAAGGGGTTTATTACGCAATTTAGGGAAAGTATCATTATTGTATCCGATTATTGGTGCGGACAATTCTTTTAACAGTTTCTCGGACATAGCACGTTTATAATCCTCATAGCCAAGTGCGAGCATAGAAAATGATCCAAACCCATGGATGACTTCGGTATCAAAATATCCTTGTAGTTCTTTTTGTTTATTGAAAATCGGATTTTGCGTGTCTTTATCAAGACTTACAACCAGCCCATTAACAACGATGTTATCAAAGTCTATCGCCATATACGTCTCTTGTGGTGTTTTGCCGTCATTATTGCTTCCATCACCTGAAAGATCGATTGTACGACGCCAGCAATGTTTTTTCTGATCTAATATAGATTTGCTGAATTTAAGTGCTGAACCAATCGCAGTTTTTAAAGTAGCGCGGTCTTTACGATGGTTGGCTAACACAGATGCGATATTAATCAGAGTTTCGCGAGACTTAAGTTCAGTCCAGTTCAATATCATTTTTTGATGTAGGTCCGAACTCCATTCAAATATGCTAAGTGTAATAGGGGCTTCTGGCTCTGATAAGATCAGTTCTTGGACATCTGGGGCTAGCAATGCGTTCGCGACACCAGAAAGCTGTAAGCGGTATTCGGTTGGATCTACGGACCCTGATATATCTAAAGCTAATACAAGCGCGTGTCTGCAAGCAGCGGAAGCCGGGACTGTCGCCATAGTGATGAGTAATAGGATGTAGGCCAATCTCATGTGAATGGTTTTTGATATCGTATGAATGTCTAACCCTTTGATTTTATGTGTGGGGTCCAAGGTTTGCGACTTAACATATCGCGGTACACCAAAGTGACTAATAAAAAGCTGATATATAGCAATAAATACCAAGAACCCATCTTGCCCCACCTGACCATTTCAAGGCTACCTTGACCTGCATACAACCATGTACCTGTCATTGTGCCAACATTTTCGGCAATCCATAGGAAAAATGATGACAGAAAAGCTGCGACTGGTAAGGGCATCCATCGTGGCGTGACGCCAACATAAAACCATATACGCGTGCGCCAGAATATTATTATGGTTGCGGCAAATAAGATATTGCGGATGTCATATGTGTAATGATGGGTGAAAAAGTTAGTATATATCGCAATAGCCAAAGCGACAGTCATCCAAAAAGGTGGATAAGGGGCAAAGCGCATGTCAAATATGCGAATAACACGCGCCATAAAGCTGCCAACACAGGCATACATAAATCCTGAAAACAAAGGAACTTCTGCAATTTTAATATATCCTGGTTCTGGGTAACCCCATGATCCCATTTTGACTTTGAAGATTTCCATGATGGTTCCAACGATGTGGAACAATAATATGACTTTGGCTTCGTTTAAGCTTTCGAGCTTAAAGACAAGGAATAGAACTTGAGTGGTGATTGCAAATATAAATAACGCATCATAGCGGTGTAATGCCCAATCATCTTGCCAGATGAGTGAGGTGATTATTATAACGATTAAGAAGATTAATCCAAACAAGCTTGCCCATGCTTGTTTAAGAAAAAACATGATTAGTTCGGTTAATCCATTGGGTAGGGATTTACGTACCCAATCCCCTAAAATACGTTCAATTTGTAAATTACGCACCACGTCCCCCGAGGTATAGTCTTTTAGGGAACGTGATCTAGGACTGGCGTGAAATCAACCTCTTAAATGCGGAAAAATGGCTGCAAGAGGCGTGGTATGATTGCATTGAAACGCAATGGAGCATCTGTGACGGCTAAACAAATGCAGTCTTCACCCATTTCCGCACGTGGGGTGTGTTCTAAGTCTTCGTCGGCGATTTCAATATCTCCGCGGCCAAAACGATCCACCTCATCCGCAAAAGCTCCCTGCAGAACAAGAGTAAGCTCAGTTCCACGATGACCGTGATCTGGTACAGCGCGTCCTGCTTCGATATGCAAAAGGCGTGCCGAAGCACCTTTGGATGTCTTCAATATGGCTTGCTTTACGCCCATACCAAGGTTTGTCCACTTCACATCATCAGGGTTTTCGCCGACATAATATTGTAATGCCGTTGGGAAAATACTGTCATTTTTGACAGGCTTAGGTGCGGGAGCAGGTGCACCATTAATCTTTGCCAATGTGGCCTCAAAGCTATCATCCGATATAGCCATAGTTTCAGTGTCATCTAAAACAGAACCGCCAACAGCTTCATAAGCTTCAACGGCTGCACGGCATTCATCACACATGGAAATATGTGTCGCCACAGCCAGCTCAAACGCTTCTGGAAGGATGCCGGCAGCGTATCCCATAATCAGCTCTTCGCATAAATGATGTTGTATCTTCATGGCTATACTCGTTTCATTTCATGGCGTAATTTTTCCAACGCCAATCTCAGTCTGGATTTGATCGTTCCAAGCGGTAATCCCGTTTCGACCGCTATTTCTTTGTGGGATAAATCCCCATAAAAAGCGCGTTTGACCAATTCTTGTTGTTTGTCAGGTAGGTTTGCGACAGCTTTGGTCAAGAGCTCATTTTCTTGGGCTGTTGCGATGATGTCCTGCGCATCTGGTTCTTCGGTTGGCCCCCAAAGAACTTCGTCAGGTTCGGGGCGATTGCGCTTGCGAATTGCGTCGATACGTTTGTTTCTGGCAATCGTGAATATCCATGTGGATGCAGAGGCGCGTTTTGGATCGAATTGCTTCGATTTCCGCCAAACAGTGGCCATTGTCTCTTGGACGCATTCTTCTGCGGTGCCTTCGGTTGCACCTGCTTTCATTAAGAATGACTTAATGCGTGGGGCAAAATGAGCGAATAAAGTGGCAAAGGCTTTTTTGTCTTGTGACATGGCTATATTCACCAAACATTGGTTGAATTCAGCAACCTCGTTTTTTTGTGTTGTCACAGCCTTGCCCCCTTGGCGCGTCTTTTTTGGTCGCGCAACAAAACCATAAGCGCGTTTGTATCGCAATGGTTCGACTTGGTTTACATGCAAATTTTCTGTCAACATAACACTTCTACGGTACAAATTAAAAACTGGATCATTTTTGATCCAATTTCTTTTCTCACGCGTAACAATCCCAAAAGACTAAAGGGACTACGACTATGCCGTTTGAAAATTTACCAGTTGCTCCAACAAAGATTGCGATTATCGGGGGCGGTGTTTCTGGATTAGGAGCGGCGTATTTACTGTCACGATCCCATGATGTGACGCTGTTTGAAAGCGAAGGGCGGCTTGGTGGGCATGCTCGTACAGTAATCGCAGGTAAGAATAATGATCAGCCTGTGGATACAGGGTTTATTGTTTTCAATTACGCAAATTATCCACGTCTTACAAAGCTGTTTGAGGAACTGAATGTTCCTGTAGAAAAAAGTAACATGAGTTTTGGAGTGTCTGCCAATAATGGCCAAGTTGAATATGCGCTGAACTCTATCAAAGCGATGTTTGCGCAAAACCGTAATTTAATTAACCCAGCCTTTTATAAAATGTTGCGCGATATCGTACGGTTTAATGCCCGCGCTGCCGATATGGTCAAAAGCCGTGAGATGACATTGGGTGAATTGATCAATGTTATGCGCTTGGGCGATTGGTTCCGTGATTATTACCTGTTGCCGTTTTCTGGTGCTATTTGGAGCACACCGCTGAAAGACATGATGGATTTCCCTGCAGAGGCGTTGATCCGCTTCTTTGAAAATCACAATTTGCTTGGCTATCACGGCCACCATCAGTGGTACACGGTTTCTGGCGGTTCTATCGAATACGTAAAGCGTTTGACTGCCAATATAGAAGCACAAAATACAAAGATCAGAGTGAATGCACCTGTGATGTCCGTACGACGTGATGAAAAAGGTGTTCTGGTGCGTGCTAAAGGCGGTGCATGGGAACGATTTGATCGTGTTGTATTTGCCTGTCATTCTGACGAAGCATTACAGATGCTGGAAGCCCCAACTGCAGATGAACAACGCTTACTAGGGGCTATTGGTTACCAAGATAATCATGCAGTTCTACATTGTGATGCAAGTGTTATGCCACGGCGCAAACAATGTTGGGCGTCATGGGTTTATTCAACGAAAGAAGTAAATCGCAATGCCAGCATTGGTGTGACTTATTGGATGAACCTTTTGCAAAATATCAACCATGATGATTTGTTATTAGAAACTTTGAACCCAAGCCATGATATCAAAGACGAATTGATTTATTCTGAAAAATCTTTCCGTCATCCCGTTTTTGACAAGAACGCTTTAGAAGCACAGCCGCAAATTCAAGCCATCCAAGGGCAAAATAATACATGGTTCTGTGGTGCTTATATGCGAAATGGCTTCCATGAAGATGGCTTTTCAAGCGGCGTTGATGTTGCCGAGCATATGGATGGGGTTGGCGTATGGGCCTAACGCTGGATCATATCCACGGGACAACGTTCCATAAACGGCACGGAGCCATTGCCAATGCTTTTAGCTATGGCGTGGACTATATGCTCGTGGATTTGGACGGGCCAGTAGCACGCCCTTTTTTGATGTCTGAGAATAAGTTTAACTTGGTTAGCATGTATTGGCGTGATCATGGTGGTATGCGCGGTGCAGGGCAGGGATTGGATTGGGCGCGCCAGACTTTGCGTGATAATGGATTTGAACAATATTCAGAAGCAAAAATACTATTATTGGCACAGCCACGTGTTTTTGGGCATGTTTTTAATCCAGTTAGCTTTTGGTTGGTTTTTGATGAAGACGACAAACTGCGGATTGCAATTGCAGAGGTGAACAATACATTTGGTGATCGTCATTCTTATCTTTGCCATCATGATGATATCAGCCCAATTATAAAGGGTGATCAGGTCAAAGCACACAAAGTATTCCATGTATCCCCATTTCAAGATGTGTCAGGTGAATATACATTCAAGTTTGATGTTACTCCTGAGAACCTAGGCGTTTGGATTGATTATCGCGATGGCAACCGCGGTGTTTACGCGACATTCGTAGGCAAACGTCACCCTGTTACGAACGCTTCAATACTGCGGGCTGCAATTATGCGCCCGTTTGGGTCGATCCGTGTATTGGCTCTAATTTACTACCAAGCTTTGAAATTGAAACTGAAAGGCGCCATTTACCGTGCGCGCCCTTTGCCACCCAAAAGTGAGGTTTCCCGATGAAATATATAGCAATGACCTTGGCAATATGGGGCACAGCTGCCTCTGCCGCTTTAAGCACACCGCCAGAAGTACAGGCGAATTTGGATAATGCATCCCTTACAGGCGCAGCCAGTGCAAGTATTCTGACAAAGACAATATATGATGCGCAACTTTGGTCTGAAAATGGCAAACCTTTTGCTATGAAAGACGATTTTGCATTGGCATTGACGTATAAAGCGTCATTTAAAGCTAGTGTTTTGGCTTGGGCAACCGTGTTCGAGATCGCGCGTATTGAAGATACTAAGAAGAAAGAGTTTGAGGATTTAGAAGATAAGCTTGTTACATGTTTTGCAGATGTAAAACGTGGTGATCGTTTTACCGCTATGCCGTTAAGTGCAAATAACGTGACATTCTTTTTTAACGGCCAAAAGAAATGCGACCTGTCTTATCCAAAACTAACGGAACGTTTTTTTGGTATCTGGCTTGGCCCTAAAACACGTGATCCAAAAGTATCTGCTAAGCTGAAAGGCGCTGAATAATGCCTGCAACAACCTACAAAGGATTGCCAAGCTATGCTCTGTTTTCAGGGATGTTGGCGTTTGTAGGTTTACCAATATATATCCACGCTCCAAAATTTTTCGTGGATGAATATGGTGTAAGTCTAACTGCAATTGGAACGGCCTTGTTATTGGTACGTTTGTTGGATTTTGTTCAAGATCCAGCATTAGGGTGGTTTTCAGACCGCTTGCAAAAAGCGAAACAATTGGTTGTTGCTGGCGCAGGTATCGTTTTAGCTGCTGCTTTATACGGTTTATTTGGGATAAATGCACCGTTTAACCCTTTGATTTGGTTTGTAGTATGTGTAGCTGTCTTATTCACAGCCTTTAGCTTTTTGACGATCATGTTTTATGCTCAAGGCATACAAAAAGCAGACAAAATAGGTGAAATGGGCCATGTGCGTTTGGCCGCTTGGCGCGAAACTGGTGCCTTAATCGGTGTTTGTGCCGCTTGTATTGCCCCACTTATACTACAAAATGCATTCCCCAGCTTTGGTCGCCCGTTGGCTTTATTCGCAATATTTTTCGCTGTGTTAACTCTGATTGCTGTTTTTGCAATGAAGTCAGAATGGACTGCTGGAACAAAGCAAAACAAAGAAATCCGCATCCCAATCTTGCAGGATAAAATTCTGCGGCGCTTACTGTTAATTGCTTTTCTAAATGCAGCACCAGTTGCTGTCACCTCGAGCTTATTTTTGTTCTTTGTAGAATATCGGTTAGGTGCGGCAGATGCTGCAGGTCCCTTATTATTAGCATTTTTCTTATCCGCAGCGGCCTCTGTTCCATTGTGGGGAATGGCAGCACGTAAATACGGGGCGAAAGCTGTTTTGCTGATCGGCATGGCGCTATCTGTCATCGCATTCGGTTTTGCATTGAATTTACAATCAGGGCAAATCATGGCCTTTGCAGCTGTTTGCATTGCATCTGGTGCTGCATTGGGGGCTGATATGACATTATTACCAGCCTTATTCGCGCGCCGCGTGACTGCTATATCCGATGCAGGCGGACAGGCATTTGGTTTATGGAGCTTTTGTTCAAAAGCCACACTTGCAATTGCCGCTGTAACAATGCTGCCAGCTCTTGAAGCTTCAGGTTTTCAAGTGGGACAAACGAATTCTCAAGAAGCATTACACATGCTGTCCATCTTATATGCATTGGTACCGTGTATCTTAAAGATACTCGCTTTCACATGCTTGTTTTTCACAAAGCTAGAGGAGATCTAGATGTCGACCTTAACTATCATTGTTTTATGCGTCTTATTTGGCCTATTCGCCTTATATTATGCCAGCAATTTCATGGGGTTCATGGCCCAGAAACCTGAACACTACTCCGGGAAAGGCACGGAATTTGACATCCGTAAGGAATTGAATGGCCCTATTTTATGCGAAGGTGTCATTTATGGCCCCTTGGGGAGAGTACAGACTCGTTTTGTGGCGAATATGAACGCCGAGTGGAAGGGTAACCAAGGTTTCATGACCGAAGAATTTCGTTATGACAGTGGTCACACTTTAAACCGCGAATGGACGTTAAGCGTTAAGAACGATGCATCATTTGATGCAACTGCACCTGATATTATTGGTACTGGTCAAGGTGTGCATTCTGGTTCGAGTGTGCGATTGAATTATAACTTGAAGTTACCAGAGGATACAGGCGGCCATGTGTTGAATGTGACGGATTGGATGTATCTGATGGAAAACGGAACGATTATGAATCGTTCGCAGATGCGCAAATATGGTATCAAAGTTGGCGAATTGGTCGCTACCATGCGCAAAGCGGCCTAATGTCCTTAAAGGGGAAACGATATTGGCTTGTTGGCGCCAGTGAAGGTTTGGGGCGTGAAATGGCGCTTCAACTCTCTGGCATGGGAGTTGATCTTGTTATAAGTGCACGAACCAAGGGACGTTTGGATGATCTGGCCGTCGAATTAAAAGGTGCCGTAGATGTTGTGCCTATTGATGTTAAAGACGCTAATAACGTTGCTGAAGCTGCAAAAGACTTAGGCCAGATTGATGGTGTTATTTATGCCGCTGGTGTTTACAGCCCGATGAATGCCCAGTCGTGGAATGCTGAGGATGTTGAAGCTATGTGCGATATTAATTTCCTTGGTTGTACACGTGTATTGGGCCATGTTGTTTCAGATTTTGTTAAGCGCGATCAAGGGCATGTTGTCATTATTGGCAGTTTGTCGGGCTTTCGCGGATTGCCAAAATCCATTGGGTATAGTGCATCAAAATCTGCAGTGATGCATCTTGCAGAATGTCTTTATGCTGATTTACGCAGTACAGGCGTAAAAGTACAGTTATTGAACCCTGGTTTTATAAAAACACGTCTGACTGAAAAAAACGATTTTTCTATGCCGTTTTTAATGAGCAGTGCAGAAGCGGCAAAACATGCCATTACTGCAATGCAAAAGAATGGGTTTCAGTATAATTTTCCACGTGTGTTTTCATGGCTCTTTCGTGGGGCGAATTTTTTGCCAGCAGGTATGTATTACCGCTTATTTGGCTGATTGTTTGCGGCATTGGCTGGGTGTCATACCAAAGCGTTCTTTATAAGCTCGGCTCATTGCGCTGGAATTTTGAAAACCGCTGCGCAAGGAAATCTCGGATATACTCATAGGTGTAGATAAAAGCATCTGTTGCACAGCTGACAGGCGGATATGACGATATATTTGATTAATTGTTGCTCCAAACTCTGCAATGGCTCGGCGGTCCAATGTTTTTGCTTGGCACGACAAATGAGTGGCCAACGCATGGCGAGAAAGCGGGTTTTCGATAGTATCATGCATGGTTGATAGTGCTTTGTTCAACAACGGATTGCGGGCATTCTGTTTTGGTAGATGTGCAGTTAACGGCGCATCTTTTAATAGAAAGAACGATTCTATATCGACTTTAGAAGATTGTCCTAAGTGATTGGTAATAAGAAGTAATGCCAAATCAAAAGCAGACATAACACCCGCACATGTATACCTGTTTCTATCTTGGGTTAATCGCTGACGCTGTGCATTAACTTTTGGAAATTCTTCTGCAAAGCTGTCGAACGTATCCCAATGAACGGTTGCGATTTTCCCATCCAACAATCCAGCAGCGGCCATCAACCAGGCTCCTGTATCCAAACCAACCATAATATCTGCGAGTTTTGATGCCCTTTGTAGTGCGATACGTGCCTTTGATGTATCGTGTTTTATATAGTCATAACTGGCATTTACGAATAAATAATCACAACGTCCCATTTCTGATAACGCCCCATCAGGCAATATGGGTAAACCGCTTGAGGATTGGACAGGATCACCAGAAAGCGTCAGAAATTGCCATTCAAATATGGTTTTATTGGCGAATGAGCTACAAGCACGCAAAGGCTCAAGACAGTTTGCCAAACAATGATTGGAAAACTGATCAAAAAGCAGAAATGATATTGTAATCGGCTTTGATGGTATATTTGTCCAAATGGGCATGGTTTATGTCTATATGTGTATAGTAAGGTTCGTCAATCCAGTGTTCCATGTAAAGGAGATACTCTGGAGATAACTATGCCTTTAGAAATGAACACGAATGTCTTCATCACTTGTGCTGTAACAGGATCAGGAAGCACCCAAGATCGCAGCCCACATGTACCACGTTCCCCAAAGCAGATTGCTGAAAGTGCGATTGAGGCGGCAAAAGCAGGGGCAGCCATTGTGCATTGCCATGTGCGTGATCCTGAAACTGGCGCGCCATCACGGGATTTAAAACTATATCGCGAAGTTACAGACCGTATTCGTGACGCGGAAGTGGACATGGTTCTAAACCTTACGGCAGGAATGGGTGGCGATATGGTGTTCGGTAAACCAAACGCGCCGCTGCCATTGGCGGAAGGCACGGATATGGTAAGTGCTGAGGAACGTGTGGCGCATGTTGCCGAATGCTTGCCAGAGATTTGTACGCTGGATTGCGGCACGATGAATTTTGCCGAAGCTGATTATGTGATGACGAACACGCCTGGCATGCTTGAAGCGATGGGATCGATGATGGAAGATCTCGGTGTAAAACCAGAGATCGAAGCTTTTGATACAGGGCATTTATGGCTTGCTAAAAATTTAGTGGAGAAGGGCATCTTAAAATCACCTGCACTTGTGCAGCTTTGTATGGGCATTCCTTGGGGGGCTCCTGATGATTTGAACACTTTTATGGCCATGGTAAACAATGTACCTAATGACTGGAATTGGTCAGCTTTTTCCATTGGTCGCAATGAATTACCATATGTTGCAGCGGCTACCTTAGCAGGTGGTCATGTGCGTGTAGGGTTGGAAGATAACCTGTGGTTGGCAAAAGGTCAGTTGGCGACGAATGCTGATTTGGTCAAACGTGCAGTGACCATTATTGAGGGTATGGGGGCATCTGTAATGGGTCCTGATGCGGTACGTGAGAAGCTACGATTAACCAAGCGAGCTCCCAAATGAGCCGCGTTGTAGCAATTATCGGCGGCGGTGTGATCGGCGGTGGCTGGTTAACGCGTTTTTTGTTGAACGGCTGGGATGTCAATGTATTTGACCCTGATCCAGAAGCGGAGCGTAAAATCGGTGAGGTTCTGGTAAATGCACGCCGTGCGCTGCCAATGTTATATGATGTTTCTTTACCTGAGGAAGGTAAGCTAAGGTTTTGTGATACAATTGAGGCAGCGGTTGCAGGTGTGGAATGGATACAAGAAAGTGTTCCTGAGCGGCTGGATATAAAACATAAAGTATTCATTGAGGTGGAAAAATACGCTTCAAAAGATGCGATTATTGGATCTTCTACGTCAGGTTTTAAACCGTCAGAGTTACAAGAAGGTTTATCACGACCAGAAGCTGTTGTTGTGACACACCCATTTAACCCTGTGTATCTGCTGCCGCTTATCGAGCTAGTTCCTTCTGATATAAATGATCAGCCAATGATAGAACGCGCTCAGAGTATTTTAACATCACTGGGGCTCTACCCACTTCATGTTCGTAAAGAGATTGATGCGCATATCGCAGATCGTTTTTTAGAAGCCGTTTGGCGCGAAGCATTGTGGTTGATCAAAGATGGGATCGCTACAACAGAAGAAATTGATAACGCCATTCGCTATGGTTTTGGTCTGCGGTGGGGGCAAATGGGCCTGTTCGAAACCTACCGCGTTGCGGGCGGTGAGGCTGGTATGGAACATTTCATTGCACAATTTGGGCCGTGCTTAAAATGGCCTTGGACGAAACTTATGGATGTACCAGAGCTTACAGATGAATTGACTAAACAGATTGCAGGGCAGTCCGATGCACAATCTGGGCATATGTCGATCCGCGAACTAGAACAACTGCGCGATAACAATTTGGTCGCGATGATACGTGCGTTAAAAGGGCAAAATGCAGCGGCAGGAGAGCTGTTAAACACACATCAGGCGACATTAACGGCTCGTGATACCCCAGATTTTAGTAAGCCGTTGCAGACTGTGAACCGTGTGATCCCTGTGGATTGGGTTGATTACAATGGTCATATGAATGAAAGCCGCTATGGGCAGGTGTTTTCGGATGCTGCTGATGCCGTGATGGTCGCAGTCGGAGCAGATGAAGCTTATGTTGCGGGTGGTTTAAGCTATTTTACTGTAGATATAGATATCAAATTTTTACTGGAAACCCATGTAGGGCAAGCAATTACAGTTATGTCCTATGTGCTTATGGGTGAAGGCAAAAAGTTGAAACTCTTTCATCAAATGTTGTCTGAAGATGGAGAGCTTCTGGCGACGGGCGAGCAATTCTTGCTGCATGTCAGCTTAGAAACGCGCCGTACATGTGAGCCTGAAAGTTCAGTTTTAGCAAATATTGAAGCCGCAGCCACTGCACATGCAAAACTGCCTGATCCGCGAACACAAAGGGGATAGATATGCATTTTGGATTAACCCAAGAACAAGAAATGATCGTGGATACGGTCAGAAGCTTCGTTGAAAATGAAATTTATCCGCATGAAGCCATGGTTGAACGCACAGGTGAAGTGCCACACGAAATTGCACAAGATATCAAACAAAAGACCATGGATCTGGGGTTTTATGCTTGTAATTTTCCTGAAAGCGTTGGTTGCGCTGGATTAAATCATGTGGACTTCGCGCTTGTTGAGCGCGAGTTGGGACGTGGATCAATGGCATTGAACCATTTCTTTGGACGTCCCCAAAATATTTTGATGGCCTGCAAAGAGGATCAGATTGAACGGTATCTGATGCCAGCGGTACGCGGTGAAAAGATGGATGCGCTTGCTATGACGGAACCTGATGCAGGTTCAGACGTGCGCGGTATGAAATGCTCTGCAGTTCAAGATGGAACAGATTGGGTGATTAATGGATCAAAGCACTTTATATCTGGTGCAGAACATGCAGATTTCTTTATTGTTTTCGTTGCTACTGGTGTTGATGAAACACCGCGCGGCCCGAAAAAACGGATCACTACATTTCTAGTGGATCGCGGCACACCAGGGTTTGAGGTTCGTGATGGATATAATTCAGTCAGCCATAAAGGATATAAAAATTGCATTCTTGATTTTGATGATTGCCGATTGCCCAAAGAACAGGTTTTGGGTGAGGTAGATGGTGGTTTTGCAGTGATGAATGAATGGCTGTACGCCACACGGATCACGGTGGCGACAATGTCAGTCGGACGCGCACGCAGATGTTTTGATTACGCATTAAACTATGCATCTGAACGCAAACAATTCGGACAACAGATTGGCAAGTTCCAAGGCGTCAGTTTCCAGATTGCGGATATGATAACAGAGATTGATGCAGCAGATTGGCTTACTTTGGCGGCTGCATGGCGATTAGATAATGACCTGCCTGCAAACCGCGAAATTGCGAGTGCAAAGGTCTACGCAAGTGAAATGTTGGCGCGTGTCACGGATGCAACCTTACAAATCTACGGTGGTATGGGATTGATGGATGATTTCCCAATCGAACGTTTCTGGCGGGATGCGCGTGTAGAACGGATTTGGGATGGGACATCCGAAATTCAACGTCACATTATCAGCCGTGATTTATTACGGCCCTTGGGGGCATAAATGAAGGCAGGATTGGATCGCCTTTTCAGACCTAAAAGCATTGCTGTTATCGGCGGCGGCAGTTGGTGTGCGAATGTGATCAAAAAGTGCCATGAGATTGGATTTGAGGGCGAAATATATCCTGTGCACCCAAATAAAGAAGTTATGGAGGGCATTGCATGTTATGCCTCTGTTGAAGCGCTACCAGAAGCCCCTGATGCTTGTTTTATTGGGGTAAACCGAAACGCAACGATAGAGATTGTCAGGCAGCTTCGCGACAAAGGGGCAGGTGGCGTAGTTTGTTTTGCAAGCGGCTTTCTTGAAACATTGGGTGAAGATGCGGATGGTGCAGATCTACAAAAAGAGCTTTTAGATGCCGCAGGTGATATGACCTTAATTGGCCCCAACTGTTATGGATTTGTAAACTATTTAGACGGTGCTCTTTTATGGCCAGATCAGCATGGTGGAATACGAACAGATCGCGGTGTTGCTATCATTACACAATCGTCCAACATAGCGATCAACCTAACGATGCAAAAACGTGGCTTACCCGTGGCATATGTAGTAACTGCGGGCAATCAAGCACAAACAGGAATGTCTGAAATAGGTACGGCTTTACTTGATGATGAACGTGTCACAGCACTAGGTCTTCATATCGAAGGTATCGACGATTTACGTGCATTTGAAAAGCTTAGCCAAACAGCACGTGATTTAGGAAAATCAGTTGTTGTGCTAAAGGTGGGCAAGTCTGATCAGGCACAGGCAGCAACGATTTCGCATACGGCTTCCTTAGCTGGAAGTGATGCAGGGGCGCAGGCTTTATTTTCCCGATTGGGCTTCGCACAAGTTCAGTCTTTGCCTGAGATGCTCGAGGCTTTGAAAATACTCCATGTTATAGGGCCATTAAAAAGCAACCAGATTGCATCAATGTCTTGTTCCGGTGGCGAAGCCAGCCTAATGGCTGATACAGCTGTTGGACGCGATTTGGTGTTCCCTGAATTAACACAAAGTCAGCATGAAAATTTACGTACTGCACTTGGGCCGCTGGTGAAATTAGCAAACCCATTAGATTATCACACCTACATCTGGGGTGATTTAGAGGCGATGAGGCGTACATTTACAGCAATGATGGAACCTCACTTAGGGTTTGGTGTCTTGATATTAGATTTCCCGCGCGATGATCGTTGTGACCCAAGTGCATGGGACAATGTAATCGAGGCGGTTGAAAAAGCACAAAAAACAACAGAGCAACCAATAGGAATTGTGTCGAGTTTGATCGAGACTATGCCTGAAAGTGTTGCCGATCGGTTGATCGCTAAAGGCATCGTGCCACTTTGCGGTTTAGGTGAAGCTTTGGCAGCAATAGAAGCAGCGGTATTCTGCGGGCGCCAACAGAACCAAGTTGTACCAGTGGTTTTGCCTTTAGAACCGAAAAATGTGAAAGCGATAACGGAATATGAAGCCAAAGGATTGTTAAAGGCATCAGGCGTTACCGTGCCACGAGTGCAATCTACAAATGACACAGCTTCTGTCGGGAAAGTTGCGGAAGAAATTGGATTTCCTGTTGTTTTAAAAGGACAAGGGATTGCTCATAAATCAGATGTTGGTGCTGTCGCTTTGAACTTAACATCTGCGAATGCTGTATATGATAAAGCAATTGCTATGCCAGTGGACAGTTTTCTGATTGAGGAAATGGTGACGGATGGGGTTGCTGAGTTGCTTGTTGGCGTTGTTCAAGACCACGCACATGGTTATGTCCTTACATTAGCAGCTGGCGGTGTTTTGACGGAACTTTTAACGGACAGTCAATCGTTGCTGGTGCCGGCAAGCGAAGCTGAAATTGAAGGTGCCCTAAATCAGTTAAAGGTTGCTGCCCAATTGAATGGGTTTCGTGGGGAGCCTCCAGCCAATGTGAATGCTATTGTTGCAACTGTGATGGCTGTGCAAGATTATGTGATAAAGAATGCAGGTTCTGTAAAAGAGATAGAGATCAATCCGCTTTTATGTACGCCAGAACGTGCAATCGCAGTGGATGCATTGATTGCAATAGGAGATAAAGATGACGGATAGCCCAATAAAAACCCACCGCGAGGGGGCTGTGTTAGAGGTGACTTTGGATCGCCCAAAGGCCAATGCGATCGACTTGGCTACCAGCCGTATTATGGGGGATGTCTTTGCAAGTTTTCGCGATGATTCAGAATTGCGCGTCGCGATTGTGACAGCCGCAGGAGAGAAATTCTTTTGCCCTGGTTGGGATTTAAAAGCAGCTGCGGATGGTGATGCTGTGGATGGTGATTACGGCGTTGGCGGATTTGGCGGTATTCAAGAGCTGCCTGATTTTAACAAACCAGTAATCTGTGCCGTAAATGGTATTTGTTGTGGTGGTGGATTAGAGTTAGCGCTTTCTTGCGATATTATTATGGCTGCAGAACACGCCAGTTTTGCTTTACCAGAGATCCGTTCAGGAACCGTTGCAGATGCGGCATCAATCAAACTCCCAAAACGTATCCCGTATCATATTGCCATGGAAATGCTGCTGACAGGCCGTTGGTTGGACGCTGAAGAAGCTGCACGTTGGGGAATGATCAATCAAGTTCATTCTGCCAAAGATTTAATGGCAAAAGCACGTGAAATGGCACAACTGATTGCCAGTGGGCCACCTTTGGTAAACGCGGCGATTAAAGAAGTTGTGCGTGAGGCTGAGAATATGAAGTTCCATGATGCATTGAAAAAGATCACATCGAGTGAATTTGAAACCGTCAAAACGCTTTATACATCTGAAGATCAATTGGAAGGTGCAAAAGCCTTTGCTGAAAAACGGGATCCTGTTTGGAAAGGGCGTTAGCCCATATGGCACGTGATCCCAGATATGACAGTCTATTCGAGCCCGTAAAGATTGGACCTGTGACAGCACCCAATCGGTTTTATCAAGTGCCGCATTGTACGGGTATGGGCTATCGTTACCCAAAGTCAGAGGCGCGATTGCGAGGAATTAAAGCCGAAGGTGGATGGGGTGTTGTGTCTACACAAGAGACAGAAATCCACCCAACGTCTGATATTTCACCAGCCAATGAAGCACGGCTTTGGGATGATCGTGATATTCCTGCATTGCGCGCTGTTACTGATGCCGTACATGAGCATGGCAGTTTAGCGGCTATTCAACTGGTCCATAATGGCCTGCACACGGCCAACCGTTATTCGCGGGCAGTCCCTTTGGCGCCATCCGATGTGGTCGTTGATAGCGATGATCCAGTTCAGGCACGCGCAATGGATAAGTCGGATATAAAAGCGTTTCGTCGTTGGCATGTTGAGGCCGCTTTACGTGCAAAAGAGGCAGGATTTGACATTATTTATGCTTATGCTGGACATGACATGTCATTGCTGCACCATTTCCTTTTAGCGCGGCATAATCATCGCACCGATGAATACGGCGGCTCATTGGAAAACCGCCTACGTTTGTTTCGAGAAGTAATTGAGGACACAAAAGAGGCGGTCGGTGATACTTGTGCTGTTGCTGTGCGTATGGCGGTTGATGAATTGCTTGGCACAGAAGGAATGCAGCATGATGCAGAAGCGCGTGATGTGATCGAAGCTTTGGCCGAATTGCCTGACCTATGGGATGTGAACCTATCTGATTGGTCAAATGACAGCCAAACATCACGGTTTTCGGATGAAGGGTTTCAAGAGAAATATACAAGCTTTGTGAAATCTATAACGACAAAGCCAGTGGTTGGCGTTGGTCGATATACATCGCCTGATACTATGGCGCGGCTTATAAAAAAGGGACAATTGGATTTCATAGGTGCTGCGCGCCCATCAATAGCCGATCCGTTCTTGCCAAAGAAAATTAAAACGGGTCGCGTTGAAGATATCCGCGAATGCATCGGCTGTAATATTTGTACAGCTGGTGACAATACATGTGTTCCAATGCGGTGCACGCAGAACCCGACGATCGGCGAAGAGTGGCGACGTGGTTGGCATCCTGAAATCATCCCAAAGCTTAAAACGCCAGAGCAATATTTGATTGTTGGAGGCGGCCCCGCAGGGCTAGAAGCAGCACGTGCATTAACACAACGTGGTGCAGATGTTATTTTAGCCGATAAAGCCGATACATGGGGCGGACGTGTGACGTTAGAAAGCAATCTGCCAGAGTTAAATGCATGGGGACGGGTTCGTGATTGGCGTGTTTGGCAATTACAGCAAGCCTCGAACGCTGAAATGTATTTAAACAGTTCTTTATCTGCGCAAGATATTTTGGAATACGGTATCCCGAATGTTGTGCTCGCGGCAGGAGCCAAGTGGCGTAAATGTGGACAAGGACGTGTGCATCGTAAGCCATTGCCGTTTTTAGATCAGACCTGTGTATTTACGCCCGATGACCTGATGAAAAAAGGAGTTGGGGTTATCAAATCTAAAGCGCCTGTTGTGATTTACGATGATGATCGCTTTTATATGGCGAGTGTTTTGGCTGAAATGATTGCTGCCGCAGGCCACAAGGTGGTGTTCGTGACACCCTCGCCAATCGTGGCTGCTTGGTCTGAAAACACATTGGAGCAGGGGCGTATCCAAACACGATTGATTGAACTGGGAGTGGAGATTATCCCAATCAAACAGCTTTCTGGAATGGATAGTGGCGCGGTTTCTCTTAAATGCGTTTATTCGAACCAAACACAGACTATAGAATGCGGTTCTTTGGTTTTGGTGACATCACGTGCACCTGAAGACATGCTATGGTCTGAGTTGAAAGGGCAAGAAGCATGTTGGTCAGACGTAGGTATTAAGTCTGTCATGCGTATTGGTGATTGTTTGGCACCTAGTCTGATTGCAAACGCAGTGCAGTCTGGTCATGCTTATGCACAAGCCGCTGGATATGATGAAATACCCGAAGTGAAACGCGAAGATTATGGGCGGGTTTAGACGCAGTTGTGTCATTTAGACCTAATCTGTTTTCGGCACTGGTTTGTTATGAGCGATTTCAGTAGGTATTCATTGATTATTAATTCGGAGATGGTTCATGACGACAGATGCGCAAGCCCGTAAAGATAAAGCTTCTGCTTGGTTCGAAGAATTACGCAACCAAATTTGTGTGGCTTTTGAAAATCTTGAAGATACGCAAACAACAGGCCCTTTTGCTGATCGCCCTGCAGGTCGTTTTGAATTAACAAAAACCCAACGCGGTACTGATGGTGATGGCGGCGGTGGTTTGATGTCTGTTATGCGTGGTGGGCGTGTTTTTGAAAAAGTTGGGGTGAATATTTCAACTGTACACGGCAGGCTATCTCCAATGATGATCAAAGCTATGGCCGCACGCAAAGACATACCTAGTCTGGAAGATAACCCAGTATTTTGGGCATCAGGTGTTTCCCTTGTGGCTCATATGAACAGTCCCAAAACACCTGCGGTACATATGAATACACGTATGTTTTGGACACCTGTTGCCAGTTGGTTTGGTGGTGGTTCTGACTTGAATCCAATGATAGAAGTAACTGAAGATACAGAATTTTTTCATAATGAGTTAAAGAAAGCATGTGATAAACACGACCCAGAATATTATCCAAAATTCAAAGATTGGGCGGATGAGTATTTCATGATCAAACACTGGGGCGAAGCTCGAGGTGTTGGCGGCATTTTCTTTGATGATCATGATACGGGTGATTGGGATGCAGATTTTGCATTTACGCAAGATGTTGGGCGGTCTTTTCTGGATGCTTTCCTACCAATTACTGAAAAGCGTCGTAATGAAACATGGACTGATGATGATCGTGAGGTACAATTAATCAAACGTGGGCGTTATGCCGAGTTTAACCTTGTATATGATCGCGGAACGCACTTTGGTTTGCAATCTGGTCACGATCCATCTGCCGTATTGATGAGCATGCCACCCGTGGCTAAATGGCCTTAGGGTATGTAAATTACACCTAGGCCTTGGCGAATTTATCCAAAGAGTACCCAAAACCGCGAACTGTGCGGATGTACTCTTCTTCTGAAACAGCATTTAGTTGTTTGCGTAAGCGCCCGATGTGTACATCCACAGTGCGCGTCTCAACTTCCAAACTGTTAATCCAAACGCGCTCCAATAATTGGTCGCGAGAAAAGACACGGCTTGGTGCCTCTAGTAAAACGCGTAATAATTTGAATTCTAATGGGCCTAAGTGAACTACTTCTGATCCTATGCTTACCACGTGACGCGTTAAATCCATTGAAAGTAATTCATAGCTTAGTACGTTAGTGCCTATGCTGCTGGATATACTTCGTAGGTTTGCACGTACGCGCGCCATAAGCTCTTTGATTGAATATGGCTTAACGACATAATCATCGGCCCCAGTATCCAAGCCTCTTATTTTATCATCCTCTTCACCGCGTGCAGTCAGCATAATTACAGGAATAGTCTTGGTTTCTTTTTTTCGTTTAATTTGGCGACAGATCTCTAAACCAGAAGTTTGCGGTAGCATCCAATCCAATAATATCAAATCGATTTCAGTCTCTGATAAAATTAAAAGACCTTCTTCACCTGTTTCCGCTTTATAAACATCATAGCCATCTACGCTCAGGTTGTAGCTTAGTAATTCTAGCTGTGACGGTTCGTCTTCGACGATCAGAACTTTGGGACCACCTTGTGCCATATCATTCTTCCACCAATTCGCCTGTGACCAAATAGTGAACTTGTTCAGCAATATTTTTCACTTGGTCGCCAGAGCGTTCTAAGTTTTTTGAGATGAACAGCAAATGTGTGCATGCTTCGATATTTCTTGGGTTTTCCATCATATACGTAAGCAGTTCACGGAATAAAGCTGCGGTTTCGTCATTAATGTCTTCATCCGCCAATCGCGCTTTTTCTGCCAGTTCAGTATCTTGTGTGACATAGGCCTCCATAACTTGGTCCAGCATAATAGCGACTTGGTTCGACATTTTTGAAATGCGGCGCACGACGGGTTTCATTGGAGAGTAATCATCTACTGCATCAACACGGTAAGATAATGTTTTGGCATAGTCACCCATACGCTCCAAACATTGTGATACTTTTAATGTTGTAATCGCACTTCGCAAATCTTCGGCCATTGGTTGGCGTAAAGCGATTAGGCGAATAGCTTTTTCATCAATTTGTGTTTCTAATTCGTTGATTGCCGCATCTGCTTTCGCCACTTTCGCGGCAAGTTCTGTGTCATTCTTTTTCAAAGCTTTTGAAGAGTTCTTCATTTGGTCGGATACTTTATCCGCCATAAGAACCAAAAGTGTTTCAATCTCATTTAGCTCTTTATCAAAGCGTGTAACGATATGTGTATGTTCCATTGCGCGATCCTATCCGATACGGCCTGTAATATAATTCTGTGTTCGTTCATCCCGCGGAGAGGTGAAAATGTCATTTGTGTCGCCAAATTCAACCAAGTCGCCAAGGTGAAAGAAAGCTGTTTTTTGTGAAACACGTGCAGCCTGTTGCATCGAGTGTGTTACAATAACGATGCTGAATTTTGTGCGTAATTCATCAATCAGTTCTTCGATTGTCGCTGTCGCGATCGGATCAAGTGCAGAACATGGTTCATCCATAAGGATAACTGTTGGCTGAACCGCGATTGCACGAGCAATACACAGACGTTGTTGTTGACCACCAGATAGGCCCGTTCCCGGCTTGTCTAAGCGGTCTTTCACTTCATTCCACAAACCTGCACGAGTGAGTGCCCATTCGACCAACCCATCTAATTCAGACTTAGAAGCGGTCAAACCGTGAATGCGAGGGCCATAGGCCACATTATCATAGATTGATTTTGGGAATGGGTTAGGCTTTTGAAATACCATGCCGACCTGCGCGCGAAGCTGAACAGGATCAATGTTTGGGTCATAAATATCATTGCCATCCAAACGAATGTCACCAGTGACACGGCAGATATCAATCGTGTCGTTCATGCGGTTCAAACAGCGTAAGAATGTTGATTTACCGCAACCAGATGGGCCAATAAAAGCCGTCACTGCGTGATCTTCTATATCTACGTCGACCTGTTTAATAGCCTGAGCTTCACCGTAGAAAACATCAACGCCACGCGCCGTTATTTTCATTTGTTTCTCGGATACTTCTTGAGCCATATTTTCCTCACTCAAATTCAAATCAATCTGCATATCTGTCACCACTTCCTACCAACGACGTTCAAAGCGTTTGCGCAGTACGATTGCGATTAGGTTCATTACTACAAGGAAGACCAACAACACACAAATTGCAGCAGCGGTTTTGGCTTCAAAGGCGCGTTCAGGGAAGTCTGCCCAACGGAAGACTTGGACAGGCAAAACAGATGCGTTGTCTGTAATACCAGTTGGAATATCAACGATAAAGGCCACCATGCCGATCATGATCAAGGGGGCCGTTTCGCCCAAAGCCTGTGCCATGGCGATGATTGATCCCGTTAAAACACCTGGCATTGCCAGTGGTAATACGTGGTGGAATGACGTTTGCAGCTTAGATGCACCCAATCCAAGTGCCGCATCACGGATGGAAGGGGGCACTGCACGGATAGCTGCACGTGATGCGATGATAATTGTGGGCAACGACATAAGCGCCAATACGATACCACCTGCAAGTGGGGCAGAGCGTGGCACACCAAAGACATTAAGGAATACAGCCAGACCAAGCAAACCAAATACGATGGATGGTACAGCGGCTAGGTTGTTGATGTTCACTTCGACAAAGTCTGTCAATTTGTTCTTTGGTGCGAATTCTTCAAGGTATATTGCGGATAGCACACCAATTGGGAACGCTAAGAAGAATGTGACGAACATTGTCAGCATAGAGCCAACCAAAGCACCCCAAATACCCGCCAACTCAGGTTCACGGCTGTCACCAGATGAAAAGAAGCGCCAGTTAAAGTTTGAACTGATACGATCATCTGCGCGCAAGCTTTCCAGCCAAACGATTTGGTTGTCTGTTGTTTTACGTGATACTTCTGCGGAGCTGTTTACATAAAGTGCCCAGTCATCTGCCGCAAAAGACGTTGTGTCTCCAATTGGCAGGATTACTTTTGCTGTGCTGCCTGCCGCTGAGATATCTGTCAGTTTAGCCCAGCCTGTGCCAATGCGAACCAAGACGGATGGCATGAATTTATCCAGCTTGCCTTCGTAATTTGGTTGTTCCGCGATACGACGTAATTCTTCAGCTTCTTTGATGAAACCATCACGCTTGATTGTACGTGCTTCGACTTGTGCTTTTGCATCAGCCTTGGCAGCCTCATCAGTTGCGGCATTCATACGTTCCATAAAGACACGTACACCATTGTTTTCTTGGCCTGCTTTTGCGTCCAAACGCGATGCGCGCTTACGCAATTCAGTTTGGATTTGACCAACAACTGAGGTGAAAACATCTGGGCTTACATTCAGTGTTACAATGTCTTTACCAGTTGCAGTCACGTCTAGTGCTTTGCTGTGCTTCTGCTCAACCAAGGTGCCGTATTCACCTTTAAGATAAAGGTCTGATATATCTGATGCTAAGAAACGGTAATCAATAGTTGTGCCAATCAGTTCTGGGTTTTCTTGAACCAATGTACGTAATTCAAAGGCTGCACCGCCGCTGACCACATCATAAAGTTGTTTTTTAGCTTTACGGTTTTTCACCATCGGGAAGTGCTCTTTAAGAGCGTTTTTCGTCAGCTTTGCAAAATCGGTTTTCCCAATAACTTTTGGATCTTTTGTACCCTCTGCATCAATGGATTGATCCAATGTCACAGGCAAAGTCACATAATGTTCGCGAATAGCACCTGTGGCATTTCCCAACACTGTCCAAAGCAGGGCAACCAATGCCAATCCTGACAATGCAATTGCTGTGATACCATAAAGTTTTAAACGCGTTTGCGCGGCATTACGACGTTTTGCGTTTTTAGCAGCAAGTTCAGACGTATGATGTCCAGAATATTTTGAAAGATCAGTCATGGTCAAATCCTAGTCATACGCTTCACGGTACTTACGCACGATGCGTAAGGCGACGATGTTAAGTAGTAGGGTTACACAGAAGAGTGTGAAACCAAGAGTAAAGGCAGGGCCAGCGGCTGTTTCGGCCTCTGTATCACCTGTAATCAACATAACGATTTGTACGGTGACTGTTGTCACAGCTTCCAATGGGTTTACAGTCAGGTTTGCACCTTGGCCTGCTGCCATCACAACGATCATTGTTTCGCCAACGGCGCGAGATACGCCCAATAGAACCGCAGAAACGATACCAGGTAGGGCAGCTGGCAAAACAACCTGCCGGATTGTTTCAGCTTTGGTAGCACCCAAGCCATAAGAGCCATCACGTAGTGATTGTGGTACTGCATTGATAACGTCGTCTGATAGGGATGAAATGAATGGGATAATCATAATACCCATCACTACACCCGCAGCCAGCGCGCTTTCGGATGCAACTGATAATCCAATCGCTTCACCCCATCCGCGAATGGCAGGGGCTAATGTGATTGCTGCAAAGAAACCGTAAACAACTGTTGGGATACCTGCCAAGATTTCCAACATTGGTTTTGCCCACGCACGCACGTGAGCCGATGCAAAGTCTGATAGGTAAATCGCAGCCATAAGGCCGATTGGCACAGCCACGATCATAGCGATTAATGTGATTAGCATGGTACCTACAAACAATGGGATTGCACCCACACGGTCGGGATCCATAGTTCCAGAATGTACACCAGCCAATGGAGACCATTCTGTACCGAAAATGTATTTATCTACACGCCATCCGATGTTCGAAAAGAAATTCATTGTTTCAAAAATCAAACTCAAAACAATGCCGATTGTGGTTAAAACTGCAATCGCTGCACAAACGAATAGGAATGAGCTGATGATGCGTTCTGACTTATTACGTGCGCGCCACTCTGTTGTAATGCGCGTGAATTGGAACAAGCCACCAAGAATTGATAGTGCAAGCGGAATAAGAACCATGGACCAATTATGCAGATTGGATAAGCTGGAATAATCACCCGCAATCGTTTCACGCAAATCATCCACTGAAGAGGCCGCGCGCCCTTCGGATATAGCTTTGGCATCTGATAAAACCAGTTGCGCTTGAATGTCAGCTAATGAAGGGTTTGCTGCTTTGATTTGGCTTAATAAAGAGCCAGTTACAAACCAGCTGCCAAAAATCAAAAGAATAAGATATGTCGCTATCCCTAAAAGCAAAACCCACAGAAACGAAAGTGTTCCGTGGTAATTTGGACGAGAGTGTAGCGATGAAGGGATGCCATTCGAAACAGCTGTGGCTTTTGATCGTGCCATAACAAAGAAAGCACATGATAGACCGAGAATAATTATCGGCATTAGATTAGAAAGCCCGAGCATTTCTATAGTCCTAATATTTAGCACAGCAGCGTGCTTTGGCAGAAAGCTGGGGGCATTTTCATGCCCCCAACGGTTATTTGTTTTACAAGCGTGGAGGTCGCTTGAAAGTAAGCTTAAGGCTTACTTAAGTTCTTCTGAACCAGTCATTACAACTAGGTTTGTCATTGTGTCTAGGTTTGCCGCGAAAGGTTCTTCTGACAATGGGATCAAACCTTTGTCTACAAGGTAACCTTCTTCGCCCGCAGCTGCATCTGATGCGAATTCAGCAGCGAATTCAGCGATACCTGGCACAACACCTACGTGTTGTTTTTTCACGTAGTAGTATAGGGAACGTGATACTTTGTAGTCGCCAGCAGCGATGTTTTCGAATTCTGGTGCAACGCCGTTTACTGTAGCGCCTTTGATCGTGTCAGAGTTTTGATCCAAGAAAGAGTAACCGAATACAGCTACTGCAGCTGGGTTAGCAGCCAATTTTTGAACCATTAGGTTGTCGTTTTCACCAGCGTCAACCCAAGCACCGTCTGTACGGATTTCAAGTTTTTTATACTCAGCTTTTTCAAGACCAGCAGCTTTACCGCCTTTTTGGATCACTAATTCTTCGAAAGCGTCACGTGTACCAGATGATGGTGGTGGGCCAAGCACTTCGATTTTGATGTCTGGCAAAGATGGGTCAATGTCTGACCATTTTGCTGGCTCGCCTTGGCCTTTTGCAAGAGCTTTATAAAGGTGATCGATTGTTAGTTCGAATGATGGAGCGTCGATGCCATTTGCAACTACAATACCGTCGAAGCCGATGATTGATTCAACGATGTCTGTAACGCCGTTTTCTTGGCACAACTTCCATTCTTTCGCTTTCATACGACGAGAAGCGTTTGTGATATCTGGGTGGTCAGTACCAACACCAGCACAGAACAATTTCATGCCGCCGCCTGAGCCTGTTGATTCTACAACTGGAGTAGCGAAGTCAGTCTTTTGACCAAATTGCTCTGCCACAGCTGTTGAGAATGGAAATACTGTTGAAGAGCCAACAATTTTGATTTCTTTGCGTTCAGCCAAAGCTGGTGTTGCGATTGCCGTTGCCAATGCAACAGCTGTAAATGAAAGAGTTTTAAAGAACATAAGTTCAATCCCAATTTTGTTTCATGGACCGATTCTTATCGGCTGAGTGCTAGATAGGCAGTCCATATGAAGCTCATGTCACAAGTTTGTAACGGTTGTGTGACAGAAGGTTGAAAAAAACAGTTTTATGTAAATTTTCTGAGTGTGGGTTTTAGGATTTATTTAAGCTGGCAAGCTTTTTCACGTTATTAGATACCGTTACAGTGCCATCTGTCTCGAACGCTTCGTGGTTCTTTTCGATATCATCAATGATATAACGATAGTTCGCCATGATACCGTAAGACGTCGTTAAGCCAATATCATCTAAACGTGCCGCCCAATTCAAACGTTCCAAACGTGCGCCGTTGCCGATATGGAAACGACAAACAGGATCAAGTGGTTTGCCATCTTTTGCCTTTATCGAGCTTAAGAATTTCGCTGCTGCAGGCATTAAGGTTTTTTCCAAGTCGTCAGCTTGTAAGCTGTCTAAATTAATGTCGTCAGTTAAGAGGGCAGAATAATCTTCATGCGCGCGTGCCCAATCGCCAAATTTCACGATAGGTGACAAGGTTACAAAATCTTTAAGATGTGGAAACCGTGTTTTAAGGTCTTCTACAACTTGCTTAATTAGGAAATTTCCAAGTGGAATACCGCGAAGTCCATTTTGGCAGTTTGATATAGAATAAAATACAGCAGTTGTTGCTTTGCTTGGATCAATTGGTTCCCTAGTTTCTGTCAATATCGGTGAAATAGCATTCGGCGTGTCACCCATAAGGGCGACTTCAACAAAGATAAGTGGTTCGTCTGCTAAGTTTGGATGAAAAAAGCCGTAAATCATACGGTCTGCAGGTTTTATTCTGCGCCCAAGGTCATCCCAATCGGTAATACCATGAACAGCTTCGTATTTAATGACGTTCTCGAGAATGGCTGCTGGGGTTTGCCAATTAATGTTTCGTAGCCCTAAAAAGCCGCGGTTGAACCAAGCCGAAAATACTTTGACAAATTCTGCATCCAATGTGCGTAGTTCTGGATGTTCTCTGAGCCTGATAAGTAAATCAGAGCGCATGTGTAGAATTTTCATAGTTGCAGCAGGTGTTTGGTTCAGTAATGCAATCAGCTGTGCGTATTGTGGTCGGGTTACACTTTTTAAGTGATCTAAATCTTGTATCGACTGTGTTTCTACAAAGATTTGCGCGGCTTCTTTTGCCAGCTCAATGTCAGTTGAGAAAGAACTTAAAACCAATTGAAAGAAATCAGTTTTTTGCTCATCAGAGAAAGCTTCATACGATTTTAATATTTGATAAGATAATGCCAACCCAGAAGCATTTCCTTTGGTCGACATAAATCGTTTGCAAAGATCAATAGTTCCTTCAACACTGCTTGTTTTCCCTAAGGATGATATACCTAACAGAGCTAACCCACGATCAGCGACCGTGCCAAAAAAATCATTAAGAGGAGTTACAAGAGCCATAAATTAACTATGGCTCAATATAACATAGGTGCAAGATCGTTTTTTAAGACCTAACGTCATTTTAAATGATGTGCTCATAATAAAAATGAAACTTTAAGAAGCCAACAATGCTGCATTCCCACCAGCTGCAGTTGTATCGATACAGACGTGCCTTTCTAATGTGCATCGTTGTGCAATGTCTCGCGCGTCAATCAAAGGGATCAATGCACCTGATCTTTCAGATAAGGCTGAACGCGCTTGAATATGCGCATCATCATCAGACCATAAAACCACAGCATCAATACCGTTTATATCTGCTAGGAGATTAAGCGGTAGTGTGCCAGATATACCTTCCGATGGGTCTGCATTTGGGGCGATAACGATAGGCTTGCAGCCTATGCCTTTTACTGCCGCTGATTGGATACGTGCCATTTCTAAAGTTGGCCCAAGGCATAATACTATTCCTCTCCCATAGCTCGATACAGTGTTTTTCTCTCCCGTAGGACCAGGCAGAACAGTGCTGTGTAGGGCAATACGTTCGGGGCGTGGGGTTTTGTTAATATATTGTTGTATAGCATCAAGACTTATCTTTGTTGGTGTATATGGAGCTGGGGTAGATGCATCAGGCGTTACAAATCGTGTCAGGTATTCTGGCCCGCCAGCTTTTGGACCTGTACCAGATAATCCTTCACCACCAAAGGGTTGTGAGCCAACTACAGCGCCAATCTGGTTTCGGTTTACGTACATATTGCCGACATTCAAACGATTGCACAGCATGTTTACAAAGCTATCAATTCGAGAATGAACACCAAAGGTTAAGCCATACTCAGATGCGTTTATAGCAGACACAACTTGATCAATTTCATCCGCTTTGTAAGTCGCGATATGCAGGACAGGGCCGAAAATTTCTTCTTCTAATTCTTCGATACCAGATACTTTGATTGCTGTTGGTTTGGCGAATGTACCATTTTGGGGTACATCAATTTGATAAAGTATGCGTTTTTCTTTTGCGGCCTTAACAATATGCGCATTAATACCATCCAAGGCAGTTTGAGTGATTACAGGACCAATATCAGTACGCATATCCCATGGATCACCAACTATTTGGGTTTCCATAGCACCATATAACATTTCTAAAAAATCTTCTGCTATATCCTCTTGAAGGTATAGCATGCGTAGCGCAGAGCATCTTTGGCCTGCTGATTGAAAAGTAGAGGCTACAATATCGCGAACGGCTTGTTCGGGTAGGGCCGTACTATCTACGATCATAGCGTTTAACCCACCAGTCTCGGCAATTAAAGCCGACCGTGCATTACCAACTTCGGCCGCAGATTTATTAATATGCTGTGCGGTTGCTGTTGAACCAGTGAAACACACACCATCTGTGGTTGGCGAAGATACAAGAGTTGCGCCAACATCACGGCCTGAACCGATCAACAATTGTAAGGCAGTTCTGGGAACTCCAGCTTGATACAACAGTTGTACAGCGCGTGTCGCAATAATTGGTGTTGGTTCTGCAGGCTTTGCTAAAACCGCATTTCCAACAGAAAGTGCTGCCGCAATTTGGCCTGTGAAAATAGCCAGAGGAAAATTCCAAGGTGAGATACATGCAAATGTTCCAAGCGGTGCTTTATATGCGTGATGTATTGCTTGTGCAGAATAATATCGCAGAAAATCAACAGCTTCACGCAGTTCAGATACCGCGTCATTTATAGTTTTACCTGCTTCACGCGTTAAAATCGCAAATAGTTCACCAAAGTTTTCTTCATATAAATCTGCGGCATAGTTTAAAATCTCTGCGCGCTCAATTTGGGATGCAGCCCAAGGTTTTGCTGCTTTTATAGCATTTTCTGTATCTGTAGTTGATGCCAAGGTCACTGTGCCAAGTGATGTTAGGTCTGTTGGATTGTTGACGTTAAGCGTTTCGCCAGTAGGGGCGCCAGAAGCGAGTTGTGATGCGACATCCCAAGTTGCATCTGCAAATGGCAGGCGCGCTTTTTCTATGCGATCAAGCTCAGTGACATTGGTGAAATCAAACCCAATGGAGTTGGGACGCTCTGGTTGATATAAGTCTTGTGGTTTTGTCACAGCAATATTTGCGTTGTCTTTGCTTTCTTCCCACGTTTCAAATGGGTCTTTAACAACATCTCTTGCGGGCACATTCTTATCAACAATCTGATTCACGAATGATGAATTGGCTCCGTTTTCCAAAAGGCGGCGCACTAAATAAGCAAGAAGATCATCATGAATACCCACCGGTGCATAGATCCGGCAAGGTATGTTAAATGCTTTTGTTATATGATTGTATAAACCTTCACCCATTCCATAAAGTCTTTGAAATTCATACGTATTATCGGATTGGGCTATATCAAGAACCGTCTGCACACTGTGTGCATTATGCGTAGCAAACTGCGGGTAAATACGATCATTCAAAGACAAGAGTTGTTCAGCACAAGCAATATAAGAAATGTCTGTTGCCGATTTTTTCGTATAAACAGGAAAATCGGATATTCCATCAATTTGTGCGCGTTTGATTTCCGTATCCCAATAAGCGCCTTTAACCAAGCGAACCATAATCTTACGGTCTAGCTTTTTGGCAAGGGCATACAGCCAATCAATCGCAATTGGTGCGCGTCTTGAATAAGCTTGAATTACAACACCAAAGCCATCCCAACCCGCGAGACGATTGTCTGATAAAACGGCCTCGATGACATCTAAAGATAAGTCTAATCGATCAGCTTCTTCAGCATCAATGTTCAATCCCATATTTGCTTCTTTTGCTTTTAAAACAAGGTGCAATGTGCGTTGAACAAGGACATCCATCACCTGTTTTTTCTGGCGTAACTCATAACGTGGATGCAAGGCTGAAAGTTTTATTGAAATGCCTGGGTTTTTACGGGCATCTGCATGTTTGCTTAAAGTTGCAAGGTAATCGATCGCATTAGCATATGATGTGACAAAACCTTTTGCGTCGCGGTCTGTAAGGGCGGCCTCACCTAACATATCATAAGAATGCGTGTATCCTTCGGCTTCTCGTTTGGAGCCACGTTGAACAGCATTCTCGATTGTTTCCCCCAAAACAAATTGATTGCCCATTTCTTTCATAGCCGCTTTTACTGCGCGTCTAATCACAGGTTCACCCACACGTTTTACAAGCTTGCCCATTGAACTGGTAATTCCAGTTTCTTCGTTCTCTTGCAAAACACGACCCGTCAGCATTAGCGCCCATGTGGATGCATTTACCAATGAACTGTCTGAATGACCGATATGTTTGCTCCAGCTTTGATCGGACAATTTGTCCTCGATTAAATCATCCATGGTTTTTGCATCGGGAACACGTAACAATGCTTCTGCAAGACACATCAAAGCGACACCTTCGCTGGTTGATAATCCGTATTCTGCTAGGAACACTTCCATCAAGCCTGGGCTTTTCTGATTACGAATGTTTTCAACTATCTCGGCTGCCCGATTTACGGTTTCAGCGCGTGCATTGTCGTTCAAATCTACATCTTTTATAAGACGTTTTACACAGATGTTTTCATTTTCTAGGTGATACTTGCGTAATTTTTTGCGGATGTCAGAAAGAGAAGCCATAATAAAATCCTGTGTTGAGTTAAACGCAGTATAACAAATATCTTAAAGTTTATTTTTCTTATTAATTATAAATATTAGATAAATTGTCTTTAAAGTTCGTTTTAAATGTGTTTTTTTATCTAAAAAATAAATGGTTTTGGTGAATATGGATGAGTTCGATCGAAAAATACTAACAGTTCTTGAAAAAAACGGGCGTATCACGATTTCAGAGCTTTCTGATCGTGTTGGATTATCAAAGACGCCTTGCCAGGCGCGATTGAAAAAGATGATGGAAAACAAAACGATCCTAGGATTTAGGGCTGTAGTAAATCATGAAATCTTAGAACGTAGTCATATCGCTTTTACTGAAGTACGGTTAAATGATACGCGGGATGCTGCGTTAAAGGCGTTTAACGAAGCGGTAATGCAACTGCCTGAAGTAGAACAATGTCATATGATAGCAGGTCAATTTGATTATCTGCTAAAAGTACGCACCCAAAGTATCTCTGCGTATCGTATTGCTCTTGGTGAACGTATCTCTGCGTTACCATGTGTGGCGAGTACATCAACGCATGTGGTGATGGAGGCCGTGAAAGAGTAATCAATAAACATCAGGAAAGCCGAAGCTATTTTCAGGAAAGCTGATTGCAGGGCATACTGTTGACGATTCTTATCTGAAACTTTAAGCAATTATACACGCAGGGGGGGTCCGCTTTGGGACCTGAGAGGCTGACAGTGTATTTGCACAGTGACGCGACCCTTTGAACCTGACCCAGTTAAGACTGGCGTAGGAAGCAAGTGATCGCATTGCACTTTAAAGCGGTCCAAGTGGGGAAACCCTGTCTGCCTATGTTCACTATATAACGGGTCTTTTTAAGTGGAAGCTTGAGGAGAGCTAAATGAACGTCCCTAATCCAAAAATTACGACAGGCAGTTTGCCTGCCTCCAAAAAGATTTACGTCAAAGGCAGCATGCATGAAGGTATCGCCGTTCCGATGCGCGAAATTTCTGTGCACCCAACAGCAGGCGAGCCACCTGTGACAGTATACGATACATCTGGCCCATACACAGACCCAACATTGGATATCGATATCCGCCAAGGTTTGGCAGATGTGCGCCGCAAATGGATCGAAGGTCGTGGTGATGTGGAAAGCTATGAAGGTCGCGAAATCAAATCCGAAGATAACGGTTTTGTTGAAGGCGATCGTTTGACAGCGGAATTCCCGATCAAACCAAAACCATTGCGTGCAAAAGACGGCAAAGCGGTCACTCAGTTGGCTTATGCTCGTGCGGGTATTGTGACAGCGGAAATGGAATATATTGCCATTCGTGAAAACCAAAAACGCGCTGAAGTGGCTGGTGAGCGTGATGGATACGATTGGGGTGCCAACCTTCCAGATACAGTGACACCTGAATTTGTACGCGATGAGATTGCTGCAGGCCGCGCGATTATCCCTGCAAACATCAACCACCCAGAAACTGAGCCGATGATTATTGGCCGTAATTTCCTTGTGAAAATCAATGCGAATATGGGGACTTCTGCAGTGTCTTCTTCAATGGAAGAAGAGGTTGATAAACTGGTTTGGTCTATCCGTTGGGGTGCTGATACGGTTATGGATTTGTCAACGGGTCGTAACATCCACAACACGCGTGAATGGATCATCCGCAACAGTCCTGTCCCAATTGGGACAGTGCCAATTTATCAAGCATTAGAAAAGGTTAACGGAATTGCCGAGGATTTAACGTGGGAAGTTTTCCGTGACACTTTGATCGAACAAGCAGAGCAGGGCGTTGACTATTTCACTATCCATGCGGGCGTTCGTTTGCACATGGTGCCTATGACTGTGAACCGTGTAACTGGTATCGTTTCACGTGGTGGATCTATCATGGCGAAATGGTGTTTGCACCATCACAAAGAAAGCTTCCTATACGAGCATTTTGATGAGATTTGTGACATCTGTCGTGCCTATGACGTGTCATTCTCATTGGGTGATGGTTTACGTCCAGGCTCTATTGCAGATGCGAACGACGAAGCACAATTTGCCGAGTTGGAAACATTGGGTGAATTGACGAAAATCGCATGGGCAAAAGATTGTCAGGTGATGATCGAAGGCCCAGGCCACGTTGCAATGCACAAGATCAAAGAAAACATGGATAAGCAATTGGAATGCTGTCACGAAGCACCATTCTATACGCTTGGGCCACTGACAACAGATATTGCACCAGGTTACGACCACATCACATCAGGTATTGGTGCAGCGATGATCGGCTGGTTTGGCTGTGCAATGCTTTGTTATGTGACACCAAAAGAACATTTAGGGTTGCCAGATCGTGACGACGTTAAGACAGGCGTTATCACATATAAGATCGCAGCGCATGCCGCAGATTTGGCCAAAGGTCTACCAGGTGCGCAAGCGCGTGATGATGCTTTGTCTCGTGCGCGTTTTGAATTCCGTTGGGAAGATCAGTTTAACCTATCACTTGACCCAGATACAGCACGTGAATTCCACGACCAAACATTGCCAAAAGAAGCGCATAAAGTGGCACACTTCTGCTCTATGTGTGGCCCGAAGTTCTGTTCTATGCGTATTTCACACGATATTCGTGCTGAAGCACAAAAAGACGGCTTGGAAGCTATGGCTGCAAAATTCCGCGAAGGCGGTGAGTTGTATGTGCCAGTGAAAGAAGACGAAGAAGCTGAATAAGCTTTAAGTTTCCATAACAATAATAGGAAAGGGCTGATCGTATGATTGGCCCTTTTTTGCTGACGAAAAATTGAACGGTTTACCCCAAGCAATTCTTTACACTATCTTGTGCGTGATTACCGTATCGTTAAATACTTTAAACAAAGGATGATTGATCCATGAATATTCTTAAAGCTGGAGTAATAGCTATGACAATGGCAACTGCCACACTCGCCAACGCAGGCGAATTGATTGTAAAACAAAGCGCGCATTCTGTGGATGTAACGCTAGACCGTCTGACAGCAGCCATTGAAGGTGCTGGTGCGAAAGTGTTTGCACGTGTTGACCACGCAAAAGGAGCTGCTTCTGTAGACCAAGACTTGCGCCCAACACAGATGTTGATGTTTGGTAACCCAAAATTGGGTACACCAGCAATGTTACTTAGCCAAACTGCAGGCTTGGATCTGCCACTGCGCGTTGTGGCTTATGAAAATGAAGCAGGCGAAGTATTTGTAGCTTACCACCCACCATCAAGCCTATCTAAAAATCATGGGCTTCCAGAGGATGCAGAAGTTATTGCAAAAATGACTGGTGCGCTGGATAAGCTGACAAATAAAGCGACAAGTGCTGAATAAGCTTTAAGCTTCGTTTCTATAAAAATGATAGCGGCCAGCAGGGATACCTTCTGGCCCTTTTATATGGGTGAACCCAATTAGAGGCTGGCACGATAAGATTATCGCATCAGGTGCCATAACCGCCTTAATCATAGGGCTTAGGCGTGCGGCTTCTGCTTCGTCTCGCTCTGTAACGCCTATACCAAAGTCATAATGCGCAAGTGAAATTTGCATGCCGCGTTTCTTCATCTCTGCAAACATATCTTCGGCTTCGCCTTGTAGGAAATCCTCTTTTGGTGGCACGCAAGAAGGATGACATTGTAATTGGCGATCAATGACCCAAACGCGGCGATTGGTGACTTTTTCTCGTAGGTGATCATAACTGCGACCATTTCCAAGCCCGATTTCTAATGCATCACCAGCAATGTCTTTGGTGGCTTCAATAGCCCATTCCAATCCGATTTTTTGTGCGGATAGGCGGCGCATCATGCTTTCAAGTCGGCTCATTTAGCTGTCCTTATTCGTTGGCTGTATATGGCATAAAGGGTTCTTAAGTTATCGGAAAGCCACAATCGGGGCTTTTCGCATTATTGTGAGGAATTGTTTTACAAAGTCCCAAATAGCATCATCATGGATCAAATGATGGGTTAATAAACCAAAAGGTTCATCATTGTCTGTAAGTCCCAACCTACGGTCCTTTAATGCATTTGCGATGTTTGTAATTAATGTATCACTTTGTATAAGTGATTTATCTATTTTCCATGATATCGGATCTATATGTGTATTGATTTGTTCTAGTTTTTCAATGTTGTATTTTGTGTTTCTAGGCAAATATGTTGATAAATTATCATATCCAATAGCTACTAAATGTTCCGACAGATCTGGATTGATACGATTCCATGGTGGAACAAACATTGATTTCATACCTGACCCAAAAAGATCAGACATGCGATCAGCCCCCAAAATTAAATCTTGAATACTGTCTTCTATAGGGCGGTTTGAACCAAATTCTGCGTTTTTTTGGTCAACTGGTGAATGGCTTTCGTGTGACCATCCATGCGTTACGGGGATAATGTAAGGCGTTTGTGAAATACGATCACGTAATTCTTTTGTTGCGAATTTTGGAATGATTGCCAGATGCACAGGGATATCATTATCGGTTGCAATGCCGATAAGCTGTTCAAGCTGTGCCGTCGGTTCAATCGCATCGTCATCACGCCACCATAATGGAAGCGTCATATGTGCATCGTGCCAAAGCTCTATTTCTGCTTCTACTGGGCGCCAATCAATCTGCATTATCAAGTTCCAACTATTTTTGCGGCGATCTGAACGGTCTCGCTTGCACCATCAAATGCTGCGTTCGGTGGTGCGAAACGGCCAGATTCTGTGACAGTTTTGATTGATTTTAAAAGCGCTTCTGCTGTCATGTTTTGACTGGTTACAACATTAAATGAAGGGTGTTTGGCAAGGCTACTTGCACGTAAAGTTTGTTCGACCTCGCCACCATCATCAAAAGGAATGAGAACACTTGGGCATCCCGACTGCATTAGATCAAGGGCAGTGTTATACCCACACATGCTGATCGAACATGACGCATGGAATAAAAGTTGCCTAAAGTCGGTACGTGCGCGTTCAATTATGATGTTCGTGCTTTTTGTAAGGTTTTGTAATCGTTTGATTTCACTTTCTGAATTGCCGCCAGCAACCAACAAGCGCCATTGTTGGGTTATATCCAGACCGGCTGCATCAATTGCGCATTCAAAAAGGGTTGTTCCAACTGACCCGCCGCCAGCACTTACAATAATTTCATCTGTTCCTGCTTTATTGGGATGTGGCCCTGCCGCTGGTGGTGCAACAAAACCAGTGTAATGCAATTTACGGGATAGCATTTCTGATACAGGCCAACTTTGGTCAAGCGGCGTTGTGTCTGCATCAGAATGTACCAAAACACCATCATAGTATTGATTGATAATCGTGTCTGTTTTTATTGCTTTTTCAGGTTTCGAAGGTGGGGCAAGGATGTCGCGTATAGAGCACAGGATTTTACAATGTTTTGTTTGGGCTTTTGCTGCTTCTAAGAGCGATAGAAATTCTGCGCGTAGAACGCGGCGACCAAATGGAAAAAGTTCGGTTATCAGAACATCTGGTCTAACAGTATTTAATATATCAACCATGTTTTGGCTGCGACGTATAAGATATTCGGCGTCTGCAATCTCATTTTCAGGTGTTAATAGTGTTGTGAAATTTGTTCCATCAGAACGCAGAGGGAGGAGTTGACGAAAATCAATTCCGGTGGTGTTGAGGTGGGGTGCGAGCATACCACCGCTAAGAAGAGTCACTTTGTGATCGGCTTTCACGAAGGCATGGGCAAGCGTTAAGGCGCGACTTAAATGGCCTGTCCCCAAAAGATGTGTGACGCTGATTAGAACATGCATCGTTAACGAACCTCTAAGCGAATAGGGGCTGGATCAAGAATGTGTACCCCGTCTTTTATTTCAAGGGTATATAAGCGGTTGCGTTTTACTTTAAAGGGTGCGGGCCCTTTGAAATTCCAATCATAAGCTTTTGCGAGGATCATGCGCATAATGCCTATGTGACAAACGGCAATCGTATCCGTTTTTAAGTTCATGACCCATGGTGCAATGCGATCCCAAACTTCTTGTGGGCTTTCACCGTGAGGAGGGCGATAATCCCAGCCCCAATCTTCTATATCGCGAAATCCAGAATCTGGGTCAGCTTTGAGGTCAATGCCACGTAACCCTTCCCAATCACCCCAGTTCATTTCGATAAGGCATGGAATAAGTTCAGCTGGCCGATCGGCGATTATTTTTGCTGTTTGTTTGGCGCGTGTTAAAGGGCTTGCGACCAGATTTGTTGATTGCCATTCAAGCGGCAGCTTATAGCCCTGTAATTCTTTGATTGCATCTGGATCAAGATCGATATCTGTGCGGCCTTGGATTTTTCCTGCGCGGTTCCATGGGGTATGACCATGTCGGATAAGAGCTAGTTTTGTCATGGTTTTAGTCCGATCAATGGCAGTAAAACAGACCATAGTTTTTTAGCTGCAGCGGGCTGTAGGTGTGTGTTTTCTATATATTCTAGGCCTGCTTGGCTATGCATTTGCCAGTGTGCCTCATCGGTTAATAATTTGTCTATAGCTTGGGCCATGTGATTGGGGGCGTCTATTGAATTTAGCTCAACCGCTGGATTGATTACATCACGTACACCTGGTCTATTTTGCGCTATGATCGGTAATCCTGCTGCTTGGGCTTCTAAATAAACCATTCCAAACGCTTCTTCGACACCAGGCCAAAGAAGTGCTGATGCGGAGGTATATTGTGTTTTCAGGTCTGCTTTACCGAGCTGCCCTAGAAATGAAACACTATCCTTATGACTCTGAAATATAGATTTTATTTCGGTTTCTATTGGCCCGCTACCTACGATGTTTAAATGCCAATCTTTCGTTTCAAGGTAATGAAGCACTTCCGCAATGATTTTATATGATTGTGATTTTGCGCCTTCACGCATCATTCCCACTGACAAAAGTGTATTCTCGTGTGGTTTTAAGCGGCTTTGAACCGTTAGACTTTTCTGTTCTAAAAATGGAGCTAAATGGATGATTTTTTGCTCTTTGGTTTTATACGTATCTAAAGCTACCTTATCTTGCTGCGTGAAATAAAAGATAACATCAGCCTGATCGCATGCATATTCCGCCCGTTCTGCAAATTCCGCCCATTGTCCAGTTAGCCGTTTCTTAGAACGTGTTGCTTCCAATAAAACATAGGGAATGCCCAGAGCTTTAGAAACGATTGGGCCAATTAAATCTGGGGCTTTATAATAATTATGATAAGTGACCCATATGGCCCAATCTTCTTTGCAGCCTTGTTTAATGAGCTTATCAGTTTCAATTGCTGCCTGTGTAATCAAGTTGTGTTGCTTGTTTTTATCCCCATTGCCGTCATAAATACGCAGATCTGATACAAGTGTGGACTGTAGTCCATATTTGTTTTCATTAAGCAATCTCAAAAGGCTACGTGCAATTTCCCGATCACCAGAGGGGGTTGGGTGCGTCGGTGATTTCATTGGGGCGTAAAAGGCAATGGATTGCATATCTATTGCCTTAACACATCTGTTCTAAACGTTTTACCAGTTTGTTAATCCCAGCATCCATGCCAAAATCGGTTGTAAGTCGTGTATAGGCAGCTTCTGCATATTCTATTCGTTTTTGAGGATCGGTTGCTAAATCTGCGATCGCTTCCGACAGTTCCATAGGGTCATCTTGCACCAAAGTGCCATGTATGCCTGTATCGATGAATTCGGGGATTGCAGATACGCTGGTTGAAATGATTGGGAGTTTTTGTGATGCGGCTTCCATTAAGACATTTGGTAAACCATCACGATCTCCATCGTCTGCGATACGGCTTGGCAAGATAAATAAGTCAGCATCACGCATCGCTTGGATTACGGTTGGTTGATCACACGCACCCATCCAAGTGATATGTTGTGCAATATCTGCGTTTTCGGCTTGGCTTTGTAAGGACGCTTTTAACCCACCGCCGCCAATATGAATCCATTGCCATTGAATGTTATCAGGTAAATGAGCAAGTGCTTTAATAAGGCGATCAAACCCCTTTTTCTCAACCAAACGACCCACTGATAAGAAAGCTAATGGAGCGGTTGTGGCTTTTAAGGTGCGTTTAGGAGGGGGCGGAAATCGCGATAAATCCAACCCATGATATACAAGATCCATTCTATCAGGTGTATCAGCCAGATCGCGCAAATGATGCGCGCCATAAGCTGTGCATGTTACACCGAATTCGGCGCCAAATGTATTTGCATTTAGCTTTTCTTTTTTTTCCCATGTGTCTGATGTCCAAATATCTTTGGCATGAGCTGAAAACCCCCAAGGCAAACCACGCATAATGGCGGCATATCTGGCAACGGAAGACGGTGTGTGCATGAAGTGTGCATATAAACCTTGGACATTATCGGGCAGTTCTACTGCCATAACGCAAGCTTGACCAAAACGACGTATACGATTGCGTGTTTTATCTCGTGCATAATCAGCGCGCCACATACGATATGCGGCTTTATAGCCAGGCAATTTCCGTGCTTTGACCCAAGACGCGAATGCGCGTTTTGGCTCTGCGTGCAAATATTCTGGCAGATATCTTACGCGAGCTTTGATTTGGTCATGTAACGGGTGTGTTTTGGTATCTGTTGGAAACCGCAAAGACCATATATCAAAGTTATGCCCCTTATTTTGAAGGGCTAACAATTCTTGGGCTATGAATGTTTCTGAAAGTCTGGGCCAACCTTTAACGACAACGGCATAGGTTAATGGTTTGTCTGCCGTCATTTTAAAATGGCCTTTGTCAGCAAATGTTTTGTTCGTTCTACCACATCGTCTAATCCGTCTAATAATCCGTCAATCTGTCCCGCAGAGGGAGGGGCTTGATTGGGTAAGTTTCTAATAGCTTCGATCATAACGGTTGGGTCATCTCCATCGCGGGATCTGTGAACCATACGGATCAACCCTAATTCTTCGGCACGACTGGCACGTATATATTGTTCAAGACGCGGAACCGTGCGCGGAATAATAATAGCAGGTTTATCAAAGGATAGTATTTCACAAAAAGTATTATACCCGCCCATTGCAACTACACCGAGTGCGCCTGACATCAAGGATTCCATTCGAGAATCGAACCCAACAGATGTAACGCGGCCTTTTAATTTTGCGACGCGTTTTTCGAATGCAGCACGTGTATCACCAGTCAGAAATGGACCGTAAACCAACACGGCAGGGGGCGTTAAGGTTGTGTCCTGCTCATAGGCCGTCAATACATTATCAACCATTGTGGCACCATCGCCGCCGCCGCCTGGCGTTACAAGGATGTAAGGGTCAGACTTAATTGTTGTATCTTCGACATTTTCACGACGTAAATAACCTGTCCAATGTGTCCGTTTCCGTACATTGTCAGATAATTCAAGGCCTGCAGTCGGATCATAAATTGATTTTAGTCCGTAGACCCATAATTCGTCATAATATGTTTCAGTCGCGGTTAAAGCGTCTTTGCGATCCCATTCTTTGGCTAAGACTTCTGGATCATCTAAGATATCGCGTAAACCTAGGACGATTTTTGTATTTGGACGATGTTTTCTGAGCCATTCCAAGCTTGGTAATAACTCGCCACGAAATCCTGTCGGCTCTTTGTCGACAATGACCAAATCTGGGTCAAAGTGCTGCATTGTTGCTTTGATTAACCCAGATCGCAAAGATGTTGTTTCATCTATTTCCATGCCCAAGGTTTCGGACATGTAAGAGCCATCCGTCATTTTCGTAACACCAGGCAATCGAACATGGTCTACGCGTTCTGGAAATGTAAAGCGCCCAGCAACAGGGGAGCCTGTTAATATAAGAGCAGATGCATTATCATCTGCTGCAGTAATCGCATTTGCTAATGTGCGTGATCGCCTGATATGACCCAATCCAAAAGTATCGTGACTGTATAGTAAAATTCGCGTAGATTTGCTTGCCGCTTTGATATCTTTTGTCATGGAAATTTTGGTCATTTGCGCGTCTTTATTCAAGATTGTGACTAGATACTAAATATACCGAGAATTAAAACAAGCATTTTACGTTTTGTGTCATTTTGGGATTATTTCGTGATCTTATCGTGGAAACATCAGTTCACGCTTTTATCAGTAAGAAGCTGCACGCTTGCAGGATTAAAAATCATAGCTTAGCGTATATTCAATGACATCGTAAGGTTCTAACAATACAATGAACACGCTTATTTTAAGATTTATAACGATCTCTATCATGTTGATAGGATTATCTTTTCCTGCTTTTTCGCAAGGGTCAATTTTTGCAGGCAAAGCCAAAGCTCTTACGAGTGAGGCAAGTGCTACGTCCAGTGAATTCGCAGAAATCATGAAAGAAGCGGCAGAAAATGGTGTGCAAGTCATTGTCGTTGACACAAATGGCGTACCATTAAGCAAAGCAAAAGAAGTACAAGAAACTTACTTGGACGAAGAAGATACGATGTCCAGTTTGATGAAAGCGCAGGTTTCTGCTGTTAAATTTCGTGAAACATTGTTTGAAAGATTACGGTCACTGCCAAAATCATTTGAAGAAGTCGTTTATATTTTAAAGGCTACCAGCCCCTCTGGTAAGATATCAGCCTATACAGAAATCTTAGCAAAAGCATTATTACTCTTCCTCGTTGGTTATATCTTTGAACGAGAAATCTATACAAAACGCATCAAGAAAAAATATTTAGAACCCAATATCGAAGATGAGCCCATCGGGTATGTGGGTAAAATGCCAATATTGGTTGGGCGTTTTATCTTACGGGTCATTGGCGTATTAATATCAATGTTGGTCGCTTATATTTTGGGTGTAACCATTTTCGGGCCACTTAATGATCCTGCTTTGCAGTTTACAGTGACTTTAATCAATATTGGTTATGGTAGTGCGCGTTTGGTCGCCTTGCTATGGCGCATGATTTTAGCACCATATTTATCACAATATCGTATCGCAAAATTCGAGGATGCAGAAGCACGTCGGTTATATCATTGGTTATGGATTACAGCGACCGTTGATATCACGACTGTAATGTTTGAAGCATGGATATATGAGTTAGGCTTAACATATGATGTTTATGCTCTCATTTCTGCCATTCTTACCTTGTTTGTGGTTATGTTGAATATTGCAATGGTTATCGCAAACTTCGATCCAATTTCTCGTGCAATTCGCAATGGTTTGAGCTTAAGCGAAGTTGGGCGTCTTAATAAGTTTGTATCTTCTTTTTGGGCATATTTAGCTATTGGATACCTGATCTTTGCATGGGTGGAATTGGTTTATCGTTTGGTTTTAGAGATACCATTGTTAATGCCACTTATCATGGGCGCCTATGCTATATTAATTTCTATTATCGTTGTTTACGCATGCATCAATTATGTGATTGAACGCGGGTTTCATCGTGCAGCAATGATGCAAGAAATTAATAGTTCAATGAAAATGGATGCGGATAGCACAGAAGATTCTGCAAAAGATATTTTATCTAACAACGATCACCGCATGACAAATTTCGAAGATCTTGCGCGGCGTGTTGCAGGTATTATGGCCTTCGTTGCTGGTATCTGGGCATTGGTGTCTATTTGGCATGGTGAAAATGGTTTAGAAGCGAATGCGATGTTTAGGCGTTCGTTGGATGTCGTTGTGATCCTGTTTATTGGTTACATCATATATCATATGTTCCGTATTTGGATTGATAGTAAGATAGAAGAAGAAGGTGGCGACGATATTGAAGTCGCTCCTGGTGATGAAGGTGGCGCATCAGGTGCCAGTCGTTTGGCGACGCTCTTACCACTTTTCCGAAATTTTATCTTGGTTGTTGTCGTTGTAACGATTGCTCTTATAGCATTGCTTGAAACTGGTATTAACGTGAGCCCACTCTTTGCGGGTGCTGGTGTAGCTGGTTTGGCGATTGGTTTTGGTGCACAGACATTGGTTCGTGATATTTTCTCGGGCGCTTTTTTCTTAGTCGACGATGCCTTTCGTAAAGGTGAGTATATTGACGTGGGCGATGTTAAAGGAACTGTAGAAAAGATATCTGTACGTTCTTTTCAACTACGTCATCACCTTGGGCCACTACATACTATCCCATTTGGTGAAATCCAAGTTTTGACCAATTACTCTCGTGACTGGGTCATGATGAAATTGCCGTTACGTGTGACCTATGACACAGATGTGGAAAAAGTGCGTAAGCTGATTAAGAAACTTGGTCTTGAACTTATGGAAGACCCTGTGATTGGCGAGAACTTTTTGCAACCTTTGAAATCACAAGGTGTGATTGAAATGCAGGATTCTGCGATGATCATTCGCGTAAAGTTCATGACTAAACCTGGGGATCAATGGACTATCCGCAAACGTGTATTCCAAGAAATTAGAGACTTGTTTGCTCGTGAAGGTATTAAGTTTGCACACCGCGAAGTGACTGTACGTCTTGCAGACGACAGCAATACTCAGAACCTTACTGAAGTGCAGAAGAAAGCTATTGCAGGGGCTGCACAGTCCGCAATCGACGAAGATGCTATGGAAGGCGGACCGCAAGATAAAGACAGCGGAGACTAACCGCTGTTTAGTTTAGTTTAGTGTTGATAAGGATCTAACGCATCACGTAGGCCATCACCTAGGAAGTTAAAAGCTAAGACGACTAAGACGATCATCAGCATTGGTGTGGCTGTCCATGGATAGATTTCTATGGCTGCAAGGTTTTGCGCGTCATTCAACATAACCCCCCAGCTTACAGCAGGAGCACGCAAGCCAAGGCCAAGGAAAGATAAGGCGGTTTCACCTAAGATCATGGCCGGAATAGATAGCATAGCGCTTGCAATCAGGTGGCTAGAGAAATTTGGCAGCAAGTGATGTCTGATTACGCGCGTAGGGGATGCCCCCATCATTTCTGCAGCTTTCACATATTCTTCTTCGCGCAAGGAAAGAAATTTAGACCGTACAGCACGTGCTAACCCAGGCCAATCTAATATTCCTAAAATTACCGATATGATGAAAAACACTGCGACTGGGCCCCAATGAGATGGAACAGCGGCCGATAATGCGAGCCATAAAGGAAGCTCTGGTAAAGAACGTAATATCTCGATGGAGCGTTGAATAGCCCAATCGACTTTGCCGCCAAAATAGCCTGCAATACTGCCAAAACCAATGCCAAGTATAAAGGATACTGTTATGCCAATTAGGCCAACAGTTAAGGACAGTTGAGCACCGTATAGAATACGGGAAAATACATCACGGCCAAGTCGATCTGATCCAAGTAAAAAGAGTGTGGCACCTTCTGGTGCGCAAAATAAGTGGCGATCTGTTTTTATGAAACCCAGCAGATTGTATGTTTCTCTTTTGCAAAAGAATTCTAACGGCATTGGCCGTGTTTCATCGACAGTATAAGTCCAGCGATAGTTTTTTAGATCAGCTTTTGCGGTTGTTGGTAAAACATGTGGGCCAATAAATTTGCCATCATTAAAAAAGTGAACACCTTGTGGCGGGGCATACAGATGATCTGCATGTCGCTCATTTGGCGTGTAAGGCGCGATAAAGCCTGCGATTGGCAACATTAAATATGCGCATAATAGAAATAGGCCAGAGACCAGCCCAAGTTTATGACGTCTGAAACGACGCCATACGAGTTTCCAATTTGGAGCATCTAAGTCTGGGCGCTCAGGAGCGCTGATATTTTCGTTTTCAGAATAGGGTGCGTCATCAACATAGCGACCATCGGGTAAAGTAGCCATTATTTGCGCTCCCCATATCTAATGCGGGGATCAAGTAGCATTAGTAAAACGTCAGATATCATTGTGCCGATCAGTGTGAGCAAAGCGACAAACAATAGAATGAATCCTGCTAAAAACTGATCTTGCGATTTTAGTGCTGTCAGTAACGCGGGGCCAATTGTTTGCAGGCCAAGAACGACAGACACTAAGACAGACCCAGAGATCATTGAGGGTAAGAGGTTGCCAATGTCCGCGACAAAAGGATTAAGAGCAACACGTAGCGGATATTTGGCTAATAGTCGTGCAGGGGGTACACCTTTGGCTCGAGCTGTTTCCACATATGGTTTGCTGAGTTCATCCAGCATATTGGCACGCAATCGTTGCATCATTGCTGCAGCTCCTGAGGTGCCTATCACGAAGGTTGGGATGATTAGGTGTATCAAAATAGAGTTCATTTTAGCAAAACTCATAGGTTCGCCTTCAAATTCTGGCGCCATGAGGCCACCGATGGGCAGATCAAGATATCGATGCCCGTAATAAAATAAGATCAATGCGAGCAAAAAGTTCGGAGTTGCAAGTCCAAGATACCCAACAAAGGCAGATGTGTAATCGACCCAAGTTTTGGATCTTGCAGCAGCAATTACACCCAAAGGCAAAGCAACAAGATATACAAATAAGACCGCTGCTAGGTTAACCAAAACTGTTAGCCATAGGGCTTGGCCTACGATATCTGCAACAGGTTGGTCGAATTCAAAAGACCATCCAAAATCGCCCTGAAGTAACCCAGAAAAGCCGTGTGGCCCAGGCATTACGCCGATCCAAATAAAGTATTGTTCAACGATTGGACGATCTAAGGCGTATTCATGCCGCAAGAATTCTGCCTTTGCGACACTAACAGTCTGGCCTGTAGCTCGAAGCTCGTCAATTTGATTGCTGAGATAATCACCTGGGGGCAGGTTGATGATCATGAAGACTAGTGCTGATACCAATAACAAGGTTAAAAGCATCGTTAATAAACGAAAAGCAGCATAGCGTAGGAATATCATTTGATGGCTCCTACATTGCCAAAGAAGAACTCATCCATACGATAGATCCCAAAATGTGCACCTGGATCCCATGCCCAAACGGCATCTTTAGGGACGTTTTTAAGGTGATTGGAAACGACAACGGGCTGCGGTGCTTCGTTTATAATACCAATGCCATATTGTTGGTTTGCGTGGATCTCTAGCATATCTTTCCATATCCGTGAGCGCGTTTGCGGATCATTTGTATGATCCCACTCGTAGGATAGGTCTAATAGTTTCTGTGCTTCGGGCATATCAACCTTTTGCCCAGCTTTACCATGCATTTGGTAATGTTGTCCCCATTTGGGCCAAGCAAAAAAATCTTGTTGTCGTGGCGCCATATAAGCAGGAGAGGTATAGGGTTGTGGTAAACCATTATCCCAACCAAACCAGACTGCAGCCATTGCTGTACCCGAATAAACTCGGTTGCGTAGAATGTCACGTTCTAGCGGCCTTACAACCAATTTCACGCCAATATCACGCCATGTGTCAACAATAATAGAAAGCGCGTTTTCGACCTCTTGTCGCTCACCAGACGTTTCGACAACGACTTGAACAGGGCGACCATCTGGGAGTAAACGAATGCCATCTGGACGGCGTTGATCTAACCCCATTTCATCAAGAAGCTGGTTTGCAAGGTCTGGGTTATATTGTGCCCAAGCCGCCCGGTTTTTTGCATCGTAAAACGGGCTGCTTGGGAGTGCACTCATTGCCCCTTCTTTGGCGAGGCCAAAATAAAGAACACGGTTTATAATTTTACGATCAATGGACACAGAAAGAGCCCGTCTAAATCTGACATCACGCATAACATTGCGCCATGCTTGATCCGCAAAGTTTAAATTAGGGTATATTGCAATTTGCGATGCCGTTCCATTAGCCCATAAAAGCGTTTTATATTTACCGCCATCTTTTTCACCTTTTTTAAGGATCGCAATATCTTTGAAACTTAGGCCGCGTGCTTGTAGGTCAACTTCACCTGCATTTGCTTTTGCTGCAACAAGACCAGGACCAACTACGTTCATGTCAACACGGTCAATGTAGGGTAACTGTACGCCATTCTTATCTACACGGTGATAATAGGGATTCCTGACAAAAAGTTTGCGGTTTTTTGTGCTTTTAGGATCAACCATCCATGGCTGTAATGTTGGTAACTTTGGATTGTCAAACTTATACATATTATCAAGTTTGTTGTGCAATGATGCCCAACTACGGACTTTCTTTTGCTCAATTTTCTTCGCTAGGTATGCAGCATCTGCAAAGTCTGCATGATACTGTTTTAGGTAATGCGCCGGGCGAAAAATAAACGGTGGGCGTGCTTGTGCCAAAGTCTGTAAGAACTGTGGATTAGGATTTGCCCATTCAAAGACGACGGTTAATTCGTCTGGGAAAGTTACGGTCGGCAGTTCTTCATCTACGTATAAGAAATCAGGGGGGCCTGATGGCATAAGTTCCTTGTTCGTTGCAACATCAACCCACCAATATTTGAAATCAGCGGATGTAAAAGGCGCACCATCAGACCATTTATGGCCTTTGCGTAAATGCAGTGTAAATTTTTTATCAGCGTCGTTTTCAAAGCGCTCTAAAATGTCAGGTTTTAAATGATAAGTTTCATCATATATGACCAACCGTGAATACCCATAAACCACCATTTGCCGCGTATCTTTTGACCGCGTGATCATAGTGCGCAACGTACCACCTTGGGTACCGTATGTACGCCCTTTAGATGGAAGTTCAACTTCGAGTGGCACATCTGGCAATCGGTCTTGAATTGCTGGTAACTCGCCAGTCTCGACAAGTGGTTTTAGCAATGTACTTTCAACAAGTGGTGCTGCTTGCGTAATGGATGCCACCCATACAATAGCAGCACTTATATATAAAGACTTGAAGTTAAACATGGCAGCGCACCATATGACCTGGCTCTAATTCTTGCAGTGGAGGCACGTCATCACCTTCAAACCGAAAGTTATCGGCCCATGAGGATGGTTTTCCTGCGCCTAATGCGACAAGGTCTAGGTTAATTGGCCGGTTTATATCGGGCTCTGGCTGCGCAGCGATTAATGCTTTTGTGTATGGATGCTTTGGATTGGCAAATAATGTGCATGGTGGAGCTTGTTCGACAATACGGCCTTGGCGCATAACGGCTACTTCATCTGCGATGCGTGAAACGACAGCCAGATCATGTGAAATGAACAGATAAGACAGTTGTTGGGCATCTCGTATCTCTTCAAGGAGATCAAGGATTTGATCTTGTACAGATACATCCAAAGCCGAAGTTGGTTCGTCACAAACCAATAATTTAGGTGACATAATTAATGCACGTGCAATAGAAAGGCGCTGACGTTGGCCACCAGAAAATGCATGCGGATAGCGCCTTAAAATAGAGCTGTCTAGCCCGACCAGTTTTAATACATCCTTGGCCCGATCAATGCGCTCTGACTTCGTGCCGATATTATGAATAGACAAAGGCTCAATCAAAGTGTCTATAATTTGCATGCGCGGGCTCAGTGAAGAATAGGGGTCTTGAAACACCATTTGTGCTTGTTTCTGAAAGTCATAGCGTTCGGTGCGTGATAATGCAGTTACATTGAGCGGCGTAGCTTTGGGCTCAGTGAAGAAATGTACATCTCCACCTTCATCCGGTAACTCAGCGCCTAATGCAATGCGTGCACAGGTAGATTTGCCTGACCCAGATTCTCCAACCACAGCGAGTGTTTTACCTCTTGTCAGTTGCAAATCGACGCCGCGGACAGCTTGAATAACAGCAGCGGGCTTCCATGGTGTACTGCTACGGGCATGGTATGTTTTTGTAATGTTTTTTAGATCAAGAATAAGATCATCATGCGGTACGGCTGGAACGATTTCAGAAGCTTCTGGAATAGCAGGGGCCGCAGCAAATAGTTTTTGTGTATATGGATGCGCTGGTGCGGATAGAATATCCTTGGCATTCCCGCTTTCCATAACGCGACCTTTGTTCATGACAACAACCTTTGTCGCCATGTTGGCAACAACACCAAGATCATGAGTGACAAGAATAACAGCCATACCTGTTTCTTTTTGAAGATCGTTAATCAAGCCTAATACTTGCGCTTGAGTGGTTACATCTAAAGCTGTTGTTGGTTCGTCAGCAATTAACAGGTCAGGTTTTGCAATCATTGCCATTGCGATCATTGCGCGTTGCAGCATACCACCTGACATTTCAAAGGGATAAGAATTGTAAGCACGTTTAGGGTCTGGGAAACCGACGCGTTCGAATTGCGCAATGACTTCTTTTTTTATCTTTTTTTTGGGGCAAGAGCGATGCAACTCCAACACCTCTGCCACTTGATGCCCAACTTTGTGTAAAGGGGAAAGGGACCGCATGGGTTCTTGAAATATCATCGAAATACAATCGCCTCGGATTTTGCGAAATAGTTTTTCGTTGAGTTCTAATAAATTTTGTGGGGTTTTACCTGTATTTGATATGATCTCGCCAGAATGAATTTTTGCAGTATTTGGCAATATCCCCAAAATGGCGCGACAACTAAGTGTTTTACCTGAACCAGATTCCCCAACCAAAGCCAGCGTTTCACCCATTTTGATCGAAAAATTAACATCTTCAATCGTTGGTTCAGCGGTACCGAAACCGATTGTTAGATTTTTAACTTCTATTAAGGGTTCCATCGTCTCCCGCCGTAAAACCTTGAATTGCCATTGCATGATTCTGCAGATCACATATTCCTCACATTCGGGTGATTATGCAGGTCATGATCATTGTGGCAAGTAACACTTTTTTATCTGACAGGAATATCGCCCCAATGGGACGATATTCTATGTTTTTCTAGCTTATCCCGCTAAGGATGGTAGCCATAATACAATGCTTGGGAATGCTACAAGACCTGCGATTGTAATGGCGTCCGCGATGAAAAATGGCGTGACGCCTTTGAACACGTCTTGAACGCTTAAATCATCGCGAACTCCAGCGACAACAAAACAGTTCAAACCAATGGGGGGCGTGATCAAACAGAACTCTGCCATTTTCACCACAAGGATACCAAACCAAATACCTGCCATTGGGCCTGACATGCCAAATGCACTGTCTGCTGCTGAAACGAATTCACCACCGTTAAGTGCCATCACGGCTGGGTAGGTGATAGGGAGTGTAAGAAGCAACATACCGATGGCATCCATGAACATACCCAAGATCGCATAAGCAAGCAGGATCATCACAAGCGTTAGCATAGGGCTTTGATCAAGTGATGTGATCCAATCCGAAAATGCTGTTGGAAGATCGGCGAAACCAAGGAACCGCACGTAGATCAAAACACCCCAGATGATTGTAAAAATCATTACCGCCAATTTGGCGGTTTCCATCAAGGCGTCTTTTAGTTGTGGCCAACGCATGCCTTTGTAGAGCGCCATACAGAAAACGATAAAGGCACCGATTGCGCCACCCTCTGTTGGGGTGCCCCATGCATCACCACCAAATGGATTGTAGACGAAGAGAATGATGATTGCGACAACTGCAAAAATTGGTAGTGCTGGTGGAAGGGCTGCAAAGCGCTCTTTCCATGTGAAGCCTGAAACGGGTGGGCCGAAGTTTTTGAATGTGAGAGCGAGACCAACTATTAAAAGCCCATAGATGACTGCTGAAAACGCACCAGGTACGAAGCCAGCTAGTAAGAGCATGCCAACATCTTGTTCCACGATAATTGCATAGATGACGAGGATTGCTGATGGCGGGATCAGAGAAGCCAATGTACCACCAGCAGCAACGACACCAGCGGCGAAGCGTTTATCATAGCCGATTGCCAGCATTTCTGGGATCGCGATACGTGCGAATACGGCAGATGTGGCAACGGATGCACCTGATACAGCTGCGAAGCCTGCTGTTGCGAAAACGGTTGAGACAGCTAAGCCACCTGGTAACCATGCAACCCATTTTTTTGCTGCTTCAAAAAGTGCTTTGGTTAGGCCAGCGTAGTAGGCGAGATACCCAATCAAGATAAAGGTGGGAATAAGGGAAAGCGCTTGTGACGACACTTTGGAATGGGGAACTTGCCCTGCGGTTTTTGCCGCAATGGTTAAAGCCCAGAAGAAGCTATCACCTGAGTAGCCTTTTTTGGCCCAGAATATCCAAATAAGCCCAACAACACCTGCAATGGCTGCAGCAAAGGCCACGCGCATGCCCAGAATGACGACGACCAAAAGGCCAAGGCTGACAAATATGCCAATTTCAATAGGTTCCATAATTTTCGTCCTAGCCTGAAACCGTGTCGGCTTCTTTGGCAGCTTGTGTGGCTGCGTCTTCGATAAGCGGGACAGCTATTGGGCTGTCTGTATTTTCGATGAAAGCACGAGCATAGGCTACGAGTTGTAGAGATAAGCGGAGTGCGAGGACGCTAAAAGCAACGGGTGCCAACAATTTGGCAGGCCAGAGTGGTAAGGCAATGTCCATAGAACTGTCACGGCTCCACATTGGTGCGTTAAAATCGAAGCTACGTCCAAAATGTGCCCATGATCCCCAGATGATCAGGAGCATCACTGCAAGCATTAAAAAGGCTGTGATAAATTCGACGACCCAAAGGCTGCGACCCTTTAAAAAACTTACAAGAATATCCATGCGAATATGTCCGCCATCGCGCTGAGTATAGGCAACGCCCATAAAGGCGATAAGTGGCATGGCCTGTTCAATCCAATCTACATACCCAGGGAGAGGTTGGTTGATGGAGTGACGGCCAGTGACGGAAATCACGGCTAATATCATAAGGGAAAAGACTGCTAAGCCACTTAGAAGGGCAAATAAGCTTTCGAGTTTATACAGACGCTGATCCAACTTGCTGAGCAAGCTGTCGTCCGTCAAGACGGATGAATTTGAAGCCATGGGATGTTCCGTTATCAAAATGTCTGCCGCGCATAAATGCGCAGCAGGTTACTTTTGTTTTGAGATTGGCTTATTTGCCAATCATGCCTGTGACAAGGTCGTATAGTTCTTGTGCAGGTAGACCTTTGGCTGTGTTATCAGCAATCCAAGACGCAGCAGCAGGACCTGCGACAGCTTCTTTGAATGATGCTAATTCGCCGTCTGTATATGTAACACTTTCAATGCCTTTGGATTCCAATGTAGGGCCCCATGCATCCATAGTTTTGCCATTATATGTTTCCACATAGTAATCTAGGGATTCATCGATTGATCCCAATAGGGCTTCACGATGTGCGTCACTTAGTGATGCGAGTGCATCTGTGTTTGCTACAACTGGGCAATTCACTGTGCCTGGGTTCAGGTTTGTCGTCCACCATTTGCCCGTTTCTACTGTGCCGAATGACATATGAGCGTGTGGGGCAAAGGCAACTGCTTTTACAACGCCACCATCAAGGGCTTGGCGCACTTCTGTTGCTGACATGGATGTTGGCACGGCTTCAACCGCTGCCATCGCTTTACCAATGCCGCCTGTTGCGCGCACTGTTAGACCTTTATAGTCAGCTAATGTTTTTGGTGCATCGCCAACACCAACCAAGTTATATTGTGGTAGTGGAGAAGGCATTAGCAATGTTGCGTTCCAACGTGCAAGATCGGCTTGTACTGCTGGGTGTGCGTAAACAGCTTGGCTGATTTTACGCTCTTCTTCTAGGGATGATACACCCAAGAATGGCAATTCAAGTACAGTGATAGATGGGTTTTTATCACGGTGATAACCGGCACAGAACTGTGCCATTTCAAATGCGCCAATAGAAATGCCATCTAGGTTTTCTTTGTTTTTAGAAAGACCACCGTAAGAGATGTTCAGTTTGAACTCGCCGCCAGTTTTATCGGCAACCAATTCAGCTAGTTTTTCAACGTGCTCTGTAAATGCGCGGCGTTTGCCCCACAAGGACACATTCCAAGTTGTTTCGGCAATTGCTTCGCCAGCAAAAGATGCAGTCACGGCTGCCATTACAGCCACTTTCAAAGTCTTTTTCATGAGTTCCTCCCAGAACGATAAATGAATCGCAGTACGATCGATTAAATTTATAACGTATAAGTGAGGATAGGGTGATTGAGGAAAATTGCGCAATGTTTTTTATCTGCTCTGCGGATTTCCGCAGGCTATAAAATAGCTTCTTTATCAAGACCAAGTTTAACAATCTTTTCATTCAAAGTACGTCTGCCTATACCAAGTGCTGCAGCAACCACATCCATTTTACCTTTATGAGCTTTGATTGCTTTGGCAATGAGCGCACGTTCAAAGGCGGCGACAGCACCGCGTAAGTTCTCGGGCGTTTCCGATGTAATGTCTGGACTGCTTAATGCATTAGCAGCACCACCAGCTTCGCGTTTTGCGGCAAGTACGCAACGTTCAGCCACAGACCGTAGTTCGCGTACATTGCCGGGCCATTCGTGACCTAACAATGCTGCAACATCTTCTGCTGTTTGTGTCGATGCAGGAGTTTCATAAAGGCGTGAGAATTCAGAGACAAAGTTTTCAAAGAGTAAAACGATATCATCTTTATGCTCACGTAAACTTGGCAAAGATACAGTAAAGCCGTTTAAGCGGAATAATAAATCTTTGCGCAAACGACTTTGTTCAATGGCGTCATCAGGGTTTTCACTGGAAGCGGCAATAATGCGTATGTTTGCTGTTTCTGTAATATCAGATCCCAATGCAATGAATTCTTTTGTTTCTATAAGGCGCAAAAGCTTCATCTGAATTTCTATAGGGGCCGATATGATTTCATCTAAAAACAACGTGCCGCCTTGGGCTTTGTTAACCAAACCTTGGATATGACCTTTGCGCCCAAACAACATTTCCTCGAAATCTGTAATAGGGATTGCTGTGCAATTTACAGCGATAAAGGGCTTTTCGGATCTTGCTGAAAGGTCATGCATGGCTTTTGCAACGACTTCCTTACCTGTCCCTGTTTCGCCAAGGATAAGAACAGAGGTTTCAAGGTGGCTGTAATCCAAAACGGTTTCGCGGACGGAATTTACCAAGTCTGATTGGCCTATAAAGACACGGTTTAATCCTGATAAATCTGCTAAACGTGCTTTTAGGCGGCTTGTGGTTTCTTGAAGTTGATGTTGTTCAGCCGCATGCTGTAAAATGGTTAAAAGCCTGCGGGGCTCAAATGGTTTCTCTAAAAAACCATATGCGCCATTTTGAATGGCTTCTACTGCCATAGGGATGTCGCCATGTGCAGATATGAGAACCAATGGGGGCATGATTCCCAAAGGAAGTTCAACAAGCAGCTCTAACCCCGTACGTTTGGGCATCTGCACGTCTGTTAATATCACATCCGGTAGGGTTGCTTCTATCAATGCTTCCACACCCACAGCGGTCGCGGATGTTTCAACAGCCCAACCTGTGCTTTCTAGTAAATGTACAAGCGATTGACGCATTTCTTTATCATCATCAATCACGAGAGCGCGGTATTTTGGGGCTTTTGTCATAGTTTACTCGATATGCTTTGGCAGACGGATGGTAAAACAAGTGCCGCCATTTGGGTCTTCTGTAACATCTAATGTGCCAGAATGTTCGTTAATAATAGAGGTGGAAATTGCTAAGCCCAGTCCCATACCTTCGCCAGAAGATGCTGTTGTATGGAATGGTTCTACAATTTGATCAAGGCTCTGACCTTGTAATCCTTGCCCTGTATCTTTCACGGCAATCATTACGTGGTCATCCGTATGTGTAAGGGATACTTCCAACTGTTTTATGGGGCTATCAGACATGGCTTTGATGCTGTTTTTCGTAAGGTTAATCAGAACTTGTTCCAATCGGGTCTGGTTGCCCCATGTGGTAAACTCTTGATCTGTCTTATGCATTTTATAACCTACATTATGACGGTCACAATCATGACGAACCAATTCATAAGCGTTTTTGATTACATCATTTAAAGAAACAGCAACGCTGGCTTCGGCGCCAGAGGCAGAGAAAAAACGTAATTGATGCGTAATATTTTCCATCCGTCCCAAAATACCAGACAGGTGGGCCATTACAGGGGATAGTTTTCCTGTTGTGATCTCTTCTGCTGTGATGTGATTTTTCATCGCAGAGATTGGCTGGCCAAGTTCATGGGTCACTGATGCTGAAAGTTGTCCAAGTGCAGCCATTTTACTGCTGCGCTTTAATTCTTTTTGGGCATTTCTTAAATCAGCTTCGGCTTTGCGGCGTGTTTCTATTTCACGTTGTAATCGTTTCCTGTCCTCTATGGACACTGTCAAAGCACGGCGGACACGTTGAGCGCGCCAAAACACAAATGCTAATGCACTTAAGGTCATAATTATAGCTACGCCTGCCACAATTCCCAAAGCTTTTTGTCGTGCAGCGGATGTATTTACCAAGTAGTGTAATACCCATTTTGTGCCCAATATGTTGGATTGACTTAGAAAATAACTGTCCTTTTCAAATGACACATGAGATTGATCCTCTAAAATCCAATCTATTGTGCCAATTTTTGATTTCCCAAATTGGCGTTCTGTTATGATTTCTTGTTGTCGTACATCAGGGATTTTCGTGATAGCATTATACCGCTGCGACGGCTTGGATGATAAGACCACAATATCATCTGGGTTTGTCACGAAAATCAGCTCATTCGTTTCTTCAAGAATACGGTTTAATGCTGTTAGGTCTAATTTAAGAGCTAATACACCCAAGGTTCTGTTTTGCGATATGATTGGGGACGCAAGGAAGTAACCTGGCCTAGAAGTTGTTGCACCAATGGCAAAGAACGTGCTGTTTTGCCCTTTTAAGGCGTCTTTGAAGTAACTCCTAAATCCGTAATTTTGTCCTATAAAGGTTTGTGGCTTTGAATAATTGGATGCTGCAACTGTTAATCCAGTTGGTTTCATCAAATAAATTGCCTCTGCGCGAGCGGCATTTGAGATTTCCAAAAGCTTAGCATTTAACGTCTCAAACGTATTCGTCTCTAACGCTTCAAGAACAAGCGGGTTGCTTGCGATTACAGAGGGTAGGTGTTGTAGGCGCAAAAGCTCATTTTCAATCGTGCTTTGATAAAGGGCAAGTTTGGAACGGCTTTGCGTTTTTTCGATGTTTTCAAATGTCTGAGCTGAAATGTAATAAAAAACGGCCAGTATCATACCAGCAGCAAGAAGCAGAATTAATGCTAAAGAATATTCAGATTTTTTGACCGTAGACAGCGACATTCCTTTAAAAAGGCTGAAAGCAATGTAAATGTCAATTTTTGTTTAATTTGTATATTAAACAGGTGCTTGTGGTGTAATTCTAATGTGTATTGGTGTTGCACGTTAACATATGTAATCCCAATAAGTTTCGCTCTTATACGAAATCAACTGTTTTATTCATTGGTAATTCGCGTATGCGCTCACCAGTTGCTGCAAAAATTGCAGCTGCCAAAGCAGGTGCAGCAGGGGGAACTGGTGGCTCTCCAATGCCGCGCACATCTGTACCATTTTCCAAGCCGCGTACGATTATGTCAGGGGCTTGATACATGCGCATGGACTCGTATCCATCGTAGTTGTTTTGTTCAGCTATGCCATCGTCATAAGTCAACTCGGCTGCCATTGCGTGGCCAAGTCCCCAAATAACGCCACCTTGGATTTGGTTTTCAAAGTTAATTGGATCTAGGACTTTGCCCACTTCGCACGCGACAAAGACTTTATCCAATTTAATACCGTCTTGGGTGTTTGTTATTTCAATAACTTCAGCCACTGGAACGCCAAAAGATAAGCTAAATGCAAGGCCGCGGAAACGATTTGGGCCCAAATCACTGCCCCAGTTGGACATTTCCCCAACAGCTTCAAGGGTTTTGCGGGATAAGTCATGATTGCAAAGGCGAAGGCGTTCCATCAAAGGGTCTGCACCTGCTTCATGGATCAACTCGTCCAGGAAAGCGTTATATAAAAAGCCATTACCTGATGCGCCAACAGAACGCCATGAGCTGATAGGCACCATTTCAGGTGCGCGGTAACCTGTGACGCGGTGATGAGGAATGGCAAATGGTTGATCCCAAGCGGCCGCAACGATTGCGATGTCTGGTCCCGCCGCAGGCAGGCCCAAACGACCAAGCTGTGATGATGTTGTTGAAGGGGCGGCGATAGCAAGATCGTAGCTTTCTACTTTGCCATCTTTTACTGTACCCCAAGCGCTCGACATTTGCATTGGGCGAGGGAAGTCATGTGTCATGTCTTCTTCTCGTGACCATGTCATTTTTATTGGAGTACCTTCCATGGCTTGGGCAAGCTCAATCGTTTGACGCACATACTGATCTTCTAATCGTCGCCCAAAACTTCCACCCATCATTTGGACATGGACATGGATGTTTTCTGCAGGAAGGCCAGTCATTTTCTCGGCGGTTTGCAGCATATTTAAAGGGATTTGGGTGCCTGTCCAGATATCTAAACGACCGTCTTTTAATAAAACAATTGCATTCATCGGCTCTAATGGCGCGTGTGCAAGATATGGAATTCGGTATTCAGCCTTAATCACTTTGTTCTCTTTAAAGGCTGCTTCTACATCGCCTTCGTTTTTAAGACGGCTATCTTTATGTTTGGGTGTGAAAGATGAAGCGACTGTTTTCCACATCAGATTAGAGTTTTTAGGATATGAGGCATCCTTCCAATCAAACTCAATCGCGTTTACAGCTTGGATAGCACGCCAAGTGTTGTCAGCAATAACACCTGCACCGCCTGTGATTGGGATGATTTTTTGTACACCGCGCATCTTTCGCGCTGCAGTATCATCATAGCTGTTTATACCGCCGCCCATGCGTGGATTTGTGCGTACAGATGCATGTACCATACCGTCCATTATCATATCGATGCCATAGGTCAGAGTGCCTGTTGATTTGGCAAGGATATCTATGCGCGGCATTTCTTTCCCAATGTAACGCCATTCGCTTTCTGGTTTTAAGGCGACTTCGGATGGTGGATCAATCTGCGCTGCTGTTTGTGCTAGAGATGTATAGAGTATACTTTTGCCATCTGGCAAAATTACAGCGCCATCTTTGGTGCTTAATTGATCACGTGCAACCCCAGTATTTTGTGCAGCTGCTAAAAGCAATGTTTCGCGTGCCACTGCACCAGCAATGCGCAATTTTTCATAGGCATCTGGAACTGTAGAAGAGCCGCCAGTGATTTGAATACCCAATACTTTTCCCAATACACCACCGAAAGCGCGCGCATTACGAGCTAAAAAACTTTCATCTACTGCAGCAAAGGGCAAACCTTCACCCAAGACTGTGGCGTTATAATAAGCAGGACTTGGTTTGCCTGGATCAACTTGAATATCTTCCCATGCAATGTCTAACTCTTCAGCTACCAATGCAGCTTGAATAGAATAGGTGCCTTGGCCTTTGTCGGCGCGCGGTGTGATGATTGTGACGCCGCTTTGATCAATGCGGACATAAGGTGTGATTGCCGCTTCACCATCTGCTAGATCATCGAGCAACGGATTTGCGATAGGCTTTTTGTAAGCGTAATAGCCAAAAGCGACACCACCAACGATGGCGGCAGAACCGATTAGAAATGTGCGTCTTACGATTGTTTTCATGCGACCCATAATTATGCACCTTCTAATTTAACGGCGGCCGCTTTTACAGCGGCGCGGATACGCGGGTAGGTGCCACAACGGCATAGGTTGCTGGACATGGCTTCATCAATATCTGCATCTGTTGGGTTTGGGGTTTCTGCCAAAAACGATGCGGCGGCCATGATCTGCCCAGACTGGCAGTAACCACATTGCGCAACCTGATGTTCAACCCATGCCTCTTGAACTGCGTGTAAAGCATCTGGTGTGCCCAATCCTTCGATTGTGGTCACATCACCCTCTAAATCGCCAATAGGAACCTGACAGGATTTTGTTGCTACCCCATCAATATGAACAGTACAGGCACCGCATTGGGCAATTCCGCAACCATATTTAGGGCCAGTAATGTTTAATTCATCGCGCAAAACCCAAAGTAATGGCATTTCTGGCTCGACATCAATGTCATATGCTGTGCCGTTAACGGTTATTTTTGTCATATGAAAGGCTCCTCGGTGTCACCTGTTTATTTCGGGGAACGCTAGAAAACAGATATACTCAAGTCAATTCTGTCACTTAAATAACGTTGGGTGAATAGGAGATTTCCAAAGTCACAATTCGTTTAACTCTATCATAATTGATCTTTGGATCGTCCCGTGCTTTTATTCGTATGGGAGACTTTTATGACAGAACTTGCGAAGGTTTATAAAGAGCACTCACAAAAAGTGCATTATGCGATTGATGTAAAATCGCCTGCGCATTCTACGATTGCAGCCTCATGGCGCCGATCTTTGTTGTACCATGGCATTACGCCAAGCCAACGCAATGTTGCACGCCGTGTTACTGCAAGAGAGTTGTTAGAAGCACGTCAAAAGGTTGAATTGTTAATTCACCTGTCTAAACCAATTCTGGAACAACTGTTTATGACCGTTGGTCAAACAGGGTGTTGTGTGATTTTGACGGATAAGAATGGCGTCATTTTGAATTGCCTTATTAACGATGTTGATCGCCCAGATTTTGATCAATGGGGGCTTTCATCGGGCAGCGTCTGGAGTGAAGATTGCCAAGGCACAAATGGTATTGGGACATGCGCGATAGAAGAGCGACCTATTTTAATTCATAAAGATCAGCATTTTAGAGCAAAGAATATAGGTATGACCTGTATGGGTGCGCCCATTTTTGATACGGATGGCAATATCATGGCTATTCTGGATGTATCGAGTGCGCGCAATGATTTGCAAAAGGAATTTGCGCAGGTTCTGACCTCGCTTGTATCTAACACAGCCAATCGCATTGAGACGGAATATTTTCGTGCGTCTTTTAACAATGCCCAAATCGTAGTCGCCGAAGGGTACAGTGCGTTGGGAACGCCTTTGTTAGCCTCTGATCGTGATGATCTGATTATTGGGGCTAATCGTGCTGCGCGTCGGATGTTGAATTTGCATAATGAAACCTTTTCAATTCCTATCCCGCGTGATGATTTGATCATAGGGACTGCGCATTCATCTGGCCTAAAAAGTGCTGAACGATCTGCCCTTAGAAAAGCTATTTCTAGGGCACAAGGTAATATGACATCTGCCGCAAAAGAGTTGGGTGTAAGCCGTGCTACATTCTATAGAATGCTCAAAAAACACGACTTGAATGGTTGATTGTCTCACATCTGAGACAAATTAAAACGCTAATTTTTGTTCATGATCATCTTTGATCTGTGTAAATCTTGACACTAAAGGGTGCCACCGCGTCTAATTTTAGGCGGGAGGACTAAGATTTAATGGAACTATCAGGCGAATACCGTATTGCCGCATCCAAGGCCGAAGTTTGGGCCGCACTAAATGATGCAGAGGTTTTAGAACGGTGCATTCCAGGATGCGAAGAGTTGGATAAATCATCCGATACAGAAATGTCTGCAAAAGTTGCATTAAAGATTGGGCCAGTCAAAGCGCGTTTTAATGGAAACGTGACTTTAGAGAACCTTGACCCACCAAACGCATATTCCATTGTTGGCGAAGGCCAAGGTGGCGTTGCTGGCTTTGCAAAAGGTGGCGCTGATGTGCAATTAGCCGAAGATGGGGATGAAACCATCCTCACATACCAAGCGAATGCACAAGTGGGCGGTAAGATTGCCCAGTTGGGTTCAAGATTAATAAAATCCACCTCTGCCAAGCTGGCAGATAAGTTTTTTGCAAATTTCCGCGATGCTTTGGAGCCACAAGAGGAGGGTGCCGAAGGGTAATCGCGCGAAGTACCAACGATTAGGGCAAATGCCCCAATGAATAGGGAGGACTAAGATGACTGAAGTTTCAATGACAGTGAACGGAAAAGCCGTAAAGGCAGACGTTCCCGACAACACCTTACTGGTGCAATACATCCGAGAACATTTACGACTTACAGGAACGCATGTGGGTTGCGATACCAGCCAATGTGGTGCTTGTGTGGTGCATGTTGATGGCAAGGCGATGAAATCTTGCACAATGTTGGCAGCAGCTGCTGACGGCGCTGAGGTAACTACGATTGAAGGTATTGCTGATAATGACCTGCATCCAATGCAAACAGCATTCAAAGAAAACCACGGTCTGCAATGTGGGTTCTGCACACCTGGTATGATCATGACAGCGACTGACATGGTCAAACGCTATCAAGCGGACGGTCTTGAATTGACCGAAGATGCCATTCGGCACGAGTTAGAAGGCAATATTTGCCGCTGCACGGGTTATCATAACATTGTCAAAGCCATCGCGGACGGTGCGTCCAAGATGACAAGCGCATAGGGAGGAACGACTATGACAGAAGGAATAGGCGCACGCGTCCTGCGCAAAGAGGACAAAAGATTTTTAATGGGTAAGGGTCGTTATACGGATGATATCGTAGAACCAAACCAAGCTTATGCAGCATTTGTACGTTCACCATACGCACATGCTGAAGTGAAAAGCATTGATGCATCAGCTGCCGAAGGTATGGATGGTGTGGTTGCTGTTTTAAATGGTGAACAACTGACTGGCGACGGTATCGGCAACATTATCTGTGGATGGGCTGTGACACAAAAAGACGGCAGCGGTATGAACATGGGCGCTTGGTCTGCATTGGCAACCAATAAAGTGCGTTATGTGGGTGATGCTGTAGCTGTTGTGATTGCGGATAGTATTGAGCAAGCGCGCAATGCGGCAGAAGCGGTTGAGGTGGATTATAAAATCCTACCTGCTGTTGCCCAGTCTGTAGATGCTTTGGCATCTGGTGCGCCTGAAATTCATGAGAATGCACCTGGTAATGTTGTATTTGATTGGGAAATTGGTGAACTTGCTCCAACAGACGCAGCACTTGAAGGGGCTGCACACATTACGGAAATGGAAATCACCAATAACCGTTTGGCACCAAACCCAATGGAGCCACGTTCAGCGATTGCTACGTTTAATGCGGCTGAGGATCATTATACGCTTTATACAACCAGTCAAAACCCGCATGTGGCACGTTTGGTTCTATCCGCGTTTTATCAAGTGGCACCAGAGCATAAGTTGCGCGTGATTGCGCCCGATGTGGGTGGTGGCTTTGGGTCAAAGATTTACATCTATCCTGAAGAAATCACTTGCCTATGGGCGTCGATGAAAACCAATCGCTCGGTGAAATGGACATCGGATCGCACAGAAGCGTTTTTGACGGACGCACATGGGCGTGACCACGTGTCTACGGCGAAAATTGGTTTTGATAAGGATCATAAAATTGTTGGTCTGAAGGTGAATACGAAAGCCAACTTGGGTGCTTATATGTCGTTGTTCAGTTCTGCTGTGCCGACGTATTTGTACGCCACTTTGCTGTCTGGTCAGTACAATATCAGTAACATCTATTGCGATGTGCAGGCGGTTTACACCAACACTGTTCCTGTGGATGCATATCGTGGGGCAGGCCGCCCAGAAGCGTGCTATTTGTTAGAACGCATTATGGAAACGGCTGCCCGAGAATTGGGGGTAAGTCCTGCAGAGTTACGGCGCAAAAACTTTGTGACGTCATTCCCGCATGAAACACCAGTGATTATGACTTATGATTCAGGTGATTTTGCAACGAACCAAGAACAAGCGATGACAGCCGCTGATTTTGATGGGTTCGAAGCACGTCGTGCAGAAGCAGCATCACGTGGTAAGTTACGTGGTATCGGGTTCTCTAACTATATCGAGGCCTGTGGTATCGCACCATCTGCTGCGGTTGGTAGTTTAGGTGCTGGTGTTGGTCTTTGGGAAAGTGCAGAAGTACGCGTTAATCCAGTTGGCACGATCGAAGTTTTGACGGGCTCACACAGTCATGGCCAAGGGCATGAAACAACGTTCACACAAGTTGTGGCAGAACGTTTTGGATTGCCGACTGAAAACATCCAGATCGTGCATGGCGACACGGATAAAGTGCAGTTTGGTATGGGGACTTATGGATCGCGTTCTGGTGCGGTTGGCATGTCAGCCATTTTCAAAGCTCTTGATAAGGTGGAAGCCAAAGCCAAGAAAATTGCAGCACATGTATTGGAAGCATCCGAAGATGACATTGTGATCGAAGGGGGCGAAGTCAAAGTCGCTGGTACAGATAAGACCATGGGCTGGCATGAGGTTGGTTTGGCTGCTTACACTGGTCACAATCTGCCCGAGGGTATGGAGCCGGGATTGAAAGAAACATCTTTTTATGATCCTACAAACTTTACCTTCCCAGCGGGCTGTTACATTTGCGAAGTGGAAGTCGACCCAGATACGGGCGTGACAGATATTATCCAGTTTGTAGCGTCAGATGACTTTGGCACGATTATCAATCCGATGATTGTAGAGGGTCAGGTGCATGGCGGAATTGCCCAAGGGATTGGTCAGGCGATGTTGGAAAACGTTGTTTATGACGACGATGCACAACAGTTATCAGCATCCTATATGGATTATGCGATGCCACGTGCGGATGATCTGCCGAATTATTCGGTGCATCATGCGTCCACTGAATGCCCCGGGAACCCATTGGGTATGAAAGGCTGCGGGGAGGCGGGTGCGATTGGATCGCCGCCTGCGGTGATTAACGCCATTACGGATGCGATTGGGAATAACGATCTGTCTATGCCAGCAACACCGTCAAAAGTTTGGGCCGCTTTGCAGGCTGCAAGCGCCAAACAAGCAGCAGAATAAGGAGAACGATCATGTATGAGACAAAATATCATAAAGCTTCTAGCGTAGCAGATGCCGTTTCCTTAATCGGCAAATCAGATGATGGTAAATTGCTATCAGGTGGTCAAACTTTGGTGCCAACAATGAAAGCACGGCTTGCCGCACCTTCTGATCTAGTGGATGTCAGTGGTATTGCTGACATGCATGGCGTCAGCATTAGCGGATCAACGGTAACGATTGGCGCTGCAACGACCCATGCTGATGTGGCTGGCAATGCTGATCTGCAAGCCAAATGCGGCGGCGTTGCTTGTTTAGCAGCTGGCATTGGTGATCCAGCGGTTCGTCATAAAGGTACGATTGGCGGTTCTATTGCCAATAATGATCCAGCAGCGGATTATCCTGCGGCTATGTTGGCCTTGGGTGCAACGATCAAGACGAATGCGCGTGAGATTGCGGCGGATGACTTCTTTGTAGGGATGTTTGAAACAGCTCTAGAGGACGATGAAGTTATCGTTTCCGTTAGTTTTGATGCGCCTGCAAAAGCGGCCTATGCGAAATTTCCAAACCCAGCATCTCGTTACGCGATGGTAGGTGTTTTTGCAGCACAAACAGCAGATGGTGCACGTGTTGCGGTTACTGGTGCAGGGTCAGACGGGGTATATCGCCAGTCTGATATGGAAGCAGCCCTTGATGGCGATTGGAGCCCTGACGTTTTATCAGGTGTTCAAGTCGGATCAGAAGGTTTGCTATCAGACATTCACGGTGATGCCACATACCGTGCGAACCTAGTAAAAGTTATGGCGCGCCGCGCTGTGGCCGGTTGCGCATAAGTTAAATCCTTTCCAGCCCTGTTCATCGGGGCTGGAATAACTATAATTTTCATATGACCCAAAATTTACCCACATCAATCGATGATACGCTTAGCATGCTTCGCAAACAAGATTATGTTTGCGATCGCAGCCTTGCAACTTTGGCGTATCTATCACTTAGCCTAAACCGTCCAATTTTTTTGGAAGGCGAAGCTGGGGTTGGGAAAACCGAATTGGCCAAAACAATTGCCGCTGGATTGGGGCGCGATTTGATCCGCTTGCAATGTTATGAAGGGCTTGATGCTTCATCGGCTGTTTATGAATGGAATTTTGCCGCACAAATGCTCGCAATGCGGGCAGGCGGTGATGATACTGATATATATGCAGATAAGTTCTTGTTTAAGCGGCCTTTGTTGCAAGCTATGGAGCTGCATGAAAATGGTCCGCCAGTATTGTTGATAGATGAAATTGATCGCACAGATGCGCCGTTCGAAGCATTTCTATTGGAAGCATTGTCGGACTATCAGGTGACTGTTCCAGAGATCGGCACGATCAAAGCACCTGAGCCACCAATTGTAATTTTAACATCAAACCGAACGCGTGAAGTGCATGATGCGCTTAAACGCAGGTGTTTGTATCATTGGGTGGATTACCCCGATTTTGACCGCGAACTGGAAATACTGAATGCACGTGTGCCAGAAGCTGCGACCACTTTAAGCAATGAAGTGGTTGGGTTTGTTCAACGTTTACGCAATGAAGATCTTTTCAAAGCTCCAGGGCTTGCTGAAACACTCGATTGGGCGAAATGCCTTGTGGCATTGGATGTCATATCCTTATCGCCAGAAGTGGTGACGAATACGATTGGTGCAGTTTTGAAATATCAAGATGACATTGCAAAAATCCAAAGTTCTGAAGTGACCCGTATATTGGAGGCCACGCGTAGCGATTTAAGAGCGGCGGGATGACAGTAACGGTATTAAACACAGAAGGACGCTTGGCGCAGAATATAATCTATTTTTGCCGCGCTTTACGCCGTGCAGAGGTGCCTGTAGGTTCTGCACAAGTTAATGATGCGATCCGTGCTATAAAAACTGTGGGATTTACAAAGCGCGAAGATTTTTTTGTGACATTGCAAGCCTGCATTATCACTAGAGTAGAACATATTCAGGTTTTCCAACAAGTTTTCAATATCTTCTGGCGTGATCCTGAAGTTTTGGAAAGTATGATTCAGAATATGCTACCAATGTTGCAAACGGTGGAAGAGCCCAAGAAACCTAAAGCGGCAGAAACACGTGCGGCTGATGCTGTTGCTGGTGGGCAAGATCAAGATATTCCAAGACAAATAGAAGATGAACTGACTTTGGATGCGCAATTTACGATTTCGCAGAACGAACGCTTGAATTCGATGGATTTCGAACAGATGACAAATGCTGAGATTAAAGAAGCTCAAAAGGCTATTGCGAATATGCATTTGGAAACGCCAAAGCAAGCTTCTCGGCGGTTTATGGCAGCATCACATGGTGTAAAGATAGATGCGCGTGCTGTTTTGCGTGAGGCGAGACGTACAGGTGGTGAGGTTTTAAAACTCCCAAAGCGTAAACCACGTCCTAAAGTGCCAAATTTGGTGATTTTGACTGATATATCGGGCTCTATGTCTACATATTCGCGTATGATGATGCATTTCATCCACTCTATGGCGCTCAAGCAAGGGCAAGATTGGGCACAAGTTCACGCTTTTACTTTTGGCACAAGGCTGTCGAATATTACCAAGTCTTTAAATAAGAAAGATCCTGATGCAGCTTTAAAAGCTGTGGGGCAAGATGTGCAAGATTGGGATGGTGGTACCAAAATTGGCGAAAGTTTACAGAATTTTAACAAAGATTGGTCGCGTCGTGTTCTTGGAACGAATGCCGTAGTTTTAATTGTAACGGATGGTTTGGAACGTGGAGAGGCAGATGTGCTTAAGGCGCAGATGTCACGGTTGAGATTGTCGTGCCGTCATTTGATCTGGTTAAACCCATTACTTCGTTATGATCAATTTGAACCACACGCGAAAGGTATCCGCACGATGTTGCCTTTTGTGGATGAGTTTGTTGCTTGTCACAGCTTAAATTCTATGCGGGAATTAACGGATATCTTATCAGATGCGAAACAAACAAGACTTAAGCAAAGAATGATGGCTGCACTATGACAATTTCAAACCATATGCCAACTGTTGTACAGTCTTTTATTGTAGCAGGTCAGGGCGCTGCTTTGGCGACTGTTATTTCAACGTGGGGATCAGCGCCACGACGTGTTGGATCGCAATTGGCAATAGCTGCGGATGGGACGTTTCAAGGATCAGTTTCTGGTGGTTGTGTAGAAGGAGCCGTTATTTTAGAAGCTCAGGCGGCAATTGAGGATGGTCAGTGCCGCATTCTGGAATATGGTGTGACCGATGAAGATGCTTTTGCTGTTGGTTTGGCCTGTGGCGGGGATATCAAAATCCTCGTAGAGCCTATTGGTGTTGGGAATGGGCCTGATATTGCATTAATTGACCAAGTAGTTGAGGCGCATAAAACCCGTAAATCTATGAGTATCAATATAAACCTATCAGATTGGTCGCGTGAGGTGTTCAATCTATCTAAGCCGATGGGCATAGCTGACGGGTGTTTTGTACAATCTTATGACCCCAATCTGCGTATGATTGTCATTGGTGCGGTTCATATTACGCAAAGCCTTTCTTTTATGGCCAAAATGGCTGGCTATGACGTTTATCTGATTGATCCGCGCGAAAGTTTTGCAAGTGCCGAACGGTTTCCAGATGATACCTTTATAGACGCTTGGCCTGATGAGGCATTAGAGCAAATTGGCCTAGACGCTCAATGTGCTGTGATTACACTTAGCCATGATCCCAAAATTGATACGCCAGCATTGGTGGCTGCTTTACGATCAGATGCGTTTTATATCGGATCGCTTGGATCAAAAAAAACACATGCAAAACGGGTTAAGCAATTGGAAAATGAGGGTTTTGATATGGATGATATTATCAGAATTCATGGGCCAATTGGGCTTGATATTGGATCAAAGATTCCAGCAGAGATTGCCATTTCAATAATGGCAGAAGTTACAGAGCGTCTGCGAAAGCCAGAGACGCGCCCATGAAATTCCAATCCGTAGATTTAGCACAAGCAGTGGGTCATATTTTGGCCCATTCCATCAAAGTGACCGATGGCGTTTTGAAAAAGGGTAACGTGCTTACGGATGTGGACATCGCGGCCTTATCTAAGGCAGGGCAAAACTTTGCTACTGTAGCAATGCTTGAAAAAGGCGATATTGCTGAAAACGAAGCCGTTCAAAGATTGGCCGATGCTTTTACAGGCGCCCACATGCGAATAACGCCCCCAGTGGCTGGACGCATTAATCTGATTGCTGAATGTGACGGTATTCTATCTTTGTGCCCTAAAACGATTGATGCTTTTAATACTGTTGATGAGGCGATCACAATCGCGACCTTGCCAAATTATGCCCGCGTGCGCGAAGGTATGTTATTGGCTACATTGAAGATTATTCCTTATGCAGTCCACGATGATTTATTAAAAAATGCTACCAGTATAATTGATAGTAAAACTGTTGAAGTTCATAGGTTTAAAGAGCGAAGTTGCGATGTTATTTTAACGAAAACGAGTGAGTTAAAACCATCTTTATTAACCAAGGCTGAAAGGGTCATCAAGACGCGCGTCAGTCCTTTGGGGTTGCATGTTGAAACGTGTAATATCGTTGAACATACAGAAGCTGCTGTGTCTAACGCGCTTCAGAATGCTAAAAGTGACATGGTGTTGATTTTAGGGGCATCAGCAACCTCAGATCGTCGTGATGTGGTACCTGCGGGTGTGATAGCGGCAGGAGGAAGTGTTACACGGTTTGGTATGCCCGTTGATCCAGGTAATTTACTGGTTCTTGCAAAGCATGACGACCGCCCAGTTGTTGGTTTGCCAGGATGTGCGCGTTCACCTGCGATCAATGGCGTGGATTGGGTCATAGAACGTTTATGTGCGGGTTTACCTATTGAAAATGATGAGATTGCGAAGATGGGTGTAGGTGGTTTATTGAAAGAAATCCCAGATCGTATACAGCCGCGTTTGCAAAAATCAGAACCAAGTTCTGGGGCAACGGTTATTATGCTTGCGGCAGGGCGATCAAGGCGCATGTATGGTGATGATAAATTGCTACGCAATGTCTACGGCATTCCATTATTGCGCCATTGTGTGCAAACCGCCTTGGCATCTGATGCAAAAGAGTGTGTTGTTGTAATTGGTAAGGATGCAGACAAGCATCGTAAGGCTCTTGATGGTTTGCCTGTTAAAATTGTTGAAGCGGCTGATGCCGATTTAGGAATGTCTGCGTCTTTAAGGGCAGGGATATTAGCATTAGATCATACACCAGAGAGTGTTCTTGTTGCTTTTTCTGATATGCCAGACCTTTCAAAGTATCACTTCAATACATTGATAACTAAATGTAATTCCATAGGTGGGAAACCAATAATGTGCCCCGTTACACAGAATGGATCACGTGGTCATCCTGTTTTATTTGACGCTGCATATCTTGAGAATTTAACGGCGTTAGAGGGGGATGTTGGCGCTAAATCCATACTAAAATCCGTTCCTGATGCTGTGCACGAAGTCCAAATGGATGATAGTGTTATTTTGGATTTAGATACGCCAGAAGCGTGGGCTGCTTGGGAAGCCAAACAACCCTAGAGGTGTTAATTACCAGCGATTTGCTTGGCTTTTTCCACCAATACTTCGGCTTGGCGAATAGATGCATAGTCAATTAAACGACCATCCAAAGACACAGCGCCTTTGCCTTCGGCAGCAGCTTGCGCCATTGCTTCAAGGATGCGGTTGGCTTTTTCTACTTCTGCGGCTGAAGGGCTCATTACTTCATTCGCTAATGCGATTTGGCTTGGGTGAATGGCCCATTTGCCTTCGCAACCCAGAACGGCGGCGCGTTTTGCAGCGGCTGTATAACCATCTGGGTCAGAGAAATCACCGAATGGGCCGTCTACTGGGCGCAGACCATTTGCACGTGCTGCAACAACCATACGGGCCAAAGCATAATGCCACATATCGCCCCAATGTACATCACGGGAACCATCGGCAGCAGGGTCTGTTAGAACGGAATAATCAGGGTTCACACCACCGATCACAGTTGTACGTGCACGCGTGCTTGCAGCGTAGTCTGCAACACCAAAATGAAGGCTTTCATTACGCTTAGACGCGCTTGCGATTTCATGTACGTTTTGCATGCCCAAAGCGGTCTCAATTATATGTTCAAAACCGATGCGTTTTTTGTAGCCTTTTGCGTCTTCAATTTGGGTCACTAGCATGTCGATTGCATAGACATCAGAAGCAGTGCCAACTTTGGGTATCATGATCAAATCTAGACGCTCACCAGCTTGCTCTACAATGTCTACAACATCGCGGTACATATAATGTGTGTCCAATCCATTGATGCGGATCGACATAGATTTGTTGCCCCAGTCGATATCGTTCAAGCCTTCAATAATGTTCTTACGGGCTTGTTCTTTGTCATCAGGAGCGACTGCATCTTCAAGGTCTAAAAAGATAACATCAACGTCAGATTTTGCAGCCTTTTCAAACATTTGTGGTTGGCTACCAGGTACTGCAAGCTCACTTCTATTTAGGCGTGCTGTTGCTGGTTCGATTGTGTAAAAGCTCATTAAAAAATATCCCTTCAGATTATAGCTTCCGTCAGGGAATGGATTGAAATCCGAAAAATGGGGATTCTGTCAACGATGTTGAGCTGCGACGTTTTCGCACGTCACCCAGAACGTAATTCTGTACCTGCTGCTGGTCCTTTGGATTGATCTAAACGTCTGGAATAATAAAATGCGATGGCTTGTGAACGGTTTTTTACTTCCAATTTCTCATATAAATTTGAGAGGTGAAATTTGACCGTATTGATTGAAATTTCAAAGTGTGTAGCAAGTTCCTTATTTGACATACCATCAGCTAAAGATTGAAGCATCGTTCGTTCGCGTTTGGTGAGTGAGAATAATGGGTCAGCCTGTAATTCCCGGATATCTAAAAACGGGAATACCATTTTACCTGCGGCAACGGATGTACAGGTGTCCAATAATTCTTCAACAGTTTGACTCTTGTCGCAATACCCAGCGGCGCCAGCGGCGAGCGCGCGACGAGGCACATCTTGTGAGTTGTTTTGAGAATAGACCAATAATTTTGGTGCACTAGGGTGATCTCGTAAAATTTCGATAATTTTTTCACCACCTAATTGTGGTAAGTTCCAACATATGATGCCCAAATCTACAGGTACACGCATTACGGTGGAGATGAAATTTTCGGCATTCACAACGGTTGATATCAATGAGAATCGCGGATCAGCAGCGAATTTTTCTGACATGGCAGATAAAATTAGTGGATTCGGGTCCGCTAAAACGATTTGGATTGGGTTTGATTTACCTATGGTCATGTAATGCGACTCCTTGCTGATGGAAGGCGACAAAACCTACCCATTTTTACAGTATATCTTCGTATACATTAAAAAATCAACTCAAAAGTATAGTTTTTAAACTATCCTATTAGGCTTACTATTACGGTAGTTAGGAAGGTTGTGGAAATACCATTACTTTGGTCAATTTGCGCGTAACTGATCAACCTAGCCTTAGGGCTCACCACAGAAAGCGCATTTCTATGACTACGAACTCAATTTTTCCACAGCTTGAAATCCCAGACACACTTGCTGCAGGTCCTGGACCAGGCAACACAGATGCGCGCGTCCTGCAAGCTTTTGCAAGCGCTGGTATGGCAGATCACATGCAACCAGATGTTTTGCGCGGGATGGTTGAATGTAAATTCATGCTTCGCAGCCTATTTGGTACCAATAACACATACACATTTGGTGTCGCTGGTACAGGTTGGAGTGGTTTGGATTGTATGTTCAGTGCTGTGATGCCTGGTGATACTGTTGTCGCTTTCGCAAACGGCACATTTTCTGGTATTGATGCTCTAACATTGAATATGAAAGCTGCAACGGCTGAAGAGTTAGCTGCAGACAACCTAAATCCAAAAGCTGCAAGTGTTGTTGTCATTGATGTTCCACATGGCCAGTCTGTAACAGGCGCGATGGTCGAAGCTGCTTTGGCTGAGCACAAACCAAAATGGGCATTTATGGCGCATTGGGAAACGGGTTCTGGTCGTATCAATGACATTCAGGGCTTTTCTGATGCTTGTGTGCGCCACGGTGCTATGGGGTTAATTGATGCCGTTTCATCTTTGGGTGTGGAAAACTTTGCGATTGATGATTTCCCAGGTGTGGCTGGTTGGGCATCTTGCCCGCAAAAAGGTGTTTTATGTTTGCCGCTGACTTATGCGCCAGTGAGTTTCACAGATCAGTATATTGAAACACTAAAAGCATCAGGTTGCCGCACATTCGTACATCACCCAATCATGGAGGCCCGGCATTGGGGTATCGTTGAAGGTGAAGATGTAGAGAAGGGTACATACCACCGTACACACTCTGGTTATGCTGTTGCAGCTTTCCACGAAGCTTTACGTATCACTTTGCAAGAAGGCTTGGCAAAACGCGCTGCAAACTATGTCTACCACGAAGCTGCATTGAGTGAAGCCGTGACAGCAATGGGCTGTGAAGTGACGTCAAACATGACCAGCCTTGTTGTATTGAACTTGCCAGAGAGCATGGCAGGCCGTGAAATGGAACTTGTTCAAGCATGTCGCGCAGAAGGTTTTGGTATTTGGCCAACACTATCAGCGCCTGTTCAAGTTCGTATTGGTATTTTGAATCAGCTTACACGCGCATCAATCACAGACATTGTGAACCGTTACGCAGAAGCCATGAATAAAATGGGTGCTGATTTGGATTTAACCGCAGTGAATGAACGTTTGGATACATATTATTCAAAATCTTTAGCTGCAGAATAAGGAAAGACTTTAATGGATATTCATGAATATCAGGCAAAAGAAATTTTAAAAGACTTTGGCGTGACTGTCCCTGCGGGTGGTTTGGCCTATAGCCCAGAACAGGCTGCATATCGTGCCCGCGAAATGGGCGGCGACAAGTGGATCGTCAAAGCGCAGGTTCATGCTGGTGGTCGCGGTAAAGCGGGCGGCGTGAAAGTTTGCTCTAATGATGTTGAAATCCAAGAAGCGGCTGCCTCTATGTTAGGTAAAAAATTGGTCACACACCAAACTGGTCCAGAGGGTAAAGGTGTTTACCGTCTATATGTCGAAGCTGGTGTTCCGATTGACCGTGAAATCTATCTTGGTTTTGTTTTGGATCGTACTTCCCAACGCATCATGATTGTTGCCTCTTCTGAGGGCGGGATGGATATTGAGGAAATATCTGAAACGAAACCAGAATCTATTGTGCGTGCAACGATTGATCCTGCTGTTGGGTTGGTTGAATTCCAAGCGCGCGAGATTGCCTTCAAACTTGGTATCGAGCCAGCTTTGACGCAGCATATGGTGCGTACTTTGATGGGCTGTTTCCGGGCATTCCGTGATCGTGATGCGACTATGGTTGAGATTAACCCATTGGTGGTAACAACGGATAACCGAGTTATCGCTTTGGATGCCAAAATGACATTCGATGATAATGCATTGTTCCGCCATCCACAGATTTCAGAATTGCGCGACAAAAGCCAAGAAGATCCACGTGAAAGCCATGCTGCTGACCGTGGTCTAAGCTATGTAGGTTTGGACGGGAACATTGGCTGTATCGTAAATGGTGCTGGTCTTGCTATGGCGACAATGGATACGATTAAACTTTCTGGTGGTGAGCCAGCAAATTTCTTGGACATTGGTGGTGGTGCTACACCAGAACGTGTTGGTAAAGCGTTCCGTTTGGTGCGTTCTGACGCCAAAGTAGAAGCTATTCTTGTAAATATCTTTGCAGGTATCAACCGCTGTGACTGGGTTGCAGAAGGTGTGGTTCAAGCATTGCGCGATGAGCCAATCGATATCCCTGTAATCGTGCGTTTGTCAGGTACAAACGTTGAAGAAGGTCAAAAAATCCTTGCTGAAAGTGGCTTGCCGATTATCCGTGCATCCACATTGAAAGAAGCGGCTGACCGTGCGGTATCTGCATGGAAAGGCGATAAGGCAAATAAAGTAGAAGTAAAGGCCGTATAAGATGAGCATTTTAATCAACGATGATACAAAAGTATTGGTTCAAGGTATCACAGGCCGTATGGCACAATTCCATGCTAAAGAGATGATGGATTACGGCACGAATGTTGTGGCTGGCGTGACACCTGGCAAAGGTGGCGAAGTTGTAGAAGGCGTTCCTGTCTTTAACACAGTAAAAGAAGCCGTTGAAGCAACAGGCGCAGAAGCAAGCCTTGTATTTGTTCCTCCACCCTTTGCTGCAGATAGCATTATGGAAGCTGCGGACGCTGGTATCAAATACTGTGTGTGTATTACTGACGGTATTCCTGCCCAAGATATGATGCGTGTTAAGCGTTATATGAAGCGGTACAAAGCCGAAAACCGCATGGTTCTAACAGGACCAAACTGCGCTGGTACAATTTCACCAGGCAAAGGTTTCTTAGGCATTATGCCGCCGCATATCTATAAAGAAGGTCCTGTAGGCATTGTTGGTCGTTCAGGTACACTTGGTTATGAAGCTGCATCACAGCTGAAAGAGCTTGGTATTGGTGTATCTACAAGTGTTGGCATCGGCGGTGACCCCATCAATGGTTCATCTTTTAAGGACATCCTTGAGCTTTTCGAAAATGACCCAAAGACAGAAGTCATTGCTTTGATTGGTGAAATTGGCGGGCCACAAGAAGCTGAAGCAGCGGAGTATATTCGCGATCATATGAAGAAACCAGTTGTAGCATACATCGCAGGTTTGACTGCACCAAAAGGCCGTACAATGGGCCATGCTGGTGCGATTATTTCTGCATTCGGTGAAAGTGCCAGTGAGAAGGTGGAAATCCTATCTGCTGCTGGTGTGACCGTTGCTGAACATCCGTCTGTAATTGGTGAGACTATTGCTAGCATAATGTAATCTAGAAAGGGGATTGGAACATGTCGAATAAACCAAAAGTTCTTGTAACATGTCGTTGGCCACGTGCGGTGGAGAAACGTATGGTCGAGAATTATGATGTCACTATGTGTGATGCGCGTGTTCCAATCTCTCAATCTGGATTTCGCGAAGCATTTTCGCGTTTCGATGCGATCTTGCCAACTGTGACAGATAAAATCACAGATGAAGCCTTTCAATTAAACAATCCTACAACAAAAATTGTTGGTAATTTTGGCGTTGGTTATAGCCATATAAACACTGATGCAGCTAAAGCCGCAAATATCATGGTGACAAATACGCCTGATGTTTTATCTGATTGTACTGCTGATCTAACCTTGACTTTGATGTTAATGGCTGCGCGCCGTACAGGTGAGGGTGAACGCCAATTACGTCAAGGACAATGGCGTGGATGGCAACCAACACATTTGTTGGGTAAGCGTATGACGGGTAAAACACTTGGCATCATCGGTTTTGGCCGTATTGGTCAAGAAGTTGCAAAGCGTGCACATTATGGCTTTGGTATGAAGGTTGTAATTTATAACCGTTCGCGTGTGAGCCCCGAAATTACAATTAAAACCAATGCCATGCAGGTAGATTCTGTTGAGGAATTACTACAGCGCTCTGATTTCGTATCGCTACATTGCCCAGGTGGTGATGACAACAAGCATCTTATTGGTAAGCCGCAATTGGATATGATGAAAAATGATGCTTTTTTGATCAATACTGCACGCGGTGAAGTGATTGATGAAGCAGCCTTGGTTGATGCGTTGAAGTCAAAAACGATCGCTGGCGCTGGCTTGGATGTTTTTGATGGTGAGCCAAACATTTCACCAGACTTCTTCGAATGTGAAAATGCTGTTTTGCTACCACATCTTGGAAGTGCAACGACAGAAACACGTGAAGCGATGGGCTTTCGCGTGCTAGATAATCTATCTGATTTTTTCTCAGGGAAAGAGCCAAAAGATCGTGTTGCGTAAGAGTATGCTTTTAATACCTGCGTCCTGAGCAGGGTCAAAGGTTGGGTTTTGGTTTCCTACCCAACCTTTTTTATTTAGCTCGCTGAACCATACCAAATAAGTCACGAGGATCATCTGGGTCCGCAAGCATATCTAATTGTTGAAAAAGATCAGTTCCTTGCAGCTTGTCTTTGATGTATCGTAATGCTGAAAAGTCTTCGATTGCGAAACCAACGCCATCAAATAATGTGATTTGGCGGTCATTTGTACGACCTTTCACTTTGCCTGTAATCACTTCCCACATTTCCGTCACGGGAAAATCATCTGGCATTTGCTGAATATCACCTTCAATCCGTGTTTGTGGTGGGTATTCAACGAAAACATCGGAGCGGCTTAAGATATCTTTATGTAATTCAGTCTTACCTGGGCAGTCACCGCCAATAGCATTTATATGGATGCCTGCGCCAACCATATTATCTGTTAAGATTGTTGCGTATTGTTTATCAGCAGTACATGTCGTAATGATCTCAGCTCCTTCGATTGCTTCTTGTGGTGACTGGCAGGCTGTAAGTGTTACGTTCATGCCTGCAAGATTATGCATGGCTTTTTCAGTAGCTGTTTTATCGATGTCATAGAGACGAATATGTTCTATGCCAACAATGGCTTTCATACCTAAAGCTTGGAACTCTGACTGTGCTCCATTGCCAATTAAAGCTAATGTTTTAGCGTTTTTAGGTGCCAGATGTTTGGCAACCATTGCGGATGTTGCCGCGGTACGTAGAGCGGTAAGAACGGTCATTTCAGACAATAGAACTGGGTAGCCCGAAGCGACGTCTGCCAGCAAACCAAAGGCTGTAACTGTTTGTAACCCTTCTTTTGTATTGCTTGGATGACCGTTCACATACTTAAAGCCGTAAACTTCGCCATCTGAGGTTGGCATTAATTCAATCACACCCTCGGCAGAATGAGATGCAACACGCGGTGTTTTGTCAAACAATTCCCAACGTCGAAAATCATCCTCTATATACTTTGCCAATTCTTTAAGGGTTGTCTCGATACCTGTTCTTAAGATCAGCTTCATCATGTTATCGACACTGACGAAGGGTACATAGGCAAGTTTGGATGGTGTTGGGGCTTTCATATGAAAAGCTTTCTAAGAGTATGATGTTGTATCTCGGTCAAATACACGTCGACCAAGTAAGGAGGCTGTGAGGTCAACCATTAAAGATGCTGTCCGGCCGCGCTCATCAAGAAATGGATTGAGTTCGACCAAATCAAGAGATGTAACCAAAGCGCTTTCGTGTAAGATTTCCATTACATGATGGGCTTCGCGGAATGTGGCACCACCTGGCACTGTTGTTCCGACTGCAGGTGCGATGGATGGGTCAAGGAAATCCACATCAAGGGAAACATGCAACATTCCATTTACAGCCGCTACTTTTTCGAGAAATGTGGTAAGAGGCCTTGCAATGCCATTTTCATCAATGGAACGCATATCTACTGCGGTTATATCGCTGCCTTTTAAAGTGGCTTTTTCGGCCATATCGACAGATCGTAGGCCAATCATACAGATGTTTTCTGCAGGTACAGGATTTGTCATTGGTGCGAAATTATCGAACCCGTCTAAACCAGAAATATAACCCATAGGAGTCCCGTGTAGATTGCCAGAGTCAGTCGTAAGCGGGGTATGTAAATCGGTGTGCGCATCCAACCACAAAACAAATAGGGGGCGGTCTTGATCAGCTGCATAATCTGCAACGCCAGCGACAGACCCAAGAGATAGAGAGTGATCTCCACCTAAGAATATAGGAAACCCTTTTGAAACAGCATCTTGTGCATAAAACTTTAATGTTTCGGCCCATGCAATTGTTTCTGCTAAAGAGTGCACCAAAGTGTTTGAACATTCAGCTGGTTTTTGTTCAGCTGGAGGAATATTCCCCAGATCTGTAACGCTATGACCAAGCTCTATAATTGTCTCTGTAATTCGTGCAGTTCTATATGCGTCAGGCCCCATTAAACAACCTTTTCTGTGTTTTCCGCTGTCAACGGGCGCACCGATGAGAATGCAATGTCTAGAGGTCATTCATATTGTCCTTTATATCATTCCTTAGAAATTTCACCAAAACGGTATAGAAAACACCCCTCTAATTGTATAAAACGGTCATAATAATATCGTTTCGAAAAGGATTATTGTTCAAAATGGATATTTATGATCGTAAGATTATTTCTGAACTGAGGCGAGATTCTAGAATTTCATTATCCGATTTGGCTAATGTTATTGGTGTTTCTCGTGTCACAGTTCGTACTCGGTTGGAGCGTCTTAAAGAACAAGGTATTATTCTTGGCTTCACTGTAATCCTGAAAGAAGATACTCAACGCAGTCCTGTTCGAGGGCATATGATGTTATCGATTGAAGGAAGCGGCGCTGATCGTATTAAACGGCAACTCAGCGGTGTACCCTCTGTTCAGGCTATTCATGCAACAAATGGGAAATGGGATCTGATCGTCGAGTTAGGTACTGAAACATTAGAAGACTTGGACGAAGTTCTGGCGCGTATCAGACGTATGACTGGCGTAATGTCGAGTGAAACTAATTTGTTGCTAGCAACAAAAATGTCTACGAATAGATAATGCGTAGGGCATTCCATTAGATCACGGCCTTTTCGATAAGGGGTTCGTTTTTCAGGATGCGACTATAATCAAGTACAGATAAATCGAGTGTACGATATTCACCATATGTTAAAAGCTCTGATACGCCTCGACCCATTGCAGGGGATTGTTGAAAACCATGACCAGAGTCGCTGTTTAAGAAATAGAAATTTCCAACTTGATCATGATGACCAAGGATCATGTTGTGGCCCATAGCAAAGCCATCATAATCTACAGCTTGATCGTAATCTGAATGACCACCAGCTTTATAATTATTGGCACCTTCTTGGCGTACATGTATTCTAGATGGATCAATTGCCTGAGGCAATTGGCGATCCAGTGCTGTTATTTTTATGAATGAAGCGTTTATTTAAAATTGTAATGCTTTAAAAATAATTGCATGCGATGAAAAACATGTGGGTGTGATATATATTCTCATTATATTTTAAATAGTTAACCTTTGGTTTTTAAATAGGTTAAAAAATAAGCATATCTTATCTGTGCTGAGTGATTTTAAATCACTTTATTTGTGCTGATCTGTAAAATAAGCATTTGAAGTTTCCTTTTTTTGAAAAGGGATTAGTGCAATTGCCCTGAACAAGGGTATTTTCTGTTGGACGATGAATTGCATATTGTTGTTGTGGCTCCAAATAAAAGCAGAGCTTTTCTTATCGTTGATGGTCTGCGTGATGCTTTTGACTTTAAGGTTACCGTGATTGGTGAAACAACTGGGTTAGCGCGAAAACTAAATACGTATAAACCTGATTATATTCTTGTAGATTTAGAAGATCCAACATCTGAAAGCTTTGATCAAGTTATTGCCGCTTTGATGCCATCAGAACGGCCTGTGGCGATGTTTATAGATAAGTCTGATGAAACGATGATGCGTGCAGCTATTTATGCAGGCGTTAGCGCTTATGTTGTAGATGGTTTGCGACAAGATCGTGTGAAACCAATTATGGAGACAGCTATTGCGCGCTTTAAGGCATTTGACAGTATTAAGTCAGAATTAGCAGCATCAAAAATGGCTTTGGCAGAACGTAAAGTCGTAGATCGCGCTAAAGGTTTGTTAATGGATGCGAAAAAACTGTCTGAGGAAGAGGCATATAAATTGCTTCGTAAGACAGCTATGGATCAAGGTAAGCGATTACCTGAAATCGCTGCAGGTTTGGTTTCTACCGCAAGCCTACTATCGTGATTCCTTTTCACTAATTAATGCATTTGTTTTCATCATTAATATAGAAATGGTTGTAAAATGCCCTTTTACTTAGCCATATGAGTGATGCTGCCTAAAGCAAAGGCAATAAATATATGGCATAATAGTTGACCTTTTGTGTGCTAAATCTATGCTTAAAGCAACTGCCGACAATGGCGTCCGCAGCTCTCCGCCCATCGCTAGGGCTCCTTCCACCAAGCAATGCCGCTTGATTTAAATGCACCTTCGCGTGTTGCGTAGTTGTGTTTGATCAACAGTTTTTTATTCGGAGATCATACAAATGTTAAAAAAACTATTATTCTCAACAATTATATCTGCCACAGCAGCTTTTCCTGCATTGGCAGAACTTTTAGATGTTGAAAAAGACGAACTGAAATTTGGCTTTATTAAGCTGACAGATATGGCGCCATTGGCCATTGCTTATGAAAAAGGCTTCTTCGAAGATGAAGGTTTATTTGTAACACTTGAACCGCAAGCGAATTGGAAAGTATTGCTGGATCGGGTGATTGATGGTGAGTTAGATGGGGCGCATATGTTAGCGGGTCAACCACTTGCAGCAACAATAGGCTACGGAACAAAGGCACATATAGTTACGCCATTTTCTATGGATTTAAATGGCAATGGGATTACTGTTGCAAACCAAATCTGGGAAGAGATGAAACAATACATCCCTAAAGATGAAGATGGTAAACCTGTCCACCCGATTTCAGCGTCTGCTTTAAAGCCAGTTGTGGAACGTTACAAAGATGAAGGCAAACCATTCAACATGGGCATGGTATTCCCAGTTTCTACACATAATTATGAATTGCGTTATTGGTTAGCTGCTGGTGGTATTCATCCTGGTTTCTACTCTGCTGAAAATACTTCAGGTCAAATTGATGCAGATGTTCTATTGTCTGTAACACCACCGCCGCAAATGCCAGCAACATTAGAAGCAGGAACAATCCTTGGTTATTGTGTCGGTGAACCATGGAACCAAGCCGCTGTATTCAAAGGCGTCGGTGTGCCTGTGATTACAGATTATGAAATCTGGAAAGATAATCCTGAAAAAGTGTTCGGTCTGACAAAAGAGTTTACCGAAAAATATCCAAATACAACAATAGCTTTGACTAAAGCCCTTATCCGTGCTGCGCAGTGGTTGGATGCTGGCGACAATGCCAATCGCCTAGAGGCTGTAGAAATTTTAAGCCGCTCTGAATATGTAGGCGCTGATCCAGAAGTAATTGCAGCTTCTATGACGGGAACGTTTGAGTATGAAAAAGGTGATGTTCGCGAGGTCCCAGATTTCAACGTATTCTTCCGTTATAATGCAACATACCCATTTTATTCAGATGCAACATGGTATTTGACGCAAATGCGTCGTTGGGGGCAGATCACAGAACCCAAAACCGCTGAGTGGTACGAGCAGACATCTAAAGACGTATATAAGCCAGGTATCTACTTAAAAGCCGCGCAAATGTTGGTTGATGAAGGTTTGGTCAATGTTAAAGATATTCCTTTTGATACAGATGGTTACAAGCCTGCAACAGCTGCTTTCATTGATGGTGTTGAGTACGATGGTAAGAAACCTTTGGAGTATCTGAAGGCTTTGGAAATCGGTCTGAAAGACGACGCATCTTAATTCTATTTATTGATAATTAGCCTGCCCTAGCAGGGCAGGCTTCGCAGAACTTTATAAATCCATGAAAGGTTTAGACCAATGACAGCCATGGCTGATCCACAATATGAAAAAGAAGCACGCAAAGAGCGCTTGTTTTCCAAGATTAACAAAGCAGATAGCTATTTTTCAATTCTTGGTCTTGCTTGGATAACACCGCTTTTGAAAATAATTGCTGGTGATAATCCAAAGACAAATAGCAAAGAGATTTGGCGTTTATTAGGAGTGCCGTTGGTTGCCATCGTCTTGTTCTTATCTGCTTGGGGCATTTTGGCACCTAAAGTCGTGACATCTTTGGGCGCTGTTCCAGGTCCAGTTCAGGTTTGGGAACAGTTCAAAGGTTTGAATGCAGATCATTTGCGCCAAAAGGAAAAAGAAACTGCGTTTTATAAACGGCAAGATGAACGTAATGCGAAACTGATTGAAGCTGGTAAAGCTGACAAAGTCAAACAACGTATCTTTACTGGTGCACCAACATTCTACGATCAAATTTGGACATCTTTACTTACAGTGTTTTTTGGGTTTCTGTTGGCGACTGTTGTTGCTGTTCCATTGGGAATAGCAGGGGGATTGTCACCGATCGTCGGTGCAGGTTTGAACCCGATCATTCAAATTTTTAAGCCAGTTTCCCCTCTGGCATGGCTACCGATTGTAACCATGGTTGTTTCAGCGACGGTATCTTCGGTTGATCCATTGTTTGGGAAATCATTTCTTGTGTCAGCTATCACAGTTACTTTGTGTTCTTTGTGGCCGACACTGATCAACACGACTTTGGGTGTTGCTTCAATCGACAAGGATTTGATCAATGTCGGAAAAGTGCTAAAATTAAACACTTGGACAAAAATCACCAAATTGGTCTTACCGTCAGCGCTTCCTCTTATTTTCACAGGATTACGATTGTCCCTTGGTGTGGGATGGATGGTACTTATTGCAGCTGAAATGTTGGCGCAAAACCCAGGCTTGGGTAAATTTGTATGGGATGAATTTCAAAATGGTTCCAGCCAATCTTTGGCGAAAATCATGGTGGCAGTGCTGACTATTGGCGTCATTGGGTACTTATTAGATCGCGTGATGTATGCCTTGCAATCAATGTTCACATTCAGTGCGCAACGGTGATTGGTATGAGTATTTTATCTCTTAAAAACGTTCAAAAATCCTATGGCGATACATCTATCCTGAAGGATGTAAATCTTGAAGTAAAAGAAGGTGAGTTCATCGCGATTGTTGGGTTTTCGGGCTCAGGAAAAACGACTTTGATGAATATTCTGACTGGCTTAGATTTTCCCGATAAAGGCGAAGCGCTTTATAATGGATCACCTATCACAGAACCTAGTTCGGAACGCGGCATTGTTTTTCAAAGCTATTCTTTAATGCCATGGTTAACTGTTAGTGGAAATATAGCTTTAGCGGTGGATTCAGTGCATACTGATAAGTCTAAGCCTGAACGTACAGCATTGGTTGCAAAATATATTAACATGGTGGGGTTAAACCATGCCGCTGATCGCCGCCCTGCAGAGCTATCTGGTGGTATGCGTCAACGTGTAGGCATTGCACGGGCATTAGCGATGCAACCAAATGTGTTGCTGTTAGATGAACCTTTATCAGCATTAGATGCTCTGACACGGTCAAATCTTCAAGATGAGATTGAATCAATTAGTCAAATAGAAAAAAAGACGATTATTCTAATTACAAATGATGTAGATGAAGCGATTTTATTAGCCGATCGTATAATTCCTTTGAACCCGGGGCCTAGCGCAAATTTTGGTCCTGACTTTAAAGTGAAAATCCCACGCCCGCGTGATCGCACTAAAATAAATAATAACGCGGATTTCATAAAGCTGCGTAAAGATGTGACGCAGTATCTTATGAATGTAGGTTTTGCAGCATCTTCAGAGCAAAACCGTAAGATGCCAAATGTCACTGCGATCCATCACATGGCACCTGCTGCGTTCCGTGAAGCGGGTAAATCTGAAGGGTTCAATGATGAGCGGTATTTGCAATTTTCAAAGGTTCATAAAGTTTACCCAACCCCGAAAGGACCGCTAACAGTTGTTGAAGAATTTGATATGACGGTGAAAAAAGGCGAGTTCATTTCTATTATTGGCCACTCTGGATGTGGTAAATCAACAGCACTTACAATGGCAGCAGGTTTAAATCCTATTTCTAAGGGCGGTGTTGTTCTGGATGGCAAGCACGTGGAAGGTGCCGATCCTGAACGCGCGGTTGTATTTCAAGCGCCATCTTTATTTCCTTGGTTAACAGCTAAACAGAACGTGGCGATCGGTGTAGACAAAGTATACCCTAAAGCGACCCAATCAGAGCGCCAAGAGGTGGTTGAATATTATCTTGAGCGTGTTGGTCTTGCTGACAGTATGGATCGTAGTGCGGTTGATCTATCCAATGGTATGAAACAACGTGTTGGCATCGCACGTGCTTTTGCTTTGTCTCCAAAGTTGCTTTTGTTAGATGAGCCTTTTGGTATGTTAGACAGTCTGACGCGTTGGGAATTACAAGAAGTACTTATGGATGTTTGGTCTAAAACCAAAGTGACAGCCATTTGTGTGACCCATGATGTTGATGAAGCTGTTTTATTATCAGACCGTGTTGTGATGATGACCAATGGGCCGCGCGCAACAATCGGTAAAATTATGAATGTGGATTTGCCACGCCCACGAACACGCAAAGCATTGCTTGAGCATCCAGATTATTACAAATACCGCGCTGAAGTTCTGCAATTCCTAGAGGATTATGAACATGGCGATCCAACATCAAAGAATGAAGAGGAGGCCGCGTGATGGTACAAAGACTCGTAATCATCGGTGCAGGCATGGCATCAGGCCGCTTGATTGAAGCACTTATTGAAAAAGACGCAGACGCTTATGATATCACGTTGTTTAATGCAGAGCCGCGCGGGAACTATAACCGTATCATGCTGTCACCTGTATTATCTGGTGAAAAAACATATGAAGAGATCATCACGCATTCAGATGAATGGTATGTAGAAAATAATGTGACCACATACTTTGGTGAGGCGGTTACCGCTATTGATAAAACAGCAAAAACAGTCTCAACGAAATCTCATACGGTTGTATATGATAAGCTGGTTATTGCGACGGGTTCTGCACCCTTTATCATTCCTGTTTCTGGCAAGGATTTACCAGGAGTGATGGCATACCGTGATTTAGATGACGTTAATAAGATGTTAGATGCGTGCCAGAAGCCGAATGCAAAAGCCATTGTTATTGGCGGAGGATTGTTAGGCTTAGAAGCGGCTGCCGGTTTAAAAGAACAGGGTATGGATGTGACTGTGCTTCATATTATGCCACATCTGATGGAACGCCAATTGGACCCTGCTGCGGGGCATTTGTTGCGTAAAGCATTAGAAGATCGTGGTATACGTATTCACACAGAAGGTTTCACAAAAGCCATTCTTGGTGAAGATAAGGTCGATGCGGTTCTTTTGGAGGATGGTACCGTTTATGCAGCTGATATTGTGGTTATGTCCGCTGGTATTCGTCCTGAAACACGTCTTGCGACAGATCTAGGTTTGCATGTGGAACGCGGCATCGTCGTGACCGATGGTATGCAAACAAGTGATCCTTATATTTATGCGGTGGGTGAATGTATTGAGCACCGTGAACAACTTTATGGTCTGGTTGCACCGCTTTATGATCAGGCAAAAGTTTTGGCAGATAATCTGTTGGGTGGAGATGCAATCTTTCAGCCTGTTGAAATATCAACAAAATTGAAAGTCACTGGGTGTGACCTATTTTCTGCGGGTGACTTTGCCGAGGCCGATGACCGCGAAGAAATCGTATTCCGCGATGCTGTGCGCGGTGTTTATAAACGTTTGATTTTGCAAAATGACGTTATCATTGGAGCCGTGATGTATGGCGACACTGCTGATGGTGGTTGGTTCTTGCAAAAAATCAAGGATGGAGAAGATATTTCTGAAATCCGCGATACACTGATATTTGGTCCTAACTTTGCAACGGGCGTACCATCGGACCCGTTAGCAGCCGTTGCAGCCTTGCCGCTTGATGCTGAGATCTGCGGTTGTAACGGCGTTTCTAAAGGCGACATATTAGCAGCAATCGAAGGTGGTGCAGATAGTTTAGATGCAGTTAAGGCTTTGACGAAAGCATCTACATCTTGTGGAACTTGTGCAGGGCTAACGGCTCAAGTGGCCCAAATCGGTTTGGGTGATGGTTTTATTTTACCTGAAAAAGAAACTATCTGTAAGTGTTCTGATTTGTCACATGATGATGTTAGAAAGTTAATTGTTTCTAATGGCTTAAAGAGCATTCATGATGTCATGCAAAGTCTACAATGGAACACCTCATGTGGTTGTCCTGTATGCCGTCCTGCATTGAACTATTATCTTGTTTGCGCATGGCCTGGTGAATATGTGGATGATGGCCAAAGCCGTTACATCAATGAGCGTGTGCATGCGAATATTCAAAAAGATGGTACATATTCTGTTGTTCCACGTATGTGGGGTGGGATTACCACCCCAGACGAATTGCGCGCAATTGCTGATGCGGCTGACAAATACAATGTTCCGACTGTTAAAGTAACGGGCGGACAACGCATTGATCTCTTGGGAATCGAAAAAGAGGATTTACCTGCAATTTGGTATGATTTGAATGAAGCAGGTATGGTATCTGGCCAAGCTTATGCAAAAGGCTTGAGAACAGTAAAAACCTGTGTTGGGTCTGATCACTGTCGTTTTGGCACTCAAGACAGCACAGGATTAGGGATTAAACTGGAGAAAGCCATGTGGGGTGCATGGTCGCCACATAAGTTCAAACTGGCTGTGTCTGGATGCCCACGCAATTGTGCAGAAGCTACCTGTAAAGATTTAGGCATTATTTGTGTTGATAGTGGGTACCAAATCTTAGTGGGAGGGGCTGCTGGCATGGATTTGCGTGAAACTGAACTGTTAGCGCAAGTTTCTTCGGAAGAAGAAGCTCTGGAGTTGGCTTGTGCATTTTATCAATTGTATCGCGAAGGGGCGCAATACTTACACAGGCCGTATAAATGGATTGCTAAAGTTGGGCTTGAGTGGATTAAAGAGCAATGCGTGAAAGATCTAGAGACACGTAAAGCACTCGCTGAACGGTTCCATTATAGTCAGACATTCTATCAAGTTGACCCATGGGAAGAGCGCGCTTCAAAAGGCATAGATGCTTTTGAATATTCTCCATTAGCAGATTTTACAAAGGTGGCCGCAGAATGATTGATTATATTGATATCGGTGCAGTAGAGGACATTCCTGTACGTGCCGCACGGCTTGTTAAGACTGACCATGGATGTATCGCGGTATTTCGAACATCTAGTAACAAAGTATATGCAATTGATGACAAATGTCCCCATAAAGGAGGGCCTTTATCAAACGGTATTCAACATGATGAGCGTATCACATGCCCATTACATAATTGGGTGTTTGATTTAAATACAGGACGTGCCCAAGGTGCGGATGAAGGTACTGTAAAAACTTATGATATTAAGGTGGTTGATGATCGCATCATGCTTCACCGCTCTGCTATAACTACGATTGTTGCTGCAGAATGAAAGGAGTTCATACGACATGCGCCTATTGTGGGGTCGGTTGTGGTGTGATCGCGACACCAGATGATGAAGGTCGTGTGCAAATAACGGGGGATAAAAACCACCCAGCAAACTTTGGGCGTTTATGTACTAAAGGAATTAACTTGGGCCAAACAATGTCTTTGGATGGGCGGTTATTGTCACCCGTTGTTGCTGGAATGAAGGCCACATGGGATGAAGCGACGGCATTGGTTGCACAAAAGTTTAAAAAAGCGATTGCTGAACACGGTCCTGATAGTGTGGCGTTTTATTTGTCGGGGCAATTATTAACCGAAGATTACTATTTAGCTAACAAACTGATGAAAGGTTTTATGGGCTCTGCCAACATCGATACAAATTCAAGATTATGTATGGCATCTTCTGTTGTTGGTCATAAGCGCGCTTTTGGTACAGATACCGTTCCAGGCACGTATGAAGATTTAGAGCAAGCTGACTTAATCGTTCTCGTTGGATCGAATTTAGCGTGGTGCCATCCAGTGTTGCATCAACGTATTATGGCAGCAAAAGAAATCCGTGGAACACAAGTCGTAAATATTGACCCGCGACGTACTGCAACATCTGAAATGGCGGATTTACATCTTGGGATCAAACCAGGGGGGGATGTACCTTTATTCTTGGGTCTGTTGTCCGCGATTGCTGCATCAAGTGCAGTAGATCAGAATTATGTGCAAAGTCATGTAAATGGTTTTGAAGACGCTTTAAACGCTGCAAATACATATGAGACATCCGAGATAAGCCATCTGACGGGGCTTTCTGAAAGTGATTTGAATTATTTTTACAGTAAATGGATTGGCACAAAACGCGTGGTGACGATTTATTCGCAAGGTGTAAATCAGGCAACGGATGGGTCGAATAAAGTAAATGCAATTATTAACTGCCATCTTGCAACGGGTCGAATAGGTGATGTGGGCTGCGGCCCATTTTCAGTTACAGGTCAGCCAAATGCTATGGGTGGGCGCGAAGTAGGCGGGCTATCTAATATGCTTGCAGCGCATTTAGATATTGAGAACGATCAGCATCGCAAAATGGTTGCGGACTATTGGGATACTCAAAGCTTACCAAAACATGCTGGTTTAAAAGCTGTTGACTTGTTTAATGCCTGTGCGGGTGGAAAAATCAAAGCATTGTGGATCATGTGTACGAACCCAGCTGTAAGTATGCCGCGAGCCAATGATGTGGTGAATGCGATTAAGTCTGTGGATTTTGTGGCTGTTTCAGACATCATGGAAAAAACAGACACCACTGTTTTAGCAGATGTATTGATGCCTGCGACAGGATGGGGTGAAAAAGATGGAACTGTTACTAATTCAGAACGCCGTATTTCACGCCAGAGGGCGTTCATGAAACCAGCTGGGCAAGCCAAACATGATTGGCAAATAATTTGTGATGTTGCTTCTAAAATGGGGTGGAACAAAGAGTTTGATTTCAAAAGCCCTAATGAAGTTTTTGATGAATGGGCGAAAATGACATATCTGTCAGTTTTGGCTGAAAAGGATTTAGACTTAACAGGCCTCTCAAACCTCTCAAAGTATGATTATGACAGTTTAGAACCAGTACAATGGCCTGTGAAAAAAGATAAATCAGAGACGCGTTTTTTTAAAAACGGCGGTTTTTTCACACAAGATAAAAAAGCGAATATGTTATCCCTTGATCATAAGGTTAGTCTGAATAAAACCTGTGAAGATTTTCCTTTTGTTCTGAACACTGGCCGCGTTCGAGATCATTGGCATACGATGACACGTAGTGCAAAGTCGCCAGCATTAAGTGAGCATATGGCTGAACCCTATTTGGAAATCCATCCATCTGATGCTGTAAGGCAAGGTATTGGGCCAGCAACTCTTGTCAAAGTGGAGAGTCCACATGGTCGCGTAATATTGCGCGCGTTGATTTCTGAGCGCGTGCAAGAAGGGCAAGTATTTGCGCCTATACATTGGACGTCAGAATGGGCCTCAATGGGGCGTGTTGATACGCTCATACCATCTGAATGTGATCCCTTTTCAGGACAACCAGAGTTAAAGCGCGCATCTGTCAAACTAACACCATTTGCAGCCCAATGGTATGCGTTTGCAGTAAGTACAGCTGAACCGTCCCCAACCACAGATTACTGGGCAAAAGCGCAGACTGATTTAGGTTGGCGTATGGAATTGGCTGCAAAAGTTACGCCAGTAGATTTTAAACAATTTGCGCGTGCGGAATTGGGATTAACAGATGAAGAAGCTATTGTTTATGATGACCTAAAAACTGGACAACATCGTATTGCTTTTATGAAAGCAGGACGTTTAATCGCTGCACTTTTTGCGGCGCCCAATCCTGTAAGTGTGTCACGGTCTTTTGTGGCAAGTTCATTATCTGAAATAAACACTGCAAATATTCTTGCTGGGCATGGTGGTACTACGCAATCTGATCCAGGACCTTTAGTTTGCAGTTGTTTTAATGTTGGCGTGAATAGTTTGGTTGAACTGATTGAAACTGGCAAAGCCGTTTCGCTATCTGATATAGGGGATGCATTACAAGCAGGAACAAATTGTGGTTCTTGTCGCCCTGAACTTTCTGCTTTGTTAAAGCAGTATAGACCAAAGGTTGCCGCTGAATGACCGAATTTTCCAAATATGTATATGCGATGGGCCGGGGCCCGTCTAAAGGGCGAAATTTGACCCGTGAAGAAGCATCTGCTGCGATGACACAAATATTGTCAGGTTCTGTAGCCCCAGAGGCAGTTGGTGCATTGCTTATGCTGATGCGTTATCGCGGTGAAACACCTAGAGAGATTGCTGGGTTTATTGATGCAATGCGTATGCGCATGTCTGATTGGTCTGACTTAAATGTAGACTTAGATTGGCCGAGTTATGCAGCAGGGCGTACACGAGGTTTGCCATGGTTTTTATTGGCAGCAAAAATAGTTGGGATGGCTGGGTTTCCAGTTATGCTTCATGGGTGGAATTCGCATCAAAACTCAATTGCAGATGTTGCATCTGCAGTTAATGTTTTAAATATTCCTGTGTGTAATACGCCGCAGGATGCCAAAGCTGCCCTATATGCTTCATCCGTAATATATTGCCCCTTAGCTGGGCTAGATAGCGATGTTCTTAAGCTTTTAAAACTGCGGGATGTTTTGGGATTGCGTTCTGCAGTCAATACAGCATTGCGTGGTTTAAACCCAAGCGGCGCAAAATCTTCGGTTCAAGGTGTATTCCACCCTAGTTATCGTGATTTACAAGCTCATTCTGCTGAATTGTTGGGGCAGGGATCGATGGTTGTTATCAAAGGCGGTGGTGGTGAATTTGAGTGTAACCCATCCAAAGATACGCAAGTGTTCAAAATGTATAATAACATACAAAGTGATTTTACAGTTCCTGCCGTTTTGAATGAGACAATGCGTTTGTCAGATGCTTCTGACAGTCCATCAGATCTTGTTGGGCTTTGGAACGGTGACGTTGAAAACAGGTTCGCAGAACAATCTATACTGACGACTGCAGCGATCGCTCTACATGCCTGTGATACAAATTTCGAAATGGCAAGATCACGCGAAATTGCCGAAACATTATGGGCCGAACGCACCCCAATTCATCAGAATCTCTAGGAGAAAAACATGAAGAATTTTCCAATGTTTTTAAAAATGGCTGACCGCCGTGTATTAATCATTGGGGGCGGGGAGCAGGCTGCTCAAAAAGCACGCTTGATCTTAAAAACAGATGCTGAGATTTGTGTGCTTTCAGATCAACTTGATATCGAATTGCAGAAATACGTTGATGACGGGCGTATTCAACACCTAAATGAAGTATTAACCGTGGAATTGTTACAATCAGCGAGCTTAATTTTCTCTGCAACAGGATGTGCTGGGGCGGGTGCGGCACATGCAGAATTAGCAAAAGTAGCGAATAGTTTAATTAATGTCGTCGATATGCCCGAATTATGTGAGGCGATGACGCCGTCAATTGTAGATCGAGACCCTCTTGTAATAGCTATTGGGACAGAAGGTAATGCTCCTATTTTAGGCCGGCAGATAAAAAGTAAAATGGAAACGATACTTGAACCTGGCTTGGGACGTTTAGTGACATTTGCTGGTAGTATGCGTAACGAAGTGGCACATCGTATAAACTCAAAAGATCGCAGGAGCTTTTGGAATTGGGTCTTTAATGAAAAACCCCGTCAGGAGTTTTCGAAAGGCAGTGAACGCCATGCTTTTGATATGATTAAAAATGTTATTGCGATGAATGGTAAAGATACAGGAGGGGAGAAAGATATAACGTTTATTACTGCAGACGCCCCTGATGCTGATCTTATGAGGTTGCGTGATGTACGTGCTTTACAAGAAGCGGATATAATCTTTTATCAACCTAGTTTACATAAGGATATCTTAGAGCTTGCGAGACGTGACGCGGAGCGACAACCCTTCCGATTGTTTGGGCAAGATAAAGTCAGCTTAATGCGCATATTTATGTCTCCAGCAAATCGTGACAAAAACGTAGTGGTTCTTTCTGAAGTCTCTCTTTTTGATGAAAGTCAGGTTAATAGCATTTTAAGTGCATAGCTAATATCAATTGATATGCATATAGTGCATAGCGCATATAACAAACTATGCGTTGTTGTTTAGTAAACCAATTCATATGTCTGCCTCAACACAAGCGATATCGCCAATATTAATTGAGGTTAGCAAATGAATACGAAAATTGGATCACGCAAAATTTTTGGTGTCTGTATCTTTCAAGTTGCTGCTATTCTATCAACTTTAGCTATTGCAGAACTGTTGCTTGACTTATCAGGTGTTAGAGCAGGGCAAAAACTGTCGTTAGTCAAAACTATGTCTAAAGAGAAAATGGGTAAGAAGCCCCATATAGTATAGCAGACCGACAATGCCAGTCTGCTATATATTATCTTAGTTTCCGTAAGCCAAAGCGGGTAACCATGTGGTCAATTCTGGGAAGAAGAACACAATTGCTAGACCTGTTATCTGCAATAATACAAATGGGATAACGCCTCTGTAGATATGGCTTAGGCTGATTTCTGGAGGACATACACCTTTCAAGTAAAACAGTGCAAAGCCTACAGGCGGGGTCAGGAATGAGGTCTGCAAAGTTACTGCAACCAATATCGCAAACCATACGATTGATGGGTTATCAACGATACCATAGCCTTCTACAGCGATATCCAAGCCCAGGATTACCGGCAGCATCAGTGGCATGATGATTAACGTAATCTCGATCCAATCTAACAAGAAACCCAATAAGAAGATGATAAACAAGATGAAGCAGATCACCATATATGGGTTATCAAATGATCCTAACACCATGTTTTCAATGATTTCATCGCCACCAAAACGGCGTAGAATGAAGGCAAAGAAGTTAGCTGCGATAAAGATACCAACGATATAACCTGATGTGTTTAATGTTTGGCGCATTACATCTTTGAACACTTTCATATTCAGGTTGCGTGCAGCAAGTGCCAATAATGTTGCCCCCATGGCGCCTAAACCAGATGCTTCTGTTGGTGTTGCGAGGCCAAAAAAGATTGAGCCAAGTACCAATAAGATCAATGCCATAGGAGGGATAACGGATAGAGCAACATCACTTACAACCTTCATGGTTACAGGCTCTCGGTTTTCGGGCAAAGGCATCGCAGAAGGATTAAGAAGACCGTAGATGATGATAAATAAGATATATAAACCACCAAGGATCAAGCCTGGGAATAGCGCGCCCATAAATAAATCACCAAGACTGATTGCCAATTGGTCGGACATGATTACCAACATAATGGATGGTGGGATCAAGATGCCTAAAGTACCAGAGGCGGCAATTGTACCCGTTGCTATAGGCTTGGCATAATTTTGGTTCATCATGGTTGGAATACCCATAACCCCCAATAGAACCACTGATGCACCAATCACACCTGTAGAGGCGGCAAGGATAATGCCGATTAACATCACTGCAAGTGCAAGGCCGCCTTTTAAGGCACCAAATAAAACTTGCATAGATTTCATCATACGTTGAGCAACGCCAGATTGATCCAGCATCAAACCCATAAAGATAAACATAGGCAGAGCGACAAGCACTGGGTTTTTAATAATACCGCCAAAGAAACGTCCACCATTTGCAAAAAGTTTCACATAGGTGATACCTGTACGGTCAAACTCGATATATGTGTTAATCGTTTTGCGAAATGGATCCAAAAGAAACTCGCCAACCATTGCAAAAACTAAACTTACACCGACAAGAGCAAATGCAACAGGGATGCCGCGGAACAGCATAATAATGAATGTGATAAACATCAGCAGAACCATCCATTGGTTCAAGTCCAATATCGCACCGAATAGTGATAGAATTTCCATGATTTAATCCTTCGATGCGTTCTTACGGCTTCTTAAAAAGCTGATTATAATGACCAAGGCCATAAACCCGACAGCAAGCCATGTTGACCCTTCAAGTAAAGGTTCTCTGGAGATACGTCTTGGGTTTAAGTCTGGTTGTGTTAAACGTACGAACCACCATAGGCCATAATGGATTAAGCGTTCTGCAATGAATAAAATTGCAGGAGCTGCGGCAATAAAAAGGCGCCACATCTTTGGATCCATAAATTTTGTCATGTTACGGTACATAACAGACCAAGCTGCTATACCTGATAGCACAAAGATTACGGGCATGGCCATTTTCAAAAGATAAAGTTTGTGAAGGCCATTTGCACTGTCCGACCCTTCGCCTGCTTTCCATGATGCAAAGGCATAGTGGAACATAATATCTGACATAATCACAAGGAAAGGAAGTAAAAGCCAACCAATTGCAAATACCTCGATGCGGGCTTTGCGTTTTGGCGAATAATTTTGGTGCAGAATATCTACGCGAACATGGCTATCTGTCGTTATGGCATATCCAAAACCTACAATCATGGCCAAACCATACATCCACCATTGCGCATCATCTAACCATGCTTGATTAAAGCCTGCTTTACGAATAACGACTTGGGTAACGATTGCGACCATCAAAATTGGGAATATCCAAGCGACGATATTACCGACATTGATCATAAGGCGATCACCCCACAGATGGTTCTCGCGGTTCTTTTCCCCTGGATCAGAAATTGCGATTGATTGCTCTGCAATCTCTATAGTTTTGTCAGGCATTTAAAACTGCACCTCCCAATGCATTCGTGAAAAAAGGGCGGCTAAAAGTTGCCGCCCTTTAATGAGTAGATGATTATTTTAGTCACGTGGTAGGTAAATTTGTGACCAAACTTTATAGCCAGCACGATATTCTTGTAGATCGTCCCATACTTCTTTGAAGAATGGGTCATCTGCAGCCAATTCAGCAGCGACTTCATTCCAGTTTGACTGGAACGCATCAAGAATTTCAGGAGACCAACGTTTGATTGTTACGCCATTCTTTTCTGTATTCTCAACCATTGCTGCAAAGTTTGTTGCTTCGCCTTCAGCCAAGTTTGTTGTGATGTTTGCCAAACAAGCTGTTTCGATTTGGTTTTGTGCTTTTTCACCAAGACCTTCGTAAACGTCTTTATTAATGATCAATTCAAACAAAGTTGATGGTTGGTGCCATCCTGGGAAGTAGTTGTACTTCGCAATTTTGTGGAAGCCCAAACGTGCATCGATTTTCGGCATTGAGAATTCAGTCGCATCAATTGCGCCACGTTCAAGTGCTGGGAAAATGTCAGATGCACCAAGTAGAGATGTTGATACGCCCAATTTATCCATTACTTTGGCACCTAGGCCAAAGAAACGCATGTTAAGCCCTTTAAGGTCTTCTACAGTGTTGATTTCTTTCTTGAACCAACCTGATGTTTCTGGAGCGATAATACCACAAGGCAATGTTTTTACATTATAGCCGTTGTCATCGTACATTTGTTGCCAATATTTCGCACCATCATCGTATAAAATCCAACCAAGGAATTCACCTGCTTCTGGTCCGAAAGGCACAGCAGCAAACAATGAAGCTGAATTTAGTTTACCTTGCCAGTAGCCTGATGTTGCATATGCAGAATCTACAGAACCGTTTGATACAGCATCAAGTGCTTCCAATGTTGGAACCAATTTACCTGGATCGAAGTGTTCAAATTCCACTTCCTCAGAAATGCCATTCATCTTTGCAACGAAATCTAATGCTGCTGTTCCCAAAATTGGTAGATTTTGTGGGAATGACGATGTCATTTCAATTGTTTGTTGAGCGTTTGCAGTACCCGCAATCATTGTAGCGCCAACGAGTGCGCCGGTGATAGTTTTCTTCATTACTTCCTCCCAAAAGTTTGCTGTTACCAGCAATGTTTCCCAAGCTTTTGCCTAGATATAATACAATGTATACGTTAATCACATCGAATTGGTCAACTATAGTAACCAAAACATAGTATTCTTGGTTATGCAACGTTTTCAATCGGTATCCGTATAAACACTGATGGTTGATAACCTATATCCATTTTGTTACGTACATCAGTAAAATATGTGTGTTGATAAGATTTAAGAAATAAGCAGCAACCATTACATCTATTGTGAGCTATTCAATGTCCACATAATTGGTAATCTCGATATGTGTATAAAAGCTAGTCTTGTATTGCGCCGTCGAAGGAAGAAAAGAATGGCGCAATAAGATAATGATAAAAAGTGGTTTTCCTACCAATTAAAGAGAGTTGAACTGGCATGTCAGCGGATAGGTTTAATGTATAACCTAAGCTGGTGTGTAGTTTATTAATGTCACCCGATAGTATATTTGCATAAGCTTGATATCCAATCGTTTGACCTGTTTCATCTTTTAACGCCTCTTGAGCAATTGAAGTGATTTCTACTGAAATGTTTGGAAGATTACGTTGTGACAAGCTTGGAATAATCATTTTTCCCATCATGCCAATATAGATTTGGTCAATTGTTGTTGCTGGAACAACTACCTGAACACGTGGTTGTTGTAACGGCTGAGATAAGGTGACAAAGGTTATTCCGCGAGTGATATACATAAGTTCTGTATCGAAATTTAAAGATGTAACCGAACCGTTTATAGGGGAAATGATTGTAGATTGATCGATTTCATCCTGCAGAATAAGCGCCTGACGCTGTAGTTCTGGTAAACGCGCCGTATTTTGTGCCATTTGGTTTAGTAATGATAGGCGATATTCTGTTTTAAGTTTTTTGGCTTCTGTTTTTGCTTGTAAAATCTCATTTTGACTAGCCTTTATAATCGCATTTTTATCATTAATTTCACCATCCAATTCTAAAATTTGATCAATATAAGCTTCGGCTTGTATTGTTGCGACTGCACCTTTTTTAATAAGCTGTTCAAAACTTTCGACCCTATCTTGTAGGTGTTTGCGCCGTTCATGTAAGATTTCTATGCTGCTATGATTGATATCAACACGCTCAGATTCAGAGATGGATTTTTGTGATATTGCTTGCAATTTATAGCCTAGGTTACGTTCTAGAGCTTGATATTTTTCGAATAGTGCTGTGTTACTTTTTTGACCTACAGTTCTTGTTTCTCCTAGATTAAGTTTTGTTCTAATAATATTGTTTTCTAAGGTTAAATCTTTAATTTGTGTTGTAATATGTTGTATGTTTTTGAGTTGCCTATCTACATTTAAAAGAAGGATTTTTTGGCCTTTCTCTACGGTATCATGTGCCTGAATGAAAATTTGTTTAATCTGCCCGCCATATGGATGTTGAATTTCATAACTCGGGCGTGAAGATATTAACGAACCACTTGCTTTTATCGTGGTCGCAAGCGGTGCATAAACAGCCCACAAAGCAATTAAGGCAAACATTATAATGATTGCCAAAGCTGCATAACGTAAAGGGCGAATGACTGTATTTGGGAGTGTCTCTTCTTGTATCATTGGACAGGTGCGCCGGGTTGAAGAGGATTTTGACCAGATAAATGCGCTGCAAAAAGGGATGAATTTTCAATATTCTGTATATCAAAGCTATCAGTCATTTGGGAAATGACCGCCATTCCTATTTCATCATCGGGTAAATCAATCATACTCACTTCTGGATGCATGATTAAGGAACGGATTTTAGGCATTTTTTGTGCTGCACGCGTTGGTCGTTCTTCTCGCAGAATAATCTCACATTGTTTTTCATTTAAGAATTTAAAGACTATTGTAACTTGGCGTTTTTGATCTTGTGGTCCATTGATATCCGCCACATTAAACATCTCATTTGCGACCATGACTGCATTTTGGCAAAATACTTTATCAGAATGTCTAACAAATTGGGCAATTATCCAGTCATTTAAATCTAATAAAGAAGCTGCTTGAAGCGGTAAAGTGATGCGCTGCTTTCCATCATTCATACGGCCAAGAACCTCGGAACGCGGCCCAAAGTCAGCCATGCGACCGTGATCAAGAAAGAGCACTTTATCTGCAATCCCCATAATACCAGAACGATGTAGAACCATTATAATGGTTGTGCCGTGTTTTTTCAGAGCAGCAAGTGTATCGCATAATTGGCGTTCTCCAGAGGCATCTAATAATGCATTTGGTTCATCTAAAAACAAATATTTAGGCGTTTCAAAAATAGCTCTTGCAAGTGCTATACGTTGTTTTTGTCCAGCAGAAAGGAGGTGTGATTGCGCTTCCATTTCAGTATCATAACCTTGGGGAAGTGCCGATATTAATCCATGAACTCCAGCAAGTTTCGCTGCACTAATAATTTTTTCATCATCGGGTTCTGTATGAAAGCATGAAATGTTTTGCGCAATTGTACCTTTGATAATACGGGCTTGTTGAGCCAGATAACCGATTTCGTTTTGCAAGGTTATTGGCCCAAGTGTTTTGATCTCGCTTTCATCTAGAAATACAGATCCTATGGGGCAGGGATCTATGCCGCATAAAGCATGTAATAATGTTGTTTTGCCGCTTCCTGAATCCCCAATAATTGCTAAGCATTCACCAGGCAATAATTCAAAGGCAATACGCTCCAATCTTGCTGGTGCGCCACCGCCGCGTGGATAGATTAAGCCGTCGCATTTTAAGTGACCAGAAAGTGAAATGATTTCAGTCATATTTTGAGATGGTTTTACAATCGCAGTCTCGAGCGCATGAAATGCCTGATAGGATGATTTCACACCCGCAATATTATTTATACACCCTTCGATTGTCGTAATAGTTTTAGCTGTGATGATAGAAGCTCCTATCATTGCTCCAGCCGTTAAGTTTCCTTTGACCACAAGATACGCGCCTAAACTGAGCGCTAAAAGTTGTATGGAACTCCGCAAAAAACTTAACCCAGATGTCTGCGCTGTTCTTATGACTGTAGATTGATCTTCGTAATAATGCCTTTGTGCTTGCAGTTTAAAATATAATTGCCCTAAGTTTTGTGCGACAGCTTGCATGCCTGATATAAGGGTTGTGTCATGTGCATCACGTAGAGTTTCTACTTCTTTATCTGCGACAAGACTGGCGTTGATTTGACTGTCATTTATCAAAACTTTTGCCATATATTTTAGAATTACCATGCTTGTTACAATGCTTAAAACAAGAATAATAAAGTAAGGATGTATTAACCCTAATGTGATTAAAAATATTGGCACCCATGGGACATTTAATGCAGTTGAAGCCTGAGGTGATTTAAAAAAATTACTACATAACGTAATGTTTTTTATGATACTATCACGATCCCAAGGCGCAGCATTTAAGGCCGCTTTGGCTCCTAATTTTTCCACCCAACGCGCAGATTTATCAAATGCTGCATCACGGTACATTTCTATGGCTGAATGTATGAGAGTAATTGTTAATGCTAAACTTAGTAACATTAACAATGTACTTAAATTTCCGCTAGGAACGACGCGATCTTAGACTTGCATCATAAAGATCGGGCTTACTAACACAGCTAAATTTGTCACAAAGCTGAAGACCAACATTGGGAGTAGTAATTGTTTGAGATATGTTAGTGATGCGGTTTGTGACAATTCTTCAACCTATAGATTAGATAGTGGATTACAGAATAAAATTGCTTTCATCCAAATCGTCAGGATCAACAGATTTTATGATAAGTTTATCACCACTCGATGCACCCTCTAAACCGCTGAGGTCAATTTCAGTTGCCCAACCTTTGTCTGTGATTAGATTTTTTAGGTCAGAAAATTCTAAGCCATATGATGATAAGTCTATTTGATCGTTTTGTGTTTCGAAATCGTGGATCATGTCCTTTCCTCCACCAGCCGATATGATGAATGTGTCACTGGCGCCATCTTTCCACCAATTCCCACCCCATAAATGATCGTTCCCAGCACCGCCTTCGATCGTATCCGCGCCAACCCCGCCGATGATCTTATCAGCGCCAGCCCCGCCAGATATTATGTCATCGCCAGCACCTGCATTCAGAAAGTCTTTTCCGTCTCCGCCAGATAGATCATCATTGCCAACTCCACCGATCAACCGATCATCTCCAGCTCCCCCCGAGAGTTGGTCATCACCGTGACCGCCATATAATGAGTCTGCCCCACTATCTCCAGAAAGTTGATCATTATCATTTCCGCCATCATGAGGTATTACTTCTGGATTTCGAATTAGGAAGGGGGCTTCTGTATCTACTTCCGCGAAAGCATCGGCCGACCTTGGATCTACTGCACCATCATTAGAACCAGTTGCTTGTGATGTTGATATAAATTCAGAATATGCACTGCCGTTTTGCCAGTCGACATTTACTCTGAAAATAGCACCGTCAGCTGCTGTATTACCATCAAGATCATGGTCGCCTCGATTCAAACCGTAATAAAGATTACCGTCACCATCTAAAAATACTGCACCATATGCACCTCGCGCCATGCTTGTTTGCATTTCATCGCCATATAAGGTTCCTGTAATCGGGATTGATGTGATTTCAGGTGCGCCACCAGTTTCAATTGTGGAAATGTCTATAAGGTGTACAGCACCTACTTCGCCGTTTCCTTTGGGGGATTCAACGGCATAAAAAACATCTTCTTCTGCATTATAAGCAATGTCATAAGCGCGACCGTTAAATAAATCATTTGGTAGGTTATATACGGTGGTCGTTGGATTGCCATCTGCATCAAGGTTATCAACATCAATTTTTGTAACGCGATTTAATGAACTGTGAAATGACCATAAATTACCACTGTCATCAAAATCTCCAACATAATCACCGTATGGAGCTTCTCCAATACGATATGCATTTCCATCGGCATCCATCATTATAAGATCTTTATTCGATACAGGATTACCTAAAGCATCAAAGCCATCTTTTTTGGCGATCCCATAAATTAAATCATCTTCGATGTTAAAACCAATGGCGTTTATTTTTAAACCAGTCGGGTCGCCCGCATCTATGTATTCGTTTTCAACGGTATCAAATACTTTTAGTTGACCATCTATAACCTGATATAGCTTGGCTTGACCTGGCGCAAAAGCTGAGACAGTGATGTCCTCGCCTCCAACTTCGATATCTTTTTCATAAGAAAAAATTGGCCCGCCTGTGTTTATTTCAGGACCATTTGAAATATCATTTTCAACTTCACGGAATGTTAATTCACCTTGACTACCAGTACCTGGGACATCAATGGAATGTGTTTCATATACACCAGAAGTGGTACTAATTTCTCCTACGACTTGTCCGTTCCAAAGAACTTCTACTGTGCCTGATGTTGAACCACTTGCAAGATTTGCAGCCATTTCAAATGAGATTGTATAGGTTTGATCAGCATTCGTGGTGATACCTTGGGACATAGAAGTTTGCCCATCTACTTCGTCGACGCTCCAGACACCCGATTGTTGATAATGTGCAAAGCTTGTTGGTGTTTCACCAGCATTGTTTGTTTTTAGAATGTTTTCATTTTTTGTATCACCATAGACCACATCGTTGCCGCTGCCTGCATTGATTACATCATCACCAGCGCCTCCTTCTGCACGGTCATTCCCATTTTCGAGGTTTAATAAATCATTACCAGTGCCACCAAAGACTTCATCATTACCAGTTCCCGCATTTACAATGTCATCGCCTGCGCCTGCATGTAGCTGGTCTTCACCGCCATTCCCTAAAACTACGTCATCGCCGTCACCTGCAATTATCGTATCGTCATAACTTGGAATATCATCATTAACATTTATCGATAGCTTTGTTGCATCATATACCCATTTCCCATCAATCAATGTCCATTCATTACCGACGATATCACCTGCCGCTAAATCATTGCCTGCTCCTGATTTGATAATATCGCTTCCAGCATTACCGTTAATTCTGTCAATTTGAGTGTCTTGAGTTTCCTTTGATACTGTATCAGTTGTGATTGTATCATTGGATTTTGTCCCAATGATCGTATTGAAATTATTCTTTTCGGTGATTTTCGCGGCCATACCCATCTCCTACTGTTTGGAAAAGAGATAGGGAAAAGAATACAAAAAAGGATTAATGGAGATGTTCGTCCGTCAATGAATAAAGATCAAAATTTATAGAAATACTATAAAGCAAGCTTAATGATATAAGCCACAATCCCAAGGACGAGAACGCTAGCGCACCATATGCCGATAAACCAAAGCATTTTTTTGATCTTGTTGCTTGCCATTAATGATACCCTTCAGATGGATCAATCTTTCCTCGGAAAACCCAATAAGCATAGGCTGTATATATAAGGATTAATGGAACTAAAACGACTGTACCATACAAAGCAAAAGATAAGCTTTCTTCTGGTGCTGCAGCCTCCGCAATACTTAAAGATGGTGGAACAATATTAGGGTAAAAACTTATCCCAATGCCAGCAAAGCACAGCACGAAAATACTTAAGCTTGCCATAAAAGGAGAGACGTCTCTATCCTGCTTTAACCCTTTTAATAAACGATAAGTTGCATAGGCCAGAAGTATAGGAACGATAGCGCTGTAACCCAATTGTGGCCATGAGAACCAACGATCGAAATATACTGGGTTTTGCAGTGGAGTAAGCAGGCTTACCACACCGATTAGAGCTAGGGTAATGAATGCCAATGGCCAACTAAACGAGCGCATTTGCGCCTGTAGGCCATCCATTGTCTTCATGACTAGCCATGTTGATCCTAATAGAGCATAGCCAAAGACTACAGCAACGCCTGTTAAGATTGAAAAAAGACTTAACCAATCCCACCAACCGCCGGCATAAGCACGATCAGCAACTTCGATACCTTGCACCAAAGCACCAAGTGCAATGCCTTGACAAAATGCTGCTAATAATGAGCCACCTGCAAATGCGACATCCCAAACCGGTTTCCATTTTTCTGCACGCCATCTGTATTCAAAAGCTACGCCGCGGAAAACCAAAGCTAAGAGCATTAATGTGATTGGCATATAAAGCGCAGGCATTACCACGGCATAGGCCAACGGAAATACAGCGAATAAACCACCGCCCCCCATAACCAGCCATGTTTCATTGCCATCCCAAACAGGAGCCACTGAATTCATCATGGTATCGCGGTCTTTGTCCGACTTGGCAAAAGGAAATAAAATGCCGATGCCAAGATCAAAGCCGTCAAGAATGACGTATGTCAGAACAGAAAAAGCAATAATAGCGGCCCAAATTGTTGCAAGATCAAACATCGGAATCTCCTTTCACTGCCGATTGCACTTGCTGTGCAGGCGTTACCCCCGCTGTCCGGATTGGACCATCACGAAGACCAAGACGTTTTGTGTCAGGTGTTTTGGACATCATTTGTAAAATGTAGATTGTGCCAGCGCCGAAGACAAAGAAGTAAACAACAATAAAGGCGAGTAGGGAGGCCGCTACTGCGGGTGCTTCGATCGGTGCTAAAGAGTCGCTGGTACGTAACAGTCCATATACTGTGAACGGTTGCCGGCCGACTTCAGTTGTAACCCATCCCGCTAATACAGCGATAAAGCCAGTTGGACCCATTATTATAGCTGCACGGTGTAGCCATTTTGCTTCGTATAATGTGCCGCGAAAGCGCGCCCAAAGGCTCCACATGCCGATAAGCAGCATACCAAAACCAATGGAAACCATTATCCGAAAACTCCAAAATACGATAGCAACAGGTGGTTCATCTTTGTCAGGAATAGTATCAAGTCCGTCTAAAGGAGCGTTTAGATCGTGCTTTAGAATTAAAGAAGATAGCTTTGGGATTTCGATTGCGTAATCGATGCGTTTCTCTTCAGGATTTGGTATTCCAAACAAAATCAAAGGAGCGCCGTTCGGATGGCTGTCATAATGGCCTTCCATCGCCATAATCTTAACGGGTTGATGTTCTAATGTGTTCAACCCATGCAGATCACCTACGAATATCTGTATTGGGGCAACAATAGCTGCCATCCATAATGCCATGGAAAACATTATACGTGTAGCTGGATTGTGGTGGTCTTTGAGCAAATGCCAAGCAGCGACAGCGCCGACAACAAACGATGTTGTCAAAAAAGCTGCTATAACCATATGAGCCAATCTATATGGAAAGGATGGATTGAAAACGATGGCCCACCAATCAGTAGGTATAAATTGACCATCCTCATTCATGGCGAAACCAGCGGGGGTCTGCATCCAAGAGTTTACTGATAAAATCCATGTTGCGGACATTAATGTTCCAAAGGCAACCATAGCTGTTGCAAACATATGTAAGCGGTTGCCTACACGCTCACGACCGAAGAGCATAATACCAAGAAAGCCAGCTTCTAAGAAAAAAGCAGATAGAACTTCATATGCCATCAAGGGACCAATAACAGGGCCAGCTTTGTCCGAAAATACAGACCAATTGGTGCCAAATTGGTAAGACATAACAATACCAGATACGACGCCCATAGCAAAAGCTACTGCAAAAATCTTTTTCCAGTACTCAAATAGAGTGCGATAATGATCATTACCTGTTTTTAACCAAAGCCCATTCAGAACAGCAAGATAACTAGCCAGACCAATTGAAAAGGATGGAAAGATAATGTGAAATGACACCGTGAAAGCAAATTGTATACGGGCCAAGGTTTCCGCTGTGAACGCATCAAGCATAGCTAACCTATAAAGTTATATTTCATATATTGCTTTTTAAGTGTCATGAAATTATTCAAGATTATAAAGACAACGTTTTGTCGCACGGGAGACATTATGAAGCTGACCAATTATTCGAATTATGCCTTGAGGTCTTTGCAATTGGCTGCATTACACGCTCCAAATCTTGTGCGTGTCGATGACGTTGTGAATGTGCATAAACTGGCAAGACCTCACATTGTTAAGATCGTTCATGAGTTAGGGCAGGCTGGGTATTTGGAAACCGTAAGAGGGCGAAATGGCGGTTTTAGGCTTGCAAAAGATGCAAATGACATTGTTGTTGGGGATGTTTTGCGTATTACAGAAGGCCCATTCGATGTTGTCGAATGTTTTAATAAAAATACAAACACTTGCCCTTTAATCGGTATTTGTAAGTTATCGAATGCGATGCAAAAGGCGACGATGGCATTCTTATCAGTTCTTGATGATTTAACTATTGGGGACATTGCATCAAACAAATATGAGTTACTAAGTCGCATCATTCCACTCGAACGTAATCCAGTCACAGTAGCGGAGTAATCAAATGGATTGGATTACACAATTTAGCGCCTTAGATGATTTATCCCCTGACTTGCGTGCTAAACTTATTTTGCAAACACAAGTTGTATCTGTGCCCAAAGACACCGTTATTTTCGGTCCAGGCAAAAAGCCAGACAGCATGATGTTCCTGATTTCTGGTTCTGTCCGTGTAAGCCAGCTTTCTGAAACAGGTCGCGAAATTGTATTATACCGTATTAACGCAGGGCAAAGTTGTTTCCTGACAACGGCATCATTATTGGCATATGAAGAATATACTGCAGAAGGTGTTGCGGAAACGGATATCAAAGCGGCATCCATCCCACGATCTGTTTTTGATGCGATGGTCTCACAATCTGCTGAGTTTCGTCACTTTATATTCTCGACTTATTCAAAACGGATTACGGATCTGTTTATAGTCATTGAAGAAATCGCGTTTAAACGAATAGATATTCGTCTTGCGTATAAACTTCTTGAATTGAGTGATGAAAATGATTTGGTTGCAGCAACACATCAAGTTCTTGCAACTGAACTCGGCACGGCCCGTGAAGTTATCTCACGACAGTTGCAGGAGTTTCAACGGCGATCATGGATTAAAGCCAGTCGCGGTATTGTCACATTAATTGACCCTATTGCTCTTAAAAAACTTTCAGACTCTGAATAATGAATTCTTAGCTTAGTGATAATGTCACCGACAAAAGCATTGAGGTTTCGTAGATATAAAGAAACATTCTTTAGGAGCAAATAATGAATATTGGAAATTTTGACCGTGTATTTCGTATCATTTTAGGGTTAGCTTTAATCATAGCGCCTTTTGTGACTTCATTTTCGATGTGGGATAATTCGATCATTAAAATCGGTGCTATCTTTATTGGCGTTGTCTTGATTGCAACTGCACAATTTCGCTTTTGCCCACTATACCGTTTGGTTGGCATCAGAACCTGTAAATTCTAAAGCGTGCATCATACGCGCGATTGCGGAGATTAGAATGTCTGATTATCCAGTTGATATGTCACAAAACCCAGAAGTTAAGGCGTTTTTTGATACAGCAACCAATACCATTTCTTATGTAGTAAAAGACCCAAACAGCAGAGCCTGTGCAGTCATCGATTCCGTTATGGATATCGATTATGCTGCTGGTCGTATCACATACGAACATGCTGATGCTATGATTGATTATGTGCAGAACAATGATCTAGATTTACAATGGATCATTGAAACGCACGTCCATGCGGACCATTTATCTGCAGCACCATATATCCAGGAAAAGCTGGGTGGTAAAATGGGTATAGGGGAAAACATCACTCTAATTCAAAATACGTTTGGTAAGATTTTCAATGAAGGGACAGAGTTTCAACGCGACGGGAGTCAATTTGATGCATTGTTTCAAGAGGGCTCAACATATAAAATTGGGGATCTAAAGGCATTCACATTACATACTCCAGGGCATACGCCAGCTTGTATGGTGCATGTTATTGGTGACGCTGCATTCGTAGGCGATACGCTGTTTATGCCTGACGGTGGATCTGCGCGTTGCGATTTTCCAGGTGGATCTGCTGAAGAACTATACGATTCAATCCAAAAGGTTCTTAGCCTGCCAGATGAAATGCGTTTATTCATGTGTCATGACTATGGCCCCAATGGACGTGATATTCAGTGGGAAACTACGGTTGGCGATGAGAAGCAACATAATATTCATGTTGGTGGTGGCAAAACAAAAGAGGAATTTGTAACGTTTCGCACCGAACGAGATGCAGAACTTGAGATGCCAAAACTTATTATACCTGCGTTACAAGTTAATATGCGTGCAGGTGAAGTGCCATCAGATGAGGATGGCAATCCTGTACTTAAGGTACCCGTAAACGGTCTTTAATTTTATAACGTATCAGCGAGCTTCAACCGTTGTATTTTACCGGACGGCCCCTTTGGCAGTTCAGGTAAAATATAAATACAGTCGGGTGACTTGAAGGAACCAAGTTTACGCTCACATAATGAAAGTAACTCTTTGTCCGTTGTTTGACTACCTTTTGTTAAGCGCACAGCAGCTTCAACACGTTGCCCGTATTTTTGACATGGGCGTGCGAATGCAGCTGCTTCAACAACATCGTTATGACAATATAGGGCTTCATCAATCTCACGGGGTGCAATGTTTTCGCCGCCTTTGATGATTAGTTCTTTCAAACGACCAGTAATGAAAACATAACCATCTTGATCCTGATATCCTAAATCGCCTGTACGCATCCATCCATCCGATGTGAATGTGCCATCAGTTGCGTCTTTGTTATCTAAGTATTCGAGCAAAACATTTGGGCCGCGTACTGCAAGTTCTCCTGTAACGCATGCATTTGCCCTTTTCATATTTTCATCTAAAATTGCAATTTCATTGCCATATCCAATCCCAGGTGATCCGATCTTACGTAATCCAGGAGGAAGGGGGTTTGACAATATTTGTGCCGAGGTTTCTGTAAGTCCCATGGTTTCCACGATTGGAATGCCAAATTTATCTTCAAACCCTCGTTGTATTTCTGGGGCCAGCGGAGCTGATGCTGAACGGGCAAAGCGCATATTCGCTTTACATGCTGCATTGGGCTCGCGATCACTGTGTAATAGGTGCGATATGATAGTTGGAACAACCGAAAACCAGGTGATTTTTTGGCTTTCGCAATGATGCCAAAAATCTGTGTTTGAGAATCTTTGGGCTACAGCAACAAAACCGCCTGAAATAAGGGGGGCCACCAGAGTGACGCAGAGCCCATTAATGTGATAGAAAGGCAGTACACAAAAAGCGCGGTCTTGTTCTGTTAATTCATGTGCTACGGCAGTCGTCCAACCACCTGCAAGTAGGCTGGATTGTGAATGTACGACGCCTTTAGGTAAGCCAGTTGTCCCAGATGTATACATCAAGAGAGCATGGTCTGTTTCAGAGACATCGTGCAATTTAATATCGAGCGTATCAAAGCAAGTTTCTTCTGTAACAGTGATTAAATTGGGTTTTACAGTTGCCTCTTGTAATGCGGCATTGCAAACAGATTTTTGACATGGGCTGACAAAGATATGATTTGTTTTACTGTGACTTATGGCATGGCCCAATGCAGCAGGTCCTGCAGCAAGATTTAACGGCGTGGCGCGAAAGCCGCCGTATAAAATCCCGAATAAACATATTATGCCTTCACGGCTGTTTGGCATGCATGTTGCAACACTTTCACCCTTAGCTATTCCTAGGTCTGTTAAATACGCTGCAATAGATTTTGCGGCATCACAAAGCTCTGCCCATGAAAGTTCACTATCATCTTTGAAAAAATAATGGCTTTTTACATTGGGAGCGGTATTGGCACGAAAATTAATCCAATCCCTGACAGTGCCTTTTGGTGAAACTTTGTGGTCAAAAATCACTTTCCAGCCACCTTCCAATAACTTGTAAATACGTCATCGACTGAGGGTTCGTTCGCTGGAATTTCACATACGACTTTGGTGATGTTTAAGAAATGCTTCCAATGAAGGTTTTCATCAATGGAGTTGCCGCCCCAGCTGCCACAGCCCATTGATAGAGAAAATGGTAAACCGTTGGTAAAGGATCCACCTGTTGCAAAACAATGCGCCTGATTAACAATTACACGACATGTTGGCAGCGTTTCCCCCATACCAATGGCACGTGAAATATCTGTTGTATGGATACCAACAGAATGACCTACACCGTAATGGTTGAGCATTCTGGCTGCGACTTGTTTCGCACCGTCAAAATCAGATGCGCGGTATAGTGCAGCCACTCTGGATAGTTTTTCGCCTGATAATGGGTGATTGGCTCCAATGCCACTCGTTTCAACGCAGATGAACTCGGTCGTGGTTGTCACTTGATCCTCAATCTCAAGTGCTTCTATTAAATCCTCTGCGTCTTGGGCAATCGCGCGCTTGTTGAGATGTCCTTCTGGCCAAAGCCTTTCTACAATATGCTGTTCCATATCTGTGCCTAGAACTGCAGCACCAACGTTTTCGAGTTCTGCTATAAAATCTTCATAAATTGAATCAACCACGATCAATGAATTTTCGGATGAACATGATGTTGCATTGTCGAAAGTTTTCGAAGCCGTTATCTTTTGCGCTGCATCCACTAAATCGGCAGTTTCATCGACGATAACCGTTACATTTCCTGCACCTACACCAATTGCAGGTGTGCCACTTGAATATGCGCGTTTAACATTATTTTGGCTTCCTGTTACAACCACGAGATCCGTGATCTCTAACATATGTTGTGTTTTCTCTTTTGTGCCAGGAGCCGGGATCATTTGAACTAAATCTGGGTTCACACCAATACGTTTGAATTCTGCGTGAATATATTCCAATAAGCGTTCACATCCTTTTACACCTTTTGGTGATGGGGATAGAACTATTGCATTACCGCATTTCACAGCATTAATGATGTTATTTGCAGGCGTAGCGATTGGGTTGGTGGATGGAACCACAGAGCCGACCACACCAATAGGACGTGCAATTTCTGTAATACCAGTCTCTGGATTTTCGGAAATAATGCCTTGTGTTTTAGCATCAGCGATATCTCGTAAAAGCCCTAATGTTTTACGGTGATTTTTGGTGACTTTATCTTTGACGTTGCCAAGCCCAGTTGTTTCAACAGCAAGTGTTGCCATCTCTAAGTTGCGATCGGGTTGCATGATTGCCCAACCAACCGCCAATGCAGCTTGATCATAGCGTTCTTGTGTAGCACCCGTTTCAAATTCTTTTTGGGCTTTACGTGCTTTTGCAACTACATCATCAACGATTTGTAAATCGGTTAGGTTGGTCATGATAAATCCTAAATTGAATGTTGGGGCAGCTATATATGCTGCCCCAAAAAATGTTTAGAGGCCTTTTAATAGCTCTTCGAGAGTTGCTTGACGTGCAGCCCACATAGCTTGGACTTCTTCACGTGTCATGATGTGCATTGGTGAACCACCCGCTTTCATGCGTTTTGCTACACGTGCATTTTTGAACATTTCTGGAACTGTAGCCGCTAATTTATCGATTACTTCTTGTGGCGTGCCTTTTGGCACCATCACGCCGCGAAAGTTCACAGATGCATTATCAACATCCAATCCTTGTTCCTTCATAGTTGGAACGTCAGGCAAGAATTCATTCCGCTCTAAATCAGCCACACCTAATATTTTGATGTTCCCAGCAGAAGCTGCGCGGAATGCATCGGACAGGTTGTTGACACCACCCATAACATCACCAGCAATCACAGCTTTCATCGCTGCTGCACCGCCACCTTTTGTTGGGATATAAGCCATTTTTACACCCGCAGCTTTTTCAATCTGCAAGGCTGCAATGTGGTGACCCACGAAAAGACCAGCACCTGAGAATGTCAATTTGCCTGGATTCTCTTTAGCAAAGGCCACGACATCAGCCATAGAGTTCATTGGGCTGTCTTTACCAACGACAAATACAGCAGGGTCAGCACCCCAGTTAGCAATTGGCTCAAAGCTGTCTGTGCTATAGTCTACGCCGCCTTTGATTGATTGGGCTACAACGTGCGGAATGTTATATGCTGCCAGTGTATAACCATCTTTTTCGGCTTCTGTCGCAAACCAGTTCCAGCCAACACGTCCACCAGCACCTGGTTTGTTGATGATCGCAATTGGCATTCCTAATGCATCTTCGTTACCAGCTGTCATTGTCACAATACGTGCTTGGAAATCCGTTGCACCACCTGCGCCATATGACACCATCATTAGAACTGGGCGTTCTGGGTAATCACCAGCAACCGCCGTTCCTATTAAGCCCATCAGCGACACCGCTAGGGCTGCTATTAGTTTCTTCATAAGGTTCTCCTCCCTTGGTTTTGGGCTTAACGCCCTTTACATAAACACACCGCGCGGAGTGTAGACCTTAAGGACTACTGCGAAGAGTGCGTACATGATTGCGATAAAACCTGCTGTGATGATCACACGTTTCATCCACGTTTTTGGCTCAGAGTTTGGGGCAGGGTCATAAAAGGATAACAATAGGAAAAACGCTATTGTGCTTGATAGATAAAACCCAAGCCCCTTTGCCGCGAAAAATATATAGATAAATGCAATGCCAATTCCTGGCAGCATATTTTTAGTTGCTTCGATGGACAGACCATTTCCCACTTTGGAACGTCCAAGAAGTGCTTTTATAAATGTCCAAACGGCTAAGACAAAGAATAACGTTGCAATGACGCGCGGAAATAAGAAAGCTTCGGCCGGTTTTTGTGTGTAACTGATCCAGCAAACCCAAGTTGCTACAAGTGCGATAACGCCAGATGAAATTCTATGTTGTAGATAGTTCATGCGCTTTCCTTTCTTGTAGATAGCTCCGACCATGCAGAATAACCGATTGAAAGGATGGCGATTGCAATCAAGAAAATATTCAAGCCGCCTGTAAAGAAGTAAGTAAATGCCCCATCTGTTGCGCCAGCAATCATTGATCCTTGCACAAAGTTAGCTTCTGCGATTGGACCAAGGATTAATCCAAGTACCAGTGGTGCTGCAGAAAAGCCAAAACGCTCAAGGAAATACATCATCGTTCCCAAAACAGCCATAACATAAACGTCACCCATTGATTGTTGAACCGCATAAGAACCAAATAAGGCTAGGCCAAGGACGGTTGCAGCCATTACTGATTGTGGGACTTGCGCGACACGAGCTGCAAAAGATGCGATGTATATACCAAAGACACACATCAATATTTGTCCAATTAACATTGAGTTAATAAATGGCCATGCCACATCTGGGTGATTGTCAAACAGGTCTGTACCTGGAAAAATACCATGGATCAGTAAGCCGCCGAGTAAAACTGCTGCTGTTGGGCTGCCAGGAATTGAGAGTGTTAATAATGGTACAAGAGAGGGGCCAACCATTGCGTTGTTAGCGGATTCCGCTGCAATCACACCTTCGGAGTGACCCGTTCCAAACTTTGCTTTCTCTGGTGAAAACTTCTTACTTTGGTCATAGGCAACCAAGCCCGCGATTTGTCCTCCCACACCTGGGATAAGTCCGATTATTGAGCCTGTTATCGTACCAATCATCAAAGACATTTTACGGCTTATGACTTCTTTAAAGGCTGCGCCTATAGGATGCTTCTTAACTTTGATTTGCTCGACACTTGTATCATAACGTCCCTTACTGAACATCGTAATGACTTGTGGAATTGCAAATAGGCCAATTAGGGCAGGGATGATATTAACTCCGCCGCCAAGGGATGAATGAAATACAAATCGTTTCACGCCAAGCATATCGTCAAAACCAATAGTCGCTAACCACATACCAATGCAGCCTGATAAAAGGCCTTTAACGACAGAATTGGATTCCAGAGATCCAATCACGGTCACACCAAGGATTGCCAACCAAAATAAATGGGATGGACCGAATGCCAATGCCCATTGAGCTAAAACAGGTGTTAGAAAAATAAGAAGAAGGACACCAAAGACACCACCAATCAGGGAAGAGATAAATGAAAGCTGTAAGGCTTTGGCACCTTCGCCTTTTTGCGCCATTGTATGGCCATCAAGCGTAGTCGCGATATTTGCGGGTGCACCAGGAATTTTTAGTAAGATCGCTGATACGGCTCCACCGGCAACCGTAGAAGTATAGGCAGCACCTAGTAAAATAAGCCCATGAACAGGGGTGAGGTGAAACGTAAATGGAATTAACAATGCCACTGCCATCGTTGGTGACAGGCCAGGCGTTGCTCCAAGGATTAATCCACCGATCGTGCCGCCGATCAATAGCAACATCGAAATGGGCGTAAATACTTCCCCAAAATAATAGATGAATTCCATAGTCTAGATCTCCCAATGATTCTTAGGGTATGGAATGAAAATAATAATGCAAACGTTTTCATTTTGATGTAAGTAAAGTACATGAAAACAGTAAAACAGGCCGATATCATTGATGTAGCGAACCATGCAGGGGTATCACCTGCTACTGTTTCACGATCGTTGAACCATCCAGATAAAGTGAAGCCAGATACGCGTAAACGTATCCAAAAGGCGATTGAAGAAACTGGTTATATTCGAAATCGTGCGGCACAAGCTATTCATGGTCGTCGTAGTGGAACCGTTGGGCTTATTGTTCCAACACTGGATAACGCAATTTTCGCAAACCTTATTCAAGCGTTTTCCGATCAGTTACACTCGAGCGGTTTTACAATGCTAGTCGCAACGCATGGTTACGATCTCGATCGTGAGTACACATTGCTTCGTTCGTTATTAGAACATCGTGTCGAAGGTGTAGGCTTGATTGGTTTGGATCATAAAGAAGAAACTTATGCACTGATAGAGCGCCGTGGCACTCCCTGTGTCTCGATGTGGAATTATATAGATGATGCTCGTATTCCATGTGTTGGCGTTGATAACTACCAAGCGGGGCGAACGATTGCTAAGCATGTCTTGGAATTAGGGCACAAAGACATAGCATTAGTTTTCCCTGAAGCTCGCGGGAATGATAGGGCGCAAAGCCGCTTAAATGGTGTGGTCGATGTTTTAAACGGGGCACATGTTGAAATTCCAAAAGATAGACATATTAAGACTTTATATTCCATCAAACATGCACGTGAAGCTGCGACGCCGTTATTTGTTGGTGACTATATTCCAACAGCAATTATCGCGGGGAATGATGTGATTGCACAAGGCGTCATACATGCGGCTCATGCTATGAATGTTTCTATCCCAAATGATGTTTCTGTTGCTGGCATTGGTGACTTTTCAGGATCGGCACATATGTTTCCCAGCCTTTCAACCGTACGACTAAGACCAAACAAAGTTGGGCAAATGGCCGGAATTATTTTGGACAGACTTATTAATGATCCCGAGAGTGATGCATCTGACCATATTTCAATCTCAAGCGAGCTTATGAAGCGTGAGAGTACCCAGATATTTAGATGACTTTCATTTATTTGGAACCATATCGGAACATAAGATAATATGCGCTTGGTACAAAGAATAATGACATAATTGACGACAACAACAATCCGCCAATCATTAACGTAGCCATAGGCTCGAATAATGCACCTCCAGAGATTGCCATAGGCAAAAGGCCCAAGACTGTCGTGAGCGAGGTTAGTATGATTGGCGTCACACGTTTACCTGAAGCTGAAATTATAGCTTCTTTCAAACCGAGTTTTTTGCGGTCAATGTCGATCTGATCAATCAGAACAATTGCATTGTTAATAATAATCCCCATAAGTGAAATTAACCCTAAAATAGCAAAGAATGACATTGGTCTTCCTGTAAAATAGAGCGCAAGTGGTGCGCCTACTACAATCAATGGTACTGTCATAAATGTTAGTGTCACTCGTCTTGCTGAGTTGAACTGGAACATTAATGCAAGAAGCATAATAATCAAACCAAGTGGCAAGCCAGCTGCAAGTTTAGCATTTGTTTCTGCGCTCGCATCTGTTTCCCCACCGATTTCCAGTGAGTGACCACCAGATAGGTCTAAACCATCTAATGTCGGCTGTATCAAGCCGAGAACATCTGCAGCACTAAGTGTTTCGCTCTTCCCTGAAATTATAATTTGGCGCTCTTGGTTTTCACGGCGAAATTGTGAGTATTCTAATTTTGGCCTAAAGGTTGCAACCTGATCGAGTGATATCAATTGACCATTTGCTGGAATTGAAAGGTTTGCCAAATCTTCGATGCTGTCTCGAAAAGTTTCGTTCGCCCGTAATACAATTGGAATAGATTCTGATCCATCACGGAATGTGGAATAAGACGTACCTGAAAAATATGTGTCCATTACATCTGAAATTTCTTGTGATGTTATTCCGAATTCACGCGCTTTGTTTTGAGCAATATCAATGACAATTTTCAAAGATTTATTACCCCAGTCGTTTTCATTTTGACCAATGTGTGGAACTGTATCAAACGCTGCTTCAACATCTTTTGCCATCGCTAAAAGATGATCTAGGTCTGGCCCTTTAAGTTTAATTTCTACAATGCCAGATTCTGCGCCGCCCATGGACAGGCGTTTAACTTTAAACCGTGCAGCAGGATGATTTTCTATAAGATATTGTTTAGCACGGTTTCCTGCTTTAATTGCACCAGCAGCATCTTTGGTGTTTACCAAAATGAATGCAGACGCTGGATTCACATCCGCAGGGCTTAAAGCAAGATAGAAGCGGGGCCCACCATCACCAACATAGACTGTTGTGTTTACAACTTCTTCGTTTTCGCTTTTGTTCAGTAACCATTTTTCTACAGCTAAAGCTTCTTCTTCTGTACGTGAAATAGAAGTTCCTTTAGGCATATCCAAATAAATCATATATTCAGATCGTTCACTTAGTGGGAACATCTCTGATTTTAACCAACCAAAAACGTTTGTAGACAGAAAAACTGAGAAGTATGCGAGTAGAATAATAGGAATACCAAAAGGCAGGACACGTGTAATTACTGAACGGTATGTTTTTATAAGCCAATTATCTTCTTTAGGTGTCGTATCCGAACTGCTTTTAAGCATTATGACGCATAAATACGGAAGTATATAATGTGCAGTGACCCAAGACCCAATCAACATTAATGCCACAACGGCACCTAATGAAAATGCAAACTCTCCATCCGTACCATCTAAGATAAACATTGGGGTGAATGCAGAAATAGTTGTGATAGATGCGACAGCCAATGGAATGAAAAACTGACCACCAGCACCAATTGCGGCATCTTTTACCGCTATCCCTTTGTTCAGGCGATTTTGTATATCTTCAACCACCACTAATCCATTATCAACCAACAAGCCCAGTGAAATGATGACCGCTGCAATGGAAATCTGATGAAGATCAATGCCCATCTGCGACATGCCCATAAGAGCAAACATCAGTGTAAAGGGCACGATACATGCGATGATAAAGGCTACTCGTAGCCCAAGAAACACCATCATCACTAAAACAACTACTGCAAAAGTCTGTAATACATTTACCAACGCTGCATTAATAGATTCTGTAACAGCCGTCTCTTGGAATGTGGAAAAGGCATATGATATACCAATTGCCTGGGTTTGTTCATAGGCCTCTACGCGATCCTTAAGGGCGGCGCCAATTTTTTGAATATCCTGACTATCTGTCATTTCAACAGCTAATACGACAGCAGGATGGCCATTGAAATATACAGGCTTATCGTGTGGTTCTTTATAGCCTCTTCGTACCGTCATAAGATCTTTAAGGCGTACAAAACCAGAAAGTCCTTGCACTTTGGTCAAGACATTTCCAATTGCCTCTACATTGTCTAAGTCGCCATTGGCTTCTAAGATTAATGTTGTGCCGTTTGAATCCAATTCACCAGCAGGCAGAATGACGTTTTGCGCCTGTAGATCGCTTAAAACCTGATTTATTTGAACACCAACCGAGGCAAGTTTGCGAGAATCCAACTCCAACCATATACGTTCTTCTTGTTCGCCAAAGATTGTAACTTTGGAAATACCATTTAATTTATATAAATCTTCTCGCAGATCGTCCGCAGAATCTTTTAACTCGCGGTATGAAAAGCCATCACCAGTCACCGCAATCGTTGCAATCGAAACATCGCCAAAGTTTGTATTAACACTTGGTCCAATTGTACCTTCGGGCAGGGTGCTCTCTATATCCGACATTTTGTTGCGAATATCTTGAAAGACCTGATCAATTTCTGCTTTTGGAATGGTGTCATAAACAGCTAAATCAATCTTAGCGTAACCTGTTGAAATTAGTGTATTAATATCCTCTACTTCCCCAATCTCACGAGCGGCACGTTCAATAGGCGTGACAATAAGATCTTCCATACGTTCTGGTGACATGCCTGGAAATTGTGCGGTGACAATTGCTGATCGTATCGTAATCGCAGGGTTTTCTCTTTTTGGAAGACTGCCGTATGTTATTAAGCCTTGTAGTAAAAGACCGATCATAACTAATACAGTAAAGCGGCTTTTATTCAGCCCAAAGCGCGTTAAAAAATCCATGATCAGACCTATTCGCTATCAGGTAAAAGCTTAACTTTCAGCCCATCTCGTAAAAATGAAACACCCGCTGATGCGACACGTTCTCCGACAGATAAGCCTTCGACAACCAATAAAGAGTTTTCTCGAACGCCAGCAACCATTACTTGGCGTTCTTTAACTGTACTGGTTTCCGGATCATAGACAAATATCCCCATTGGTGATGGGTCATTTACCTTCTCTTGTCTTTCTATTTGCCCTTCTTTGATTGATGCACTTAAAGGGACAGGGAAGCCCGATCCTGTAGGGATTTTGAACTCAAAGGAAACTTCTACGGCCATACCAGCTTTTATGGATGGATCCGTTTCTACGACTGTTACTACGATTGGGAATGATGAGACTGTATCGGCGCGTGATCCTAATTCACTGACAACGGCATCTAAAACAATAGAAGGATTATCTGCTAATCTTACTTTGGCACGCTTTCCAACGGTTAGTTGGCTTACCGTGTCATAGTTTACTGAAAAGGATACCTCGAATGTATCTGCCGCATAAATTGTTGCGATTGGGCTGCCTGCGTTAATTGTTGAAAATGAATCGACATCTAATGTGTTGATAATGCCATCAAATGGGGCTTTTAGGACCGCTTTTGTTAAATTTTCTTTTGCTGTTTCTAGGTTTTTCTCGGCTTGAACCAACTGTGCGTTTGCTGTGATTGCATCGGTACGCGCATTATCTACAGAAACTTTTGTGACAGATCCATTGACCAATAGCTTCTCTTGGCGCTCTAAATTATCAGCTGCATTTTCGGACGTTGCGCGTGCTAATGTGACTGCGGCTTCAGAATTTTCAACGCTTAATTCAAGAGAGGTTGTTTCAATTTCGGCAATGATATCGCCTCTTTTGATTTGTTGTCCAACCTTTAAATCCACTTCTCTTAATTTCCCCGCAACTTCAAAGGAAAGTGCAGAAACCGATGCAGGTTGTAGAACAGATGGAAAGCGCCGAATTGTTGAGCGTTCGCTTTCTTGTATGAGAACCGTTTTTAATCCACGAATAGCGGATTCTTTGTTATTCGCGCTTTCTTCATCATCCTTACAAGCGGCCAAACTTAAGGCTAACGCCATAATTATGAATATTTTTTGCATGAATAGTCCCCTTTTTTCACTTCAATCATAACCTATAGAGCTTCGATAAATAATTGAAAAACCTGTCTATGAATTGATAGTTATAAGATTTAATCTAACAATGTTTTACAATTAAAGGAAATGACCTATTACACTTATAAGTCAAATTTTGCTTGGAACACTTGTTTTAGGGGTATGTTCGATCATTCACATCCTTATTTTGATCTATTTGGTTACCTTGATCAAAAGGATAGATATTTCATATAATAGAAAGAATAGAATAAGGAAAAGTACGACCTTATTATTTATAGCTTTCACTGGAGTTATATTGATACAAACAATACAGGTTTGGATTTGGGCCTTTTCATTTTTATACTTATCTGCACTACCAACATTAAGTGAGGCTATGTATTTTTCACTTATTACGTTCACTACTGTTGGTTATGGCGATATTACTCTTGGTGAGGGGACTAGGGTTTATGCTGCTATGGCCGCGGTAACTGGAGTATTAAGTTTTGGTCTTAGTACGGCATTTTTAGCGGCATTAACCGCGCGTATCCTACGCTAATAAAATACTTTTACATCACTTTATATCATATTGATAATAATTATTATTTCATAAGAGCGAGTGAAGCAGAAAAACCTTTAAGAGTAATTTCTAAATTGATCGTTCTACTTTCAATACTTTTAACTTGAAGAGCCATCGTATTACCTGCACGCATTTCTGCTAAGAATTCTGGCGATACGATGATCCTCGAATAAGCACCATCAGAATCTGCAGTTGTAACTGGAAATTTGCGCGCATCTTTATCATCCACTTTTATCGTGACGCCAGCAGGGAAGTCTATTCCATGTGGTAATGTTAAGCGCATACCATATTGATCACCAATAAGTCGTATTCTGACAGACGCAACTTTTTGGCGGATCTTAGTAGACCATAAGGTACTCGACATGTTGCATGATAGTTTTTCTGGTGTAGTGCGATTATTACAGGCCACTATCCAATTTGGCATTGTGCTTTTAGCCTTTGGTTGTTCTTGGGCGAAAGCTGTTGATGTTTGCAGCATTATTACACCACAGACTAATAGAAATTTTGAGTGAAATAGCATTTAGCCCCCCGCTAAAGTATATGCTTCTATGTCAGATCGTGATCTTCGATTGTGATAATACCATATACGTCATTCTTTAAAAAACCATATGATTTAGGGCAGGTGGTATCTGGTATGATCTCTAAATCGTAAAGCTCTCCTATGCTGCCATCTATCCTGAACCACTGGACACATGTACCTGTGGTAAGGTCAATAACTTGTACACCACACCAAGCTTCTGAATCGCTTTCTTTAAGCCGATCATCAAGCGCAAGTCCTTCAAAGCGTTCATAGCGTGGTTTTGATAAGCCTACGAATGCATACTTTCCATGGAATGCAAGACCTCGTACGAAACCTGGGCAAAAACAAAGTGGTTTGAACGTTCCCATTGCACCTTTTTTCTTAGGCGCTTCAATTGTTCCTAGTTCTCCAGTACCAGAATTCAAAACCCATATTTTGCCATCATATACGCGTGGCGAATGGGGCATTGATAAGCCTTTGCAGATGATTTCATTTTTTTGGACATCCATAACAATACCACCTGATGCACGACGATCTCGCCAACCATCAATTGTATCAGATTTGCTAACCGCAGTTACATAACGTGGCTCGCCATTTTCCATTGCCATACCGTTAAGATGGCAGCGATCTTCGGGCACTATTCCAGATATGAAATTTGGTTTCCATATTGGCTTAAAGCTGTGAACATCAGAAACGCTAGAAATACAGTTGTATCGTGTATTAACGAAAACAATATCACCAGACTTAGTCACACCAACATCATGAGTGTCTAAAGCACCTGTTAAATGCGCTTTACGAGGCATAAAGCAATCTGTGAATTGATTGTCCATAACTTCATTTGATCTTAAAATATTTTGCATTTCATAAATGTTTGCAAGCGTTGCCATATAAAGTGTTTGTTTATGATAATGTAATCCCATTGCTTTTTGGAAATACTGTTCATTAACCATTAAGCCACCTTTGGGATTACGACCCAATAAGTAGAGCCTTCCAGATTGATATGAAGAGACTGCAATGGAAATATTTTGTTGATTTAAGAAGTTAACAAATCCACCAGAAACGGAGTATTTAGCAGCAGGTTCATTGTTTTTATTATCTTCTTGCTCTGATGGAGGAGCATTTTGATCAGCAGTATTTTGCGTTTGAGGCTGTTTCATAGACACATTTCGATTATTTCTGATTGCCAATCAAGTTTGCACCATAACCTTATATTGTAAATCATTAATAAGGTTACGGTGTTACAGTTAGTTTTGTTTAGAATTTAAAGGTTACGCGAACTTCACCAACAGCTTCAAAATTCTCTTGGAAATCTGATTGAGCCTCTGCCGAAAATCTTACAGTGCTAAATCCGCTTAATGATTCATATCTTAGATCAAAGCCAAGAAAGCCAGAAACCTTATCATCGCCTTGAGCAGAAATAGTGAAAGGTGTGTTTGACACTGACGCTGATACATCACCTGAACCTAAATTAAATTCGCTGTCGACACCGGTGCGAACATCAAAAGAGATTGCTGCTCCATCATCGTTAACAAATTTGAAAGGTGCTGTAAGTTCCGCGCGGACACCAAGGAAGTGTTGATCATTATCACCAACTGTTAATGGGGCACCAGTTCCAGTTTCTGTATAACCGTCAAGGAAGACGCCCGTGTAATTAACTCCTAAACTTGCAATTAAAGGTAAGCTTTTCAATGCGGATATAGGAGTACTCACCTCAACAGCAGGTGAGATAAAGTAGCCACTAAAATCACCTAAAGCAGTTGAGCCACCAACGGTACGTTGGCTTTTGCTATCACTGACACCGAAAGTTAGGGCTGCATTAACATCAAAAACACCCAAGCCTTTCTTTAGGTAGACACCACCAAACAGACTGTTTGTATCTGTTTCTGTTGTACCGCCTGCAATTTCTAAGTTGTTTTGCGCATATCCACCAAAGAAGCCAATAGCGCCACCCGTGTCGATTGAACCATGTTCTATACCGGCAATGAAGCCGCCATGTCTATTTTCATATGAAGCTAGGCTTGCATTTCCATCAAATGTACTACGTCCGCCAAAGAAAGAGCCCCAAGCCCGTTTTTCTGGCGTGGCCGTGGTGTCTGGGAAAAAGCCAAGACGCGTCACCTGTGCGGTGTCAGCACCACCAAAATTTCGTGTTATAGCTTTGAATATTGACTTAGATACATCATTTGTGGATGTACCTTGAGCTCCTGCAGTCGTTGGATCAACAATTGCAATGCTTGTTCCGTCGTCGTTTAAGGAAACGATTGTTGCACCACCTATGATTTCTTCAGGTGCGCTTTCTGCGTCACTATCACTACCAGAGTTATCAGCGAATTCAATTTCAGCATTCACACCTGGTCCAATAATTAAAGTATCGAAATCATTTCCACTATCGTTATTTGTCCCAAAATCAACCGTGCCGTTGAATTCAGTTCCAGAAAGCAGGTTTAACGTATCGTTTGCTTCACCGCGGAAATCAATTGCAACGCCATTTAAAGCACCAATACTGCCTGAGTTTGTAATGGTTGCAGGTGCATTGTTGCCACTTCTGTTTCCGATCGTAATACCGTTATTTTGGCCAGTTATTGATCCTGTGTTGATAATTTCAATAGAACCCGAACTTAAGGGGGTTAAGGTAGTATCAGGCCCACTTAAGTATCCAGAGCTAAAGACTTCTGCGTTAATGCCTGAATTGCCAAATGATCCTGCTAAAATCATCTCTGTGGGGGCGTCTGAGGATACAGGCAGTGTAAAGCCACCAGATAAGTCGATATTGCCAGTATTAGCGATTGTAATGTTGCCTTCATAAACTCTAGCATTAATACCTGCGCCACGCCCAACACTTATACCGTTATCAGGAGTTACAAATGTTGGGATGCCAAAAGTTGGAAACCCGTATGATTGGGTAATATCACCAGCATTTGCGATCGTAATGTCGCCGTAACGTGTATAAGCATTTATACCTGAAGCGGCAGCTGGTCCGCCAGAAAATCCTAATCCAATGATGCCCGTTGGGCCAGAGCCAATTGTAAGATCACCAGTATTTAAGATTGCAATATCACCATCATAGGCATTCGCATTGATTGCGTTTCCTGAGCTTGAAGCGAATGGGATTTTTGGTTTAGCCGCGGGCGATATCGTACCGAATATTTCTTCGCCAAGATCATAAACGTCGCGAATAATACCGGATACATCAATGTCGCCAGAATTTGCAATTGATATATCACCATTATTAGTTCTTGCATTTATACCAGATGTTCCAGAAACACCTCCAGGAAGGGTAGGGGCACCTTCATTCGCAGGTGATACACCAGCACCAATGTTGCCCCCGTAATTTATAATGTTCCCGATTGTAATATCGCCAGAATTTGCAATTAAAACATCACCATTATTTGCTAAAGCATTAATACCTACACCATTGCCCTCAAAGCTTGGAATAGGTTCTGGTCCCATATTTTCTGCTGAAACTTTTAAAGTGCCAAAGATGCCATAATTTATGACATTTATTATTGCGATATCCCCAGAATTCTCAATTGTAATGTCTGAATTAACTGTTTGCGCGTTAATCCCAACGCCAGCGCCATTTGCCGTTGGTATTGGGCTTGGACCTTTGTTTGCAGCAGAAACGGGAATATAGCCAATCTCTCCGAGGTTTACGATCCCGATATTTCCTGAGTTGGTTATATTTATGTTGCCAATATAACTTTGCGCATTGATACCAAAACTAGTTTCGTTCGCTTCTGGTCCAGAAGAGATCATAGCCGTTGGTTGGTTTAAAATAGCAAAATCATCATCATAGCTATCATAACGAGAAGCACGTAACATTCTGATGTTACCAGAGTTTACGATATTTATATTGCCTTCATCAGAGCGAGCTATAATTCCAAAAGAGCTGTTTGAACCTATGAAGGATTTTGATGGTGCTGAAGACTCATAATAACCTTCTAGTAACCCTTGGGGTAAATTTATGACATTGATATCGCCAGTGTTTTCTATGGTTGTCGCGCCATATTCTGCATAGGTAGATATTCCTGTGCTAGTTGATAAAATTTCCGCACTATTTGTGACTGATACATCGCCATACTCAGAAGCAGATGCAGCTATACCAGCGCCTCGATAAGTTAATATAGTTGGATTAACCCCAAAAAGGATACCGTAATTAGATTCCTCGGCATCATCAGCTGAATTTATAATCGTTATATCGCCACCACGACTGCGGGCATTAATTGCGTTGTCATTCGCTTCTAACAAACCAGAGTTTGTAATAATAATGTCACCTGAGATCGCACCATTACCAGAAGAAGATTTGTCGTTACTATTAATTATTGCTTCAATTGCTGTACCGTTAGCTTCGATAGAACCTGAATTTGTGATTGCTATATCGCCAGTTTCGCCGCTGCCATAATTATAACTACGTGCCGAGATTCCATCATCGTCATCAGAAAAAAGGCTAACAGAGTTATCGATTGTTATGTTGCCAGTACCATAAATCCTAGTTTCAATTGCAGTTTCTTCAGCGTCAATTTCTCCAGAGTTCGCAATTGTAATGTCGCCAGCGCTTGTAGAACTATAATTACCAATCCGTGCATAAATGCCTCTATCATCGTCAGAGTCAATTTCTCCAGAGTTTGTAATGATAATATCGCCTTCAATGGCACCATATCCAGAAGTAAAACCTGATGCGCCACCACTGTTACCGTTCAGTATTGCTTCAATTGCATTGTCATCAGAATTGATTTCTGCAGAGTTTGTAATTGTAATATTTCCTGTGACACCACCAGTAGGGGTAGGGGAAAAATATGGCCAAGGGACGTAATAATAACCATTACCAATTTGTGCTTGAATACCATCACTATCAGCATCTACAGCACCAGAGTTATCAATTAAAATGTCGCCAGAAACTTCAATAAAAGCATCAATGCCATCGCTATCATCAGAGTCTATTTCCCCTGAATTCGTGATTGTGATATTACCACTGCCACGGATTGATACGTCAATTGCTTCATCTTCTGAGTTTATTTCAGCAAGATTGGTAATCGTAATGTTACCATCATTATTAACTTCGGCATCTATGCCTTCTTCCGTGCTGCTTGTAATGCTGCCATTTGCTGTGATTTCTATGTCACCGCTGCCATTAATTTCTGCACTTATACCATCATCATTGGATGTAATGTTTCCATCACTTGAAATGGTTATATTACCATCACCGTAAACATATGTATCAATTCCAGTTTCTACTCCTGCGCCTACAGGTGCCGCTGGAACAATACCAGTTGGAAACGTAATGATGAAAACTCCGTCACCATCCGAACCAGTATCTTCGTCTACACTTAAACCGATATCACCTGTTGAGGTGATTGATACATTGCCAGTACCAGTGGATGCGTTTATCCCGTCGCCGTCATTCGTTAAAATGCTGTAAGTGCCCGTGTCACTGTTAATTGTGACATCTCCGCTCTTAACGCTAAAATTAACCCCATCATTTCCAGAAGATTCTATATCTGATGTAAGTTCACTTATCTCTAATGTATCAACAGGGGGGGCATTAAAATCAACACCGCTTGCAATTCCGTTCGCTTGGTTTCCGCTACAAGTGGCAATATTGCCTGAAATTGTACATGCATCATTCGGCATAGCTGATTGTGTAAATGCAGGTTGGGCTGCCATACCCGCTAAACCAACAGAACTGGCTGCGAAGGTATTGAAGAGCGTCTTTGATAGCCTGCGCTCAGTATTTTTAGTTGATTTTTGTTGAACTCTAGCTAAAGCGGCGGCTCGACGGCGCGCGTGACGGTTCGAATACAAATTTACATCCCCCTCAGGACTTTTACAAACTAAGTCTACTTTTTTATATTCATTCGCGCTTAGTGTGTATTGGTGCGATTTGAAATTTAAAAAGTTAACGCAAATTAACCTAAAATGTTCAAAAAGCAACTAATTAAGATTCTTAATCAGGTTTTTCAGGAATATTAATTGTACATTATTGTTTTGGCTTTCGCCTTACTTTGTTCTTTAGAGACGTTATTTCGAAAAAAACCATATGAATATAAGATGTTATTTGTAGGGGCGGGTGCTATAATTTTGGTTTCTATATCTTGCAGATACAATCTTTTAGTAACGTATTCTTACCGAGTTTAATAAGTTGTTTGCTTTAATGCGATTGTGCACACGTTATTACAATTATTGACGAAGTTATTGATTATATATTTTGCAATATATCATTTGAGTAATCATGGGGGGTGTGAAAGCCATTACAATATTCGCATAATATATATTATGTTAAATAAATGTATTGCAATAATAACAATATGTTGTGAATATAACCTTATATAAAACTTTACCCTATGCGTTTTAAGCTTAATTTAATATATACATATAAATAGTTTTGGATAATACACCTGAATGCAAGATTTTACTGCTCAAGATATGCGCCATGCTTTATCAAAGTTTGCAACTGGTGTGACAATCGTTACGGCTTGTGATGCTCATGGTCAAAAAGTTGGTATGACTGCAAGCAGTTTCAATTCTGTATCTATGGATCCTCCTTTAATATTGTGGAGCGTAAGAAAAAATGCGCTCTCTGCCGAGATATTCAAGACGACAGAAAATTTTTCTGTTCACATACTTTCTGCTGGCCAAAAAGAACTATCTAACCAATTTGCGCGTAGCGGATATGACAAGTTCGCGGGTGTCGACCATACACTTGACCAAAACGATGTGCCGCTTCTTACTGGTGCTTTGGTTCGCTTTGATTGCAAAACTTGGGCTGTTTATGAAGGTGGTGATCATTGGATTATTGTTGGACACGTTAAAGATTTAACAACAACTGATGGCGATGGTTTGGTGTTTTGTAATGGATTTTACACGACTACTGCGGCTATACCTGAAACCAATACATAATCGTATAAGTAGTTTAAAGTCGTTTATTCCGATAACAAATAAGTTTACGTAGTTCGACGTGACGTAAACTGTCAATGACCCTACGTTCCTCTTGTGTTTCGGCGATTTCACGGCAAACTGATTTGGAATTTAATGATTTATTTCACATGTTGATGCATGTGATGCAAACGGGAGAAAGAAATGCCAAGCTATACAGCACCCGCAAAAGATATGTCATTTGTTTTGCACGAAATGTTAAAAGTGCAAGACGCTGATATTCCAGGATTTAATGAACTAGAGGCCGATTTTACATCAGCTGTTTTAGAAGAAGCCGGTAAGATCGCAACAAATGTTCTACAACCCTTGAACGAAGTTGGCGATAAAGCTGGTTGTACTTTGGAAAACGGCGTTGTTCGCACACCTGCTGGTTTTAAAGAAGCGTTCGACGAATTTGCCGCTGGCGGTTGGAATGGATTAGATTGTGATCCAGAATACGGTGGCCAAGGCATGCCATATACATTGGCAACAGCAACTGGTGAGCTATTCAGTGGTTCAAACATGGCTTTCACCATGTACCCAGGTCTAACACATGGCGCCTACTCTGCCATTCATGCGCATGCTTCTGATGAGCTTAAAGCGAAGTTCTTGCCAAATATGGTTGATTTGAAATGGTCTGGCACAATGAACCTTACAGAACCACATTGTGGGACTGATTTGGGTTTGATGCGCACTAAGGCTGAGCCTCAGGGCGATGGCACATTCAAATTATCAGGTCAGAAAATCTTTATCTCTGCAGGTGATCAAGATTTGACTGAAAACGTTATTCACTTGGTTTTGGCTAAGATTCCAGGTGGCCCAGAAGGCATTAAAGGCGTTTCATTGTTCATTGTTCCTAAGTTTATCGTCAAAGAGGATGGTTCTTTAGGTGAACGTAACGGTGTAAGTGTTGGTAATATAGAAGAAAAAATGGGTATTCACGGCAACGCAACTTGTGTGATGAACTACGATGAAGCCGAAGGCTATCTAGTTGGTGAAGAGCACAAAGGTATGCGCGCGATGTTCACAATGATGAACGAAGCCCGTCTTGGCGTTGGCATGCAAGGTTTGTCACAAGCCGAAGCTGCTTACCAAAACGCAGTAATTTATGCCAAAGATCGTCTGCAAGGCCGCGACGTAACAGGTACGAAGAACCCAGAGGGTCCTGCTGATCCATTGATCGTACACCCAGACATTCGTCGTATGTTGATGAACCAGAAAAGCTTTGTTGAAGGTGCGCGCGCATTCGTTCTTTGGGGCGCAATGATGTTGGACAAAGGCCATTTGGCCGATGACAAAGAAGCAATGGGTATCATCTCCCTCCTCACTCCTGTGATCAAAGGCTTCCTAACAGATGTTGGTTACGACATGACTGTTCAAGCACAACAGGTCTACGGTGGTCACGGTTATATTGAAGAATGGGGTATGTCCCAATTCACACGTGATGCACGTATTGCAATGATCTATGAAGGTGCGAACGGTGTTCAAGCGCTTGACCTTGTGGGCCGTAAGATGGCGCAAGACGGTGGTAAGCACGTGATGGCCTTCTTTGAAATGATTAAAAACTTCATTGGCGAGCACAAAGACAATGAAGATATGGCTGATTTCACTGGCCCATTGAAAGAAGCATCAAAAGATCTGCAAGCTGTGATGATGTATTTTATGCAAGAAGGCATGAAAAACCCGAATGCAGCTTTGGCTGGTTCAACAGATGCACTTCACATGTTCGGTCATGTATGCCTTGCATATATGTGGGGAATGATGGCTAAATCAGCCAATGAAGCCTTAGCGGGCGATCATTCTGATCCTGAATTCTACAAAAATAAACTAGCCACAGGCCGTTACTATATGGCCCGTATGCTGCCCGCCACAAAAACGCACCAAGCACGTATTATGTCTGGTGCAGATACTGTTATGGCCCTCGACGCAGACGCGTTTTAAGGAGAATAGAAAATGACTGAAGCTTATATTTATGACGCGATCCGCACACCACGCGGTAAAGGCAAAAAAGACGGTGCTTTGCACGAAGTCACAGCTGTAAAACTGTCTGCGGATGTTCTAAACGGTATTGCTGATCGCAATAACCTAGAAAACACATCGCAAATCGAAGATGTGATTTGGGGCAACGTGACCCAAGTTGGTGAACAAGGTGCGTGTTTAGCGCGTTCAGCTGTTCTTTATTCTGATCTTGATGAACGTGTACCAGGTGTATCTGTAAACCGTTTTTGTGCATCAGGTTTGGAAGCTGTGAATATGGCCGCTAACCAAGTGCGCGGCGGTGCTGGTAATGCTTACATTGCTGGTGGTGTTGAAAGCATGAGCCGTGTGCCAATGGGCATGGACGGTGGTGCAATCGCTGTTGATCCATACTTGGCTATGAAAGCATATTTCGTACCTCAAGGTATTTCATCAGACATTATTGCTACGAAATACGGTTTCAGTCGTGATATGTGCGATGAATACGCTGTTGAAAGTCACAGACGTGCTGTTGCTGCAACTGCAGCTGGTCACTTTGACAAGTCACGCGTTGCTGTGAACGATCAGAATGGTTTGGAAATTTCACGTGTGGATGAGCAAATCCGCGAAGGCACAAATATGCAAGGTTTGGGCTCTTTGAACCCATCTTTCAAAGCTATGGGCGAAGTGATGCCAGGTTTTGATGCGGTAGCTTTGATGAAATACCCAGAACTTGAGCGTATCAATCACGTACATCACGCTGGTAACTCTTCTGCTATCTCTGATGGTGCGGCGGCTGTTTTGATCGGTAACAAAGAATTCGGTGAAGCAAATGGCCTAAAGCCACGCGCACGCATCAAATCAACAGCAAAGATCGGTACTGATCCAACAATTATGTTGACTGGCCCTGTTCCTGTAACAGAAAAAATTCTGGCTCAAACAGGCATGAACATCAACGATATCGACCTATTCGAAGTGAACGAAGCTTTTGCATCTGTGGTACTACGCTTCCAAACATACTTCAATGTTGATCGTGACAAACTAAACGTAAACGGCGGCGCAATCGCTATGGGTCACCCATTGGGTGCAACGGGTGCGATGATCTTGGGCACATTGCTTGACGAGATGGAACGCGACGACAAAGAAACTGGTTTGGCAACACTTTGCATCGGCTCTGGTATGGGTGCAGCAACTATTATTGAGAGAGTGTAAGAACAATGGCTGATTTTCAATACGACGTAGATGCAGACGGCATCGCAACAATCACATGGGACGTTCCTAACAAATCAATGAACGTTCTAAACATCGAAGCCTCTCAAGAACTAGAAGCACTTGTTGATAAAGTTCTGGCTGACGACGCTGTTAAGGGTGCTGTGATCACATCTGGCAAAGCTGACTTTGCAGGCGGCATGGACTTGAACGTGATCGCAAAGATGAAAGAAATGGCTGGCGACAATCCTGCCAAAGGTCTTTTTGATGGCATCATGGGTTTCCACCAAATGACACGTAAAATCGAGCGTGCAGGTATGGATGCGAAAACAAACAAAGGCGGCAAACCTATTGCAGCCGCCCTACCCGGCACTGCTTTGGGTATTGGTTTTGAAATCCCTCTTGCTTGCCACCGCATTTTTGCTGCGGACAACCCAAAGGCAAAAATTGGTCTACCAGAAATCCTAGTGGGTATTTTCCCTGGTGCTGGCGGTACAACACGTATCAGCCGTAAGTTGGACATGATGACTGGTTCACCGATTTTGATGAACGGTAAATTGTCTGATCCTCAATCTGCGAAAAGACTTGGTCTCATCGACGAAGTTGTTCCTGCCGATGAATTGCTATCTTCAGCCAAAGCTTGGGTGAAAACAGCAACAGATGCTGACATCGTAAAACCATGGGATCAAAAAGGCTTTAAAATGCCAGGTGGTGCACCATACCACCCTGCTGGCTTTATGAACTACGTTGGCGCATCTGCGATGATCCACGGTAAAACACAGGGTGTATATCCTGCAGCACGTGCGATGTTGTCTGCGATCTATGAAGGTGCGCAAGTACCATTTGATACAGCGATTAAAATCGAAGCGCGTTGGTTTACAAACGTTCTGATGAACCCATCATCATCTGCGATGATTAAAACCATCTTCACAAACAAAACTGCTCTTGAAAAAGGCGCTGTGCGTCCTGAAGGCGTGGCAGATATGTCTGTGAAAAAAGTTGGTGTTATGGGCGCTGGCATGATGGGTGCAGGCATTGCATTCGTATCTGCCAAAGTCGGCATTGATGTTGTTCTTGTGGACCGTGACCAAGAAGCATGTGACCGTGGCCTAGCGTCTGTTACAGATATCTTGGATCAAGGCATCAAACGTAAGAAGGTTACTGAAGAGAAAAAAGCTGAAATCTTATCTCACATCAACGCAACACCAGATTACGAAGCGCTTAAAGGTTGTGATCTGATTGTTGAAGCTGTGTTCGAAGATCCAGCCATCAAAGCAACTGTAACGAAGGCTGTTGAAGAACAGCTAGAGCCATCAGCGATCTTTGCAACAAACACATCGACATTGCCGATCACAGAGCTTGCAAAAGCGTCTCGTGATGACACACGCTTTATCGGTATCCACTTCTTTAGCCCAGTGCACAAAATGAACTTGGTGGAAATCATCAAAGGCGCAAACACTGGCCCAGAAGCTGTTGCAAAAGCTTTGGATTTTGTCCGTCAGATCAAGAAAACACCAATCGTTGTAAACGACGAACGCTTTTTCTACGCCAACCGTTGTATTCTGCCTTATGTGAACGAAGGCATCACAATGTTGGCCGAAGGTGTAGAGCCAGCGCTGATCGAAAACGCTGCTAAATTGTTGGGGATGCCTTTGGGCCCGCTTCAATTGGCAGATGAGGTTTCCATCGACTTGTCCGTGAAAATTGTAAAAGCCACTCAAGCTGCACTTGGTGACGATTACAAAGGCACAAATGCCGAAGAAATCCTGTTCAAATTGTTCGATGAGGACCGTATGGGCCGTAAAAACGGCGCTGGCTTCTACGCTTACGATGAAAAAGGCAAACGCACGGGTATCTGGGAAGGCTTGCGTGAAAACTGGCCAGTATCAGATGAACAACCTGACCTTGCCCAAGTTCAACACCGCCTCGCGATGCAGCAAGTTCTAGAAGCTGTACGTTCTTTTGAAGACGGCGTTTTGGAAGACATCCGCGAAGGTGACGTTGGCGCAATCCTTGGCTGGGGCTTCATGCCTTGGTCTGGTGGCCCATTCAGCTGGTTGGACATCATCGGTGCTGATAAAGCTGTAGAAATCTGTGATGACTTGACCGAGAAATTCGGCGAACGCTTCACAACCCCTGCTCTATTGCGTGAGCTGTCGAAAAACGGCGAAACATTCTACGGCCGTTTTGGCCCAGAAGCAAAAGCAGACGCTGCATAATTATCCCAATGGACTGTTTCAGTTCTAACGGCCTGCATCGAAAGATGTGGGCCGTTTCTATTTAAGCTGATAGAAAGGCGTAAATAGAATAAGAGAAGAACAATGTTGTATTGGACATCTACTGGTCTCGTATCGGCCATGCTGACACTAAGTGCAGCCAGTTACTTTTTTCACAAACCATCAATTGATGGTTTCAAAGATCTTGGGTTTCCTGATTTCTTTCGAATTGAATTGGCAATCCTAAAACTAATTGCAGTCGTGGTCTTGCTTGCTCCACAAATCCCAATCCAATTTAAAGAATGGGCTTATGCAGGTGTTGCTTTGTTTTTCCTCACCGCAATTATTGCACACTATGCACACGGAGACCCATTTGTGTTGCATCTGATAAATCTGTTCTTTTTAGTGATGCTGGTCATTTCTAACTATTCTTTGGTTCGCTAAAAAAAGGATATACCGTAAGCATGCGTAATATACCATCTTTGATAGCCTTCATAATAACTGTTCTTGGAATAGGTATTTTAATTGGAACAATCACAACACCTGATGAATGGTACCAATTGCTTACTAAACCATCCTTTAATCCACCGAATTGGATTTTTGGCCCAGTATGGACAGCGCTTTATATCTTTATTGGTATCGTTGGCTGGCGAATATGGCACAAGGATCGCCACAGCTTAAAAATGAAGCTTTGGTTTGCCCAGATGGGGTTGAATTTTTTGTGGTCGCCTGTGTTTTTTGCATTAAAGCAAACTGAGATAGCATTCGTAATCATCACCCTGCTGTTAATTTGTATCGTAAAATTTATCCGCGTGTCGTGGAATACGGATCGCATGTCTGCAGTTTTTTTTATACCATATGCAGCATGGGTGGCTTTTGCCTCGCTGTTGAATATCTCCATTGCAATTCTAAACTAAAGTAAAAGGTGCGATAAAATGTTGACCAATGCTGATCTGATCGAGCTCACAGCTTTTCGTCGCGACTTGCACCGCCGCCCCGAAATATCGGGCGAAGAAGCCGAAACTGCAAAAACAATTGTCAAAGCACTGAAACCACTTTCGCCATCACGCATATTCACTGGGCTTGGGGGCCATGGTGTTGCAGCGTTATTTGACAGCGGTAAAGAAGGCCCAACTGTGTTGTTTCGTGCGGAACTTGATGCACTTCCAATCCAAGAGTTATCGGAAGCACCATGGGTATCTAAAATTGCAGGTAAAGGTCATTTGTGCGGCCATGATGGGCATATGACGATGCTATTGGCTCTTGGTCGTATGCTCTCACGTGATCCCATTTCCAAAGGTCGTGTGGTTCTGATGTTCCAACCAGCAGAAGAAGACGGCAGTGGGGCGCGTGCCGTAGTTGCTGATCCAGCATTTCAAGACATTAAACCAGATTGGGCCTTTGCCATTCACAATGAGCCAGGTCGTCCTTTTGGATATGTATCCACACGTGCTGGGTTGATAAATTGCGCCTCTCAAGGTCTCCAAATTAAATTATCAGGCAAAACAGCTCATGCAGCTGAACCAGAGGCGGGCATATCCCCTGCTCTTGCAGTTTCCAAGCTTATTCCAGCACTCAGTTCATTAGGAACTGGTGGAGCATTAGATGATGATTTTCGGCTGGTAACCGTAACGCATGTTAACATTGGTGAACCAACATTTGGCATCGCCCCAGCGGATGCGGTCATTTATGCAACCTTGCGCACAGCGCATGATGCACCAATGGCCGCCATTTATGGTGATGCATGTGATTTAGCGCAAAAACTTGCGGATGAAGCTGGTTTGAAGGTGGAATTTGATGTTTTTGATGATTTCGCCGCTTCCATAAACGACGAAGATGCTGTGAGAGTTGCAGTCGATGCAATGAATGCAATTGGTGTACCAAACGGTAGTGAAGGCTTGCCAATGCGTGCATCCGAAGATTTTGGTGTGTTTGGTTGGGATGCCAAAGCTGCAATGTTATGCTTGGGGCCTGGTGAAGATTATGCCGCCTTACATAACCCTGATTATGACTTTCCTGACGATTTGATCCCTATTGGGGCCGATATTTTCGGTCGTATTGCACATGATATACTTGGTCGTAAAAAATAAATTAAAGATAACAATTTCAAGTGAATAAAAAACGCTTTTCAAGTGTTTACCTATTGTAACACATCTAAACACGGGGCTTAGGGTGTCTAAGTAGCAAGCATAGATGTGTTATCAGTAGCCTGTATGTGTATTTATTGAGTATAAAGTTTAAGCTGCTGGGGGAAGATTTGCGATGTTGGTCTTCCCCTATCCTTTAAAAGTAATAAAAAAAACCCCGCCCGAAGGCGAGGTTTTAAGATTTCAAGCGGACTGTTCCGGTTCCATTGCTTGAAAAACTTATCCTTTTTTAGTGATAACTGGCACCAATAGGTCACCCCAGTTACCTGTGCCACTGTGATGGCGTGATGAGCGGATCAATTCCACTGTTACACCAGCTTCAACAGCACGGCTTACCGATTGGTTTAGGCGGTGTAGATCATTTGCCAACATGCGGATTGCGCTGTCTGCTGCATCTGCATTATCTTTTGCGCTTGGCATTGCTTTGATTTCTGCTGAATCTGTCATGTGTCTTCTCCAAGATCAACGTTGTAAATTTTTGTCAAAACGGCGAAGCTTTGTATGGAAATATGCTGTAAAAACTCGAAGCATCACCGTGTAACTGACTTTAGTATTGTCATAATCAATCTTAATAGCCAGCTAAGAGGTTTAAAATATGTGGTTTTTTCGTGTAAGCCTGTAAAGGTTATGTAAATTACGGCTTGTAAATTTGTAAATTCCTGTAAATATAGTGACAACTAAGTTTAGTGAAGTTTTGTAAATGGCTGAGCAAAAGATATTTGCAGGACCGCGTATCAGACGTATTCGCAATGGTCTAGAATTAACACAAGCGGCTATGGCCGCTGAAATTGGTGTGTCTGCCAGTTATTTAAATCTTATTGAACGAAATCAACGTCCGCTGACGGTTCAATTGCTCCTGAAACTTGCTGCGACATATGATTTGGACTTAGAGGCGCTTAAGGGTGAAGCTGCTGGTGATCAAACTGCTTTGAAAGAAGTTTTCGCTGATCCTCTTTTGACGGGCGAACTTCCTGGCAATGAAGAATTGTATGAGATCGCAGAAGCGGCGCCCAATGCATCTTCCGGCATCTTGAAGCTTTATCGTGCTTACAGAGAATCCCAAGATAGACTATCCGATCTCAGCACCCTACTGGCTCAAGAAGGTCATGACACAGGCGTTGCAACCAAGCATTTGCCAAGTGATGAAGTACGTGAACTGTTTGAAAACCGCCCATATTGTTTTCCATGGATTGAGGATGCGGTTCAAGACTTTATTCCTGAGCGGACTTATGGCCCTGAACTTTGGGTGTTTTTGCTCGATTGGTTGCGGAAGAACCATAATATTACGGTTCAAAAGTTACCTGTTCATGTGATGCCACAACATTTGCGCCGTTTTGATAAACATACATTACGCCTGTTCATTTCTGACCGTTTATCGCCAGTAGAACAGTTGTATGAATTGGCTGCAGAGGTTACATTACTGGCCTTCCCACAAGCAATTCAAGAAGAGTTAAACCTGCTAACGCTTTCATCCGACGAAACACACCGTTTGGTGCGCAATGAACTGACACGTTATGCTGCACTGGCAATGTTAATGCCTTACGGGGCATTTCTAAGGGCGACGAAAACCTTGAAAAGCGATGTATCTGCACTTGCCGCGCGTTTTGGCGTAAGCTTCGAACGTGCTGCAATGCGAATGACGACGCTTAATCGCCCGAACCAAGCTGGTTTGCCATTTTTCTTAATGGAAGTTGATCATGCTGGAAATATTTTACGCAGATCAGGCGTAAAAGGATATCCAAAGGCACGTTTTGGCGGTTCTTGCCCGAAGTTGCCTGTATACCAAGCCTTGATTCAGCCTCGTCAAATTCAATTAGACCTAGTGGAAACTGCTGATAGTACAGAGTTTTTCGTACTGACACGTAGCGTTGATGGCCCACAACCCGCACTTGGAGAGCACATACGACGCACAGCGTTATTACTGGGTTGTGCTGCGGAACATTTGTCAGAAACGATCTATGGTGAGCATCTTGATGAAGGAAAAGAACCTATTCCCACAGGCACATCATGTCGTCTATGCGAACGTCAAGGTTGCCTATCTCGTGCCGAAGCTCCAATCACAAGGCCGCTTGGATTAGATGAAATGACTACTGGATTAAGTGTTTTTGATTTCAATTAATCGAAAATAATCGTTATTTGCCTTATTTTGATCATGATTTACGCTTATCGGGAAATTACGTAAGTATGATTATAAAGTGTGTGATTAATGAGTATATTATCTTATTCGCGGTTGGCCGCTCTTCTCAAAGCTAAAAATATTAAGCCTTATTCGGATGATAACCTTCCGCATAGTGCTATTGAGAAAATGCATAAATCAAGTGAAACAAAACCATATAACGTTAATCGCGATGCCAATGGATCACGTCCATGGCACAGTCATAACGCAAAACTAAATCATCAAAGATAAAGTTCAAGCAAACAGATCGTGGCACAATTCAAGTGCATCGACTAATTTGTCTACTTCTTCCGTGGTATTATACAATCCGAATGAAGCGCGTGTCGTTGCTGTTACGCCCAGATGCTGCATGAGTGGTTGTGCACAATGATGCCCCGCCCGCACCGCAATTCCCTTTTGATCGACGACAGTCGAAATGTCATGAGGATGACCAGCACCGTCCATTGTGAAACTGAAGATAGCGCCTTTGGTCGCTGAATTACCCTGTATGTTCAGCCAATTTAAACCTGATAGTTTTGTCTGTGCATAATCGCGCAACATACGTTCATGGTCTGCAATGTTTTGCAGCCCTAAACCCATCATATATTCAATTGCAACACCCATACCGATCGTTTGAACAATGCCTGGTGTACCTGCTTCGAACTTATGCGGTGCATCGTTATATGTGACTGTTTCACGCGTTACATCGCGGATCATATCACCGCCACCAATAAAGGGGCGCATTTCAGCCATACGGTCTCGACGAATATAGACAGCGCCCGAAGCAGATGGACCATAAAGCTTATGACCTGTGATCGCAAAAACATCACATCCGATGTCTTGGACATCTACGGGTGCATGTACACTTGATTGCGAGCCATCGATAACAGTCACAATACCCTTTTCACGTGCTGCTGTGCATATTGTTTTTACATCCACAACAGTGCCGAGAACATTTGACATTTGTGTAACGGCAATCATTTTCGTTTGCGGAGTGATTGCATCAATAACTGTTTGAGGATCCAGATCACCATTAACGTCTGTTTCTACCCATTTTAGTACAATGCCATGGCGCTCTCGTAGGAAATGCCATGGTATGATGTTTGCATGGTGTTCCATCACACTTAGAATGATCTCATCACCTGCTTGCAGATTTGGCACACCCCATGCATAGGAAAATAGGTTGAAAGCCTCTGTTGTGCCTGACGTAAACAGAATTTCATCTTCGTGTTTTGCATTCAAAAACGTTTGAACAATACCACGAACAGCTTCATATTTATCTGTCGCCAGGTTGGATAGATAATGCAACCCACGATGCACGTTTGCATACTCATGACTATAGGCCGTATTGATTGCATCTATCACCACTTGTGGCTTTTGTGCAGAGGCACCGCTATCCAAATATACAAGAGGTTTACCATTCACTTCGCGTGATAATATTGGGAAATCTTTGCGGATTTCATTTACATCATACATTCTGAATTACCTCTGGTGTGATGCCTAACATAGCAAGTAGGATAGATACGATAAACGACAAGCCAAATATTGATGCTATAACTCCAAATAGCACGCTCATAATGCTTGTAAATCCATGTATTTCAGAAATGAAATGTACGATCAGATACAGCATGACACCTACTGACATTAAAAAGATTAAAACACTCAGTTGAGTGCTTATAAAACCAGCAAAGAACTGAATTACTTGGATTAAGATTAATACGATTTGTAGCCAAACCATCGCTGTTAAGCACTCTTTGAATGTACCGTGACCACCAAAGAAGCGGCCGATTACAGAGATAAGGAATGCAGTTCCTGCTAATACAAGGACTTGAACAACAAAAACTGATAATGGTTGGGATGTGAACCCTTCCATGCTTTTCTGAACGTCGGAAGGTTGAAACATCAATGTGAGCAGAGGCATTATCATGCTTAGCACTATGGCAAGCACCGTAGCTTGCGCCAATTGCGGCATGGTAATCACGATGTCCAATACGATACGCAAACACTTTTTTGGCTCAAAAAGTGTATTCGCTGCCAGCTTAAGCCAGTCGCCCGCCGTATTGAGTTGCATTTACCATGCTCCGTTTGCCTTCATGTAAAATACACCTATCAGTGCAACCAAAGAAAGCAAAGACATCACCATGAAAACTGGTGAAGAATTCTTAAATTTATGGGATTCTGATATCCCTTCTGAAATAAACCAAACAAAAGGTATTAAACCCAGCCAATATGGCGGCAATGAAATCCAGTCTTCACGAAATAATGGTACATATTCTTCAAGGCTATACATGCTGACTGTAACAAGTGCAGCTATAAAACCAAAAGGTGCTGCAACCAAAGCTGCCCAAAACACACAAACGCGTGTTTCGTACCAAGTGCCCTGCCCTTTGAACAATCGGCAAAACCCGTAAACGATCAGCGAAAATGTATACATGCAAGCCGTGCGCAACATTAATGCACCGACCAGCCAAACGCTAATTTCCAATGGGATTAAATCAGAAGCACTCGACATTGGTGCAACTACTGTTTTTATGCTCCACGATAAAAAGAAAACAAGATCAGATAAAAGCACCATGAACACAAGGCGACCCTCATTGGGGGCTTCGTCAATCATACGGCGCGCAGAGGAACGCATGTCTTTCCAAGCGTCTAAAACACGCTCTAACATCGAGGTCCTATTTGTCGAAAATACCCCAGTATAACCTTGATAGGCTTCAGGTTGTACACCCATTACAAGAATCCTTTACGCTACTCATCTTACTAATCACTTGTGGAGTACGAGATAAATATGGCGAAAATATGGGGTGAATTTTAGCTAAATTCTGTTTCGGTAACGGTAGCGCGTAATTGCCATATGAATACAATAGCTGTCATCACGTTAAGTGTCATCGTTAACGTGCTGTTATTTAATACATATGATGCGCCTGATAGTAATATAAATGGCGTTGTGGCAACCGCAGCCCAATTCAATGCACGACGCGATTCAGCATAGGTGGCTTGGCCATTAAATTTTGAAAATACCCAATGTAGTAAACCAGCAATTCCATAAAGCATCAGCGGCAAGAAAAAGACGTAGGAAATAAAAAGCCCCGCCATCATGCCTGTAAATGTATCTTGATCAGGTGCAGAGAGAACAACACGCGGAAAGCTAGCGATTAAATTAATAACGCCAAACAACATGCCATAAAACAAGGTTTGTGGTTCAGTGATCCCGCGTTCGATCTGAACTTGCATGGTTTTGCGCGGGGCGCGGTACGCCCCGGCTATATCGCCAATTAATGACATTATGCGCGTCTACGTTCCATCCATGCCGCAAGGCGATCATGGATTTCATCAGCAAGATCACTGTTGTCGATCTCATCAATCGCTTCACCCAAGAATGCTAGAATAAGCATATCTTGCGCCTGTGCCTTTGGCACGCCGCGTGATGTCAGATAGAACATTGCATCTTCGTCGATCGCACCAACAGTTGACCCGTGTGAACAAGCAACGTCATCTGCGTAGATTTCCAATTCAGGCTTCGCAAGGAAATTACTGTCGTCATCCAATAGTAGGCCTTGTGATATCTGGTAACCATCTGTTTTTTGAGCATCAGGTTGAACCAAAATTTTACCTTGAAACACACCAGTTGCACCATTACGCAAAACTTTCTTGAAAACCTGGCGGCTTTCACAGTCCACACTGTCATGTGTCACAAATACAGTATCATCGTGATGGAAATCTTTGCCATCACCCGCAGATGCACCGCTTACAGTTGCCTGAGCATCATCACCAGTGAATTCCAAAACGCTTTCATTGCGTGTCAGCATACCATTCACTGTCATCGTGAAAGAACGGTAAATGCTTTCAGCACCCAAACGACCATACATATGTGTAGCCGTTTTGCGTTCATGATCGCGCCCTTGTGTGCGCACATGGTGGAACTCAGCATTGTCAGCCACATCAACCTCTAGAACAGAGTTGAAACGCGCAGCACCTGGGCCACTTTCCAGCAATGTGAACTTTGCACCCTCTTCCACTTTGATGACATGGTGAACCATTGCATCAGAGTTTTCAGATGTGTGAATGTAACGCAATGCCAATGGCTTTGTGGTTTCAGCTTTCACATGGATAACCAGACCTTCTGTCGCTACTGCCGTATTCAAAGCGGCCATTGGACGATCCACAGGGTTTTGACCATTTGCTTCCAACACACCGAACAAATCTTTTGCCCAGTGAATGTCTTTTGATGTGGCCTCTGTCAATGTTTCAATCTCAACACCTTCCAATGACAGATCATCAGATTGCGCAGTATCAAGAACGCCGTCTACGAAAACCACTTTCACGCGATCAATCGCATCAAACATCGGTGCTTCATCCGATGCAAACAAAGCTGCAGATGGTGTTGGCACTTCTGTTAAAGCTGTTGGGTTTGTATATTTCCAATATTCATCACGTTTGTTTGGTGCACCAATAGCACGCAAATGCGCAGCAGCTTTTGCACGCGCTTCAGTCGCCCAAGCAGCACCTGATGGTACAGCATAAGCAGCAAGCAAGGCTTCTGATGCTTCAAATTTAGGATTAGTCACAGCCATAATTAAGCAACCTCAGCCAAAATATCAGCATAGCCGTTGTTTTCGACTTCTAATGCCAACTCTGGGCCACCAGATTTAACGATTTTACCGTTTGCCATGATGTGCACCACGTCAGGCTTAATGTGATCCAACAAGCGTTGGTAGTGTGTGATCACAAGGAATGAGCGTTTGCCATCGCGCAATGCATTAACACCTTCGGCAACCAATTTCATCGCATCCACGTCTAAACCTGAGTCTGTTTCGTCCAAAACACACATCTTTGGTTCTAGCATCGCCATTTGAAGGATTTCATTACGTTTCTTTTCACCACCAGAAAAACCAACATTTACAGGGCGTTTCAGCATGTCTGCATCAATTTTCAAAGCTTTTGCTTTTTCGCGTACAACCTTCAGGAATTCACCCGCAGACAATTCCTCTTCACCACGTGCTTTGCGCTGTGCATTTACAGCAGTACGTAAGAACGTCATGTTACCAACGCCCGGAATTTCCACTGGGTACTGGAACGCCAAGAACAAACCAGCAGCTGCACGCTCTTCTGGTTCCATTTCCAACAAGTCTTCGCCGTATAGTTCAGCAGAACCATCTGTTACTTCGTAACCGTCTTTACCCGACAAAACATAAGATGTTGTTGATTTACCCGAGCCATTTGGCCCCATGATTGCATGAACCTCACCTTCGCCGATTTTCAAATCTACGCCTTTAAGGATTTGCTTGTCTTCTTCTTCCAAGCCAACTTGGAGGTTTTTGATTTCTAACATGTCATTTGTCTTTCGATTTACCGTATTTTTTTACAAGGACGAACATCGCTGCTGCGAAAACGCCCATCAGAATTGAGAAAATTAAGTTTGCAAGGAACGTGCCACCCATCCCAGTTGTCCAGCCTATGAAAAAGACTGCAACTGCGGCAACTGCACCGTAGATGAGTGTGTCGCGTTGAACCATTAGCCCACTGACCCTTCAAGTGAGATAGCCACAAGCGCTTGTGCTTCCATCGCGAATTCCATTGGCAATGCTTGCAGCACTTCCTTACAGAACCCGTTTACTACCAAAGCAACAGCTTCTTCTTCGTCCATACCGCGTTGTCGGCAATAGAACAGCTGTTCATCGTCCACTTTCGATGTTGTGGCTTCATGCTCTACACGCGCAGAATTGTTCTTCACTTCGATATAAGGAACAGTGTGCGCCCCACATTTATCGCCGATCAGCAAGCTGTCACATTGCGTATAATTGCGGCCATCTTTGGCTTTAGGATGCATAGACACCAAACCACGATATGTGTTTTGCGCTTTACCGGCAGAAATACCCTTGGATACGATCCGCGACTTGGTGTTTTTACCCAAATGGATCATCTTTGTGCCTGTATCCGCTTGCTGCATGTTGTTAGCAATCGCAATCGAATAGAATTCGCCTTGGCTGTCATCACCGCGCAAGATGCAAGATGGGTATTTCCAAGTCACAGCAGAGCCTGTTTCCACTTGCGTCCACATCACTTTAGCACGATCCCCACGGCAATCTGCACGTTTCGTCACAAAGTTGTAAATACCACCCTTGCCTTCTTCATCACCAGGGAACCAGTTTTGAACGGTTGAATATTTGATTTCAGCATCTTCTTGGATCACAAGCTCAACAACAGCCGCGTGTAGCTGCGCCACATCACGTTGCGGTGCTGTACAGCCCTCAAGGTAAGACACATACGACCCTTTTTCAGCGATAATAAGTGTACGCTCGAACTGACCAGTATTTTCCGCATTGATACGGAAATATGTAGACAGCTCCATCGGGCATTTCACACCTTTTGGGATGTAAACAAATGACCCATCAGAGAACACGGCCGAATTCAAAGTCGCATAGAAATTGTCAGATTGTGGAACCACAGAACCGATGTATGTCTTCACCAAATCAGGATGTTCTTTCAAAGCTTCGGAAATCGACATGAAGATCACGCCAGCTTTCTTAAGCTCTTCTTGGAAAGTCGTCCCAACAGACACACTGTCAAACACCGCATCCACAGCAACTTTGCGCTCTTCTTCTGGTGCTTCTACACCAGCCAGCAACGCTTGCTCTTTTAAAGGAATGCCAAGTTTTGCGTATGTTTCCAAAAGTTTTGGGTCAACCTCGTCCAATGACTTTGGCTTTTCTTCGGCCATAGATTTTGGACGTGCATAATAATAGATATTTTGGAAATCGATTTTTGGATAATCGACCATCGCCCAATCAGGCTCTTCCATTTGAAGCCAGCGCTTGTAAGCAGCCAAACGCCATTCCAACATCCATTCAGGTTCTTCATTCTTTTCAGAAATCAAACGCACAATGTCTTCGGTCAAACCCAATGGTGCATATTCGATTTCGATATCTGTTTCGAAACCGTATTTATATTTACCACCCAGTGCTTGAACCGCTTCAACGGTTTCCGCTTCTACACCTTCTTTGACTATAACGTCGCTCATAATTCGTCCTTTATGCCGCTTTAGCGCGGTATTTCGTGTATGCTTTGCCCCATGCTGAAACAAAGCCGTCTATTTCATCTTTTGTGTTTGTAGGCCCTAATGAAACCCTGATGGCAGATGATGCCGTGATGTCATCAAATCCCATGGCCTGCAACACCTTGCTGGCCTTAACTTTACCGCTTGAACACGCAGACCCTGCTGAAATGGCATATCCTGCCAAATCCATCTGCATGACTTGTGTTTCACCCTTCCAACCAGTCACTGCAAAGTTGCTGGTATTAGGTAAACGTTTTACACCCTTACCAAAGAAAATAGCGTCGGGCGCCACTTCGGCAATGCGGTCTTCCATATAGTCGCGGAGTTCCGCCACTTCATCCCAAACACCATTGGCAAGGTCATTTGTCGCGGCCTGTGCAGCAGCGCCAAATCCGGCAATACCAACAATATTCTCTGTCCCTGAACGGCGGCCTTGTTCTTGTCCGCCCCCTTTGATCTGCGGGATAATCTCAACACCTTGTTTTATAACAAAAGCACCAACACCTTTTGGGCCGCCAAGCTTGTGTGCAGATAACAATCCTATGGTGGTATCTGCCCAGTCAAATGCAGTGGCAGTTTTCCCAAAAGCCTGTACATAATCAGATAAATACAAACCCGCTGGTAAATCTTGTAAAACACCTGTTTCACTGTTTGCGGCCTGTAATGTTGATTTTGCAGGCTCATCAACGGCAACGATCCCATCCTGATCAGCTTTCAAGCTGTTATCAGCCCAAGCACCTACACAGTCATGTTCAATACCAGCGGCAACAATGTCAGCGTTTGCAAGGCTTAATGCAGCCGCTTCCGTTGCACCTGATGTAAAGGCTATATCTGCAGAGCTTGCACCAAAGGCATCAGAAACCTGCTTGCGTGCCTTCTCTATGATACCTGTCGCTATCCGACCTTCAGCATGAACTGACGATGGATTGCCCACAGCATCCATCGCCGCAATCATCGCATCGCGTGCTTCTGGGCGTAAAGGTGCTGTTGCATTCCAATCCATATAAGCGCGCGTCATGCTTCATCCACCACTTGAAATAGAGATGGAACCGCAGGACAAGGTGCCATTTGATTTTCAATCACATCTGACAATCGCGCTTGATGCAAGAATACATAAACCTGCGCAGATAGACTTTCCCACAAACGGTTATTCAAAGATTGGGCACGGCTACCAGATAAAGCACCAGAGGCACCTGCCCCTTTTGCCAAAGCATCCATCGTTTCATCAACCGATGCCAAAACATCAGAAACGCGAATAGCATCAGGTGTCATAGCCAATTTATAACCACCACCTGGCCCACGAATAGATTCGACGAATCCTGCGCGGCGCAATTTGACAAATAGTTGCTCCAGATAATTCAGTGAAATATCTTGGCGTTTTGAAATTTCAGCCAAAGAAACAGTGCCACCATCGCTCTCTAAAGCGATATCCACCAGCGCAATCATCGCATATCTGCCTTTTGTGCTGAGTTTCATGGGGTATCCCTTATGTCTCTGGTTGACGAATGCATCATTACCTCTTAGTCAGATACGACTAATGCAAAGGCTCTTCTGCTCTAATTTAGAATGGTTCTAAATTCTCTGAGCGATACTGTCAACTATTAGACGGAACTTTGAGCCAAAGACTGATTTGGAGCGTAAGGCAGAATGCCAGAAATTATTTTTCCAGGCCCAGAAGGCCGCCTAGAAGGTCGCTACCACCCGCAAAAGAATATCAAGGATGCACCGATTGCAATTATATTGCACCCGCACCCTCAATTCGGCGGCACAATGAACAATAAAGTTGTCTATAACTTACACTACAAGTTCTATAATATGGGCTTTAACGTTCTCCGCTTTAATTTCCGCGGTGTTGGTCGTTCGCAAGGCGAATATGATCAAGGTATCGGTGAATTGTCAGATGCAGCATCCGCTTTGGATTATCTTCAATCGATGAACCCAAATGCCAAGCATTGCTGGGTTGCTGGTTTCAGCTTTGGTGCATGGATCGGCATGCAACTTTTGATGCGCCGACCTGAAATCTCTGGTTTTATTAGCGCATCCCCACCCGCAAACATGTATGATTTCAGCTTCTTAGCGCCCTGCCCATCTTCTGGATTGATTATCAATGGCTCCTCTGACCGTGTGGCGCCGCCCGCAGATACAGAAGAATTGGTGAATAAGCTGCATGAACAAAAAGGCATCACGATCACGCATGAGATTTTGGAAAGTGCAGATCACTTTTTCAAGAAAGAAGAACATATGGATCTGATGTTGGATACGGTCGAAGAATACGTTCGACGTCGTTTAACAGAAACGTCTCGTTAATATCGAAGCCCTGCGTAGCAGGGCTTTTTTATGGCTGCGAGATAATACCACCGCAAACTGGCTTCGAACATCCCGTTGTGGTTGGCGATGATGTCGGTAAGCCACGCATCACGCGTACAGCCAAATAAGCAAAAGCCTGCGCTTCCAGCATATCCCCATCCAAGCCCACGTTTTCGACAGGTTCAACCGATACATCTAACCGCTGTTTCAAGGCATTCATCAAAGATGTATTTTTACGCCCACCACCGCAGATCAACCAACGATATGGATCAGTGCTGAAATGCATTTGCGATGCATATACACAAGAGGCTGCAAGTGCGGTTAATGTTGCCGCTGCGTCTTCTGTAGAAAGTGGCTTAATTAAATCTTCTAATTCAGTAAAACTGTTTCTATCCAAAGATTTAGGCGGCATTCTTAAGAAGTATTCGTTTTGGAAAACAGCTTCTAAAATATCTGTATTCACAACTCCTTTTGCAGCCACAGCACCATCTTCATCAAACAACAACCCTAAACGCTTTTCCAACAGATCATTGATGGGCGCATTCGCAGGCCCAGTATCAAAAGCTAACAACGCCTCTGGGTGTTCTGGTGCATGCTTTGAGCCATTTACCAACGATACATTGCCCACCCCACCTAAATTCACAAAAGCCATTGGGCGCTTCATTCCCAGTTGTTTGGCGCAAGCATGATGAAAAAACGGTGCGAGCGGCGCGCCTTCCCCCCCTGCTTCCATATCAGCCGTGCGAAAATCCCAGACAACTGCTTTGCCAGTATCCTTTGCCAATTGCGCACCCGCACCCAATTGATGTGTGCGCCCACCTTTTGGATCATGGGCTAGGGTCTGCCCGTGAAAGCCAATAACCTCTGCATCAGGGAATTTCGCAATCACTTCGGCATGTGCATCTCGCACAACACTTTCTGCGGCCGTCAGCAAATTTGGACTTTCATCGGGCCATAATCCCTGCGCCGTTGAAATCGTTGCCTGTTCCGCTGCACTATATGGGCGAAAGATACTCTCGCCAAAGGCCAATATCCGTTCGCCATCGGTCATCAACATTGCCCCATCCACCCCATCCATAGAGGTGCCAGACATCAAACCAAGGGCCCATATGGGATCAAATGCTGCCAATGCTCTTTCCTTTCACGAAACATGCGGTATACAGCGAATACTATACATATCAAAGGACGATAAACACATGACATACAAGCCCAAATCAGAGTTTCTGACAGCAATGTTGGAACGGGGCTTCTTGCAGGACTGCACAGACCTGGAGGGGCTCGACGAACGCCTACTCGAAGGACCTGCAGCTGCTTATATCGGCTTTGATGCAACAGCTGACAGTTTGCATGTTGGATCACTCATTCAAATCATGATGTTGCGCTGGTGGCAAAAGACTGGAAATAAACCTGTAACCCTTATGGGGGGCGGTACGACAAAGATTGGTGATCCATCTGGGAAAGATGAATCCCGCCAATTGATCACGGCTGAAAAGATTGATGAGAATATCGCTGGCATTAGAAAGGTATTTGCAAAATACCTTTCTTACGACGCAGGCGAAACCGCTGCGATTATGCCGAATAATGCGGAATGGTTGGACAATCTGAACTACATCGAATTCTTACGTGATTACGGCAAGCATTTTACCATCAACCGCATGGTAACGATGGAAAGTGTAAAGTTGCGTCTGGATCGTGAGCAGCCACTGACATTCCTAGAATTCAACTACATGTTATTGCAAGCCTATGATTTCATGGCTTTAAACCAGAATTATGATGTCGTGTTGCAAATGGGCGGCTCTGATCAATGGGGCAATATCGTCAATGGTATCGATTTGACGCGCCGCATTAATAAAAACACTGTTTTTGGCCTTACAACCCCTCTTTTGACCAAGGCGGATGGTTCTAAAATGGGCAAGTCGGCCTCTGGTGCGATCTGGTTGAATGAAGAAAAGCTAAGTTCCTACGACTTCTGGCAATTCTGGCGGAATACTTTGGATGCAGATGTTGCAAAATTCTTGCGTTTGTTCACAGAGCTTCCATTGGATGAATGCGAACGTCTTGGTGCTTTGGACGGACAAGAAATCAACCAAGCAAAGATCACTTTGGCGAATGAGGTGACAAAGCTTTGTCACGGTGCGGATGCAGCACAAGCAGCAGAAGCCACAGCCAAAGAAGTGTTCGAAAAAGGTGGTGTTGGTGACGATCTGCCAACACTAGAGTTAACAGCCGATGAAATTGGCGAAGGTATCAGCTTTACACAACTTCTTGTGCGCTCTGGCATTGTTGGCAGTGGTAAAGATGCCAAACGTGCCATCGCTGGCGGTGGTGCTAAGCTAAATGACGAAGCTGTATCCAATGCTGGTTTGATGTTGACGGCAGATGACATTGCACAAACGCCAAAGATATCATCAAGTAAGAAAAAACACGCACTTATAAAGCTTGTTTAAATAAAAAAGGCGGCTCAATTGGCCGCCTTTTTTATGTTTATCAATGTCTTATTTGTCAGATTTGATGTAAACTTTGCTCATATAATCAGGCTTGGCAACAGAGCCATTGTTGGCTTGGCTACCACGTTTGATTTTATTTACAACGTCTTGACCAGAACTCACACGACCGAGAACTGTGTATTGCCCATTTAACGACGGGTAATCTTGAAGCATGATAAAGAATTGAGAATTAGCACTGTTCGGGCTTGATGAACGCGCCATACCGACAACACCTTTTTCAAACTTCATGCTTGAAAACTCCGCAGGCAAATCAGGTAACTTAGATCCACCAGTACCCGCAAAACGTGGGTTAAAACCTTCTAGCTTACCGTTTTGCACGTCCCCTGTTTGCGCCATAAAGCCAGAGATCACACGGTGAAATGTTACATTGTCGTATTGACCTTCACGTGCCAAACGTTTGATGCGTGTCACGTGCTTTGGCGCCACATCTGGTAACAATTCGATTTCAATCGTACCAGTGTTCTTACCAGCCACTTCAATCACCAATGTATTGTCAGCATCCGCTGCAAATACAGAAGTCGCCATTGAAACAGCTGCGATCAGAGTTGTGAAAAACCGCATTATACGTCTGCCGCCACTTTAACTGAAATCATTGTATCTGGCTCCATTGGCGGCTCACCACGTTTGATTTTGTCAACGTGTTCCATACCTTCAACAACACGACCATAAACCGTGTATTGGTTGTTCAAGAAGTGGTTGTCATTGAAGTTGATAAAGAATTGAGAGTTTGCACTGTCTGGCATCGCAGAACGTGCAGCACCCAATGTGCCTTTATCATGTGGTAATTTTGAAAACTCAGCTGGAAGATCTGGCAGATCAGAACTGCCTGTACCTGCACGGCGCAGATCAAAGTCAGCACCTGTGTTGCCATTCGCCACATCACCAGTTTGCGCCATGAAACCATCTATTACACGGTGGAATACAACATTGTCGTATTTACCAGCGCGTGCCAATTCTTTCATACGCTCGCAGTGCTTTGGTGCTACATCTGGCAGCAATTCGATTGTCACATCGCCATGCTTAAGCGTCATGATGATTGTGTTTTCTGGATCTTTAATCTCAACCATTTCGGTCTCCGTTTTCAATGTTCGGCGCACATTATCCTTAGCAATGCCAAAGGAAAAGCCCGCATATTAGGATTTCTTGAATTTCTCGATCAAAGCTTTTTGAACACCAGGTGTTACGAACTTTGATACATCGCCATCAAGGCGTGCAATTTCTTTTACCAAACGCGATGCGATGGCTTGATGTTTGGCCTCTGCCATAAGGAACGCAGTTTCGACATTAGAGTTCATAGCGCGGTTCATGCCAACCAGTGCATATTCATATTCAAAGTCAGATACAGCGCGTAAGCCTCGGATGATCAACTTGGCGCCAACTTCTTCTGCTTTATCGATCAACAGGTTTTCAAAAGGTTCAACAACCACTTCTGTGCCATTTGTTCGCATGTTTTCTACATTGCGTTCAATCATATCAACACGTTCTTCAAGTGTGAATAAAGGACCTTTGTCGCGGTTGATAGCAACACCTATCACCAAACGGTCAACCAAAACGCAGGCGCGTTCGATAATGTCCAAATGACCCAAAGTAACAGGATCAAATGTTCCCGGATAAAGCCCTACGCGCATTACGACCTCCATCGCTTATTTCGGTAAACCACTGGAACTATATCATCGGCCTAACGTCAAGGGTGATTTATGCTTCTTTACGTTTCACCATGTCGCGCATTCCTGCTGCCAACCTGTCCGCAAAGCGGTTCAAACGCCCAACACGGCGGTCTCCTTCATGTCGTACAAGATAAAAGCTGCGGCTTAAGGAAAGTGTTTCTTTATGCATAAACTGAATGTCAGGAAAGTTCGGCATTGCGAAATCATGTACTACTCCAACCCCTGCCCCTTGATTAATCATATTGATTTGAACAGACACTGAATTAGAAGCCAAACTTGGCGATGGTTGCAATCCCATATGGGATAAATAATCCAATTCTTTGTCAAAAATCAGATCGGGAATATAACCAATGATTGGGTGGTTCTTTAGATTATCTATTTCAGCAAGGTCAGGATGCTGATCAATATAATCACGGTGTGCGGCCAAATGTAGGTGATAATCGGTCACTTTTTGCACCAATAAACGCCCTGCTGTAGGCGGTGACACTGTAATTGCCATATCGGCTTCGCGTTTTGACAGGTTTAAAACACGCGGTAAGGCCAAAATTTGAATTTCTAAGTCTGGGTTTTCAGCGGATATTTCCGCACAAACCTCTGGCAACAAAAAGTTCGCACTACCATCTGGTGCCCCTATCCTAATGACACCACTTAACTGGTCTGTTGGCCCCTGCATAATCTCTTGGGCAGACAGTGACGATAATTCCATCTCTGTAGCATGATCCATCAACCGTTGCCCTGCATCTGTCAAATCATAACCCTGCGGTGTCTTTACGAACAATTGTGCTGACATCTGTTCTTCAAGCCGCGTTATGCGCCGCCCCAATGTACTGGGATCCATTTTTAACTGTTTACTAGCTGCAGTCAGACTGTTCGCTCGACCAACATGTAAAAATACCCGTATATCATCCCAATTCATTACTTACCTCGTATTGCAAAAATGCAAAATGAATGTGCCATATTGACTGTTTAAAAAGATAAAATGCAAGAGCATACTGACGCCAACCATGGGAGAAGTCATATGCAAGAATTAACACATTACATTAACGGCGAGCACGTCAAAGGCACATCTGGACGTTTCGCTGATGTATTCAACCCTGCCACAGGCGAAGTTCAGGCAAAGGTACCATTGGCAAATACCGCTGAATTGGAAAAAGCTGTTGAAATAGCTGCTGCTGCACAACCTGCATGGGCGGCCGTTAACCCACAACGCCGTGCTCGTGTTATGATGCGTTTCGTAGCGCTGTTAAACCGTGACATGGATAAACTTGCCGAAGCACTCAGCCGCGAACACGGTAAAACTCTTCCAGATGCTGCTGGCGATGTTCAACGTGGCCTAGAGGTTGTGGAATACTGCATCGGTGCCCCACAAATGCTAAAGGGTGATTATACAGACAGCGCTGGCCCTGGCATTGATATGTACTCCATGCGCCAAGCTCTGGGTGTTACAGCGGGCATCACACCGTTTAACTTCCCAGCGATGATCCCAATGTGGATGTTCGCCCCTGCAATCGTATGTGGCAACGCTTTCATCCTGAAACCATCTGAACGTGATCCATCCGTCCCATTGATGCTGGCGGAATTGATGGAAGAAGCAGGATTGCCAAAAGGTATTTTGCAAGTGGTGAATGGTGACAAAGAAGCGGTTGATGCCATTCTATACAACGACACAATCCAATCTATTGGTTTTGTGGGCTCTACACCAATTGCAGAATACATCTACGGCACAGGCTGTTCACAAGGTAAGCGCGTGCAATGTTTCGGCGGTGCGAAAAACCACATGATCATTATGCCGGATGCTGATATGGATCAGGCGGCAGATGCATTATTGGGTGCAGGTTATGGTGCAGCTGGTGAACGTTGTATGGCAATCTCTGTTGCTGTTCCTGTTGGCGATGAAACTGCCGATCGCCTGATTGAAAAACTGGCGCCTAAAGTGGAAGCTTTAAAAGTAGGTCCATACACATCTGGCAATGATGTGGACTACGGCCCTGTCGTTACGGGTGCTGCAAAAGAAAATATTCTAAACTTGGTGGAAAGTGGCGTGAAAGACGGTGCAAAGCTTGTCGTGGACGGCCGTGATTTCAGCTTGCAAGGTTATGAAGACGGTTTCTTTGTTGGTGCGCATCTATTTGATCACGTCACAACTGATATGGATATCTACAAAAAAGAAATCTTCGGCCCTGTCCTATCAACGGTTCGTGCTCAATCCTACGAAGAAGCCATCGGTATGGCGATGGATCATGAATACGGCAATGGTACAGCAATCTTTACCCGCGATGGCGATACGGCGCGTGATTTCGCAAATCGTATTAACATCGGCATGGTGGGCATTAACGTACCAATCCCTGTGCCTTTGGCCTATCACACGTTCGGTGGTTGGAAAAAATCAGTCTTTGGCGATTTAAACCAACACGGCCCAGATGCGTTTAAATTCTACACACGCACCAAAACAGTCACATCGCGTTGGCCATCAGGCATCAAAGAAGGCGGTGAATTCTCAATCCCAGTGATGGAGTAAACACATGAAAATCGGATTTATCGGTTTAGGAAATATGGGCGCCCCAATGGCTGTCAATTTGGCAACTGCTGGGCACGATGTAACTGGCTTTGATTTGGTAACGGATTGCCCAGATGGTGTTGCTAAAGCAGACACCGCTACCCAAGCGGTAACGGATGCTGATGTTGTAATCACCATGCTACCAAACGGTGCAATTTTACGTAGCGTTGCAGATGAAATCATCCCTGCCATGAAAGCGGGCGCAACCCTATTGGATTGCTCAACCGTGGACGTGGAAAGCGCGCGTGCTGTGGCAGATGCTGCCACAGCCGCGGGTCTATTGGCGGCCGATGCTCCTGTTTCAGGGGGTATTGGTGGTGCCGCTGCAGGAACACTGACGTTTATGGCGGGGGGTTCTGACGAAGCATTCGCAAATGTCAGCCCTCTATTCGATATTATGGGGCAAAAAGCAGTGCATTGCGGCCCATCTGGCAACGGGCAAGCCGCTAAAATCTGCAACAACATGATCTTAGGTGCCACAATGATTGCCACATGCGAAGCTTTTGCATTGGCGGATAAACTTGGCCTAGAACGTCAGTCCATGTTCGATGTGGTCAGCACATCCTCTGGTTACAGCTGGTCAATGAATGCGTATTGCCCAGCCCCTGGTATCGGGCCAGAAAGTCCCTCTGATAACGACTATAAACCAGGATTTGCTGCAGAACTTATGTTGAAAGATTTACGTCTTTCTCAACAAGCCGCTGAAAGTGTCGATGCGCCAACACCAATGGGTGAACGCGCAACAGAACTTTATAAGCAATTTGTTGAAGACGAAGATGGTCTTGGATTAGACTTTTCAGCAATGCTGCCACGATTTGAAAAGCAAACACGCGGCTAATGCATTAAACGCCGCGGATCATATCCAACATCGCGGCGTTTTCACCTGATATTTCCTCTAAACGCGCTTTCACGACATCACCCAAAGTGATGACACCAACAAGTTTTTTCTTTGCGTTGATCACTGGCATATGGCGAAAACGGCCTTCTGTCATTGTTTCCAAAACCATTTGCGCAGTATCGGACATATCACAACTCATGACGGTACCTGTCATCAAGCTTTCAACAGTGTCATTAATACATGTTGTGCCGCGTTTACCCATTTCTCGAATAATATCGCGTTCTGATAAAATTCCGTCGATTGTTTTACCGTCGTTGCTAACAACCAATGCACCAATACGATGTGCAGACAAATCTGCGACCGCATCAGCAATCGTGTGATCTTTTGTGATTGTATAAATTGTGCCCTTTGGTTTCGAACCTAGAATTTTTTCAACTAGCATTAATACCTCCTATAAGAATGAAAGCATCTTAGCACGGTTTAAGATTCCCACAAAACTAAGTCTGAGTAAAAGTTATTCAGCGGCAGTTCTTTGCGGATTTAACATACCTTTCAGGTAGTGCCCCGTATAACTGCCTTTAACTTCGGCCACTTCTTCTGGTGTACCTGTAGCAACGATTTGACCACCGCCATCACCACCCTCTGGACCAATATCAATGATGTGATCTGCTGTTTTTACTACATCCAAATTATGTTCAATAACGATCACTGTATTGCCTTGATCGACTAGTTCATGCAAGACTTCTAGTAATTTTCGAACATCTTCGAAATGTAGACCAGTTGTAGGTTCGTCCAAAATATAAAGTGTTTTACCCGTAGAGCGTTTCGCCAATTCTTTGGATAATTTCACACGTTGCGCTTCACCACCAGATAACGTTGTAGCTGGTTGGCCAACCTTAATATACCCAAGCCCAACACGCATCAACGCAGTCATTTTATCTCGGATACTTGGCACAGCCTTAAAGAATTGCTCAGCATCTTCGACAGTCATGTCCAAGATGTCAGCTATACTTTTACCCTTAAATAACACTTCCAAAGTTTCACGGTTGTACCGTTTACCCTTACAAGTTTCGCATTCCACATAAACATCAGGCAGAAAGTGCATCTCGATCTTAATTAACCCGTCACCCTGACAGGCCTCACACCGTCCGCCCTTTACATTGAAACTAAACCGACCAGGTTTATATCCCCGCGTTTTCGCCTCGGGTAACCCAGCAAACCATTCACGGATCGGTGTAAACGCCCCTGTATAAGTCGCAGGGTTAGATCGCGGTGTTCGTCCAATGGCACGTTGGTCAATATCGATCACTTTATCTAGTAAAGTCAGACCATTCACCGCCTCACATGGCGCAGGTGTTTGTTTTGCTCCATTCAGACGCATTGAAGCTGTCTTAAATAGCGTTTCAATCGTCAGCGTAGACTTACCGCCGCCAGAAACACCCGTAACGCAAACGAATTTACCCAGCGGGTACTCTGCGGTAATGTTTTTCAGGTTGTTCCCTGTTGCGCCTTCTACAGTAACAGACTTGCCTTTACCTTTGCGACGTTCCACAGGAATGCTGATTTCACGTTTTCCTGTAAGATACTGACCTGTAATAGACTTCTTTGATTTTATAATCTGTGCAGGTGTTCCTTTGGCAATAATCTCACCGCCATGAACACCAGCGCCTGGACCAATATCTAAAACATAATCCGCCGTTCGAATGGCTTCTTCGTCGTGTTCTACAACAATTACGGTATTTCCCTGATCCCGCAGGTTTTTTAGTGTTTCTAATAAACGGTCATTATCGCGTTGATGTAAACCAATGGATGGCTCATCGAGCACATATAAAACACCTGTCAAACCAGAGCCAATTTGCGATGCTAAACGAATACGCTGACTTTCTCCGCCTGATAACGTGCCCGCAGAGCGTGAAAGTGTCAGATAATCCAAACCAACGTTTACCAAGAACCCCAAACGTTCGCGGATTTCTTTTAAAATCGCCGTAGCGATCTCATTCTTTTGTTTAGTTAGACTTACAGGTACGCTTTCAACCCAATCCAACGCCTCTTTAATAGACATTTCAACCACTTGACCCACATGTAGATCAGCGATTTTTACGGCCAAAGCCTCTGGGCGCAGACGGTACCCACCGCACGTCCCACAGCCACGGTTGTTCTGATAGCGTTCAAATTCTTCGCGGATCCAGTTGCTGTCCGTTTCGCGGTAGCGACGCTCCATATTTGGGATCACACCCTCAAATGTTCGCGTTACCTCATAAACCCGCCCTGCTTCGTCATAACGAAACTTGATCTCTGTATCGCCTGATCCATGCAACATTACTTGCTGCACCTTTTTAGGCAGATTACGCCATTCAGCATCCTTATCGAAACCGTAATGCGCTGCGATCGCTTCGATGGTTTGCTTGAAATACGGCGATTTTCCTTTTGCCCAAGGGGCCAAAGCACCGTCATATAGGGATAAGCGCGTATCTGGCACAACCAAACGTTCGTCAAAGAACAGCTCTACGCCCAGACCATCACAGTCAGGACAAGCGCCGAAAGGTGCGTTGAATGAAAACAACCGTGGCTCAATCTCTGGAATGGTAAACCCAGATACAGGGCATGCAAAGTTTTCAGAAAAAGTAATACGCTCTGGCTCACCTTCTTTTGGCGCGGTTTCCAGAATGGAAATCCCATCGGCCAAATCCAAAGCGGTACGTAAACTATCCGCCAGACGCGTTTCCAACCCTTCACGCACAACAATTCGGTCAACAACCACATCAATATTATGGCGAAATTTCTTATCTAATGTGGGCGCATCGTCCAGCTCATAGAACTCGCCGTTCACCTTCACACGTTGAAAGCCCTGTTTCTTAAGCTCTTGAAACTCCTTGCGGTATTCGCCTTTGCGGTCCCGTACAATCGGCGCCAACAGATAGGCGCGTGTGCCCTCTTCCATCGCCATAATACGGTCAACCATTTCAGACACTTGTTGTGCCTCAATCGGTTTGCCCGTTGCTGGTGAATATGGCGTCCCAACTCGCGCAAACAACAATCTCATATAGTCGTATATCTCGGTTACAGTACCCACGGTAGAACGCGGATTTTTCGATGTGGTTTTTTGCTCAATCGAAATCGCAGGTGATAATCCCGCAATATGATCCACATCAGGCTTTTGCATCATATCCAAGAATTGACGCGCATATGCAGACAAGCTTTCCACATAGCGGCGCTGCCCTTCAGCATAGATCGTATCAAACGCCAGCGATGATTTGCCAGAGCCAGACAAACCAGTGATCACCACAAGCTTGTCGCGCGGAATATCCACATCCACGGATTTCAGATTATGTTCACGTGCACCGCGGATTTCGATATTCTTTAGCTCGGCCATAATGGGGTATTCCTAAGAAATGTTTAGCAATATGTAATCGGACACGCGAAACATGCCAGTGAAAAGAATGGAACACAAGGGGAACATTTGTGATTTAAAAGGATTATCTGCCTAAAATCTTTTTCACGTAATTACGTGTTTCTTTATAGGGTGGTACACCGTTGTATTTTTCAACAGCGCCTGGGCCTGCATTATAAGCAGCAAGAGCCAAGCGCCAGCTGCCAAATTTACGGTATTGTTTTGCCAAATACCTTGCCCCACCCTCAAGGTTTTGTTTTGGATCACGTGGGTTTACGCGTAGTGCACGTGCAGTGGCTGGCATAAGCTGTGCTAAGCCAATCGCTCCCGCATGAGATCGTGCCTTTGGATTCCAATTGCTTTCTTGCTGTACCAAACGGTTAAACAAGTCTCTTGGAATACCATGTCTGCGTGCTGCCGCTTCTGCCAAAGATTTATATTTACCTTTGTAGTTGCCTTTGTAGCGTGGAATCGCTGTGTAATCTTTCTTACCCTCAGGGAGTAAGCGATTAGAGCCTTTGTACTGTCTGGCCAAACGGCCATCTAAAAGATTGTTGTGTAAACGTGAAATTTGACGTGATTTCGATGACTTGGACAGACCAGCTGCATATACTGGTCCACTCAATGCAATACTGCACGCCAATAATAATGATATGCCCCGTCTCATCATTTCGCCCACTTAAACCATTCTTATTTTGAAACTCTTTACCCTGTTTTGTGCAATTTTACGAGTCTTTGCTTTATCACAATTTAATAACGTTCTTTTCACCTCTTCTTAATCACTTTCATATGGTCTAAACATCATTAACCAAGATTACGCCTAAGATTCGATGGGGAGAAACCTAATGGCCGGAAGTTTAAATAAAGTAATGTTAATCGGAAACTTGGGTGCAGACCCAGAAATCCGCACATTCGGCAATGGTGGACGCGTTTGCAACCTGCGTATCGCTACATCAGAACGCTGGCGTGATAAAAACACTGGCGAAAACCGCGAGAAAACAGAATGGCACACAGTAGCGATCTTTTCTGAGGGTTTGGTTAAAGTTTGCGAGAACTACCTACGTAAAGGATCTAAAGTCTTTATCGAAGGCGCATTGCAAACACGCAAATGGCAGGATCAATCAGGCAATGACCGTTATTCAACCGAGGTCGTATTGCAAGGTTTTAACGGCACTCTAACCATGCTTGACGGTCGCGGTGGCGGTGACAGCATGGGTGGTGGTCAAGGCGGCGGTTACGGCGGCCAAGCAAGCGGTGGCGGCAGCTATGGCGGTGGTTCAGGTGGCGGTGCACCAGCCCCAATGAACAACGACTTGGATGATGAAATCCCGTTCTAGAAAAAATTACATATTAAATGTTTTAAAACAGCCTGTTAGATACCTATCTTCAGGCTGTTTTCTTTTTGGATAAATGTAAGCGCATTGTAACGCTAAACATTGCGGTCACGCATTCGTTATGCTATAAAAAAACACAACATATAGTGTTTACATAACAGAACGAGCAGACCGTGAGCGACGAGACAGAAATCCAAGACGAAAACGCACCAGAACGCCCAGTATACGATGGCCCGCAGATCACCATCGAAGAGGAAATGAAAACCTCTTATTTGGACTATGCGATGAGTGTGATTGTAAGCCGCGCAATCCCAGATTTGCGCGACGGTCTAAAACCAGTTCACCGCCGCATCCTCTATGCGATGCACGAAGCGGGTAACAGCCACGAAAAATCATATCGTAAGTCTGCGCGTGCTGTGGGCGACGTTATGGGTAAATATCACCCACACGGTGATGCCGCGATTTACGATGCTTTGGTGCGTATGGCCCAAGATTTCTCGATGTCCCTGCCGCTTTTGGATGGCCAAGGTAACTTTGGCTCTATGGACGGTGATAACGCCGCTGCGATGCGTTACACAGAGGTCCGCATGGATAAACCTGCCGCATTCTTGCTGGCAGATATCGACAAAGACACCGTTAATTTCCAAGACAACTACGACGGTAAGGATCAAGAGCCATCTGTTTTACCAGCTCGCTACCCAAATATGTTGGTCAACGGTGCTGGCGGTATCGCTGTGGGTATGGCCACAAACATCCCACCACATAACCTTGGTGAAGTGATCACAGCGACATTGGCGTTGATCGAAGACCCAGACATGGACAGCGTTCAACTAATGGAACACGTCCCTGCTCCTGATTTTCCAACGGGTGGTATCATCCTTGGCCGTTCTGGTGCGCTAAAAGCTTACACCGAAGGCCGCGGTAGCGTCATCGTCCGCTCTAAAACCTCTGTCGAAGAAATTCGCAAAGATCGCTGGGCCATCGTGATCCACGAAATTCCGTATCAGGTGAACAAAGCAACCATGATCGAAAAGATCGCGGAACTGTCCCGTGATAAGAAAATCGAAGGCATCGCGCACGTCCAAGACGAATCTGACCGCGTTGGCGTACGTGTGGTTGTGGAATTGAAACGGGATGCAACGGCCGAAGTCGTGCTGAACCAGCTATTCCGCTATACCCCAATGCAAACCAGCTTTGGCTGTAACATGTTGGCCTTGAATGCTGGTCGTCCAGAACAATTAGATCTACGTGGCTTCCTAACAAGCTTTATCGGCTTCCGCGAAGAAGTTGTTGCACGCCGCACAGCCTATGAACTACGCAAAGCTCGTGAACGCAGCCACCTCTTGTGCGGTTTGGCTGTTGCCGTATCCAACGTAGATGAAATTGTTGCCACGATCCGTTCATCAGCAGACCCAGCCGAAGCGCGTTCAAAACTGATGACACGCGCGTGGCCTGCCCATGACATCGTGGAATACATCAAACTGATCGATGATCCATCACACACAGTGAATGATGATGGCACATACCATCTGTCCGAAGCACAGGCGCGCGCAATCCTTGAACTTCGCCTCCAACGCTTAACCGCAATGGGTGTGAAAGAAGTCACAGACGAGCTGCAAGAGCTTGCTGGTAAAATCTCTGACTACCTAGATATCCTACGTTCACGCGACCGCATCATGTCGATCATCTCTGATGAACTGACAGAAGTGCGCGAAAAATTCGCAGAACCACGCCGCTCTGAAATCGTAGAATTCGCGGGCGATATGGATGACGAAGACCTGATTGAACGCGAAGATATGGTCGTTACAGTCACCAACTCTGGCTATATCAAACGTACGCAACTTGTCGAATACCGCGAACAAAAACGCGGTGGCAAAGGCACACAAGGCATGAACACCAAAGACGAAGATTTCGTCACGAACTTGTTCGTTGCCAACACCCACACCGCCCTGTTGTTCTTCACAACCGATGGTATGGTGTACAAGCTGAAAACATGGCGCTTACCTTTGGGCGGTCGCAATGCCCGTGGTAAAGCCATTATCAATCTTCTGCCAATCCAACAAGGCGTCAGCATCGCTGCGATCATGCCAATCGATGCGGCTGAGGAAGATTGGAAGGATCTGCAAATCGTATTCGCCAACTCTGAAGGTGGCGTGCGTCGCAATGCGCTGTCCGATTTCACCAATGTTAAGTCTAACGGTAAGATCGCAATGAAACTGCCAGAAGGCGTTTCCATTGTTGGCGTGAACATCGCCACCGAAGATGATGACTTCTTCCTAACCACTTCACAAGGTAAGGCGATCCGTTTCCCAACCACAGATGTTCGTGTCTTTAAGGGCCGCGATTCATTGGGTGTACGCGGTATCAAACTGGCTGAAGGCGATCACGTCGTCTCTATGGCCGTTGTCCGCCATGTGGATGCATCCGCCGAAGAACGCACAGAATACTTCAAAATGCGTCGTGCGCTTTCTGATGAAGACGGCGGTGATGCGGATACATCTGATCTGTCCATCACATCAGAGCGCTATGAAGAGTTAGCAGCTTTGGAACAATGGGTTCTAACCATCACACGCGGCGGCTTTGGTAAACGCTCATCAGCCCACGAATACCGCGTTTCTGGCCGTGGTGGTCAAGGTGTGGCAGCAGCAAACTTGGATCGCCGTGATGATAACATCATCGCAAGCTTCACAGTCCAAGACGAAGATCAAATCATGTTGGCCACATCCACAGGCCAATCCATCCGCTGCCCAGTATCAGGCATTTCCCGCCAAGGCCGCACATCATCAGGCGTGACGGTCTTTAACGTATCCAAAGGCGAAGAAGTGGTTTCTGTGGCATACATTGCTGAGACGCAAGATGAAGAAGACGCTGAAAGTGGCGAAGCAGAAGCGCCAGCAGCAGAAGAATAGATAAACCACAATATGAATTCGGATCAGGGGGCATACGCCCCCTTTTCTTTTACCCAACTCTGGAATACATCCCCCACATGACAAAACCTATTCACATCATCGGCGGCGGTATGGCCGGATCAGAAGCAGCTTGGCAAATCGCCAACGCAGATATCCCTGTGATCATCCACGAAATGCGTCCAACAGTTGAAACTTTCGCTCATCAAACCGAAGGTTTAGCTGAACTTGTGTGTTCAAATTCTTTCCGTTCCGATGATGATGAAGGCAATGCCGTAGGCTTGCTGCATTGGGAAATGCGCCAGGCGGGTTCCATCGTTATGGAAATGGGCGGTAAACATTCCGTTCCCGCAGGCAGCGCATTGGCCGTTGACCGCGATGCATTCAGCCAAGGTGTTACAGAAAAACTGCTGTCCCACCCAATGATCAAATTGGAACGCGGTGAAGTCACAGGATTGCCACCTGCCGAATGGGGGCAAACCATCATCGCCACAGGCCCCCTAACCTCACAATCTATGGCCGAAGCTGTACTCGCAGAAACTGATCAATCCTCACTCGCCTTTTTTGATGCCATTGCCCCTATCGTTCACGCCGACAGTGTAGATATGTCAAAAGCGTGGTTCCAATCCCGCTATGACAAAGGTGAAACCGAAGAGGAACAGACAGCATATTTGAACTGCCCAATGGATGAAGAGACCTATAATGCCTTTATCGATGCGTTATTAGCTGCTGAAAAAACAGAATTCAAAGACTGGGAAAAAGACACACCGTATTTTGAGGGCTGCTTGCCCATCGAAGTTATGGCCGAACGCGGCCGCGAAACCTTGCGTTGGGGCCCGATGAAGCCTGTTGGCTTAACGAATCCACATCAACCAGACATCAAAGCCCATGCTGTCGTGCAATTGCGCCGCGATAATGCTTTGGGAACCCTGTTCAACATTGTTGGTTTCCAAACCAAAATGAAATACGGTGAACAAGCGCGTGTACTCTCGATGATCCCAGGTTTGGAAAACGCTGAATTCGCCCGTTTGGGTGGCATTCATCGCAACACATTCATCAATTCACCTTTGCTTCTCGATGATCAAATGCGTCTAATGTCGCGCCCAGATATTCGCTTTGCAGGACAAATTACAGGCGTAGAGGGTTATGTCGAAAGTGCTGCAATGGGATTGCTTGCTGGTCGTTTAGCTGTGTCCGAGGCACGTGGTGAAAGCCGTCAATCACCACCGAACACCACTGCTATGGGTGCCCTGATCCGTCATATCACAGGCGATGCAGAAGCAAAAACCTTCCAGCCTATGAATGTGAACTTTGGCCTGTTCCCACCTGTTGATAGCGCGAAAACAGGCCGTCGTAACCGCAAAGACCGTTACAAAGCTTATACAGACCGCGCCAAATCTGATTGGACAGCATGGTTGCAGGCATAGCATCGCATTGCTAACATGCCTGTATGAACACGCACAAAGACCATCTTTCGCGGGCATATGGCCTCGAAAAAGTTAAAGACACGCAAGATTTTTACTCGGATTGGGCCGCAACATATGATGCGGAAATCCAAGAAAACGGATATGCAACGCCATTACGATGCGCAAAAGCTCTTGCAGGATTTACACCAGATCAAGATTTGCTCGTCCTTGATATCGGTTGCGGCACAGGTTTATCAGGACAAGTTCTGGCTGAAACGGGCTTCACCCGTATCGAAGGTTGCGATATAAATCCCGATATGCTGGAAATCGCGAAATCAAGAAATATATATGATAACATATGGTTAGAAGATGTTCGTAAACCAATGAATTTCGAAGATGGCCTTTATGATGCAATCACAGCAGTCGGATCAATAGGCATTGGTGCTGCCCCAGTTGAAACATTGTACAAAATGCTAGCAAAACTCAAAAGCGGCGGCATGGCAGTGTTTTCCTTTAACGATCACACACTTGAGGACCGTACATTCGAAGCAGCGCTTGCCAATCACTTAGATTGCGGCGCTTATGAACTGATGTTCAAGGAACATGGCGACCATTTGCCCGGCAAAGGGATCAAATCAACAGTATATGTGGTACGAAGACGGTGATTGTTGAACGTTTTGCGCCTTCTCCCACAGGTCTTTTGCACTTGGGGCACGCTTATTCTGCGCTTTTGGCATGTGATATTGCCAAAGCCACTGGTGGGCGTTTTCTGGTGCGGATTGAAAATACAGACGCCGCGCGGTGTAAGCCAGAGTATGAAACAGCGTTATTCGAGGATTTAGAATGGCTTGGTATAGACTGGGAAACACCCGTTTTACGCCAAACAGATCGGTTAGATTCCTATGATAATGCCTTAGACAAGCTTATCGATATTGGATTGTGCTATCCTTGCTCTTGCACCCGCTCAGATATCAAAAACGCATTATCTGCCCCACAAGAAGGCGCAGAACCTGCTTTTGGGCCAGATGGTTTGATTTATCCGCGTACATGTTGCCATCGCTCAATGTCAGAACGTACTGCCCAAGATGCGATCCGTTTGGATATGACCAAAGCCGTTTCAATGCTGACATCTGAATTGAGCTTTCAGGAAATCGGCACTGATCCCCACAAAACCATCACGATTGATCCACAACCCCTAATCACAGATTGCGGTGATATTGTTCTCGCGCGCAAAGATATCGCGACAACGGCTTATCATATGTCGGTTGTCATTGATGATGCATATCAAGAGGTTACACATGTTACACGCGGCTTGGATCTTGCCTCAGCAACCTCAATTCATTGCCTGTTACAAAACCTATTAGGCCTACCAACGCCAATCTATCGCCATCATAGATTGATCCGAGACGAAAACGGTAAACGTCTGGCTAAACGCGATGATGCGCGCTCTATCCGTGCATATCGTGAACAAGGTTTAACCCCAGAAGATATTCGTGAAATGGTTGGCCTTACTTCATAGGATCCATAATGATTACTTCGTCGCCGCCCTGAACTTCTGTGTAAAAACAAGTGCGACGCATTGTGTGGCACGCAGCCCCCGTTTGATCACAGGTCACCAGCAAACAATCACGATCACAATCCACACGCAACGACACCAACATCTGCATATTACCAGATGTCAGTCCTTTTTTCCAAAACTCTTGGCGAGAGCGCGACCAATACGTCACATGACCCGAACGCAAAGTCTCTTCCACGGCTTCTTTGTTCATCCAAGCCATCATCAAAACCTCGCCCGTACCCTCTTGCTGGGCAATGGCAGGAATAAGGCCTTTGTCATCATATTTTAGTGAGGCTGCGTCGAATTTTATGGTCATTTGTCTGGTTTCGCTTTGCATTCTGGAATTCTAGCCCTAATTAGTCATTAATAGATCGGAATGCAAAGGCCCATCCAATGTCAGACAACCAAGATTTGATGAAGCTTTATTCACAGCGCATCCTGAAACTTGCTGCTAACATTCCCCTGATTGATCGTTTGGAAAACCCAGATGCAACGGTGCGTAAACGCTCGCCACTCTGCGGTTCTACGGTAGAGGTTGATGTAAACGTCGAAAACGATGTGATCACCGCATATGGCCAAGACGTAAAGGCTTGCGCATTGGGTCAAACTGCTGCTTCTGTGCTGGGCGCACATGCTGTCGGTGCCTCCAAGGATCAATTGGAAAAGGCACGCGATCAGTTGTTCGCCATGCTTAAAAACGATGGTCCTGTGCCCGACGCCCCTTTCAATGACCTAGAGGTTCTTTTGCCTGCCAAAGAATACTCTAACCGCCATGCCTCTATTATGCTTGCCCTCGAGGCCACATTGCAAGCTATGGAAGAAGCATAAAAAAACACCGCAATCCAAAGGGATGCGGTGTAAAGTTGTAGCAAGTCGTGATCTGTATGCTTGAGTGTGATCGGGGAAGATCGTGTTCCGTGTGAGGCATGGAACCAAGCGAACATCATAGAGGGTACGTGATGTTAATCGTCAGATAGACCGCAGGCAAAAATTGTAAACTAGTAAAGCCCTGGCAGATGAAGACCAACCATGAGCATGACAAAAATAGCTGTCAGGCCAAGAGTATCCTCAATAATGGCTTTTGGAGAGTGGGTTGCGAGCTTAGAAATATGTTTCATTGTATCGTATCCTGCCAAGGTTTGTTTCAGTGTTTTGTTCTTTTTGTTGCCCCTTTGTTCTCATATGTTTGTTCTTTTGTAAAGAACTTTATGAGAACATTGGTGAACAAATTAGAACATCCTTAACTAAGATATATCTAACCTATTGATAACAAACGAATAGATTTTTCGTGTTCTAATAGGTATAAAAGCGTGATCACGGCGTTACCACGGCGTGATTGCAGTTTTGCATCCTCATGGATCAGCAATCTGGCGTCATCATGGGCAATTTTCATCAGGGTTGTTTGGGCTTCCAAATCACCAACACGGAACCGTGCAACACCAGATTGCGCTGTTCCCAACAGATCCCCTGCACCGCGTAATTTCAAATCTTCCTCTGAAATTCGGAACCCATCTTCGGTTTCACGCATGACAGTCAAACGCCGTTCTGCCGTTTTGCCCAAAGGGGATGCATACATCAACAAACAGGTGCTTGCTTGGGTTCCACGTCCAACACGGCCCCTTAACTGGTGTAATTGTGCCAAACCAAAATGTTCTGCCTGTTCAATCACCATGATTGACGCATTGGGGACATCCACCCCCACCTCAATCACAGTTGTAGCAACCAGAATTGACGTTTCACCGTTGATAAACGCCTGCATGGCTGCATCTTTTTGCGCCACAGGCATTTGCCCATGCACCAATCCAACGTTTTCATCACCCAAGGCCAAGCGCAGCGTTCTAAACCTATCTTCGGCGGCGGCATGATCCACCAATTCGCTTTCTTCGACCAATGGACACACCCAATAGGCTTGTTTGCCTTCAGCAATCGCAGCTTTCAAACGGTCAACAACTTGATCCATACGGGAATTCGAAACCAACACAGTGCTAATCGGTTTCCGCCCCGGTGGCTTTTCATCCAGAATAGACACATCCATATCACCGTAATGCGAAAGCTCTAATGACCGTGGAATTGGTGTGGCTGTCATCACCAAAACATCAACAGCATCACCTTTTGCGCCCAAATCCATACGTTGACGCACTCCAAATCTGTGCTGTTCATCGATCACTGCAATACGAAGCGCAGAAAATTCCACATCTTTTTGGAATACGGCATGTGTCCCCACCAAAATATGGATATTTCCTTCAGCCAACGCGTTTAACTTTGCTGTGCGTTCTTTGCCCTTATCGCGCCCTGTTAGTATTTCCAGAACCACGCCTGCCTCTTCGGCCAAAGGTTGTAGCCCAGATAAATGCTGACGCGCTAAAATTTCCGTCGGGGCCATCATCACACCCTGCCCGCCTGCCTCAACCGCGGCTAGGATTGCCATAAAGGCCACAAGCGTTTTACCAGCCCCTACATCCCCTTGTAGCAAACGGTTCATACGGTTGTTGTCCGCCATATCCGTTGTGATCTCATCAATCGATCGGCTTTGTGCGCCTGTTGGCTTATATGGTAAAGATGCCAGCACTTTATTACGCAGTTTACCCGTTCCCAGTGTCGGAATACCTTTGGCGCGCCGCGTATTGGCGCGTGCAATCGCCAAAGTGGTTTGATGCGCTAGAAACTCATCATAGGCCAAACGTTCACGTGCTCTGGCTTCACGTGACAGATCAGATGTGGATTGTGGGGCATGTGCTGCCAAAACCGCGTCTTTCCAAGATGGCCAACCGTGTTTCTTCAAAACTGAGGGTTCAATCCATTCAGGCAAATCGGGCATACGTGCCAAAGCCCCTTTAGCAGCTTTTTGGATCAACTTTTGGGTAATCCCAGCTGACATAGGATACACAGGTTCAATGGGCGGAATATTGTCTGCCTCATCCACAGATAAAATATAATCTGGATGCACCATTTGTGCCAAACCATCAAAGACTTCCAACTTGCCAGAAATAATCCGCTTCTGCCCAGATGGCAGTTGTTTTTGCAACCAATCCTTACGCGCATGAAAAAACACCAACTGAAAACTGGCGTTTGAATCCTCGACCATCACACGATATGGGCGGCCTTTGACGGCATTGGGTTGATGCAAACCAACAGTGACCTCTACAGTCACAACAGAAGGTAAAACCGCATCATTAATAGTTTTGATAGGATTGCGATCAATCAAATTATGCGGCAGCGTGAACAGCAAATCAGCAGGCTTTTCCACGCCCATTTTGGCAAAATGCTCTACTGTACGCGGTCCAACCCCATCCAGACCTTTTAGGTCAGCGAATAATGGAAAAAGTATTTCAGGACGGCGGCTCATACACCTTTATCCACTGGTTTCGTTGATCAAGGCAAGCCATTCATCCTCGGTCATCAACGTAACGCCTAGTTCTTTGGCTTTCTTTTCCTTTGATCCTGCACCAGGGCCAGCCACAACAATATCGGTTTTCTTGGACACGGAACCCGAAACCTTGGCGCCAAGCGTTTCCGCACGATCCTTGGCCTCTGCCCGTGTCATACGTTCCAATGTACCCGTAAACACAATGATCTTACCTGCTACAGGGCTATCAGATGTATCCGCTTGTATAACATCTTGGATATCCAAATGTGCCACTAAACGATCAATAGCAGCGCGAGTTTCTGGTGCATCAAAGCTGTCTACCAAAGTGGTTGCCATAACGGATCCAACACCATCAATAGCATTCAGATTATCCCAAGCATCCCCATCGTGATCTTTGGCTGCATCCATTGCTGTCGCAAAGGCATTCCATGATTGATAGTTCTTCGCCAGTAATGACCCAGTTGTATCGCCGACATGGCGAATGCCCAATGCAAAGATCAGTTTGTTCAGTGGAATAATGCGTTTTTCGTTGATCGCTGCAAATAGGTTCGTTGCTGACTTATCGCCCCACCCTTCACGGTTTTTCAGTTTGGTGAAATTCGCAGCATCACGGGTTTCTAATGTGAAAATATCACTGGGCTCTTTGATGGGCAGGTTTTCATCCTCAAAAAACATCTCAATTTGTTTGCTGCCTAAACCTTCGATGTCAAAAGCACCGCGCGATACAAAATGCTTTAACCGTTCTACGGCCTGTGCAGGACAAATTAATCCACCAGTACAGCGCGCAACACTATCTCCATCCTCGCGGATTGCAGGGGAACCGCAATCTGGACAGATGGCTGGAAAAACATATGGCTGGCTGTCGTCTGCACGCTTACTGATATCCACATCGCGGATTTTGGGAATTACATCGCCAGCCCGGTACACCTCGACCCAATCGCCGACGCGGATATCGCGACCTTCGCGGATTGGCTCACCTTTACTATCACGCCCAACGATATAATCCTCATTATGCAAAGTGGCATTGGATACAACCACACCACCTACTGTAACAGGTGTTAGGCGTGCCACGGGGGATAATGCCCCTGTGCGCCCCACCTGTATCTCAATCGCTTCTAGGCGTGTGTGCGCTATTTCCGCAGGGAATTTATGCGCCACAGCCCAACGTGGTGTGGTTGCGCGAAAGCCAAGGCGATTTTGCAATGCAAGGTTATCAACTTTGTAAACCACGCCATCAATATCGTACCCCAAAGTGGCGCGTTGTTCTTCGATGATTTTATAATGCGCGATCAAAGCTTCAGGGCCATTACAAGTTTGCATCAATGTATTAACCGAAAACCCCATTTCCGCCATGCGTGCCACAGCTTTGGATTGTGTACCTGCCAGCGGTTCTGACAACTCCCCCCAAGCGTAAGCAAAGAATTCTAAGGGGCGTGATGCTGTGATATTAGAATCCAGTTGGCGCAAAGAGCCAGCTGCTGCATTACGAGGATTTGCGAAAAGCTTTCCGCCTTTTTCCTCTTGGCGCTTATTCAGATTATTAAAATCTGCATGGCTCATGTAAACTTCGCCACGGATTTCCATGATGGCAGGTGCATTTTTAATCTGTTGAGGGATATTAGGGATTGTACGAGCGTTGTTGGTGACGTTTTCACCAATCTCACCATCACCACGTGTTACGGCATGGATCAAATTACCATTTTCATACCGCAGAGACAGAGATAAACCATCGATCTTTGGTTCTGCTGTATAGTCCAGTTTATCTGATTGCCCCAAACCCAGATATTTACGAATGCGAGTGTCAAACTCTGAAACATCATCATCATCAAATGCATTGCCAAGAGATAACATCCGTACTGAATGTGTAATCTTGGAAAAAGTTTCTGAAACAGGTGCACCCACTTGATCTGATGGGCTATCTGCGCGCTTCAAACTAGGAAAAGCTGTTTCAATTTCTAAATTACGGCGTTTTAGCGCATCATAATCTGCATCTGAAATCTCAGGTGCATCATCTGTGTGATACTGAATGTTTGCATCACTTAACTGCTGTGCCAAACGCGCAAGTTCTTCGCGCGCTTGGTGCTCTGTTAGTTCAGAAACTGGAACGAATTGGTCCATGCCACCCCATCAATATTATATCATATTGATTTAAAGCACTCAGACAAAACCGTCCATTGATTCCTTATGTTATCCAGCTTCGGCAAGGGCGGGTGTTTCAACACCAACGGGGTCCCGCAAAACATAACCACGTCCCCAAACGGTTTCGATATGACTGTCGCCACCTGTGGCTTCGGCAAGCTTCTTACGCAACTTACAGATAAACACATCGATGATTTTCAATTCAGGTTCATCCATGCCGCCGTAAAGGTGATTCAAGAACATTTCTTTGGTCAATGTTGTTCCTTTACGCAAAGAGAGCAATTCAAACATCTGATACTCTTTACCTGTCAAATGTACTTCTTTACCGTCAACATCGACAATTTTTTGATCTAAATTCACGTTGATACTGCCTGTCGCAATAATACTTTCAGCATGGCCCTGTGATCGACGTACAATTGCATGAATACGGGCTACAAGTTCGGCGCGATCAAATGGTTTAGTCAAATAATCATCCGCCCCAAAGCCAAACCCTTTTAATTTATCTTCGACTGAATCATATCCAGACAGAATTAAAATTGGCGTACGCACTTTTGCATTGCGTAATTGGCGTAATACTTCGTGCCCATCCATGTCAGGTAAATTTAGATCCAATAGTATAAGGTCATAATCATATAACTTTGCAAGATCGATACCTTCTTCGCCTAAGTCAGTTGCATAGACATTAAAATTGGCATTTTGCAGCATCAATTCGATACTTTTGGATGTAGTGGGATCGTCTTCAACTAATAAAATTCGCATAAAATCCTCCGCGACCGGTCAATTAATATTGTAATTACTTTGTAGAAAAATGGTTAATCATGAGTTACTTAATAGAAAAAAGTTTACTGATACAATTTAGGGTTGTCTATAGCTTTTCAATTTAGTTGCCTTTAATGCGGCAAAACCATGCGCTTTGATTGCTGTGTACCATTCGTTAAACTCATCTTCCGATAATGCGTACATATCGCAGGCTTCTGCCATTGAAATCAGATTGGTTTCCACACCTAAAACAACAGTAGCTTTGCGCGATGCAACCCATCTTTTCGTAGAAACAGGCGGCAAATCCGACCGCGTAAATTTACGACCATTTGGCAAAGTCACATAGGCAGGACCATTGTTTTTCTTTAAATACATATCCGCTCGCATTGATAACGTCGCGTATTTTTGCCCTGAAATCCTTAATCACAAATGAAAGCGGCTCTTGTGAATGTCTAAGGTTTTACGATAAAGCGAGCAATTAAGGAGATCGTAACCATGGCATTAGATACACCATTACCGTTGAATTCGATGGGCTTTGCCAAAGAACCCAAAGATACACGTGTGCTTGTCGCTATGTCAGGCGGCGTAGACAGTTCCGTTGTGGCAGCGCAATTGGCATCCGAAGGGTACGACGTGGTTGGTGTCACACTACAGCTTTATGATCACGGAGCGGCTTTGGCCAAAAAAGGTGCATGTTGTGCTGGGCGTGATATCCATGATGCACGCCGTGTGGCTGAAGAAATGGGTTTTCCCCATTACGTTCTGGATTATGAGAATAAGTTCAAAGAAAGCGTGATCGACGAGTTCGCTGATGCATATCTTGCGGGTGCAACCCCCGTCCCATGTATCCGTTGCAATGAGCGCGTGAAATTCCGCGATCTGTTGGAAACCGCCAAAGACCTTGATGCGGACTGCATGGCAACAGGCCACTACATCCAACGCTTCCAAGGTGACGAAAAAGCAGAGCTACACAAAGCCGCTGACGGAGACCGCGATCAATCCTATTTCCTATTCTCAACAAAACAAGAACAGCTAGATTATCTGCGCTTCCCATTGGGGCATCTGAAATCCAAGGCAGAAACACGTGAACTGGCCCGTAAATTCGGTCTGCCCGTTGCAGACAAGCCAGACAGCCAAGATATCTGTTTCGTTCCAAACGGGTCCTACGCCGCTGTCATCGAAAAACTACGACCTGAAGCAGCAGACCCAGGCGATATCGTCCATCTGGATGGCGAAGTTTTAGGTCAGCACAAAGGCATCATCCACTACACCATCGGCCAACGCCGTGGTTTGGGCATCGGCGGGCGTGATCCGCTTTATGTGGTGAAATTGGATGCAGACACAAAACAAGTTATCGTTGGTCCGAAAGAGGCTTTGGGTACAACAACAGTCCCTGTACGCGAAATCAACTGGCTGGGTGATGAACCGTTTGAATCTCGCTCTGAATGGCATGTCAGCGTTCGTGTGCGCTCTACCCGCGCACCTAAAGAAGCAATCATCCGTCCTATTAGCGCCACCGAAGCCTCCGTTGAACTGCTTACGTCAGAAGAAGGCGTCGCCCCAGGCCAAGCTTGCGTATTCTACGAAACCGAAGGCACTAGGATTTTTGGTGGTGGCTGGATTTGGCGTGGGTATTAGACTATAAACCTTTGTATTATTTTGAGTATTACGAAGGTTTTTACATGTTTTACTTAGATAACTTCCCAGAATCGCCAAAAAAACCAAATGGCTATTGTAATCTAACGAACTCATCTGAATGGATGCCTTGGCTAATTTGTATGGTTCCCCGCAGTATAGACACTTCCGTAGCAAGTTATTTTTATTCAAATGCAAAACACATTATTGTTGGTTTGGAAATGAAAGCAGGACTAATCATTCCTCATCAAGAAAGTCGAAGTACTGGTTCGGTTTTATTTGAGCCATATTTTCAAATTATGTCATTTGAATTTTGTGTAGGTGTATTTTCCCTTTTTGAGGGGCTAGGTTCTTTTATCTACCTCGTGAACAACGGTAAAAACGGTTCAGAAGGGGAACGAGTTATCACCAATAATTGGATATCAGCGATTGTAAATACATACGATGGTGATGGAGAAAAAGATTTAGAATCTAAACTTAAGCTTGTGAAGTCTGTACGTGATAAAATGCATCAAGATAAGCTTGGTATTAGAGAAGACATTGATTGGCATTCATTTGACTATGACCGTGCATTCAAACCAGCATTAGAAGCAGTTCAAATTATATTAACCAATTGTGAAGAAGCCATTCCAAAAAATACTAACCTCTTATATAATCAATGAAATTTAACATGAAGCCCCCCACTAACACCATTTCGCTAGCAGATTTTTTTCTTATCTATGCTGTATATGGTTGAAAATGGTGGGCCCACCAATGTGGTTTATAGAACCGAACAAGGTTGCCCTGCCTTGCGCTTAGTTTGACCTGTCATTTTAGCGGTTTCCTCATATGACGCTGTTAACCGTCCTTCGGAAACCCGAAAACCAATATGTGTCGACGGGACTGTTATACCCTGCAAAACGTTGATACGGCGTTACACCTGCGTGCGGTGAGTGCTACTGTGCGATCTTGGTCAGTGTTTCTATCTCAACGATCTGCCCTTCACGCAGAACCTCTGCCGTAACCGTATAATTCCCGGCAACCCAGCCGCCACGTGGGGCTTTTTTACCAGAAAAATACATTTGTGTGGCTCTGTTGCGCTCAAGTGGGTCATATGTTTTTGTTATGATCTCACCTTTTGCATTCATCAAAGACAGGCGGATTTGGTCGCCCTTTTTTACATTGATCGCGCGAACATACCCAACAAGTGCACCTGCCGTGCGTGTCGGTATATAGTCTTGAAATGTTTCATTCTCGATGTCTTGTATGGTGATCCGACCATCTGCAAATCCAAGGTTAATGATTTGAGTGGGTTGATAGGCCAATATCTCTTGTAGGTTTTCTGCCCAAAGATTGCCTTTTGGCAATTCTCCGCATTGGGTGATTTCATTGGGATTTAGAAACGGATCGATCTTTTCTCCATCTTTACGTAAAGACAGATGTACATGCGGGAATTGGGTTTTACCAGATAAACCCACCTGCCCGATTACATCGCCAGCTTTAACAAACTGTCCTTTTTTGACAGACACACTGCCCAGTTTCATATGGCAGTACTGTGTTTCCCATCCATCATCATGTTCGAGCACCAAACCATTTCCGCATTCTTTGCCCTTATAGGCTGCGCGATCTGCATCGCTTTGCACCAATTTATCAGGCATAGTGTTGCGCAATCCCAAAACACGGCCATCAGCGGAAGCGAGGACATTTACGCCCTCTTCCATATCTTGAAGTGTGAGCAATCTAAAATCCGTACCTTTATGGCCATCATAAGTAGCGGCTCCACAGCCAAAGTCACGCACAACTTCGCTATCATCCAAATCCATATATTGCTGGATATAACAGCTCTTGCCCAACTCACACTCAATGGGCAGTTGCAAAACGGGTGGTTCTGCCATTGCTGGAAATGATATTAAGGATAAACCAAAGAATACGCGAAAAAACATAATTACCTCTTTAACTTAATCCCGAAATCTATTTAGTTTCTGACAATCCACAAGCGAAAGAATCCATACCATGTCATTAGAGAAAGTTCTTGCCCATATTGATGCCGATCAAGACGCAGCACTGGCGCGATTGATCGAGTTATTGAAAATCGAAAGTGTCTCAACTGATCCTGCTTATGCAGCAGAATGTGATAAAGCTGCGGATTGGTTGGTGGATGATCTGAAGTCGATTGGGTTTGACGCATCAAAACGCCCTACCCCTGGTCACCCTATGGTCATGGCGCATGGGGATCAAACGGACGGTACGCATGTGCTGTTCTATGGGCATTACGATGTGCAGCCTGTTGACCCTTTGGAATTATGGAATTCTGCACCTTTTGATGCAAAAGTCGAAGACACGCCAAATGGCCCTGTGATCCGTGGGCGTGGCTCATCTGATGACAAAGGCCAGCTAATGACATTTGTTGAGGCTTGTCGTGCTTGGAAAGCTGTGACGGGATCACTGCCGACTAAGATTTCGATCTTCTTTGAAGGTGAAGAGGAAAGCAGCTCACCGTCTCTTGTGCCATATATGAATGAAAACAAGGATGAGTTGCAGGCAGATGTCGCTCTGATTTGTGACACTGGTATGGTGGAACCTAATACCCCCTCTATCGTGACGATGTTGCGCGGTATGGTGAAGGCTGAATTTACGATCACAGGGCCAAGCAAAGATTTGCACAGTGGCATGTATGGCGGCCCGTCTATCAATCCATTACGCGTGATGAGCCAAGCTTTGGGCGCGTTACATGATGAAACTGGCCGCGTGACATTGGAAGGTTTTTATGACGGGGTTCCTGAATTGCCTGCGAATGTTGCTGAGCAATGGAATAATCTCGATTTCGACGGTGATAAATTCCTGAACGAAGTTGGATTGTCAAAACCTGCTGGAGAAAACGGACGCAGTGTTTTAGAAATGTTATGGTCACGCCCAACGGCTGAGATTAACGGTATGTGGGGTGGATATACCGGCGAAGGTTTTAAAACTGTTCTGCCTGCGGAAGCCAATGCCAAAGTCAGTTTCCGTTTGGTAGGGCAACAAGACCCTGACCAAGTTGAAGCAGCCTTTAAAAAGCACATAGAAAAGCACCTACCAGAAGATTGTACGGTCACATATCATTCCACAAGCGGTGACAGCGCATCAAATATGGCGATTGATCATCCTGCATTTGAAAAAGCCCGTAATGCATTATCAAATGAATGGGCTAATGAAGGTGTGTTTGTTGGGTGTGGTGGTTCCATCCCTATTGCGGGACATTTCCAAGATATCGTTGGTTTGGAAACCATGCTCATCGGCTTTGCCCAAGATGATGATAGTATCCATTCGCCGAATGAAAAATACGACCTGCGCAGTTTCCATAAAGGTATCCGCAGTTGGGCGCGTATTTTGGACGCTTTAAGTTAACCGTCTTTTGGCTGACCAAAGTAAAGCACGCGAATATAAATCGTGAAAACCGAGTAATGCTGAAAACAAAAAGCCCATCTCGGTTTTCCCGTTTTGTTTATGGAATTTAGCCGTTACAGCGGATCCAAAATACAATCGTGTACCCTTCTCTTGTGGATGTATTGATAACCACGATGATGTGCGGCCTGCATTTAGCAATATTTGAGTTTCTGTACGCTCCGTAAGTTTCCATAAAGCAAAATAATTGGATTGGTTCGATGCCAAAGCTACAACGTCTTGGTCTGTTGAAGAAGCTGATGCAAATAGTTTTAGAAGGAACCGTTCCAATTTGAACAATGGCGTTTTGTAGAAAGCGTTTATATATGCTTCTAAACTGACGCGACCTTGAAGTTCGCAGTAATAACAATCCGCATATGCATTCAGTTCTGTTGCATAGGTGTCCAATAAACTGTCCTCTGGGACATCGCATTTGTTTATAGTACTCATTTTGCACCTGTAGTGGCCATTCAATACCTAATTTTTTGTGTTTTTGTATTTTATGTAAACAACCAAATTGTCGCTGATATGATATGATATATTACGTAACGTCACTTGGTAGTAATCTTGAATGGTACTCATGATCATATATCTAAGAACCAGCCTTGGGGAAGTGGGCCCTTTAAGTAAATGTATACTTTAGGCGGTAAGTAGTGTTTTTGCCATAGTTTGATGGCTGTGTAGCGTAATGATTTCTGGGTCTACTTAATCAATCAGTGACACGTGCTGAACGTCCACCACGTCTTTTTGATTTTGCAGATTTTTGACCATCCTTAATTACACTCGTCATTGGATGGTCGGGATGGTCAGTTTCATACTCATTCAATAATTGAATTAAGTAATCTTGCATATTCCCGACAGGTGTATTCATTGCCCAGTCTAAAAAAATCATACGGCATTCTTCCAAAGATACACCTTCTATGCGGTATGCTTCATAAATCATACCACGCGGATCAATATCTAAATTCCCTTTGAAGACAGCCATGTCACCCTCGAAACATTGTTTCTATGACAAATACTGCAAAATGATCCGCTCTGCATCCTTTGTTTTCGACATCATAGCTGCTTCTAACGTCGCATTATCGGCAAAACCAGTCACTGATAGGATGTGATCTAAGCCTGATTGGCTTAGCGTATTTACATCAAAACTACCTGTTACGAGTAAACGGCTGATATGTTGCACTTGGGATAGTAAGCTATGCGTTTCGATTAGAATTAGTGCATCATCCGAAGATAATAATTCCGCTTCTGCTGCCAAAGCCAATTGACCCTTGGGATCATTTTCCAAGATATTTCCGATTAAAGCACAGGCTTGGGCCAAAAGTTCTATATCAAGTAAGCCACCTTTGACTTCTTTGACCTCCCAGATACTTTTATCTTTGGATTTAGTCTCACTTAGTTTTTGACGCATATCCGCGACATCTGTCAAAACTTTTGAGCGGTCATGTTTCGATTGCACAATATTTTCCCGGATACCTTCGACTTGTTTAATCACGGTATCAGATCCAGCAACAACCGATGCACGTGTCAGGGCTAAATGTTCCCATGTCCATGCTTCATTACGTTGATAATTTTCAAAACCAGTAACGCTTGTTGCCACGGGTCCTTTACGACCAGATGGACGTAAGCGCATATCTACCTCGTAAAGCTTCCCTTCCCCCGTTAAAGACGTGAGAGCAGTTACAAGCGCCTGTGTTAAACGTGCATAATATTGCGCAGGTGCTAGTGGTCGTGAGCCATCTGAAGTATCTTGATCCGCTGGATCATAAATCACAATCAAATCCAAATCAGACGTTGCTGTCATTTCACATGACCCCAACTTACCCATTGCCAGAACGGCTAAACCGCCGCCAGCAATTATACCGTGCTTGCGTTTAAACTCTTGCTCTACATAGGGTAATATTCCGGCTAAACAGGCCTGTGCTAATTCAGAATAAGCTTGGGATGCTTCAAATGCGTCGGCAATATTACGCAGTTGTAAAACACCTATACGAAAATGATGTTCTTTGTGCCAACGGCGCGCCATATTAAGTTGATCTTCATAATCTGTAAGCCCCGAAAGAGCCTTATGAAATCCAGCAATTAAGGCGTCTTTATCAGGTAAAGGTTCAAAAAACGTTCCAGCAATAACAGCATCTAAAACATTAGCATTTTGTGCAAGATATGTGGCTAGTGATGGGGCTGTACTGACGATATCTAACACCAAATCCAGAATTTTTGGATTGCTGTTGAATAGTGAAAATAACTGCACTCCTGTTGGTAAGCCGCTGATAAACGTTTCAAAATGCCGTAATGCATCTTGGGGGTCTTTTGAATCGGTTAAACCTTTTGAAATACGAGGTTTCAAACGTTCAAAAATATCTACCGCACGTGGACTGCGAAAAGCTGGTAAACTTAGCCATGATGCAAAGGTATCTTCAAAATCATCAATACTACTTGCTTGTTCTTTCTGTGGCGCAAAGAATTTTTCTATAATATTATGAATATCTTGCAGGTCTTTTTGAATGTAAGCAAAGAAAGTTTGCGTATCTTCTGATCCACAAAAACGTGCAAAACGGTTCATATCATCATCTGACGATGGCAGGTCGTGTGTTTGAATATCCCCAATCATTTGAACACGATGTTCATGTGTTCGATGTTTACGATACGTTTTTTGCAATGTTTCACATATAGATTGATCAATCCAACCGCTGTCAGCAAGATTTTGCAATGACACAACGGTTCTACGGTCACGCAAGGTTGGATCGCGCCCACCTGCAATCATTTGGCGGGTTTGCGCAAAAAATTCAATTTCACGAATGCCGCCCCGCCCCAGTTTCATATTGTGCCCAGAAACAGATATATCCGATGTCAGCTTTTTATGTTCTCTGATACGCAAGCGCATATCGTGTGCATCTTCGATCGCAGCAAAGTCTAGGTGTTTTCGCCATATAAAAGGTTTCAAGTCCTCTAAGAACCTTTCACCAGCGGATATATCACCAGCACAACTACGCGCTTTGATAAAAGCGGCGCGTTCCCATGTCCGTCCTTCGTTCTCATAATATTGCAATGCTGCAGTTGTTGACACACAGACGGGTGTAACAGATGGGTTTGGGCGTAGTCGTAGATCTGTGCGAAACACATATCCATCCCCTGTTACATCAGATAAAATTTTACACATACGTTGTATGATTTTGATGAAGTGTGGGCGAAGCTCGCCAATGTCATCATCAGCATAACGCGCGTCATCGAATAAACATATCAGATCAATATCTGACGAGTAGTTTAATTCAAATGCCCCCATTTTACCCATAGCCAGAACGAAAATTCCGGCACACTCATCTGGTACATCAGCTGCATGATTAGGCACTTTGCCGCGTTCAATATCTTGGGCGACTAAATGTCTAAGCGTAATATGGCAGGCATAATCAGCAAAACGTGTTAAGGCTGTTGTCACCTCTTCTAACGTCCAAACACCTCCTAAGTCACATAGGGCTGTCAAAAGTGCTATACGGCGCTTTGCTTGGCGCAGACTGGCTTCTATGTTTGTGTCATCAATATCCGTTAAGCAAGCTTCGAAGACAGTCCAAGGGTCCTCTTTCCATATCGATTGCAACCAATCGGCTTCTTTTGTGATTAAACCGCGCAAATAAGGGCTACAGCCAGCTGTTCCTAAAATTAGATTATAAACAGGCCCAGATGTAAGATTTAAGATCGCTACAGTTTCATTTGCGCGTTCTATATTATACGGGATCGGTGTTGATGAAATATGGTCTTGAAAAATCATACCTATTTGTGGTCAGAACCCGCAGATAGGTCAAGCACCTGATTGATTGATCTTTATGGCATTTAGAACAGATAATGCACTTCTTAACCCAGGATTTTCATGCCCCTCGCCCAATTGTTTCATTGCATTATTGCAGGCGGAAATTTGGGAATCCCGAATATCACTATCATTTAATAATTCTAAAACAGATGTTGCTACAGCTTGTGGAGTACATTTGTTAAAGAGCAATTCAGGCACGACATAGCTGTCCGTTATGATGTTTATCAAATTAGCGCGGTCAGTTTGCGCCAAACGCTTTACAGCCCTTTCCGTCATCCAACTGGCACGATACGCAATAACCATCGGGCAACGTTGTTTGGCTAAATCCAAAGCGATTGTGCCCGAAGTAGCGATTGCAAGTTGGCTTGCCGCATAGATTGCCCGTTTACGCTGCTCAGCCACCAATGGATCATGTGATGATGGATCCAGAACCGTAATGGGTAAGTCAGTGCACGCCAATTGATCATTTATCAGCTCTAAAACAGATCGTGCAGCTGGTAATACAAATTTTGTATCGGGATTTGATTTCAGAATATCTTTGATCGCATCCATATAAATGGGCAATAAGCGTTTAATTTCTGATTTACGCGAGCCTGGTAATACGCAGATGATATTATCATCTGATGAAAGTCCTATTTCCCCCAAGACCGCATCTATTTCACTTGCATCGGGGCGACTTTCATTCACAGCAGGATGGCCGACGAAATCGCAGCTCATGCCCTCGCGTTCCATAAAGAGAGGTTCGAAGGGCAGCAGCGCTAATACATGATTAACAGTCTTCGCCATCTTAGTAGCACGTTCTGGGCGCCATGCCCAAACAGATGGGGCAACATAATGGATGCTATATTGCTCTGGTTTTGCCGCACGAAGCTTTTTGCCAACCCGTAGGCAAAAATCTGGACTGTCAATTGTTATGAATACATCCGCATCCATTGCAATTGCAGCTTCTGTTGTTTGTTTGATGCGCTTCTTTAATTTGGGAATTGCTGGAATGACTTCAAATAATCCCATGATGGATAAGTCTGACATCGGGAACAGGGATTTTAGCCCTGCCGCTTGCATCATTTCACCGCCAATCCCCTGAAACTCTACGGCACCCTCTGTTAAGGTCTGTAGGCCAGTCATCAAATTACCGCCAAGCTTATCCCCAGAAGGTTCTCCTGCAATGATAAAGACTTTTAATGGGCGTTTCATTTTTCGGCGCCTTCTGCATCATAAGAGTGAATAAAGAGCCCTAATTTATCTGCAGCATCTATTGTTTCCTCTAAGCCAAGGATCAAAACGCTTTGTGCTTGAACCGCTATGCCGCTTAAACCTGCTTTGGCTGCGTTTTCTACAGTCTTTGGGCCAATTGTTGGTAAATCTAGGCGCCAATCTTGTCCTTTTTTAGGGGCTTTTAACAGAACACCTTGGCCAGCTTCTTCATCCGGTCTGTAATTGTCCGAGGTTTCTGCCACAAAGTTTAACATTGCGTCGGTACCTTGAATAGATTCAATGCCAAGACATAGACCCTGTGCCACCACAGCACCCTGCCCAACATCAGCAACCCCCATTTGCAAAACAATTTCTTTTGCACGGTTTAAATCATTAAGGTCATCCTTGGATGGTTTGGCTTTGGTCAATGTTCCTCTTGGTGCCAATAAATGCTCTAGTATTTCATGGGCCCCAATTATTTTAAGACCTTCATCTTGGAATACAGCCTTAACAGCATCCAATGTTGCCCCATCACCCATTTTCAACTTTGGCAAAAGCTTTGCTGCTAAAGAGATCATTTTTAGATCAAACTTTAAGGGATTAATGCGAGGACGTAAGATATAACCAGCAAAGACCAATTCTTTACAGCCTTCTGCATGCAGAGATTTAAACAATGCGCCAGGCTTTTCAAATGTCGCTTCAATCAATGGTTCGTTACGGCGCCACTCTGGGCGATAGCCGTTAAAACAAACCAAAACCACCTTGCGGCCCATTTCAGCTGCAGATCGCGCCAATAGTTCAGGAAGTTGACCTGTTCCAGCTATGATCGCAAGTGTGGCTTGGGACATTCCCTTAGCCTTTTCTAGGCGTGCAAATATGGCGGCTGGTGTCTGATGTCATAAAATCCACAACATCCATCACTAAAGCACTATCAGCGTATTTTTCGCGTGCAGCAAGTGCGCGTTCGCGTAGAACACCTTCTTCACCATGAAAGATATCTTTATAAGCGGCGCGAACTGCATTGATTTCATCTTTGGAATGCCCACGGCGTTTCATACCTATAAGATTTAAAGCATCTAATTTAGCGCGATTCCCCGAAACAGTACCGTATGGAATAACATCTTCGACCACAGCTGCAAAAGCCGCTAACATAGCACCCGATCCAATACGACAGAATTGGTGGACACCAGAATGTGCACCCATAACGATATTATCGCCTGCAATGACATGGCCTGCAATTCCTACGTAATTTGCAAGAACATTACCGTTTCCAATAATACAATCATGCCCAACGTGAGTATGCATCATAAGCAGGTTGTTATCACCAATTTTGGTTAAACCACCGCCGCCTTCAGTTCCTGGGCTAATGGTTGCGCCTTCTCGTATGCGATTGCGTTTACCAATTTCAAGCTTAGTACGCTCGCCACCAAATTTAAGATCTTGAGGGATGTGGCCTACAGATGCGAATGGAAAGATTGTGCATTCATCACCAATATCAGTCCAACCATCGATTACAGCATGAGATTTAAGCTCTACTTTTGAACCTAATGTCACCTCAGGGCCAATAACAGCATAGGGTCCAATTTTACAATCTGCCCCAACTGTCGCTCCATCTTCGATTATGGCTGTTGGATGAATGTCCGCAGTAGAATGAACCGTCATTATTATGCCTCTTCCGGTGGTACCATCATTGCTGCGAATTCAGCAGATGTGACCACTTTTCCATCAACGATACCTTCTCCATAAAACTTCCAAATCTTACTGCTTCCACGCATCACTTTTACATGAAGCTCAAGTACATCGCCTGGACCTACTTTATGGCGAAATTTACATTTATCAATTGTCATGAAGTAAACCAATGTTTCACTATCTTCCATTCCCATTGACTTGCTTACAAGTACGGCAGCAGTTTGTGCCATCGCTTCGACAATCGTAACACCTGGCATGACAGGCATACTTGGGAAGTGGCCTTGGAAATGAGGTTCATTATATGTCACATTTTTAATACCAACAGCACTTTCGCGTAAAACAACATCGCGTACTTTATCGATTAATAGAAATGGATATCTATGTGGAATCAGACGTTTAATTTCCTGAATATCGATTATTTCTGAAGTGTTATCACTCATGTTTGCCGCCTTTATTTTCTGTCTATCTTGAGTAGCAACCAATGTGCTAATATTCAAGATGGTTGGCTATTCTTTTGGTGAAGTTTTGGATGCGGATAATTCTTTATCAATCATCTCTATTGCTGCATTAGTAATGTCACCATCAGATGCAGATATGAAAATAGCTTGATCGCTTAAGATAAATTGAATTCCACGATCTTGCATCAATTGAATAATAATTGGTTGTACTAATCTAAAAAAGGCGCGCCGCGCCTGTATCTGTGTCGCATTCAGTTCGGTCGTTTTTGCAGCCTGTTCTTTACGAATATTTTCTACTTTTTCGTTAAAAGCTTCCGCAAGTTTCCGAAATTCTATATTAGAAAGTTCCTTACGTTTTTGCGTTAACGCTGTTTCTTCGGCTGTAAGTTCTTGCTCTATACGCCGGTTTTCATCCGCAAGAGCACTAGCGTCTTTTTGAAATTTTTGCGCAAAACTTTTGCCATAGAGGCTATCTGCAAACAGCCTGTCTTGGTTAATTGTCGCAACACTTGACAGTGTCTCAGATGTTGGGAATTCATCAGCAACCGCCATGAGTGGCGGTTGCCCTAAAAAAAAAGGAATAAGAAACGCGAATATGGTGCGGCTTCTACACATGAACCTTAGAAACGTGACGAAACGGAGAAACGGAAGTTTTCTGTTCTGTCAAAATCTTCTTTTTGTAGCGGGCGAGCAAAATCAAAACGAAGTGGCCCAAGTGGCGATTCCCAAAAGAGCGATACACCAACAGCCGTTCTGAGCGAACTTTCTCTACCTTGAACAGTCGCGCCATTAGACGGGACACCTAGCCCGTATAAAGTACCTGCATCAAAGAATAAACCACCGTGGATGCCATATTCCTCAGGCGCACCTAATGGAAAGCTCGCTTCTATACGGGCGGCAAGAAAGCGATTTCCACCGAGTGATTGATCTACACCAGTAGATGTATCGCGGGGGCCAATGCCTAAGATTTCAAAACCACGTAAACTTTCCCCACCTAGGGTGAATCGCTCGGTAATTAAAGTTGGATCTGAAGATTGAATTATACCGCCTTCAATTTCTGCAGAGACGATAACTTCTTCATTAAAGAATGATTTGAAATACTTGGCTTCTGCTCTTGTTCGCGAAAATGTTCTATCTCCCGTTAGGCCAGCAAATTCCTGCGTAATAGAGAAATTATAACCTGATGTTGGTTCGATAATAGAATTACGTTTATCAAAACTATATGTGGCACCAACTAAACCAGTGGATGTCGTGCCAACATCAGGCAGAATAACAGCTGAAATTGGGGTGGTCGTTGACGTCGTTGATTCAATTTTATCATTAGAGAACGTTGTAAACAAACGTAGTCGGCCATTTTCACTCACTGGGAATGCTAAACTTGGTGTGAATGTAAGAGATGTCGTTTCAAAAGCATTTTCATCGCGCTCAGTGGTGCCGAAACCAAAATTTAGCCCAAATGCTAGATCGCGACCCAGAAACTCAGGTTCTACGAAATCAATTTGTAAACGACTATCTTCTGAGGCAGCTGCTATTGCTGCTCCTAAACTTTGGCCACGTCCTAAAAAATTACGTTCATTGATGTTTACACTAAAACCTAATCCGTTATCCGAGCTAGCAGTAACACCAAATCCAAAAGATCCTGTTGGTTTTTCCTCGACATCAACATCAACAATGACTTGCTCTGGACTTGATCCTTCGCGTGTTTGAACATCAACTTTCTCAAAGAAATTAGTGGCCCGTACCCTGGTTACACCATTCCGAATAGCGCGGCGGTTAAAAGGATCACCTTCAACGGTTCTGAATTTACTCCGAATTACGCGGTCAAGAGTAGTAGAGTTTCCTTCGATATCAATGCGTTCTACAAATTGGCGTGGACCGCGTTGAATCTCAATTTCAATATCTAATGTACGTGTATCATCATTTCGAGTTACACGTGGTACAGATTGCACAAAGTTCTTACCGGACGATGATGCTTGGTGGTCAATGCGTTCCAAAACATTATCAAGTTGTTCTGGAATGTAAGTTGATCCGCGTTTCAAAGTATTGAGCTTTTGATAATCTTCAGCATCAATATCATCTTCTAAGCTTACGATTGTAACATCGCCAAAATCATATTTTTGGCCTTCTTTTAACTTCAATGTAACTTGGAAAGAGTTCCGTTGTTTTGCAAATTCTGCTGTTGTTGATTCAACCTCAAAATCAATATATCCGCGTTTTGCATAGAAATCACGTAGACGTTGTTTGTCTACTGCAATACGGTCTTCGATAAATGTATCGCCTTTTACAACGCTTCTAAATATACCAGCTTGTTTTGTTGCAATCACACGCTTCAAGCGACGGTCAGAAAATTTGCGGTTACCCAAGAATGAAATACGACCAATGTCAGAAATAGCGCCTTCTTTTACTTCAAAAACAAGGTCGACACGATTATCAGAACGGCGAATGATTTTGGGATCAACGGTTGCGGATAAACGGCCCGTTACAGAATAGGCTTCGGCAATAGCTTGTGCATCAGATTCAGCTGTGCGGGGTGAAAATGCGCGGCGTGATCTTGATTGTACCAAAGCAAGAAGGGCGTCGTCTTTTAAACGTTTATTTCCTTCAACGCGGATAAGGTTGATTGTTGGGTGTTCAGTAACATCGATCACTAAACGACCACGTTCTGGGCTAATATCAACGGTTTCAAACAAGCCTGAATCGTAAAGGTTTTGGATTGCGCCATTTATTTGCCCGGGTGTAACGCGTGTACCAGGTGTAATGCCTGAGATAGAGCGGATTGTATCTGAAGCGATACGTTCATTGCCAGCCACATCAATGCGGCTGAATGTTGCTGAAGCTTGAGCATGCGCCAAAAATAGGTTTGGTGCGATGGGGGCAGCCGCTATAGTTAAACCAACAGCTACGGCTGTCGATTTCAAAGCTAATTTTAGGTTGGGATTATTTTGAACTAATTTCATTAGACTAACTCTTTATCTGCTCTGTCAGCGATTTTTTTTGCGGTATAGCACGGGTAATTGCGCTGTACCATCATATTTTACAGTTATCTTATAGCCTCATAATATCATTAAAGGTCGTAAACAGCATCAAAGATAGAAGCATTGTAAGCCCCAATGTCATAACGACTTGGATCGCTTTTGCACTTGGTGGCCGACGAAATATTGCTTCATATGCATACAGCACTAAGTGGCCGCCATCTAAAACTGGAATTGGCATAAGGTTTAAAAAACCAATTGCTGTTGAAATAAAACCAACTAATGCGATGAGTTCTAGTAAACCAGCCGATGCTTGATGGCCTGATACTTGGGCTATCCCAAGTGGGCCTTGTAAATTTTCTGCGCCAACATTGCCGACAATAATCTGATAAATTCCATCCAGAGATCCCGTAATCACGGAATATGTACGTAATACACCAGCTTCCATAGCCTTAAAGAATGGAGTGCTTTCTACGACTGCATAGAATGGTAAATCAGCGCTAATACCAATCATCATACGTTTTTCGAATTGTGATTGTCCGACCTGAATATCACGAAACTCTGGTGTTATAGAAAGATCAATGACTTGCCCTTCGCGCCAAACTTTCAGTGCAATTTTAGTTTCGGTGGATGATTTAATGATGCTAACAAGATGTGAAAATGATTTGATTTCAACATCATCCGCGAACAACAATACATCTCCAACTTTTAAACCTGCTTTGCTTGCAGGTGAAACAGGTAAAACTGCCCCAACGAGTGCGGGTGAAAGCGATGGCCCTGGTATGATGATATCTTGGCCATCACGCGTTACGGCATAATCTAATGATGCTTCTTCTTTTAATGTGCCATACATGCTGTAAATATCAGCGAATTCATTCACTGCAGAGCCATTAATAGAAAGGATTTTGTCGCCGGTACGCAGTTCAGATTGGCTTTCTGGTAATTCGGCAATTTTGCCAATTACGGTGTCATTTGAAACAGTCCCCACGTAAAGAGCAATTCCTGTGAAAACGACTGCGGACAGAATGAAGTTTGCTGCTGGGCCTGCAAAAACAGTTAAAGCACGTTTGTATAACTTTGCCCCATTTAATGTTTTATGCTGAATAGCCGGATCAACGTTGTTCTTCTTTAAGCTACTGCCATCAGCGTCCCCTAAAAAACGTACATATCCACCCAAAGGAATCGCAGCCACCTGCCATTTGGTTCCGTGTTTATCTACACGAGACATAATTACTGGACCAAAACCCAATGAGAATATTTCTGCATGTATGCCACACCAACGCCCAACAATATAATGGCCATATTCATGGATAGAAACGACGATACTTAAAACAATCACAAATGGAATGATTGTTGTTAAAAGTGGGCCTATAACGGGGATATAAGTCAGAAAATCAAACATTAGTTATTTTTGGTATCCTGTAAGTTCTTTTACATGCTCTCTAGCCCATGTATCAGCTTTAATGATTTTGTCCATCTTATCCGCACTTTGGTCATCAAAGCTAGATAATGATTTAACAGTTTTTGCAACCAAATCAGCCATTTGAAGAAAGCCAATTTTACCTTCCAGAAATAGATCCAATGATTGTTCTTTTGCGGCATTGAATACAGCACCAGCTAATCCCCCTTTTGCCATCACTTCATGTGCAATTGAGATTGCTGGGAAACGTGTTGTATCTGCAGGTTGAAAATCAAGTTGAGACAATTGTGAAAAATCTAGGCGTTCCACTCCTGCGTTTTGACGTTTTGGCCAATAAAGAGCATAACCAATTGCACCGCACATATCTGGTGGGCCCATTTGCGCCATAATAGCCCCATCATTAAACCCTACCATACTATGGATAATGGATTGTGGATGTACCACAACTTCGATTAGGTCGCTAGAAAAATCAAATAACTCTTTTGTTTCAATTATTTCCATTGCTTTATTAAACATAGATGCGCTGTCAATCGAGATACGCTTACCCATTGACCAATTGGGATGATCTGCGGCTTGGTCTGGTGTAACGCGCGCCATTTCATCTCTAGATGCATTTAAGAAAGGGCCGCCAGATGCAGTAAGTAATATACGTTCTACTGATTTGATATCTTCGCCATTTAAAGCCTGAAAAATAGCCGAATGTTCGCTATCTACAGGAAGCAATGTACAACCATGCTGGTGACATGTGTTTTTTAATAATGCGCCTCCACAAACGAGGCTTTCTTTATTTGCTAAGGCAAGTGTTTTGCTGTTTTGGGCAAGCGCCAAGCTGATCTCTAATCCAGCAAAACCAACCACTGCTGACATTGCCCAATCAACAGTTTGTGATGCGGCATCAATCAACTCAGAACGGCCTGCGTAAACAGAAATATTCGTCCCTTTTAATAAGCTTTTTAGATCGTCTCTTAAATTATCTTCAGATGTAACTGCAACTTTAGCGTCTAACGATTTGGCAATATCCGCGAGTTTTTTTATGTTTTTTCCGCCACTTACGGCAACCACATCAAAAGCATCTTTATCTTGTTCTATTAATCGAACTGTATTTTGTCCAATTGAACCCGTTGCACCAAAAATTGAAACCCGACGCATTAATATACACCAACAAGACCAGCTATGCCGAGTAAGAAGCACACGCCGAGAACGCCATCAAAACGATCAAGTAAGCCGCCATGCCCTGGAATTAGATTACTACTGTCCTTCACACCTGCCCGACGTTTAACAGCGGATTCAACAAGGTCACCTGCCTGTGCAGCTATCGAAACCAGAATTGAAGCTGGGATTAGCAACAAAGGTTGCGCATTCAAAATGACAAAAATCAAACCGACGATTGCAGCTAAAGCCCAGCCACCAAGTGTACCTGACCATGTTTTCTTTGGGCTAATACGTGGCCAAAGCTTTGGGCCACCAAAAATCTTACCCGCAAAATATCCACCAACGTCACTGGCAACGATACAAAGCAAAAGCCAGACTGTTAAGAAAAAGCCCTGTTCTATTCGAAAAGCTCCAAGATCTGTCGTTGCGGCCATAAAAATTAGCAAGCCCGCAAATACTGTAAATCGTGCTTTTTCAATATGTAATCCTGCTAAAATCAAACAAGGCAAAAGCTTTAATGCTGTCAAAGCCATTGGCGATAAGCCTATTGGAAAGAAGGAAATATAGACAAAACCTGCAGCGAAAATGCCAGAAACTATTGATAACCAGCTTCGAGTGTCATGCATATGGCTGATTTCCCAAGCCATTAGACCCGCGGAAATAATTAAAAGGTATTGAAATGCAGCGCCACCCTGCCAAAGAGTAAAGCCAGCAATAATCAGCATTACGATAGCAGATGCTATACGAGTGGTTAGATCGGAAAAATCTGCCTTTGAACTCATTTGCCTATCACAGACCCAAAACGACGCTCGCGGCTTCGATATTCTGCAAGCGTTTGTTCATAGATAGCGACAGTAAAGTCTGGCCATGATTCTTCGACAAATGCATATTCTGAATAAGCAGACTGCCATGGTAGGAAATTTGACGTACGATATTCACCTGATGTTCGGATTACGAGATCAGGGTCAGGCGTATTTGTTGTATCAAGATAACCATTTATTGTTTCTTCGGTGATTTCTTCTGGCGCTAAATCGCCAGATTGAATAGCAGCGGCCATTTTTTGAGACGCACGAACCAATTCATCACGTCCGCCGTAGTTCAATGCGATGTTTAATTCTAATGTTGTGTTGTGTGCCGTCTGTTCCTCGATCCAATCGATCAACTTACGCAGCTTCGCGTCCAGTGGTTCACGGTTCCCAATGAAACGCATGCGTACGCCTTCTGCTAACATATCTGCAGATTCCGCTAAGATATAACGGCGAAAAATACGCATCAAACCAGACACTTCTTTTTCAGAACGTTTCCAATTTTCTGTGGAAAAAGCATAGAGGGTTAAATGTTTCACACCAAATGTTTTTGATGCTTTAACGATCTTTTTAACCATACGCGCACCACGCATATGACCGTCAAGTCGCTCTAACCCGCGCTTTACAGCCCAACGACCATTGCCATCCATAATGATGGCAACATGCTTTAAATCTCTTTGTATGGATTGTGTCACAATACTATCCCGTGTGGGACTCCAGTTATACCTGCATAATCTCGGCTTGTTTATTCTCTAACACACCGTCAATCGCAGCAATAGCATTATCTGTTAAAGTCTGGATTTCGTCAGACCAAATTTTCTGGTCATCTTCACCCATGCCATCTGCTTTGGCTTTTTTGATTTGATCCATACCATCCCGACGAACATTGCGAATAGAGACTTTAGCATTTTCTGCATACTGACCTGCCAATTTTGACAAATCCTTACGACGTTCTTCGTTCAATTCAGGAATTGGTAAACGTAATGTCATTCCGTCAACAACTGGGTTCATACCTAAGCCACTGTCACGGATAGCTTTTTCAACAGCACCAACAAGGCCTTTATCCCATACTGTCACAGTAATCATACGAGGTTCAGGAACATTTACTGTACCACATTGGTTCAACGGCATAGATGACCCATATGCATCAACCATAACAGGTTCTAGAATAGAAGCGGATGCGCGGCCTGTGCGCAAACTTGAGAATTCATTTTTAAGTGCTCCCATTGCACCGTCCATACGGCGCTCTAGGTCTTTAAGATCAATATCAATATCAGACATTATTGTCTCCCATTTGCTGCTCTTAGTGGTTTAGCCCACTGTCGTATAAGTTCCTTGTCCACGCAATATACCAGCCAAACCACCAGGTGTGTCCAGTGAAAATACAATAATAGGTAGATTGTTATCGCGCGCCAATGCAATCGCTGATGCATCCATCACTTTTAGGTTCTTTTGTAACACCTCGTCGTATGAAACATTATCATACCGTGTAGCATCTGCATTCGTTTTCGGGTCTTTGTCGTAAATCCCGTCAACTTGCGTGCCCTTAAAGATCGCTTCACAATTCATTTCTGATGCGCGCAGAGTGGCCGCAGTGTCTGTCGTGAAATATGGGTTACCGGTACCCGCAGCAAAGATACAAACACGTTTTTTCTCTAAGTGACGCACAGCGCGGCGGCGAATATATGGTTCGCACACTTGATCCATTGGAATTGCGGAAATGACACGTGTATGAACACTAAGAGCTTCTAACGCACCTTGCATGGCTAGTGCATTCATTACTGTCGCTAACATGCCCATGTAATCAGCCGTTGTACGTTCCATACCTTGAGCAGATCCTTGAAGACCGCGAAAGATGTTACCACCACCAATAACAAGACAAACTTCCACACCCATATCGTGAAGCGTTTTGACTTCAGCAGCAATACGTTCAACTGTTGGAGGATTAAGACCAAATCCTTGGTCACCCATCAGGGCTTCGCCCGAAATTTTTAAAAGAACTCGCTTATACGTTGGTTTTTCGCCAGGTTGCGACCCATCGGACATAATCGACTCCTTTAAATTATCGTTGCTGCAAATAATCGGAAATAGCGCATTGTTGCAATGACAAAGTGGTACTGTATACGCTAAATATCGCCAAGAAACCAATAATGAGCCGAATGTGACCGCCCTTCTTTCAGATACAAAGTCAATTTTAATTGCAGGGCCAACAGCCTCTGGAAAGTCATCTTTGGCGATTGAAATCGCAAAGCATGTAAATGGTGCTATTATAAATGCTGATGCATTGCAGGTTTATGAGGGTTGGTCTGTCTTATCTGCGCGACCACCACAAGAAGACTTAGAGCAATGTCCGCATTACATGTATGGCCATGTTGCAATGGATCACGCCTATTCAGCTGGGGAATGGTTGAGGGATATTCAAAAGCAACTTGATATTTGCGCGGAAAGAAAAGAGCGCCCAATCATTGTCGGTGGGACAGGCTTATATTTTTCCTCTTTAACGCAAGGATTGGCACATATACCTGATGTGCCTGCATCAGTACGTGCTGAAGCAGATCAAATGATTTCTGACCATGGCAGAAATGTATTTGCCAGTATCTTGGAAAACGAAGATCCAGAAACCTATGCCCGCATTGATGTTCAAAACCCTGCACGTACGCAACGTGCTTGGGAGGTATTAAGAGCAACAGGTATTAGTCTATCCAGGTGGCAGGATGAAACTGATGCCCCATTATTAGCTGAAAATGATGCACATCTATTTTCTTTAATCAGTGAAACGGATTGGCTGAATGAACGCATAGATCGTCGATTTGATATTATGCTTGAATTAGGCGCGTTAGAGGAATGCCAAGTTGCTATCGATGCGGGTTGGTGGGATGAAAACCAGCCGTCTTGTAAAGCCATCGGCGCAAAAGAGCTTATTTCATACCTACAAGGTGACATGGATTTGACCGATGCCATTGAAGCTGCAAAGTTGCAAAGTAGAAGATACGCAAAACGGCAGCGTACGTGGTTTCGTGGGCGAATGAAAGATTGGCAAAAATTGCACTTATCAGACAGTAAATTTGATTTAACAAAAATTTTATAAGCAAAATATTGCTAAAAACATACATTTAAGCCTAGGTTGTCTTTTTAAAACCAGAAGAATCGGATATTTGGCTGTAAGGCCATACAAAATTAGGAACACCATACCTTGACGCATTCCCATCTTATGCAAAGTGAGCAAACTGTTTTCGTCAGTGCGCTTGCACCAAGCGTACGAAGCTTTACGCCTGAATCGCGTATGGACGGTCAAAATGGAATGCACAAAATATTTTGGCTCTCAAAAGGCAATGCACGTATTATGATTGATGGTGTGACCAAAGGCGTGGGACCAAATACATTTGTATATGTTCCAAGTAATGTTCCACATGTATTTGAAGTTGGCGCAAACAGTTATGGCTCATTCATATCGATTGACCAAAAAGCAAAAATTAACATGCCAAAGCATTCTTTTGTGTTTCCTGTTTTGAATATTATGAAGCAGTCAGAAATTACAAAATATGTAGATAGTATTGTTAGCGAAGCCACATCCGATACAGAGGGACGTTTTCCAGCTATGGAAGCCTATGTGAACTTGCTGATTGTACATATATTACGTCTGACTGGTGATAAAATCGAAAACATCAAAGAGACGGCATCTCAAAAATTGATGCGACGGTTTTCGCGTATATTAGAACGCCAATATAATACCGGCCGCTCTTTGAGCGAATATGCAGATGCACTTGGGGTAACAACAACACATCTATCGCGGGTTTCTCGCGCTTTGAACCACAAATCTGCAGGGCAAATTATCCAAGAACGTGTTTTGAGTGAAGCAATGCAGTTACTCTTGCATAGCAACTTAAAGGTACAGGATATTTCCAAACAGCTTGGATTTAGCTCTCCTGCATATTTCACACGTTTATTTAATTCTAAACTTCATCAAACACCTAAAGATTACCGTAAATCTCGTGCTCGAGGGCCAGAGGAAACTCAGCGCATCAGGGCACGCGGTTTATAAGGACTATAATGCCAGACCACTTTGCCCCCTTACCTGAACCACCTTATTACGCTGTGATCTTTACCAATCAACGCACAGACTTTGACGCGGGTTATGCAGCAATGGCAGAAAAGATGGTGGAAATGGCAGCGCAACAACCAGGGTTTATAGGTGTCGAAAGTACTCGTGATGAGGCTGGTTTAGGCATCACTGTTAGTTACTGGAAAGATGAGCAGTCATTATTAGCATGGAAAGCTGTGGCGGAGCACGCATTTGCGCAAAAGATGGGGCGTGAAAAATGGTATGAGTATTATATTACTCGTATTGCGAAGGTAGAGCGCCACTATGCCGGACCAGAAGGACGCGGTGGTTAGTCTGTATAGTCACCAACATCGATAGTGCCGTTTTTGGCGATAAAGCGCACTTTGGTTCCTTCTGAATTTGCTTCAACATCATAACAGACCCATGTCACAGCTGGAGGCCAAACAGAGCAATATTGGTTGTTCTCTGCACGCCATTCACCGTGTGTCACTATTTGAGTTTCATAGATTGTACGACCGTCTGCAAAAAACTTTTGAATGGGATAGCCATATTTGAGGGTTTTGTCGCTAAGAGCCGCTTCAATGCCTTCATTTGACAATTTTTGCCATGTTTCGGCAGAGGACATGCTGGCGATAAACATGAATATAGTGATCAAACGTAGCATAGTTGCCCCCTGTCCTTGCGTCTTAAGTCGCATCAGTTTATGAGGCACCCGACACTCCTACAACCATAAAAAGGTCCTGCCATGATCCCTCGTTATTCTCGTCCAGAAATGGTCGCTATTTTCTCACCAGAAAGCAAATTCCGTATCTGGTATGAAATCGAAGCACACGCATGTGATGCAATGGCAGACTTAGGTGTAATCCCGCGCGAGAATGCTGATGCGGTTTGGAAAGCCAAGGACGTAGAATTTGATGTGGCGCGCATTGACGAAATAGAAGCGGTTACAAAACATGATGTAATTGCTTTTTTAACGCATTTGGCTGAACATGTAGGCAGCGAAGAAGCACGGTTTGTGCATCAAGGGATGACATCATCAGATGTATTGGACACATGTTTTAATGTTCAGTTGGTGCGTGCGTCTGACATTCTGATCAAAGGCATGGAAGATTTGCTGGAAGCGCTTAAGCGCCGCGCGATGGAACACAAGATGACTGTGCGTATTGGTCGTTCGCACGGCATTCATGCCGAGCCAACAACTATGGGTCTGACATTTGCACGTTTCTATGCGGAAATGGATCGTAACCTTAATCGTTTGAAGAAAGCACGTATGGAAATTGCGACAGGTGCGATTTCTGGTGCGGTTGGTACATTCGCAAATATCGACCCTGCTGTTGAAGAACATGTTTGTGCAAAACTTGGTCTTGAACCAGAACCGATCAGTACACAGGTTATTCCACGCGACCGCCATGCTGCATTCTTTGCAGCATTAGGTGTTGTTGGGTCATCTATTGAGAATATCGCAGTAGAAATTCGCCATATGCAGCGCACAGAGGTTTTGGAAGCTGAAGAGTTTTTCAGCAAGGGTCAAAAAGGCTCGTCTGCAATGCCACACAAACGCAACCCTGTTTTGTCTGAAAACCTAACAGGTTTGGCGCGTTTGGTGCGTATGGCCGTTGTGCCTGCGATGGAAAACGTAGCGCTTTGGCATGAGCGCGATATTTCACACTCTTCTGTTGAGCGTAATATTGGCCCAGACACATGTGTGACTTTAGATTTTGCTTTGGCACGTTTGACAGGTTTGGTTGATAAATTGGTTATCTATCCTGACAACATGCTTGCTAACATGAATAAGTTCCGTGGTTTGGTAATGTCACAACGCGTTCTACTAGCTTTGACACAAGCAGGCGTAAGTCGTGAAGATAGCTATAAACTGGTTCAGCGCAATGCAATGAAAGTTTGGGAAGAAGGTAAAGACTTTAAAACCGAGCTTTTAGGTGACGATGATGTATTGAAAGCATTGAGTGCTGAAGAAATCGAAGAGAAATTTGATCTGGGCTATCACACGAAGCATGTTGATACGATTTTCAAGCGTGTATTCGGATAATTGATTCTGAAAAGACGAAAATTATTTTCGTCTAATGTGAAAGTTAAGTTTGAAATCATTGCACCAAATATGCAAAAAAAGCGATTAAGACTAACTTTTGGGTAGTTATTTTAAAAAAGAGTGACTATTGTCACTCTTTTTTTTGTGACCTAAGGTAATAATAATTTTACTATTTCAATAATTATTTTTCTGATCGATGTAACGGAAGATAATTTACTACCTCGCGGTGTTGTTGTCTTACGTGGTGAATAGAGCTCCAGCAGGAATGCGTGTACTGTTTATGTCGATCTTTTTGTTAGATTATATCAAGGCCTCAGATTTTTCTGAGGCCTTTTTTATATTTATTGTTCGTTCATAATTTCGTTTTTTGCAGTTCTCATAAACTCGGACATCTTTGTGCGTAGCTCATTTTCATCTACGCGATCACCTAAGTCACCATTAAGTTTGCGGAAGACATCTTCATCACCTGGTTCTTCAAGGTTCGCATTGACAACAGTTGCAGCATAAGTTTGCACTTCAACACCTGTTTTTCCAAGAATTTTTGCCGCCCATAGACCGAGCATTTTATTCCGTCTTGCCTCTGCGTTGAACTGCATTTCCGCATCATGTGCGAACTTTGCCTCAAATGCATGTTCACGTTCATCAAATGTTGTCAATTTAGCCTCCTGTAAAATTACTTTATATTAGACATGTGGGGTGCAAATATCACTTTGCAAGACCACTAAGGAATAGCCTTGCTGGTCGGCAAGGGACAGCTTATAGAGTGCATACGGTAAGGGGCTATGTGAGTCCCCCACCCCATATATGGAGACCCCGATGGCCAAGGGCGCAAAAATATACGAAGGCAAAGCCAAGACGCTTTACGAAGGTCCAGAGCCTGGGACAATCATTCAATACTTCAAAGACGACGCAACTGCATTCAACGCAGAGAAAAAAGACGTTATTGATGGCAAAGGTGCGCTGAACAACCGTTTTTCTGAACACTTTATGCAAGGTTTGGAAAGCATTGGTCTGCCGACACATTTTATCAAACGTTTGAATATGCGCGAACAATTGGTCAAACGCGTTGATATCGTTCCTTTGGAAGTCATCGTTCGTAATGTTGCCGCTGGCAGCATGTCAAAACGTTTGGGGATTGAAGAAGGCACTAAACTGAACCGCCCATTGGTTGAGTTCAGTTATAAAGACGACAGTCTTGGTGATCCATTGGTTGCAGAGGAACATATCCTTGCGCTTGAATGGGCGACACAGCGTGAATTGGATGAAATGATTGCAATGGCGCTACGTGTGAATGATTTCCTATCTGGAACAATGCACGCTGTTGGTATCAAATTGGTTGATTTCAAAATCGAAATTGGCCGCCTGACTGAAAATGATTACCAACAACTCGTTATCGCAGATGAAATCAGCCCAGATAGCTGTCGTTTATGGGATATCGAGACTGGTCAAAAACTAGATAAAGATGTGTTCCGTCGTGATTTGGGCAACCTTACTGATGCCTATTCCGAAGTTGCACGCCGTTTGGGGTTACTCCCGAAAAACACAACCACACCTAAACTTGTAAAATAAGAGGCAAGACCGATGAAAGCACGCGTACATGTGACCCTAAAAAATGGTGTTCTAGATCCTCAGGGGGCGGCCGTGCGCCACTCGTTGAGAGCTTTGGGATTTGATGGTGTTGAAAAAGTACGCCAAGGTAAAATCATCGAAATGGAATTGACGGAAACAGATGCTGCTAAAGCAGAAGAACAAGTCAAAGCGATGTGTGAAAAGCTTTTGGCAAATACAGTGATCGAAGACTACGCAGTGGAAATTCTATAATGCGCGCAGCAGTTATCCAATTCCCCGGCTCTAACTGTGACCGCGACCTTGCTGTCGCTTTTGACAAGGTTTCTGGTCACAATAAACAAACACAAATGGTTTGGCACAAAGAAAGCAGCCTGCCACAAGGTTTGGATGTGATCGGCATCCCAGGTGGGTTCTCTTTTGGGGATTACCTGCGGTGTGGTGCGATTGCAGCGCGTTCACCAATTATGCGCTCTGTTGTCGATTTTGCTAACAAAGGTGGGTATGTGGTTGGCATTTGTAACGGCTTTCAGGTTTTGACTGAAAGTGGTTTGTTACCAGGTGTTTTGATGCGTAATGCACAGCTGAAATTCGTCTGTAAGGATGTTGGTCTTAAGGTCGAAACAACAGACTCTATTTTTACGAATGAGCATAAAAAAGGTGATGTTGTCACCTACCCCGTTGCACATCACGAAGGCAATTATACGGCTGATGCAGAAACCCTAAAAACACTGCATGGCGAAGATCGCGTTGCTTACACATATACGAATAATCCAAACGGTGCGATGGACGATATTGCGGGTATTCTGTCAGAGAACCGTCGAGTTTTGGGAATGATGCCACACCCAGAACGCCTAAATGACCCTGAATTAGGTGGCGTTGATGGTTCTAAGTTGTTTGAAAGCATCGCTGGATCGCTTGTTTCCGCTTAAAGTGATGTCAGCACCTGCATTTTACTTGAGCGTGAAGCGCACTGCGCTTACACTTTCATAATGGCAACAGATACAACACTTTCATCTGTAAATTCGAGACGTACAAATCTATTTATGCGATTTGGAGTCTTATTTATAATTTTAACGGCTTTTGCCGTTATGTTCTTAAGCAACTTATATTTCACAGAACGTTTTACACAAAGCACACGCGCTAATGCTGAACGGCAGCTCTCGTTATATAGCGGCCGTATTATCAGTGATTTACAACGTAGCTCAGTGGTTCCCTTGCTATTATCGCGTGATACAACGCTAATTGCAGCGCTAAATAGCTCTGATTTCGTATCGTCTTCACAAAGATTAATCAGTTACCAAGATGATATTGGTGCAAAGAATATATTTCTATTAAGTGCCGAAGGTCGCGTTGTAGCAACCAGCAATAGGCAGCAACTTGGGAGCTTTTTGAACGACAAACCAGTTTTCGTATCTGCCGTACGCGCCAGCGATACTGTTTTTACCAGCTTTGAAAACGACAGTGGTGGGACATCATATTATTTCTCTCGTCGTGTCCAAAGCGCTAGTCAGACGGTTGGTATCATTGTTGTCGAAGTGGATTTAGATGGCCTATTTGATACATGGTCTAAAAATGATGCAACTTTGATTGTTACGAATAGCGAAGGTACGATTTTACTTTCAACAGAACGTCAATTTCAAAATCAAACTTTAGCCGAAGCTTTATCAAACCAACCCGTTCTATCTACAATGGAACGTGCTTTACGTGCGACTGGTGAATGGTCTGGATCCGTTGCTGACGCTTATATACGTGGACAACCTTTATTCCGTATTGATGAAAAGGTCCCCTTCCAAGGTTGGAATATTGTATATCTTGCATCATTCGAAAGCATACGCGCACGTGTGAACGGTATCCTTGCATTGGAAATCATGGGCTATGCGATGGTGCTTGCCGTGATGTTCTATATTTTGTCTAAGCGCGCAATGCGTAAGTCTTTTGTATTCCAAGCTGAATCTGCTGAGTTACGGGCCTTGAATGATCAACTGACACTTGAAATATCACAACGTGAGGAAGCAGAGCGAAACCTACAAGTTGCAGAACAAAGTTTAGCGCAGAGTTCAAAATTGGCAGCTTTAGGTGAAATGTCTGCAGCTGTTAGTCACGAATTGAACCAACCACTTGCTGCTATGCGCACATATTTGGCTGGAGCAAAATTGCTGTTAAAGCGCCGCCGTCCAGAAGAAGCCATTGGTAGTTTTCAACGTATCGATGATTTGATTGAACGTATGGGTGCTATAACACGACAGTTAAAATCATATGCGCGTAAAGGTGAGGATGACCTGCAAGAAGTCGATCTGCGTAAAGCGGTTCAAGGCAGCATGTCTATGATGTCTCCACAGCTTAATCAGCTTGAAATTGAGATTACAGAGACCATGCCAAAGGCCCCTGTTATGGTTTTGGGCGATATGGTGCGCATTGAACAAGTGATTGTGAACCTTCTGCGGAACGCTATTGATTCTATGAAACTACAAGGCGATCGTCATCTGGATATTTTACTGGTTGCTGGCGACATGGCGAAATTATCTATTAAAGACAATGGGCCGGGCATTGAAAACTTGGATAATTTGTTTGAGCCGTTCTATACCACAAAGCAACCAGGCGACGGTGTTGGGCTTGGTTTGGCTATTTCTTCTGGGATTGCGAATGATTTAGGTGGGCGACTTCTCGCTCGAAATGTAAACCCACGTGGTGCAGTGTTTGAGTTCCAAATTCCTATGATTAAACAAGAGACTGTAAAAGCGGCGGAGTAATAGCCAAATGGCAGAGCAAATGACGATAGCAATTGTCGACGATGAACAAGACATGCGCGAGAGTATCTCACAATGGTTAACCCTATCGGGATACAGAACAGTCACCTATCCTAGTGCGGTTCATGCACTTAAGGAAATTGACGCAGATTTTCCAGGTATCATCATTTCCGATGTTCGGATGCCTGAAATAGACGGCATTCAATTTCTAAAGAAAATACAGAGCATTGATAACACACTTCCGATGATCATGATCACGGGACACGGCGATGTGTCTATGGCTGTAGAAGCGATGCGCATTGGCGCATATGACTTTCTTGAAAAGCCATTTAACCCAGAACGCATGGCAGAGTTGGCTAAACGTGCGGTACAAACACGCCGTTTACAGTTAGATAACCGGACTTTACGCCGTGAATTGTCTGATGGAACAGTTCTGTTGCGGAAACTGATGGGAACTAGCCCCGTTATGGAACGGTTGCGCGAAGACATCTTGGATTTGGCACAAGCTGATGGTCATATCTTAATTTCTGGTGAAACAGGAACAGGCAAAAGCTTGATTGCACATGCGTTACACGCTTGTGGATCGCGCCAAGGTAAGAAGTTCATCACAGTAAACTGTGCGGCTTATACAGAGGATGAATTGGCTAAACGCTTGTTCGGCCCTAACGAAGATGCGACACCGTTTCTAGAGGCATCTTTAGGCGGCACATTATGCCTTGAGGATATTGAATCTCTACCTGCATCTATTCAGGCAAAACTATTGAGTTCGATTACAGAACACGATCGTGGTGAAGTTTCGCAACTGCGAATAATTGCAATTTCAAACGAACCTGATCCGAATAAATCACTGGATGATACAATCCGCCAAGACTTGTATTTCCGTTTGGCGGCAATGCAGATCACCCCTCCTCCATTGCGTCAGCGTGGTGAGGATATTTTGACTTTATTCACGCGTTATGCTGAAAACTTTGCGGATGAATATGGTTGTGACCAACCTGAGGTTTCGGCAGAGGATGCAGCGAAGTTATTACAAGCACCTTGGCCTGGTAATATTCGTCAATTGATCAATTTAGCGGAACGTGCTGTGCTACAAAGCCGCCGTGGTAGTTATTCAATTTCCAGCCTGTTGATGGCAGATGGCGATCAGGAGACACCTGAGGTAATTGAAGACGGTAAACCATTGAAAGAGCACGTAGAAGCCTTTGAACGTATGCTGATCGATAACACCATGCGCCGTCACAAAGGCTCTATTCAATCTGTTATGGAAGAATTAAAACTACCGCGCCGTACTTTGAATGAAAAAATGGCCAAGTATAGTCTGACACGTTCGAATTACGTTGGCTAAACGTTGCTTCCTTAAGTATTTATCACTAGTAGAGAATATAGATTTTCGAAAATTAGAATACTTAAGGAATTAAACGATGACTAAAACCATTTTTACGAATTCATATTTAAACTTGGCTGGAGTTATTGGTTTATCTACAGCTGTTGCTTTGTCTACAAATCCCGCTTTTGCAAAAAAGAATAAAAAGGCTTTGATGAACGTTGGTGAAGCAATCGCATTGTTTCAAAAAGATTGTTTGGCAAAAGTTGGGAATACACAAGCGAATAAGAAAGCTCTCCGTAAGAGTGGCTTTACTGTTGTTAAAGATGAAAAAGCGACCACAACCTTAGTTCATCCAACAAAAAGAGCAAATGCTACCGTAATAGGTGGCGACTTACTTTATAGTTGTGAAGTCTCATACCAAGTAAAAGATGGTAAACTCTTTTCCAAGAATAAACGATCAGCTGAAAAAGAAGCTACGCTAGCACTTATATTGATAAAAGTGAAAGCGGCTCCCAAGGCAAAAGTATCTAATATAAAAGGTGCCGGCCGCGCCTTTTTTAAGAAAAACGGATATATTTACACGATCCAAAATAAAAGCAACAGTGCTGTTTCAATGTCAGTGTCAAAGTTTGTAAACTGATTAACTAGCTTACAAAGCTAGCAACATCTTCTAAATCAGCGCGGATCATACGTGTTTCATTAATCTTTGCGGTATCATCGGCGTAGCCAAATGAGATGCCGCAAACGATTGCATTGCCTTCTGGAATGTTAGCGACTTTGAATATCGGATCAGGGTACATGGCCAAGGCGCCCTGTGCACAAGAAGCCATACCGCGTTCTGTGAGTAGCAACATAAAGCTTTGCAAGAATATCCCCAGATCAAGACTGTTTGTGTGGTTCATATCTGCTGGCATAGATAGGAATGCAGCGTGTGGTGCGCCGAAGAACTGAAAATTCTTTAAAGCCAGCATATTGCGGGCATTCTTGTCCTCGCGTTTGATACCCATTGTTCCGTAATAGCGGTTGGCGCAATCGTATTGGCGTTCTTTATGAACCCCTTTCAAAGGGACCGAGCTTGGTTCAAACGCTGGGTTTTGCTGACCGCCGCTCATAATGTGCTTTAGAAGTTCGTTTTCCAAGTCGCGTAACGGCTTGCCCGAAACAACCGCAAAATGCCATGGTTGCGTGTTTGTATTAGATGGCGACCAACGCGCGATATCAATCAATTCGCGCAATTCATCATCAGGGATAAGATCAGGTTTATAAGCCCGATACGTACGGCGTGATTTGATGGCATCAGTTACGTTCATTATCCCTACCCTTTGTGGTTTAGGGAAAGGCTACAAAACCCAATGTGGAACTGCAATATTTAGGCTTTGATGTCACGTAAGGTAACTTCGAGATCACCATAACCCGTATAGCGGCGCTCAAGGGGTAATCCCAGTTTGTCGGCGCATTCTTGAGCCTTAGTATCTAATGCGGGATCATTGACCTGTGCTTGGTAAACAACCTTGGTGTAGTTCCCAAAATACATATCACGCAGCTCTGGATGACGATCCAACCCCATTGGACGTGTTACAAAGGCATCGAACTGTTTGACCAAGAAATCTGTCAGGTAAAATGCAGTAATCTCATCTTCAGATGTCTTGGCAAAAACTTCATTACCTTCGAAAAAGCTGTAACAATGCGGGCCTTCGACCATTTCCACGCCCAATTCAGCGCATTTGGCTTGTAATAAGCCACCTGTTCCACAATCCGCATAGACCACAAAAATCGTTTCATAGTCATCACGGTATTTATGAACAGCCTCTTCAACGGCTTGCGGAATCTTTTCAGGATACAGATGGTATTTTGCAGGCAAACACTGCAGTTCCATATGGTTCCAATTATTCAGGCGTTTTAAGGCGAGAATTTCATGAGCTAATGCCCCGCACGCCAAAAGTAAAACGCGCCCAAGGTTATCCTTTGGCGCGTTTAAACCTTTTTCAGTCAATGTGTTATCATCAACTGTTAATGCCATGTTATGCGCTTAACTGATTGTGCTTTTTCGCCATGAACTCTTTTGCAGTTTCCACAGCAACAGCCGCATCGCGACAGTAAGCATCTGCACCAATAGCTTTGCCAAACTCATCGTTTAGTGGCGCACCACCAACAAGTACCGTGTAATCATCACGCATACCTTTTTCGACCATCGTATCAATAACGACCTTCATGTAAGGCATAGTCGTTGTCAAAAGCGCAGACATGCCAAGGATGTCGTATTCACCTGATTCCAACTCATCGATGTAGTTTTCAACTGGGTTGTTGATGCCAAGATCTTTAACCTCGAAGCCAGCACCTTCCATCATCATGGTTACAAGGTTTTTACCGATGTCGTGAATATCACCCTTTACAGTACCGATAACCATGTTGCCCAAACGTGGAGCACCAGTTTCAGCCAATAGAGGTTTCAGAATGGCCATGCCGCCCTTCATTGCGTTTGCTGCAAGCAATACTTCTGGAACGAATAGAATACCGTCACGAAAATCGATACCAACGATACGCATGCCTTCAACCAACGCTTTGGTCAAAACGTCATATGGCATCCAGCCGCGTTCCAATAGGATGTTAACACCCTCTTCGATTTCTTCCTTCATGCCATCATAAAGGTCATCGTGCATTTGTGGGACGAGTTCATCGTCTGAAAGCTCGGATAGGATGATATCTTCTTCGTCTGACATCGGGTATTCCTTATATAGTATACGGCGTTAACTGATTAGAAGTTCACCGTTTTTAGGCAATTTATCTTTTCATTTTACGACAAAACGCAGCAACACTGCGACGTATTATCCTCTGCGGCGCTTGCGGCGTGCTGGTTGGTTGGATGTATCCCCTGTACCATCGTGTTCCGATGAGAATGGCCCAATTGATGCACTGATCTGTTCTAAACTAGGTTTTTCACCTTTAGCGGTGCTATCCAAAGCCTTGCGCATAGCGCTTAAATGCTCTGGCATTGTGCCGCAACAGCCGCCAATGATTGTGGCTCCAGCATTACGCGCCATAAGCGCATATTCTGCCATTAATTCAGGTGTACCGTCATAATGGATGTGGCCATCCACATATTTTGGGATACCTGCATTGCCTTTGGCAATAATCGGGCGTTCCGTTCCTGTGTCTGAGAAACCCATAACTGTACGCAACAGATCAGAGGCACCCACACCACAGTTTGCACCAAATGCGAACGGTTTATAATCCATACCAGCGATCATTTCGACCATACCAGTTGACGTCGTACCCATCATTGTACGCCCTGCTGTATCGAAACTCATTGTTCCACACCAATCAGCGCCCACATTTTGCATGGCTTCTGCAGCCGCTGCATATTCTTCTGGAGCAGAAATTGTTTCGACCCAAAGAACGTCTGCGCCACCTTCAAGCAGGCCATGTGCTTGTTCTTCAAAAATCTCAACAGCGTCTTCGTGGGATAATGTACCAGCAGCGCCCATAATCTCGCCTGTTGGACCAACAGAGCCTGCAACAACGATATCACGATCACATTTATCAGCCACTTCACGACCAATTTCAGCAGCCATACGGGACAGTTCACGGGCACGGTGGCCAGCGTTGTGTAATTTCAAACGCGAGGCATTTCCGCCAAAGCTATTTGTTAAAAATAGATCAGATCCGGCGTCTACAGCGCTTTGATAAAGTTTGGTAATACGGTCAGGATGTTCTTCATTCCACATTTCAGGCGCATCACCCGCCATTAAGCCCATATTAAAGAGGTTTGTACCTGTTGCCCCATCTGTCAAAACAAAGCCTTGTTTATCAATGATTTTTTGTAGTATTTTTGACATTCTTTGTCCCAATTTTATAAGTCACAGTACAAATACCGTTATGTTAAATAAGCCTGTGACATAGTTTCAACCATGAAACAAATGCATATTTAGCATAACAATTATGCATTTCATTCAGTTTGCGATTAACCAGCACATGCTTGTGATGCCAACAAACGCAATCTTTCGATCATAGCACGCAGACCATTTGAACGCTGAGCAGATAAATGTTGATCCAACCCAAGACTTGCAAAAGAGGCTAATGCATCAATTTCAATGGCATCTTTAACTGTCTTTCCTGCATATAGTGCTTTCAAGATAGCTATTAGGCCACTTACAATCATTGCGTCAGATGCACCATCAAACTCTAAGATTGCTGATGGGCCTGTACCAGATATCTTTGGCACAATCCAAACTTGCGAAGCACATCCATCTACTTTGGTTGCGTCAACTTTTAACGCATCATCAAGCTCGGGCATCGCTTTACCCATTTCAATAACATGGCGGTAGCGATCTTCCCAATCATCAAGGAATTCGAAAGTTTCAACGATTTCTTCAAATGTTTCTGACATACTCTTTGTCCATCTTTTTCTATGACCTATGATTGCAAGAACAAAACGTCCAGCGTTTTTCGTTAATTTGATGAGAGAAGGCTTTTCTTTGAGGCAGACTTTGGGTATCTGTAATGCCAGAGCAGATGGGAAGATCCATGAAGAATACTTTTGTTATCGTTGTTGCATGTAGCTTAATCGCTGGATGTTCTGTTTTTGGTAGCTTTGGCGGCTCAGCAGGTAGTAGCGCTGGTGGAAGTTCAGGTGATAGTTCTGCAGGAAGCTCTGGTGGCAGTTCTGCAGGCCTATTTGGTAAGAAACGCGTTAAAGAAGTAGAATTAGAACAACGTGATCCGACAGTTGATAAACGTGTTTTGATCCCTACAGTCACAAAGGTAGTCGTTGATTCTCACCGTGGTGGCGCACTCGTTCATGCAACAGGCACAACTGGCAATATTGGATATCACGACTTGCACTTAGCGCCTGTGAATGGCGGCTTTCCTGATGAAGACGGCGTGATCAGCTTTGAATTCAAAGGTGAATTTCCAGAAGTTGCAGTAACACCAACAACAGAACGTTCTCGGGAACTTATTGCAGGAAATTCGATTTCAGCAAAACGTTTAGCAGGAGCGCGTAGTATTCGCGTTATAGCGAGAGACAATCAGATTACAGTGCGTAAGTAATCTTAGACTTTAACGATTTTAACAGAATCTTTATCTGCTGATAAAGCGATTTCACCTTGGCATAATTTCAGGGCATTCTCGCCAAATACTTTTTTGCGCCAACCACTAAAAGCAGGTAAATTACGCTCGCCTGATGCAATCGCATCCAAATCAGCTGTATTACATATCAATTTAGTCGCAACCCCTGCCTCTTCGGCGCTGGCTTTTAATAAAACTCGTAACAAATCCGCAAGACCGTCATTGCCTTGCTTCTTTATACGTTGCTCAGGTGCCTTTGGGAAATCATCAGGTTTCACTTTTGATGCAGATTTAACAGCAGATAGAATACCATCAGCAATAGCGCCAGCACGTGCATCACGCAGCAATAAGCGTGATCTTTTGAGCTGATCAATACTTGTAGGTTTTGTCGCGGCTAATTCTAATAACGCATCATCTTTGTATACGCGGTTGCGCGGAATGTTTTTCGTTTGTGCATGTTCTTCACGAAAACGAGCTAATTCACGAACGTAAGTTAGCATTTTACCAGAACTATTACGGGTTTTAACGCGTTTCCAGGCATCATCAGGATGTACAACGTAAGTTGCTGGGTTGGTTAGAATACTTAATTCCTCCTCAACCCATTCCTCACGGTTGCGCTTTTCTAGGCTGGCTTTCAGATGTTCATAAATCACGCGCAGATGTGTCACATCACCAATAGCATAAGTTTTTTGCTTATCGGATAATGGGCGTGTGCTCCAATCTGTAAAACGCGATGATTTATCCAATGCTTCATTTGCAATTTTACGTACAAGCGTTTCATAACCGACTTGTTCACCATACCCACAAACCATCGCGGCCACTTGCGTGTCAAACAATGGTGATGGAATTACACCTTTGTCGACAAAAAAGATTTCCAAATCTTGGCGCGATGCATGAAACACTTTCACAACAGTTTCGTTTTGGAACAAATCATAGATTGGGTCCAAACTTAATTCATTTGAAAGGGGATCAATTAAGACAGCGTTTTCATTGCCCTGCCCTTTATAGGCCATCTGTATAAGGCAAAGTTTTGAATAATAAGTTCGTTCACGTAAGAATTCAGTATCTACGGTAACATACTCTTGCGTGGCACACTCTTTACAAAATGCATCTAGGTCGGCTGTCGTGGTTATTATCTTCATACCAATGGCTTTATGTCGTTATCAAAGCTAAGGCAAGTTAAAGCCTTAAACGCAAGCGTTCTCGGCTAATATTTAATTGGCTGCAAATAGCTGGTCATAGACATCTTTCATCGGGGCATAGATAATGTAGCTTCGTAAATTTGGCGTGAAAAACTCAATAGCAATGGCATCAAATTTTTTACGTATCTGTAAAAAAGCACCTAACGATGTATGAATACTTGCACTCGCAATTTGGATGGATTTGGCATTTTTACAATTTTCCGCAATAAATTCAGAATTATCTTTTGCTGTCTTTTGCGTAGCACAATATATTTTATCTGTATAAAATCTATAAGCCTTTAAATCTTTAGCCATGCGACTTCCAAAGTTTACATCAACTAAAGTTGGCAGAAAACTAGTCGAACCCGTGCTGTAAGTACCTGAATCATCCCATTCGACCTTAACCTTTATCGGTGCAATATGATCTTCAATATCGTTCATCGAAACGAACTTATCTTGATCAATGTTATAAAAACCAGTTACCGCCTGTTCATATGACGCTTCAAGATTATGTATGAACCTGAAATTAAAAATCATTCTGCTTGTCTCTGCAGAAAGAATTCCCATACATTCATCTGAGGTTATACCGTTTTGAACCAGGCCAATATTTCCCTCTTTATTTAAATTATAACAAAAATCTTGATATTCTTTTGCCATAGCATTCGTCTTATACTTTTGAGCAATATGTTCAGATATTTTCGAAGCTTGTTTTTTAAATTCGTCACGCGACTTTGGCGTCTTTGAATTAAACAGAATATCTTTTGGGAAAATTTTTGGAACCCGAATATAACCTTCTACGTATTCTGACTTCTCTAATTTGTCAGATTTATAAGTGGCGAGTGGAAATTCATGGAATGATTTCCCTACTTGATATTTGTTCTTTGTATCAACATGCCAATCACCTGCAATTGCTGGCGATAAAGATGCAAATATAAAAGCTACACTCATGACTTTGCAAAGAAGACACTTAACTCGCATAAATACCCCAGAATAAAGAAAAAGTTCTTATAAAATTACAGCATATATGTGTCGTTTAATGCAATAATTTTATTTGGGTGCTTATGTGCGGAAAGTTTTGGCTCCGACGGTAGGGATCGAACCTACGACCAATTGATTAACAGTCAACTGCTCTACCGCTGAGCTACGTCGGAATACCAAGTGCAACATGCGCTGCGAGGCTGCGTATAACAGCAGCTATTTCAGCCGTCTATAGTGTTTTCGCAAGAAATTAAAAAAAATGTAATATCTACATAAATATCTGAGTGCTTGCACAGACACTCACATCAGCATAACCCTTATTTTATGATAGAACAGTGGATTAAATCAAAACTACCGCGCAGTCTGTTTGGCCGAGCAATGATTATTCTTGCGGTTCCTATTGTTGTGATTCAAATTGTTGTCGCCGCATTTTTTGCAGAACGATTGTTTCGCGACGTATCAGAACAAATGACATCAAACATTTCTTTGGAAATCAATCATATCATTGATGGAATCAATCAGTCCTCTTCTCGTGTTGGGGCAATGGCTGCAATTGCTGAAAACGCCAAACCTTTGCGCATCAATGTTGCCTTACCGCCCTCTTTCTTACATTCACGAGATAGCTGGCTCTGGCATGATTTATCAGGTCGTTATGTGGCAAGATCTCTTCGAGATAATATCCCCGAGCTGGTTTACGTAGATTTGCAAACAGATCGAAAGTTGGTTCAAATAGGCATTCAGTCAGACAAAGGCCCAATACAGATGACATTTGCCCGAGCACGAGCATCTGCCACAAACCCGCATCAGTTGTTAGTCGCGATGATTTTCACAGCATTATTGTTTACCGGGATATCTGTTCTATTCTTAAATAATCAAATCCGTCCGATTAAACGATTATCTGACGCTTCCGAAGCCTTTGGACGTGGCTGGTCGATACCTTTCCATCCAAGAGGAGCACGAGAGGTTCGTAGTGCAGGCCATTCATTTTTAGCCATGCGTGCAAGAATTATTCGCCAAATTGAGCAACGTACCCTGATGTTATCAGGTGTAAGTCATGATCTACGTACACCTTTAACACGTATGAAATTATCTTTGGACTTGCTGGACACATCAGAAGAGGTCGAGCATTTAAAGCGCGATGTAGCCGAAATGGAGGCGATGTTGACCGAATTTCTAGACTTTGCACGCGGCGATTCTGGTGAAAAAACGGAAACAGTTGGTGTAAAAGCTTTAACAGAACGTATTGTTCGGAATTATGCGCGTGCAAACGAACCAGTAGAGCTTATTTTTAATGGAGAAACATCCACGGATGAAACCTTAAAATGCAGAGAGCGTGCCGTTCAAAGAGCTATAGAAAACTTAATTGGTAATGCTATCCGCTATGGTGAAAAAGCACGTCTTACCACTGTTCTAAGCCCAAAAAACGTATCCTTTATTGTCGAAGATGCTGGACCAGGTATCCCAAAAGAAAAACGCGCTGATGCTTTGGAGCCATTTGCGCGCCTAGATATAGCACGCAACCAAAATAAAGGATCTGGATCAGGGCTTGGTCTCGCAATTACGGCAGATATTGCGCGCAGTCACGGCGGTAAGTTAGAGCTCATGCACAGCCAAGATCTTGGCGGTCTCAAAGCTGTTTTATCATTACCACGATAATAATTATGGAGATTTTGGTAGGCCCGGCAGGACTCGAACCTGCGACCAAAGCGTTATGAGCGCTCTGCTCTAACCAACTGAGCTACAGGCCCACCTTGAATGTCGGAATACTGTGCAGTTTCACTATGGTCAAGCAGTAGTCTCAGTCTTTTTTAGTGAATGCAAAAGATGGACATTATTATTTTTCCTGAATTGATCAATAATCGCATCGATTAACAACTGTGAACGGCGATTTAAGGAATGTTTATGAGGGTAGATAATATATATTGGTTTGGGCGCAATGCTAAGTGACGGTAAGACTTCCTCTAATTTACCATTTTTTAAATGCTCATTCACTAATGCTCTGGGCATACGAGCATATCCAACTTCATTCGCAAGAGCGGATAAAACAACGTTTACTGTATTTGCTGTAAAGCCAACATGTACGGGCATTTTAATCTCAGTATTATTGTCAGAAATAGGAATATATCCATTGCTGCGTGCGACACTGTAATCAATAAAGTCGAGGTTCAATATATCCTCGCGTTTTTGTGGTCGACTATGTGTTTCTAAATATGCAGGGTTTGCGACCAATATGGTTTCGATCATAGCAATTTTACGTGCAATTCCATCTGTATCCCCCAAATTACCTGTGCGAATAGCTAAATCATAATCTTCGCGGACAACATCAACCAAACGATCTTCTACACGTAAGACAACATTAAGATCAGGGGTGGTATGTCTTAAATTATAAACAGCGTCTGCAACACCAAGTTCCGCCAGAACTAAGCTTGTGGAAATCGTGAGTGTACCAGATGTTGAATTACCTAATACATCCAGCTCTGCCATCAGTTCTTGTTGTGATCTTTTCATCTGGTTCGCGTATTTACAAACCACATGACCAGCTTTTGTTGGCCGAACTCCTGTTTTGCCGCGTTCTAATAACTTTTGACCATAATGTTTTTCTAAAGTTGCTATTTGTTGGCTTATTGCAGGTTGCGTTACGCCAGCCCTTCTCGCGCCTGCGCTTAATGAGCCTTCGTTAATCACGATTAAATAATTTTTTAGAAAGCCAAGGTGATCCATTACTTATCCATAAGGTATTCTTATAATTAGTATAAGTGCATCGATACTATTTAAACGTAAAGCATTAATGTAAATTATAAACATATAAAGCGAAAAAATTACATATAGGAGTTTCTTATGGAAACGACACGAAGAACCTTTCTAACCGCTGCAGCTGCAGGAATCGCTGCCCCTGCTCTCATAAATGCCACCCCAAGCTTTGCAAAAGCTCCCAAAAATGGCAAACAGATTACTGGTGTGTACACACATCAGGTTGGTAACTTTGAAATTACCGCTCTCTTAGATGGGGCGTTATTGTTATCACCTGATTGGGTGATAGGATATGATGAAGCAAAAGCCACCGACACATTCGCCAATAAACACCTACCATCACAACCGTCTGGTCACGCCATCCCTGTGAATGGATATTTGGTTAACACAGGTGAAAAGTTGATTGCCATTGATTGTGGTACAACAAATGATTTCACACCAACAACAGGAAATTATCATACTTCTTTGGCTCAGGCTGGTGTCACGCCAGATCAGATTGATCATATCATTACAACACACTTACATGTTGATCACATTGGCGGCCTTACAGATGAAAATGGTGCTGCTGTTTTTCCCAATGCAGACGTTATTACAAATCAAGTTGAATGGGATTTTTGGCATGATGATACAATTTTGGCGCAAGCGGATGATAACTTTAAGAACTTCATAAATATCGCACGCACCCGTACAGCACCTTATTCAGACCGTATCACGCTGGGTAAAACAGACGCGGACATTGTGAGTGGTATAGAACTGGTTTCTTTACCTGGTCATACTCCAGGCCACATGGGGGTTCATTTGCGTTCAGAAGGTGAGGAATTATTGATTTGGGGCGATATTATCCATGCACCAAAATTACAGTTTGAAAACCCTGACTGGACATTAGCCTTTGATGTTGATCAAGACACAGCAAGAGCGACACGTGCAAAACTATTGGATAAAGTTGCGACGGATAAAGTGATGGTCACAGGTATGCACATGGATTTTCCGGGCTTTGGACATGTTGTTCGTAAAGGCGATCAGTATGAATTTGAAGCAGCAGCATGGGATTATAATTTATAATACTATTAAGAGCGGGTATATCCCGCTCTTTTAGACTTGTTATGAGTTTCCCAGTTGTAAAAATAGCTTGGCTATTTTCATTTCAGAATGCTTAGGGTAAAGGAAATCAAACGCAGTTTGGGGACACTTATGAGCGATTCAAAAAACTCTATCACCTACGCCGATGCAGGCGTTGATATCGATGCTGGTAACGAGCTGGTGGAGCGCATTAAGCCTGCTGCGAAATCCACAAAACGTCCAGGTGTAATGGATGGTCTTGGCGGCTTTGGCGCAATGTTTGATTTGAAAGCAGCGGGGTTTAACGATCCTGTACTTGTTTCTGCAACAGATGGTGTTGGCACGAAACTGCGTATTGCGATTGATACAGGTAAGCTTGACACAGTGGGTATCGATCTGGTCGCCATGTGTGTAAACGATTTGATCTGCCAAGGTGCCGTTCCCCTGTTCTTCTTGGATTATTTCGCAACAGGTAAGTTGGAAATCGATAAAGCCACAGATGTAATCAACGGTATTGCCGAAGGTTGTCGCCAAGCAAATACAGCTTTGGTTGGTGGTGAAACCGCTGAAATGCCAGGCATGTACGAAGGCGAAGATTTTGATCTTGCTGGTTTTGCCGTTGGGGCAATGGAACGCGGTGCGATGTTGCCAACAGGTGTTGCAGATGGTGATGTTCTAATTGGCTTGCCTTCCACAGGCATTCATTCAAACGGTTATTCATTGGTGCGTAAGATTGTTGAGATGGCTGGTTTGGATTGGAATGATCCGTCCCCATTTAGTGACGGCCCTGCAGCTGATGCACTTCTTGAGCCAACAAAAATCTATGTGCGCCCTGCTGTGGCAGCATTAGAAACAGGCCATTTGAAAGCGTTGGCGCATATCACAGGCGGCGGTTTGACAGAGAACCTTCCACGTGCTTTGCCTGAAGGTTTAGGTGCAGAGATTGACCTAAACGCTTGGGAACGTTTGCCAATTTTTGATTGGTTGATCAAGCAAGCTGGTTTGGAACAGGCAGAAGCATTGAAAACATTTAACTGCGGCATTGGCATGATCGCGATTGCATCAGAAGAAAATGCAGCAGGGATAGAAGCAGCTCTTGCAAGCCAAGACATCACACCTGTACGCATCGGTAAAGTTGTTGCTGGTGAAGGCGTTTCTTACACAGGTTCTTTGTAATGACGAAACGCGTCGCCATTTTAATTTCTGGTGGCGGCTCGAACATGGTTTCCCTTGTCGAAGCGATGAAAGCTAGTGACTTCAACGCAGAACCTGTTCTGGTTTTGGCGAATAATGCTGATGCTGGCGGTTTAGCAAAAGCCAATAGCTTTGGCGTATCCACAGCTGTTGTCGATCACCGCCCTTTTAATGGGGATCGCGAAGCTTTTGAAGTTGAGTTGAACAAGGTTTTAGATACCCATAAGCCCGATGTGATTTGTTTGGCTGGCTTTATGCGTATCCTCACAGAAAGCTTTATCAATCGTTGGGCTGGCAAGATGTTGAACATCCACCCTTCTCTTTTGCCGAAATACAAAGGTTTGAACACACATCAACGTGCTATTGACGCAGGTGATACGGTTGCAGGGTGTTCTGTGCATATCGTTACACCAGAATTAGATGCTGGCCCTGTTGTGGGACAGATCGAAGTGCCTATCTTGGATGGTGACACGTCTGAAACTTTGGCGGCACGTGTGATTAAAGAAGAACATAAGCTATACCCTTCAGCGCTTAAAACATTTGTAAATGGCTGAAAAACCATCCAGCATCCGTAATCTTGGCCCTGCATCGGATGAGTTTTATGGGCGTGCAAATATCACAACCGCAGAGCAGTTACGCGATTTAGGCCCAGATGAGGCGTATTTTCTGGCTTTGCAAGCTGGTGGAAAACCTCATTTCATTGGCTATTACGCGATGGTGATGGGGATGCAAGGTCGCCCTTGGAACGATTGCCAAGGCTCCGAGAAAAAAGAACTACAAAAACGCTTTGATGCGATCAAGGCAAGACTTTCGCCAAAAGATAAGGGCCGCTCCCAATTGGAAACGGCCCTTAATGAACTGGGTGTGATTAAGAGAACTTAGCCAACTAGCTCTAGGTTCTCGGACAATTTCGTTGAAATTGCCCTGCCACCTGAGTTGGTTGATTAGCCAACCAACTCTAGACCGCTAAAGAAGAATGCGATTTCTTCTGCTGCTGTTTCAGGAGCATCTGAACCGTGCACTGAGTTTTCGCCAATTGATAGTGCGAATTCTTTACGGATTGTGCCAGCTGTTGCTTCTTCTGGGTTTGTAGCGCCCATGATTTCACGGTTGCGTGCGATAGCGTTTTCGCCTTCTAGAACTTGAACAACGATTGGTTCTGAAATCATGAATTCGCATAGTTCGCCAAAGAACGGACGCTCAGAGTGCACACCGTAGAATGTTTGTGCTTGCTTCAATGTCAATTGGATGCGCTTTTGTGCAACAACACGCAAACCGCCTTCTTCGAATTTAGCTACGATTTGACCTACAAGGTTACGCTTTGTTGCGTCTGGTTTCACGATTGAGAATGTACGTTCTAGAGCCATGTCTATATTCCTTTAACAGAGGATGAATTTCTGCGCCGCAGTAACATGGAAATTCACACTTGGAAAGCATTCAATTATCAGTCGCAATGACCATGCAATTTTTACATTACAGATATGCTGAAATCACACTTCTTAAATCATAAGTTCAAGATTAAATGGGAATCACAGATAACCAATGGAGTTTGTCATGAAAGATACTATGTTTATCGTTGTTGCGGGTTTGGCTGCAGTTGTTGCGGTGGTCACTGTTGCAAATGGCGATACCTCACTAAATACACAACAAAATAATACAGTTGTAAAACCAGCTGCTGTTTCCCCTTTCACATCATAATTATTTGGAAGTGAACGATCTAAAGAGATCGTTCACTTCTAACTTAATACCGGTTTTGCTAAGATCACCTTGACCCTAACCATATGCTCTGCCATCTGGTCGGCATGATACGTATCGATGACATTTCCTATTCTATTCAAGGTCGCCAACTATTGGCGGGCGCCTCTGCAACTATTCCATATGGCCATAAAGTGGGCATCGTTGGCCGTAATGGGACAGGTAAAACCACCCTATTCCATTTAACCACAGGTAAGCTGATCCTTGATGGTGGTACAATCACCACAGCCAAGGGGTTGCGCGTGGGTGGTGTTAGCCAAGAAGTTCCGTCTAATGATATAAGCTTGCTGGATACAGTTTTGGCTGCAGATACAGAACGTGCAGCCTTAATGGCAGAAGCTGAAACGGCCCAAGACCCTGATCGTATTGGAGAAATTTACGAACGCCTGACCGCAATTGACGCCTATTCAGGTGAAGCACGTGCTGCAAGCATTCTAAACGGCCTTGGTTTTGACCGCGAAGCACAATTGCGAGCTTGTTCTGAATTTTCTGGCGGTTGGCGTATGCGTGTGGCCCTTGCTGGTGTTCTATTCTGGCAACCAGAAATCCTGATGCTCGATGAACCTACCAACTATTTGGACCTTGAAGGTACGATATGGTTGGAAAACTATCTGGCCAAATACCCGCATACAGTATTGATCATTTCGCATGACCGTACCCTGTTGAATAAATCAGTTAATTCAATTTTACACCTCTATGATCAAAAACTGAACCTTTACCAAGGGAACTATGACACATTTGACTCTGTTCGCCGTGCTAAATTGGCAGAACAAGCTTCTATGGCGAAGAAACAAGATGCCGCGCGTGAGCATTTACAGTCTTTTGTAGATCGTTTTCGTGCGAAAGCTTCTAAAGCCAAACAAGCGCAGTCACGTTTGAAAATGTTGGAAAAGATGGAACCTATTGCCTCTTCTGTCGAGAACGCAGTGGCAACATTCAATTTTCCAGAACCAACAGAATTATCTCCACCTATTCTACGCTTAGATGGCGTTGATGTTGGTTATGATGGCACGTCTATTTTACGCAATCTAAATCTACGGATTGATCAAACAGATCGCATTGCTTTATTGGGCGCTAATGGCCAAGGTAAATCTACACTTTCCAAGCTGTTGGCAGACAAACTTCAACCAATGGAAGGGAAACTTGTTCGCTCTTCTAAGTTAAAGATTGGTTATTTTGCTCAACACCAAGTTGATGAACTGCATCTTGATGAAACGCCATTACAGCACATTCAACGTGAGCGTCCTCAAGAAGGTCAAGCACGCTTGCGCGCACGTCTTGCTGCTGGTGGTGTTGGTCAGGAACAAGTCGATACACTAGTCGGAAAACTATCTGGTGGGCAAAAAGCGCGTTTATCGTTGCTTTTAGCTACATTAGAAGCCCCTCACCTTGTTATCCTCGACGAACCGACAAACCACTTGGATATTGAAAGCCGCGAAGCATTAGCCATGGCATTAGCTGGCTATCAAGGGGCTGTGGTGCTTGTGAGCCATGATCCGCATTTGATTAATGCCATTGCAGATCAACTGTGGTTGGTTAAAGACGGCACAGTGAAGCCATTCCTTGAAGATATGGAAGCCTACAAAACACTTCTATTGTCAGAACGTGGTGCTGGTGGTGCCGCTTCGGAGCAGAAGAAGAAAAAAGAAAAAGGCCCGAAAGTTAAACGCTTGTCCAATTCAGAACGTAAAAAACTGACAACTCCGTTAAAAGAAGAAGTGACCAAATGCGAAGAACGCATTGAAAAACTGGAAGAAATGAAGGTGAAGATAGCTGATATGATGGCTGATCCAAATTTTTACGCCCCTGAAAATGCTTCTAAAATCGAAGATTTAACCAAAAAACACGGAGAAATCTTGCAAGCGATGGAAAAAGCTGAAACCCTTTGGGAAACTGCAGTTGAAGCTTTGGAAGCCGCAAGACGTAAATGATTGAATTTTATATCACAGCCTTTGTTACGCTTTTCTTGGTAATAGACCCTATTGGGTTGTTACCGATGTTTATTTCCCTGACGTATGATCATGCTCCAAAACGCGCAAGTATTGCTATTCGAGCCTGTTTAATTGCAATCGTTATCCTTGCTGTTTTTGGACTTGTTGGTGAAAAACTCTTAGATTTCATCGGTATTGGGTTACCTGCTTTCCGTATTTCTGGTGGTTTATTATTATTCCTGATTGCCGTTGAAATGTTGTTTAACAAACGCGCACAACGTCGCGAAGAACAATCCGAAGATACGCCCGAAGGCGATGATCCTTCTGTCTTCCCTCTTGCAACGCCATTGATTGCCGGCCCTGGCGCTATGGCTGCCATGATCCTTTTGGCAAGTGACATGCAAAATTCACCCACTGCAATTGCAGTTGTAATGGCCGCTATGGTTAGTGTTGTTGCTTTGGTTGGTTTTGGCTTTCTGATGGGAAATGCATTGGAACGCCTTTTAGGCAAGACGGGCATTACAGTGATCACGCGTTTGATGGGAATGCTTTTGGCAGCTTTATCTGTTCAGTTCGTTGTTGATGGCTTACGTGGATTGGGTGTTTTGTAATGACAGTCGATGATAAAGCATATTTATTTTATCTGGTTATACTGCTTGTCATGGTTGCGGTCTGGTTTTTGTACGATCGCCGTGAAACCATCAGCCAATCCTTACAACAGGCGCTGATATGGGGATTAATCTTTGTTGGAATGATCACGGCATATGGCTTTAAAGATGTGTTTCAAGCGCAAATATTTCCTTCTTCTGCCGTTCAAAACGGCGAAGGTAGCGTTACTTTGACCCGAGCAAATGATGGGCATTTTTATGCAACTTTGGCTGTGAATGGGCGAGATGTTGAGTTTGTAGTAGATACAGGTGCCACCTCTATTGTCCTGAGTCAGGACGATGCACAAGCCATTGGAATTGATGTGGAAAATCTAAATTACTTTGGAAAGTCATATACCGCAAATGGTGTCGTTGATACTGCATCCATTCGACTAAATCATATTACACTGGGCGATATAACTTTTTATGATATGCGCGCATCCGTGAATGGTGGCGAGCTTTTTGGATCGTTATTGGGGATGGATTATATCAATCAATTTTCCGAGTTTAAAATTAGCGGAAACACGTTAACATTGACACGTTAAGTGTTCTTTTCCGCTTTCATTTGCCAACGCCCCGTTTCTTGGCTCCAGTATTTGGCGGCAATTCCTGCATCGGTAAGTAATTTCCAATCTGCCCTCGCATCCTGAACAGATGCATCTTCATTCCCATTAAAGATTAGACTGACACGCTCGTATTGCGCGACCTCTTCTGGCGTTGTCTTCGCGCCATATACCAACATCATAGCTTTTGCTTTATTTGTGTTTTCACCATTTGTACTTAGCAATACAGGTTGGTCTGCATCATGTGGCCCACCACTTATGCCATGTGGCAAGAATTGTGGGGAATTACCGCCCCACAATTGTGTATCAATCCAGCCTAAACGCCCCTCGTCCCCAGATTTCACCAGAACCCGCCAATTGTTTTGAAGCGTGCGTTCCAGTAGTTGAGGTAAGGTTTGCTCTAATAATGAACTGGTCAAGTGATAGAAAAAGACTTCGGCCATTATTCCGCTTCGTGATTATCCGCAATGTAACGATTTAAAGCACGCACGCCCCAACCTGTTGCGCCTTTGGGTGCAAAGTCTGTTTCTGTTTTAACAGAAGCCACACCTGCGATATCTAGATGTATCCATGGCATATCCTCTTGAATAAAACGCTGTAAGAATTGCGCCGCAGTGATAGAACCCGCAGCACGGCCACCAACGTTTTTAATATCTGCAATACGCGATTTGATCAGTTTATCATAACCAGCACCAAGCGGCATACGCCACGCACCTTCGCGTTCGATATTCGCGGCATTTAAGAATTTGCGTGACAACTCATCGTTATTTGAGAACACACCAGCATTTTCATGGCCCAGACCAATGATGATAGCGCCAGTCAAAGTCGCAAGATTAATAACCCCAGTTGGTTTAAAAGTTTCTTGAGCATACCAAAGAACATCCGCCAGAACCAAACGGCCTTCGGCATCTGTGTTAATGACCTCAATTGTGTCACCCTTCATAGATTTCACAACATCACCTGGGCGTTGTGCATTAGCATCTGGCATATTTTCAACAAGACCAACCAGACCAACAACATTGGCTTTAGCTTTACGCATTGCCAGTGTCTTCATCACACCAGCAACAACACCTGCACCGCCCATATCCATGGTCATATCTTCCATACCGCCAGCAGGTTTTAAGGAAATACCACCCGTATCAAACACAACGCCCTTACCAACAAGTGCGAATGGCTGTTCTTTACCGCCGCCATTCCATTCCATGATAACGATCTTTGATGGGCTTTCCGAGCCTTGGCCTACACCCAACAAGGAATGCATTCCAAGCTTTTCCATATCCGCCTCTTCCAAAGTTTTCACTTTAAGACCGTGGCTTTCAAGATCGTGTAAACGTTTTGCAAATTCAGTGGTTGTCAGGATATTCGCTGGTTCATTCACTAAATCACGGGTGAAAAACACACCTTCGGCAATTGCAGCTTTATCTGAATAATCCACTTCTGCTTCGGATGCATCATTCGCCATTACAGTTAGTTGACCAGAACCAATTGCATCTGATGTTTTATGGTTATGGAATTCATATTGACGTAGTGCAAAGCCAAACGCCAATTCAGATGCACGTTTTCCTGTGCCTGTAAGCAATAAAACGTCATCACCTGCCGCAAGTTTAGCTAAGCTAGAACCCGCTGCACGTGCATCATCAACCGTCACACGTTTTGGCATTTTAATCACAATAACAGAATTTGCGGCCATTCCATTCGGCATAGACATCACATGGCATCCAGCATTTGGCATATCTTCGAATGTTTTGCTTTCAGCCAAGCGTACCAAACTGCGTTTCATTAATTTATTAACACGGCGTGCTGGCAATCCAATTTGCCCAGTTGGTGACATGAAAACAGCAACTTTACCTTCAAAAGCAGCAATACTGTCTAGATCAGTTTCAACAAATTTCGGGGTCATTGGGGCATTCATAGCGGGCTCCTGCAATTGGTTTTTCTTGATTTCATCAAGACCTAACGCGATTCAATCCAATTGACCACTATGGACTGTTGTTGGATAAGAAAATCCTGTAAAGAATCTGTAATCTATATGTTTGGTTTGGGGCCATAGCTGCGTGAAACTTGTTGATCAGTATATTGTTAGACAGCTCATTGGGCCTTTCCTGTTCTTTCTACTAATTTTTGCAGGTATTCTTTGGTTAAACCAAGCATTAAAAATCGTTGATGTTGTAATTGAAAATGGTCAACCTGGTATGGTGTTTGTTGAACTCAGCGCCTATCTGCTTCCTAGAGTTGTCGAAAGTGTTTTTCCAGTTGCAGCATTTGCTGCGGCTGTGTTTTTGACCAATCGTTTATATTCAGAATCTGAGTACGCAGCTTTAAAGGCTGCAGGACAAACACCAATGCAGTTTGCACGACCCTTTATCATTTTTGGGATTATTTGTTTTGTATCGGTTTCCGCTTTGGCGCATTTCATCACACCAATCAGTAATAATGCATTCCAGAAACGTCAGCATGAAATTCGCCAAGAATTCCTTTCGCAGTTGATAAAAGAAGGATCATTTGTATCCCCTAAAAAAGGCGTGACGTTTTATTTCGGTAAAGTTCAAGACACTGGTTTATTGGAGGATGTCTTAATTCGCGAAATATCCGCTGATGGTAGACAAACAATACATTCTGCGCCGTCAGGGCGCATTGTTGATAAAGCGGATGCTGCAAAGTTGGTACTGATCACAGGGACATTACAACAATTCAACCCAGACAATAGACTCTTAAATGTTGTCCAGTTCGATAGCCTTTCTTACGATCTCTCTCAATTTGCGAAGAACCTTGGCCCGCGTGAACAAAGTGCAGCAGAAACAATTACACCTAATTTACCATGGTGGATATCTACAGCGTCTCAAAACGATCAGTTTGATGCAATTGATGCCCAATCACGTTTGGTAAAAGCACTCTTTTCATTACTCATGCCACTTTTAGGGGCTGCTGTATTGTTTTCTGGTAACTTCAGTCGCGTTGGTTTTTTCTACCGGATTAGTTTTGCAATATTATTACTGTTCAGCTTGAATACGTTGCGTGGTGCTACGGAAAACTTTGTAATAAAATCCCCATCATTTTCATTCGTTTTATATTCGCCATTAGCCTTATCATTCATAATAATTGCCACCTTGATCGTGATTACAACAAAAGGTTGGAATAGCTTTACTCTGTCCGATATTTTTAAAAAGCGGCAGGTATCAACATGACTTTATATTGGTATTTTACAAAAAAATTCGCAGGCGCGTTTGTTAGAGTGTTTTTAATAATTGGCTTATTAATATTCTTTGTTGATACGATGGAAAATATTCGCGCTTTGTCATCGTCTGGCATAACTTTCCCCAAAGCAATGGCGCTTGCAAGCACACGTTCCCCTTCATTCATACGAGAAGCCATGCCTATTATTGTCATGCTTGCGGGGTTAACTTTTTGTGTGGGCTTAGCGCGTTCAAACGAATTCGTCGTATCTCGTGCCGCAGGGGTGTCAGCCTTAAAAGGCTTAACATTTCCGATGAGTACAGCATTTTTAATAGGCCTTGTCTCAATTTTGTTCTTAAATCCATTGGTCGCAAGTTTTTCCACCTATTATGATACCTTAAAAGACGAATATCTGGGACGCACACCAAAAACAGTTGTCGTAAATGAAGATGGATTTTGGTTGCGCCAGAAAAACGATACTGGCCATATTGTTATTACAGCTGAACAAGCCAACCAAAATGGAACACGTTTACGCGATGTTACCATGATAGAGTTTGACCAAAACAACAATGCTGTCAGCCGTATAGTCGCAGCCACAGCAACCTTATCAAATAATGAGTGGGTACTTATTAGAACAAAGAAATGGGATCTATCATCAATTAATGCCAACCCTGAGGCCAACTCTGAATTAAAATCCGTCATACGTATTCCGACTACAATAACCAGCGAACAGATTTTAGAAGGATATCCAAAGCCAGAGACTGTTGTCATTTGGGATCTTCCAAAGTTTGTAGTAGCGATGGAGAGTGCTGGTTTTTCATCCCTACAACATCGTGTTCATTTACAAATGGAGCTTGCGCGACCTATTTTATTTGCAGCGATGCTTATAATCGGAGCCGTGTTTACATTACAAAATGCACGGTTAGGTAATTTAGGTATTTCCGTATTATTGGCACTTTTATGTGGGTTTTCTCTACATTTTTTGCAAAACCTTGCTAGAACTCTTGGAGAGGCTGGAGAGATTCCCATATTTTTTGCAGCTTGGGCACCACCGATTGCAGCTTTTTTAGCGGCTATTGCGTTGTTTTTACATTTAGAGGACGGATAACAACAATGATCTTGAAACTTATATCAAGCGCTTTGTTGGCTGCTAGTTTACTCTCATCCTCTTCATCATATGCATTAGCACAATCAAAGAAACCCGTTGGTTTACTAGCAGATACAGTAGATTATAATGCACGCTCCAATCTTTTAAGTGCAACTGGAAATGTGCGGATTGTTTCTGAAGGCCAAATTCTTTCTGCAAAGACAGTAATCTTCAACCAAGCTACTGGGCGTTTAACTATCCCAGGCGGTTTTACAATTACCAATCCAGACGGTAGCGTTTTAACTGGAACAGATGCAGACTTATCAGCTGACTTAGAAAATAACATTATTAAGGGCGCACGCCTGTTAATTGCCAACCAATTCCAATTGGCAGCAGATCAAGCTCAGTATAAGGAAAACCGGTTTAAAATTCTTGACCGCGTTGTTGCAAGCACCTGCTATATTTGTAAGTCAGATCCCATTCCATTTTGGCAAATAAGATCAAATCGCGTCATTCACGATGAACTGGAAAGACAGCTATACTTTGAGAAAGCACGGTTAGAATTTCTGGGAGTTCCAGTGCTTTATGCGCCACGGTTACGTTTGCCAGATCCAACCGTAGATCGCGCATCTGGTTTTTTAGTTCCATCATTTTTCACATCTGATCTTTTACAATTTGGGGGAAAGATACCATATTTCTATAAAATTGATGATCATTCAGATGCAACATTCACCGCTTTTTTTGCATCAGTAGGTAGTTTTGTAACAGAAGTAGAATATCGCAGAGAAACAAAAAATGGCAGTTACAAATTTGATGGCTCAATTCTACTATTGGATGGGCTAGACAATAACCCTTTTAGATCTTCTTTAAAAGGCGAAGGGCGTTTTCGCTTACGTCATAATTTTGAGTGGGGTTTTACGGTTGATGTTACATCAGACAGAACTTACCGCGCCCAATATGGATTTGAAGATGAAGATTCAGTGACTGCGCAAGATAGGTTATTATCTGAAATTTATCTTGAGCAGAACCGCGCAAACAGCTTCTTTAAAATCAGTGCAGCTAGTATCCAAAGTTTACGAACGAATGAAATTGACGCTCAAATTCCATTGGTTCTACCTGAAGTGTACTGGCGTAATATTCAAGAAGCTCCACTGGTTGGCGGCAAACTTGCTCTAGAAGCAAATTCCACAACACTATTGCGCTCTTCAGGTAACCGCTTTAGCCGCATTGGGTTTGGCGCAGACTGGCAACGTGAATGGAGCCTTAAAAATGGGCTTTTGATTGGTGCTCGTGGTGAATTAGACGCTGAATATTATACATTAGATAATTTCACAGGATTTACAGGCTCAACTGCATCTCGCGTCACCCCCACCATATCTGCTGATATTCGATTGCCTTTATCTAAAACAAGTAAAAACGCTATTCATATTATTGAGCCAATCGTGCAAATCATATGGAATGAAGACGTACAGTCAAATACACCAAACGCAGATAGTGTTCAGGTGGAATTCGAAGAAACAAATCTGTTTTCAACAAACCGTTTTCCAGGATTTGATCAACAAGAGTTAGGTTTACGTGCCAATGTAGGTGTAAATTACACACGCTACGACCCATCAGGTTGGAATATAAGTGGAACTGTTGGTCGTATTTTTAGAGAACGTGATTTGGGTCAGTTTTCAAATGCTACAGGTCTATCAGGAAAGAACTCTGATTGGGTAAGCGCCGTTTCATTAGAGTTCCCTAATTCATTAACATTTTCAAATAGAACACTCTTTAGTAGCGACTTTGAGTTATCCAAAAATGAGACAAGCTTAGAATTTATCTATAAGAAATTGAAGACAGATATTAGCTATTTGCAACTTGAAGAAGATGTGGTTGCTGGAGCCAGTGATCGCCGTAGAGAAGCAACATTAAAATTGGATTATACCCCCAACGATAACTGGACATATTTAGCCGAGTGGCGCCACGATTTTGTGACTGATAGCGCTATTGAAGGCGAGTTTGGCCTACAGTATGAAAATGAATGTGTGAAGGTCGATCTTTCCCTCTCGCTTCAATACGCTGCCTCTGGTACTGTAACATCAACAAAAGAATTGGGATTAACCGTCTCGCTAATAGGAATAGGTAATAAAGCACGTGCGAAACGACGTCGTCATAGCTGCGCTTTTTAAACCAAACAGGTGATAAAATGAAAAAAACTACTCTTTTAATTTGTGGTATGGTCGCCAGCATAACGCTGTCAGCGCCTACTTATTCAGCTGGTATTTACTCCCCTATTTTACAAGTGAACGAAAGTGTCATTACTCAGTTTGAGTTAGATCAACGTATTAGTATGTTACGTTCCTTTAGAACGCCTGGTGATTTACGCGAACAAGCAATGGAACAGTTAATTGGTGATCGCTTACGTATGCAAGCGGCGCGCGATGCGGGTATAACAACAAGTGATGAAGATGTTTTTTCTGGTATGGAAGAGTTTGCTGCACGCGGACAATTTACAGCAGAACAATTACTTGCGTTTTTTCGTCAACAAGGTGTAGAGCGCGAAACATTTGAATCATTCGTTCGTGCAGGTATTGCTTGGCGAAATGTTATTGGCGCGCGCTTTGCCTCTAAGGTAAATATCGCGGATGAGGAAATTGATGCACGTTTAGGCGATTCAACATTTGATTTCCCCAAGACGATTAATGTTGCAGAGATCATTTTACCATTCGAAGAGCGTGGCTCAGGTCCAACACGTGCGTTAGCAGAACGATTGACTGGTTCAATAAAAAGCGAAGAGCAATTTACAGCTGCTGCTCAGAAGTTTTCGAAGTCAGCAACAGCATCTAGAGGCGGTTCACTTGGGTGGGTTCCATTAAGTAATTTACCACCTCAAGTAGCTTCAATAGTTTCAAAACTACAACCAGGTGAAATGACAGGCCCAATCAGTTTGGGTAATTCTGTAGCTCTATATCAATTACGCGGTGTACGCGAAGCAAAATCAGCAAGCGATCAAGTTGTTTCTGTTAGCTATTTAGAGGTAGCTGTACCTGCTAGCAATGCTGGCCAATCTGGGCAAATCACTGAAGCGAATAAGTTAATCAATTCTGGCGATACATGTCTGGATATGGAATCTAATGCAGCTGATTATGGCCCTAATGCAGTAACAAGCTATACATTTGCAGCACCAGATATCCCTGCACGTATTAATGCTGAACTTGCGCGTTTAGATCCAAATGAAGCGACATATTATGTTGCAGACAACAGCAACATCAATGTTCTTATGCTTTGCAACCGTGCCAAAGACATTCCAGAGGGCGCACGCGAACAAATTCGAAACGCTCTCTTTAGCCAACGCGTCGGCAGTTTTGGAGATGGGTATTTGCAAGAACTGCGCAGTGATGCGCATATTATCGAAAAATGAAACCAATAGCTTTAACATCTGGCGACCCAAGTGGTGTCGGTTTAGAAATTACAGGTTTGGCATGGAAGGCACTTAAAGATAAAGTGCCTTTCTTTTTGATTGCAGACCATCAACATGTTCGTTCTGTCACTAATATCCCTATAAAACTAATAGAGACGCCAGACGATGCCGTAAACGTATGCTCATCTGCATTACCCGTTTTACATATACCATTTGCAGAACATCCCAATTTGGGAAACGAACAACCTGCTAATGCACATGCTGTTATTAAATCAATCGAAATGGCAGTTGGTTTTGTTAAATCTGATCAAGCTGCAGCTGTATGTACAAACCCCATTAATAAAAAAGTTTTAAAAGACGGAGCTGCTTTTCCCTATCCTGGTCATACTGAGTTTCTTGCCCATTTGGGAGATGTACCAACTTCAGTAATGATGTTGACAGCGCCAGAACTACGCGCCGTTCCTGTCACAATACATATTGCATTGTCGGAGGTACCTAATGCACTCACAGACAAGTTAATCGCTGATACAATTCGAATTACTCAATATGCATTGAAGCGTGATTTTGGCCTTACTAGTCCAAAAATTGCTGTTGCTGGTTTAAACCCACACGCAGGTGAAGGTGGTACTATGGGCACTGAAGAAATAGATCGTATAATACCGCTTTTGGATGAATTACGCCAAGAAGGTATTGCACTGATTGGTCCGCTTCCTGCGGATACTATGTTTCACCCACAAGCACGCGAGAAATATGACACAGCAGTTTGTATGTACCATGATCAAGCTTTAATACCATTGAAAACATTAAATTTTTCTGCTGGTGTTAATACCACACTTGGGTTGCCATTCATAAGAACCTCTCCAGACCATGGTACAGCGTTTGATATTGCAGGAAAAGGTATCGCGGATGCAACCAGCCTTATAGAAGCAATCAAACAAGCCTATCAAATGGCCCAAAATAGAGCACAATATGACAAACTCAGCTGATGGGCTTCCCGCGCTTCGTGATGTAATTTCCACGCATGAACTTCGTGCGCAAAAATCTTTGGGTCAAAACTTTCTCTTAGATTTAAATTTAACTGGTAAGATCGCGCGTCAGGCAGGTGATTTATCAAACTGTGATGTTTTAGAAGTTGGCCCTGGTCCAGGCGGTTTAACACGCGCTCTGCTCTACGAGGGCGCACGCCGCGTTATTGCTATTGAACGCGATGAACGTTGTTTACCTGCCCTAGCAGAAATTTCTAATCATTATGATGGGCGTTTAAAGATTATATCGGGTGATGCATTAACCATTAACCCACATGAGCATTTCGATGGGCCCGTAAAAATTGTTGCCAACTTACCTTATAATGTAGGAACTGAATTACTTGTACGTTGGCTAACACCAAAAGAATGGCCACCATTTTGGGATAGTCTAACACTTATGTTCCAACGTGAAGTGGCCCATCGTATCGTTGCACAACCAGGCAGCAAAGCCTATGGGCGGCTGTCCATTCTTGCTCAATGGCGTTCTGACGCAAAAATTGTAATGGATTTACCACCACAAGCTTTTACGCCAGCCCCCAAAGTTTCATCAGCTGTGGTGCATATTACAAAATGTGACCAGCCAAAATTTGACTGTAATGCCAAAGTATTAGAACGCGTTGTTGCAACCGCATTTAATCAAAGACGCAAGATGTTACGTGCCAGCCTAAAGTCACTGGCTCCTGATGTCGAAGATAGAATTAACGCCGCAGGAATAAAACCCACAGAACGTGCAGAGCAACTTTCCGTAGAAGAGTTCTGCACATTAAGTCGAATGTTTAGTTAATTTATTCTGCAGCTGTATCTGGCGCTGTTTCTTTCGTTGCAGATTTTGGTTCTGCTTCTGGTTCCGCTAGCTCAACTTTTTTCTCAGCAGGCTTCTTTGGTTTTGCAGGTTTTTTCTTAGTTTCAGGCGTATCAACCAGATTATTTTCAGCTTGAGCAGGAAATAAGTCCCCTGCATCACCAGCGATATCTGGTTGATCACCATCAATCACATCGGAAGCAGCTTTTTGCTGCTTTTGGTTTTGCTGTTGTTTCTGCTGATTTTGCTGTTGTTGTTGCTGACGCTGCGCTTCTTGAGCTTCGCGGCGTTGGTTAATCTCGCGCTGTGCTTCGGTTAACAAACGAGAATAATGTTCTGAATGTTGTAAGAAATTTTCTGCATTTACACGATCACCAGACAACATAGCGTCACTAGAAAGGCTTTGATATTTATCAATAATTTGTTGTGGTGTACCGCGAACTTTGCCTTCTGGTCCAGAGGAATCAAAAACGCGATTTACAACATTGGCAGGGTTTCCGCGACGGTTGTTATTGTTATTCTTATTACGTGAACGTGATTTGTTAGAAGATCTCATATGATCCGAATGCCTTTGTCGTATTTGAAAAAAATTGCGCCTTTTGGCGATGTCCCGATTAAGCTTTAGGGGTTTCTAAGGATGAGAATAAATCAATCATCCGACTTCGAAAATTATATCTTAGAAAATCGAGTATACAAGCCCTAATGGTGGATTTTACAACAAAATACGAATTTTAAGCGGTTTTCGGTGCATAAAAGTGCAAAATACGGTCTTTACCCGCCAAATCTTTGATGCATCGTCCATTTAGAAAGCCATATCTCTCAAAAATACCCAAAACAGACTCGGCCTGATCCCAACCAATTTCTAGGAACATTTGTCCATCTTTTTTTAAATACTGCGCCGCATCTTTGGCAATAAGCTTATATGCTTCCAAGCCATCCCCCTCTGGGGTTAAGGCAATACGAGGCTCCCAATCACGAACTTCTGGCGCAATCTCACCCATTGTCTTTGCTGTAATATAAGGTGGATTACTGACGATAAGATCATACTTACCTTCAATGTTCTCGAACCAATTCGATTGAATAAATTTAACACGATCGAGAACGCCTAAAGCGCTCGCATTTTGTTTTGCAATTGCCAAAGCTTTATCTGATAAGTCAGAGGCGACCCCTATAGCATTTTTGAATTCAGACAATAATGTCAGTATGATACAACCCGAACCTGTACCTAAATCCAAAATGTTCTGTACGTCTTTTCCTTTTAGAACTTCTTCAATTAAAGTTTCCGTATCTGGACGCGGATCAAGTACATCTGGTGTAATTTTAAATCGTCGCCCCCAAAATTCACGTGCTCCAATGATTTGAGATACAGGTTGTCTTCGCAAACGCTGCGCAATGGCTTTTTGAAACGTCTCTTTGACATCAAGAGTAACAGTATCACGCATATGTAATGATAACATACCGCGTTCAATTCCCATTGTATGCGCAAGTAAGCTACGTACATCAGTTCGTGCGCCATCCCCAAGAACTGGCTTCAATTGATCCAGCCCCCAAGATAACAATTCTTGGGTGGTCTGTGTCATGGATTCAATTCTGATAGTTTTTGGGCTTGATCATCGGCGATCAAAGCGTCGACAATTTCATCCAGATCGCCCTGCATCACTTGATCCAGCTTATAGAGCGTTAAATTGATGCGGTGATCAGTCATACGACCCTGTGGGAAATTATACGTGCGGATACGTTCGGAGCGATCACCAGAGCCCACCTGCCCTTTACGGCTGGCTGCCCGTTCCTCATCCGCCTCTTGACGCTTCATGTCATACAAGCGCGTCCGTAAAGTTTGCATTGCAATTTCACGGTTACGATGTTGCGATTTTTCAGATGATACAACCATAATCCCGGTTGGAATATGAACGATGCGCACAGCACTATCCGTTGTATTCACGTGTTGGCCACCAGAACCAGATGCACGCATCGTATCAATGCGCAAATCTGTGGCAGGCAGATCAATATCCACCTCTTCGGCTTCTGGTAACACAGCGACTGTTGCAGCTGACGTATGGACACGCCCACCGCTTTCGGTTGTTGGCACACGCTGCACACGGTGCACACCACTTTCGAATTTCATTCTAGCAAAAACACCTGCCCCTTTGATATTCGCTACAATTTCACGATATCCACCAAGTTCGGTTTCAGCCTCTTCTATCACCTCGATTTTCCAACCTGCCGACTCGCAGTAGCGTTGGTACATTCTGAACAAATCACCAGCGAATAAAGCGGCCTCATCACCGCCCGTACCTGCGCGAATTTCCAAGACAGCAGACCGTTCATCCGCTTCATCTTTTGGCAATAAAGACAATTGTAATTCATGCTCAGCATTCGGCAGTGCTGCCTTTAATTCTGGTAATTCTTCCTCAACCAATTCTTTCATGTCTGGATCGGATAGCATTTCTTCTGCCTCGGCAATATCGGCAACAAGACGTTGATAATCGTTAATTTTATCAACTACAGGCTTTAAATCCGAATATTCTTTAGACAACGCAGCAATGTCATCAACAGCTGATCCGTCAGCCATTTTAGCTTCTAAAAATTCAAAACGACTCGTGATTTGGATGAGTTTATCTTCAGGTATCATGCGCCTGACATTGCGGTTTGTAAGGCTGTGGTCAAGAGCAAGCATGACTTTTTCAACAATTTATGCTAATTAATGCATATGAAGTGGCTTTTAACGATCATATTCGTATGTGCTGGTTCCATAGCACAAAGTGACAATGCCAAGGTAAAGTGGCCCGATTGCTACTGCACTGATAAAGACGGATTGCGTGTGGAATTAGGCAACATGATTTGCATGAAGGTCGATGGGCGTGATTTTATTGCGCGTTGTGAAATGTCATTAAACAACCCCATGTGGCGCGAAATAAGCAAAGGATGCTTATCTTCCAGCAGTCAACCCGCGGATTCCATCAACCCAACTGTTGATACGTAATTTATTCACACCAAAATCACGATATCCAAATCTTGAACGAGAGAAGAAGGAAAGCTTCGATCTATCACCATTTGGCTCTATCTTAATTGTTAAGTAATCAGGGTAAGCAATTAATTTAGATCTTTGAATAAATGTTAAAAGCTGACCATCATCCGTATTTGCCAACAATTCTATACGTTCTTGCTGACCCGCATAATCCATAATCATTTGTGAAATCTTTGCTTGTTTTAGATTGATATTAACCGATGCATCACCTGCTAGTCGGTAATCATTTGGTCGCCCAGTTGATTTTACTGTTTCAGGATCTTGGTGCCAATGTTCGATATTATGCGGCGCAAAACGCACATAAGTTAGCAATCCGATTACAACTATAAAAAATAATCCAGCTAATACCATAGAGCCCCGTTTCATTCTGCAGCTGTATCAACAACCTCTTGCGCATCAATCTCTGCGGCACGCGTTTCGACAAGCCCCACGATATGATCGACCATTTTATCATTATCTAACTTATGGTCCTGTTTACCTGCCATATAAACCATGCCAGATCCAGCTCCGCCGCCTGTAAACCCTACGTCAGTCATCAATGCTTCACCTGGCCCATTCACAACACAACCGATAATCGACAATGACATTGGTGTTTTAATATGTTCCAAACGTTTTTCTAAAATCTCTACAGTTTTGATCACATCAAAACCTTGGCGCGCACAGCTTGGGCATGAAATAATGTTTACACCGCGGTGCCGTAAACCAAGCGATTTTAAAATCTCATAACCGACTTTTACCTCTTCGACAGGATCCGCTGACAAAGATACACGTAATGTATCACCAATCCCCATCCAAAGTAGATTACCAAGTCCGATAGCTGACTTAATTGTACCAGAGGTTAAACCACCCGCTTCTGTTATCCCAAGATGAATAGGCGCGTCCGTTGCATCCGCAAGCCCTTGATATGCAGCTGCAGACAAGAAAACATCAGATGCTTTGACGGAAATTTTATATTCATGGAAATCATTATCTTCCAGAATGCGAATATGCTCTAAACCGCTTTCAATCATAGCTTCAGGGCAAGGTTCCGCATATTTATCCAATAAATGTTTTTCCAAAGAGCCCGCATTTACGCCAATACGTATAGAGCAGCCATAATCTTTCGCAGCTTTAATAACCTCTGCCACGCGATCCGGACTGCCAATATTACCTGGATTGATCCGCAAGCATGATGCGCCAGCCTCTGCCGCCTCAATTGCACGTTTGTAATGGAAGTGAATATCAGCAACCAAAGGTACTGGGCTTTCTTTTACAATTTCCTTCATCGCAACTGTAGATGCTTCATCAGGGCATGATACACGCACAATATCTGCACCAGCTTCAGCACAAGCTTGAATTTGTTCAACCGTAGCTTTTACATCATGTGTCAGCGTATTTGTCATAGTCTGCACAGTGATTGGTGCATCACCACCCACTGGTACATTACCCACGTGAATTTGACGGCTTTTACGACGGTGAATGTTACGCCAAGGACGAATATGATTCAGGGACATTGGGTGGCCTAATCTGGGTCAACTTTAACTTTTAGATATAGTACTGTTTTAGAAGCGTCAAAGCCAATGCGGCAATGTTGCATAAACCTTTAGTTGTTTTGCACGTCTGCTAAAATAGCCTCTGCTGTTTTCTCAACATCAATGTTAAGTGGTGGAGACAGTGGCTGTGTAAATAAGTTTTTCGCCTCAGTGTAAGCTTCTTCAACATCAGATTGTATTAATGAAACTTTACGGGCGATACCGCCATTGGCTCCAACTGGGCCAAACGTTTTGTCACCGACCATTACATATACAGCACCAGAATTACCCGCTTTTAAAAGCGGGCCTTGCAGATCTTGAGGGACGCGATAACGCTCACCCGCATTAAGAATTTTTTCAAACAAAACGCTATTATCTGGCAGATACACGCGAACCCAAGCTGGGCGTGTTGCAACAACGTCAATCGTTGGCGGCCCTTTTTCAATTACGGCGACTGGAGTTGTCTCGACTATTACAGGTACAGCGGCTGTTAATGTTGGTGTTGGTGCAAGCGCACCCTGTGTTGATGGGTCAATAGTTGCAATCGGGCCATCGCGTGAAATTATACTTGGTACATCCAATTCTTGTGGTCGGTAAAGCTGATCTAGAGAAAGGCTTGCTCCAACGGTACTTTCTAATGATGCTGTTTGCTGATCCAAAATCGGGCTTTCATCAATCCCTGTAGTTCCATCGGATAAGACCGAAATATTAGACGCAACACCTGGTGTTTCATTCACTGGCGCAAACTGAACACGTTGCACTTCTTGTAAGACACGCCAGCCACCATATCCAAGACCTGAAACCAGTGCCATCAGAACCAATAAAGACCCAATTGCCGAGAAAGATATTTTTTCATACCAAGGCTGAACAGGCAAAGCCATAGATGGTTTGGTTGTTACATTGGGGCTATTTGCAGCAACTCCAGGTAAAATTCGCTGCTGACGTTGATTTTGGCTTGGCGTTTCACGGTGTGAAACCTCTACGTTTTGACCATCAAAACCAGTTTCAGCACAAAATTGCTTAAATGCTTTATCGCCATCTAAGTTTAAGTAACGTGCATAAGATCTTACATAACCAGCAATAAATCCGCGTGTTTCAAAAACGTCTAAGTCACCGCTTTCAATAGCAGAAATGTACTTTACGCCTATTTTTAAATCCGTTTGAACATCAATTAAAGATTTATTCAGCGTTGCGCGTTCACCGCGCAACATATCACCCAATGCTAATGGGTAAGAGTCGAAACCCCGTGGTCTGAAATCTTCAGCGGATGTGCTCATCGCGTGCTTACCTATATATCTGCGCTCAATTACCTCGAATCGAGAGGGTATACCCTCTTCAAGTCGATATTAACACAGTTTGCGTATTTCGGTAGCCCCGCCTACTAAATAAGCTTTAGCCAGCCATTTGTGAGCGGTTTAATGCGCAATGGCCCCAAAGCTCATCAAGAGCAACAACCAATTCGCGCACCATCGTATCCGTATGGACTGGAGATGGTGTGAAGCGCAAACGTTCAGTCCCACGTGGAACTGTTGGAAAGTTAATCGGTTGAACATAAATTCCATAGTCTTCTAACAACTTGTCAGACAACATTTTACATTTAACAGGATCACCAACATGAACAGGCACAATATGGCTGCCATAATCGTCGACTGGCATACCCAATGATTTAACCTGTTCTTTCAAATTACGTGCGCGTGCTTGATGCTCATCACGCAGTTCTGAATGCTCTTTAAGATATTCAACCGATGCACGCGCCCCTGCTGCAATTGCAGGAGCTAAAGATGTTGAAAAGATAAAACCTGGAGCATAGGAACGAATTGCATCAGCTAACTTCGCTGAACATGCAACATACCCACCCATAACACCATATGCTTTGGCTAAAGTACCATTGATCATATCTAAGCGATCCATCAAGCCATCGCGTTCAGCAATACCACCGCCGCGTGGACCGTAAAGTCCAACAGCGTGAACTTCATCGATGTATGTCAGCGCGTTAAATTCATCAGCCAAATCACAAATCTCTTCGATTGGGCCAAAATCACCATCCATAGAATAAAGTGATTCAAATGCGATTAATTTAGGTGCATCTTTCGGAGATTGCTCAAGCAATTCACGCAAATGGGTTACATCATTATGACGAAATACGTGTTTCTCACCAAAACCATGACGAATACCTTCGATCATTGATGCATGGTTCAATGCGTCCGAGTAAATTATCAAACCAGGAAACAACCTTGGTAAAACAGATAGTGTCGCTTCGTTTGCATTATAGGCTGATGTAAAAACTAAGGCAGCTTCTTTAGCGTGCAAATCCGCAAGTGATAATTCTAAATCCTTATGAAACGAGGTGTTTCCAGAAATGTTACGCGTACCACCAGAGCCTGCACCAGCAACTTCAATCGCTTTTTGCATAGCATTCAAAACAACTGGGTTCTGGCCCATACCGAGGTAATCGTTGCCGCACCAAACTGTTATATCACGTTCTTCACCATTTTCAGTCGTCCATACAGCTTTAGGAAACTGTTGGTTCTTGCGGCGAATGTTTTGAAATACGCGATAACGCCCTTCTTCGTGCAAGGCATTAAGTGCGGCATCTATTTTGGCTTGGTAGTCCATCGTATTTTCCTAGCTTATGCGGCAGATATAAGACGAAACTATGTATACTGCACGTTAAAAAGCTTGCGAGGTACGAAATGTCACAGATTTTTGAAATTTAAATATATTTATGCTTTTTTTAGTAAATATATCGAATTTGATCGCCCCAATAACGTTCTAATCTGTGCAATGTGGCATTCAAATCTCCCAAATTTAAATCACCCAACACCTCTTTGCCTAAAATACCATCGGAATGGCGTCCAAACAAATCTGATACAACTTTGCGTATATGGCGGCCGCTCTCTGAAAGCCGAACACGCACAGATCTACGATCAATTTCACAACGTTTGTGTTCCATATATCCTGATTCAACTAATTTCTTAAGATTGTATGAGACATTTGATCCTTGATAATAGCCACGAGATTTCAATTCACCTGCTGTAACTTCGTTATCACCGATATTAAAAAGTAAAAGGGCTTGAACTGAATTGATATCCAGCAAACCAAGTCGTTCAAATTCATCTTTAATAACATCTAACAATAATCGATGTAGTCGTTCGACCATAGAAAGGGTTTCTAAATAGGATCCTAAAAACGCGCTGCCCTGTTGTTTGACTGGGTCAGCGGAAATATTTTCATATACGCTCATTCTTTACTCCGCCAGATACTGCTCTGCATCTTTGATGACGGGAAAAGTCAAACAACTCGTTAAATTATGAGTTTATTTTCGTAAAATAATGCTCTTTTACACGAGAAAGGGCTTTTTCAATCTCTTTAGGTGTCTCTTGTTGGCCAGTTACCCATACTAAAAGATCTTGGTCATGTTCTGACATCAGGATTTCATGCGCATCTAATTCAGCATCTGTTAAAGATGCCATTTTCTCGTCGGCGAAACTGCCGAACATCAAATCCATCTCTTTAATGCCGCGACGCCATGAACGTAAACGCAATCGTTTTAATCGTGTTTCCCGATCTTCTGCCATACCATGCTCCTTTTTTGCGTTAGATAACGCAGTGGAAAAAAACCACAAGTCCTGCTTGCACACTATAAAATGCAGGCTTACAAGTCTGTTTAACAAAAGCCCCCTATAAATCAGGAAATACCATGTCATTTTTAGCAAAAACACTTTCACGCGTAAAACCATCGCCAACAATTGCTATTTCGACGCAAGCTGCTGAACTGAAAGCGGCGGGTAAAGATGTGATTGCATTAAGTGCAGGTGAACCAGATTTTGATACGCCAGATAACATTAAGAATGCTGCAAAGGTAGCTATGGATGCAGGCAAGACAAAATACACAGCACCCGACGGTATTCCGGAATTAAAACAGGCTGTTTGCGATAAATTTAAACGCGATAACAATCTTGCATACACACCATCTCAGGTAACTATTGGTACTGGCGGAAAACAAGTTCTTTACAATGCCTTCATGGCCACAATTAATGCAGAAGACGAAGTTATTATCCCTGCTCCATATTGGGTTTCTTACCCTGATATGGTTCTATTAGCTGGTGGCGTGCCAGTTTCAGTAGAAGCCACAATGGAAAACAACTACAAACTGACCGGCGAACAGTTAGAAGCAGCAATCACACCAAATACAAAGTGGTTAATCTTTAACTCGCCGTCTAATCCATCAGGGGCTGGCTATTCTGCTGCAGAACTTAAAGAGCTTACAGATGTGATTTTACGTCACCCCCATGTATGGGTGCTTACAGATGATATGTATGAACATCTCGTGTACGATGATTTCAAATTCTGCACACCAGCAGAAGTGGAGCCAGAACTTTATGATCGCACACTAACAGTAAATGGCGTTTCAAAAGCATATGCCATGACAGGTTGGCGTATTGGATATGCTGCAGGTCCTGTTGAATTGATCGCAGCAATGCGCAAAATTCAATCGCAAAGTACATCAAATCCAAGTTCAATCAGCCAATGGGCGGCACTAGAGGCGTTAAATGGCCCACAAGATTACATTGAATTCAGTCGCCCAGTTTTCTCAAAACGCCGTGATATGGTCGTTGAGATGTTAAACAAAGCAGAAGGCATAAAATGTCATTCCCCTGAAGGCGCGTTTTATGTTTACCCATCTATCGCAGGCTGCATTGGCAAAAAAACACTGACAGGCGTTGTGATTGAAAATGATGAGCAATTCGCATCAGAACTTTTATCCGCACATGGAGTTGCAGTCGTATTTGGCGCAGCCTTTGGCCTAAGTCCAAATTTCCGCGTCAGCTATGCAACATCAGAAGAGTTATTAATCGATGCTTGCACACGCATTCAAGAGTTCTGCGCTTCGTTGACCTAAAGTCAAAGCCAAGGTACTATCATAAGAAAAACAACGGGTTCTTAGCAGTATGGGTAAAAATTCAGACCTTTTCTTTCGCGTACGTGAAAACGGTGCGGCGGTTTTCCGTATAGACACTGAAAATCGTCAACGTCGCCTTGAATTGCAACAAATTGCTGTTGCAAATATTCGCAATGGTCAGATTAAACCGCAAGGCGAACACTCTCCGACGGCTGCTGAACGCAATGACATTGATGCATGGATAGTCGAGCGCCGTAAGCTATTGGCTGTACGTAAGGTTGACGACATTAAACGTGCCGTGGATCACTTAAATGACACGGCGCAATGGGTTCAATCAGACGCAACTGACGAGCAAATTGATGAATTTGCGGATGATCTATTGATGGCAATGCATGATTTGCGCACAGTTCTGGTGCGTAAAAAATCCAATATGCTTATAAAAAAGTAATCATACAGGTAGAATCGTCGTCGTTTTGATTTCTTCCATTGATAATAATGCAGTCACATTGAATATCCGAACATCATCTATCATCGCTTGATAGAACGCATCATAAGCTTTGGCATTTTTCACACGGACTTTTAATATATAATCAATATCGCCCGCCAAACGGTGTGCTTCTAACACTTCTGGCCGCTCCATAAGAACCTTAAGAAACTTATCTTGCCACTCTTTTTCATGTTCAGACGTGCGCACAAGCACAAAGAAGCAAGCTTCTAGCCCAAGCTTTTCAGGATCAAGAATAGCTGTATTTGATTTAATCAAGCCAGAATCGCGAAATTTACGAATTCGGTTCCATACAGGCGTCTTAGAAGCCCCTACTTTCTTGGCAATCTCATCAAGACTTTGTGAGGCATCTGATTGTAGCTCCATAAGAATTTTTCGATCAATCGCATCTAATTGGTCTGCCATTCTGTTTTTTCCTTCAAATCGAAACGATTTATTCTTTTAACTCACCAAAGCAGAACAAATTTTCTAATTTATATTTATACACCCTATGATATAGGAATTTTATTCTAATAACGCTATATATTCAGAAAGCCAACCCGAAAGGAACAAGCCATGCGCCATTTTCCGATCTTTATGAACCTCGCTGGTAGACGCGTTATTGTGTCTGGTGCAGGTGAATGCGCGGTTGCAAAATTACGTCTTCTTTTAAAGACCGAAGCCCATATTACAGTCATTGGTACGGAACCACACACTGAGGTTCTAAAATGGGCTGGTAACAAGCAGATCACTTATTTTAATCGCCCTATGAAAGAAGGCGACGCATTATGTGCCTCTCTTGTATACGGTGCCAACGAAGACGCTGTTGAAGATAAACGCGTGACCGACATTGGCCGCGAAGCTGGTGCATTGATCAATATTGTCGATAACTTAGAAGACAGCCAATTCATCACTCCTGCCATTGTTGACCGTGATCCTGTTACAGTTGCGATTGGAACTGAGGGCGCTGCTCCAGTACTTGCACGTAAAATCAAACAGCAGCTCGAAGAAAGCTTACCAGAACAATTGGGCATCCTTGCGCGTATTGGTCAAGCATTCCGTCCTGTTGCCGATCAAATTCCTATGGGGCGTCGTCGCCGTGATTTCTGGTCAAAATTCTACTTCAAACGCGGACCTTTGGCATTGGCGAATGGCGGCAAGCCTGCTGTAGAAGAAGAACTTGATGCTCTTTTAAGCCAGACCCTATCAACAGCAGCTGAAAAAGGCCGTGTTTGGTTGATGGGTGCAGGTCCAGGTGATGCGGAACTTTTGACATTAAAAGCGCGTAATCTTTTACACGAAGCAGATGTTGTGATCCATGACCAGTTGGTTTCAAAACCAGTATTGGAATTGGCACGTCGCGAAGCGATAGTAATAGAAACTGGTAAAAAGGGTTTTGGCCCTTCTTGGAAACAAGATGATATCAACGCTTTAATGATCAAACATGCTGCACTTGGCCACCATGTTGTGCGTCTAAAATCTGGCGATCCAGTGATCTATGGCCGTTTGGATGAAGAAATGGATGCCCTAACAGATGCAGGCATTCCTTTTAATATCGTTCCAGGTATCACAGCAGCATCCGCAGCTGCAGCAAGTATTGGTCAATCGCTTACAAAACGTGGTCGTAACTCATCACTTCGTATCCTAACGGGTCATGATGTTGATGGATTTGCTGATCATGATTGGAAAGAACTAGCGAAATCTGGTTCGACTGCCGTAATTTACATGGGCAAACGTGCCTCTACTTATTTACGTGGCCGCCTAATGATGTTTGGCGCTTCAGAAAACACCCCGATCACGATCGTTGAAAACGCATCGCGACCAGATCAAAGAATACTGTCCACCACCCTATTGGGTTTGCCTGATGTAATCAGCAAAGCAGATGTTGATGGCCCTGCTGTCATCCTACTTGGCCTATCACCACGTGCAGCAATGGACGAAATTGAAACACTTGAAGAAACGGAATTGGCATAATGGCTCGTGCATTTACACCTAAAGTTCTAACAGCAAACCGTCTTTTGGAAGGTGATGTAATTTATTACAGCGCAAACGGTGATTGGGTCACATCCCATGATGATGCCCTTTATCTGACAGATGAAGTGCAGGCGAACGAGCTGTTGGCAGCATGTGGCAAACTTTCCAAATATTTGGTTGGCGCTTATTTGGCCGATGCCGCTTTGGAAGATGGCAAACCAGTCCCTACTCATTTCCGCGAAGAATTTCGCACCCGTGGTCCTTCAAATTACCACCACGGCAAGCAAGCAGAGGTATAACCCATGTACAGCTATAACGAATTTGACAAAGATTTCATCCAAACACGTGTGAAACAATTCCGTTCTCAAGTAGAACGTCGTGTTGATGGCAGCTTAACAGAAGACGAATTTAAACCATTGCGTTTGATGAATGGTCTCTATTTGCAATTGCACGCTTATATGCTGCGCGTTGCGATCCCATATGGCACGCTGAATTCACAAAAAATGCATGTCTTGGCTGATGTGGCGGATAAGTGGGATAAAGGTTACGGCCACTTCACCACACGCCAAAACATCCAATACAACTGGCCAAAACTAAAAGACGTGCCAGATATGTTGCAAGCTTTGGCGGACGTGGAAATGCACGCTATTCAAACATCAGGCAACTGTATCCGTAACGTGACAGCAGACCATTTTTCTGGTGCTGCTAAGGATGAGATCGAAGATCCGCGCCCAACTGCTGAGTTGTTGCGCCAATGGTCTACAGATCACCCGGAATTCGCATTCTTGGGTCGTAAATTCAAATTCGCCGTCACAGGCTCTGAAACAGATCGTGCTGTGATCAAGGCACATGATGTAGGTATTCAAGTTGTTAAGAATGCTGCGGGCGAGATTGGTTATAAAGTACTTGTCGGTGGCGGTTTGGGCCGTACACCAATGATTGGTAAAGTTTTACGTGAGTTCCTTCCTCGTGAAGACTTACTGCCATATTCAGAAGCAATCATGCAGGTTTATAATGCTCTTGGTCGCCGTGACAATAAATACAAAGCACGGATTAAGATCACCGTGCATGAAAACGGCATCGATAAAATCCGCGAATTGGTCGAAGAACGCTTCATCATCCAACGCGAAGCTTTTGGTGGCTATGATCAAGAGTTGTTCAAAGACATCAAAGCGGCGTTTGCTGCACCGGATTATCTCAATGCGCCAACAACAGCGTTTGATGATGCCCTGAGCAGCGACCCTATTTTCCGTTCGTTTGCGGATACAAACCTCTTTGAACACCGCAATCCTGACTATGCAATCGTTTCGATCAGCATCAAGAAGCACGGTCAAACACCGGGTGATGCCACATCAGAACAAATGCGCGTTATGGCCGACTTGGCCAAAGAATACGCACATGACGAATTGCGCATCAGCCACGAGCAAAACGTGATCCTGCCGCATGTGCATAAATCGCATATCCCTGCGATCCATGCCAAATTGCGTGAACATGGTTTGGCAACAGCCAATATTGGCCTGATCTCTGATATCATCGCTTGCCCCGGTATGGATTACTGTGCGCTTGCAACTGCGCGTTCTATTCCTATCGCACAACAAATTGCGACGCGTTTTGACGAGTTGAAGTTAGAGCATGATATTGGTGAGCTAAAAATCAAAATCTCTGGTTGTATCAACGCCTGTGGTCACCACCACGTGGGCCACATCGGTATCCTTGGTTTGGATAAAGCTGGTGTTGAAAGCTACCAAATCACTTTGGGTGGCGACGGTTCTGAAAATGCTGCGATTGGTGAACGTGCTGGCCCTGGTTTTTCTTACACAGAAATCGTGCCTGCAATTGAACGCTTGATCGGCGCTTACTTAGAAGTGCGCGACAGCAAAAACGAAACATTTCTTGAAACGTATCGCCGTTTGGGATCAGCACCGTTTAAAGCGGCGCTTTATCCTGAAACGCGCGTAGCTGCGGAGTAAATATTATGCCTTTTGAAATTTCGAATATTTCGATTGATGAACGCGTTCAAATGCTAAACGGATATTACCGCCACCACGCGGCAATCCCTGTTTTGCGTCATGCTTTGAACGATCCAATTGTGGGTGATGTGGCTTTGGTGTCTTCTTTTGGCGCTGAATCTGTTGTGTTGCTGCAAATGGTATCACTTATCAAACCTGAAACACCTGTATTGTTCATTGATACGGAAATGTTGTTTCCAGAAACACTTGAGTATCAAGTTGAGCTTTCTGAAAAGCTTGGCCTGAAAGATGTGCGCGTGATCAAAGCGGATGAAACGGCAATCGCTGAACGCGATCCATCTGGTACATTACACAAGTCTAACCCTGATGCATGTTGTGCCCTGCGCAAATCAGAGCCTCTTGAAAAAGCATTGGGCGGTTTTGATGCGTGGATTACAGGTCGTAAGCGTTTCCAATCTGGTCAACGTGCTGAACTGACGTTGTTTGAAAACGAAAATGATCGTCGTATCAAAATCAACCCATTAAGCCATTGGCGTAAAGGGGATGTGCGCGATTATATCGTTGATAATGATCTGCCGCGCCATCCACTGGTTGCTAAAAACTACCTATCTCTTGGTTGTGCTCCATGTACCAGCCCTGTTAAAGACGGCGAAAATGAACGCTCTGGCCGTTGGCGTGGGGTTGAAAAAACAGAATGTGGTATCCATTTCGAAAATGGCACTGCAACACGTATGGATACGGAATAAGCCTATGACACAACTTATCAATGATAACGGCTTTGTTGCCGATGATTGGGAGCATGGTTTTCGTGATTGGGAAGGTGTGACATCTTCTTCTTACGGTGCTGATGCTGGTTATGGCTTGGATGTTCCAAACACTGTGGGTGCTGAACAGATTAAACCGTATTTCAATCAGGCCGCTGTTATTCGTATCGATTTCCCTTCTTCTGCAGATGGACGCGGTTTTTCAATCGCGCGCCATTTGCGCATGCTGGGCTATACAGGCCGCATTCGTGCGCATGGCCACGTCTTGGCAGATCAATACGCAATGGCGCGCCGTTGTGGTTTTGACGAAGTCGAAATTTCCGATGAGCTAGCAAAACGCCAGCCCGAAGATCAATGGCAGTTCCGTGCAGATTGGAAAGCCCATGATTACCAATCCCGTATGCGCCAAAAAGCGTAAACTTGAACTCTCTATAACCTCCCTATAGACACTCCCGAAAGTTAGACCCATGACAGAGCAATCAGCTGTGACAACAGAAAAAGCAAAACCAGTGCTACCAGATGCACAAACAGTAACATCCGTTCAACATTATACGGATCGTCTGTTTTCTTTCCGCGTAACACGCCCACAGTCTTTACGTTTCCGCTCAGGCGAATTCGTTATGATCGGCCTTATGGGCGATCCAGATCCGAATACGGGCAAACAAAAACCATTGCTACGCGCCTACTCTATCGCATCTCCATCATGGGATGAGGAGTTGGAATTCTATTCAATCAAAGTCCAAGACGGTCCTTTGACATCTAAATTGCAAAACATCCAAGTGGGTGATGAAGTGATTGTACGTCCAAAACCAGTGGGTACATTGGTATTGGATGCGTTACTGCCAGCCAAGCGCATTTATTTCATCGCAACAGGTACAGGTATTGCCCCATTCGCATCTTTGATGCGCGATCCTGATTTGTATGAGCGTTATGACGAAGTCATCATGTGCCACACATGCCGCGAAGTAGACGAGCTAAAATATGGTGCTGATTTGGTAGCATCCTTGGCTGATGATCCGCTGATTGGCGAGTTTGTAGGGGATAAATTAAAGTATTACCCAACAACAACACGTGACGAGAGCCCAAAGATGGGTCGTATTACAACGCTCTTAAAAGACGGTACCGTAGCCAAAGACCTTGGCCTACCGCCATTAAACCCAGAAACAGACCGTTTGATGGTTTGTGGTTCAATGGGTCTGAATACCGACATTAAAGAGATTTGTGAGGCTGCTGGCCTGACAGAAGGCTCTAACAGTGCCCCTGCTGAATTCGTAGTGGAAAAGGCCTTTGTAGGCTAAACTGTAACAAAACTTATTAAGAAAGGCTGGTTTTTCCAGCCTTTTTTGCGTTTTAGGCGGTTAAATGTTACATTTCCTGAACTACATGTTATTCACATCGATGTGAGTGGCGCGTTAGACATTTATTTTGTTAAGTCTTAGTCATCGCAAAGAAGCGAACAGTATTAACAGACCCTTCAAGGAGACATACAATGTCAAATACAGTAAAAACTTTGGTTGTAGCATCAGCAGTTGCAGCAGCACTAACAGCGCAAACAACTTCAGCTTCTGCAGCTGGCAAAGAAAAATGCTACGGCGTTGCTCTTGCTGGTGAAAACGGCTGTGCAGCTGGTCCAGGTACATCATGTGCAGGTACATCTAAAGTAGATTACCAAGGTAATGCATGGTCATTGGTTGCTAAAGGCACATGTGAAGGTATCGAACTACCAGCACTTGCAGACGGCACACCACGTAAAGGTTCTTTAGAAGAACTAACACGCGACATCCCTGCATAAATTTAAGTCTTTTGGGTGTGGCAGAAAACCTGCCACACCTATCCTGAATAGGAGTTTTCACAATGCTAGATCAAAGCTCTTCCAACATCCCTAAAATCCCAAACCGCGCGGGCGTTGGTTATAAAGCACAACATTTGAATGGCATTTTGAAAGACCCTTCTGCGATTGGTTGGATCGAAATCCATGCTGAAAACTATATGGGTGATGGTGGTCGTCCTATAGCGCAGCTAAAACATCTTCGCGAAATGTACCCCGTTTCTTGCCACGGTGTTGGTTTATCTATCGGTGCAGAAAGCCCACTGGATGCAGATCACCTTGCACGCCTAAAGCATTTGGTCAGCTGGTTAAACCCTGCTTTGTTTTCTGAACATTTGGCCTGGTCCACACATGAAACACATTTTTTAAACGATTTACTTCCTGTGCCTTACACAAAAGCGGTCGTTGACCGTGTCGTTGATCACATCGATCAAGTGCAAGACACCGTTGGTCGTCGTATGCTACTGGAAAACCCATCCACATATTGCGCTTTTGAAGAAAGCGATATGTCTGAAATTGATTTCCTATCAGAAGTCGCATCACGTACAGGCTGTGGTCTGTTGTTGGATGTTAACAATGTATTCATCTCCGCAACCAATCAACAATACTCCCCAGAGGCCTATATTGATGCTTATCCTTTAGAGCACGTTGGTGAAATCCATTTAGGTGGGCATGAAGAGGATGCTGACGATCATGGCGAAACACTGTTAATCGACAGCCATTCGCGCCAAGTCGTTGATCCAGTTTGGGAATTATATAAATACACCCTAAAACAATCTGGCCCACGCCCAACATTGATTGAATGGGATAATGATATTCCAAGCTGGGATGTTCTGGCCAACGAAGCTCGCCTTGCAGATGATTTGCTGGCAAACGCGCAGTTGGTCGCAGCAGAATGACCGTAAATCAAACAGATTTCACAGCCGCCTTACTTAATGCAGACTTGGCGATACCATCAGGCATGGTTGACTATCAAGGCCGCCCTGCAGGGAAACGCTTTGATGTGTACCGCAATAATGTCGTGGTTAGCCTGATTGATGCTATGGAGACAGCCTTTCCAGCTATACATAAACTGGTTGGCGATGAGTTTTTTAAAGCGATGGCGGGTATTTATGTTCGCGCGTACCCGCCCACCACACCGATGATGATGTTTTATGGTGAAGCCTTCCCAGAATTCCTAGAAAGCTTTGAACACGTACAGCAGCTTCCATATTTGGCGGATGTCGCACGTCTGGAACTACAGCGCCGCAGCAGCTATCACGCAGCTGACAGTACAGCAATCTCTCCAGAAGATTTGGGTGCGATTTCACCTGATGACCTGATGAATGTAAAATTAAAATTGTCGCCAGCATTACGTATGCTTCAATCGCCATATCCAGTTCTTTCCATTTGGAATATGAATATGGTCGAAGGCGCTCCGCAACCAGAACCTGTTGAACAAACTGTTTTACTATTCCGTCCAGAATTAGACGTAGATATGGTTGAAATAAATGATGCAACACATTGTTTTATATCAAAACTAAAGAATAACACCTTAGGCGCTTCTTATGAAGAAGCCCTAAGTTTAGATGAAACTTTTGATCTAGGCCAAGCGCTTGGGTTACTACTGACACACCAACTGATCACACAGCTAAACGTATAAAGGGGATGATCATGAACGCAATTTTTTCACTATATAATAAGGTGGTAGATCTCATTACGCGCTTGGCGGGTACATGGTTACTACCAACACTCGCACGGTTTGCTTTTATAGCAGTATTGCCATTGTTTTTCTGGAAATCCGCTATCACTAAATCAGGCGAAGGCATTCTTGGCTTTTTATCACCTGATGATGGCGCCTATATCCAAATGTTCCCAAAAGCATTCGATGCAGTTGGCTATGACAGCAGCGAATTAGGCTTGATTTACACATTAATCGCAATTGCAGGTATCGCAGCAGAATTCTTGCTGCCCTTATTGATCGCAATTGGTTTATTTACACGACTATCCGCAATCGGCATGATTGGCTTTATTTTCGTAATGTCATTCGTAGATAAGACTGGTCATGGTCTTGATGCTGCAACATTCGGATCATGGTTCGACCGCTTCCCAGACAGCTTGGTTATGGATCAACGTCTACTATGGATCACATTGCTAATAACAATGATTGTCAAAGGCGCTGGACCCCTATCATTGGATAAAGTTCTAAAAATTCGCTAATAAATTAAGGGCCTTAGAGATATCTAAGGCCTTTTTTACTAGGCTGAGAATACAGTTTGAACATCTTTTCCCCAACCCAGATATGAGCCACCTGCAGTTTCAATGACAGGCCGTTTCATCAATGTTGGGCTTTCAGCCAGTAAATCTAATACAGGACGCTCACGTTGCGCCTCGTCTAAGTTCCGCCAGGTCGTTGAACGCGTATTGGTAATTGCATCACCAAATATACTCTGAAACTCAGCCAATTTCGCCGCAGGCACACCATCCGCGCGCACATCAATATATGTTACCTGATGACCACCTGCAGTTAACGACTTAAGCGCCTTTTTACAGGTATCACAGTTCTTTAGCCCATATAGCGTTATATTCATTAGATTCTCCGTTATTTGCCGAAATCTATATTCCCTAAAGGAAATGCTTGCAATTGGACAGAATCAACCCATTATTCCCTTTGTAAAGCTAACTGTTCCACTGATCCGCTGACTTCCCCCGTGATGCCTGCTGACACCGAGAATACTACAGCAGCACCACCCCACGGCATGTCGCGCGTGGAAACACTAAGGAGAAAACGGATGGCAAATGGCACCGTAAAATGGTTCAACCCAACGAAAGGCTACGGCTTTATTCAACCTGAAGATGGCGGAAACGATGTTTTTGTACACGTAACTGCTGTTCAAGCTGCAGGTTTGCAAGGCTTGGAAGACAACCAAAAAGTTACATATGAATTAGAAACTGGCCGCAACGGCAAGGAAAACGCGACGAACATCGCTCTTGTTTAATTCATTGTTATTTCACGATTTTTAACGGCGGCCAGGGGTCGCCGTTTTTGTTTGTGGAAACCCGCTTATCAAAGTCTCAAAAACCGATACCCCTTGACCGATACCCCTATTCCAGCTTATGTGCCACTTAATATATGATAACAGCGGTCTTCGGATCGTTATACATTAGTAGAATTCGATGAATTAAGAGACTTACGCAGATTACGGTCTGCACGGTTTCAGCCTCTCTCCTAACAGAGTGTCCGGCCTTTCCAAGTTCCTAAATCTGATGCTTGAAAGTCCTGTATTAACGGCCGTGCGCCGCCTTGTATTTCTGCAATGGGATCAAGGAGATAACACCAAACCGCGGCATGTCGTGCGCGGGAAATTAGGAGATAAACAGATGGCTACTGGCACTGTAAAATGGTTTAACCCAACTAAAGGCTTCGGCTTCATTCAACCTGACCAAGGCGGCGACGACGTGTTTGTACACATCACTGCTGTTCAAGCTGCAGGCCTACAAGGCTTGGATGACAACCAAAAAGTATCTTACGAGCTAGAAACTGGCCGTAACGGTAAAGAAAACGCAACTGCAATCGCACTTGCATAAGCTTTTTAAGCTTTCAAAAATTCAAAAACGGCGGTCTTCGGATCGCCGTTTTATTGTGTCTACACTGATGTATGATCGGCGTGCACAGCACGTGCACAGGGCGTATGATAATTGCCACACGGTAATCAGATAACTGTTGCCACCCAAATTGCCGAAAAAACGCCGCAAATCATCGGCATCCAAAGATACATCCCAGAACGGAACCAATCCAAACGCACACCGTCAGGGTCCGTCAAGGTTGCATCACGTTCCCAATGGCGGGCATGAGACATCATCAAATATAACACCATTACCAAAAACGCAGTTGGAAATGGTAACGGGCCATAAGACATCGCAAAGGGAAGAACAAAAGACAGGCCAACCAGATTGGCTGCTGTTACTTTAGTAAGTGTCGATACGCCTTCGACACAGTTATAACTATATTCGATATTCATGGACTGCTCCTGCACTTTTCGAACATCATCGCGAAAGCTTGTGCCAAGATTGAGGATGCTATGGGGCAATATTGTGGCTGTAATTTCGATTGTACCCATACTAAATGTTATGTTATAATATTACACATCAAACTAACCATATGCTGCACTTAAATGAGTAATATAGGATCAACATCACTGCGTGCTAAAAAACGCAACTCGAACCCAATGCAAAGCTTTGACAGCCTCCCTGCCCCTTTACGCAGTTGGCTACACGAAGCTGTCCTGCCATGGTCACCAAAATCAGCGCGACGTATATGGGATCGTGCTGTTTCTAAAGGTAAAGGCACACATGGAGCTTTGATGGCTTTGCAAAATGCTGAAATACGCACTTTGGCGCGTGATAAAGAGCGTTTGGTCTTATAGTTAACTATCAGTATAACCGAAATTACTCGAAATTTTCATTCAGGATAAAATTAACGCGATAGTTTCTATTGTGTTTCTATAATTTCGCAATATGTTATGTTATAACATAACACAAAGGATTACACTCATGCCCGATACCCGCCTTCCAGTAACAGTTTTATCTGGTTTCCTTGGTGCAGGCAAAACCACCCTATTAAATCGCGTCTTAAACAACCGTGATGGTTTAAAAGTTGCAGTCATCGTGAATGATATGTCAGAGGTCAATATTGATGCAGACCTTGTGCGTGCCAATACCGAATTAAGTCATACCGATGAAACCTTAGTTGAAATGTCCAATGGCTGCATATGCTGTACATTGCGTGATGATTTATTGCTTGAAGTCCGCCGTTTGTCAGATGAAGGGCGTTTTGATTATCTGCTGATTGAATCTACAGGTATATCTGAACCCCTACCCGTTGCGACAACCTTTGAGTTTCGTGATGAAGATGGTCAAAGCCTGTCTGATATCGCGCGTCTTGATACAATGGTGACGGTTGTTGATGCAGTGAACTTGTTAAACGATTATTCAAGCCATGATTTCTTGGCTGACCGCGGTGAAACCATGGGCGAAGAGGATGATCGCACTTTGGTCAACCTATTGGTCGAACAGATCGAATTTGCGGATGTTGTGGTGCTGAACAAAGTTGTTGATGCCACAAAAGATCAGGTTGATGCAGCGCTGAAAATCATTCGTAGCTTGAATGCGGACGCTAAGATTATTCGCAGCAGCTATTCTGATGTGCCAGCAAAAGAGATTTTGAACACAGGGTTGTTTGATTTCGCTTCTGCACATGATCACCCGATGTGGGCAAAAGAGCTGTATGGGTTTGCTGATCACATACCAGAAAGCGATGAATATGATGTGAAAACATTCGTATACCGCGCACGCCGCCCTTTTGAGCCAGAGAAAATCTTGGCCGTTTTAAACGGCGCTTTGCCAGGCGTGATCCGCGCCAAAGGTCACTTCTGGATCGCATCACGCCCTGAGTGGGTTGCAGAGTTTTCATTGGCGGGTGCCCTGTCATCTGTGAAACCACTGGGTCAATGGTGGGCGACAACGCCAAAGGAAAGATGGCCAGAAAATGAAACCGCCCGCGCCTATATGGAAACCCATTGGCAAGAACCATGGGGCGATCGCCGTCAGGAAATCGTGTTTATCGGCACAGGTATCAACTGGATGGATTTAACAGCGAAACTGGATGGTGCGTTGATCCCTGAAGGGATTGCTGAAAGCGTGGAAGAGTTGCCAGAGTACAGTGATCCCTTCCCAAATTGGGCGCAGGCTGCAGCGTAACATTTGTACTGAGTAGACAGTGTATTAAGTAAAGGGCGCGTGGGAAACTACGCGTCCTTATCTTATTTTCTTGTTATGTTTAAAAATGGTGTCTGGCTTTCGCCAAGACCAAACTTGATTACTATTTCTCCATCAGAATTAGTGGTTAAACATTTGCGGTCGTTTTCTTCGCCGTTACTACGATTATAAACTACCCAACCACTGCTATTTGCAGAATACCTTGCATTAGCACTGGTATCACAAAAACTACCGTCCGATACTACTGTAATTTTTGGGCAAACTAGGTTCACAAAATCTGAAACATAGCCTGACTCGCGACCATGGTGTGGTGCAAGCAGAACATCCGCATCTCTTACAGCAGATTTGAAATCGGGATTAAGCATTAATTCATCAAAAGATGCTTTTTCATTATCACCAGGAATTACAACTTTAATACCAGCATATTCAAAAATGGATACTATGGAATGGTTATTATAATTCGAGATGTCACAAGAAGTAGGCGTAAATGTTGAAATATTCACCCCACCCCAATTTTGTGGATTAGACGTACTATCAAAGCTATCCTTTGAAATTGGTATGTTGTAACTAGTATTTATATCACAATACTTCTTAAATTTTTCTACATCCTGCTCTCTTACACCGTCCAAAACATGTTCATTCGGAATATGCTTGGGGCGATTTAGTACTTTTGGCTTTAGGCTATCAATATTTAAAATATCATCTATATGATCCAAGTGTGGATGCGTAATAATTAAATAATCAAGCTTATCTACCCCAAATTTATCTTTTATATGCGTTAAAGGGCTAAACTCTGAATTATTTCCAGAATAATCACCTGTACCAAGGTCTATTACTATGTGCCGATTATTAGGTGTTTTTAAATATGTAGCGTGACCATGTTGAACATCCCAAAAATATAACTCACATTGATTTACCATTCGCAATTTTCCTAATTCTTGATGAAATAAATAATGTCTGTTTACGATATGAAAGCAAGAATAATAGGAGCATAAGGAAAAGGCCAACCCAGACATTTGTGTCAGAACTAATAGGAAACTTATTCTTTACCAAACCGAAGAGATTAATAATGGTTAAAACCAAAAAAACAGCTGCAAAAGTTCTATAAGTGTTACTTGCTTCTACGAAGACTTCAAGCTTACTATCTTCTTTAATTGCATCTAGATATTTTGAGTATTCTTCAAAACGAATAAAACCAAACTTTTTAAGTACTGGCTCTAACAGCACTGATCCAAGCCGACTTAATACCAAGCCAACAAAGTAATAAAAGAATGCAGCTACGAATATGTCATCTTGGATAAAGTTTACTTGAAATATTTCGTTCAATAAAACGATAAAGACAACACCAGGAAGTAGGTAATTGAATAAGTTATAACTACCAATCTTATCCAGTAACTCTGACATATTACCCCTTAATCATCGCTTCAAACTCACGCCATTCACCCTTGGACATACCGCTGTTTTCTTGGGTCACCTCTTCGCCAGCCAAACGGCGGCGTAGGCATTCTAGGCCGCGTTCGGATACATTGGCGCCGCCCATGCGGTAGTCTTCGAATGCTGAATAGGCTGCTGGTACCCAGTCTTTGACGATTTCGCACATTTTTTCGGCGTAGACGCGTATTTCGTATTGGGCGTGGCTGTCGGCGCGTAGGCGTAGGAAGTGGAATAGGTTGTGCAGGTCTACCTTCCAATACCATTGGGTATAGACATTGGCTGGCAGGTTCATGCGGGCGAGTTCACGGGCAAGACCCTGTTTGCTGTCATCCCCCTCTGCCATCATTTCTTCGTAATGGTCATAGGCTTTTTCACTGTCGTCTTTGAGGTATTTCAAAACGGCATCCGCTTCAGCACCGGTTAGAGCTTCACCGCGGCCTTGGTTGTTGATCACGGATTGGGCGGCAAGGTGTTCCGCTTTTGGAATATAGAATTCGCGGTCCAAGATTGAATAGCGTGCAGAGTATTCGTTTACATTCGCTGTGCGATGGCGGATCCATTGGCGCGCAACAAACACTGGAAGTTTGATGTGGAATTTGACTTCGCACATTTCAAACGGTGTGGAATGCCAGTGGCGCATCAGGTAGCGGATTAAACCCTCGTCATTTGTGACCGCTTTGGTGCCTTTGCCGTATGATACGCGGGCGGCTTGGGTGATGGCGCTGTCATTGCCCATATAGTCGATGACGCGGATCAGGCCGTGATCCAGAACTTCGTGGGCTGTATACAGGTGGTTTTCCATGCCTTCGGATATCGCGCGGCGTGTTGTGCCCTGTTGTGCGCGTTGATCTTCGATTTCGGCCTGTTGTTCTGGTGTTAATGGCATGTTTGTTCCCTGCGTCCCGTTGGTCTTTTTTATGATTCACCTGCCACTATATCTAGCGATAGCGTTTTCGTGAACTACTATATCGGGGTATTTTGCAGGTTTTTTTATTTAACGTTGGGTTGAGCAACTTACCCTTAGGGAAATTATTTTATTTCCAATGACAAAAGAGTGATATTCGTCACTCTCTTGAATGGAAGTTCTGATACATACAAATTGTAGAGGATGTTCTTGCTTGGATATTCCTTTCTTCTGCGGGTTGCCCTCTCCCGGCCGGCAACCCGCCCCTCTCTCTTCTTTATAGTCTGGTTTTTTGACGCGAACCGTGGCAGACATCTTTTATGACACGTATATTGATCCTGAATGGCCCGAATTTGAACTTGCTTGGCACACGTCAGCCAGAGGTTTATGGCACGACAACGTTGGCAGACATTGAACAGATGTGTGCGGATAAAGCAGGCGATTTGGGTGTGCGTGTTGAGTGTCGCCAATCGAACCACGAAGGTGTGTTGATTGATTGGATTCATGAGGCGCGTGGGACGTTTGATGGGATTATCATCAATGCGGGCGCATATACGCATACATCGATTGCAATTATGGATGCTGTGTCATCGGTTGAAGTGCCAACCTTAGAGCTGCATTTATCCGATATTCATGCGCGTGAAGACTTTCGTCATATCAGTTATATTGGGCGCGTCGCTTTTGATGCGATCATGGGCCATGGAGCAGCAGGATATCCGATGGCGATTGAACGGATGGTTCAGGAGCTTACCTAAAACGCCAAGGCAGCTAAGGTTAAGGTTATTGGAATTGTCACAAATGTCAGGCACGTTTGAAATGTTATGATTGCGGCCATAAGTGGTGCATCACCATTCATTTGATTTGCGAGCGTAAATGATGCAGATGCAGTCGCAACGGATGCAAAGATCAGCGCTATCATTGTTTGCATTTCTGTCAGCCCCATATATTGCGCGATGATAAAGGTTGCCAATGGAAACAGGATCATACGACCGATAATAGCAAAGCTCATTGGTTTCCAATCGGCTGCCATTTGTTTGATACGAATGCTGGCACCAACACTTAGAAGTGTGATTGGTAGCGTACCCTGCCCCAAAATACGTGTCACATCGTGAAGAACTGGAAGCTCACCATCAAACATAAAATTACAAGCAAACCCCGCGAGTACAGCTAGAAGCAATGGGTTACGCGCCAAATCACGTGTAATTGCCATAAATATATTTTGGTCTTTATTGTTCGACGTCATCACCACCATCAAGGATACAACTGAAAAATTTGTTGTTGGTATCAACATCGCAGACGCCAATGTGCCAAGAGCCAAACCTTCTGCGCCATATAAGCGTTCGGTCAATGCCAGAGCTACAAATGTGTTATGGCGCAAAGAGCCCTGCAGTATCGAACTGGAAACAGCACCCGAGAAAAATGACATGCGCCATATCAAAATTCCATAACATAAAACGCATAGAAAACTGCCCAGAATGACTGTTGCGAATGTTCCCACTAATTCTGGATCATATTCAGCCGTAGAGGTTTTATAAAATAGCAATGAAGGCATCAAAACCCAATAAACCAAGCGGTCATTTAGGCGCCAAAATTCCATTGTTAGAACACCATGGCGGCGCAGTAAGTTACCGACAATCAACAAAGAAAAGATTGGAGCAATTAAAAGGGCAATGCTAAACATGGCAGGAGGAATCCATTGATATAATCTTGGGCCAGCCTGTAGATGAATTCAGCAAGGCGTGTAAACACCAATTCGTTATGATTAGAGTACAATTCTTTGATTGAATTTTATGTCTTAGACTTCATACTGATCGTAAATCATAGCAATTTCAAAATCACCGTTAAGGTACATTACATGTCACATGCACAAAAAGCCGCAAATTTCCAAGCTCTTCATATAAAAGGCGACCCTATTATTTTATATAATATTTGGGATGCAGGCAGCGCCCAGACAGTGGCAAACGCTGGTGCTAAAGCTCTTGCTACGGGCAGTTGGCCCGTTGCTGCGGCTTTTGGATATGAAGATGGTGAAAAGATCCCTCTTGATCTGATGATAGAAAACCTATCTCGCATAATTGCAGGTACAGATTTGCCTGTATCTTCAGACATTGAGGGCGGTTATGGCACCTCACCTGATGAAGTGGCTACTACAGTTACCAAAGTTATCGCAACTGGTGCTGTTGGTTTTAATTTTGAAGATCAGATCGTCGGTGGTTTGGGGCTATATGATATTGCAGATCAAAAGGACCGTATTACCGCTGCACGAACCGCCGCAGATAGTATCGTTGAGAATGTATATATCAATGCACGTACAGATATCTTCCTGAAAGCAAAACCAGATACGCATTCCGATGCAATGCTAGATGATACCATTGATCGTGCCAAAGCTTATGCGGATGCCGGTGCAAGCGGCTTTTTCGCCCCTGGCTTGGCTGATGCTGACATGATTGAACATTTGTGCGCAGAATGCCCGCTTCCCGTGAACATCATAGCATTACCGCATGTACCAGACAGTAAAACATTGGCAAATTTGGGTGTCGCGCGTATTAGCTATGGCCCTGTTCCATATAAGAAGATGACAGCATGGTTAGAGGATCAAGCACGCAGTGCGTTTGACTATAAGTAACTCTAACGCGAACTTGCAGCAGCAATTGCAAGCCCATCTACAATAGCAGTAAATGCATCTGAATATTGGTGTTTTGCCTGTGGAAATGCTACTTTTATTGTATCGCCGATAATCGACATTAAACTGGAACCACCTACAAAGATGACAGTATGAACATCGTCAACTGTGCAATCTGCCATTTTCAATGTCTCTAATGCGCATTCTTTAATTTGATGGGCATGCTCTGAGAGGGATGCATTTAAGTGATTGCGGGTGATTGCCGCCATTAAATCTGGCTCAATTATACTAAGATCAATCTTTGCACTATCTTGCTCGGCTTTATTGATTTGGATTTTCCCTGTTTCCACAGCAAATGCTATCTCATGCGCCAATTCATGCTCCAAAACACTTTCAAGACGTGCAAATAACGGTTTTTCAACAGCCATTCTATGCATTTGAGCAACTGAATTACGTGTGTCTTGGCTGTACATAAATGGAATTTTCTCCCAAGTCGCCAGATCATTAAATATCGCATTCGGTGCGGTTAATGTACCAGATCCAAATTGGTTTTTAATTTCCGTACCTTTACCCAGCAGTGGCATAACATGATCTATGCTTATGCTTTTATCAAAATTAGTCCCACCAATTCGAACGCCATGACTGGCAATAATTTCAATGGTTTGCCCTTTTGTCTTAAACAAAGAGAAGTCAGATGTACCCCCGCCGATATCAATGATTAGGCCTATTGAATCGTCTGTTTCCAATGCACCATTTGCAATAGCTGCGGCTTCTGGTTCATATAGAAAATCAACGCCTTTAAAGCCTGCAAGTTCATAACATTTCGTCAAATCGGCAAGTGCTTGCGCATCTTTGGTAGCGTCATTTGAATGAAACAGCACAGGACGACCAGATAAGGCATAATCAAACTCTTGATAGCATGTTTCTTCTGCACGTGTTTTCAACTGCTTTAAGAACATAGCAATGATGTCATAAAAACTAAGTGTTTGCCCAATAATGCGGCGTTTTTCATGCATCAACGAAGTGCCTAAGACACTTTTGAGTGCGCGCATAAAGCGGCCCTCTTCGCCGCGGATCAATGCGCTGTTTGCAGAACTTCCGATCAAGGTTTTTTGTGTCTCAAAATCAAAGAAAATAGATGTAGGCAGTGTTTGTTTACCCTGCTCAATCTCAATCAAGTATGGCTTATCATTCACCAATACGCCTGCAGCAGAATTCGAAGTTCCGAAATCTATGCCTAAGGTGTTACTGGTCATTGGTCCGCCTCCATTCAATCCGAAAGACGGCGTTTAGATCAGTTTGTAGGCTGCCTCAAGCATTTTATGAGCTAAATCGGGCGTATTTGTACGCCCAAAAGTTTAGCCTGTATGATCAACGACTTCTAAATGTTGAACGATACTGTCCACTGTTTCCATCCAATCGCCAACAACAGTAGCATCGGAAGGTGCTGATGATACACCAGCCGCAATTTTTCCTGCGACAACGGCCTCTACTGCAAGGGATACGGTTATAGAGACAAGTTTTGCCATTGCTGTTGCTTCTGCATCACCCCAAGCGTCTAATGCGTATGTTTTATGGTAAACGGCTTTATCGCCCTGTTCTGCTTTCAGCGCGACACACAGCACTACGCGATCTGGTTCACCTTCATCATATGCATGGGCATTCCAAAAACCATCTGACATTTCTATGAGGCGTGCATCACCGCTTGCTCCTTTAAGAGTTTCGATTTCTGCAAAGATATCCTCCCATGCTTTGGCCCAACCATTTAGGCGCAATGTTCCACGGACAAAGGTTTTTACGTTCCAATCAGGATCAAATTTATAGTCAGCCATAAACGGGAGGCTGTCACGATTTGGATAAACCTCGAAACTTTCAGAATGTTCTAAGGGTGCATCATAACTGCTGATGGCATCCCATGGCCGCGAGACATCGAACGGCTTAAAGTCACGAATAGATTTAGATGGGGATCGCAATGCTTTTAATACACCCAATGGAGACCAGCTGAATTTATAGCGAAAATCATTTGGTATTTTGGGAATACCGCCGCAATAAGAAATAAAGCTTAGGTCATTGTTTGCATCATAAGCATCAGAAGCACGGTAATCAGAGACCAACCAGTGCGCCATAAGGTGATCGATACCTGGATCCAAACCCACTTCATTTACACAACACAGGCCTTTTTTCTTGGCTTCGTTATTCAGTGCTGCCATTTCTGGTGAAATATACGACGATGAAACAAAATGTGCGTTCTTAGCGAAACAGGCTTTGGCAATTGGTACGTGCCATTCACCCGGCAACATAGAAATTGCTAAATCTCCAGCACTTAGACTTTCTTGTAATGCATCGAGATCGAATGCGCGAATTTCAACACTTAAATCACCCAATGCAGTTTTAGCTTTTTCCACTGTACGGTTCCACACCACAACTTTGTGACCTGCATCGATTAAGCGACGCAAACCTGGAATAGATGACAGCCCTGTGCCGACCCAATTGATTGTTGTCATAGTCTGTCTCCCTATAGTTTGTTCACATGTGTTTTGAATGTCTCTGCCGCGCGTCCCCAGACACTTTGATCAATTGCATCTATCGTTAACAAGCTTGACAGCAATTGGTCGGCATAATCTTCGCTACTTTCAACAGGCAGCATTGATGGCAAGTTATCTATTGCCATCACATCCAATAAATTTGGTGCGTCAGCAACACGGATAATTGGATCTGCGAAAGTTGTTGAATGATCATATATAGGAATTGGGTTATAATCACTACTAGGATCACATGATACATCAGCAACAACACTTAATACGCGCTCTTTTCCTATACTATCTTTGGGCACGAATTGCGGCACACCTGGTGCGGCTAAGATGCAGTTCACAAACATAGTATGATCTAAAATTTCTGGGAATGGCCCCCCATGCGCTGTTTCCGCCATATCCCATTTAGTTGTCGCAAACCCTAAAGCTTCTGATAAATCAGCAGCACCTGTTCCAACACGTCCCAAAGCACCAATAATAATCGTAGAAGGCAAATCTGTTATATCTGCAATTCCAGCCCGCAGTTCGGATATCAGGTCATCTTTACTTTGATACACACCGACAGCGCCAAGCTTTTCACCTTTTTGCTGTGCAATCCATGCCATTGTGCCAACAGCAGCCCCTGCAAAACCAGCCCAGTAACCGAAAGCAGCAATACGACGTCCAGTTTCAGTGACGAGATATTCCAGATCATACAGTGTGCCACCTGCCCGTTTGAAACGGTTTAACAATGCTGGCCCTTCCGCTTGGCCTTTGTAAGCATGACCAAACATAATGTGCCGATGTTTAAGATCAGGGCCGTCTTCATCTAATTCTTTGAGGCCAAAAATGATCGCATCATCTTGGGCATCAATCCATGAATGCTCTTTGGCAATGGCGCAACCTGCATCTGCATAACCTGTTATTGGAATGGCACGTGTAGAGCTTTCCTCTATCGTTACGCTATGACCTGCGGCCATCAGTTTTTGCGCACCCTCAGGCGTAAGACCTACACGTTGTTCAAACGCACGTTGTTCAGCGCGCACCCATATATGTGCCATGAAATCTCCCAAGTCTTTTGAGTTTGATGTCATATATCTATTGGTCGGTCAATTCGGCTTTGATCAAGAATAGGTACATACTTCGCAGTATTTGATTAATAGTTTTTATCGATTCAAAAAGCTTTATTTATACAACTAAAGAACGGTTATTAAATTCCAGTATCAATATGCTCAGACTGCAATTGATTACACACATCCCGATAGGGATAAGTTACGATTTTAAGATCATCTCTAAGGATAGTGCCATATACTGCCTCACAAAACTGTGAAACTTAGTATGTTTTTTATGTGTCGTATCAAACACATGACCTTAAATTTCAGCTAATTTCCGCCGCTCATTAGCATAGATTTGCCGTTTCATAACATCATTAGCACATTCTCTTTCTCATCCTAATAAAGCGCTTAAGTGTCATTGCACAAATTAAAGTATTCGAAAGGATAGAGCATGTTAAATAAGACAATATACAGTGTAATCGCAGTTGCATTCACAACAGGATCAGCTTTTGCGGGAACACTTGCCCCGCCACCAGAAGACACAGAAGTGTTTGAACCAGCACCAGTTGCAGCAGCACCTACAACACCAAATTGGACAGGTCCTTACCTTGGTGGTCAAATCGGTTTTGCCGATGTGGGATCAAACACAGCGGGCGTTGATGGTGATGGCGCAATCGGTGGTATCGTAGCAGGTTATGATTATGACTTTGGCAACTGGGTTGCTGGCGCAGGTATCGATTATGACTTTGCAAATATAGACCTGAACCCAACGACAGACTTGGAAAATGTTCTGCGTTTAAAACTACGTGGTGGCTATAAACTGGGTCAAGGCTTGTTGTATGCAACAGCAGGTTACGCAAATGCAGATACAAACAGCTTAGGCGATGACAATGGTTATTTCGCAGGTGCTGGTTATGAGCGTATCTTGTATGAAAACTTTGGTATTGGCGCCGAAATTCTATATCATGAGTTTGATGACTTTAACAGTTCTGGCGTAGATGTGGATGCAACAACATTCCAATTACGCGGTACCTTTAGATTCTAAATAAACATACATATCAAGCAGTAAAGCGGGTGTTTATTACATCCGCTTTACTTCGTTTCGTCGCGTCACAAAACAGCTAAGGGCTAGATTAAAGAAAATACTCTGCTTAAACTCTTCTTCGGGAAATTGGGAGATAAAAAGTGGACATTCTTATTAGCGTTGTATTGCCATTATCATTGGCATTCATCATGTTTTCACTGGGCTTAGGGCTCACTTTCGCTGACTTTGGTCGTGTATTACAGAAACCATTGTCATTTGGTGTGGGGGCGGTGAACCAAGTTCTGCTTATACCAGTGATGGCACTTATTGTGATTATGCTTTTTGGTATCACCAAAGAATTAGCTGTTGGTTTCATGATTTTATCATTCTGCCCAGGTGGTGTGACCAGTAATATTCTGACACGTCTTGCAAAAGGTGATGTTGCTTTATCAGTTACCCTGACCGCCGTTATAAGCTTATCCAGTATTTTGGTTCTGCCATTCTTTCTTGCTTTAGCAGTCGCGCATTTCATGGGCGCAGATGCAGAGCCTGTAAATGTCACAGACATTGCAATTAAGATGTTTTTGATCAGCACATTGCCCGTTCTATTGGGTTTAACATTCCGCCGCATCTTAAAAGGCGCTGCAGATCGTGCAGAAGCAATCCTGAGCAAAATCGCAACAGTTTTGTTTGTTGTCATTGTCATCGCGGCTGTTGCAACCAATTGGGACACATTCATTGAAAACCTAACAACACTTGCGCCTGCTTTGGTAACATTGAATGTCGCATTGCTTGCAGTTGGGTGTTTAACTGCAAAGGCAGCAGGTTTAAGTGCAAATGAAATGAAAACCATTGCAATTGAGACTGGCATTCAGAACTCTACACTGGGTATCACGGTTGCCACATTAATTGCAGGCGCTGCAGCAGGCTTTACAGCTTATTCATTACCTGCAGCCGTTTACGGCATCACAATGTACTTTGTATTCCTACCTTTGCTGGCATGGTTCCGCAAAATCTAAGCAGGTTACGACCATTTAATAGAGCACCCCATGCTTGGGGTCTGTTGACGGGGCCCTTGCCCCGTTTTCGCTATCTGGGTCATAGCAACCACCAATTCACGTGTACGCCCTGTTGGGTCGCCCATCGCAGCGCTGTCTAAACGTCCACGATACTGCAAGTCGCCTTTGGCATTAAACCCAAAGAAGTCTGGCGTACAAACCGCGCCATATGTTTTGCCGACGGATTGACCTTCATCGACAAGATACGGAAATGAGAAGCCATATTTTTGTGAGAAGAGCTTCATATTCGCAGGACTGTCGCTTGGGACATAAGTGTAATCATTCGACATAACAGCCAAAACACCTATACCTTGATCTTGCAGGTCTTTTGCATCCGCGGCAAGGCGATCGGCAATTGCCAGAACGTATGGGCAATGGTTGCAGATAAATGCGATCAATAGGCCGTTTTCGCCCATATAATCAGACATTTTATGAGACACCCCGTCAAAATCATTTAAAATGAAATCAGGCGCTTGCCAGTCAAAATCGCAGCTTGGGGTGTCTAAGAGCATGAGTTATCCTATCACAGAAAAGCTAGAGTTTTGGTTGATCTCTCGGTTGCGTGAAAACGCATCTAAAGAGATGTCTTTGTTTATATAATCAAGATGGAAAGAGACTGGGTTTTGATCGTGATCTTGCCCGCCTTCCACAGTTTTAATCAGATGGGTCATCAATTTGCCCACGACTGGCGCGTTCTTGAACTGATTTCCGCTGGTCCCAATAGCCATATAAAAGCCGTCTAGATCGCTTTTGTCATAGATTGGCATCCAATCTTCACTAACATCGTAAAGTGCCACTAGGCCACGTCCCTGCTCTGGTATGCCCAGATCAGGTAGACGTTGTGCTAATCGCATGGCCAGAATTTTACATTGATCCGTAATATTGTCATCAAACACGTCAGGATCTTCGATCCATTCTTGTGGATCACAAGGCGGATCTTCGGAACCGATCAGAATGTTATTGCCCACCTCTGGGCGTGCATAGGTGTGAATATCGCTGTCGGAATAAATCACGCCATTCTTTTCATAATTCAAACTGACAGGCGCAGGCACATGTGCAACTTCGTGGCGAAGGGCACGCGTTGTCATTTTCATTTTATTAACAACGCCTGCCATCTTATTGATAACAAAGGAATGTGGCCCTGCGACATTGATCAAGACTGGCGCATCAATTTGAGTGCCGTCTGACAGGGTAACACCTTGTACGCGGTTGTTTGATTGACGGATTTCGGTAACTTCTGCGTTGAATTGGAATTCTGACCCCAAAGCTAAGGCAGCTGACTGAGCGTTTTGTGCTGCAAGCTTTGGGTCGCTCACATATCCACCGCGTGGAAAGAATACGGCGCCTGAAACATTACCACCTGTGGGTTGCCCAAACCCATCATCATCTGGACGTTTTGCTGGATCAAAACGTTCCGTGTTTACACCACCAAAGCGTTTATGAATGTCTTGCGTGGCAATATGTTCATAGGGACAGTCCACCTGATCCATCATATCGCAGACATTTTTCAAATGATTGTTGTGGTCAGTTTTGATCACCAGACAACCCGTGTCAAAATATTGGATCATATTATCGGTGTTTTCACGCCCGATATAGTTTTCCCAATCTTTCCAATAAAACCAGCCCTCATAAGCCAAAGCGCAGGTTTCAAAGGCGGAATAATATGTGCGGATGATCGCACAAGAGCCAGATGTAGAACCATGACCCGCTTCAGGCAATTTATCTATTGAAAGAGTTTTATACCCCTCTTCGGCCATTTCTTTGGCAATACTTGCACCGATCACGCCCGCACCGATGATGATAGCATCATATGATTTCGTCATGCACCCTTCTCCCTATTCATAGAACCTAGGGGGAGCGTAATTGAAATTATGGTTTGTGAAAGAGATTTATTTGATTTGCACATGAGAAATTTGACCAAGTTATAGTCGTGGTTTGTGGATAGCAAACAGCTCACCATCCACATAAAAATTTTATGCCGCCCAAACGTTTGCTTGGAATGCTTCATCTACTTCTGTGTGTGCAATGTGGTTTGTGTAGTTTGACATCACCTTTAAGCTTGTCCCAACAATCACTTCAAGCATTGTTTGCTGTGTATATCCAGCATCAAGTAATGCCTTTACTTTATCTTCAGCTGGATAACCACGATCTTCATTTACTGAAATCGCATATTGGCGTAACGCTTCCAATTTTTGGTCATTAATTGCCGTACCATTGCGTAATGCCTCGATTACATCTTCTGAAACGCCTTGCATTTGTGACAATGTTGTGTGAGCTGCCATACAATATGTACATCCGTTTAGACGATTGTTTGTCATTAGGATGATTTGGCGTTCTGTGTTAGACATATTGGACTTATCAAAAATATGAGAAAGCGTTGTATATCCCTCTAACAATGAGGGTGCTTCCGACATGTTGCGGTATAGGTTTGGTAAAAAGGTATAAGCATCCTCTGCATCTTTCATGATTTTTTTTGATGCTTCTGGAGCAGATTCGATTGTGTGGGATGTAAAAGTCGTCATTTAATCTTTCCTTTTATTAAAGATCGAATTGTTTATACCGAACGGTTTAAACATTGCATAATTAGTCCAAACCAATCGGTCAACACAAATCTTGAATGTTTTTTGAACAATCGGTATAAACAGTTAAAAAGAGGACAAATTATGCCCTGGGAAAAGTCATTTGAATTGGATGAAGCCACAGAAAAAGCAATGACGCTTTTCTGGAATAAAGGTTATGAAGCAACCTCAATGGCTGACTTAACAAAAGCGATGGAGATTAATAAAGGTAGTCTTTACAATGCCTTCGGTGGTAAAAATGACCTATTTAAGCGAGCTCTATTACAATATGATCGTGATGTGACCCACCAAACATTAGCAAAGGTTGAAAACCTAAACGATCCCCAGTGTGCATTGGAAACATTATTCGATAATATCATAGATGATTGTAAGAATGATCCTGATCATAAGGGATGTTTTATTGTAAACACGGCTCTTGAGATGCCCCACCATGATCCAGAGATTCAGAAAATCGTGCAAGATTCTCTCGCAGGAACGGAAACGTTTTTTATCCGCATAACGAAACGCGGTCAGGATTTAGGTATGTTTCCAAAGAGTATAAATGCAGAGCAAGTGGGCAGCGCCCTGCTCGGTTATATGATTGCTTTGCGCGTTTTATCCAGAGGCGCTTATACGAAAAATGGTCTAAACAACATCCGCGCTGAAGCTTTGAACCTTGTAAAGATTTAATGAATTCTCGCCGTTGAAACACGAATTCTTATCGTAAATAAAAAGCCCCGCAAAACGGGGCTCCTCATTATCTTCGAAAAGTTACGCAGATGTCTTAGCAACGTCTTTCATTGCATCTTCACCTTTTTTCCAAAGATTACCCTGCCATAATTCTTCAAGACCAGTCTCATTGCATGCCCCTTTTGTTGTAAGGTAATCAAAATAAGACGTTGGTTTATGGCCTGTTAGATTATAAAAATCAGGGCTGCAACGTGTATAGAAACCATTTGTAAGGTATTCAAAAAATTCAGCACGTGTGGCGCCAAAGTCGTTTTCGAAATCGACCATGGATTGGGCACGATATTCAATATCTTTGCCCATTGCACGCCCCAGATCAGCGGCAATTTCGAACATAGATTGTGGTTGTGGCCCTGTAATATCATAGAACTTATCGCCGTGTTTTTCTGGACCTTCAGACAATGTAACATCTGCAGCCTCAGCAATATCGCGTGTTGCCACAAAGGAATTGCGCATATCACCCAATGGGTTACTGAACCATCCTTCTTTGTCGATGCTCTCACTGTCAGTTTTTAACAAGTGGTTCATAAAGAAGTTATTGCGCAACACTGTAACATTCAAACCTTCGTCAATCAGTGCTTTTTCACCCCACCAATAGTGTTGCAACATCAATGGAATAGCGGCCCCTGCGCGCGATGCATGTGTATCCGCATCGTACGACGCAGTATTCGTATCAGCTCCCATACAGCTGACACGAACCACGTGTTTGATGTCATCCTTACGTCGACCAAGCTCTTTGCAAAACGACAAGTGACCTTCTAGCATCGGATCCAAAGATGCCGAATATACAGACGAAACACCGTCAAGAGCCGGACCCCATGTATTTGGGTCAGAAAGATCGAACTTAACAACTTCATGCGCACCAAGCGCCTTAAGCTGATCAGCTTTATCAGGACTGAAATAGCAAGCCCGTACAGTGAATTGATTTTTACTGGCAAGGCGTGCCACTAATTCTTTACCGATACGGCCCGTTGCGGATGTGACAAGTACGATTGGTTTCGACATCTGTTATGTCTCCTAAGTTCATATTTTAGATGTGTTTGATCTCATTTTCATGATCAATCAATAGCTGCCCAACACTAAGAAGCTTAAATAAAAAGTGCATGTCGTGAAACGACAGCCTTCTTTTCTAATACGCGCTTATGGTCTGAAAACTGTTATGGTGTAAGCGCATTGGTTTCGTCATAAGAACACTATGAGCGAGATTTCCACATATATTGCATTGTTCCTATCTGCATTTATTGCTGCCACGATACTCCCTGCGCAATCGGAGACCGTTTTAGCCACTATGCTGGCTCTGGGCAGTTATTCCCCTGTTCTACTGGTCACAGTGGCAAGTACGGGAAATATACTGGGATCCGTGGTGAATTACCTGCTGGGGCGGGTGGCTTTGGCGTATCGCCATAAACGGTGGTTTCCAGCAAAGCCAGAGACGTTGGAACGCGCACAAGGATGGTACAGCCGTTATGGGCGGTGGTCATTACTGTTAAGTTGGGTGCCTATTATTGGCGACCCGATCACCGTAGCTGCGGGTGTGATGCGCGAGCCGTTTTGGCGGTTTCTGGTGTTGGTGACGATTGCTAAGGTTGGGCGGTATGTTGTTTTGGCTGGGGTAATCTTTAATTTCATTAAATTATAGCATCATAATTCAATTTTATGTTCAGTCATTTTTCGCCACAACTTACAATTCATTATCCAAGCTGGGATTGGGGCTAATAAGTTTGTGCTATTCATTGTACTAAGACATTTAAAAAACTGATCTGCCAAAATACCGTGTTCAGTTGCGACGTTTTCTTCACACATATTTATAGCAAATTTACGCACTAATATTCCCATCAATATAAAGAAAAAAATTGCGAAGATATATTTCCAAAAAACTTTTTTGGTAAAACTATCGTTCAAATTCAAATCCTTCCAACGAAGGAAAGTGCAACTTACAGAGAAAAACAAACCTATCCAAATTATATATGAGCCAACAATCGACAAGCCAATCATACATTATCCCATTATTCTAATTAATATTTTTATAAGCTCGCTAATGCTAATTGATTTGTAATTAATTTGTAAGAAAAAAGCCCCGCAAAATTGCGAGGCTTTCTATATTCTTATTAAGAAGAATTGTTCGGCTTAGCCGCCCATTGTTTTCGCAACTTCTGCTGCGAAATCTTCTTCTACTTTTTCGATGCCGTCGCCCACTTCTAAACGAACGAATGCAACAACTTCTGCGCCCGCTTCTTTTGCAGCGTCGCCAACTGTTACGTCTGGGTTCATCACAAACGCTTGGTTCACCAAAGTTACTTCTGAGTAGAACTTTTTCATACGGCCAACGATCATTTTTTCGATCACTGCGTCTGGCTTGCCGCTTTCGCGTGCTTGTTCTGTAAGAACAGCTTTTTCACGGTCTACAACAGATTGCTCTAAGTCCGCTTCTGACAAAGACGCAGGGTTTGTTGCAGCTACGTGCATAGCGATTTGTTTTGCAATGCCTTCGTCGCCGCCTTTAAGCGCAACCAAAACACCGATGCGGCCCATGCCGTCTGCGGCTGCTGTGTGAATGTATGAACCAACAACGTCGCCTTCAACTTTAGCCATACGACGTACAGACATGTTTTCACCGATTGTCGCGATTTTGTCTGTGACAACTGTTTCAACAGTTTTGCCGCCCATGTCAGCCGCTTTAAGTGCGTCAACATCAGATACGTTCAATGCAGCAGCAGTGATACCGCCAACCATTTCTTGGAACTCAGCGTTTTTACCAACAAAGTCAGTTTCTGAGTTAACCTCAACAGCAACACCAACGCCGCCATTTACTGCAACGCCTACAAGACCTTCAGCAGCCGTACGGCCCGCTTTTTTCGCAGCTTTAGCAAGACCTTTTGTGCGCAACCAATCGATTGCAGCTTCCATGTCGCCGTTTGTTTCTGTCAGTGCTTTTTTCGCGTCCATCATGCCAGCGGCAGTTGTATCGCGTAGTTCTTTAACCATTGCAGCTGTAATAGCCATAATATGTCTCCAATTCGGAATTCGTGAATAGGGCGGCGTCTACCGCCCTACTGTGACAGGTGTATGACGCGATTATGCGTTCATCAATTCTGTTGCTTGACCGATCCAGTCATCACGGTCGATGCGACCTTTGAAAGATAGGTTGTCATCAACCCACTGAACTTCGTCAGCTGACCATGCTGCCACTTGTGAGAAGTGGTAGATGCCAAGACCGTTCAATGTTTCTTCCAATTTTGGACCAACGCCGCCGATTTTTTTCAAATCGTCTTTTTCAGCTGGTGCTTCTGCAAGTAATGCAGGTTTTGTGCCAGCGCTTTCAGCAGGTGCTTCTTCTTTAGCAACCTTCTTCGTAGCTTTTTTCTCTACTTTAACTGCAGGTGCAGCAACTTCTTCAACAGCAGGAAGCTCTTCAACTGGTGCTTCTTCTGCAGCGCCAATATCGATGCCAGCAGATCCCATAGCAGACGCCATACCGTCTAGTGCTGAACGTGCGATCAAGTCACAGTAAAGTTCAATAGCGCGTGCTGCATCGTCGTTACCTGGGATCGGGAAGTCGATGCCGTCTGGTGAACAGTTTGTATCAACAACAGCTACAACTGGGATACCCAATTTTTTCGCTTCTGCCACAGCCAAAGATTCTTTGTTTGTGTCGATGATGAAAACAAGATCAGGTGTGCCGCCCATTTCGCGGATGCCGCCCAATGATGCTTCTAATTTAACTTGTTCGCGCTCCATGCCCAGACGTTCTTTTTTCGTCAAACCTTCTGCGCCAGTTTCCATTTTCTCGTCGATAGTTTTTAGACGTGCGATTGATTTTGACACTGTGTTCCAGTTTGTCAAAGTGCCGCCCAACCAACGGTGGTTCATGTAGTATTGTGCTGAACGCTCAGCTGCTTCTGCTACTGCGCGAGACGCTTGGCGTTTAGTACCTACGAATAGGATACGACCGTTTTTCGCAACTGTTTCGCGAACCGCATTAAGAGCTGCATCCAACAATGGTACAGTTTGTGTAAGGTCCATGATATGGATGCCATTACGTTGACCGTAGATGAACTGACCCATACGAGGGTTCCAGCGATGTGTTTGGTGACCAAAATGTACGCCTGCTTCTAGCAATTGGCGCATAGTGAACTCAGGTAGAGCCATAATACTTTCCTTTTCCGGTTTAGCCGCAGCGAGGAGAAGGACATATGCCCAACCGGTGGAGCTACAGGGATTTCTCCCCTGCAACCCGCAAGCCTCGCCTGTGGATTTATGAGGGGGTCTTTATGATGGTTTCAAAGGGATAGCAAGAGCTATTTCATTATAAATGTACGAACAGCTTGAAGATACGCAATATGTAGCTTAACTGTTCTACAATTAGAGGGAATATCGGTCCAATGGCACGAAAACCAAAGAAAAAACCTGTTCAAAAACCGCGCGGGCGCATGTTTACATCACTGCGTAATAACTTCATCACGGGTTTAGCTGTTGTTCTACCTGTCGCTGTAACGATTTGGGCCGTTTGGAGTTTTGTCGGATTTGTCGATGCAAGCGTGCTGCCGTTCTTACCTGCTAAATATAATCCACTAACATATTTGGATATCAATGTTCGCGGCTTAGGCGTGATCGTTTTCTTAATCTTCACGACGATTATTGGCAGCATGACCAAAGGCATCTTTGGGCGTTCTTTGGTGCGTACAGCCGAAAGCTTAGTTGACCGTATGCCTGTTGTGCGGACGATATATAACGGTCTAAAGCAGATTACTGAAACGGTAGTCAATCAAAGCAACAACTCGTTTGAACGCGCTTGCTTAGTAGAATACCCGCGCAAAGGTATTTGGGCCATTGCATTTATTTCAACGAAATCAGGTGGTGAGCTTTTAACGAAATCAAAACAATCAGATATGACATCTGTATTTTTGCCAACCACACCGAACCCAACATCCGGTTTTTTGCTTTTTGTTCCAACTAAAGATGTTTTGGAATTGGATATGACTGTTGAAGAAGCTGCTAAGCTTGTGATTTCAGCAGGTCTTGTTATGCCACCATCAAAGCAAGAAAAAGCTGCTGGTAAAGCGAAAACTGTACGTACAAAAAAAACTACGACAACAAAATAGTATTACAATCTCTCCTATTGTTTCCAAATCATCAACAGAGTTTTTGCATTTCAATAGATTGACTCTTTCGGACATCGCTGGCTTAAATTGCGGCGATAATTTGTTTATTTTGTGACTGAGGGGTCTTATTTGATATGTTAGGTTTATTTCTCCTTTTGCCAGTGGCATTGGGCTTTGCTGTGGTCGAAGCAGAAGATGATGACAATTCATCATCTTCACCAGACAGCGGTACCGATGAACCGCAATCGTTTACACCATCATCAGAAAACGACCTTTTAAGAGGTACTTTAGAGGCAGACACAATTTCTGGCCTTGGCGGTGATGATACAATCAATGGATTTGCAGGCGATGACAGCCTCAATGGCAACCTTGGGAATGATACTATCAATGGTGGTCCAGGTAGCGATTCAATCGTAGGCGGCAGTGGCAATGATAGCATCACTGGTGGAACTGGTAATGATGAAATTGGCGGCAATGCTGGCAATGATAGCATCAGCGGCAATAGTGGTGATGATATCCTTCGCGGTGGGATCGGTGATGATATTTTGTTGGGTCAGAATGACGACGATAACCTCTCAGGTGCCAACGGTAACGATTCACTAATTGGCGGTTTTGGCATGGATGAGCTTTATGGCGGCTCTGGTAATGATGTATTATTTGGCGATACATCGGACTTAGCACTTTCAGGCGCTGCGGATCAGCTATTTGGCGGCGAAGGTGACGATTTATTATTTGGTGAAAGTGGCGCTGACGTACTGAATGGTGATGCTGGTAATGACATCCTCGGTGGTGGTAATGGTACAGACACATTGTTCGGCGGTGAAGGCGATGATGTATTGTCAGGAGTTAGTCTTGAAATGAATGCTGACGGCACGTTTGGTAGAACTGATATCGACGCTGCGGATCAACTGTTTGGCGGCGCTGGCGATGACACAATTCTGATCGGTAAAAATGATACAGCAACCGGTGGTGACGGAGCAGACGTATTTTCTTTGTCTAATGGCCTAGTAAATAGCTCATCTAGCTCAGTAATTACTGATTTCGACATCACAACGGACACAATTAACGTTCAGTATCCTACTGCTGAGGCAGAACCAACCGTTACCATCGCTGATGATGGAGCTGGTGGAACAAACATTCTTGTGAATGGTACTGTAGCAGCAAATGTTCAAGGTTTAGATGCCTCGGCAACTACGGCTGCTGACTTGGTCACGTTCTTCGCTGATCCAACTATCTGATCTGGGTTATTCTACCCACCAGACATCTGGTATAAAACCTGTCCAGTCTCCGTACATGGGCAGGTTTTTCTCTGGAAAGTGTAATTCAGATTTATGGGCAAGACGCGACTCTAATGAATGCCACAGTGGGATTACATAACGCCCCGTTGTTAAAATACGGTCCAGAGCTTTTACAGCAGAAATAAAACTTTCTTGGTTTTGCGCTGACAGCATTGCATCAATCATCGCTTCTGCTGCTGGGCTATCCATCCCCATGTAATTTCGTGTACCTGGCTTTGACACACCGTCAGCGCCCCAATAAAGCTTTTGTTCATTTCCAGGGGATAGAGACAAAGCACGACGGTAAAAGGTCATATCAAAGTCATATGAGTTCGTGCGTTCTTTGTATTGCGTGGCGTCAATTATTGATGTTCTTACATTAATGCCCAAACGTTTTAGTGCATCCGAATAAATATTCACGATACCTTCATTACTGACTGATCCGGCCCTCAGAAGCATTTCCACCGTGAATTCGGCTCCATTTGAATTTCGTAAAACACCGTCTTGAACAGTCCAACCCGCTTGCTCCAGCAACTTTTTGGCCTTACGCAAATTACTGCGGTTCCGTTCTGATCCATCAGAAATAGGTAACTTATACCCTGTAAGGGCTTCCTTGGGTAACTCTGCCTCAAAAGGTTTTAACAGTTCCAATACTTCCCCTGTTGCAGGTCCCTCTTCCATGCCTAGAACGGAATTTGAGTAAAAGGATGTAATACGTGGCTGTGGTGTACCGTTGATTGTACGGTTTATAAATTCATAATTGAACGCGTGTATGAATGCATCACGTACACGGATGTCTTTGAATTGAGGTCGGCGTGTATTCATTACAAAACCACGGATACCAGATGGGCGTTGATGCGTGATAAGAGACTTAACGACTTTACCACTTGAGACGGCGGGAAAATCATAGTTCACATCCCATTTGCCTGCATTGTTCTCACGAAAAATGCTACTTTCACCAGCCTTAAAAGCTTCAAAGACAACGTCACTGTCACTGTAGAAATCATATCGAATTTCATCAACGTTATGGCGGCCAGCATTGAACGGTAAATCTTTCCCCCAATAATCAGGGTTCCGTTTAAAACTTATGTGGCGATTTACTTCAAAATCAGAAATTATATACGGCCCCGTCCCTGTAATAACATCCAAAGAACTGTCATCAAAATCTCGCCCGTCCCAATCTGCTTTGCGCAAGATTGGGCCTAAACCCAAAATCAACGGGAGTTCGCGATCAACCCTATTGAAGGTGAATTTAACAGTACGTGGACCGATAGCTTCGGCAGTTTCAATTTTTGACCATGCATTCGCATATCGTGGGTGCCCTTTTGTGCCGAGCGTTTCAAAAGACCACAACACATCATCAACAGTCACTGCTGAACCATCTGAGAACTTAGCTTCTTTGCGTAACTTAAAAGATACCCATTCGCGGTTCGGCCCTGTTTCGATTGTTTCGGCTAATATGCCATAAAGCCCAAAAGGTTCATCCCAATTGCGCCCCATCAAACTTTCGACGATGTGTAAACGCACCCCCCAAGGTGCGCGTCCTTTTAAAATGTATGGATTCAAAGAATCAAAGCCACCAGATTCCCCTAAAACAATTCTACCACCTTTCGGCGCATCAGGGTTTGCATAAGATAAATGTGTAAATCCTGCTGGTAATGCAGGTTTACCATACATTGCGATGCCATATTGTGGCTCTGATAAGGCAATTGTTGCCGTTAAAAGGTTAATCGTTGCCAAAATGGAAACAATAAGCGGGGCTTTGGATAAGAGTCGTGACATGCAAGCAACATTCATTGATTTGAATCAGTTTTCAATGGGTTATGTGCCTTAATTAACTGAAACCACAAAATTTTCCCTTGGAGACTCAGAGCTAAATTTGTATAAAGGTATCACTGCTCGATAGGTTTCTTGCCTGTATGAAACCTGCCTCAATACTTGACGCCCTCTTCGTGAGGGCGTTTTTTTTGCTATAAACGCAAAACAAAAACAAAAATAAACACTTATTAACAATGGCTTAACTCACAAAGCTAACATGTCATAAAACTGTTATCAGAATCACGTATGGGGCACCTATGAAAATACTCGTTCTTTGCACTGGCAACTCCGCACGCTCGATTCTTTTAGAATCGATTTTTAACGCATTTGGTCAAAATCGGATCACTGCATACTCCGCTGGCTCTAAACCTGTAGGAAAAGTAAACCCTGCCGCCATCGCACATTTAGCATCCTTAAATATTGATGTAAGCGAAGCTCGGTCAAAATCTTGGAATGAATTTTCAGATGATGCAGCACCAAAAGTTGATCTGGTTATTACCGTATGTGGCAATGCACGTGACGAGGAATGTCCCTATTGGCCTGGCGCTCCTTTGAAAGCACATTGGGGCGTAGATGACCCAGCTGATATAACAGAACCGCCAGAGGCTGTTGCAGAGGCATTTGCCGAAGCATACAAAATCCTAAAGCATAGAGCGGATAAGTTGATTGCTTCGTCATTTGAAGATATGTCATCAGAAGAATTGCAAAAGCATCTGAATGATATTGGGGATATGATACCGTGAAAAAATACCTAGCAGAGGGATTGGGTACTGCGTTCCTGCTGGCCACTGTAATTGGGTCTGGTATTATGGGTGATACGCTTTCTGGTGGGAATGTAGCGATTGCCTTATTGGGCAATACAATCGCCACGGGTGCAATTTTATATGTATTGATCACGATTTTTGCCCCCATCTCTGGAGCGCATTTTAACCCTGCAGTTACACTAGCATTTTTTCTTAAGAGTGAGATTACAGCAAAAGATAGTGGCGCATATATTATCGTTCAAATCATAGGCGCAATTTTAGGCGTTTGGGCAGCTCATGTCATGTTTGAAACATCGGTATTGCAAACATCCTCAAAACTCCGTGCAGGCCCGTCTCAGGGGTTTTCAGAAATCATAGCAACCTTTGGATTACTTATGATTATTCTAGGCGGGGTAAGATATCGTTCGGAAAGCATTCCAATGCTCGTTGGGCTTTATATTACTGCAGCTTATTGGTTTACGGCCTCAACGAGTTTTGCCAACCCTGCAGTTACAATTGCACGTACTATGTCAGATACATTCGCAGGTATTAGCCCATCAAATGCACCAATGTTTATTATATGTCAGTTGCTTGGAATGGGGTTAGCATTAGCGTGTGCTAAGATATTATTCAGCTCGGAAGAGACGTAACCCACAGAACTACGGCATCATCCTGACTGGTAGAAATCACATTATGCCCCATAGCCGCATCATAATAGGCACTGTCACCACGGCGCATTTCTACGGGCTCGTAGAATTCTGTGAAAAACTTCACGACACCAGAAAGAACGTATAAGAACTCTTCGCCATCATGGCGCACCCAACCTTCGAACTCGTCAAAAGAACGCGCACGAATACGGGCACGATATGGCACCATAGCTTTTGACTTAAGCTCTGGTGCTAGCATTTCATGCTCATAGGTACTTGTGATTAATTCCCGACCTTCATTCATCTTTGTCACGGCTAAACGTGCCATAACTTGTTCAGATTTCGGTGCTGTGAATAGCTGTGGTACAGAAATACCCAAACCTTCGGCCAGTTTTTTAACCGCATCAAATGTCGGGGACATTTGTTCGTTCTCAATCTTGGACAAGGTCGAACGAGCAAGCCCTGCCTCTTGTGCGGCTTGTTCCAACGTCCACTTACGGTCTTTACGTAATTGACGTACACGTTGCCCCAAATTAAGGGCAGCACTTTGCTCTTGCGCACCGTCAGCACGCGCGATTGTGATTAAACTGGGTTCATTTATATTGCTCATGATGTTCTTCTAGCCTAAATGCAAAGCAAGTTGCAACGAGATGTTCTAAAAGGACTATATCACCGATGACCAAAATTGACATTATTTCTGATCCTATTTGTCCGTGGTGTTATATTGGCAAAACACGTCTTGATCGTGCTTTGGAGGCTAATCCAGAGCATGATATAATCATCGAATGGCATCCGTTTCAATTGAACCCAACTATGCCAACGGATGGTATGGATCGCCGTGAATATCTGGAAACCAAATTTGGTGGCCAAGAAGGTGCAATCAAAGTTTACAGTCAAATCGATCAAGCCGCGCGTGATAATGGTTTGGAATTAAATTTTGCGGGGATCAAACGCACCCCCAATACGGTGGATGCTCATCGTTTAATCCTCTGGGCTGGTATTGAAGGCAAGCAAAACGCAGTCGTTGACCGTTTGTTTAAGGCGTATTTCAAAGAAGGTCGAGATATATCAGAACATTCCGTTTTAGTGCGCATAGCAGATGCTGCGGGTATGGACGGTGAAGCAATCCGTGCATTATTAAACGGTGATGCAGATAAGGAAGATATTCGCGAACGTGATAAAAAATCGCGCCAATCAGGTGTACAGGGTGTACCCTGTTTTGTTATTGATAACCATTATGTTGTCAACGGAGCCCAGCCTACTGAAATGTGGGATAGTGTGATTAAAGAGATTAATGAGAAGAATAATGGTATTATTTAGATCAACAAAATCCGTAATACGACTAATCGCGGATATGGACCTTTCATTCTATTCTAGTCGCGCACATAAGCTTTTCGGTCTGGCTGAACAGAGTTTTGAACAAGCTGAAAACGAATATCGCCATTTCTTTTATCTAGTATATTGGAATTGTGGAAAATCCTTTCCTACGCATATTATGCCAACCGAACTGGCAGATATGATTTGGCGTACGCATCAATTACAAACTGAAGAGTATGAAAAGTTCTGCCGTCAGGTCTTTGGTCGGTTAGCAACTTATAGACCAAAACGTATAGAACAACCCGAGGAAATAATAGCAGCGTCAAAACATACAAGAATGCTGCACAACGAGGTTGGAAAAAATGGGTTTTATTCAGAGTATATGGCTCATATTTCCGTTGATGATATGAATCGACAAGAATGGCTTGAAACAGTCGATTGGTTAGACGCTTATACAGGTGCTAGTGGTGCAGGTGGTTAGGTGCTCATATAAGCACACGCGTGACAGGGTAAAAGAACCCACAAAGCCTTTCTTAACTTGCAGTTTCTACTCCAAAAGTCTTTTGATCCCGAAGAGAGCAGAGGTTGCCATCAGGATCGACAAAGTTGGCAATAGTCCCCCATGCATAGACACCACGTTCCAGTTTAATACCTTTGGCTTCAAGCTTTTTCGCAGCAGTTTCTACATCATCGACATTGAACCTTAGCTTTGTAGGATTTTGCGCCATAGATTTTCTATAGCACCCCTCTGGCGCGCCCGTTTCAATCATCAGATATGCACCAGAATATTCACAACATGTTAGCTGTGTATCGCCCTCATCCTTAGTAAAGAGCACAGGTAATCCTAAGATTTCAGTATAAAATGCAACACAAGCATCGTAATTATATGTGAATAGAATAATTCCTGTCCGTTCGAATTGCATTTTACACCTCTAAATACTTCAGGAGTTAATCTTGTCTTGAAACCACTCTTCAATCAACCACATACGGTCTTGGCCCCAAACGCATTTATCCTCGAAACGAAAACTTGGAACGCCCCATAAACCGTAACCTGTTAATTCCTGTCGATTTAATTCTGCTTCCTCGCTCCACTCATCCACTCGAAGCTTTTGCTGAGCCTCATCCCATGGCAAGCCTTCAGCCTCTACAATACGCCGCAATCCTGCATCAGTCGTGGCATCTATGCCTTTTGACGATACACCAGATGAAAAACTTTGGGCAAATTGCACATCCTTACTCTGCTCTCTGGCCCATGGCAGCAATGCATAGCCTCGTTCCACGGCTTTACCCAATGGATCGACGATACGTCCAAAAGGAAGGCCAAGACGTTTGGCTTCGCGAGCAACATCATTAACAATATACAAGCGTTTTGATTTTGGCACAGGCAAACCACGCATGACCATCGGCAAAACGAACCTGAGTTTTAATTCAACGCCATATGCTTCGGTTAAGGCAATCGCACGCTGTAACGCGATATAAGAATACGGGCTTCTGAAAGACATATACATATGCAGCGCGCCATCCACCTGCCCTGATGAAGCAGGGACAGACTGCATAGGAAACGTGTCTGGCCTTGCAAGAGCTACAACAGAACGCAAACGCGTTTCGAGATAATGCAAACGGTCCAAGCCCCAATACCATTCACCGCCATAGTAAAGCATTGCACCCATATAATGGCCAAGTTTATGTAATTGTTCGGTGCCAATAGTTTGCGCCTGTTGCCAATTAAAGTTCGTATCGGGAACATCATTTGCGCCCCACAAAGCTGAACTGATATTACGTGCCTTCGCTATATCATCATTTGCAAAAGCTTCGGCAATAGCACCTTTCGCCTTATCAATTTGTTTGTCGTTAGGAGGTGTAATCTCACATTTAATACCAGCTTTCTTTGCAAGGTTCTTGGTGTCCTCTAGGGCATAATTGGATAGCATTGTTCTTTCTGGAACAACATTATCTTGTGGTTGAGGCACCAAGTGGCACGTCAATTTTACACCCGTATCCTTGAAAACATCAGGCAAGATCAACAGCAAGAGGTGACTGTATGGGTCAGCGACATCGTGGAAAAAGATCACCTCATGTGGATCTCCTGCATGTTTTCGTTTTGCTTCAAATTTTGCAGCACGTTTGTCGCGACGATCTTGATCGGTTATAAACGCAATGATCCGAGACAGCACAAGTGATTTAAAGGACATTTATACTCCATTCAGTGGCAACCAAATGGATTGCGCAGCTTATTTTTTCTTTGGCGGTTTTGCCTGAACGGCCAAATCGCGTGTAATGATATAGGCGCCTTTGATTTTCTTATCATCATTGGGCCAATCGCGGCGGACGACGATTTTGTTATCTTTCACTTTCGCCGTACCACGTTGATCCGCCAAGAATTGCACCAAACCTTCTGGTCGTGCAAACTTATCGTTACGGAACTGGATTACAATTCCTTTTGGGCCACCATCAAGTTTCGCCACACCCGCAGCACGACACATGGCTTTGATGCGGACTACACGCAGCAACATATTCACTTCATCAGGAAGTTTTCCGAAACGGTCAATTAACTCTGCGGCAAACCCTTCTAGTTCTACCTTTTTCGATAAACTTGATAGGCGGCGGTAAAGGCCAAGGCGTACATCTAGATCAGTTACGTAATCGGCTGGGATTAAGACAGGCACGCCAAGATTAATCTGCGGTGACCAATTTTCATTGACCTCAGAGAGGCCTTCCATCTCGTCCGCTTTCATCTTGGCAATCGCTTCTTCAAGCATCTCTTGATATAGCTCAAAGCCCACTTCGCGAACTTGGCCAGACTGCTCATCACCAAGCAAGTTCCCTGCCCCGCGAATATCCAAATCTTGAGAAGCCAAGGTGAACCCTGCTCCAAGGCTATCCAATGATCCAAGGACTCGCAGACGCTTTTCGGCATTTTTTGTCAGGCGTTGGCGCGGCTTGGTAGTCAGATAAGCATAAGCACGGGTTTTCGAACGACCCACACGACCGCGGATTTGATATAGCTGTGCCAGGCCAAACATATCGGCACGGTGCACAATCATTGTATTCGCTGTAGGGATGTCTAATCCGCTTTCTACAATTGTTGTGGCAAGTAGCACATCATATTTACCATCATAGAAAGCATTCATACGATCATCCAGTTCTCCCGCTGGCATTTGGCCATTGGCAACAACATAGGTCAGTTCTGGCAACTGTTCTTTTAGGAATGCTTCGATTTCTGGCAAATCCTTAATGCGCGGCACAACATAGAAACTTTGACCGCCACGGTAATGTTCGCGCAGCAATGCTTCGCGAATGGTGACGCTGTCGAATTCGCTGACATATGTACGGATTGCAAGGCGATCCACAGGTGGAGTGCCGATAATACTAAGCTCGCGCACACCAGACAATGACATTTGTAATGTACGTGGGATTGGTGTGGCAGTAAGCGTTAAAACGTGAACGTCTGTGCGCAGTTGTTTCAGACGCTCTTTGTGGTTCACACCGAAATGTTGCTCTTCGTCAATGATCAGCAAACCAAGGTTGGCGAACTTAATATTCTTTGCCAGAACCGCATGAGTACCCACAAAAATTTCCACACCACCGTTCGCCATGGCCTCTTTGGTTAAGCTTGCATCTTTCGTTGACACGAAACGCGACAATTGTTTGACACGGATGCCTGTACCACGGAAACGTTCTTCGAATGATTTGGCATGCTGACGTGCCAAAAGCGTTGTTGGGGCAACAACCGCCACTTGGGTTCCTGCAGACGCGGCAACAAAAGCCGCACGCAAAGCCACTTCGGTTTTGCCAAAACCCACATCACCGCAAACCAGACGATCCATTGGCCGACCTGAGGACATATCCTCTATGACATCTTCAATCGCATTCAACTGATCATCGGTTTCCGTATAAGGGAAACGTGCACAAAAACTGTCCCATGCATCTACAGGCGGTTCCATAACTTCGCCTTTGCGTAACATGCGTTCGGCAGCGACGCGGATCAATTTATCCGCCATCTCTTTGATACGTTCTTTCAGCTTCGCTTTTTTGGCTTGCCAAGCACCGCCGCCTAAACGATCCAACAACCCTTCATCATGGCCATAACGGCTGAGAAGTTCGATATTTTCTACTGGGATAAACAGGCGGTCGTTGTTGGCATATTCCAACAAAATACAATCATGTGGCGCGCCTGCGGCCGTGACCGTTTCTAAACCTTTATAACGCCCAATACCGTGATCCAGATGAACAACCAGATCACCTGGTGTCAGGCTTGTTGCTTCAGTCAGGAAATTCTCAGCTTTGCGCTTACGTTTACCCGTGCGGATCAAACGATCACCCAAAACATCTTGTTCTGAGATAACAGTCAACCCTTTGGCTTCAAACCCATGTTCCAATGGCCATACAGCAAGTGATAAACCACCTTTTTCTGCCTGAACATCAGACCATTTGGCAATATCTGTAGCCCCTGTGGTATCGTGATCTTCTAATAGACCAGTCAAACGTTCGCGCGCCCCTTCAGAAAAAGACGCAATCAATACATGTCCGATAGCACGTTTATCTTTGATATGATCTGCCAAAGCACCAAACAGGCTGATTTCTTCTTGCTGGCGTTCTGGGGCAAAGTTACGACCTATACGACCGCCTGCATCAATTACATTTGGACCAGTACCTTGTGGTAATGCCAACAACTGACGCAATTGATGATCATGGACGGCTTTTTCAAAAGCCAAATCATCCATGTATAATAACTCAGCAGGACACGGTTTATAGACGCTGTCCATACGCGCTTTATTCGTTAAAGCTTCTTTACGGGCATCATATTGATCTGCCACGCTTTCCCAACGAGACAATCTGGATTGTGTCGTGCGATCATCCAAAAAGATCGCTGCGTTTGGAACGTAATCAAACAACGTTTCCAGCTTTTCATGGAAAAACGGCGTCCAATGTTCAACACCTTGATATTTGCGCCCTGCACTAACGCTTTCATAAAGCGGATCATCTGTGCCAGCCGCACCAAATTCTAAACGGTAATTTTGACGAAACCGTTGAATAGAACTGTCATCCAAGATAACTTCGGACACTGGAGCCAATTCGATCCGGTTCAACTTCTCAACTGTGCGCTGGGTTTCAGGATCGAAACGGCGCGCACCATCCAAAACATCACCAAACAAATCAAGACGCACTGGGCCACTATCACCTGGCGGATAAACATCTATTAAACCACCACGGATCGCATAATCTCCTGGTTCCATAACGGTTGGGGCTTGAGTAAAGCCCATTCGGGTAAAGAAACTGCGTAGCCCCGCTTCATCAATCTGTTTACCAACAGTCGCAGTGAAACTGGATTGCTTTAATATTTCGCGTGCAGGTATTCGTTGTGTCGCAGCACTTACAGTCGTTAGCATTATAAATGGGCGGTCAAATCCATCCGCTAATGCTGCCAAAGTTGACATACGTGTCGCAGAGATTTCTGCGTTTGGAGACACGCGATCAAAGGGCAAACAATCCCATGCAGGAAAGACAAATACAGGCACATCTGGTGCAAAAAAATGCAAAGCCGTTTGAGTATCCGCCAAACGCGTATCATCCCGTGCAATATGGATCACAGGTGTATTAGTCTTATGCAAATGTTCTGCCAACAGACGCGCATCATAGCCTTCAGGGGCGCCGCCTACTGTGGTTAGATTGGGGTTATGTATTTTCGTGTCCATATGGGACGGGTATCGCAGCTATTGTCCTACTTCAACCGCTTAAAAGGCTGTTACTTCGATATAAACAGCCCAAAACATTGTGAAGGAAATTGAAATTAGTGCCATAGCCCATTTAATATACCAAAACATATTATAAGTTCGGCAAAAAATTTCCCAGTCATAAGAACATGCAACTAACTTTTTTGAATACACAAAACTCATAATACCGATAACCGCTATAGGTAGCCCTATAAAGAATAGAGCTTGCAGCGTATAAATATCATTTTTAAACCCAATCGTTGCAAACGAAGATAAAACAAAACACGTCATTAAAACCAAAAGACTACCAAATTTCGTGAAATCAGAAATAATAAAGCGCGCATTGATATCAATCAGGGCTAAAACATCTTTTTGTGCCTGCGCATCACCTTTGCGTGCAGCGCTAAATATCTCACGAGGAATGCCGAAAGTATATTGGATAAGATTTATCCAAGCGATTACAATTACAGCCCAATACCATAGGTTGGTAAAAGCATTTTCTGTAAGCGCTTCTTGATACATAATTGTTCTTATCCAAACTTTACTGACGTCCCTAAGCAAAATGCACCAGAAAACCAACATAAAAAGCCTTTTCTCTTGAAGTTACGGCAAAATTTAGGCACTTCGAAGTCAGATTTATCTTAAGGATCAGCTATGACATCGCCAATCGCCCCTTTCCCAGCAAACCGTCCACGTCGTTTACGTAGAACTGATTGGATGCGTGATCTGGTTCGTGAAAATGATATCAAAGCGTCTGATTTTATCTGGCCTATCTTCATTATGGACGGCTCAGATTCATCTGAGCCCGTGCCTTCGATGCTTGGGGTTGAGCGTTTGACTATTGACCGCGCTGTCATTGCAGCGAATGAAGCGGCAAATCTTGGTATTCCAGTAATCGCTTTGTTTCCATATACAGATGTCAGCCTAAAGACGCCTGAATGTGAAGAAGCATATAATCCTGAAAACCTTGTAAACCGTGCTACACGTGCAATTAAATCGGCGGTCCCCGATATTGGTATTATGCTAGATGTGGCATTGGATCCGTATAATTCGCTAGGGCATGACGGTATCGTACATGAAGGTGAAATTCTAAACGATCAGACACTTATGGTTCTGGAACGCCAAGCTTTAAGCCATGCTGAAGCTGGTGCAGATATTTTAGGCCCGTCTGACATGATGGATGGCCGTGTTGGCATCATTCGCCGAGCGTTAGAACAGAATGACTTATCGCATGTAGCCATTATGGCTTATTCTGCGAAGTATTCATCAGCATTTTATGGCCCTTTCCGCGATGCAGTTGGCGCAACAGGCGCTTTAACAGGTGATAAATCCACATATCAAATGGATGCAGGTAATTCTGATGAAGCCATGCGTATGATCGCACGTGATTTGGATGAAGGTGCTGATATGGTTATGGTGAAACCAGGCCAGCCTTATTTAGACATTTGCCAACGTGTGAATACAGAATTCCAAGTTCCTACATTTGCTTATCAAGTCAGCGGTGAATACGCGATGATTGAAGCGGCATCCGCGAATGGATGGGTCGATCGCGATAAAATCATTATGGAAAGCTTATTAGCGTTCAAACGTGCGGGCTGCGCAGGTATTTTAACTTACTATGCACGCGAAGTTGCTGAAAAACTAAGCCAACCGTTCTGATAAGTGGCATTTTCCAGCAAAATCACGCCTATTTGCATAGAATAGGATGACAGCACGTCCGTTTTGTCCTAAAAAGAGCATAGAAATCGGCATAAGACCGAACAAGAGTAGGCATTACAGGAGCATTCCATGCAAAATTGGACTCGGCGGAGTTTCATCGCGACAGCTGGCGCATCATTAACCACAGCTTGTGCAGGCGGCACAGAAAGCCGCGCACGTTTTAAAATTGACGCAAATGTTGATGCAGCATTACGCCAGATGGAAGCAGAGCTTCCATTCACAACCACATTGCGCAGTCAATCCGTTGGTATGTTGGTTATGCCAAAAATTACTAAGGGCGGTATCGTTATTGGTGGATCATACGGCGAAGGCTCGCTTTTGGTTGGCGAGGCCCCTGTTGATTACTATTCTACAGTTGCTGGGTCTTGGGGTTTGCAAATCGGTGTTCAGCAAGTGGCACAAGTTTTGTTCTTTGCAGATGAAAATTCATTGCAAAAATTCCGCTCTAAACCGGGTTGGACTTTGGGTGCGGATCTTGAATACACGTTGATTGATAATGCGGATGCAGCTGGTCTAGACAGCAATAGTATTCGTGACGGTGTTTACAGTGTAGTATTTGGTCAAGCAGGCCTGTTGGTCGGCGTCTCTTTAGAAGGCTCCAAATACAACCGTATCGTTCGATAATATTTATTTAAAATCAAATACTAAAAAGGCGGATTTAATCCGCCTTTTCTATGCGCAGGACGCGCGAATGGCATCCATGTTGCGTTTATAATCTTCAGGTGTTCCACCTTTAAACACGGCAGAGCCTGCCACATGAACATCAGCACCTGCATTCCAACAAAGCGGTGCTGTATCTGGCGATACGCCACCATCCACTTCTAACCAGATTGGGCGATCCCCAATCATTTTACGCGCAGCTGCTACTTTATCTACGACAGAATGTGTAAATTTCTGACCACCAAAGCCTGGGTTGATTGTCATGACAAGGATCAAGTCTATCTTATCCAAACAATATTCAATTACAGACAAAGGTGTCGTGATATTCAATGCCACCCCTGCTTTACAACCATAAGACCGTATTGCTTGCAAGCTGCGATCCAGATGTGGCCCCGCTTCTGCGTGAACTGTTAAAATATCGCTGCCCGCTTTTGCAAATGCCTCTAAATATGTATCAGCAGGTGAAATCATCAAATGCACATCCATCACCGTTTTCACATGCGGACGGATCGCGGCAACAACATTAGGGCCAATGGTTAAGTTTGGCACAAAGTGACCATCCATCGGATCAACGTGAATCCAATCAGCGCCCTGCTCTTCTACATCTCGAATTTCTTCGCCTAATCTGGCAAAATCAGCAGATAAGATAGAGGGCGCAATTTTCAATTCACGTTTAGGATCAAACTCTACAGTCATAATAGTCTCACTTATTCAAACGACGGATTAGGCTAGATGTATCCCAACGACCTCCGCCCATTTCTTGGACTTCCGCGTAATAGCCATCAACCATTTTGGCAACATCCAATGAAGTGCCATTGTTTTTTGCTTCTTCAAGACAAATGCCCAAATCTTTGCGCATCCAATCCACGGCAAAACCGAATTCAAACTCATCATCAATCATAGTATGACCACGGTTTGCCATTTGCCATGACCCTGCAGCACCTTTGGAAATCACATCTACTACAGCCTTGCCGTCCAAACCTGATTTTTGAGCGAATGCTAAACCCTCTGATAAACCTTGAACCAAGCCAGCAATACAAATTTGATTTACCATCTTAGTTAGTTGCCCAGCTCCTGAAGTTCCCATCAAACGGCTGGCTTGAGCAAAGCACATGATAATCTCTTCAACGCGTGCATATGCAGCTTCATCACCGCCACACATTACAGTCAATAATCCGTTTTCAGCACCAGCTTGGCCACCAGAAACTGGGGCATCTATAAATTCGATACCAGCCTCTGATGCAATAGATGATAGTTCACGCGCGACTTCAGCAGAAGCAGTTGTATGATCCACAAATACAGCACCTTTGCCCATGTTTTGGAAAGCCCCATCTGCCCCGGTAGTCACACCGCGCAAATCATCGTCATTGCCAACACAGGCAAATACTACATCTTGGCCTTTAGCAGCTTCTGAAGGGGTTAATGCCATAGAACCCCCATATTTTTTCACCCAATCTTCGGCCTTAGCAGAGGTGCGATTATATACTGTTACATCGTGCCCCTTGGATTGAAGATGCCCTGCCATAGGGTATCCCATTACACCCAAACCAATAAACGCTACTTTTGCCATGTTTTAGCTCCCGATTGTCATGTCATTCATATTGCCCCTATAGACATGGACTGCTAATCGTTGAGGGTCAACATCGGAGGTGACTTTGGCTTTCTTATTTCGCTGGCTTATGCGCAGTTTTGTTATGATGTTTGTCTTGGCCATTGCGATTGCTGCTTTGGTTTATTATTTTTCTGTGCGTTCTTTACCTGATTATGATGCAACTTATGAAATCCCAGATATAGACGCGCCGATAGAAATCGTGCGCGATAATCACAATGTACCCCATATCTTTGGTGAAAATGATCGCGACATCTATTTTGGCCTTGGGTTTGCCCATGCCCAAGATCGCCTATGGCAAATGACGATGCTCCGTCGCACGGCACAAGGTCGCCTATCAGAGTTGTTTGGAGAGCGTACCGTAAACATCGACAGCTTTATCCGTCGACTTGATTTATATGCTTTGGCGCAAGGGTCATATAAAGTACAAACCAGTGCAACCCAAGAAGCTTTAGATGCTTATGCAGAAGGTGTGAACGCATGGTTGCGCCGAGTAAATCAGGATGCGTTGGGGCGCGGAGCACCTGAATTCTTCATGTTTTCCAATAATATATCCCCTTGGGTTCCATCAGACAGCTTAGCAATCATACGCTTAATGTCATTAAAATTAGACAGCCAATTACAAAACGAAATTACACGCGCACAAGTTTCGTTAACCGTTGGATCAGACTTAGTTAAAGATATAATGCCTGATGCTCCTGGAGATGGTGTAATTGGATTACCCGAGTTCGCTGAACTTTTCCCATCATACAAAAAAACCGCCCAGTTTGCACAAAACACAAGTAGTGACCCATTAGACCCAATCCGTCCTTTAAAAATGGGGGGTGCATCTAATGCTTGGGCAGTTAATGGCAAACGTGCAGCGGCACATGCACCGCTTTTGGCAACCGATCCACATTTAGGATTATCAGCGCCATCCATATGGATGTTAGCGCATATGGACTTTCAGGCAGGTGGTGTTATCGGAGCAACAATTCCAGGTATGCCAGCTGTACTGGCTGGTCGCTCAAACGATCTGGCCTGGGGGTTGACCAGCTCTTATATGGATAATCTTGATATCTATATAGAGAAACTCAACCCTGAGAACCCAGATGAATATTTGACGCCAACTGGATACAAACCATTTCAAACTAAGAGCGTTATTATAAACATCAAAGATGCGCCAAGTCGCACTATAAATATGCGCTACACAGAAAACGGCCCAGTTATTCCAGAAACACATTACTCGTTGGGCGACATCACTCCCCCTGGACATGTAACATCAATTCGTTGGGCAGCATTAGACCAAGATGACACCTCAATGTCAGGTGCACTTGAAGTGATGCATGCTAAATCTGTTTTTGCGGCGCGTAAAGCCGCGCGCAAGTTCATTGCTCCTTCTCAAAACCTAATGCTGGCAGATAAAGCGTCTATTGGAATGCAGACTATTGGCAGAATGCCAAAACGTAAAATCAATCACGCCAGCAAAGGCCGTATTCCATCACAAGGTTGGTTGCCACAAAATCGTTGGGATGGATATTTTGATTTTGAAGAAAATCCGTTTGTTCGAAATCCATCGAGCGGGATTGTTGCCAACACAAATAACAAGTTAACAGATAAACCATTCCCCAAACATGTAAGTTACTCATGGGGTGATACCCAACGCATTGAACGTTTAACAAAGCTGTTAAACAGCCGTGCTGTACACACACGTGAAAGCTTTATTGATACACAGAATGATGCAGTGTCGTTTACTGCAAGATCGCTTTTACCTCTTATCGCACGTGAATTATGGTTCTCAGGAACCAAAGCGCCCGCAGGTACGCCAGAACGCCGCCAACAAATCGCATTAGAACTGTTGGCGAGTTGGAATGGAGAAATGGATCAACATCTGCCAGAACCTCTAATTTTTGCGTCTTGGCTACGTAATTTACAACGTCGCTTGGCCTCTGATGAATTGGGCCCGTTAATTCAAAAGTTTCCACGGCCAGACCCCGTCTTTATTGAGCGCGTCTTTCGGAATATTGATGGTGCTGCAAAATGGTGTGATATTCGTCCCTCTTCACGCGAAGAAACATGTTCTGACATAGCACGCATCGCTTTAGATGATGCTTTAATTGAACTCACTGAAAAATATGGCCCTCGTATTGACAGCTGGCGTTGGGGGCAAGCACACCAAGCGCATCAAGACCATGAGGTTCTGGGAAATATTTCCGTGTTGAATTGGTTTACAAACATTCGCCAAGATACAGCTGGGGGAGATAATACTCTTCAACGAGCACGTACATCAGGAACAGGTAAAACTCCTTATGCAAATGTACATGCGGGTGGTTTCCGTGCAGTTGTTGATTTTTCTGACTTAGACAGCTCTGTGTTTATCATATCAACAGGTCAATCTGGACATCCGTTATCGCATCATTACGATGATTTGGCACAACTATGGCGTCGTGGAGAGTATATTCCTATGTCTTTGGACCCAGAATTGGCGCGTGGCGGTGCTGTTGGCATCACCACGTTAAAGCCAATATTAATAGAAAACTAAACCTTTTGAAACTGCGCTGCTTGCTTTTGGGTCCACGTAACAGTGACCTCAAACCCAATATCAATCTGTTCTTCACTATCAACGACATTATGGTCAAATAGCCAAGCACGGCGCTTACCTTCTGCAAAAGCCAATTTTACTTTTTCTGTAATCGTTGGCTCTGCTAAATTTAATTCGATGCCCTCCATCAATTCTGAAATACCAACACCAGTTAGGGCTGATGTGGCTACAATCTTTGGGTTGCGCTCAGCAGTATTGAATAAAGGTTCGTCTTTTCCGTCTTCAACAGCGTCGATTTTATTCCAAACTTCCAGCATATTTTGCTGAGCGTCTTCTTCAACCCCCAAATCTGTCAGAATATCCAAGACATCATGCGCTTGTTCTTCTGTTTCAGGGTGTGAAATATCGCGTACATGCAGAATTAAATCAGCATCTAGTACTTCTTCTAAGGTCGCACGAAAGGCCGCGACCAACTGTGTTGGAAGATCAGAAATAAAGCCAACAGTATCAGATAGAATAATATCGCGACCAGATGGCAATTTCACAGCGCGCATCGTGGGATCAAGCGTAGCAAAAAGCATATCTTTTGCCATAACAGAAGCGCCAGTTATATGATTGAAAATAGTAGATTTTCCAGCATTGGTATACCCAACCAAAGCCACTATTGGATATGGGACCTTTTGACGAGCATCACGGTGTAATGTTCGTGTCTTTACGACCTTTGATAACTGGCGTTTCAGGCGTACAATCGCATCATCAATCATACGGCGATCGGATTCGATCTGTGTTTCACCTGAACCACCAATAAAACTTAGACCACCCCGCTGGCGTTCAAGGTGGGTCCAACTGCGTACAAGACGGGTTTTTTGATACGATAGATGCGCAAGATCAACTTGCAACACACCCTCTCGTGTGGCCGCGCGATCTCCAAAAATTTCTAGGATCAAACCAGTTCTATCCAGAACCTTAACATCCCATTTCTTTTCAAGATTACGTTGTTGAATGGGCGTAACAGGGCCATCAATCAACACAAGGCCAATGTCTTCGGCCTTAAAGATAGATTCTAGCTCTTCAAGTTTTCCCTTGCCAAACAAAAGCCCCGCTTGTGGCTTTTTCAAAGGCACAACCATTTCATGGGCGACGTCAAGTTTTAGGGCATGCGCAAGCGAAACCGCCTCTGCCAAAGAATGCTCTGGTGAACGACGGTTTTCACGGTTCCAAATGTCAGGATGTAGGACGCTAACGCGGGTTTCTGAAGCGCCTATTCTCCGTCTCCATCATACAAAACAACAGGTTGCGCAGGCATGATTGTAGAAATCGCATGCTTATAAACCAGTTGTGATTGACCATCACGGCGTAGCAAGATGCAGAAGTTATCAAACCACGTGATAACACCTTGAAGTTTTACACCATTGATCAAAAAGACAGTTACGGAATTTTTTTCTTTGCGAACGTTATTCAGGAATGCGTCCTGCAAGTTTTGTTTATCGGCAGCCATTTGTCCCAGCTTTCGTTATTGGCTCACATTTGCGCGAGCGTTTTCTTTTTATAAGCGCGATACTAGACAGCAAATTGGGATTATCCAGAGCAAAGCAACACTTTATATGCGTTTTTTTGCTTAAATGTGCTCTTATCGCCAGTAATTTGGGTTAAATAGCGCAATAACGGCCACGGTTTCGAGGCGCCCAAGAATCATTGCAATACAAAGAATAGCTTTTGCTCCGTCCGGCAGTAGCGCATAGCTTGCACCATTCTCTAACGAAATCCCGACTAATGGGCCACATGTGGCTAGAGCAGACATTGCAAAAACTAAAGACTCTTCAAATGAAAGCCCTGTCAATGATAACGCTAACATCACAGTTCCAAGTGTCGATACAAAGACCATTAAAAATATCCAGGCAACAAAAGCTCCCTCGCGACGAATAGATCGGCCACGCTGTCCGGCTCCACCAACTGAACTAGGATAGCTTAGGCGCTCCATCTCTCTTAACCCGTGTTTATATAACGCATAGACCCGTAGTAATTTGATGCCACCTGCTGTAGTCGCAACACCGCCACCTAGAGCAGCTAATCCAATAAAAATTAAACCAGGTGTTCTTAGTCCAGACCAGTTTTGCGCCACATCCCAAGACTGGCTCTCAAACCCTGTCGTTGTTAAAAATGATAAAATTGTAAAGCTACTGCCCCACAAAGAGCTGATACCAGAAATTGCATCAGTTTGTGTGTTCGCACCGAGCGCCCCTGACCAATGCCGAATAAAAAGCAATGCAGGAATAAGAGTGATCCAAAGTAAGGCCTGTGTGATCTCTTTATCATGCTTAATAGTACGCCAGTTTTCCTGTTCGCGCCCAGGAAGGAATGTATTACGGGATACGGCAAAGAATAAAAACATGAACATAATAACCTCACCAAAGAAACCAGCATTTGAACCTGATAACCCCCCAACTGGAGATATACCGCTAGTTGATAAAATAGCCATGGAGTGCGAAACAGCGACCAGCACACGTTCCCCTAAAGCAATTTGCACAATGGCTAGAACGAAGGTTAAGATCAAATATATCGGAAATATTTGATTGGCGAACTTACTCAACCGTTCTGATACTTCTGCTTTTTGCATTTGTGAGACGGCATCTTTGCGATGTCTTTGTAAGGCGTAAATCTCGAAACCGCCCATATTTAAAGGCGCAAAAATTGCCATAGCAACCACTAAGATCATAAAGCCACCAAGCCACCCAACTAATGAACGCCACAAATGAAGTGGCTCAGACAGCACTTTTGGATCGTCAAATAACGTAGCACCAGTCGTGGTAAGACTGGAAAGCATTTCAAAATATGCCTGAAAAAATGTGGATGTTTTCACTAATGCAGCGAACGGCATTGCCAAGAAGATTGGTAAGATTACATATGCGGCAAGCATCGTGATTAAATGAGTACTTGCAGATGCACCTTTATCTTGACGGCGCACAGCAATGCCAAAAATCGCAGTAATAACTCCAAGAAAAGCACCATTATAAAAGAATGTTCGTGCCGTTAACCAATCCTCAAGCCGTATGGCGTGAAGTACGGGAAAACACATCGCAATACATGATAGCCCCATAAGGACAATAAAGAAAGGAAGGTCAGTTATCCCTTTCATATTACTAGAAAAAGTCCACTTGGACTTGGAATAATGTTTCTACTTTTGATATATCTTCTGAAAGGCAGAAAATAACCACAGTATCCCCATCTTCGATCTTAGTATCGCCTTTGGGGCGTATGACTTCCGTACCTTTTTGTACGGCGCCCAAGATTGCGCCATCAGGAAATTCAATATCACGTACGCGCATGCCTGCAATTGGAGAGCTGTTTAAGACTTGCGCTTCAATCACCTCTGCCTCTGCGTCTCCAATGGAATAAACCTCTTTCACACGTCCATGACGGATATGACGCAAAATAGAAGATACGGTTGTCGCACGAGGGTTAATAAATGCATCAATGCGCAAAGGGTCTTTTAGCTCTGTCAAAGATGGGTCATTGACCAAAGCGACGGTCATTGGAACACCCGCTGCTTTCGCACGTGTACAGCTTAACAAGTTTGTTTTGTCGTCATCAGTCAGAGCCAATAAAGCATCAGCTTGCCCAATATTTGCCTCTTCCAAGAGTTCCATATCCAAACCGTCACCATTAAGAACAATCGTTCGAGACAGTGAATCTGCAGCATTTTCTGCACATTCACGGTTCTTCTCAATAATCTTTGCGCGAATACGATCGCCCTTTTGCTCTAATGTTGACGCAACACGTAAACCAACATTACCGCCACCCAAAATAATCACGCGCTCGCGTTTTTTTACAGTTTTTCCAAAAACCTCGATACAACGGGATAGATCGCCATTGTGAACCACAATATAGACCTGATCGTTTGTAAAAAGCTGATCACCCGCACTTGGTACAAATAAACGACCGTCACGACGAACCCCTACAACAACTGCGCGCAATGTTGAGAAGAGCTCTGATAGCTGGCGCAATGGTGTGTTTAAAACTGGGCAATCTTCATCTAATTCAATCCCAATAAGCTTTGCTTGCCCCTCTAAAAAGGGCTCTGTGTCAAATGTCGATGGAGATTCAATTTGTTGCAAAGCTGTCTTTGCAACTTCTAATTCTGGCGAGATTACCACATCAATTGGCAAATGATCACGTTGGTAAAGATCAGAATAAATCACATCCAAATAAGATTGTGATCTCAAGCGCGCAATTTTACGAGGGATTGAAAACACAGAATGCGCCACCTGACACGTCACCATGTTCACTTCATCCGAAAACGTCGCAGCAATGATCATATCTGCATCATTCGCCCCTGCGCGTGCTAAAACATCAGGATAGGACGCAAAACCCGTGATACCACCAACATCCAGTGTATCCGTCGCTCGAGCAACCAATTCGGCATTATTATCCACAACAGTAACATCATTTCGTTCTGATGACAGATGTCGTGCGATTTGCCAGCCAACTTGGCCAGCCCCACATATGATGACCTTCATTTCGGCCTCCTGATCAAAGCGCAAAAGTCAGCGCAATCGCAAATAGTTCGCAAATTCATAGGTCTAGGTCAATGTTTAACCTTGATCTGCCTCATCATCAATTTCCGCGACCCTTGCACCAGACTTATTTGTTGTAATCACATTCAATGATTTCAATTTACGGTGCAATGCTGAGCGTTCCATACCAACAAAATTCGCTGTCTTAGATATATTACCGCCAAACCGATTGATTTGCGCCATCAAATAATCGCGTTCAAACATCTCGCGTGCTTCACGTAGTGGCAGCATTGCAAAGGTTTTTTGAGCAGGACCGGTGTCATTTTCAACAGTAGAATTATTAGGCAATTCACTTGGTTCTATATCACCAGTATCAGCTCCTAGAACCAGTACACGTTCTATAATGTTGCGCAATTGGCGAACATTACCTGGCCATGGCATTGTTTGTAACATCGCGGCTGTTTCTTCTGAAAGATTACGCATAGGCAATCCTTGAGATTTGTGAAGTTCAGAAATGAAATGCTCTGCAAGTACAGGTATATCTTCACGACGATCTTCTAGTGCTGGCACTTCAATCGGGACTACATTTAAACGGTGATATAATTCTTCACGGAAATTACCCGCTGCTATTTCATCCAATAAATTCTTGTTCGTAGCAGATACAACGCGCATATCTACGCGCACTTTATCCGAGCCCCCAACTCGCGTGAATTGTTGATCCACCAAAACACGAAGGATTTTAGATTGCGTGCCCACTGGCATATCCGCGATTTCATCAAAAAAGACAAAGCCACCATGTGCTTGTTCTAATAAGCCTGGTTCATGCCCTCGTTCAGTAGTCTCACGCCCAAATAAGACTTCTTCCATACGTTCAGGTTCTATTGTTGCGGAGTTTACAGAGACAAATGGTGCATTAGATCTGTCTGAGTTTGCATGAATATATCGTGCGGCAACTTCTTTTCCTGATCCGGATGGGCCGCGTAACATAACACGCCCGTTTGTTTTAGTAACTTTATCAAGTTGTGTTTTTAACGCTTTAAAAACCACACTATCACCAACCATTGTCGAAGACGTAATATCGCGAACTTTCAAAGCCGCATTTTCACGGCGCAAACGCGATGTTTCCATAGCGCGCGAAATGACAACCATCAATTGGTCGATGTTAAATGGTTTTTGAATAAAATCGTAAGCACCTTGCTTAATCGCGGCAACTGCAATTTCAATATTTCCATGGCCTGAAATAATAACGATAGGAATATCAGGATTATCACGTCGCACCGTTTTAAGAATATCAATCCCATCAAGCTTACTTTCTTTAAGCCATATATCGAGAATAATAAGGTCTGGAGCCTCATTGTTAATTTCATAGAATGTATCATCAGAATTAGCCGCCAGCCGCGTCGTATAACCCTCGTCCACCAAAATATCTGACACCAATTCACGAATGTCTTTTTCGTCGTCTACTACTAAAATATCGCCCATATTACTTTCCTTTGACCCTTACGCTACTTTGGCTTTATCAGGTTCTTGTTTTTCTTGGTTTACCACTGGCAACACAATACGCGCCATAGCCCCTATGTGTTTATTGCCTTTAAACTTCGGCGCATCAAGTAATTCTAATGTGCCTCCGTGTTCTTCAATAATTTTCTTAACAATTGGCAGTCCTAAACCTGTCCCGCTTTCGCGATTAGTAACATAAGGTTCAAACAATCTAGAACGTTGTTCTTTAGGTAATCCAATACCATTGTCTTGTATCGAAATAATTATTGTATCTTCTTGGCTCTCAACCAGAACTCTGATTTCTGGCGCGTAATCATCTGTCTTATTTGCAGCACAATAACTATCAATTGCCTCGCCAGCATTTTTAATCAAATTCGTTAATGCTTGCGAAATCATAGTGCCATCTAGATTTACATCCACCCTTTTACGGCTGTTTTTTAATTTTATATTAATATCCTGCCGGGCATTTTGTTGTAACAGTACTGCATCATCGATCAATTTAGACAAGTTCTGTGAACGGCGTTCTGGCTCAGGCATACGTGCGAATTTTGAAAACTCATCAACAATACGGCGCAAATCATTCGTTTGGCGGATAATTACATCTGTATATTGCTCTAATGTATCTGATTGTTCGCCAACTAGTGGCGCAAATTTGCGGCGCATCCGTTCTGCTGACAATTGTATCGGCGTTAGCGGGTTCTTAATTTCATGAGCAATACGACGCGCGACATCACCCCAAGCGGCCATACGTTGCGCAGATACAAGATCCGTTACATCATCAAAAGTAACAACATATCCTTCAAGTATACCTTCATCAGCCATACGCGCTGCAATACGTACTAACAGAATTTCGGCATTACCTGCGCGTGTTAAGCTGATTTCATCTTGGCGTGTTTGCCCGCCTTTTTCTTGGCTCTGCTCAAAGAGTGTCGCAAATTCTGGAACTGCTTTTTTTATCGTTTTTCCCACAACTTTGGCCGCATCAATCTCTAACAAACGTGATGCCGCTGTATTCAGCACTTCAATTTTTCCATTTGGAGCCAAACCAATCACGCCAGTAGAAACACCAGTTAGAACACTATCGAATAAACGGCGGCGACTTTCTGTACGCTCATTTACATCAATAAGGTCATCGCGCTGACGTTTTACTTGTTGTGTCATACGGTTAAAAATACGACCAAGCATTGCGATCTCATCATCACCAGTTTCTTCGCGAACTCGAACAGTTAAATCTCCAGCTCCAACACGTTGCGCCGCACCTGCAAGCTTACCAACTGGACGGGCAAGACGTTCTGCAAACCAAAGCCCAAGCCAAATTGCAGACAAGATAACAAAGAATGCAAAACCTAGGTAAATCAACCCAAGATCAAATAGCATTCTTCCCCGTTCGCTTTCCAATTGATTATACAAAGCCGCAGTTTCTTTAGTTTCATCTAATAGTGATAGAATATCACCATCTACTGTTCGCGAAACCAAAAGATAATGATCAAGAAAGTTTGGAAGTTTTAATAAAGCTCTAAACTCATTGTTCTCCCAGTCTCTGATGATGGCAGTCTTATTCTCATCAGCGACATCAAAATCAGCTTGTGAAGGTGGTTCGTAATCAAACAGATAGCTACGATCACCGCGTGCGATTAATTCAGAACTACTATCAATCACATAAGCTTCTTTCAAACCACGCTGAACCAGAGATTGAGCTTGTATCAAAGCATCTCTGACACTCGCCGTTTCTAATAGCGGAAATCTACGCTTTTGATTAACCAGATACTGACCCAAAAATGCAGCATCATCCGTTAGATCACTCGTCTGCTCGGCTTCATATGCTTCAGCTGCTGATAGTGATGTTCCAACGGCATCACGAACACGTTCAGAGAACCATCCTTCGATACCAATATTCAATGTAACGGTCGCGAATACGGCCACTAAAACAGTTGGAATAAATGCAACAGCAGCAAATACTGCGCTAAGGCGCATGTGCAGCCGAGAACCTGCAGACTTTGCACGGCGTGCAGCAATCATCTGCATTATGCGTTGTGCAACAAGGGCAACAATCACCAGAACGTAAACAAAATCTGCTAAAAGAATAGTACGAAACAGCCCAGGTGAAATTTGGCTCCCAAAACGATTTAACAGCAAAACCGTTGTAACAAGTAGAATGGGGCCTAATGCAACAAGACACAACGTAATTGCGCTTTGAACATTTCGGCGCTTACGCCAAACATTCAGTCGGTTAATCTTATTAAGAAGTGGAAACTGTCTCATTCTGCCCGAGTCGTTCCATTATTACATTAGTACTGTGGCAGTTTTACATCATTTTCTTAGTGCGTGTCACCTGTATATCGAGATCATTAATCTTTTTTCTCAATGTATTTCGGTTAATCCCGAGTAATTCAGCTGTTTTTATCTGATTTCCACGTGTTGCAGACAAAGCCAATGCAATTAGAGGCAACTCAACTTCGCGTAAAATACGGTTATACAAACCTGGAGGCGGCAATTGATCACCGTGCAAATCAAAATAACGTTTCAAATGCGCTTCAACAGCAGATGATAAACGTTCATTTCCCAAAGGAACCCCTTCTGGTTTGGCTTTCGGCATCTGTTTTAAGGTGTCCTCAATAAATTGAGCCGATATCTCTTCTTCAGTACATAAAACAGCAACCCGTTGAACGAAATTTTGCAATTCTCGTACATTTCCAAGCCACAAAGCCGCACGCATATGGTCCAATGCTTTGCTTGCTATTGATTTCAATGGCTGCCCTTCCGAAGCAATCTTTTGTAGAAAATGCACTGTAAGCTCTGAAATATCGTCCATACGATCGCGCAACGGCGGTAGTGAGATTGGTATGACACTTAAACGATAAAACAAATCCTCACGGAACAAACCTTCATTTACCAAATTGGCCAACGGTTTTTGAGTCGATGATATAAAACGAAGACTTTTATCCATAACAACAGGCGCTTGCATCAAATCCAACAAACGCAATTGGGCATCTGCTGGCATTTCTGCAATCTCATCAAGATATACAGTTGCGCCATTCGCCGTTTTGTCTTCATCTTGTAGAACCTGTTCAATAACTTCAGGCGTAGCTGACGCTGCACTAATTGTAACCAATGAGGCCGAACCACGGCGCCCTAAATCGTGCAGTGTTTTTGCTAACAGGTTTTTACCAGTGCCACTTTCGCCCGTAATCATAACATTCAGATCAGTATTTAGAACCCGCGCGACCACGCGATATACTTCTTGCATCGCTGGAGAACTACCCACCAACGGTAGATTTTGACCGCTGTTCATTGCTGTTGCTGTAGGTGCTGCAACCATATTTGATTGGCTTAAAGCTCTACTAACTTTGGATAACAACTCTTTTAGATCAAACGGTTTTGGCAAATAATCATAAGCACCGTGTTCTGATGCTTTAATCGCAGTCATCACGGTATTTTGTGCTGAGATAATAATAACAGGAAGGTTTGGACGTTTCTTGTGAATTTGCGGTAGCAAATCCAAGCCATTACCATCTGGCATCATCACATCAGAGACAACAACATCCCCCTCACCCTCTTCTACCCAACGCCATAAAGTAGAAACGCTGCCTGTAGAACGCACTTTACATCCAGCTCTAGTCAAAGCTTGCGTTAGAACCGTTCGAATTGTGCGATCATCATCTGCGACTATGACTGTTCCGTCCATTATTCAGTCTCCTTATTGGCGCGCCAGATAGGAAGGCGCACAGAAAACACAGTACGTCCTTCCTTGCTAGAACATTCGATCAAACCGCCATGTGCGGCAATAATTTTAGATACAAGCGACAGACCTAAACCTGTGCCATTAGATTTACTCGTCACAAATGGATCAAAGACCTCTGAAATTAAATTTTCAGGAACACCGCGACCATTATCTATTATTTCTATTTGCAATGGTAAGTTCTGTGTCTTGTTACCTTGCATAGCAAGTTTCACACCAGAATTATATGAAGTACGAAGCTTAATCATGCCGCGCTTTTCATCCACAGCTTCTGCAGCATTTTTAATAAGGTTTTGAAACACTTGTAATAATTGATCTGCATCTCCTGCTGTATCAGGAAGTGACGGATCATATTCCACTGTGAAATTCACATGAGATGCATAACCAGCAGTAGCCGCACGTTGTGCTCGATCCAAAACATCGTGAATGTTAACGGGCTTGGGCTCCATCGGTCGTTGATCCCCAAAGTGCTCAACACGATCAACCAACTGGCCAATACGTTTAGCTTCTTGCGCAATCATTTCCGCCAGCTCAACATCTTCCTCGCTGGCATTCATTGCCAACAATTGCGATGCCCCTGATATTCCAGCTAAAGGATTACGAATTTCATGCGCTAACATTGCAGCCATAGCCGTAACCGACCGTGCTGCTGATAAGTTGGTCAAAGATTGGCTCATTTTTTGCGCAACACCAGTAGGTTGCACAACTAGCAATAGTTTAGACCTCTCTGAATCAAGGAAGCTTACATAGACATTACAAAGTGCGGTCGACTTATTTTCAACGGTAACATCCACATTATATTGCGTTACAGATCCCGTATCATTTACGGCTTGTTGTACAGTTCCAACAACAACAGAGTTTTCATGGAAGATTTGTGATAAATTTTTGTGCCGCATCTGGCGTTGTGATGTCGATACAAGTTGTTCAGCTGCGCCGTTTGCATCTGTAATCTGTCCGCTTGAAGTTACAACAAAGCTCGGAAATGGCAATGCATTCCAAATGTTTTCAAAAGAAGTTTCTGTCATGCCACGGCCTCAACATCTTCGCCCAATTTATCAATAAGAGACAGAACAGATGCCGTGTTTTTTTCAGTAAGAATAGCGCGACGCATAACGCGGCTGGTTCCTAGATCATCCATATACCATCCAAGATGTTTACGCGCGACACGATTGCCAAGCTCTACGCCATAAAACTTTAAAATATCCTCATAATGTCTTGATATCATGTTAATAAGATCATTTCCTTTTGGGATATTTGGCGCTTCAGTGCCGAAAACCTCATGTGCAATATGCGCCAATGCCCAGGGGCGTCCTTGGGCACCACGCCCGATCATAACACCATCTGCACCAGACTCTTCTAAAGCTTGCTTTGCCGATTGCGTATCTACGATATCGCCATTTGCTATTACCGGAATATTCACGGCCTCTTTAACCTGACGGATAGCTTTCCAATCTGCATGCCCCTTATAAAATTGACAGCGCGTTCTGCCGTGGATCGTAACCATCTTAATACCCGCGTTTTCTGCCTCTTTTGCAATATAAGGTGCATTTAATAAGTCATCGTCCCACCCTAAACGAGTCTTCAGGGTTACTGGAATATCAACCGCTTTAACGACAGCATCAATTAACGTCAGCGCAAAATTTGGGGTTTTCATTAATGCTGACCCCGACAAACCATTTGTTACCTGCTTTGCAGGGCAGCCCATATTAATATCGATAATTTTTGCACCGTTATCCGCACACATCTTAGCACACTCGGCCATCCAATAAGCCTCGCGACCAGCTATTTGAACGGATGTATTTTGAGATTCAAAACCTAATTCAGCACGCGCCTGTACAGATGGGCGGGCCTGCACCATTTCTTGAGAGGCTACCATTTCAGACACAACTAACCCTGCCCCGAATTCAGATACGAGGTTACGAAACGGTAAATCTGTGATACCAGCGAGGGGAGCTAGAAAAACCGCAGGTGATAATGCCTTATTTTCAATCAAAATAGAGGTCATGCCTAATCCTTATGCAAATACAGCCCTACACCCAATTTACTGGCGCGGCAATCCATGGAATACACAGATCACTGAATTATGCCTAAAAAATATGCAACAACGAACGAAATGCTAATGAAAAGAACAGGACTAATCGTAGCAGCGGGACGCGGCACACGCGCAGGCGGTGGATTACCAAAGCAATATAGATTGCTGGCAGGGACTCCTATCCTAACACATACAATCCATGCATTACTCGCGAGCAAAAGAATTACTCAAATACGCGTCGTTATCCACAAAGATGACGCGGACCTTTATAATACGTGCATCAAAGATATTAATGACCCTCGTTTATGCACACCTATTATTGGCGGCGAAACGCGCAGCACTTCAGTATTAAATGGCCTAAGAGCCTGCGACGGAGTGCAAGTTTTTATTCATGACGGCGCAAGGCCACTTTTGCCAATTGACGCCCTCGATCGCGTTATAGATGCGTTAGACACTGAAAAAGCGGCATTCCTTGCCCTGCCAGTTACTGATGCCTTATGGCAAGTAGCCGATGGAAAAGCCCAGACCGCCCAACCGAGAGACGCTTTATGGCGCGGGCAAACACCCCAAGCCTTTTATACCGCAGACATCATAGCAGCACATGAAGCTGCCAAAGCACCGGCTGATGATGATGTGGCAATGGCACGTGCTGCGGGACTTGACGTAACCCCTATTCTTGGGTCAGAGCTTAACTTAAAAATAACACGGCCAGAAGATTTTGATTTGGCTGAAATACTATTGGGATAGAGCATGGACATTCGTGTTGGAAACGGTTTTGACGTTCACAAACTAGGCGCAGGAGATCATGTTATATTATGCGGTGTAAAAATACCTTTTGATCACGGCCTTGTTGGGCACTCTGATGCAGATGTCGGAATGCATGCGATCACAGATGCAATTTTTGGCGCTATAGCTCAGGGCGATATTGGACAATGGTTTCCACCAAGCGACGACCAATGGAAAGGCGCTGCATCAGATATATTTCTGAAAAAGGCGGTAGAAGTATCGAAGTCTATGGGGTTTTCTATCACTAACATCGACTGCACTTTAATATGCGAACAACCGAAAATTGGCCCAAATGCAATGACTATGCGCAAGACCTTAGCAGACATTACAAATATTGACCTAGACCGGATAAGCGTAAAGGCCACAACATCTGAAAAACTTGGCTTTACAGGACGTGGCGAAGGTATCGCGGCGCAAGCTACAGCAACTTTGGTGAAATCATGATCAAATTAATAACAACATTCTTCTACGTTGGTTTACTCCCCAAGGCTCCAGGCACGTGGGGATCACTTGCAGCATTGCCATTCGCTCTGATTATATTTGCGATTGGTAGTTTTCCTGCATTATTAGCCGCAACGATAATTGCGTTTTGTGCTGGCTGGTGGGCAACGATGAAGCACACGGAAAATTCCGACAATCATGATCCTAGTGAAATAGTCATTGATGAAGTTGTTGGACAATGGATTACTTTACTGCCGCTTGCAGGCATGTTGTGGTCCTGGGAAGTCCCAATAGTCATTTTGCCATGGCCAGGTTTAGTCGCAGGCTTAATGTTCTTCCGTTTTTTTGACATTATAAAACCATGGCCAATAAGTTGGGCTGACGGCGTCAAAACACCCTTTGGCGTTATGTTCGACGATGTTTTAGCAGGCATTATGGCAGCAGCGACTATTACAATATTGGGTGCACTTGCCCACGGATACATCTAATGAAACAGCTAGCCTCAGATGTTTTGGATGCTTGCCGAGCAAAAGGCTGGACGGTTGCAACAGCAGAAAGTTGTACAGGCGGCATGGTTGCAGCAAGCCTTACTGAAATTGCAGGCTCATCCGATGTCGTCGATCGCGGCTTTGTCACTTACTCAAACACTGCAAAAAAACAAATGCTAAATGTTAAAAAAGGCACCCTTACGAACTATGGTGCGGTCTCAGAACAAACAGCACTTGAGATGGCAGAAGGCGCATTACTTGCTGGTGGTGTTGATATTGCTGTATCAATCACAGGCATAGCTGGCCCCGGTCCATCAGAACATAAGCCAGAGGGTCGTGTATGCTTTGGCTTGGCCATTAAAAATCAACCAACAGTGGCTGAGACTATAGAGTTTGGCGCATTAGGACGTAACAATGTACGTTCAGAATCTGCACAATTTGCACTCAAATTGATTTTAAACGCTGCGAAATAAAGCAAATCAAAAGACTCACATTTGCACGTTTTTTATGCTTTTTAGTATTAATTGATTAATTTTTAATCAATTACGTTACGCTGCCTATTTATAAAGCGCAACCACGCCCCTTTAAACTTCCTCCATCATAATGAACGCGACTAAAAGCTATTCAATTACGCATTTTTAGAGGGATATGAAAATGAACGGTGCAGATACAGCATGGATCATCGTCGCAACGGCGCTGGTTCTCTTTATGACACTTCCGGGCCTCGCGCTCTTTTACGGCGGCTTGGTTCGCGCACGCAACGTACTATCAGTATTAATGCAATGTTTCGCCATTGCATGTTTGATGTCAGTTCTATGGTTGGTCGTTGGATACTCTATCGCATTTGGCGAAGGTAACGCATATTGGGGCGGCTTAGGTAAAATGTTCATGACAGGTATCACAGCGGATACAATGTCTGGTACCATTCCAGAAATTCTATTCTTTGCCTTCCAAATGACATTCGCAGTTATCACACCAGCCTTGATCGTTGGTGCGTATGTTGAACGTATCAGCTTTGCATTCGTCCTGACATTCTCGGGCCTATGGATGTTGTTGGTTTATGCGCCAGTAACACATTGGATCTGGGGCGGCGGCCTGTTGGCAGGCGCTGAATGGTCCCTATTTGCAGAAGGTGTAAATGATTTTGCTGGTGGTATTGTTGTGCACGAAACAGCAGGCATTGCAGCTCTTGTTGTAGCAGTTGCCCTTGGTGCACGCCGTAATAAAAATGTTCCTCCTCACAATCCTGGCTACGTCATGATCGGCGCTTCTATGCTGTGGGTTGGCTGGTTTGGCTTTAACGGCGGTTCTGCATTAGCTGCAGACGGCACAGCTGCTATGGCTCTGACAGTAACCCACATTTCGGCAGCTACAGCTTCACTGACCTGGGCAGCTTACGAGCGTTTGAAATATGGCAAAGCATCAATGGTTGGCATGGTAACAGGTACAATTGCAGGTCTTGCATCCATCACGCCTGCATCTGGCTCTGTTGGCCCAATGGAAGCAATGTTAATCGGTGCTATCGCTGGCGTGATGTGCCAAGAGCTTTGCGGTGTTGTGAAAAACACATTGAACATTGATGACACCTTAGACGTATTCGCAGTACACGGTATTGGCGGTATGTTTGGTATTATTATGCTAGCAGTTCTTGGTCATGCTGATTGGACAGCACAACTTGGAGGCCTAGCAGTCGTTGGTGTTTACACACTGATTGTTACCTTCATCCTTGTTAAGCTGGTTGCAATTATCTGTCCAATCCGTGTGTCCGAAGAAGATGAGGTAACTGGTCTTGATCTAACTTCACATGGTGAACGCGCATACGATCACGCATCATAATTAACGAGTATTCTTCCTGTACTCCAACCGCCCCTTCGGGGGCGGCTTTTTTATGCCTATAAAGTATTAATTATTTTGTTCCGTAAAGCTCTGCGGCACGGTCTTCAAATGCCTTTACAATCCGGTGCATCGCTTCTGTAAAAACGACACCAATCAAAGTTTGTAATATCTTGGATTTAAATTCAAAATCCACATAGAAATCAACTTCGCAACCATCATCACAGTCCCGAAATGACCAATTATTTTTTAAGTATTTGAATGGGCCATCTAGGTATTCTACAACAATATCATTATCTTCAGGCATCAAGGTTACACGTGATCCAAAGCGCTCTCTAAACACTTTAAATGAAATCACCAAATCAGCATCAACGATTTCATTTACCCCCTCAAAACGACGCTTGCGAATACGCGCAGCAGAACACCATGGTAGAAATTTTGGATAAGCATTCACATCCGCGATCAGATCATACATCTGTTTGGCTGTATAAGGCATAGTTCGTTTTTCAGCGTGCGTAGGCATACCCCTATTTAGGCAGCGATTTCACAAAGGTCACGTGCTATCTTGTAGCAGATGGTAATTTCGCTAACATAGCCTCAGAGCAGTGAAGATTTACCCAAAATGGGGCAGTAATCATTCAAAGGATATAAGATGGTCGGTTTACATTGGATGGTGCGTATGAAGCGTTGGGCACAAAACCCGCCATCATGGGGCCGCGTTAAATTTGTATTCGCAATCGTTTTCGCCTGCATCCTCTTATATGCATATGAATATTTTTACGGCTGGCCTGATTTTTTATCAGTTAACAACAATGGGCGCGTACGTGCCCCAAAACTTTAATAAGATATGACACAGCCTCCACGCGTATTAATCGTTGGTGCAGGACCAACAGGATTAACAGCCGCAGTAGAGTTGGCGCGCCTCGGTATCATGCCTGTAGTTATCGAAAAGCGAAAGTCACCATCAAAGCTTTCTAGAGCAGTCGGAATACTACCAAATTCGATGGATATCTTTACACCTTCTGGGGTCGCAAAACAAATACGCAAAGATGCAACGATCATCCAATCATCTATTTTCCATAATGATCAAAAAGTTATCTCAAACATTAAATTAAATGAAATTAAAGGCGTTAACAAACGGTTATATGCTTTACCCCAAGACTATACAGAAGCGCATTTACGCAACATTTTTAAAACTCTTGGAGGTAAAATTAATTACGGCGCAGAACTGTTGTCTCTCTCTCAAACTAAGAATGGAATATCGGTAAGTATCTTAGGCAAAGCATTTCGTTTCGATTATATTATCGGCGCTGACGGTGTTCATTCTACCGTACGTGAAGCGTTACGCATTCCTTATGAAGGTTATGATCTACCCGAAAAGTGGTCCATTGCCGATGTTGATATCAAAGGTTGGCCAAACCCACGCAGCTTTAGCGCTTTCTTATGCGATGCAGGTACCGTTGCTGTTGTCGTGCCACTTGAAAAACTTCGTTACCGCATAGTATCAAGTACTGAAGATGCCATGACCACTCTTCCAATCAAAGTGGATGCCCAAAAGGTTCACCGTAAAGCAAGCTTTCATATATCTGTTCGCCAAGCAAAAACATATCAACAAGGTCGCGCATTTCTGGCGGGAGACGCCGCACATTGCCACTCTCCTGTAGGCGGGCGTGGAATGAACCTTGGCATAGCAGATGCCGCCGATCTGGCAGAACGCATAGTAATGGGCACCACAGATGGATATACGGATGCAAGGTACCCAATTGGAAAAAAAACGATCAAAATGTCTGAAAAAATGCGTAAAGCGCTTTGTGCAAACAGCATAATACAACGCTTTATTCTAATCCAATTCTTAACAATTGTTTCGCGCGTTGACACCTTGCGCCAACGTTTTGTAAAAAACGTTCTTGATCTATAAGCCTTGACTTTAGCCCCCGAACCCTATTGAAGCCGCCTACGGGATATACGGCACCTCCGCCAATCCCTTAACGCGCGCCTGTATGTGAAGGCTGCGCCTTTTTGAAAGAGCGATATGCTGACAGGAACTGTGCTTTGGTACGATGCCAAAAAGGGCATCGGATTCGTAAACCCCGATGAAGGTGAAAATGATGTGTTTGTGCACATGAAGGCCTTAAAAGCTTCTGGTCTCAAAGACCTTGCAGAAGGTGTACGCGTCTCCTTTGATGTACAAACAGATACAGAAACAGGCCGCAAGGCTGGTGCAAATTTTGCACTAATTAAGGGCGAAGCCCCTCGCCCACGCCCAAAGAAGAAATCACCTAAAGAAAAAGCTGCCGAAGCCAAAGTTATCGCTGAAACACCAAAAAGCGATGCATCTGCATTTGGTAAACTTGGCCTTGACCCATTACTTGTGAAATCTTTGTCTTTCCTTGGATACACCACACCAACACCAATTCAGGCACAGGCTATTCCTGCAGTTCTAAAAGACCGTGATATCGTAGGTTTGGCACAAACAGGTACAGGTAAAACAGCAGCGTTTTCCTTACCGATCTTGCATAAATTATTACACAGCCCGATTGAACGCAAAGCCCGTTCTACACGTGTTTTGATCCTGACACCAACACGTGAATTGGCAATGCAGATTCACAGAAACCTGCGCGATATGGGTAAAAAACTACCTCTCGATTTCGCTGTAGCAATTGGTGGCGCCCCTATTCGCAAGCAAATGCAGGCATTATCACGTGGCGTGGATATCCTTGTGGCAACGCCAGGACGCTTAGAGGATTTGGTTGATCAAAAAGGTTTGCGTTTAGACCAAACAAATTTCGTTGTCTTAGACGAAGCCGATCAAATGATGGACATTGGCTTTATGCCAGCCATCAAACGTATCTTGCCTAAACTGGCAAAAGAACGTCAAACCTTGTTGTTCTCAGCAACAATGCCAAAGCTTATTCTTGAATTAGCTTCTGATCACTTAAATGACCCTGTTGAGGTTTCTGTAGCGCCTGAAAGTACAACGGCTGAAAAGGTCAAACAAGAGGTGATGCACCTTGTTAAAATGAACAAAGGTTTGGCACTTGAGCGTATCGTAAAGAAGAATCTTGGCAAACGTATTATCGTATTCGCACGCACGAAACATGGCTCTGATAAGCTTGTTAAGTGGTTGGGAACACAAGATATTAAAGCCGATGCCATTCACGGAAATAAATCCCAAGGCCAACGTCAACGCGCATTGGAAGATTTCCGCAAAGGCAAAACATATGTGTTGATCGCAACAGATATTGCAGCACGCGGTATTGATATTTCAGGTATTGAGATTGTGATTAACTATGATCTACCAAATGTCCCTGAAAGCTATGTGCATCGTATCGGTCGTACCGCACGTGCAGGAGCATCTGGTCGTGCAATTTCATTCTGTTCACCAGATGAACAAAAGCTTCTACGTGATATCGAAAAAGTCATTAAAAAGCCAGTTCCTGTGACACAACTAGAAGGTTTGACATCCGTTGTCATCCCACCAGAGGAAAAGCCAGAACCACGTGGCAGATCTGGCCGTGGTCGCGGCGGCCCACGCCCAAGTAAGTCGTTTGGAGGCCCTAAGAGTAAAGGGAAACCAAAAGGTGGCGGTAAGGGTCGTAAATCAAAACGTTAAGAATTAAAGCCCCACAAAGTTTTGTGGGGCTTTAATTTAATCTATTACAAATAATTTAGCGCCAGTCTCAGTTGATGAGCGATGTGCTTCAGCATGATCTGCAACTTGATAGCTCATACCTGGTTTCAGAACGAATATACGGCCATCATCTAATTCAGTTGTAAGTTCGCCTTCAAGGCACATCAAAATATGTCCTTTTTCACACCAATGATCCGCTAAATAACCAGCCGTGTATTCCACCATGCGTACGCGAATATCGTCGAAAACCTGTGTTTGCCAAAATGCTTTACCAGTATCGCCTGCATGTTCCGTTTTCGCAATTCCAGACCAATCCGTTATTCCAAACGGGATATTATCCATCTTCATAAATATATCCTAAAATTAAATACCTAACGCTTTATTACGTGCTTCACGTAACTTCATAAAGTCATCCCCTGCATGATAGCTGGAACGCGTCAAAGGTGTGGCGGATACCATAAGAAAACCCTTACCATAAGCCGCTTTTTCATATGCTGCGAACTCTTCTGGCGTTACAAAACGGTCAACGGCATGATGCTTTGGAGTGGGTTGCAAATATTGACCAATGGTCAAGAAATCAATGTTTGCAGCACGCATATCTTCCATAACCTGCATCACGGCTTGGCGGTTCTCACCCAATCCCACCATGATACCAGATTTTGTGAACATAGATGGGTCTAGCTCTTTCACCCGTTGCAAAAGGCGCAAAGAATGAAAGTACCGTGCTCCAGGACGTACTTCTGGATATAGGCCTGGGACCGTTTCTAAGTTATGATTGAAAACATCAGGGCGCGCTTCAACAACTTTCTCTAACACACTGTCATCACATCGAATAAAGTCAGGTGTAAGTATTTCAATTGTTGTTTTTGGAGATTGCTTACGAATAGCGCGAATAGTTTGTGCAAAATGTTCTGCCCCGCCATCCTCGATATCATCACGGTCTACAGATGTGACAACGACGTGGTTTAATCCAAGTTTTTTCACAGCTGCAGCAACACGGCCGGGCTCAAAGATATCCAAAGCTTCTGGCGGCTTACCAGTTGCGATATTACAGAAAGTACAAGCGCGCGTACAAACCTCCCCCATAATCATCATGGTCGCATGCCCCTGTGACCAGCATTCGCCAACATTTGGACAGCCAGCTTCCTCACATACAGTAACAAGGTTATTTTCGCGCATAATTTTACGCGTATCAGCATATCCTTGACCGCTAGGCGCCTTAACCCTGATCCAATCGGGCTTTTTAGGTTGAACATTATCTGGCTTATGAGCCTTTTCAGGATGCCGCTCGGCTGGAATGTTAAGATCGCGCATAAAACTTATCCTTATTCTGAAAACGAGCATACTGTGCTCTAAAATGATTGTCTCGCTCAAAGTGGTGGTTCTTTACCGCCAACCTATGTAAATAGGTCGTGAAAACACAGTGAAAACATATGGCAGAAGCAACATCACTCGATAAGCATCGCGATAATGAACACCACATCAATCCGATTGGCGAGTTCATTAAACAAATCATATATGGCGGTAACGATGGCATTGTTACGACTTTTGCTGTGGTTGCAGGGTTTGCAGGTGCAGGTTCTGACGGCATCGCACAAATCGGCGGGTTGGCTGTTTTACTATTCGGGTTGGCCAATCTATTTGCAGATGCAGCGGCTATGGGCTTGGGCGAATTCTTATCGGCACGGTCGGAACAAGATTTATACCATTCTATTCGCGCTAAAGAGCTCCATGAAATCAAACACAATCCAGAGATGGAAAATGCTGAAACTATTGAGCTTTTAACAGATAAAGGCATGTCAGCTTCTGATGCACAATCTATGGCGGATATCATGGCAAAGTACCCCGAGTATTACGCTGATTTTATGATGACGTATGAAATTGGCATGTCAGATCCAGATGGTGAAAATCCTGCATTAAATGGATTGGCAACCTTTGGAGCCTTCCTTATTTTTGGTTCGATACCATTGTTACCATATTTCATATTTGAGCCAATCATATCCACCTTCTACTTATCTATTTTTGCAACGTTTACTGCACTAACTGCCCTTGGTCTCTTGCGTTATATCGTTGTGCGCCAAAACATTGTGCGTTGCGTGGGCGAAACTGTATTTGTCGGCAGTGTTTGCGCAAGCGTTGCATTCGCCGTTGGTCTTGCTTTCGCTTAAATATGGATCGCCTTATCATAAGCATCCAACACACTTTCATGCATCATTTCTGATAATGTTGGATGTGGAAAGACGGTATGCATCAAATCTTCTTCGGTTGTTTCTAATTGCCGTCCAACAACATAACCTTGAATCATCTCAGTGACTTCTGCACCAACCATATGCGCACCAAGTAATTCGCCCGTTTTAGCATCAAATATGGTCTTCACCATGCCTTCGGCCTCACCTAAAGCGATAGCTTTGCCATTACCGACAAAGGGAAAACGCCCTACTTTGATATCAAAGCCTTTTTCCATGGCTGCAGCTTCGGTGTATCCCACAGATGCGATTTGCGGATGACAGTATGTGCAACCAGCAATACTTTCTGGCTTTACAGAATGTGGTTTTAGGCCTGCAATCAATTCTGCAACCATCACACCTTCATGACTGGCTTTATGGGCTAGCCAAGGTGGCGCTGCTGCCAAATCACCAATGGCAAAGACGCCATCAACATTTGTGCGGCAATATGGATCAGTAACGACATGACTACGATCTTCTTTGATGCCAAGTTTGTCTAAACCAAGCCCTTCGACATTGCCAACGATACCAACCGCAGAAATCACCGTATCAAATTCTGTTTTCTCAACTTTGCCATTGGTTTCAATATGGGCAATTACTTTACCTTTTTTGCGATCAAGTTTCTTAACCATGGTCTTTTCCATGATCTTCATACCTTGTTTTTTGAAAGCTTTCTTAGCAAAATCAGAAATCTCTTTATCTTCAACTGGTAAAATACGTTCCATAACCTCCACAACGGTCGTGTCTGCGCCCAATGTGTTATAAAAGCTGGCAAATTCTATCCCAATCGCACCAGAGCCGATAACAAGTAGCTTTTTGGGCATACGCGGAGGTGTTAATGCCGCCTTATAAGTCCAAACCAAATCACCATCAGCTTCTAAACCTGGCAATTCACGTGCACGCGCACCTGTTGCCAGCACAATATTTTTAGACAGTAATTCTTCAGTGCCTTTATCAGTTTTCACAGAGACTTTACCCTTAGCTACTAAACTTGCCTCCCCCATTATAGCTGTGACTTTGTTTTTCTTAAGAAGATGGCCAATACCTGCATTCAATTGACCAGCAACGCCTCGAGAACGCTTAACGACTGCATCAAGGTCATAATTGATGTTATCCGCAGATAAGCCAAACTCTTTGGCGCGGTGCATCAAGTGAAATACTTCTGAGGATCGTAACATCGCTTTTGTAGGGATACATCCCCAGTTCAAACAAATACCACCCATATGTTCACGCTCAATAATAGCAACATTCAATCCCAGCTGCGCACCTCGAATGGCCGCAACATACCCACCAGGTCCAGCACCAATTACGATCATATCATAAGTTTTCACAGCCATATCAGAGTACCTTTAAAATATTTAGTTTAACGTTAAACTATTTTCACATTCTTTATGCTGGATTTCCAAATAAATTACAAGCCTGTGAATTTTACATGTGTTTTTCTAGTTTATGTACAATGGATTGATATCCACCATTCAGCATAAAATCAGCCTCATCATCCGAAGATGCACGTAATAACGCATTATTCCTATACGGAAATCGTCCAAACCTTTTGATGACTTCTTGATGTGCTTTCGCATGGAGTAGTTGTGTAGGATGATCCTTCATACGATCACCAATCAATGAAACAGACAATTCTTGATCATAAGAATCCTCAGAATGCTCAAAAGGCATGTAAAAGAATTGGCGCTCATCCCCTTCAATCATCAAATCATACCCCTGCTCAATTGCACTACGTGCCATTGCACGCGCCAGCTCGTCTGTTGCAAAGGCACGTGGATCATCTCTGAACATGTTACGAGGAAATTGATCTGTTAAAATCAGATAGGCCAAAGCACCTTGTGCTGATTGCTCCCAGTCTAAGTAAGCGCCATCTAGCGCCGCTTGCCAATGAGATTGGAATTGACTGCTTATCGCCTGATCGAGCGTCTCCGTACCCATGTACCAGCCTTTAGGGCCGGTATCATGAACCCAAAACTTAATGATATGCTCTACTATATTCATTTTAATTATCCTGTGTCCTAATACCTCGAACAAAGAATAAAATAGCGGTCAGATCAAGCGTCTCTGTTATCACTTTCTGCTTCAGCTTCTTCGGCCATATCAATTGCAACCTCCGCTGCCAATTCCACAGCAACAGCAGTGGAGCTCATCGCAACAGGCGCATAGGAAGCTGTATCCTCTACACTTGGCGCCTCTCGGCGTGTAGAGCGTAGCAATGCCCATAATGCACTTAGACCGAATAAAACACCAAGATAAATAAAGAAGCTGTCTGCGCCAAACTCTGTCATCATCCAACCAACTAAGAATGGTCCACCAACAGCCCCTAGCCCATTGATAAAAATCAACCCGCCAGAAGCAGATGCCATATCATCATGGTCTAAATAGTCATTCATATAAGCAATATAGAGTGAATATAACGGATTTGCGATGCCACCAATTATGAAACCAAGCACCAGTAAAATATAAGTGTTATCTGTAAAGAGCTTACCTACAAACATCGAAACTGTTGCAAAAATCGTCAGCATCATAATTAATTTTCGGCGATCCATATGGTCTGAAATCCAGCCAATTGGATACTGCAACAACATACCGCCGACATAGATTGACGCGACGAAGATTGTGATTGTTTTAACGTCCAACCCCTTCTCTGTTCCAAAAACCGAGGCCATTCCAAATAATGCGGCAAATATTGCACCTAATAAAAAGGTGCCGACGACTGCGGTTGGCGATGATATATATAGTCTTTTAAATGACATGGGTTTTGTTGCTTGAAACATTGGCGCAGGGCTAATTGAAAGCAAAATAGGTGCAAAGGATACAGAAACCAAAACAGATGAAATAATAAACAATGTGTAACCGCTTGGGTCGCCAAAGTTCAATATACCTTGTGCCGTCACAATACCAACCATCTGAACAATCAAATAAAGCGATAATGTTTGTCCACGTGTTTCATTCGTTGCTGAATCGTTCAGCCAACTCTCGGCGACAACATAGACACCCGAAAAACAAAAACCGATCATCACGCGCAATAAAAACCACGCAACGACATTTGGAATTGCAGCATAAAGGAGCAAACATGCAGATACAAAGGATGCAAGCGCTGCAAAAACACGGACATGCCCCACACGGCGGATCATTTCAGGCGCCATACGGCTGCCAAACAAAAAACCCACAAAATAGCCAGCCATAACCCATGCCATCGTATTGGGGCTAAAACCTTCAATAGAGCCACGAATCCCCAAAAGCGTGCCTTGCAATCCGTTGCCAAGCATCAATAACATCACACCTAAAAATAAAGGCCATGAATTTCTAAGAACCAATAGCATAGGACATACTCCGTATTCGGTGTTCAAAGCGTAGCACGTTTCCGAAAATTTAATATTTCAGTCGCGACTTATGAAACGTCGTTTTTAAATCTCATTCTTAAGGCAAAAGAAGCGATCCATCTCCATAGGAAAAGAATCTATACTTTTTATCTATCGCGTGTTCGTAGATTTCACGCATTCTGTCCATACCAATTAAAGCAGAAACCAACATTAATAATGTCGATTTTGGCAAATGGAAGTTTGTGATTAGACCATCTGTTACACAAAACTCAAACCCTGGCTTAATAAAGATATCCGTATCGCCTGTCCAAGCTTGTATTTGGCCAGTCTCTCGCGATGCAGTTTCTATCAAACGTAACGCTGTAGTCCCTACAGCAATCACACGTCCACCATTTAGCTTTGTCTCTAAGATATCTCGAGCTGCTTGTTCGGATACCACTCCCCACTCAGAATGCATTTTATGTGCAGATATATCATCCGTTTTTACAGGTAAAAAGGTTCCCGCACCCACGTGCAATGTTACTTCAGAAAACGCTACACCCTGCGCAGATAATCGATCCATTAAATCTTGATCAAAGTGCAATGATGCCGTTGGCGCCGCTACAGCGCCTAGCTCTTTAGCAAATACAGTTTGATAATCATCGTGATCTTGTGCGTCGGCTGCACGTTTTGCTGCTATGTAAGGTGGGAGCGGCATAATTCCGATGCTGGCTATAACTGCATCAAACTCATCACCTGACTTGTTAAACGACAGTCCAACCCCATCAGCACCCTTTGAGATTACGTTTGCAATAAGCCCTTCTTCAAAATGGATATCTTCACCAACTTTCAAACGGCGCGCAGGTTTTGCCAAGCTTAACCAATCACCATTGGTATCGCAGGACATTAAAGTAATTTCTACATTTGCAAAAGTTTCCCCTTGATCTGAAACACGGCGCCGACGGCCATTTAATCGTGCAGGAATTACTTTAGTATTATTCAGAATCAAACGATCGCCTGGCTTAAGGTAGTCGCTAATATTTGCAAAATGGCTATCTTCTATCTTTATATTTTGAGATACGAGTAGACGTGATGATGGGCGTGGCTTTAAAGGCCTGAGCGCAATTAAATCTTCTGGAAGATCAAAGTCGAAATCAGATAAGTTCATAAAGTGCCTTTTACGTGAAGCCATTCATAATTCAACCACTCTAATTGCGCGTATCAAAATCGATGGGGTCCTTTTCTTGATCCTGTGCAACTGGTGTTTGGTTTTGCTTTTTAGATTGGGCTGGAGCATCAACTTTTGGTATCTCGGTTCTAAACATTTCACGAAATGCGCCAGGGGCTAAGATAGATAATGGATTAACGCTGATCTTTGGATCGCTCGCAGCACCAGATAATTTATATACAAAACTAAATAAACCTTCGCCTCGGGTGCGCCCAAAGAGTTTCCCAAAAACGCGTTCTAGAGTTCCATTTAATGCATATAGCGGCGTCACCACACCTTCGAAGTTCAAACTCTTTGTGGACGTATTGTAATTACCATCTAATGTTATACCGATAGACACACCAACAGCACTTGTTTTTCGTAGCTCAACACCTTTTGGTTTCAATTCAAACTGGCCATCAACCGTTTCGAAAACAATACCATCTCCTGATAGTTGTTGTACCAAGCCAACGACACTAATCGCATTTAGTATATCAGCCAACACGCTATCCTGTTTCACCTTGAATTTCTTAATTTGAAAAGTTCCTTTATATTCACCAACTTCTTTTGAAGGTATAACAACCATTCGAAGTTCTCCGCCGACACCTTTCTTATAAAGATCAGCGGATCGCATAACTTCCCCAGCATTTACGGCTATAATTTCAGCCCCAGTTCCGTGTTGCTGAGGGAAAATTGTACCTTTTATTTCGGCACCACCATTTACGCGAGCCGTATAATTACCGCGCAAACCTTTATCGCTTTGCAACTTGGCTCGAACATTGGTCAATGTCAGATTATCCGCAAGTATCAAACGATCTAAAACCACATCCATTGGAGGGCCAGCTTTAGCAGCCCCTTCATTGCTAGCAAATTTGACTTTGCTAAGATCAACTGTTCCCTTACTAACGACAATCTTCGTCTTACCAACGCCTGTTGCTTCAATTTCTGCCGCAACATTTAACCAATTGTCTAAAGTGACGTTTGTGAAATCAGCACGCCTGAATGTATTATCAGCATTTAATAATACAGCACCTTTTGCCTTTAAGCCTGAAGCTTCTATGGAAACATTATCTACAGTGAAAGATTTGCCTAACGTTCCTGAAACGAGAAGTCTTCCCTTTGCTTTCTTCGGCTTTGTCCAGTTTAAGCCACTAACTCTTAAACCGAGACCTGCCATATTAGAGGTAAGCGAATATTTGGCAGCGCGTCCTTTTTCAAAAATGGCATTAAAAATACCTGGTGCAGACCCCGTTACTGTTCCTTTATCAAATTGAATACCCAGAATGCGTAAATTTTCATCCGTTAAATTAACCTTAGATATTATTTCTGAACGCCCTTTATGTTCTTTACCAATAGGCATGATCCATTCAGTTTCAGACAAAAGCCCATCTAGTTTTGCAATACCTGTTAGATTTAATCCTTTATTATCGGCATGAAGCATCATTTCATCAGCCGTAATAGTCCGCCCTTTTACAAGTTTTTCTGAAACCAACTCTGTAACAACAGCATTTGCATCGAAAATCACATCATTTGTAGTTGCGCCTTTTTTCAATGGCACAGATAATTTTGCGATGACATCTGCTTTGCCGTTTCCTAAATTAGGACTAAGGTTTACCTTCTTCAAAAATTCAAAAGGTTTTTCATCCAGTATATTTAGCGCTCCTTGCAAAGTACTTTTTGCTTTTAAATCTATATCGCCCATAGCAGGTTTGGCAGTCAGATCAGGAACAGTAAATGTAGATCCATCCAAAGAAATTGTTGCGCCATTGGGCGATATAACAACCCCATTGGTTAATGATGCAAAAAAAGATTTTTCAGTAAGATGCCCTTGTCCGTTAGCACCTTGCAACACAGGTAAAGTCTTTAAATAACGCACTTGCGCATTTTCAATATCAAACTTGAAATCCACACTAATTTTGCCATTTTGACTATTAATCTGCGCAAAACCATTTTTTGCAGTCCCTTCTAGGATATTTTCCTCAATCCAGCTTCGGGTCTTAGGCTTTGCAATGATTGGCCAATATTTTAAAACCTCATCTCGGTTAACTTCATTAAATGTCGCAAGATATGAATTGCTCCAATAAAGATCGCCGGCAACAGATGACCCATGCACTTGTATGCTTTGGTCGTCCAATTTTAAGGCCGCATCTTGCAACGTAACGGTCAGTGGAGACAAAGTTACATGAATATTTGCACTAACATTATCAAACACCAAAGGTTCTGCAAAAATACCCTCAGGATGTAGGTCCAATACAGATAAGTTTACCGAACCAGATATAGAATCGACCCCACCATCATCTCCTCGAAACAACTCGACCTGACTTTCTCCAGTCAAATTACCCGCAGCACTTTCTGCGGTAACCTGTGTGAAATTAAAGCTATCAGCCGTCTTATCATAATCAAAATATGCTTTGACCTTCTCAAATTTGATAGGTTTTGATTGTGGGCTCTCCACTAACTTACCTTCGTTCGTCTCTAAAACACCTGATAAAGTTCCCAATGTACCATCTGTCGATATAGAAGCGCTTAATGAGCCAGTTACAGCTGCTTCAAAGCTGCGCAAAAAATCCAAGGCGGGCACTTGATCAGCAAGTGTAACTGTATCCGCATTCTCGAACCTTAAAGAAAAATCAAAATTTTCAGCATCAACTGTGTACGAAAACCGTAAGCCTGCAGATGTATCGGCATGTCCGTCAGACGTTAAAACAATATTAGCATCTGCTGTAATAACATCATTTTCTCTTTCAGATTTCAGAAGTGTTTTTTCAGATTTCCATACCCGTCCATTCAATTGGTCAACATATGTAAACTGTGTGTCTGACATAGTAATAAGCTTTAAAGCGCTCAATGGTGCTTTAACTGCAGCAGCATTCACATTTGCAAAGATGATATCAGGGCCAATGAGCTCTGTGTTTTCGGTGTCCACAGGCAAAAAGTTAAATTTACCTCTGGCATCGCGCAAGACTTGAACCTCAGCTCCAATAACTTCAACTGTTTCAATCTCCACCCCCTCTTGAAGGGATCTGATTGGGTCAAGTTTGGCACGAACGATAGGTAACTCAACAATCTTTTGCCCTGACTTAGCTGAGATAACCATATTGGATAATTGCACCTGGGTACTTAACCCTTCTGATGCCATAACCAAACTGACTTCGCCAACCTTAACATCAAAGTCGCTTAATGCTTCGCTGGCCAATCGCTCAACAGTATTTTGAGCAGACGGTAAGACAAGCGGCCCAGACTTTACACGAATAAGAAGCGCCGCCACAGCGATGACCAGTATGATAGTAATAATAGAAATCAGGTAGATACTCGCACGAAGCGCTCGGCGCAAAACGGGTTTTGACCGCACTTTGGTATCGCTTTCTATTTGTTTCCCATTCATTTTTTTGGAAACGCCTCTGCTCTTGGATTATATTTGATCTTTTCAATCAAACGCTATTTGTATCTATAAGTGATATCTTAATCACCCAGATACATAAACGCCAGCAAATGAGGTCTTAATTGTTAGAAATCGGAAAAAAATCACCTAATTTTAAATTGCCGCGTGACGGCGGAGGTTTTTTAAGCCTGTCAGATTTTGCAGGAAAGACACTTGTTATTTTCTTTTACCCAAAAGATGACACATCAGGATGCACTAAAGAAGCCATTGGTTTTACAGAACATTTAGGTGATTTTGATGAAGTTGGAGCAGCAGTTATTGGCGTTTCAAAAGATACAATTGTAAAGCATGAAAAATTCATTACTAAACATGGACTAAAAGTCCCGCTTTTATCTGATGTCGAAGGGGAAATGTGCGACGCTTTTGGTGTTTGGAAAGAAAAATCCATGTACGGAAAAACCTATATGGGGATTGAACGTTCGACCTTTATAATCGACGGGAATGGCATCATCCGAGAGATGTGGACAAAAGTCCGCGTAAAAGGGCATGTTGAAACCGTTTTAAATGCGGTTCAAAACTTATGACGCGCCCAACGCTCACTGAATTGGCCTACACAGTTTTAACAACCGCGGATGGCCGCGAGAAAACTCGTATATCACGTGAAGCCGCATCACTTTGGTTTGCAAGCGCTAAAGAAGGTGATCCTTTGGAAATTGGAGATAGTACTCCACCTATATCACCCAGTAGACCCGACAAACCAGAACTCCTCGCCCCAAATCAGGTGCCCCGCAGACGTACAGGTACTGAAAAAGGGCGCATCGCTTTATTACATGCTATTGCACATATAGAGTTGAATGCGGTTGATTTACATTGGGATATTATACCACGCTTTGCGCATATAAAAATGCCACATGGATATTATGATGATTGGGTAAAAGCTGCGGATGAGGAGTCTAAACATTTCAACTTACTATGCGATAGACTCGAAGCGATGGGATCATTCTATGGAGAGTTACCAGCTCATGCAGGTATGTGGCGCGCCGCAAAAGACACCGCTAATGATTTTATGGGACGTCTCGCAATTGTTCCAATGGTTTTAGAAGCTCGTGGTCTAGATGTAACGCCAGGAATGATAGATTTATTTAAAAAGGTTGAAGATAAAGAAACAACAAATGCTCTAGAAATCATATATGCAGAAGAAGTTGGGCATGTTGCATATGGTTCCAAATGGTTCCACTTCTTATGCGGGCGCCATGAAGAAGATCCAAAAGAACGCTTCCATGGATTGGTAAACAAATATTTTTCAGGTGGATTAAAGCCTCCATTCAATGATGAAAAGCGCGCAGAGGCTGGATTACCTTTGGATTTCTACTGGCCAATGGTCAAAGAGACCCCATAAACCTACTAACTTTAGCAAAAAGAACCTTAGGGAAATAAGCGTAAATTTGCCTAAATATATGGTATATTGACATATTCTCGCCACGTTATCCGATAATATGTTGCTTGAGAGGCAAAATTTGCATAAAAACCCTATATCCATCCCCATGGAAGTGGGGTGCGCGAGGGGATAATAAAAATTGGCCGGTGATAAAAAAGCATGAAAAATGCACTCAATAAATATTTGCCTGAACAACGAATTTATATTCGTACAGATCAATCAACACGCTTCTTGACGTTAACGTCAAAAGCACAATTACTTATTGCTGGTGTTGCAACAGTTAGTGCTTCATGGCTCATGATTGCCTCAGCAATCCTTGGGTTTGAAATGTTTGAAGCGCGTTCTGCATCACAACGTGCAGAGAACCTTAAAGAAGCATACGAGCTGCGTTTGAACACACTTTCCGCAGAACGTGACCGCCGTGCATTAGAAGCACAGGCAGCACAAGAACAATTCTATGTCGCTTTGAACCAAATCTCTGCACAACAAACCGATTTGCTTGAAGCTGAAGAGCAACGCCGTGAATTGGCGACAGGTTTGCAAATTATGCAAACAAAATTGCAAGACGCTGTAAAAGCACGTGATAAAGCAGAACGTAATTCAGATAACCTATTGGCTGAACTACAAGAAGCGAACGGCAATAAAACAACACAACTAGGTGCTGCAGAAGAGTTAAACAAAACAGTAGCTCTGCTATCTCAAGAATTGAATAGCTCAGTCAACAGACGTAAAGAATTATCTGAAGAAGCGACTAGTGCAAAACAGCAAGCACAAGATTTGTTGTTTACAGCAGAATTAAACGACCTTCAAAACGAACAAATCTTTAATCGTTTATCAGAAGCTGTTGAAGTATCATTGTCCCCGCTTGAACGCGCCTTAAAACGTTCAGGAATAAACGCAGATGCTCTATTACGTGATGTCAAAAGAACACACTCTGGTTCCGGTGGTCCTCTAACAGCATTGACGGTATCCAGTAAAGGTACAGCTGCACACAAACACACAGAGCGTGCTTATGGCATTCTTCAAGATCTAGACCGCATTAATCTTTTGAAGATCGCAGGCAACAAAGTACCGCTGTCCCACCCAGTGCGCGGTTCATACAGATACACAAGTGGATTTGGTGGTCGTCGCGATCCAAAGAATGGCGGATGGCGCCAACACAATGGTACTGATATGGCAGGCCCATTAGGCACGCCAATTGTTGCCACAGGTGATGGTGTAGTAACATTTGCAGGCCGCCAATCTGGCTATGGTCGCTTGATTAAGATTAGACATAAACAGGGATTTGAGAGTTTTTATGCTCATTTACACCGTATAAATGTAAAAGAGGGGCAAAAGGTCTCGCGCGGTGATAAAATCGGTGCTATGGGCAACTCTGGCCGTAGTACTGGTGTCCACCTGCACTACGAAATCCGCATCGGCGGAAAACCAGTTAACGCAATGAATTATATAAAGGCTGCTAAAGATGTTTTCTAAAAGCAAGATCAACGAACCAGAGAAAAAGCCAGAGGCGCCAAAAGCCGCTGAAAAGAAAGTTGATGTTCCAAAATCATCATCAACTTCTGCTCCATCTCCAGTTGCTCCAAAAGCAAAACCACCAGCGTCTGTTTTGTCAACTGACTTGCATATCAAAGGCAATATCAAAACATCTGGTGATATCCAAATCGAAGGCGAAATCGTTGGCGATGTTCGTGCCCACCTTCTAACAGTTGGTCAAACAGCAAAAATCAAAGGCGAAGTAATCGCTGATGATGTTGTAGTAAACGGCCATGTTGCAGGTACAGTACGCGGCCTAAAAGTCCGATTGACTGCGACAGCACGTGTTGAAGGCGACATTATCCACAAAACAATCGCTATCGAAAGCGGTGCACATTTTGAAGGTTCTGTACGTCGTGAAGAAGATCCTTTGACATCATCAAAGGCTGCTTCGAAAGCTGCTTCATAAGTTTTAAGCCTATATATTAAACGTTAAAAAGCCCGCTCTATTGAAGCGGGCTTTTTGCACTTCAGCAATATAGACATTAATCAACTGCGTTTGCTTCACCGCGGCTTTTCCCAACCACGTCTTGTGCTAGAACAGCAGCCATAAACTGATCCAGATCACCATCTAAAACACCTTGTGTATCAGAGGTTTCCGTATTTGTACGCAAATCCTTGATCATTTGATAGGGCTGCAAAACGTATGAACGTATCTGGTTTCCCCAACCTGCATCACCTTTATTTTCATGCGCCTCGTTCATCGCTTCACTGCGACGATCAAGTTCCATTTGATACAAGCGTGATTTCAAAGCCTTCATAGCAATATCACGGTTTTGATGTTGTGACTTTTCTGAGGACGTTACGACAATACCTGTGGGGTTATGTGTAATTCGTACAGCAGAATCGGTTGTATTAACGTGCTGCCCTCCTGCCCCAGATGAACGATATGTGTCGATACGGATATCCGCTGGGTTTACTTCAATTTCAATGTTGTCATCCACGACAGGGTACACTGTGATTGAAGAAAACGAAGTATGCCTTTTCGCAGCACTATCAAACGGCGAAATGCGAACTAAACGATGTACACCGCTTTCGGACTTCAACCAACCATATGCGTTATGTCCAGAAATTTTATAAGATGCCGATTTAATACCTGCCTCGTCGCCAGCCGTTTCAGATTGAAGTTCTACAGTATATCCCTTCTTCTCTGCCCAACGTACATACATGCGCGCTAGCATTGATGCCCAATCACAACTTTCTGTACCACCAGCCCCAGACTTAACCTCTAGGAAGGTGTCATTAGAATCCGCTTCTCCATTCAACAAAGCTTCCAATTTGCGTTTAGCAGCAAGCTTTACAAGACCTTTGATAGCCTTTTCAGCTTCATCAATAACATCTTGATCCTCTTCCATCTCGCCCAACTCAATAAGCTCGATGTTGTCATTTAAATCTTGATCCAGCGACTTAAAGTTTTCCATCGCATCCACAAGCATCTGACGTTCACGCATCAATTTCTGTGCCTTCGCAGGATCATTCCACAAGTCAGGGTCTTCTGACATCGCATTAAATTCTTCCATACGGTGTTCAGCTGTGTCCCAGTCCATACGCTGTTTTAACAGCTCTAATGTGTCACGGATTTCGTCAGCGATATTCTCAATTTCTGCGCGCATGTGCCCTGCTTATTCTTTTAAATGTTTGTGCTGTTTTACAAAGCGAATAGCTTTGGGTAAAGGGTACTAATACAGACCGCCAGACGTAAGTGACCCAAAGCTTGCTTTCTTTGGTATCTTTTTCACTTCACCAGTCGAAGTCTTTACAGTTGTGTCTGCATCTTCACCACGTGAGAACAATAGAAGATCTGAACCAAGTCCCCAGCCACCATCAATGATGTCCAAAGCGCCATCTAATGGATCTTCGCCAATGCGGAACAATTCTGCAACCACATGCTCACCTGTTGCATTATCGGGCAAACGGGTGCCGGTAAAACGGTCAAATTTAATAAAATACGTATTTTCTGGCTGTTCAAACTTTCCAGCACCATAAGATTCAATAGCCTTCTTCATAAAGCTATTGAACACAGGACCACACATACCGCCGCCAGAGGCACCACGACCAAGACTGCGTGGGCGATCGTACCCCATATAACATCCAGCAACGATATTAGGTGTGAAACCAACAAACCAAACATCCTTTGCATCATTCGTTGTACCTGTCTTACCAGCAACAGGTACACCAAGGTTCACCGTACGACTTGCGGTACCACGATCAACAACACCGCGCATCATTGATGTCAGTTGATAAGCTGTTACATCATCCATGATACGTTCGCGGTTGCTTTGAATTTCTGGTGACACACCCTCTTCGAGCGCCCCTAATGAACAGCCGACGCAGGACCGACGATCATGGCGATACACTGTTTCACCCCAACGATTCTGCACGCGGTCAACCATAGTGGGCTCCACACGTTCACCGCCGTTTGCAAACATCGCATAGGCAGCAACCATCTTGAACAAAGTCGTTTCTTGTGCACCCAATGCATTTGCAAGGAATGGGTCCATGCTGTTGTAAACACCAAAACGTTCAGCGTAGTCAGCCACAACGTTCATACCTACTTCTTGTGCCAAACGAATGGTCATCAGGTTTCTAGAACGCTCAATACCTGTCCGTAATGGAGCTGGGCCATAAAATTTATTAGATGCGTTTTTAGGACGCCATAAGCCTTGTGGCGTTGCAATTTCAATCGGAGCATCGATTACAATTGTAGATGGGGAATAACCACTATCCAGTGCAGATGCATATACGAATGGTTTAAATGATGAGCCAGGTTGTCGCGTGGCTTGCGTTGCACGATTAAACACGCTGTGTTGGTATGAGAATCCGCCTTGCATAGCTAATACGCGACCTGAATTTGTATCCATCGCCATGAAACCACCTTGGATTTCTGGGATTTGACGCAGGGACCAATTCTGAAATGCACCATCTTTTTCAATTGCTTTAACGTGGATAACGTCACCAACAGCCAAGATATCACTTGGTTTTTTAGCCTTAGAACGTGTTTTACCATCTACGCGGGGACGCCATGTCAGTTCTGCCATTGGCAAGAAATGCCCATCAGCGTCTTCATCGACATCTTCGATACCAATACGTGCAGACTTATCGCCCAATTCCAAAACAACGGCAGCATGCCAACTGTCTACATCGCGTGCAATTTTCACATTTGACAGAGCATTACGCCATGTTGCTTCATCAGCTAAGTCGGCTTTTTCCAACTTCGCCGTTGCACCACGGTAGATGCGAAGCTGGCGGTCATATTTTTCCAGACCTGCTCGCAATGACAATGCTGCTTCTTTTTGCAATTCAGGGTCCATAGTGGCGCGGATAGCCAAACCACCACCAAAGAATTCATCTTCACCAAAAGTACCAGACAATTGACGGCGAATTTCATCAGAGAAATAATCACGTGGCGTACGAGAAGCCCGCAAAGATACAAAATTGCCACCTTGAACTGTTGCTAATGGTTTTGCGATAGCAAGCTTTGCTTCTTCATCCGTAATGTATCCATTCTCAGACATTTCACGTAAAACAAAGTTACGACGGTTCGTTGCCTTCTCTCTTTGACGAACTGGATGGTAAGTACTTGGTGCTTTTGGCAGAGCAGCCAAATATGCGGCCTCTTCCACAGTTACGTCCTCTAGGGTTTTCCCAAAATATGTTTCTGCCGCAGCAGTAACACCATATGAATTTTGACCAAGAAAAATCTCATTCAAATAAAGTTGCAAAATTTGATCTTTGTTCAACGTTGCCTCTAAACGGGACGCAAGGATGAGTTCTTTAATCTTACGTTCTGCAGAGCGATCACCAGATAATAGGAAGTTTTTCATCACCTGCTGTGTAATCGTAGACGCGCCGCGCAAACGGCCACCACGCGCAGCATCAATACCTGCCTTTACCATACCCAAAGGATCATACCCTTTGTGGTTATAAAAGTTCTTATCCTCAGCACTGATAAATGCATATTTCACAATGTCTGGAATTTCATCAATTGGTGTGTATAGGCGACGTTCTTGTGCGAACTCGTCCATAACTTTACCTTCAATCGAATAAACACGGCTGATTGTAGCAGGCTCATAACTTGCGAGGCGTTCATGGTCAGGTAAATCGCGACCATACATAAAAAAGACAGCACCAATTAACAACGCGACTAGGACAACACCGATAGTAATCCAGCTGAAAATCCACCCAAAAAATGAAACGATTGGTCGAAGCACAAGTGGCCTCCCTTTTTTACACATTGGTTTGCTTATAGGCCGAGTGCCTTTGAAGGTCAAAAACACTTCTGGACTATTTGCGCTCGTTTACGCCTGATATACTATATTAAATAGGTATGAAGGCTAATTTTGTAACCTACTGACGTAATAATTGTCCTTGTGCCGCATCTTCAACAGACCAAGTATCAAGTGCTAAAACGATTCCTTCTATAACTTTAATCCGCCATTCGCGGTTCAAAAGGTTATTCAAATCGCGTTCGTTTGACATAAATCCAAGCTCAACCAAGATAGAAGGGAAATCTGGGGCTTTCAAAACTGTAAATCCTGCTTGTAAATGCGGTCGTTTGCGTAAACGGCCAATTGATTGCGCAACTCCGGAAACAACCATGTCTGCCAACAAATCACTACGTGATTGTGTTTCCACACGCGCCATCTCCATAAGCACAGTCGCTACAGTATCTGATTGTTTAGATAAGTCTACACCAGCTAATAAATCAGCTCTATCATGATGCTCTGCTAGGTATTGCGATGCTTCATTCGAAGCCTCATCGGATAAAGAATAAACAGTCGTTCCTGTCGCCCAACCACTTTCTAGAGCATCTGCATGAAGCGAAATAAACAAATCTGCTCCCAAAGCACGAGCACGTGTAATGCGTGCAGGCAAAGAAACAAATTCATCAGCATCACGTGTAAGATGGGCTTTGTACCGCCCCGTTAAGATCAAGCTTTCTTTTAATTCACGTGCAAATTTTAAAACCAAATCTTTCTCTAACTTACCACCATTACGTGCCCCAGAGTCTATGCCTCCGTGCCCAGGATCTAAAACAACAACCAATGGCGCATCGCCAATTTGGCGCTTTTTAGGTGCAATAACATCTATAGGTTTGGGTAAATCCCAACCCGCCTCTTCGCGAATACCTGATTTGGCCGAGAACTCATCTTGGTTGCTTAATTTGAACTTCGCGACCATACGCGCACTACCTCGGTCAGGATCAGTGCGCATTTCCACCTCATCGAGGATCATAGGTTCTGTTAACTCTATAACCATGCGCGACCAGCCCGCTTGATAAGCACCAAAACGCAAACCATTTACTTTTTCAGTTTTTAAAGCTTTATCACCAGAAAAGCCCGCCCAGTCGATTTCTTTAAAATCGAACACAATACGGTTGGGCTCTGTAAGCGTAAATATACGATAGGGAATCGGTTGTGATAACTCTAACTCAACTTGCATTTCGCGATAAGACAGATCGGCAATGGTAGAATTATCATTATCAACGCGTGCCAAAGCGCGTAGTTCTTGCGCATAAGCGACATCATTAAACGCCAACACAATTAGACATACGAAAACCGTAATCTTCTTAAACACTGCTCTGCCTCGTCTTTTTTGCCCTTTATACCCCAACGTTTTGAAAAATGCGATTGTATTTCGCAAATAAGGTGCCTAATGATGAAAGGGTAGCTGGCGAAAAAACCGCCGCACTCACAAGTTTCGTCGATTGCGACCATGAGACAGGCCAAAAGCCAAAGTCATCCTCTGATCCGCTCGACAGGCCAAATGGCCACCGAATTGTCGTATGACCAAGCGAACGCTGACTGTACGACCCGAACTGAACGTCCATTTATAAGGACGTTGGAGAAAACCGCGATGCAACGCGTGTGGACATATTTTTTAGCGCTCTGTGACGAATTTATATTCGCAGTATTCGCTCACCCACAGCCCATCGCCATAACATATAACGCCACTGACGAAGTTGACCCGCTTGGGATCAATACGCATGCGCGTTCAGAGTATACTAAATGTCAAAGAAAATGCTTATCGATGCCACCCACCCAGAGGAAACTCGCGTGGTTGTGGTCGAAGGAAACAAAGTCGACGAATTCGATTTTGAAAGTCTTAATAAACGCCAATTAGCTGGTAATATATACCTCGCAAAAGTAACGCGCGTTGAACCGTCTCTTCAGGCGGCCTTTGTTGATTATGGTGGAAACCGCCATGGTTTCTTGGCTTTCAATGAAATCCATCCTGATTACTATCAAATCCCTGTGGCAGACCGTGAAAAACTGCTAGCAGAAGAAGCTGCTTATGCAAAAGCAATGGCAGAAGAAGAGGCCCGCCGTGCAGAACAACCTGCAAAGTCACGCACACGCCGTCGCCGTAAATCATCAAAGACTGTAGCCGAGGTTGCAAAAGTAGAAGATGCTGTCGTTGTAAGTGATGTAATTGATGACGATATAATCGACGTTGATGCAACAGAATCTGATTTGGTCGATGTACCTGAAGCAAACGCTACAGAAAATATACCAGCTGTTGAGGTTGAAGAGACATCTGGTGTTGAAGATGCCGAAAAGTCAGAAACACCGAATTCAGAACCTCCTGTTGAAGTGGATGAACCACAAGTAGAAGAAGCTTCAGATGACGATGACGAAACTGATGAAGAAGCTGATATAAAAGACGATACACCAAAAGAAGGTATCGAATCTGTTGCCGACGATGACGTATCAGAAGAAGTGCGACCTCGTAAACCGCGCCTAAAACGATACAAAATTCAAGAAGTCATTAAAGTTCGCCAGATTCTATTGATCCAAGTTGTCAAAGAAGAGCGAGGCAACAAAGGTGCTGCCCTTACAACATATTTGTCTCTGGCTGGTCGTTATTGTGTATTGATGCCAAACACAGCACGTGGTGGCGGTATCTCTCGAAAAATCACGAATGCTGCTGACCGCAAGAAAATCAAAGCTATCGCCAACAAACTGGTTGTGCCAGAAGGTGCAGGCTTGATTATCAGAACTGCTGGGGCAAGTCGTAATGAAGCGGATATCAATCGCGACTATGAATTCTTATCGCGTCAGTGGGAACAGATCCGCGAACTAACGCTAAAATCAATTGCCCCTGCTCCGATTTACGAAGAAGGTAACCTAATCAAACGCTCAATACGCGACCTATATACACGTGATATCGATGAGATTCATGTTGAAGGTCAGCGTGGCTATGATGCTGCACGCGAATACATGACAATGTTCATGCCAAACCGCGTAGACAAGGTAAAATTATATAAAGAACAAATGCCGTTGTTCTCACGCTACCAAGTGGAAAGTCATCTTGGTGCAATGTTCAATCCAACTGTTCAGTTAAAATCTGGCGGCTACTTAGTAATTGGGATCACCGAAGCACTTGTAGCTGTGGATGTTAACTCTGGTAAGGCAACCAAAGAAAACTCCATCGAAGCAACAGCATTAAAAACCAATCTGGAAGCAGCAGAAGAAGTTGCACGCCAAATGCGGTTGCGCGATTTAGCGGGTTTGATCGTAATCGACTTCATCGATATGGAAGAACGCCGCAACAACACAGCCGTTGAAAAGCGTCTGAAAGACAAACTAAAGAATGATCGCGCACGCATCCAAGTTGGACGTATCTCTGGTTTCGGCCTTTTAGAGATGTCACGTCAACGTCTTCGCCCAGGTATGCTAGAGGCAACGACACAGGACTGCCCACATTGTCATGGTACAGGTTTACTGCGTTCTGATGACAGCCTTGCCCTTTCAATTCTACGCGAATTGGAAGAAGAAGGTGTCCGCAAACGTTCCCGCGAAGTATTAGTAAAGACACCAATCAATGTCGCAAACTACCTCTTAAACGAAAAGCGCGAACATATCAGTAAAATTGAAACACGTTACGGTCTATCAGTACGTGTCGAGGCAGATGTGACATTGATAGGTACAGAATATTCTGTAGAAAAATTCAAAACAGCAACGCGCTTTATCCCACAACCCGAAAACGTACCAGTTTCTATGGAAAATGTATCTATGGAAGGTATGGATAACATTTCCACTGAAGTGACCAGTGAAAATGGCGATGAAGACAAGCCAAAGAAAAAATCACGTCGCCGCCGTGGTGGCCGTGGTCGTGGCCGCAATAAACAAGATACTGAAAACCAACAGAATTCAACAGCAGCAGAGAATACTGAAAATACGGAACAAGAAACTGAGGTAGTAGCGGTTGTAGAACCATCTGTTGAAGATGCTCCTGCTGAGGAAAAACCGAAACGTAAACGGGCCCCACGCAAAACAGCAGCACAAAAAGCGGCGGAAGCAGAAGCCAAAACTGCTGAAACGCCTGCTGAAGATGCTCCTGCTGAGGAAAAACCAAAACGTAAACGGGCACCACGTAAAACAGCAGCGCAAAAAGCGGCGGAAGCAGAAGCCAAAACTGCTGAAATGCCTGCTGAAGATGCTCCTACTGAGGAAAAGCCAAAACGTAAACGGGCACCACGTAAAACAGCAGCGCAAAAAGCGGCTGAAGCAGAAGCCAAAACAGCAGAAACACCTGTTGAAGATGCTCCTGCTATGGAAAAGCCAAAACGCAAACGGGCGCCACGTAAAACAGCAGCGCAAAAAGCGGCGGAAGCAGAAGCCAAAACAGAAGTAACCGAAGCAGTAGCGGAAGCGCCAGAAGCAACCCCATCTATTGCATCAGCAACGGTAGAGGTTGTGGCTGAAGAAACAAAACCAAAACGCCGAGGCTGGTGGTCTCGCGGTTAAACACAGTTCACTTTATCGGCAACAGCGCGCTCAAACCTTGTGTTTAGCGCGCTTTTGTCTTTCTATTGACTTGTGTTTTTTTACTTTGGTGCTTTAACCTATCATTATGATAAAATTACGTAATATCAGTCGATTGATTTTGGCTTTCGCTATAGCTTCATGGTCATCCATTGCTCATGCACAAGGTTTGATAAGAGACGCTGAAATAGAGCGTACATTACGTCTTATAGCCGAACCATTGGTAAAAGCTTCTGGCGTTGGCCAAGTAAATATTTTCATTTTAAATAGTAACAGTCCAAATGCTTTCGCAGCTGGCGGTAATAATATATTTTTAAGCTCTGGTTTAATCCGCCGCATGAAATCTGTTGAAATGCTTCAATCCGTGATTGGACATGAAATTGGGCATATCACAGGCGGCCATCTCGCCCAAAGAGCGGCAAACGTTGGTAGCGCTCGAACGGCTGCAGGTCTCGGTGTATTATTAGGCGTCTTAACTGCTGCCGCTGGTGGTGGTGGAGGTAGTTTGGGTGTTGCGGCGGCGGCTTCTTCAGTTGGACAACGTAGTTTTCTAGCCTTTTCGCGTGCACAAGAATCTGCAGCGGACCAATCTGGTGTTCGCTATATGGCACGCGCAGGAATAAATCCTTCTGCTGCATTAGATGTCTTAAAATTATTCCAAGGCCAACAGGCCCTTAGTGTTAGTCGTCAAGATGCATATTCGTTAACTCACCCTCTTCACTCGCAACGTATTTCGGATCTTAAAACAGTTGTTGCTGGATATAGCGGTATCAAAACCACACAACCTTCGAATGTAGACTATTGGTATGCGCGTGCAGTTGCTAAGTTCAATGGGTTTACAACCAGCCCCAAAGGGGCATTGCGCAGAGTAAGTAAAACGGACAAAGGTGAAATAGCAACATTAACACGTGCTATTGCATATCACCGCCTACCAAATAAGAAAAAGTCGATGGTAGAAATCAAACGCCTTTTAAAAATGCGGCCGGCAGATCCCTACTATCAAGAATTATATGGCCAAATGTTATTAGAAAACGGAAATGCATCAGCCGCTGTTACCGCATACAATAACGCTGCGAAAAAATTGCCAAAAAATGCACATATTTTAGCAGGCCTAGGGCGCGCGCAATTGGCTCAAAATACAAAAAGCTCTGCACAAACAGCTTTAAAAACATTAAAACGTTCATATGCACGTGACCCTCGTGATGGTCGTATGCTACGCGATCTTGGTGTTGCTTATGCAAAAACAGGAAATCCTGGTATGGCGTCTATTACCACTGCAGAGCGTTATGCTTTAGCTTCGAATTTCAAACTAGCTGCAGTACATGCAACCAGAGCAGAAAAACTATTACCACAAGGATCAACAGGTTGGCGTAAAGCCGTTGATATAATCAGTATTGCAAAGCGCAATTCAAATAGTCGAAAGAAAAAATAATGACGTTTAACAACCCATTTAAAATTGCACTCGTTGCCAGCTTAATGACATTAAGCACACCAGCAACAGCACTTGATCTAGAAGCTATAAGCGAATCTGACCAAGCTTTGTTTGGCGAATTGGTGCGAGATTATTTAGTTAATAATCCTGAGGTTATTATGGAAGCAATTCAGGTATTGCAAAACCGACAAGCTATTGAAGAAGAGCAAAATGAGCTTGCATTGGTCTCTGCAAATCTTGAGGAAATCCAAAATGATGGTTTTTCTTGGGTTGGTGGCAACCCAGACGGCGACGTAACTCTTGTAGAGTTTTTAGATTATAAATGTGGTTACTGCCGCAAAGCGCATGATGAGGTCGCAGAGTTAGTCAAGGCTGATGGCAACATCAAATTGGTCGTCAAAGAATACCCTATTCTAAGCGAAGAATCCCTACAATCATCACGCGCGGCAATCGCAACGCTACAAGCGTTAGGCCCAGATGCTTACAAAGCAATGTATAATCAATTGATCAAACATGATGGCCCTGTGAACGATAAAAGTGTTGCTTTCTTAGCCAAAAAAGCAGGATTAGATGGTAAACGTATTGTTGAGGCTATGGAGAACCCATCGGTTACGGAACATATCGCGCGCACACGTCAATTAGGCGAAATTTTGCAAGTATCGGGTACGCCAACTTTTATACTCAACGACCAAATCGTTCGCGGGTATATTCCCCAAGATTCCATGGCGCAAATGGTTGCACAACTTCGCAGTGAAAAGCAGTAGTTAAAGCGAAAAACATTACAACAACGCTTTAACCTAACGTCACGAACCTGTATAAGAAATAAAATGCCCGATGCGGGCGGTAACGGTTGAGGGGAATATGACCAAAAAAGATCAAGAAACAGACGTAGAATTCATCCAGTCTTTGGCTGAGCTGCTACGTGAAAACGATCTGACTGAACTAGAAGTTCATCGCGATTATGGTGGCAATAAAGCATTAAACGTACGTGTATCGCGCCAAGCTATGGTTGCTGCGGCTCCGCAACAAATTGCAGTTGCTGCATCCACTCCTGCTGCCGCACCTGCACCCGCGGCTGCAGCAGCCCCGACACCAGAAGCGCCAACAGCTGCGGAAGACCCTTCTCAACACCCAGGCGCTGTGACATCCCCAATGGTTGGCACAGCATATCTATCACCAGAGCCAGGTGCAGCCGCATTCATCTCGGTTGGTTCAACAGTCAGTGAAGGTCAAACATTGCTGATTGTAGAAGCAATGAAAACTATGAACCAAATTCCTGCCCCAAAATCGGGTAAAGTTACTCGTATCTTGGTTGATGATGGTGTGCCTGTAGAGTTTGGCTCTCCGCTCGTCATTATCGAATAATCGTTCAATTAAAGGAGCATCAGCCATGTTTTCCAAGGTCCTGATCGCGAACCGTGGTGAAATTGCATTGCGTGTCATCCGTGCCTGTAAAGAATTGGGCGTTTCAACTGTTGCCGTACACTCAACCGCAGACAGCGATGCTATGCATGTCCGCATGGCAGACGAAAGTGTGTGCATTGGCCCACCCTCTGGTACAGACAGCTATCTGTCCGTCCCTGCTATTATTGCAGCTTGTGAAATTACAGGTGCCGAAGCTATCCATCCAGGATACGGCTTTTTATCTGAAAATGCTGAATTTGTTCAGATCGTTGAAGAACATGGCTTAAAATTCATCGGGCCATCAGCAGAACATATTCGTATGATGGGCGACAAAATTACAGCGAAGCAAACAATGATAGACCTTGGTGTGCCTTGCGTACCCGGTTCTGATGGTGGTGTCCCAACCATCGAAGAAGCCCATAAAATCGCTGATGAAATGGGTTTCCCTGTCATCGTGAAGGCCACAGCAGGCGGCGGTGGTCGTGGTATGAAACTTGCTAAAACCAAAGCAGACTTGGATGAAGCATTCAGCACAGCGCGCGCAGAATCAAAATCCGCTTTTGGTAATGATGAAGTCTACATTGAAAAATACCTGACATTACCACGTCATATCGAAGTCCAAGTGTTCGGCAATGGTAAAGGCCGCGCTGTTCACCTTGGTGAGCGTGATTGTTCTTTGCAACGTCGTCACCAAAAAGTTTTCGAAGAAGCACCGGGGCCTTGTATCACACCAGAAATTCGCGAAAGAATTGGTAAAACATGTGCAGATGCTGTTGCAGCTATCGGGTACGAAGGTGCCGGTACAATCGAATTCTTATATGAAAATGACGAATTCTATTTCATCGAAATGAACACACGTTTGCAGGTGGAACATCCTGTAACCGAAGCGATCTTTGGTGTGGATTTGGTGAAACAACAACTACGTGTTGCTTCTGGTCAGGAAATGACCCTGAAGCAGGAAAACCTGTCTATCAAAGGTCACGCGATCGAAGTGCGGATTAATGCTGAAAAACTACCAAACTTCACACCATGCCCTGGTAAAATTTCGATGTATCACGCCCCGGGTGGTTTAGGTGTTCGTATGGATTCCGCTCTATACGACGGATATTCAATTCCGCCATATTATGACAGCTTGATTGGTAAGTTGATCGTAACTGGTTTAGACCGTGAGGGCGCTCTAGCACGCTTGAAACGGTCATTAGAAGAATTGATTATTGATGGTATCGACACAACTGTTCCTCTATTCCACGCTCTTTTAAAAGAAGAAGCCATCCAAACAGGTGATTATGATATTCACTGGCTTGAAAAGTGGTTAGAAAACCAAACTTTCGAATAAGGATTGGCGGAAAATGACCGCCGACCAAGAAATGAACATCACACCCGAGTTGTTACTGCAAGGTTATGCCTCGGGTGTTTTTCCTATGTCCGAAAGCATGGATGATCCCGACATATTCTGGGTAGACCCGCAAATGCGCGGCATCTTTCCCCTTGATGATTTTCATGTATCCCGCAGCTTAACTCGTAAAATTAAACGCGCAGGCTATCAAGTTACTATTGACCAACGCTTTGAAGAGGTTGTTCGCGCTTGTGCCGATCGCGATGAGACATGGATCAATGCAGAAATATTTGATCTCTATACACAATTACACCATTTAGGTTTCGCTCATTCTGTCGAAGTTATGGATGGGGATGCACTCGTGGGGGGCTTGTACGGTGTCACATTGGCAAGTGCATTCTTTGGTGAAAGCATGTTCTCACATCGTACAGATGCTTCTAAAATCGCCCTCACCTACCTTGTCGCACGCCTCAATTACGGGGGATTCACCTTGCTTGATACTCAGTTTCAAACAGATCATCTTGAAAGTTTAGGTGCACGGGAAATCACACGTGATGATTATCGTGATCTTTTAGCAAAGGCTTTGGAAGTATCAGCGGATTTCTACAAACTACCTTTAGATGTTCAGCCTTCAGAGGTTTTACATCTAAGTAGCCACACATCATAGCGTGGATGCTCTAGTGCAGATAAAGCTGGGCTAGAGGCAACCATCCACGCATTAAACCTCGGCTCTTCTTCGCGAATATCTTTGATTGTTAAAAGCGCGAAAGCATCCCCATTTGGGTTACCTTGCGGGTAACGACATTCCTGAACGGTGATGGTTAAACGTTCATATGTGAGCATTTCACCAACAGTCGCATCAATATCTGTAACAGCACCGGTAAGTGTATCCAGCGCACGTAATTGAGCTACGTTGGCATTATCTGTTTTTACTTGGGTTTGCGCCCATGCTGTTCCAGCCAAACATACGCCTAGGAAAAAAACTATGGCGCGTTTCATTATTCGCCACTTCCCGCAACAAATTTCATTAAAAGTGTCACAAGACTTACACTACCTTGTGTATCTTCAATTTGGCCGCCGCGTTCCACCATAAATTCAGAACCACCAGGAATAATCTCGATGAAATTACCGCCCAATAAGCTTTCAGAAGCAATTGATATTGATGAATCGTCTGGGATTTCAATACCTTCAATAACCGAAATCCCAAGTTCAGCACGGTATGTTGTGGGGTTTAATTCCATACTAGACACAGAGCCTATTTTCACGCCAGCCATACGCACATCTGTGCCAAGTGAAATGCCCTCAGCACTTCTAAAACTTGCATTCAATTCGTAATCATCTGTTGGACCAGATACACCAACTGCATTAGCTGCATATACTAAAAACCCAACGGCAGCAGCGACAACGACAGCACCAATAGTTGTTTCAATCAGGTTGTTTTTCATAATTTCAGGCCCTTATTCAGGTTGCCAAGCTTCGTAATCAGAACGGTCTGCGGGAGTTGCATTGCGCAAACTACCAGCAGGAGCATAAGCATTTACGGTCCCAGTCAGGTTTTCCTGATGTGGCTTTTCCCATGATTTATGTGCCAATGGTTTATCTGTCGGTGGTTGCTTATATGTATGGTGTAACCATCCATGCCAATCAGGGGATACACGACTTGCTTCAGCTTCCCCATTATAAATCACCCAACGGCGTTTACCGTCACGCGTTTCATAAAACACATTACCTTGTTCGTCTTCGCCAACACGTACACCTTTTAACCAAGTGTGAATTTGTGTGTTCAACGTTTGACCATTCCACCATGTAAAAATGCGTTTTAGGAAGTCCATGCTCATCACCATATTATCAAGTTGCTTGATCTATGCCTAATTTTTCATAAAAGGTCTAGCAAGATTAAGACGCAGATGCGCTTTCATCCGCCGTTTCCGCTTCGCCATAGACAATCAAAGGTTCACCTTCGCCACGTGCGGCCTCTTCATTCACGACAACTTCGCTCACATTTTCAAGGCTAGGCAGTTCAAACATCGTATTTAATAGAATTTCTTCCAGAATAGAACGAAGACCACGTGCGCCTGTTTTACGTTCAATCGCACGCTGAGCAATTGTGCGTAAGGCTTCTTCTGTAAATGTCAGCTTTGCGTCTTCTAGTTCAAACAAGCGTTGGTATTGCTTGACCAATGCGTTCTTTGGTTCGGACAAGATCGTTACAAGTGCATCCTCATCCAAATCCGTCAAAGTTGCCAAAACAGGTAAACGACCTACAAATTCTGGGATCAAACCAAATTTTAACAAATCTTCTGGTTCAAGATCGGTGAAAACCTCACCAACACCACGATTGTCTTCTTCTTTAACATCAGCGCCAAAGCCAATTGATGATCCTTTACCACGCTGGGCAATAATACGATCAAGACCCGCAAAAGCACCGCCACAGATGAACAGAATGTTCGTTGTATCCACTTGAAGGAATTCTTGCTGAGGATGCTTACGGCCACCTTGTGGCGGAACAGAAGCAACAGTACCTTCCATAATCTTTAGAAGCGCTTGTTGAACGCCCTCTCCTGATACATCGCGTGTAATAGAAGGGTTATCTGATTTGCGCGTGATCTTATCGACTTCATCAATGTAAACGATGCCACGCTGTGCACGTTCCACATTATATTCCGAAGCTTGTAGAAGTTTTAAGATGATGTTTTCAACATCCTCACCAACATAACCTGCTTCTGTCAAAGTCGTTGCATCCGCCATAGTGAATGGAACATCCAAAATACGTGCCAATGTTTGAGCAAGTAGAGTTTTACCACAACCCGTTGGACCAATCAGCATAATATTAGATTTCGACAATTCTATTTCAGAATTGTTATCAGCATGGTTCAAACGTTTATAGTGATTGTGCACTGCCACAGATAACACACGTTTTGCCATATCTTGGCCAATCACGTAGTCATCAAGAACACCACAAATTTCCGCAGGTGCTGGAACACCTTCCGATGTCTTTAATGTCGATGACTTTGCTTCTTCACGGATAATATCCATACAAAGTTCAACACATTCATCACAGATAAAAACAGTTGGGCCAGCAATTAGCTTACGTACTTCATGTTGGCTTTTGCCACAAAAAGAACAGTAAAGCGTGTTTTTTGACTCGCTGTTATCTGAATCTGCCATACTTTAACTCCGCTTACATTCTTTTATGGTCGCCAAAACACTGGCTAAACCGCATTTCCCTTGACAGTATTGCAGTTTATGAGCCTGCACAATGCCGATATTATGTATTCCAGATCACTTAAGATCCGTTAAAATTCACAAAGCGATTACTTTGCTTCTTCTTCAGAGCTGCGTTGTTGAACGATTTCATCAATCAAACCCCAATCCTTTGCTTCTTCCGCTGTCATAAAGTTATCGCGATCCAACGCCTCTTCAACGTTTTTCAGTTTTTGACCACAATGTTTGACATAAATCTTATTCAAGCGATCTTTCAGCTCTAGAATCTCTTTGGCGTGCAGCGCTATATCAGATGCTTGACCTTGGAAACCACCAGAAGGTTGGTGCACCATCACTCTGGAATTTGGCAATGAGAAACGCATCCCCTCTTCACCTGCAGCTAATAACAATGACCCCATAGAGGCTGCTTGACCAATGCAAAGTGTCGATACTTTTGGGCGGATGTATTGCATTGTATCGTAAATAGACAAACCAGATGTCACAACGCCACCTGGGCTATTAATATACATCGCAATGTCTTTTGTTGGATTTTCCGCTTCTAAAAACAACAACTGCGCCACAATCAGCGTAGACATGCCGTCATGAACAGGACCCGATACGAAAATAATCCGCTCCTTAAGCATACGCGAGAAAATATCGTAAGCGCGTTCACCACGGGATGTTTGTTCAACAACCATTGGCACAAGGGTATTCATATATACGTCTAAAGGATCTCTCATAGTCTCGCCTGTATTAAGTGTACTGCGCTTATCGCATCTAAATCTAACCAAAACATTAGTGCCGCGATCAAAGAGAGGCAAGAGCAGTTCAACCAAGTTTATCATCAATGCTAAAATTAATTTATGAGCACTGTTAACCTATTTATCTCACAAATAATTGGTTGCAGATTTATCACGCAATAAATACGCACTAAATTATAACGTTAGGTCACATTTGACTGAACACAGTGTGATTAAATAGGGTGCAAACAGGGAAATGATTTATGATGAGGGAGCATCTTAACATGACACTAAAAAAAGTAGCCACTTCAGCAGCTATCCTGGCTGCAGGCACAAGCACAGCGTTTGCTGGCGGTCTTGACCGTTCAACATTTAGCTCAGCCATTCTTTTCGAAGAAGGTAACTATGCTGAAGTTGCATATGCTGTTACAACACCTAAAATTTCATCTGAGCAACTAGGGCCATTTGGTCCATCCGAAATTGCACAAAGCTTTAACACTGTTAAACTAGGCTTCAAGGCCGATATAGGCAAAAAGTTTGCAGTTGCAATTACATACAACAACCAACCAGTTGGCTCAGACATCAATTACTCAGGTACCCCATTAGGTATCGCTACATCTAACTTGTCAGCAAATGTTCAAGCAGTGGCACTGAGTTTGCTTGGTAGATATAAGGCAACTGATAACTTCAGCGTTTACGGTGGCGTTAACTACCAAACAGTTTCAGCAACTGCAAATATTGTCGCCGCAGGCTTAGCAACAAGTAACTTTGCATCAGAAAGCGAAGTTGGTTACATAATTGGTGCCGCATATGAAAAGCCTGAAATCGCTTTGCGTGTGGCATTAACATATGAATCTGAAATCGATTATGAACTCAATACAACTGGCGGCGCAAGTACTGGCATTACAACAGCAGCTACACCTGAAGCATGGACATTAGAGTTTCAAACAGGCGTAGCACCTAAAACATTGGTTTTCGGTAAAATCAGACATGCAGCTTGGGGAGATGCAAACATTATATCTCCAGCAGGTGTCGCTCTGACAGAATTTGAAGACACTACAGCTTACACACTGGGTGTAGGCCGTAAATTTACAGATAATGTATCTGGCTCATTCTCATTGTTCTATGAAGCAGCAGACGGCGGTACAAGCAGTGAGCTTGCTCCAACAGATGGTATTTTTGGCGGTACAATTGGCGTTTCTGTGAAAATGGGTAAAGGTTTCAAAGTTTCAGGCGGTATTAGCCATTCAAACCGCGGTGATACAGTAGGAACAAATACTGGTGCTGTATTTTCAAACAACACTGTAACAACTGTTGGCGTAAAACTATCTAAGAACTTCTAAGAAATTTTAAGACTACAAACTTTAAGGCCGCCTTTTTAGGCGGCCTTTTTTGTGGGCATATAAAACGGTATAAAAAAAGAGCACCTAAAAGGCACTCTTTTCAATTTAGTTAAGTGAAAGACTTATTTATCTTCTAATGCCTCAACAGCTTTTTGAAGATCATCTTTAGAGATTGATTTCTCTGTCACATTTGCTTGTTCCATGATGTGATCTACAACCTTATCTTCAAAGATTGGCGCACGAAGTTGCTGCAGCGCTTGCTCATTTTTCTGAATGAATTCAAAGAATTGCTTCTCTTGACCAGGGTACTGAGATGCTTGCTGCATTACAGCTTGCTGCATTTCCGCGTCTGTTACTGTGATCTCTTTTACAGAGCCAACTTCAGCCAACAACAAGCCTAAGCGCACACGGCGTACAGCAAGTTCTTTATGCTCATCTGTTGCTTCGATCTCTGGGTGATCGTGGCCCTGTACGTCAGGGTTTTCTTCATGCCACAACTGGTGTGCAATTTGATTTGCTTCTGCATCAACCATGCTTGGCGGCAGATCAAAATCAACCAACTTGTCCAAACCGTCCATCAAGTCACGCTTTGTCACCATACGTGCAGCACCTGCATATTCAGCTTCCAAACGCTCAGTGATTTGCTTTTTCAAATCGTCCAATGATTCAGCGCCGAATTTCGTTGCCAACTCATCATTGATTTCAGCAGCAACAGCGCCCTGCACTGCATTCACTTTGCATTCAAACACAGCATCTTTGCCTGCTAGGTTTGGTGCGCCGTATTCATCAGGGAATTTCACGTTAACTTCAACGTCGTCACCAGCTTTAGCGCCAACCAACTGATCTTCGAAACCAGGGATAAAGCTGTTTGAACCAAGAACCAAAGGGTAATCATCAGCTTGACCACCATCAAAAGCTTCGCCGTCTACTTTACCTAAGAAGTTAATCACAACTTGGTCGCCGTCTTTTGCTTTAGAACCTTTTTTCTTGTCTTCGTAGTTTGTTGCAGTACCAGCCAAGTTCGCCAAAGCTTCGTCAACGTCAGCGTCTTCAACAGCTACAACCAATTTTTCCAATTTCAATTTAGAAAAATCAGTTTCTGGGATCGGAGGAAGACATTCATAAGACAATGATACTTCAACATCATCGCCCTCTTTCCAATCTTGGTTTGTCATTTGGATGTCAGGTTGCGCAGCAGGTTTATCGCCAGATGTTTCGAAGTGATTTTTCATCGCTTCGTCAACGCTTTCTTGCATCGCTTCGCCCAATACAGATTGACCGAATTGCTTTTTCAGCATTGCCATTGGCACTTTGCCTTTGCGGAAACCTTTGATTTCTACGTTTGGCTGTGCTTCCAAAAGCTTTGCATTCACTTTTTCGTCCAGCTCAGCGGCTGTCACTGTGATCGCATATCCGCGCTTTAAGCCTTCATTTACGGTTTCTGATACCTGCATTATGGCGTCCTTTTAAGTTTCAGGGGTGCAGGCATAGGCATACACCCACATACATGGGTAAAATCTGGTGCCCTTTTATGGGTGCTTTAGGGGGTATGCAAGGGCGTTTTAACCATAGTACGCAACAGTTTCATGTATATTGTACAAATCTATATTCTTGTACCTTTAACCCAAATCCGCATCTTGGTTTTATCCACGGTAAATTCAGGGTCATTGATGTGTTCGTCATAAAACGTCGCATAGGCTTTCTTCGTTTCACGCGCCTGTGCCTCATACCACGGTGGATTATGCCCAATCCGTAGCTTTACAGCCTCTAATGCATCGCCAGAATATGAAATTGGTTGCACGGCCAGCTTGCGCGCCAATTCTAGATCACCATTACGCACCGAACGCGCAAATTGCATTTGAGGTTCTGCGAAACCCTCACCCAAATGGATACGTTGTGTAACCAATAGCCAAAACAGATGATCTGCATGTAACTTTAAGGCATCCAAACCACCATCCGACAAAAGCCGCTGCCCTAAGCAATGCACTATCAATTCATAATTGCTTTCGGGGCGGAATTCACCGATTTGAGCCAGATATGATCTTTTATTAACAGGGATATAGCCATCGCGCTTAATCAACATGATGCGCGTACGGTTCAAAAACCATTGCATCAAACCATTTGCCATAACCACCTCCCATAAAACCTAATCTTATCACCCTAAGCATGTTCATACAGGATTTCTCTATTTGATCATATTCTTTGGAAAATGGTACGGGTGAGAGGACTTGAACCTCCACGCCTCTCGGCGCCAGAACCTAAATCTGGTGCGTCTACCAATTCCGCCACACCCGCACATTATTTCGAACAATCGGTTACATTGCTCGAATGAGGTGCCTTCTAGCCTAACTCTTTTCCATTGGCGAGAGGAAAAGTTACTTTTTTAGAATATTTTTTAAATGCAACAAAACAGGTTTAATTCAGAGGAATTAAAGCCTTTATAGACCCAATTTTCGAAAAACCAGTGGCAACTGCTCTGGAATATCTTCTGCAATCAACCCGGGCCCAAATTGCAATGCGCATTCCACATGCAACCATGCCGCAGTTTCGGCTGCTTGCATCGGCGCAAATCCTCGCGCTAGCAAGCCTGTTACAAAGCCAGCCAAGACATCCCCAGATCCAGCCGTCGCCAACCACGGTGCAGATCGTTTATAGTGGGCTGAATTTATAGAACAGCTTCCGTCAGGGGCGGCAATCACAGTATCTGGTCCCTTGAACAAAACAACGCACCCTGCCCGTTTTGCAGCCGCTCTTGTAGCATCCACCTTAGAATAAACGGGTCCTTTGGTCGGTTTTGCACTTAACTTTTCTGAAATGTCTGGGAATAGACGTGCGAATTCTCCTCCATGTGGAGTAAGCACACATTTTTCATGAAGAAGGTCGAATAAGACTTTGTCTTTACTTATTAAAGTTAACGCATCAGCATCTATAGTAGTGGTGCGTTGGGATTGTAGAACCGCTTTCAATAATTCAGCCTGATCCCGTTCAAGCCCTAAAGCAGGTCCAATACATACCGCATTGATCCGCCCATCCGATGCAATGTTATCCGTATAATCTTCTGCATCAGACACTTCGGCCAGCATAATGGCATTCAAGTGTGCTGCATGTTCATTCATTGCCGAAAGGGCAGCTCCTATCGTGACAAGCCCTGCCCCAATACGCAAAGCGCCTCGCGCGGCTAATCGTGCCGCTCCTGTTTTTGTAGAAGGCCCTGATATAACGTAAGCATGACCATGCGAATATTTATGCTGATGCAATGTTTTTTGCAGTCCACCACCAACAAGGCCACGTGCATCAACGTCAATATCCCATGTCTCTAACAGATTTACTTGTGTGGCTTCATGACTTGGCAGGTTCAAATCAACGCAATGTATCTTATCGATATCATACAGACATTCCCCAAGGTATTGCCCGACTTTAAGTGACCCAAAGCTCACAACGATCCTACAAAAAAACCAATTCCCACCAATCGGATAGCCAGAGTCAGCACACAACCCTGATGGAATATCGACTGCAATTCCGTTTTCATAACAATAATCCGACCACTCCCTTGATATTTCAAGAAGATCGCCATCAAAACGTCGGCAAAGCCCTGTTCCAAACAAAGCGTCCACAAATATTGTGCTTTGCCCTCTTTCAATAGATGCATTTCCGTAAATATCTGTTCCTTCTTTCTCAACGGCTATATCCGTTTGTTTTTCAATAACGCCTTTCGTTAAAGCCTGTACGCTTCCTATATTTATCCATCGCTCGTAATTTACGCGCGCATCTGGGGGCAACTTTTCTGCATTCCCATATAGGAAAAGTTCAACTTCCCAACCCCATTCTGTCAACAAGCGCGCAACAACAAAACCATCACCGCCATTATTTCCAGGCCCGCATAAAATAACCGCACGGTGGCATGTTTGCGCCATCTTTGGCCATTCTTCAAAAATAGCCTCAACAACACCACGCCCAGCACATTCCATCAATTCCAATCCTGTGACCTCGCCACTATCAATCGCAGCTTGCTCAGTGGCGCGCATTTGTGCAGATGTTACCAGTTCAATCATGTCGTCGGATTCTCGTTTGTTTAATTATTGTGCACATTGCCTATTTTTTAATCAAAACAGTTTGAATCGTCTGAATTAAAACGCAGGAAGTAAGACACTCAATTGCACAACAACATAATCCCCTCCAACACTCCTGCCAAGCATTCACAGCATTTATTGGGAGAGCGCTAAAATGAAAAAAGTCGAAGCCATCATTAAACCGTTTAAATTAGACGAAGTTAAAGAAGCCCTTCAAGATGTAGGCATTCAAGGCCTTACAGTAACAGAAGCAAAAGGTTTCGGCCGTCAAAAAGGCCACACAGAGCTATACCGCGGTGCAGAATACGTTGTGGATTTCTTACCAAAAGTGAAAATCGAAGTTGTTCTAGACGACGATCAACTTGACGCTGCTGTAGAAGCAATCGTAAATGCCGCTCGTACTGAAAAAATCGGCGACGGTAAAATCTTTATCTCCACCGTAGAACACGCTATTCGCATTCGCACCGGTGAAGAAGGTGCGGAAGCACTTTAATACATCAACCCCGTAACCTTATCTCAGAGGGAATTTTAAAATGAGTGCAAAAGACCTAGTCAAACGCATTGCGGATGAAGATATCCAATATGTAGACATCCGTTTCACAGACCCACGCGGCAAGCTGCAGCACGTGACTGTAATCAACGACGAAGTTGATGAAGACTTTCTAGAAGGCGGCTTTATGTTCGACGGCTCTTCTATCGCTGGTTGGAAATCAATCGACGAGTCAGACATGAAATTGATTCCAGATTGCGACAGCGCATACATCGATCCGTTCTACGCTGAAAAAACAATCTGTGTACACTGCCACGTTGTAGAACCAGACACTGGTGAAACATACGAGCGTTGCCCGCGTTCAACAGCTATGCGCGCTGAAAACTACTTGATCGCATCAGGTATCGGAGATCAGTCTTTCTGGGGCCCAGAAGCTGAATTCTTCTTGTTTGACGATGTTCGTTACTCAAACGCAATCAACAAAGTATCTTACGAAGTTGATGCAGCTGACGCGTCATGGAATACAGACGCTGAATTTGAAATGGGCAACATGGGTCACCGCCCAGGCGTTAAAGGTGGTTACTTCCCAGTAAACCCAACAGACGCTGCACAAGATCTACGTGGTGAAATGCTTTCAACAATGAAGCGTATCGGCATGAAAGTTGACAAACACCACCACGAAGTGGCGTCATGTCAGCACGAGCTTGGCCTAGTGTTTGGTCCTTTGACAAAACAAGCTGATGATTTGCAAAAATACAAATACATCATCCACAACGTTGCACACGCATACGGCAAATCTGCTACATTCATGCCAAAACCAATCGCTGGCGATAACGGCACAGGTATGCACGTGAACATGTCAATCTGGAAAGATGGTAAACCATTGTTCGCAGGCGACAAATACGCTGACCTATCACAAGAAGCTCTATACTTCATCGGTGGTATCTTGAAGCACGCTAAAGCGTTGAATGCGATTACAAACCCATCAACAAACTCTTACAAGCGTTTGATCCCAGGTTTCGAAGCACCAGTTCTTCGCGCTTACTCTGCACGTAACCGTTCAGGTTGTGTACGTATTCCTTGGGCTGAATCACCAAAAGCAAAACGCGTAGAAGCGCGTTTCCCTGATCCAGCAGCAAACCCATACTTGTGTTTCTCTGCATTGTTGATGGCTGGCCTTGACGGCATCAAAAACAAAATCGATCCAGGTGAAGCATCAGACAAAGACTTGTACGATCTACCAGCAGAAGAGTTGGCAGCAATCCCAACTGTTTGTGGTTCTCTTCGTGAAGCTTTGGAAGAGCTTGAAGCAGACATGGACTTCTTATTGGCTGGCGACGTGTTCACTAAGTCACAATTGGATGGTTACATTGAGTTGAAAATGGAAGAAGTGCACGCATACGAGCACACTCCACACCCAATGGAATTCCAAATGTACTACAGCTGCTAATAGCGTTTACATTGATAAATTTAAGGCCTCCGATTTTCGGGGGCCTTTTTTATTAGACGTCTTTATGTAAATCGGAATAAAGAAGTAAGCCATATCCACATAATAATGCGGATAATTGCCCCCAAATTGAAGAAAAGGCGATCCAATCCATACCAAGACTTTTTGAAATATCGCCTAAATTTTTATTGCCATCTACAGCGGCCAATAGCTTAGCTGCAATTGGCGGCATAGTTAACCCAATCTTTTGTCCATCAATATGAATCTGTAACATTCCAGTTTTTAAAATAACCTGAGCCGCTTGTTTTGCATCTGCTCCAATAAAGTGCGGGATCAAGGCGTGGTTACTTAAAGCTATTTTCTCGCCCTGCCCGATTTTGTGCGCATACCCAACATGCGTTTTTAATGTCCCACGTAATTTTTCTGCAATATGCATTTTATCTAACTCGGATAAGTTATTGGGTATGTCATACCCATTCGGCAGGAAATCTTTCAGATTATATAACGCAGGTTGCGTAAAGCTGCTTAACTCCAGCCCAGCATTGGATAAATAACCAGCTAATTCCTTTACAGACGTAGCACGGTCTTGGTTATGTAAAAGCAAATCATAAAATCCAGCATCTCCATCCTTATGATCGCCAACAAGTTCATTCCGCTTAAAAGGATGGTTTTCAGGTACACGTTTGAAAATATCTTGCCCAAAGTGCAAGCGTTCTTCAGGTGCCATATGTACAGTCATTGCACCAAAAGCTTCTTGCAATGGATAGACGCCACTACGCCCATAAGGGGCGTAAACCATAAATCCAAGCCCACCATGCGGTGCTAAAGCATTCGAAAGCGCAGTAAATCCTGCTTGTGTATCCTCCAAATGATGAAGCACGCCACAACAATCGATATAATCGAACTCGCCATGATTAGCGGCATCAAGCAGGCTGCCTGTTACAAACTTAATATTTTTCAACCCACGGATTTTAGCCCGCTCTTCTGCTATTTTGCGTGTCGAAGTGGAGAGATCAATATATGTAATATGATATGGCCGTTTCGCGTCGGTTAAAAGTTGGGCAATTTGAATCAAACCGTCACCAGAGCCGCCGCCAGCAACCAGAACTTTTATAGATTTTGACCAATCTCGTTTGCCCCCAAAAAGATGGTGGTCAATTTCCAATGGGTTTGAGGGAGATCCTGAAATTAGCCTTTTACGTTCATCACTTGGATCACGCTCAGGGTACGGGTAAGCATTATAATGATCTTCAATCGTCGCAGACACTTGCGGGCTTCCTTAAAAAAATCTGTCTCAACACTGCCTACAATACTAATCCCAATTGCACCACTAAAGAGTATAAACGTACACAATCAAAACAGTAGCTTTCAAAAGTAACATCTGTAGACTGGTATAAGACAAAATAAAAAGTGCGCACGTGATTAGATCTTTTATTTCATTACTATTACAGCCTGACCACAAAGGGCTGTATCATGTCAGCAAAGCGGCTATGGCTCGCATCAAAATCAGGACAATCATCATAGGTGGGCTCGCCGCCATCGTTTTAACAGTATATCCAACACATATCGTTTTATCTTGGATCATTCCTTTGATCATAATTGATCGCATGAATGTTCCTGTCGAAAACCGATTAATAGCCGATTATGAACGCGATAAAACATTCTCACGAAGATTACGGATATTCTACCTGTTTATATCATGGCTAGAGTCTGTGTTCATTGCAGGGCTCTTTATCCATATTTCTTTGTTGGAACATAACCATGCGCATTTTATCCCCTACGTGGTTATTATGGCAGCAACAATCTATATTATTAGCACGATGTTCCACAGTGCCATATTCTTATTTGGACATCTCGTCATTCATAATTCAGCTATTATCTTTACAGCATTATGGAATGTTTACATAAGCTCTCCAGATGAAAAAGGACTTGCATGGGCTGAGTTTTTCACAACCCTCGTCTTAATCTACTTCACAATAGATATTGCGCGATATTTCTACCGTAACTATCTGGAAAGCGATCGCAAACAAAATACACTCAATGCGGCCTTGAAACGCGCCCAAGAATTAACCCAAGTGAAAAGCGATCTTTTGTCCACTGTTGGACATGAGTTACGCACCCCACTGAATGGGATACTTGGCTTTTCTAAGGTTATGCAAACAACAAAACTATCCCGCAAACAAAGTGAATATATCGACCTGATCGAAGGTGCCGGAAAAGATTTAAATATATTGTTATCAAACATCTTAGACAGTGAAGCAATCGAAGGAGGTCGTTTTGAACATAAGCCAACCGAAACGAACATTCCAAATCTTCTTTTCAGACTAAAGAAAACTTTTGAAGTTGTAGCACAGGACAAAGACTTAGATATTATCCTCGATGTTAGTGAAAATTTCCCCAGTAAAGTTATGATCGATGAAACACGCTTGGGGCAATGCATTTCTAATCTTCTATCAAACGCTGTGCGCTTCACCAAAATAGGCAGGATAACAATACGTGCATTTATTATAGATGGTACACCAACGTCCACTTTACATATCAGTGTTGTTGATACTGGCGTCGGTATATCCCCCGCTCAGAAAAGTCAGATATTTGATAAATTTACCAAAGCAGATAATCAAATATCACAAGTACAAGGAACTGGCTTAGGACTTTGGCTGATAAGCAATATTGCAAAAGCAATGGATGGTGAATTAACCCTAACTGGCTCTTCATACGAAGGCAGCCAATTTGAATTAAAATTCAACGTAAAAAATACTGACATTAATACGCCGCAAAACATCGGAACATTAAAAAATACACGTATCTTACATATTGAAGATACACAAACAAACCTCATACTCGTGCGTATTCTACTCGAAGAAAAACACGCCAAGGTGATAGACGCTCAAACAGGTGAAAAAGCACTTAAACTTTTAGAGTCAGACGGTTTTGATATGATCTTATGCGATGTGCAATTGCCAGATTGCGATGGCAACACATTACTAAAAGATATCCGAAAACTAGACAATCAAAACGCGAACCTACCAGTCATTGCACTTACAGCCCAACCAGAAAAAATTGAAAAGACTGATGAATGCGATGGATTTCACACGATTCTACCCAAACCAATTGATCCAAACCTTTTACTTTCGACACTAATTAAGTTGAATTGAAGTCAACAAAAAACAAAATTAACTCATGACAAGAGTGCATATAATAGAGAAATTATATTGTTCTTAAAATATTAGACGTGAAAACGACACTTTACTTCAAATAAACGATATCAAGTGTTCGTTTTTTCTTATTTTAAAAAAAGTTGATGATTTTTTCTTACGTCAAGCTTGACGGCAGAGTTTCAGCATCGCTTAATACCGCCAGAGCTGCGGGGACTATGAAAACACCGACAGCCAGTATGTAAAAACATACAAAACAACATGGGAGACTAAATTAATGATCAATCAAATTAAAGGTATCGCCGCATTCGCTGTTGGCGCTACGCTTATGTCATCTGCTGCTCACGCTGCTTGCGGTGACATTTCTATCGCTGAAATGAACTGGGCATCCGCTGAATTCATGGCAAACGTAGACGCAATCATCCTTGAAAAGGGCTACGGCTGTAACGTTGAGCTAGTACCAGGTGCTACAACAACAACATTCGCATCTATGAACGAAAAAGCACAACCAGACGTAGCTCCAGAGCTATGGGCAAACGCTGTTGCCGAACCTCTAAACGCTGCTATCGACGAAGGTCGTATGTCTGTAGCAAACGAAGGTCCAATCGTAGGTGCTGGTGACGGTTATTACATCAACCCAGTGGTTGCTAAAAACCACCCAGAGCTAAACACTCTAGAAAAAATCTTGGAGCGCCCTGACTTGTTCCCAGATGCAGAGGATCCATCAAAAGGCGCTATCATCGGTTGTCCTGCTGGTTGGGGTTGTCAGCTAATCAACGCAAACCTTTTCCGTGCTTTCGACATGGAAGCAAAAGGCTGGAAATTAGTTGACCCAGGTTCTGCTGCTGGTCTTGACGGTTCTGTAACTAAAGCAACAGAGCGCGATCAAATGTGGCTTGGCTACTACTGGTCACCAACAGCTCTTGCTGGTCGTCTAAACCTACAACCACTTGCTGTAGAACAAGAGTGGGCTGGCCGTGAGAACTGGGATGGCTGTATTTCTAAGCCAGAGCAAGAATGTGCTGATCCTAAGCCATCATCTTGGACTGTATCTGTTGTAAACACAGTGATCACAAAAGAAGCTGCTGAAAAAGGTGGCGAAGCTATGGATTACTTCGGTAAGCGTACTTTCCCAGCTGACGTAATGGGCGGCATGTTGGTATTCATGGCTGATGAGCAAGCTGCAGGTGAAGATGCTGCAATCGAATTCATGAGCAAGCACAAAGATCTATGGAAATCATGGGTTTCTGAAGAAGCTGCTGCAAAAATCGAAGCTTCACTTTAAGCTGTAATTAAATTGACCCACCACTGGACGCCAGTGGTGGGTCTTTTTTATATAAAAACCAGAGGGAAAAACAATGGCAGAAGACAGTCTCATAGATTGGTCTAAGCTGACTTGGATAGAGCCCCCCGTTATGGGCCGCCAAGACTTACGAGATCTAAAAAAAGGTATTGATGGTTCATTCCGCGATTTCATCCGTGAAAATGGTGAATGGATCGAAAATATCTTCGAACCACTAAAGTGGATACTTATTAAATTCGAACATGCAATGGTTGGGATGCCATGGCCACTATTCTTAGTGATCGTCGCAGGCCTATCATATCTAGGCTCCCGAAGCTGGAAACTATCTTTAGGTGCTGTTCTTTCATTCATTCTAATCGGTTGGTTAGACATGTGGGAAGGCACAATGGCAACTGTTGCCATGGTCTCGGTCGCCACATTCTTATGTATTGCCATTGGTATTCCCATCGGGGTTTGGATGTCGCGCTCAGATCGTGTTCAAGGTGCTATCGTTCCAGTTTTGGACATCATGCAAACAATCCCAAGCTTCGTTTACCTAATTCCGGTGGTTATGCTGCTCGGTATCGGTAAAGCACCAGCTTTGATCGCTGTGATGATCTATGCGATCCCACCAATTGTGCGCCTAACTAATCTCGGTATTCGCCTTGTGGACAAAGAAACATTGGAAGCAGCTGACGCATTTGGTGCAAATAAAAAAGAACGTCTCTTCGGTGTTCAAATTCCACTGGCTCTGCCAAACATCTTCGCAGGTGTGAACCAAACGATCATGATGGCTTTGGCCATGGTTGTGATTGCTGCGATGATTGGTGCAGGTGGTCTGGGTACTCCAGTGCTACGCGCCGTGAACAACCAATACCTAGCACTTGGTGTATTTAACGGTATGGCAATTGTTGCGATTGCGATCATCTTCGATCGTGTATCTCAAGCATATGGTAAGCGGTTGCAGAAACATCGCGAAGGAGGCCACGGTGTCTGATCTTAAAGTACAAATCAAAAACCTTTACAAAATCTTTGGTAAAAATCCTAAAAGCATGGTCAAACATGTTGAGGGCGGCATGTCTAAACCAGACTTGTTGAAAAACCACGGACACGTAATTGGCCTAAACAACATCAACCTAGATATCCCTGCAAAGGGTATCCAAGTGATCATGGGCTTGTCTGGTTCAGGTAAATCTACCCTGATCCGTCACATCAACCGCCTTATTGAACCAACTGCTGGTGAAATGATTGTTGATGGACAAGATGTTTTGACCATGTCACCCGATGCATTGCGCGACTTCCGTCGCTTCAACGCATCAATGGTGTTCCAAAAATTCGCACTTCTCCCACACCGTACGGTGATCAAGAACGTTCTTTACGGTCTTGAAATCCAAGGTATCGAAGAAAAAGAAGCAATGGAACGCGGCCAAAAATGGTTGGAACGTGTGGGCCTAAAAGGGTTCGAAGAACACTACCCTGCGCAACTATCTGGCGGTATGCAACAACGTGTGGGCCTTGCCCGCGCTTTGGCAACAGATGCTGACATCCTACTGATGGACGAAGCTTTCTCTGCCCTTGACCCGTTGATCCGTACAGATATGCAGAACATCCTTTTGGAACTGCAAGAAGAGCTGCACAAAACGATCATCTTTATCACACACGATTTGGATGAGGCTTTGCGCATTGGTGACAACATCGCAATCTTGCGCGATGGTGCCATGGTTCAAACTGGCTCAGCTCAGGACATCGTTCTGAACCCAGCTGATGAATACGTCACGGACTTTATCCAAGACATCAACCGTGCACGCGTTCTGGAACTGAACTCAATCATGGGTAAAAAGCCAGCTAAAGCGACTGCTTTGAAACTGGACAAATCCATGGTGATTGACGTTGCAATGCAAGAGCTTTCAAACGCAAAAGCAAAATCTGCAACAGTTGTCGATGGCAACAAAGTGGTTGGCTCTGTGACTATGGACTCAATGGTGCAAGCCATTGCACGTCCAGATGGCGAAGTAAAAGGCATCGACTCTTACCGCTAAGATCACAACAAACATTACAATCAGGGCCTCCAATTGGGGGCCCTTTTTATATGGACAGCTGCTTTTAAAGTCGCCAAACTATAATAATAGGGAAATAAGGGGATCCTAAGATGTCATTTCATATCTTACGCGCACTGTTATTCTTATCTAGCATCTTGATTATGGTTATCGGCAGCTCATACTTTTTTCTAGGGCCAGACATGGCCTTCAACCTAATGTTAGATCTTATGAAACCCATCTTAGGCGAACAACCACCCATCGTAGAAATGTCACCAGCAAATGTTGATAGCGAAATCCGTACATTATCCCCAATGATGGTTGCATATGGTTTTATGGTATTTCTATGCGCCAAACACCTTAGAACACACCTATATTATGTCCCTCACTTACTTGGTCTCTTTATGATTGTGGGCAGTGGGCGCATCCTGTCATACATCTTTGTCGGCAACCCACATCCATTATTTCTGGTTCTAGCTGCTGTAGAACTTGGTGTGCCTATTTTCATATATCTGGTCTATCGTTTCACCATATCCAGAATGGCATAAGGCACGTCCTGTTCACGACATTTTTGCCCCATCAAAGACGCAAACAGAATTGCCAAGAACACATCTGCATGCTCACCTAAACGAAAGGGAGTGTTGTACAGATGAATACGCATTATTCAGACACACGTAAAATAGACCCAACACGTGGTGACACGCTAGCCGATGGTAGCCCAAATGACGGTGATCGCATTGAAATCGGCCCCACACTATTGGCTTTACGCGAATGGGAGACAGCAGGATTAACGCCTCCCAATCTGGATGCAATGCGTAAATATCGTTGGGAACGCTTGACCAAACACATCGTTGATCGTGATTACGGCGGCTTGCTTATATTCGACCCACTGAATATTCGTTATGCCACAGACAGCACAAATATGCAGTTGTGGAACACTCATAATCCGTTTCGCGCCGTCCTTTTATGTGCAGATGGATATATGGTGATTTGGGATTATAAAAACTCCCCTTTCCTATCAACATTCAATCCTTTGGTACGCGAACAACGTTCAGGTGCCGATCTCTTCTATTTTGATCGTGGCGATAAAGTAGATGTCGCAGCGGATGTCTTTTCCAAAGAGGTTCGCGATCTGATTAATGAACATGGTGGCGGCAATAATCGCCTCGCCGTTGATAAAGCAATGCTCAATGGCATCCGTGCCTTAGAAGCCCAAGGTTTTGAGATTATGCCAGGTGAAGAAGTTACCGAAAAATCCCGCAGTATAAAAGGCCCAGATGAAATTCTCGCCATGCGCTGTGCGTCTCATGCCTGCGAAGCATCTATCCTAGAGATGTTTGAAGGGACACAGGTCGGTATGTCCGAAGATGAGATTTGGGCTGAGCTGCATAAATCCAACATCAAACGCGGCGGTGAATGGATTGAAACGCGCCTCCTTGCAACTGGCCCACGCACTAATCCATGGTTTCAAGAATGTGGCCCACGCCGTTTACAAAACAACGAAATTCTCGCCTTTGATACCGACTTAGTCGGGTGTTACGGCATTTGTATTGATATCAGTCGCACATGGTGGATCGGCGATCAAAAACCACGCCAAGATATGATTTATGCAATGCAACACGCCCATGAACACATCATGACCAATATGGCATTGATGAAACCTGGTGTGTCCATGCGTGATCTGACATTCAAAGGTCACCAACTGGATGATCAATACATCAAAGGCCAATATGGATGCCGTTTCCACGGTGTTGGCCTTTGCGATGAATGGCCGTTAATTGCATATAAAGAAGGCTATGTCGAAGGCGCCTTTGATTATGAATTAGAGGCTGGAATGGTACTTTGTGCAGAAGCGCTGGTCAGCCCAGAAGGCGGAGATTTCTCGATTAAACTCGAAGATCAGGTTCTGGTTACAGAAGACGGATTTGAAAATTTGACGAAATATCCGTTCTGCCCACACCTCATGGATGAAACATAAGGCGCCTAACCCTCACAAGCACGTGAATTTCCCTTTCATTCCCTTGCTAACGCCCTGCTCTTGCTTAATTTGAAGACAAGCCACAGGAGTTCCCCTCTATGTCAAAGGGTAAAATCACATTCACTGGTCATTCTGGTGAAGAACTAGCAGCGCGTTTAGATATGCCATCAGGCGAATTGCGCGCTACAGCCATCTTTGCGCATTGCTTTACATGCACCAAAGACATCCCAGCTGCACGTCGTATTGCACAACGTTTGGCCACAATGGGCATTGCAGTTTTGCGTTTCGATTTCACAGGTCTTGGGCACTCCCAAGGCGAATTTGCAAACACAGACTTTACAAGCAATGTCGAAGATTTGGTACGTGCTGCAAATTATTTAACCAAAAACAACAGTGCACCAACATTACTAATTGGTCACTCTTTAGGCGGTGCAGCAGTTTTAAAAGCCGCCAGCGAAATTCCTTCGATCAAAGCGGTTGTCACAATCGGCGCCCCAGCCGACCCAGGTCATGTCGTTCATAACTTTGGCAGCTCCTTGGAAGAGATCGCCCAAAAAGGTAAAGCCACAGTTCAATTGGCAGGCCGCCCTTTCAAAATCACCCAAGATTTTGTCTCTGACGTATCCGAAGCCAATCTAACCCCAGCGATCGAAAACCTGAAACGCGCGTTACTGGTCTTGCATTCCCCAATTGACCAAACCGTTGGTATTGAAAATGCAGCACAAATCTTTAGCACTGCAAAGCATCCGAAAAGCTTTATCACTTTGGATGACGCAGACCATTTGGTCACACGCAAAGAAGATGCCGAATATGCTGCCGAAGTTATCGCCGCATGGTCAGCACGCTACCTTGGCCTAAAACAACCAGCAGCCCCAATCGGCGCCCCAGAAGGCGTGGTACGATCCACCGAAGCAGACCCAGATGGTTTTTTACAAGATATTTGCGCTGGTCCACTTCATCATGCACGTGCGGATGAACCCATTACATATGGCGGCACGAATAAAGGCATGTCGCCATATCAATTCCTATCCGCAGGATTGGGCGCTTGTACATCTATGACAGTTCGCATGTATGCCCGCCGCAAGAAAATCCCATTGGATCATGTCCAAGTCAGCATTATCCATCACAAAGTCCATGCCCAAGATTGCGATACATGCATGACCACCGAAGGCCGCATTGATCAGTTTACCCGTAAAGTCAAACTCCAAGGTGATCTGACAGATGAACAAAGACAAAAGCTTTTAGAGATTGCGGACAAATGCCCAGTGCACCGCACATTAGAAGGTGAAATCAATATACAGACAGAATTGGCAGATTAACCCACTAAATCTGCCAACTTAATATACACCTCGCGGTCATTTTACTTTATGCTCATCCCATAAAACGAGCAAATAAGAATCAAAATGGCCGCAACAGACCTATTCAAAGAAGACCCTGCACAAACAGATTACGACGCCTCTAGTATTGAAGTCCTAGAAGGCCTTGAACCCGTACGCCTGCGCCCTGGCATGTATATTGGGGGCACAGATGACCGTGCATTGCACCATTTAATCGCCGAAGTGTTGGACAACTCCATGGACGAAGCCGTGGCTGGCCACGCCACGCGCATTGATGTCGAATTGCACGCAGATTATGCCATCACCATTCGCGACAACGGCCGTGGTATCCCAATCGATCCGCATCCGAAATTCCCAGAAAAATCAGCATTAGAAGTCATCTTATGTACCCTCCACGCTGGTGGTAAATTCAACGGCAAAGCTTACCAAACATCTGGCGGTCTACATGGTGTTGGTGCATCCGTTGTAAACGCCCTGTCCGATCACATGCGTGTCGAAGTAGCACGCAACAAAGAACTATATTGCCAAGAATTTTCACGCGGCATTCCAAAAGGCCCTGTTGAAAAAATAGGTGCGGCCCCAAACCGCCGCGGCACAGCCGTAACATTCCATCCAGACGCTGAAATCTTTGGTCCAAAAGCAAAGTTCAAACCAAAACGCGTCATGACAATGGTACGCTCCAAAGCTTACCTTTTCTCTGGCGTCGAAATCCGCTGGAAATGCGATCCTGCATGCATCGAAAAAGACGATGAAACACCGCTAGAGGCAACATTCCACTTCCCAGGTGGCTTGGCTGACTATTTGAACGAACGGCTCACAGGATCATCCACATATGCCGAAGCACCCTTTGCGGGCAAAGTAAATTTCACCGAAAAATTCGGCAACGACACACCCGGTTCCGTAGAATGGGCGATCAACTGGACACCTTCTCGCGATGCGTTCATGCAATCCTACTGTAACACCGTGCCAACACCCGAGGGCGGCACACATGAAAGCGGTTTTTGGGCAGCGGTTCTAAAAGGCATCAAAGCTTACGGTGAACTCGTCGGCAATAAAAAAGCCGCAACAATCACACGCGAAGACGTGTTGGGCGGCGGCTGCGCCCTCGTTTCTTGCTTTATCCGCGAACCAGAATTTGTAGGTCAAACCAAAGACCGCTTAGCGACAGTCGCCGCGCAAAAAATGGTCGAAACATCTGTGCGCGATCACTTCGATAATTGGCTGGCAGCGAACAATAAATCCGCAGGTGCCATCCTAGATTTCATGGTGATCAAGGCCGAAGAACGCCTGCGCCGTCGTCAGGAAAAAGAAACTGCGCGTAAGTCAGCCACGAAAAAGCTGCGCCTACCGGGCAAATTAACCGACTGCTCTACCAATGTACGAGAAGGCACAGAGCTGTTCATCGTAGAGGGCGACAGTGCGGGCGGCTCTGCCAAAATGGCACGGGATCGTAAAACACAGGCGCTATTACCTCTACGCGGTAAAATCCTAAACGTCCTTGGCGCTGCTTCCAATAAAATCGGTACTAACAACGAAATCAACGACTTGTGCCAAGCACTTGGCGTACAAATGGGCACTAAATTCAACGTTGAAGACCTGCGATATGACAAAATCATCATCATGACCGATGCAGATGTCGATGGCGCCCACATCGCATCGCTCTTGATGACATTCTTCTTCACACAAATGCGCCCCCTCATCGACAATGGCCATCTCTACATGGCATGCCCACCGCTTTACCGCTTAACCCAAGGCGCACGCCGCGAGTATTGTATGGACGACATTGAAAAAGACGCATTGATGGAAAAAGGCTTAGGCGGCCGCGCTAAAATCGAGGTTTCCCGCTTTAAGGGCTTGGGTGAAATGGACGCCAAAGACCTGAAAGAAACCACAATGAACCCTGCCACCCGCCAGTTGATCCGCATCAACATTGATGAAGATGAACCAGGTGAAACAGCCGACTTGGTTGATCGCTTGATGGGTAAAAAGCCAGAACTACGGTTTGAATATATCCAGCAAAATGCGCAATTTGTTGAAGAGTTGGATGTATAATAAATATCAAACCGTGATTTGCATCTTCAAAAAAACTCCCTAAATTAATGGGACCTTCCTTTTTGTGAGGATACTCTCAATGTCTGTTTTTAAATTATTACTCCCAGCCACCCTATTTCTCACGGCCTGTACGGTTGAAACAACCGAAGAAAAAGTTGCGCGACTTGAACAATTCCAAGGCAAAACTGTCAACGAAACCATCGCCATAATCGGCCCCCCGATTTTGCACGAAGGAAACAAAGCTATTTGGCTGTTTGACCAAGTTCAAACCACATATGGCGGCTATTATGACCCGTATTTCCCCAGCCTGCATGGGCGCAGACACCGTATTGGTCATTTCCCAACCACATCTAATCACTATAATTGTAAATTCACAGCAGAGCTAAAACGCAATCGTATCGTTGCAGGGAAATACGAAGGTAATTCTTGTTTGCGGTTTGCACCTCGTCTGCCAAAAGAAAAGACTGATGCCAAGAAAGTCACCTAATTCCGTAGCTGCTTTAGATGACTTTGGCCGTATTCGCCTGTCGGATACATTTTATATGCGGGAATTCCTCTACAGTGAAATCGCAAATATCCACGGGATGCAAAATATACCTGATGATCCAGAACTAGCTATCCGTGCTGGCACACAATTGTGCGAACAACTTCTGGAACCTTTGCAAGAACGCTTTGGGCGGATTGCTGTGCGATCGGGTTACCGTGCTCCTGCAGTTAATAAGCTGGGCAACGAACAACAGCGTGCAGGTAAACAGGGCTATTCTTGTGCAACCAACGAAACCACGTCTGGTTGTCATATCTGGGATCGTTTGGACAAAAACGGACATATGGGGGCAACAGCCAGTATTGTAGTTCCTTCTTTTGCCAAGCTTTATAACGACGACGGTATATCATGGACACAGTTGGCATGGTGGATACATGATCACCTACCTTATTGCCGCCTGTTCTTCTTTCCCAAGAATGCAGCATTTAACATCCGTTGGTCAGAAGCTCCTGAACGCAAAATCCAAAGCTATGTAGAGCCGCGCGGATATCTAACAAATTCTAAAATGAGTAATAACAAAGGCGATCATTCAACTGAATACGCGGAACTGATTTCAAAAATAAAGCCTTAATTTACTCGGCACTTGGATCTTCTGGTTTCTCGGGAGGTTGGTTAAAATTGCGAATGGCTGCTGCAGCAAAAGAATTGGCGATATTTTCAAATCTTTGCTCAGTGGTTTTCTTTCCTTGCACAGAGGTTTGTATCACACGAGCAGCAAGAGCACCAAAGCGCCCTGTTAATCGACCCAATGTTGTTGCAGCGCTGGTTTCTAATCCCGAAGCAAATACCTGCTTGTAAGTCAGCCCAGTATATGGATCGATCAAAGTAAGCCTTGCACGCACACTACCATGCACCCCAAGCAAGAGCTTAGAATTTGAATTACCGTAATTCGTATAGATAATCTCCGTTCTTAAAAGTGCGGGTATGTCCCCTGTAAAAGATCGCGCGATTTCAACATCTACCTTTTGCCGAATATACGGCTTTATTGCAGTTGCCGCGCTGGTATCGATATCACTGAAAAATTCACGCACCCATGCTTTATCAGATATAGATGTATGAGTGCCCAAAACTTTATAGATTTTCCCCGCTTCATGAGCTTCAAATGATTTGGATGTATTAATGTCGGGTAAACTACACGCTGTAACCCATAGAAGACAAAATAGAGCCCAGAGTCTTTTATAGATCATTTATTATTGCCCTGCTCAAAATGGGATGCCTGCACATTTTTATAGTTATATGCCCTTCATTTTAAATCATACATACAACTGTTCAATAAAATACCTTCTATATTCCATAAAATTCCGCTCACCATACAGTTTCCATACGCCTGCCATACACTTTCAATACCGCGGAACTCGTCATTAAATTGTTACAGCACAATATTACTGAAACTGTATGATTATTCTGCGCCACATATTCATGCTGCTTTTCCTAACATCTCCAATCGCAGCCCAAGATGTCGATTTAGAACTTGTCTTGCTCGCTGATACGACAGGTTCCATCACCGATGAAGAAATCCAGTTCCAGCGCAAAGGTTATAGCGATGCGATCCTCTCCGGAGGCGTCCTGGACGCAATAAAATACACATTCACAGGTAAGATTGCAGTCACTTACGTAGAATGGGGGGATTATCGCCGTCAGGAGGTGATTGTTCCTTGGACGATCATAGCTAATAAACAAGATGCTGAAAGCTTTAGCAAACAGCTGCATTCCGTACGCCGTTTTGCATATGGACGCAACGCGATCGGCTCAGCCTTGCTCAAAGGTAAGGAGTTGATTGAAAAGAATAATATATCCGCGATACGCCGTGTAATTGATATATCTGGCGACAGTGCAAAAAATTACAATGGCCCATCTATTACTCATGCCCGTCAACAGGTTCTAGCCTCTAATATAACAATCAACGGATTACCTATTTTATGTAGAGATTGCAGCGACACCCCCCCAGAGAAAAATCTGGTTGAGAATTATACGGATCACATCATAGGCGGATCAGGTGCATTTGTTGTAACAGTTGAGAACATGGAGCTGTTTTCCGCAGTAGTAGAACGAAAGCTTATCCTAGAAATTTCGGGAAAATTGCCATCAGAAATGTTTGCCAAGAACGCAAAATGAAAAGAGAGCCCTCCGGGAGAATGGAAAGGGCCCTCTACACTACTGGCTCTGCAATCCAGTAGCAGATCATGCATATCGATTTGGCAAGTTACTGCTCGAAAACACAAAGAGCTTTGCCGATTTTAGTTACGCCAGAAAAAGGCATTAATCGATATTCACGACCAAACTAATAAAGGGCAAAGATTCAAAATCACACTTCTGTACTAAAATTTATACAATAGGCCTTAGTCAACAATTGCAGGCCTGATTTTGCCATTCCCCTTAAACAAAATATACATTCCCTAAGGGAATTATCAGTCTAAATCATGTATCTGTCAAAAGAAAACCCACAATAAGTTGTGTGTGTTTTCAATATCATAGAATTTATTAAAAATAATCAGATACGATTTCAGGTGAAAATGTGTGATTTAAGGACAATGTCTAAAACTTTGGTATAGATGCCACAGTCATAAGATATTTGGCAATTTTCGATGCATCTTGTGAATTGTTACTATTCATTTTTCCCTTTTTCAGTAATTTGCCACAAACGATTATAAATGAGTTCCACATATGGTTTTGCGAGCAACCGCCAGTTTGGCATTTTTGATTTTTTCGGCATCCTTTGCCTATTCTGAAACGATTAATTTACGTCAATCGTGCTCCCCGTGGGAACACATTCCAGCAAACGAACTCCTAGACACCCCATCATCCGCTTTATTACAATGCACTGATGATGAAGGAATTTGGCTCGCCGTTCAAATTATGTGTTTCACAGAAACAGCTGAATTAGAGTTTCGATACAAACCACGCCATGCAATTAATGCGCCAATTAAACCAAAACCAGAGGTGATAGAGGCCCCAGTATTGATCACGCTGTCAGATGGCTCGACAATAGAGTTAATTTCATCACCAAATACAGAAAACTCTGATACAGAAGAAGATGAGGCGCGCTTGGGCGAAAGGGAAATGTTATTCTTTAACTTTCCAAAAGTAGGTGTCACCAGTGTTGTCAATTATAACTACGATGCAAAAGACTGGAGTTATCGGGATAAAGAGCCGTTAGGCCCATTATTTAGAAATTTCATTGCTGGCAATTATGCAGACGTATCTTTAATTGCGACAGGCCTTACAGAACGCTTGCCATTGAAAGGGTCTACAAAAGCTTTACGCCCTGTTGTTGAAGCCTGCCGGATTGCCAAACGCAAAGTGGAAGCCGCTAAAAAACTGATACAAGATTAACTTGCTAACTCTAACGTTTTATCCCAAACAGCTTTCGCAATCGTCACCTCTGATACATCAGGTTTCCCCGTACCAGGCAAACGTGCGCCCTCTTGTTCAATCACTGCATCAGATACACGTGCCAAACGATCCCAGAAAACATCGCCAGAGAATGTCGTTGGATCAACGATAAAATAAAACTGACCTAAATCATGTGGTTTGCCATCTGGTAGTTTTAAACCCGAAACATCTAAAGAGTTTACAGAACCCGTTACGGCTGCGGCGAGAATCTCGGTCATCAATCCAAAGCCCCAACCTTTATAACCCCCAGTTGAGACCAACGAACCTTTTAACGCTTCATTCGGATCTGTGGTTGGATTACCTTCTGAATCCACTGCCCAGCCCAAAGGAATACTTTCACCTGCACTTGCAGCCATAGTGATTTTACCCAGCGCGACCGCGGATGTACTTTGGTCAAATTGGAATGCAACACCACCATCTTTTGCAGGAATAGACATTGCGATTGGGTTCGTACCAATCACCGCTTTATATCCATTGGGCGGAGACACCACTGGGGATGCATTTGTAAAGCCGATACCAATCATACCCGCATCAGCGATCTGTTCGGTAAAGTAACCAAGGGATGTACATGTATGCGAATGACAAATTGCCAAAGCACATGTTCCTGCTTCTTGAGCAACCATAATAGCTTCAGGCAATCCTCGCGCAAAAGCTGGTTGCGCAAACCCAAGTTTTGCGTCCACCTGAACGCTTGCTAATTTTGGTTTAGAAACAACCGCTTCAACAGTACCATTCACGCGCCCTGAACTCAGCTGTGTGCAATAACTTTCCAGATAATACAATCCACAGATCAAGTTCCCAACAGATTCTGCTTTGCGCACAGCTTTTGCAACTTCTGTTGCAACGAATTCATTCGCTCCGTGGCGTATCAAAGCCGCTTTGGAACGGCCAAAAATATCATCTAAGCTTACTGTTACCTGTGTCACACGCCTCTCCCCAAGCTTATGTTTCTTCAGCCAAAGCCTCCAGCTCCAGCCATTCTTCCTCTGCTGCATCTAAAGCAGATTGTCTTTCGATCAAGGCATCTGTCGCCTTTTGGAATTTTATTGGTTCTTTTGTAAACAATTCTGGGTCTGACATAAACTCTTGCAGCTTGGCAATTTCAGCTTCTAACCGCTCTATGACGCTGGGTAATTCCTCTAAACGGTGTTTCTGCGTAAAACTCAAGCCTGATTGATCAGCTTCATATGCCTGTTGCACCTCAGCCTTAACACCTTTGTTTTTCTTAGATGTCTTAGCCGTTTTACCCAATACTTCCTTACGCTGAGACTGATAATCTGACCAACCACCAGCATAAACAGTTGCATTTCCATCGCCTTCCATCGCAATCGTAGTAGTGGCTACAAGATCAAGAAAATCACGATCATGGCTAACAAGGATTACAGAACCATCGTAACTGTCTAATATCTCTTGCAACAAATCCAATGTTTCAACATCCAGATCATTCGTAGGCTCATCTAGGATCAACAGATTACTCGGCTTAGCCATAATCCGTGCGAGCAACAAACGTGCCTTTTCCCCGCCAGATAGTGCAGATACAGGGCCACGCGCTTGGTTATCATCAAATAAGAATTCTTTCAGATAGCCAACAACGTGTTTAGGATTTCCCCGCACCATGATTTGGTCATTCTTACCTGACACGCCCAGTTCTTTATCCATAGTCAGCGTATCCCACAGGCTGGCTGTTGGGTCTAATTGTGCACGGTTCTGATCAAATATCGCTGGTACAAGGTTTGTTCCCAGCTTGATCGTCCCACTATCTGGCTGTGTTTGCCCTGTTAGGATATTTAACAACGTGGTCTTACCCACTCCATTAGGTCCTACAAGGGCGATACGTTCCCCCCGCATAACACGCAGATCAAAGTTTTGGATAATCGGCTTATCATAGGCTTTGCTTACCCCTATGGCCTCTACCACTAATTTCCCAGACTTTGGACCTGTATCCAGTGCCATAGCAGCTGTACCCGTGCGTTTGATCTGACCTGCTTTTTCTGCACGCAGGTCAGCCAAACGGCGAACGCGCCCTTGGTTTCGTTTGCGGCGCGCCGAAATACCTTCAACAGCCCAACGCCCCTCTGCCTTGATCAGGCGGTTCAGCTTATGGCGTTGTTGGTCTTCTTCCTCAAACATCTTATCGCGCCAATCTTCAAAGGCCTCAAAACCTTTGGGGTGCTGGCGCACTAAGCCGCGGTCGACCCAGATGATACCTTTGGTCAATGTTCGCAGAAACGTTCTGTCGTGGCTGATCAACACAAAAGCTTTGCGTGTTGTACGCAAGTGATCTTCTAACCAAGCAATCGCTTCGATATCTAGATGGTTTGTCGGCTCGTCCAGCAACATCAGGTCAGGGTCTTCGGCCACAATTTTTGTCAAAGCTGCACGTCTGCGTTCCCCGCCAGATGCAGTATCAGGGGCGCGGTCCAAATCCAGTTTCAAACCTTCGGCCACCATATCCACACGGTAAGCATCCGCTACATCCAAAGAAGCCATCGCATAATCGCGCAATGTCTCATACCCAGACAGATCAGGGTCTTGTTCCATATATCCAACAGATTGGCGCGGACTTAGAAACCGGTCGCCTTCATCGGCTTGTACTAATCCTGCAATCACTTTTAATAATGTCGATTTTCCCGATCCATTACGCCCAACAAGGCACAAACGCGCCCCTTCAGCGATCACAAGATCAAGTCCTGTAAACAGTGGGTTTCCGCCAAAACCAAGGCGTATATCAGATAGGGTCAAAATCGGAGGTGCAGCCATAAGTCTCCTATCGCGCTAGAATAAGAATTGGTCAAGCCATCAATTCACTGTGTGATAGCCTATGATATCGCATATTTTAGCAAATAAGCTGCTTTTGATATCACTCCTCGCTTGCCAGTCCCCCGACATGCCCCTAAAAACCTTTGAAAGATTTTAATAGGGATAAACGGTTATGCTAGGTTCAATGCGCACAAATAAGAAAAACCAAACCGCTGTTTGGGTCATCTTAGGCCTATTGGTCGTAGGTTTGATCGGTTTTGGTGGCGCAGGTGCTGGCGGTGGAACAATCCGTACGATTGCAACAGTTGGCGACGAAAAAGTAAGTGTTGATGCTTATGCCCAGGCAGTTAGCACATCCCTAAACAGTTTATCACAACAAGCAGGTCGCCAACTTACAGCATTAGAAGCAGAACAGTTAGGCTTACAACGCCAAGTTATGGAAGGCTTGCTAACAACCGCTGCATTGGATGATGAAACTCGTAAGATCGGTATCAGTGTTGGAGATGCAGCAGTTAAAACCGAACTTCTATCAACAGCAGCATTCCAAGGCATTGATGGCAGCTTTGATAAAGAAGCCTATGAATTCTCTTTAGAGCGTGCACGTCTATCCACTAGTCAATACGAAGATATCCTACGTAAACAAGCTTCACGTACATTTATGCAGACTGCTGTGACAACTGGCGTTCAATCACAAGGCACACAAACAAAAGCTCTTTTGTCATATGATCGCGAAACACGCGACTTTTCATGGGTGGAACTAAGTGCAGACGCATTAGATGCGCCTATTGCAGAGCCAACAGAAGAACAGATAAAGTCCCAGTACGATGCGACACCAGATGCTTATACTGCACCACTGACGCGTGAAATCACATATGCATGGCTGAGCCCAGAAATGTTATCTGACCAAGTCGATATTTCAGAAGCACTTATTCAAGAGTCTTACGACCTACAACCAGAACGCTTCAACAAAGCCGAAAAACGGAACTTGGACCGTATTGTATTTGGGTCACTAGAAGAAGCAGAAACAGCGCGTTCTGAACTTGATGCAGGAACAAAAACATTCGAGGATATTCTGAACGAGCGCGAACTATCTGCGTCTGATGCTGACCTGGGTGATGTTGAAATTGGCGGCATTGCGAAAACAGCTGCTGATCTGATCTTTGGTAATACAGACACTGGCATTGTCGGTCCTGTTGAATCTTCACTTGGCCCCGCTCTTTTCCGTATCAATGCTGTTTTGGCAGAAGACGTCACACCATTAGAAGATGCTCGTGCTGAAATCGTAGGCGAGCTTGCAGGTGAAGCGGCCCGCCGTTTGGTAGGTGATCTTGTTGAAGAAATTGACGACCTGCTTGCAGGCGGTGCTACAATCGAGGAATTGGCAGCAGATACCGATATGGAAATTGGTAAAATTTCATTATCAGCGGAAACATCAGAAGGCATAGCAGCTTATGAAAATTTCCGAACGGTTGCTAATCAAACAACAGAAGGTGATTTTCCTGAAATCAATGACCTAGCAGATGGTGGTATATTCGCTCTGCGTGTCGATACAATTAAACAACCAGCATTACGCCCAATAGATGAAGTTAAACCACAAGTTATTACGGATTGGAAAGCCGCTGAGACTGTGCGCCAACTGACAGAAAAAGCTGAAGATTTAAAAGATGGTTTAAATATCGGTGGCAGCTTTGGCATTCATGCTGTGAATAATGAAGCAACAGTGCGCCGCTCTGGTTTTATCGAAAACACACCATTCAGTCTTTTAAGCAATGTATTTGAGCTTGAGGAAAAGAAAGCAACTGTCGTTGGCGGTGAGGAAAGTGTTTTTGTCGTGCGCCTAGATAAGGTAAATGCGTTTGATGCATCCACAGATGAAAACAAAGCATTATCAGAAGCTATTCAACAACGTTTAGACGCGCAAATCGCAAACGATTTGTTAAGCACATTCTCTAATGCACTGCGCGCAAATGCAGATGTATCTATAAATCAAGAAGCTATCAACCAAATCAACGCACAGCTATCAGGCGGCCATGGCGGCGGCTACGGAAACTAAGAATGAATTTATCGCCAGAATTTCCCGCTTTTGAAGCTAACTTCAAAGCTGGCCAAAATCAGGTCGTATATACACGTCTGGTTGCCGACCTAGATACGCCTGTATCACTTATGATGAAGCTTTCTCAGGCTGGCAAAAACAGTTTTATGCTGGAATCCGTCACAGGTGGCGAAATCAAAGGGCGCTATTCCATTATCGGAATGAAGCCTGACTTGATCTGGGACTGTAATGGCACAACATCCCGCGTGAATCGCTCTGCACGATTTGATGAAGATGCTTTTAAAGAGCTATCAGGCGACCCTTTAACGACACTTCGAACATTGATAGCAGAAAGTCACATCGACTTACCCGCTGATCTACCACCTATGGCATCAGGCCTGTTTGGTTATCTTGGTTATGATATGATCCGTTTGGTTGAAAACCTTCCAGATGTGAACCCTGACCCGATTGAACTTCCAGATGCAGTTATGATCCGCCCTTCTGTCGTTGTAATTATCGATGGTGTTAAAGGCGAGATCACAGTCATATCCCCAGTTTGGGCGGATGCAAATCAGAATGCACGTGCTGCGTACAACCAAGCAGCAGAACGTGTTATGGATGCCGTTGCAGATCTTGACCGCCCAGTTGCCGCAGAAACACGCGACTTTGGTGATATGGACACAACAGATACCTCTGTATCAAACACAACCAAGGAAGAATACTTTAAGGTTGTTGAGAAGGCCAAAGATTACATTCGCGCTGGAGACATTTTTCAAGTGGTTCCATCTCAACGTTGGACACAAGATTTTAAGCTCCCCCCTTTCTCTTTATATCGTGCTTTACGTCGAACGAACCCATCTCCTTATATGTTTTATTTCAACTTCGGCGATTTCCAAGTGATCGGAGCCAGCCCAGAAATACTTGTTAAGGTTCAAGATGGCGAGGTTACTATTCGACCAATCGCTGGTACCCGCATGCGTGGGAAAACCCCCGAAGAAGATAAAGCACTGGAACTTGACTTATTAGCTGATCCTAAAGAATTGGCGGAACATCTGATGCTGTTAGATCTAGGACGTAATGATGTTGGGCGGGTTGCAAAAATAGGCACAGTGAACCCAAATGAGCAGTTCATCATAGAGCGTTATAGCCATGTAATGCATATTGTATCGAATGTTGTGGGTGAATTATCTGATGACCACGATGCTATCTCTGCCCTTTTGGCCGGTTTGCCTGCAGGAACTGTATCTGGTGCTCCAAAAGTACGAGCTATGGAAATCATTGACGAGCTAGAAACCGAAAAGCGCGGCGTTTATGGCGGTGGTGTTGGTTATTTCTCAGCAGGCGGTGATATGGATATCTGTATTGCTCTGCGAACTGCAGTTACTAAAAACGAGAAACTGTATATCCAAGCTGGTGGTGGCGTCGTGTATGACAGTGATCCAGAAGCAGAATTTCAAGAGACCGTAAATAAGTCCAACGCATTGCGCCAAGCAGCAAAAGATGCTGGCCTGTTTGTAGACTTCAAAACTGGTAATTAAGATAACAGCCAAACCCTATTTATAGTACAAAACCTGCATAGCAGCGCAATTTTAACAAGAAATAATATATAAATTTATCTTTTCCGCACTAAAATTTCACAAACCTGCCATAGAGCTGCCTCAAACCAAAACTTATACTTTAGTTAGTATTTAGTTACCCCAGTATTAGTTCCCCAATCATCCGAAGCTGCCCCAAAGGATTGAACTAATGAGCTTAAACTATGATTTTGATGTCTATTCTGAAGTTCCACGCGAATTGTTTATAGACACTGCCCCCGCTAAAACTTCTGCTAACCAAGTTGTATTATTCCGTGACCCAAAAACAGTTGCAGCATTTAATGCTGCCCCGAAGAAAATTCGTAAGATTTTTTGCGATTCAAGATTTGGACCACGCGTATCTCCAAGCCGTATGCCAAAAGGCTATTTTGCTCCATCAGAAGAAGATTTCCGTACATTTGTTTTCCATGAATTGGAAAAAAACCTTATGCAACAATTGTCTGAGGGCGAGCTTGAAGAAACATTAAACAGCAAGCCTAAAAAAGCAAAACGCTACTGTTTCGCAAAACGTCTTAAGAAATCTACTAAATCTGCAGATATTGAACTGCGCCAAGAGTTTAATGTAAAAGAATTCATCGAAGCCGCGACAAGTGCTGTATCGTTCGAAATTCCTGAAGAAATCGTTGAAAATCTAAAACGTCCTATCGGATCACTTAGCATAAAAGACGGTATGGTGACATTCTTTGCAGCACTTGCTCCGCGCTTGTTTATCCTGTTCTACGCATTCATATATGCAATGACACAAGTGAGTGCCTTCGCATAATGCTTACTTACCAAGTAACACTGCAGATGCAGGGGCAATAGCAACGCTTTGCCCCTTAGAGCTGAATATCCAACCAGCCAAGACAGCGACTGTTTCCTTTGAAGTTGTTCCAAGAATAATAACTTCACCGTCACGGCCTGCATCAAGGGATACACGGTCAAGGTAACGTAACATCAAGGCTTTGTTTTCACGATTTGCATCCAATATGCGTGATACTTTAGATGCTTTGACACCTTTTGACTTCGCAGAGCGATCAACAGAATTCAAACCTTTGGCATATGTAATTAAACCGTGTCCCGTCTCCACGAAATTGTCGACCACGACATCAGACGTCCGACTATTTTTTTGTAACTTAGCCAATGGATTATCAATCATACCAATCGCATTAGGAACAGATGTAAACAGAACATCCAAAGCATCATTCACTTCTTGTGAATTACGCGCAATATTCAACGCAGCAGTTCGGTCTGATGGTGCCATTGCAACAACTTCAAAACCAGCTGCCTTATAGGCCAATGCCCGCTCAGACGCATTCTGCATATCCGCATCAATAGCAATTGTAATCGGTGCGTTTAGCTTTTTAAGGTCTTCGATCTTCAACCCCTTATCACCGATATCTTGTAAAATAACGCCCATCAAAGGACGATCACTGCCTTCAAATGCAGTTGCATTAAACTCTAATGCATTTCCATCTTGAACTTCTTCTTTTGCATCAGGCGTAGTAACCTCTGGCTCTTCTGGAGTTATAGATGGCAATGAAGATGATGGTTTTTGACCAATTTTGATCCCTTCATCTTCAACAGCTTCTTCGACAACCTCTTCTACTGGTGCTTCTGGTTCTTCAGGTTCAATTGTAGGTAGCTTAAACTTCTTTTCTTCTTCAGGATTTACATCAGGTGCATTTTCTGTGGGTTCTGGTGTAAGAATTGCCACTTCATCTTCTGAAGCGGTTTCTTCCGTAGCAACTTCTTCTGTCTTTACTGTATCATCAGCAGGTTCTTCGTTTTTTTCGGTTACATCAGTAACGGCTTCATCGTTCTTAGGCTCGACCTGGTCAACTGTTTCTGCCTTTTCTACAGCAGCATCTTCTTCAATAGCGACTTCAGGCGTATCAGAATCATCGACCTCTACAACCTGTTCTGTTTCAACATCAGTTGTTTCTTCAGCTTCTGATGGCTGTAAAAAAGCTAGTTCTTCAATTTGAGGAACAACACTTGCAGTACCTATCAATGCAGCGCCACCTATCCCCAACCCTACAACGAATCCAGATAATCCTTTTATTGCTGACATATTACCCTGCTCCTTATAAAACACTGGTCTGTCTATTGACCATTGTCGCCCACTCGGGGCATGTATAGCGCAGAATTTCACAGGGTTCACCCCTGTTTTACGTGTAACTGGAATAAACTAATGCTGCTTTTAATCGATAACTACGACAGCTTTACATATAACCTTGTTCACTATGTTGGTGAATTGGGTGCTGATGTCGTTGTAAAACGCAATGATGAACTGAATGTGCAAGAGGCTATGGCCCTGAACCCATCAGCAATCATGCTATCTCCTGGCCCATGTGACCCAGATCAAGCAGGCATATGTTTGGCTATAACAGAAGCGGCTGCTGAAACCAAAACACCATTGATTGGCGTGTGTTTGGGACATCAAACAATTGGTCAGGCTTTTGGCGGAAAAGTTGTGCGCCACACGAATATTGTTCACGGTAAAATGGGCACTATGCACCATAATAACACATCATTATTTGCAGGTTTGCCCAGCCCATTTGAAGCAACACGCTATCATTCATTGGTTGTTGATCGCGAAACACTGCCAGACAGCCTAGAAATCACCGCATGGTTAGAAGACGGCACAATTATGGGCCTTAAACATAAAGAGCTGCCAATTCATGGCTGCCAATTCCATCCAGAAAGCATTGCGTCTGAGCACGGTCATGCCATGTTAAAAAACTTCCTTGATGAAGCAAAGGAAATGGCATGAGTGATGCGCTAAAACCTTTAATCGGCAAAGCCGCTGATGGCCCTTTGACGCGTTCAGAGGCAGAAACCGCTTTTGATATCATCATGGAAGGTGACGCGACACCGTCCCAAACGGGCGGTTTATTGATGGCTATGCGCACACGCGGTGAAACTGTCGAAGAATATGCAGCAGCAGCAGCCGTGATGCGCGCTAAATGTAACCCAGTGAAAGCCCCTGCTGGTGCAATTGATATCGTTGGAACAGGTGGCGATGGCAAATCCACGCTGAACATTTCTACAGCCACTGCAATTGTCACTGCCGGTACAGGTGTTGTTGTCGCCAAACACGGCAATAAAAACCTAACTTCGAAATCAGGCACAGCGGATGCACTTTCCGTTTCAGGCGTAAACGTCATGGTTGGCCCTGATGTGGTCGAGCGTGCAATCAATGAAGCTGGTATCGGCTTTATGATGGCACCAATGCACCATCCTGCCGTGCGGCATGTGATGCCAACACGTATGGAATTAGGTACACGCACGATTTTTAACATTCTTGGCCCTTTAACAAATCCTGCTGGTGTGAAACGCCAATTAACAGGCGCCTTTGCACGCGAAATGATCCGCCCTATGGCAGAAGTCTTGCTGGAGCTTGGCTCTGAAAAAGCATGGTTGGTACATGGCTCTGATGGCACCGATGAAATATCCATCGCAGGTGTCACATGGTTGGCCGCTCTTGAAGATGGCAAAGTCACAGACCGTGAGATTAATCCAGAAGATGCAGGTCTGCCTGTTCACCCTTTCGAAACGATTAAAGGCGGCGATCCTGAATTCAATGCAGCAGCAATGGCAGCCCTATTAGATGGCGAAGCCTCTGCTTACCGTGATGCGGTTCTGTTGAACACAGCCGCAGCTTTGGTTGTGGCCGATAAGGCCAGTAATTTGAAAGCAGGCGTTGAGATTGCCGCTGAAAGCATCGATAGCGGCAAAGCAAAAGAAAAGCTGGCTCTGTTGGCCAAGATTACATCAGAGGCATCTTAAATGGCTGATATCTTAGATAAAATCAAAGAATACAAACTCGAAGAAGTGGTGAAGCAAAAGCGCGCTTTACCTTTTCACGACCTTGAATTTATGGCGAAAGAAGCCAGTCCAACACGTGGCTTTGCCGCTGCTTTGGAAAAGGCGTGTGAAACAGGCTACGGTTTGATCGCAGAAATTAAAAAAGCCAGCCCATCCAAAGGTTTAATCCGCCCTGATTTTAACCCACCAGCCTTAGCAGAAGCTTATCAAGAAGGTGGTGCAACATGCTTGTCTGTTCTAACGGACACACCAAGCTTTCAAGGCGCGCCAGAGTTTTTAACGCAAGCGCGTTCTGCCTGTGACCTGCCCGCTTTACGCAAAGACTTTATGTACGACACCTACCAAGTCGCCCAAGCTCGCGCATGGGGTGGTGACTGTATCCTAATCATCATGGCATCCGTTTCTGATGGCCAAGCAAATGAACTTGAAGCCTGCGCTTTTGAATGGGGCATGGATGTATTACTGGAAGTGCATGATGGCGAAGAGCTTGATCGTGCATTGAACCTTAAGTCCCCTCTTTTGGGTATAAACAACCGCAATCTGAAAACATTTGATGTCACTTTGGATACAACTCGAGGCTTATCAAAAAATGTGCCTTCAGATCGCCATATGGTCACCGAAAGTGGTATCTTTACACCAGAAGACATGGCCGAAATGGCTGCTGTTGGTGCCCGCAGCTTCTTGATCGGAGAAAGCTTGATGCGTCAGGACAATGTCGCAGAGGCCACAAAAACACTGTTGGCCAATCCGGTGAAAGCAGCATGAGCGATAAATTAACCCATTTCGACGACCAAGGTGCAGCACATATGGTTGATGTGTCGGACAAAGACATCACAGCCCGTATTGCAACGGCCAAGGGCCGCATCATTATGGAGCCAAGCACATTGGCCATGATCTCAAGTGGCACCGCCAAAAAAGGTGACGTTTTGGGTATCGCACGTTTGGCGGGTATTATGGCCGCAAAGAAAACACCTGATTTAATCCCTTTGTGCCATCCATTACCGATTACAAAAGTCTCTGTTGATTTGGATGTAAATGAAGCAAACAATTGCGTTGAGATTGAAGCAACCGTTAAAACCACAGGTCAAACAGGGGTTGAGATGGAAGCATTAACAGCTGTTAATGTAGCAGCACTTACAGTCTATGACATGGTGAAAGCCGTCGATAAATCCATGCAGATCAGTGATATACGCGTCGTCCTTAAAGACGGCGGTAAGTCTGGATTATACAAAGGTCAATAATGATAAGTGTCGAAGAAGCTCTCGCCAAAGTCCTAGACCTCTTTTCTCCATTAAACGAAGAAATCGTTCCCATATCTAAGGCTGCTGGGCGTATATTGGCCCGCAATGTTGCCGCCACACATAACCAACCACCTTTTGCCAGTTCTGCTATGGATGGGTATGCGATTAAGGCTGATGATATTCATACAGGTGCTACACTAGCTGTCATTGGCGAAAGCGCTGCTGGCTCTCGTTTCGATGGTGACATCAAATCAGGTGAAGCCGTACGCATCTTCACTGGTGCGCCAGTTCCGCCAAGTGCAGATAAAATCTTAATCCAAGAAGACTGTGCGCGTGATGGCGATACAATCACAGTTTCAGACAATGTTGATAAAGCCGCCTATATCCGTCCAGCGGGCGGTGATTTTGCTATAGGCGATACTCTATCAGCCCCCCTTCACCTTGGGCCAAACGAGATATCTTTGCTGGCAGCAATGAATATTCACGATATTCCTGTGCGCCGTAAACCCGTAATTGCATTGGTCGCAACTGGCGATGAACTTGTTTATCCGGGTAATGTACTTGGCCCAGATAATATCGTCAGCTCCAATAACTTTGGGCTTAAGGCAATGGTAGAAGCCGCAGGTGCCGAAGCGCGCTTGTTACCAATCGCACGTGATAACGAAGCCTCGCTGCGTACTGTACTTGATCTATGCGAAGGGGCTGATGTGATTGTCACATTGGGGGGCGCCTCTGTTGGCGACCATGATCTGATTGGTCAAATGGCGCAAGGCCCTGATATGGAAACCAGCTTTTACAAAGTTGCTATGCGTCCAGGAAAACCGCTTATGGCGGGGCAATATAACGACATTCCATTGATTGGCTTGCCAGGCAACCCTGTCAGTTCCATCGTTTGCGGGCATGTGTTCTTACGCCCAGCAATCAACGCAATGCTAGGGTTAGAGGCAAAAGCGCTGCGGCGCGAAATCGCTACATTGGGTCAAGATATCGGCAAAAACGGCCCTCGTGCTCATTACATGCGCGCCTGCCTAGAATTGGTAAATGGCATCCAGACATGCTCCCCTTTTGATCGCCAAGACAGCTCATTATTATCAGTATTGGCTAAAGCAAATTGCTTGATGGTTCGCGATCCCAATGAAAATGCGAAAAAGGTTGGGGATAAAGTGCAGTTTATCCGCTTATCATAAGTAGGCCACGACATATGACTCAGTAAACCTTAGAGGTACCTATAAAACCTCCAGAAACACCACTGCGTGCAAATATATACTTTAAATAGAATGAAATAAGAACATTACTCTCCTTAAGGTAAAGCAGTTGACACAAAAAGAGAACATCGGTAGAACAAAGAGGAAATATAACGAAACTTTGTGACAGGAGCGGCTTCATGTTAACCCGTAAACAACTCGATCTTCTTGAATTTATTCATACAAGAATGGAAAAAGAAGGCGTGCCTCCGTCATTTGATGAAATGAAGGAAGCTTTAGATCTACGCTCAAAATCTGGCATTCACCGTTTGATCACAGCTTTAGAGGAACGCGGTTTTATTCGCCGTCTTCCGCACCGCGCACGCGCATTGGAAATTATAAAATTGCCTGACAGTATGGGAAAAAGTGGTTTCAATCCTCGTGTTATTGAAGGTTCAGCTCCTCCACCACAGCCTCGAGAAGCATTGCCCGTAGAAACGGCTAGCCATTCTTTGGAGTTACCTGTTATGGGCCGCATCGCAGCAGGTACCCCTATTGAAGCGATCCAAGAGCCCTCCCATAATGTAGCCGTTCCAGGTGAGATGCTCGCCAGCGGTGGCAAACATTATGCACTAGAAGTAAAAGGCGACAGTATGATTGACGCGGGCATCAACGATGGAGACATCGTTGTGATCCACGAACAATCAGATGCAGATAATGGTGAAATCGTTGTGGCTTTGGTTGAGGGCCAAGAAGCAACGCTTAAACGTTTGCGTAAACGCGGTTCTGCTATAGCGCTTGAAGCCGCGAACGAAGCTTATGAAACACGTGTTTACCGCGATGACCAAGTTAAAGTTCAAGGCAGGTTGGTTGGATTAATTCGAACATACTAATCACTCCTGTTACGTGACCGTAACCACCAAGTATTCCAAAGCCGCTCGCCAGTTTCTTGTCGGGCGGTTTTTATTTGAACAGAACCAGCAGACTGGAACACAGCCACTGCACCGTGATACCGCAAATACGGCTTTGTAATATGTAAGCATTTTGTCGAAATGCTATCCTTCCAATTTGGCGATATCAATATCTCCACTTGCCTACATATGCTTTCTATATCTGTAGGCTTTGCTTTCTTCGACCAAATATATCCAATTGGGGCATCCATGACCTTAAAAACCATTTTATCGGCAAAGATATTTGACCGCTTTGATGCGTCTTCTTGATTGCTTTGATCACCATCATTTTCCAACCAAACGCGCGCGGCAAACCCGCTTCCTCTATCGCGGTTTAAAGCACGCTTTCCGTTTTCTAAAACTCCCAATAGACGACCAGTATCAGAAATCAAAACATCAGGCCTTTGAACTTGCCACCACGAGAGAAATGCAATGAAACACATAATTACGCCTCCCCATCGCATCCACCCTTTCCAAACTATAAAATGCACCCCGCCTAAAGCTATTAGCGGCAACACCCAGTTTTGCGCTTGAGGTACAGAAATAACAGCACCACCTAAGTTTGAGACCCAGTTCGCAACATTTAATATCCAATCTATGCCTGCCCCCATTATCCAAAAAGGCACCGCATCTAATCCTACAAACGAAAAAGCGCCTGCAATAACTGCGGCAGGCATGACAACTATTCCCATCATAGGAACCGATGTCAGGTTTGCTAATAAACCATACTGAGCAATCTGATTAAAATGATACGCCGCAAAAGGCGCAGTAGCAGCACCAGCGATAAAGGATGACATAAACAAAGCAACAATAGGTTGTACAAAACGATTGCTGCCAAATTGTAATTTCTGCCACGCGGTTTGATGCTTTAAAAACTCAAAACTCGCAACCAAAGCTGTTGTGGCTGCAAATGACATTTGAAATCCAGGGTGCAGAAGACTTTCAGGATGCAAAATTAATAATATCGTCGCTGCAAGGGCGACAGCACGCAAAGTAATTGCTGGTTTATCTAATATAACCCCCACCAACATAACACTGACCATTATAAAGGCACGTTCTGTGGCAACGGCAGCACCAGAGATTTGCAAATATGCCAAGCCAGCGCATATGGCCACGACAGCCCCTATTTTTTTAATAGGCCAATGCAATCCGATATAAGGGATTAAAGCCAGCCCATAGCGAATTAACCCAAAGCAAAACCCGACCAATAGCCCCATATGCAATCCAGAGATTGCTAAGAGATGCGCTAAGTTCGAAGATCGTAAATCCTCAAGCATGATTGGATCAATCGCTGATCTGTCCCCTGTTAAAATAGCAGCAGCAAAAGCACCCGTCTGCCCTTCAATACGACTTCGGATGTGGTCTGCAATTCCCATACGAGTATCAAACAGCCATAAAGCATAGCTATCTAGCTTAGGTGGCGCCAATAATTCTACAGGTTTTCGGCTATATCCGACTGCGCCTAACCGTTTGAACCAAGCGTACATTTGAAAATCAAATGCTCCAGGTTCCACAGGCCCTGATGGCGGTGAGACACTCCCAATCGTACGAATATGTGCCCCAGGTTTCAAATTCTCTAATCCAATATCTGAATGAAGTGAAACTCGCACATACGTTGGTGTGCGCGGCTCGGATATTTTTCCTAGTGAAACATCAATTAAAGTCACACGAGGTTTATTACTGTGCGACCGATCCATCGCAACAATACGGCCTTCTATCGGGCCATAGTAACGCCATCCCAATACAGGCTCTGCAACCGAATGCGTTCGAAACACAGCCAATAGAAATCCAATAAATATTAAGAGAACTCCTCGTAAAACAATCGTGGATGGCTGCGACCACTTCCATATGATAATCAGCATTAATAAAACACTGACAGTTCCGGCGATTTGTAAAACACCATAAGCAGGTTCAAATTTGATTTTGAAATATAGACCAATGCCAATAGAGAGACAGACAGGCACCCAAAGAAACAACCTCCCATGCTGTGTATTCACCGCATTTATTAGACTTGAAAACACCACGTCTCTTGCTCTTCCCATATCAAATGCCTAAACGAAGACAACATTATCTTTATTATGGTTTCTAAGAGGTTAAGGCTTATGTCTGTCGTCACCCGTTTTGCCCCATCCCCAACAGGTTATTTGCACATTGGAGGTGCACGCACCGCTCTATTCAACTGGCTATATGCCCGTGCTAATGGCGGTAAATTCTTATTGCGGATCGAAGATACAGATCGTGAGCGCTCAACAGATGCGGCTACACAAGCCATATTCGAAGGCATGAAATGGTTAGGTCTTGATTGGGACGGCGATGCTTATAGCCAATTCGAGCGCCGCGATCGTCACGCAGAAGTGGCTAACGAAATGCTTGCAAACGGTCATGCATATAAATGCTATGCCACCAAAGAAGAAATAGAAGCGTTCCGTGCCACACCAGAAGGCAAACATGGTGCATTCCAAAGTCCATGGCGTAATGCAGATCCATCAACTGCACCAGATGCACCTTACGCAGTACGCCTAAAAGCACCACGCGAAGGTGGTTTGACAATTCGTGACGAAGTCCAAGGCAAAGTCTCATGGAAAAATACTGAATTCGACGACATGATCCTGTTACGTTCAGACGGTAATCCAACCTATATGTTGGCAGTAGTCGTAGATGACCATGATATGGGTGTGACACACATTATTCGCGGGGATGACCACCTGATCAATGCAGGTCGCCAAACCCTGATCTATACGGCTATGGGTTGGGATGTACCTGTCTTTGCACATATCCCGCTTATTTTTGGAGATGACGGTAAGAAGCTTTCTAAACGTCACGGAGCGACAGGTGCCGAAGAATATCGCGCAATGGGCTATTTGGCAGAAGCCATGCGCAACTATCTGGCGCGTCTTGGCTGGAGCCATGGAGATGACGAGCTGTTTTCAACAGAGCAAGCAATTGAATGGTTCAATCTAAACGGCATTAACAAAGCGCCTGCCCGCTTTGATTTCAAAAAACTGGATAACGTCAGCAAACACCACATTGAAAACGCGCCAGCAGAGATCGTTTTGCAAGGTTTAACAGATTACATTGCGTCACAAGGCCGAGAGCCATTGTCGCAGGCAGAGATGGAAAAAATCGCTATTTCTTTACCTATTTTACGCGAAAGATCTAAAAAACTACCTGAAATCTTAGATAAAGCACGTTTCCTATTGGGAACACGACCATTCACACCTGATGAAAATGATAAGAAATTCGTCGATACGGTATTCAATGGTATACTGAAACGATTGACCCCACTGCTATCAGAGGCTAAAAGCTGGACGAAAGAGGACCTTGAAGCATTATTTCGGAATTTTGCCGAAGCAGAAGGTCTAGGGCTTGGAAAGGTTGCGCAACCTATGAAGGTTGTCCTTTCAGGCACGACGAAGTCGCCGTCCACATTTGATATGATGGTAGCGATTGGGAGAGATGAAACGCTTGCACGGATCCAAGACACGATCGCAAGCACGGCAAACCCAGACTAATCTGGACTGCTCATCGAACATGGCACGGGGCCACTTCGGATGCATTTAGGGTGTCCGAGAATTATTGAAGGGGCTTATGCCCAGAATGGAATGAGGACGATATGACAGACGCACCACGTACAGCGAAACTTACATTTGACGATAAAGAACTAGAATTGCCAATGTATTCACCAACAGCGGGCCCTGATGTAATCGACATCACAAAGCTTTATGCTCAAGGTGGTGTATTCACATACGATCCTGGCTTTACATCAACAGCATCATGTGATTCAGCAATTACATATATTGATGGTGGTAAAGGCGAATTGCTTTATCGCGGGTATTCAATCGACGAGTTGGCTGAAAGCTCAAACTACATCGAAGTTTGCTACATCTTACTATTCGGAGAATTGCCAACAAAAGCGCAACTGAAAAAGTTCTCTGACAGAATTACCAAGCACACAATGGTGCATGACCAAATGCAACAAATGTTCCGCGGTTTCCGCCGTGACGCACACCCAATGGCCATCATGTGTGGTGTAGTTGGTGCTTTGTCTGCATTCTACCATGACAGCACAGATATCTCAGACCCAGAACAGCGCGAGCATGCTTCTGTACGTATGATTGCTAAAATCCCAACGATTGCTGCCATGGCGTATAAATACTCTGTCGGTCAGCCATTCGTTTACCCAGATAACAAACTAGATTACGCATCAAACTTCTTGCGCATGTGTTTCGCTGTTCCTGCAGAAGAATATGTTGTTGATCCAATCCTAGCAAAAGCAATGGACCGTATCTTTACACTACACGCTGATCACGAGCAAAACGCATCGACATCAACAGTGCGTTTGGCTGGTTCTTCTGGCGCAAACCCATTCGCATGTATCGCAGCCGGTATCGCATGTTTGTGGGGCCCTGCACACGGTGGTGCAAACCAAGCTTGTTTGGAAATGCTACGTGAAATTGGTACAGTTGACCGTATTCCAGAATTCGTTGCACGCGCAAAAGACAAAAACGACCCATTCCGTTTGATGGGCTTTGGCCACCGCGTTTACAAAAACTTCGACCCACGTGCGAAAGTGATGAAAGAAAGCGCTGACGAAGTGCTTGAATTGATGGGTATTGAAAATAACGAAACTTTGAAAGTTGCAAAAGAGCTTGAAAAGATCGCTTTGGAAGACCCTTACTTCAAAGAAAAGAAACTATACCCGAACGTAGACTTCTACTCTGGTATCATTCTTGACGCGATGGGCTTCCCAACATCAATGTTCACACCGATCTTTGCATTGTCACGTACAGTGGGTTGGATCACACAATGGCAAGAAATGTTGAACGATCCATCACAAAAAATCGGTCGTCCACGTCAGCTATACAAAGGTGCTACACAGCGCCCATATGTTGAACTGGATAAACGCTAATATCTTAGCTGATAGAATTATGAAGGCCGCTGTTACTACAGCGGCCTTTTTTATTGTGAAAATATCGATTTATTATGCGCGTCGTTTTTTAAACGCAGCTTTGCCCAATGCCAAACTGCTTTCAAAAACCGTTTTCCATGCAGACATCTTAGGCTTTGGATTTTTCCCCTTCCCCATACGTCTTATCTGAGTTTCGTAATATGAAATTGCGATCATAAACATCATATCCAAAGCCTTAATGCCTGTACTTGGTCGCCCTACATCCTGAACATATAATGGATCAGCGGCAGCGTTTCTCGGTAAATCAGGATCAAGCGCCAGTGCACGAGCAATACCAACGAAATCAGTAGCATTACTCGCTAATGCTTCTTCCATAGCTTTCACAGAGCGAAACCCACCTGTCACAGCAAGTGGCACATCTGTTCGTGTGCGTGCTTCTGCTGCAAAATCCAGAAAGTAAGCTTCTCTTTCATTTGTAGATTGCTTGTATCCTGTCATGGCTGGGCTTTCATAATTCCCGCCGGATATCTCGATCAAATCGATACCCTCTTTTGACAAGGCAATAATCAAATCATAGGCTTCATCCCCATCGAAACCACCTTTTTGGAAATCCGCACTGTTCATCTTAATCGAAACTGGATAATCGGCGCCAACTTCTTTTCGTATTGCTCGATAAACCTCTAAAGCAAAGCGACGGCGGTTCTCAGAACTACCACCCCATTCATCTTCGCGGCGATTGTGATGTGGGGACAAAAATTGGCTGACCAGATATCCATGCGCACCATGTATCTGCACACCATCAAAACCAGCTTGTTTGGCCAAACGCGCAGTCGTTGCATAACGTTGTATTACATCGTTGATCTCATTGGCTTTAAGGGCACGCGGTTCTGCAAAAGTTGCATCAAATTTCTTACCCAAAGGAATGGAACTGGGTGCTACTGGATTTGGTGTTAAAAATTTAGGGCTTTGTTTCCCTGGGTGATTTATTTGCATCCAAAACTGTGCCTCTGGGTTGCCAGAATGCACAGCATCGGCCCAAGCTTTAAACCGGTCCAGATGCGCATCATTTTCCAAAACAACATTTCCAGGTTCACCCAATGCAGCTGGGTCAATCATAACATTGCCAGAAATAATAATACCTGTACCGCCTTCAGCCCAACGCTTGTAAACACGGTAATGCTCTTCGGTGGGAACATGTTTACCTTGCACAGCCAATACTTCGCTCATAGCCGATTTCAGTATCCTATTTGGAGCGTTCACCTTACCCTTTATATCGAATGAGCTGAATAAATTAGGAGCATGCTTGTTCTTGTTTTCCAAAGTCATCTCAGCGCCCTTTGTAATCAGGCTTACGCTTTTGCATAAACGCCATAACACCTTCTCGGAAATCTTCAGATTTACCAGCTTCGCCTTGCAACTTTGCTTCTAATGTCAGTTGATCTGTAACGTTATTATCGTAACTCTCACGCAAAGCACGCTTTACAAGATTATACGCGCCAGTCGGTCCCTTAGCCAAATGCCCTGCTCGCTTGGCGATATGCGCTGAAAACTCATCATCGGCGACCGCTTCCCAAATCATCCCCCAATCAGCCGCTTGTTGTGCTGTGACGGGTTCTGCAAACAAAGCTGCCCCCATTGCGCGCGGAAAGCCCATTTGGCGTGGCAACCAATATGTACCACCAGCATCAGGTATTAAACCGATCCGTGTAAACGCTTGTAAGAATACAGCAGTCTCCGTCGCAATAACAACATCACAAGCCAATGCGATATTGGCACCTGCGCCTGCTGCAGCACCATTTACGGCTGCAATCGTTGGCAATCTGCAATTATATATCTTTTTCAGAAGTGGCTCATATTCGTCCCGCAAAGTGCCTTCCAAATCGAGATCATCAAAGCTCGTAGCATCTGCAAGATCTTGTCCAGAACAAAACCCTTTGCCAGCTCCAGTCAGAACAATCACACGCGCTTCATCTTCAGCTTTCAAAAAAGCATCCAACAATTCTTCGCGGCATTTCGAATTTAACCCATTGCGAACATCAGGGCGGTTGATCGTGATCGTCGCGACATCATCAGTCAGATCATAAAGAATGGTTTCATAAGTCATGCATTAACCATGCGCATTGATCACAGCTTTGCAAAGTTTTTCGTGGCGTCACTTATCTAAAAGATCGTTCAGGCGCTTTTCTTCTTCATTTGTAAGCTCTGCTAATCGTTCTGCACGCGGGCGCGCTATGAATTTAATTGCAAAGAATAATCCCAAGATAAATAGGATTGGCCCAGCCAACCATGGGATCGCGTTTTTAAAACTAAATCGGGGCTTTAGCAGAACATATTCACCGTAACGATCAACCACATAATCAATAACTTGCTCATCATCATCGCCTGCAACCAAGCGTTCGCGTACAAGCACACGCAAATCTTTGGCTATTCCTGCATTAGAACTGTCGATATTTTCATTACGGCAGACCAAACACCGCAATTCTTTGGAAATCTCGCGTGCACGGCTTTCTAACCCTGCATCCGCCAATATTTCATCAGGCTCCACTGCGAATATAGGTGTCGCAAATAATAACACTGTCAGAACAATCCGTATCATCACCCTACTCCGCTGGAACCGCTTGCATCTTGCGCACACCTGCCGCCACACGGTAACGTCTATCTGTCAGGCTTAAAAGTCCGCCCAAAGCCATGACAATGCTGCCAATCCATATCCAATTGGCAAATGGTTTTACATAGGTCCGCACAGCCCAACCACCGTTTTGCTGATCTCCCAAAGCAACATACAAATCACGCGTTAAACTTTGATCAATCGCAGCCTCTGTCGTTGGCATTTGCTGAACAGGATAAAACCGTTTTTCAGGCTGCAGATTGGCAACTTCTCTACCGTCTTTAAATGCCGTGATTGCACCGCGATCTACGCTGTAATTTGCGCCATTGTCTTTGGTAACACCGTGGAACACAAACTCGTATCCACCAACTTCAAACCGATCACCCGCATTGGCAACGCGGATATCCTCGACTTCCCAAGCTGTGATTGCTGAAATTCCAAAAATCGTCAGCCCAAGCCCCGCATGAGCAACCGATTTACCCCAATCAGAGCGTGGTAAATTACGCAAACGACGCAAATTTTCTGCAACCGTAGCTTTACCAATCTTAGCACGCGACCCAAGTTCAGCAGTTGCACCCATAACCAACCAAGCAGCCAATGTAATCCCTATAGGCCCCAACATACGTCCACCCGTTTGCATCGTCCAAACCAAGGCCCCCAAGGCCACTGATAGCGCTAATACGCCCCATAACGGCTGCATAGACTTCTTAAGCTGCGCCCGTTTCCAAGGGATAATTGCGCCAATCGGCAATATCATTGCCAAAGCCACCATAAACGGTGTGAACGCCAAATCAAAAAATGGCGCACCGATAGACAGTTTCCGCCCTGTTGTGATCTCTGCCACCAAAGGCCAGATCGTTCCGCAAAACACAACAGCCGTCGCAACAACCAACAATAAGTTATTGATAACCAAACCAGATTCACGGCTGACTACATTAAACGCAGACGTCGCTTTCATCTGTCCTGCGCGTGCTGCGTAAAGCGTTAACGCACCACCAATCGCAACCACAAGGATCGCTAAAATAAACACACCGCGCTCAGGATCATTCGCAAAAGCATGAACAGAAGTAATCACACCAGAACGCACAATGAATGTACCTATCAAAGAGAATGAGAATGCGAGGATCGCTAAAAGAATCGTCCAGCTTTTTAGCGTATCGCGTTTTTCCACAACGATTGCCGAGTGTAGCAATGCAGCAGAAATCAACCAAGGCATAAAGGATGCGTTTTCTACAGGGTCCCAGAACCACCAACCTCCCCAGCCGAGTTCGTAATACGCCCACCAAGAGCCAAGGGCGATGCCAATGGTCAGGTTCACCCACGCCAAAAGCGTCCACGGACGCACCCAACGTGCCCAAGCCGCATCAACACGGCCTTCAATTAATGCTGCAATAGCAAAACTAAAGCTCATAGAAAGGCCAACATAACCCAAATACAAAAATGGTGGATGGAACGCCAAACCAGGGTCTTGTAGTAATGGATTCAAATCATTGCCATCAATTGGTGGTACAGCCAGTCGTTCGAACGGATTTGATGTGAAAATCAAGAACGCCAAAAAAGCGACCGAGATCATAGCCTGAACGGACAATACTCGTGCTTTTAAGCGATCAGGTAAATTACCCCCAAACCAAGCAACCAAAGCACCATAAAGTGTCAGGATTAATATCCATAACAGCATCGATCCTTCGTGGTTTCCCCAAACACCCGATACTTTGTACAACATGGGTTTAAGCGAATGCGAATTATGCGCAACCAAAGCTACCGAGAAATCGGACGTCACAAAGGCAACTGTCAGCATAACAAAGGCAAACCCAGTTAACAGAAACTGTGTGATTGCCATTGGAATCCCCGCCGCCATCCAACTGGCTTGGTTACGTTGTGCACCAACCAACGGGATAACCGACTGTAAAAGCGCTATTACAAACGCCAAAAGCGTTGCGAAATGTCCGAGTTCTGCTGTCATAAGGGGACTATAGTTCGTCCATTGGCAGCTACAAATGAAATTTACGTAAGTGGACAGACTGCCGCGTTAACGGTTCAATCTACGCCATTCATCAAGTGCTGCATTGTCACTAACCTTATCAGTGACAGCAGAAAAACCTAATGGCTCAATCCTGCGCTGCTGTTTTCGACGACGTGCATGGTGCAATTCACGCGCCCCAAAATAAAATGATACAATTGCTCCCAACAACCACCACAATTGATCTGGCACAGTGTCCAACCCCTGCATACGAATTGAAAATGCATAAGGGTCGATCATGGCATATATAAATAACCCAACGGTTCCCAACGCCAATACCGGCCGTGGTAAACGGTTCAAACCATTGACAAAATCATCAAACTGCCCCCGCGATGCCCCACCAAACTCTGATGCATATTGCCCATGTGCAGCTTCTAATGCCTTCGTTCGGTTTGATACGAACACCTCTGCTACGCTTTCAACAGCACCGCCCACATGATCGGCTGCTTTGCCAATACCTAATATTTTACCAATCACGCCCATTGTGCTGTCCTTTCTAAATGCTCTGCTTGTGTCAAATGAAACCGTTCTGCAATGAACTCTTCGGCGCGCCTAATCCAACCGCCTTTACTCCCATCGCGACGGCGCGCATATTTTCGTGACTTAGGACGTTTATCCGCCAACCGATAATAAAAGTTACGCCGTTCAATCCCATAAGCATCCACCAAATGATCGGGTGCTTTATGCCACACACGATCAACAGCAGCCAAAGTAACGGGCCCTAAGGCTCCATCATCCGCAACGGTTTCACCAAAAGCATTCAGCAACCGCTGCAACACTTTAATGGCAGCACCACCTGCATTCACCTGCAAGTCAAACACACTGGCCTGCAACGCATCTGGTAATTGATCAATCTTTGGTTTGTGAAAATAATGTTTCTTAAAGATATCAACCGCTTGTTGAACGCTTAACATCTTCACATCTTGCTCATTCACATGACCGTCGCGGTTTAAATCCAACCCCAAACGACGCATGGTATGAATGGTAACACCGTATTTCGTTGCACCACCTGGATCATCAGGATCATTTACAAAACCGCCTTCACGGCGGACAATTTCTGCGGCAATCGTATCAACACTATCCATAATCTTACCCCACTTCTAAACATAGAATAAGACTTCGATAAAATGCTTACGGATTGATTTACTCAGCGTTCTCTTTGAAAACACCTTGTTCTTTTAAGGCGTCTGCAACTTCTTTTGGCAGATAGTTTTCATCGTGCTTAGCTAAAATCTCACGCGCTTCAAATGTACCCGCGATCAATTTTCCAGTTCCGATCATACCAGTACCTTCACTGAACAGATCAGGCAGAATTCCTGTAAACGTTACAGGAATAGACGCACCACCATCGGTCACAACAAAACTTGCATTCTCGCCATTACGCACCAAACTGCCCTCTTCCACCAATCCACCAATACGAAAGGTTTCCGTTTCAGGCGGCGTGTTTTCTACAACCTGACTTGGACTGCGGAAAAACTCGATACCATCCTTGGCGGCATAACCGATTAAAGCTGTAGCAATCGCCAAAAAAACAAAGCCGATGATAATCAGCTGAATACGACGTTTTTTCTTAAGCCCAACCGCCATTATGGAAATACAGGAGCAAGCTCCAGCCCCATTGCTTCAGGCAAACCCAACATCAAATTGGCATTTTGTAATGCTTGACCAGAGGATCCCTTGGTTAAGTTGTCCAAAGCGGCAATCACCATCGCGCGACCCAAAATACGATCAGACGTCACACCGATATGACAATAATTCGAACCACGTACATGACGTGTGCTTGGCGCCTCACCAAATGGCAGCATCTCAATGAATGGCTCATCTGCATAAGCAGCTGACAATGCATCATAAATAGCCTGCGCATCGCCCTTTACATAAACATTCGCAATGATCCCACGGTTTGCAGGCAGCAATGTTGGCGTAAACTGAACTTTCACAGGGCGCCCAGCGATCGCACTGAATTCCTGATCAAACTCTGCCAAATGGCGGTGTGTACCTCCAATTGCATAAGGATGCGCCCCTTCAGACAATTCCGCATGTAACAGGTTCTCTTTCAATGCACGTCCAGCACCGCTGACACCAGTTTTCAGATCAATGATAATCTCATCCAGATCAATCACATCCGCCGCAATCAAAGGACGCAACGCATATTGACCAGTCGCTGCATTACAACCTGTGCCCGCCACCAAACGCGCAGCCTTGATATCATCACGGTAAAATTCTGTCAGACCATAAACTGCCTCTGCCTGACACTCTAACGCATCATGCTGACCACCATACCATTTGGCGTATTCCTCTGGATCACGCAGTCTGAAATCTGCTGATAAATCAACGACTTTCAATGTCTTTGGCAGCGCAGAAATCACCTTTTGACTGGTCGCATGCGGCAATGCACAGAAACACAAATCCACATCCGCAAAATCAACCTCGTCGATTTTCACCAAAGACGGCAAATCTAAGTGGCGCAAATGCGGGAACACTGCCCCCATTTCCAAACCAGCTTTACGTTCAGCTGTCAGCGCAACAATACGCATCATAGGATGTGTCGCAATCAAGCGCACCAATTCAGCGCCAGTATAGCCAGAAGCCCCTAGGATCGCGATGTTTTTTGGTGCAGACATGATAATTCTCCTTAAGTCAGTAGTGACTTAAGAGATTAATTTACAAATGACAATCAGGCTGCTTCAAATCGTAGCGACTTTGACAAGAACCGTGTCGCCGCATCACTAACCGCTTGAGGGTCCCCAGTCGTTAGAAAACGCCCTGTCTTGTCTTCTCCAATCATATCAGGATGGCGTTTCAGGTAATCTTCCAAAGACGCTGCAACGATATTCGCTTGCGAAAACACTTTCACGTCATCACCCAAGGCACTTTGGAAAATATGCTCCAAAATCGGATAATGCGTACAGCCAAGGATCGCCGATTGCGGGTTCGGCATACGGCGTTTCAATGCTGTGACATGACTGCGCACCATCGCTTCGGCCAGCTCCAAATCATTGTCCTCCAATGCATCAACTAAGCCAGCACAGGGTTGCGCCTCTACATCCACACCAACAGCGCGAAACGCTAATTCACGCTGAAACGCACGACTGGCAACAGTTGCAGGTGTCGCAAACAACGCCACTTGTTTCACAGCAACCTCGCGCGGCGCAGAATTATCCCCCCAATCCCGTTCTGTTAATGCTTCGATCAATGGAACAAAAACCCCAAGCACGCGCTTATCCCTAGGCACCCACTCTTCTTGCATACGCCGACAAGCCACAGCCGTTGCCGTGTTACAGGCTAGGATCGCAAGGTTACATCCTTCGTCCCATAAACGCTCCACGCTTTTACAAGTCAGATTATAAATATCATCCGCATCACGCACACCGTATGGCGCATGCATATTGTCCCCAATATAGGAAAGGTTCAGATCGGGCATCCGCTCTTGAATGCCTCGGTAAACCGTCAGTCCACCTAAACCACTATCGAAAACACCTACGGGCATATTTTATCCTAACTCACGAGTTCTCTCACCTTTAGAAGCAATACAAGATAGAAGTCTAGTAGTGATTTTCACCGTTAATTCGCGTAATACAGAAAGTAAATTTTAATATAATATCAATTAAAACCATAAATTCGAATAATATTCTAATTTTATTATTTTTATTAAGTTTTATTCTAAGCCACAGTTAAGCATTCGAAGCATACACTCTGCACCAAAGTCATTGATAATGAAAGGCAGCGGCGTTTTGTCATTCCCAAAAAGTAAAAAGGCCAGCGAAACGCCAGCCTTTTCGAAATTCGTATAGTGTAAAGCTTAACGCTTTGAGAACTGGAAGCTACGACGCGCTTTGCGGCGACCGTATTTCTTACGTTCAACAACACGTGCGTCACGTGTTAGGAAGCCAGCAGCTTTCAATGCACCACGCAATGATGGTTCATAAAGTTGCAATGCTTTTGAAATACCGTGCTTAACCGCACCAGCTTGGCCTGACAGACCGCCACCTTTTACAGTTGCCATCACGTCGAATTCGCCTTCAACGCCAGCAACTTCGAAAGGCTGTGCTAGAACCATTTGCAACACTGGGCGTGCAAAATAAACAGCTTGGTCACGACCGTTTACGACCACTTTACCTGAACCAGGTTTGATCCAAACACGTGCAACAGCGTCTTTACGTTTACCAGTTGCGTATGAACGGCCCAATTCGTCACGAACTGGCTCACGTGTTACTGCAGCTGCAACAGCTTCTGCGGCTGTAACTTCGCCAACGGCTTCTTTCAAGTCGTCCAATGATTTGATGTCGTCGCTCATGATTGGCTCCGTGTGTTTTTAGGGTTCATAGCTTTTACGTCTAGAACTTCTGGGTTTTGTGCCTCATGTGGGTGCTCTGCACCTGCATAGATGCGTAGGTTACGCATTTGCTCACGTGACAATGGACCGCCTGGCAACATACGTTGTACGGCTTTTTCCAATAGGCGCTCTGGGAATTGACCTTCCAAGATTTGGCCAGCAGTGCGGGATTTGATCCCACCTGGGTAACCAGTGTGCCAGTAGTGAATTTTGTCTGTACGTTTTTTACCTGTCATCTGCACTTTATCTGCATTGATAACAATAACGTTGTCGCCCATATCCATTGAAGGCGTGAACGAAGGCTTGTGCTTACCGCGCAAGCGCATTGCGATGATTGATGCCAAACGACCAAGTACAACGCCTTCAGCGTCGATGATAAGCCATTTTTTCTCAATATCAGCAGGAGTAGCTGAAAAAGTTTTCATTGTTTTCTTCCCATAGGGTTGATGGCACGGGATGTGCCGAAACTGATATGGGGGTTCTAAGGGTTTATGAGGCTAAGTCAACACAGATGAAACCGTATTTATTCATTAAAAACAATGTGTTAAAAAATAGGTATTATTTTACCCCATATATTTTATTGCTTTGGCGGGATAGAGTAGGTCAAATTTGCCCGCGCAACAGGCTTTTCCAGCCCTTCTGAATACAGCAATACATCACCAACAGATAATGTACGCCCCAATTTCAGCACCCGCGCCTTGGCAATCATATCCGTTGCCGCAGGTTTGCGCATAAAATCAATCGAACAGTTTGTCGTCACCGTCAATGCCTCTGGCCCAATAAACGCAAGCGTTGCGATATAATAAGACACATCCGCCAGTGCAAACATCGATGGCCCCGAAACAGTACCACCGGGGCGCAAATGGCGTTCTTTTACATTCATACGAACAACGATTTCTTCTGGGCTCAGCGAGATCACATCGAAATCATTATCAATCTGCGGGAATACTTTTTCCAAAAACGCAGTAATCTCTGCGATTGTCATCTTTAACTCCATATGCCACGCTCCCCCAAATTGTTCAGCTGCTATAGGTTTGCACTATGACCTCAGAAATTCTACTGCGTAAAGACATAGGTGACGTAACGATCCTCACGTTAAACCGCCCAAAATCACTCAATGCGCTCTCTGATGATATGCTTGCAACCCTGCATTCTGCGTTAGATGAGATTGCAGAAACAGAAACCTGCCGCGCTGTTATTCTAAAAGGCGCAGGAAATGCCTTTTGTGCAGGCCATGATCTCAAAGAAATGACTACAGGTCGTGAAAATTCAGATGGTGGCGCTGCCTATTTCGCCGATCTCTTCACCCGCTGCGGTGCCGTGATGCAGCGCATTCTAACCCTGCCCCAGCCAGTCATCGCACAAGCACACGGCATAGCAACCGCCGCTGGCTGTCAATTGGTTGCCACATGCGATATGGCCGTTGCCGCTGACACCTGCCGTTTCGGTGTAAACGGTGTAAATATAGGCCTGTTTTGTTCAACCCCTATGGTTGCTTTATCCCGCAACATCGGGCGCAAGAAAACATTCGAAATGCTGACCACAGGACAATTTATTCTGGCATCAGAGGCCGAAAGTTTAGGCCTGATAAACCGTGCTGTTCCAGATGAACATTTAAACAAAGAAACACTGGAATTGGCGCAAACAGTTGCCGGCAAACTCGGCAAAGCAATCAGAATCGGCAAACAAGCATTTTATGAACAACTTCAAATGCCTATAACAGAGGCCTACAGTTATACTGGCGAAGTTATGGCCGCCAACATGATGTATAAGGATACCGAAGAAGGCATCGCCGCATTCTTAGAAAAACGCGACCCGACTTGGCAAAATCCTTAATATTTTGCGTAATATTTTTCTCTATAAAGCTAATGAAAAGTGAGCGTAAATAGCTCAACCGTGCATCTTTCTTCCATCCAAAGACCCAATGAACCGATCAATAGGAATCTCTGCTATAGCAGTAATCTCAACTTTCAGCCGCGTGTCATAGAGTGCCGACACCTCGATCGTCGTCGTAACAGGATAAGGCTCATTAAAATAGCGCTGACGGATGGAACCGCACTCCATAAAAGCAGCGATATCAGTGGTGTGCTGGGTTAAAGAAACGATATCAGCCATTCGACCACCAAAAGACCCCAGGACATTTTGGATATTATCGAGAACTTGCTTAACCTGCCGCGCCATATCCCCCTCTCCAACGACTGCACCGTCAGCATCAAGAGCAACCTGTCCCTTTAGAAACACAAGTCGCCCTTCACCTGCAACCACCGCCTGTGAAAACGCACCAAATGGAGTCCAAACTGCCTTGGGGTTATATGCTGTAGCCAATTTACGAACCTCACAATATCAGTGGTTGATAATCACCGTCCTAGAAACCAAGGCAACGACAAATAAGCCATCATTGCAATCCCTAAAGCGTCTCTTGGTTTTGTCACCAACTCTGGCAATGGGATTAACGCAGTTTTTGCGTCGCAGGGTATGTGACAGAGAACACAGCGCGCAGCACCAGAACGATCACAGCTACAGCACCCAGCTGATGCACAATTGCGATGCTCCAAGGGGCTGCATAAAGCACAGTGAAGATACCCAGAACCATCTGACCAATCGTAAAGAACAAAACCCATTTGAACGCTTTGCGTACAGAAACAAGAGCAGATGCACGACTTTGCAACCATGCAAACACTGCAAACGCCAGCACAATATAGCCCAACATACGGTGGTTAAACTGCACCAAAGCAGGGTTTTCAAAGAAGTTCGTCCAGAAAGGCTCATAATCAAAGCTTTCAGACGGTAGGAATTCCCCATTCATCATTGGCCAATCAATATATCCGCGTCCCGCATCAATGCCAGCCACCAATGCGCCTAGGATAATCTGCACAAACACAAGCCCCAGCAATATTTTACCAATACGCGCCAAACGCGCATCCGCCTGACGGCGTGCTTGGAACAAATCCATCTCTTCGCGTTTCAACAGCCAGACGTACCAAATGAGCACTCCCAAAATAACAAACGCCAAACCTAGATGTGTGGCCAAACGGTAAGAGGCCACGTCAACCATGCGCCCCTCAAGACCAGAGGACACCATCCACCAGCCAATAGCACCTTGCAAACCACCCAAAGCACCCACACCAAGCAGGCGTAATGTCCAACCTTTTGGAATGCGTTTTGTGGCTAAGAAAAAGAAAAACCCAACGGCCCAAACCAGCCCAACAAGCCGCCCAAGTTGGCGATGCCCCCATTCCCACCAATAAATCGTCTTGAACTCTTGCAACGTCATACCTACATTCTGCAAGGTATATTCGGGTATTTTCTTATACTTTTCGAACTCAGATAGCCAATCCACCTCATTCAGCGGCGGAATGGATCCTGTAATTGGCTTCCACTCTGTAATTGATAATCCACTATCCGTTAAACGGGTCAATCCACCCACAACAATCATCAAAACGACGAGCTTGAATAAAATCAACAACCATCGCGCAACAGCCTTACGTGATCCACCACGTCCACCATCAATAAGCCCGCCTTTGGGGGTGTCTTGTTTTGGCGTTTCTTCAGATACTTCTTCAAAAATAGAACGTGTCTTAGCCATTGGGTACTCCGATAATCTTTCGCGACAATCTAATGTGACCCAATAGGCTCGGCAAGGCTCAGTTTACACTTATCCCTTGCCTTTCGTCTTTGTCGCACCTGGACGCGCATGCGTTTCCAAATAATCAATCACTTTACCAGCAACATCCAATCCAGTTGCTTTCTCTAAGCCTTCGATACCCGGTGATGAATTAACTTCCATAACTTTGGGACCGTCTTCAGAACGCAAAAGATCAACACCACAGAAATTCAAACCCATAACTTTCGCCGCCTTAACAGCTGTTGCACGTTCTGCTGGTGAAATACGTGTTTGTTGTGCTGTCCCGCCTTGGTGCAAATTAGATCTGAAGTCACCATCTGCGCCTTTTCGCTTCATCGCCGCAATCACTTTGCCATCTAAAACGATACAGCGGATGTCTTCACCATTGGCTTCTTTTACAAAGCTTTGCACCAAAAACTGCGCTTGTAGTCCTGAAAATGCTTGGATCAGACTCTCCGCAGCCTTTTTCGTTTCCCCAAGAACCACACCTTTACCCTGTGTGCCTTCTAGCATCTTAATAACGGCTGGTGCGCCGCCCATTAATTTCAACAGTTCCGCAGGATCACTGGAACGATGCGCAAAAACCGTTGCAGGCATACCGACCCCACGGCGTGACAATAATTGCAGACTGCGTAATTTGTCTCGTGAACGTGTAATGGCCACACTTTCAGACAATGAATATGTCCCCATCATTTCAAACTGGCGTAAAACTGCTGTTCCAAAAAATGTAACTGATGCGCCAATACGCGGGATAACAGCATCAATCCCCTTCAAGCTTTCACCCTTATAATGCAAAGCAGGCCTCGAGGCAGCGATATCAATATAACACTTCATGTGATTGACATGGATCATTTCATGTCCACGTTCTTTTGCAGCCTGCATAAAACGCTGGTGTGAATACAAATCTACGTTTCGGCACATTAGTGCTATTTTCATATTAATCTCCCGTTAAATATGTTTTTGAAGGGCAAACCCGCAACTTATCTCCCATTGCATCGCGCCCAATAAGCATTCGATATTTCATCTTTGATCGGTTGGTTAACGTGACCTCAACAGGCCAACGCTCTCCATTTAACTCTAGTTCCAGAATAATAGTTGGACGTTCTTCAACCATTCCATTCGAGCTGCGAACACGTTTATATTCAATAACTTCGGCTTCAAACTTCACATATTCAACATGAGGTTTTGGGCCAACCATGGCTGTAAACGATGCAATACGTTCGCCATTTTTTTCATGCACATTTAAATCGGTCACATGTAACGACGAAGCTTTCGCCCCAGTATCCATCTTTGCAGTGAAAGATTTCTTAGATATTTGTGGAAGTTTGACTTTTTCACGCCATCCGACGTCTTGCATTCACTCGCTCCAAAATGGCTTTTAAGCCTTATTCTTGGGGTTGCAGTTCAACCCTAGAAAAACAGTGAAACAAATTATCTGTCGAAGGTCTAGCCCTTTGGTGGTTTATTTTTCCGCGTCAAAGCACGGAAAACACCGTGTAAAGTACGCACATCAGCCTGCGTTAATGCCATACGCGACCATAAATTACGTAAGTTCAAGCGCATACTTTCGGCTTTATCTTCTGGCCAAAAGAATTCTTTAGCCGTCAAATCTTGCTCTAAACGCTCTGACAACTTCTCAACTTCAATCCCAGTGGCAAACTCTGTTCCAGCCAGTGCCATCGCTTCTGCAGGAACCTCCGCCTCTTGTCGACGCCATTCATAGGCCAATAACAATACACATTGCGCAAGGTTCAGCGATGCAAATGCTGGATTTACAGGCACAGATATCAATGCATTGGCACGAACGATATCATCATTCGCCAACCCAGCCCGTTCTGGTCCAAACAAAACGCCAACCTTTTGTCCCTCACCAATTAACGCACGTGCATGTGCCATTGCTCGCTCTGGTGTCATAATTGGTTTCGTCAAATCACGCGTTCGCGCCGTTGTGGCAAACACATAGTTCAAATCTTCCACTGCACCCGCGGTTGTTTCGGTTACTTTGATCTGATCCAAAACACGCGCGGCACCCGATGCCGTTGCCACGGCTTTTTGATTGGGCCAACCATCTCGCGGATTGACCAAACGCATCCATTCCAGCCCAAAGTTATACATCGCACGCGCCGCAGAGCCGATATTTTCGCCCATTTGCGGCTCCACAAGGATAATACTTGGCTGTGGCCCACTCCATTCAGTGGCTTTACTGTGATCTGTACCGGACATGCGATTAAGGCTCCAAAAGTCGTTGGCAGCGTGATACGCTCCGTATAGATTAAGTGCAAGCAGCCGCACACGCATAAGTAACCAGTGTCACATAAAATTCGTATTCTTTAAGTACAGCGGTTATAGTGGCTTAAAAGCACATAAACTTTACACATGAGCCCGTATACATTTGTATACTGACCTTTCAATTCTTCGAAAGTTGGGATAAAAAACCCAAGTTCCGATTCCAAAAAATAACCAGAGGTTACACATGACCAAGATCAAAGTAGAAAATCCTGTCGTAGAGTTAGACGGCGATGAGATGACACGCATTATTTGGCACTTCATCAAAGAAAAGCTCATCCTTCCATATCTAGACATCGATTTGAAATACTATGACCTCGGCATGGAAGTGCGTGACGAAACAAACGACCAGATCACAATCGATTCCGCTGAAGCCATCAAAAAATACGGCGTTGGCGTAAAATGTGCGACCATCACACCTGATGAAGCACGCGTAGAAGAGTTCGGTTTGAAAAAGATGTGGCGTTCGCCAAACGGCACAATCCGCAACATCCTTGGTGGTGTTATCTTCCGCCAGCCAATCATCTGCAGCAACGTTCCACGCCTTGTTCCAGGTTGGACAAAGCCAATCGTTGTGGGCCGCCACGCATTTGGCGACCAATACAAAGCAACAGACTTCCTTTTCCCAGGCGAAGGCAAACTATCGATTAAATTCGAAGGCAAAGACGGCACAATCATCGAAAAAGATATGTTCGATGCACCGGGGTCAGGCATCACAATGGGCATGTATAACCTAGATGCCTCTATTTATGACTTCGCACGTGCATCCATGAACTACGGCTTGAATCTTGGTTGGCCTGTGTACTTGTCGACTAAAAACACAATCCTGAAAGCCTACGACGGTCGTTTCAAAGACATCTTCCAAGAAGTCTATGAAAACGAATTCGAAGAAGAGTTCAAAAAAGCTGGCATTCACTACGAGCACCGCTTAATCGACGATATGGTTGCTTCTGCCCTGAAATGGTCAGGTGGTTATGTTTGGGCGTGTAAGAACTATGACGGCGACGTGCAATCTGACACAGTTGCCCAAGGTTACGGCTCTCTTGGTCTGATGACATCACAGTTGATGACGCCAGATGGCAAAATTGTCGAAGCAGAAGCGGCACACGGTACAGTGACACGTCACTACCGCCAGCACCAAAAAGGCGAAGCCACATCCACAAATTCCATCGCATCTATCTATGCATGGACAGGTGGTCTAAAGCACCGCGCAAAACTAGACGGTAACGCAAAACTAAAAGAATTTGCGGAAACACTGGAAAAAACAATCATCAACACTGTTGAAAACGGCCATATGACCAAAGACTTGGCGCTATTGGTTGGTCCAAACCAAGGCTGGCTCACAACAGAAGGGTTCTTGGAAAAAATCGACGAGAACCTAAACAAAGCCTTGGCAGGATAAGCCAAAGCAGATTAGCATTCAGGGGCGGCTCATTGGCCGCCCTTTTTTGTTGGGATATCAAATGCCAGTACACTATATCTATCTGATCATCGCGGTTATCTGCGAAACCGCGGGCACAGCCTGTATCAAAGCCAGCGCAGAATTTACCAAACCACTCCCCAGCATTGGTGTATTAATCTGCTTTGGTGCAGCCTTTTACTTTCTATCCCTCACCTTAAAATACATGCCCATAGGCGTCGTCTACGCTCTTTGGTCAGGATTGGGGATCGTCTTAATAACCATCATCGGCATCGTTATTTTCAAACAGAGCTTAGATTTAGCCGCCTACATCGGCATCGGCTTGATCATGTTGGGCGTGATCGTAATCAACGTGTTTTCAAACAGCGCGCCTCATTAGACAACTTCTGGCAAACCCTGAACTTCTAAGAAACTTGTCTTATGCACACCATTTCTACGGAAACAACACATCTCACCGTTCTGAACCTCTATCCAACCCTCTTCGGACATATCTAAAGGTTCCGAAACCACGGCCCAACCGTTTTGATCTTCATTACGGCGGTAATATAAAGACGGCGCTCGATCATCAGATGCATAACGCACAGCATAGAGATCATTTCCATTTGAAAATGCCGCAGACAACCGCATTGCAGGACCTGTGCCATATTCCTCGGACATACCCTGCATTTCCAAAACGGCACGCGATAACGCTTTAGACGGGTGTTTGTTCAACCCATACCCCAAAGCCAATAAAAACAGCACTTCGCTGTCCGTTGCCCCCTTGCGATATTGATATAACTCATCAGAGATCAACATGTCCGCTTTCTTGCGGAACATCTCAAACCCACCAATTTGACCGTTGTGCATAAAGCTCCAATTGCCCACAGCAAACGGATGACAATTGTTACGACTGATCGCAGATCCCGTGGATGCGCGCACATGCGCCAAAAACAACCTCGTTTGGATTTGGCTGGCAATGGATTTCAAATTCGGATCGGACCACGCAGGATAAACATCTCGGTACAACCCCGGCTCTGGTTTTGCGTGATACCACGCCAATCCAAACCCATCGGCATTAATCGCCGTTTTACACTCTTCAGCCTGCTTACTTTGCTTGATCAACGAATGACTTGGATCAAACAAAAGTTCTTCGATAAAAACAGGTTCGCCAATATAGGCCGCCCATCTACACATTAAGCACCTCGATTATGCGTCTTGGCATATAGCTTAGCAACAATCTTACTCGCCGTTTTTTCACACGCACAAGGCACAAAGGCGTGAAGCAATGCAGCGAAAGCCGCGACAAATAAAGTGAACGAAAACTTCAAAGCAAAGAAGAAGTGCTCAATAAATGTCTCATCTACAGATGCTGGGTGATCAAGGAAAATTTTGCGTATCATGGGGCTACTCCTGTTGTTTTTCACACAATATCAGGGATGAATGCAAAAACGTCCCAAAGTTAGGGCAATTTTATTCTTTATTGTGAAAATATCCCAGTATATAATAAATTTATGAAAATAGATCACATAGACACACAAATACTGCAACACTTGCAACGCGACGCCACACTAGGCCTAGAGGATTTAGGCGAATCCGTTGGCCTGTCCCGTAATGCCTGTTGGCGCCGTATCAAAAACCTAGAGGATGCAGGGTATATCAAATCCCGCGTTGCAATATTAGACGCCGAAAAGCTGGATGTGGGGTTAAGCGTGTTCATCTCGGTCAGAACCAACAAACACGATCCTGACTGGTTAAACCAATTTGCCAGTGCCACACGGTCTATGCCTGAAATTTTAGGCGCCTACCGCATGAGTGGTGATCTGGATTACCTGATCCGCGCCCAAGTCGCAGATATGGCCGCTTATGACCGCCTATACCAGCGTTTAATCCAAAAGGTGACTTTGGCCGATGTGTCCGCCAGTTTCGTAATGGAAGAGATTAAGGAAACAACTGCCCTACCGCTGTAACGCATAATGTTGTAACAGGATCACCGTTTTCGCGTCATAGATCTCGCCCGTGGTGATCATATGCAGTGCATCATTCAAAGGGATTTCCAAGACTTCTATGTCTTCACCTTCATCAGGCACCCCACCGCCATCTGACACACGGTCAGATGCACGGTATTCACCGACATAATACACAACCGTTTCATCCACCCCACCAGGTGATGAAATCAGATCAAACAATCGGGTCATTTTAGAAACAGAAAATCCCGTTTCCTCTTCCAATTCCAATCGCATCCGTTCGACAGGATCAACCCCATCCAGCATCCCAGCGGGTGCTTCAATCAGATGCGCATCGCGTCCAATCAAATGACACGGCAATCGAAATTGACGTGTTAGTAAAACATGATCCGTATCAGGATTGCGCAACAAACACGTTACCGCAGAACCGCGCTCATACACTTCACGCGTTTGTTTCTGCCATGACCCATCACGGTTGCGCAGTTCATAAGTGAATTCAGAAAACCGTTTCCATCCATCCGCCAATACCACCTTGGATATATGGCGAATGAAATCAGTCATTGCTTGGCCTTACAGGCCTTCAACGATTGTATAATTGCGTGTGGACACACCATCAGCCAAAGCAAAACCCAACGCTTCTTGATACTCTGGCCCATCGTAAAACTTCACAGCCGTATCAAAATCTTCAAAACGAATGATCACATTGCGCGTTTGCTCTGGGCCTTCCTTGGTCACACATTTACCGCCGCGCACCAAAAATTCGCCACCGTATTTTGCAACAGCAGGGCCTGCCAGCTCTACATATTTACCGTATTCATCCGCATCGTGGACGTTGATTTGTACCATACAATAAGCTGCCATGTTTTATGCTCCTAAAACTGTTTTCGCGGCCGCAACCGCCTTATCTGCGTTTGCTGCATCCGCACCACCCGCTTGCGCCATATCAGGACGGCCACCGCCGCCTTTGCCGCCCAATTCCGCAGCTGCTGCTTTCACAACATCCACAGCACTCACTTTGCTGGTCAGATCATCCGTCACACCAGCTGCAACAGCGGCCTTACCACCCGCATCTGAAATCAACAGAATCACAGCGGAACCCAAACGGTTCTTGTGTTCATCAATCAACCCACGCAGGTCTTTGCCTGGCACATCTTTCAGCACTTGTGCAAAGAACGGCACACCATTCACATCCTCAGCCTCGGCAGATTGACCACCGCCGCCCATAGCAACCGCTTTGCGCAGTTCTGCCACTTCGTTTTGCAACGCTTTACGCTCATCCAGCAACGCCTGAACACGCGTGGAAACATCCTCTGGCTTTGCCTTCAAAGTACCAGCAACACCTGCCAAAGCAGCGGATTGTCCCGTCAGATGCTTTAACGCTTCTTGCCCAGTCAGCGCTTCGATACGGCGCACACCGTTTGACGATGCACTTTCACTTAACAGTGCAAACAACCCGATCTGACCCAATTGGCTGACGTGCGTACCGCCACATAATTCCAATGAATACGTGTTCTTGTCCAACCCCTTACCAGAGCCGTCCTGAACACCCATAGAAACAACACGCACCTCGTCGCCATATTTTTCACCAAACAGCGCTTGTGCACCCAATTCGCGCGCATCATCAGGCGTCATAATCCGTGTTTCAACGCTGCTGTTCTGACGGATGTAAGCATTCACCTCTGCCTCAACCGCTTTAATTTCATCCGCAGTCATCGCTTTGGAATAGCTGAAATCAAACCGCAAACGATCAACTGCATTCAACGACCCGCGTTGTGCAACATTATCCCCCAAAGCATTCCGCAAGGCTTCGTTCAACAAATGCGTTGCAGAGTGGCTGTTGCGAATGGCTGATCTGCGACCGTGATCCACAGTCAATTCAGCCGCTGCACCTTTGGTCAAAGTGCCTTCTGTCACTTCACCGATATGAATAAACACACCCGCTTTTTTCTTAACATCAGACACAGCAACCGTTGCACCATCCGTTTTCAAAACACCGCTGTCACCAATCTGACCACCGCTTTCCGCATAAAATGGTGTTTGGTTCAAAACCACCTGAACAGATGTCCCCTTATCGGCTGTATCCGCCAAAGCCCCATCCACGACGACAGCCACAACCTGACCTTCCGCTGTTTCGGTATCGTACCCAAGGAACTCTGTCACACCTTTGTCTTCGGCAATATCAAACCAGATGCTTTCATCCGCAGCTTCGCCAGAGCCAGACCACGCTGCACGCGCCTTGGCTTTCTGCTCTTCCATAGCTGCATTGAACCCATCAACATCAACCGTCATGCCCTTTTCGCGCAAGGCGTCTTGGGTCAAATCAACAGGAAAACCATAAGTGTCATAAAGCTTAAATGCCGTGTCACCCGCCAAGGTTCCACCATCGCCCAAACAGCTGACTTCATCATCCAATAATTTCAAACCGCGATCCAAAGTCTTTTTGAAACGTGTTTCTTCCAACAACAAAGTCTCTTCGATCATCGCTTGGCCTTGGGTTAATTCAGGATAGGCTTGGCCCATCTGTTTCACCAAAGCTGGCACCAATTTGTGCATCACAGGATCTTGCGCCCCCAATAAATGCGCATGGCGCATCGCACGACGCATAATACGGCGCAACACATATCCGCGCCCTTCATTCGATGGCAAAACGCCATCCGCAATTAGGAATGAAGTCGAGCGTAAGTGATCCGCAATCACACGGTGGCTGACATTCATATCGCCATAAGGATCAACACCTGTGGCATGTGCAGACGCTTCGATCAGGTCTTTGAACAAATCCGTCTGGTAATTGTCGTGGCTGCCCTGCAACAATGCTGCAACACGTTCAATACCCATGCCTGTATCAATGGATTGCATATCCAATGGCACCATTGATCCATCTTCGAACTGCTCGTTTTGCATGAAAACAAGGTTCCAAATCTCGATAAAACGATCGCCATCTTCTTCTGGTGATCCCGGAGGGCCACCCCAAACATGATCGCCGTGATCATAGAAAATCTCGGTACAAGGTCCACAAGGCCCCGTTGGGCCCATTTTCCAAAAGTTATCATCCGTTGCGATACGAATAATACGGTCATCAGGCAGGCCAGCATATTTCTTCCAAATATCCGCTGCCTCATCATCCGTATGATAAACCGTCACATACAGGCGATCCTTATCGATCGCAAAATCCTTGGTGATCAAATCCCACGCTTGCGTAATCGCCTGTTCCTTGAAGTAATCGCCAAAACTGAAATTCCCCATCATTTCGAAAAATGTATGGTGACGCGCCGTATAACCCACATTGTCCAGGTCGTTGTGCTTACCACCTGCCCGCACACATTTTTGCGCCGAAGTCGCCCGCACATAATCACGCGTTTCTTGCCCCGTGAACAGGTTCTTAAACTGCACCATGCCAGAGTTCACAAACATCAAAGTCGGATCATTGCGCGGCACAAGTGGTGAACTTTGCACCACCTCGTGATCATTCCGATCAAAGAAATTCAAAAAGGTTGAACGAATGTCATTTACGCTGGTCATCTGGCACTTCCGCTTAAGTCGTTTTTAACGTTTTAGCTAAGGGTTTAAGGGGTGTCCACAGACGAAGTTTACCTTTGTTCCTACAAGTACTAAACTTTATCGAACATAGTTAAGTTTTTGGACCAAAACCAATGAAAATCATTTCAAACATATTTTTCATCCTCTCTTTTCTCTTTATGGGCTTATGGGCGTTCTTCTATATCTATGTCATGTCTCTTGGCTGCGCTTTTGGGTCTCCAAACTCAAGCAGCTGTAATATCAAAATGCCATGGACATTACGCGGCGAAGACTTCTCATTCCTGATCGGAATGCCCGCAATTATGTTGGTTTTTTTACTGGTGATCGCATTTTACCTGCGCAAAGTCGCAGCAGATGCAGATCAATCTACACCTTCTGAATAACATCCCCAGACCTTACCCAACCGTCTTCGACGACTTCGCACAACAACCCGCGCAATTTGTGTTTGATGTTATCAGGGCGCACGATCCAGTCTTTTGCATCTTTACCGTACCGCACTTTCCATTTTACACAGGCATCATTGAACGCATCTGAGACACGTACTGTTGTGCTGCCAATACGCAAAAGCGTCCCCACAGGCATATTCGCTTCCGATGTATCAATATCCGCTACAATAGGATCACCCGGATGCGGTGTGTTTTCACGATCCAACCACACCAAATCCATCACGCGTTTGTTCAAAATGGAAACTTGGATACGCGGATCAGGTTGACCATCTGGCAGTTTCATCCATGCAGCAGTTGACCAGCGTTCACTGGGGATGCCGAATTCTTTGGTAAATTGTATTTCATTCACAATTTGCCGTTCACCATAATCGGGACGCAAACATAACGAATAAATTGGCACGTTATCCTTAGGCGCATCCAAAATATGGGGAATTGCGGCTTGCAGCTCATGCATTGTGACCTGTTTCATGGTCTATACCGTTCCACGTCTGAATGTAGCCGTGGCAATACCCATAGCAATCAATGCACCGCCGCCAAAACGCGTCAGTTGTGCAATAACGGCAGGTTTCGCAATCTTTTCCCGCAACTTATCCGCCAACAATGCATAGGCTAAGGCATTGAAAGCAGCCAAACCTACAAAGGTCGTGATTAAGATGGAAAATTGCGGCAATAATGCCGTTTCTGTGGTGATGAATTGCGGCACAAAAGCAATGAAGAATACAATAGATTTTGGGTTCAATGCCGTCACAGCTGCCGCATGAGTAAAGACTTTAGAGGCTGGTAAATCTTCAACATCACTTAGCGCTGCAATCTTTGCATTGGGCGCACTTCTAAACAGTTTTATGCCCAAATAGATTAAATAAGCCGCCCCCATCCATTTCAGCGCAGTGAACAAAGTGGCAGATGCCAATACCAAGGCGCCTAAACCTGCAAGCGATGCACTCATCGCGATCAAATCACCAACCGCAACACCAACAGCGGTCGCCACCGCGACCCTGCGCCCTTGGCTTAATGCATAGCTGAGAACCAACAATATTGTTGGGCCTGGAATTAACAATAATGCGGTGGATGCGGCCACAAAAGCCAGCCAAAGTTCAAAAGCCATAACCATTCCTAAAATGTTATCTTAGAACCAAGCCATTATTTTTTTGAACTGTAAAGTGATTATACGAGTGTCGGTGTCAAAAACAAAAAGGCCAAAGAAAACCTCTGGCCTTTTAGAAACTACGGCTGGAAGTCTTTAGTCTTCCACAACCGCATCATCATCTAGTTTAACAAGTTTGGCTTCTTCTGCTGGCATATCAAAATCCAACCCATGAGAGGCACGAATTTTATCTTCGATATCCAACGCCATACGCGGGTTTTCTTTCAGATAGTTTTTCGCATTCTCACGGCCCTGCCCGATACGTTCATCACCATATGAGAACCAAGAGCCTGACTTTTCAACCAATCCAGCCTTCACGCCCAGATCAATCAATTCACCGCGCTTGGAAATGCCTTCGCCGTACATGATGTCGAATTCAACTTGTTTGAACGGTGGGGATACTTTGTTCTTCACCACTTTAACACGTGTTTGGTTGCCCACGATTTCATCGCGGTCTTTAATCGCACCAATGCGGCGGATGTCCAAACGTACGGATGAATAGAACTTCAATGCATTACCACCTGATGTGGTTTCAGGAGAGCCAAACATCACGCCAATTTTCATTCTGATCTGATTAATAAAAATCACCATACAGTTTGATTTCGCAATCGAACCTGTCAATTTACGCATCGCTTGAGACATTAAACGCGCCTGAGCACCCACTTGGTGGTCGCCCATATCGCCTTCTAATTCCGCTTTTGGTGTCAAAGCTGCAACTGAGTCTACAACAACCATAGAAACAGCACCTGAGCGTACCAAAGTGTCTGTGATTTCCAAAGCTTGTTCACCTGCATCAGGTTGTGAAATCAACAAATCATCCAAATTCACCCCAAGCTTTTTCGCGTAAGTCGGATCAAGCGCGTGTTCCGCGTCAACAAAAGCACAAATACCGCCTTTTTTTTGTTCTTCTGCAATCGCATGTAAAGTCAGCGTTGTTTTACCTGAGCTTTCAGGGCCATAAATTTCGACAATACGACCTTTGGGCAAACCACCTATGCCCAATGCAATATCCAAACCCAACGAGCCTGTTGATGTTGCTTCGATATCCATCACTGGGTTGTCTTGGCCCAATTTCATGACAGACCCTTTGCCGAATTGGCGTTCAATCTGTCCCAACGCTGCTTCTAGCGCCTTTTGTTTATCCATTGCTTTTTTGTCGGTCATATCTAGTAAAGTCGCACCCATGTTTTTTCCTTTTTATTTCACATCCCTGCGGTCGCAACAATGAGTCGTTTGTTCCACATATGTTCTTTAACGTTCTTATGAGACTAAAACGAGAACATTTCAAGATAAATTTTATAATTCTACTTTTGGCAAAGATAGTTTATGATGGGTAAAAATATTATAAACGACTTACCGAGTGCACAGGCAAATAGAATAACATGTTGATTTTTATCAAAGAAAAGCTGGTTTTTTTTGCAACCCCAAAGACAGCATCAACCTCTATTGAGACAACTTTAGGAACATTATGTGAAATTCGCCTGTCAAAAAACCCTGCACTAAAACACACACCATACAGAAAATACAAACGTCTCTTAGAACCTTTTGTTCAAACAGTGATGCCAGAAAAGCCAGATTGTGTTGCCGCATTTCGCGAACCTGTCGATTGGCTAAGCAGCTGGTACAGATATCGCAGCCGCAAAGAATTGATCGGAAAACCAAACAGTACGCATGGTTTAACCTTTGATGAATTTATCGAAGCTTATTTACAAGAGGATCAACCACCCTATGCCCGCCTTGGAAGCCAAGCAAAATTTGTATCTGACAAAAATGAGAATATCGGCATAACACATTTGTTCCGCTATGATCAGATTGATCACATGGTGGGCTTCTTATCTGAACGTTTGAAAAAACAGATCACTTTGCCCAAAACCAATGTCTCTCCAAAGGTAGAAGTTTCTTTAAGCCCGAACCTATTAAAAGAATTACAAACGGCCCAAAAACGTGATTTTGAGATTTATAATTCAATCACATTATAACTCGGCACGTATATCGCTCACAGTTTGAATAAGCTTAGATAATGTAAACGGTTTGGGAATAAATTGTGCACCCGTTATTTCACCAAATTCTTGTGAAAAGGTTTCTTCGGCATAGCCAGACACAAAAATCACATGCACCTCAGGCCGTTTAAGCAAAGCTTTACGTACCCATGTTGGCCCATCTTCGCCTGGCATGACGACATCAGACACGAAAATATCTATCTGCTGGTTCGGGTCATCCACAAAAACCATCGCCTCTTCCGCAGAGCCAGCTTCCAGTACTGTCACATCCTGCATACTCAACGCACGCGCAGCAAAGCTGCGGACAGGCACCTCATCTTCAACCAACAAAACCGTCGTTCCCTTAAGAGAGGTACTGACGACTTTTGCTCCTTCAGCTTTTTTCACCATTGGTGCTTCAACATGGCTGGTTACGGGCAGTAACACACTGAATGTCGTCCCCACCCCTATCTTACTATCGGCAAGGATATACCCGCCAGTTTGCTTCACAATGCCATAAACAGTAGACAATCCTAACCCAGTTCCTTCACCTACATCTTTCGTGGTGAAAAATGGGTCAAAGATATGGGACAAGTTCTTTGGCTCAATTCCACACCCGCTGTCCGAGACTAAGATTTCAACATAACGGCCTTTGGGAATAGGTGCATTTCCTTTGACCACATCTTCAAGAAATACAGTTTCAGTCGTCGAGATATCGACAGTGCCCCCATCCGGCATAGCATCTCGCGCATTCACTACAAGGTTCATCACAACCTGCTCCAATTGCCGTTTATCCACATAAACGCTCGGCAGATTTTCTGCATGTTGCAAAATTAATTCAATTTTCGCCCCTAAAAGACGATTTAATAAATGAGTCATATCCGCCAAAGCCTCATCCACATTCAAAACATTAGGTTGCAATGTTTGCTTGCGCGAAAACGCCAAAAGCTGCCCGACCAATGCAGCAGCACGGTTTGCATTTTGATGGATTTGGATCAGGTCACTATAATCAGGGTCACCTTTATCGTGCCGTAACAATAGTAAATCACAATATCCAGAAATAGCCGTCAAAAGATTATTAAAGTCATGCGCAACCCCGCCAGCCAATTGACCAATTGCTTGCATTTTTTGACTTTGAACAAATTGGGCTTCAAGTGTTTTTAATTCTGTTGCATCACTAATAACAGCGATTAAATCTGATCCCCCCCTTGGGTCCATACTGATCAAAGATACATGCAGAAACACTTCGGATTTGGGGCCAGTGACCTGCACCAATTTTGGCTCCCCGCGTGCCGCACGTTCGTTCAAATCATCCAACCAATCTGGCACAGGGCGTGTTAAACCAGATACAATCTCTGATATATTAGGGCTATCCCCTTCTCTAAGCCCTAAAATGTTACGTGAAAACTGATTGGTTTGTTTAATTCGACCATCCTTTGCCACCCGTAAAAGAGCGATAGGCAAACTGTCAAAAAGTTCCTGTACAGTAATCGTTCCAGCTTTTGCCAAAGCCTGCATCCGGATTTTTTTCTTTTGCGCATCTATCAATTTATCATTTGAAATAAGTCGCTTAGACATCAGCCAATATGTAAAAGCAGCCGTAGAGAAAACCGTTACAGGGATCATAATGACTACGGGATATAAATGTTTGTTTAAAAAAGGAAAAAGGAATGCAACAAAACACCCTAAAACGATCAAGATAAAAAGGATTGTTTTATCACTTTGTAAATATTCAAACGGTTTAATAAAAAAATTCTGCATAAAATAATTTGCTCCAAAATTTAAATTAGAAGCAAATTTACGCGTATGACAACCTAAGATTGTTGTTTCTGTAAAACTTCTAAAAAGAAACCATCTGTACCGCGGCTTGGTAAAAACTTTTTACGGCTCAAAGATTCCCAATCTGGATGGTCTTTTAAAAAGGTTTCAATTTGGTTTTCATTTTCATCAAATAATAAAGAGCAGGTCACATAAGCCAAATACCCGTTTGGTGTGACCAACTCTTGAGCACTTCGAAGAATGGTTTGTTGAGTTTCGCAAAGCGTATCCAAATCTTGCTGTGTGAAACGCCATTTACCATCTGGATTACGCCGCCATGCCCCAGTTCCAGAACAAGGTACATCCAACAGAACCAAATCGTATTGCGTATCTTGGGATATAGGATCGTCGATAAGAACTTTTACTGTTGCACCAGCTCGTTTTGCACGTGCTGGTAAATCACCCATACGCGCCTGACTTTGATCATATGCAAATAACTTCACATCATTGGTGACCTTTGCAGCGATAGCCAAAGACTTCCCACCACCGCCAGCGCAATAATCCATGATCGTCTTTGTCTTAGCTACAGGTAATGCATCAACAATGGCCTGTGATCCTGCATCTTGGATTTCAACAAGCCCCTCTTTATAGGCTGTCGATAAAGCAACACGTCGTGGGTTCGTTAACACCCTTAACGCCGTTGAAGAAATATCTAACGTTTCCGTTTGAATATCTTCTTTCATCAAAGCTGATTGTGCCGCGCCTACATCTGACTTTCGCGTATTCACACGCAAATCAAGCGCCCCTCGGTTTTGCAAAGCAATGAATATTGTTTCACTTTCATCGCCCAGCGAACTTTGTAATTTGGGGGTAATCCAATCTGGAAGGTCAAATAATACAGATGGCGCAGCAGGCTTTTTTTCTACTTCTAAGCTTTGCAATTCACCATCCGTTAACTTTGCTGGTGCAAATTTCTCTCCAGTAAAAACATCCGTTATAACATTATCATTTTTCAGAATATGCCCAGCCACACAGCCACGAGCAGTAGAAAAACCAGCACTATGCATAAAAGACCGCTTACAACGTAAACAATCAAAAACGATATCCCGCACTGCTGCGCGATCTTTTGAACCAGCATAACGATTGGAACGTGCCCAATTGGTTAACGTCTTTTCTGCAGGCTCCCCCGAAAAGATCATGTCCAAAATATCAATGGCAGCTGCATATCGGGCATTGGGGGTCATAGTCTATCAACCATTATAAAACTTAAGATATGGCATCTTTAATCTAATGACGTTCAGCATACCACTGGCAAAGTATAATATGTCATTATTCGCTATACGTATGGCGACAAGAATCTTGTTTCACTGACTTTTAAGGATTTACGTGCGCTCGGGCCAAAACATTCTGGGTTATGTTGCAGCTCGGGAAAAATTTGGAACAATTCACTGCGCGCGCCCTCTTCAATCGTATCCAGACCAACGGCACCAGGATGAAAACTTTCTGTGCGTAGCCCATTTGAATAAACGACTTCATGACGGTCAAACAGAATATGAATATATTCAGTCGATTTCACACCATAATCCGTAAAGACACTGTGATCGTTACAAAGCCCTTTCACAGGTGCCAGCGCTTGTTTTGTTCCATAGTTCAAAGATAGATTATGACCGCTCACCAAAACGCGGTGGTGTGGTGATAACCACATATCTGCACATGGTACGCCTTTACCAAAAGCATCTTTCTTTATCATAACAGGGCGCAGGTTATTATGCGCATATAAACGTGCACCCGTAATTTTCTTACGACCGACCCAACGAATAGCTTGAACACCATTGTCTGCTGTAATCACCAAATCACCAACACTCAGTTCTTCAACCAATCGATCCCCTGATGGTGTCGTGATCAATGTCCCAGGCGTAAAACAAATAGCGCCAACAACATCATCAAACTCAAGATTATTGGTTGGTGTCGTATTTGACGTTGTAAATGTATAAGTGACACCGACTTCCAAAGGTGCTGTTGGTAAAAAGCCAACTAAGATGCCGTTCCCAAAAGTACTGTTTGGGTTACTATCCACTTCGACACGGTATAAAGTTATTGTCGAACCGTCAGGCGCAACCAAGTTGAATTGTGACTCAGCATATATTGTCGTCGTCGGGCCGCCTGCAATGAAGTTACCATCCAGATCCGTTACAGTTCCAAATTGGTTGGTATCATTGCCATCTTCATTGCGATTTAAATCGCCTTCAAAAATGTCATCATCATCATCAATATCAAGCAATACATCCGTGGATTCGTCATAGTCGTTAGGCAACGAAACCGTATTCCCTGAAAAGTTCAGAGCTGTTGTATTGTATGCTTCAAAAATAGCCATTATACTGCTGCTTGTGCCTTATTTAACTCAAAGGTTCTTAGAGTTAAAAATAAGTCAAATTATGGCAAAATCAGGACTTATAACGCTACGTTAACTACATGATAACAAACAAAAATGTTACTAATCTTGATGCTTTTAGAATGAACAAACTACGCCGACCATCTTTAGACAATCGGCGCTCATATTACCCAATACGGTAGTTCGGGCTTTCACGTGTGATTTGCACATCATGCACATGGCTTTCTTTCAAGCCAGCGCCTGAGATTTTCACGAACTTACAGTTCTGACGCATCTCATCAACAGTCGCACAGCCAGTGTATCCCATAGAAGCCCGTAAACCACCGATCATTTGATGTACAACAGATGTCACGCCACCCTTATAAGGCACCTGACCTTCGATACCTTCTGGTACCAATTTATCTGTGCTGGCTTCTTTTTGGAAATACCGATCCGCAGAACCGCGCGCCATCGCCCCAACAGAGCCCATGCCACGGAATGATTTAAAGCTACGACCTTGGTATAGGATCACTTCACCTGGTGCTTCATCTGTACCAGCCAACATAGAACCAACCATGGCACAATGCGCACCCGCAGCGATCGCTTTGGAAAAATCACCCGAGAATTTGATACCGCCGTCCGCAATCACTGGAACACCGTCCGCAGCAGCTGCATTTGAACAATCATCAATCGCAGTCAGCTGTGGAACACCCACACCAGCCACAATACGTGTCGTACAAATAGATCCTGGTCCAATACCAACCTTAACCGCATCCGCACCAGCACCGATCAAAGCTTTGGTAGCCTCACCGGTTGCAACATTACCTGCAACAACCTGCACGTCGCTGTTTAATTTCTTAATCCGTTCAACAGCTTGCGAGACGCTGATAGAGTGACCATGTGCTGTATCAATCACCAACAGGTCAACACCTGCATCGATCAACTGTGAAGAACGCTCAAAACCAGCGTCGCCCACTGTAGAAGCCGCAGCCACACGCAAACGGCCCAATTCGTCTTTACAGGCTTGCGGGTTTAGAACGGCTTGCTCCAAGTCTTTTAATGTCAAAAGACCTGTTAGTTTGTTAGAGCTATCAACAACCAAAAGCTTTTCAATGCGGCGTTCTCGCATCATCAACTTGGCTTCATCCAAGTTTGCAGGCTCTTGAACAATCGCTAAATTATCCGCTGTCATCATATGCGAAACAGGTGTGCTGTCATCTGTTGCAAAGCGCATATCGCGGTTTGTCACAATACCTACAACCTTGCCGCCGTCATCAACAACAGGAAATCCTGTAACGCGGTAACGTTCTTGCAATGCTTTTGCATCTGCCAAAGTTTGATTGGCTGTCAAAGTCACTGGAGAATAAACAGTACCGCTAACAAAACGTTTCACACGACGAATTTGATCCGCCTGCTCTTCTTCGTTCAGGTTGCGGTGGATAACCCCGATCCCACCCGCTTGCGCCATAGCAATCGCCATACGTGCCTCTGTCACTGTGTCCATAGCAGAACTCAGCAATGGGATATTCATCGCAATAGATTTCGTTACATGCGTTGCAGTATTGGCATCAGACGGCAAAACGCTGGACGCACCTGGTACGAGCAAAACATCATCAAAAGTGAGGGCCTCACGAATCTCCATGACTATCTCCAAGAGTTATCGGTATTGACGCTGCCATATCTCATGGATACGCGACAATTGAAAGAGACAAATTGTACCAGTGTAATGGGACACTTATTCTTTCAGTAAGCGGAAGATACAGGGTGAAAGCGGAAGAAATCGGATGAAGCCTTAAAAATAAGGGCTTTTAAAAAGAAAATTTAAAAATTGGCGAATTGATTAGTGTCTTTCAGTGACGTCAGAAAGAGGCACTAACGTCATTAAGCATGAATATAGAGAATCATTCACACTAATGTTTAAATGGCCTGTAATAGCTTATTTAAAAGGGCTTTGAGAGATTTTTAAAATTGGTAGTGACTTACGAACTTTTACATCTGGGTAAAAGTTATCAATGAAGGTAAAAGTTATACAAACCCATATATTTAAGGCTTTGATGATTTTTATTTCAAAATCATATGTAAATTACTTTTACCCGTTTTCAGAAATTTTCGTGGTTACTAAGCCGCTAACTTATAACGGATCACACAGAATGGGTTTTGCGGGTCACCGATATTAGGCCCTCCACGTTCAACGACAAAACCATTTCTGGGTAACCACCTCAAAAAGAATGGGCTCATTAAGCCAAGTATCTCTACGCCATTCTGTGTTTTAATAAAGTCGGAAGCTGCCTCACAAACTCGCTTTAGAACATTATTGCGATCCGTTATTGATAATTCTGAATTAACAGCGAAACGAGTGGCTTCCCATATATTATCTTCTTTTGGTGCATGGTTTGTTAGTTCCATTGGAATGCCAGATAATAAGCCAAGACTTGCATCCCGTATCATATAAGACCAACCAGATTTAAGATTTACAGAAGTCTTTATTAACCTAGTTGTTCCTAGAACCTTACGATCTTGATCGTGTACTATAACATAATGAGCGTAAGGATTATCGTATTGATCGAACTCTATGTCATCGCCACTACAGGCGGCTGTGTCTAAATCCCAACCCATCTTTTTAACAAAAAGACGATGCCTGATTTGAAGCATATTCTGATAAAGGTCACCATTAATGTGAATATTATCGATGCTAAGTATTGTAGATGAAAGCTCCATCCCACTCAGGTATGATAATATTCACATTAAGTAAATAAATATCAGTTAAATATTCTATTAAGCAGATAAATTACCCCACTTCTGCAGCGAGTAGGCGTTTAAAGCGCAAGTCCAATTAAGTATATCTAATGTTTTACATATGGCTATCTTGTGCTGTGCAACACCTGGTATTGATATGCCCATTTCGGCGGCTATTGCTTTTTGTGAATTACCTTCTTCTGCAAGTTCCATCACTTCTAACTGTCTATCCGTTAACAAATCGACGCGAGAAGCTATTTCAATTCTATGCATTTTTATTGTTGAAGTTTTTAAATCATTCATTTCCTGTGTTGAGGTAGCGTCTAGCTTTGCTGCTAAAATCATCTTATTCCCTCCATATAACGAAGTAACAACAGCATTTGCATCTGCATCAAAACATTTGGCTTCTTCATAAAGTTCAGATTGTCTAAATTGCTCTGGGATTATTTGGCAAATAGTTCGTGTAATTGGTTGCATCCCAATATGTGTAACTGGATCATTTAAGAAATAACTTTTCTTCATATATCGATCCATCCATTTTTGATTATAAGAGGATTGTACGGAGCTTGGTTTGGCAGGGTTCACACCCGAGTTTGAGCCAAAATTAATTACAGAAGTTGGTAAATGTGGCAGCATATTAAAATTCCTTATATCATACTTTAGTGTGTTTTTAATACTATAGTATGATTTAGTGCAAGTTAATTTATTATGTCACTTTAAATTGACTCTCCTTACCTAACGAAATAGTTAGTTTTATATTTTAAAAAGTTGAGTACCTAATGGATTACGATCAAAAAGCGAAGTCGCTCCCTGGCATAGTAGTAGATGAATTGAAAATATGTATAGATGCTATGAGCCAAGAATGCTTACTTGATACTATTTTGCTGGCTCATCGTTTGCGTAGCGCTTCTGCACTTCGTCAAGTAGGTTGTATTGATCCGAAATAGATAGGTCTTGGATTATTTTTAAGAGCTCACCATAGGGATCATGTAGCGGATTATCAGTATCTAACTGGTTTATATTTGACTTACCTAAAGCGGGTAGAAGCCTATCTAAAGTTCTTGTTGATAAACTCTCTGATGCACCAGAGAAAAACTTAGTCAAAGTGTTGGGCGATAAGTTGCATTCACGTGCAATGTTTGTTGGGTCTGTGTTCTCTGCAGCGATCAAGATACGGAGGTTTTTACGTCTCCGATCCCATAGTTTCTTATCGTAATCATCACTACTTTTCATAACAAACCCGTTAGATTTCATACATTAATATACGCAATCATACAAAAGTATGAAGCTATATTTAAATATAGGTAAATCATATTTTTATGCTTGTTATCATACCAAAGTATGATAATGTGCAGAAAAATAGGATGATCGAGCAATGTTACCAACAGTTTTAGAATACAAAGTATGGGTTAATTATGCACTTTGGCGGTTGAATATGCCAAAGTCAGCTTTTCTCCGATACGACAAAGCGCCTGGTTCGGTTAATCGGGTGCGAAATATACTAAATAAATATTCAAGCATTAACTTGAGTATGGCTCGTAAGCTTGAGGAGGAAATATTAGCAGAGGCAAAAAAGCTAGATATTGAAATTGTACCTCTATCTGAATGTCATAAAAACTCAGAATTTTGGCCGTTAATATTCCATAAGCACGTAGAAGGTGGCAATGCAGATGAATTGCCATGTCAGGTGGCTGTAAATGCAAAATAATATTGCAAAATCCACCATAGTCGCTGCGTGTTCTGAAATCCTAAGATCAGCCGCATCTGGTCAAGGATGCCCCAACCCTCGCGTCGCGCACTTGGCGAGTGGTTGGGGCGCTATCAAGCGTCTTAACCGTTATTTGAACAACAGCATCTTGGGCGACCTAATTGGGTTACTTGGTTTGTGTGCAGCAATTGCATCCACAGTATTTTTTGCAGGAATTTTACAATGAGAGATTTAACAAGATTTGAAAAGTTACCATTGGTTTGGTTGGAGTTGCGTGAGGCAACCACACGTGCGCGTTTGGATAGCATTAAGGTCATGAACTTTGAAAAAGAACACGGCTTTACGCAATGGACTGCTGACGAAAAGGCAGACGATCAAATTTATGAGGAATGGGTTGTCTTGAGGGATGAGGCAGCAGCTGCACAGCAACGTGTTTCTTTGCTGGCAATGCAAGCGGATGCTGAGGGCATATTCCCATTAATCAGCCAGATCATCACAAAAACAAATGTGGGGGATTTGGTATGAGCTCTACTGAATACGACGTTAAGGGTAATAGCTGTTCATTCGCTGTTTATAATAGCGATAACGTTAGGGTTACGCAGTTTTATGTATCTCAAGAACGTGCTGAGGCGGCTAAGGATCGGATGAATAAGAAGCATTCGAGCCAACTACGAAATTGCATGTGCTGCGGCAAAGAGTTCCTTAGCGAAGGTATACACAATCGACTTTGCAACGGTGGTACGGGATGCGGTGCAACCGCTGCCGATAAAACAATGTTGATGGGGCACTCCCCTTGGGATGCCATGTAATGCACCACGCCAGCCTTTCATCTAGTCCACGTTTGCTGAGAACCTTGCGAGTTCTACAAGAGGCAAATGGTGAGCTGACAACTTACGAGTTGTCACGAAAGGCTGAAATTTGTGCGGTCAATTCTGTGATCGCCGAACTGCGCCAAAACGGGGCAGAAATCACCTGCCGACAGGCCGTTGTGAACGGTCAACGTCGGTTCTTTTATAACTTAATCAAATCACCAGAGGGCTACGATGCGCGAACCCAAACTAATTGAAACAAGACGAGTAAAATTAACCGAGATTATAAGCGAAAACAGAATGCGACCTGTTAATGAGCTTGCAGTTGATACGCTGGAAAAATCCTATAACGAACTAGGCGTTTTGATCGAGAAAATTCAGCTTCGAAAAGTGGCTCACCGTGACGGTGTTCTTGTGCTTATGGATGGTTCACACCGAATGGCATTGGCACATCGATTAAACTGGGACGATATCAAAGCTGACATATGGGATTGCAATGATGATCAAGCAGCCCTTTTCGAAGTAGATAGCGGCTTAGCAAATGCGGAATTAAGTACATTGGAATTGGCAATATTCCTTGCCAAGAAGAAACGCATTTATGAGAAGCTTCATCCTGAAACTAAAGGTGGTGTTGCTGGCGGTTTAGCGCGGCAAAATTCAGCAAGCGACATCGTGTCGTTTGCTAAAAGTGTCGCCGAGAAACGAGATATTAGTGAGCGGCAAATTCAACGGCTGGTTGCCATTGGTTCTTCATTGTCACCGATGGAAGTTGCAGACCTTAACAAGATGGAAAAGCCAGTATCACTGGCAGTGCTGCAAGATTTAGCGAAGATCGACGAACCAATTATCCGCGGTGATGTTATAGCCCGCCTGACAGATGGGAAAGCGAGCAAGGTAAATGAGGCATTAGAACAATTAAATCCAAAAAAGAAGTCAGCCAAAAACCCAAAAGACGAAGCCTATTCAAAGCTTTTTCAGGCGTGGAAAAGAACGCCTAAAGCTGTCCAAAGACGTTTCGTGGATGAGAATAAAGACGATCTTTTTGGCCTTATAGCAGATGGTGAGGTTACACATGCAAGTAACTGAGCCAAACAAAATTTGGTGGAGTGTGCGCGAAATTGCCGATGCTACATTGCCTGAACTTCCAACTGCTCCCAAAAACATCATTGCTATGGCGAAAAGGCTTCGCTGGCAGGAACAAGCTTGCATGGCGCGCAAACGTCAAGGTCGAGGTGGTGGCTGGGAATACAATTGGCAACTTTTTCCGTTAGCAGCGCGTAAGTTTTTGTTGGCTCAAGTTGAGCAAGCAATCACAGATGATGCGACCCCAATTATGGAACGCAATGAAGCTTGGCAATGGTTTGAAAGTTTACCTGAAAAAGCAAAACAAAAAGCTCAGAACAGATTGAATATTATCAATCAAGTTGCCCAGCTAGAAATGCTTGATGAAAACAAATTTACGGCTGTTGAAACAGTAGCACAAAGTGCAAAGGTCACGTCCCGTACAATCTGGAACTGGCTGTCTATGATTGAACTGGTTAAGCCCGAAGATTATTTGCCATATCTTGCCCCACGCAATAAAGCGGCAAAACGGAACGACCCTAAAGCAAAATGCAGTCCTGAATTTATAGACCGTTTAAAAGCTGATTTTTTACGTCTTGAAGCCCCAACGTTTGCGTCAAGCTATCGCCGTGTAAAGCGCGTTTGTGAAGCTAATGGCTGGTCTGTATTGGCAATGCGCACAGCAAAACGCCGTATCGACGAATTGGTGCCGCGTGTAAGCCAAGTATTTGCACGTGAGGGCGTTTCAGGACTGCAGAGATGCTTCCCCCCGCAAACGCGCGACAAGACAGGCATGGTGGCCTTAGAAGGCGTCAATGCGGATTGTCATAAGATTGATGCATTCGTTCAATGGCCAGATGGTAGTATTGATCGTCCGCAGATCGTAGCATTCCAAGATTTATATTCTGGTAAAATCCTGAGTTGGCGTGTGGATCACACGCCGAATAAGGTTGCTGTGATGTCTGCTTTTGGAGACATGATTGAAGAATTTGGCATTCCACAGCGGTGCCTATTCGACAATGGGCGTGAGTTTGCAAACAAGTGGCTCACGGGTGGCACTAAAACGCGGTTCCGTTACAAAATCCGTGAAGATGATCCACTTGGAGTGCTGCCACAGCTTGGTATCCATATACATTGGGCGCAACCAGCCAGCGGGCAATCAAAGCCTATTGAGCGCGCATTTAGAGACCTTGCAGACGATATTGCAAAAGACCCTAGATTTGCGGGCGCATATGTTGGCAATCGTCCTGATGCAAAACCTGAAAACTATATGTCCCATGCGGTACCTATTGAACAATTCTTGCAAGTGGTCGCGGATGGCATAGAGGAACACAACAGCCGTGAAGGTCGTTTATCTGAAACCGCAAACGGCCGCAGCTTTGATCAAACATTTAACGAAAGCTATGCGAAAAACCCAATCCGTAAGGCGACAGAAGAACAACGTCGCCTATGGTTGATGGGGCAAGAAATCAAAACCATGCACGGATCGCATGGTTTGGTGAAAATTCATGACAACGAATACTTCTCTGACTGGATGAGCGAGTATGCTGGGCAAAAAATCATTGCCCGATTTGATCCAGAAGATTTACACGCTGGCCTTTATATCTATGCGCTCAATGGTGAGTTCATGGGCTTTGCAGCCTGTAAGCTCAAAACTGGGTTCTTTAATCTTGAGGATGCACAGGAAACAGCGCGACTTAGAAGCAAAGAACTGCGGGCTCAGAAACGTTACCTTAAAACAATACGCCCTGTAGAAACTAACGATTTTGCAGCCGAATTGGATGCTGTAGGCAAGAAACCTTCTGAGATTGTTGAAAGCAAAGTTGTCAGCGCACAGTTTGGCAAAAAAGCGGCAGCCGCACAGTTGGTCAAAAAACCCGAGATTAAAGACACGGAAACACCAGAACAAAAAGCGCAACATGAAGCGTTTATTGCTGAGTTTCCAAAGCAGCAAAAAGCCAAAGCCAAAAAACAAAACACACCAGAAGAAAACTTCGAAAAAGCGTTGGAGATTATGGCGCGTTCTGAGGCAGGAAAGCCCGTTGGTGAAGCTGAGGCCAAATGGTTGAGAAGCTATCAAACGACGCCAGAATATCGGGGTCACATGATGGTGCACGAAGATTTTAAGAGCCGCAGCTCTTAAAAAATTGCCGCCGCAAAGGGTGCATCCGATGCAGCGGCTTAACAAATGGGCAAAAGCCCAGAATGAATGAGGACAAAATGGCAGAAACAGAAAGACTTTACAACTCTGTTGCACCACTAAGAAATGTGGCGGCATTAGTAGCCCTTATCGATCAAGCAAAAAACAGATCGTTAGGTTTACCTGGTCTTGCAACATTCTACGGACCATCAGGTTACGGCAAGACGACTGCAGCGGTTTATGCTGCGAATAAATATGACGCCTACCAAGTGCAAATGAAAAGCGTTTGGACTGGCAAATCATTATGTGAAGCTTTGGTTAAAGAAATGGGTCTTGAACCAGCTAAAACTATTGCAAAGATGGTGGATCAGATATCCCAACAGTTGGCTATTTCTGATGGTGTTCTGATTATCGATGAAGCCGATTATTTGTGCAAAAACTCTCTAATAGAGGTCGTGCGTGATATGTACGAAAGCTCTATGGCTCCAATCATCTTAATTGGTGAAGAAAAGCTCCCTCAGAAACTCATGAAGTGGGAACGTGTTCATGGACGTATGTTGGAATGGACTGCAGCACAACCAGCAGCTTTGAGTGATATTGATCATTTAGCTAAGATTTACTGTCCTAACTTAACCTTAGACGATGAGTTTAAGTCGCATTTATTGAAATCATCTGGCGGATCAATCAGGCGCGTTTGTGTTAACTTAGAGCGCGTCCAAATTCATGCACGTACAAATGATATTGAACTCATTGATATGGAGACTTGGGGTAAAAAATCATTCTTCCGCACTGATGCACCTAGACCACGTCGGGAGCTTGCATAATGGGGAGACGCCCTGAGGATATCGCACAGCAAAACCCATCAATGGGACACGGCCAGCAAGCCGTGTGGACAAAGGTGCGTGAATTGAAATGCTTTGGCGTAGAGGATTTATGGCTATCCGTTGATATGGAACGTCGATCAATCGCCCAATATCTGGAACGTTTAGAAGCTGGTGGCATAATCAAATGCACCAATTCGGACGAAACAGGCCAAGGTGCATTTGTTACCAATAAATACGAACTTATCAAAGATGTTGGCTTAACTGCACCACGGTTTACGCCAAAAGGTAACAAAGTTTCTGCAGGGCAAAAGAAGCATAATATGTGGCGTTCAATGCGGATGATGAAGATATTCTCAACAAAAGATTTGGCGTTGCATTCTAGCAATGATGAATTGACGGTTTCATCGAAAGCAGCGGCAACATATGTCGGATATTTGCTTAGGGCTGAATATCTACGGGTGTTTAAAAAACGTGGAGTTGACCAGCCAAACAATTTGTATCGGTTGATCAAAGATACAGGACCCAAGTATCCAATGGTGCAGCGTTCAACGGCTCAGCTTTTTGACCAGAATTTACAAAAAGTCACATTCATTTTTGAGGTGGCGAAATGAGTAAATCTGTTCAATCCGCAAAGGACGCATGGGGCAATGATATGCCTGATTGGGTTTTGATCTTAGCTGAAAAATGTGATGCAAGCTCACAAGTCAAAGTTGCTAAGGAATTGAAGCGCTCAACGGCTTTAGTAAACCTTGTTTTAAACAACAAATATACGGGTGATATGCAAGCCGTAGAAGATTACATCCGTGGCTTTTTTATGAATAAGACAATCGCTTGCCCATCTTTGGGGGAAATTCCTGCCAATGATTGCCACGATTGGCGCAAGAAAGCCCAGAAATTTTCAAATGCAAACATCTTACGAGTGCGTATGTACCGCGCTTGTACGAGCTGCCCTGTAAATCAAAAGGATCATTAAAATGGCTTTTAACGTTGATAAAGAAGCTTTTACAAAACGGCTTCGTCAAGCGGTGCGCGCATTAGATAAAAAGTATAATATCATTGCAAAAGACTGCGGCATTTCTTTGCCAAGTTTGGAATATTATTTGTATCAAGGCGGCATCCCAAATGGGGTAGCTCTGGCGCAAATCTGTAAGGGTCTTGGTATATCTGCAGATTGGCTTTTGTTTGGCGAGGACGCAACATGAGCCACCGCACATTCAATTGGACAAATGAAGAAATGATTACCCACGCCCAACAAGGTATTGGGAAAGTCGTTATTGCTGGATACCGCGGCGCAACTGATGTGAGCATTGAAGAAACCGTCGCTATGGCAACATGCCTTCTATGCTTAGGTGTTCCACCGATCACCAAAGATGCAGCTCAAGCAATCCTTAAACCACCCCACAAACCCGTAGATGGAGACGACGCATTATGAGTGATCAATGCAAAACACCCGATGATGAGCTTATTGAGCGGCCAGATGGTAGCTTTATACCTTTTGGAAAACTAGAACCACGTGAGCAATTGGCACATGATTTAACTAAAAAGGTTGTCAGATACGCAAACAACTTTTCTGATCTATTGTTGAAATTCAAGACGGAAACAATTGCCGAATTGGTTGCTTACCGACATATGATGTTAGAGGAATACAGCATTAAAGTTGGCGGCAAAGCTGGCGGCATAACATTGCGTACTGCAGATAAAAAAGCACGTGTGCAATTAGCAATTTCAACAACGATCACATTTAACGAAGACCTAGAAGCTGCGAAGATTTTGATTGATGAATGCCTGGAAGAATGGGCGGAAACTAGCGGCCCCGAAATCCGCGAAATCATCACAAAGGTGTTTAAGGTAAACACGAAAGGCCGTTTGGACACACAAGGCATTCTAGGCTTGCGTGAACATAAGTTTGACCACCCGAAATGGACAAAGGCGATGGAAGCTATCGAAGCCGCTATCTGCCGCGATAATCAAACATCTTATCTCTATTTTTTCCACACAGACGACAATGGTGTGGAGCATAGAATTTCACTGGATTTTGCCAATGTCTAAGCAAGCAGTAACCGAAAGCGAATTGTTCGCATTGCGCGCTGCATATGCGCTCTTAGTTAAAGGATTTGAAAAAGGTTACTTCGATATGTCGAATGATCAATTTCAACTCGATTTTGACTGTATCTGCGAAGAGCTTGGCGAACCTACTGTGCCAATTGAACATTAAGAAGAGGAAACCCTATAATGAACTTTATACAATTTTTATTCTCAGCCGTAGTTTCATATGCGTGTGCTGCGATGCTTTCGTCGCACGTATTTATGGACATAACGAAGACCGATTGGACGAACCTATGGACGTACTTTTGGTGGGCAGTATCTGTGCCAGTTACAGTCTTATTATTTACGGCTATCGCGATGGTGATTGTATGCCTTCTTGCATACTTCTTGGATCGATAGGGGAAGTATTCAAATGGTTGATCGCGCCCTACAACGTAAAATCCATGTTGCTTGCCGCGAGCTCGGTTTGGATGGTGATGCACGTCATGCCGTTCAGATCGCAGCTTGTGGCAAAGCGTCTATGAAGGACATGGACGACAACGATTTAACATTGGTTATAAACCACCTTAAAGATCGCGGCTGGAAGCCTAAGAAACCAACTGCGAAGCAATATCGCAAAGCAGCACCCCGCGCTGATCTTAGATTTGTGCATGTGCTTTGGCGGCTCCTGGGCGAAGCTGGTGTTTTAGACCAACCCACTCGGGCGGGTTTAAACGCATTTGTCCGCAAACGGTTTGAGGCAACTTGGGAAAGTGTACCGATCGATATCGATGCGCTGCGGGATCACGAACAGATTAACGATGTTGTAGAAGCTCTAAAGGCTTGGTGTGGCCGTGTTGGAGTAAAACTAGACAGATGAAGAAGTCCCGCGTTCATGTCACAGATCACGCCGTTCTGCGTTACCTAGAGCGTGTGCATGGCGTTGACATGGAAGGTTTACGCCGCCGCATTGGAAAGACTGTCGATACTGCGGTCAAAGCTGGTGCAAATGGCCTGATGTTTGAAGGCGTTAAATACCGCTTACACAAGAACACAGTGATCACAATCGTTGCGGGTGAAAGCATTGTGAAACGAAGAAACCGAAAAGTGCGCAGAGGGAAAATCAAATGACTGATGAATTTGCGAATACACTGATCGAACGCTTTGTTGAAATCATTGGCAAAGTTGACACTGAAAAGCTTTTGAGAGAGCGCGGCGGCACTGAAATATCTATCCCAAAGAAAGCTGATAATTCGGCTCTATCAAAGATCATAGGCTTGGAAGCAACCAATCGTCTGATCAAAGGCTTTGGGGATGGTAAAGTTGTTTTGCCTTGCGGTGATTACCGTGGTGAAGCTGGGCGCAAGAAACGTGCAATTGAAATGCTCAAAGAAGGCAAATCGCCGAATGAAATCGCTCTAGCTTGCGATATGCACAGCCGCACGGTCTGGAAATACAAAGCAGAAATGCTCAAAGAAGAAACCAATTCTCAGCAGATGGGTCTACCATTTGACAAGTAACACAGTTTTTTGCAACTGTGCGCTCTGATCACCCACCAATAAAAACACCCAAACCTGAACACTGGCAGGGGGCATTTAATTAAGCCCGCGAGGTAGTTTCGTTTTATCGAACGGAGCCCCCAAATGTCTAAGCTGATCATGCGCCATTACAGTGATGTCCCACCCAATTATTGGCCGTGGAAAAACTTCGCACCGCATGAGTTTGCATCTAATGGCAATGGCGCCGTGGAAATGGATATCCATACACTCAATTGCTTGCAGTCCCTTCGTGAAGAATGGGGCGAACCCATTATCTTGAACAGTGCTTATCGTGACCCTGTTTATAATGCGCGCATCGGTGGTGCTCCATTATCAAAACACAAAGAAGGCCGTGCGTTAGATGTCGGTGTTCGCGGTTGGAGCCCCGAGAAGAAATACAAGTTTAAAGAGCTTGCGTTCAAACACGGTTTCACAGGTTTTGGTGGCTACAACACATTCATTCACATTGACACAGGACGCCCACGCAAATGGAAGCAATCATGGGCGTGGCCTGATGCATATAAAAATCCCAAAGGAGTTAATTAATATGGCCTTTCTATCACTAGCTGCAGGAGCTTTAACAGGTGGCGGTTTTAGCCTTCTGACCAAAGGGGTCGATTTGATTGACCGTCATTTGAAACACAAGCAAGAAACTGCAATTCGCAAAGCAGATTATGCACATGAATTGCTCTTGTTAGATAAGCAAGGTGAACTTGCTGCAGCTCAATTGGAAACCGAGCGCGAGATTGCAATCATTGATGGCAACGCACAAACGCTGAGTGCTTCATATGAACACGATGCATCTTATGGCACACCTAGCCGTGTTGTCGGCACTGTGCTGCGGTTCTTCCGCCCATTGCTGACTTTGCTTCTATTGGGTGCTTCTGTTTGGGGAATGTATCGCTTGATCCAAGCTGGTCACGCAGAACCAGAATTGATTGCATCTGCAGTTGATGGGTTGCTCTATCTAACGTCCACATCAATCTCGTGGTGGTTTGGTGATCGTAGCGGCGAAAAAAACGCAGCGCGAAAGTAGTAGCAAATGACTGCTGAAAATGTCGAATTTTGGATACGTGTCTTAGGCTTTCTTCTTTCTGTGGGTGCGATGCTCTTTGCGTATATTCGCACTCGCCGACAGGATGTTGATGATCGTTTGAAGGCGCTTGAAGGGCGTGCGGATAAGCAAGACGCCAAAATAAAAGAAGTCGATCAAACGATTAAATCTCTGCCTGAGAAAGACGACATTCACAATATGGAAATTGCCATAACGAAATTGGTTGGAAAGATCGATGTAATGGGCACCCATGTTGAAGGGCAAAGAGAAGTTATGAAGCGTGTCGAGCTCGTTGTTACGCGACATGAAGAACATTTATTATCAGGAAAAGGCTAATGGCAAATTACATTAAGACAGTTGCGAAGCATCGTCGTTTAACAATCCTACGGTTTTTGAAAGACAGCCCAGAATACACAAGCAATGGATCAATCTTGGTTGAAGTCTGCAATGACTTTGGTGTTACGACCAGTCATGATCAAGTTGCTGGCGCGCTGGAATGGTTGAAAGCAAATGAAATGGTTGTTCTGGATAAGAACGATGATTTTATCGTGGTGTCAGCAACCAAATACGGCATTGAAATTGCCAAAGGTATCTCCGTTCACGAAGGTGTTAAACGCCCTGGTCCCGAGGGCTAATCATGCCACCCCGTAGCAAAGTAGATATGTTGCCAAGTGAATTGCGAGATTGGCTCAAGGAAACCCTAAAAGAGAATGGGTTTTCTGGCTATGAACAAATCGCGGAAACGCTGAACGAACGATTGGCCGAAGATGGTTTATCTGTGCGCATTCAAAAGTCTGCTATTCATGCATACGGGCAAAAATATGAAACCTTTGTTAAATACCAAGAGGAAGCCAGCGCATGGGCTGCTGATTGGATGCAGGATCAAGGTTTAGAAGATGAAGCCAAACGCCACGGTGTTTTGTTTCAAATGCTAACATCACTTGCCTTTAAAGCCATGAAAGATCGCATGGCAGAAGGCGCAGAGATTGACCCGAAAGAGTTGCACTTTATTGGTCGGATGATGAAAGACATAATGGCTTCTAGCGGGATGCGTGAGAAGTTAATCGAAGATGAGCGCGATCGCTTGGCAAAAGAAATCCGTGAAAACGCTGCAGAGGAAGTTGTTGCAAACAGCAAGCAACTTGGCCTGACTGCAGATACGGTGGAAGCTATTAAGAAATCCATCCTTGGGGTGGATTGATGGCAGATATTCAGACAATCAAACTTGGCGGTTTAGAGGTCGTAATCAATGACGACCTTGGACATATGGCAGTGTTCCACGATGGGGCGCTATCATGGGATGATCTTTTTCAAGTGAAGAATGAAATTTGGGGCGAGGAAATTGCCGCAATAGAAGTCTATCCAAAAATGTCAAAGCTGGTAAATGCCCGAGCCTGTCGCCATTTGTGGCGCATGGGTGAAGCGGATTTTGTGCCTGACTTGCTTGGTGATGATGGAAGTGAAGACACGCTAATGTCTCGTTGTGTGAACGCATGGAGTGAAGCGCGGGAGCAAGGCTAATGAGCGCACCTGTCATAGAGGAAGATTGGGACGCCCTACGGGAAAAGAACCGTCAAGAAATGCCTGAGCAATTGGCAAAGGCTGCAACCCTACCTGATGTCCTAATCTCGTATCAATCAAAGCTTCTGGCCACCACTGCAAACACACCATTGGTTGTTTGTGAAAAGAGCCGCCGTATCGGTATGACTTGGGCTGTTGGTGCTGATGCAGTTTTAACCGCGGGATCGCAAAAGCAAGCTGGCGGCATGGATGTATTATACATCGGATACAATCTGGATATGGCACGTGAGTTTATTGATACGTGTGGAATGTGGGCTCGATCATTCATCCCTGCGGCCTCTGGTGTTGAAGAATTTATATTCAAAGACCAGGGCGACGGTGGCGAAGAAAAAGACATCTTAGCTTATCGGATTAAGTTTGCGTCTGGATTTGATATCGTTGCTCTGACGTCTAAGCCGCGGTCATTGCGTGGTCGTCAAGGTTACGTGATCTTTGATGAAGCTGCATTCCATGACGAGCTAGACGAGCTGTTAAAGGCGGCTATGGCCATGCTCATGTGGGGTGGCAAGGTTTTGGTCATTTCCACCCATGATGGACAAGACAATGCATTCAATGAGCTGATACAAGAAATCCGCTCTGGCAAACGCGCTGGTGAAGTTGTTCGGGTCACCTTTAATGATGCTATTAATGCGGGTTTATACGAACGTATTGCCCTTGTTACTGGCAAGCCGCCCACAGAAGAAGCCAAGAAAGAATGGATTGAAGAAATCTTAGGCTTCTATGGTGATGATGCCGACGAAGAATTGCACGTTATTCCAAAGGCATCATCTGGCGCGTATTTAACCAGAGCGGCAATTGATGCCTGTATGGTCGATGATTATGGCGTTGCTCGCATAGAATGCCCTATGGGTTTTGAGTTGTGGCCAAAAGAAAAGCGCACAGCTTTCGTCCGTGAATGGCTGGAAGAGTTTGTTGAACCACTTCTCAAAAACCTAGACCCTGAATTAAGCACGGCCATTGGTGAAGACTTTGGGCGCAATATTGACCTCACGGTCATTGCTGTTGGTCAAGAGCATGTAAATACAAACATTCATATCCCTGCAATTGTAGAGATGAAAAACATGCCGATAGAACAACAGAAACAGGTTCTAAAGTTTATCCGCAGTTTCATCGATCGCTTTGTTGGCGCGAAGTTCGACGCAACAGGCAATGGCCTTGGGCTTGCTGAATGGGCGCAAGAGGAATTTGGCTATGAGATCATCGAAGCCGTTAAGCTTTCACAATCTTGGTATCTGGAAAATGGACCAAAGCTAAAAGGCCATGTTGATGATCAAACAATGTTCTTTGGCAAAGACACTTTGGTGCGTGATGATCTTCGTGTTCTCAGGTTGGTTAATGGTATCCCGTCCGTTCCAAGCACACGCAAAAAAGGCCGACACGGTGATGCTGCAGTTGCTCTCATGATGCTGATTGCAGCTTTGAAATCAGAGTATCAGAAATTCGATTACAAAGCCGTGCCAAAAGGTGGCGGCAAGGACGCAACAAGACCAATCCGCATCACTGGTGGATTTAACGCACAGAAAGGATTGTTTTAATGTCATCGCAATTATTGGATCAATTCGGAAACCCTATTCGCAAACAACAACTCACCAAGTTACAGGCCGAACCTGGTATAACGGGTGTGCGCAATGCTTTCGCTCATTCTGTTGCCAGCGGTTTAACCCCTGTACGGCTTGCGCAAATCTTGCTTGCTGCAAACGATGGGGATTTAGATGCGTACCTGGTACTTGCTGAGGAAATGGAAGAGCGTGATCCGCATTACTCATCTGTTTTAGGGGTTCGTAAACGGGCAGTTTCAGGCATTACACCCATTGTAAAACCCGCGTCCGAAGACAAAAAGGATGTGGATATTGCAAAGGCTGTGGAGCAACACATTGCCGAACACTCGGGCTTTTCTGACTTAGTAGAAGATATGCTGGATGCTCTGGGCAAAGGGTTTTCAGCAATCGAAATCGACTGGAAAAAAACAGCACAAGAATGGACGCCGCAAGAGTTCATCTATCGTGATCCGCGGTTTTTTAAATTTGATCGTGATACAGGTCGTGAGCTTCGCTTAATAGATGAAGCGGATATGGTGGATGGGATTGCGCTTGAACCGTTCAAATTTATCAGCCATCGGGCAAAGATAAAATCTGGCTTGGCTGCGCGTGGTGGCTTGGCAAGATTGGCTGCATTTACTTGGATGTGTAAATCATACGCGATGAAAGATTGGGTTGCCTTCGTTGAAACATACGGTTTGCCCTTGCGCCTTGGGCGGTATGGACCAGAGGCAACTGGTGATGATGTAGAAAAGCTATTTATGGCTGTAGCGAACATTGGTACCGATGCGGCCGCAGTCCTGCCAAAAGGCATGGACATAGACTTTGAAGAAACCAACGCTGGCACTGGCAATGATATATTTGAAAAGTTAGCCCGTTGGGGAGACGAGCAAATTTCAAAAGGTGTATTGGGTCAAACCATGACGTCAGACAATGGGTCTAGCCAAGCACAAGCAAATGTTCACAACGATGTCCGCCATGACATTGCCGTGTCTGATGCAAAATCCATTTCAGGAACTTTGAACCGCGACCTAGTGAAACCATATGTTGATTTGAATTATGGCATCCAAGACCGTTACCCGATAATCCAGATTATAGCTGAAGAACCCGAAGACCTGGACATGATCATGCAGAATGTCGATCGCATGGCTGGACGGGGTGTTAAGTTTAAACAATCGGAAGTGCGCCAACGTCTAGGGTTTTCTGAACCTGACAAGGATGATGAAATATTTGGAGAGGTTGCAAGCGCGCCATCTGACAACAAAACCAAGACCGCATTGAACCGTGAAAACGCAGACGATACACGTTCTGATGCTTTGGACGATCTTGAAGATGAACTGAATGGTGATTGGGAAGAAATCCTAAACGACGCAATTGATCCGATCGAAAAAATTATAACGTCCGCAAATTCCTATGAAGAAGCCCTAGCTAATCTTGCAAGTGCATTTCCAGAAATGAGCAGTGCAGCAATGATTGAAGGGCTTGTTAAAGCCTCTTTTAAAGCCCGTTCATTGGGTGATGTGAGCGATGGATAGTTTTAACGATAAGCCAGATTATTCATTTGAGCCTGGACCGCCACCAGAGGCGTCACGGTATTTAAGGAATAAGCGTATTCGTCCAAGCTTCTCATGGTTGGATGTTGAACCACAAGAACATGCCACATCATTCGCAGTTGCAAAGGCGATGCATGTTGATGTTTTAACCGCCGTACAATCCGCCCTGCAGCAAGCCCTTGATGAAGGTATTCCCTATGAGCAATTTTCAAGGGAGCTGAAACCACGCTTGCGCAAGTTGGGTTGGTGGGGTCGTAAAGACTTGGTTGATCCTTTTACGGGTGATGTGGTCAAAGCTCAGCTAGGATCACCGCGCCGTTTGAAAACCATATACCGCGCCAATATACGAACCGCACGAGCTGCAGGACAATGGGAACGGATACAGCGTACTAAATCAGCTCTGCCTTACCTGGTCTATTTGTTAGGGCCCAGCGAACGCCACAGACCAGCGCATGTTGCCAAGGAAAATTTGGTTTTACCTGCAGACGATCCATTTTGGTCTACTTGGTACCCGCCTAATGGTTGGGGGTGTAAATGCCATGTCCGCCAGATCACACGCCGTGAAGCCGAAGATCGTGGCATATCTGAAAGCCCTGACATTCCAATGCGCCGTGTTTTGAATAATCGCACTGGTGAGATTAAAGAAGTTCCATCTGGCATAGATGTTGGTTGGGAAGAAAACCCTGGGCAATTCCGACAAAAAAATGTGGAGCGTTTACTTGCTGGCCGCTTAAATACTGTGGATCCGTTTATAGCTTCTGCAGCCGCAAAGGATCTCGCTTCCAGTTGGCGGTTGCAACGGATCCAAGACGGATCCGCTAAAGGCACAATTCCAATCGCCATTTTGCCCGATGATTTGACACAGAAACTTGGAGCTCAAACACGCGTTACACTTTTTTCTGGTGATACTGCAGCCAAGCAAACTCGCAACCATCCAGAGATAGAGGCTGCAGATTATGTCCGTTTGGCTGACTTGATTGAAAGCGGCCGTGTGGTGACGCAAGGCAAAAATCATTTGGGTTTTGTGGGGCGGGAAAAAGACTTGCCCTGGATTGCAATTGTCAAAACCACGCAAGATCAATCTGAAATTTATCTGCAGACGCTTTATAGGTCTTCGTCACAGCGATACGTAGACCGCTTTATGAAGCGTGGCGAAACCATAAGAGAGTGAGTATGCGCTTGGAAGGTCGTCAGCCCTTCACAGTCCAAAGACGGTTTGACGGAATTGCTCAAGCGCAAGTTCTATCTATAGGCTTTTCACACCATTTTCAATGCAATCTTGACTTAAATCAGATGCGGACGGCATATTGCATCCGAAGAATAGAACAATAATCGCCGTTAAAAGGGTGTTAAAAGGGTCTGTGGTTGCTCTGGGCTAAAAAACGTAACATCATGACGTTTGAGTGCTAAAGCCATCCAGAGGCTAAATTTAAGCCCCCGCATTTACCAGATAAACAAAACATTCAAACCTGAACACTGGCAGGGATGGTTCGGCATGTGCCTTATGGCAATTTGCCAGCATGGAAAAAACCAATTCTACCAACACCACTGCATTTGCTTTGAACTTTGCCGAAGGCGATGTTCCTGAGTGGATACAGTTGACGCCTTCTGGCCCTGAAATCTCGGGGCGTGATGGCCGTAAATGGATTTTGCCAAACCCTGAGCAAGTTGTTTCAGCGTTTCGCAATCACGGTGCAGACCTTCCAATTGATATTGAACATGCAACCCAACTCAAAGGCACTAAGGGTGAAGCCGCGCCTGCTGTTGGCTGGATCAAAGATTTGGAAGTTCGCAGCGGTGAGCTGTGGGCAAAGGTAGATTGGAATGAAGCTGGAAATGCCGTCATTCAATCGAAAGGTTATCGCTATGTAAGCCCCGTTTTCAAATTTGAACGATCTACTGGACACATTTTAAAGATGGCGTCTGCAGGTCTGACGAACAATCCAAACCTTGAACTGGCTGCCTTGAACCATGAAGCAGCCCAAACCACGGAGACTAAGATGGATACTGCCATCATTGAGGCCCTTGGCCTAAATTCCGATGCTACGGCCGCTGATGCTGTTGTTGCAATTGGAAAGCTGAAAGAGGCACGTGATACTGCTTTGAACTCAGCGCAAACGCCTGACCCTGATAAGTTTGTCCCAAAAGCGGATCACGATTTGGCGTTAAATCGTATCTCTGGCTTTGAAGCCAAAGAAAAAGCCGACGAAGAAACTGCAATCAATGCAGCTTTAGACGGTGCAATTGAAGCGGGTAAAATCGCTCCAGCATCCCGCGATTACCATTTGGCAGCTTGCCAAGAGGAAGGCGGCTTGGATCGTTTCAATTCTATGGTTGAAGCATCCCCCGTAATCGCTGGCGATACAAAGCTAGATGGCAAAGACCCGAAAAAAGGGAACGCAGCTTTGTCTGAAATCGAGCTCGCCGCTTGTCACGCTATGGGCATGACAGAAGAAGACTACGCAACTGCGAAGAACGAGGAATAATCTAATGATTGTAACCGCTGCATCTGTGGCCGCACTTCAAGTCGGCTTTAAAAAGAGCTTTCAAGACGCTTTCAAGGCAACACGCCCTGAAAGCGATTATACGAAAGTCGCAACAACTATCACTTCTAACTCAGGTTCTGAAACCTATGGTTGGTTGGGTAAGTTCCCAAAAATGCGTGAATGGGTAGGCCCACGTGTTATCAAAAACATGGAAGGACATGGCTATACAATCGTCAACAAAGATTTTGAAGGTACAGTTGGCGTTGGGCGTAATGATATCGAAGATGATAATCTTGGCCACTATACGCCATTGATGCAAGAAATGGGTGTAAGTGCTGCACAACAGCCTGATGACCTAACATTCAACTTGCTTGGCAAAGGTCATGAAACTTCATGCTTTGATGGCCAATATTTCTTCGACACAGACCATCCGTCATTCGACAAAGATGGCAATGTAATTGTTGCTTCAAATATCGACAATTCTGGTGCTGTGGGAAATCCTTGGTGGTACCTATTGGATGTAACGCGTCCTTTGAAACCTTTGATCTTCCAAGAACGCAAAAAACCAGTGTTTGTTTCTAAAACCAATCCAGAAACATCGGATCACGTCTTTACCAATAAAGAGTTCCTTTATGGTGCAGATAGTCGTTGCAACGTTGGTTATGGTTTCTGGCAAATGGCTTACGCGTCAAATGCCACACTGAACAGCGACAACCTAGATAAAGCAATTGAAACGATGCGCTCTTTGCTTGACATGAATGGTCGTCCATTGGGTATCAAACCTTCCCTTCTTGTGGTGGGGCCAAAGCTTCGCTCTGCAGCCAATAAAACCGTCAAGGTGATGTTGAGTGATGGCGGTGCATCAAATCCAAACTACGAAGCTGTGGAAGTCCTAGACACTCCTTGGCTTGCTGCCTGATTTGAAATTCAGCGCGGGGTGGAGAAGTAGTATCTCGTCTGGCTCATAACCAGAAGATCGCGGGTGCAATTCCCGCCCCCGCAACCATCAAACTTAACCTAAAGAGGTATACTGATGTTTACACGCATCCAAGCTCTGCAAGAAACTGGCTTCTGGCGTTGTGGTGTTTTCCACAGCTTCGAAGGTGAAGTTCATGCACAAGACGCATTCTCAAAAGGGCAATGGGACATCTTGAAAAATGAAAAGATGCTCAAGCTTACTGAAACTGACGAAAAGCCAACGAAGAAACCATCAAATGACGCGGAACTAATCGCACGTGTTGTTGGTGCGATCGAAGTTTTGGATCACGAAGGTTTCACCAAAACAGGCAAGCCAAAGATTGCAGCAGTCCGTGACCTTCTGGAAGACGACAAAGATGCAATCACATCTGATGTCTTGGACGAAGCTTTTGCCGTTGCGAAATCGGATGACTTTGAAGTGCCAGAAGCACCAGCCAACTAAGAATACCGCCAGAGCGATGACGCTGCCGTTTTCTGGGGTGCGGCAAGCCTAGCTCAGTCTAGCCCCAGAACCCAATTTGAGAGAGACCAATGGCCTACGCCACCAAAGCCGATATCATCACCATCTATTCGGAAGATGTATTATATGTTGCAGACCGCGACGGTGATGGTGTGTCTGATGATGCAGCAATTGAACGTGCGCTGAGTTCTGCATCTGATGAAATCGATAGCTATCTTGGTGTACGCTTTACGGTTCCTTACAGCCACCCTTCTGAAATCTTAACCCAGCTTTGTGTTGATATGGCAATCTACCGTCTTGCGAACACGCGTGACGTGATGACTGAAACCATCAAAGATCGATATAACGACAGTATAAAACACCTCATTCGCATTTCAGATGGCAAGGCGACTTTGCCAAGCCCACCTACGGCTGAAGGCGAAGAACCAGACCCACAATTTGAAGCTGCACAACCTATCGTGCAAACGGGGCCAGAACGCTTGTTCACCCGCGAAAAAACGCGAGGCCTATAATTATGGCTGGCGCGGTTCTCACAGTACAAACGCCTGGTCTTGATCAAGCCATTACAAAAGCTTCAAATCTACGAAGCTTTGAAATGGCAACATTGATTGATGTATCAGGAGCAGTCATTGAAAGCTCTGTTAAACGCCGTTTAAACGACGAGAAAACCGCGCCCGATGGCACACCTTGGCCTGAGTGGTCAGAAGAATACGCCGCAACACGCGGATCGGAACATTCCTTACTAGTGGATAGCAATGCCCTGTTAGAGAGCGTCCAAAGCTTTTCCAGTGGCACAGAAGCAATTGTGGGTTCAAACCTTGTCTATGCAGCTCGTCGTCAATTTGGCGGTGAAGAATTGGGCTATGATGATCCAGCACGGCCATTCCTTGGCTTGTCCGATTTAGATGAAGCCGATTTGCTTGATATCTCTGCTGACTTTCTGGGGGGATTGCTGCAATGACAATCGAGCCAAACACACTATCAAATTTCCCAGAGGTAGTAGCAGATCAAATCAAACTAATTTTGCCAAAGCTCAAACATTGCAAACCTATGTTTGGCCGTTTGTCTCTTGAGGAGTTTGTGAAATCACCATTTGCAACACCTGGTATTCGCGTATCTAACCTTGGCCTGAAACAAGGCGCTAATTTCTCAGGCAATACACATGAGTTTTATGTGCAGATGGCGGCATATGTCGCGACAAAACCAAAACTAGGTGAGGATCGCAATGTTGCCGCGGTAAACATCACACAAGCGATTGCAGCTCACGTTGCCGAGAATGACTTCGGGCAAATCGCATTTGGACGTGCGCGTGATGTAAGCGTCACAAGCTTAAATACGGTCAAAACGCGAGACAATGGCACTTCACTTTGGGCGGTTATTTGGAACCAACCTGTGATCCTTACAAAGTACACAGCACAAGACCCAATGCCGATCGAACTTTATGTTCAAAACAACGCTGAAACGAACCCTGAATTTGAAGAAGTCGGGGGGCAAGAATGAAGCCTTTAGAACAAGCAGAAACAGATCGTCGCCTAGCCAATGTCCTTTCCGTGGGCACTGTCGTTGCAATAGACCCTGGCAAATCCTCTGCGCGGGTAAAGATTGGTGATTTGAAAACACCACTTATCCAAGTGAACGCGCTACGTGCTGGCGGTATGCAATTTTGGTGGATGCCAACCGTGGGCGAACAAGTTGTTGTTGCGGCACCCTCTGGTGACATCGCACAGGCTTTTATTCTTTGTTCGCTCTTTGCCAAAAATGCACCCAGCAGTGATCCAAACGTTCCTAAGATCAATCTCGCTGGTGGCAAAATGATCATTGATGGTGACTTAGAAATCACTGGCAATTTGCTCGTGAAACAGAACATCCAAGTCATTCTCGAAATGTCAGCCAATGGCAACATCATTACCGAAGCTGATGCCATCGCAAGCGGCGTTAGCCTGAAAAACCACATCCACCCAGAAAGTATTGGTAGCGAAACAGGAGTACCAAACAATGACTAAACCAGATGCACCAAAGAAACCACAAACGCAGGACTACCTTGTTCTGGCAAACGGCACCGTTGCGGGTGTGCGCCGCAAAAAAGGTGAGACCGTAAAGCTTACAGAAGCGCAGGCGAAATACGAAAACGTCACGCTGAAATCTGACGCAAAAGAAGAAGGCAAAACACCTAAGAAATGATTGGCATTAACAGGCATACGGGACGAGCAATCAGCGGCGATGCGCATCTAGCGCAATCCATTGCTGATATCTTGAGCACACCGAAAGGCACACGTGTTATGCGTCGTGACTACGGTTCCGATTTGCCTGATTTAATCGACCAACCTTTAAACTCTTTGACGATTGTGGATGCCTATCAAGCCATTGCTTCAGCTCTTGGCCAATGGGAACCGCGCATTTCTGTTGAACGTATGGAAATCACACGATCCGAAGCTGGCTTGGCTGATATTGAATTGTACTTCGATAGCGTTGTTTTCGATGCAAGTCAGCCAGCCTTTATTGAGGTGCGCCTATGACACGATTTACACCAATTGATTTGTCACGGTTGCCAGCACCAGATGTTATAAAGCCGATCGGCTTTGAGCAAACCTTTGACGGCATGAAGCAGACGTTGATTGAACGTGCGCCAGATTTAGAGCCAGCACTAGAGCTTGAAAGCGAGCTTGCGACAAAGACCACGCAAAACAACGCCTATCATTTGATGCTGAAAGAGACTGAGTTTAATGACCGTGCAAAAGGTCTAATGCTACCGTTTGCAACGGGTTCAACTTTGGATCAACTTGCTTCATTTTGGGGCGTTGAACGTCTGACAGTTCAAGAAGCTGATAACACAGCTATTCCAGCGGTGCCGTTGATCTTAGAAAGTGATGATAATTTTCGGGCGCGTGTCCAGCTTTCCCTAGAAGGCCATACGACTGCAGGATCGGAAGGCTCTTATGTATTTTGGGCAAAGACATTATCACCACGTATAAAGAGCGTGAATGCACACAGCCCTGCGCCTGGGGAAACGCTTGTCACTATTTTGACATTTGATAACGGCGGTATTGCGGACGCTGATTTGCTCAATTCTTTGTCAGAAGGATATGAGGAAATTAGACCTTTATGTGCGCAAGTCACAGTCCAAGCGGCAGAGATAATCCAATTGGAAGTCGAAGCCACGTTAACCTTTAAATCTGGCCCCGATTACACACTTGTTTTGGCTGCAGCAAATGAAGCCTTGCGCAAGTATCTTGATGATAATTTCAAGCTTGGCCATGACATCACAATTTCAGGTATCCATGCAGCCTTGCACCAAGAGGGTGTTCAAAACGTCAATCTAACGAAACCCGCTGCAGATGTGGTTGTTGAACAAACTCAGGCAGCCTATTGCGATGTTGAAAACAACTTGACCCTAACGATTGGGGGAACAGATGTTTAACCAATCAACTTTGCCGCCTAATAGCACCAAGATTGAATATGCTTTTGAGCAATCTTTTGTGGATGCTCTACCCGATGTTTCTGTTGTTTCCACATTGATGAACCCAGAGACAATCCCAGTGGAATTGATAGGATATTTAGCCTGGTCATTTTCTGTTGATGAATGGGACCCAGACTGGGACGAAGAAGAACAGCGAGAAACCACACGACAATCTGTTGGAATACAGCGCCGCAAAGGCACTTTAACGGCCGTTAAAGCAGCTTTAAAGGCCGCTGGATATGGTGACGCCACAATTGTCGAAGGCAAGCCAGCACAGACATATGATGGCACCCGCATTTGTGATGGATCATGGGCTTTCGAAGCCGCCGATCATTGGGCCGAATACCGCGTTTATTTGGTTCGACCAATTAGCATCAAGCAAGCCGCGCAAGTTCGCCGTATTTTGCAAGCTGTTGCACCAGTCCACTGTCACTTGAAAGGCCTGTTTTTTAAGCAAGCCGCAAACCTATATGACGGGTCATTTATTTGTGATGGCACCTATACATTTGGAGTTGTTGAATGAGCAATATTGAAGAAACAAACCTATGGGAAGAATTGATCTACCAGATCAAGACAACAGACCCAGCAATTGGCGGTGCCCCAAATTTAGAAACAGGTACGGGCTTGATGAATGTTCAAGCACAACAGCTTGCAAATCGCACACTGTATTTGAAGCTTCTTATAGAAGCCTTACAAGATAGCCTTGGTGGATTGGATTATGTCACACCAGCTCAGCTTACAACTGCTGTTAATAATGCAATAAATGATATCCGAGATGGTGTGCCAGGTGCGCTTGATACCTTGAAAGAAATCTCAGATGCACTCGCCGATGATGACAATGCAATTGCGGCTTTGACAGCGGCTCTTGCGGGTAAAGTTGATTTAGCCACTGTGCAAGCTGGATTTGTTCCAAACCCTGTTTTCTTAACCAGTGCGGATGATGTTAATAACCTTGATGATGGTTGGTATGCTTGGGGTTCTTCTGTTCCTGCGAATGCACCAACAACCTTTTGTAATTTACAGCAAACGAGTTCGCCAAGTTCTGCGGCTATCCAGAAGCTTATTGGCACAACTACGGGTGTAATGGGTGTGCGTCGAAAAACTAGCGGTTCATGGCCTGTTTTTACATTTGCTTTGACAGAAAATTCAAACCTAAACGCAAGCAAGCTAACGTCTGGTACCGTACATTTTGAACGTTTACCACGTGCAAATTATGCAGGTGCAGTTGCTGGTACGAGTTTTGAGCATGTTATGACCGCGCTGAATGTAAAGGATGCGATAGAAACGCGTGCGATGACCTTAAACACAGCACAAGTTGTTGCCAGTAGTAAGACGTTTACGGGGTCAATTGCCTTCAATGGCTTAGTAAATGTCAATAATCACATGACATTTGGCGGTGCGGCTAAAATTGTCAGAGGTCTTGGTGCAGCATCTTCAACGCCTGCTTCATGGGAAGACGCAAACAATATGCGATCAAACAGCGGACTAACCTTAATGCGTGGTTTTGATAGTACAGATGGCCCTAGTGATACTGGCACCGATACAAATGCATATTATCACCCGTGGTCACATGAGTATTCCAATTCAGGTAACATGACCCAGTTTGCAATTCCTTACATAACAAGTGGTAACCCAGACACTCAGGTTGGCTATAATGATATATTCTATCACTCTAAATTCAATGGAGTGGTCGCGCCTTGGATACGATTGCTATCCGATAACAACATCCACCAGTTTGCCGACAACAGCATCAAGAAACGTGTGAACCTAAATGCCTCACAGACCATAATGGATCATAAAGGCATATCCAGTGTGTCGGTTCTCAGCTCAGGCCTCATTAAGATTAATTTTGATGGTGACATGCCTGATTTAAATTATGGTGTAACGCCGTCTTTTTCCGCCTCTGGCTCGGCTGGTGGCGACACACGTACCTACGTTGAATATGTCGATAAGCAAGTTGACAGCGTGACCATCAAAATTACGAACATTCACGGCACAGGCTTCAACCCAAACGACCTAACCGTTCTCATAACAGGATAAGACCATGAGTAAGATAATTGCATACAAAGTTGATGGAAACTTGGTGACAACAGAGTTCTTGCCAAAAGAAGATGTTCAACCAGCAGATATTATTCAACCGCCATATGTGCTTACAGAAGAAGAACAAAACTCTATTCTGGACAAGCACATTCAGGAGTTGATTGCTGCATTAACCAACGAGCAGAAGACTACTATCATCGAAGGTTTGCCAAAGATACAAACCGAAGCTGTTGTCGAGGGTGAAGAACCAGAACCCGCAGAAGAATTGCCACAAGCTTACAATGATGATGACTTTGATCGTGCAGCGACTGAATTTGTTTACAATGAAGCTTTGGAAAAAGCTGAAACAGAATTTCAAGAGGTTTCAAAAGCAAAAACACCTAAGCCTAAAAAACAGCCTGTGATCAAAGCAGAAACGGTTGAAGAACATGCGGCTAAGGTCGTTCCAAAAGATGTTGAATTTATCATCGTAGACCCAAGTGATTTACCAGATGGTGAACGTGATCTTTGGACGATTGTAGACGGTAAGATTGTTATTGGTTCGTTGCCAATGGAAACACTTATAGCTGGAGTACGTGCGCAAGTTACACAGCGCATTGGTAAAAAAGCGTCTGCAAATACGATCATGAATATGACTGCGGCTTCTGTGCTGGGCTTCCCAGATGAAACAGGCAAGCAACGACCAGAGCTTATGCCAGTATTTGGGCAAGCGTTGGCATGGGTCACAGAAGTTCGCATGACAGGCAAGCAATTGATCGAGAGCGGCGTTCAGGACTTTGCAGATGATAAGCACTGGCCTGAACCTTCTCAAGCCGTTCAGGATTTGGCGGCAGAGTTCTAATGATCACACATATCCAAATCGAAACCTAACTATAACCAAAGGAGGCTATCATGCCTGAAATTTTCCTACATGGGGTTGAAGTCCAAGAACAAAGTGATGGCATTCGACCTATTCGCACACAGCAAAGCTCGACGATTGGTCTGGTTGCAACCGCTGCAGATGCCCCCGCGGGGTTCCCACGCAATGAACCATTCTTTTTAACTGGTCCGCGTCAAGCCAATGAACTTGGCGCATCTGGTACCGCACGTGACGCTTACAACGCTCTTTATGCACAAGGTGCAAAAGAAGTTGTCGCAGTTATTGTTCCAGATGGTGCAAATGCTGCAGAAACCAAGGCTAATATTGTCGGTGTAGCTACAGAAGGAACAGGCACTTGGGCATTGCAAAACGCCCAAAGTAAGCTTGATCGCTCAGCTCGCATTTTATGTGCACCGGGCTTTACATCTGGATTGCCCGCAGATGGTGTAAATCCTGTCGTTGATGCCATGATTTCAGTAGCGGATAAAACACGCGCTGTTGTCATCAAAGACGGTCCAAATACCAATGAGACTGATGCGAAACTTGACCGCCAACTTTATGGTTCAGACCGCCTTTATATTGTTGATCCTGCAGTCACCGCATTTGATGCAGAAACGGCAACTGATGTGACGCGTCCAAACTCTGCATATGTTGCTGGCTTAATCGCGAAGCGTGATATCGAGAAAGGCTTTTGGTGGTCGCCATCAAACCAAGTCATTCGCGGCATTACAGGCACGGCTCGTCCGATCGGTTTCCATCTGTCTGATAGCCAAACAGAAGCCAACCGTATGAATGAAGCTGAGGTGACAACCATCATCCAGAAGAATGGTTTCCGTCTATGGGGTAACCGTGGAGCTGGTATTGATCCACAGTGGGCATTCCTATCTGTGCGCCGCACTGCAGATATCATCTATGACAGCATTGAAGAAGCACACCTATGGGCAATGGATCGCCCTATGTCTGCTCAGTTGTTCCTTGATATCCGCGATGGTGTTCAGGCCTTTGGCCAGCGCCTTGTTAATCAGGGTGCGTTGCTTGGATTTAATTCTTGGCTCGATCCAGAATTGAACACACCAGACGTCCTAAAATCTGGGAAGACATTCCTTGATTTTGACTTTGAACCACCAGCTCCACTAGAGCACTTGGTTTTCCGCGCTCATCGCAATGATGAGTATTACGAAGAACTGATCCAATCGGTCAGTGAAGCAGCATAAGAAAGGGGGCTATCATGATTGATTACCCACGTACAATTCGGGATTTTGTCGGCTTTGTGGACGGTGTTGGATACGCTGGCCGTGGCTTGGAAGCAAAAATGCCCGAACTTAAATTGATCCTAGCCAATCACCGCGGTGGCGGCATGGATGGCACAAAGGCAATGGACAAGGGTATGGAGCCTATGCAGTCAGAAATGACTTTCGCAGATTGGCCGCCAGAGTTGATCACGAAGTTTGGCACATACCAACGTCTTACACTTCGCCCTGGTGCGCGCGGTGAAGATGACTTCACTGCAGACAGCTATGTCACGTCCATTGGTGGCCTGATGACGGCCGTAAACTTTGGCGACTTAAAGCCTGGTACTGACGTGCCATTAAAGCTGAATTTTGAAGTGGATTATTTCCGTATGGTTCACAACGAAGTTGAACTCTTTGAAATCGACATTCGCGCCTACAAGCGCGTGATCGGTGGCGTGGATCAACTCGCGGAAACACGCCGCGCAATGGGTCTCTAAATTCAAAAACTGTGGATCCGTTAGAAAGCTAACGGGTTCACTAAAACACCCCTTTAAACCCCTTATAAAACTGGATTGAAAATGTCTAAATCGAAGAAACCGAACACTGTAATTTTGTCCACTGCAATCACTGTGGATGGTAAAGATGTGACGGAAGTTCAATTGCGCCAACCAAAAGCTGGTGAGTTGCGCGGATTGAAAATCACAGAAGTTTTGCAGATGGATGTGAACGCTATGATGGCTCTTTTGCCACGGATCACAACACCGACAATCATTGATAGTCAGATCTCCGCTTTATCCCCTGCAGACTTAACGTCATTGGCGAGTGAAGCCGTGCTTTTTTTCGTGTCGCCATCCAAGCTCAAGGAAATTCAGGACAACAGTTAAATCTGCCTGATGATGTCGAAGATGCAATGGCTGATATTTCAACGGTCTTGCGTCTTTCCTTGGATGACATGGACAAAATGGACATCTTTGAATTGGCGCGTTGGCGTGAGCGGGCGCGCATAAGATCGGAACAACAAGAAAGCTAAATTGACCAATGAGCCGTGACTTAAACATATCAATGATCCTAAAGTTTGTGGATCAAGTCACGGCACCCGCGGGGCCAGCTCTACGAACTATAGAAAAGATAGGGCAATCAACGCGGGATGTTGGTCGAGCTGGTGTTGAATGGTCAAACAAGCAGCTTCAAGCGAACAAGGCACGACAAGATGCACTACGTGGTGAAGCTGTTGAAACTGCAGGGCTCGCATTTGCCCTCTATCAAGCCCTAAAACCGTCTATCCAATTTGAAAAATCTATGGCGGGTGTCAAGAAGGTTTTGGACTTTGACAAACCCGATGGATTAAAGCTTTTAGGCGATGATATTCTTGCCCTTACGACAGATGATCGCCTACCTATGGCCGCGCAAGGGATCGCAGAGATTATTGAAGCCGCGGGGCAAGCTGGCGTTGTTAATAAAGCCTTACCAGATGCGGAAGAACGCCGCCAGTTAATCGAATTTGCAACCGCTGCAGCCAAAATGGGTGTGGCCTTTGATATATCTGCAGAAGCCAGCGGCGAAGCAATGGCACAATGGCGCAAATCTTTAAAGCTTAGTCAAAAGGATGCTTTACTTTTGGGTGACGCTGTAAACCACCTATCAAACAACATGAATGCCAAAGCTCCTGCCATTGTCGATATCATTAGACGACAAGGTGCTGTTGCTATGACTGCAGGCCTTGCAGAGACAGAAGTTGCGGCATTGGCTGCAGCAATTCTTTCTGGTGGTGCCTCTCAAGAAGTTGCTGCAACAGGCTTGAAGAATTTCACAAATGCCCTGGTCAAAGGTGAAGCCATGACCAAAGCACAACGTTCCGTTATGAAGCTTCTCGGTATAGATGCGGTTGAACTATCCAAACGTATGCAAGTGGATGCGAAAGGCGGAATTATTGCTGTTGTGGAAGCCTTGGCTAAACTTCCCAAACACATGCAAAACGCTGCTATCGGCAAGCTCTTTGGTGAAGAAGCCAAGGGCGCAATCACGCCACTTTTGACAAACCTTGATCTATTGAAAGAAGCCTTTGGCCTTGTATCTGATGAGGTCAAATTTGCGGGTGCAATGCAAAAGGAATACGAGACACAATCCAAGACAACTGCCAACTCCCTGATCATTACAAAGAATTTTTTAACAGCATTGGCCGTAACCGCGGGAACAATCGTTTTACCAGAATTAAACGAGCTGCTTGCCACGATTATGCCAATCATTGGCGCGATTACGGAATGGGCTGCAGCAAACCCCGAATTGGTGTCCATGTTGTTCAAAGCCGTTGCCGCTTTGATTGCATTTAAGATTGCCAGCCTTGCTCTTAGATGGACACTGTTTTCGGCTGTGGGTGGCGTTTTAAACCTGATTAAATGGGTATCATATATCCCATTGGTATTTGGAAATAGCATGGTGCTATTCGCGCGCTTTGGTGCATTGATTGCATGGGTTGCAAAAGGGCCAATAAGTTTGTTGTTGAATGCCCTTCGTTTGGTTGCGGCTGCAGTTATCGCCAATCCAATCGGTTTGATAATCGCCTCAATAGCTGCATTGGCATATGTGGTTTACGACAACTGGGGCTCGATTGTTGATTGGCTCACAACCAAGATTAGTGATGTTGAAACCGCTTTTGACGAAGGGCTGTTAAATGGTGTGTTCAAAGCGATGGCAGAATTCAATCCATTCACATTAGCCTTTGAAGGATTGATGGGTTTAGTAAGCTATATTTCTACGGCATTTTTGGGCATTGATCTTGGAGAAGCTGGCAAAAAAATGATCCATAGTCTTTGGAAAGGTACAACTCTTGTCGTTGGACAAATGGTTGCTGCCATATCAGCAAAACTATCGGGTATTATTCCAGATTGGATGAAGTCGGCTTGGAACTGGGTTGCGAGTGATGGGGAGAATAATTCGAAAGCACCTGGTCGCGACGCTGGTGGTCCAGTAAGGGCGGGAATGCCTTATTGGGTAGGTGAGCGTCAAGCTGAGCTATTTGTTCCTGGTACTTCTGGTAATATTCTACCGACACGCGCCGTAAAAGCTATGCTCGCAGCGGGTGCGGTATCGTCAGGTGTTACAGCAACACCTAGCTTTGCAGATATATCTTCTCGCATTGATAAAAGGCCGCAAATCACAAGTACGGCCAACACACAGAACCACAGCAGATCAATTGAGGTCGGGCAAATCGTTATCAACCCTGCACCTGGTGCAGACCCAGAAGCGATTGCACGTGAGGTGCGCCGCCAATTAGAAGCTATGGCCGATACATCTGCAGACTTACACGATGGGGGGAGCTTCTAATGTCTCTTGGCTTGATTATGATGGCTCTGGGTGATTTTCGCTTTGGTGTGTCTAATGACAGCTTGCAAGAGTTGTCTAAAACATCGCGGTACCGCTGGGGAAAAGTGAACCGCACAGGGCGAAAGCCTGGTCTGCAATTCCTTGGCTCTGATAGTGAAACTATTACGCTTAGGGGAACAATATTTCCACATTATAAAGGTGGTCTGCGCCAAGTTGATTTAATGCGGAAACTTGCAGGCTTTGGAGTACCTTTGCCTATGGTCGATGGCACAGGGTTCAATTGGGATTTGTGGGCTATCACTTCGATTGATGATGCAAAGACTGACTTTCTACCAGATGGGGCCCCACGTCAGATCAAATTTACCATTAGCATGGAAACATACGGAAGGGATTTTGGATGATATCTTATCGCGCAAAACAGGGTGATATGGTGGATGCTATTTGTAAGCAATTCTACGGCACTGAAACGATGGTTGAAGAAGTTTATGACGCTAATCCTGGTCTTGCAGCTCATGGCGCTTATTTGCCGTTAGGAACGATTGTAAAGATGCCAGAAGTAAACCCTAAACCTGTAGTCCAGCCAATCCGTTTGTGGGGCTAGGATATGACGCCAGATTACAAAGTAACGGCAAACGGTGAAGATATTACAAGGCTTTTAAATGACCGTTTAGAGAGCCTTATAATCGTCGATGAAGCTGGCATGAAATCCGATACTCTCGATATCGTCATTGATGATCGCGATTACAAAGTTGCCTTGCCCGAAATTGGTGCTTTGCTTGAAGTTGATCTTGGCTTTAAAGAATTAGGCTTGATCAAAATGGGACAATATACGATTGATCAAATATCAGGCTCAGGTGCAACCAAGCGGATGACCTTTAAGGGCAAAGCAGCCGACATGCTGCAGGGAATACGAGCCCCTAAGACGCGCAATTGGGATGATATAACGCTTGGGTCAATTGTTAAGGTTATTGCCGCTGAGCATGGCTTAAAACCAGCAATTAGCGATAGTCTAAAAGCCCATCACTACGAGTACCTGGCACAAACATCTGAAAGTGATTTAAACCTTCTAACACGCCTTGCAAAAGAACTGGACGCAACGACAAAACCTGCGGCTGGAAATTTGGTTTTTGTTGCCCGCGGTGAAGGCAAAACAATCACTGGTGAAACCATTCCGAAAGTTGAAATAAAGAGCTCTGGTTTAAGTGATTGGAATTGGGCAATCACTGGACGCAACAAGTATAAATCCGTGATCGCTGAATGGTCTGAACTAGGAGCGGCCGTAGTACATAAAGTGACCGAAGGCGAAGGCGAGCCAAGCCTAAGATTGCGCCATAAATACGCCACTCAAGAGGAAGCCATTCGCGCTGCAAGAGGTGCGTTGAGACGGTCAAAGCGTGGTAGCAGCACTTTAAGTGGTACATTGGCAGGATTTAATGGAAACCTATTCGCGGAAGGTGTCATTGATGTTCAAGAAATCAAGCCCGAATTAACGGGTGATTGGTCATTAACGCGTGTCACACACACATTACAACACACGCTAACAACACGCTTTGATAGTGAGCGTGACAATGACGAGGAAAAAGCTGCATGAGCCGTCCAAAATTCACAGACCTGAGCCCAGAACAACAGTTATTATTTGGCAATGGTGTTGGTCCTTTCTGGCTTCCTGATTGGGCGCGAAATGCAATCACGCAAACCGCGAGCTGGTTCTTTAAAGATGCAAGCTGGCGACATCATGATTTTGGCTATGTTGTCGGTGGCGATCGCTGGGATCGTGCGCGGTCTGATTGGAAGTTTCTAACGGCCATGTTGAAAGATGCTTTAACACAAGACGGTGACCCAGAAGCTCCGTTCGGGTCAATGTTGGCAAGTTTTATCACAGTACCATTGGCCATGTTTTTGAGTTTTCTGTTTTATCTGGCCGTGCGCATTGGCGGTCAATTCGGGTCGTTTGATTATCGGGATGAATACGCGACTTTGGATGAAGTTTTAGCAGCATGTGAATGCGGATAGTAAAAGGTCGTCATGTATAATCTTAACTCTGCAGTACCGTCAAATTTAACGATATCCGATTCCATCACCAACAAATTTGACGATGTCGGCCGAACAGGCATATTACAAAAAACGAAATCAGATGTTGCGGATCCATTACCTCCATTCTTGACGATGGCGGAATCGGATACCGCCAGACACATCGATGAGCGATCGACATGACTTATCCTGGCGGGAAAAACGGATCAGGTGTGTATCAGCGAATTATAAACCACATGCCACCACATCAAACCTACATTGAAGGTTTTTTAGGATCGGGAGCTGTACTGCGCAATAAGAAACCAGCCTTGCGAAATATAGGCATTGATCTGGACGAAAAAGCACTGATGTTGGCAAAAAGCTTATCCAATGGGGGACGCTTTGAGTGGTGGCACAACAGTTTTTTTAATATGTCGGGTCATGTTCGTTTCGATGCAAGTACTCTGATTTACCTTGATCCACCTTATATGTCGTCAACGCGTAAAGGTGGTGACTTATACAAATATGAACTGACCGACCAACAGCATATTGAGCTTTTGAATTTAGTTCTCAGGTTGCCTTGTATGGTCATGCTGTCTGGATACCGATCATATGTTTATGATGAAATGCTCACGGATTGGACACGTATCGATTATGAAACACAGACACGGCGTGGAATGGTCAATGAATGTCTTTGGATGAATTTCCCAATACCTACAAGATTGCATGATTACAGCCATCTTGGTTGTGATTACCGAGAGCGAGAACGTATCAAACGCAAAAAGGATCGATGGATGAAGAAACTGAGCGCAATGAACCGCCAAGAACGATTGGCGATTATGGATGCTTTAACGTCAGTAAATGAAAGCCACTAAACAGGAGGCTAAAGGTTGCTTCAACAACCTTTAACACGGGGCCAAATTCTCACGCTCGACCCCGCCGACCAGTTGAAGTTTATGGCCGCTCCCTTCCCACGTGGGAACGGTACACATGAAGTGATTCTACCTAATGCCACAAGCCGAAATTCGTTGTCATGGCTGCAACAGACTGTTATTTAAGATGGACGAGAATGCCCTTGTTGGGGCTTTGTCGATCAAATGCACAAGATGCAAAGCTATTAATCATCTGAGGCCACTACAGAGCCCTTTAACTCAGCGACCAGAGCGCGACGAAAAGGATATAAAGTGTGGCTATTCACTCCCCAAACCAACTTAAAGAAATTCGCGGACTTAGCCTTTGCGCAGGTGTCGCAGGACTGGACCTCGGATTACATATTGCCGAACCCAACTATCGAACTGTGTGTTATGTCGAGCGTAACAGTTTCGCCGCGGCCTCTATCGTGGCGCGGATGGCGGACACGTCCTTGGCTCAGGCTCCTATATGGGACGATCTCAAATCCTTCGATGGCAAGCCGTGGCGTGGAAAAATTCATATCCTCTCTGCAGGATATCCATGCCAGCCCTTCACTTTATCAGGTAGCCGCAAAGGGGCAGACGACCCGCGGCACCTCTGGCCAGATGTCGCACGGATCGTCAAAGAGGTCGAACCAGAGTGTGTTTTCTTCGAAAATGTCCCAGGGCATTTGTCCCTTGGCTTGCAAGACGTCACCAACGACCTTCAGGCAATGGGCTTCACAGTTGCAGCGTGTGTCGTATCAGCGGCGGAAGTTGGTGCAACGCACACCAGAGAGAGGGTCTTCATTCTGGGCTACACCAACATTCAAGGGCAGCGGAAACCGAGCGTGTGTTCTTCTGAGCCCGTTAGGGATGGCAACATTGAACGATCTAAACCAGACAGGATCACAGATCGGTTTGAAGAACCAAGCATTAGCGTGGACATTATTATGGGACTTGCTAGCAGCGGTGGGCTGGAAGGGAACAAGCTTTCAATCTTCCCACCCAAACAGGACAATATTGCTGAATGGCGAAAAACACTCAAAAGACGCCCTGAGCTTAAACCCTGCCTTCACCGACTGGATGATGGGATGGCCTGTGGGGTGGACCGATCCGCTGCAGCGGGTAACGGGGTGGTCAGCCTGGCTGCAGCAAATGCGTGGATTGCTTTAAATCGGGAATTAAGGGGCTATTAAACAGCTCTTTAATACCCTATTGAAACGGCACACATGAACGGAAATTCACTTTGTCACCTAAACCGTCAAACCCTGATCCAGACCAAATAGACAAGCTAACGCTTGAAGCAGTTGGGTCAGGTCATAGAAGTAACGGTGCTGTGGCTGCTGAAACTAAGATTGGAGTGACCAAAACATATGAATCTGTTGCGCGTCTGGTGACTAGCGGGAAAATCAAACAAAGCTCTAATGGTGAACTAGCCGTAGTTTTAGAATGACGGAGCTTTATCAAACTACTTTGAAAGATTTAAGAGACTTATTCAGACACCTTGTACACATTAGTAATGGAACAATCTCTTTAATCTTCGTTGCTTCATTGTAGCGTTCAAGTAAACTATCAATCGCTATCGTCGTTTTACGCTCACAAACACATTCAATGTGTAATTCGCGCCCTTTGACAGCACCAAGCCGCATTCCGTCAGATTTAGAAAGGATACCTACCATGCACATTAATGTAATAAAGCAGCTAAATAGATCAATTCAAAATGTCTCTGCTGAAAACATTCTTGTCATTTACTGAAAAAATTCGTGACGCGCTACAACCAGTGGAGAAAAGGTATGTCTGGAAGTATGGTGAATGTCTGCTTAGAGCCCAAATAAGACATTCGAAGTTGATTAATTAGCATCCGTTATTACAAGTTTTATACGCTGTTATTCTAATAATATTATTTTAGAATATAATACATCAACTAACCTCAAGATAACTATTACTCCGAACCAAATAGTAAATAAGGAGA
>CANMGS010000003.1 GCA_947497475.1 uncultured Amylibacter sp.
ACCTTTAACTAAATATAATAAACCTAATATGAAATAAAACTTAGCCAATTTTATGGCATATATGAACGGCAGCTTTGTCCCCCATAGCTGACATTCAGCTATAATCTGAACTTACCTACTATTCCCGTATCACTACCGAATAACTCTGATCCACCTCTACACTCTGCCCCTTTTCCGTAATCGCGGCTCGTGCACGGATATCACCATATGGCTTTGACCAATTCAGCTCACCCATTTCTGCCAAAAGATCAGGCAGATAACCCGACGCTAAGATACGCCAATCAAATGGAACGATCTCACGATATACTTTGATCAAACTATAAACCACCGTTGTACAATTCGCTGTAATTGTATTGTAGAACTTAGGTGTTTTCGCATCCTGATTGGCTTTTTCTATATACCCCATAAACAAAGCCTTACGGCGTTCTGCTGTGGTTTTCAGTGGGTATAGATATACATCCTCTATCGGATCACGCGCATTGGTGCGCACACGAATAATGTCATTTTCATCCGCCGCAATAATCGCCAATTCATATTGCTTAAAGAACCCGCCAATTGTGGAAAAGCTTTCATGTTGCTCTTTGCGAATTTCCACCGAAAATGCGATGCGCTGCCCATCTGCAAACCCAAAAGACATGATGGAATGGGAAATGGCTTCGCTGCCCCAATGTGATGCAATCAGATCAATGCTTTCAAGCTGATCCAAATCATACGTTCGGCTTTCCCATTTTTCGACAAAGTCATCGGATGTTGTCCAATCGAAGTTGCGAACATTGTTCAATGTGACCTGCGATCCCACAATATCTGCGGTGACTGTATGTGCAACCTCAGGCTTCCAAGCGCGGTTTAATTCTGGCGTAATACCAAACGTCCACCACCCCAGACTTAGAACCATAGCAATCAAGAAGCCTATGACAGATCGTTTTCGCCCTGATGCTTTGAAAGTGCCCCACAGGCAGAAAAATGCGAACAGCCCCCAAACAGCGATAAGCGGCCATTTTAAGGGCGCAAACCCTTGGTAGAACAATGCAATGGAAAACCAAGCGCCATATCCAATAATAACCAACGCAAAAACTGCGATCAAAATAAACTTAATAAACTTCATAAAGAATACCTTATATTCTATACGACAGCAGCCCCTGTTGCATTTGCCAATTTACCAATCATCCAAAAATGATAAGTTTTCCATACAATATATGGAATAAGAAAAGTGGCCAATGTAAGACCAAAGATTGATGCCGCTTGAGAGATGCCACCAAATCCAGCCTCTACCCCCATCAACATCATTGTTGAAAACGCCGATAGTGGGAATGTAAAGCCACCCCATCCAGGGTTCCATCCACCTTTGGTCAAAAATCGCACAAACGGTACCATCGCAAGCGCCATTGCCAAAGCAGCGCTCCAAAACCAGAAATAAACATCCGTTGACCACACACCGTACGCGCCAGCACCATAAACCGATGTCGGCGCAAGGATAATGGCATAACTGGAATGAAGCGGCGCAGGTACATACCCTTTGGCAAGATTAACCAATGACATCAAAACAATGAACAAAAATGCTGGCATTGTCACAACCAAGATCAACATGCTGATATGCATATATCCCAACATTGGCCCCGGAACGGCGGCAACGATAAACCCGATGAAAGGTAAAAATATAGGGGGTGTTATATTCTTTGAAATCTCTTTTGCCTGAATAAAGGCCCAGATGACGCAACCCATATAAAAGCAATGCAACACCAGACTGATCCACCAAATCACACGCGCCAGTTCAATATTTATGGGAATAAGATATGCTGAAATCACCATCAGGCACATTGACCCAGCAGAAACGGCACCACGTGCAGGAACAACCTTCATATCATCCAAAACCACAGATGGGCGTGCTATTATTTTGCAAAGATACGATGAAAAAGTGATGATAAACAAAGATAACGCAATAACAGAGATCGTTTCGCCAATCCACATTGGCACACCCCATATTTTTGCAGCAAAGCGCCATGTCAGCCCAAGACCTAAGAAACCCAGTAAACATGGAAATAATGCAGGGGGCGTACGGCGCCAGAAACTCAATTTATCACTCATAAGTTTGTATTGAAGTTTTATACGTCTTGCCGCAACTTAAAAATAATATGGGAGAGTAAAATGACTAAGCACGGTTATGAAGCAGGTCGTCTGAACCTGCCCTTCGTTGGTATATCTACATTCGCAAAGAAGCCTTATGTCGAAGACTGGGATAACTTCAAAGCGGATGTCGCTGTTTTGGGCGCACCCTTTGATTTTGGAACACAGTTTCGATCAGGCGCACGTTTTGGCCCGCGCGGTGTTCGCGAAGCCTCTACCCTATTCTCATTTGGCCATGCTGGCGCATATGATCATGAGGATGACGCCACATATCTGGGCGAAGACGTAAATATCGTCGATATGGGTGATGCAGATATCATCCATACAAAAACCGAAGCATCACATGCCAACATTGAACACGGTGTGCGCAAAGCTTTGGCTGCTGGCGCTATTCCCGTTACAATTGGCGGTGATCATTCCATTAATATCCCCTGTATCAATGCCTTTGATGATCAAGGTGATATTCATGTTCTGCAAATCGATGCCCACTTAGATTTCGTCGATGAACGCCACGGTGTACGCTACGGCCACGGCAATCCAATGCGTCGTGCAGCGGAAAAACCTTATGTCACAGGTTTATCGCAATTTGGCATTCGCAATGTTAGCTCTACCGCAAAAGAGGGCTATGAAGCAGCACGTGAAATGGGATCAGACATTCAATCTGTGCGCCAAATTCGCAAAATGGGTATTGAGGCCGCAGCCGCGCGCATTCCATCAGGCGCACGTGTTTATGTAACGATAGATATCGATGCATTTTGCCCCTCTATCGCCCCCGGCACAGGAACACCCAGCCATGGTGGGTTCTTGTACTATGAAATATTAGAGCTGCTGCAATCCGTTGCCAAAAACCACGATGTTGTTGGTATTGATCTGGTCGAAGTCGCCCCTGATTATGATCCAACGGGGTCTACATCCATACTGGCCGCCCAAATCCTGATGAACTTCTTAGGGTTCATTTTCCATGCAAAGGCCACCTCTTAATATGCTTGATACTGTTTCGCATATCTTGGGTATCATAACCTCGCTCATTGCTATCTTTGGCGCAGGATATGCGTACCGCGAATATCAAACACAAAAGAGACAATGGGCGTTAAAAACAAAACGATTGGTAAAACACCTGAAAGAAGCACCAGGCACATATGGATCTGATGACAAAGGGCAACGTACCACATTGCATCTGATCCGATATGTTGGTTTGACAGAAGATGAAATCTTAAAGATCAGCTTTGACAATGACAGCATTCAACGTTCTGTCTCTAAAGGAAAATCTGGCAAGTCTGAAGATTTGTTATTTGAATATCGCAATAACACGACGTCAAAGGAATAAGACCTAATATGAACCCTAAAAGCATTATAGAAACCCTAAATCTGCAACCACACCCCGAAGGCGGTTGGTATGGTGAAACATGGCGTGGCAATGAAAAACCGCGTGCGTCAGGAACCTCTATCTATTTTTTGCTAGAAGAACATCAATCCAGCGATTGGCATAAAGTCGATGCCGTGGAAATCTGGCATTGGTATGCGGGCAGTCCGATGGAGCTACACATCAATGATGGAGGTGATACGCGGGTTGAAATACTTGGGCCAGATGTCACGGGTGATCAACGCCCCCAACGCATTGTTCCCAAGGATGCGTGGCAAAAATCCATTCCCAAAGGCGGTTGGGTTTTGGTGGGTTGCACTGTTTCGCCTGGGTTCGAATTTACAGGGTTCGAATTGGCTGAGAAAGGTTGGGAACCTTAATGGATCACAAAACATTCCTCAGCCAATTAGATACAGACCAACGCGCATCGTTGACGGAAAAACGCGATGCACCTGCCCTGATACACTTAGGGCTGTATTGGTCTGTGATGATTGGCTTGGGTCTGTATATCGTATCTGGATTGCCAATGTGGTGGATATTATTACTGCCACTTGGGATCATGATCGCTTTTCATTTTACACTGCTGCATGAAACCGTTCATTCAACACCTTTTAAAACTGAAATCTTGAATAAGATTACTGGGCGGATCAGTTCCCTAATCATCATCCTGCCTATGGATTGGTTCCGATATTTCCACCTAGCCCATCATCGTTACACCAATGATCCTGACAAAGACCCTGAATTGAAGTCAGATAAACCTGAAACGCTGGGGCAATACCTGTGGCATATCTCTGGGTTGCCCATCTGGTCTGGCAACATCAGAAAACTGATTAAAAACGCCACCCGCGCAAACAATGACCCCTATGTGCCAGCAAAAGGTAAAGACAAGATCAGGAAAGAAGCGCGCGTAATGTTGGCGCTTTATACCTTAATTATCATCGCAGCCTTGCTAGGGAATATCTGGATTTTCTGGTGCTGGATCGTACCATCCCTATTGGGCCAACCTTTCTTGCGCCTTTACCTATTGGCCGAGCACGGACGCTGCCCGCCAGTGGCCAATATGTTTGAAAACACCCGCACCACATTCACCAATCGTATCGTGCGGTTTTTAGCATGGAACATGCCCTATCATATTGAACACCATACATACCCATCTGTACCGTTTCACAAACTTCCTGCATTGCATGATTTGGTCAAAGAGGAATTGCGTGTCACATCAAACGGGTATGTAGAGTTTAATAAGAAATATGTTGAGGGTATCACCTCGTAATATCCATTACTTATCAGAGGGCTTTGGCGCAGGTTGATCTTTGGGCGACTTCACCGTCAGAAACCCTGTAAACACCTCTTCTTTAGGGAATTGTAAGCTTGGCCAATACAAGCCGTCATTCGCATAAGATGGTGCAGAAGCGCATAGAGTTAGAACAAGTGTTGTTAGGCAATATTTTTTAAAAGTATGTATCATCGTTTTCTCCGAAGTTTGTGTTCGAAGACAGGTTTGACAAAACAAACGCACATACTCTCCTTCATTTTAAAATCGACGAGAGTTTTTCAAAAATGACTGTTCTTTTTAAAATCAATAAGTCTAACGACTGCGGTATTCGCGTGGGCTTTTACCTGTTTGTTGACGAAAGGCTTTGTTGAAAGGGCCAAGAGAAGAGAACCCAATATCATAAGCAATCTCAAGGATCGACCGATTGGATTGTTCTGGATCATCAAGAACTTGCATGGCTGCTGTAATGCGATAGCCATTTATAAAGGTTGAAAAATTACGGAACTCCAAGTCCTGATTAATCACAACCCGTAGTTGGTGTTCGGGCAGCTTGATCTTTTGCGCCAATGAACCAATAGTTAATCCCTCTTCACGCCAAACTTCTTCATCCATCGCTTGCATTAATTTCGCAATAAGCTGTTTGTTCTTTTGTGATGAGGCTTTGTTGTTTTTGGGTTGCTCTGCACTGACCCATATTCTCGAATTTGCGCCCAATACCCAAATACCAAAGACTGTCCCCAATAAAAGGAATGCTGCCGCATGCAAAACAAAGATAAACTGTGGAACATCTGCATCCTTAAAAGACACCTCTACGGCAGAGATCACAAGACCAAAGAGCGTCATTGCCACAACGAACCACAACCGAAATACGCGCCTTTCAGCAACCAGATCATCAGCGCTTGTTATGACCACTAGAACCAACAAAGCGACGTGCAAGACAATATCGATGATATTCACGGCTGTGCCCAAAATGGGCAATATCCCTGAAAATAGACTGATAATGGCGGTGAGACCCGTTATAAGTAACCAAGGCCATTTTCCCTCTATGCGATCAAAGAGAATTTCCAGAACCGCCCATGTAAAGGTAAATGGGATCAGTTTTGCTGCAAAAATAAATATGGGTTCAATTGGCTCAATAAGCGTTTCCAAACTGGGACTAGAAACAATCACATAACCAGCTGTTGAAATCAGAAATAGGACAAGTGCGGTTTTTTTACGAAGTGGCACATCACCCGTAAGCAACGCAATCAGGATCAACAAGCCACAGCCCAAGCCAGCACCGCGCAGTATCAAATCCAACTCTTGCACATAAGCCCCCTATTGCATCCGAACCCATATTAAATCTAACAGGATTTCATCTGCATTGGGAACCAATATATACGAACGACATGGCAATTCCCCCGACAGTATTTCTATCTGCTAGGCGATCTTTACAAGTATCTTTAGGAAAGGTGGCGCCACCGAAGTGTAGATATATGCCTGACAGGGGTTTTAATCCTGCACTTACTTTAACCAGTTATTTCAGAGCTTTCGCATTTGATGCTGTCACACACCCTTTAAAAGCCATAGTCCACTTTGTTGCAACGGGATCAGTATGGTTTGAAAAAGGTTAAAACGGGATTAGATATGCGTGCGCTACCCTCGGAACCCAGTTGCGACCACAAATTTTTCAGAACTGTTTGAACGGCTACTAGGCGGCTTTACATTTGCGACTTTCTTGAACTTCTCTTTCAAGATTTTCTGCAATTCACCCTCGGCCCCACCTGCCAGAACTTTGGCAACGAATGTGCCGCCTTCATCCAGAACTTCGAACGCAAAATAAGCAGCAGCTTCGCACAGATTCATAATACGCAGATGGTCGGTTTGTTTGTGACCAGAGCTGGCAGCCGCCATATCAGACATCACAACGTCAGCTTTACCACCCAGCCATTCTTTGACTTTGTCGTCCGCCCCTTCGTCCAGAAAATCCAAAACGTGGATTTCAGAACCAGGAATAGGATCAACCTCTTGCAAATCCACACCAAGGATTGTGCCGATGGCTTTGCCTTTGCGTTCGCCCAAAGCATTCACGCGCGGAGCTGCAACTTGGATCCAACCACCAGGGGCGCAGCCAAGATCAACCACACGAGCGCCAGGAATTAGAAAGCGGTATTTATCGTCCAATTCCATAATTTTATAAGCAGCTCGCCCACGGTATCCCTCTTTTTGTGCGCGTTGCACATAAGGGTCGTTCAACTGGCGATCCAACCAAAGCGTCGATGACAAACGGCGGCCTTTGGCACTTTTTACGCGCGTGCGCAGGTCTCGTTGACCGCGTCCTGAACTGCCTTTTTCTTTTGCCATTGTTCTATCGTCCTACAATATCACGGGTGTTTTGCCCAATTTGGCACCCGTTTACTCTGGTTCATGTGATAAAGGCAATCAGCTTTAGCTAACTTGTTTCTCTGCCATTTGCGAATACAGTAAGCCTTCGCGCAACCCGCGATCGGCAACTGTTAGTTTATCCGTTGGGAAAACCCGCAGCACGCCCTGTAAAATGGCAGCGCCCGACATGATCAATTCGCAACGGTCATTGCCGATACATGCGGCTTTGCGGCGGCCATCAAGACCAAGACGCAGGTATTCTTGGGTGACTTGTTCCACCTCATCAGCAGACATGGATACACCGTCAATCTGTGTGCGTTCATACCGTTTTAGACCTTTGAACGAGGCCGCAACAGTTGTCACGGTGCCAGAGGTACCGACGATTTGGAAACTATCGCGTATTTTAGGGTCTGAGAAATCCAGTTTATCGCCGAAATCATAAACGGCATCTTCAAAGGTGCAGGACATCAATGCGAAACGGGCGGCATCATCATCCACATCGCCAAATTGATCATTCAATGTGGCAACACCTAACGGCACAGAAATCCAATCTGTGATCTGCGCCCCTTCTGGGCCGCATTTATTGGTTTTCTCGCAGCAGACTTTCAAATTGCGCAATGCATCAGAGCGGTCTTCTGGTTTCACGCCTGATAAATCGATCCATGCAAGTTCCGTTGATCCCCCGCCAATATCCAGAACCAGCAATTTTTCTGTTTCAGGTGCCACATGCGGCGCACAGCTGACACAGGCCAAACGTGCCTCTTCTGCGGGGCGGATAATCTCAAGCTGTAATCCTGTGCGGGCTTTCACTTGTTTGACAAAGTTTTTGCCATTCTTGGCACGGCGGCAGGCTTCGGTTGCCACAAGACGCGAATTTACAACGCCGTGGGCTTTCAATTTCTTCTGACAGATATGCAGCGCTTGGATCGTACGGTTGATGGCTGCACGCGATAATGTGCCATGTTCTTCAAGTCCTTTGCCCAAGTGCACAGGCTTTGAAAAGGCATCCACCACTTCAAATTCGTCCCCATCAGGGCGCGCAATCAGCATTCTGCAAGAATTCGTTCCAAGGTCCAATGCAGCGAATAATTCACCGACATCTGGCTTAGGTTTCTTGTGACGACGCCTATGTGCAAAAAAATTTGCTTTTTTCGCCCTTTCCGCTGGCATCATTCGCTCCTAAGTAACATTAATATGACGATACGCGCGGTCTGATTTTATTACAAGGTAGTTTGCGCAACGTTAAAACATAATTCTGTCGTTTCTAAAGGGTTCGAAGTCGAAAAACGGCGTCGGAATCAGCACAAACCAAGATACGGCTAAAACATAAAGAGGAATTCAACATGCCAGACGTAACAATAGTATATTGGCGCGATATCCCTGCCCAAGTGATTGTGGGCAAAGGACGCCGCGGCGCAAAAGTTCAACTGCCAGAGCGGTTTGAGCAAGCTATTGACCGTTGTGCGATGAAAATCGACGCTAAAGATTCAGACGCTTACTTGGCAGAATGGCGCAAAGCAGAGCCTTATCCATTAGACGGTGAGCAAGGTGAAGTAGCAGCAGCGGAAGCAGCGCGTTTGGATGTTGAATACGACCAAGAGAAGATTAAAGAGCTGATCGCAAGCGACGGCTGGGAAAAGTGACCAAGGATATCCCCTTGTTAGAAAGGTTAAAGAACATGGCATTGCTTAAATTTATGCGCAAAGAGACCGAAGAAACGGTCAGTGCAAACCTTGAAGCCTTCCTAAAAGGGTATTCCATCGAAGTGATGCCGCGCACAGCTGAAAAGGTTGAAGATTTCCGCGATCTCTTGCCAACAGGCACACGTGTATATGTAGCGCATATCGAAGGCACACCAATTGACGATATGGTTGCGACTGCTAAGCGTCTGGCTGGCGAAGGTTACGATGTCATGCCACATTTCCCTGCCCGCATCATCAAAGATGAGGCGACATTGGCGGACTGGATTGCCCGTTACCAAGGTGAAGCTGGCGTAAAGCAAGCGCTTCTTTTGGCGGGCGGTGTGGACAAACCACATGGTGATTATCATTCTTCCATGCAATTGTTGGAAACTGGCCTGTTTGACAAAGCAGGTTTTACTAACTTGCACGTTGCAGGTCACCCAGAGGGCAATCGTGACATCGATGGCGATGGCACTATGAAAAATGTTAATGAAGCGCTTTCATGGAAACAAGAATTCTCAAAACGCACAGATGCAGACATGGCTTTGGCCACGCAGTTCTGTTTTGAAAGCGGTCCTGTGATTGAATGGGCAAACGGTTTGAAAGAGCAAGGTATTGATATTCCAGTACATATTGGTATCGCCGGCCCTGCAAAACTGCAAACAATGATTAAATTCGCCATTGCTTGTGGTGTTGGCCCATCGCTGAAAGTTCTACAAAAACGTGCAAAAGACGTCTCAAAGCTGCTTTTACCATTTGAACCAAATTCAATATTATCTGAACTGGCTGACCATAAAGCCGCACATCCAGAGTTTAATATTGAAAAAGTACACTTCTTCCCGCTTGGTGGCATCAAAACCAATGCTACATGGGCAATGACACATGGCGGCAGCTCTGCTGTACCTGCTTCTCAATCCTAAAGGACACCGACTATGACAAAGACAGTTGTCGAAAGTAAGACAAAAACAGCCATCATCGGCTTTGACCAGCCGTTTTGTGTGATCGGTGAACGGATTAATCCAACAGGGCGTAAAATTCTGAATGCAGAATTGGAAGCTGGCGATTTTTCAACAGTGGAAAAAGACGCAATTGCCCAAACAATGGCGGGTGCCACCGTATTGGACATCAACTCTGGTGCGGTATTCAGCAACAAAATGGCTGAAGATGTGCGTTATGCAGACAACAACTTTGTTGAGCCAACATTGATGAAGAAATTGATCGAATTGGTTCAAAACACAGTGGATACACCGCTTTGTATCGACAGTTCTGTACCTGCCGCTTTGGAAGCTGGCTTGGAAGTTTGCCAAGGTCGCCCATTGCTGAACTCTGTGACAGGTGAAAGCGAGCGTATGGAAGAAGTTCTGCCGCTTGTGAAAAAATACAACGTTCCTGTTGTGGCTATTTCAAACGATGAAACAGGTATTTCCGAAGACCCTGATGTGCGTTTTGCCGTTGCAAAAACAATCGTGGAACGTGCTGCTGATTACGGCATCCCTGCCCATGACATCGTGGTTGACCCATTGGTGATGCCAATCGGTGCGATGGGGACAGCTGGTTTACAAGTTTTCTCACTTGTGCGCCGCTTGCGCGAAGAATTGGGTGTGAACACGACATGTGGCGCTTCTAACATCTCATTCGGCTTGCCAAACCGCCACGGTGTAAACAATGCCTTCCTTCCTATGGCAATGGCTTGTGGCATGACATCTGCGATTATGAACCCAGTTCAAATCCCAGTAAGCCAAAAGAAAATTGATGCTAAACTAGAAGAGCTTTCTGCCGCTGGTATCATCGTTCCTTCTGACATCGATCCAGAAGTGTTCGCGAAATTAATGGGTATGGGCTCTACTCAGTCTAAACCAGGTAAAGAAATGGAAGCTATTCGTGCGGCAAACTTCCTAACAAACAACGATGCAAACGGTTCTGAGTGGATCAACTTCAACAAGGTTGAAGGTGGCGAACAAGGTGCACGTGGACGCCGTGCAGGTGGTGGACGTCGTCGTCGTGGTTAATCCTTGCGACCTTTAACAATTCCAAACTGCGTCCTCTTGGGCGCAGTTTTTGCTTTTAAAATGGAAAACTTACGCCATATTCAAGGCTAATAAATAAACTGGACGAAACGAACATGACTGACACAAATGACCCATTGGTAATTTTCACACCATCAGGCAAACGTGGTAATTTTCCAGTTGGCACCCCTATTCTAACCGCAGCCCGACAATTGGGCGTGGATTTGGATAGTGTGTGTGGTGGTCGTGGTATTTGTTCGAAATGTCAGGTTCAGCCGTCTTATGGTGAATTTTCCAAACATGGCGTGACTGTTGCAGATGACGCTTTGACCGAATGGAATTCCGTTGAAGAGCGTTACAAATCCAAACGTGGCATGATTGATGGCCGTCGTTTGGGCTGTCAGGCAGCTGTTCAGGGCGACGTCGTGATCGATGTACCGCCTGAAAGCCAAGTACACAAACAAGTTGTGCGTAAGCGTGCGGAAGCGCGTGATATTACGATGAATCCATCGACAAAGCTGTTTTATGTCGAAGTCCAAGAACCAGATATGCATGACCCATCAGGGGATTTGGAACGTCTGGTTGCAGCATTGCGCAAAGATTGGGAATTACCTGAACTTGAGGTCGATTTTTCAGTTCTGGGATACCTACAACAAGCCTTGCGCAAGGGCGAATGGAAAGTCACCTGTGCTGTACACTTGGGCGATGATTACGTCTCCCCGCGTATCGTTCATGTGTGGTCAGGATATTACGAGGGCTCAATTTACGGCATGGCTGTGGATTTGGGATCGACCACAATTGCAGCACACCTATGTGACCTGCAAACAGGTGAAGTGATTGCCAGTACAGGCATAATGAACCCGCAAATTCGTTTCGGCGAAGACCTGATGAGCCGCGTCAGTTATTCGATGATGAATGACAACGGCGCTGCGGAAATGACTTTGGCTGTGCGCAACGGTATGAACGCATTGTTCGTCCAAGCCTGTGCCGAAGCACAAATTGACCCCGCTGAGATTATGGACGCAGTATTCGTGTGTAACCCTGTGATGCACCACCTGTTCTTGGGCATTGATCCGTTTGAATTGGGCCAAGCGCCTTTTGCTTTGGCGACGTCTGATGCAGTCAGCACGCGCGCAAAGAACCTTGATTTAAAAATCCACCCTGCGGCACGTATCTATTTATTGCCATGTATCGCGGGTCACGTGGGTGCCGATGCAGCAGCGGTTGCTTTGTCAGAAGCACCAGATAAGTCCGAAGATTTGGTTTTGGTTGTGGATGTAGGTACGAATGCTGAAATCTTATTAGGCAACAAAGACAAAGTCTTAGCATGCTCATCCCCTACTGGTCCTGCCTTTGAGGGCGCGCAAATTTCCAGCGGCCAACGTGCAGCACCGGGTGCCATTGAACGCGTCGAGATTGATCCTGTAACTAAGGAACCCCGCTTTCGTGTAATCGGTTCCGATATGTGGTCAGATGAGATTGGGTTTGCCGAAAGCATTCTATCCTCTGGCATCACAGGTATCTGTGGATCTGGTATCATCGAAATGGTTGCCGAGATGCGCATTGCTGGCATCGTTGATGGCCCTGGCCTGATCGGCAGCCCTGAACAAACGGGCACAGATCGTTGTTTCCTTGATGGGCGTACGCATTCCTATCTGGTTTGGGATGGTACTGCTGACGGTGGGCCAAAGATCACAGTCACCAACCGCGATATCCGCGAAATCCAAATGGCGAAAGCCGCACTTTATTCAGGCGCGCGTCTGTTAATGGATAAGTTCGATGTGGATACCGTGGACCGCATTGTTCTGGCAGGTGCTTTTGGTGCACACATCAGCCCGAAACACGCGACTGTGCTGGGTATGATCCCTGATTGCGATTTGGATAAAGTGACATCAGCGGGCAATGCCGCTGGTACAGGTGCACGTATTGCGCTTCTTAATACAGAAGCACGTTCAGATATCGAAGAAACTGTGCGCAAGATTCATAAAATTGAAACCGCGATTGAACCACGTTTCCAAGAGCATTTTGTAAATGCGTCAGCTATTCCAAACAGTGTGGAGAAATTCCCGATTTTGGAAAGCATTGTCCCGTTACCAGATGTGAATTTCAACACAGGTGGTGACAGCGAAAACGGCGGTGGCGGTGGTCGCCGCAGACGCCGTCGCGGCTAAGGCACAAACTTTTCTGGGCTAGTCTAGCTCTAAATTTGAAAACAAGCTGTCTATTTCTTTGGACAAAGCAGCTTCATCTACTTTCTCATCGACGCGAGATGGTACTTGTATGAAGTCACTTTCAGGAAATACATCACGTCTTTGCGCGTATATTTCATTCGTGTTGTCTTTATTTGGCAGTCTTTCATTCAACATTATCTTAACTCCTTCCTTGATATCCTCAAAGAGTACTCACTAATTTAATATTCACTCATTATGCAGAGCTTGGAGGGCACGAGCATTTTGATGCGAATCAAGATATTTCTGAATTGGGACAGAAATGTGCAAACCGCCAATTTGAATAAAAAACAGCGGATTTTTGCCAAAATTAGGTATTTTTAAAGTCTTTTGGCCGTATATCGAACCGTGAAAGGTGGTCATAAAACGTCTTTCGCGGCAACCCTAATGCGATAGCTGATTCAGAGGCTTTCCCATTGTTTTTCTTCAATGTTTCTATCAATACAAGCTTTTCAAATGCTTCCATTTGTTGCGCCAAAGTCAGTGTTTCTGGCTTTTGTATCCGCATATTTAACCCCAACACCATAGATTGTGCGAATTCTCGCATTTCTGGCAAATTGCCATCCCAATCTTTCGCCATAACCTGCGCATGCAGTGTATGCGGTATCTCTGGCATATCCATATCCATTGATCGTGCAGACTGGCGCATTAGGCTTTCAATAAGCACGGGCAAATCTTGTTTGCGCTCCTTTAAAGTCGGAACTTTGACCTGAATTATGCGTAAAGCGGCCAGATCCTCGTGCATACCATGCCGCACAAGCTGTTCCATTGAAGATGTACTTGAAAATAGCAGACGTAAATTAGGCCTACGCACGACCAAGTTCAACAATTGATGCTGCTGTTCAATGGATGCCATATCCAAGTTTTTAAGTGTTAAATCACTTAATTCTTTTGGCACAACCAAATCTTGTACCGCATTTTCGGGTGCGTGTTGAAAGTTTAAAGATAAAAGCGTTTCACGGTCTTCGGACAGCGAATGGATGGTATAGGCCGCCAATTTCTTACCTACACCCGCCTCTCCATGCAGGTGCACATGGGCGCGCAATGATGACACTTTGCGCAAAGTTCCACGTAACTCTTTCACTGCCACTGATTTACCTGGGAAATTTACCGATGCCGCATCTCTGTTTTTCAATGCGCTTTCTAAACTGCGGGTTTGACGCACCATTTTACGGTATCTTAATGCACGTTTCAAAACCTCTAACAAAGTATTGGTAGAACATGGTTTTTCCAAAAAATCATAGGCACCTTCTTTCATCGCACGCAGTGCCATCGGTACGTCAGCTTCGCCTGTTAAGAATACGACAGGCAGATCCTCATCAACGCTTTTGACATAATCCAAAACATCAAAGCCATTTTTTTGAGGCATCCGCATGTCCGATAAAACAACACCAGCAAAATTCGCGCGAATGGTACGGCGCGCCTGATCAAATCCATTCGCTTGGATGACACTGATCCCTTCAAGGCTAAGCGTTTGGGTTAACGACATGCGCAAAGCATCGTCATCTTCGATCAGCAGAATTTGGGGTCTCATCCCTGCTCTCCTTCTGCTGGGCGCAAGATGATGGTAAACTCGGCACCGCCTTCTGGATGATTGCAGCATTGGATATCACCGCCAAAGCTGCCAACAATACCGTATGAAATTGATAACCCTAATCCCATCCCTTTAGATGATCCTGCTTCTTTAGTGGAATAAAACGGCTCAAACACACGTTCAGGATCAATCAAACCTGCACCTGTGTCACGGATTGATAGATGCACCTGATCAGATGTTTTAGACACATCTAACAAAATACGCTTATGCGATTGATCAACCATTGCATCAATTCCATTGGTCAGCATGTTGATCACCACTTGTTGCAATCGCACATGACCACCCATAACAAAAAGCGGCTCTTTGATACCAGTAACTTGCAGATCAATACCTTCGATTTGGCAGCGGTTGGCAGATAAGGCCAAAGATTCAGCAATGACTTTTTGCAAATCAATCGCCTCAACGGTTTCTTTTTCTTTGCGCGCAAAGGCACGTAAGGATTTGATGATACGGCTCATCCGATCTACCTGCCCTTTTATGTGTTCAAAATTGTTTTTCGCTTCGTCTTTGCGATCAAGCTCAATCAACCGCGCACCGTTTTCTGCAAAGTTTTGCATAGTCGCCAATGGTTGGTTTAACTCATGACTGATCCCTGCCGACATCTGCCCAAGGGCAGTTAGTTTGCCCGCTTCAACCAGTTGTTTTTGTGTATTGCGTAATTGCTGAGTACGTTTTTCCACGCGTGCTTCTAACGTGGCATTTGCCCGTTCTTCTATTGCCAATAGCTCTGCCAAACGTTGTCTACGTTGGGACAACGCCCAAAGTGCCAAACCAATCAAGGCAAGCAGCAATGCAATTAATGAGGCCTGTAATAATGCGCGATATTTTGTGTCTGCAGTATTTAAGAATGCACGCGCTGTCATATTAATCTGCGGAATATAGCGTTCTAAGATCAAAGCCTCAGACGGCAGTGTTTCCCCACGCTCAAAGCGCGCAATTGTGTGCCCAAATACTTGAGCGATGTTAGGCGCATCTTGCGCAGCACTGATATCACGCAATGCTAATGATGGGCGATTGGTCACAATTGCCACATCACTTTTGTCAAAGAACGCAATGACCTCGTCATCAATACGCCATTCGAATTCCAATGCAGCAATGTCAACGTAGACGACAACCATCCCTGCGCTTGTACCCCCTTCATCCAGGACCCCACGGGCGAAAACGAATTTACGGGATTGATCACCTCGAACATCATAAGAATAACCAAGCCGGCCGTTCAAAGCAGCGTTTACATAACCTGTGTTGGCAAAAGACTTTCCAATAAAACTGTCATTTTCGTAAAAATTAGAAGTCGCAATCGCTTGGGCTCTCGTATCCAAAATCAAAATGTCATCTGCCCCAGAAACCAATGCTGTATTTAAAAGAAAGCCATTGATATCCTCTGGCACATTCGACCCATTAAGCATGTCCTGCACTGTCGGATGCTTGGCTAGAATATTCGGAAGTTGCCTGAATGCAGAGAGCTGCCCCAACAAACGATCGCGGCTTTGTTCAATCCGAATTTGCCCTGTTTGATGTAATTGCTGCAAGCCACTGCGATAGGATAACGTGTAAGTTCCCAGCACAATGGCCAAGGCAAAAACACCATACGCAATGAAATAAGGAAGGCGTGTTTTTATAGTCATTCAGGGCTCGAATCGCTCAAAAAGAAGAGTGTTGACCCTAACTTGGCATTAGAAAAGCCTGCAAGATTTTTGTGTGACAATCCGCACAAAATATTTCATGCGGCAATCAAAAAACCTTAAGCTTATGTTTTTTAATTACTTTTTAAAAATCGATCAAAAAATTTGCAAAAACATCCGCCGCTGCCTCTATTCTAATCACTAAGCGAATTATTCGCAAAAGATCATTGGGAGGATACCATGAAAACTATTTTTAAAGCGGCAGCTGTTGCCGCAGTTGCCCTAACTCCATCAGTCGCACAAGCTGCTTGTGATGACGGTGAGGTTGTAATTAAGTTCAGTCACGTTACGAACACAGACAAACACCCAAAGGGTATTGCTGCATCTTTGCTAGAGCAACGTGTGAATGACGAAATGAACGGCAAAGCTTGTATGGAAGTGTTTCCGAACTCTACCCTATACAACGATAACAAAGTTCTAGAAGCAATGCTGCAAGGCGACGTTCAATTGGCAGCGCCTTCATTGTCTAAGTTCGAAAAATTCACAAAACAATTCCGCATCTTTGACTTACCATTCATGTTTAAGAACATCCAAGCTGTGGAAGCATTCCAAGCATCTGATGCTGGTCAAGCTATGCTGGACAGCATGCAAAAACGTGGCCTTCAAGGTTTGGGTTATTGGCACAATGGCATGAAACAAATGTCTGCAAACGTGCCATTGGTTGCTCCTTCCGATGCAAACGGCCTAAAGTTCCGTGTTCAATCATCTGATGTATTGGTTGCACAAATGGAAGCTATGGGTGCAAGCCCACAAAAAATGGCGTTCTCTGAAGTATATGGCGGCTTACAACAAGGCGTTGTAGACGGTCAGGAAAACACATGGTCAAACATCTTCGGCAAGAAATTCTTCGAAGTTCAAGACGGTGTGACTGAAACAGACCACGGTATTCTGGATTACCTATTGGTAACAAATATCGATTGGTTGAACGGTTTAGACGCAGGTGTGCGTGATCAATTGCTGACGATTATTTCAGAAGTGACCGCAACACGTAATGCTGAATCAACAAAAGTGAACGAAGCTGCAAAAGCCGCGATGATCGAAGCTGGCGGTGTTGTACGTGAATTGACTGCTGAACAGCGTCAAGTTTGGGTCGACACAATGAAACCAGTTTGGGCTAAGTTTGAAGGTGACGTTGGCACAGACAATATCGCTGCTGCACAAGCGATCAACGCTGCTAACTAAGCTTTTAAACGCAAAAGAACGGCCTCAAACCTCCCTTTGAGGCCGTTCTTATATCTAATTCATTAACGGTGGGGGAGCTGTTATGACAAAATCATCCAACTGGATAGAACGCCTCGAAGAAAATTTGATCGCATTTTTACTGGGTGTAATGACCCTGCTTACATTCGCAAATGTGGTCGCCCGATATGCTTTCGATAGTAATATTTTTTACGCCTTAGAATTAACCGTATTCATGTTTGCATGGTTGGTTTTATTAGGCGCTTCATATGCCGTAAAGAAATCCGCACACCTTGGAGTTGATGCTATCATCAATCTTGCAGGCAGGCCTTTGCGCCGCAAAATGGCGCTATTCGTTTCTGCCATCTGTATCCTATATGCTTTCCTCTTATTGAAAGGCTCATGGGATTACTGGGCACCTTATGCAAACTTACAACCTACATCTGGGCGTTGGTTCCCAACAGGGTTCACCGAAAATGTACGCGGTCAAGGCTGGTATGAAACCCAAGATGTTCCCGTTCCTTTTTTCATGACATGGTTAGAAACCGTATTTAATGACGGTGACCCCTATGAAAAAATGCCAAAAGTTGTGCCTTATCTGGTGATGCCTTTGTCTATGGCGCTACTTCTGTACCGCTTTTGCCAAGCTGGCATCGCCGTATGGAAAGGTGACGCAGATATGCTGATTGTTTCGCATGAGGCAGAAGACGATGTGGAAGAAGCTGCAAAGCTGATCAAAGAACAAGAGAAGGATTTGTAATATGGAAATTCTCATTCTCTTTTCAATGGTGATCGGCCTTATGCTGTTGGGCGCACCTATTGCTGTGTCCCTCGGCCTGTCATCCATTCTGTTCCTACTGTTCTATTCTGACAGTTCCCTAGCAAGCATTGCACAAACCTTGTTCGAAGCCTTTGAAGGGCATTCCACACTGCTGGCGATCCCATTCTTCATTCTGGCGTCATCTTTCATGTCCACAGGCGGCGTGGCGAAACGGATCATCCGCTTCTCTATTGCTCTTGTGGGGCACTTCCGCGGCGGCTTAGCTATCGCATCTGTTCTGGCCTGTATGATCTTTGCAGCGCTTTCTGGGTCATCCCCTGCCACTGTAGTGGCTATCGGTTCCATTGTAATCGCCGCCATGCGTCAAGTTGGATACACCAAAGAATTTGCTGCTGGTGTGATCTGTAATGCAGGCACATTAGGCATCTTGATCCCTCCCTCTATCGTGATGGTTGTTTATGCCGCCGCCGTGGATGTCTCTGTGGGTCGTATGTTCCTTGCAGGTGTCATTCCTGGCCTGTTAGCAGGTACAATGTTGATGATTGGTATCTACATCATGGCACGTATTAAAAATATGCCTGCGGGTGAATGGCAAGGCTGGGGTGAAGTTTTCACCGCTTGGCGTGAAGCTTTTTGGGGATTGATGCTGATCGTGATCATTATGGTTGGTATCTACGGCATTCCGGGCATCACCAAAGCGATCTTTACGCCAACAGAAGCCGCTGCTGTGGCCTCTATCTATGCCTTTATCGTTGCCAGCTTTATCTACCGTGATATGGGACCACTTGCAGAGCGCGAAGGCGTGGCAAAAAGCAATCTGTTGAAAAAACCACAGGCTTTAATCACTGCCCTTTGGCATGAAGATACACGTCGTACATTGTTTGATGCAGGACGTTTGGTGATCACTTTGATGTTCGTGATTGCGAATGCGCTGATCCTGAAACACGTGATTACAGACGAGCAAATTCCGCAACAAATCACCAACACAATGCTGGCCTTCGGCTTTGGCCCTGTGATGTTCTTGATTGTGGTGAACGTGATCCTGTTAATCGGTGGTCAGTTTATGGAGCCATCTGGCCTGTTGGTTATCGTCGCACCATTGGTTTTCCCAATTGCGATTGAGTTGGGTATTGACCCGATCCATTTGGGCATCATCATGGTTGTAAACATGGAAATCGGTATGATCACACCGCCTGTAGGTTTGAACCTATTCGTAACTGCAGGTGTGGCTGGCATGTCCATGATGGGTGTTGTACGTGCGGCATTGCCATTCTTGGCTATCATGTTCGTGTTCTTAATCATGGTCACTTACATCCCGTGGATATCAACATTCCTGCCAAACATGGTCATGGGCCCAGAGGTGATCTTGCAATAAAATCATCCTATTATTCGCTAAAAACAGGCGTTGCATGAAAATGCAGCGCCTTTTGTTATGGTCATATATCCGCTTGGCCATATATGAAATCTAGCAAGAAACAGCCCAAACAACGCTCAAAGCTTTAAGCGTTTTGAGAATACCTGCGCTCAGAGGTATCTACAAGAAAGGCCAATTCAACTTGACCTTTCTTGTAGATACGCAAAGCAGATCAGAAAATAGGCCGATGGTTCAAACTCAACACGCCCCAGAAAACGAAAACTCTCAGCCTGTAGATGTTGAAATCAATGATGTCGGGGAACTGGTTATCGTGCTTAAAAACATGCCGACGAATTTTGAACAAAAATACGATGCAAAGAAAATGACATATACGCTTCATGCCAGTTGGAAACCGTAGCAGCCTTTAATTTAATTCAAAAGCCGCCCGCAATTCTTCTGTACGCTGACGTGTTAAGCTTTCCTTACATGTATTCTCGATCAAAGGTCGTATAGAGCCACCAGAAAACATGTGCCCTTCGGCAGCACAAGATTTATCACGGTATATGATCCACGCACGTTGGGCATCGCGCAATAAAATGACGCCCTTCTCATCACCCTCTTTGGCAATGCCATTCCCTGCAGAAATATCCTCATCAATCTGTTTCAGACTGTCTCGCGCCAATTTATAAGCAAGGTTCAAATCCTCATCTGCGGTCTGATACGCCTGGTAGGAACAGATATTCATATCTAATTGCGTCGTTCCGCCATCTGAACAGTCAACATCTTGAGCCATCACCATACTGCCCCCACAGAGCATGAGCATGGCAAGGGGTAATCTCATATTGCTTTGCCTAATGTGTGATGCACCATCGTACCGCTATTGTTTTGCAATACACAGCGAATAGGAGCCTCAATCGCAGGGCCTTCGCTCTCTTCCGCCTCCACATAAGCCGCAAGTTTTTCAGGGCCAGTAATCAGCACATGAATGTTCGCTGCTGCTGTTAAAACAGGCGCCGTCATCGTGATACGATCCTCTGGCTGTGATGCGCTGGTCATCACCATTAACGCAGGTGCATCGGGGGAAAGTGCGGCGTGAACCTCGTCTGAGTCAGGGAATAGCGATGCAGTGTGCATATCCACCCCCATACCAAGCACAATAACATCCAGCGGCAAATGCGGGGCATAGCGTTTTAGGCCATTTTGCAAAGCATCCTCTGGCGCTTCATCGACACCTGCCATTGGCAATAATGTGGCTTTGCTGCTTTCATTCTGGCTTAGGTAATGCTCCACCATCTTAAAGTTAGACCGAAATGGATCTGTTGGTTGCAAACGCTCATCTGTCATCAGAATCGTTACATTGGCCCAATCCAACTCCTGTAAACTCAAACGCTCCAAAAACGGCGCAGGTGTTGTGCCGCCTGGTACAGCCAAAACAGCTTTGCCTTTTACGGCTAAAACCTCTGACAACTGCTTGGCGACAATCTTGGCCAATCCCATCATCAGTGTTTCATGGTTTGGGTAATCAAATAAAATGCTCATGATGAAATCTCCCGCCAGCGACGGTGGTCTTTGTGCATCAGCATCAGACTGTCATCGGGGCCATTCCCACCTGCATCATATTCAGCTGGCTTTGCACTGCCCTCTTCCCAAGCCTTAATCGCTGGATCAATCCATGCCCATGCGGCCTCGACTTCGTCCCCGCGCATAAACAGTGTTTGATTGCCACGGATCACATCCATGATCAGACGTTCATAGGCATCTGGCATATCTTCGATATCTTCACCCAATGCATCGGCAAAGGTCATATCCAATGGCACTTCGCGCAAGCGCATGCCACCAGGGCCCGGTTCTTTGATCGTCATACTTAAATTAATGCCCTCATCAGGTTGCAAGCGAATGGTCAGGATATTGCCCTTCAAATCCTGACTGTCTTCGAAAATCGAATGCGGTGGATCTTTGAACACAATTGCAATCTCAGATACACGTGTGCGCAGTTTTTTCCCTGTACGCAGGTAAAATGGCGTCCCCGTCCAACGCCAATTAGACACCTCCACCTTCATCGCAACAAAACTTTCTGTACGGCTGTCTGGATGGCCGCTTTCATTGCGGTAACTGTCACCGTCTTTATCTGCACGGTATTGTCCACGTACAAGGTCATTCTCGAAATCCAATGGATCTAATGCTTTGATAACTTTCAGCTTCTCATTACGCACAGATTCTGCATCAAATGTGGTTGGTGGTTCCATAGCTGTCAAACACAACAGTTGCATCAAATGGTTTTGCACCATATCGCGCATGGCACCTGATTTATCGTAATACGCCCCGCGCCCCTCCACCCCAAGAGATTCAGCAGCGGTGATTTGGACGTGATCAACATGTTGGGCATTCCACAACGGTTCAAACAAAGCGTTGCCAAAACGCAGTGCCATAAGGTTTTGTACCGTCTCTTTGCCCAGATAATGATCAATACGGTAAATTTGGTTTTCATGGAAACTATTGGCCAATTCCTCATTTAAAGCCTGAGCCGTTGCCAAATCACGTCCAAATGGTTTCTCGACAACAATCCGAGACGCATCATCCGTGATCTTATGCAATTTTAACCGTTCAGCCAAAGGCGCAAATAATGACGGGCCGACAGAGAAATAGAACGCACGCACAACATCCTCTCGCAAAGACCCTGCCAGCTCTTTCCAGCCTTCTTTGCCCATCGCATCTAATTTGATGTAGCTTAGACGTTCTAGGAATACCTTAATCTTATCTTCATTGCGTTTTTGGGACTTTACGAAGCTTTCCAATGCTTCTTGAACGAAGTCTTTAAATTCCTTTTGTGAAAAATCAGATCGCGCTGCAGCAATAATCCGCGCTCCGTCTGGCATTTGCCCTGCACACATGCGCCGATACAGCCCCGGTAAAATTTTGCGTTTCGCCAAATCGCCCGTTCCACCAATAATCACTAAGTCAAAATCATCTACTGGTATTGTTTGAGCAACCATTTGGCGCACTCCCCTTCGTCGTTTTTCAGACTATTGCAATTGTCCCGCCCCCCTGCAAGCAAAAGGGTAATACCTTTAAAACAATCACAAAATCGTGGTGTATACGTAAAACCTTTGCAAATGCTCCTAAAACGTGTAGCAAAAATAGGACGATAAAACAGGCAATTGGCATGAACGACCAGTCTTTTGACACAAACAATGCTGTCCCTTATGGGAAGTTTGAACATCCAAGCATTACCGCTAAAGGCGAAGATCGCGCCTCTGTGCCTTTGATGAAAGCCTCAACGCTTTGGTTTAACACGGGCACTTTGTGCAATATCGAATGCCTGAATTGCTATATTGAAAGCTCTCCAAAAAACGACGCTCTGGTCTATATAACCACGGCAGAAGTCGAAGAGTATTTGGATCAAATCGAAGAACGGAAATGGGCCACGACCGAGATTGCCTTTACGGGCGGTGAGCCGTTTATGAACCCAGATATGATCGATATGATGCGCGTTTCACTAGAACGCGGATATGAGGTTTTGGTGCTGACAAACGCCATGCTGCCGATGATGCGTAAAACTGTGAAAGCAGGTTTGTTGGAATTACAAGCACAGTACCCCAATAAACTTACAATGCGTATTTCACTGGATCACTTCAAAGCTGAATTACACGACGAAGAACGTGGCAAAGGAAGCTATGCCGTGACCATCAAGGGTATGCAATGGCTGCGCGACAATGGTTTCACTATGGCTGTTGCTGGTCGTACACTTTGGGGTGATACGGATGAAGACAGCCGCGCAGGATACAAAGCCCTGTTTGAAGAACATAACTTTAAAATAGATGCGTATAGCCCTGGTATGACAGTGCTGTTTCCTGAGATGGATGAAACTGTAGAAGTTCCTGAAATTACAACAGCTTGCTGGGGTATCTTAAATAAATCCCCACGTGATATTATGTGTGCATCATCGCGTATGGTTGTCAAACGCAAAGGTGCAGATAAACCAGCGGTTTTGGCCTGTACATTGCTGCCGTACAGCCCTGAATTTGAGCTGGGTGAAACTTTAGAAGAGGCCGAAGGTGCTGTGAAATTAAACCACAAACATTGTGCAAAATTCTGTGTATTGGGTGGTGCTAGCTGCTCAGCCTAGCCCTGCTTTGGCGCTTGCATAAGATTATCGCGCAAAGCATGAATTGTTTCGACCAAACCATCCAATGTCTGCAAATCCATCCCTGTTGCACCAACAATACATTTCGTTACTTCACCTGCGTGCGATTGTAATGCACGCCCAGTATCTGTCAGCGATACTATAACACGGCGCTCATCCTTTTCGCTGCGTTTACGTTGAATGTGTCCAAGAGTTTCTAACCGCTTTAACAACGGCGTGACCGTGCCTGAATCCAATTTCATATGATGGCACAACGATCCCACAGTTTGGTGATCTTCTTCCCATAAAACCGTCAACAGGATGTATTGCGGATATGTTAGGTTCAATTTTTTCAGCAAAGGCGTGTAAGCACGGTTAAACGCGTGACCTGCGGAATAAACTGCGAAACAAATCAACTCGTCAGCAGTGCTTGGCAATTCTGAACTGGTTTTCTGTTCTGACATCAACATCATTCCTTATATTGCGACCAAGGCCCCTTTTCTTTTCGATATTCCAGCATTGACTTACTGGCAAGCTCTTGTATTTTAAATTGCACACAATATAATTGTTAACGATATAAAATGGAGAAGACAATGTCTTGGTTACCCAGCCTAATCGCCGACACGCCCGAGCAAGGTTATGAGATTGCAATCAAACTATCCCGCATGGCCGTAAAGAAAACGCAACCTGATAATGCGGCACGCGAAAAAATGCGCCCTATCTATGCAAGTGATTCAGAGGCGCTGATCAATGTATCGCAAGTCGTTGCCACCAATTTTCAAACGGTTGCCGCTGCAAATAACTATTGGAAATAACAAAAAGCGTGTGGCGTTCGTGCCATACGCTTTCCATACACCTGCCATACAGGTTCCATACGCTGTTTTATAAGTGATTAACGTTGGCTTAAGGCGTCTTCTAAAACGGACTTAACAACATTCAAATCAACATCGCGATCCACATAAGCTTCGCCAATGCCACGTGCCATAATGAACGTCAGTTTACCAGACTGTACCTTCTTATCTTGGTACATCAATTCCAAAAGCGCTTCTGCATCTGGCAAATCCCCTGGAATATCCGCCAAATCCACCTTCATGCCCATCGCTTTTAGATGCTCACGCACACGACTTGGTGCCTCTTGGCTGCATAAGCCCAGACGCATAGAGGTTTCAAACGCCAAAGCACAGCCAATGGCAACGCCTTCTCCGTGTAACAGACGATCAGAATACCCCGTTGCCGCTTCCAATGCGTGGCAGAATGTGTGCCCAAGATTTAATAGTGCACGATCGCCGCGTTCGGTCTCATCACGCGAAACAATATCCGCCTTCATCTCGCAGGATCGCTTCACGGCATAGATACGCTTTTCCACATCCCCTGCTGCCAATGCGGGGCCATTTTCTTCGAGCCACTCAAAAAACTTCGCATCACCCAAAAGGCCATATTTGGCGACTTCGCCATAGCCAGACAGGAAATCACGCTCGGTCATTGTGCCCAATATATCCACATCAGCCAGAACCAATTGTGGTTGATAGAATGCACCAACTAGATTCTTACCATGCGGTGAATTAATCGCTGTTTTACCCCCAACAGAGCTGTCAACTTGTGCTAGCAGTGATGTTGGAATTTGCACAAATCGAACACCACGACGCAAAATGGCGGCGGAAAACCCGACTAAATCACCAATAACCCCACCTCCGAACGCAATAACAACATCATCGCGTTCAATCTTTTCTGAAAGCATCCATTCAACGGTTTTTTCCAGCATTGGCCATGATTTCGTCGCTTCACCAGCAGGTAATGTCAGTGCAACGGATGTGATGCCTTGCTCTGTTAAACCACTTTGCAAAGATTCCAAATGTAACTTGGCCACATTTTCATCAGTAACAATAGCAACATGTGAACGCTTTAAAAATGGTTTCAAATAGGTACTGGCATTCGCAATCAAATCAGTGCCGATATGAATGTCATAAGAGCGGTCAGCGAGTTCGACATGAACTGTCTCTTGCGTCATGTGATTATTCCTTTGTCACACCGCTAAGCGGGTTTTCCAATAAAACGTTAACCGTTTTCTCAGCCATAGCATCCAGAGTAATATCTGGTTCAGATTCAACAAACATCTCGGCTTTAGCATAAAATGGCGTGCGTTCCTTATAAAGCTCTGTCAGTTTTGCATGAGGGTTGGCCACCCGCAGTAAGGGGCGAGTATTCTTGTGCCTGACACGTTCCCAAAGAATGCTTAAATCAGCACGTAACCAAAGAGCGACACCTTTATTTGCAATCAAACGGCGGTTTTCTTCCGACATATAGGCCCCACCACCAGTGGACAAAATACAAGGTGGGCCCTCTAGCAACCGATCCAGCACTTGTGTTTCTTTTTGGCGAAAAAACGGCTCGCCATCACGCTCGAATATCTCAGGGATAGACATATTAGCGGCTTTAACGATCTCTTCATCTGAATCCACAAAAGGTGCACCCAGTTCTTGAGCCACAAGTTTGCCTACTGCTGTCTTACCAGCCCCCATAAGCCCAACAAGAACAATGGTTTTTGATAGTGTATAACTCACCTTTAGCCCTTACATTTCCTATTCGATCACAAAGTGGCGAAGTTTTGCTACAACCCCACCCTGACGGATGACTTTTCTTACAATCGTGATAACATCCCCTACAAACAAGACAAGGTGCAACCGTACACCGAAAGGGCAGTTAAGGTAATTTGATGGGTCGTTTAATAAAATTCATATTCTTTTTGATCGTTTTGGGCACTATCGGCCTAATTGGTTATTCTTACTTCGGCGATTTATCTTCTCCAAATGTTGAAATTATTCAGCCAGTACCGACAGATGACAGTTAAAAAAGCATTTATGGCTTTGGCACTTTTAACATGTGCGCCCAAAGCATATTCAGATCCTCTTTCGGCGGTGGATTGGTTGTCCAAATCATTAGAAGAACCACAAGCAGTCGCGCCAGAAACACCGCTTGAAGGCGTTTCAATAGAAGCCATTTCGACAACACAGCTTACAACAATTCAAAAAGATACTGTTGGCCTCTTCCCTTCGGAAATATCAGGCATTCCTATTGATTTCTGGGGTGGCAGTGCCGTTGACCGCTTAGCTGTCCTGCTTCGCAATGCCCCAAAGGATCAGATACCAGAGATTACAGCCCTGTGGCGCCGCATTGTCCTTGCCGAGATTAACCCACCTCTGGCCGGCTCTACATCGCATAAATTGCTTTTGGCCCGCTTAGATAATTTACTGATGGCAGGTGACTTAGATCCTGCCGAGGCTTTGTTAAAGGCAGCCGATCCAAATGATCCAGAACTGTTTCGTCGTTGGTTTGACATTAGCATCCTAACACAACGTACAGACGATGCCTGTAAACGTATGGCCAGTAATCCCAATTTTGCTCCGACACTGCAGGCACGTGTCTTTTGTCTTGCACGATCAGGTGACTGGAAGGCTGCCGAATTAACACTTTCTACAGCACAAGCGATTGGGTCTATTTCAGAACAAGATGCTTTGTTAACTGGTATGTTCTTGGATCCTGAAACATTTGAAGGCGATGCTGAACCTGCTTTGCCTAAAAAGCTTACCCCTTTGACATTTGTAATGCGTGAAAGTCTCGGCTTGCCAAGACCACCACAAAGCCTGCCACTGGCCTTTCTACATCTTGACCTGCAAAATAATGCGGGTTGGAAAGTTCGGATTGAATCTGCTGAACGTTTGGTGCGTGAAAAAGCGTTGTCCACACCCGCTTTATTAAACTTATACCTCGAAGGATCGCCATCAGCTTCAGGTGGCGTATGGGATCGCGTTTCTGCAGTTCAAAAACTAAACGATACTTTTGATCAAAACGATGATGAAAAACTATCAGAAGCTTTAATAGAAACTTATAAGACATTAAAACCATTAGATTTAACATTTGTCTTATCTGGTTGGTTTGCACCCGCGCTTTTGGACCATACACTGACAGAGGAGGCAAGAAAGATCGCATTTGAATTGGCAATACTACATCCTGATGCACAGGATTTAGCTCCGGCTTTTTCATCCACATCCCAGTCAGATCAATTTATTTTATCTACGCTGACAGGCGATTTCACGACACCTGCAAATACGGACATGCAAACTGCCATCTCAAACGCATTACAAGGGTTTGCACCAAAGACAGCCTTACATCTTACCATAGACGACAACCGCCATGGTGAGGCCATAATTTCTGCCTTAACACTTCTACATGATGGATCAGAGACCGATGTCGGAGATATAGAAACTGCCCTTTCGGCATTGGCTTATAAAGGTTTCGAAAATGAGGCAAAACGCATTGCTGCACAGTTGTTAATCTTAGGTGAAGTCACATGAGCGGACACTGGATTGAAACATTTCTAGAAGCAATGCAGGCAGAACAGGATGCATCAGAAAATACGCTTCTTGCTTATGCACGTGATTTAAATGAATTCGAAGCTTTTTTGAGCAGTAAAAAACGCGATTTTAAGTCAGCAAATCGTGCTGATGTTGAAAGCTACATCGTTGACCTTGAAAACCGTGGGATGGCTGCATCGACACGTGCCAGGCGTTTGTCAGCTGTCCGTCAATTGTTTCGTTTTGCATTTGAAGAAAGCTGGCGCACTGATGATCCTTCAGCTCAGATAAAAGGCCCACGTAAAACAAAACATTTACCAGATACACTGAGTGAAGCAGATGTTGATCGCTTATTAGAAGCAGCGACAGAAACAGGGCGTAAGAAAACAGATTGCTTACGCAACACCTGTTTGATGCAACTTCTTTACGCCACAGGAATGCGTGTAACTGAATTGGTATCCCTTCCCGCAGCTGCTGTGCGTGGTAATCCAGACATGTTGCTTGTTAAAGGTAAAGGCGGCAAAGAGCGTATGGTACCGCTTTCCCCACCCGCAAAAATGGCGACTGCAGTCTATTTAAAACACCGTGATGAAGCGGAGGCTTATGCACGAACCAAAGGCAAAGTGCCTTCTAAATACCTTTTCCCTTCCAACGGAAAATTGGGTCACCTTACGCGGATCAGATTTTACACATTAGTGAAGGAAATCGCAGTAAATGCGGGTGTAAGTCCAGATACCGTTACACCCCATACATTACGCCATGCGTTTGCAACGCATTTACTTGCAAATGGTGCTGATCTGCGGGTTATTCAGATGCTCTTGGGACACGCTGATGTCGCAACAACTGAGATTTATACACACGTATTAGATGAAAAACTAAAGTCATTGGTACTGGATCATCATCCTATGGCCAAAGATTAAAGTCGCATTTCAATGGGCAATGTATCCTCGCTGGGCCAATACCCTGTTTTGAGAGTTTCATGATAGCCTTGTGTTAAACCAGCATTTTTCATTGCAGTGTATTCTAAAGTAAAATCATAGCTTAAACTTTTGATTTTAAATTCTTTATCAGACAGATAACCATAGCTCGTCTGTGGTTTTCCATTATGTGATGGCATGCCAATCGCGCCTGTATTAGTCCATTCTATTCCATCAATCATGCGTCGCATTGCGATACCAGAATGGCCAGCAATAATGTGATCCACAGAGCCCACTTGTTCTATAAGAACGTTAATTTCTTCCGCAATCACACTGTCAGTGGTAACAGGCCAAATAAAGCGCGACACATCGGTCGCTCCGCCGTGGATTACGGCATAACGTTTTCCATTACGTTGGAATAAAATACGATCTGGTAATGTGCCCATCCATGCCTTGTTATCATCGCTTACTTCTGCAGTTGCATGCGCGTACCAACCGCGTGATAACAGCGAGCATTCCGAACCTTCGTCATATCCACAGCCGCAATCTAAAGCATTTGCTGCCAATTGGATTTCACAATTGCCTGCAAGAACAGGAGACCCAAATGCCCGAAGCATATCTGTACAGGCTTGAGGCTCTGCACAATATGCAACAATATCGCCTGAACAGATGACGTTTTGGGGCGAAATATTATTCTCATGTGCAACATCTAAAAGTGCCTTGAGAGCAGGTAAATTAGAATAAACACCGCCAAACAGCAGCATGTCCCCTTGAATTTCCCCTAAATCCATTATTTTCATCACCATACATCCCTTGATGTGACACACGCTTAGCCCCATAACATATAGAACACTTGTTTGATGTAAGGAAATCCACAGAGATGGAAACCATAATGTTAATTTCAGCTGATCTTGATGCAGCTTTTTGGATCACAATAGCGGCAATTCTTGCCTTGTTGATCCTTTCAGGCTTCTTTTCTGGATCTGAAACAGCTTTGACAGCCGCAAGCCGCGGTAAATTACACAGCCTTGCTGAACAAGGGTCTCGTGGGGCAAAGCGTGCACTATTGTTAACGGACGATAATGAACGGCTGATTGGATCTGTTCTGTTGGGCAACAATTTGGTCAATATCCTCGCCACAGCTTTGGCGACAAGTTTGTTTACAAGGCTGTTCGGAGAAAGCGGCGTGGCCTTAGCAACACTCGTTATGACGATCCTCGTTTTGATCTTTGCAGAGGTATTGCCAAAAACATACGCGATTACAAATTCTGAAACTGCTGCAACAGCAGTATCAGCCCCTATTCGCATACTTGTCGTTGTTTTATCCCCTATTGTTGCAGCTGTTCAGTGGTTTGTGCGTAACTTCCTGCAACTGTTTGGCGTTAAAATGGTTGGAAATGATACAGAAGCTGCCCAAGAAGAAATTGCAGGTGCCATTGCACTTGGTCATGTCGAAGGCAATTTTCAAAAAGATGACCGCGATCGCTTATTAGGTGCGCTTGATTTGAAAGACCGCGAAGTCGAGGAAATCATGTTGCACCGCTCTGATATTGAAATGATCGACGTGGAAGATGATCCGCAATCTATTGTCCGTCAGTGTTTGGAATCCGCATATACACGTATTCCATTATACAAGGACAATCCCGAGAATATTGTTGGCGTGATCCATGCCAAAGATTTGTTGCGTGTCGTAGAAAAGTCATTGCGTAATGGTGCAGACCGCCAAAAAGCGCTGTCTAAGATAAAGATCATGGACATTGCTATGAAGCCCTATTTTGTGCCTGAGACCACGACTTTAGACGATCAGATGCGCCAATTTCTTCTGCGTCACACACATTTCGCTTTGGTTGTCGACGAATATGGTGCTTTGCAAGGTTTGATCACTTTGGAAGACATCCTTGAAGAAATCGTGGGGGAGATCACTGACGAACATGACCAAGATGAAGAGTTGGAAAAAAACAAAGATGCTAAGGGTAATTATGACATCGATGGGGCTGCAACGATACGCGATTTGAATCGTTCTTATGATTGGAATCTACCTGACGAAGAGGCCAACACAGTGGCTGGCCTCGTTATTTATGAAGCGCAAATGATCCCAAATATTGGGCAGGTCTTCAGCTTTCATGGGTTCCGTTTCCAGATCATAGGACGCGAGCAGAACCGTATTACAAAACTAAAAGTGCGCCCGCTGTCTTAGCGGCCTTTGAAAAGGCTGCCTAAGACACCGCGAATTAAGGTTTGTCCTGCTTTCGAACCCAATTGACGCGCCAAAGATTTTGCAAATGTTGTACCAACACTATCACCACGCGAAGATCGCGTGGTTTTTCTTTTGCGTTCAGCTGCATCGTAGCGACGCGCCAGTTTACGTGATTTTTCTTCGGCTTCTAACTTCTCTTCAGCTTCTTCTGCAAGACGCGCTTCTTCTGCGGCTTGTTCAGTGCGTTTTGCTAAAATTTCAAAAGCAGATTCACGGTCTATTGCTGCTTCATAAAGGCCAGAAATATGAGACTGTTTTATGATTGCATCGCGTTCAGATTCTGTAATTGGTCCCAGTTGTGAAGATGGTGGACGAATAAGAGTGCGCTCAACAACCGTTGGCATCCCTTTTTTCTCTAAGGTGGATACCAAAGCTTCACCAATCCCCAATTCAATAATAGTTTTGGCAGTATCAAACTGTGGGTTTGTGCGGAATGTTTCAGCCGCATCTCTAAGGTCGCGTTGATCACGTGGTGTAAATGCACGTAAAGCATGTTGTATGCGATTACCCAATTGTCCCAAAATATCATCAGGAACATCCCCAGGACTTTGTGTAATAAAGTAAATACCAACCCCTTTTGAACGGATCAGACGTACAACTTGTTCTACTTTTTTAATTAACGCTTTAGGAGCATCTTCAAACAACAAATGTGCTTCATCGAAAAAAAACACAAATTTTGGCTTATCTGGGTCGCCTATTTCTGGCAGCTCTTCGAAGAGTTCTGAAAGCATCCAAAGTAGGAATGTTGCGTATAAGTCAGGGGATTGCATGAGCTTATCAGCCGCAAGTATATTGATGCGTCCCTGCCCGCTTGGCGTTGTTGAGATCATATCATTCAGATTTAATGCAGGTTCGCCAAAGAATTGCTCAGCACCTTGATTTTCAAGCACTAGTAAACTTCTTTGGATTGCTCCAATCGAGGTGACATGCACGCTTCCATAACGCAAAGAAACCTCATTTGCATTCTCACCAAGCCAGATTAGCATAGCACGTAAATCTTTTAGATCCATCAATGCAAGACCTTGTTCATCTGCAACACGGAATGCGATATTCACAACACCTTCTTGGGCATCAGTCAGATTCAAGAGTCGTGACAATAGCAATGGGCCCATTTCAGAAACAGTTGTGCGAATTGGATGGCCTTTTTCACCAAATAGATCCCAGAATGTTACTGGAAATTTATCATATCCATAGTCGTCGAATTTAATTGTTTCAGCCCGACTGGTAAAAGCGTCATGTAATTTAAAATCAGGCGAACCAGCATTCGCAATACCCGATAAATCGCCTTTTACATCTGACATGAAAACAGGAACACCCGCTTGAGAAAAGCTTTCAGCTAAAATCTGCAGCGTAACCGTTTTACCTGTACCTGTAGCGCCAGCAACCAAACCGTGCCTATTGGCATATTTAAGGATTAAATTTTGGTGTGTTGAATAGTCTTCGCCACCGCCACCAATAAAAATACGATCAATTTCTGACATCCAACACATCCCTTATTTTAGTCTAACTGACATAACTATATGGCTTGGATCGCGATAAGAAACAATGTTCTTAATATTATACGACAATTAAGTAGGAAAATTAACGAATAAGCCTGCATTTTCTTGCAAAAATATAGGCTTAGGCAGTTGACGGATAAACCATGACGTTCTAACGTCTGATCACATTTCGGCTAGTCCGATAGGGAGAATGCCAAAAAGGCACAAAAAAGACGCATCACTGGATGTGTCTTTTTTTATTGGCGAGAACCTGCTTAGACAGAGTAATCACTTATGTGTCACAAATTTTGACCTGACAAATGTGTGTTTGGTTTGTATTAGTCTTTATAATGAATCGAATGAGTGAGATTTAAAATGAATAAGTTAATCCTAACGTCCATAATTGCACTTGGTTTTAGTGTTGGCACAGCAAGCTTTGCCCAAGACACAACAACGCAAGAAACGACAGCGCCTGAAACAACAGAAGAAGCGCCTAAAGCCGAAGATGCAAAACCAACAGAGCCTACAGCGACCGTAGAAGATGAAACATTCCCTGTTGCAGAAGAAACAAAAAAAGTTGCGATTGGAACCGAGGTAATAAAGTCTGAACATGGCGACTGGCAAATTATTTGTTTTGTTGTTCCAGAAGGCCAAGACGAACAATGTCGTATGTATCAACTCTTAACGGATGAAAATGACCAACCTGTTGCAGAATTCAGTATTGTCGCTTTAGATGATGCAGCAAAAGCAGAAGCTGGTGTAAATTTTGTATCTCCTCTTGGTACATTACTTACAGCACAAGCCAGCATGCGTGTTGATGCAGGCCAAACAAAGCGTTACCCATACAGCTGGTGTGAAGCACAAGGCTGCATCACGCGTTTCGGCCTAACAAAAACCGAGCTTGATGGTCTCAGAAAAGGCAACAAGGCAGTTATGACTATTCTTGCAGCCGCTGCTCCAAAGAATCCAATTGAATTAGATTTATCGCTTACTGGGTTCACAGCGGGTTGGAATGCACTAAAAGGCATATAAATCCTGCTCTACCTATATTATTTAAAAGCCCTACAACTTTGTGGGGTTTTTTTATACCTTTCGCACAGCCAAGACCGCATTTAAGCCGCCAAAGGCAAAAGCGTTACTAATCGCAACATCCACTTTTTCTTGGCGCGCGGTATTTGGAACGACATCCAAATCGCATTCGGGATCTATTTTATTATGGTTTATTGTCGGAGCAATCATACCATCGTTTACTGCTGCAATTGTTGCCAATAGCTCAACACCGCCAGTTCCACCAATCAAATGGCCATGCATTGCTTTGGTCGATGAAATCATAACATCATCGGCAGCGGCTCCCAGTGCTTCACGGATCGCAGCACATTCTGTTTTATCATTTGCCGTTGTAGCTGTACCATGTGCGTTTACATATCCAACATTTTCTGGGGAAACATTCGCATCACGCAATGCTCGACGTATTGCACTGGCAGCGCCCTTTTGACTTGGCATAACAATGTCAGCTGCATCTGAAGTCATCGCAAAACCAATCAACTCTGCCAATATAGTTGCTCCGCGCGCTTTTGCATGCTCATATTCTTCGAATACAAATACGGCGGCACCTTCACCCTGTACCATCCCATTACGAGTTGCACAGAATGGGCGGCATCCGTCTTTAGACATAACGCGCAGGCCTTCCCACGCTTTGATGCCGCCAAAACAGAGCATACTTTCACTACCACCTGTAATCATCACATCGGACATACCTGAGCGGATCATATGATAAGCTTGGCCCATAGCATGGTTCGAAGATGCACAAGCACTCGCAACTGTAAAGGTTGGGCCATTCAAGCCGTAAATCATAGACACATGGCTAGCAGCCGCGTTGTTCATCAATCGTGGCACAACAAATGGGTGAACGCGGTTTTTACCGTCTTCATAGACAGTACGATAATTTTCGTCCTGTGTGGTTAATCCGCCCCCAGCAGTTCCAAGGATAACACCTGTATGAGTTGCAAGCTCTTCTGTGAATTCTAGCCCACTTTGGGAAATCGCTTCTTTAGCAGAAATCAAAGCAAATTGGGTAAAAGGATCGTATAAACCAATTTCTTGACGGTTGAAAAAATCGTCAGCTTTATAGTCTTTGATTTGCCCGCCAATTTTCACATTTAAGCGGTCAACATTTTGGAACTCTAGTTCCCCAATCCCACAGACACCATTTGACATCGCATCCAATGTGGTTTTGGCATCATGCCCTAAAGCATTGATTGTGCCCTGCCCTGTGATTACAACCCGGCGCATAAGATTGTCAGGCTTTCTGAGCGGTAATTAGACCCTCAACCGCTTGCGTTATGGATTGTATAGAAGAGATATCAAAACTTGATGCTTTAGGATCGTTTGCATTGAATGGGACTTGAATGTCGAACTCTTCTTCTATGGCAAAAATACATTCTACCAATGCCATAGAATCCACACCAAGCTCTTCTAATGTGGAAGATGATGTTACATCGCTGGGCTCTAAAAAAGCTTGCTCGGCCACGATCGCAATGATTTTATCCTCGACAGACATGACTGATATATCCTCATATTTCAGTTATCTCCCCCTTAGCGGTTTTAGTCTTTCTTGAAAACAATTTTCTCTAATGCCGCGACCTTTGCTACAAGCCGTGGCAGACGTCGTGTCGCTTTGTAAATCTCAACGTTTGTTTCCATTTTCACAGCAGGATTTCCCATGATGACACGTTTTGGCGGTACGTTGGACGATATCCCCGACTTACCTGCCGCAATCACATCAGAGCCGATTGTAACGTGATCAGCGACACCACATTTACCACCAAGAATAACGCGATCACCAACAACTGTGCTGCCGCCAATACCCACATGACCGCAAAGCAAACAATTTTCGCCAATCACAACATTATGGCCAATTTGAACAACATTATCGACCTTTGTGCCGTTGCCTATGACTGTGTCAACTATCGTGCCTCTATCAATCGTTGTACACGCGCCGATTTCGACATTGTTTCCAATCGAAACAGCCCCAAGTGAATTGATACGTGCAAAGCCCGCCGTTTCGCTTGCAGCAGAGATTGTTCCAGTCTTACGAGCTTCCTCGATGGCACCTGGTTGTGGTGTTACGAATGAAAACCCATCAGAGCCAATAACACAGTTCGCTTGTGCAATAAAATCATCACCAATACGAACACGGGCACCAATACGCGCACCTTGTAAAATAAGAGCATCATTCCCAATCTCAGCATCTTCGGCGATTGAAACATGCGACGCGACGCGAACGTTATCCCCTATTTTAACATTCGCGCCTATGACGACGAATGGGCCGATAGATGGGTTTGCACCAATATTTGCAGAAGGGTCGATAATCGCAGATGCGTGTATACCCGATCCAATTTGTGGCCTCTTTTCAAAAACATGCGTCACACCCGACAATACATATCGTGATCTTGGCGCAAAAATTGCTGCCTCTAATCCTAATGATTTCCAGTCCGCACCATCCCACAATACCGCTGCTTTGGCATTACCTTGCTGCAATGCTTCACTGTATGTTTCTTCCATTGCCAAAGCCAAATGATCAGCAGTCGCATGTTGAGGTTGATTTACAGCTGTTACGACAAGGTCAAGATTACCTTCTGCCTCGGCACCCAATGCTGCGGCAATGTCTTTGATAGTATAGTGTGTCATGTGAAACCTTATGAAAACGGGCGCCTGATTTACACCAGTCGCCCGTAAAGAATAAACCAGTTAAAGCTATTTTAGCTTTGAACCGCGCGCAATGAAACCCCAGCTTTGCTTAAAGCGTTAAACACTTTTTTATCGCGTCCATAGATGTCTGGGTAGAATGAAGCGCTAGAAGCGTCGCCAAAATATGCTGTACGATATGTTAAGTATACTGGAACGGGTTCTGCTAAATTTACATATTGCTCTTTCTTAGTATCTAAGAATGTATGGAAAGCCGCTTTTGGGTTAGATGTTTGTTTTTCTAAAAGCTTATAAGCAAAATCAAACGGTTTTTGCAAACGCACACAACCATGACTGAATGCACGCACCTCACGGTTAAACAGGCTTTTGCTTGGTGTATCGTGCAAATAGATATTGTATTTGTTCGGGAACATGAACTTCACAAGACCCAAAGCATTTTTGGGATCAGGGCGTTGCTTGATGTAATATGGAAAGTTCTTTTCATTATAGCCAGACAGATCCACACTCGCAGGGCTTACAGATTTCCCGCTTTGCGAAATCATAACCATATTACGGCGTTTCAAGAATCCAGGGTCCTTACGGATGATCGGCAAATATTCTTTACCCGCAATAGAGCGCGGAACATGCCATGTTGGGTTTACCACCATATGTGTCATCTCATCGTAGAACTCAGGCGTTCTATCTTTGGCGCGCTTACCAATGACGGCACGTGTTTCAAATGAAGAACGACCATTATCCATCAGGTAAACTGTGTAAGACGCTAAATTCACAAACACATTACGATCACCACGTGGGAAATTCATCCAACGTTCACGCTCTAAGTTCACCAATACTTTAACCAATTTGTCCTTTGGTCCTTGATTCAAACGGCCTAGAGTTCCTGGTCCAGCAACACCATCTGCAGTTAAACCATTCGCTTTTTGAAATTTCATAACAGCTTCTTTCAAACCATCATCAAATTGTGGAGCATTGCCCAATTTTCCATATCCAAGCCCCGTTAGGCGTTGACGTAACAAAATAACGGAATTCCCAGAGGAGCCTTTTTTCAATGTACGAGTTGGGATTGTTTGTGCTGCACCAGATTTACCCAACTGGCGCTCTAATCTTTGTTTTTCAGCTAATAAAAGCTGATATTCTTTTGTACGTGGCGCCAAAGACTTTAGGAACGCCGCAGGGGAACTTTTTGTAAGAGACGCCAGTAGGTTTTCATCACTGCGGCGTGGACGGTTGATCGCCAATTCGGAATCAATCTTTTTCGGATTAACTGCACCAGAAGTTAAATCATGTGCGTATTGAAGGTATGTCTTTGTCGCCAAAAGCTCTACTGCGCCAGCATTTTGATTGCCGCGTGCAGATTTGAAAGCGTCTTGCAATTTTGCAATGTTATAACGCGCAATAGGCAAACCATGATTTCCAGAACTCTTTAAAGCTGTGATAAGAGCTTTGCGGCGTGCTTTGTTTTTATTGCCAATCCAAATTGGCTTATAATTCTTAGACGCATAAAACGCTTGAATACCTTTACTACCCTTACCTGCTTTCGAAACTGAGGTGTAAACGTCTTTATTTGCAACGACTGTTTGCGCAGATGCAGAAGCAAAAGGCAAAAGTAACGTAACTGCGAGTAAAAGAAGCGTCTTTCTGGCAATGTGACTTAAAAAATACATGGTGTCCCCCAAAAAACACAGTCAATTATGAGAATCTAATAATAGCATTCTTGCATTTATCGCCTAACAGTCCAATCAACTTTTCGGCAAGTATTCGCTCAATAGGATCATATATGCACCAAATATTAAGAACAAAAAGGGATCATAGGCTTAATAAGCGAAAAATCGCGTAAACCACCGAGATTGCAGCATATTCCCCTGTGCTGCAAAGTTAACACTTGGAAAACGAATCACCTTATGGCATACAGTGTTCACCTGATTTTGAGGGAAAATTAGGAAAGGCCCATTCAAAAGGGCTGTGAACGGGTAAAATAGACAGGCAATTTTAATGACTGGAAAGACGAATAACGCGATTTCGCGCCGCAAACTACTTGGTGCTTTTGCTGGCATAACTATGGTTTCTGCGGCTCCTGTGTATTCGGGTACAGCTGGTTATCTAAAAGGTGCAGGAAATATTCGTCGCATTGCAATGCGCTCTGGTCGTACAGGTGAAAGCATTGACACAATCTATTGGATTGAAGGTCAGTATATCAAACCCGCCCTTGAAGAATTCAACTATTTTATGCGCGACTGGCGCGAAGATTCAGTAAAGAACATTGATCGTCGCCAAGTTGATACTTTGGCAGCAGCTCACAATCTATTAGACACCAGCGAACCTTTTCAACTGTTGTCAGGATATCGTTCCCCACGCACAAACAACATGCTTCGCAGCCGTAGCCGTGGCGTTGCAAAAGACAGCTACCACGTAAAAGGTATGGCCACAGACGTTCGTTTAAGCTCTCGTTCTGTCGGACAAATGGCACGTGCAGCAGTTGCATGTCATGGTGGTGGCGTCGGCCGCTATTCGCGCTCTAACTTTGTCCACATGGATTGCGGCCCAGTTCGCACTTGGGGTGGTTAAGGCCACAAAATATGGAATACGAATAAACCCGCTCTCGTTTGAAGCGGGTTTTATTTTGCCTTATTACAATTAAAACTCAGTTAAGCACGCGTCGTGCCATCGCCAGTCACGATATACTTAAAGCTTGTCAGTTGGGCAGCCCCTACTGGCCCACGCGCATGCATCTTACCCGTAGCAATGCCAATCTCGGCACCCATACCAAATTCACCACCGTCCGCAAATTGTGTAGATGCATTGCGCATCACAATCGCACTGTCCACACGTTCAAAGAAACGGTCAGCCACGGCATCATCTTCGGTTAAAATACAATCCGTATGGTTCGAGCTATACTCATGGATATGCGCAATTGCGCCATCCACACCATCCACAACTTTGGCAGCCATGATCATATCAAGGTATTCATGTCCCCAGTCATCTGTTTTAGCGGCTATGACGCCACGCATTTTTTGGATATATTCATCGCCACGTACTTCGACATTGGCATCCAATAAGTCTTGGATGAACGGAATACCATGCGCATCATAGAATCCGCGATCAACCAGCAAGCATTCCAAAGAACCACAAATACCTGTGCGGCGTGTTTTCGCGTTCATAATCACCTTACGTGCTTTTTCAACATCAGCATTTGCATCCACATAGATATGACAAATACCCTCTAGGTGCGCAAAAACAGGCACACGTGCATCTGCCTGCACACGACCAACCAAGCCTTTGCCGCCACGCGGCACGATTACATCAATATAATCTGTCATTGTGAGCATTTCACCAACTGCATCGCGGTCACGTGTCGGAACGAGCTGAATCGACGTTTCAGGCAAACCAGCGGCCTTAAGACCATCAACAAGACATTCATGGATGGCACTTGATGAATGAAAGCTTTCTGATCCACCACGTAGAATTACAGCATTACCAGCTTTTAAGCACAACGCACCCGCATCAGCCGTTACATTTGGGCGACTTTCATAGATCACGCCTATCACACCCAATGGTGTGCTGACACGTTTGATATGTAAACCTGTTGGGCGGTCCCACTCGGCCAGAACAGCACCCACTGGATCATCTTGCGCTGCAACTGCGCGCAACCCATCAACAATACCTTGAATGCGGTCTTCATCCAGTTTCAAACGATCCATCATCGCATCTGTCAGGCCTTTATTGCGTCCATATTCCAAATCTTTTTCATTAGCAGCTACGATATCTGCGCGGCGCGCCCATACAGCATCTGCTGCTGCTTCCAACGCTTTTTGCTTCACATCTGATGGCGCGAATGCCAACTCTGCGCTCGCTGCTTTTGCGTTTTGACCAATCTTGGTCATGGTTGCTTGAATATCCATAGTCCCTCACATCACCATATCATCGCGGTGTACCAGGCTTGCACGGCCTGGATACCCCAATATTTCTTTTATTTCAGTCGTTTGGCAGCCCGAAATGGAATTCACTTCAGCTGCATCGTAATTCACCAAACCTTTTGCAAGCTCGTTATGATCTTGATCAACAATCGATACCATATCACCGCGCAAGAATGATCCTTCACCGCCAACGACACCGGCTGGCAATAGTGACTTCCCTGCTTTCAAAGCTTTTGCAGCGCCTGCATCCACGATCAAAGTGCCCTTTGGTTTCATCGTCGCAATCCACTGTTTACGGGCTGCTTGCGGATCACCGTGCGCCATAAACCAGCTACATGGCCCACCATTTTCCAAAGCAGACAATGGTTGATCTATATCACCCAGCATAATCGCCATGGAACATCCTGATTGCATTGCCGTTTTCGCTGCCATGACCTTAGTTTTCATGCCACCTTTAGCATTTGCCGTGCCAGCATCCCCTGCCATAGCTTCCATATCTGGCGTGATCTCTTCAATCACATCAAAACGTTTGGCATCAGGATCTTCTTTTGGATTGCTAGAATAAAATCCATCGACATCAGAGAGCAAAACCAAAACATCGGCACCTGCCATAGACGCCACTTGCGCGGCAAGGCGGTCATTATCACCGAAACGAATTTCATCCGTGGCAACCGTGTCATTCTCATTCACAATTGGCACAACATCAAAACTAAGCAGTGATGTTAACGTTGCGCGTGAGTTCAAATAACGGCGGCGATCTGTGCTGTCATCTAATGTCAGCAAGATTTGCGCGGTTTTAATATCGTATGGCCCAAGAATTTCTTCATATGCTCGCGCCAATCTGATCTGCCCAACAGCGGCCGCAGCTTGGCTTTGCTCCAAAGTCAAAGCCCCATCAGGCATACCCAAGACTTTGCGTCCCAGAGCAATTGAACCAGAGGATACAACAATAACGTCCCTACCCGCTTGTTTCTGTGCGGCAATATCTTTTGCCAAACCTTTAAGCCAGCCAAGACGCAAGTCACCCGTTTCAGCATCGACTAAAAGTGCTGAACCAATTTTAACAACGATACGTTTTGCAGTGTTTAAGGGCGCCATCCAGTCGTCTCCTCAACCTCGCTGTCATCACTTTCAGCTTTCTTTTCACCCGCATTACGCGCATCGATTGTAGAACGAAGTTCGCGTAGAACACCCAGTAGCCCTTGCTGTGCAACACCAGAAATCTGATGCACAGTACCGCCTACAATTTGCTCTAATTCATTGTGCAATTGTGCCTGTTCTGTATCATCAATAGCGTCACATTTGTTCAACGCTGTCACGCGTGGACGATTGGCAAGATCACCGCCATACATTTCCAACTCATTGATAATCGTATGATAATCTTCAATCGCAGTTTCAGATGTACCATCCACCAAATGCAATAACACCGCACAACGTTCCACATGACCAAGGAAACGATCGCCAATACCTTTTCCCTCATGCGCCCCTGCAATCAAACCTGGAATATCCGCCATCACAAACTCAGTATTATCGATACCAACTACACCCAGATTTGGGTGCAGTGTGGTAAAAGGATAATCTGCAATCTTCGGCCGCGCATTAGATGTTGCCGCCAAGAATGTAGACTTACCAGCATTTGGCAATCCCAACAGACCAGCATCTGCGATCAATTTCAGGTTCAGCCAAATCTCACGATTAATTTCTGGTTGGCCTGGATTTGCTTTGCGCGGCGCTTGGTTGCGAGAGGATTTGAAATGTAGGTTCCCAAAACCACCATTGCCACCTTCAGCCAATAAGAAGCGTTGCCCGACCTCGGTTAAATCGGCAATCACAGTGACTTCATCCTCATCCAAGATTTCCGTACCTACAGGAACCTTTAAGATGATGTCTTCACCATCCTTACCAGAACGTTGTTTACCCATACCAGGGCGGCCATTTTGCGCAAAGTAGTGCTGTTGGTAGCGAAAATCGATCAGAGTGTTCAGACCTTCAACCGCTTCAGCAAAGACACTGCCACCACTGCCACCATTACCACCATCAGGGCCACCGTATTCGACATGGGCTTCGCGGCGGAAGGACACACAGCCATTTCCCCCTGCGCCAGAGCGAATGTAAACTTTTGCTATATCTAGAAATTTCATAATCAGCCCAGTGCTTTATTTATATGTTCGATACCGAATTACAGCTTTTTTAACAACCGCTTGGGGCAAAGAAAAAGGGCCGGCTTTTCAGCCGACCCTATCAAAACATTATGTTTCGCTTCAAATCAGCTTATTCCGCAGCCTCGGCTGCCGGAAGAACAGAAACGAATGTACGGCCTTTGAAGCCTTTTTTGAAAGATACGTGACCTTCAACAGTTGCGAATAATGTGTGATCTTTACCTTGACCAACATTTTCACCTGGCCACCACTTGTTGCCACGCTGGCGTGCAATGATGTTACCAGGGATAACCAATTCGCCACCGAATTTTTTCACACCTAAACGACGACCTACGGAGTCGCGACCGTTACGGGATGAACCACCTGCTTTTTTATGTGCCATATCGCTAGTCCTTACTTATCTGCAGCTTTTTTAGCTGGCGCTTTTTTCTTTGGCGCTGCTTTTTTTGCTGCTGGTTTCGCTTCAGCTTTGGCTTCCTTCTTAGGAGCCGCTTTTTTCGCTGCTGGTTTCTTAGCAGCCGGCTTTTTCGCCGCTGGCTTTGCTTCTACAGCACCTGGTACGAAACCAGAACCGTTATCTGCAGCAGCAACACCAGATTTGTCACCACCTTTAGCCAAGATGTCTGTTACACGTAGAACAGTGATCTGTTGACGGTGACCTTTTTTACGTTGCGAGCTGTGCTTACGACGACGCTTAACGTAGTTGATTACCTTTGGGCCTTTGCCTTGCTCAAGAATTTCAGCTTGAACAGCAGCACCTGCAACAGTTGGAACACCGATTGCTGGCTTGTCGCCACCAACCATAAGAATCTCATTGAATTGAACTGTGTCACCAGCATTACCAGTAACTTTTTCAACGCGAAGAATGTCTCCGCTGGCAACTTTATACTGCTTACCACCAGTTTTTAGTACCGCAAACATATGCGTATCCTTTAACTTCCGCGTCTTGTGGCCCGTTGAATTACCGTAGCAATAACAACTGTTTAGCGATAAAATCGCGCCTTCAAACAGCGCGCACCGTTGGGTGCGATATGAAAATACATCCAAACAATGACTCGCTTGGATGGCGGCTTATCCTAAGATTACCGTTTAAAGTCAAGCGGTTTCCCCTAATAAACAAAGGGAATTTGTGCTGTTGGCAGCACCCGCTCTCTATGACACATTATCCCAAATTATAGAGGGTATCACAATGCCAGAAAAAATTGATTTAGCAGCATATGAAGCCTTGCAGGGTAAAATCCTTGGGCATTCCGATTGGATCCTTATTGGGCAAGATATGATTGACGGATTTTGCGATGTTACAGGCGATTATCAATTCATCCACAATGATCCAGAACGCGCAAAAGAAGATACACCATTTGGCGGTGCAATTGCGCATGGTTTTTTAACGCTTTCTCTGATCACTCAGATGTACAAAGATCGCGTGCCGCAACTGAAAGATCATGAGTTGGTGATTAACTATGGATTAAACCGTGTTCGTTTTTTAGAGCCAGTACCCAGTGGCGCAGAAATTCGTGGCGAATTTACATTAAAGAAAATCAGTAAACGGCGTGAAGGTCAGTTTCTGTCAGAAAACGAAGTGCGCGTGCATATCAAGGGTAATGAGAAACCCGCAATGATCGGCACTTGGCTGACATTATTGGTGTCTGGAGAGCTTTAGCCCATCACTTGCAGTGCTCCTAAATTAAAAAAGCCCCGAGTTCTTGCGAACTTAGGGCTTTTTTTAATGGAATGGCGCGGTTGACGCGAAAAAAATGTAAAAACGGGCGTGTACGTCTGAAGCCGCTTATGACGTCAAATCCCTTATTTTATTGCTTCATTTTGCGTCAAGTTGCGTCAAGTTGCGTCAAGTTGCGTCAAGTTGCGTCAGGGAGGGTATCTGTAAACGTCCGTAATTGTAACTTAATTCGTGCACATTCGTGACAATTCACACCTAGCATCACCAATAAAGAACTTGTATAAAGTTTTCATTATAACCTGCAATTAGGATATGCATAACGTATTCGAAATGGTTAATACTTCAATTTACCAACCTAATGCTTCATCTATCACAATAAAAATATTGAAAACTGCATGACAGAAATTGACACCCCTGAAATTAAAGCACTTCAACATCTTGCAGCTTATCGATCAAAATTAGACAATATTTATGCTCTTGGCATCGAGAGTAGTATGAGCCTCAACAAACTAAGTAAAGAGGTGGAAAAGAATGCAAAAAGGATGAAAAGGTCAGATGGAATTGGAGCTGAATCTAGGCGCATGTTTTATGGTCATACTCGCCCAGACGCGCCCGATGCAACTTTCCAGCATGTAGCAACCCATAAGGAAATCATTAATCGTACAGCTCATGGTGGTTCTCATCAAAAAATGTTGTTTCAAGCTGCAATAGTATTTGCCTATATGCATTGGGAAGATGACTGTCGCTCGAAATTTGCAAAGGAATTATCAATAGAGAAAAATAAAATCACAAGTGATGTATTCGGCGATTTAGGGAAATATCGCAACGCAATCGCACATAACAATTCTATTTTAAAAAGAAAATCACTGAAACTGAACTTTGTAGAAGTCAATTCAGAAATAGAATTGAATCAAAACCAATTCATGGAATTGTTCGCCACCTTGATTTCAGAATTAAATATTATCGCTGAGACATTTACTGGCTACAATAGCCCATTCTGGTTTGATTTCCCTACTAATTCTTAAGCACTAAGTATTTTAAAGTGTTTTGAATATATAGCAAAAGAATTCACAAAATATTGCTAATTTTCAATTTCTTAAAGCGAGAATCGTGACAACATTCGTGACATTTTTATATTAAAAAAGCCCTAAGCTATTGAAAGCAAAGGGCTTATTTATATGGAGTGGCGCGGTTGACGGGGCTCGAACCCGCGACCTCCGGCGTGACAGGCCGGCACTCTAACCAGCTGAGCTACAACCGCGCTTTTCCGTTACAACATACAATCACTTGTCTGCTGTGAGGTGGCTTTTAGGGTTTAACATTAGATGCGTCAAGCACGTTCGCACGACAAAATGATATTTCTGTAAAAAATATTTTTACAGATTGAATGCGTCTATAAAAACAGTTTTAGGATCGCACTGGACAGCCTGTAATTTACTTGTTTAGGCTGCATCACATCACAAAACTGAAAGCACACCTTATGATTAAGCACCTGACTGTCGTTGATCACCCTCTTATTCAGCATAAGTTGACGATCATGCGAGACAAAACCACGCCTTCAAATCAGTTTCGCCAGTTGCTGCGTGAAATTAGCCACTTGCTGGCTTATGAAGTTACGCGTGATTTACCGCTTACAACAAAGTCAATTGACACCCCAATGCTGACGATAGATGCACCAACGGTTGAAGGTAAAAAACTGGCACTGGTATCCATCCTGCGCGCTGGCAACGGCCTGTTGGACGGTATGTTGGATTTGATTCCATCTGCCCGTGTGGGTTTTGTGGGACTGTACCGTGATGAAGAAACGTTAAAGCCTATAAAATACTATTTTAAAGTACCATCAGAAATCGACAAACGTTTGGTGATCGCGGTGGATCCTATGCTGGCCACTGGTAACTCCTCTGCAGCTGCCATCGATATGTTGAAAGAAGCAGGTGCCAAAAACATCGTATTCTTATGCCTATTAGCAGCCCCAGAAGGCGTTGCTCGCATGAAAGAAGCTCATCCCGATGTGCCTATCGTAACGGCCTCTCTTGATGATCACTTGAATGAAAACGGATATATCATGCCAGGTCTTGGGGATGCTGGTGATCGTATATTTGGTACTCAGTAAATAACCAGCACATAATTATAGTATATATTTCTTGATTTTCGCATCGTTTGAGGCAATGCTTTCCTCGATTGATCGCCTCCACGAAACGAGAGTGCGGTTTGAGGTCGGTATAAAAATCCAACGATAAAAAACGCACAACTATAATCCATTGGCATAAAGCCAAGAAGGAGGGAAAATGAGTCATTCAGCTCAGAACACAGACTATTCATTTGGTCCAGAACAAGCCGTCGTCGGTGCGCAAATGCTATTTGTCGCCTTTGGCGCCTTGGTGCTGGTTCCAATCTTAACAGGACTTGATCCAAACGTTGCCCTATTCACGGCAGGCATTGGTACTCTGATTTTTCAGCTGATCACCAAAGGTCAAGTTCCAGTATTTTTGGCATCATCTTTTGCCTTTATCGCACCGATTATCTACGGCACTCAGACATGGGGATTAGCCGCAACGACAGGTGGACTTGCTGTAGCTGGTCTTTTCTATGTCGCGATAAGCTTTGCAGTACGGGCTTTTGGAAGTGGGTTTATACACCGATTATTACCGCCAGTCGTAGTCGGCCCAGTCATTATGGTGATCGGTCTATCTTTAGCCCCGATTGCGATCAACATGGCAACGGGATTAGCTGGAACAGATCAAATATTTCCAAAAACAGCTTCTCTTGTCGTCGCAGCAATCACACTTGCTGCAACTGTACTTACTGCAATCTTAGGCAAAGGTATGATGAAAATCGTGCCTATTATCGTTGGTATTATTGTTGGGTACATCGCATCTTTGGTTATTGGCCCTTTAATGGGCGTTGGTTTTGTAAACTTTGGAAATGTTGGAAGTGCAGCTTGGTTTGCGATCCCATCATTCGTAGCACCGCAATTCGAATTGGCTGCTATCTTATTCATCCTACCAGTAGCTATCGCACCAGCGATTGAGCACTTTGGTGATATCGTGGCCATTAGTGGCGTGACGAAAAAGGATTACCTAGAAAAGCCAGGCATTCAGAACACGATGCTAGGAGATGGATTGGCAACAACAGCGGCTGGCCTTTTGGGCGGTCCACCAAATACGACCTATTCAGAAGTAACAGGCGCTGTGACATTGACCAAAGCTTTCAATCCGGGTGTAATGACATGGGCGGCAATATTCGCAATTCTATTGGCCTTTGTGGGTAAATTAGGCGCATTGCTTGGTACAATTCCAATGCCAGTAATGGGTGGCATTATGATCCTGATGTTTGGTTTGATCACAACGGTTGGCTTATCGGTCTTGATGAAAGCCAAAGATGATCTGACAGATGCGCGTAACATGTCCATCATTTCAATCATATTGGTTGTCGGCGTCGGCGGTCTTGCCATCCAATTTGGCGGTGGCTTTGCATTAGGCGGTATTGGTCTTGCAGGTGTTTTAGGAGTGCTTCTAAATCTATTCTTGCCAAAATCGGCAACATAAACAGAAATATACTTTAAAGGCCCGAGGTTAACCTTGGGCCTTTTTTATTAGCGACGCCAATATCTTTCTTGCCCAGTATCAACGTGAATAAACCCTCTACGCGGATAATACCCCACGCCCCCTGCACCATTTGCTTGGGCAACTTTGACCAAATCATATGTCTTTACACCTTTGATGGTAAAATCCACAGCGCGGCCTTCGACGTGCTTGCTTCTGCGTGCAGCACCGCGAATAGATGAATTGGTCTTCTGAGTTCTGTAACCCGATTTAATCATCAACGGAGCACCCGAAAATTGCGCCTGAATACGCGCAAGAACCTCATAAAGCTCTATGTCCATTGACTTCACTGCACCTGCACTCACATCACGCAAAATCCAGTTCAAAGACGTCAAATCTTTATCCTTAAGACCACGGCGCCCGAATTCACAACGGAACTTTTCACCAGTCCTTTGGCGCTCTAATTCCAGTACAGTTTTGGCACGAGCAACGGCAGGCGTTGCCAATAGAAAGGATTGGGCTGCCAAAGCAGCCATAAAATTACGTCGCTGATACATTGCTCGATTTTCCGTTTTTTGGGGGACATAAAGAAAGCCTCACAGAATAGAAAATGGAACGTTACGATATTTGAGAGGATTTGCGCCTAAAGCAAAAAGCCGCCCATTGGGCGGCGTTTTATGGTGGGTGATAAGAGACTCGAACTCCTGACATCTTCGGTGTAAACGAAGCGCTCTACCAACTGAGCTAATCACCCGCTGTGTGGGCTTTTAGACAGAGTTTGCAGAGGCTTCAAGAGCCATTTTCACTTAACTCGCTTTTTTTTCAGCTTCATCATTATTTTTTAGATTCAGCTTATAATGAAGCTTAACATTTTCACCAGAACCACGTTCAATAGAACGGATTTTACCCAATGGTGGGATTTGAACTGTTTTACCTTCAGCAAGACATTTATTGAGATATTCCAAAAGGCTATCAACAGCTTCGCGTACATCGCGCTTACGTAGACCCGTAGATACAGTCACATGATCATAGATGTCTTTTTTCTTGATCATGTTCGGATCAGTTACTTTGGCAGGTTCATCAGAAGTTTCTTCTGTGTCTGCTGCTGTTTCTTCAACTTCCACAACTTCTGCTTTCGCTTTTTCTGCTGCTTTTGTTGTCTTAGATTTTTTCGTCGCCGTTGCCATTGCTTGCCCCATTTTTATTGTTTTATGAGGCAATGCTAACTGTAAAAACAAAAAAACGCCACCAATTTTATCAACTGGTAGCGCTCTTTTTAAGGTATTTAACTATACTTAGTGTGCGATTGTTGGATTTGTCGCATTTTTATCTGCAGCCAAAGCAGCAGCAGCCGCTTCTTCTGCTGCTTCGTCCCATTCAATCGGTTCGGGTGCTGAAACCAAAGCGTGTTTTAGAACATCTGCAACAACATCCACAGGAATGATTTCCAAGCCATCTTTTACAATATCTGGAATATCTTGTAGGTCTTTCTCGTTATCACGCGGGATCAACACCGTTTTGATACCACCACGTAATGCCGCCAATAGCTTCTCTTTCAAGCCACCAATCGGCAGAACATGACCGCGCAAAGTAACCTCGCCTGTCATCGCAATATCCTTACGTACAGCTATACCTGTTAGAACAGATACAATTGATGTCACCATACCAACACCCGCAGACGGGCCATCCTTTGGCGTCGCCCCTTCTGGAACGTGTACGTGGATGTCGATCTTTTCAAATTTTGGCGGCTTCACACCAATTTCTGGGCTGATAGAGCGTACAAATGAAGAGGCAGCATCAATGCTTTCCTTCATCACATCACCCAACTTACCAGTTGTCTTCATGCGACCTTTACCAGGCAATTTCAGCGCCTCGATCGATAGCAATTCACCACCAACAGATGTGTATGCCAAACCTGTCACAACACCGACTTGGTCTGTTTCTTCGGCCAAGCCGTATTTGAAACGCTTCACGCCCAAGTAATCGTCAATGTTATCCGCGGTTACATGAACAGTCTTCGTTTTACCCTTCACAATCTCTGTGATCGCTTTACGGCACAACTTAGCCAATTCACGTTCAAGATTACGCACACCTGCTTCGCGCGTGTAAACACGTACCATTTCCAAAAGTGCATCATCATCTAGAACCAATTCGCCTTCACGCAGGCCGTGGTTTTTCAACTGTTTAGACAACAAGTGACGTTTTGCAATTTCCAGTTTCTCTTGCTCTGTGTAACCAGACAAGCTGATGATCTCCATGCGGTCCAACAATGGGCCAGGCATATTATATGAGTTCGCTGTGGTCAGGAACATCACATTGGACAAGTCATATTCAACTTCCATGTAGTGATCTGCAAACGTACCGTTTTGCTCTGGATCCAGAACCTCAAGCATCGCACTGGCGGGATCGCCACGGAAGTCTTGACCCATCTTGTCAATTTCATCCAACAAAATCAGCGGGTTTGTGGTTTTTGCTTTTTTCATCGCTTGGATGATCTTACCCGGCATAGAGCCAATATAGGTCCGGCGGTGACCACGGATTTCGCTTTCATCACGCACACCACCAAGGGATACACGGATAAACTCGCGGCCTGTTGCCTTTGCGACAGATTTACCTAGCGATGTTTTACCAACACCCGGAGGGCCAACAAGGCACAAGATTGGACCTTTCAGTTTCGCAGAACGTTTTTGAACCGCTAAGTATTCAACAATACGTTCTTTGACTTTTTCCAAACCATAGTGATCCGCATCCAAAATCTGTTCTGCACGACCAAGGTCTTTTTTCACGCGGGATTTAACGCCCCATGGAATAGACAGCATCCAATCCAAATAGTTGCGCACAACTGTTGCTTCCGCAGACATTGGGGACATTTGGCGTAGTTTCTTCAACTCACCCAATGCTTTTTCCTTAGCTTCTTTGGAAAATTTCGTATTGCTGATCTGCTGTTCAAGCTCGGCAAGTTCATCACCGCCACCGCTTTCACCATCACCCAATTCTTGCTGGATCGCTTTCATCTGTTCGTTCAGATAATACTCGCGTTGCGTGCGCTCCATCTGGTTTTTCACGCGTGATTTGATCTTTTTCTCGACCTTAAGCACAGACATTTCGCCCTGCATTAAGCCAAAGATTTTTTCCAAACGCTCTGAAAGATCAAGCGTTTCAAGCAATTCTTGTTTTTGATCCACACGAATAGACAAGTGGCCTGCAACTGTATCTGCAAGTTTGTCCGCACCATCTGTTTTCGCAACAGCTGTTAATGCTTCTTCTGGGATTGATTTGTTTAGCTTTGCATAACGCTCGAATTCTTTTGATACAGAACGACTTAGCGCTTCAATGGCTGCCGGATCGTTTGCTGTTTCTTCCAAGAATTCAGCAGAAGCTTCAAAATAATCAGGGTTATCCAAATATTCCGTGATCTGAACACGGCGCAAACCCTCTACCAGCACTTTTACAGTGCCGTCTGGTAATTTCAGCAACTGAAGAACGCTGGCCAAAACACCTGATGGGTAAATTGTTTCCTCAGTTGGCTCATCTTCTGATGGGTCAATCTGGCTGGACAATAGAATTTCTTTATTGTCGTCCATAACAGCTTCAAGGGCGCGAACTGATTTTTCGCGGCCTACAAAAAGCGGTACGATCATATGTGGAAAAACCACAATATCACGCAGTGGAAGGACTGGATAAGATACGCTGCTCGCGTCTGACATACTGTTTCCTTTGTTTTAGCAAGAAACCTTTGCGCCCCAGTTTTCCCAGCAACGCCCGTGTTTCTCCAATTGGTGTGAGCTTAATTTGGTGTTTAATAAGGCGAAGTCAATCCTTACACCGCTCATCTTTATGTGTTTAATTGTGACTGTTTATAGCAAGAGTCGCAAGGGCAGAAGGCGAATTCGTGACATCAATCTGAATTAAATTGGTTCAATATCGCCCTGTTCACGCATCGCATGGAAGTTTTTAACAAACGCATCCAAAGCATTATTCGAAATAGCTTCGCGCATTCCAGCCATAAGCTCTTGATAATAATGTAAGTTATGCCACGTCAGTAACATTGACCCGATAATTTCGTGACATTTGATCGTATGGTGCAAATACGCACGTGAATATTTGGTACAACATGGGCATGTGCAATTTTCGTCCAGTGGTCGCGGATCATCTTTATGCCGTGCATTCTTAAGGTTGATCGCCCCCATGCGTGTTAACCCCTGACCTGTTCGTCCAGAACGGGATGGCAATACACAATCGAACATGTCTACACCGCGTTGGACAGCACCAACCAAATCATCAGGCTTACCAACGCCCATCAAATATCGTGGTTTATTGTCGGGCAATTGCTGTGGGGCATAATTCAAGACATCAAACATCATCTCTTGCCCCTCACCTACAGCCAAACCGCCAATGGCATAGCCATCAAACTCAATCTTTTGCAAAGCTTCTGCACTTTCGGCGCGCATGTCTTGGAATGTGCTGCCTTGCTGGATGCCAAAAAGCGCATATCCAGGGCGATCCCCAAATGCATCACGTGATCGTTGCGCCCACCGCATCGACAACTCCATGCTGGCACGTGCTTGTTTTTCTGTTGCGGGAAACGGCGTACATTCATCAAACGCCATCACAATGTCAGATCCTAAAAGCTTTTGGATTTCCATAGACCGTTCAGGCGTCAAATTGTGTTCTGATCCATCAACGTGGCTGCGAAATTTTACACCCTCTTCGGTCAATTTGCGCAAATCAGTCAGGCTCATCACCTGAAACCCACCTGAATCCGTCAAGATAGGTTTATCCCAATTCATAAACTTATGCAGCCCACCCAGATTATGCACACGCTCTGCACCAGGACGCAGCATCAGATGGTAAGTGTTGCCCAAAAGGATGTCGGCGCCCGTTGCCGCAACACTCTCTGGCATCATTGCTTTTACAGTGGCAGCTGTGCCCACAGGCATAAAGGCAGGCGTCTGAATATCCCCCTTTGGCGTCTTAACGATTCCCCGTCGCGCCATGCCATCTGTGTTAAGCAATTCAAAATCAAAGCGTTTTGACATTTATATCTCTCTGGACGTTTCTGAAATCTTTTCTTATATGTTTACTCAGGAATTCCAAGAGAGATTACTGATTATGACGTCTGAAAATGCACCTATGGAAGGTACACCGTTGATCAAACCATCAACAACGGAGCATCCTTTATACGATACCATCTGTGAAGCCTGTCGCACAGTGCATGACCCAGAAATCCCAGTGAACATTTTTGATCTTGGTCTGATCTACACAATCGAGATCAGTGATGAAGGTGTTGTAAACATCCTAATGAGCCTTACCGCCCCTGGCTGCCCAGTGGCTGGTGAAATGCCTGGTTGGGTTGAAGAGGCTGTGGAACCTTTGCCTGGCGTGCAATCTGTTTCAGTTCACCTGATCTGGGAACCACAGTGGGGCATGGATATGATGTCTGACGAAGCTCGCCTTGAATTGGGCTTTATGTAAAGATTTTATTAAAGCGTCACATAACATAATCACAATTGTCATAAACTAATCCTAGGGTTGCTGGAGCAAAGCAAATCTAGGAGAAAATTATGCTGCGTTTATCTCTATTACTGACAACACTAATCCCAGCCGCTGCGGTTGCGGGTACAGTTCAACTTGGCCCACGCCCTGCGTATTTGATCGACCAAATGGACGACAGCCCATTAAAACAGAAACTGGCTTCATGCGCTGACATGACATTCCAAAAGAATGACTTTTCAATTGGTCACCGTGGCGCGGCTATGATGTTCCCAGAACATACAAAAGAATCTTACAATGCTGCGGCAACAATGGGTGCAGGCATTGTGGAATGCGATGTAACATTCACAGCAGACAAAGAACTGGTTTGCCGCCACGCACAAAACGATTTGCACACAACAACAAATATCCTTGCAACGGACCTAGCACCGAAGTGCACAGCTGGTTTTAGCCCAGCAAATGGTGGCACGGCTGCATCAGCAGAATGCCGTGCATCTGACATCACGTTAGCAGAATTTAAAACATTGAACGGCAAAATGGACGCTGCTGACAGTAATGCAAAAACACTGGATGCTTTCCTGAATGCAACCGCTAACTGGCGCACAGACCTTTATGCAACCAAAGGCACTGTGATGACACATGCCGAAACAATCGAACACTTCAAAAAACTTGACGTAAAATTCACACCAGAATTAAAAACACCGTCTGTTGAAATGCCATTCGATGGGTTTTCACAAGATGATTACGCGCAGAAAATGATTGATGAATACAAAGCCGCCGGCGTGCCTGCATCAGACGTTTGGGCACAGTCTTTTAACCTTGAAGACGTTCTATACTGGATTGAAAACGAACCAGAGTTTGGCAAGCAAGCCGTTTATCTGGACGACAGTTATGACATCGAAGGCTGGTCGCCACAAAAACCTGAGACCTGGACACATAAAATGTCTGATCTAAAAGCTATGGGCGTAAACTATATTGCTCCGCCAATGTGGGCTTTGGTGGCTTTGGAAAATGGTGAAATCGTTCCAAGCACATATGCAAAAGAAGCAAATGCTGCTGGTCTGAACCTGATCACATGGACATTGGAACGCTCTGGCCCATTGGCAAATGGTGGCGGTTGGTATTTCCAAACGATCAAAGAAGCCACAAACAACGATGCTATGTATTTCGAATTGCTTGATGTGTTGGCACAAGAGGTCGGCATCAAAGGTATGTTCTCTGATTGGCCAGCTACGACAACATACTATGCGAATTGCATGAGCATTGGCTCACAAAGCTAAAACACAAACAGAAGCTCCCATATTTATGGGGGCTTCTACCCAGCGATTTTCCGCATTAATAATTCTAACGGCCCTGCCTTATATACCCGCATCCATAAAGTGGCAAAAAGCATTGATAGGGCACAAAAAATCAAACTTGCGGCGATAGATTGATTTTCAGTCAAAGCACCAATCCAGCCCAACTCTTCAAACATTCCCATACCAATCACGATATGCGCAATATAAAGCGTTAGGCTGATCCGCCCCGCTTTACTCATCAAACTCAACAGTGGTTTCATCCAATCAAGTTTAAATAAAAGTTCACAAATACCGATCGCAGACGTTGCTCCACTCATACCAACAGCAACATAAAAAGGTGTGGGTGGAACTGGGGCAACACCTGTTAAAAGACCTAGATCAGTCTCTACTTCGTTTAAAATAGGTGAAATGAACCCAGAGATCATGATTAATGCTGTACATATTATGAAACCATAAACAGCCAGATTTCGAGCATGCGTCACTATATCAATTTTCGATAACCACATTCCGTAAAGCAAAAACGCGATCCAAGGGAAAACAGGATGCCAACCGTTATAAAATAGGTTTCTTATAAATCCTTCTGGCGTCCAAAAACCTTCGTATTCTAATGTTTTCCAATCCCATCCAGCATCGTAATTCAAGGCAAGTAATCCTGTGAAGGAAACCATAACAACAACTATGATCGCCAATATTAAACCGCGTTTGGATAAAGGCAAAAGCCAGCATCCTAAAGCAAAATAAACTGCATAATAATGAATAATATCAGCGGGAAAGATCAAAGAATTCAACAGCCCCAAAATCATCAGGAATGCGGCACGCTTTAATATTACGGTATAGGAAAGCTTATTTTTTGCAAAAGCCAGCCCCAATCCGACACCTGCAAGCACCACAAATAAAGCAGCCGCCTTACCCTCAAAAAAATTCACGAATGCGCTTTGATTGGCTTCAGGGATTAATACGATACGGAAATTCACCAAAACCATACCGACGAATGCACAAAATCGTGCTAAATCCAAACCTTCTAAACGCTTTTTTGATGACATGAATGATGTCCTATCTCTTGAGCAATGTGGTTTCTCGTACTACATACAAATTAAACATATGAGATGGAACGGATAAAATGTTCGGGATCCCTGGAAAACAAGCGGTCACAATAACTGAAAAAGCTGCGGTTCAAATCGCAAAGCTTATGTCTGATGGTGACAAAAAAGGCCTACGTGTTGGCGTCAAAAAAGGCGGTTGCGCAGGTATGGAATACACAATGGATTATGTCGATGAGATTGATCCAAATGACGAAGTTGTTGAACAAAACGGTGCAGTGGTAATGATTGCACCTATGGCACAAATGTTTTTGTTTGGCACAGAAATTGATTATGAAGTTTCGCTTTTGGAAGCGGGCTTTAAATTTAACAATCCAAATGTTTCAGAAGCATGCGGATGTGGCGAATCTATTAAATTTGAAGGTATGTAAAAAACATGCGCAAAAAATTGGCAGCAGGCAATTGGAAGATGAATGGCCTGCAAGAAAACTTGCAGGAAATCAAAACATTATCGGATACGGCTAAGGCTGCATCTTGCGAGGTATTGATCTGCCCCCCTGCCACTTTGGTGCAATCTATGGTCACTATTTCTGATGATATTGCTGTAGGTGGACAAGATTGCCATGCGGATGCCTCTGGCGCTCATACAGGTGATATATCTGCAGCTATGTTAGCAGATTGTGGTGCTCAATATGTGATCCTTGGGCATTCAGAACGCCGCGAAGATCACGGCGAAGCGAATGAATTGGTACGTGAGAAAACCAAAACAGCATGGGCTGCTGGGCTGACTGCCATTGTCTGCATTGGTGAAAGTCTTGCACAACGCGAAGCGTCCAATACAATCGATATCATCGGCGGGCAATTGGCAGGCTCTATTCCTGACAATGCAACGGGTGAAAACTTGGTTGTCGCTTATGAACCTGTTTGGGCAATCGGTACGGGTTTGACACCAACGTTGGATCAAATTGGCGAAGTTCACGATTTTATTCGTATGCGTCTTGAACGCCGCTTTGGAGAAGGTGTTGGGCGCTCTGTTCGTTTGCTATACGGCGGTTCCATGAACCCTAAGAATGCCGCTGATATTGCGGCCGTATCCAATGTGGATGGCGGTTTGGTGGGCGGAGCCAGCCTGAAAGCGGCTGACTTCTCTCAAGTGATTGCAGCGCTAAGTTAACCAATACGGTCAGACACACCGCCGTAAGCTTCATTATAATGCGAACGCAAACGTTGCAGGGCAATGCGCAATACCACTTTGCCCGAACGTGCTGACCATCCCATACGCTTTTCTGCGGCTTCCAAACCTTCCAGAAAACAACAACAGCGCAATGCAATATCCCCCAACCCTGGCCCTAAAGCCGCTAATGCTTTGTGAAACCGGCTTAAAGCCTGCGATGACCCGCCCCCTTCGCTTGATCCAAAATTGCCACGATCAGAACCAACCAAAAAACGATCCCAGTTCTGCGCCACACGCGGACCCATCTGAGCCAATTCGAAATCTTCGCGCAAACGCTCCCCAGCTTGCAATAAATCTTGTGCCAAAAACGGCTCGCCATTTTTACCCTTCTTACGCCCCAAAGAATTGATCGGACTTTCGCGTAAATTCACACGGATTTGCTCGTGTGACTGCCCATCATCACTTGAAACTGTGCGTTCCCCCCATTCAATATGTTGCCCTTGAAACGGTGTAACCGCTTCGGCAAACCCCTGAGAACGTTTTTGATCTTGTACCTCTGAAACCATACGTTTTAGCGCCATTCGCCCAGCATGAGTGATTTCATAACGGTTAAACTTCCCTCCCCCGATCAATTCGATGAAATCCTTAACCAGCAAATCTTGCCCCAACTCTCTTGATAACACCGCAGAACGTGTTTGTTTTTCTCCATTGCCCCGCATCACAACTGCTTTTGGTAAATCCAATGACATCACCAAAAATGAATTCCGTTCTGATAATCGACGTAAAATTCGCATAATATCTTTATCAGCTTGTGATTTATCATTTGAGGTTTCTGCAATCATTTTCGGCTCTTTCTGTGTCTTTAAAATATGGTTTTTTTGACCAATACGCGTCAAAATATCATCTAAAAGCGGGTCATCCCTTTTGGCTTCGATTTTGCGGACCCTGCGCAAAACCGTGGATGGGTGTACCCCATCTCTTTGGGCAATACGGCGTAGTGAAATACCTTTTTCAACGTGATCTATGTACTCTTGTAATTCGGGCAGCGATACAGTCTGCAATTCTCCCTCCGTTCATTTTTGGTTAATACAAATTAAGATTGAACTTCTGAAAAACTCTTTAAAATTAATGTGGTGAGACAATCATTGTTTCCAAATCGTAACCAATAGAAAACGATACGTTCGCATTGTCAGAAAATACGCAACACTCAGTTTTATGGCCAATACTCGTCCCAAAAGGAGATGAGAATGTACCCAATCGAGATTTTTCAAAAGATTTTACGCCCAAAGATTTTAATGCAAGCAGCCAAAATTGGTTTGCAAAACTATCGTAGAGAAACGGATCTTAAAAAGATATTGGGGGCACGCGCCCTATCCAATCACAGTCAGAACATATCGCAACTCAGCGACCGTGAGATTGAATTGGAAGAAGCCCGTAAAAGCGGAAATGCGGCCTATGATATGAACAAGCACATTCAAATCATGACCGCATTATTGCAAGAATTGTATCTATTGCCGAAAGATAGGCTTACGACTTAACCAAAAGCGTCAGGTTCGCTTTCTTTACGCTTAGCGATGTATGCTTTCAAAGCTTCATCAACTGCTGGATCAATGGCAGGTTGCTGATAATCATTCAGCAACTTTTTCACCCGTTCGTTGGCAAGCGTCATTGTATCCTTAGCGCCATCTTCTTCCCAAGTTTCATAAGGTTTGTAGTCCAGAACTTCGGAACGCCAGAAAGCGCTTTTGAAATTGGCTTGCGTATGTTCACATCCCAAATAGTGACCTCCAGGTCCTACTTCACGAATAGCCCCCATACCTTGACCATTTTCCGTCATATCAACGCCTTCAGCAACAGAGTGTAAAACACCCAATTGATCAGCATCCATAACAAATTTCTCAAATGAGGATACCAAACCGCCTTCTAACCAGCCAGCAGCGTGCAAACAGAAGTTCACACCGCCCAGCAAAGCAGCATTCAATGTATTCGCCGTCTCATACGCAGCCTGCGCATCTGGCAATTTTGATCCACAAAGAGACCCACCAGAGCGGAATGGTAACCCTAAACGACGTGCCAATTGACCCGCACCGTATAGAATTTTGCTGGCTTCAGGCGTACCAAATGTAGGCGCACCAGAGTTCATATCAATTGAGGTCACAAAAGCCCCAAAAATCACAGGCGCACCAGGATTGCAAAGCTGATTATACGCAACCCCTGCCAAACCTTCGGCTAACACTTGCGTCAAAGTTCCTGCAACAGATACAGGCGCCATTGCCCCCCCCACAATAAACGGTGAAACAATACAAGCTTGGTTGTTCTTAGCATAAACCTCCATCGCACCCATCATGATGTCGTCAAACGTCATCGGCGAATTGATGTTAATCAACGATGTCATCACAGTTTTATTGGCAACACTTTCACCAAATAAGATTTCTGACATGTTTACAGAGTCTTCAGCACGTTCTGGTGCTGTCACAGACCCCATATAAGGTTTATCACTCAGCGTCATATGCGCATAAAGCATGTCCAAGTGGCGTTTGTTTACCGCAACATCAGTCGGTTCGCACACAGTACCACCAGAATGGTGCAGCCATTTCGACATATATGTCAGTTTCACAAACTTCTGGAAATCATCCATCGTTGCATAACGGCGACCACCATCCATATCACGCACAAATGGCGGGCCATAGACAGGCGCCAAGACCATAGAGTTACCGCCCACACGCACATTGCGTTCTGGGTTGCGCGCATGTTGCACATATTCAGATGGTGCTGTCGCAATTAATTTACGCGCCAAACCACGTGGGATGCGGACACGTTCACCGTCAACATCTGCACCCGCTTCGCGCCAACGATCTAATGCAGCTGGGTTATCTAGGAAGTTAACACCAACTTCTTCAAGAATGGTTTCTGCATTCGTTTCAATAATTTGCAGAGCCTCTTCATTCAGAACCTCAAAGTTCGGAATATTACGCTCGATATATTTCGCTGCTTCGATTTTTACAGCTGTGCGCTCTGCACGACGTGCGGCACCGCCGCCTCCGCGACCGCGACGACGACCTGAACGTTCGGATGTGGCTGCTTCTGACATTTAGAATCCCCAGATATATTATTTCTAGTTCACCCTATTCTATCCACGCATGATCCACCCCGCAAATTCGCACAATTTGTGACATGAGCGACATTCACAGTCGGTTTCGACATAACAGCCTTGTTCAAACAGCTCTTGCGCGAATCCGCGTAGGTTAATAAACCCCGCACATGAGCACACAATCACATGACCGCCTTTTAATTATAGACTTCGGTAGCCAAGTTACGCAGCTAATAGCGCGTCGCCTGCGCGAACTGAGCGTTTATTGCGAAATTCACCCTTATCAGAACGTTGATGAAGCCTTTATCAAAGATTTCGCACCCAAGGCGGTAATCCTTTCAGGTGGCCCATGTAGTGTGATTGATGAAGACAGCCCACGCGCACCACAATCCCTATTCGATATGGGCTTACCAATTCTTGGCATTTGCTACGGCCAACAAGTCATGATGACCCAATTGGGCGGTCAAGTGGATCGTGGTCATGGTACCGCTGAATTCGGCCGTGCCTATGTGACACCAACAGAGGATAAGCTTTCGATACTAGAAGGTTGGTTCGCAGACGATAAAGAACAAGTCTGGATGAGCCACGGCGACCACGTATCCAAAATCGCAGACGGCTTTAAGGTTTACGGCACATCGCCAAACGCACCTTATGCGATCACCGCTGATCTGGAACGTAATTTCTATGCCGTACAATTCCATCCAGAAGTACACCACACACCAAATGGTGCGAAACTATACGAAAACTTCGTAAAACTCGCTGGTTTCACAGGCGATTGGACAATGGGTGCTTACCGTGAACAGGCGATTGCCGCCATTCGTGAACAGGTGGGCGACGAACAAGTTATCTGCGGCCTATCAGGTGGCGTAGACAGCTCTGTTGCAGCCGTTTTGATCCACGAAGCCATTGGTGATCAATTGACATGTGTGTTTGTTGATCACGGTTTGCTGCGTATGGGCGAAGGCGAAGAAGTCGTCAAAATGTTCCGCGATCATTACAAGATGAAATTGATCCACGCTAAAGAACAAGAATTGTTTCTTGGTGAATTGGACGGTCAATCCGACCCAGAAACCAAGCGTAAGATCATTGGTAAACTGTTTATCGATGTCTTCGAGAAACACGCGAAATCTGTGGGCGGCGCAAAGTTCCTTGCACAAGGCACGCTTTATCCAGATGTCATTGAAAGCGTGAGCTTTTCTGGCGGCCCATCGGTTACAATTAAATCGCACCACAACGTAGGTGGCCTTCCTGAAAAGATGGGCATGAAACTTGTTGAACCCCTACGTGAGCTGTTCAAAGACGAAGTTCGTGCCTTGGGTCGTGAACTTGGCCTTCCAGAAAGCTTTGTCGGACGTCACCCCTTCCCTGGCCCAGGTCTTGCGATCCGCTGCCCAGGTGAGATTACACGTCCAAAACTAGAAATCCTGCGTAAAGCAGATGCTGTTTATATAGATCAAATCCGTAAACACGGCCTTTACGACGATATCTGGCAAGCTTTCGTTGCAATCCTCCCAGTACGCACTGTTGGCGTAATGGGTGACGGCCGCACATATGATTACGCTTGTGCGCTTCGCGCTGTAACATCCGTGGACGGCATGACAGCCGATTATTATCCATTCAGCCACGAGTTCCTAGGCGAAACAGCCACACGTATCATCAACGAGGTTGAAGGTATCAACCGCGTGACTTACGATATCACATCTAAACCACCTGGAACCATTGAATGGGAATGATGCGTAAGCCATGAACCTAGAAAAAAAGATACCACCACCCATCGTGACACTCATCTTTGTAGGATTGGCCTATATATGCGCCATATCGACCCCAAATGAGTATTACGGTCGATTTGTCTCAATTGCTTTCGGCAGTGTGCTAACAGGATTAATTGCAATTATCGTTGCAAATATTCAGTTCCGCAAAGCCTCTACTACAATCAACCCAATGCAACCAGAAACGGCCAGCACATTGGTGGATACAGGTCTCTTTGCCCAATCGCGTAATCCTATGTATGTCGGCATGGCAATGATCTTAACAGGGTTTTGCATTTATTTTGGCAGCCTATTTGGACTGCTCGCTATTCCTGCTTTTGTTCAATACATGAACCGCTTTCAGATTATTCCAGAAGAAGAAGCCCTTCATAAGGTGTTTGGGCAAAGCTATACGAACTATTGCAATACTGTGCGCCGTTGGGTTTAATCCTACAAAAAGGGTGACATCATGAAATTACATCGAGGGTCATGCCATTGTGGCGCCGTTCGTTTCGAAATGCATTCTGACGACATCCTAAAAGATATTTATCGCTGTAACTGTAGCCTATGCCAAAAAAAAGGCATTGTGATGAAGGCCGAACATAAGTTTCACTTCAGACTGACCGCAGGGGCGGATAATTTACTTTGCTACCAGTGGAACAAAAACATAGCAGAACATTATTTTTGCAAAACCTGTGGCGTCTACACTCATCACAAACGCCGCCGCGACCCAAATCAAATTTGTATCAACGTCGCTTGCTTGGATGATATTGATCTCCCAGCAGACAAAGACATCGCACTCGCGAATGGTGCAGAACATAGTTAGAGTACATATTTTGAATATTTTCCGCGCTATAAGACGGCTTATAAGCCTATCCATTGTAGTTTTCATTACAACATTTGCATTTGTAGTAACCTTTGCCGCCGTACAGCCCTTTTTCGAGCCTGCAAAATTCACCCCAGCCAATCGTATCGTTGTACTCGGTGCTGGAATGGACCCAGATGGAACATTACATTTATCCAGCACAGTTCGTGTCGAAAAAGGTGTTGAGATATATAAATCTGGTATTGCCCCTAAAATACATTTTTCAGGCGGTGTCGGGAAGCCAGATGGCGTTTCAGCTGGCGAACAAATGGCAAAATACGCAATAGAATTGGGGGTACCAGCCCAAGCAATCAGCTATGAAGTTATGTCACAATCCACCTTACAAAACGCTCTATTCTCTGCGCCTTACTTAGCTGAAGATAAGCGCATTATCTTAGTAACCGAAGGATTTCATTTGGCACGATCATGGGCCAGCATGAAATTATTTGGCAGTTATGATATAGCATTAGCCCATTCTACACCGTTTCGCCGAACCAACCCAAACGCAAAACATTCGGGACTATCAATGTGCATACGCGAAGCCCTTGCAATCTGGTTCAATGCGGGGCGTTACTTGGTCTGGAAAGCCGCACCAATTTTTGGAACAGATGAAACTATGCGGAATAATCTACTACACTAGGGAATATATTATGACAGATGCTACGCCACAGAAAATCAGATTAACGGGGTATATGGATGCGCCTCTTGATAAATTAGATGCGGTAAATGCAGCTGTTGTAGATCACATTGCCCTTACACGCGCCGAAGGCGGCTGTATTTCGTTTGAAGTCACACCATGCCCTGATGTTAAGGGCCGATTTTTAGTGTCTGAACTCTTTGAAAGCCGCGCCGCTTTTGACCATCATCAAACACGTGCCAGTCAATCTGAATGGGCAGAGATCACCAAAGGCATGCCGCGAACTTATGAAATTACCGAAGTTGCTTAAATCACCGTGCAGCCCGCACAATTAGATCTGCTGACATCTCACCAACTGAACACGTCTGAAATTGACCCGTCTTTTGGCCTTTGGAAAACCATTCAGCACGCGCATTCAGCCCAATAGAAACTTTTGGCCCGATGCGAAGTGGTTCACGGCCCCAATGGCTGCCTGTAAAAGGTTCGCTTTTATAGAGCCGCTTTAGATCCGCGTGCGGCAACCCAGCGCGTGCGAATAACACACCTGCAATGCATTCCACTTGTCGCGTCACCATCCCACGTAATTCTGTTTCTCGGTCACGTTGTTCTGTAATTTTACGCAAAGCAATATCCGCAACGCCGTATTTCACTTGCACAGCATGCCCCATGACATGTGCTAATTCATAAGCGCTACGCACATCTGATCCCGATTTTTTGCGTATGAAAACAATATTTTGACTGGTGCAATAGGCAATTCCCTTATTCACACCATTCCCAAAGCCGCACAGCCCAGTCAGATCATCCACAAACTGCACAGGCGGTGTTCTGGGAAAAACCTGATGTACAATGCGGTCAATATCTTCAACACCATCCGCCATCGCAGCCATTGGTAACATCACAAAAAACAATATATATTTCTTCATATAGAAAACCTACAACACCCAGCGCGTCACTGGAACCTGCTTGACAGAATTGTGTACAACGGCCACCACTCGCATATGACTACTCAACCCCAACCTCTTCGCGCTGCCTTTTGGATGATCGGCGCTATTGTTTCATTCTCATCGATGGCCATCGCAGGACGCGAAATAAACCTGCAACTCGATACCTTTGAAATCATGATGTATCGTTCGTTAATTGGGTTTGTCATTCTTACCGTTATTGTCTCATTAATGGGCAAAACACATGAGATTAAGCGCAGCCAAATGGATTTACATATCATTCGCAATATTGGCCATTTCGCGGGTCAAAACCTTTGGTTTTATGCTTTAACATTAATACCTTTAGCCCATTTATTCGCCTTTGAGTTTTCTGTTCCAATTTGGGTGACTTTAGCAGCCCCGTTTTTATTAGCAGAGCGCCTATCGTCTATACGCATTCTATCCATTCTTATTGGTTTCATTGGTATTCTAATCGTCACACGCCCTTGGTCCGCAGGCATATCACCTGGTATTATCGCAGCGGCTTTATGTGCAATTGGTTTTGCCGTTGCTATAATTTTTACAAAGAAGCTGACACAGACCCAAACAATCACCAGCATTTTGTTCTGGATGACCGTCATTCAACTGGTCTTTGGTATTGTATGCGCGGGATATGATGGTGATATAGCTCTACCAACGCCCGAAAACATTCCTTGGATCACTGTAATAGGCATTGCAGGCCTTGTTGCTCATTTATGCCTTACAACAGCTTTGAAGCTCGCCCCCGCAACATTTGTGATGCCCATAGACTTCACCCGCCTACCCATCATCGCAATCATAGGCATGCTCTTTTACAATGAGCCACTTGATCTGTTGGTCATTTTAGGCGCTCTTATTATCTTTAGCGCCAATTATTTGAACATATGGTCCGAAACCCGCAAGAAACAGATTGCTTAATTTCGTGAACTATCACACCACGCTATGACAAGGCTCACATATAGCCATTTGTATTAACACCGCTTTTACCGCAACAAGGATCCATTATGGCCCCTCAACAGTCTCTATCGCTTGCCGCATGGATCACCCTATTATCACTGGCTATGATTTGGGGCGTTAGTTTTCTGTGCTTTGCATTAGGACTGCGTGAACTGAATGTTTATACACTTGTTGCTCACCGCGTTTTCTGGGGCGGCTTGATTTTATGGGGCGTTGTCTTTGCATTGCGTATCCCGACACCTAAGAATTTGAAAACATGGGTCTCCTTATTGGTTATGGGCATACTCAATAACGCTATCCCTTTTTCCTTAATCGCTTGGGGGCAAACACATGTCGAAAGCGGTCTTGCGTCTATTATCAATGGCAGCACCGCTCTCTTTGCAATATTAATCGCAGCAATGGTATTTCAAGATGAACGTCTCACAAAAAACAAACTAACAGGCCTCATCATTGCATGCATCGGTGTTTGTATCACCATAGGCATAGAGGCCCTTAAAAATTTCGACATCAGGTCTCTTGCCCAAATCGCATTACTCGGCGCAGGCCTATCTTATGGCTGCGCCTCTGCATGGGCACGTAAAACATTGCAAGGATTGCATCCTATTATGTCATCAACGGGGATGCTGACAGGCGCATCCCTCATTATGGTGCCTCTAGCTCTATATATAGACGGCACACCAAGCTTTGATTTATTGCCCATCACATTTGCAGCAATGGCGTTTTTAGCAATCGCAGCAACATCGCTTGCCTACCTCCTCTATTATCATGCTTTAAATCTTGCAGGCAGCGGCAATGTCAGCCTAGTAACCTTATTAGTTCCCCCCTTTGCAGTCTTCTGGGGCGCAATCGTGCTAAACGAAAGCTTACCTTCTTCTGCCTATATAGGCTTTGCAGTCATCGCACTTGGCATGTTGATCATAGATGGACGCGTATTTAAGCGTTAAAGAATTGAACTCTGCGTCCTTTTTTGCTTTACGATAGCCAGAAAGCACGAACGGGGATCTCATGTTATACAATTCTGCACAAGAATGGCGCGAAGCCAAAAGCAAAAAGGTTATGCTTTTTGGCATGTCTGGCTTGGGGAAAACCCACATCAGTGAGATTTTACGCAGCAATGGTGATTGGTTCCACTACAGTGTCGATTACCGTATCGGCTCGCGTTACATGGGCGAACACATCGCCGATAATTTTAAAATGGAAGCCATGCGCAACCCGTTTTTGGCAGAGCTTCTGCGCTCTGATGCCATCTATATCGCATCTAACCTGCGTTTCTCTGATTTATCCCCTTTATCTACTTACATCGGCAAACCCGGCAATCCAGAAAAAGGCGGCATTCCTTTTGAAGAATATGTGCGTCGCCAACGTCTGCACCGCGATGCCGAAATCAATTCGATGAAAGACACTGTTCATTTCATCCAGCGTGCCAAAGCGCTTTATGGATATGACAATTTCATCTGTGATACATCCGGCTCTGTGGTCGAGGTTGTGGATGCATCCGATGACAATGATCCAGTTATGTCAGCGATTTGCGATCATGTTTTGCCCGTATGGATTGAAGGCAATGACAATCACATCGACATCCTGACAGAGCGTTTTAACAAAGCACCAAAGCCAATATATTATCCAGAGGATTTCCTCATAGAATGCTGGAACACCTATATGGATGAAAAATCTGTAACAGCTGACAAAGTTGATCCAGATGATTTCATTCGATGGGGCTACAATAAATTACTGTCTGACCGTCTACCACGCTATAAAGCCATAGCGGAAAAATGGGGTATAACAGTCCAAGCTGACGATATTTATAACGTAAAAACGTCACAAGATTTCGATAATGTGATCGAAGCAGCCCTTGAGGCTTAACCCATTTCAACCTAGCTCTAACCTTCCAAGGTGAAAGAAGACCAATGCCAATTAGAATACCAAGCAAACTGCCAGCCCATGACGTCCTTAAATCCGAGGGTGTTATGGTCATGTCAAAAGGCGACGCGAAAAAGCAAGATATTCGCCCGCTTAAAATCGGTTTGCTTAATCTAATGCCGCAGAAAATTCAGACGGAAACGCAGTTTGCCCGATTGATCGGTGCAACACCTTTGCAAATTGATCTGACATTGATCCGTATGACGGAACATACATCGAAAACCACGTCCGCAGACCACATGGAAGCGTTTTATAAATCATTCCAAGAGGTCAAAAATGAAAAATTCGATGGTTTGATCATAACAGGTGCCCCTATTGAACATCTGCCATACACAGATGTGACCTATTGGGATGAGTTGAAAGAGGTAATGGATTGGACGCAAACAAACGTTCATTCCACTTTCGGTGTTTGTTGGGGTGGCATGGCGATGATCTATCATTTCCATAATGTTGATAAATACGACTTGGATGCCAAAGCCTTTGGATGCTTTGATCATAGTGTTCAAGATGCCTCATCTCCATACCTACGCGGTTTCTCTGATGGATTGGTTATGCCTGTCAGCCGCTGGACAGAGATCAAAGAAACAGAGATTAACGCAGCTGAAGACTTGAACATATTGATTTCAAGTGATGAATCTGGTCCGTGTTTGGTCGAAGATCCAAAACATCGTGCGCTCTATATCTTCAACCACTTTGAATATGACAGTGGTACCTTAAAACAAGAATACGACCGTGATGTTTCAAATGGCACGCCAATTAACGTGCCTTGTAACTATTACCCGAATGATGACCCATCACAAACGCCGCTCAACCGCTGGCGCAGCCATGCACATCTATTGTACGGCAACTGGATTAATGAAATCTATCAAACAACATCTTTCGATATGTCTAAGATCGGTGTCGAGTAATCAAAGAGACTGAATATGAAAGTATTATATAAAATAATATTATGTGCAGCTATTATTGCTGGACTTATATTTGCTTTCATATTGTACCGCGCATCTGGCAATGAAGCCCAAACAAACGCAAGATACGCACCTCAAGGTCAGTTGCTAGATATAGAAGGTACTCAAGTTCACGCATTGGTTATGGGGCAAGGCCCTGATTTGGTGCTCATCCACGGTGCAAGTGGCAACGCCAGAGATATGACATTTGCGTTGGCACCGCGTCTTGCAGAACAATACCGCGTCATTGTCTTTGATCGCCCCGGACAAGGATTTACAAATGAAGTGCACCCCAAACGTGGTGATACGATCATTGAACAAGCAGCTTTGCTTTCAAAGGCTGCATCAGCATTGGGTGCCGACAAACCAATCGTAATGGGGCACAGTTATGGTGGATCGGTTGCGCTGGCATGGGCGGTTACGCAGCCTGATCATATCAGTGCCGTTATCCCTGTATCTGCCCCCTCAACACCCTATGAACCAAAACCAACTGGGTTTCGGAAAAGAACAACAACATGGTGGGGGAAATTATTTGTTGTTCCAACAATGACAGCATTTGTACCACAAGATCTTGTTGAGAGTACTCTTTCAAGCATCTTTCACCCCCAAATCATGCCAGACGGATATGCAGAACACGTAGGCGTTAACCTTGCCTTACGCAGAAAATCTTTACATGCAAATTCTCGACAAACAAACAAGCTGGGATATGAATTAGATGTAATTCACAAGGATTACGGAACAATATCAGTTCCAACAGAAATCGTTCATGGAACAGATGACCAAACTGTTAACTTTGACCTGCATGCAAAAAACCTTGTCACAGAAATTCCAGATGCGGTTTTGACAAATCTTACTGGTGTCGGCCACATGCCCCATCAAGTTTCAACAGACGATTTGATTGCTGCAATTGATCGCGCTGCAAATCGTGCGGGTTTGCGATAGGTCGCTATAAAGTGAGTAAAACATCTATGATATCAGGAATAATTGGCGTTACATGTCTTTGTTTTATACTGCTGACTGGAATTAAAGCCCAAAAATTCACTACCCGCGCAGAAACGAATACACCCCCAATCGGTGAATTCATTGATATTGACGGCACCAAAATTCATTACGTAAAACAAGGCTCTGGCCCTGTTCTTATTCTCTTTCATGGCGCTGGCGGAAACTTAAAAGATTATACCTATAATCTCTTACCTCGGTTGGCGCAAAACCATACCGTAATCGCCTTTGACCGCCCGGGGCATGGGTACACAGATACATTTTCAAACTCTGCGGCAACGCTGGAAGCTCAATCACAGTTGTTTTTCAAAGCAGCAGAAAAACTGGGCATAAAAGACGCGTATCTGGTTGGCTATTCTTATGGAGGCGCCTTATCGCTTAATATGGCACTTACATACCCTGAGTTTGTAAAAGGCTTGGTTCTTGTGTCTTCTGTAGCAATGCCATGGCCAGGTGAAATAGACTTGAATTACCGCCTTATGTCTAAACCCGTATTTGGCCCAGCTTTAATGTCTTTAGGTACAGCTTTCCTAGGTGATGATTACTTCAGATCAAGTTACAAAGGTATTTTTACACCACATCCAGAACCAGATGGATTTATGGATCATGTTGGTGTGAATATGACAGTTCGTGTAAAATCATTTGTAGAAAACTCTAAACAATTAAATACCTTACGGCCACAAATTGTGGAGCAATCACAAAATTACTCCTCCTTAAAAATGCCAATTGAATTGATCCACGGACAAGATGATACATCCGTTCCAATTTCCATTCACGCAGAAGAGTTTATCAAAGTCGTTCCACATTCAAATCTGGTACGTATTCCTGATATCAAACACGCACTCATGCAACTGCGTCCTGACAGTGTTATCGAGGCGATAAAACGCGTTACAACATCTCGGTAGTTGCTAAACTATTTCCTTCGCACCATATTGATCACAATCAAGGAGACAGTCATGGGCAAAATAAAATATCCAAAACCATTCGACGGTGCAATTTCAAAGTTCTTCAAAAACGATGCTCCCAAAGATATCCGCAATGCGATTGAAACAGCTGACAAAAACGCAATCCTTGATCCAACCTATCCATACAAAGAACGCAAAGATCGTAAGGAATATGAAGAGCTTCTAGAAGATTTACAGATCGAGCTGGTCAAAATGCAAAGCTGGGCCAATGAAACTGGTGCCAGAATTGCTGTTGTATTTGAAGGGCGAGATGCAGCTGGCAAAGGCGGCACAATCAAACGTTTCCGCGAAAACATGAACCCACGCTCTGCACGTGTGGTTGCTTTGTCAAAACCTTCAGAAACCGAACGCGGTCAATGGTATTTCCAACGCTACGTACAGCATATGCCAACACAGGGTGAGATCGTATTCTTTGACCGCTCATGGTACAATCGCGGTGTTGTAGAACATGTCTTTGGTTTTTGCGATGCAGATCAACGCAAACGTTTTTTCAACCAAGTGAATGATTTCGAAAAAATGCTGGCTGATGACGGAATTATAGTCATTAAGCTTTGGCTGAATGTAGGACGGGCAGAACAGTTACGCCGCTTCTTGGACCGAGAAAACGATCGCCTGAAACAATGGAAACTCTCGGGGATCGATGTAAAAGGTTTGTATAAGTGGGATGAATATACGAACGCCATATATGAAACTATGTCTAAGTCCCACTCAACACACGCTCCTTGGCATGTTATCAGAACGGACGATAAAAGACGTGCACGAATAGCAGCTATTCGAACGGTTCTATCTAAAGTGGCTTACGATAAAAAGGATGGGGATGTGGCTTGCCCTGCAGACGGTAAAATATGTGGCAATCCAAAAATTCTGAAATAGACTTTTAATCAGTCGGTTTCATGAAGAGCTACAGGATCTTGTAACGTATTATCAATTGATACGACAGCATCGGTTATACCAACATCTACAGCAAAACCTGCAAAAATAGCTATAGCAACAGCACCAGCAGACAAGACAACAAAGTCCACTGAAACAACACCATCTTGAGACTGCATAAACTTTTTTACTTGGTCAGTATTATATTTGTTAAATATAAAACGTATCATACTCATTCTCCGTTACAGCGCCTTAGTGACAATTAAAAAAGGCTAAATTTAGGCGGTTTAATAGAAAAATGTAGTTTTTGTGCAATTAGAGCCTGTTTTAAAGAAAACGTTACATCAAACAGTCTGATCTATTGAGATTAGTTCAATACACCCCCATATCTAATAAATCGCACAATATGAGGAAACCATGTTTAGTACCGACCACGATTTAAGCCAGCTACCAGACCCAATAGTAGATGCACAATTCTATGAAGCCGTTCCATTCAAACGGCTTTTAGCCTGGGTTATTGATACGATATTGGTCACACTCGTAGCAGCAGCCACCGTTCTCGCTACTCTTGGTCTTGGTGCATTCGTCTTCCCAGTAATATTGTTCGCAATCAATATTGCTTATCGTATATTCACGATATCACGTTCCTCTGCAACCTTAGGCATGCAAATGACAGGGATCGAAATCCGAAACAAGCAAGGTAATAAACTGTCACTAGAAGAGGCCGCATGGCACACAGGCACATATACAGTTGTTGCTCTTATCTTCATTACACTCGCAATTTCGATGATTATGATGTTGGTCAACAAACGCGGCCAAGGCTTGCATGATTATGTTTTAGGAACAACAGCTATAAATAGACCAAACTTGCCATAATTTAGCCGACTTGCTCAGATAAGAATCTACTGATACGGTTTTTAGTAACGAGTTTTATGGTAGTTTCATGCGACATTCATTGCCATTGGCAACCCAATTTTATGTAACAGCATCACAGCCTTGCCCTTATCTAGAAGGAAAAGTGGAACGTAAGTTATTTGCGGGCCTACAAGGTGAGCACGCAGATTCTTTAAACAATACCCTGTCTAAACAAGGTTTCCGTAGATCTCAAAACGTCTTATATCGACCAACATGTGCAGATTGTAGCGCCTGTTTATCTGCACGCATTCGTGTTGCCGATTTTATACCTTCTAAAACACAAAAACGCGTGACGCGTAGAAACACACATCTTTTACGCGATGCCTCTGCACCTTGGGCTACAGAGCACCAATACGAATTGTTTTCTCGCTATTTAAATGCGCGCCATGCAGATGGTGGTATGGCGGACATGGATATGTTCGAATTTTCTTCAATGGTAGAAGAAACCCCAGTTCGCAGTCGCATCGTAGAGTATTCCGTTCAGCATGAGCTTTATGAACGCAGTGAACTTGTGTCTGTGTGTTTAACCGATGTCTTAGATGATGGTCTGTCCTTGGTATATTCTTTCTTTGACCCAGACATGTCTCGTCATAGCTTAGGCATTTATATGATCCTTGATCACATCGAAATAGCACGCGAAGCAGGTCTTCCTTATGTCTATTTGGGATATTGGGTGCCTGGCAGCCCTAAAATGGACTATAAGTCTAATTTCAATTCTCTAGAAGCTTACTACAAAGGCGAATGGGTTGATGTAACTGACCAAAGTTTATTTGAAACAAATACAAAAAACACGGGCACTGCCCCAATTCCAGAGCAAGTTGCAGCGATACAATTGCCTGATATCCTAAGTTCGAATGGGAATACGCTATAATTTAAAATAAAGATACAATTTAAAGTAATTAAATTACCTTAAATTATTTTTTTTGTATTTTAATTATCACATTTATGGTTTTTTCATAAGAAAAGAACTAAATTGCAGCTTGACCTCATTGTTCAGCGCGATAATGTACCCGCATGATTAAAACAGCACATATTGTCGTCCTAATCGGACAGCGCGCGGCGCGAAAACGGTAAACACCCGTTTTTGATGCATGCCGCCCCCACAGTTTTGGGGGTTTTTTTATGGCTGTAACAAAGGAGAAAGATCATGAGCCGTCAAATGAATGGGGCGCAAATCGTACTTAAAGCTTTGAAAGATCAAGGCGTCGACACTGTCTTTGGATACCCAGGTGGTGCTGTGCTTCCTATCTATGACGAGATTTTTCAGCAAAACGATATTAAGCACATTCTTGTACGTCACGAACAAGGCGCTACACACGCTGCCGAAGGCTATGCACGTTCAACAGGCAAACCTGGCGTTGTATTGGTAACATCAGGCCCAGGGGCTACAAACGCAGTAACTGGTTTGACAGACGCTTTGATGGACAGCATCCCATTGGTTGTTCTGACTGGTCAGGTACCAAGCTTTATGATCGGCTCTGATGCATTCCAAGAAGCGGACACTGTTGGTATTACGCGCCCTTGTACAAAACATAACTGGTTGGTGAAAGACACGGACCAGCTTGCGGAAACTATTCACGAGGCTTTTCACGTAGCAACAAGTGGCCGCCCTGGTCCTGTATTGATTGATATTCCCAAGGATATTCAATTTGCAAACGGCGATTATGTTGCTCCGGCAAAAGCGGATGTAGGTCACTATCAACCGCAAGTGAAAGGCGACAAAGACGCGATCACAGCTTTGGCTGAATTGATCGAAAATGCAGAACGTCCAATCCTTTATACTGGTGGTGGCGTTATCAATTCTGGCAAAGGTGCCAGCCAATTGCTGCGTGAGTTGGTTAAGGAAACAAACTTCCCAATCACATCGACATTGATGGGTCTGGGGGCCTACCCCGCCTCTGGTGACAACTGGGTTGGCATGTTGGGCATGCACGGCACATACGAGGCCAACTTGGCCATGCATGGTTGTGATTTGATGATCAATATTGGTGCACGTTTCGATGACCGCATCACAGGCCGCATCGATGCCTTTAGCCCTAAATCTAAGAAAGCACATATCGACATTGATCCATCATCTATCAATAAGGTGATACATGTAGATGTGCCAATTATCGGTGACATCGGCCATGTTTTAGAAGATTTGCTTAAAATCTGGAAATCACGCGGACGCAAAACAAAAGCGGCAGAAGTGAAAAAGTGGCATACGCAAATCGACGAATGGCGTGCACGCAAATGCTTGAGCTATAAAAACTCTGAAAAGATCATTAAGCCGCAATATGCATTGGAACGCCTTGAAGCACTATCCAAAGGTATGGATCGCTATGTGACAACTGAAGTGGGTCAGCACCAAATGTGGGCGGCTCAATATCTGGGCTTTGAAGACCCTAACCGCTGGATGACTTCAGGTGGCTTGGGCACAATGGGCTACGGCTTACCGGCATCTGTTGGTGTACAAGTGGCACATCCAGATAGCCTTGTAATCAACGTGGCAGGTGAAGCCAGCATACTGATGAACATTCAAGAAATGGGTACAGCATCACAATACCGCCTGCCCGTGAAACAGTTCATTCTAAACAACGAACGTCTGGGTATGGTGCGCCAATGGCAAGAATTGCTACATGGTGAACGTTATTCAAACTCATGGTCAGAAGCCCTGCCTGATTTCGTGAAGTTAGCAGAAGCCTTTGGCGCCAAAGGCATCTTATGTTCTGACCCTGCCGACCTTGATGATGCGATCATGGAAATGCTGAACCATGATGGCCCAGTGATCTTTGATTGTTTGGTTGAGAAGCACGAAAATTGCTTCCCAATGATCCCATCAGGCAAAGCCCATAATGAAATGTTGATGGGAGAAGCCGAAACACAAGGTGCAATCGATAATGATGGCGCGGTTATGGTTTAACCCATAAAATTCTATCTATTTTAAAGCCCGCCTTTTGGCGGGTTTTTTATTGCGCTTTAAATGAATTTTAAAAAAGTCGTACCAATTTAAAGCCATGGTACAACTTACACATAATTTTAAACGTGCATTACATCCTATGGGCCCAAAGATCATCTTTTCCTATGGGATGACCAAATGCGGTTCCACCCTTGCTTTTGAATTGGCACGCACAGCTCTTGAACTGTCGGGGTTTGCCCAGCCAATTATGCCACCCGAAGCCATCGGTTTAAACAAACGCATTAATTTCGCGCGGCATTTAAACGAAAAGCAAATCGCATGTTTAGAAGACATTGCCTATGACCTTGGCCATCCGATAGTGATCAAAACCCACACACGTCCTGATCCTGCGGTCATCGATATGATCAACCGCGGAAAAGCTGTGGTACATGCAACGTACCGCGATCCACGAGAAATGGCCTTATCTATGATGGATCATGGTCAAAGATCCCGCTTGGCAGGTCGCGCCGCTTTTTCAGAAATAGCTACAATTGATGACGCGGTTTTCAATATTCATGGTCAAATAGACAGCTTAACGCAATGGCTATATCGAAAGAACTGTTTGCCAATTTTCTATCATGATTTAGCATTTCGCATGCCGTTGATGGCGCAACGTATTATGCATAATGTCATGGTTGATGGGCCTGTCGGACCAGTAAAACGCCATGTGTTGAAAAAGCGTTTCACTCAGTTCAATAAAGGGGTGAAAAAACGGTACCGTACTGAGATGACAAAAGCGGACCAAGATCGCATTCGAAAAGAATTTCCTAATTTTTTCCGCCTTTTGATCCGAAATCGTATGTTTTTACCCCAAGATGGTCGCCCTATTTTGCCAGAAGGCACACTTTTGACCAAAACGCGCGGTGACACCAGCAGCGCTTTGCCCTAGAATCGATCAAACGATTCACTAAGGAGCGTATTATGAACGCGGTTAAACTGAAAAAAGGGGCTTCTCGTAAAAGCGCCTATGACCTGAAAAACTTCTCTGGCGATACGATTGAAACGCATACACTTGCTGTTTTGGTCGACAATGAAGCAGGTGTTTTGGCGCGTGTCATCGGTTTATTCTCGGGTCGCGGCTATAACATCGAAAGCCTGACAGTCGCTGAAGTCGATCACGAAGGTAATCGTTCACGCATTACAGTTGTTACAACTGGTACGCCTTCTGTCATTGAGCAAATAAAAGCACAATTGGGCCGCATGGTTCCTGTTTATGAAGTGCATGATCTGACTGTCGAAGGCCCATCAGTGGAGCGCGAATTGGCATTGTTCAAAGTCGTAAGCAAAGGCGACAAACGTCTGGAGGCAATACGCACAGCCGATATTTTCCGTGCAAATGTTGTGGATACCACATTGGAAAGCTTTGTATTTGAATTGACTGGCACACCCGAAAAGATCGACGCCTTCGCTGAATTGATGCGCCCATTGGGCCTTGATGAAGTGGCACGTACAGGTGTGGCGGCGATCGCACGCGGCATATAAAACCCTATTTATAACTGTCTAAAGGTGCACGCTCTTTGCGTGCATTTTTTATTTCCGTTTCCGAAATAACCCTATTGACTTAGAGCGCGCTCGAACCCCTATAAAAACTGTCATCAAGACAAGATTGGACAGTTGATGAAAATAGGTGAGCTCGCAAAACGTACAGAATTATCCGCCCATACGATCCGATATTATGAACGGATCGGGCTGTTGCCCTATGCGGATCGCGATGCCTCTGGTCAACGCGATTATGATGACACAATACTCGCTTGGATTGATTTTATTGGCAAAATGAAATCAACAGGCATGTCGATCCAAACCATGTTGACTTATGCCGCCTATCGCCAATCTGGTGATGAAAACGGCGCCAAAAGACGTGCGATCCTGATGGAACATCGCGCAGAATTGCGCGAACGCGTTTCGCAAATGCAGCAAAACCTTCTTGTCCTTGATCATAAAATAGACGGTTACACCAAAACCATGAAAAGGATTGAAAAAGATGACATTAGACCAACCTACACCTGAAAGCCGCTATGAACGCGGCGCGCGCGCCTTGGCTGAAATTGATGGGCAAGCAGGGCAAAACGTTATTGATGCGCTCGCAGATATTGCCCCTGACTTTGCCAATTACATCATCGAATACGGCTTTGGCGACATCTACAGTCGCAAAGGTTTGTGCAGACGCGACCGCCAAATCGCCACCATCGCAGCTCTGGCAGCTATGGGAACAGCAACACCACAATTGAAAATCCACATACAAGCCAGCCTGAACGTCGGATTAACACAGGCCGAAATCACCGAAGTGATGATGCATATGTCTGTTTACGCAGGATTTCCAGCCGCTCTAAACGGTTTATTCGCCGCCAAAGAGGTCTTTGCAGCCCAGGAAAACACCTGATTTCCCAAACTCTCAATTACAATAAATCACAGTTGCTTTTGTATTTATTCCCGCTTTAACTGAGCGCAATCAAATACAAAGGTATCACTTATGTCAGATTATAAACTTTATTGCTTCGCTGAATCTGGAAATGCTTACAAAGCCGCTCTCGCCCTTGAACTGGCGGGCTGTGATTGGGAACCAATCTTTGTGGATTTTTTCAAAGGCGAAGCCCGCAGTGATGAATTTAAAAAAGTCAATGAAATGGGCGAAGTGCCCGTCATGGTACATGGTGACGTAAAGATCAGCCAATCAGGTGTCATTCAGGATTACATCACAGAGCAAACAGGCAAATTGGGCGGCAAAACTCCAGAAGAACGCCGCGAAATCATGCGGTGGGTTTTATGGGACAATCATAAACTGTCATCGCAAGCGGGCATGTTACGCTTTTTGAAAAACTTCTTACCAGAAGACAAACGTCCAACGGCTGTTTTTCCTTTCATAGAAGGCCGTTTAAACGCTGCATATTCTGTATTAAACGATCATTTGGAAAACCGTGAATGGGTTGCTGCAGATCATCTTACAATGGCTGACATATCATGCTGTGGATATTTATATTATCCAGAACCCTACGGATTTGACCGTGCAGATTGGCCAAATATCGACGCATGGTTAACGCGTCTGTCAGAAACGGATGGTTGGAAACATCCATACGACTTGATGCAACGCGCATTCGTGTAATGCACGTGCTTAGACCTCCCTCAATCTTGATTGGGGGAGTTAAACTGATTTTTGTTTAAAGTATAAAAAGGTGGCGCCACCTAAGTGCGGTTATAGCCTGAACAGGGACTTTATCCCCTGCACCTATTCTTACTAGTAATTTCGGTGGTTTTCGTATTTGACGCTGTTACCCGCCCTTGAAAACCCATGAACCACTTTTTGTCGACATCCCGAACTTACGCATGACATCTTAAAAAACTGTAAGATCAGCGTACGCAAACCTACCCGCGGATAGCTTCAAGCATCTGACTTACGTGATCAGGTGAAGCATCAGGCGTAATTCCATGCCCAAGGTTGAAAATATGTGGCCCATTTTCAAAGGCTTTCACAACCCGCTTGGTTTCAGAGATTAACGCTTCGCCACCACTCACCAGTAAAGATTGATCCAAGTTCCCTTGAATACACATCTTTGGCTGCAGATTTTTCGCTGCCCAATCGGATGACACAGCCGTATCTACAGCTACGCAAGCCACATCCACCTGATCCACATAATCGATGTATTTCTGATCTGCACCACGTGGAAACCCAATGATTTGAACATCTGGGAATTGTGCCTTTAACGCAGTCACAATCTCAATGTGCGGTGCGATACAATACCGATCGAATGCTTTAGCACTTAACGACCCTGCCCAACTGTCAAAAATCTTGACCACTTCAGCGCCAGCTTTGATTTGTTCGGCCAAATACAGGATCGTCGCCTTGGTAATCCGATCCATCAGCGCATCAAATACTTCCGTATTTTCCTGCATTAACTTATGCGCTGGCCCCTGATCAGGTGTGCCACGCCCAGCAATCATATACGTTGCAACAGTCCACGGTGCCCCTGCAAAGCCGATCAATGTGGTTTCAGATGGCAAAGCCGCAGATAGATTGCGCACAGTTTGGTAAATCGGCGATAAAGTTTCATGAATATCATCCGCAGGACCAAGTTTGTTAAACTCATCCATCGTAGTGATGGTCGATAAACGTGGCCCCTCACCTGTGACAAACCATAAATCAGCGCCCAATGCTTGGGGTACCAACAGAATGTCAGCAAACAAAATTGCGGCATCAAATCCATAACGACGTATGGGTTGCAAAGTCACCTCTGTCGCCAATTCAGGGTTATAACACAATGATAGGAAATCACCTGCTTGTCCGCGCGTTGCCATATATTCTGGTAAATACCGCCCAGCTTGGCGCATCATCCAAACAGGTGGTGTTGGCAATGTTTCCCCAGCAAGGGCACGTAAAATCGTTTTGGAGCTTTTCGTCACAGTCATAATCCCGTTATTCCCCCTCGCCTTACCAATTTCTGAATGATATGTGGAGTTGGAAATTAAGATATTCACATAAAAGAGAACTTATGACGCAACCAGTGATCAAAATCGGCACACGCGGCTCTCCTTTGGCCTTGGCGCAAGCCTATGAAACACGTGCCCGCCTTATGGCAGCGCATGATATGCCCGAGGGCCGTTTTGAAATCGTTGTGATCAAAACCACAGGCGATAAAATCCAAGACCGCCCATTAGGTGAAATTGGTGGTAAGGGTCTGTTTACAAAAGAAATAGAAGACGCGCTTTTGGATGGTAGCATCGATATGGCCGTACATTCCATGAAGGACATGCCAGTTGAACAACCAGAGGGTTTGGTGCTTGATTGTTATCTACCACGTGAAGATGTGCGTGATGCGTTTGTATCGCTAAAATATAAATCTATCGCAGATTTGCCCAAAGGTGCAAAACTTGGCTCCAGCAGCTTGCGTCGGCGCGCGCAAATCCTGAATCGCCGCCCCGATATAGAAGTTGTCGAATTTCGCGGTAATGTTCAAACGCGTCTACGTAAACTAGAAGAAGGCATTGCGGATGCAACCTTCCTTGCCATGGCGGGTTTGAATCGTTTGGATAACAGTGCTGTCGCCCAATCTGCAATCGAAACAGATGATCTGTTACCAGCTGTTGCACAAGGTGCGATTGGTATTGAACGCCATGTGGATAATCAAAGCATACATGACATGCTACAAGCGATTGCGGATAAGAATACCGAAAACAGACTTGCCGCAGAACGCGCATTCTTAAAAGCATTGGATGGCTCGTGCCAAACACCCATAGCGGGTCTGGCAACATTAGATGGTGATACATTGACCCTTAAAGGGCAAATTTTGCGTATTGATGGATCGGAAGAGGTGAACGGCGAAATATCAGGCCCTGTATCAGATGGTGCAGAATTGGGTCAGAGGTTAGCAAAAGAACTGCTTAAAAAATCAGGCGGCGCATTCTTTTAAGTACAGTGTTAATTTCGTCCAACATCGGCATCTAATTCAACTTCGGGCGGTGTATCAAAAGGGTAAAACTTTGTGAGCCCCCAGAAATTGTCGGAGCGAGACAACAGTGGACGTTTTTTTCCACCAGGACCAACATTATGTTGTAATGTCAGCGCAATGTCAGACAGAACGTTTGGATTTTGCCTGAAATAACTATGCCCAACAGACGATCCAGAGTTTTCCACGTCTATAAAATGCACATTGCCAGCACGTGCTAGGATTGCTTTATCTATTTGCTCCAAGCTACTGCTTTTCAAACGCCCCAAACGCTGTCCGGTTGCAAGCTTTTGGGCAATACCTAAAGCGCCGTCATTTTTGTTCACATAAACATTAATTTGGCCAAAAGCATTGGAAAATTCTTCTGCGATTAAGCGTTGGCGTACGATACCAAAATCCAAATCTGGCGCAGCTAAAATCAAGTTCTCAATTTTATAAGTTTCATAAGAGGGTTTTCCTCCTCCTCTTGCTTCAATAATCAATTCTCTTAAAGCAGTCGTTACGACATCTGCACCGCGGCTGTGTGCAATGATATGCACATTATCCAAACCAGAAGTTTGCGAAATCAAACGCAATGTTTCTTTAAGGTGGAAGACTGAATATTCGCCGCTTTCACGATCTTTTAAATACCCAAGAACACCTCCTGCCCCAGAAGGCCACGTGAAGAAAATCGGGACGCCGATGCGGCCAGAGAAATGCCACAAATCTGCCAATGCATAGGCCGCATCGTCGAATTCATTGTTAAATCCATGCACAAATAGAACAACATCTCGTTTATTCGATTGCTTTAATAAACCAGACAACATGCCTTTAAATTCTACTTCTCGCTTTTTGTAAGTCCGAAATGCTGGGTCTTTAGTTGCTTCTGCTGCCGTGCTCGAAACTGGAAATAATAATGGCGTAGACGGAAAGCGAATGAACTCATCTGCATCCGTAATTTTCAACCGGATTTCTTTTGCCCTGTCTTTTGCTTCGCTAGATTGAACTAATTTTTCCCAATCCCTATCCTGACCAAAAGAAACAGTCACCTCTCCAAAAGCCATAGAGGGTGATCTTTTGGATGAATACGGCTTTTGATCAGTCCATTCATCCGCCAAAAAACGGTCTGTCATAAAGTATAGTTTTGGCTGCGTTGTGCGTAAATTGTCTGGGATAGCATTCGCAGGGTAGTTTTGTTGCAAATACACTGTTGGAGTTTTTGTAAGGTTTGGCGCAGGCGAACAGGACAAGACAAATGTTGAAAACACAATACCTAGAAGCTTCCGAAAAGGTATTTTCGTTTTCATGATCTTTAAAAATATCGGGTAAATCATAACATCTTCCAAACTCACAACATAAGCTTGGCATTCTTTAAAGGCACAAGTCTAATCAAAATAATCGATATTTGGAATTTTATGGCGGAGAGACAGGGATTCGAACCCTGGGAAGCTCTCACTTCAACGGTTTTCAAGACCGCCGCATTCGACCACTCTGCCACCTCTCCGCTTCAAAAAGTGTAAAGTCGATGCTTTAACTTTGGCCTGACTAATTCTGTCGAAAGAAAACTTCAAGCACAAAATCGAGCAAAACATCGCCTAATACAAAAAAAGGTGAAAACAATATGCTTCCAAAAATACCACATCTTAGGTAGTGTGCCTGCAAGCAAGGGCCGCTAGGTGATAAAACCAACTATAAAAATAAGGCGGGCACAGGGAGACACGGGCATGAGCAAGCTTAAATTTACCAATAAAATTGCGAAAATTGGACTGGTAGCAGCCGTTTCATTTAGTTTAACAGCCTGCGAAGAAGGTACAGGGCCGAGCCTATTTAAGGGCAGCGGTGATGGTACAGGGCTTTTGAAACGTAAGAAAGAGCCTGGAACAGGTCTATTTTCGAAAAAACCACAAGCTGGTTCTAAAGCGATTAAAGACGGATCTATAAAATTAGTCGAACGCGACGTCGAAGCTCCTGAAGTGTTCCAAGTCACAGAAAAGGCTCTTTGGGATGGTCGCCCTTCTTTGGGCGGTGTTTGGGTTGCACATCCAGACAGCGATCAGCCTGAGCGCGTTATCATTCGGAACAAAACAAACGGCAAATTCGTTATCGGTGCTTTGTTCAAACGCGAACGTGATAACCCAGGCCCAAGATTGCAACTCTCTTCTGACGCTGCATCTGCGCTTGGTGTTCTTGCAGGTGCCCCAACAACATTGAACGTAACAGTGTTGCGCCGTGAAACTGTAAACGTCACAAAAGACGGCGAGCCAGCGACACCCGAGACTGTCGTCACGGAAAAACTGGAACCAGCGCCGACACAAGATATTGAAAAATCGGTATTAGCTTCTGTTGCTAAAGCCGAAGATGCTAAAGCACCAAAGGCGGCGAACAAAGACACGCTTACGGTTGACTTGAAGAATAAAACAGACGCCGCACCAAAACCAAAAGCACGCAAACCAGTTGCTGTTGCAACACCACAACCAGCACCCGCTGCAGTGACATCGACACTTAGCCAGCCATTCATTCAATTGGGTTTCTTTAGTAAAGAAGGAAACGCTAAAAATACTTTGAAAGCATTGGAAACGCGCAAAATCCCAGGCCGCATTGTGAAAGCGACGGCAAAGGGTAAAACTTTCTGGCGTGTTATTGCCGGCCCAGCAACGACAAAGGGCGAGCGCGATGCTTATATGAAAGAAATCACAAAAATGGGCTTCTCAGACGCCTATCTGACAAAAAACTAAGAGGTACCAATGACTGCTGCCAAAGTCATTTTATATGCATTAACATTCCTTATTACGACATCCATATCATGGGCATTTGAAACACCAGCACGCAATGCAATGGTGTATGATGTCCAAACAGGAACCGTGTTATTTGAGAAAGATGCAGTGCGCCCCATGCCACCAGCATCGATGTCAAAGCTTATGACGCTTAATATGCTTTTCGAGGCCTTGAGAGATGGCCGCGTTGCGTTAGACACAAAGTTCTCTGTTTCAGAAAAAGCCCATAAAATGGGCGGCTCAAAGATGTTTTTGCGCCAAGGTGAACGCGTTTCAGTCGAGAATTTGATCAAAGGAATCATCATACAATCAGGCAATGATGCATGTGTTGTTGTGGCAGAAGGACTTGAAGGTTCTGAGGCAGAATTTGCACGTAAAATGACCGTACGCGCGAAAAAGATTGGAATGAAAAATTCATCTTTTGCGAATTCTACAGGTTGGCCACACCCAGGCCAACGTATGAGCGCCGAAGACTTGGTCATTCTTGCCAACCGTATGATTACAGAGTTCCCAGAATATTATCCTTATTTTGCTGAAAAATCATTTACTTGGGCAAATATAAAACAGGATAACCGTAACCCACTGCTAAAGCTTGGTATCGGTGCTGATGGCCTTAAAACGGGTCATACAGAAGAAGCTGGGTATGGTTTGGTTGGCTCAGCTGTTCAAGGTGATCGTCGTGTTATCTTTGTTGTATCTGGCCTAGAAAGCTCGGCACAACGCGCCAGTGAATCTGAACGCATTGCCAATTGGGCTTTCCGCAATTTCGTAAAGAAAAAAGTCACAGAACAAGACGCTGTTGTTGGATCAGCAGACGTTTGGTTGGGACGTAAAAAAACAGTTGAACTGTACTCACCAACTGACATCACTGCGCTCTTGCCTTATGACACAGTGGATACTTACAAAGCATCAATCAAATACACTGGCCCACTAGAAGCCCCTATTGCAAAGGATGCTCAAGTTGCGACATTACTTCTTGAGGCAGAAGGTATGAAGCCAGTGGAATACCCACTTTATGCAAAAACTGATATACGCAAAGGTGGTCTATTATCCCGTATGAAAGTGTCTGCTGAAAAATTAAAAGACGAGATCATCGGATCCGCTGATGAACGCTAATATGTCACGCGGCATGTTTATCACATTCGAAGGCATTGATGGCTCGGGGAAATCTACGCAAGCAAAATCACTTGTCACCGCTCTTGAAACCAAAGGTATGTCTTGTGTTTGGACACGCGAACCCGGCGGTTCGGAAGGTGCTGAAGCTATCCGAAAGTTATTGGTTGAAGGTGATCCAGATCGTTGGTCACCAGAGACAGAAATCCTACTTTTCAATGCAGCCAGACGAGATCATTTAGAAAAAACGATACTGCCAGCATTAGAGAACGGACAAACCGTAATCTCGGATCGTTTTGTGGACAGCACACGTGTTTATCAAGGTGTTGCACGCGCAGATTTACGTGAAACCGTTGATATTCTTCATAAGACCATGATTCAGCAAGAAGCCGATTTAACCTTTATTATTGATATTGATCCAGAGGTCGCCTTGAAACGTGGCCTTGCTCGTAATTCCGGTGAAGACCGTTTTGAAGACATGGGCTTACAATTTCAAAAGGACTTGCGCGCAGGTTTCCTTGATCTTGCAAAGCAAAATCCAAATCGCTGTAAAGTCATTGATGGCAGTCAAAGCATGCAAGACGTCGGCAAAGCGGTTTTAGCTGCTTATGAAAGCGCAATGAAATGAGTGACGATACAACGCCGCAATCAGATTGCGTTGAAAACGCGCCCCACCCACGAGAAACCGAGCTGTTGATTGGACAAGACAAGGCACAGGCAGATTTTTTGTCAGCGTATCAATCTGGCCGTTTACACCATGCATGGTTGATCACAGGCCCACGTGGTGTTGGCAAAGCAACATTGGCGTGGAAAATTGCCAAATTTCTTTTGGCAGAACCCAATGATGATGGTGGTATGTTTGCAGACAGCACGCCTGCACCTGATACATTAGATATTGACCCCAATCATCCAGTTGTACGCCGCTTAGCAGCATTAGGCGAACCACGTTTATTCCTATGTCGTCGCCCTTGGGATGATAAAGCAAAACGTCACAAGCGTGATATCACAGTAGAAGAAACACGCGCCTTAAAAGGCTTTTTCAATCTTTCTGCTGCCGATGGTGGGTGGCGTGTGGCTATTGTGGATGCCGCAGATGAAATGAACAGTTCAGCTGCAAACGCTTTACTGAAGATATTAGAAGAACCGCCAGAGAATACTATTATTCTGCTGATCAGCCATCAACCTGCCCGCCTGTTGCCAACAATTCGTTCCCGCTGCCGCGAATTACGGTGTGAGAAATTATCAGGCCCAGATATGGCGCAAGCGTTGCACAATGCTGAATTTGAAGCAGGGCAAAACCCCGAAGCCCTTGCAGAGCTTGCAGATGGTTCTGTTGGAGAGGCAATACGCATAACTTCAGAAGATGGTTTAAAACGATATGCAGACCTTGTCAGCTTAGCGGCACAATCCCCGCAAATGGATCGCCCGACAGCCTTAAAACTGGCAAATGCATGTGTCGGTAAAGGTAATGAAGCAACATATGACCTTAGTTTACGCATGATCAGGCAAATGTTGGCGCGAATTGCAAAGTTTGCAGCACTCCAACCCAGTGTATTACAAGAAGCCGCCCCTGGCGAAGCCGCTATGTTGGCAAAGCTTGGGCCAAATATCGCATCAGCACGTAAATGGGCTGATCTTTCTGCGGAATTAACGACCAGATCAAACCATGCGCGCGCAGTGAACCTTGACCCGTCCAGTGTGATCCTAGATATGTTGCTCAAGATTAATGAAACTGCGCGGTCATAGCACCGCTTAAGGCCGCCTATAATGAGTATACCAGCACAGATTGTTGACAGTCATTGTCATCTAGATTTTCCAGACTTCGAAGGCGAAATTCCACAGATTATAGAACGTGCACAATCCGCTGGTGTCGCCCGAATGGTGACAATCTGTACACGCTTGCGTAATGAGCCGTCTGTACGTGCGATTGCCGAGGCGCATGATCCTATTTTCTATGCCGCAGGCACCCACCCAATGAGTGCAGCAGAAGAACCACTAGCCACATTGGATGAATTGATAGCTTTGACCAAACATCCCAAAATGATTGGTATCGGCGAAACGGGTTTGGATTATCATTACACAGCGGAAAGTGCTGATATTCAAAAGAAGTCTCTACGTGTTCATATTGCTGCGGCTCGTGAAACAGGCCTGCCTTTGATCATTCATGCACGCGCAGCTGATGATGATATGGCGCGCATTCTGACCGAGGAGCACAAAGCGGGTGAATACAACTGTGTGATGCATTGTTTTTCATCCTCTCCAGAGCTTGGAAAAGCTGCGTTAGATCTTGGATTTTATCTTTCTATGTCGGGCATTGCGACATTCAAGAAATCCCAAGAATTACGCGATATTTTCGCAAGTGCCCCCATTGACCGTGTGTTGGTTGAAACAGACAGCCCATATTTGGCACCTGTTCCTTATCGCGGCAAACGAAATGAGCCTGCATACACAGCGCATACGGCTGAAGTTGGCGCGCAAGTTTTTGGTGTCGATTATGAAGAGTTTGCAACCCAAACAACTGAAAATTTTAATAGCCTCTTTTCCAAAGCTGCAGCGTGGTTACCTGTATGACAGCTGAATTACGATTTACCATTTTAGGTTGCGGATCATCTGGTGGTGTCCCACGTTTGGGGAATAACTGGGGCGAGTGTAATCCTGACAATCCAAAGAACAGACGTCGCCGCTGTTCTATGATGGTTCAACGCATCACGGATAAAGGCACAACGAATGTGTTGATAGACACCTCTCCTGATATGCGGCAACAATTACTTGATGCAGGCATTGGTGCGTTAGACGCGGTAATTTACACTCACGCGCATGCAGATCACACCAATGGTTTGGATGATTTGCGTCAATATGTTTTGATGCAACGCGCGCAAGTTCCTGTTTATGCAGATAAATTAACACAAGAAGGCCTCTTGGATCGCTTTAACTATGCCTTTGTGCAACCAGAAGGCAGCTTTTATCCAGCAATCTTACAAATGAACGACTTAGAAGATGTTACGCGTATTGAAGGTGCTGGTGGAACGGTTGAATTCATGGCCTTGGATGTCGATCACGGAACGCCTGCCAAAGGATTTCGCATAGAAGACTTAGCATATATTCCTGATGTCGTACGTATCCCAGATGAAACATGGCCAAAGTTGGCTGGCTTAGATTGTTGGATCATTGATGCTTTACGCAGAACACCACATTCTACACATACACATCTATCAAATACGATTGAATGGATTGAACAGATTAAACCGCGCCGTGCAGTGATCACCAATATGCATGTTGATCTGGATTATGACGATGTCATGACAGAGACACCCGAAAATACAATTCCCGCCTATGATGGCCTAACAATAAGTTACCAATTATAATGCTCAGCAACCTCGAGATCATCCTACCCGTATTCTTATTAATTGGCCTAGGATATCTCGCGGCACTTCGCGGCATTTTTAGCTCTGATAACTGCGATGTTGTTATGCGGTTCTCACAAACCTTTGCCATTCCCGCATTGTTATTTTCTGCGGTCGCTCGATTAGACCTTGCTGCGGTATTCCAACCGCAGCTTTTGTTTAGCTATTACTCAGGCACAGCCACCGTTTTTTTCGTGGGCAGTATAATTGCGCATTACGTCTTTAAGCGCAGACCGGGCGAAGCTGTTGCAATTGGCTTTACTGCGATGTTTTCAAATACAGTATTATTGGGCTTACCTATCATTGAACGTGCTTATGGTGCTGATGCATTGCAACCTGTCTATGCTATCATCGCTATTCACGCGCCTTTTTGCTATATACTTGGCATTACAACAATGGAACTGGCACGCGCAGGTGGGCAACCATTAGGCGTTACATTCAAACACATTTTCCATGAGATTTCGACAAATGCACTGACAATCGGAATTGCACTTGGCTTTGTTGTGAATTTAACGGGGCTTTCATTGCCGCAATTTGTTTGGTCGCCGATACAATTGCTTGTATCCGCGGCTATTCCTGCAGCCCTGTTTGCGTTGGGTGGTATATTAGTGCGTTATAAACTAGCTGACCGCTTTGCTGAAACTGTCTTTGTTCTGACATTACGGTTATTTGTTCATCCAGCCATCGCATACGTATTATCAAAACATGTGTTTGCGATGCCAATAGAGTTCGTACGTGCCGCCGTATTGGTCGCAGCGATGGCACCAGGTGTAAACGTGTATATCTTTGCAAACATATACGACCGTGCCAAAGGTGTTGCAGCCAACTCAGTTATCATTGGCACAGCAACAGCAATCTTATCTATCAGCTTTTGGTTGTTTATATTAAGCCCTTAAGACTTACACATGTACTTTCACAAGACGAATTGAACTTGGATCCATATTCTGAGCCCCAGCTACTGACGCAGCAATTTTACCATTCAGGTAAATATCACCTGACTGACCATCCTCAGATGGTTGAATTGTTACCTCAGGCGCTATGCTTTTGCCTGTCACTGGATTAGCGACAACCATATATTCTAGCTCGACATAGTTATTTTCATCATCAAAACCGATCAATAAAGGCGGCGTATACGGTCTTGCTTCTGCTAATTCTTCTTCAGACAAACGTTCTGTGAAGTCACTTTGAGGCGCATTATCGATGTCATGTTCCCAATTTGATAGCATACGTTCACGAACACGATTGCGTAGGAATGCAGTACGTTCATCAGGTTTCAAGCTTTTCAATGCATCATCTTGTTGAATAGTATCCGCAGTAGCAGATTCTTCTTCATTCAAACGCGGAGCATCACGCAATAGATGTTTTGTAAAATCATAATCTTGCTCATCAGATTGGTTAAACAAAGCAGTTTTTGCAGCGTTAAATTTCTCGGCCCAAGTGCCAGCTTTTTCTGATGTGATGTTCTCTTTTGGAATGTCACTAAACATTACCCGTACTCCTAAAACTCGTTAAACACCCGACATACACCCGTCGGTAGCTTGTACCTAAAACTCAATTGCGGCGATTCTGAGCTACAATAAGGGAATTTTAGCGTTCACTCTTTCTGAATAGGAAATAATGACTTCTGCCTTATCAAAAATGTTTTGAAATCTTATTTTATTAAAATGTTTTCAATTTAGTGTCTAAAACAGCGCGAAACGGCCGATAAAACCTCAATTTTGAATGCTAGCTGACACATTTCCGCCCAAATCATTGGGCATGTTTTTTCATAAGTACTGTCAGCAGTGAGTACATTAACAACAAGAGCGTAAAAACGTTCACTTAACGAGGAATGCGGTTATGACAGCTTTGAAAGCTATTCTATGTTCATCAGTCTTCTTTCTAGTGCAAAGCACAGATATTTGGGCGGACTTTGCACATTCAGAGAAACAAAGTCATGAGGTTGCAACATGGTAGCCCCATTAAACCAGAAAACAGCATTTCATAATGCCGTTAAAGTACCTGCACCAACCTCTGTTGCTACAGCATCTAATTCTTTCGACAATATACACAGTGGTTTTGCTGCTGATACAAACATCATGACATCACTTGGCGATGTGAAGGTTCAAAACCTTAAAGTTGGAGCCCGAGTGATTACACGTGATCATGGCATGCAAACGCTACGTTGGATTGGATCCCACAAAGTACGCATTTCAGCAGATGACGCACCAATCATGTTTCAGAAGGCTGTTTTAAAGAATACGCGTGATCTTATCCTATCACCACAGCACCGCATTTTATTCAAAGGCGAACAAGCCGAGTTGATGTTCGGCCAGTCCGAAGTTTTGGTGCCAGCCAAAACTTTATTGAACAATGACCGCGTCTATCAAATAGTTGATGGTTTCATCGAATATTATCATGTCTTATTTGACCGTCATGAAATTATTTATTCCGAAGGCGTATCTACAGAAAGTTATCTGCCGACGATCGAAAACATTAAAAATCTTGATCAGGATACACGCGAAAACTTGTATGATGTTTTTCCAAACTTGCGCACAAACCCAGAAAATTATGGGCATACTGCACGCACGTGTTTGAATACAGACGAAGCTTATCTTTTAAACATCTAAAAACATAAGGGAATGCATTTGGGTACTTTTCCTTGCTGATCACCTGAATAGGTGTACAGAAAATCTATGTCGAAATTGGATTAGCCTAAGAACGCATAAATAAGTGTGAAGCTGACAAAGCCAACGATCAAACCTACAATTATTCCTGAAGCAAACACTGTCGCAATTAGCATTACTCAAAACTCACATTACTTGTTACACACTATATCGCCGTTACTGGCCTACCCTTAAAACCAATAAACTATGACACAAATATGTTTCGATTTGGCCTGTTTCTAGGCTTTACTAAAAAGTAGACACGAATGTGAAGTACTTTATTCAATATTACCTTACGGAACTTATACTTAGGTATAAGGATTGTGATCATTACAACCAAATCAACCATAGGCAGCAGTGCTGAAATTGTAATTCCTATCAAATAAAACGAATCTATTAGGTTGTTTACACCCATGTCCCTGTGTTTTTTAACAAAGGCCACGGTTCGACTAAATCGCCACGAATAGGTAAAACATTCTCGGCTACGACAATACATTCTGGGTGAACTGTTACCAAACGCTCCGCCCCCATAAATGCATCGACCTTTGGCCCATCCCAGATTATCTCGGCACGTCCAGTCAAAAAAGCAGCACGCCCCGTATTAAACTCTGGGATAAACAAGCCGACACGACCATCCACAGCAATATTACCCAATGTATTAAAGAACCGGTTACCAGAAAAATCGGGGAACATCAGATGCCCCTCTTCTGTCACTTTAACAAACCCAGGATGTCCTCCACGGTGAGACGCATCAATTCCACTACGCGGGTCACTATCTATATCAGCAGTACGTGAAGCGATAAAAAAGGTATCCGCAGTCTCGATGATTTCCTGAGCGCCAGAAGTTATAGTATCTGATTGTATAAGTGTTTGCCCATCTGGGTTTTGCATGTGTAAATTCACATCTCGACGCTGAATATATTGCGGACAATTCCCATAGCTTTGATCCACAGTTACTGTCAGCCCGTGATCAGTCGCATAATCGATGATACCATTCATTCGGTTGCGACGGCGTGTTTCCAATTCGATACCAACAAGGCCAAGCTTAGCCTTGGCCCCAATCTGCAAGTTCAGGTAATCATGTAAAACAGGTAAAGCGCCAATTTGTAATGTGTGCTCATCGGGGGAATGTATGAAACCACGTTGCCCAAATGCGGCCGTGGCCCATGGCCTGCCTTGGTCATCAAGCGCACCTGTGATCATCATGGGTAGCATCTGGTAAAACAAACGGTGCTGATCAGGCATAAAGTTACGGATAGCGCGTGGTGCAAACTTCGCGACATCATTGGCGACACCAAGCTTGTTTTGCACAAACAACTCGCCATCATGGAATACAGACGTGTCAGACATGATCTGATCCTTCGTAATGTTTCCTCATCATAAGCATGAAATAAACACGAAGCCTATCTATAGATTGGCCATTCTCTGTCACATTTGATTGATTGTATCACCGAAAAATCTACCGAATACCGATCAATAATCGCTAGAATTAAAAACGGTAACTGAAATACTTGGTGCGGCCGAGAAGACTCGAACTTCCACGGGTTTTACCCCACAGCGACCTCAACGCTGCGCGTCTACCAATTCCGCCACGGCCGCACTTTGAGGTAAGGCGCGTATACCGAAGCCAGCCGCAGTTGTGAAGAGGATAATCGGCCCTTAGAAACATAAACAACCACCCGAACCAATATACAGGTGGCCGCTTTTATTTTTCACGTATTATTGCGCTGTAAATGCAGGCAATGAAAACGTTGATGTTGATTTCGTGACCACTTCAGGCGCTTGCGCTGTATCCAATTGCACGGCGGCAGCTTGGATCAGATCTGGGCGTTCTTCTTGTCCTGGCGCGAACACTGCAGGTTTACCTGATGCAATCGCGTCATTTGCAGATGTGTACCACTGCACAGCCAAGTCATTGCGCTGTAACGTGCCAAACCCATTTACCAAGTGATGTCCAAGTAATTCACCATAAGCAGGCTGTCCCAAAGCCACCAAGATTAAGGTTGATGCCAAAGCGACATCCGCATTGTCAGTGCGATATCCAACACCCAAACAAATATCAGCCGTATTACTTAGTTGTGCTGGGGACATACCCGTAGACAAAACTTTTGCACCAGTTTGAGCAATAACGTCTTCACGGCCGACCAAAGACAATGCAGAAATCTGTTCTTTGAAAGACGGGCCAAGCGTTTCACATTGAGCCTGCATCTCAGGTGCGCTGATACCTGTTACCTTAGAGCTCAAATCTTCGCTTTTGGCGATGGCATAAATGCGAGCCAAACAGAATTGCTCGTTCAATGCGAATGCAGGGTCTGTGATATCAGACGCTTTTGTATAACCACCGTTGGTATTGGTCACTAAGTTGATCTTATTACAGTGATTGGTGATCGAACTTGCTTCTGATGCTTGCCCAAAGTTTGGCAATGAAAATGCTGCCGTCGACGTATCAGTTTGCGCACTTGCAGTCTGATATGAAGCAACTTCTGCAGATGCCCCACCAGCCATTTCTTGTTGCGTATGTTTTAACAATCCACGCTGGCCATATTGAGAATTGGCAATGATGTCAGACGTTCCTGCCCCACCTGCAACTGAACGGTGGTAACTGTTCACAAGCACGGTTCTTTCAAATTCGGTCAACTGACCTGTTTGTGGATAGCCCATAAAGCCCTGATAAGAGGAAATCGCATTGCGTGAGTTTCGCCCTAAAACACCATCTGGAGTTCCCGCTGGGAAGCTAAAATAGTTCAGCGATGTTTGCACATCTCTATTCTGTTGCCTTTGCGCAGAATTATAAGATGCCTTGCGACTGTTGCTTCGCTTATATGTTTTGCTTGAATGACGCGCATTGGCGCGGGCTTGAGCTTGCTTCTTTTTATGCACTTGATCGACGATAACACCACCTACAACGCCGCCAACGGCAGCCCCTACAAGCGCATCTCCTAGATCAGCGGATGCTTGTTGGGCAGGAATAATGGTTAACGATGCAGCTGCACATGCAGAAATTGCAGATTTACGGAACATAAGAACCTCCTCATAAATAGACTCACAATTTACTTGCTCGTTACTTGCCCAGAAAAGAGAACATATATGTGATTGGGAAAATGAGCGGTGTCCCACTGATCACGGAAACACGATAAGCGGTCTTCCTCTCATTTTGGGAAATTGACATGGGTTTTGAAATGGGTCACTGCTGCCCCTATGGTTACTTGGACACATAGCACCGCATATATCGACTATCCAACTGCTGTTAAGCAGATGGAAGACCATGTTGAACAGATGATCAATAGTGAGAGTGATGAGCAAATCTGGCTACTGGAACACCCTCCGCTTTATACGGCTGGGACAAGTGCAGATATTACTGATTTGGTCGATCCAGATCGTTTTCCTGTTTATCAAAGCAAACGCGGTGGACAATATACTTACCATGGCCCAGGTCAGCGTATTGCCTATGCCATGCTTGACTTGAATCACCGCGGCAAAGACGTACGCAAATTCGTGGGGATGCTCGAAGATTGGGTTATTCAAACATTGGCCGAATTTGGTGTCAAAGGTGAACGCCGCGAAGGTCGCGTGGGTGTTTGGGTTGTTCGCAAAGACAAACCTCTAACCGCATTAGGTACCCACCCCGAAGATAAAATCGCCGCCATCGGTGTGCGCTTGCGCAAATGGACCAGCTTTCATGGGATTAGTATCAATGTTGAACCTGATCTGGAGCATTATAGCGGTATCGTGCCCTGTGGCATCGCCGAACATGGTGTAACCAGTTTGGTCGACCTTGGTTTACCAGTAACAATGGATGATGTGGATATTGTTCTAAAACAGAAATTCGAAGACGTTTTTAATGCGTCTGGTTTGGAAACATAAACGTTATTTATGTAATAAGATATCTGGGTTTTGTCGAAGAATAGCAGCTTTATCGTGTGATAATATAGGTTTCGTTAATTTTTGGAAATGCTCCTGTTTCTCGGTGATTTCTTCAACAAATTTATCATTAAAATACTCATATTCCTGCACATCTATATCGGTCAAATTCATACTTTCCATGGCGATCGCCTCAACGTAGATCAGTTCGTGCTTTTGCAGCACGATACCATGATACTCTAAGTCGTTTGTTTCTAGATTTAATATAGTCTCGCCGTTTACCAAGTCTTTGACAGCCACCAAATATTCGAGATGGTCAAAATGCTGTTTTATTTTCGCGCCATAAATAAGTACTTTGTGGTTCGGAGATAAAAACATATCTTTTTCATTGCTAATAGCCCCAGCACATATCATCACTGTATTTTGGAACTTCTTCTTAAATTTACGCGTATTTCCTAAATATTCTATTTTCTGAAATCCACTGCTCCTTGTGATGACCTCATCCCCAACAGATAAATTCTCAATGGGTATCATCCCAGATTTGGTAACAACCCGGGACCCTGCAGCAATCCATGCTCCATTAGGAACGACAGGATCACTATCTTGTATTTTCAATAACATTGACATGAATCGATCAGATCCTTGCGTATAAATACAAAAGCTTTGATGTTCCAAGAATGTGTTATTAAAATGTTCATAGGTAATCTCCTGAACATTAAAGTTTTTATTTTAATAAGTTAGATACTAAAAACGACAAAATAGGTGCGCGCACATTACCATGTGCTTGTCATAAGTTGGTTGCGATTTATCATGAACTAGCGACAGCATCCTTCAACCATCTGCACACCACCCTCAATACGGTTCATAACCACGACGGCCCATGGGTATTCCTGATCGGACATACCGTCCGAACATATTTGTTTGCGCACAACTAACGTATAAGGCCCTGCTGTAATGCCTTTGATGAAATCTTCTGGACGGCCTTGTGCAGGCCCTGTCCAATTAATATCTTCAATTTTAGGGTCCTGGCCCATCATTGCGAATGATATTTCGTTTTGTTTAATCTCAGCATCCCAAAACGGTTCTGTACCACCACAGGACAATGCTTCAGAAGCAAGCTCAGGCCAAACAATAGCCTTCTTTAGAAAACTTGCCGAGACCCATGCCACATCATCTTGCCATATCACTTCGGCCCACGACTTATCTTCATTGAAACCGATCACTTGAAGTTGACCATCATGTGGAACATCGCCGATATCAGAAAATTTCGCCCCTGGCCCTGTGCGCACATTTAAAACATCATCGGGTTTAACGTTGGCTACAACATAACTTTCACCCGTTTGCCCTGTAGCACCGGATACAAAAAAACTATTCAAAACACATGCGTAAATCAGTTTTTTCCAAACAGTCATTTCCATACCTCATTTTAAAATCAGTCACCAAACCTAAAGAAAACGTTACCGTACGATGCTTGCGCAGTTCGCATTGGCTTGTCACTATAGAAGAACACTTAAAGGATAGGATACCCAAAATGTTGCGATTAGTACTGAGCCTGACAATAGTCTTTTTCACGACATTTACATCCTACGCCCAAGAGGCGGAGCCGCCAATGACTTTGGAACGGATGGGCGAAATTGTGCTGACGCTTGATGAGAACGCACAATCAAACCAAAATATGTTCCAAATGACGATCGAAGACATCCCTGTATTGATTGTAACAGATGAACGCGCGGACCGTATGCGTGCTATGGTGCCTATTCGCTCTGCCGAAGGAATGGCCCAAGATGAAATCACACGTGTAATGCAAGCCAATTTCGATACTGCACTTGATGCGCGTTATGCAATTGCGCAAAATCGCCTATGGGGCGTTTACATTCATCCACTCTCTCCCCTCAAAAAAGACCAGTTTATTTCTGGACTGGGTCAAGCTGTGAATATCGCTAAAACCTATGGTACACTTTACACAGGTGGGTCGTTGAATTTTGGCGCAGGTGACAGTGTACCTTTGCAACGTCAACTCATTGATGATTTGCTGAAAAAGGGCGATGCTATCTAAAGCAAATAGTAAATTTCGCATAAAGCTCTCTAAAAAAAATCGTTTTCCCCTGCGACAAGCCGCCCCGCTTGTCAAATGCGGCGTTTGAGACAGTTGTTTCATTGTGATCAACGGGGTATCACACAGATGGGAAACTGTGAGCCTAGCTATAGGGATTCGCAGAAATAATAAGTGTTAGGAGAGACACATGGCAGACGCAGCCGCTCATGATCACGCCCGCCCGGGCTTTTTCACAAGATGGTTTATGTCCACAAATCACAAGGATATTGGTATCCTTTATCTGTTTACAGCAGGTTTGTTGGGCTTCATCTCAGTCGCATTTACAGTATTTATGCGCATCGAACTTTTGGAACCAGGTGTTCAACACATGTGTTTGGAAGGCGCCAGCCTGACAGCCGCAGCTATTGAAAACTGTACTCCAAACGGACACCTTTGGAACGTTCTGATCACAGGCCACGGCATCTTGATGATGTTCTTTGTGGTTATTCCTGCCCTATTTGGCGGCTTTGGCAACTATTTCATGCCATTGATGATCGGCGCCCCAGACATGGCATTCCCACGTTTGAATAACCTTTCATACTGGATGTATCTTGCTGGTTCTTCATTGGCAGTATGCTCATTGATCTTGCCAGGTGGCAACGGTCAAGCAGGTTCTGGTGTTGGTTGGGTGCTTTACGCACCGCTTTCAACAAAAGAAGCTGGTATGTCGATGGACTTCGCAATCTTTGCGGTTCACGTATCAGGTGCTTCTTCAATCTTGGGTGCGATCAACATGATCACAACATTCTTGAACATGCGCGCCCCTGGCATGACATTGCACAAGACACCTTTGTTTGCTTGGTCAATCTTTGTAACAGCATTCTTGATCCTTCTCTCTTTGCCAGTTTTGGCTGGTGCGATCACAATGCTTTTGACAGACCGTAACTTTGGCACAACATTCTTTGACCCATCAGGTGGCGGCGATCCAATCTTGTATCAACACCTTCTATGGTTCTTTGGACACCCAGAAGTTTACATGATCATCGTTCCTGGCTTTGGTATCGTATCACACGTGATTGCAACATTCTCTCGCAAGCCAATCTTTGGCTACCTGCCAATGGTTTACGCGATGGTTGCAATTGGTGCGCTAGGCTTCGTTGTTTGGGCTCACCACATGTACACAGTTGGCATGTCATTGACACAGCAGTCTTACTTTATGCTTGCAACAATGGTGATTGCGGTTCCAACAGGGATCAAAATCTTTTCATGGATCGCAACGATGTGGGGCGGCTCTATCACGCTTAAAACACCTATGCTGTTCGCATTCGGTTTCTTGTTCTTGTTCACCGTTGGTGGCGTAACAGGTATCGTTCTATCGCAAGCTGGTGTTGACCGTGCATACCACGATACATACTACGTTGTTGCGCACTTCCATTATGTGATGTCACTGGGTGCGGTTTTCTGTATCTTTGCTGGTGTTTACTACTGGATCGGCAAAATGTCTGGTCGTCAGTACCCAGAATGGGCAGGTCAATTGCACTTCTGGGCTATGTTCATCGGCGCTAACATTACCTTCTTCCCACAGCACTTCTTGGGTCGCCAAGGTATGCCACGTCGTTACATCGACTACCCAGAGCAATTCGCTTATTGGAACGAAATCAGCTCTTATGGTGCATTCCTATCATTCGCTTCATTCGTCTTCTTCATCGGTATCGTGTTCTACACAATCCTTTGGGGTAAGAAAGTAGAAGAGGAATCATATTGGGGTGAAGGTGCGGATACATTGGAATGGACACTTCCAAACCCACCACCAGAGCACACATTCGAAACACTTCCGACACAGGATATGTGGGATAAAACCCCAAGCCATTAATCGGATATGACTTCGAACACGAATATATCAAAGGCCGATGCAGAAGCGTCGGCCTTTTTTAATGTCATCAAACGCGATGATCCCCCTGCGTTTGACCATTATGTAAAGCCAATCAAATCCCTTTCTAATAAAGGCTTCGTAAACGTCATCACAATTACGGCCATAGCTCTCACAATCCCCTTAATAGCTTTGTTGGGTACAATTGCATTATGGATGCTTCTACCCCATCTACTGCTGGCAATTGGTTTGTTATGGTACTTCATCCGTCGCAACGATAAAGATCGTGATGTTTATGAGCATATCCTGATCTGGAAAGATGCTATCGCCGTTCATCGCCACAACCCACGTGGTCCTGATCAATATTGGACGGGAAACCCCTATTGGGTGAAGCTGAAAACACGTGATACGCGCACCGTGCAAAGCTACCTGACAATGACAGGTGCTGAACGTGAGATTGAATTAGGTGCATTCCTAAGTCCTGCGGAGCGTATAGATCTAAGAAACCTGATCCAAGATACCATCAAGAGTTTATAGGAATACTTACGCCGCAAAAACAAACGAACTTGTCTGCGCACGATCCCAGTATTTGGCAAATGCTGGATGCATTGCATCGCTTTTCTCCAGATCACCTGGTTCCAGCCACAAGTATTGGCTGGCCGCAGATCGCACCTCACGGCTGTTAATCCTGATCATAAGGTGGTGCGGTGTGAATTCTGACGGATGTGTAAGGCCAGAAGATTCGACGGCTTCTTTCAATGCGATTAATGTATTTTTATGAAAGTTAGCAACCCTTGTGCTTTTGTCATCCACAACCAAAGCTTTGTAACGACCAGGTTCTTGTGTCGTTACCCCCGTTGGGCATTTACCTGTATGACAGGCCTGTGCCTGAATACAGCCAATAGCGAACATAAAGCCGCGCGCCACATTACAACTGTCTGCACCTAAGGCAAAAATCCTGCACATATCAAAGGCACTTATAAGCTTGCCTGACGCAACCAACTTTATTTCGTCGCGTAAATCCAAACCCACCAATGTATTATGAACAAGCATCAATCCTTCGCGTAATGGTGCCCCTTTATGATCAGCAAATTCAACTGGTGCTGCACCTGTACCGCCTTCGGTGCCATCAACAGTGATAAAGTCAGGCGCTATACCGCTTTCTTTGATAGCTTTTGCAATTGCAAACCATTCCCACGGGTGACCAACACATAATTTGAACCCAACGGGTTTGCCGCCAGAAAGGTCGCGAAGCTTACCAATAAATTCGCAAAGCTCTAATGGCGTTGAAAAGGCGCTGTGCGCGCTTGGACTGATACAATCCACACCAACAGGAACGCCGCGTGCCGCAGCAATTTCTGGTGTAACCTTAGCGCCTAATAATATGCCACCATGTCCAGGCTTTGCACCTTGTGAAAGTTTAATTTCGATCATTTTCACCTGATCATCTGCCGATGTTTCCGCAAACTTTTCAGGGTCAAATTCCCCATCTGCTGTGCGGCAACCGAAATACCCGCTGCCAATTTGCCAAATCAAATCACCGCCATGTTTACGGTGAAACGTGGAAATCGATCCTTCGCCTGTCGTATGTGCAAAACCGCCCTCTTTCGCGCCTTTGTTGAGCGCTTCGATTGCGTTTGGCGATAGCGCACCATAGGACATTCCAGAAATATTTAAGACCGAACCTTCATAGGGTTTTTTACAATTCGAGCCGCCAAATGTGACTGTAATCGGGATGTCTGGCAAATGTAGTGGTGCTACAGAATGGTTGATCCATTCATGTCCAATATCATTCACATTACGCAAAGTACCGAATGGTCGCAAACCTTCTAAACCTTTAGCGCGTCGATAAACCAAAGCGCGTTGTTCACGAGAGTATGGTGTTTCTTCGTGATCGCTTTCCAAGAAATATTGGCGTATCTCAGGGCGAAAGTGTTCAAATAAAAATCTCAACCGCGCGACAAGCGGGTAATTTTTCAGAACGGCGCTTTTCATCTGTAGCAGATCGTAAACCCCAATGAGTGATAAAACGATAGCTAGGCCAGATATTGCTCCCCCCCAAAAAGGTGCGGGTATCGCTAACAGCAAGCCTCCTGGAATAAAAAGCATCACAATTAGCAGTGGAACATAACGCATAAAAATCTCCCTTTAGGCAAAAATTATGCATTGTCCAAATACGGCGTCAAGTCATGCAGACCCGTAATAGCCGTCTCATTCCGACATAAAATGGCAATTCGGGTATATATTTGCGACAATTGGTAGCCATGAAAACCTCAGAGTTTCGATTGAAATTCGAGGGTCACGTGACATTTTCTGCTTATCCAAGCAGTTCTTTCACAGCACCGCCTGCTTTGCCAAAATCCATTTGACCCGCGTATTTCGCTTTTAATGCACCCATGACTTTACCCATATCACGAATGCTTTCGGCGCCCACGGCTGTGATCGTTTCTTGGACAGCTGCACGGATATCATCGTCGCACAATTGTTTTGGCAAAAACTCTTCTATGATCTTAATCTCACTGCGCTCTTGTTCGGCCAATTCGACACGGCCAGCTTGTTCATATGTCGTCGCACTATCTATGCGTTGTTTTACCATTTTGGTCATAATGCCCAAAATATCATCGTCAGAAACACCGTCCATATTACCTTCGGATCGTGCGGCAATATCGCGGTCTTTGATTGCAGCATTGATTAAACGTAAAGTTCCTAAACGGTTCTTTTCTTTATCCAACATGGCTTGTTTCATACAAGCATTTAGTTTGCTACGCATATGATTAAGGGTCTCCCGTCCCAATTCGTGCATTCAAGACCTCAGACCTTATCGCTTATAGATCAAAGTGACAATAAAAACCCGACGTTATAAGGTGCTGAAATTTTAACATTTTTGATTTTTTACATGTCTTGACCATTTGCCTACAAAACCGTAGTTTGCGCCAAATTTACCCATAGGATGATGTTATGTCTGCTGCTGCTGCTCCCCAGAAAACTACTGGAAAACCAACGGCTTGTATCGTTTTGGCCGATGGCACGATCTTTTACGGACACGGTTTTGGCGCCACTGGGGTGATTCAAGCTGAGCTTTGCTTCAACACGGCAATGACTGGCTATCAAGAAATCATGACCGACCCAAGCTATGCAGGCCAGGCCATAACCTTCACATTCCCACATATTGGCAACACTGGCGTCAATACAGAAGACGATGAAACTGGCGATCCTGTGGCGCGTGCCATGGTTGTAAAATGGGATCCAACAGAACCATCGAACTGGCGTTCAGAAGGCACTTTATCTGATTGGTTGTCAAAACGCGGACGTATTGGTGTCGGTGGAGTTGATACACGTCGCCTGACACGTGCCATCACGCATCAAGGTGCACCACATGTTGCTATCGCACATGACCCAGAAGGTAACTTTGATGTAGAAGCTTTATTGGCTCATGCACGCGAATTCACAGGCCTAGAAGGTTTGGATTTGGCAAAGGAAGTGACCTGTGCTCAATCTTATAAATGGAACGAGCAACGTTGGGCATGGCCTGATGGATTTTCCGAACGCACAGAACCTGGTAAGAAAGTTGTCGCCATTGATTACGGCGCAAAACGCAACATCCTTCGGTGTCTTGCCAGCGCTGGTTGTGATGTAACTGTATTGCCTGCAACGGCAACCGCTGAAGAGGTTTTGGCGCATAAACCACAAGGTGTGTTCCTTTCAAACGGCCCAGGCGACCCTGCTGCAACTGGTGAATATGCAGTGCCAATGATTAAAGAGATATTAGAAACAACAGACCTACCTATGTTTGGTATTTGTCTTGGTCATCAGATGCTTGCATTGGCATTGGGCGGCAAGACTATGAAAATGAGTCACGGCCATCACGGGGCGAACCACCCAGTAAAAGAGCATGAAACTGGCAAAGTGGAAATCACCTCCATGAACCACGGATTTGCTGTGGATGCCCAATCTCTACCAGACGGTGTCGAAGAAACGCACGTATCTCTTTTTGATGGATCAAACTGTGGTATCCGCATGACAGACCGCCCAGTATTTTCGGTACAACAACACCCAGAAGCAAGCCCAGGTCCACAAGACAGTTTCTATCTGTTTGAACGTTTTGCCGCTTCAATGGCCTAAATTAAACAAGTTTTAATAAAATTACGTGAGCTTTAGACTAAATAAATTTGGTCTAAAGCATGCCGCACTCTGTATCTCACTTAAAAGTTGTTTCTACTCAGACTCAATTACCTTTTAAAAAAAGCGTTCCAAAGCAAAGCCTTGGACGTATTTTATTAGCACAAAATTGGGTTACAGAAAATGATCTGTTAAAAGCATGGTCGATCCAAATTTATGAAGATTCTGCAATCGGCGAAATACTGATTGGTATGGAGAAAATCACCCAAGACCAGCTTTATTGGGCCTTGGGTGAACTACATGCCTTAGACATCGTTAACTTTGAAACGCACCCACCTTCTATGACTTGGACGCAGTTCTCTTCCCCAGTTCAATCTTTGCAGAAAGGATTCATCATTTGGCGATGTACAGACAATCATATAACTATCGCAATTACGGACCCCAATGCCACGGAAGGATTGAGGGCTGATTTCCATTATGCAAAAAAAAGTTTGGATTTTGTCCTAGTTACGCCGCTAGCACTGCAAAAATTTATAGCAAATACGCAAACAGATATCTTAGAAAAAAATGCACTTACATGCTGTCCAGATACGTACAGCTGTAAATCGTGGACAATATGGTCAAAACCAAACCTTTTAGTATTTGTTCTCTTACTAACGGGTGTTTTTGCTGCGGTCCTAAATCCTGAAAAGTCTATCATGCTAGGCCTTAGCATCGTTTTCGCAAGCTTAGTTATATTGATGTGGTTCCGTTTGTTTTGTCTTTATTCACTCTATATCCGAAAAAACAGTAGCCCAACAAAAGCAGTTGAACAAAAAAAACGCCCCAAGGTATCAATATTGGTGCCTTTATATAAAGAAAGTGGGATTATTCACCGCCTTATCAAACGGTTAAATGCAATTGAATACCCCAGAGAGCTTTTAGAGTTTCACTTAATATACGAACAGAACGACCAAGAAACAAAAGCTGCGATAGCAGGTTTAAACCTACCCCATCACATTAAACCCTTGCAGGTTCCAGATGGGCAACTGAAAACAAAACCACGCGCAATGAACTATGCATTAGATTTCTGTACAGGCAGCATTATTGGTATCTATGATGCAGAAGATGCACCAGAAATTAATCAAGTCGAACGTGCTATACAACATCTCAATACTGCAGATGATGATGTAGCCTGTGTGCAATGTGTATTGGATTTCTACAATCCCAAAACAAATTGGATGTCACGGTGTTTCACGATCGAATATGCAATCTTGTTTCGTGTTATTCTGCCTGCTTTAAACAAATATAAGCTGCCTATCCCTCTTGGAGGTACCTCCGTATTTTTCCGCCGAAAGATACTTGAAAAAATGGGGCGTTGGGATGCTTACAACGTGACTGAAGATGCTGATCTTGGCTATAGATTATACCGTATGGGGTATCGCTGTGAATGGATCAATGCCGTGACATATGAAGAGGCAAATTACAGACTAATACCTTGGATAAAGCAAAGATCACGTTGGTTGAAAGGCTTATTATTCACAGGGTTAGTACATTTAAAAAAACCCATTACATTACATCGTAAAATCGGAACTTATGCCTTTATGGTGATGGTGTCTTTAACCATCATACCGTGGTTATTGTGCCCGTTGGTTCCAATCATATTGCCAATGTGGTTTCTCAGCCTTGGGTACGACTTATTGTATTATTCTCACTTACACCCAAGTTTCATTAAACTGTTAATTGGCCTGTTTATAACAACAGAACTCTTATCAATTATATTAGGGTTTATGGCTACAAACACAACGAACCATAAACATCTACGGCCATGGATACTCACCATGATATTCTATTGGCCTATTACATGCTTTGCTTCCTATAAAGCTATGTTTGAAATGGTCGTTCGCCCATCATATTGGGACAAAAGCGAACATGGATTAAATGATCAGTTTTATGAAAAAGAAATTGGGGAATTAACGCATGATTCAGTGCAATTTTTACCTAAAGGCAGCTAAACTTCGCCAGCATCAATTTTCAAACGCGTTTCGAAAGCATAAGAAATGTGTTTCTTCAACAAATCACTTGCCAATTCTCCATCACGCCCTTCGATTGCTTTCACAATATCTTCATGCTCGTTCAAAGCCATCTCACCACGTCCATCTACAGCCAATGATGTCGACGCTAACAATGCCATCGAGCGATGCACCATTTTCAACTGCGTTATTAAATAGCGGTTACGGCTCGCCAAATGGATTTGATTATGAAAACGTCGGTTGGCACGTGACAATGCATCAGGGTCATCAATGATCAGGCGGTCCGCTGCAATCATATCGTATAGTACGCGAACCTCTTCAGGTGTTGAATGTTGTGCTGCGAGTTTTGCAGCCAATCCTTCCAACTCAGACCTAACTGCATAAAGTTCAGCCAATTGATTATGATCCAAAGAGGCCACAATCAAAGAGCGCCCATCACGTGTCAACATAGACTGTGTTTCTAATCGCTGTAACGCTTCGCGAATAGGTGTGCGGGATACTTGAAATCTGTCTGCCAATTCAGATTCAACCAAACGATCCCCAGGCTTATACGTTCCTGCGTCGATTGCATCCACAATCAACCGATATGCATCTGTTTGACCTTTCACGATCGGCCCACCCTTTGGTCTTTAGCTTTGCTTCTTACGGTAGATATCATCTACACCAGCAAATTCCACTAAATCATAACCTTTTGATCGCATTAATTCGGGCAAATCAGAACTTTGGGCATTGTTTTCAATACTCCAGACTTCAATATCGTATTTTTCAAACGGAAAATTATTCAAAATATCCATCTCTCCGCCTTCAACATCCAAAGAAATCAGGTCAATTTTCTTGAGCTTATGTTTGTTCAAAATAGATTGAAGTGTCTTTTTCGATAGCTTGTGAACCACTTCTTCATGCTTTTCATGTGCGCGCACACGCTCAAGAAGTTCTTTGTCATAACTATCTAAAAAACCACTCATTTGAGTATAGCCAGAAGTCACTTCCATAAAATCAGACTTGCCAGATTTCCCCGCAACAGCCGCCATTACGCATGGATTTGTGCGTATGTTTTCAGCTTGTTTAATTTGCTTTGGAGATGGCTCAACAATCACACCAGTCCAATTTCGGAAAGCTTCGAAAAATAAGGTATTAGAACCCGTCACTCCATCATATCCACCAACATCAACAAAAACGCCATCACGCTTTTGACCTAATAAACCATCAATGACACGGTCCTGCCCCGCTTGAGAATAATACATTTGGGATGTTGCCATCATATTTGAAATCACATGACTTTGGCGCAATGCTTCACCACGTCTACGGCTACGTTCAGTCCCCAAGAATTTAGCTAATTCTTGATGAGCTTCTTGTAATAAACGCCGCGCTTCGATGATCTTTTCATGTGGTTTCATGAACAACCCTACCCTTTACCTGTTATAACCCATGCCTTTGTTGGCACGTATACTGCATCGTTTTTTATATACTGATGAAACACTTCCCTTAGGGAATTTGCAACCTTAACGCGTAATTCAGCCGGTTTTCCCTGTAAATGACGTGCCAAAATGCCAACACGCAATGTAAACTCCACAGCACGCTCAATAGGGTCAGGGTTATTCCCTGTCGTAAACATCGCAGGACGTTCAACAGCTTTCCACGATAAATCACGCCAGCCTGATTTTTCCAAAATTGGGGCAAAATATGCAGGGTCTGCCCATGCAAACGGCCCTGGTGTGCCGATTGGTGCTGGTTTAACATTCTGTAGTTCAAGAATATCACGCGCGGCACGCATCGGGATACTGGCCCAACCGTTTTCTTTGGCGGGGCACCAACAAACGATCGATAGATCAGCATTTTCAGAAACCTCACTGCGAATATGCGCCCACGCAGCAACCGGATCATCAAAAAACATCGCTCCACAGCGTGAATAAACGGCATCATATGGACCACTAAGCGGATCAACAGATGCATCAGCCATAATATAATTCGCATGACCACGTTTACGCGCCACATCCAAAAGATCACTGGATATGTCAGCACCAGTTACAATAGCCCCACGTGCAGCCAAAGCGCGGCTGGTGGTACCAGCACCACAACCAACATCCAAAACACGCTTACCGCTGATATCGCCCAGCACTTCAATACCAACATCACCTGTGGGCCCTAACAGCAAATCCAAGCCGTCGACCTTATCGGCCCATTCTTTTCCGACACTTCCGCGCCAATCAATTGTATCTGACATATTTACTCCTAGACGTGCCCACGTTGCGCCAATATTGTGCGCTTATGCAACACGATTTTTCACATGTGACCACTTGGGTCTTTGATCTGGACAACACGCTTTATCCACCGTCTGATGCTCTCTTTGATCAAATTGATGTTTTGATGACCCAATATGTGATGCAAGCCTTGAGTTTGGATCAGCCTGCGGCAGATAAAATTCGCGCAACCTATTGGAAAGAATACGGAACTACGTTGGCGGGACTTATGGAGCGTCATGATCTAGACCCCGATCCATTTTTAGATGCAGTTCACAAAATTGATGTATCTCACATTAAAAAAAACACGGAATTGCGCGATAACATCACAAAATTAAACGGTCGCAAAATTATCTATACAAACGGGTCAAAAGGCCATGCAGAAAACGTGACCCACGCCCTAGGCATTGATGATATATTTGACGGTATGTATGGCGTGGAACACGCAGGATATCAGCCAAAACCACGCCGCGCTGCATTTGAACGTGTATTCGCATTAGATGGCGTTGATCCAACCAAAGCTGCGCTGTTCGAGGATGATGTGCGCAATCTGGAAATCCCCCACGCTATGGGGCTAAAAACCATTCTCGTTGGGCCCAAAGAGGATCATCCATTCATTCATTATCACACGGATGACCTTACAGACTTTCTGTCGCGCCTAGTCGCTTGAGGCTTTTCGCGTCTAAACTTTCGCCCTAGGTTAAAATCATGGAACGTATCACAACAGATATAGTCATTTCTGGCGGCGGTATCGCTGGCATGACAGCGGCCTGCGCTTTTGGTGCGGCAGGATTTGATGTGATCTGCGTAGACCCTATGCCACCTGTGATAGAAGCCTCTAATCCACAGGCTGATTTGCGCAGCACAGCATTTTTGCAACCTGCGCGTAACACATTGATATCGGCAGGGATTTGGAAGCATTTGAAAGCGCATGCAACTCCGTTGGAAATCATGCGTTTGGCAGATGCAGGGGGTGAGCTGAATGAAATCCGCAAGGTCGCGGATTTCGATGCGTCTGAAATTTCAGACGAACCTTTTGCATGGAACCTGCCCAATTGGTTGCTGCGCCGCGAAATGCTGAAACGTATTGATGAGTTGGATAATGTGACCTTTCTGACAGGGGTAGAAACCAAAAAGATCACACCGCGTCTGGATACGACCTTTGTTCAACTTTCAAACAACACACAGGTGGTCTGTAAACTGGTGCTTGCCGCAGACGGCCGCAACTCTCCTGCCCGCGACATGGCTGGGATCACGGCCAAGACTTGGCGTTTTGGGCAAAAAGCAATCGTGTTCTCTGTATCCCATACGGAACCGCATCAAAACATATCTACTGAAATCCACCGCACAGGCGGGCCTTTCACATTGGTGCCTTTGCCCGATCAGAACGGCAAACATTATTCGGCTGTGATTTGGATGGAAACAGGGCCAAAAGCTTCTGATTTGATGAAGCTTGATGATACGGCCTTTAACACTGCAATTAACGAACGTTCATGCGGTATACTTGGAACCCTCAGATTGGAAACCCGCCGCGTGACGTGGCCTATGATCAGCCGTCTTGCGGAACGTTTGGATGGCCCGCGTATCGCATTGATCGCAGAAGCGGCCCATGTGATCCCGCCTATCGGCGCACAGGGTCTGAATATGAGCTTAACGGATATTCAATGTTTACTTGATCTGGCACTTGAAAGCCCAGACACATTGGGCAGCCAAGAAATGCTAACGGCCTATAACAAAGCCCGTCACAAAGACATCAAAACACGTGTCACGGGTGTGAACCTGTTAAATCGGGCAGCGATGACGGAAAGTGATAATCTTAAGGCGTTGCGCCTGAAGGGATTGCAAGCCCTGCACGGGCTTGCACCAATTCGTAAAACCCTTATGAAAAAGGGGTTGGGCAGCGTTTAAGCTGCCACTTTGTCCAAAACAGACTCTAGACGTGCAACAGTTGCGTCCACATCGTATAGTTTGTCCAAACCGAACAGACCCAAACGGAATGTAGAATAATCAGCAGGTTCATCACAACGCAATGGAACACCCGCTGCGATTTGAACGCCTTCTGCAACAAACTTGCTGCCGTTTTGTAGGCCAGCTTCGTCTGTGTAGCTTACGACCACGCCAGGTGCGCCGAAACCGTCAGCTGCAACAGAAACGTAACCACGATCTTTCAGAACCTTACGGATACGATCGCCCTGCTCTTGTTGCGCGTCTTTCAATTTGTCGAAACCATATTCACGTGTTTCAATCATTGTGTCGCGGAAGTCTTTCAATGCGTCTGTTGGCATTGTCGCGTGGTATGCATGGCCGCCATTTGTGTATGCGTCCATGATGTTTGACCATGTTTGCAAGTTCACAGCAAAGCTTGTGCCAGTTGTTTCAGCCACTTTTGCTTTTGCGTCTGCATTCATCATTACGATGCCCGCAGATGGGGAAGCAGACCACCCTTTTTGTGGTGCAGAAATCAGCACGTCTACGCCAGTCGCAGCCATATCAACCCAGATACAACCAGATGCGATACAATCCAGAACAAACAAACCACCCACAGAGTGTACAGCGTCAGCCACAGCTTTGATGTAGTCATCAGGAAGGATCATGCCGCTTGATGTTTCAACGTGCGGTGCAAAAACAACAGCTGGTTGCTCTTCTTTGATCTTTGCAACAACTTCATCAATCGGTGCAGGTGCAAACGGTGTTTGGTGTGCGTTGCCTGTGCGGCGTGCCATCATCACAGTTGTCTCTGATGGGATGTTGCCCGCTTCAAAGATTTGCGTCCAACGGAAAGAGAACCAACCGTTACGCAATACCATAACTTTTTGGTCTGTTGCGAATTGACGTGCAACTGCTTCCATCGCGTAAGTACCACCACCTGGCACAAGCGCACAAGCGTCAGTGTTATATACACCTGTTAAGATTTCAGAGATGTCATTCATGACACCTTGGAATTGTTTACTCATGTGGTTCAAAGAACGGTCTGTGAAAACAACAGAGAATTCTAGCAATCCATCAGGATCTACATTTGGCAAAAGAGCTGACATAGGGAGTCTCCATAAAAATATCTGTAACGATACCTAGACTTTCAGGTGATTCCTGCCAGATGGAAAACGACAAAAACGTCAAGAAACGCGGAGGTTTTGAACGATTAAAATTTCGCTTCGGAAACATTTATCCCAATGCGATGTCTCTTTTCTCTTCTGACAGCAAAACATTGGCTTCCACGTCCCCAACACCGGGTAACGCCATAACACGGCGTCTGAGCACCCTTTCAAAGTCAGAAATATCGCGTGCGACCACTTTTAGACGGTAATCATATAGGCCTAATACGTGTTGCACGACTTGCACTTCTGGAATGGCACTGACTGCACGTTCAAAGTCCTCAAGCGATACCCGACCTTTGGTCGCAAGCTTTACACCTAAAAAAACCGTAACGCCAAAACCTAACTTCTCTTTATCCAGAACCACACGCCGCCCCGCGATCACGCCGGCCTCTTCCATACGTTTAATACGTCGCCAAGCAGCGGGTTGGGACATATCCACCCGTTTCGCCAAAGCCGCAGCGGATAAGCTTCCATCCTTTTGCAATGCACGCAGCAATGCGCGATCTGTATCATCTAAATCAATCATACGGGCAGTACCTCGCGTTCCATAACATTCGAGATCAACATCAGTGCCTCAATATCCGCAATATGGGGCAATCCCAAAATACGTGTGCGGTAAATCTGTTGATAATGTTCCATATCACGCGCCAATACATTCAGGCGCACATCCACGCGGCCAAGGAATGTTTGGATTTCATTGATTTCTGCCACATCACGCGCCTCTGCAATAAACTCATCAAATGCATTCTTGGCAGTTTTATCCAAAGTGATCCGCAAAGACACTTCCACCTCATACCCCAACGCTTTTGGGTCGATGACAACTTGGCGGGATTTAATCACCCCATCTCGTTCCAATCGTTCGACCCTGCGCCAGCAAGAAGCGGCCGCATAGTTCACGCGTTTGCCCAATTCCACAGCTGTCAAAGAAGCATCTTCTTGAAGCGCTCGCAGGATGCGCCTGTCCAAATCATCCAATTCTTGCATGAATTTTACACCAAAATTAATTTATACGAATACTTTTTACACTAACATGTAAATTAATACAAATTATGAAATCGACCCCAGTCAGAATCCCGTATAAACAGTCCCAAATTCGCTCATTCTTATGGAGGCTTACATGCGTGTTTACTACGATCGCGATTGCGATGTTAACCTAATCAAAGACCTTAAAGTTGCTATTCTTGGCTATGGCTCACAGGGCCACGCTCACGCGTTGAACTTGCGCGACAGCGGTGCAAAAAACGTTGTTGTTGCATTGCGCGAAGGCTCTCCATCAGCGAAAAAAGCTGAAGGGGAAGGCCTGAAAGTTATGGAAATCGCAGAAGCAGCAGCTTGGTGTGACGTGATCATGTTCACAATGCCAGATGAGCTTCAGGCAGAAACATACAAAAAATACGTACACGACAACCTAAAAGACGGCGCAGCAATCGCATTCGCACACGGTTTGAACGTACACTTCGGTTTGATCGAGCCAAAAGCTGGCGTTGACGTAATCATGATGGCGCCCAAAGGCCCAGGCCACACAGTACGCGGCGAATATTCAAAAGGTGGCGGCGTTCCTTGTTTGGTAGCCGTACACCAAGACGCATCAGGCAAAGCGCTTGAAATCGGTAAATCATACTGTTCAGCAATCGGTGGCGGTCGTTCTGGCATCATCGAAACTGATTTCCGCGAAGAGTGTGAAACAGACCTATTCGGCGAACAAGCTGTTCTTTGTGGCGGTATCGTTGAATTGATCCGTATGGGTTTCGAAACATTGGTAGAAGCTGGTTACGAACCAGAAATGGCATACTTTGAGTGTCTACACGAAACAAAACTTATCGTGGACTTGATCTACGAAGGTGGTATCGCAAACATGGATTACTCAATCTCCAACACTGCGGAATACGGTCAATACGTAACTGGCCCACGCATTTTACCATACGAGCAAACAAAGAAAGCCATGAAAGAAGCGCTTGCAGATATCCAATCTGGTAAGTTCGTGCGTGACTTTATGCTTGAAAACGCTGTTGGTCAGCCAACGATCAAAGCATCACGTCGCGCAAACGACGAGCACCAAATCGAACAGGTTGGTGGCAAACTACGCGCTATGATGCCTTGGATTTCAGCTGGTAAAATGGTTGATAAAGAAAAGAACTAAGGTTCTCCTTTCTTTAAGAATTTAAAGGCATGTCTTAGGGCATGCCTTTTTTTCTCGAAAGCGTCGCTTTAAGGATGCGAACGCCTCTAAAGATGGTTAGCCTGATGTATACTTTATGGAAATTTTATGTCTGAACAAACGCCACATTCGTTGATAAATTGGACCTTTCTGATCATCCTTGCGATCATCTGGGGCGGCTCATTTATGGGCGCAAAATTGGCGTTAGACGGCTTTGGACCAATGACAATCGCAGCACTCCGATTACTGATCGCATCCGCAATACTTGTCACCTATGCTTGTTTATTTCGCAATGGCTTACCAAAATGGGAAACATCTACGGACAAACGTATATGGTTGCATATTCTCGGCATGGGGTTATTTACCAATGCAATTCCATTTACCTTGCTCAACTGGGGACAATTGCGCGTCCAATCTGGCTTTGCAGGTATCAGTATGGCTGTTGTGCCCCTGCTCGTCCTGCCTTTGGCGCATTTCTTGGTCAAAGGTGATCAAATGACCCGTAAGAAAGTCATTGGTTTCATGATCGGCTTTGTTGGCGTGATCATCTTGATCGGCCCCGAAAAATTTATCGACAGTTCAGGTGATCCGTTAGAACCTATCGCGCGTCTTGCTTGCATTGTCGCTGCCTGTTGCTACGCTATTGGCTCTATTATTACGCGGCTTTGCCCGCCTGTTGGCCTGATATCTTATTCCGCAGCTGGATTGCTTATTGGCACGATTGGTATGGTTCCAGTCGCGCTCTATTTCGAAGGCATGCCCGAAATGGCCAGTACTGTAGCAATTGCAGGCGTCATATACCTTGGCGTATTCCCAACAGCCCTTGCCACTTTGATGCTTGTCTATGTCATCAACAACGCTGGCCCAAGCTTTATGAGCCAAGTGAATTACCAAGTACCAATTTGGGCTATTATTTTTGGTGTTGTATTTTTGAATGAAACGCTCCCCGCCAGCTTCATCTGGGCTTTGGGGTTAATCTTGGTTGGCTTACTTGTCAGTCAGTGGAAAAAACGCGCCTAAGCCGCTGCCTCAACAGCCGCAGCAATATCGCCTACCACTCGTCTTAATAAACCAGCATCTTCACATTCACCCATGACACGCACCAGTGGTTCAGTACCAGACTTACGGATTAAAAGACGCCCATTTGATTTCAATGCTTCTTCACCTTCGGCAATAGCTGCTTTTACGCTATCCGCATCCATAGGGTCTTTGTCTTTATAACGTACGTTCTGTAGCAATTGTGGATATGCTTGAAATACATTCGCCAATTCACTGGCCGGTTTATTACTTTTGATCATAGCATTCAGGAATTGCAAACCAGCGATCAAACCGTCGCCAGTTGTTACATAATCGCTCATCACGATATGCCCAGACTGCTCACCGCCAAGATTATACCCACCCTCGCGCATGGCTTGCACAACATAACGATCCCCAACACCTGTACGCAGCATAGTCACACCATGACTTTGCAGATGTTTTTCCAGGCCCATATTGGACATCACGGTTGCAACCAGCGTATTCTTTGCCAGCAATCCTTCAGCACTCCAACGATCTGCAATCAACCCCATAACCTGATCGCCATCGGCTACTTTGCCTTTTTCATCAATGATCATAACACGGTCAGCATCACCATCTAAACAAATGCCAACATCAGCACCATGTGTGATGACTGCCCGTGATGCTGCTTCTGGTGCGGTTGAACCGCATCCATCGTTAATATTAAATCCGTTGGGTGTAACACCAACGGGGATCACTTCTGCCCCCAATTCCCAAAGCACCGTTGGGGCAGCCTTATATGCAGCACCATTTGCGCAATCGACGACAACTTTTAGCCCGTCCAACAAACGTTTGCGTGGAAAAGCTGTTTTTGCAAATTCCATATAACGCCCAAGACCATCATCGATACGTTGAACGCGACCAATATTTTCAGGCAGGGAAAGTTTGATCTCGCTATCAACCAATGTTTCGATTTCAACTTCTGCATCATCCGACAGTTTATAACCATCAGGGCCAAAAAATTTGATGCCATTATCATGATACGGGTTATGCGATGCCGAAATCATAACCCCCACATCTGCACGCATAGAACGTGATAGCATTCCAACAGCAGGTGTTGGGACTGGCCCAAGCAAGAAAACCTCCATACCCGTAGAAGCAAAACCAGCCGTCAAAGCATTTTCAATCATGTAACTCGAACGGCGGGTATCCTTACCTATCACAACACGGTGGCTTTTTTTGTCTTTTCGGAAATATCGCCCAGCAGCAGCCCCTAATTTCAAGGCCATTTCTGCTGTCATAGGATGCGTATTCGCAAGGCCACGCACACCGTCTGTTCCAAAATACTTACGCCCCATAATACCTCACAGTGTTGTTTGCCATAATCTAATAGCTTGTTTCGTTTGCCAAATGTCATGAACCCGCAGGAACTGAATCCCTTGTCGCAAACCTTCAAGTCCAATTGCAATAGAGCCTGGTGCTCTATCAGCAGCTTCTTGCGTACCTCCAAGTTCACCAATGAACCTTTTACGAGAAACGCCCAATAAAACAGGGCATCCAAGTCCATGGAAAAGCGAAAGGCCGCGAATAAGTTGCAAATTGTGATCCATTGTTTTGCCAAATCCGATACCAGGATCCACAATAATTCGCTCTTTTGGCAACCCCGCACGGGTACAAATAGCAATTTGTTCGGCAAGATGATCGTAAATATCTAAAAGTACATCATCGTACTCAGGACTAATCTGCATAGTCTTTGGGTCACTTAAACTGTGCATCAAGCACACAAACGGTTTTTCGCGTCCGACCAATGGCAAGCTCTTTGCATCATATGTCAAAGCTGTCACATCATTGAACATCGTCGCGCCAGATTTCAAAGCCGCATCTGCGACATCTGCTTTACGTGTATCAATCGATAAAGGTGTATCAATACCTGCAGATTTTATCGCTTCGATCACTGGTACTGTGCGCGAGATTTCTTCGGCGACCTCAACAAAATCGGCACCTGGGCGCGTTGACTCTCCGCCGATATCCAAAAGCGCTGCGCCTTCTTCGATCATATTATTGGCCCGCACGATAGCAGCTTCAAATGTATTATGCTGACCGCCATCCGAAAAACTATCAGGCGTTACATTCAACACCCCCATTATATGAGGTTCTGACATGGGCAAGCCGCAAATATCACCGCGTGCTGAACAAACATTTTCTAAAATATCTTCAGGGATTTCGGAAACAGGAACTACATCTGTGTGCCCTCCTCTTTCAATCCGCTCTGCATGGGTGAACCACGCCCATCCACCTGCAATTGCACGTGCCCCTTTGGGACGACAACGGTCAATTTGTGATATTGGGCGAAAATAAGCCATCTTATTCAATAACCTTACGATAAAAGATAACTTTTTCTGTTTGCTCAAATCCCAAACGTTCATGCATCAATTGCGATGGATAATTGTCTAGTTCTACATCAGAGCCAAATTCTTTGAACCCAGCTCTACGTGCTTTTTCTTCCAAGAATTGCACCAATGCTTTTGCAATGCCTTGTGATCTGAATTCTTCACTGATCCAGATACCTTCTAGAAAAGGTACGGGTTGTGAATGACACCCATTTGCATAGTCGCGCAATGCGTATTCTGCGAACCCAGCAGCAACACCATCTGCCTCGGCCATATAGGCAGAGCGTTTGCCCGATTTAAAAATACGGTCAATTTCTGCCAGTAATGCATCATCAGAATAGGTAGAAAAAAGCTGGCGATACATGCTCAGCCAAACGTCACGGTCGCTCTTGCGAATTTCGCGGATGACAACATCCATTCCGCGCCTCCCCTTATTTATCGAAACTTTAAAGTTCTGATGGTGTTTTGACAACCTGTAGACGCTCAGATGATTGCACGTCCTCAAACCCTTTCAAAACCGAAATATGATCTGCGGCAAATGCTTTTGCAAACCACTGTGCTAGCGCCAAAGGTTGCGATGGCCCCACATTGGGTTTGTCCACTGCATCCAAGACAATTTTAGACGGTGCCCAAACCGACAATTGTCCATTTTTCATAGCCCAATCAAGTTCCGTTCGTGTGCCAACAACAAAGCAACGTTCGTCTTTTGCCGCAAGAACCCACGCATTCTGTTCAATCGACAAAAGCCCAAGGCGGCGGTTAACAAGGGATACATCTGTAACGGGTGATTGTTCCACAGCGGGCTCGACGCAAATAAGTGCAGGCAAATCATGTGCAGCGACCGCGTCTAACCATTCCGCTAATTGATCGCCATGTAAAATTTCATTGGATAGGAACACAATCAATGGATTTACTCGAACGCCAGCATCATCCACTTGAACCGCATCGTCAGCTTTGGATCGCACAATTTCCACACCCAAAGTCCCAGGTATACGATCAAGTTTTTCAATACGCACAAAGATACGCTGAGCCAATGGATGCTCCAGAATGCTTTCGGCAATTCGTTCTGCCAATGTCTCCAAAAGGTTTAAACGTTCATTTGCCAAATGCTCTTCTATGGCTTCTGTGATCATGTCATAGGAAAGGATCAAATCGACATCGTCAGTTTGCGCACCCTCACTACCGCCGACTTCCAGTACAACATTGAACCGAATACGTTGCATTGTGCCGCGTTCAGCTTGAAATGCACCAATCTCAACTTCTTTGGTATAATCACGTACCGAAATACGATCCAATGGATCAGATGTTTGAGTGGCTTTCGCACGAACTTCAGGTGTTTCAAAAGCTACAGTAATATCATCAGTCATAAGCGTACTCTTCATATGTGGCTTTCAGGTAGCCTTCCGTAAAGTCTATAACAAGAGGGATTATATGAAATACAGTATTTGAAATAAAAAAACCGCCTATAAAGACGGTTCTTTTCGTTTAAATCTGTTTAAAGATTATGAACGATAGAAATAGTGGCTGCCCACTTTTGCTGTCCGTGTAAATTTGCGTGACCATTTCGGGCTCACAGCGCCAGTGTGATAAAACATAGCGCCTTTTGTTAAGCTACGTGCTTTGCCATCTAGCATCAAACGTGCTACTTTACCCACTTGTATGTATGCGCCACCTTCAGAAAAGACTTCTGCACGGCCGTCACATTTATATGAAAACTGACATGCGTATTTTTTGCCCGATTGCGAACCTTGGCCAATCACGGAACAAACAGAGCTTGGAAAGCGCTTGCTGTCACGACGGTTCAAAATAACTTCCGCAACAGCGAATTGCCCTTTTAGGCTCTCACCGCGTGCTTCAAAGTACAAAGCCTCTGTCAAACAACGCCATTCAGAGCCACCACTAGCACGAGGTAAAGCATTCAACTGTGCTTTGGTTGTAATATTACGAGAAGATGCAGATTCTTTAGTCGTATCTGGCAGTTTAGTCGACGTGCGGCTTAGCAAAGCCAATCGCTCAGGACCAACCGTAGACAAGATGTTATGTTCATTCGCAACAATAGTTGTTATCTGGCCAATAACTGCAGATGATCCTTCCGCAATTGCAGATGTTCCAACAGCAGTGCTTACCAATAGGGTAACCAGTCCCTTTGAAAAACTTTTAATAGATATAATCATTACAGCAGCCCCATATACGCAGAATAAGATTCCCTGCAGAGTCCGCGCCTTTTACAGATACCGCCCTGAGACTGTCCAGTCACAGAACAGTCACAGTTTTGACACTGTTACATTTATGTTAAAAAACACATTATATTGCGCAAAATGAATTATTTTGTAATTTTGTTACTTTTTTTGATCCAAAATTGCCGCTTGTGCTGCGGCTAGCTTCGCAATTGGCGTGCGGAACGGAGAGCAAGAAACATAGTCAAAATGTGCTTTATGACAGAATCCCACCGATTGCGGATCCCCACCATGCTCCCCACAAAGGCCAACAAGTAGCTTTTTGCGCTCGGAACGCCCCCGTTCACATGCCATAAGTAATAGTTCCCCAACACCATCAGCATCAAGCGAGTGAAATGGATCTTCATCAAAAACACCGTGACTAACATAATCGCGCATGAAGCGGCCTGAATCATCTCGGCTTAATCCATAGGTCATTTGTGTTAAGTCATTTGTACCAAAACTAAAGAATTCAGAGCTGCGTGCAATTTCACCAGCGCGCAATGCAGCGCGTGGCGTTTCAACCATTGAACCCAGCGTATATTTAAGCTTTGCCCCTGTTTCATTCTTAACAGCAGCAAAAACAGAATCGACACTGGATTTAACCAATTCAACTTCTCGGTTTGCCGATACAAGCGGCACCATAATTTCAGGTGAAATCATATCACCACCATTTTGGCATACATGTGCGGCGGCTTCAAAAATCGCGCGCGCTTGCATATCGTAAATTTCAGGCACCATAATGCCTAAACGCACACCACGTGTCCCAAGCATAGGGTTGAACTCTTTCAAGTCCTCCACGCGGGCCGTAATTTTTGATAACGGCAACCCCATAGCATCCGCCAAAGATTGCATTTCATCACGTGATTGCGGCAAAAATTCATGCAAAGGTGGATCAAGCAATCGGATACATACAGGCAATCCCTGCATAATTTCAAACAGTTCGATAAAGTCAGACCGTTGCATCGGCAATAACAAGTTCAATGCAGCTTGGCGATCAGCATCTGTATCCGCAAAAATCAACTCGCGCATAACGTTCAAACGGCCAGCCTCAAAGAACATGTGTTCTGTACGAACCAAACCAATGCCATCTACGTTAAAATCACGTGCAATACGCGCATCTTGCGGCGTATCTGCATTTGCACGCACCCCCAACACACGGCGTTCATCCGCCCATGACATAAACGTATTAAACGCCCCGCCCAAGTTTGGTTGCACCAATTTAGGCGCACCAAGTAAAACCTCGCCAGTTCCAGCGTCCACAGTAATGGTATCACCAGCACGCAGAACAATACCGCCTGGCAAGGTTAAAACTTTACCGCGCACATCAACTTTCATATCGCTGACACCAACGATACAGGGCACACCAATGGTCCGCGCCACAACAGCTGCATGGCTATCGCGTCCCCCTTTTGCTGTCAGAACTGCTTGTGCAGAATGCATGCCACGCACATCTTCTGGTGTCGTTTCAATACGGACCAATATACATGGCTCTTCGCGCGCAGCGCTTGCTTGCGCAGCATTTGCAGTAAATACAATCTTACCAGTTGCGGCCCCAGGGCTTGATGAGATACCAGATGCAATCACTTCGCGTTTGGCTTTTGGATCGACCAAAGGGTGTAAAACTTCATTCAAACTCCGGGGATCAATGCCCATAAGAACGTCGTCTTTATCCTTGATACCTTCTTCCACCAAATGCACAGCAATTCCAACGGCTGCACGTCCAGATCGTTCAGCAGGAACCGCATCTAAAACAGAAACAGCACCGTCTTGAACAGTAAATTCAATTTGCATCTCATCACGAAACGCTTCGCGGGCTTTTTTTGAATACCCTTTCAAATCCGCCAGTGCTTCAGGACAAACATCTTCCAAAGATGGGCCCCGTTTGTCTTTGCTCAAAAAGTGAGCTTTAGCTTGATCTGCAGTCGCATCGCGCCCTTGCGATTGCGACATATATCGTCCATGCGCTTGGTCTTCACCCGTTTGCGCGGACACGAATTGCCCGACACCTGCACCACTTTCGCCGCGTCCCAATCCCAATGCCATCTCTTGGATTATCAACCCAAGTCCTGCATCCGAAGGTGCACCTTGTGCCATGCGCAAGATACGTGCTGTCGTGCCGTCCCATGCTTTTACAAATGATCGAAGCGCCTTGCGCAATTGCCGTACTGGCTCTTGTGGGAAAAGCTCTCCAACATTTTGATCATATAAGGCCAATGAAGAACCCAATACGGCTTCATGATCTACAACTCCATTTCTTGTGTGTAAATCATACAACTCTTCAAACCATTCAGGGTCTAATCTCGCTACTTTAACCGAATAATCCTGCACAAAACGCGCATAAAGCGCTACTGCCGCCTCTTCACCGAGTGGCTTCTTTAATATATCACATGTTGCTTGGTTCATCCCCAAATTCAACAATGCATCAGGTCCACCCCATTCCCGCGCCACAGGACTTGCACGAATAGACACTAAGCATCCGACTGATAGCTCTTCTAAAAAAGGCCATGTTTCGGGAAAATCTTCATTCGCAATCGCACGAACTGCATCAACGGATAATCCCCAGGCTTTTGGCACTGGCAGACCTGCTTCCATTAAAACAACTTGAGCCGCAGCGCGCGCGCCATAAACTTCTTCAGGAGCATCTGCACCTGCAGTCAAAGCTAATATGCGTGAAAAATCTGACATCCCAATTCCTAAATATATTAGGTTAATAGTAACAACGCTGTAACGTCTGACAAGCCGCCGTTATGTCACGTCTTGCAAGCGAATGTTTCAACCGCATTTAACCTTCAATACTGCCAAAATCTGCAACCTGCCCCATCACTGAACGAATACGGTTCAAAAGACACAAACGATTACGACGCACCAGTTGATTTTCGCTGTTGACTTGAACCGCTTCAAAGAAAGCATCAATTGGCTGGCGTAAAGATGCCATCGCCGCCATTGCGGCCGCAAAATCTTCTGCTTTGACCGCAGAAGCGGTTGCACCTTGTGCACCATCCAACGCAGCAAACAACGCTTTTTCAGCATCGTCCTCAGCAAATTTCACCTCAGGGTCGAGTTCATAAGACACGCCATCTTTTTTCTCTTCTGCCGTCAGAATGTTATTCGCACGCTTAAAGCCCTGCAACAGGTTCGTTCCATCATCTGTTTTCACAAAAGCTTGCAATGCCTCTGCGCGCTTCACCAACAACACAAAATCATCATTGTTCGGCATCGCCAAACACGCATCGATAATGTCATGAGAAATACCTTTATCACGCAAATAAACCTTTAGGCGGTCATGGAAAAAACTGAGGAGATTTTGATGTTTTTCCACGTTTTGCTCTCTAATCTTATCAATCATTTCTGAAACTTCAGACAACTGGCCTCGCGATTCATCAACTTTAGAATATAGTAAGCCAGCTTTTTTTATAGTATCCCATCCTAAATCTTGATCCAAAATACTTGGAGTATCTTCTATCGTTTTCTCAATATTTTTTGCGTTTGCGACAACATCAACAATCTTTTTATATTCATCATCAAAGATGTAGAAGTTTTTTGAATAGTTATCAGACATAAAATCTAGCCTAATATCATTCTCCAAAATCAAGCGGATCACACCCAATGCAGCGCGGCGCAATGCGAATGGATCCTTAGATCCCGTTGGTTTTTCATCAATCGCCCAGAAACCAGCCAGCGTATCAATCTTATCAGCCAAAGCGACAGACACAGAAACCGCTTCACTTGGCACATCATCAGATGGGCCCAGCGGCGAATAATGCATTTCACAAGCGTTTGCTATGCTTTGATCCAAGTCCGCTTTTTCAGCGTAATACTTTCCCATGATGCCTTGCAACTCTGGGAACTCATAAACCATCTCAGACGATAAATCGCCCTTAGCCACACGCGCGGCTTTCACAGCCAACTCTTTATCCGCGCCCACAATCGGCGCGATTTCAGCCGTCAATGCCGCAATCCGTTCAATCCGCTCTGCCTGTGTGCCCAGTTTATTATGGAACGTCACATTCGACAGTTTCGCCGCCATGTCATCCAAAGACACGCGTAAATCGTTTTCCCAGAAGAATTTAGCATCCGATAGACGCGCAAACAGAACTTTTTGGTTCCCCGCCAGAATAGTGGCGCCATCATCCTTGGTTTCACGGTTCGCAACCGTGATAAACTTCTCAATACGACCAGATTTAGGATTACGCACAGAGAAGAATTTCTGATGTTCTTTCATAGACGTCTGCAAAACTTCCACAGGCAAATCCACAAAATCCTCTGCGATATCACCCATCAAAACCACAGGCCATTCAACCAAGCCGCTAACCTCTGCAAGCAACCCGCGATCTTCTACAACCTCAAGCCCTTGGGCAAACGCCATATTCTTTGCATCTTCCCAAATATGATCCGCACGCTCTGATGCGTCCAACATCACATAGGATTTCTTCAATTCTGCACGGTACTGATCGAATGAGTTTACGCTAAACCATTCAGGCGCATGGAAACGATGTCCTGCTGTCAGGTTCGCCGCTTCAATGCCATCCACATCGAAATTCACCACTTCGGCGCCATCTTCGGCAGACAGGATACACAAAATAGAATGCAGCGGACGCACCCAGCGCAAAGTTCCAGCACCCCAGCGCATGGATTTTGGCCATGGGAAATTGCGTACAACATTTGGAACAACTTCCGCAATAATATCTGCCGCAGGGCGCCCTGCTTTTTCGATAATCGCGTAATAAGTCTGACCTTTTTTATCGTCGCGCACTTCCAGCTGATCTTTGGTTAAACCAACACCGCGCAAGAAACCTTCCAAAGCTTTCTCAGGCGCATCCACACGCGGCCCTTTACGTTCTTCACGCAAGTTAGGGCTTTCAGCCAACAAACCTTCAACCGTTAAACACAAACGGCGTGGCGTCGAAAATCCAGCAGCAGAAGCATAGGTCAAACCAGCATCCACCAACGCATCTGTCACAAGCTTTTTCAAATCCTCAGCCGCACGCACTTGCATACGGGCAGGAATTTCTTCGGAAAACAGTTCTAATAGCAAGTCAGCCATAATTATTCACTTTGCGTTTTTTGATGCCAAGCAAACGCGCGGCCGTCTTCATAAACGGCAACCACGCGATCAATACCTGGGTGGATATTCTTTTCCCCGACAAATGCCAAAGCAGTGCCAGTGTTTAAATCTGCCTGAACCTGTGCTGCATCAAAGCAGCTTAGTTTTTCAGACTTCGGTGTCGGTGTGTCATGTGTTTGGTATGTTTCCGTCAACAACCCATATGTCAGCGGTGTTTTAAAACAGCCATGAAAACTTAATGGATCAGCCGCATTCGCAACAGCATCCAAATTGTTTGCGTTAATCACCTCAGACGTGCTGCCGATATAAGGCAACAAGCGAATTTGCGGTGAAACAGCTTGGTATTCAGCCTTAGCAACCTCTACAACAGCCGCAGGTTCAACCACACGCGATTGCTTTTCTCCATCAGGATCAGGACACCCTTCTGGCAAATCATTACCGCTAAACTGGCTTTCGCCACAAATATTGATCTGACGCCACATAAACGCACGCCCATCAGGATACTGAACGATAAAGGTATCAAACCCGTAGGGTTCGTTTTCATTCGCCAAAATCGCAGTCGCATCACCCGACTGCAAATCATCCGTCAGTTGCCCCGCATCAAAACATTTGAAAAACTGCGGTGCATTCAAAGGTGTCGCCACATCTTTAAATTCATCCGTCGGAAAATAATCCCAATCAACGTTAAAACAAGCGCGCATTTTCAGGGGCGATGTATCTGCATCAATACCATCGTAATTGCTAACAGGGAACTTATCGCCATAGGCAACCACTTCGGTCACATCCGTGATCCGTTCGTAATACGCCCGCTCAATGGAATACCACAACCCACCACCCGCAATGGCAGCGCACAACAATAAACTTATGACAATCGACTTGCCGTTCATGCCGCAGCACCACCAGCTTCGGTTTGAACAAACGCATCAGCACAAGCTTTCGCCAATGCGCGCACACGGCCGATATAAGCTTGGCGTTCTGTCACAGAAATCACACCGCGCGCATCCAACAGGTTAAACAAATGCGATGCCTTGATACATTGGTCATAGGCAGGATGTGCCATGATGATCTTCGCACCAGTTTTAGGATCAATATGCTCCTGATCCAAAATACGCTTACATTCCGCCTCTGCATCCTTGAAATGCTGCAGCAGTATATCCGTATCCGCCACATCGAAATTCCAACGCGAATATTCCTGCTCTGTCTGTTTGAACACATCGCCGTATTTCAGATGAATAGGCGCATCAGGATCGTTGAACGGCATGTCCATCACATGATCCACACCCAAAACATACATCGCTAGACGTTCCAAGCCATAAGTCAGTTCGCCTGAGACTGGCTTACAATCATGGCCGCCCACCTGTTGGAAATAGGTAAACTGAGACACTTCCATCCCATCACACCAAACTTCCCAGCCAAGACCCCAAGCACCCAATGTCGGGCTTTCCCAGTCATCTTCGACAAAACGGATATCATGCATATCCATTTCAATGCCGATCGCCTCTAACGATCCAAGGTATAAATCCTGTAAATCGGGCGGACTTGGCTTAATCAAAACCTGATACTGATAATAATGCTGCATACGGTTTGGGTTTTCACCGTAACGTCCATCCGTTGGACGGCGTGATGGCTGTACATAACAAGCCGCCCAAGTGTTTGACCCCAGCGCACGCAACGTGGTTGCTGGGTGAAACGTACCCGCACCGACCTCCATATCATAAGGCTGCATCATCGCACATCCATGCGATGTCCAATAGGTTTGAAGCCGCAAGATAATCTCTTGAAACGAACGGGGTTTGCTGGTCGCCATGGTCTGCGCTCTTTTTGACTAATACGTAAGTGGTTACTTACTATGTAAACCGACCCATGGGGTCAATTGCATATACATGTAATCATCAGCGCAAAGCATGGCTTAGAGTGCAAAACATCAAAACTCATAGACCTTTCATTGCTTTTCCACGCAATTGACCAATCCATTTTTGCACTTTGCTTTCGTCCGCATCACTTGCACCCGAAAAATATGTAAAACGCACAGGTGATATTCCGACAAAGCCAAATATCTGCCCTTTCAGTTGGTGCAAAATAGCATTGCGGTATTTCAGGCGTAAAAACCAAGCAGGCGTATCAGATGTTAATATGATGTGCCCTGTTTTACCCGTCATCAGAGGGCTAGGCATACCATTCCAAAGTAAGTTGCGTGTATCAAAGCTGCGGCCAGGTAAAAAAGAACGATCAAACAGCCCTTTTAACTTTGCAGGCAAACCACCCCACCACATTGGCGTGGTCATCACAAAATGTTCGCTCCACTCAAGATGTTCCAAGAAGTGTTCTAAATCTTCCTCAAGCGGCTTTTGTTTTTTGTAGCTTCCAAACTCAAAATCAGGATCAAAAGACAAGTCATATAAATTCATCATACGAACCTGATGCCCCGCTTCTTTCGCTGCTTCTGCATAACTCTCAGCCAATGAACGATTAAGCGATTGCTCCGCTGGGTGACCGTTCAATACAAATATTCGTCTCTGTTTCATAAGAATCTCCATAATTGACCACGGTCAAATTTCACAATAAGTGACTAAGGTCAATTAAAATATTGACCACAGTCAATTTTAATGCAAAAAAAGCATATGACTAAGCCACAACAAAAAAGAACACTAAAGACGCGTGCCAATCTTATATCGGCAGCTAAGCATATAATTGATAAGGATAATTTCGAAGCATTACGTGTCGAAGATGTTATATCTATTGCAAGGACAGCCAAAGGAACATTCTTTGCTCATTTCAAAGATAAAGATGCACTGATGGATATTATCATCGGCGAAAAAATCGATGCTTATCTGGATAATTTGGAAGCTCTTCCCTCGCCTAAAACCATTTCAGATATCCTTAATGCCTTTGAGCCTTTGGTTCAATTTATGGCAAGCGAGCGATATGTATTTGATTTAATAATTAGATATTCAGGTGCTGCGCAAATAGACCAAATTGGCCACATAGCAACAACATTCGGCCGCCAAACCACCATATTGGAAAGCTGGTTATCAGAGGCAAATTTCAGAAACGATATCAGCCCAGAATTACAAGCTGAAGGTATTCAGGCGTTCATGATACAAGCAATCGCTTTGAAGTTTTGTGAACTGCATAATTCGCAATCGATCAACGATCGCTTTTCATTGTATCTGAATGCATGGCTTAAACCTATTATAGCACACTAAAGCAATACAAGTGTCATACGTACGGTGCACGTTCTGTGTACGCGGATCATACGTCCCTTTTTCGGAAATTAAGACAGCTCATCCCCAATTTTGGTAATAGCTTCTACCAACGTATCTAGATCAGAGTTTCGTGTACGGTGATTAGTCAAATTCACTCGTATCGCCATTTGCCCATTGATCACAGTCGTCGATGGCACGGCAACACCACTTTCTTGTAGACGCACAACAATCTCTTCATTCAGTGCATCATTGTTGTCTTCAAATACATAACGAAATGCACATATGTTCAATGGAACAGGTGCAAGCATCTCTAGTTTATTTGAAGCATTTACAAGGCTTTCTAAATATTGTGCTTGCTCAATATTGCAGTCAATCACATCGGCCAAAGCATTGATACCATGTTCTTTTAAATGCGCCCAAACCTTCAATGCACGGAATCCACGTGATAACTCAGGCCCATAATCCACCGCCCAAAAGGCACCCCCGGCAAGCCCACGTTCTGCCCCGCGCAAATATTCAGGTCTATCCGAGAAAGATTGTTTATGCGCAGTTTCATCACGGATCAAAACACAACCAGCGTCATAATTCACTTGTAGCCACTTATGAAAATCAAACGCCAAACTATCAGCACGAGATAATCCTGTTAATCTTGATTTGGCATGCTTACCGATATTCGCAGTCGCCCCAAAAGCACCATCAACATGGAACCACATGTCATTTTGTGCAGCAACATCAGCAACTTGCTCTAGGTCATCAATAGCGCCCATATTTACGGCGCCAGCTGTGCCCACAATCAAAAATGGCGTCAACCCAGCGGCTTTATCTTTTGCAATTATGTCTTTTAATACTGCAACATCCATCTCAAACGCATCATTACACGAGACTTTGCGCAATGCATCTTTGCCCAATCCCAAGATGTCAAAAGCCTGAGCAACGCAACTGTGTGTTTGAAGGCTTGTATAACCAACCAATTTCCCTTGAGGAACGCCTTGTAAACGCGCATTTTCCACACGTTGATCTCGTGCAGTCTTCAGTGCAATCACTGTTGCCATAGAAGTACCTGAAACAATCAAACCTGATGTTTCTTTTGGCATACCAACCATCTCTGCGGCCCAAGATATAACCTGTCGCTCGACGATAGGTGCAACATGATCACGCCCACCTGCGTTTACATTCATCGCTCCTGCAGCAATTTCTGCCATCAAACCAGAAGGCGCCCCTGCGCCGTGAACCCAACCAAAGAAACGTGGATGTGTGTTGCCTACACCGAATTGTAAAAAGCTTTCTAATTCTTGCTGAATATCTTCTGTCGTACTGCCAGATTGGGGTAACATGCATTCTATAGTGTTACGTTGCGCATCGGGCAGCGGCGTCCATACACGCCCCTCACTTGCGTTCGTCAACTTATCTATAGAAGCATCTAACATAGCATGTGCAGAGGCACGAAACGCGTCCCAATCTTTAGGATCTAAAGTCATATCGAATGCACTCCTGCATAGCTGTAGTAATGAGCCATACATATACATCAAATGATCATAATGCACTGCCATCTATATTGTTTTTGTTAATTAAAATACGGCTTTCGGATATGCTGATATGTATTACCCACGCCAGAAAGCACCAGTAAATAATACATATACAGCCATCAGTTCTAATCGACCTACAAGCATACCTGCAATCAACAACCATTTTGCAGTATCGTTTAAACCTGAAAAGTTACCTGCAGGGCCAATCTCTGAACCCAATCCAGGGCCAATGTTTGCCAAAGCCGAAGCTGCTCCAGAAATAGATGTAATCATATCAAGCCCTGTCATTCCCAGGCCAACAGCTAACACTGCTAGCGATAGAATAAACAGCATGAAGAACCCCATAACAGAAGAAACAACATCATCTGCAACGGTACGGCCTTCGTATTTGGGCATAAACACACCATTGGGGCTATGAATCCGTTGTAATTGCGCTCGTACAGAAGCGTATAAAAGTTGGAACCGGAAAATTTTAATCGAACAGGTTGTACTTCCAGCACAGCCACCAATTAAACCGATCATAAACAGTAATGTAATTGGAAAGCTGCCCCAACGCATATAATCATCGCTTGCATATCCTGTGCCTGTTAAAATGGATAGCCCATTAAAAGCAGCTTTTCGCAAAGCAAGTTCCAAAGAGTTTGTTTCGAATGCAATACGCCAAATTGTCAGCAAAACGACAACGGTTAAAGCCGTTAGTAAAAAAGCTCGAATTTGCGTATCCTTTGCAATAGGTCGCATTGCGCCCCCTACCATCTGAACGTAGCGTACGAATGGCAAACAAGCTAACACCATAAAGACCACAGCAATATATTCGGACCCTACACCTAAGCGGCTAAAACTATCGTCGTAATTCGCAAACCCGCCTGTTGCGATTGTCGTCATTGCATGAACGATACTATCAAAAACACCCTGCCCTGCGATGCGGTATGACAAAGCACATAAGATTGTAAGCCCCAAGTAAATAGACGAAATTGTTCGCGAAATCTCTGCAGCCCGCGGTAAAACTTTACCAAAGGTGTCAAATCCTTCGGTGCGGAAGATTTGCATACCACCTACACGCAACAAAGGTAGAAAAACCATTGCTACAACAATAATGCCAATACCGCCGAACCATTGCATAAGACCACGCCATAGCAACAGCCCACGTGGTAAATCACTTAATCCAGAAAAGACTGTTGAACCTGTTGTTGTTAATCCCGAGGTCGCTTCAAAAAAAGCATCGGTATAACTGGCTTGTGTCGCGCCAAGCCAGAATGGCATTGCTGCAAAAATTGGCAAAACGACCCAAACGCCTGTTGTAAGGAAAAATGTTTGTTGAATGCTCAGGCCTTGTTGACCTTCAGTCGCGCAAGACAGCGCCATCGTCCCACCAAATACAGCAGTCATAAACGCACATAGAGCCCAGATTTTCCAATGTGGGTCGTTGTCGTATAGATCCATCAACATTGGCAAGAACATCGTACATCCAAGCACGACAACCAAAAGACCAATCACGTATCCTGCAGGTCGAAAGTCAAACATGAGTTTAGGCTTGGCGTTTTGACACGCATCCGTCAAGCATTTTCAAAGAAATGAAAGGGTTATGAACTGCGGCTAACAGGGTTCCCAACCAATTTTAGGAACTCTTGGCGCGTAATATCATTTGTGCGGAATGTGCCCATCATACGCGATGTCACCATCGTAACACCATGCTTATGAATACCGCGTGTTGACATACAGTGATGTTCGCCTTCCAACACAACTGCTACACCACGTGGCTTCAAACCCTCTTGCAATGCATTCGCGATTTGTGCCGTCATTTTTTCCTGAACTTGCAGACGTTTACCGTAAGCTTCCACCAAACGTGCCAATTTAGAAATGCCCACGACGCGATCAGTCGGCAAATAACCAACGTGAGCTTTACCAATGATCGGTGCCATGTGGTGTTCGCAATAGCTTTCAAAACGGATGTCTTTTAGAACAACCATTTCATCATAGCCTTCGACCTCTTCAAACGTACGCTTCAAAATATCAAGCGGGTCTTGGTCATACCCTCGAAACCATTCGCCATAAGCTTTGGTAACGCGCGCGGGTGTGTCCAACAAACCTTCACGATCAGGATCATCACCTGCCCAACGCAACAATGTACGTACAGCTTCTTCCGCTTCTTCACGCGATGGACGTGCCTCAGCAAGTTTGCCTTTTGCTGTTTTTGGGTCAGTCATAACATAGTCCTTAGTCATACCAATTTGGGGCGAATATGGAGCTTTAAACCATAAGTTTCCATAGAAACCTTCTGATTTTCCGCCTCACTACGCAGAAAACACGACGAATAATAGTACAAAGATAGGTTTTCTATACCTTTTCCAAAGCCTGCTTCAAATCGTCCAGCAAATCCTGACTATCCTCTAAGCCAATAGAAATACGCACAAAACCATCCGTAATACCCAATTCAGTGCGTTGTTCATCGCTCAAACGCTGGTGTGTTGTCGTTGTTGGATGTGTGATCAAAGATTTTGCATCCCCCAAGTTATTTGAAATGGTAATAATGTTCAGAGCATTGATGAATTTAAACGCAGCATCTTTGCCACCATGCAAATCCAACGATAGCACTGTACCACCTGCTGTCATTTGTTGTTTGGCTAAAGCTTGCTGAGGATGACCGTCCGCGAATGGGTATATCAAGCGTTTCAGTTTGTTATTACCAGTCAAACCATCAACCAGCACATTACATGTTGCCGCTTGTGCTTCGCACCGCAATGCAAGCGTTTCTAAACCTTTCAGCATAACCCAAGCGTTAAATGGGCTCATCGCTGGGCCTGTATGTTTGTTAAACGGTTCAAATGTTTTGCGGATGAATTCTTTCGTGCCTAAAACAACACCACCCAAACAACGACCCTGCCCATCGATGTGTTTTGTTGCAGAATAAATCACAACGTCAGCACCTAACTCTAATGAGCGTTGAAAGACTGGTGTTGCAAACACATTGTCTACGACAACAGTTGCACCCGCGGCATGTGCAATTTCAGATACACCAGCAATGTCGATCACTTCTAGCGTCGGATTGGATAATGCTTCTAGGAATGCAACTTTTGTATTTGGCTTAAATGCAGCACGCCATTCATCAAGGTTTGTGCCATCCACGAATGTCACCTCGACACCCCAACGTTGTAAAATATCTTCAACAACGAACAAACAAGAACCAAACAAAGCTTTGGCCGATACAATGTGATCGCCTGCACGCAACATCGAAAACAATGTGCCAGATACAGCCGCCATACCACTTGCCGTTGCAAATGCATCTTCAGCGCCTTCTAGCGCTGCAATACGTTCTTCGAACATACGCACCGTAGGGTTTCCGTAACGTGCATAGATGTATTCATCTTCACCAGACTCAATAAAACGTGCTTCGGCCTGTTCAGCGCTATCGTAAGCAAATCCTTGTGTTAAAAACATCGCTTCTGACAATTCGCCAAACTGGCTGCGTTTTGTGCCCGCGTGCACAAGTTTTGTCTTTGCGTTCCAATGATCCATAATCATAACTTTCCGGGCAACGCCCAATAAAAAACCCCAACCGATTTAACAGTCGGGGTCGCAAATCGCCCTGACCTCTTTAGCGGCATATTTAACGAGGCCCACAATCCGGTTACAAATCGCCTCAAGTTTTAATTACTTAATCTGCAAAAGCGCGTCAATGGGCGTTTCGCTTTACGGTTTAGAAATTTAAACACGTTAAAACACATTCATACGAGCAGTAAAAAGAGTATCGAATGGCAGTGTTTCGAGTGCAATCTCAGGCAGGGGAAATTTACAATCCCCGCTACCCACGACGCGATGTGATGGGTTTATTGGCAAAGAAGATCGAGCGGTTTTCTTCACCTCCAAGGATTTCAATACAATTGCCAGCCCATCACCAATCTTCGCCTTTTGCGTTACGCCCACCTGATCGCAAAACGCTTGTGATTGACTTTAGGTGGCTAGGATATGCTGCAGGGTTACAAGCGTTACCCGATTTGGCAGTGCCCTATGATAAAGCTGGATTAGAATCTGATGGATTATCATTTTTAATCAACAGTTTGCGCCAAACCTCCCCTGAATGTCCAGTTGATGTTGTTGCGCATCGTTTTGGTGTCCGTGTGGCCCTTGCTGCTGTGCGGAAAAGTAAATCCAAAATGTGGCGTAATTTGCTATTATCCAATGCTTTTGAGTTTTCTGCGCAAACATTATACGCCTTGGATTGCCCAATGGGCGCACATTTAAAAATACATAACTTGATTGCAGAAAAGCGAAGTCTGTTACCATATCTCTTTAACAAATTCGGCCCCAAACCAGGCCCTGCAGATTGCGCCATTTGTTTTGGCTATAAATTCCCTCATTCGAATTGGTCAGAGATACCAGATCATTCTGAAACGGCTGATAATTTAATGCTGGAAATGGGTGCAAACACAATTACTTCACACCGCAGGCGTCTACAATTATTCACAAAGCTCGCATCAAATAAATAATGCCTGGTCAATTGACGGCTTCTGTATTTGTGCCATTGTGGCCTAAATATATTCAGGAGCAATCATATGACAGACCCAATCGAGCTGTTTTTTTGGCCAACACCTAACGGGTGGAAAGTTACAATTGCACTCGAAGAAATGGGCCTGCCCTATAATTTAAACCTGATCGACATTGGCGCTGGTGATCAATTCAAGCCAGATTTCCTAAAAATCGCACCAAACAATCGTATGCCCGCAATTATTGATCCTGATGGGCCTGATGGCGAGCCAATTTCGATATTCGAATCTGGTGCAATCTTGCAGTATTTGGGACGTAAGACAGGTCAGTTTTATGGAGAAACTGAACGTGATCGTATTGAAATTAATCAATGGCTTATGTGGCAAATGGGCGGGCTTGGCCCAATGGCAGGACAAGCACATCATTTCCTTGCTTATGCGCCTAACATGGAGCCACCAAATGATATCCCATATGCAAAGGATCGTTATAGAGCGGAAACCAAGCGGCTATATGGTGTTTTAGATCAGCAGTTAATAGGCCAAGATTATATCTGTGGCGAGTATTCAATTGCTGATATGGCCTGTTGGGGATGGGCCAGTCTTTGGGAAAAGCAAGAGCAAGATTTAGCGAACTTCCCAAATATGGCGAAATGGCTTGAACGTTGCGCTGCACGCCCCGCCTTAATTGCAGGTCGCGCTGTCGCCGCTGAGAAACGTAACGACTTACGCGGCAAAGATGCGCAAAATAATTTGTTTAAAACAAAATAGATTGCACCATTATTCTTACTCTTTTTCCAAACCGTATTTGGCCAAAACACCGCCTTGGGTCATAAAGAATAAGAATATTGCGGCCGTCAGACCAAACGTTTTGAAATTCACCCATGCATCTGTAGACATTGTCCGCCAGATAACCTCATTCATCACAGCAAGTGCAAAAAAGAACATGCATATACGTTTGGTTAAGATCATCCAACCTTCGTCCTGCAATGGCATTGCTTCTTCCATCACTGCTTTTAAATAGGATTGTCCTCGCATTAAGCCAAAGGCCAAGATGCTGCCGAATAGGACATAAATAATTGTTGGTTTCATTTTAAAGAAACGTTCGTCATTGAACCAAACTGACAAACCACCGAATACAACAACCAAAACGGCTGTCGTCAATTGCATTTTGGATAGCTTACCCGTTAAGGCCCAGACAATACCTGTGCATATCAGCAAAACAGGAATAAACGCGGCGGTAGCGATAATGAACCCATCATATTCTTGGCCCAAGATCGTGTACATCGTACCTTTCATCTTTGTATATGCGATGAAAAACAGGACAATGGGGCCCAATTCCAACACCATTTTCAAACCTGAACTTATCTTCTTTTCTTCCATTCTTGCCTCTACCCTTTGGTTATCCACCAAATTCCACCAATACTGCACCACCAGCAATCGCACACATTAAGAAGGCTCGCAATGGGCCTACTTTCTCTTTTAGGAATAACCAGCCAATAAGTGCAGCAAACACAGGTGATGTTTCACGCAATACTGCTGCTTCACCCACTTTATCCAAACGCGTAGCCATCATAATGGAACCAAAACTTAGATAGGCGACAATACCGCCAATAAATCCACGTGCCAATAATGGCCGTATCTCAGGTGGGTTGTCCATACGCCGCCACATCACAACTGCGACAAAAGGAAAGAACAATCCATCGATAAAGAAAAACCATGCAAGGAATGTAAATGGATCCAGTGTCGCGCGTATGCCATAGGCATCATATGTGGTGTATGCCGCAACCATAAACCCACCAGCAACGGCCCATGCAAGAGCAAGCTTTAATTCACTACGATCAACTGTTTCGCGACTTAGATTGACTGCGGCTAACGCGAAGATCGCCAATGTTAACAGGCCAAGGCCGCTCCATTGCAGTAATTCAAAATGTTCGCCAAAAATTACACCAGCGGCGATCACAGTTACGAGTGGGCCAAGACCACGTACAACTGGATAAACGACCGTATATGCCCCATGTGTATAGGCCATACCTTGGGTGATTTTATAGATCACGTGGATCACAAACATGCCTGCAAAGATCAACCACATATCGGGTTCAGGCCATGGAACAACAAAAAGCGCTATTGGCATTGCCATCAAACCATATGAAAAATCAATGGCACCACGTGTCAGCCAAGGATCATGGCGACCTTTTTGCAAGGCACCGAAAATGGCATGCATAAGTGCTGCAAAAAGAGCTAGCCCCAAAGCAAGTTGGCTGCCAGCAGGTGTGCCTGCAATAGACACAAGCCAATCGCTCAAAGCGTATGTCCTGTCAAAGCTTGCGCGAATTCTTCGGGGTCAAACGGTTGTAGATCGTCGATTTGTTCGCCCACACCAATTGCATGGATTGGAAGACCGAATTTATCTGCAAGAGATACCAGAACACCGCCTTTGGCCGTGCCATCAAGTTTCGTCATAACCAAACCGCTGACATCTGAAATTTTCTGAAAAACCTCAACTTGGCTGACAGCGTTTTGACCTGTCGTTGCATCCAGTACCAACAAAGTATTATGTGGCGCATCCGGGTCTTTTTTGCGGATTACACGAACGATTTTTGCCAATTCTTCCATTAAATCCTGACGATTCTGCAAGCGGCCTGCGGTATCGATCATAAGCAAATCAGCACCGTCTTTTTCGGCTTTTTCCATTGCTTCATAAGCAAGTGATGCAGGATCTGATCCTTCTGGTGCGGTCAAAACTGGTACACCAGCACGATCCCCCCAAACTTGGAGCTGTTCTACGGCTGCTGCACGGAATGTATCGCCTGCAGCAATCACAACAGATTTTCCTGCCGCTTTGAACTGACTGGCAAGTTTGCCGATCGTCGTTGTTTTACCTGAGCCGTTTACGCCCACAACAAGTACTACTTGTGGTTTTTTAGGGTAAAGCGGCATTGGTTTCGCAACAGGTTCCATGATGCGCGTAACTTCCGCAGCAAGCAGTGCTTTGATTTCATCAACACCAAGTTTCTTGCCAAAGCGCCCTTCGGCCATTGCTGCGGAAACACGCAAAGAGGTTTCAACACCCATATCTGCGGTGATCAAAAGCTCTTCAAGGCTTTCGAGCATCGCGTCATCAAGGACGCGTTTCACAACCTTTTTCTTTGGCGCACGTCCAAGGACACGGCCAACAAGACTCATGTCCTGTTCAGGTTCAGGGGCAGCGGCTTCTTCAACCCCACTTTGTGGGGCATCATCAACCGCAGGTGCCGCCGGCACCTCTGGTTCTGCTTTGCGACCCAGCATGCGACCGATAAACCCAGGCTTTTTCGGTGCAGGCTTTTCGGGTTCCGCAACAGGTTCTGCTTCAACCACTTCAGGTTCAGGTATGTTTTCTGGCTCTGGCTCTGGCTCTGGCTCTGGCTCTGGCTCTGGCTCTGGCTCTGGCTCTGGCTCTGGCTCTGGCTCTGGCTCTGG
>CANMGS010000004.1 GCA_947497475.1 uncultured Amylibacter sp.
CCGCGACCGATCCAAATTTAGACACAACGAACGGTAATGTGCCACCAATTACTGATCCTCCCGGAACAGGCGGCCCAGATGACCCAACCGTTGTGAACTTACCAACACCTGACCCAGAAATTACGATTGTAAAATCAATTACTTCTGTGACGAATACCAATGGCAACGCTTTGTTTGGCGATATTGGCGATGTAATCAATTATGAGCTCGTCATCACAAATACTGGTGATACCTCACTGGCTGGCGTGACATATTCTGACCCATTCTTAGGTGCAACGAATGTAGCTGTCTCACCAGCAGATCTTGCACCAACAGACTCTGTTACAATTACTGGCTTAAATCACACAGTTACACCATTAGATTTAGCGAATGGTAACGTTGATAACACTGCAACAACCACGGGTACGCCTGTAGCAACAGATGTTGGTGGTATTCCTGATCCAGCAACACCTTTGGGTATACCTGATGTGAATGACACATCAGATGCAGGTACAGAACCTGATTACGACACAACCACGGGTACAACAACGCCAATTCCAGACCCTCCTGGAACAGGCGGTCCAGATGATCCAACGACTGCAAATTTACCGACACCAAGTCCTGAGCTGACTTTGGAAAAAACTGTTAGTTCCGTAGCTGATACGAATAATACAGGCATCATTGGTGATGTGGGTGACACGGTAACGTTTGATTTCACAGTAACAAACACCGGTGATACAGCTCTTGTAGGCGTAACACTTACAGACGCGTTCTTAGGTTTAACAGATGAACCAGTTACACCAGGTGATTTGTTGCCAACACAAAGCGCGACATTCAACGGCAGAACTTACATAATCACTGCTACTGATGTAGCTGCGGGTAGAATTGTAAATACTGCAGTTGCTTCTGGTGCTCCTGTCGCAACAGATAGTGCTGGGAACCCTGACCCAAGCACGCCATTGGTAGATACAAGTGGTAATCCTTTACCAAATGTAACAGATATTTCTGATACACAAACACAGCCGAACCTTGATGGAAGTGGGAATCCGATTCCAACACCACCAAACACAGGTGGGCCAGATGATCCAACAGTATTGAACCTACCTATCCCTGATCCTGAGCTAACTTTAGAGAAAGAAATCGCATCTGTTGTTGATACAAACAACAACAGCATCATAGGGGATGTTGGTGATACAATCACTTACGATTTTGCAATCACAAACTCTGGAGACACGTCACTTGTAAATGTCAGAATTTCTGATGTATTACTTGGACTTACAGATGTTGCAGTTACTCCAGCAAACCTTGCTCCTGGTGATACAGCTGTTCTAACTGGCCAAACTTACGTTATTACATCTGCAAATGTTGGTGCTGGAACAGTAGAAAACACAGCCGTTGTGTCTGGTACACCAGTTGCAACAACAAGCAGTGGCAACCCTGATCCAAGTACACCATTGTTGGATAGTGCAGGGGATCCAGTTGCTGATGTGACAGACGATTCAGATACTGTCACAGAGCCTGATTTAGATGGCTCAGGAAACCCTGTACCTCAACCGCCAAATACTGGTGGCCCAGATGATCCAACCGTGTTGAATTTACCAACACCAAATCCTGAAATCACCTTGGAAAAGGCAATCGCAAGTGTTGCTGACACCAATAATGATAATATCGTTGGTAATGCTGGTGATGTCATCACATATGATTTCACTGTCACAAATACTGGCGATACCTCACTATCAGGCATTACAATTTCGGATGGTTTACTTGTATTAAATGCAGTTCCCGTCTCACCAGCAGATTTGGCTCCAGGTGACAGTGCTACATTAACAGGCCAAACGCATACGATCACACCTACTGAATTTGCTGCTTTTGAAGTTATAAATACTGCGCTTGCTTCTGGTACAGCTGTTTCTACCAATCCAGATGGTACACCGAATGTAAGCACCCCACTGACTGATGGTTCTGGAAATCCATTGCCTCCAGTATTGGATGTATCAGATACAGCTACAGAACCTGATTTAGACGCAAACGGGAACCCTGTGCCAATCCCGAACCCACCAACAGACGGTGGGCCAGATGATCCTACACGCGTTGTAATTCCTGCACCTATTCCAGACCCTTCTATTCAGCTGGAAAAAGCCATCGCATCGGTCATAGATGCAAATGCAAATGGTATACTTGGTGATGTTGGTGACATAATTGCTTACGATTTTACCGTCACCAATACAGGCAACACATCATTAGAAAATATCCGTCTGAATGATCCATTACTTGGCTTAGTCAATGTTACTGGTTTTACACCTGCAGCGATTGCAGCAAATCAAACTGCTACATTAAGAGCTCAGACTTATACCATTCAGGTAACGGATGTTGGAACTGTGGAAAATACAGCAACAGCAACAGGCACACCTATTCAAACCAACAATGATGGAACGCCAAATGTTGGCACACCAGCTTTGGATGGTGGTGGTAATCCTGTACCAGATGTAACGGATACATCCGATACAGCAACAGAACCTGATTTAGATGGTTCAGGAAATCCAGTTCCTGTTTCTGACCCACCAAATACAGGCGGCCCAGATGACCCGACTATCTTTAATTTACCGACTCCAAATCCTGAATTAACATTGGAAAAAGGCGTTTTGAGTGTTGCTGACACCAACAATGATACAGTCATTGGTAGTGCTGATGATATTGCAACATATACCTTCACGGTGACAAATACTGGTAACACATCTGTTGCTGATATTACGATTGATGATGCGGATATTGGCTTTACTGATCTTGTAATATCCCCTGATGATTTGGCCCCAGGTCAAAGTGGTACTGCAACAGCTACATACCTCATCACAGCTATAGATGTAGGTGTGGGTGAATTTATCAACACAGCGACAGCAACAGGTACGCCTGTTGCAACTGGCAGCGGCGGTGTCCCAGACGTTGGCACTCCATTAGTTGATGGATCAGGAACACCATTACCAGACGTAAGTGACATTTCAGATGCAGCCACTGAGCCTTTGCTGGATTCTGATGGCAACCCTGTCCCAATTCCAAATCCTCCAGGTACAGGTGGCCCAGATGATCCAACCGTGTTGCGTATTCCACCGTTGCCACCAGCACCAGAGGTAAGGTTGGAAAAATCTATCGCATCTGTTGCTGATACGAATGGTAATGGCTTGCTAGGTGATGTGGGCGATATCATAACTTATGATTTCACAGTCACAAACACTGGTAACACATCACTAGAGCAACTTGTGATCAATGATCCTTTATTAGGATTGGTTAATGCGATACCAACACCAGCCGCAATCGGTATTAATGGTACAGCTACTTTAACAGGTCAAACATACCCGATCACCATTACAAACTTTGCTGCTGGGACGGTTGAGAATACAGCCACAGTTGAAGGGCGCCCAATCAGAACAAATGCTGATGGTACACCAAACTTGGGACAACCATCTTTGGATGGAACAGGTACCCCTGTTGCGAATGTAAATGATACATCTGATACAGCAACAGAACCTGATCTAGATGGAAATGATGATCCTGTTCCCGTTTCCGATCCACCAAATACAGGTGGCCCAGATGACCCAACAGTGTTGAATTTGCCGACACCTAACCCAGAAATTACGGTCGAAAAATCAATAGCATCTGTTGTGGACACAAACAGAAACGGCAGCCTTGGAGATGCTGGAGATCAGGTGACTTATGATTTCCTTGTAACAAACACTGGCAATACATCCCTTGGCGGTATAACGATCACGGATACATTGATAGGTCTAACAAATGAGCCTGTAACCCCAGCTGATCTTGCGCCTGGTGATACAGCAACATTAACAGGTCAGATGTACACAATTACAGTGGCGAATGTTGGCGCTGGTATGGTTGAGAATACAGCCGTTGCAAGTGGCTCGCCTGTGGTAACAAACCCAGACGGCACTCCAAATGCAGGAACTCCTTTAGAAAATGCTGGTGGTCCTTTGCCTCCTGTCACAGACGATTCAGATACGGCTACAGAGCCTGACTTGGATGCGAATAATGATCCTGTGCCAATTCCAAACCCTCCAGGTACAGGTGGCCCTGATGATCCTACGATCTTGAGTTTACCAACTCCAATGCCTGCTTTGTTATTAGAAAAGTCAATCGCGTCGATTACAGATACAAACGCAAATAGCATTATCGGCGACCCTGGTGATGTAATCATCTATGACTTCACAGTCACAAATACAGGAGATACATCTCTTGCAAATGTTGCAATCACGGACGCATTGCTAGGCTTAACTGACGTTCCAACTGTTCTGGACATATTATTGCCAACAGAAACGGCAACATTAAAAGGTCAAGCATATACAATCACAGCCGCTGACTCTGGTGCTGGTATGGTGGAAAATACAGCCACAGCTTCAGGTACTCCTGTCGCAACCACGCCTGGCGGTATTCCTGATGTAACAACGCCATTAGTAGATGGTTCTGGAAATCCATTACCGCCTGTAACAGACAATTCAGATACAGCGACAGAACCTGACTTGGATGGTAGTGGAAACCCAATTCCTGTTTCTGACCCACCAAATACTGGAACAGGCGATGATCCAACGATCCTGAATTTACCACCTATTGATCCTCAAATCACATTAGAGAAATCTATTGCTTCTGTTGACGATGCAAATGGCAATGGTTTGTTTGGTGACGTTGGTGACGTGATTAACTACGATTTCTTGATCACCAACACTGGTAACTCATCTTTAGCTGAAATTACCATTACAGATGCGTTACTAGGCTTGAATATAGTTACAGTAACACCTGCTGCATTAGCTCCAGGAGACACTGCCACACTAACGGGCCAAGCATATACTATTGAAGTTGCTGATATTGCAGCGGGAACAGTTGAAAATACAGCAACTGTTTCTAGTATTGCAGTTGTAACAGCACCTGATGGCACACCCGATATAGCAACACCGTTACTAGACGATACAGGTAGAACACTTCCTAATGTAACTGATGTTTCAGACACAGGCACAGAACCTGATCTGGATAATAGTAATGATCCTGTTGTCGTAAATGATCCACCAAATACTGGTACAGGTGATGATCCAACGATCTTGAACTTACCAACACCAGATCCATCGCTCTTACTAGAAAAATCATTGGTAGAAGTTGCGGATACAAATGCTGACTTAGTGTTTGGTGATGTCGACGATATTGTGACCTATTCATTTAGCGTGACAAATACAGGTAATACAGCACTTGCTAACGTAACAATTACGGACCCATTACTAGGTATAGCAGACGTGCCTGTAGTTCCAGCAAATCTATTACCAGGTCAAACTGGTATTCTTGCAGGGCAAACATTTACAATTACCGCAGTGGAATTCTTAGCGGAAGAAATTGTAAACACTGCCACAAGTAATGGTACTCCTGTTGCCACAGGTGTAGGAGGCGCTCCTGATCCAACAACACCGCTTGGTTTACCAGATGAAATGGATACTTCTGATACAGCAACTGAACCTACTTTAGATGCTGCTGGTAATCCAATTCCAATTCCAGACCCTGCAGGAACAGATGGCCCTGATGATCCGACTGTTGTAACCTTACCTGCAATTCCATCTGATTTATTGGTAAGCGGTACAGTCTTCCTTGATAACGGAGACGGTGTATTTGGTCCTGGTGACGATTCAACTGAAGGTGCTGGATACTTCGCAGTATTAATAGACTCTTCAGGAGTAGAAGTTGCGAGAGTAGCAACTGATGCTAATGGTTTTTACGAAATCACAGGCTTCCCTGTTGGCAATGGTTACACTGTTGAATTCTTAAGTCCTGAAGACGTTTTCGTTGGGCGGTCTGATCCATTTAATGCAAATGCGGCAACACCAGAAAACAGAAACGTTGACCAACCGATTGATCCAGCTGGCGTTTTCTATGACTCCGTATCTGGTTTGCCTATTTCAGGTGTAACATCACAACTTACAGATGCAGGCGGAACACCTTTACCTGCAGTATGTTTGGGTGCGGGACAACAACCACAGACATCTAGTGCAAATGGTCAATACGCCTTTGATATTAATGTTGGCGCTGATCCTGCATGCCCAGTTGGTGCGACAGAATATTTACTTGAAGTAACGGGTGTACCAGCTTCAAACTTGCCGCCAGTATCAACTATTATTCCACCAACTGCAGGAACTTTAACTGCAGCAACTTGTAATGGTATTGATGCTGTACCAGGCGGGGCGTGTCAGCCATCTGCGCTATCGACAGCTCCATCTCCGGCAGCTCCAACGCCTTATTTCTTCTCATTCACGATTGGCGCTGGCGATCCAGATATTGTCAACAACCACGTGCCATTGGATCCATCTGCAGTTGTTCCAGCTACAGGTGTTACAATTACGAAAGTCGTGAGCAATAATGTAACAAACGTCGTTATTGGCGATCGTGTTCCTTATACAATTGTTGCATCTAATGCGAATGCATTGGCCGCAGGACCTGTTGATATTATAGATTTGCTACCACCAGGCATGATTTATCAGCCTGGTTCTGCATCTGTAGACGGTGTACCAACCGCACCTACATCGATTGCAGGCCGCAAGTTAACATTTGGGGCTCTAACAATCCCTGCAGCTGGTAATATTACGATCACTGTTGTGACACGTGTAGCACCTAATGCACCAACTGGACCGATGGTAAACTCTGCCACTGTTATCGACCCAGTAACGGGCAACCCAATATCTAACACTGCAACAGCAACGGTCGAACGTATTCCTGAACATGTATTCGATTGTTCGGATATCATTGGTAAAGTCTTTGATGATAAAAACCATAATGGCTATCAAGACGAAGGTGAACCTGGATTACCAAGTGTTCGTGTTGTGACTGTTAGAGGTACACGTATTACGACTGATGAATATGGTCGTTATCACGTACCTTGTGCAGAACTACCAGAAGACATTGGTACAAACTATAGCATTAAGCTAGACACACGTAGTTTACCAAGTGGCTACCGTGTCACTTCGGAGAACCCACGTGTGGTTCGCCTAACAGCTGGTAAGTTTGCAAAGATAAATTTCGGCGCATCTATCTCAAACGTTATTCGGATTGATGTAAATGCAGATGCTTTTGCTAACGGGACTGCACTAAACGATCGCTTTGAAACAGCTATCGTAAATATGGTTTCACAAATGAAAGACAAGCCATCAGTGGTCCGTTTGACATATGTATTCAACGACGGGGCTAATAAACAGCAAGCACGCCAGCGCTTATTAGCAGTCGAAAAACTCATAACAAAAGAATGGCATAAACGAGGGCATTTCAAATTGAATATCGAACGAACGATTAAGAGTCTGGTAGGGGGAGAATGATCATGGAAAAGTATAGCACAATACTATTTGCCTCATTAAGCCGCCAAGCTTTTCTTGGAGTAACGACAGCGTTGATATCAGTTTTAGGTGTTTCACAAGCACATGCACAGAACTGTGCTCTGGATAACGGTACCCTGGTTGATGATTGTAAACACACCAATCAAGGAACTGTCGTTGATCTACCTCTACAATCAAACGTTGAGCTTGAAGATATTCCAACCTTATCAACTGAAGGGTTTGAGATTAGCGTCGATGGTGATCCAATTTCAGAAGATGGTGCCATCCAAAAAGGCAAACCAGGGATTGAAGCCACAAAACGCCGCCAAGATTTAAGTTTGGCCGCAGCTGATATATCTGTGAAATTTGATGGCTTAGATACAAGACCTCGCTTGGATGTAGAAACAATAGGCGAAAAAACTGAGTACAAAGCGGGTGATAGCGTCACGTTCCGAAATCGCATGAATTACCCCGCCTTTACGCGCAAAGGTGAAATCAGAATTCTCGACAAAGCAGTACGTGGTAAACCAAAAATAATTGCGGTTCTTCCCTTAAATCCAAATGGAACTGTCACCACAACAGTCCCACAAGGCGATGGTCTGGTTTATATCTATCGTGTTTATGATGCGCGAGGACGCTTTGATGAAACTGCGCCTGCATCTTTAGGTTCTAAATCACGTCGTGGTTTAATTGACGATGTAGAAGAGGGTACCGATAGCGCAGTCATAAGACGTATTCCAGTATATGGCGGAGCTGTAACTGTTTCAGGAACGAACGTCCGCAGTGGATCAACTGTAAATACTTTAGGTGAAACTGTAAGACCAGATGCAGATGGCGATTTTGTATTACAGCGAATATTGCCTACTGGCGATCATATTGTCAGTGTCGATGTAGCAGGCGGTCCATCTCTTGAGCGAGACATTGAAATCCCTGGGCATGATATTTTTTATACAGGCCTTGTTGATGTAACATTACGGCATAACCTTAAAGATCAGCTAGAAGATGCAACTGGAGAACCTTACGATAAAACCGTTGCACGCGGGCGTGTTGCATTTTATCTAAAAGGGAAAATTAAAGGTGAATATCTCTTAACTGCAGCAGCCGATACAGGTCAGGAAGACTTAAAGAACCTGCTACGCAATTTCGATGAAAAGAACCCTCGCAGCTTGCTTGATCGCATAGACCCTGAAGATTATTATCCAGTATATGGCGATGATAGTACATCAGAAGTTGATGCACCAACAGCTGGTAAACTCTACGTAAAACTAGAGAAAGACGACAGTCATATCCTTTGGGGTAATTTCAAATCTGAAATTAAAGAAACTGAGTATTTGCGGAATGAACGTACCTTATATGGTGCGCAAGCAATCTATCGGACCCCAAAACAAACATCTCGTGGACATGCGCGCACAGAAATTCAACTATATGCTGCGAACCCTGACACTATTCCTCAACGCGATGTTTTCCGTGGCACGGGTGGCTCAACTTATTTCTTGAAATTTCAGGACATTACAAGAGGTTCCGAAACTCTTTTGATTGAAATTCGCAACCCAACTACTGGCCAAATTATTGAACGTAAAACGCTCGTTTATGGCGTTGATTATGACATTAACTATGTTCAAGGCCTTGTCATTCTTCGCGCGCCATTATCAGGAAGTGGTGCCTCAAACGACTTGATTTCTTCAAATCCAAATGGTGATAATGATGCATTTTTGATTGCAAACTATGATCATACGCCAACAGCGTCTAATCTTGATACCTTCTCATATGGGGCAAGAGTTCAAACATGGGTAACAGACAAACTAAGATTTGGCGCAACACTTCAAAATGAAAACCTGGGAACATCTGATCAAAAAGCTTATGGCGCAGATTTGTTATACCAATTTACAGAACGTACATTTGTTGAATTAGAGTATGCTAAAACGGATGGTGACAGCGTTAATCTTGATGAATCTTTGGATGGCGGTTTAACTTTGTTGAACAACACAAATGTAGGGACATCGGGACGAGCTTATCGTTTTAACGCTCAAGCTGACCTACAAGATTTAGGTGCTAATATTAAAGGTGTTATTGGCGGCTATTACGAAGACCGGTCAGCTGGTTTTTCAACATTAAGCTATCGCAGCTCCAATGATGAAGAACTATGGGGGATCGATGTAGAATTAGAACCTACAGAAAACACACGTTTACGTTTCTATTACGATAACTTCGAAGATAGTGCTGGTCGGCATTTACGTGAAGGCGGCATTGAAGCCGGTTTCCGCACTTCTGAAAACTTGACATGGGATGTTGGCCTTGAGCACATAGATGAAAACTCACCAACTGACCCAACAAGAACTGGTAAACGCACAGATGCAGCGGTTCGACTAACATATGATCCAAATGATGAATACAAAATTTATGGATTTGGCCAAGGTACAATCAGCCGTTCAGGTGGCCTAGAAGGTAATAGTCGCGCGGGTATCGGTGGTGAAGCAAAAATTAATGAGAATTGGCGCATATCTGGTGAAATTTCCGGAGGCACAACAGGGCTAGGTGCTCGTGCTTATGTAAACTACGACAGGGACGAAAATAATAGTTACTATTTCGGTTACACACGTGATCCAAATCGTGAGTTTGGCGGTGTCAACCTAGATGGTCGGGATAAAGGCAGCTTTGTTATTGGCGCCCGTCGCAAAATTAATGACAGTCTGACAGTATACGGCGAAAATACTTATGATCTATTCGGCGTCCACAAATCTCTAACATCTACCTATGGTGCTGATTATGAATATGATGACTTCTGGACCTTTACAGGTGGTATAGAAACTGGTCGTGTTACTGACCCAAGAGCAGCAGTTGCATCTAACTTCAGACGTCGTGCTATTTCATTAGGCTCTACGTATAAAGACGAAGATTTATCTGTACGTACACGTATAGAATATCGCAAAGACGCAGGGAATATTTCTGGCGTTAATAGGTCGACTGATACGATAGCTGCAGAAATAACTGCACGATATAAGATTAACGAAGAAGCACGATTATTGTTTAATCTAGAAGGTGTGAAAAGTGACAATGCAACGGCATCCATCCCAGACGCCGAGTATTTAGAAGGCACAATCGGGTATGCATTACGCCCAATTGATAATGATCGTCTGAATATTCTCGCAAAATATACATATCTATTCGATATGACTGAGCGTAATATTGGTTCAACAGCTGCTTCAGGGTCATTCTTAAACTCCCCTCGCCAACGCGCTCATGTTCTAAGTTTTGATGCAAGTTATGATATAAACAACCACTGGACGATTGGTGGTAAAATAGGTGGTCGTTGGTCTGAACAAGACAATGGAACTGGGTTTGTCTCCAATAATGCAACCTTAGGAGTGATAAATGCTCGCTATCACGTTGTTCACAATTGGGATGCATTAATTGAGGCAAGACAACTCACAGCTCAGGATTTAGGCTCTGACACTGGTCTCTTGGCAGCATTATACCGCCATGTAGGTAACAACTTTAAAGTTGGGTTAGGATATAATTTCGGACAATTCTCTGATGATTTGACTGACGTAACTTACAATGATGAAGGCGTCTTCCTTAACATTGTCGGTAAGTTCTAAGATATAAAACGAATATTTATCATGTGCAATTAAAGCACTATACAGTTTAGCTTCGCATGTTTTTCTGATTTCAAGCGAAGCTTACTGTTGAGTTCGCCTAATTTTAGCCTACAATAGATTGTAAATTGTTATTAATACTAACCTTTTAGTTGTGAGTTGGTGCCAGCAAAGCACCCAAGCCTCGAAAAACTCAATGCAATGTGGAGAAAGCCATATGGCGAATAGGTTTCCAGAATACCAGAAAACCTCATTATTACAATATCTTGCAGCATTTATAGGACTGGTATCATTATTGATACCGCTAAAAACTTACGCAACAACATTCACCACAACTGTTCCAGGAACATCCATTACTTTACCTACAGACTATCCACAAGCGGGTGGTGTCGCGATGGTGTATGTTGGTGTAAATGGAAACATATATTATCAGTTTTCTGACCCTGCAGGTGCTTTCCGCGGCTTTAACTCTAATGCAAATCCGCGACAATTTCAGGGCAATCCATTTACAATTAATTCTCCATTACAACTAGACTGTGGCTTTACCGATTGCCGAACTTATTTCGGAGGCGACATTGCAAACATGTATATACGGTTTTCCGCTTATGATGGCGATACACAGCGCAACGGTTTTGACGAAGACGACATTTCACTTGTTTTAAATGGTTTCAATATCGGCAACTGGTCGGACATTCAAACAGAGCTGACAAACAACTCAGGAACAGTATCACAAGGTTTTACAACCGGCTTTGGTAATAACACATTCAATACGGGTTGGTTTGAAACAACAAACCAAGCTTTGCTCAATGATATCCTAGATAGTGGTGAAGTAACCACACAAGTTTTTGATAGAGACCCTAATGATAACTTTTGGGATTTCAGACGTGGCCCAAGACTGAATAATGCAGAAATAGTAACGGTAGCACCTGGTTACACAATCGAGAAAACATCTGACAGATCGACATTCACTGCTGTTGGGGATGTGATTAATTATGAATATAAGGTCTCTAATATTGGCTCGGTACGTATTACGAACCTTTCAGTTACTGACGATAAAATTTCTAACGTACAATGTCTCGATACAACAATCATTGCTGTTCCCTTTGGCACAGCAGAACCAGATAGCGCAATTTGTACAGGTCAATATACTGTTACCCAAGAAGATTTTGACAATGAAGCTGTTACAAATATAGCCAATGCCATTGGTACACCAGAATTTGGAGTCCTTGGTAACTTAACAGATACCCTAACTGTGACAGGCCCCTCAATTAGTCCAAGCATAGAAGTCCGCAAGTCAACAACATTAACTAATTTTAGCAATGCTGGAACAACAATACCTTATAATTTTGAAGTGGAGAACACTGGTGATGCAACACTAACGAATGTAGTCGTTACGGATGCCCGCATTCCAAGTCTATCATGTTCTTTTGCGACTCTTGCCCGCGATGCAATAGAAACATGCTCTGGCACTTATACTGTTACTCAGGCAGATGTTAATGATTTCATTATCAACGGCAACCAACTTCAAAATACTGCGTCTGTAACAAGCCTTGCACCAAATGGGTCAACGCCAAGTGACACAGATGTAAACAACCTTGACGGGCCAACATCTCAGCCAGCATTTACAATCAATAAATTGGCATCAAATTCAAATTTTCAAAATGTTGGTCAAGTTATTAACTACCAATTTCAAGTCCGAAATACTGGCAACGTCGACCTACCAAGTCCACCAGCAATTACGGATAGCTTGGGTATACCTGTAAATTGTCCAGCTGGCGCAATAGCTGTTAACGAACTACGCACATGTACGGCTCAATATACTGTCACACAGCCAGATATTGATGCTGGGAAAATTGATAATACAGCCAATGCAACAATTACTGTTGGTGGCGTTACAGCATTAGGAACAAGTAATGTATCTGTTCCAGCAGTCCGCAATACTGGGCTACAATTCGTTAAGAGGTTAACACCAGGCTCAACATCCAGCTTTGACGATACTGGCGTAACACTGAGTTATGACTATGAATTAAGAAACACAGGAAATGTCACCCTCCAAAACCCAAGTGTTATTGACGATAAAACAACTGTCGTTTGCACAGAGGCATCTATCGCACCACAACAACAAATTATCTGTACCGCGAGTTATGATACAACCCAGGAAGATTTAAATGCGGGTAGCGTTACAAACGTGGCTACAGCAAGTGCAACACCTTTTGGCGAAACAACACCTCTAACGTCTACGCAACAATCCGTAACAGTCAATGGGCAGCGCTTACCTGCATTATCTCTGGACAAGGTTGGTGGCACAGCCACACCTGCCTTCACGGTAGGTTCAACTATTACATATACATTTAATATCACAAACTCAGGCAATGTAGACATCTTAGACCCGATCACGATAACAGATGATAAGATTGGCAATTTTCCATGTTTGTCTGGCCCACTAGTACGGGGAGCCACAGACAGCTGTACAGCCGTTTATACTTTAACTTCTGCAGACATCTCTGCAAATTCCGTTACTAATATTGCAACTGCATCGGATGGAATAGTTACCTCACCATCGGACTCGGAAACTGTCGCAAATACAACACCACCCGAAATCACGCTGTCTAAAGCTGCTGACATATCTCCAATTCCAGCAGGCACCACAACTGTTGGATACACATTTACTGTCGTAAACAGTAGCAGTACTGTACAAATTATTAGGTCAAGTTCACCAATTACAATCGACGACCCCAAAATTGGAGCAGTCGATTGTACAACAAACCAACCCACAACTTTCAATCCAGGAGACAGCTTCACTTGTACAGGGACTGCAACGCTCAATCAGGCAGAAATTGATGCAGGTGAAGTCATCAATACTGCAACAGCTTCCTTTCCTTTTACTTTGGGCGGAACAGCTTCGACATTCACAACGCCTTCTGCAATTGCAACAACACCAATAACTGAGAACTTAAATTATCGTTTTGATAAAACTGGGCCAACAAACTTTACGACGGTAGGGGAAACATTAACTTATACTTTTGAAGTTGAAAACTTAGGGAATGTGACCTTAACCCAAGTCAACATAACAGACCCTTTAATACCAACGTTAAGTTGTCCGATTACAAACCTTGCACCGAGCGCAACAACGAGCTGTACAGGTGACTACATAGTAACTCAAACTGATGTAGATAGCGGCCAAATTGATAATACCGCAACGGCAACAGGTCTAACCGCAAGTGGTGGACAATTAGATATGACATCCGTTCAAACATCCACGCGTCCAGCACAAGTCGCTGACACTCAATTCACAGTAGACAAAACGGCAAATTTAACAGCTTTTAACGCTGTGGGTGATGTCATCACATATGCAATTGAAGTTCAAAATACTGGTCTGCAAACATTAACATCCGTTTCAGTTACAGATGTCTTAGACCCAGGATTTTCTTGTATGATTTCATCAATTGTACCAGGGCAAATGGACAGTTCATGTACTTTCACACACATTGTTACGCAAGCTGACATAGATGCGGGAGGAATCATAAATATCGCCAGTGCAACCTCTGGATCAGTTGGGCCTATCACAAGTACTTTAACAATACCTGGCCCAACACGTGTTGCAGACTTCTCAATAGAAAAAAATGCATCAGGAGCATATAATTCAGCTCTAGATACAATAGATTTTACAATTAAAGTTAAAAACACTGGCAACGTCACGCTCAGTACAGTTGATGTATCTGATGCAACGCTTTTTTCTCCAGCACAAACGTGTCAAATTACAAATCTACTTCCAAATGCAGAGGATACAACAACATGTGTTTTCACCTATACAGTTCAACAAGCCGATGTTGACATAGGTGTTATCAACAACACTGCAACAGCAACAGGCTTAGGTGCAGACGGCACAAGCATTCCAGAAAAATCCGCAAGTGAGCAAGTGAACGGGCCAACCGAAAATGCATCTTTAAACGTTGCAAAAGTAGAAGACACCCCCACAGGTGACTATACAAACCTACCAACGACTGAAAGCTTCACAATTACAGTCGAAAATACGGGTAATGTCACAATTACAAATGTCGTTGTTACAGATGATCTGATTGGGCTGAATTGTACAATTGCATCAATAGACCCAGGCGTAACGGCAACATCATGCAGTAGTGGTTTGATGACTGGAACTTATACGGTCACACAGGCCGATATTGACAACGGTTCATTCGAAAATACTGCAACGGCTACAGGCTCAACAGTAAGAGGTGCGTCTCCTACATCGACAGGGCGTGTAACTTTAACAGGCCCTGCAATGGATCCTGCTTTAACAGTCGTTAAATCTACTACTTTTATAGGCACCTATGATACGGTCGGCCAACAAATTGACTATAATTACTTAGTCACAAATTCTGGTAATCAAACTCTTTTATCAAGCATTACAATCTCCGATGACCAAATTCCTTTAGTATCTTGCCCTGCTTTAACGGGTGGTACTTTCGCACCAAATGATACACTTACCTGTACGGGGTCATATCTTGTCACACAGGAAGACATTGACAGAGGATCCATTACAAATATTGCATCCGCAACAAACACAACCAACGGTGTTACAACAACCTCTACAAATGCAACTCAGCAAGTTTTTGCAACACAAAACCCGGTTATTTCACTAGACAAGCGTTTAAAATCGACATCCCTCGGTACATATAATGCAGAAAATGACACTGTGATCTATGAGTATGTCGTAACCAACACAGGTAATACAACAATTACCAATGACATATTTATTGATGATAATAGGTTTCCTACAGATTTAACATGTACCGTCGGTGGCACTGACTTAGCGCCAAATGCGCAAATAATATGTGAGCAAACTTATATAATACAACAGGCAGATGTTAATGCAGGAAGTGTCACAAATACCGCACAAGCTTTCACAGGGCCAAATTTAGCAGCGGCTACATTAACATCAAATACAGACCAAGTAACTGTCACAGCTATACAAAGTCCTGCGCTTACAATTACAAAAACTTATATTGAAGGTTTAAGCGAAGATCCTTTAGATGATCCGGCCGCGACTGATCTCTTTGTAGAAAACGAAGTTCTTGATTATGATTTTACAATCACAAACTCTGGCAATGTAAGTATAACATTAGATCCAGCAACAGTTATTTCAGATAATCGCATTGGCCCATTTATTTGTACAGGGACACCACCACTACTAGAGCCTGGGGAAAGTCACACCTGTAGTGCAAGCTATACGATAGTATCTGCTGATATAGCACTAGGGGCAGTCACAAATATTGCATCCGCGTCTGGTACGTTTGGCATAGATACCATTACATCTCCAACAGATGATGCTCTCTTTCCTGTTGATGCTATGCCTGCTGTAACAATTGAAAAGCTTGCAGATGTTACTACGTTTAATGCAGTAAACGATCCAATTATTTACACTTATAATATAACCAATACTGGCAATACTGATCTTCCAAGCCCAGGCACAGTGACCGATGATAAATTTACAACAACAGGGCCACTAACATGTAATGACCCATCCGGTGGCGTTTTCTCAAGACTAGAAACAACACCTACAGAGATCGCAACATGTACACAAACATACTTCGTTACTCAGGAAGATTTAGATGCAGGCTTTGTCACCAACGAAGCATTTGCCTTAACCTCTTTTAACAGCTTACCTGTACAATCACCCGCTGCAATCGTAACGGTTACTGGGGATACAACAGCAACATTACTTTTAACTAAAACGGTATCACCAACGGCACCTGCCGATTTAAATGATCTACTTACCTATACTTTGACCGCCAGCGCATCAGGAAACCAAACAATCTCAGGGGTCGAAATAACGGACCCACTTCTTTCTGGCCTTACCTGTAGTCAGGGCACAACGACATTAACAACCGCAAATCTAGATCCTAATGGTGATCCATTAGTCTGTACTGGAACTTTGACTGTTACTCAGGAAATGCTTGATGCAGGTGAGGTTGTAAATACAGGGAATGCGCGTGGATCAGCTCCAGACGGCTCCAATGTTACCACAAGCGCAGAGAATAGATTAACCACTATTACTGCATTACCTAGTCTATCTATCATCAAACGTATTGATCCCGTACCTACGGCTGTTGGTGACCCATCTTATAGTGCCGTAGATCAAGACGTCACATTTGTGATCGACGTTCAAAATACTGGGAATGTAACAATAGAAAATGTGAACGTCACAGATAGCATCATTGCTGGTACGTGCTCGATTGGCACTTTAGCGCCAGGAGCCACAGACAGTAGCTGTATATTTGTAAAATCTATTACTCAAGAGGACATCGATGCTGGTAGTTTTGTAAATGAAGCCACAGTTGATGGAGATCCCGCTATAGGTAGTCTCACACCTATGACTGGTAATGTCACTGTATTTGGCCCTGAACGCGAACCATCCTTTGCAATTACAAAAAATGCAGATGTAAATGATTTTGATGAACAAGGGGATTTAATTACATATACATATCTTGTTGCAAACACAGGAAACATCACGCTCTTTGATCAACCTGTTATTGTTGATGATAAGATTGGCACATTCGATTGCGGAACAATACCTGCGACAGGTTTGGCTCCTTTAGATAGTGTTACATGTACGCAAACATACTCCGTCACACAATCAGATGTTGATGCTGGCTTCGTAACCAATATCGCTTCTGTAACATCAACAGAAGTAACTGAAGCAGCAACAGCTACCGAAACTGTTAATTCAACACGTACACCCAGCCTGAGCTTTACAAAAGTTGCCACAATTTCAAGTGGCGCTACAACCGCAGCTGTAGGAGATACAATTACGTATACGTATACAGTGACAAACACTGGAAATGTCACACTCACAAATGTGGATGTGGAAGACGATCAAACCAGTGCCTCAGGAACAGCGGCACTTACAGTTTCTGATGATACCTTACTAACAGACAATGGTTTGCTCAATGATAGTTCCGATCCTAGTGGCTCCAATAGTATTTGGGATAACTTGGCACCTCTTGATGTTGTTACCTTCACGTCGACATATATTGTTCAACAAGCTGATATTGATCTTGGGAACGATTTATCAAATACGGCAACAGTCAGCGGAGCAGGGCCACCTGGAACAATTTCACCTCAGCAACAAGTCACCGTAGACGTACCAGTCGAAGCAGCAGACCCAACTCTTGAAGCAATAAAAACAATCTCAAACAGCACTGGAAACACTGCTGGAGATACAATCACATTCGAAATTACTATCGAAAACAAAGGTAATGTCACATTAGACAATGTTATACTTACCGACACTATAAGTAGGACGGATACAACACCGTTAACATTAACATCTGGCCCAACATTACAATCAGGAGATAACGGTGTAGCAGGTGATCTAGAAGTCGGCGAAACATGGATATACCAAGCGACCTATATATTAACCCAAGAAGACATTGATGCTGGTGGTATATCAAACACTGTTCTAGTGGAAAGCACAGCACCAGACGGCAGCCCTGTAAATGACATATCTGGCGATGGTACCCTTGCGGGCGCTGATAATCCAACCTTATTCACAATACCATCCAATCCATCTATCTTTGGAGAAAAATCGATAACATCTTCTACTGTCACTGTTGGAGAAACCGTAGATTTCGAAATCACAATTACAAATAATGGTAATGTAACGTTAACGGATGTGGATGTATCAAGCGATAGTCTTACACGCTCTGATACTTTACAGACTCAGTTGGCTTTAACAACGCAACCAAGCTTTGTATCTTCCACAAACGGTTCTCCAAGCGGTACTTTATTGCCGAATGAAGCCGCCACATACATCGCATCATATATATTGGTTCAAGAAGACATAGATGCCGGTGGTATATCGAATACAGCGGTCGTAACAGGCACACCACCAATTGGGTCCCCGATTACAGACATCACAGATAACGATAGTACAAGTGGTGGTCCCGACGACCCAACTGAATTAACAATTCCAGAAAATCCGTTATTAGAGCTCGAAAAAAGACTGGCTGTTGGGCAGAATCCTAACTTTTCTACATTAGATGAAATCATCGAATATGAGTTTATTGTAACCAATGCTGGCAACATAACATTGCCTGGGCCATTCACAATTTCCGACGCTAAAATTGAAGCACAGGGTAGGGCACTGACATGCCCTCCCGTTGCTTCGCCAGGCTTAGCGCCTGATGCCACGCTCACATGTACAGGTAGTTATCAGATTACTCAGGACGATCTTGATGCTGGTCAATTTGAAAACTCTGCTACGGTTAATGATGGTATATCTCCAACAAGTGATCCATCAACATTTACCATACCTGCCGTCCAAACACCTTCTATGGAACTTGAAAAGACAGCAGAAGATATTCCAGCCGCTGATTTTATAGAAGGTAAAGAGGTAACATATACCTATACTGCTACAAACACGGGCAATATCACACTGATTGATCCGATTATCATCACTGATAACCTAATTCCAGACAGCGACTTCACATGCCCTACATTCCCAACAGAAGGCATTGCTCCGCAACAGTCATACGTTTGTACTGCTACTTATACCGTAACCAGTAACGACGTATTTTTAACAAGCGTCACAAACATTGCCAGTGCCACAAGTGGGACAACTACTTCGCCTCAAACATCTGAAACAATCCCGCGAGCTGGTGTTGCAAATTTAAGTATCCAAAAAACAGTAGCACCAGGAACAACATTCTCTGAGGTCGGAGATACGATAGATTACACCTTTACAGTTACCAACTCAGGGACACAGGCATTTGCCAGTGACGTAATTATAAAAGATGACAGGCTTAGCACGGACTTAATTTGCTTTGATTTCGTTGCTGGTTCATCTGGTACCTTTAACGCTGGCGCGACTGCAACTTGTTCAGGGAGCTATACTGTTACCCAAGACGATCTTGATGCGGGGGAAATTTTCAATGAAGCTTTCTCACAAACAGAGTTTAGTGATGGGGCAACCCCACCAAATCTGACTACGGTCGTTTCAGACCCAAGTAACGTTACAACGCCCGCATCAATTGCTGCAGCTTTAACGATTGTAAAAACAGCAACACCTGATCCTATAACTATAGTGGGCGAAACCGTTACTTATTCAATTGTGGTCACTAATACGGGCAATCAAACATTAAACACAATCTCTGTTAACGACCCGTTATTACCAACCTTAGTTTGTGAAGCAGCTACCCTTCTTCGTGGGGATACCCTTACATGTTCAGATACATATGTCGTTCAACAAGCAGATATTGACGCTGGTTCTCTGGTCAATGAAGCAACTGTAACAGCACAAACACCAAATGGGACTCCAATCACAGAATCTACAGAAATTACCACTGCTGTTCCCGCAGCAAATCCTGGGGTTGAAATCATAAAAACTGCATCACCAACTACACTTGGACCTGTTGGGAGCTTGGTTACATATCGCTTTGCAGTCAGAAATAGTGGCAATACTACACTTAGCGATTTGACCGTTACTGATATTTTAGACGCTAGTTACGAATGTTCAATTATGTCTATTGCGCCAGCAAATATTGATAATACATGTTTTTATGAACTCACTGTAACTCAAGATATGATTGACGCGGGTAGTTTAGAAAATACTGCAACAGTTAATGGACAAGATGCTTTTGGGACATTGGTTAACAATGACAATAGTATCGAGACTTTTGGACCAACTCGCACACCATCTTTAGAGGCAACAAAAACATCAACAATCGTTGGTACGGCTGTCGGGCAGATTGTTGATTATCAATTGACTGTAGAGAATACAGGCAATGTCACTTTAGACATTACAAATGTGACAGATACTATGACCCGCCTCAACGGTCGCTCCACATCACTCGATGCGCCTTTTATTTTAATAAGCGGCGATGATGGAGACGGACGTTTAGACGTTGATGAAACATGGGTTTATGAGGCTGCACATACAATTACACAAGCCGATGTGAATGCTGGCGGGTTTAATAACACTGTAAATGTAATCGCAGATAGCCCAGATGGCACAATTGTATCCGATACCTCAGATAATGGGGATGATACCGATGGCAACACAATCGATGATGCAACAGTTGTGGGGATCACAAGGTTCCCATCTATGGAAGTTGAAAAAACAATATCACAAACAGGCGCTGTTGCAGGAGATGAAGTCAAATTCATTATTAGTGCAATCAATACTGGCAACGTCGATATTACTGTAGACAATTTACCGATTGATACGCTGACACGTGCAGATGGCACGTCTCTCACAACAACTGTACCTATTAGATTAACAAGTACATCAGATGACGGTGACAACATACTTGAAACGACCGAGCAACTCCGTTGGGAAGTTTCTTATACCCTGACCCAAGATGATATAAATGCTGGTGGCATATCAAATACAGCGACACTTTCAGGGTTAGGGCCTGATGGAACAACGCCTGTTTCAGATGTCTCAGATAATGGCAATGATAGCGACGGAAACATCACCGATGACGCAACTGATTTAAACATTGCTCCAAATCCTAGTATAGAAATACTAAAAGCTGCCACCACGGAAGGTGCTGCTGTTGGCGAAAATATTGTCTATAGCTTAACCGTTATAAATAGGGGGAATGTAACGCTCTCAGACATTACGCTGTTAGACATCCTAACACGCGCGGATGGCACAGCTCTTATAATCGCAGACCCAGCATTTGAATCTACTGTTCCTTCTGGCGCTCCAGAAGGTATAATACAACCTGGTGACACAGCCACATATTCAGCACGATATACTCTAGTCCAAGAGGACATTGACGCAGGTGGCATATCCAATACTGCGACCGTATCAGCGACAACGCCATTAAGTGCTACACTTTCCGATATTTCAGATGATCCAAACGACACTACGAATTCAGGGCCATCTGATCCAACAATCACATCTATAGCGCAAAACCCTTTGTTAACACTTTCCAAGGCAACGCTCTCTACACGTGCACTATTCCCAACCATCCAAGAAGCAGTGTTTGAGGTTACGGTTCAAAATGACGGGAATACCACACAAACAGGGATTCAGATATCTGATGACCTCGCAGCATTTGCGGCCCCTGCAACTGTTCTAACAGCAAATGTAACTGCGACTGGTTTTACATCAGGTTCTGCAAATACTGGATACACTGGCACTGGGGCCAATGAATTACTTTTAGGAAACGCTACACTTAGGCCTGGAGACCGCGGAATAATCCAAATTACGACTACATACTCTACAGACGGGAGCGGCTTTCCATCACCTGGATTAAACACGGTAACAGGATCATCCGACCAGTTAACATTGATCACGCCTGCGGTAACTACTGTCAGTTCAGCCGATACAGACAATGACGGGACACTTGATTCATTAGAAGGTTGTGGGCCTTCTGATGACCGCGACAATGATGGTATCTGTGACGCAGAAGATTTTGACCCAACAGGATATTTTTACTGCCAAGAAGATGGTCGTATATTAACAGGTGGTATCATCACGGTAACAGGTGGCGGTTTTACTCAAACGGGCACGGGCACAAATGGACCTATCCGTATACTTCAAAGTGGCATTAATGGTTTCTATCAATTTGATGTAACAGCACCTGGTACATACACCCTGAGTTATTCTGATCCAACAGAAGGCGTTGCATCTACGTCGCGCTTACCAATTACCGCTGCAACACCTGTATCAACTCTCGTAGATGTAATTGCAGGAACCACAACAACCAATCCACGTATACTTGGTTCAAGCGAAGCTGGTGCTTCTGGTAACTTGGCCGACTTCTCAATCGCAGGTAATCCACGCTGGTACACTACATTCACAATTGCAGCTGGGGATCCAAATGTATTTTCAAACAACATTCCGTATCAGGCATGTACAACACCAGGTAATTTAACGGCAACCAAAGCAGTGGTAGGGCGCTCCGATGTTCGGATCGGTGACTATGTAAATTACCGTTTGGATTTTGACCTTGGCGCTTCAGGTGGTGCCATTGCGAATGCCACATTGGTCGATCTACTACCAGCGGGAATAGTGTATTTACCAAACTCGGCAATGTTTTCACTCAATGGTGCAACACCAGTCCAGACTGAGCCAACAATAACTGGGCGCCGTTTAGAATGGGTTGGCCAAAATATCCCAACGTCATCCACCCTTACAGTTACACTTACAACGCGTGTGGCACCCAATGCTCCTTTAGGGAAGTTGACAAACCAAACTTTTGCAGCTTCATCAACTGGAACATTGCTATCTAATATTGCCACAGCAGTTGTTGAGCGTATTCCGGAACATGTATTCGATTGTTCTGATGTGATAGGTAAAGTTTTTGATGATAAAAACCACAACGGTTATCATGATCAAGGTGAACCAGGATTACCAAGTGTACGCGTTGTCACTGTAAAAGGAACCCGTATAACAACAGATGAATATGGCCGTTTCCACGTGCCTTGTGCAGAGCTACCCGAAGATATTGGTACGAATTTTATAATGAAGTTGGATACACACAGCTTACCAACAGGTTATCGTGTAACTACAGAAAACCCTCGAGTGGTGAGATTAACAGCTGGCAAATTTGCAAAATTAAATTTTGGCGCGGCAATTTCAAATGTTATCCGTATCGATTTAAATGCCAAAGCGTTTGATGATGTAACTATTTTAAATACTAAATTTAAAGCAGCTTTAAAAAACATGATAAACCAGATGAAAGATAAACCATCCGTCATCCGCTTAACCTATGTACTAAATGATGGAGCATCCCAAAAGCAGGCACAACAACGTTTATTATCTGTGCAAAAATTTATCAAATTAGAATGGCAAAAACACGGCCAGTATAAACTCAATATAGAACGCACAATTAAAAAACCTGTTGAAAAATGAGTAGTTGAACGGGCTGTTCACGAAGTGTGTAATGGTCGTTTATCTTAAATATTTTGGCAAATGCATAATCGCATAATCTTTCTTATGTTAAATTAAATATTAGATAACAGATCTTCCTGACATACTGTCACCCTATGTTTTTCACCTAAAATATCTACCTCAAATACCGACCCTACTTCGCTAAAGTTTGGATGAACAAATCCCATAAGAACATTCTTCTTCACGCGATGCCCCCAGTCGGCAGATGTTATTGTTCCAATAACCCGGCCTTCATAAGTAAGCGAAGCTCCTGGCTGTGCAGTAGCAAAATCACATTCAACGATCATACTAACAAACTTCTGCTTTAGTTTTGTTTTGTCCTTACTTTCCAAAGCCGCTTTGCCGATAAAATCGGATTTATCCATTTTAACAAACCTATCCAAATTAGATTCAAAAGGGTCGAACTCTGTAATTAGGTCTGCTTTCCAATGGCGATATCCTTTTTCCATTCGCATAGATTCAACCGCACGCGAACCAAACAAAGTTAATCCAAACGCCTCACCAGCATTACGTAGCGCCAAATATGCTGCATATAATTGATTATTTGGAACATGAATTTCATAAGCTAACTCACCCGAGAAACTAACCGACATTATTGTTGCAGGCGCTATACCAATAAACGCCTCTCTTACACACAATGCAGGAAAAGTTTCTACGGACCAATCTTCTCTGGATACTTTACTTAAAACATCACGAGCATTTGGGCCGGCTAAAACCAAAATTGTATATTCATTTGTAAGGGATTTAATTTGGACGGATCCATCTTTGGGTAGATGTTGAGTAAGCCAATCCATATCATGTTGTTCAGATGCGGCAGCCGAGCCATACCAAATCCGCCCATCAGGAAATTTCGCAATTGTTGCTTCAGCTTTTACATTACCTTGGTGGTTCAACAAATAACACAGGCCAACTTTATTATGTTTCTTTGGGACACGACCGCATATCATATAGTCAAGGAAATCGTGTGCCCCTTCCCCAGTTAATTCAAAACGATTAAACCCGTTGACCTCTGCTAAGCCGACCTTTGTATGAACGGCTAAAACCTCGGATCGTATAACATCAAATGTTTCATTAAATCGGTAACCATGTGTTTCTTGGAAATTAACTGATGGCTTAAAATATGCTGCACGCTCCCATCCGTTAACCACATCAAATTCAGCACCCTCTGCTGCAAGTATAGGTGTCAAAGGTGTCGTCTTTATAGGTCGCCCAGCAGGGCGGTGTTCATGCGGAAAATGAAATCTAAATTCATTTTGATAATCTTCAATCGCCTTTAAGGCTGTAAGCTCAACATTGGCGTGACCAGTAAAACGTCTTGGATCTATACACCATGTATCATAACACGCTTCACCATGAACAATTTGCTGTGCCAACAACCAACCATGACCGCCACCTTCACCCAAACCTGCGCGCAAGCCAATAATACAAAATGCATTACGTTTACCAGGGATTGGGCCAACCAAAGGTGCTCCATCAATTGTATATGTGATTGGACCATTAACAACCGTATGAATTCCAGCGTCCATCAAAGCAGGCATACGATCAAAAGCCCCTTCTAATACATCGGTCACACGATCCAAATCATCAGGACAAAGAGCATTTACAAAGTTCGGATCTATGCCATCCATACCCCAAGTTTTGCAATCTTGTTCATAGAAACCAAGCAGCAAGCCATTTTTTTCTTGGCGGCAATAATAATCAGATATTGGGCACCTTAATAATGGCATACGATGACTAGCTTCTTTAATTGCTGGGATGTCTTCTGTTAAAAAATACTGATGTTCCATAGATGTAACAGGATGGTGTACACCCATCATTTCACCAACTTCATTTACACGATAACCACATGCATTCACGACTATCTCACAGTCGATATCTCCTTTAGCCGTATGAACTGTCCAACTATCATCTTTATGCTGCGTTAGCGCTGTAACTGGTGTGTTACGATATACTTCTGCCCCAGCCTTACGCGCACGCCTTGCTAGCGCTTGGCATAGCTGTGCAGGGTCAATATCCCCGTCTTGAGAATCCCAAAGTCCGCCCACTAAATTATCTGTAGAAATCAGTGGATGCCGCCGCGCGCATTCTGCGGCATCAATCACTTCGAATTCAACATCCATACCACGTGCCATGGAACGGAAATGTCTATACCCTTCCATTTGCTCTTCGGTATTTGCCAAACGGATACCGCCATCACCATGGTGATAATTGATTGGATATTCGGGATCAGCAGCCAGCTCTTTGTACAAAGCAATTGAGTGGCTTTTCAAACCTACCATCGTTTGGTTCATGCCAAAATTGGTAACCTGCGCCGCTGAATGCCATGTTGTGCCACTGGTTAGCTCATCACGTTCAACCAGAACAACATCACTCCACCCTTCTTGGGTCAGGTGGTACAGCGTTGAACACCCCGCAATACCACCACCGATCACAACAACACGCGTTTGGCTTTTCAATGTCTTCACTCCTATTTAGTTGTTCACTAAACACACGCAAAGACACTATTCTGTCCAGAAGAATACCTTAAATTTGAGTTCTATTATCGCTCAGATTATTTTTCCCGAATTTATAATACGGTTTATCAAGAGGCACATTCTTTCACTGATGTTGCAAGACCAGTGATAAACTCGTTGTAATATGCAGGACCAACTTCGATACCAGCTCCCATTGGATCAAGTACAGACGATTTCACATCTGTTTTTCCAACCACTGCTGCCACAAGACCATCTTTAACCGTGGTTTTCTTAAATACACAGGCAGCATCCTGTGATTTCACCAATTCAGCAATCTTTGCAACACGGCCTGCACTTGGGGCTTGGTCATCTGTTTCAGTAATTGCTCCAATAATCTCAAGGCCAAATCTATGAGCGAAATAAGCATATGCATCATGTGCCACAATAAACTTAGAGCCTTTTGCCCCACTTAAAACATCAGCGGTTTCTACAACAAGCTTCTCAAGTTCGACTTTGGCAGCCTCAGCATTCTTTTGGTATGCATCTTTATGATCAGCATCCAATGCACTTAACTGCTCGGCGATAATGTCCAACCAAACGATCGCATTTTCTGGGTCTAACCAAACATGTGGGTCACGATCACCATGATCATGGTGGCCGTGATCATCATGCTTTTCCTCATCATCATGTTGGTCATGCTCTTCCTCTTCACCTTCTTCAATCTCTAGAACAAACGTTTTAGGGTGTTCGAGCAACTCAACAGATTTCGCATTCTTCGCAAGTGTCTCTATTGGGTCAGACAACCACGGTGTTAAATCTTCACCAACCCAGAAAACAATATCAGCGTTTTGCAAATCGTCTGCTTGCGAAGGGCGTAGCGCAAAATCGTGTGGAGATGCGGTAGTCGGGATAATCAAATCAGGCGTCCCTACCCCATCCATAACGATCGAAACCAGTGAATGAACAGAAGGCAAATCCACAACAACATTTGGGGCTTCTGCATTCGACGCTGTTGCGCATAATACACCCGATACAACAGTACCTATAAAAGTCTTAAACATCTTCATCCCTACGATTGCTTTTACTTCAACGTTCCTCTATATGTTATATTATAACAATACAAGTTGAAAGCGATCCCATGTCTTTAGGTTTTCAAGAACACGACCATAAATCTTGTATCCAAAACGCGTTACAAGCTGCGGATAAATACTGTGCTGATAGAGGTTTGCAATTTACCAAAACACGGCGAAGGGTCTTAGAAATACTGCTCATGGAACATAAAGCGCTAGGAGCTTATGATATTCTCAGCCACCTTACAGATGAAGGTACAAGGGCCCAACCTCCAATCGTTTACCGTGCCTTAGATTTTTTAGTAACTCATGATCTTGTCCATAAGATAGAAAAACTAAACGCATATTCAGCATGTTCCCATCCAGGCGAAACACATTCCCCTGTGTTTATGATCTGTAGAAACTGTAAAAACGTTGTTGAGACACAAACCGAACCTCTGCGCAGCTTTATGGGTTCAGCCGCCAAATCTGCTGGTTTTCTAATTGAACGTACAGTTATCGAAGCAGAAGGACTCTGCCCTTCATGTCAGTAGAGTGTAACGACATGAATATATTGAGTGTACAAAACCTTACGGTCAAACTTGAAGGGCACACAGCACTTACTGATGTAACTATGTCTATAAATAAAGGTGAAATCGTCACGATCGTAGGCCCCAATGGATCAGGTAAATCTACACTATTACGAACAATCGTTGGCGCATTAAAACCAACATCAGGCAAATTAAATATCCGTCGGAATTGCGTAATAGGCTACGTTCCACAAAAACTACATATTGATGCAACCTTACCTATTACAGTGAAAAGGTTTTTATCTTTGCCGCGTACACATAGTACAAAGAATATAAAGAATACACTCGACCTTGTTGGTCTCCCTGATGTCGAAGGACGCCAAATGGTTGGATTGTCAGGTGGACAATTCCAGCGTGTTTTACTTGCACGCGCCATATTAAATAAACCAGATCTTTTGATCTTAGATGAAGCTACACAGGGTTTAGACCAAATGGGCGCTGCATCTTTTTATCGCTTGATAGAAGATTTACGCAGCACATTAGGATGCGCCATTTTGATGGTGAGCCATGAATTGCATGTTGTAATGAGCGCTTCTGATCGTGTTATTTGCCTTAACGGTCACGTATGTTGCCACGGAACGCCTGAAATCGTCGCATCAGACCCAGAATACCACGCCTTGTTTGGCTCAGGGACGCAAGGTGCGCTCGCATTATATAGGCATCACCATAACCACACACATAATGATGATGGCACGTGCAATCACAAACACCACCACGAGGATGCTTAAATGTTTGATGATTTTTTTGTTCGCGCCACATTAGCTGGCGTTGGTGTTGCAATCGCAGCAGCTCCTTTAGGGTGTTTTGTTGTGTGGCGACGCATGGCGTATTTCGGGGACGCAACGGCGCATGCCGCAATTTTAGGGGTCGCGCTATCACTCGCCCTATCAACATCGTTATTGGTAAGTGTTCTAACCGTATCATTAATCATGGCGGCAACAGTTTCGACATTATCAAATCGTGGATTTGCCATGGACACATTGTTAGGTGTTATCGCACATTCTGCACTCGCTTTCGGATTGGTTGCAGTATCTTTAATTCAAGGTGTTCGCATTGACTTAATGGCTTATCTTTTTGGCGATATTCTGGCCGTCAGCACACAAGATTTAGGAGTCATATGGGGTGGTGCAATAATTGTGCTGCTCTTATTAGCTTGGCGGTGGGCCGCATTATTAACTGCAACATTAAATCCAGACTTAGCCTATGCGAGCGGCATAAACCCTAGACGTGAGCAACTTATTCTAACACTTGCACTCGCAGTTGTTGTTGCCGTCGCAATCAAAGTAGTTGGTGCTTTATTAATTGCAGCAATGCTGATCATTCCAGCAGCAACAGCACGCGCCTTTAGCAAAACACCCGAAGCAATGGCATTGATCGCCGTCATTATTGGCATTTTATCGGCAATTGGCGGGCTACAAGGATCGTATATTTGGGATACACCAACAGGCCCAACAATCGTTTGCGTAGCAGCCTGTCTTTTTATTTTTTCAAGCTTGATAAGACTTCTGACAGAAAAGACAGCTTAAGTATCTCACTTCAAAGATTGTATCTTTTCAATCAACCCTCTTGTCGATGAATTTAATCCCGAGAGGTCAGCACCCTCATCCAACAAAGGCGTAATTTGATTGGCCATCACTTTTCCCAATTCTACGCCCCATTGATCAAACGAGTTCACATTCCAAATTACGCCTTGCACGAATACTTTATGCTCATAAAGCGCGATCAAGCGACCTAAACTATAAGGTGTCAAACTACGATAAATAATTGACGTGCTCGGACGATTACCAGGGAATGTCCGGTGCGGAACCAAGGCATCTACATCAGCTTCTGAATGGCCAGATGCTAACATTTCTGCACGTACTTCGTCTCCTGTTTTACCAAAAGCAAGCGCATGGGATTGTGCTAAAAAATTCGCCGTTAACAAATCATGCTGATCTACAAGATAAGAGGTGGGTTGTGCACTGATCATAAAGTCCATTGGGACAATATCTGTGCCTTGATGAATTAATTGGAAAAAAGAATGCTGAGCATTAGTGCCTGAATCGCCCCAAATCACAGGTCCAGTTAAAGTTTCAACAGGCGCACCATCTTTGGTAATCCGCTTGCCATTACTCTCCATATCCATTTGCTGCAAATATGACGAAAAATTTTCCAAGCGCTGATTATACGGGATTAAAGCCACCGTTGGGCATCCCATGATATTGCGGCGCCAAATACCAATCAAAGCAAGTAGTGTCGGTAAGTTTTCTTCTAAAGGAGCCGTTTTAAAATGTTGATCCATATCGCGAAAGCCATTTAAAAAATCGCGGAAATTTTCACTGCCAATAGCAATCGCAAGCGACAGTCCAATAGAGGATGCAAGAGAGTAACGACCGCCAACCCAATCCCAAAACCCAAAAACACGTTCAGGTGGAATACCGAAAGCTTTAGTGGCTTTTAGGTTTGTAGAAACTGCGGCAAAGTTTGCCTCTGCCGCAGCGGTTCCAATCGAATTCTCCACCCATTCTTTTGCGGCTTGGGCATTAATCATCGTTTCTTGGGTTGTGAACGATTTTGATGCAATCAAAAATAGTGTTTTGTCTGGACTTAACCCATCTGTAATATCGCGTAAGTGAGCACCATCAACATTCGATACGAAATGAACATTCGGGCCATCTTCTGCAAATCGAGATAAAGCACGCGTGGCCATTACTGGCCCAAGATCAGACCCCCCAATACCAATATTAATCACATCTGTAAAAGCTTCGCCTTTTGCATTGGTAATATCACCTGAACGAACATCATCAGCAAATTTTAAGAAATCTTTTAGAACCGGCTCAACCAAATCATATGTAAGCGTTCCATCAACCGAATAAGCATCCGCTTTACTACCTCGCAATGCGACATGTAAAACAGCGCGATCTTCTGTAGAGTTTATGTGCTCACCTGCAAACATTGCATCACGATGTTTTTCAAGCTCTGCAGCGCGCGCCAAATCGAACAAATTTGCTAACGCAACACCATCAACGCGTTCTTTTGAAAAATCGATTGTTAAGTCATCAATAGAGGCTGAAAATTTATCAAACCTTTCAGGATCATTCTCAAACATATCTCGCAAATGTTCAGTTTCTAAGCGAGCCCAGTCTGCCTTTAACTTTTTCCAAACTGTTTTTTCCATTTTAATGCCCACCAATACTAAACATTAATTAATGTACACATTAATCAAAGTAATTGAACTTAACTTCATAACAGCGCGTTTTTCGCTCTAAAAAGTGTCCAGAACAAGGGCATATTGAATTTATTTCGTAAATTAACAATAAAGTTAGCGTTGAGAAATTTCCCAATCTGGATGGTTCCAAGGCTCGGCGTTGGATGGCGCTAATGGTGTTTTACCCAAAATATGATCTGCAGCCTTCTCACCCGTCATGATAGATGGGCCATTCAAATTACCATTAGTGATACGTGGGAAAATAGAACTATCTGCAACACGCAAACCTTCTACACCAATCACACGGCATTCTGGATCGACAACCGCCATAGGATCATCAGCAGCACCCATTTTACACGTGCCACACGGGTGATACGCGCTTTCGACATGCTCTTTGATAAACGCATTTAGCTCTTCGTCAGATTGAACAGCATCACCTGGCTGAATTTCGTGTTTTACAAATGGCGTAAACGCATCTTGTTGGAAAATCTCACGTGTCAGGCGAATACAGGTACGAAAATCTTCCCAATCTTCTTCTTTGCTCATGTAGTTAAACAAAATCTTCGGTGCGTCCGCGGGATCAGCTGATGCCAAAGTAACCGAACCACGCGATTCAGATCGCATAGGGCCAGTATGCGCCTGAAAACCATGACCTTCTGCCGCTGCTTGACCATCATATCGCACAGCAATGGGTAAGAAATGATATTGAATATCAGGATAATCCACCCCTGCCTTTGATCGAATAAACGCCGCCGATTCAAATTGGTTTGAAGCACCTAAACCTGTTTTCAAAAACAGCCATTGCGCTCCGATAATTGCCTTAGAAATCAAATTCCAATGCTTATAAAGCGTAATCGGTTGGGATGACGCCATCTGCAAATACAGCTCCAGATGATCTTGCAAGTTCTGCCCAACTCCTGCCCGATCAGCGACAACATCAATACCATGTTCTGCCAAATGCTTGGCTGGGCCAATACCAGACAACATCAAAAGTTTTGGGGAATTGATAGAAGACGCCGCAAGAATAACTTCACGCTTCGCACGAATGGTTTCAACTTTACCGCTACGTTTCACAGCCACACCAACAGCACGGCCATCTTCGATGATAACCTTTTGGGCAAGCCCCTTAATCATCGTACAATTTTCACGTTTCAACGCAGGTTTCAAATATGCATTCGCAGTGGACCAGCGACGCCCTTTGTAAACGGTTTGCTCCATCGGGCCAAAACCCTCTTGTTGCTCACCATTGTAATCGCCCGTCACCTGATACCCAGCTTGCTGACCCGCATCCACAAACGCTTTGAACAAAGGATTATCACGCGGGCCACGCGTTACATGCAATGGACCATCTGTACCACGCCATGCTGGGTCACCACCATGGCCACCATCATCCCAATTTTCCATACGTTTGAAATATGGAAGCACATCTTTGTAAGCCCAGCCGGCGGCACCACTTTCATCCCAGTGATCAAAATCTTTCGCATGACCGCGCACATAAACCATACCATTGATCGAAGAAGATCCGCCAATGACTTTGCCGCGTGGCGTCGCCAAACGGCGCCCGTCCAGATATGGCTCAGGCTCTGACTGATATCCCCAATCATAGGTTTTCATGTTCATAGGATAGGAAAGAGCCGCAGGCATCTGGATCAGAGGGCCAATATCCGAAACGCCATATTCAATAACTAAAACCGAATACTTGCCATCTTCCGACAAACGGTACGCCATAGCACAACCAGCCGACCCAGCCCCAACAATTACAAAATCTGCTTCCATAGTCACGCAATCCTAATAAGGGGAATCCACAGGACCCATTCTGACATATACCGTCTTTAACTGGCTGTAGTGTTCGATCGCAGCTTTGGAATTTTCACGACCAACACCAGACCCTTTCACACCACCAAACGGTGCTTCTACTGGGGCATCATTATATGAATTGATGAAACACGTGCCCGCATCCATTTGATCAATCACGCGGTGGGCGCGTTTGATATCATTCGTGAATACGCCACCCGCAAGGCCAAGATCGGTGTCATTTGCACGTGCAATAACCTCTTCTTCTGTTTCAAATTCGAAAACAGACATTACAGGGCCAAAAATTTCTTCGCGTGCAATTGTCATATCATCGGTTACATCTGCAAAAACTGTTGGTTCAATATAAAACCCATCACCATCAATTGCATTACCACCAGTAATCAATGTGGCGCCTTCAGCCTTACCCTTCTCAACAAAACCCATCACAATATCACGTTGGTTCCGGCTAACCATCGGGCCAAACTGCGTATCCTCATCCAAAGGATCGCCAAGCTTGATTGCTTCAGTGCGCTCTTTTAAACGCTTCAGAAATGCATCCTTAATGCCCTTTTGCACAAATACACGCGTCCCATTAGAACAAACCTGACCCGTGGAATAGAAATTCCCCAACATCGCTCCACCGATCGCATCTTCCAAAGAGGCATCATCAAAAACGATCAGTGGAGATTTACCACCCAACTCCATCGTTACATGCTTCATTCCAGCTGCTGCCGCCGCATAAACCTTCTTACCAGTTGCCGCTGAACCCGTTAGTGAAACCTTATCAACACGTTCATCTGTGACCAACGCACCGCCAACATCGCCGTAACCTTGGACAACGTTATACAAACCAGCAGGCGCACCCGCTTCCATCATAATTTCTGCAACTTTTAATGCACAAAGCGGCGTTGTCTCAGAAGGTTTAAAAATCATCGAATTGCCGCAAGCCAATGCAGGAGCACCCTTCCAGCACGCGATTTGCGTTGGATAATTCCAGGCACCGATACCAACACAAACACCTAATGGAATACGCTTCGTATAAACCCAATCCTCTCCCAAGGGGATGTGCTCGCCTGTTAACGATCCAGCCAAACCACCAAAGTATTCCAAAGCATCTGCACCAGATGTTGCATCCACATAAAGCGTTTCTTGCATTGGTTTACCCGTGTCATAGGTTTCCAGCTCTGACAGCGCATGATTGCGTTCGCGCATGATTTCAGCAGCACGTTTCAAAACACGACCACGTTCCGTACCTGAAAGCTTCGCCCATTCCTTTTGTGCAGACTGCGCCGCAGAAATTGCCTGATCCACAATTGTAGGCGTTGCCGAATGTAACTTTGCTACAACTTCACCTGTTGCGGGGTAAACGCATTCAATCACGTCGCCGTCCGTATCTTCGACATATTGGCCATTAATGAAATGGCTCGCTGTTGGTTGGCATTTCATGTCTATTCTCCTCGTGGAAAGCGTTGGCTTTCTTCCAAATTATCTAAATTCATATGATTACGCATATAGCGTTCCGATGCTTTTTGCAGCGGCTGGTAATCCCATGGGAAATAATCCCCATTTCGCAAAGCTTCATAAACCACCCAACGACGCGCCTGGCTTTCACGCACTTGCGCATCAAACTTATCAAGATTCCAACGCGCTTCTGACTTTGCTTTTAGCTGTGTGAGCGTACCTTGATGTTCTGGCACCTCTGCTAAGTTCGTCAACTCATGTGGGTCATCATCCAAGTTGAACAATTGATCTGCGTCTAAAGAACAGCGGTTATATTTCCATGGGCCATACCTTAACGAAACCATAGGCGCATAGGACGCTTCTGCAGCATATTCCATTGCAACAGGGCTGGTGCGTTCACCCCCCTGCCCTAAATGAACAAGACTTTCACCTTCAACCCAAGGCATCACTTCATCCATTGAAACACCTGCCAAATCGCAAAGCGTTGGTGTCACATCAATATTCGAAACAGGCGTCATTACCAATCCTGCCTCCATAGTTGGCGATGACACCATCAAAGGCACACGAGACGATCCTTCAAAAAAGGACATCTTAAACCAAAGCCCACGTTCCCCCAACATGTCACCGTGATCAGACACAAATAGAATAGTCGCGTCTTGGCGCGTTGTTTCCAACGCTTCCATGACTTCGCCAATCTTGTCATCTAAATAGCTAATATTGGCAAAATACGCACGGCGGGAAGTTTTGATTTGATCCTCGGTAATATTAAAACTGCGCCAATCATTTGCATCAAAAATACGTTTCGAATGCGTATCATGATCTTCGTAGGCCATTGCTGGAACTTCAGGCAAAAGATGTTCGCAATCTTCATACAAATCCCAATATTTCTTACGCGCCACATAGGGATCATGGGGATGTGTAAAACTAACAGTCAAACACCAAGGGCGGTCGTCATTTCCACGCGCCAAATCATAAACCTTACGTGTTGCATTATAAGCAACCTCGTCATCATATTCCATTTGGTTGGAAATCTCGGCAACACCTGCACCAGTGACTGACCCCATATTATGGTACCACCATTCGATCCGTTCACCTGGTTTGCGGTAATCAGGTGTCCAGCCAAAGTCTGCTGGATAAATATCTGTCGTCAAACGTTCCTCAAACCCATGCATCTGATCTGGGCCAACAAAGTGCATCTTTCCTGACAAACATGTTTGATATCCAGCGCGACGTAAATGGTGTGCGTAGGTAGGGATATCTGAACAAAACTCCGCAGCATTATCATAAACACGGCTACGTGACGGCAAAAGGCCAGACATAAAAGAGGCACGACCAGGTGCACACAAAGGCGATGCTGTATAGGAATTCTTAAATCGCGTAGATTTTGCCGCTAGCTTCTTCAAATTAGGCGCATGCAGCCAATCCGCAGGGCCATCTGGAAACAAAGTTCCATTTAACTGATCTACCATGAAAATCAGAATGTTTGGCTTTGGCATCTTTATCCCCATTTATTCGAATCTTTTTTTGATTATGCAAAGACTAAATTTGTTTTTGATTGATCAGTCAATTAAAATATCATCGTACTGATTTTCAAAAGATACTATTTGCTTGTAGGAGCATATCACTTATTGAAGGTAAGATAGTTAAAACACGTTAGAAGAATATGACCCAAGACTCCAAACTGATCCAAGCACGAAAACAAGGTAATAAGCTAATTCTGGCAGTTGGTGTATTTAGCGCATTTGTAAACATACTTATGTTGACTGGGCCATTATTCATGCTCCAAGTATATGACCGTGTCCTTGGCTCACGCTCAAACGAAACCTTAGCAGCACTTTTTATACTTGTTGTACTCTTGTACCTCTTTATGGGCTGTCTCGACTACGCCCGAAGCCGTGTCATGGCGCGCTATGGCGCACGTTTCCAAGCTTTCTTAGACGAACCAGTTTTCCAAAAATCTTTAAGAAATGCGATCGTCGAAAGTAACCGTTCAAGTCCAGCATCTGGGCTACGTGATATCGAAAGCATTCAATCCTTGCTTTCCAGTCCAGCAGCATTCGCTGTATTTGATATCCCATGGACCCCGATTTTCTTAGGGGCAATCTTTATATTTCACCCACTTTTAGGATGGATGGCAGTCGCAGGCGGTCTGTTCTTGCTTTCCATAACGTTTTTAAATCAGCTTCTAACAAAGAAGAAAGTCCTAGATGCCGCCGTAAAATCAGCACAGGCTAATGCATTTGCAGAATCTGCGCGACAAGCGGCCGAAGTAATACACGCACAAGGTATGCAATCCACTATAACAAAGCGCTGGAAGAGAAATCGCGACGCTGGGTTAGAAGCGACTATAACGTCCACGGACTTTACGGGCATTTTCACAGCAATGACCAAATCATTCCGCTTGCTCCTTCAATCTGCAATGCTTGCAGTTGGTGCATATTTGGTCTTGAAAAACGAACTTACACCTGGCGCAATGATTGCTGGATCCATTTTGTTAGGACGTGCGCTTGCACCTATTGAAATGGCCATAGGTCAATGGCCACTTGTTGTACGCGCTCGAAATGGTTGGCATTCTTTAGGACAATTTTTGGGCGCAGATGTAGATACATCTGAAAAAATGCATCGCGAAAAACCCGCAGCGCATCTAGTCGTCAAAAACCTCGCCCTCGTTCCGCCTGGCGAAAAAAAACCCACTCTTTCTGGCGTCAACTTTACTCTTGAACCAGGTGAAGTCCTCGGTGTTTTAGGGAAAAGCGGTTCTGGCAAATCAACACTGGCAAAAGCACTTGTTGGTTTATGGCCGCCAGCTGCTGGTGAAATTCGTTTAGATGGCGAAGTTCTACAAAATTATGACCCAGAACTATTTGGACAATACATAGGATACTTGCCACAAAACGTTAGCTTGTTTCATGGAACTGTCGCGGAAAATGTTGCACGCATGTCAGAGAACCCTAACGCTGACGAAGTTAAAAAAGCAGTTAATATGGCTCATGCAGAAGTCTTAGTGAAAAGCCTTCCTGAAAGTTTTGATACCGTTATCCAGAATGGAACAGGCCGGTTATCTGGCGGGCAAAAACAACGTTTGGGCCTTGCCCGTGCAATTTATGGCGACCCTGCAATGATTATTCTTGATGAACCGAATGCTGCACTTGATGCAGACGGCTCCAAAGCCTTAAATGCAGCGATAAAGACTTTTAAAGCACAAGGTAAGATCGCAATAATTATGACACACAGACCAATGGCAATTTCCGAGTGCGATAAACTACTTTATATTGAAAACGGACGACAACAAGCTTTTGGCCCACGTGACGAAGTTTTAGGGTCTATCGTTAAGAATGCAAAAGACGTCGCCAAAGCGATCGGTTCAGGATCACAATCATGATACAAGAGCAGAAACCAATTCAATGGTCCGCAAAGCGCCCTCTTATCATAGGTTTCATAAGCCTTATCTTACTGGTTTTAGGTGTAGGCGTTTGGAGTGTAACAACACAGATTTCAGGCGCCGTAATTGCCAGCGGTATGATACAAGTAGAAGCGAAACGACAAGTAATACAGCACCCAACAGGTGGTGTTGTCGGAAAAATCAATGTAGTTGAAGGTGATTTAGTCCAAGCAGGTGATATTGTTGTCCGTTTCGACGATACCGCTTTAAAATCTGAACTTGCCATTATCGAAAGCCAGTATTTTGAATTACTTGCACGCAAAGCCCTTTTCCAAGCTGAACGTGATGACAGTGCTGATTTGAATTATGATCCCGAACTGCAAGCCCAAGCAAAGAAAGATGCAAATATCCATGCATTGATGGTTGGTCAGACAAATTTTTCTAAAGCACGTAGAGCGTCACTTGAGAAACAAAAAGAACAACTTCAAGAGCAGAAGATACAGCTTGGAAGCCAAGTTTCAGGCGTAGAAGCACAAAACGAGGCAAGCACAATACAGTTAAAGCTTCTAGAAGAAGAACTCACAGACACTCAAAGCTTGCTAGATAAAGGCTTGGCTCAAGCTTCTCGCGTATTGGCTTTGCGTCGTGAAAAAGCCCGGATTGCAGGACAAGTCGGAAACCTTGTTGCTGAACTTGGCCGTTTAAAAGCAGCTATTAACGGCATTAATATTCAACTTCTTCAGCTAGATACAGAACGCCGAACAACAGCCATCGAGAATCTGCGTGATATTGGATATCGTACATTAGAATTAGCCGAACGTCGTGCCGCTATTATTGAAACGCTTTCACGTCTAGATGTACGCGCTCCCATGACTGGGACTGTACACGATAATAAAATATTCGCCTTACAATCTGTTGTTCAGGCCGCAGAACCAATGATGTTCATTATTCCAAATGATTTACCACTTGTTGTTCAAGCGCAAGTTGATGTTGTTCACGTGGATCAGGTATATGTCGGACAAGATGCAACACTCAACTTTTCCGCATTTAGCCAACGCACTACACCTCAGCTTTTTGGCACTGTTACCAAACTATCCGCAGATGTTTTCACGGACCAAGTTTCTGGCTTCAATTATTACCAAGTTGAACTTGTTCCAAAACAAGGCGAAATGGAAAAACTTGAAAACTTAGAATTACTGCCTGGTATGCCCGTGGAAGCCTTCTTAAAAACAGATGAGCGAAGTGCTTTTACTTATCTTGTGAAGCCTGTAACTGATTATTTCAACAAAGCCTTTCGCGAAGAATAACGAAAACCTAATTGTAGGTTTTTTGAAATTTTCCATAGAGATTTAGGCAAGTTTATGCCATTAAGATTCTGGGAATTAAGTTTGGAATACAATTCAATGGCAAAAATACAGACACGCGTTGCTTTAACAGGTTTTACCGCTCTGATTTCAGTAGGGTTAGTAACACAAGCAACATATGGCGAACAAAGGTCGTTTACTCCGTCCTATGAATCAGCGCCAACACCAATTAAACGCCACAATCCAAACGACACGGATACAAGTTGGCTCAATGATGCCAATGTAAATGAAACCGCACGAAAATACCTTAACAAAGCTTTGCGCCCCGATGGTTTGCGCGTTGAAGCCCTCAGCTTACAAGCAAATCAAGCCGAATTACGTTTCCGCAACAATCGATATAACGTAACACCACAAGCTTTTGGTCGCGCTGCGCGAGCTATGGCAAATATCCTACCAAGTTCCGTCTCAACTTTTGTTTTAACACCTATTGTTGATGGCTTGGCTGTGTCATCTGTCACATTCAATCGCAGTGATTTAGAAAAATATGAAAATCACCCAAATGGAACAGAACTATCGTTTAGTAATGCTGTTATTTCAGACCCAATCATTAAAGCGACCAACTTAGAATACGACACGAGCCTTTACCCTAAGTTTTCATGGTCACTTGGTCCTCAGGTAGAATTCAACCATGATGATTTAACAGACTCAAACCAATACAGCGTTCGCGCACGTGTGAATGCGCAATGGAATGTATCTCCTGGCTTCTCTGTAAGTGGTGCAATCACAAAAGAGTTGTTTGGTAATGTATCAACCAACACTCCCTCTTCATCCCCTTTGCAGCATGTACGCTCTGACCGTGGTCTATACATTGAGCAAGGTGATCCTGCTGTAGAAAATTTAAAATTGGACTACTTGTTTAAAGCAACGCCATCAATTTATGGCCGTCTCTCTGCGGGATATTTAGAACGTGCTTTCGGTGGCGTTTCAGGTGAATTGCTATGGAAGCCTGCGAGTCAAAGCTGGGGCTTAGGAGCAGAAGTAAATCGTGTTAGACAACGTGACTTTGGGAATGTTTTCTCATTTCAAGATTATGAAGTCACTTCAGGTCATGTATCAGCATATATGGAATTCAAAGGGGGTATCTCCACACAATTGGACGTTGGGCGTTACCTTGCTGGCGATAATGGTGCCACACTTTCTATTGATAAGCGTTTCGCCAACGGTTGGTCCGCAGGCATCTTTGCCACAAAATCCAATGCTGATGTCGAAGAAGATACAAAAACTGGGTTCCGCGTAACTATTCCACTAAACTGGATTATGAAAACACCTAGCCGTGCAAGCTATGATGTTGCCTTCGGCAGTACAGGTGCAGACGCAGGCTCCAGATTACGCGCTGATAACCGACTATATGAGAAAGTCCGCGAATATCATGGCACAGAGTTAGAAGACAGTTGGGCTCGGTTCTGGCGCTAATGCGACATTTTCTATGTTTATCTATAATTCTTGGCCTGTTGATAAGCTGTGGCTCTAAATCAGAAGACAGCAAAACAGATACCATTCGTTCGACCTTAATCGCAGCTATAAAAGCACGAAGAGAGGCGAAAAAGGCTGATGGGCTTCCTAAACCGCCACCGCTCGTTTTGACACGTGCTAGCATTGCCCATATTGATAAACCCCTCATATTTATTGATGTACAAAAGCTAGGCTTTAAAAACCTATTCGCTTTGGTTGCCGAAAATGGTGAATACAGAACCTACCTTAACAACGCTAAATTAAGTGTAACGCTGAATAATGGCCTCGTAACTGCGACCCGCGGGTTTGGAGTTGATCTATTATCCCAAGGAATTTCCATTCCAACGAGTGATCTGTTTAATTTAACAAACTCTCCAAAGTTTTACACACGAACACAGCAACAACTCGCAAAAATCAAAGAAGTTGTAGAAATCTCTTATGCTTGTACCCTCACCAGAGGTGAAATTGAAACGGTCACCATTGTTGAGCAGGAATATGAATTGGTAAAATTCACCGAACAATGCCGCAACCCAGAACGCGCATTTAAAAATACCTATTGGGTAGATGATGAAACCAAACAGATTTGGAAAAGCGCACAATCCGTTGGACAGCAGGCAGGCTTTTTTATCACTGAAGTATTGGTACCCTAATGGACATACGGATTTATGTTGGTGCACATAGAACAGCAACACAACATCTTGCATCCGTACTTCTTGAAAACAAAGCCGCTTTAGATGCTGAAAATACTTTATATATTCACGATAACATACAAGCGTTGAAATTAATGAGTGACGCAACAGCAGCAATTTCAGAAGCTGGTGACGCAGAGACCATTCAGGATAAGCTGCTAAATCAACTAACACAAAACAGAAATGTTGATCGCATATTACTAATTAACCCACACATTATGGGGCGTGTTAGCAAACCTTTTGGGGCTGAGTTTTTTTATCCACGTGCGCGGGGTTTAGCCAAACAATTACAAACTCTATTCACTGGGCATTCTTTACGTTTGTTCACAGCAATACGAAACCCAGCAACGTTCATTCCATCTTGCTATGCAGAAACGATCTTAAATGCGACTTTCTCTGATTTTAAAACCTTCTTAGGAGATATAGATCTAGGTAAACTAACATGGTCATCATACTTACACCGCATTCAAGGGCGCGGGCAGCCAATCTCTTTGACGACATGGCGCTACGAAGACTATCCGTTTATATGGCGTGACGTAGCCCAAGCATTCACTGGCTTATCAAATACCCAAGACTTCCCAAACAACACTAATGCTGTGAACAACGGGCTAAACTTAAAAGGGGCAATGCTGTTAAATTCTTATGCCGAAAAATTCCCAGATCAAACACGAGCTCAGCTTGAAAACACTCAAAAAGCATTCATGGAACGTTTCCCAAGTAATCAAAATACTCAAACACCAGAATGGTCGCCTGAAATCATAAAGTTTCTAACCGAAAACTATGAAGACGACTGGTATTACATAACGCGCATGGAAAATATAAAAGCAATCCAACAACGTGTTTTTACTTGATAGAATTATACCCTTTTGGATTGCGGCTCTGCCAATTCCATGCAGATTTACACATATCACTAAGATTACGTTCTGTTTTCCAACCCAATATCTTATCTGCTTTCGTAGGATCGGCGTAGAACTCTGCTATGTCCCCTGCGCGGCGCGCAACCACTTCATAGGGTATATCACGCCCTGAGGCGCTTTTAAACGCCTCCACAAGGTCCAAAACAGACGATCCCTGCCCTGAACCTACATTAATAGCCTCACAGCCACTATGCCCATCCGCAAACTGAATGGCAGCAGCGTGTGCCTTCGCTAGATCCACTACATGGATGTAGTCCCGAACCCCTGTACCGTCATGTGTTTCGTAATCGCCACCAAAAACACTTAGTTTTTCACGGCGACCTACGGCTACTTGCGATACAAATGGCATTAAGTTGTTTGGGATATCATTTGGGTCTTCACCAATCTCCCCACTTTCATGCGCACCAACAGGATTGAAGTAACGTAATAGTACAGCTGTGTTTTTGACATTTGAGGCGCACCAATCTTTTAAGATAAGTTCGACCATATATTTCGTCATTCCATATGGGTTTGTCGGCGCCAAAGGATGATGTTCATCATAAGGTAGATAATGCGGTTCTCCGTAAACCGTAGCAGAGGAGGAAAAGACGATACGCTTACATCCAGCTGCTTCCATACCCTCTAGCAGCGCCAATGTACCATCCACATTGTTTCGATAATACATCAACGGTTTTTCTGTAGACTCACCTACAGCTTTTTTACCAGCAAAATGCACCACAACATCTGGTTTAAAATCAATCAAGCTTTGCTGGATTTTAGCGCGATCCAAAACATCACCTTCAACTGTATCAAAACTACGATTTGTAAGTTTTGCGACACGTTTCAATGCTTCTGGTTCACTGTTCGAAAAATCGTCATAGACGCAAACTTGATGGTCTTGTGACAAGACTTCCAATAATGTGTGACTGCCAATGTATCCTGCCCCACCTGTTAAAAAAACACGCATTATTCTGATCTTTCCCTACGATGATTTCTTGTTTTTAAGCGCATCTTTTTGCGCCTTCACCATTTGTCGCCCACGGATCAAAAGTTGGCCCAAACCCATTGCTATACGTGGATGTAAATCTGTTCTCGTTAAGCTGACAATACGCGTAAACAAACGAATTCCATCTGTATCTTGCAAAACGCTTTCAGCACTTTTCTTATGCCAATCCAAACCCGCTTGATGCAATTCACTAATTTCTGCATCTGTCATCCACTCATCAATCAGCGTCTGCGTTTCACCTGACATACGTTGGATACTCACATCCTCAACCTGATTGAAATTACGATCTACCCAATAATTAAGATCAATAAGTTTATCAGAACGATTAGGCAAACCGCGCAATGTTTTTGCCAAAAAAGCCTTAGCCGATTTTACTGAATAGTGGTTGATACAAGCCAAATCAATTCCACCTACAGGGCCATATGTGAAAGCGGCATTGTCAATATATTGGTCACTCAATGGTTGACCAGAACCATTCACCCAGCGGATTTTAGATTTGTCTTTTTCCACGCGCTTTTTAGGACGATGAACACCAAGTTTTTCATATGAGCCATCGTTTTTGAAAAGCGTTTTAAACATAGATCCCGTTAATGGCGCATAACATGGGAAACGCGCACATTTCGTGAATTGTTCAATCATAAGATCATCTTCGATCTCAATACGCCCATTGTTTCCAAAATTCTGCCACATCAATGCAAAAGCGGTTGCATCAGGTACTGCCGCCAACAAATCATCCAGGTGTCCGCCACCAGTTTTAACGTTCACAAACTCATCAACATCTGCAAACAGAATCCAATCAGCCTGCTCTTTCATCGGGTGCTTGTCTGCTCGTTTTAACGCAGTCCACTGCACCCCTGCTTTTGTAATTTTATCATTACGCACATGGGTAATCACACCCATTGAATCCAGTTTGTCCAAAAGCACATCCGTACCATCATCACAATCATTGGAATAAATCAAAAAGCCATCAACACCAATCGCACGGTGGTATGCAATCCATTCTAAAATATAAGGCGCCTCGTTCCGCATAGATGTAATCATCAAATACTTCATAGCTTACAATTCCACATCATCTAAAAGCGGTAAATCATCTGGTATTGTTTCTGGCCCACCAAGGAAAATTGCACTGCCGAAGTGTACATGTAAACGCGAAAGCTTAATCATCCGTTCTGACTTCAGCGTTTCATACATTTCCATATAATCAGGGCGCTCTTTAAGTTCATCAATGCGCTTGCGATGCGCCTCGACACATTTCGCATGTTGCTCTGCAATATCTTGATCGGCCATTAGCTGATCAAACTTTTCTTTCGCACGCGGCACATGTTTTAAAATTGAATCATCAGTTTCCGCATTATTATTCATACGGAACCAGTAAGCCATGCCTTGGTCACGATCCACATGGTTCACACGCCCCCTGTCCCGCTTTACCAAAAATGATTCACAAGACCGAAGCGCATAATGATTAAGCGTTACCAGATCATAACCATATGTCCGTGTTGAACTGCGCCAACCTGTGCGTAAAATATTATCAGGCATTTTAACACCAGATCCATTCACCCAATGGATTTGATCCATCAACTCTGGCTGTAATCCTACGGGGCGATGCACACCGTATTTTTTATAAATACCATTGTTGCGAAACATGGTCTTAAATCCCCAAGCTTGGTGGGGTTTTCTGCAAATCTCTGGCGCGCACCGAAAGAATTGTTCGGTGATGAATTTATTCTCAAACAAATCAACTTCGGCATTTCCAAACAACCGCCATGTCATAGAAATTACATTTGCATCAGGGGCCGCTTTAAACAAATCGTGCAATGTCCCATCACCGACATGAATATTGATATATTCATCTACATCCATACACATTACCCAATCAGCGGCTTGTGCCGTAGGTGTAGATTGTGCTGCCAGATATGCGGCATGCTGTGGCTTTTGCCCTGTCTCACGATATGGGTTTTCACGATGCTCAACAATGCCTTTACGATCCAGCAAATCAAACATCGTGTCGGTACCATCAGTACAATCATTTGTGTAAACAATGAAATCCGTCACACCAATCGACATATGATAGGCTAGCCATTCCAACATAAATGGCCCTTCGTTTTTCATCGTAGTAACAATAACAATCTTATCGTTTTTAACGCCTTCGTTCAGATTCTTAACAACTGCAGGCGGGCGTTTTGTTTCGTGATCGTAATACTGTTCCATCAATGCACATAATGGTTCTGATACAACCAAAGACGACTTAGGCACCAATTGCCCAATCTTTAAATTAGGGTATCGCACACCCACACATCGCCAATACCCAAACTCTAAACTGATTGGGTCAGGCTCAACTTGTGATGCCCGAAATGGCCGCAATGCAGGATCCTTTTCCATAAACTTGCGTCCAATAACCCAAACATTGCTACTGCCTCGGCCATCGAAGCTGGTACAGGTATGATCTGCAAATTGTGGCTCTTTGGGTTTGCGGTACGACCACGGATAGACAAGCGTTCCTATAAACTTCAAATAGCTATCACTAGCATCAGCAGCATCGAAAACAGTTTGCCCTGCCGCATTAAGTTTTAACAAATCGCATTGCCCAATATATGCCACAGCACGCGATCGGTCGAATGCGCGCCGACGTACAATATCCAGTACCCCTAGCTCAAATAATGCAGATTCGTATGGTTCTGGGACAGGCGGGTCCAACAAAGCTTTTCCGGGGCCATCAGGGGTCGTATGTCGATCATAGATACTCGGTTGCGTTGGATGACCAAGTGGCAAGTTACTATATAATAAAGCGAACGTTTTTAGCCCAGATTGCTTTTCAGCAATTTTCATAAAACGGTTAGCAGAAGATTGTCCTGGCCATTTTTTCGAACCGCGGCGCAATAAAACAACTGCTTCCAAATCATGTGCTTCGCAGTGATAGCTTAGCCAATCTCTGAACCTGTCAGGGTTAGGATCAACCTCTGATAAAAAGATCGTATTCAAGCCCTCAAAATGATCAATTAATGATGGTTGAACATGTAGTTTGATAGCTTTGCCTTCAAGCTCGACAACTATCTTTTGAACTGTATTTACATCTTTACAGTTTAATACGACCGCCAAACCTCTAGGAACTGGCCTATATGTTTGAACCGTTAATATTTCTCCAGCTTCTTTGAAAACCAAACGTTCGTGGAAGTTATCCAATAGAACACGGCTGGAAATATACACATGTAAGCATCCATCAATAGGAACAATATCAAGTATAAAGGGCGTGTCTTTAGCAACTTCAAAGCCAACTAGTTTTTCCCACGCTTTGGGAAACAGTCCGCCAGATAAGCGCTGATAATACGTTTTCGCTGCCATTATACTCAAAAGACCTGTTTTCTATTTTTTATTTAGCCTAACGGATTTCATTTTCATCAGCCAGTTGTTTCATACATTAACACGAATAGTTCTGATTGTAGGGTCAACGTGATTAACAGCCCGCAGTATTTCACTTAGTAAATGCGTTTCAACATACGTCGCATGAAATTTTGTTGGGGCCATTAATGTTAAACATCCACCATCCCTGCCCGCTTCCTGTAATTGCTGGAGCCAAGCAACATACGTTGTACTGTCTTGGTCATACATAAATACAGACGCAGATGACCAAATAGAACCATCATCATTTGGTCGGATTTGCTTAGCTGTTGAAAAGGGTACGATATTCGTTTTATGCACGTTTTGTGCTGTAGGAGCTATTATTTCAGTTAGACGAAGAACAAAATCTGGGCCTATTTTCTCCCATTCGCCTTGTGTTTCTTTCAAGACAATATCCAGATTAATTCGATAAAGAGTAACTCGCCCGCGGGCCCCTGCCCTTTTAACCTCTAACCAGCCTTTGGACTTTAGTTTTGCAAGTTCACGTTTGACCGTTCTTTCATCTACAGACCACAGCTTAGCAATTTCTTTTTGGCCCATACTCAATTCATCGCGCTGCCAATTGTATCTGGTTGTGATCAGCGACATTAAACGCAAAATAAGCTTTTGCGTGTGCTTCTCCCGCGCCAAAGCATAGGTCATTAACGCAGAAAGAATATCATATTTCTTTGTCGCAGCATCACGCCCGACGGCTTTGCTTGCCAACATTGGGCCGTTCCTTCCTGTAATGATCCAATTATGGATCGTCGCCTATCCCGACTCGTTTACGGTCAGGTTATACTGCCTTTATACTGTGAAACGCCATTAACTCAACGCAATTCCTGAATATTTAGGTATTTGCGTCCAGTTATCCGATTCTGTCAAGAACTCTGTTATTTTAAGCGAAGCTGAATCTAATTAATAAAATTAAATATAGGTAAATATTGGTAAAGGGTGACGTTATGTGTGTCCCCTTATTCTAGTATAATGTCACCCTATTTGTAGTTGCACCTTAACTTGTGTCCCCCAATATAGAGTTGGTAAAACGATTTTTTTGTCTGACCTATCTAAGTAGAGTTTGCGAATCGCTCCCCAAGCTTATCCCTTTTATTTCCTACTATAATTCCCCGTGGGGAAGATTTATAATTATACAATATTACCTTTTGCTTTTTTTGCAAATAAGACGTAATTAGCAATTATAAAAGAATTTACGTCCAGAGGCACATTATGTTCGACCACAAAGACCTTCATCATTTGCATGAGCAATCTCTGAAAATGCAGAGTTGGATCAGGCAGCAGACATTTAGTCCCGAAATGGAAAAGACTTTGCGCAGATTCTCTAGTTGGGAGGTGTCGGAGCTTATCCTAAAGGTGAATCAATCGACTTTTAGAGGGCGCTTAGCAGCGGATCCTTCATTGCCTGACGGTGAAGTAGAAGAGGATGGGCGTCAACGTTGGTATTCACTTGAAGAGATTAACGAGTTGCGCCGCAAGATGAAGGTGAATCGCAAAACTTTAATGCCGCCTCGCCCCGCTGGAAAACGTGCATTTCGCGCTGCAATCGCTAATTTTAAAGGTGGTGCTGGTAAATCAACAGTTGCGTTGCATTTCGCACATGCGGCGGCACTTGATGGTTATCGTGTGTTGGTGGTTGATTTTGATCCACAAGCGACGTTGTCACACAGTATGGGTTTGCATGATGTTGCTGAAGACCACACCGTTTGGGGAATTATGGCGCGCGATCTGATTAAAGAAACAGACCGTATGAATTCCAGCTCAGTTGCAGCAGCAAGTGGCACCTCCCTGCCCCAACGCAAGCTGCCGGCTTCTATTCGAGATATGGGATTGGATGAGTTGCGTGTTAATGATTTTATCAAACCAACTGCATGGCCGACGATTGATATTGTGCCCTCATGTGCAAACGCAGCCTTTGTCGAGTTCGCATCGGCTCAGTATCGCCATCTAAACCCTGAATGGTCATTCTTTGCTGCTGTGAGCCGTTATTTGGACGCTATCCCTGACGATGCTTATGATCTGATCATTTTTGATTGTCCGCCTGCGATTGGCTACCAGTCTATGAACGCAGTCTTTGCGGCTGATATGTTGTATATTCCGTCAGGCACTGCCTATTGGGAGTATGACAGTACAACCAGTTTTATTGGTCAGCTATCAGAAGCCTTGGAGGATTTATCCATCGGTTTTGATGGAACCTTCCCCGCGGGGAATATGACATTGCCTAAGGCTTTCACAGATGTCCGCTTCCTATTAACGCGCTTTGAGCCAGGCAATGAGTTGCACCAAGCCATGTACAGTGCGTTCCAGAAAGTATTTGGTGACCGTTTGGCTGTACACCCAATAGAGATGACCCGTGCTGTGGAGCAATCGGGGCGCTTCCTGAGTTCGGTTTACGAAATAGATTACCGCGATATGACCCGTGAAACATGGCGCCGTGCGCGCGCTACATTTGATCGAGGGTACGAGGAGTTCAAAGCCTCTATCGTCGAATCGTGGGACAAGTTGGAGGATAGATCATGAGCAAGAAACGTCGTGTATTTGATATTGATATGCCCGAAGAGGAAACCGTCCCCACGGGGAAGGTTGGGGATGATGCGCCTGAGTTAGAAACGAAAAGTATGTTCGGGCTGAAACCGAAACGCCGTGGCCCAATGGCGTCTGCAATTTCAGAGAATGCTGATAGCTTAAAGGAACGTCAGGCGGCAGAAGAGCAGATTAGAGCAGAAAATGATCATCTTGCGCATGAATATGTTAAGCGCAAAGCGGATGGCTTGGTGATCGATACGATCCCGCTTGATGATATCCTTACAGAGAAATTAGCGCGTGATAGGGCGGATGGTGAAGATGGCGATTTATCTGAGCTGGTTGCATCTATTAAAGAGATCGGATTGTCGAACCCAATTCGCGTTCAAAAGCGCGCTGATGGCCGCTTTGAATTGATACAAGGATATAGACGTTTGAGCGCATATCGTGCACTGCGCGATGATTCTGAAGGTTATGCGGAAATACCCGCAACGGTGATCTTTATGGAAGAGGGATTGGATACTCTTTACCGTAAAATGGTTGATGAAAACCTTGTTCGCAAAGATATCTCATTTGCTGAAATGGCAAGCCTTGCGATTAAATATGCAGCTGATCCTGCAACGGAATGCGATGATGCTGATAAGGCCGTTGCAATTCTGTTTAAATCTGCGGGCTATCAGAAGCGCAGTTACATTCGAAGTTTCATTGGTTTGATGGAGCGGGTAGGGGGCGTGATAAAGTTTCCAGCCGAAATTTCACGTGCTCTTGGTTTGGAATTGCGCAAACGTATTGATGCGGATGTATCTGTCGCCGCGTTGATCGAAAGCGATTTGCTTGCTGCAGGCCCTGACCGTTTGGCGGAAGAGGAGCAAGCAATTCTACGTCGTGCGGCTGGATTGGAAACAGATAGAAAACCCTTCCCCGCGGGGAAGGCGAGTGAAAAGCCACCACGCAAAGCCAAAACGGTTTTCAATATTGCGCGTCCCGAAGGTACTGTTAAATGCACGGCGACTGCTGGAAAACTGGAGCTGCGGTTGGCAAAAGATTTCTCAACGGTTGATCGGGTTCGGTTAGAGCAGGCTATTCGGCAGCTGTTAGCGCAAATTGATTAGAAAAAAGTGTTTTTTATCAGGATGTTACGCGTTATGCGGTTTTCGCGTTAGCTTACTGTTGTTGTTTTCATGTAATCCGCTTAGGTAATTTGCATGAAAACAACCCACAAAAAAACACCTGCTAAATTCTTGGAATATATCCCAATTTGGATTGGGTTATTCCTAGGGCGGTTGATGCCATTTAAAATGCGCGGTGCATTTTTTGCATGGTTAGGTGGTTTTCTTGTGCCGCTTATACCTGGGTCCCGCAAACGCATTATGAGCGGTTTGGATCGTGTTTATCCAGACATGCCAGCAGCTGATAAGGCAAAGCTTTGTAAAGCTATAGCTGCGAGTGCTGGGCGGACAATTTCTGAAATCTTGTTCAATGATAGCTACAAAGACAGATTAGATTTATTTGATGCTTCAGGACTAGGTTTGGAAGCCTTGCAAAACGCGAAGGCCGCAGGGAAGGGCGCAATCATAGTTTCTGCGCATTTTGGACAATGGGAAGCTATTCGTCATTATCTGAAATCCCAAGACTTAGAGACAGGCGCAGTCTATCGTGAAAATAATAACCCATGGTACGAGCTGCGTTTCCTTGCCGGTATCCGCCATGGTGGCGCCCCGATTGTCGCCAAAAGCGCTGGTGGTAATTTGGCAATGGTAAGGCATTTACGTAAAGGTGGGTTCTTTGCCTTGTTGGTAGATCAGAAGTTTCAACAGGGGCATTTGATACCGTTTTTAGGGATCGATGCGCTTACCACGACATCTGCTGCAGAACTGGCATTGCGTTATGATCTACCATTGATTCCTGCCTTTGGTACGCGGGATGAGAACAATCTGAATATTCATGTTGAATTTGAAGAACCGATTGAACCATCAGATGCGCTGACAATGACACGTGAAGTGAATGATCGGATCAGTGCACGGATCATGGAGAATCCAGAGCAGTGGTATTGGTTGCATAAACGTTGGGAAGATACATATTTGTATGAAGGTTATCACGGTGATAAAGCTTGATAGCCGTGGACAACGCTGTGTGATTGTCTATTACCTTTAGAGAACTTTAAGAATGTTAGGGGCAAGGGCCTATGACCGAAAAACTTTCCAATGTTGGTGCTGAAGTTTTAAAGATTGAGGCAGATGCTTTGGTCGCTTTGGCAGACAGTTTGGGCGCTGAATTTGAGCAAGCGGTTGAAATCCTGTCAGCAGTCCAGGGGCGGGTGATCTTATCGGGTATGGGTAAGTCTGGGCATATTGCGCGTAAGATTGCAGCGACTATGGCCAGTACAGGGGCACCTGCACAGTTTGTACACCCAGGCGAAGCCAGCCATGGTGATCTTGGTATGATTATGCAGGGTGATGCTTGTATTATGTTATCGAACTCTGGTGAGACGGCTGAGTTGGCGGATGAGATTGCACACACGCGTCGTTTTAAAATCCCGATGATTGCGATTACAAAGAATGCAGACAGTTCATTGGCACGTGCTGCTGATGTTGCTTTGATCTTGCCAGCACAACCAGAAGCCTGCGGTATTGGCATGGCACCAACAACGTCTACGACGATGCAGTTGGCATTGGGGGATGCATTGGCTGTGGCTTTAATGAAGATGCGCGGCTTTGACCGCGATAGCTTCTTAGTCAATCATCCAGGTGGTAAGTTGGGTGCGCAGTTGTTGAAAGTTGAAAGCATTATGCACACTGGGTCTGCTTTGCCAGTTGTGTCTGAACAGACAGCTATGAGCGATGCCTTGTTGGAAATGACAGCCAAAGGATTTGGAGTGGCTGCGGTGGTAAAAGACCAGACACTGCTAGGGATCATCACAGATGGCGACTTACGTCGTAGTATGGATGGCTTGATGGATTTAAAAGCAGGTGCCGTTGCAACCATGGGACCTGTGACAGCAACGCCAGATATGTTAGCGTCTGAAGCCTTGGGCATTATGAACGATAAAACAATTTCTGCTTTAATGGTTGTTGATAGTGCAGGGAGCCTGAAAGGGTTGCTGCATATCCATGATATTCTACGGGCAGGTGTGGTATGAAGACTGTTATCGTAATTCCAGCGCGTTATGCATCTACACGCTACCCAGGAAAGCCTCTGGTGGCTTTAAATGGCCCAGATGGCCCCAAAACGCTGATCCAGCGCAGTTGGGAGGCCGCAATGGCTGTAGAGGGCGTACGCGGCGTTTATGTGGCGACTGACGATGATCGTATCAAAGATGCGGCCGAAGCTTTTGGCGCCAAGGTGATTATGACGCCTACGAGTTGCGCAAATGGCACCGAGCGGTGTGCGGCCGCCTTGGATGGTATGGATGAAGAGCCTGATTTGGTGGTAAACCTGCAAGGGGATGCGCCACTTACACCCGCTTGGTTTGTTTCTGATTTGATTGCAGGGTTTGAAAAAGACAGTGACGTTCACGTCACGACGCCAGTTTTGCGCTGTGATCTGCAAACCTATAAGAATTTTGTCGAAGACCGTAAGCACGGGCGTGTGGGTGGCACGACAGCTGTGTTTGATACGCATATGAATGCGATGTATTTCTCCAAAGAGGTTATCCCATATGTTGGTGATGATCTGGGAGAAGGGGATGAAATCCCTGTGTTCCACCATGTTGGCGTTTATGCATATCGTCCATCAGCGTTGCGAGAATACGCTGGTTGGTCTACTGGGCCGCTAGAGACACTTGAGGGGTTGGAACAACTGCGCTTTATGGAACGTGGGTTGCCTGTGCGCTGTGTTGAGGTCGAGGGTAAAGGACGTGTGTTTTGGGAGTTGAATAATCCTGAAGACGTCCCACGTATTGAAAAAGTTTTGAACGAAGGAATGCCATCATGAAAACGGTGAAAGCTGGGAATCTTGAGATTAGCAATGCAAAGCCATTCACGCTATTGGCTGGGCCGTGTCAGTTGGAATCCTTGGATCATGCGCGGATGTTGTGTGAGCGTACAATGGAAGCCTGTTCTACAACGAACACACCTTATGTGTTCAAAGCAAGTTACGACAAGGCCAATCGCACAAGCCTTGAGGGTAAGCGCGGTCTTGGCATGGAAAAAGGTTTAGAGATTTTGGCTGCGATCAAAGAGGAATTTAAGGTTCCTGTTTTGACTGATGTGCATGAGATTTGGCACTGTGCGAAAGCAGCAGAGGTTGTGGATATTTTACAAATCCCTGCGTTTTTGTGCCGTCAAACGGACTTGCTATTGGCTGCGGGTGAAACGGGCAAATGTTTGAATGTTAAAAAGGGTCAGTTTTTGGCGCCAAATGACATGAAAAATGTTGCTGCGAAGATTGCATCCACTGGCAATGAAAATATTATGCTGTGTGATCGTGGTACGAGTTTTGGATATAATATGTTGGTTAGCGATTTCCGTTGTATCCCGATTATGTCTGAAACAGGTTATCCTGTGGTGTTTGACGCGACACATAGCGTGCAAATGCCAGGCGGGCAGGGGACATCATCAGGTGGTAAGCGTGAGTTTGTGCCACCATTGGCAACGGCTGCTGCTGCAATTGGTGTGGCGTCGATCTTTATCGAAACGCATGAAGATCCAGACAATGCGCCAAGCGATGGGCCAAATATGGTGCCTGTAGATCAGATGAAAGCGTTGATCGAAAAACTATCTGCACATGATCGTTTGGCAAAAGACTTGAATTAATAAACTTAGGCAATGAATTTAAATTAGACCAGTTCGGCTATTTTATTAGTAATCTCTGTTAATATCTTGTCTTTGTCGTGGTTTTCAAAGAGTGTTTTTTTACTGGCCACTAGTTGGCGATTACGGAATTCATTATCCAACAGACGAAGCCAAGCTTCAGCGATGTCTTCTGCTGTATCTGCCTGTAGGGAGCCTTTTTGGGTTACCAGTTGTTCGTAGATTGCTTGAAAATTTGAATATTGCGATCCGTGAATTATTGCTGATTCATATGCCGCGGGTTCATAAGGTGTATGCCCCCCAACTGATACCAATGATCCCGCTACAAATGTGACGGCTGCAGAAGAGTACCATATATTCATCTCGCCAACTGTATCTGCAATATAAATATCATCTGTTTTATATGGCAGCTCACCCTGAGATCTGATTGCAGATGAAAATGTAGTTGCATTAACAAGGTCTTCTATTTCCGCAATGCGGTTCACATGCCTTGGAACTAAGATAAGTTTTAAGTCTGGTCGTACGTTTTTTGCGAGTGCAAATGCATCTAAAAGGATTTGATCTTCGCCTTTATGTGTTGACGCTGCACAAAGTGTAGATTGCCGTGGGAAGGCATCACGCAATTTATGAAGATCAGGATGATCCACAGGCGTTGCTGGTTGGAATTGCTTTAAGTTTCCGAGTAAATCATTTCTTTCGGCTGTTACACCAAGGCTTTCAAATCGATCATAAGATTTTTGATCTTGTGCAAAAGAGTGATCGATACAGTTGAAAACCTTATGGGCAAGTGCAGGATTGGCAAGCCAAGTCTTGGCGCTTTTTTCTGACATGCGAGCATTGACGAAAATGATTGGAATTCCGCTTGAAGCGCATTTTACGTTGCGATTTGGGTATACCTCATTTTCAATGGTAATTAAGCAGGCAGGCTTCCAGTGATGTAGGAACTTATTGACCACTATACCAAAATCGACAGGGGCAATATCTACATGAATGGTAGTTGAACGGAGCTTTTTAGCTTTTTCGAATGCAATTCTATTCGATACCGTGATTAACAAATCGTAACTTGGGAATTTAGCAGAAAGTGATGGTAAAAGAAGTTCTAAAGTGTTGAATTCGCCTAAGCTTGCTGCATGCAGCCACAATAGCCTTGGGTTCGCACTATTCTCTGTCCCAAAACCTAGGCGTGCTTTGAATGTCTCAATACTGTCTTTGCCTGTTATAATACGTTGTATGAAGACAAAAGGAACAGCAAGCCAAGCGAGTGTCATAATCAAACGATATTTTAGCAAATGAACCACCTCACTTTTGTAGCTTTGTTATAACCGAGTGTTGTTATGCATGTGAAGCTGGGAATTAAGATTATTTTAAGGCATATAAGAGTTTTGCTTTTCGTGATCTAACACGATACTTAAAGTTATAATGATATACCGTGCGGACAAAAAGCAAAGTCGTCTCGGGCAGTAAGAATAGGTTTAAAAAAGATGATCACACCAGTTATTTTATGCGGGGGTTCTGGAACGCGACTTTGGCCTTTGTCTCGAAAGAGCTACCCAAAGCAATTTTCTAAGTTGATTGGTGAGGAAAGTTTATTTCAAATGTCTGCCTCTCGGGTGCATGGTGATGGTTTTGCGGCCCCTTTGGTTCTAACCAATTCGGATTTCCGATTTATTGTCACAGAGCAATTGGCTGAACTTGGTATTGATCCAGGTGCGGTGTTAATTGAACCCGAAGGGCGTAATACAGCCCCAGCGATTTTAGCGGCTGCTTTGTACTTATTACAAGATGATCCTAACGCTATGCTGCTGGTCTTGCCGTCTGATCATAATGTACCAGACTCCGCCCGCTTTTCTGCAACTGTTCAGAAAGGCGTAGATGCTGCTTTGGGTGGAGATTTGGTGACATTTGGTATTCAACCAACACGACCAGAGACTGGTTATGGATATTTAGAGTTGGAAAGTGTTTCAGTCGATGGAGCAGCTGTAAAATTACAGAAATTCGTAGAGAAACCAGACCGAGATACTGCCCAAGCTATGTTGGATGCTGGAAATTATCTTTGGAATGCGGGTATTTTCCTTTTCTCGGCAAAAACAATTGTAGATGCATTTAAGGAATACCGTTCAGAACTTGTCGGGCCTGTTCAAGACGCCATATCACAAGCCAAAACAGATCTTGGCTTTTTACGATTAGCTCCAGAACCCTGGTCTGGCGCTGAAGATATTTCAATTGATTATGCTGTAATGGAACCTGCGCATAATTTATCAGCCGTTCCCTTTGATGGAGGTTGGTCTGATTTGGGAGATTGGGATAGTGTGTGGCGCGAAGCGGAAAGAGATGATGCAGGAGTTGTAACATCTGGTGCAGCGCAAGGGATTGATTGTAAAGATACACTGCTAAGATCCGAAGCAGAAGGCACTGAGATTGTAGGTATTGGGTTAGATAACATTATTGCTGTCGCCATGCCTGATGCTGTTTTGGTTGCAGATAAATCTCGCGCTCAAGATGTAAAACTGGCTGTGCAGGCTCTTAAAGATAAGGATGCGGATCAAGCTGTACAATTTCCGCGGGATCATCGTCCTTGGGGCAGTTTTGAGTGTTTGTTCATGGGAGAGAGATTCCAAGTAAAGAGAATCGTGGTGAAGCCAGGTGGTGTTTTAAGCCTTCAAAGCCATGTTCATCGCTCGGAGCATTGGATTGTTGTTGAAGGCACCGCCAAAGTGACAATTCGTGATGAGGTAAAATTGGTTGGTGAAAACGAATCTGTCTACATTCCCGTAGGTGATAAACATCGCATGGAAAATCCAGGCAAGGTTCCTATGGTTCTGATTGAAGTTCAAACGGGTAGCTATCTGGGTGAAGATGACATTGTACGATATGAAGACGTATATGCCCGTGATTAATATCATCGGTTTTGTTGCAATCTAAAGGCTCATTGAATGATCACTCCTGATTTGTTTGTTACAAATTTTAATAAGAATTTCACAGGTGTTTCTGCTACGGCTGCTGGCGTAGTGAACGTTCAGCAAAAACAGTTTGAAATGCGGCTTGTGGGTATTTCTTTGCCGAACTGTGATGAACCAATTTCTAAACGTGAAGCGATTAAGCTTTCAAAGCTAAAGCCACAGGGAAAGCCATTTGCAATTTGGCATGTGCGTCGCAACCCAGAAATGCGCGCCGCTATATGGGCGCGTGATGTATTGCGGTTACCTATAAAAATTGTTTTTACGTCTGCTGCACAAAGATTGCATTCATTATACCCCCGTTGGCTAATCTCAAAAATGGATGCAGTTATAGCGACAACACCTGAAGCTGCTAAATATGTTCCACATGTTAAAGCAGTGGTTCCGCATGGCGTTGATACTCAGCGATTTAAGCCTGCAAAAGACCGCGCAACTGCATGGCAGAATTTAGGATATGGTGGAAAATATGGGCTTGCGACGGTTGGGCGTGTGCGCCCTGAAAAAGGTACAGATATTTTTGTAGAGACAATGATCAAAGTTTTGCCTGAGCATCCTGATATGGTTGCTTTGATTGTGGGTAAAGCGTCAAGTAAGCACCAGAAATTCCAGCAAGGCTTAGAGGAGCAGATTGTGAAAGCTGGGTTATCTGACCGTTTGTTGTTTGTGGGTGAAGTTGGGCCAGACAAAATGCCGGAGCTAATGCGCTCTATCCGTCTACTTGTAGCGCTGCCTCGCTATGAAGGATATGGAATGACACCGCTGGAAGCATTGGCAAGTGGTGCACCTTTCGTCGCATCCGATACAGGGTATTTTAAGGCATTTTCAAATGATGGTCAGGTTGGTAAAGTTGTCCCGATCGAAGATTCCGAAAGGGCGGCAGATGCAATTTCGGCTTGGTTGTCCGATAAGGAACTGTTAGATCGAGCTTCTGATTTGGCGCCGAATTTTATTGGGCAACAACACAGTGTTGAAAAAGAAGCGGCCAGTATCGCGAAAGTTTATGAAGATTTGTGGAATGGAACCACGCATGGATAACTACAAAAGTTTCATTATTCATCTTAAACGCTCTGAAAGGCGTAAAGCACAAGTTGAAGATTTGATCACCAAGTCTCCATTTGAAGCAGAAGTTGTTGATGCTATAGATGGCCGTTTGTTATCTAAATCTGAAATCGATGAATGTTATTTAGATAAATCTTTTTTACGCCCAAGTTATCCTTTTGGGATGAATTCTGGTGAAATTGGTTGTTTCTTAAGCCACCGTGCTGCATGGCAAAAAATTGTGGACCAAAACTTAGCGGCTGGGTTGGTTTTTGAAGATGATGTGCAGATTGATCCAGCACTGTTTCATGCAAGCGTTAAAGCAGCGCAGCAATGGTCTCGTGATTATGGATATATACAGTTCCAAGTACGAGGGGTGCCAGAAAATTTAGAAACTCTTGCTAAAGACGGAAATGTGAACTTGCTGCAACCAGTGCCGACTTTGCTGCGTTGCTCTGCACAACTCATCAATCGTGCAGCTGCCATTCATTTACTGAAGGTAACAGAAAAATTTGATCGCCCGGTGGATGGCGTTTTACAAATGCATTGGGTAACAGGTATTCGTCCTGTTTGTGTTGAGCCATCTGGTGTATCTGATCGCACTCAAGAGACAGGTGGTAGTACGTTATCTATTAAAACGCCAGCACTTACGAAACTGTCACGTGAATGGAAACGTCTGGTCTATAGACGGAAAATAGTTCGATACTCGAAGAAAAAATTTATGCCATTTGTCTTGGAGACAGAGTAAATGATTTACACGCGTATCCGTGGAGGATTGGGGAACCAATTGTTTCAATACTGTGTCGCCCGAAGACTTGCTGACCGTTTGGGTGTTAATGTGGGTTTGGATATACGTGAGTACAATGAAGATAGTGCTTTTGAGATGGGGTTGCATCGATTTAATCTGCGGGCTGAATATAACCCAGAAGGGTTAATTAAGCATAAGAAAGATGGCAAACTTTCTTATGTTTGGGATGTTATTTTAGGAAATCAAAAACACGTTTATCAAGAACCATTTCTGGGTTTTGATAGCGATGTTTTATCACTTTCAAATGGAACATATTTCAAAGGTTATTGGCAATCAGAAAAGTATTTTAAAGATACCAAAGAGCAAATTCTAAATGATCTTACAATTACTGAGAAACCAAGTGCGGAAAACGCTAACGTTTTAAAACAGATTGATAACTGTTTGGCAGTTTCTTTGCATATTAGACGTGGTGATTATGTATCGAATTCAGGATACAACGCAGCACATGGGACATGTGATCTTGCTTATTATCAGCGTGCGGTTGCACATCTTGTTGATAGAATTGGAAGGGATATTGTCGTTTTTGCATTTTCTGATGATCCAGAATGGGTGGCGGAGAACTTAAAGTTGCCTGTCGATGTTAAGTATATGGGGCACAATTCGTCCCAAAAAAATTATGAAGATTTACGTCTGATGAGTAATTGTAAACACCATATCATTGCTAACTCTTCTTTTTCATGGTGGGGAGCTTGGTTAAACAAAGACCCAGATAAAGTGGTTATTGCACCGCAAGTTTGGTTCGCTGACCCGAAGATGAGCAATCCAGATATTCTTCCTTCAGAATGGATGACAATTTAAGTTATTTTATGTTGGTGTGCAAAACATCACCGTGCTTCGGAATGCGCCAATAAAGGTGTGATGAGAATTTGAATTTATTTGACTTAAAGACGTGACCTACATCTTTGAAGTGGGCCTCCTCAGTGTGATTTAATCACTCAATTTACGCTATTATCTTAATTGTAGAAAAACAGTTTTTTACTATTCAGCCTAAGATTTCTTGAAAAGATATGTGTTTTTGATTAGTGTTTATCACGATTAGGGGAAATAAAATACATGACTGGTGTTTGGCGCGCATTAACTGCGGATGAGCTGACTGGTGGCGATAATTTTGAAGCTGCGGCTTTTGGGACTTTCTCACCAAACTTATTACAACGGCTATTAGTATCTATTGGTCAAAAGACTGTCCTAAAAAGGGGGGTGTTTAGAGGAGCATATACAATGTTTATTATGTCTCTTTCCAAGGGACCATTGGATATATTTTTTCGGGATTGTGCATATCGTATTTGGGGAGAGCATAATTTGATTGAATATGGATTGCTGCTAAACCCTGATTATAACCACGCAGATTTGGACTTCTTACTTGAAGAGGCAGTTGAGGATTCTAATTTTGTTGATATGGGATCTAATATAGGCCTTTATTCGCAACCTATGGCGTATGCTGCGCCTAAAGGGAAAACGATTTCTATAGATGCAAATCCACTTATGGCAATGCGTTTAAGATTTAATGCAAACGCTTCAGGGTTATCCAACTTAGATATGGTTTCCACTGCTGTAAGTGATATCGACGGATGTGGTTCTCTTGTTATTCGTAAGAATGATGTTGCTATTGTTGCTGTAGATGAGACAAAAAATGAAGGTATTCCTATTCGTACTCTTTCATCCATTCTGAATGAAAAAGCTGTTAAAACGATTCATGGACTCAAGATCGACATTGAAGGGCACGAGGATAAAGCACTTGTGCCTTTTTTGATGAATGCCCCCAAAGAGCAGTTACCGAAGCGTATTGTTATTGAACATCCTACACCTGATGCAGACTATCCTGGGTGTACAAAAGCATTTGAGCAGTTGAATTATCAGTTAGTTGGGCGTAGTCGGAATAACTCATTCTATAAACTGAGTTAAGTTATGACTGTAAAAGATGATCTTCCTGCTGTAGCGGTGGTTCCCTATGGCAAATGGCCTACGCGTAAACTGGCATCGATGTCCTTGGATGATCTTGAATGGCCAATTGGGCGTCCACAACGTTTAAAAAAGGGTAGTTTGCGTGACTTGCGCAGTGATGATCATCTGATTACCTATCCGCGTAAACCTGCGTTTTTTCTACCGCGCTTTGGGGTAAAGGCAAAGATCACTGTTATGATTGTGGAGCCTGATGCAGTTCACCAACTGTACTTAAATTTAGCAAAATGGCTGAGTTGGCGATTTTATAAAGTTATGACCAAAAGTGCGCCATTATTAAGCCAAATTAAGAACGGTTTATTCTTATACTTCGGGTCTACGTTCTTGATGAATATTGATCAGATAGATACGACTAAACATAAAATGACATCATTGATTGCATCAGCCCGACGCAATTTAAAAGGTCATAAATTACGTCACGAAATAGTAGATCATATTCGTGATATTGGCTTAGATGTCGACATTATGGGGCGGGGATATAAACCCTTTGAAAATAAAGAAGACGGGTTGGCACCATACAGGTATTCGGTAGTGATCGAAAACGTACGGGAAAAAGATTACTTTTCTGAGAAACTGGTTGATGCATGTTTATGTGAAACTGTCCCGATATATTGGGGTGTGCCAAATATTGCTGATTATTTTGACACGCGTGGCATGATTATTTGTACGTCTGCAGCAGAAATTAACAGAGCGTTAGAAGAAACCAGCGTTTCGGACTATGAGTCTCGGATGGAATGGATTAAGAAAAATAAACAGTCTGCATATGAACATGCGGATTATATTAAGCGCGCGGCTGAAACGATCCGCGATAGCCTGAATTAGAAATAGGAAAAGACATGAGCGTTAAAAAAGCGTTAATCACTGGTGTTACAGGTCAAGACGGAGCTTATCTGGCTGAGTTTTTATTAAACAAAGGTTACGAGGTTCACGGCATCAAGCGGCGTACATCTCTGTTTAATACAGCGCGAATTGATCATCTTTTTGAGGGTGAAGCAGGTCAATCAGGCCAATTCCAATTACATCATGGTGATATGACGGATAGTACAAGCCTGACGCATATCTTACAAAAAGTGCAGCCTGATGAAGTTTATAATTTGGCGGCACAAAGCCATGTTGCTGTGTCTTTTGAGGAACCAGAATATACGGCCAATTCCGATGCACTTGGTGCGTTGCGGATCCTAGAAGCTATCCGCATTTTAGGATTGAGCGAAAAGACGAAATATTATCAGGCGTCTACATCTGAACTTTATGGTCTTGTGCAAGAGGTGCCACAAAAAGAAACCACACCGTTTTATCCACGCAGCCCGTATGCGGTTGCGAAACTTTATGCGTATTGGATCACAGTGAATTACCGCGAAGCTTATAACCTTTATGCGTGTAACGGCATCTTGTTTAACCATGAAAGCCCGTTGCGTGGTGAAACATTTGTGACACGTAAAATTACACGTGCTTTGGCGCGGATCAAATTGGGCACGCAATCTGAACTAAAACTTGGAAACATGGATGCGAAGCGCGACTGGGGTCACGCACGTGATTACGTGGAAATGCAATGGTTAATGTTGCAACAAGATAACCCAGAGGATTTTGTGATCGCGACAGGTGTTCAATATTCTGTACGTGATTTTGTTTTAGCCGCGGCAAAAGCTTTGGACATGCAGATCACATTCGAGGGCGAAGGTGTTGATGAAGTCGGACGCGATGCAAAAGGCAATATAATCGTTTCTGTTGATCCTATGTATTTCCGTCCAACAGAAGTGGAAACATTGCTGGGTGACGCGACTAAGGCAAAAGAGAAGCTAGGTTGGACACCGCAGACATCATTTGATGATCTCGTTGCGGAAATGGTTGCCGTTGATCTTGAAGAAGCTAAACGGGAAGCTTAACGGTGGGTTATAATCTATCAGGCAAACGTGTGTATGTTGCGGGCCACCGTGGCATGGTTGGTTCTGCAATTGTACGCCGACTTGCCAACGAAGGGTGTGAGGTTTTAACGGCTACACGTTCTGAGTTGGATTTAAAAAACCAAGCGGCAGTGAATGCTTGGTTTGAAAAGCAAAAGCCTGATGCGGTTTTTTTAGCAGCAGCAAAGGTTGGTGGCATCCTTGCGAATGATACGATGCCCGCAGATTTTCTGTATGACAATCTGATGATCGAAACCAACATCATCAAAGCGGCATTTGATGTAAATGTCGAAAAGCTTTTGTTCCTTGGGTCTTCGTGCATCTATCCAAAGTTTGCAGAACAGCCAATCAAGGAAAGTGAGCTGTTAGAGGGCGCACTTGAACCTACGAATGAATGGTACGCGATTGCTAAGATCGCAGGTATTAAGCTATGCCAAGCTTATCGCAAACAACACGGTGTTGATTATATTTCGGCGATGCCAACAAACTTGTATGGGACTGGCGACAATTATGATTTGCAAAGCAGTCACGTGATGCCAGCACTAATTCGCAAAGTTTATGATGCAAAATCTGACGGCGCTAAGAACGTTACCATTTGGGGCAGCGGTTCGCCTCTGCGTGAGTTTATGCATGCTGATGATTGTGCAGATGCGTTGGTTTTTTTAATGCTAAATTATTCTGGCCACGAACATGTTAATGTTGGAAGTGGGCAAGAGGTAAGTATCCTAGAGTTAATGCAGATGGTTTGTGATGCCTCTGGATTTCATGGGAATATTATTAAAGATACTTCTAAGCCAGATGGGACGCCGCGTAAGTTGATGGATAGTGGTAAGTTACGCGGCCTTGGATGGTTGCCGTCAATCACACTCCAAGATGGTATTGACCGAACAATTTCAGAGTTTCGTAATATTGTAGAAACAGAAACGTCTAGCAACTAAAATCAGTTGGTTTCCCTATAATGCGTGGTGGATCGACTAGATTGTCTGGACGAGCTCCAAAATTTAGTAGGTCTCTACGCTTGTAAGTATCGGCTATTTCTTCGGCAAGCTTTCGAACGCTTCTACCTATTCCCGTACAAATATTTGATGGGCCTTCAATGGAGCTGAAAGCGCCATCTATAATCATTTGTGCAGCATCTTTAACATCAATGAAGTCGCGAATTTGTTGTCCGCTTGTCAAATCAGCTACTTCTCCCTTTTTTAACTTTTCATGTAAAAAAGGCACAAGGCGACGCGGGTCTTCGCCTTCGCCATATAAATAGAATACACGGCACCATAAGAATGACGTTTCTGTATTCTCAAAACACTTGGTTAGTGCATTATAGGTTTTTACTTTTGCGTCTGAGTATGGAGTTGTTGGTTTTAGAGGCGTTTCAAGAGTTAAGGTTTTCTCTGATATTTCATATTCGATACATGTGCCTAAGCCGACAAAACGTTTTATCCCACGCTCTTTAGCTGCTTTAGCTAGTTTTATTGTACCGTTTAAACACGCTGTATTTTTTGGCGAGGTTAAGTAAATACCAGGCTCTGTATACCAAGCGGAATGTATAACAATTTGGATATCACTTAATGCATCGGACCACCAATTGCTATCTTCAGCGAATAGGTCATGTGTTTCAATAACATGTGTTTGGCCAGCTTTAATCGTTATACGATCTTGCCAATTTGGGCGTACAACAATTGAAATCTCATGCCCTTGTGCTTCGAGTATTTTTAAAACTTGTCGCCCAATAAAACCTGTCGCACCAGTTAGTAAAACTTTGGCCATTAGAGAATCTTTAGCTCAGGGACGGCAACCACAAATTTTGTGCCTTGCTCAGCCAGATCTGCATTTTGTGCCATGACTTCATCCGCAATATTCCATGGAAGTATGACTAAATAGTCAGGACGCCTTTCTGCCAACACAGAGGGGTGTAATATAGGGATGTGGCTAGCAGGCATATATTGCCCGATTTTTGCATCGGCTGCATCACAAACAAAAGGCATCAAATCTGGTCTAATACCTGCATAGTTCATCAATGTATTACCTTTTGCGGCAGCGCCATAGCCAGCAACAGATTTACCACTTGCCTTTGCATCTAATAAAAAACGTACCAAACCATCTTTGACCGCATTAGCTTTACTTTGATAGGATGAATAGATTTCTTCGCTTTGAAGGCCGGCATCAATTTCGGTTGTAAGCATATCAGAAACACTATCGTTTGTATCATGGTTTGCATCTTTTAAGCAGCCATAAACACGTAAACTGCCACCGTGCGTTGGTAGTTCTTCGACATCAAAAACACGAAGTCCAGCGGCGTTAAAAATTGAGCTTACAGCGCAAAGAGATAGATATGAGAAGTGTTCATGATAAACTGTATCAAATTGGTTTTGTTGTATGAGTTGCATAAGATGAGGGAATTCGAATGTAACCACACCATCTTTTTTTAATAATGCTGAAACGCCTTTAGTGAAATCATTGATATCAGGTACGTGAGCAAAGACATTGTTCCCCAAAATAAGATCGGCTTTCTGATTGTTACTGGCCATGCGCTGGCCAACACTGTGACCAAAAAATTCTTGGCTTACAGGCACGCCAATTTTTTCGGCTGCTTCTGCTGTACTTTTTGTAGGTTCGATACCCAAGCAGGGTATGTTAGCTGCAACGAAGTTTTTCAGTAAATAGCCATCATTGGAAGCAAGTTCTACTACGAAACTGTCTGAGGATAGATTGAGGCGCTTTGTAATCATATCACAATAGGCGGCAGCGTGATTAAGCCACCCTTTTGAAGTGGATGAGAAGTAAGCATAATCTTCACTAAACAAGGCATCTGCTTCTGCATAATCTTCTGTTTGAACCAACCAACAGTTCGTACATGTCAGGATGCGTAATGGGTAAGTGACTTCTGGTTTGCGCAGATCCTCAGCCTTCAAATAAGCATTAGAAGGTGGTGCATTTCCGAGGTCTAAGAATTCTAAAGTAAGTTCAGCTTGGCAATGACGACATTTCATAATTTGATCGGTTCTGTTGTTTTAAGTGGTGGGTGTGTTTTATCGCGTTCAGATATGGATGCAAAGGCTAGGGGCCATTTAATGCCCAACTCTGGATCATCCAGCTTAAGCCCTGCTTCTAAATCTGGTTTGTAAAATTCTGAATGCATGTAATGCATTTCAACATGATCAGTCAGTGTTTGAAAGCCATGCGCGCAGCCCATCGGAATATACGCCATTTCTAATGCATCACTATCTAATATAACACTGCATGTTTTTCCAAAGGTCGGCGAGCCTTCGCGTATATCTGTAAAAACATCAAAAACTTTGCCTCGGACACAGCGTACAAGTTTTATTTCTGCAAAAGGAGGGCGTTGGTAATGCAGTCCGCGAACAGTTCCTGTTTCTGTACTGATCGATGTATTCATTTGAACCCAATTTGTATTCAATCCATTAGCTTCGAAACTTTCGGCGCAATAAACACGTGCAAAAGCACCACGATTATCCCCAAGCTTTTTGGGAGTAATCTTATAAGCGCCAGCTATGTTAAGGGCCTCGAACTTCATGCGGTTTCGTACGTTTTAATATGGTCTTGAGTAACTTCTAAAGGTGATGTGCCGTTATCAACCTTTTTGTACCATTCCATTGTCTTGGATATAGCTGTGTCAAAATCCCATTTGGGTTGCCAAGCAAGTTGAGAGCGAGCTTTATCTATTGTTAGTTTTAGTAATCCAGCTTCATGTGGCGCAGTTTTATCAATATTTGTATGATACGTACCTGGCCATGTTTTTAGTGCAGTCTGGATGACGTCTTCTACTGTGCGATTGTCACTGGCATCTGGTCCAAAGTTAAAAGCAGTAGCGTATTGGGCGTCTTTGCTAAGATTTTCTGCTAAGATCATATATCCAGATAAAGGTTCCAATACATGCTGCCATGGACGCACAGCTCCTGGATTGCGTGTCTCGATTGAGCGTTTTTCCATAAGAGCACGTGCGATATCTGGTACCAGTCTATTCTCACACCAATCGCCGCCGCCGATCACATTACCTGCTCTGGCTGAGGCTATTTGAATTGGTAGGTTTTCTTGGGCAAATAAAGAACGATAGCTATTAATTACAAGCTCAGTGCCTGCCTTGCTTGCACTATAAGGATCGACGCCACCTAAGCGGTCTGTTTCGCGATATGCATGTTCCCATTCGTTGTTTTGGTATACTTTATCTGTAGTAACAGCCACAACAGTGCAGGGGTGTTTTGTTGTGCGGAGAGCTTCCAGTAAGTTTGCTGTACCTAATACGTTTGTGTTCCAAGTTGACAGAGTTTCTGTATAGCTTCGTAAAACCAAAGATTGTGCTGCTAAGTGAAAAACGAAATCTGCTTTCACATCATCGACATAAGCCGCCAAGTTTGAAGCATCACATATGTCACCAATACTGTGATGTGTTTTTTGGTCTAGCTCTAATTGTGAAAATAATGATGGTGTTGTGTCTGGTTCTAGTGAGTAACCGTAAACTTCAGCGCCCATCTGATTTAGCCATAAAGACAGCCAACTGCCTTTGAAACCAGTATGTCCAGTGAGAAGGACGCGTTTATTTTTCCAAAATTTATTCAAGACCAAATTTTCCACGGAGCATTACCGTTGCTCCATAAATCCTCAAGATGGTTTTTATCACGCAAAGTATCCATAGCTGCCCAAAAGCCATCATGCTTGCGGACAGACAGTTGCCCATCATCTGCAAGACCTATTAGTGGTTCTTGCTCGAATATCGTCTCGTCATCTGTGATGCGATCTATTACGGAAGGTTCGCATACCATAAACCCACCGCTAACCCATTGACCGTCGCCTTTTGGTTTTTCTAGGAATTTGTTTACTTGGTTGTCTTTTATATCCAAAGATCCAAAACGGCCTGCTGGCTGTACTGCAGAAATTGTTGCGTCTCGTCCTTCGGCTTTGTGGAATTTTATTAGGCTTGCGATATCAATGTTACTTACGCCGTCACCGTAAGTTAGACAAAATGTATCATCTAAGTGCTCTCTCACACGTTTAATGCGGCCACCTGTTTGAGTAAGCTCACCCGTATCTATAAGTGTTACATTCCAAGCTTCAGCACGTTGACGATGTACTTTCATTTCATTTTTTGCCATGTCGAAAGTGACATCTGACATGTGCAAAAAGTAATTCGCAAAGTACTCTTTTATTTGATAGCCACGATAGCCACAGCATATAACAAAATCATTTATACCATGTGCTGAGTAAATTTTCATAATGTGCCAAAGTATTGGTCTGCCGCCGATTTCAATCATCGGTTTTGGTTTCATATGAGATTCTTCGCTTATGCGCGTCCCTAAACCTCCAGCAAGAATGACTGCTTTAACCATGGTATCTCTCTATATGTTTTAACTTATACGCAGATACCAAATGGGTTGGTCAAATGATAGGAGAAAATTTAGCTGATATAGCAAAGAAGCTGGCTTTGATTATAATTGTTTTGATGTGCGATGATTGCTTGTTGCTTAATGAGTGTAATAACTGAAGATTCCATTGCTTTGCATACATCTGTATTATAATGACCATTATTAACCAATGCTAATATTAGCTAAATTTTATACGGAGATTGATGAATGCAAAAATTGGTAAGCTCAAAAGAAGCATTTGAAAATTCTCCTTATAGAAGTGTTAAATGGTCAACATACTTCCATGTTTATGATCAGCTTTTTGGCAAGTACCGGGGCACTGATGTTACATTTGTGGAAATTGGTGTGCTTGATGGTGGCTCCTTATTCATGTGGCGTGAATTTTTTGGACCAAAGGCAAGAATAATTGGCATTGAATTCAACCCTGGTGCTAAAAAGTGGGAAGATCATGGTTTTGAAATATACATAGGTGATCAAACGGATAAAGATTTCTGGAATAAATTTTATTCAGAAATCGGCCCAGTAGATGTTTTATTGGATGATGGCGGGCATACGTTTGATCAACAAATAATTACAGTAGAATGTGCAATGAATAACATCACGGACGGCGGGTTAATCGTTGTCGAAGATACGCATTCAAGCTACCAGAAAAATTTCTATGGCCCTAGTAAGCTATCCTTTATTGAATACGCAAAGAATTTAGTAGATGGCGTGAATTACCGCCACGCAACTTTAAAAACTGTTCACCCTTTTGAGAGTGTTATTCAGTCAGTTCAGTTTTTTGAATCTATCGTCTCGTTTCATGTTTCAAAATTATTATCAGAGCAAGAATGCGAGTTTGTTGATAATGGAGGAGAAAGAGCGGATTCTGAAGATTTCAGATATGAAGCAACACGTTTTAAAGCACTCGAGGATCTTGGGGACAAATTTGCATTTTTTTCTGAAATCCCTGTAATTGGTAGATTTTTGCGTAAACCCTATCGGTTTTTAATGCGCAATTTGCGTAAATATCAGGCTGCAAAAATCAGGGGAACTCTTAAGGAATATTTTAAATACTAAATATTCTAATACAAAGGCTATATCACTTGTGGATTCCGAGTGCAGATTTCAACAATTTTTCGATTGAATATGTTGTATCATGAGCTGAGGTTTTATAACAAAGCATGAAATAGGCTAAGTTAAAATACCGTTTATGATCTAAAACTTGTGTTTTATATTTCCATATTTCTTTGAAATATTTTTGCCTTGCTTTTATACGATTGAGAATGCCTTTTTCAGTATATTTTTCATACGATGCAGAGCCAGTACGACAATAAAATATTGTATTTGGCACATGTATTAGTTGTTGATTTAAGATGTATTTTAATACGATTAAACGATCTCCTGCCCACATGTTTGGGTATGTGGTTAACGTCTCAATAATGGTATTTGATATGCCCGAACGATATACCCCATAAAACCAGGAAGCGGGGAACATAATCTTTTTGAAATCCCTGCTAAAAGTTCCCCAATATTTACGCTCAATAATATTATAGTTAACAGGCACTTTTCGAGGGTTAATAATAATACCCATTTCATCCACTTCATCGAAAAAACACACGTCACTTACGGCAAGGTTTTTTTTGGGGTTTTTTATTAGAGCATCCGTTAGCGACTTCATATAATCTAGTGATGTTTCATCGTCATAAGCGCGTAGGGCAAAATAAGTACCTCGACCTGATATAGCTTTGATGGTCCTTAAAAAATTTTCATACATTGATAGAAATGTTTCACTTTCAGAAATAGAAAAACGACTATCCTTTTTGCAAAAATCTTTAACTACCCTATCTGTTCCATCCGTTGATTTATTTTCGAAAATGATGACTTCAAAATCAAGATGAGTTTGCTTTGCTAGATTATTAAGGCATTCGGCTATATGGGTTGCTCCATTGTGTACAGGGATGCCTATTGTTAGCTGAGGATACGAACGGGGCATATTCATAATGCTTTCTCTATTGCATGGAATGTTTTGCGCGACTTTTTCAGATTATATATAAAACGCTTTATAGTATATGAAGCACGACCGCGCTTATCTGGGTTTGGTCCAGGGTCAAGTAGATGCCATGCCATGATGTGTAGCCACATTTTTTTAATCTTATCGGCGTTTGAATAATCTCGTGTACGGTTATCGGCAATTATTAAGTTTTGTTGACCAAAGCTACGAAATGTTGCGGATTCTTTCCAATCATCTTCTAAATAAGAAAGGCCGTTTTTACCTACAACCTTAATATTTAAGTTATTTGCTTTTACTTGAGAGTAAAGAGATGTAGGTCCGGCCTCAAATGTTAATCCATCCTCTGGACCACCCCAATTTAATGATTTTAAAAAGCTCAATTGCCCATAAAAAGCATTGGTTCTTAAGTGGCTATTTGGCCATTGTTCGGTTTTATCACGACGTTCCCATGATCCAGTAGCGCCAACAATTCCCGTAGTTTTGCATTTTAATGAAGCATCGAATTTTTTGAGCCATTCATTACAGAGCACTTCGGAGCTAGAGTTTAAAAATAAAATATTTTCAAATGCGCTTGGTAAATTGAAGGTTATATTCTTGTAGGAAAATATATCTTTACCCTTATTGGGGATATAAACTTTTTCACATTTGATATTTTCTAAAATACTAATGTATTTACTAAGAACTTCATCGTTATTTTCAAAGCCTTTGAAAGCAATTATTAATTGATGCTTTATGCCTGGGTGAAACTTTTTATAGCTTTTGATGAAGGTTTGGAATTGCTCAAAACCTGATCCTACCCAAACTAAATGAACAACAGCAATTGAACTAAACACAGAAACGTCTGTTAGTGATTTTAAACAAGATGGTTTTGAATTTGACGTTTCCATAGTGAAATTCTCACCGCCTCAGAAATATAGCTCCAAATCTGGAATACAAAGTATTCTGACTTTTAACAACGAATTATATAATATTTATTGGCTCTATATAAAAGTGGATAAGAACCGTGAACTTTAGCGTGTTTATTTATAAGTGGGTAAGTCGTTTGCTTGCGGTGGATATCCAATATATCCCCCTGAATTTAATAGTTTTTGATCTGTATATATTGCCCTTGCGAGTTTAATATAAAATCGCCTTAATTCCTTCCATAGTCTATATGCAAATGGCCCTTTGTCGGGGCTTTCTAATTCCGTAACGGCTTGGAGTCTTTCGCTGCGGTGAATGGTTTCCTCATTTTTTTGGGATGTTACTCCATTGCATGCTACGCCTTGTACGGCTACGGTTTCCCATAATTGCAATGCTTTCCAGCCTGATCTGGGGGTAAATAATATGTCGTCTGCATGGTCAGAGTATACTTTAGTTGCGTGCAGTAACTTTTTTGCCCCTGCATAAGATATTAAATAACACGCCGCGCTTGGAACGGTTTGCTTTATACTCCTAAGACTGACTTGGCTATCATGTAATTTGCAAAGAGGTCCATAACGGTGATGTCCGATAAATCCATCAAGTCTAATGATATCAAATGTTATTCCAGAACTAATTATGTTTTGGACAGAAGTGGGTAGCTTTTTTGAAATAAAGATATCATCTTCCATAATTATTGCGTGTGGTATTTTGGACGAAACCACATTTTGCCATAAAGTACGATGACTTTCGAAAATTGCGATTTCTGTTTGTGTCATGCTCCAACGCGGACGCCATCCACCACTTTTGTAATTTGCGTTCTTTAAAGAGTTATGTGCTTGTGCATCGATAGCAGGAAATCGCGTCATAAAACGGATTATACCGGATGCTCTTGCTTGCTCTTTTAAAAACTCTTTTCTTTCAGTTGCGCGATCTAAGTTAATATAAAAAATTGGAGTTGAGAAAGTATCAGAAGAACACATATTTTAAGCCTGTTTATCTAACTATGCTTTAATTCAGCATATTATCATATCGTATGTAAATGTTAGAGAAGGCTTTGCATAGCGCTTTAATAGTTATGATTGTATAAAATCCATTATCTCGCAAACAGTCGCTGTTTGAATGCCTCCGTTAATGTTTATATTGATTTTTTGACCCTTTTCGCAGGCTGGATTATCCAGCATGGCAAAAGCAATATTTCGGTCTAGGTCGGGGGAATAAACTCCAGATGTGGCAATTCCTACCGCTTTAGAGTCTTTTTGACATAATAAAGGTATAGTAATTGGCCCAAGTTTAGGGCCATCAATGTACAAGCCTTTTAACTGTTTTTTTGTCCCTAAAGCTCGCTGTTTTAAAAGTGCTTCTTTCCCAATGAAATCTAGATCGCTGTCTAGCGCGCAATATTTCTCTAACCCTATCTCTAAGGGGGTGTCTTTGATTGTCATATCATTGCCGTAACCTAACAAACCACTTTCAACACGCTCAATAAGGTTAGGACAGCCTGCACGTAAGTTATATGGCTCACCTTTTGCGGTAATAGCATCCCATAAATCTAAGCCTAGGCTGCTATCATCTAGGTAGATTTCAAAGCCACCCTGTTTAGACCATCCTGAACGAGCAATATTCAACATCCGGCCCTTAAAAGGGAATGTACTGAAACGAAAGAACTTGATGTCACGAATTTCTGGCCCAAAGACATCTACTAATAGGTCTTCTGCCATTGGGCCTTGGATGGCCAGTGGTGATACATCTGGCTCAGTAACTTCTACGTCTAACCCCATACCTTGAGCTAATCCAGCTGCCCAATGTAACATATCACTGTCAGCGATAGAGAACCAATATATGTCAGGGGCAATACACAGAGCTACAGGATCATTGATCAACCCGCCTTTAGAATTGCATATAGGTGCATAATAGCAGCGCCCTGGTTGTGCATTCCTCAGATCGCGTGCGCTCATTATACAAGCAAGCTTATGAGCATCTGGGCCTTTTAATTGTACTTGGCGTTCAACGGAAACATCCCAAATTTGGGCATATTTTTTTAGATGATGGTAATCTTCTTCTAGGCTCTTAAATACAGTTGGCAAAAACATGTGGTTATAAACTGTGTATCCAGAAACCCCTGCCGCTTCTACGCGTGCTGTATATGGTGTTGCGCGTAGTCTGCGCGTTGGAAAAATTGCTGCACCAGTCATCGTCATACCCTGATAAAATTAAATCATGATTTTTATTTACTTCAATTGTCAGACATTTAAAAGTAATGTAGTGACTCCTTGTCAATCTTTTGCGACATTTATGGGAGAAATGCAGCAATTTCTAATGAATTTCTGCACATAAAGGGAGAATCAATATGAGTGGTGACTATAAATTTGACACCCTAAGTTTGCATGCTGGACACAGTCCAGACAGTCGCCATGGCAGCCGTGCTGTGCCAATACATCAAACAACATCCTATGTGTTCCAAGATACAGAGCATGCCGCGGCTTTGTTTAATTTAGAGGTTGGTGGGCATATTTATTCTCGTATATCAAACCCTACGGTTGCAGTGTTGGAGCAACGTTTGGCCGCGCTTGAAGGTGGGATAGGGGCGGTCGCAACTTCATCTGGTATGGCAGCGCTATTCTTGACGGTTATGGCGTTGTGCAGTGCGGGCGATCATATCGTATCTTCATCACAGATGTACGGTGCAAATATTAATTTATTTCAACACACATTAAGTCGCTACGGTATTACAACAACATTCGTAAAACCAAATGACCCTGCAGCAATAGAAGCTGCAATTCAACCAAATACAAAAATGGTTTTTGGTGAGGTGATTGGTAACCCTGGTATGGATGTTTTAGATGTGCCTGTTGTTGGAAAAATAGCAAATGATGCAGGTGTTCCGCTTATAATTGATGCGACCTTCAATACGCCTTGGCTTTTGAAACCTTTGGAGCATGGCGCGAATATTGTAATCCATTCACTAACCAAATGGATCGGTGGTCACGGTGTTGCCTTGGGCGGTGCTGTGATTGATGGCGGTAATTTTGATTGGGGGCAGAATGACCGCTTCCCAACTTTGACAGAACCGCACTTCGGCTTTCAAGGAGTGAACCTGTGGGAAGAGTATGGGCCTGCTGCTTTCATCACGCGTGTACGCACAGAGGGTATGTATAACGTTGGGCCGTGCTTAAGCCCAACCAATGCGTTTCATTTGATCCAAGGGATCGAAACGCTTGGGCTGCGTATGGAGCGGCACATGGAAAACACCGCAAAGATGTTGGATTTTCTGACAAACCATGAAGGGATTTCATGGGTGAAACACCCGATGCTACCAGATCACCCTGACCATGAAGTGGCGAAACGTTTGATGCCCAAAGGGGTAGGGTCGATCATTGCTTGTGGTATCAAAGGCGGTCGTGATGCGGGGCGTGCATTTATCGAGAACGTTCAAGTTGCATCGCATTTGGCAAATGTTGGGGATGCGAAAACGTTGGTCATTCACCCAGGCTCCACAACGCATTCACATATTACACCAGAAGCGATGGAAGCTGCAGGGTTAACAGATGATCTGCTGCGCATTTCTGTGGGTCTTGAAGATTTTGATGATATTGCCGCTGATTTCAAAAATGCGCTGCGCGCAGCCAGTAAAGTTGCGGGAGCTGCAAAATGAAGCTGACTGTAAGAGGGCAAGAAACTTATGTTTCGACAGGCGGTCGTGACTTTGATCCAAAGCTAAATGTTTTGATGTTTATTCATGGCAGTGGGCAAAGCCATTTAAGTTTTATGCTGCAGGGACGTTTTTTCGCAAACCGAGGATGGTCTGTGATCGTTGTTGATATGCCTGCGCATGGCTTGTCAAAAGGTGCAGCACTGACCACGATCGAAGATATGGCAGATTGGCATGCTGAGTTGATGGATGAATTGGGTGTCGCCTCTGCAAATATTATTGGTCATTCGCAAGGCGGTTTGATTGCCTTGGAATTAGGGCGTCGTCATGCAGGAAAAGTAAAGGGGCTTTCGCAGGTTGCAACGGCTTTGGCTATTCCTGTGAATGATATGCTGTTGTCTATGGCTGAAAATAAAGAAGCCGCAGCAATCGCTGCGATGACGGATTGGGGCCACGGTGTCGATGGGCATATGCACGAGCATACAATGCCAGGGCAAAACCATATGAATTATGGTAAACAATTGATGGCTGCAAATGAAAGCGGCGCGTTGTTTGCGGATTTAACAGCCTGTGCAAATTATACAGATGGCTCGAAAGCGGCGGCGGAAATCAATTGCCCATGCCAGTGTATTCTAGGGCAAAAAGATAAGATGACACCGATGAAGGCTGGCCTACAAATGGCGCAGGCATTGAATGTTGATGATACCACTGTGGTCGTTGGGGCAGGGCATATGTTGCCATCCGAACGCCCGTTTGAAGTGAACAAAGCGCTGCGTCCGTTTTTTGATAAGTAAGGTAGAACCAAATGTCTGATTTTAAAAAGATTGCCGTAATCGGCGCAGGGACAATGGGCAGCGGGATTGCTGCTCAGATTGCGAATGCTGGTCATTCTGTCATCCTGATGGATCTGCCAAGTGATGATGATGCCTATGCGGTTGTGAATGCTGCAAAAGCTCGTTTGTTGAAATCTGATCCACCAGCATTGGTGAATAAAAAACGCATCGATTTGATCGAGCTTGCGAATATTCGCGATGATTTTGATAAACTGGCAGAATGCGACTGGATTGTTGAAGCTGTCGTTGAACGTTTGGATATCAAGAAAGACCTTTATAAGCGTTTGGATGCAGTTATTTCTGATGATTGTATTGTCACGTCGAACACGTCCACTATTCCGATTTCGTTGTTGGTTGAAGATATGCCTTTGGCGTTCCGCAAACGATTTGCAATCACCCACTACTTTAACCCTGTACGTTATATGCGTTTGTTGGAACTGGTGCGTGGGGCAGACACTGACGAAGCGATTATGGACAAACTTGCCGCCTATAATGACGAGGTGATGGGTAAAGGTGTAGTTCGTTGTAATGATACACCAGGTTTCCTTGGCAATCGTGTGGGTGTGTTTGCGCTACAGGTTGGTATGGATGAGGCATCTAAACTTGGACTGACGGTTGAAGAGGCTGATGCATTAATGGGTCGGCCGATGGGTATTCCGAAAACAGGTGTGTTTGGGCTGTATGACTTGATCGGTGTTGATTTGATGTCCGATGTTGTGGACACATTGGGGGATATTTTACCAAGGAATGATGTGTTTCATCCAATCGGCACGAAGGGTAATCCCGTGATGCCATTGATCCGTTCAATGGTCGCAGATGGATATACAGGCGACAAAGGCAAAGGCGGTTTTTACCGTGTTGTAGATGGTAAGGATTGTGCCGTTGATTTAGCTACAGGCAACGTGCGTGCACGTGTTGCAAATCTGCCTGAAAAAGCAATACATGCTGCAAACCAGCAGGCAGCTGGTCAAGAAACGTTAACAGATTTGATTGTTGGCAATGACGCCCAAACAACTTTTTGCCGTCGTATGTTAGGCCGTGTTTTTGCTTATGCTGCGGATTTGATCCCAGATGTTACACACAGCCCGCAAGATATCGATGATGCGATGAAGCTTGGATTTAACTGGGTGCGTGGCCCGTTTGAAATGATGGATGCTTTGGGCGCAAAAGTATCGAAAGAGCTTATTCAAGAGGCAGGGTTATCTGTTCCGATGTCATTGGAAGCGTCTTTCCAAAATGGCCCGTTTTATAGCGTTGACGGATCAGATCTAAATGTACGTGTATTCATGGGCGAGGATACAGGAGGTCAACCTACACCTGTTGTTTTACCTGAAGGCACAGTTCGGTTTCATATGGCGAAGCGAACAATGACGCCGGTTGCTGAAAATGAAGCAGCCAGTCTTTATGAGCTAGAAAATGATCTGCGACTGATTGAATTCCATTCAAAAGCGAATGCATTGACAGGCGCTTCTATGGAGATTGTTGCCGAGGCTGCAAAAAACCATGGCGCAGGTATTTTAGTGCATAATGATGCACAACATTTTTCTGCTGGGGTCGATTTGAACCGTTTCCGCGGTTTTATCGAAAGTGGTGGCTGGGCTGGTATGGGCGGCTTTTTGAATGATTTTCAGCAAGCTGTGAAAGCGTTGAAATATACTCCTGTTCCTGTTGTAGGTGCACCCTCAGGCTTAAGTATCGGTGGTGGTTTCGAAGTGCTGGTGCACTGCGATAAAGTTGTGGCACATACGAATACAGTCTTTGGACTTGTTGAAACGGGTGTTGGCGTTGTGCCAGGTGGTGGCGGGGTCAAGGAAACGCTTTGGCGTTGGTATCAAGCAACTGGCGATTGGGAGAAAGCATCTTGGAATACATGGATGCAAATTGGCTACGGCCAAATTGGAACCAGCCCAGATATGTCTGCTTGTTATCAATATTACTTACCTGAACGCGATATTGAGGTGATTAACCGTGATAAGCTGGTTGTATCAGCAACAGCAGCGTTAAAAGGTATGCAGCAAGGGTATTCGGCACCAACTGCGCCACTCTTTGAGTTGCCAGGCAAAGCGATTTTGTCAAAGATGTCTGATTTTATGGATAAAGGCATCAAAGATGGGCTATTCTTTGAACATGATAAAACAGTAGCGATGCAGGTTGCAGAGATCGTTGTAAATTCTGAAAGTGATGTATCACTTAAACAAACAGAGCAAGATTTATATGATCGCGAACGCCGCGCATTTTTGACTTTGGCAAAGACCAAAGAAACGCATGCACGGATTGCCAGCCTGTTAGATACAGGCACAGCTGTCAGAAATTAGGGTGGGGCTATAATGAGTAACAAATTTGAATGTTTTGATAAGAACGCAGCAAACCATGTGCCGCTTTCCCCGCTTTCATTTCTGAAACGTACAGCACTGATGTACCCAGATTATGTTGCCACGATTTATGGGGATCGGCAGTACACTTGGAGTGAAACTTATGACCGCTGCCGTCGTTTGGCCTCTGCGTTAAAAGCGCGTGGTGTTGAAAAGGGCGACACGGTTTCTATTGTTGCAGCGAATACGCCAGAAATGTTGGAAGCACACTTTGGTATTCCGATGTCAGGGGCTGTGTTGAACACAATCAACACACGTTTGGACGCCGACACAATTGCGTATATTTTAGAGCATGGCGAAGCGAAGGTTCTGATCCTTGATACAGAGTTGGCACCAGAGGCTGCAAAAGCTGTGGAGCAACTGAACAATCCTGATCTTCTGGTCATTGATATCATGGATATGCAAGCCTGTGACGCACCACGTTCTATTGGAGCGTTGGATTATGAAGCTTTCCTGTCAGAGGGCGATCCGAATGCAGATTGGGAATTGCCGAACGATGAATGGGATGCGCTTGCGTTGAACTATACGTCTGGCACCAGCGGGCGCCCGAAGGGTGTTGTTTATCATCACCGTGGTGCCTATTTGATGGCGATTGGTACGATTTCTGATTGGGCTTTACCGCGGCATCCGAAATATTTGTACGTTGTGCCGATGTTCCATTGTAACGGCTGGTGTCACGGCTGGGCGATGGCGGCTGTGGCTGGCACGATTGTTTGCACGAAAACTATCACGCCTGCTGTGGTTTACGGTGCGATTGCGGAACACAAGGTAAGCCACTTTGGCGGTGCGCCGATTGTTTTGGGTATGATCCTGAATGCTGATGATGCAGATCGCAAACCGTTTGATCACCAAATTGAGATTATGACAGCGGGGGCACCACCACCTGCGGCAATCTTGGAAGGTATCGAAGGCTTAGGGTTTAATGTGACCCAAGTTTACGGTCTGACGGAAACCTATGGCCATACGATTATGTGTTCATGGAATACGCAATGGGATGATCTGGATACGTCTGATCGCTCTATGATCAAAGCGCGTACTGGTGCGGCTATGGTCATGATGGAAGATATGCGTGTCGTTGATACGGAAACCATGCAAGATGTCCCAGATGACGGGGAAACCATAGGTGAGATTGTTATGCGTGGTAATTCCACGATGAAAGGGTATCTGAAAAATCCTGAAGCAACGGCAGAAGCGTTTGAAGGGGGATGGTTCAGAACGGGCGATTTGGCTGTGATGCATCCGAATGGCTACGCACAGGTCAAAGACCGTTTGAAAGACATCATTATTTCGGGGGGCGAGAATATATCGTCTGTAGAAATAGAAGGGGCGTTACACCGCCATCCTGCCGTTGCTTTGGCGGCAGTGGTTGCCAAGCCTGACGATAAATGGGGCGAAGTGCCTTGTGCATTTGTGGAACTGAAACCAGATATGTCAGCGACAGAGGAAGAGGTTATCCAATTTTGTCGTGATCATTTGGCAGGTTTCAAGCGACCAAAACAAGTTATCTTTGGTGAGCTGCCAAAAACAGCGACGGGGAAAATTCAGAAATTTGAGTTGCGCAAACAGCTATAGTTTGCACAACGCAGTTAACGTGTTGTTAAGATGATTTCGATCCAACCGTTTTCAGCGATTTTCGAAAAGTCTTCACCTGTTTCTAATGCTTTAAACTCTCCGAATGCATTTGCGGATAAGCGTTCTGATGGAATTGAACTGTTCTTAATCAAATGTTGAACGACGGATAAGGCGCGTGATTGAGCCAATTCCCAACTTTTGGTTTCTGCATCTGCATGGCCGTCAACGCGCAAAACCCAATCAACACCTTTGGGGATATGGTTTGGAACTTCATCCAGAAGCGTTGCGATGTTATTTATCTTGTTTTGGCCATCGTTGCTAAATCGTGCATTTCCAGTTTGGAATAACGTTTCAGATGGCATCATGAAACGGTTGTAGACTTGCGGAACTGATGCTTTCGTTGAAGTAGCAGAGCGCAAGCGATCATGTAAATTGGCGTTTAATGTCGCTAAAATTACGGCATTACGTTCCGAGCGGGCACGTTGTGCGCGGCGCAAATTACTTTCTAATTCATCAAACGAAGCACGTGCAGTTTGGATATCTGCATCCAATGATTTCTGCATGTCAGCGCCAGTTGATAAGGTGGTTTCATAGTCACTTAACTTCTGGTTCTCTTGCTGAAGAGTTTGTTCTGCTTGGGCCAGTGTTTGCTGAGACTGTGCTAAGTTGGACTTTGCAGTTTTTATTTCAGTTTGTATTTTCTGAATTCGTATCTTTTGTTTTGCATCATGCTCTTTGTAAGCTTTGTCTGTATTCGCAAAGTTTGCATAAGCCGTTTCAACTGACTTATTCGCGGATGCTAGGGTTTCCTGTTTTTCAGTTAGTTTACTGGTAATGTTTGCCAGTCGCGCTTCTGTTGTTTCTAGCGCATTTCGCGCAACTGCAGCGGATTTAAGTGTTGCTTCAGCTTGTTGATTGGCTTCTTTCACAAAGCCGCTTTCCAAGAGATCTGAAGATGTTTCTGAACCTTCACCATTAATCTCAGCGATCGCTTTTTGAGCGGAAATTGCGGCATCGGCCACAACTTGAGCGGCTTTGGCGGATGCATCTGCAGCTGCAACAGCATTTTTCAACTGTTTAACTGTAGAGTTGGCACGCTGGAATTCTGCCTCGGTCGCGGTAATGTCTTCTTTTATTGCATCTGTGGCTAGCAAAGCCGTGTCGAGTTGAGACTGCCTTTCGCTGAGTTTGGCACTTAACTCACGACCTTTAGGATCATCTTGGCTATTTTCTGCTGTTGCTAATGTTTGTTCTGCCTCCGCTAATGCAACCATTGCGTTATTCAATGCTTGTTCAGCAGAAGTAATTTTACCTCTTTGCGTTGAGATATTTGACTTTGCCGTTGCATTTGCGGATTTTAAGCTCTCACTAGCTTTTATAGCATCACTTAGTTTTTTTTGTGCTGCTTGCCATTCAATAACAAGTTGATCGTAATCTGCGCTGCTTGCAGCATGTGCTTGGTTAGTGAATCCAGTTAACGAAAGTGAACCACTAGACATAACATCTGTTGTTGCCAATGATGTTAAAGGTGCAGCTAAAACCAATAGTCCTATTTGAATGAAACGTTTACTCACTACATGCCCCCCCGAGCGATAATATATTTAAAGCATTTTACCTTTTGTAACGGCTTATCCGTAGGGTGAGAAGCAAAATAAAGGGAGTTGGGAAAAAAATTATACTACATATAGCGATATCTATGCATCCTGCCCTTGCGATCAGGTGGCAAGACTGGCACATTAGCCAAAAATGTATTTGGGGGAATACTGGTGTTTACAAAGTTATTATTAACAACTGGATTTGCGCTTGGTTTAGGGATTACTTCCGCTGCTGCGCAAAGCTGTGGTGGTGTTTATACAGTTAAGCGCGGTGATACATTATCCCAAATCGCAGACATACAATACAAAGATGCACGTAAGTGGTCTGTTATCTATAGCAATAACTTAAAAACAATTGGCGGAAACCCAAATGCAATTCGCGTCGGCGCTAAATACAATCTGTCTTGTATTGGTGGTTTGCCTCTTGGATTAGAAGGTAGTGCACAAGTTGTAAAAGCAGCTGTCGAGCCAGAAGCAACTACAACGCCTTCGGTCGCCCCAAATGCTAGAAAGATTTCGATTCTGACTGGCGATGCATATGCGCCATTCACAGATCGTGGCTTATTGAATGGTGGTTTGATCACTGATCTTGTTGATACAGCGATGAAGGGTAATTCAGACGTTGCCGAGTACACTATCAACTGGTCCAATGATTGGGTTTCCCATCTTGACCAGCTTTTACCAAGCAATCTTGTGGACATGAGTTTCCCATGGATTAAGCCTGATTGTGTAGCTTTGCCAGATCATGAACGTTGCCGTTTTGTATACTCAGAACCAATGTTTGAAATGTTGATGTTGTTGTTCACCAACAAATCGAACCCTATGAAATTCACACAAGACAGTGATGCTCTTGGTAAAACATTCTGCCGCCCACAAGGCTATACGACTCATATTTTTGAAAAAGACGGTCGTAATTGGATCAAAGATGGTAAGATTACATTGAAGCAACCAGGATCATTAAAAGAATGTTTTGACATGTTGCTGGATGGATCTGTTGATGCTGTTGCACTGAATGAATTTACAGGCCGCGGTGAGATTAAGAAGCTTGATATTGTTGATAAGATCGAAGTTATTGCAACACGCCCACTTTCTATCGAGGGGCTTCATGTGATTGCTTATAAAGAAAATCCAGAAGCAGATGAATTGATTGGCATTGTGAATGCTAGTTTGGACAAGATTAAGAAATCAGGTGCGTATCAAAAAGTGATTGATGCTCAAATGACGGAGATTTGGAAAGACTTTTAAGATCGTAATAGTATGTCACATTGTTCTGGGGGGACGGTAATGATGAGTAAATGGTTTGTAACTGGGATATTTGCACTTGCTGCAACTCCGCTAGCTGCCCAGACTTCGTGTGATGTGTCACATACTTTGCAAGACGGTGACAGTCTTTTATCCGTTGCCGAACAATATTACGGGGATCGCAGCCGTTGGTCTGTGATTTATTACGCGAATGAAGTCGCACTTGCGGGCAATTTGGTGAATGTACCTGTGGGTGTAGAATTAAATATTCCATGTTTAGAAACTGCAAATCGCAAGGCTGATCCAAAACCATTGTTACAAGATGATGCTGGTATCAAGTTGTTGACGGGATCGAATTACGCGCCGTTTACGGATCAAGATTGGTCAGGGCAGGGGTTGGCAACAGAGCTCGTGAATGCTGCTTTAGAAGAGAGTCCATCGCCTGTTCCGTTTTCTCTGACTTGGGAAAATGATTGGTCGCAGCACTTATTTCCAAAGTTGGATAATAAAGAGTTTGATATGGGGTTTCCATGGATCAAACCAGATTGCGATGCAGATCCTGAAAATGAACGGTGTGTGAATTTTCATTTCTCGGAACCTATTTTCAACATTCTTGTGCGTCTATATGTGCAGGATGATAGTTCTATAACTTTTGAAAAAGATGATGAGCTACACGGAAAAACGCTTTGCCGTCCGAAAGGGTATTTTACGCATGATTTAGACGGTGAAGATCGTCAATGGCTTAGCAAAGACTTGGTTAAGCTTACACAGGCGGACAGTCCTGAAGCGTGTTTTGATTTGCTGACTGCGGGCAAGGTTGATGGCGTTACGGTCAATGAATTCCTTGGATATCAAAAGATCAAGGAAATGGGTTTAGCTGATAAGGTTAAAACATTGGATCGACCAATTTCTACAGAAACGCTGCATGTGATCATATCTAAGCGTCACTGGCGTGGGACGACACATTTGTATCGCTTCAATGCGGGCTTAGAAAAGCTAAAAAGCACGAAGCGTTACGAAGAGATTGTTAGTCGTCACCTAGGTTTGTTCTGGGGTGAATGATCAGTTGAAAAGATAGATGTCCTGATTGGGACACCATTTTATGTTGCTGATATTAAACGTGATTTTAAAAAGATAAGACGGGACCGCAATCTGCAAAGGTTGCGTCGCCGTATTTTTCCAATGCATTCGCAATTGTATTCATCTTATACCCGCGCGCTAGCATCGCGTGGATAGGAGAGGTGCCTGCAACCATAGCTTCTACCATGGCGAGTTTCATGTCGTGATCTAGGTGTTCGTCTGCTTTGTTCATGGCACATGTGCATTGTGCGTAAGTGACCTCAGACAGGCGTCCTTGTTTATCCGCCAAGTTGCAGACATCTTCGTTTGTCAGTTCTGCATGGGCAATGGTCGGCAAAAGCATGCAGAATGCGATTATCTGCTTGGTCCGGGCAATTTTTAGTTTCAACAACATATGCTTCCATCTCTAGAACGATTTAGAGGCCGGGGATGCCGGCCTCTAAATAAGTAGTGTTTATTTAGGTGTCGTCAAAGCGACTGTGTTTAGTTGCTACCGCTTAGGTATTCAGGCAGCCATAGTGCGATCTCTGGGAAGATGAAGATCAAAACTAGACCTAGCATCTGGATACACATGAACTGCATCATACCAAGATAGATATCTTTTAGATCCCACTCAGGCACAACACCTTTCAGGAAGTAGGCCGAGAGTGCAACCGGCGGACTGAGCCACGCGGTTTGCAAGTTCACCGCGACGAGGATCGCGAACCAAGTCAACATATCCACTTCGTTATCGAACCCAAGATCCAATGAAAGCACTGTTGGAACCAAGATTGGGATAATGATCAATACGATCGGTACCCACTCAAGTGGCCAACCTAGCAAGAAGATCAATGCCATGATCAAGATCAACATCATAATTGGTGACATATCTAGGGATAGCAACAATTCAGTCAACATCTTCGGCGTACCCAAGTTTGAGAACACAGCGCCAAAGAAGTTAGATGCAGCCACTAGGAACATGATCAATACTGATAGTTCTAGTGTTTTGATCAACGCATCATACAAACCTGCAGTCGTGAATTTCTTGTATGCAATGGACAAGATAATTGAACCCAATGCGCCACAAGCCGCAGCTTCTGCTGGTGTTGCCCAACCTGCCAAAATGGAACCAAGCGCAAATGCGATCAGAACTGTTGGCGGTACCAAGCCCATAAAGAATTCGTACCATAGGTCAGAGAAGTAGAAACCGCCTGGTTTTACTTTTCTAGTCCAGTTGTACACCGCATACATTATGCCGATCCATGCGATTGGGAATAACAACCCAGCAAATGGGAAGATTGCCAATGCACCAGTCGATGCTTTGATACACAGCCAGATGAAGAAGAACAGTGCTGCGAACACGATTGCAACTTCAGCAGGATAGTATGGTGACGTTTCTGGTTGCTCATCAACAGGTAGAATTGGGCCTAATGATGAATCAAGCAAACAACGACCCAGTGAGTACACTAAGTATAGTGATGCAAGCATGATACCTGGCAAGATAGCTGCACGGAACAAGTCTGTAACAGGAACCTCAAGAACAGGACCCATAACGATCAACATAATGGATGGTGGGATCAAGATACCCAAAGTACCACCAGCGGTAATTGTACCAGCTGCCAGACGTACGTTGTATCCTGAGCGGTTCATGGTTTTACCAGCCATAATACCCAAGATTGTAACAGACGCACCAACGATACCTGTCGCCGCAGCAAAGATTGTTGACACGAACAACACAGCCACATAAAGGGCACCACGTGTACGGCTCATCATCAATTGTACCGCACGGAACAGACGTTCCATTAGGCCAGCTTGTTCCATCATGATACCCATGAAGGTAAACAATGGCACAGCAACCAACTGATCATCCAACATCACAGCGTTTGTTTGCAGTGTCATCAAGAAGAATGTCAGCTTACTGCTTGTTCCCCATGTACCGAAAACGAATGCTAGGAAGATCAACGTAAACGAAATTGGGAAGCCTACGAAAATCGCAAACAACATTGCGGCCAACATAAACAGACCAATTGTTGGTTTAGAGAAGCTAAATGCATCAGAACCACCAAATATACCAGCAAACCAATCATCAATCGGAGATACGTTTGGATAGTATACCGTTACAAAAACAGCAGCCAAAGCAATAAAGTAGAATGGAAGGATCTTTAAGAACTTCGATTCACGCTCTTTGCCCATTTGGTGGAATGCACGGAATAGTTCTGGGAAACCTTGTAGTAACAACAAGAATGCACCAATTGGCATAAATGCACGTGCAGGGCCAACATAAGGCGCCCAAGTACTGTCACTTGCGCGTTCCCAACCAACAGTGTCGAAGATGTTTCCGCCAAATGCTTTTAAGCCATATTCGTATGATGACCAGAAAAAGAAAAGCATCGCAGGGAAGTAGAATGCCAAATACAAGGCTGCATCTACAGTTGCCTGCGTTTTACTGGACCAGTTTCTGTATAAGAAGTCGGCGCGAATGTGTACGCCGCGCATCAATGCATAACCAGCAGCACCCATAAAGAGAATACCGCCTGACATTCGGCTGATATCGTAAGCCCACAAAGTAGGGCCGAGACCCCATGAGCGTGCCAAGTCAGCCATGTCATTTGCGGATAAAACGGCAAAGGCTTTACGAGACACAACCTCGAATACCATTGCAAAGATCAAAGGGACCAATAGGAGACAGATAATTTTACCTGCCCACATATTTATAACATCGATCGTTCCTGTAATTGGACGTTGCCAAGACGTCATGTCCTCTGGTGTTTCACCGGGTTCTTCTGCACGCCGTTCGGCAATTAACTCATCGGTAATTTCCAGGTTTTCTGGAATTTCTTCTTCGGCCATGATCGAGCCCCTCCCTTATTTAAATCATCATTTGGCAAGGCTTAAATGCCCTAGCAAATAATGATTGGTGCAGGGCAAAAATGCCCTGCACCTAATAGTGTAAATCTTTAAGTCTTAGTTACCAGCTGCAACTTGGTCAGCGAATGCTTTACCCAAAGCTGCGTTTGATGTTTGTGCACCAGCCCAGAAAGGAACTGCGATTGCAGCGAAGTCTTTTTGAGACTGCCAAACTTTAGCAAAGAATTCGTTTTCTGCTGCGTTCTTCTCTAGTGCTGCGTTCGCTGCATTCATGTATGCAGGGAAGTAGTCAGCTGGAGTGTCATGCAAGATAACGCCGTGGTTCTCTGTCAAATCTTTAAGAGCTTTACCGTTTTCGTAGATACGGTAAGACATTGATTTAGACAAAGAAGCGTTTGCAGCAACTTCGATTGCTTTTTTCTGTAGATCAGTCAAGCCGTTGTAAACGTCTTTGTTGATGTACATGTCAGCGTTCACAACAACCTGGTGTAGACCTTGTAGGTAGTAGTGCTTAAGTACTTTTTGGAAACCGAACACTGAGTCAGGCTTCGGGCAGCACCATTCAGCCGCATCGATTGTGCCTTTTTCAAGAGCTGGTAGAATGTCACCACCACCCATAGCAACAGAAGCAACGCCAATGTCTTTATATGTTTGACCAGGGATGCCTGGAGGTGTGCGGAAACGGTACTTACGGAAGTCGTCCATTGAGTTAATTGGCTCTTTGAACCAACCCAAAGCTTCTGGGCCAACTGGCTGAAGCATGAAGCCTTTTACGTTCATGCCCATTTCGTCCCATAGTTGGTCGTAAAGTTCTTTACCACCACCGAATTGGAACCAAGACAAGAATGCGATGTTGTCGATACCAACACCAGCACCAGCTACTGGAGAACCGAATAGCATTGCTGCTGGGTGTTTACCTGACCAGTAGTGTGTCCAAGCAAAGCCACCTTCAACCAAACCTTGGTCAACAGCGTCTAGAGTTTCTTTAACGCCAACAACAGAACCTGCTGCTAGTACTTCGATTTTTACTTCGCCATTTGTCAACGCAGCAACGTCGTCAGCAAAGTTGTTTAGCATTACAACTTCGTCTGATTTCGCTGACAGCACAGACTGTACGCGAATTGTTGTTTCTGCGAATGCAGAAGCAGCAAAAGACAGGCCAACAGCCGCAGCTGCAACGCCAGTCGTTACTTTCTTAAAGTTAAACATGGTTTCCTCCCATTTGTTTTGTCTTCTTATTAATCGTTGTCCACCCATCGAAGACATAAGGTGGTGATTTACTTGGGCCAGCACCGAAGTGCTGACCACAAATTCTTAATGTCCGCCGCCTTTGCTTGTTTCAAAGCCTTCGACCAATCCAAGCATTGGGCCAACCCCTGTATTGATGTCATAGAAACCGCGGTACAGCATTTCGCCAGCAACCCAGATCAGAACAATCAAACCAACCCACGAGATCCAAGGGTACTTAGCGAGCATTTTCATGATGAGTGTAGCAGCAAAGGCCATCAAAACAATAGCTAAGCCTAAACCAAACACCAACATTGTGGTGTCACCATCGGCAATACCCGCAACCGCAAGCACATTATCTAGTGACATAGTGATGTCTGCGATCGTAATTGAGACCAAAGCAGAGAACATTGTGCGTTTTGGTGCGCCTGTATAACCCTCTTCAGGGTCAGCGGCATCCATTAAAGCATGTTCTGCTTGGTGATCTACACCCGAACGTATTTCTTTGAACAGTGTCCAACAAACAAAGAATAGCAAAAGAGCGCCAACGAATAGCAAGCCCTTTACACCTAAAAGGCTCGTAGCGATAATTGCGAAAACGATACGCAATACTGCTGCAATGACCATACCGTAAAAAATAGCTTTTTTACGTTGTTCTGCGGGTAAACCCGCAGCCGCCATACCAATAACAAGTGCATTATCGCCTGACAAAATTAAGTCGGCAATAATGATTTGTCCAAATCCTATTAATGTATCCATCATCAGGCCGCATCCTCCAATACCATATCTGAAACTTTTTCACCGATCATGATTGCAGGGGCATTTGTATTACCACTTGTAATGATAGGCATGATTGAACAATCTGCTACTCGCAAACCTTCAATTCCGTGTACTTTTAGTTTTTCATCCACAACAGACATTGGGTCATTACCCATCTTACATGTTCCTGTTGGGTGATAAATTGTTACTGATGTATTCCGCGCCCAATTAAGCGTCGCATCATAATCATCCATAGCCACTTCATATCCAGGATCGTATTCTTCGATGATATGCTGTTTCAATGGCTCAAACTGCGCAATCTTACGCGCGATTTGAATGCCTTTAACAATCGTATCTTGATCAAGCTTTGTCGCTAGATAATTCGGGTGAATTTCTGGATGGTCTTGGTAATTGGCAGACTTCAATTTTAATTCGCCAGCACTTTCAGGGCGCATTTGCAAAACAGATGCTGTGAACGCGGAGAATTTATGTGGCCCTTCAACAGCATTTGTCGCGCTGAAAGGTTGAATGTGAAATTGGATGTCTGGCGTTGCCAAACGCTCGTCTGTTTTCAAGAAGCCAGTGCCCAAGCTTGCCGCCATTGTCATCGGGCCAGTTCTGTTCAAAGCGTATTGCAATGCAATCATGCCTTGTTTGAAATAGTTGTTTGTCTCGATGTTAATTGTAGACAGGTTTGTTTTGAAAATAGGGCGGGCCTGTAGGTGATCTTGTAAGTTTTTGCCCACACCTTTTAGGTCTTTGATAACATCAATACCCAAAGGCGCCAAATCATCTGCTTGGCCAATGCCAGATAGCATCAAGATTTGAGGAGAGCCAATTGCGCCTGCTGAAAGAATGACTTCCTTGCGCGCCTTAATTGTAACGTTCTTACCTTTAGTGACCGCATCAACACCTGTTACACGACCTTCTACAATGTTTAGCTTGCGAACTTGCGTATGCGTGATGATTTCTAGGTTCTTACGAGCGCGCGCTGGTTTTAGATATGCAGCCGCAGAGCTGCAGCGACGACCATTGTTTAGTGTAAGTTGAAAATAACCAACACCTTCTTGATCATGACCATTGCCGTTGTAGTCATCATTACGTTTATATCCTGCAGCTTCTGCTGCATCTAACCAACGATCAACTACGTCACGTTTTAATGCTGTTGGAGAAACTGAAAGAGGGCCATCTGTGCCACGTTCATCAGTGGAAGGATCACCTTTCCAAGTTTCGGCACGCTTAAAGTAAGGCAGGACATCGTCCCAACCCCAGCCAGCATTGCCCATTTGGCGCCATCCATCAAAGTCTTCGGCCTGTCCACGTACATATAGTAGTCCATTAATAGAGCTACAGCCGCCAAGTACTTTACCACGAGGCCAAGGGATAGAACGGCCATTCAAGCCAGGATCTTCGTCAGTTTTATATTGCCAATCGGTATTCGGGTTACCCATGGTTTTGAAATAACCAACAGGTATATGAATCCATGGGTTGGTGTCTTTTCCGCCTGCCTCAAGCAAGGCAACACTGTAGCGCCCATTTTCGGACAAACGGTTGGCAACTGCACATCCAGCTGAGCCTGCACCTACGATAACAAAGTCGAATTCCAACGAAACCCCCAAAAATATTAAAAAATGAGACTTTTAGTCTCGTTTTATGCGTATAACAGTTCTATGATGGTGATGTAGTGATTCGCAACCCGAAGTTTTGAAATGACCGAAGAAAATCGTATACCGACTAATTTACGCACTTTATTAATATTGGAAGTTATTGGCCGCAGTGACCAAGCAATGACGCCTACAGAGATCAATGAAGAGATCGGATTACCTAAACAAACAGTGCACCGTTTGGTTGCCACTTTAGATAAAGAAGGCTTTCTGGCAAAAGAAGCTGGTGGAAAACGTTACAGGCCAACACGCCGCGCGCGATTGTTAGGGGCTGGCTTGCTGCATGCATCACGGTTTCATATTACGCGCCATCAAGTTTTACAGGATATTGCATCTAATACGAGAGAGACTGTTAACTTTGTTGTTCCAGAAGAAACTGGCATGCATTATTTAGACCGTATTGAAACTGATTGGCCTTTTCGTATTCAGTTGCCTGTAGGTTCTAACGTTCCGTTTCACTGTACAGCGAGTGGCAAAACTTTTTTGGCAAGCTTATCGAGAGCCGCGCGGAAGAAATTTATCAATGGATTAAATCTAGAAGCTTTGACAAAGAAAACACATCAGACCCAAGAAGGCTTACTTGCTGATTTGGCTGAGTGTGAAAAGCGTGGTTATGCATTAGATGATGAAGAGTTCATGGATGGTATGGTCGCTATTGCTGTACCTGTTACAGATACATTGGGTCGATATGTAGCCAGTATTGCGTTCCATGGTCCTATTCAAAGAGTATCTGTAAATGATCTGGTTGCTCGTAAAGATGTTTTGTTGGATGGTGCAAAAACACTTAAGGATTCATTGTTCTCTTAAGGGTTCAATATTATCTTAGGTGCTGCAACTTTTCCTGCCAGTATATCTTTAAACGCTTGCCCACCTTTATTCAGCGGGCGGTTTTCCATCCAGTCTAACGATCCAAAACGGCCATCAAATATGGCATTTGCTGTGTCTATGAAATCCTGTTCTGTATAGGTGTATGTTCCAATGAATTGGATTTCTTGTAATGTTAGGCGGCGAATATCTAATCCATCTTTGCTGTCACCGAGCCCAATATGTAAGATTATGCCGCCTGGTTTGGCGAGCATACAAGCATCTGAACGGCTGCCAGAAAACCCAACAGCATCGACAACTATATCGTAATAGGATTCCTTACCGTGACCATTATTTGGATCATATGTTTTTATGCCTCCTATTTGGTCGATTACATTACGACGTATAGAATTGGGTTCTGATACGGTGATATTTTTTGCGCCAAATGCCTGTAAGCTTAATGCAGACCCTAAGCCAATGGCGCCCCCTCCTATAACAAGACATTTCGCATCATTAATTTTACTGTGTAGAGCTTCATTGCCTAATCGAATGGCATGCCAACAAACAGCTAAAGGCTCTGCCATTGCTGCCTTGTCAAATGATATGGCGTCAGGAATAGAGACCAGATTGCGCGTAGGCATTGAAACTTGTTCTGCAAAAGCGCCTTCGCGTGGTTGCATGGAAATGATTTGCCTGTTGGGGCATAGGTTACTACGGCCTTCCAGACAGGCTTCGCATTTTTGGCACGTCACGAGTGGGTTGATTGTAACGCGGGCACCTTTCATAGGGCCATTGATTACATCGCCAGCGGCTTCATGGCCTAGGATGAGTGGTGCAGGGCGCCGATCGTCATGACCAAGATAGGCATGCATGTCGGATCCACAGATGCCAACGGACCGTATCAATATAAGATTATCATCTGCCGAAACTGTCGGATCAGAGACGTCTTGATATGTCATCTCTTGCACGCCTGTATAAACTAAAGCCTTCATTTTGCTGTGAACCCTCCGTCTACAAACAGCATCTGGCCCGTCACGTAGTCACTCGCTTTTGAGCAGAGAAAGAGAACGGGTCCGGCCATGTCTTCCATTGTGCCATTGCGACCAATGCATGTTTGCTGTGCATTTTTATCGGCAAGTTCAGAATTGCCAAAAACGGGCGCGGTTAATTCAGTTGGGAAGAAACCAGGGGCCAATGCATTAGCAGTGATCCCATCCTTTGACCAAGCTTCAGCCATGGCGCGGGTTAATTGTTCTACGCCACCCTTTGATGCACCATACGCAATTCCGTTTTCAAATGCGCGACGAGATTGGAGTGACCCAAAATTAATGATCCGCCCCCAACCGTTTTTTTTCATTTGCGGAACGAGTGATTGGGCTAAAAAGAATGGTGCGTTTAAGTTTATGTTTTGAGTGTTTTGCCAACCTTCTAAGGTTACATCATCAGCATGTTGTCTTGTGTTCAATCCAGCCGCGTTGATTAAAATGTCGATTGAACCAAACGGTTTGGCGAGCTCTAAAGCAAAGCTCGGGATGGAGGGTATATCGCTGAGGTCAGCGGCTAATATTGCCGTTTCAGCTTTTGTAGCGTTTTTCCATTCTTCAAGGGCGCTTTGTCTGCGTGCTACAGAAATTACGTTTGCGCCTGCAGCACTTAGCATCGTTGCCATTGCGCGACCTATACCGCTGCTTGCGCCAGTCACGCAAATATTCTTTCCTTTAACGTCGAACAGTGTTTGGTGCATTGAGGTCTCTTTAATTTTTGGAGTCTTATATATGATATTATATATAATTCACAGGCATGTCTGTAAATAGTATGCGTCACAAATATAACGAATAGAGTAGTTTCGTGGAACTGAAATATATTTTCAGGTTTTCTACAGCTGTAAGTATTGATGGAATTAAACCTGTAAATAACGCGGAAAAGTATTACGCAGTTAATATGAAGCCCCCTGTGTGACAAGTTTACCCATTTATCTTTTTTAAAAGAGGCATATGGGGGCGACCAAAGCCTACAGTTCCAACAATGAAAGGTGCATTTTCATGCGCATAGAGACCTTTTTTCCAGCCTATTCTTGGCTGACGCAGATGAATAGAAAAAGTGTTTCGGCTGATGCATATGCTGGCTTTATTAATGCTGCGATTGTTTTGCCCCAAGGTGTTGCCTTTGCAACGATTGCTGGTTTGCCGCCAGAATATGGATTGTACACGGCGATGATCACTGCAGTAATTGCAGCGTTATTTGGTTCATCAATGATTATGATCTCGGGCCCTACAACGGCCATCTCTGCGGTCTTGTTTGCTACGCTTAATGGTATAGCGGAACCTGGAACAGCGAAATATATCGAACTTGCTTTGATAATGACCGTATTGGTTGGTGTCTTTCAGATCATAGCTGGCCTTGCGCGTTTAGGTGGGTTGGTTTCGTTTGTTTCACATTCTGTCATGACAGCTTTTACGGCTTCAGCAGCATTGTTGATTGGGGTTAGCCAGTTGGCTGGCGCTACTGGTGTTAATGTTGAACGGGGTGGTAATATTGTCGAACGGTTAACACGTTTGTCAGAGCATTTCGTAGATGTGAACCCTTATGCTGTTCTTATATCAGGTGTTACGCTTGGTCTTGCAGTGTTCTGCCAGAAATTTTTACCAAAACTTCCTGGTTTTTTGATTGCCTTGGTCGCAGGATCAGGCTTGGCTTGGTATTTGGATGCTGCAGCAAATGGGGTTGCAATGGTGGGCGCTTTACCAAATGCAATCCCTCAATTTGCGCCACCTGTTGGGATTTTCAGTGAAATATCACGTCTTGCGCCAGGTGCGGCGGCGATTGCACTGGTTGGGCTGTTAGAAGCAATTTCTATTGGTCGTGCATTTGCTGTTCGCAGGAAAGAACCATTTGACTCTAACCAAGAAATGGTCGGGCAGGGCCTGTCCAACCTAATTGGCGGGATGTTTCAATGCTATGCAGGTTCAGGTTCGTTTACGCGGAGTGGCGTGAACGCGACAGCAGGTGCTATGACGCCTTTATCAGGTTTGTTTGCAAGTGCGATTTTAGCACTTATGTTGCTATTTATCGGTCCGTTGGTTGCGCATATCCCGACGCCTGCAATGGCTGGCTTGATCCTATTTGTTGCTTGGCGTCTGATTGATATTAATGAATTAAAACATATCGTAACAAGCAGTCGGCCTGAGACGGTCATACTTGTTTTAACATTAGGTGCTGGCCTGTTCATCGAATTGGATTTTGCGATTTATATCGGTGTAATCGCATCGTTTTGTGTATTCATTTACGAAAGTGCCCATCCAGAGCTACCAGTTACAGCGCCTATGGTTTCTGCATCTGGTGAACGTAAGTTTCGTGATGCTAAGTTACACGGCATCAGCCAATGTCCACAATTGGTCACTTTCCGGTTGGATGGTCCATTGTATTTTGGCTCAGTGGAACACGTTGAACGCAAGCTAAAACAGATGCGCAAAGAAAGCCCAAAACAAATACATATGATCCTTTATCTAAAAGGTGTCGGTAAAATCGACCTTGCCGGTGCTGATTTGTTGATTGATACGATCCGTGAAGTGAAGTCAAAAGGCGGATCATTTCGTATTGTAGCTATTTTCCCACCGCTGATAAACAAATTGCGTGTTTTGCACGTGATTGATGAAATAGGTGAAGACAAACTGTTTAGTTCTAAAGGTGAGGCCGTTGCTGATGCGACCAAAGATTTGAACCGCAGCATATGTAAGGTGTGTTTGAAAGACGTCTTCCGTGAATGTGACAGTATTCGAGATGAAGTAGCTTAAATGGTATGTTGAAATAACTTGCTGATTTATGCGTATGCGTTAATTATTCCAAATAATTATAAATATAATGAGGGAATGAATTATGGGCATTGATCATGCAGGGCTAACACAACTTGTGAGTCTTGTTCCGAAGCTGGAATCTAAGGATAAAATGTTGATGCTTGGGCGTCAAAAAATGCACTTTAGTGTTCAGCATCTTCGTAATTTGGCAAATACAGAACTGGATAAATTTTCCCCAGGATTATCTATTGAGAAATTAACGGAGAAAGATGATTTTGCAGAACCATTCCTGAAAGAGCTTGGAGTTAAAGAGGTTGAAAGCCTTGATTATTCCGACTTTGAAGGTGCGAATATTGTTCATGATTTAAACGAGCCGCTTCCTGAAAAATATCACGGTAAATATGATGTTGTGTATGATGGTGGTACTTTGGAACATGTTTTTGACGTAAAGACGTCAATGACAAATGCGTTCAACCTTTTGGCGCCTGGCGGTACCTTTATCGGAATGTCTCCTGGTAATAACTTTTTTGCGCATGGGTTTTATCAATTTAGTCCTGATATCGTATTTTCGTTTTGGAAGCGTGGTTGCGGATGCGAAGTTTTAGAATGTAAATTTCTACCTGAGCGTCCACGTGATAAACCTTGGACGATCGAAGACCCATTTGACACAAAACGTCGGGTGCGTATGCGTGGTAAACAAGTGCCGCAACGATGTTATTTATATTATGCTGTGCGTAAGCCAACGAAAACAGTAGAAAAAGGCTCTGTATTACAGGGTGATTATACACATCGTTGGCAAGAAGCAGATGGGAAGTAATTATTTATTCGTAAGGGTAGGGGTTCGATGCTTTTATCGTCTAGTTAGGGTAGATCATGGCTGTAAAAACTAAAAAGAAGACAAAAAAAACAATACCGCTAAACCCTTGGGAGCAAGAGCTTGCTAAAATTGGTGCTGAAAAAGGGTTCTATGAAAAACTAGATGCTCATCACACTGCATTATACGTGAAAAGCGGTAAGACGCTTATCGTAACGTTTGAAAATATCGATAATGCTAATGAAGGTGCCACAGATCGTATGCCATGGGGGTACGATTTTGTATTGTCCCAAGGGTGGTCCATGCTGGGCATGATGGCACACAGTATGAGCTGGTACCGAAGCGAAGAAGTACATGATTTCTTTGATAGATTAAAGAAAAGTGGGTTCTTCAAACAGTTTGATCATGTTGTGTTTTATGGTGCATCAATGGGTGCCTATGGTGCTGCGATTTTTTCTGCGGCTGCCAAAGGATCTACTGTGATTTGTATCAGCCCACAGGCGACACTTGACCGTTCAATAACCAATTGGGAAGTTAGGTTTAAAAAGGCGTGGATACGAGATTTTTCTTCTAGATATTCATATGCTCCTGATCAGGTGAAAGACGCAAAGATTGTTCATTTATTTTATGATCCTTATGATCATTTGGATTCCATGCATGCGGCATTATTCCAAAGCTCAAATGTGGTAAAATATAAATGTAATTTCATGGGGCACCGTATCGCATCTCTTTGGCAAGGAATGCGTGTTTTAAAACCGATTGTATTAGGCGCTGTTTCCGGAACAATGACTAAAGCTGATTTCTATCAGCTGATTAGAAAGCGCAAGGATGATGTCAGATACCAAAAAGAGATGCTCATTCGTTTGCGAGACATGCAGCGACCAGAATTGACTATATTACTTTGCGAATATGTTTTGGCACGAAGAATTGGCCCACATTTTCGTAGAGCGTTGCGTGAAGCAAGGCTTGCCGTTGCAAACAAGGCTAAGATTTCTAGATAATTGGACGCTGGCGAAGAGTTATTTCTCTTCGCTAGCTTCTTCTTTAGCAAGTGGGTCTTTTTCGCCGTATAGCCAGCCTGATAAAACACCTGACAACATTCGTCTGTGTAGCTGGTCTAGGCGTTTGTTTGAATCGAACAGGTCTGGACCTTTGTATGTTTGGCGCAGCCGCCACTTGCGACGATGTATGACGATATCCTCTAACCGCTCAGGTAAAAGACCACTGGCTGCGCAGCCACGTATCCATGCATCCGTTAAGGATGGAGGAGGGTTTTCCTCGTCTTTTTTACACCAGACGTGTTCGAATAAAGTCATAATGTAATCAAGAGCTTGCACAGGTGGGTGTCGACGATCTGGTTTGTATGGTTGTCTGAAAACATCAGTGATAATCTCGTACGATGGCCAATAATGTAGATACCCATCGTCTTTATATTTGCGTACGGTTTCATCGATCGCCACACGTAAGATAGACTTGGAAACGGAGTTTGATGTAATGCAAGAATTGTCACGAAATGTGGCAATCAATGGAATAGGGGAAAGCGTAAAGATGATCTTTGCATCTGGGCGATGCTTTCGGATCAATTTATAAATAGCTTCAAGATTGTCGCGATTTTCTTCTACAGTTGAAACTCTGAACTTGTGACGTTTAGGGTCATATACGTCTTTTGGAATAGTGCGCCAGAAAACGTTTTTAGTTTTCTCATCATACCATACTTCGCTCAGGCCAAATGTAAGGATAAAGACATCCGTTTCATCAAAAATACGCTTGGTTTCTGCCTGAACCTTTTTGTCGTACCCGTATTCTTCAGCTTCATATCCATGCCACAAAGCTTGCTTAAATACTTTATTTTCCCAAGCCCATTCAAACTGTTGTCGTATAACAAAGGAATTCACCATTCCTTCACCGCAGCTTACAACATAGGCTTGTTTAGAGTTTTCATCTTTATTTAAGACGCGGTAATTGCGATTTGAAAGCCAATTGGAAATATTAGCTGCGAAACAGGATCCAAATGCCGTGATTTGAGTGTCTGTTGTGATACATGCTTCTTTTGGTTCCCAACCTTGAAGGACATATTTAGGAACGGCATCCGCGCCAAGCATTTGTTCGCGTACTGGGTTGTAATTTGTATGCTCACCACGAAACCAAGTGCGATATTCTGGGGTGTCTTTTGTGGTTGTTTGGAAATTATGGTTTTTCGCTGCTTTTTTTCGTTTTGCCATATTATTTGCCCCTATTTTTTTGCTTAATTCTGCACAACTTATCACCGTATTCAATGAATATTTAAAGAAGGTAATTTATTCTATGAAATATCAATATCTTGGTTTCTAAAATTTACACTACATCTAGGTTTTAAGCATGACATAAAATCATGAACTTGCTACTGTGTATTAACAGGTAGTTTTTAGGAACAATTAAATATGTCGGATAAAAACCATTCTTGGCCTTCGACGTCTGGTAATGTCTGGATGTTGGAACATAATGATGATGTGTTTCGATATATTTCTGATCAATATCATGGTCAAGTTATGGGGTACGAGGAACGTGATCGCGTGACGCTAGCGCAAACGCCACCTGTAGCTATTGGAATGGTTTCGTTTGGGAGTGATGTGAATGTTGAACGTGTCCTAGCGCAACGTTTTGATTGGCATATAGTGAACGAAAAACTGAGTTCGGAAACGTCTATTCAGGGGGCGGAATCTCAAGCGATTATTTCGCAGTTTTATACACGAAAACACCATAAAGCTATGAAGACAATCATTGCTATATCCCAGTCACAACCAAGTCCAGTCGCTGAAGATACAGTGGTTAATGGGCGTCATTATAAGGATATTCTTGACCGCATTGAAGAGGCTGGAAAAGCTTTGAAAATGTGGAATAAGTCGTTGTTTGTGGACAGAATATCGTTGTCTTTATTGTCAGGTGCAACAGACATTTCTGAAGAATTTGTTGATACACATTATGCAGATGTTGCTCATAATTTACGCGAAGATGTTACGCGGCTTTCAAAACAAACAGCATTCCCAATCGTCGTTGTTTCGCAATCCGCAGGATTGCAAACGGATGGTTCGTCTGAGGTCATTTTGGCAGAAGGAAAGTTGGATATTCAACACCCATCTGTGGGTATTGTCGTGGCAACCCCTGCATATCCGTTTCCTATGGTCAAAGATATGCCTGGCACACATACTGCGCAGTCTGCAGCACTTATTGATGAGATGGAGAGTATAGCTATTTCAGCAATACATTCAGGTCAAAGGTGGTATTGTCCGTCGATGCAAAGCGCGACGTTAGACGGTAAAATCATAACCGTTGATTTTGCTGTCTTGGAAGAACTTGTTTTAGATGATGGGTTCCACGGGTTCACACTGGTTGGCGCTGAAAATAAGGTAAAGATTAAATCCGTAAAAGCGCATGAAAAAACGGTATCTATAGCGTTAGATAAAGAACCAAAGGGTGAACTAAGCTTGAATTATGCTTGGGGTGTCAAAGAAAAAAAAGGTGATGGTTTTTCTGCAAATAAAGGGGCGCTGCGAGATACTTGGAGTGCTAAAAGTGCTATTTTTGCGGATCAAATGCTTTACCGCTTTGCTTTATCAGGTCGTGTAAAAGTAAACACGCCTTCGACGTATTAAGTGGAGCGCGATAAGTGAAAAAGAAGAATATTTTATTCATTTCCATTGATGATGGCTTTGCTTATTGGCGTTACAGAACAGCGTTTGGGGCGCGACTTCACACGCCAAACTTAGATCGAATATGTAAAGTTTCTACAGCTTTTCAGTCAGCATATTGTCAGGTTCCTATATGTGGTCCTTCACGTTCTAGCTTTATGTCTGGTTTATCGCCGTATGAGACGGGGGTTTTTGACAACTACACCAGTGTATTTGATGTTATGCGCCCACAACAATTTTGGTCATATCGTTTGAAGCAAGATGGATATTATTGTTCCACCGCTGGTAAAATACATCATGGCTATAAACCTTTGCCTGATGATATACACAACACGCTTTATTCTCATCCAAGCAGTAGAGTTTTCTTTGGCCCCGCAAAAGATGCGGATTGTGTGAAATTTGGAGGCCTAAATGATGGTCGGGGTACATTGCCAGATACTGATCGGCAATATTATGATTTCAGATCTTCGCAACATGCGATTAGGTTTCTAAAAGGATATGACGGTGACGCTCCTTTTTATCGCGAGGCTGGGTTTCATAATCCTCACCCGCCGTTCAGGACGCCCATCCGCTTCAAAGAAATGTATAATGTAGATGATTTCATTCATCCCGATGAATGGTCATTGGGTTTTGATTTATCTGAGTTTACAGCGCGCTATATGATTGAGAATATTGATGTAAATAGAGTGGATTTTTGGAAAAAATCTGTTCGAAATTATTTTTCAGGATTTAGTCATGTTGATTTCCATATTGGACGTGTTTGGAATACATTAAAGGCCTCTAAATATGCTGATAATACTGTTGTTGTGATCACAACAGATCATGGATACCACATGGGTGATAAGGGGCGCTTTAGAAAGTTCACCCTTTGGGAGGAAGCGGCGCGTGTTCCGCTTATTGTCCATGATCCAGATATGCCAGCGCAAGAGATACAAGATCCTGTTTCGTTGATAGATATAGGGCCAACGGTTCTTGATTATGCTGAATGCCGTCCAATGCAATATGCTGTTGGGAAAAGCTTGCGCCCACTTGTAGAAGGCGAGACGCAAGAGAAACGCGCGGTTCCAACTTTTTGGTATGGCAGTGCTTCTATTCGTAAAGGTTCCTACCGGACGACATTATATCAAGATGGTAGTGCAGAGCTGTATGATTTAGATAATGATATGTGGCTGACAAAAAATCTTGCTAGTGATAAGTCTTTGTTTGAGCCTGCAAAAAAAGACCTGCTTGCAACGTGTAAGCAATATGGCATGCAAATTGTAGAACCTGATGCAACCATCAACGAACCAGCACTTTATTTTTCTGTTCTTAAAGGGGCACAGGCGCCTGCAACATTAGGAACTAACGGGGTGTTTTCTGTTGGTTCAGCGCCAGTAGATAGTGCAACTCCTGGATATAAAAAACAATGGGCCATAATGGACGGGAATGACATTCTTAACGTTTCAAAAGGTGTAGATGAACTACATTTTGCATCAGACACAAATGGTGGAGTAACCCATTTTACTGCAGTTGGTAATGATGATGGCAACAAGTTTGTTTTCAAAGGTAGCCACAACCGTTTCAAGGCTGAAATTCATGCAGGAGCAGGGGATGATGTGATTGAGACATCTCATGATTCATTAATTGCATATACTGGTGCTGGTAATGACACTGTTTATGCAGGTGTAGCGGATGGTGTGGTTTATGGTGGCATAGGAACAAATACAATTCATGCTATTGCGGGGGATAATCAAATATTTGGCGGGCCAAGTAATGATACTGTATATGGTGGTACAGGTAATGATACGATTTACAGTGGTAGCGGCTTTAACCAGATAGAAAGTGGTGCAGGTAACAATACCATTGTTGTTAATGGCGGGAGCAATACTATTGTTGTGGGTGAGGGCGAGAATACGATTGTGTTCAAAAGAACGGCATTAAAACAACAGATTGAAAACTATGGGCAAGGATCGATAGATTTAACTGATTGGTCATGTATAGGGCGTGCTACTATTACCCAAATCGGTAAAGATGTATCCATAGATTGTAATACAGAAAGTATTCTTTTTAAGAATGTTAATGTTGAAACGATAAAAGCGAATATTACCGGGATTGAAGTAAATAGCTAAACAAGGCTATTTATAGACATAAGAATAAGTTTTGACGGCTAGAGAGGGCAAGCGGAGACAATGGACATAAGAATATACAGTGGTGGGCATCGTGCAACCATGCAACATTTTATGACAGCTCTCGAAGACAACAATGATTATTTGAAATCAGAAGGTATCGCATATTCTAGCGAGACTGGGCTTAATATTGGGCAAGCTATTAATGCGATGAAGTCTGGCGGCGATTTTCAAAAGATCCAAGATGATATTATTAAAGAGCTTTCCCTCGGTATTGATGCCAAACGTATTATCTGGGTGGACAATAAAATTATTGGTACTGGTCGGCGTCCTTTTAAAAGTTTGCTTAACAATAGGCGAATAAGAGGCGCGTACGCTGATTTGAACGCGCTTTTTAAAGGGCATGATTTTCATGTCCATGTAGAAACACGCAATCCAGCATCGTTAATACCAGCATCTTATGCAGAAGCCGTTCACACAGGTGTTTTTAAGGATTTTGAGGAATTTGTGGAAGAGATAAACCTGAATGAATTCAGGTGGTCCTCGTATTTACATAGTGTGCAGGGTAATCAAGATCCGCTGCCTGTCTCTGTTTGGAGATTTGAAGATTATGCATATATGTGGCGTGATATTATTGGCGCTTTTACCGGTGTATCTAATTTTCAAGATTTAGTGGGACCAACTCAACTTGAAACTGCTGGGCTGAACTTTAAAGGTGCTAAACTGCTGAACCAGTACATTAAAGAATACTCTGTTTCAGATAGAGCTGAAGTGAATAAGATTAAGGGTATCTTTCAACGTCAATTCCCGAACTCACAAAACGAGAATACAGAAATGTATTGGCCATCTGGCATAGTTGAAGACTTAAACGGTAGTTATGATGATGATTGGTATTACATAGACCGTATGGACAATATGCAGGCAATAAAATTGCGGGACGCAGCAAGTTAACATATATTCTTATGCAAAGCGGTTATTTTGAATACTTTGACTTTGCAATTTTTGCCGATAGAAGTGCAATATAAGCCTATAATATAATAAAAATGAGGGTACAGCAGTGAGTAAGACAGATTATCAAATTGGGGCTCTTTGGATGGAGGGGTCGCTTAGCTTCTTAGAACAGTTGTGTTTGAAGTCTTTTGTCGATGCGGGTCATCACGTTAAGTTATACCATTATGGCCCTCTTAAAAATGTTCCCGATGGAATTGAGCTTGCTGATGCTGCTGACATTTTACCCAGAACAGACTTTTTACAACATCAGCGAACTGGGAGCCCAGCATTACATTCAGATCTTTTTAGATACTGGATGTTAAAGAATAATGACAACATGATTTGGGCAGATACTGATGCCTATTGCATGAAGAAGTTCGAAACACCCAATGGCCATTTTTATGGATGGGAATCCGAAAAACACATCAATGGTGGTGTCCTTGGATTACCAAAAGACTGTGATACTTTGCGTGAGCTATTGGAATTCACCAGCGATGAGTTTGCAATTCCGACATGGTATAGTGATGAATATACGCGTGAACTAGAAGAAGCCCGTGATAGTGGGAACCCAGTTCATGCAAGTGAACAGCCTTGGGGCGTATGGGGACCGCATGCAGTAACGCATTTCCTACATAAAACTGGTGAAGCTAAATATGCGTTACCTCAAGAGGGTTTATACCCGTTCACTTATCGTGATCGCCGCAAGATGTTGAAACGCAATTTTGATACAACAGGTATCATAACTGAGAATACGTATTCAGTGCATTTGTATGGACGTAGAATGCGCGCACGCCTTGTTGAAAAAGAAGGGGGTGCGCCACATCATAAAAGCCTTTTGGGACGATTGATTAAGAAACATGGCATTATACCTGAGAACGCACCCTTACCAGCACCTAAAAATAAACCAGTAGAACCAAAAAAAGAAAAGAAGAGTGCACCAGTGATACAGGCTGTAAGTGAACCATTACCCGCATCAGAAAAATATGGGCGTGGGCAAGTTAACCTAACCGATCTAGCCGATAAGTTTGGGTCTGATAAAGGCTCTACAAAGCATAGATATACAGAGCTGTATCAAATGCTATTTTTGCCATTTCGTCATAGGAAAATTAACTTTTTAGAAATGGGCCTGTTAATAGGCGGACCCGAGCATGGTGTTGATAAAGATCGCGAAACAAATGATCTACCATCTATTCGTATGTGGTTAGAGTATTTTACTGCGGCTCACATTAACGGGTTGGATGTGTCAGATTTCTCGTGGTTTGAGAATGACAGATTTTCCTTTTATCGCTGCGATATGGATACACGTGAGAACATTGTTGAAGCGACAAAGGATATTCCAGCATTAGATATCATTATTGATGATGCATCCCATGCATCTCATCACCAACAAAATGCATTTATTGAACTATTCCCTAAGCTGAATTCTGGTGGGCTTTATGTGATCGAAGATTTACGTTGGCAGCCAAAGATGATGGAAAAAGAAGGTATCACTAAAACAGGTGAACTTTTTTATGGTATGCAAACTAATGGTGTTTTTGAACATTCTGATCCTGCTGTTGCAAACGCATTAAATGGAATGCGCAACGATATTTCAGGCTGTTTTGTTTTCCAAGCGAGCTATAATCGGAAAAGACGTCATCAGGTCGCAGTCATTCATAAACGTTAAAAGCAATGAGCTCTGACACACCAAATGATGAACCAGATTTAGGAGGCATTCCAAGCTGGTATCGTGAGATTTTTCCTGCAGGAAATAATAAAGGGTTTTTCCATAACCTTGGCAATCACAGCGCTTTATTTGTTGATCGTGGGCAGCATCAATTAGTTGTATCTTTTGATAATTTATCTGATGCGGGAAACCCACGTTACGATCGGGACGCTTGGGCAGGGAAATTTTGTGCTGATAATGGCTGGAGCCATTTGGGTGTTTTATCGCAAGTCCCCCATTGGTACCGAGATCAAGCCATCATTGATTTTATGAAAAAGCTTTCGAGCGATGGTTTTTTTGAACAATTCGATCGCGTTGCTTTTTGCGGTACTTCTATGGGTGGGTTTGCAGCACTTACGTTTTCAAGTTTAGCACCTGGTGCAACCGTGATTGCGTTTAGCCCGCAAACAACTTTGCGGAGTGATCTTGTGCCTTGGGATAAACGTTTTGCAAAAGGTCGCAGAGCAGATTGGGCGTTAGAATATTCAGATGCTGCTGAACAGATATCTAGTGCCCATAAAGTCTATGTCGTTTTTGATCCTTTTTTTGATTTAGATAAAAAACATTACAACCGGTTAGTTGGTGAGAATATTATGTCACTACATGGCTTTGGGCTTGGTCATAAGTCGGCCCTTGTTTTAAGGCGTATGGACCGATTGAAGCCAATTATGTTTGATGCGATCACTGGGGTTCTGACAGAAAAGCGTTTTTACGAATTGATGCGTGCACGCAAAGATGTCTATTTATATCGTCAAAATATAGAAACTTATCTTATTCAACGCGACCGCGAAAATTGGCTGCCTTTATTTAGAAAAGCATTTAAAACGCGTAGACGTAAAGCAAAGCTTGCCCTTTTAGCAAAGGATTAATCATATTTTATCCTTATTTATTGGTGATTTAATATTGCAATGCGCTATTTGCATGAACGTCTAAAATTGGCATTAGATAAGTAGCACATATCCGACTAGGCTTTCTCAATAACGTTTTGGGAGAGAATCTATGAAGATATTTAATAAGTTAGTTTCGGTCTGCGCTGTTTCGCTTGCGCTAACTGCGAGTGTTAGTGCGGAATCTATAAAAATTGCATATGACGCCGACCCAGTATCGCTAGATCCGCATGAGCAGCTTTCAGGTGGTACGCTTCAGTTATCACATATGGTGTATGATCCATTAGTACGCTGGAATAAAGATTTGGGCTTTGATGCGCGCCTTGCAGAAAGCTGGGAGCAAATCGATCCAAAAACAACACGGTTCAAGTTGCGCTCTGGTGTTAAGTTTCATTCAGGTAATGAACTTACATCTGCAGATGTGCTTTGGACATTTAATCGTTTAAAAGCAAGTGATGACTTCAAAGGTATTTTCAACTTATTCACAGGTGTAAATATTATTGATGACCATACTTTTGATCTGACAACAAGTGAGCCTTATCCACTTGTGCTGCACACTGCGACTTACCTTTTCCCAATGGACTCTGCGTTTTTTACAGGGGCTGAAGAAAATGGAAACGATAAAGCTGCTATCGTGAAGCACGGAGATAGTTTCGCATCGCGTAATATTTCTGGCACTGGACCTTATACAGTAACTGCTCGTGAGCAGGGTGTTAGCATGACTTTTGAGCGCTTTGCTGATTATTGGGACAGTGCGAGCCCTGGTAACGTTGATACTATTACACTTACACCTATTAAAGAAGCTCCAACACGTGTTGCAGCACTTCTTTCAGGTGGTGTTGATTTCATCGCTCCTGTACCTCCAACAGATTTAGACCGTGTAGAAACAGATGGTGCTACCGATCTTGTAACAATGCCTGGTACGCGAATTATTACATTCCAAATGAACCAAGACCGCGTTGAAGCATTTAAAGATGTTCGTGTACGCCAAGCGATTGATTATGCTGTGAATAATGTTGGTATTGTGGACCGTATTATGCGCGGTTTCGGTACGCCAGGTGGTCAAGCAAGCCCAGCTGGTTATTTAGGACACGATCCAGCCCTGACGCCACGTTACGATGTTGAAAAAGCTAAAGCATTAATGGCTGAAGCTGGCTATGCAGATGGACTTTCGATTACAATGATGGCGCCGAACAACCGCTATGTGAATGATGATAAGATTGCTCAAGCGGTTGTATCAATGCTGTCAAAAATCAATATCAAAGTTGATCTTCAAACTATGCCAAAAGCACAATACTGGCCTAAGTTTGATGAGCGTGCAGCTGATATGATGATGATCGGCTGGCATTCAGATACAGAAGATTCTGCAAACTTTCATGAGTTCTTAAGCCATTGCCCAAATGCTGATACGGGTGCAGGTCAATATAACTCTGGCAATTACTGTAATGCAGAGGCTGATGCTTTGATGGCTCAAGCTAACGCAGAAACAGATGCTGCGAAACGTGCTGAACTACTGCAAAAAATGGAAGGCATTCTTTATAATGAAGCTGCATTCATTCCATTACATTGGCAAAACCTAGCATGGGGCTCTCGCAAGGGTGTGGGTGCTGAAGGTATCGTAAATGCGATGAACTTCCCATACTTTGGTGACCTAGTCGTTAAGTAATGAAGCATAATGGGCAGGGAAACCTGCCCATTTACACGCGTAATTTCTATTAAAATTTTATGTGTGTTTTTGCCCTTTTAAGGGTATCTGTATCTTTGCTTTATACTGGAACAATCAGATGTTTGCCTACCTTATAAAACGCCTTTTTCAGGCTATTGCAGTTATGTTCGCCATTTCTGTCATCAGCTTTGCGATCCAAGATAATCTGGGCGACCCACTTCGTGAGCTTGTTGGTCAATCGGTTTCAGAAGAAGTTCGTCAAGAATTACGAGACGAATTAGGTTTAAATGACAGTTTTGTTGTTCAGTATGGGCGATTTGTAGGTAAGGCTCTGCAAGGAGACTTAGGGACATCGTATTTCTTTAAAGAGCCAGCATTAGACGTTATTTTAAAGAAGCTTCCAGCGACGCTTGAATTGGTTTTTGGGGCAACTTTAATCATTATAGGCTTCTCCGTCCCCTTGGGCGTTTATACTGCAATTAAGCCTAATTCTATTGTTAGCAAAATTATCATGGGTATCAGCATCGTTGGTATTTCAATCCCTGTATTTTTAACAGCTATCTTGATGATCTATGTGTTTTCAGTAGAACTCAGGTGGTTACCATCTTATGGGCGAGGGGACCCTGTTCATATGTTTGGGTATTGGTCGACTAACTTTGCTTCGATTAATGGTTTAAGCCATATATTGCTGCCTTCTATTGCTTTGGCATCAATTATGCTTCCTTTGTTTATCCGCCTTATTCGCGCCGAAATGATGGAAACATTGCAAAGTGAATATGTGCGCTTTGCATGGGCAAAGGGTATTCGACCAAGCCGTATCTGGTATATTCACGCACTTAAAAACACATTGCTTCCCGTTATTACCGTTGGCGGCGTGCAAATTGGTACGATGGTTGCATATACCATTTTGACGGAAACTGTATTCCAATGGCCTGGTATGGGCTTTATGTTCTTAGAGGCGGTTAATCGTGTGGATACACCTCTTATTGTGGCTTACCTAATCATCGTTGGATTTATCTTTGTCGTAACAAATACAATTGTTGATTTAATTTATGGGCTTGTGAACCCAACTGTGAATCTTGCGAGGATGGACGCATGAGCATGATGTCAGATCATCAAAGTAATTCTCTATTCTCTCGTATTATGGATTCAAACATTACATATAGTTTTAAGCGCAACCCAGTTGCTATTATCTCTATGGTTATTTTCTTATTGATCGCGTTTGCGGCGGCTTTTGCGCCGCTTATAGCTCCGACGGACCCATACGATCCCTCTCTATATGATATCTTAGACAGCGAACTTCCTCCTGCATGGACAGGCCAAGGCGATGAAAAATTTCTATTTGGAACAGATGATCAAGGTAGAGATCTATGGAGTGCCATTTTATATGGTACCCGCACATCTTTGATTATCGGCATTTGTGCTGTTCTTGTTCAAGCATTTCTAGGTATATCGATTGGACTTATCTCAGGGTATTTGGGTGGCCGTATCGACAATATTTTGATGCGTTTTGCTGATATTCAGTTGTCATTTTCAACCTTAATGGTCGCGATTATTTTTCTTGCAGTATCCCAAGCTCTTTTTGGTAGTGATACTTTTAACAAGTATGCATTGTTTATGCTTGTGGGCGTTATTGGTATTGCTGAATGGCCCCAATATGCACGTACTGTTCGTGCTACCGTTTTAGCCGAGAAGAAAAAAGAGTATGTAGATAGTGCGCGTGTTTTAGGGTTTAGCCCAGTAAGGATAATGATCCGCCATATTCTGCCAAACTCCCTGTCTCCGATCTTTGTAATTTCTACAGTACAAGTCGCAAACGCAATTGTTTCAGAAGCATCATTATCCTTCCTTGGCCTTGGTATGCCAGTGTCACAACCATCACTGGGCTCTCTAATCTCCAGTGGTTTTGATTACATATTTTCAGGCAGTTGGTGGATCACAACTATCCCAGGTATTGTTCTGGTTGTTCTCGTGCTGGTTATTAATCTTTTGGGGGACTGGATGCGCGATGTCTTGAACCCAAAATTGTATAAAGGATAAAGTGATGCCTTTACTTTCAGTACGTGATCTTGTCGTTAAATTTGCGATGCGCGACAACACAGTGACAGCTTTAAACTCTATATCATTCGACGTTGCACGCGGGGACCGCTTAGGGATCGTAGGGGAGTCTGGCGCTGGTAAATCTGTAACGGGCTTTGCGTTGCTTAACCTTATCAGTCGACCAGGTTTTATCGATAGTGGTGAAATCCTATTTGATGGGATGAACATGGCGGATATGTCAGACGCTGAACTGCGCGAAGTTCGCGGTAATAAAATGGCAATGATATTCCAAGACCCAATGGTAACATTGAACCCTGTTTTAACTATTGGCCAACAGATGGTTGAAACGCTTCAGGCTCACCGTACTTTGTCACGCAAAGAGGCGGAACAAATCGCAATTGTAAAATTACGCGAAGTTTATATCCCTGCGCCTGAAGAGCGTTTGGCACAATACCCACATGAATTGTCGGGGGGTATGCGTCAGAGGATCATCATCGCAATTGCTCTGTTATTGGACCCTCAACTGATCATAGCAGATGAACCAACAACAGCATTAGATGTAACAATCCAAGCAGACATTATGGAGCTACTTTTGGAGCTGTGTACAACGAAAAAAGTGAGCCTTATCTTAATTACACATGATCTTGGTGTTGTCTCTCAAATGACTGAGAACACTTTAGTGATGTATGCAGGACGTATTATTGAAGCGGGGCGTACACGTGAAATCATTAACGATCCTCAGCACCCATATACGCAGGGTTTGATTAATGCTTTACCACAGCAAACATTACCTGGTGCACGGTTAAAACAAATCCCTGGCAATATGCCATCTTTGTCGGCTGTTCCAAAAGGCTGCGCATTCAATGCGCGTTGTGAATATGCACAAGATAGATGTCGAGCTGAAATACCAGTATTTGAACAAATAGGACCAGTTAAAGTTGCTTGCCATGAAGTGAAACGTCTTCATCATGCACCACAAAAGCAAGAGGATTTGGCATGAAACAGGATATGTCGAACCATGTTTTACTAGAGCTGGAAAACCTATCTAAAAGCTTTGATCTTGATCATGGATTTTTAGATACGCTTAAGTTCAAAAAAGGTAGGATTGTTAGCGAAAAGCGCTCTGTACATGCTGTAAATAATGTCTCGCTGAAGATTCATAAAGGTGAAGCCCTATGTGTGGTTGGTGAATCTGGTTGCGGGAAATCCACTGTCGCGCGTCTTGTTGCAGGACTGATTAGCCCAACGAAGGGCGCTATACATTATGATGGGCAACGTATTGATGCGCTTAAGGGCAAAGATTTACTGCCGCTTCGTAAGCGTATGCAAATGATTTTTCAGAACCCATATGCTTCGCTGAATCCCCGAATGACAATTCAACAAGCTTTGGAAGAGCCTGTAAGGCATCATAACCCGAGCTTTTCCCGGGATGATGTGCAAGATAAGGTTGCGAACGTGATGCGTTCAGTGGGCGTTGATCCAAGTTGGGCAGCGCGTTACCCACATGAATTTTCAGGGGGCCAAAGACAGCGTATTGCGATTGCTCGTGCTTTGACTGTAGACCCTGAATTTGTCATCGCGGATGAACCTATTTCTGCCTTAGATGTTTCTATTCAGGCACAAGTTTTGAATTTGATGCTAGAAGCGAAAGAGGAACGTGGGTTAACATATCTTTTCATTACGCATGACTTATCTGTTGTACAGCATTTCGGAACACGTGTTGCTGTTCTTTATTTAGGTTCTGTGTGCGAGTATGCGGACACTGCTACACTGTTTTCAAACCCAAAGCATCCTTACACACGTGCATTGCTCAGTGCTGTGCCTCAGCTGTCAGATGATAAACCCAATCATATTCGTCTAAAAGGTGAAATTCCTACACCAATTAACTTGCCAAAAGGCTGTCCATTTCAAAGCCGCTGTTCATATTCTAACCCTCGCTGTAGTGCAGAATTGCCTGTTGCAATAGAACAAGCTGACGGTAGTGTTGTCGCTTGTCATGCCGTTGAGGAAGGCCGGATCGACTAAGTCGTAATCCTGCTCTAGGTTATTTATATGGACATTCTTTGGCTTAAAGATTTTGAATCGCTTGCTGCACAGAAAAATTTTTCTCGTGCTGCTGAAGAGCGTAATGTAAGCCAACCTGCGTTTAGCAGACGTATACGAGCATTAGAGGACACAGTTGGTGCAAAACTAATTAACCGCCAAACTCTGCCATTATCTTTAACTCCAGCAGGAGAGATATTCTTAACTCAGGCCAGAGTAATTTTACGAACGTATTCAGAAACGATAGAGCGATGCCAGAATATGGAGGCTGCCAGTGAAAGCGTGATCCGGTTTGCGACCTCACAGTCTTTATATATTACGCAATATAAAACCCATATCGCACCTTTGCTTGATATTGAGGGGCTTGATATTGATTTGAACTCTACATCATGGGTTGCAGATCAATTTGTTACAGCACTTTTGCAAAGATATTGTGATGTTATCCTCACATATTGGCACCCTTCGATGGATTTTCTAGCTCCGCTTGAAGTGGCAAAATGTGAATATATCACCTTAGCAAAAGATCAGTTTATACCTGTCACAAGACCAAAACCAAATGGGAACCCATTATATTCACTGATAGATAAAAATCGTAAGCCACTACCGCTTTTATCATATGATCCCGTGTCATCACTCCATCCAGTTATAAAAGATGTTTTAAACGAAAAACTTCACAATTCACCGATGCTGATTTTAAATCAAAATGCTTTAGCTGTAAGTGTTAAGGCTATGATATTAGAAGAGTTTGGCTTGGGTTGGCTGCCAAAGGAAATTTGTAAAGAAGAACTGAAAGATGGCCGGTTGGTACATGCAGGAGATCCATCATTTTCTGTTGATTTAGAAATCAGACTTTACCGTGATCGCGACAACGTTAAGCCATCCCTGAATAAGCTTTGGGATCGTTTAGTATAAATAAGCAACCACTGATAAGTTTTTGTATATTCACTTTAACGAAGTTCTATATGGTAGTTTAAATCGTTAGTAATGTAATGGCTAACTCTTAGTTCTACACATCTACCAACCAAATCTATTGCTTTGCGTTCTGCGACTAGAACGGGTGTGTTAGCTTCTAGGTTTAATGCTTTGGTAATAGTTGAGTTTGCTATTGTCGCGCGTAGGTTTTCATCAGCTTGGACAATGACACAACCAAAGGCGCGTTGGTATAAATCATAAATAGTATTGGGTAAGGGTGCCCGTTCCATTAATCCTGGAAACAGGTCTGCTGGCATGATGGATACTTCGTGAATGATATTTTTGCCATCAATTGATCTTACGCGGTCAATTTCATAGACAAACTCTGGAAGACCAAACAATTGAATCTTTTCGTCATCTGTCGCGGTTCTTTTCTTTAATGTTTCATGTTCCAGTTTTGGGATAGCTTGTGTGCCATCATCTCTACGGAGCCTTAGAAAATGAAACAATGCATTCTCTGGTGATAGAGATGTGATGAACGTTCCTTTTCCTTGGAAGCGTTTTACAATTCCCGATTTTTCAAGCTCGGAAAAAGCTTTTCGTGCAGTCCCTTGGCTTACACCATACTCTAACCCAATATCTGCTTCGCTTGGTAACAATTCACCTGGAGTAAGCGAGCCATTTGCAATTTTAGCGACAATTGCATCATATACAGTTTGATATAGGGCTTGAGCCATCTATGTTTTCCTAAGATTTATACTATAGAATAGATACTTGATCATTTAGCAGGTGGGAAGCCTGTATAAGTTACATTTAGCCTAATAGCATTCTATCGACCATTTCTTGGAGCACTTAGTGAGCCACGATTAATAATAGATGTCTCCAGCTCTAGGCTTAAATTTCTATCATCCGAGTGCATCATTTCTAATAAAGTTTCCGCTGCTTTTCGCCCCATTGTTGTGTGTGGAACGCTTACTGTTGTGATAGGGGGAGTGAAGATAGATGAAATTTCAATATCATCAAAACCAGTTATTGAGATGTCATCTGGAATGTTCAATCCTAATGCTTTTGCGCGTGTTATAGCGCCAATTGCCAGAACGTCGTTCCCGCATATGATTGCTGTTGGCTTAATATTACTTTCCAAAATTGTATCAAGCGCATGGCCAGCGTCGTCAAAATTATATGAAGCTTCTTGGCATATGAAATCTGAATCTATCATGCTGAATTCAGCCATTGCGTCTTTGACACCTTGAACGCGATCAAACGCACGATCGTTATTTGAAAGAACACCTGAAATCATCCCGATTTTTTTATGCCCTAGATTTAAAACTTGTTTAGCAATCAAATATGCCGCTTTGCGGTTGTTAAAACCAACGAATGTATGATTTTTGTGTGCTCGATAATTCCACGATATCACATAGGGAATCTCGCGGCTTTGTAAGAAGTCATAAGTTTCCTGATCGCGTTCATCTCCTATTAAAAGGAGTGCATCCGCGCCCTTTGCAACAAGAGCTCTAATTTGTGTCGCTTCGGCTTCTCGTTCAAAAGAAGAACTTGCGACCAGTAGAGTGATACCATTTTCAGTTAAAGTTTCTTGAAACGCTTGCAAGCCAAGAGCAAATATGGCGTTCGACATAGTCGGTATAACAGCGCCAACTGTATTCGTACGTTTAGCTGCAAGCGCCTTTGCGTTAAAATTTGGTGTATAACCTAACTCTTTTACGGCTTCTAATATACGCACTCTTGTTTTCTCTGAAACACGATCTGGCGAGTTCAAACATCTTGAAATAGTTGCTGTAGATACTCCTGTTCTTAAGGCTACATCTTCTAAAGTAGGTGCTGTGTTTTGTGCCATTATGGTTTCTTATGCCTCTTTCGAGCTTCATATTTTGCGAAGCCCAACGTCAGATTCTCTTAAAGCGAACTTTTCCTATTATCCTACATTCTGAATTAAATTACTATCATTATGTAAGCGCTTGCATTCTTATATAAGAGTGGTTATGCATAATTCAAATGAAATTATCGAGTCGTCCAAAATTAGCACATTGTAATATGTAATTTTGAGGTTCTTTAATTAAAACTAGGAGAAAAAGATGCCGGTTGAGTATCTAAAAAAAGCAACGTTAACATCAAAGAGTGATTCAAGTGAAGTTAATGAAATTGTTAAGAATATATTGACTGACATTGAAGAGGGGGGTGATAAAGCTGCGCTCGAATATGCCGCTAAGTTCGATAAATATGAAGGTAATGTTGAACTGACAAAAGAAGACATTGAAGCTGCATGTGCTCTTATTCCTCAACGTTTAAAAGACGATATCGATTTCGCGCAAGGCAACGTTCGTCGTTTTGCAGAAATTCAAAAAGCGACACTTTCCGATTGTGAATATGAAATCCAACCTGGCTTGATAGCAGGCCAAAAAATCATCCCAGTTGACACTGCAGGATGTTATGTTCCAGGTGGCCGTTATTCACATATTGCTTCTGCTATTATGACGGTGACGACAGCTAAAGTTGCTGGTTGCAAGCAAATCGTTGCGTGTTCACCTCCCCGTCCAGGTGTAGGTATTAACCCTGCTATTATTTATGCCGCGCATATTTCTGGTGCTGATAAGATTTTGGCAATGGGTGGCGTCCAAGGTGTTGCGGCTATGGCTTTTGGTTTATTCGGTTTGTCTAAGGCGAGTATTATTGTTGGGCCAGGAAACCAGTTTGTCGCTGAAGCAAAACGCATTTTGTACGGTCGTGTCGGTATCGATATGATTGCAGGTCCGACTGATAGTCTTGTATTAGCGGATAAGACAGCAGACCCAATGGTTGTTGCTGTAGATTTAGTTAGCCAAGCAGAACACGGTTATAATTCGCCTGTGTGGCTGGTGACAGATAATCGCCCATTGGCTGAAAAAGTGATGGAATTAGTTCCTGGTCTTATTGATGATCTACCAGAAATAAACCGAGAGAATGCTACAGCGGCATGGCGTGATTATGCAGAGGTAATTCTATGTGCAGATCGAGAAGAAATGGCCGCAACGTCCGATAAATATGCTCCTGAACACTTAACAGTTCAAGCAGATGACATTGATTGGTGGCAAGATCGCTTAACCTGTTACGGTTCTTTGTTCTTAGGCGAAGAAACAACAGTTTCATTTGGCGATAAGGCTTCAGGTACAAACCATGTGTTGCCGACATCAGGAGCAGCTAACTATACAGGCGGTTTATCCGTTCATAAGTATATGAAAGTTGTGACTTGGCAAAAAGCAACGCGTGAGGGTTCTAAGGCCATTGCCGAAGCTACGGCACGGATTTCACGTTTAGAGGGTATGGAAGGGCATGCTCGTGCGGCGGACATCCGTTTGCATAAATACTTTCCAGACGAAGACTTCAACCTCACTCTTGAGGACTAAACAATTTACCTAGTAGGGCAGAGGTCCTGCTAGGCTTTTATGAGGGTGGTACACTTGCACCCAAAACACACTGATAGGAAGGATCCAAAAATGTCAGAAATTCCACAATTATTGGTCCATGAAACTAAGGACAGCGTAGGAGTTGTTGTTGTTGAAGGGCTAGAAGCAGGTACAGATATGTTAGTTTGTGTCACACACGACAATTCTACATTCCGCTTAACTGCCGAAGAGGCCGCTCCGATTGGCCATAAGATCGCCCTTCAAGATATGAAGAAGGGTGATACTGTTTTCAAATACGGTGAAGATATTGGGATCATGACTGGAGACGTCAAAAAGGGTCATCACCTTCACACACAAAACTGTAAAACAAAGCGCTGGTAAGGAAATAAAATGACTGATCTATCAAAAGTTACTGTACATGGGTACCGCCGCGATAATGGTCGTGTTGGTGTTCGTAACCACGTCCTTATTCTACCTTTGGATGATATTTCTAATGCCGCTTGTGAAGCAGTTGGTAATAACATCAAAGGTACAATGGCACTCCCACATGCCTATGGTCGACTACAATTCGGTGAAGACTTAGACTTACACTTTCGCACCATTATCGGTACAGGTTCGAACCCGAACGTTGCTGCTGTTATTGTAATTGGTATTGAGCCAGGTTGGACCAAAAAAGTTGTAGATGGGATCGCTAAGACAGGGAAGCCTGTTCAAGGTTTTTCAATCGAACAGAATGGCGACTTGAAAACAATTATGGATGCATCACGTGCAGCAAAAGAAATGGTGCACTATGCATCAGAATTGCAGCGTGAAGAATGTTCTATTAGTGAGCTATGGATTTCAACCAAATGTGGTGAATCTGATACAACAACAGGTTTGGGTTCATGCCCAACAGTTGGCAACATGTACGACAAGCTTCTTCCGCATGGTATTTATGGTTGTTTCGGTGAGACATCTGAAATCACTGGCGCTGAACATATTTGTCAAAAGCGCGCAATCAATGAAGAAGTTGGTGAGCGTTGGTATAAGATGTGGAAAGCATATCAAGATGATGTAATTTTTGCACATCAAACAGATGACCTGTCAGACAGCCAGCCAACCAAAGGCAACATTGAAGGTGGTTTAACGACTATTGAAGAAAAAGCTCTAGGTAATTTAGAAAAAATTGGGCGTACGTCTCAGTTTATAGACATTCTAGAGCCTGCAGAAGAACCAAAATCTGGCAAAGGTTTATACTTTATGGACTCGTCATCTGCTGCTGCTGAATGTGTGACACTCATGGCTGCTGGGGGTTATGTTTTACATACTTTCCCAACGGGTCAGGGTAACGTTGTTGGCAACCCAATTGTCCCAGTAATCAAAATCTCGGCAAACCCTCGTACAATTCGTACGATGAGCGAACACATCGATGTTGATGTATCTGGTATATTACGCCGTGACATGACAATTGACCAAGCTGGTGATGAGTTAATCGAAATGATCCGCCGTACAGCGAATGGTCGAAATACAGCTGCAGAAGCATTAGGTCACCGCGAATTCTCAATGACTAAATTGTACCGTAGTGCATAAGATCTCAAGGAAGGGCGTTATTGCGCCCTTCTTTTGCCGTTAGTTTATTTTTGTCACCAAAGACAAAGGTAAAACACGCATCAAAAAACCTATAACTGACCATGGCCAAAACGGTACAAAAGCTTTTGAAGGTTCCCGTTCAATAGCTTCGGCAAGTAAGCGACATCCCTTTTCAGTGTCTATAATAAAAGGTGTTTTTGATTTGGGAATATCTGCATTAATCTCTGTTCGAATATACCCTGGATAAATAGTACTTACTTTAATTTTAGGCTTTCGTAGCATATCCGCTCGGATCCCTTCCGCGAGGGATGCTACCGCAGCTTTACTGGTGGAATAAGCCGTCATAGCACCCCGTAATCCGCGCATTGCACTCATTGATGACATCATAACAAGGTGGCCGTATTCTTGCGCCCGAAATATTTCCATTGCCGCTTCAGATTGTGCCAATGCTGCCGTAAAATTAGTTTCTATAGTTGCAAGGTTATCCTGAAAGCCGCCTTTACCAATCGGTGCGCCAATACCTATACCCGCATTCACAATGATACGATCAATACTTTTAAATTTTTTACAAAACCCATGGAATACATCAAATACAGCCCCGTGATCTGTGACATCTAATGTAGCAACTTCTATACGTACATTAGGTATATCGACCTGTATTTCAGCCTTTAACGCATCAATCTGCTCAATACGCCGCGCACAAAGCGCCAAATCATAACCTTTCTTCGCAAATTCATGTGCCATGCCTGCTCCAAGCCCAGAACTAGCTCCTGTGATCAATATAACAGGGCGGGTTTGACTATCTATAGGTGACATAATTTTTATCTTTGCTTTCTAAGTGAGTATAGTTGTTCATTGAAATCAGTCTTGGACGATTTGACTTTAACGAGAGCGTTGTGACGCTTGTGTTTATAATCACCCGTTCGATCAGTCGTGTGGTATCTTCGCTTAGATCTAGCGATTGCTGAATGATTGCGCTGATTGGCCCACCAGAAGTAAATACATATGCGACTTCTGAAGTCTCTATGTGGTTTCTTACGGTATTAAGCGCTTGATTGATCCGCATTCGAAATGCATTCCGCGTTTCTTTATAATCACTGTCATACTTACCCGATGACCAACGTGTTAACGCTTGTTCATATAGATTTTGGAATGTTTTATATGGATCATCAGCTTTAGAGATTTCTTGGCGCAAAATATCGTGTGTTTCATACTCAGGCCGTAAGGCGCGAATAATATCCAAATAGTCAAATTCGTTCCAATTTGCATCTCTTATAACTGCTTTTGCATTATCCTGATTACTCAAAAAAGCATTTGCCGTTTCTATATGCCTATGCATCGTCCCTGTAATGAATGCGGCATTTGAAGTAGCATACGATTGGCCAAGAAGTTCTCCCTGTTTGATGCCTTTTTCACTTAGCTTATCATAGTCTTTCGCCCCAAACGAAGCCTGCCCATGTCTTACAAGATACACGCGCCCCATTTTATGCTTTGCCTTTCATTAACTTACGGCAACGGTGGTGTAGGTAATGAATAAGAATCCAAAAGTTTTTAAAAGCAGGGTTCCGCGTTTGTTTGTGATGATAACGATAGTATATTTGCTGCGCGATAGCAGATAAACGAAACAGCCCATATACTTCATAAAATGCAAAGTTCTGTTTCTCAAAACCCATAGCATCATGATAATAGTCGATTACCTCTGCACGGGTTAACATACCTTCTAATGTTGTAGGCTGGCGGCGCGTTGAACGAGCCAAGTAATCATCATCCGCTTGAACCCAATAGGCCAACATATTGCCGACATCCATTAGTGGATCACCTATTGTTGCCAATTCCCAATCTAAAACACCAATAACTTCTGTCGGGTTATTTTCGTCTAAAACAACATTATCAAAACGGAAATCATTATGTGTAATACATAGGCGCTCATGCTCAGGCAAATTATGAGCTAGCCATTTCATAATCTTTTCACCACGAGGAACATTCCATGTGCGGGCGTTTCTATAGCGTTTGCTCCACCCTTCAATTTGCCGTTTGGCATAACCTTCACCGACCCCTAAGCTTTCAAGGCCAGCGCTTTTGTAATCCACTTTATGTAAATCAATAAGTGTATCTAGAACGTTAGTGCATAAAACGCGTACTTGTTTTGGTGATAAGTTGACACCGCGGGGTAAGTTCTTTCGCGGGATTATTCCTGCAACACGTTGCATTAGATAGAATTCGGCCCCAATGACATCTTCATCGCCGCAATATGCACGCATATCTGGAACATATCGAAAGAATGGGCTTAATGCCTTTTGTAGATTGTACTCACGGCCCATATCATGAGCACCTTTTGCACGTGTGCCAGATGGGGGGCGGCGCAAAATTAAGTCGTCATTTTCAAACTCTAGTCTATAAGTCCAATTCGAAGCCCCGCCAGAATATTGAGTCACTTCTGGAGTGCCCGTTATTTTTGGAAGATTTTTAGCGACCCACGAACTTAAAGCAGGGATATCAAGCTCTTCACCTGAACGCACTGCTCCGGCAGTATCTATGACTGACTTATTACTCATAAGTCTTTCCTTTCAGGTCTAGCCATACGCTCGTCGAGCTTTCGTGTTTCTTTGCGTATACCATTTAAAAACGTTTTAAATGGGAGAAACCGCTTTATATACCATGCTTTACGAGCATGAGGATGCGTGAAAATGTGAAATTTACCACTTGATATTCCATCAATGATAATCTCTGCAATTTCATTTGCTCCTATACGGGAACGTTCAACAAGGCGCTTGGTCACACGTTCAGCTTCAGCATTGCTGGCACGCATGTTCTTTGCCAAATCGGTGCGGAAAAAAGCAGGGCAAACAACAGAGACATCGATACCCGAATTTTCCAGTTCAATCAGTAAGGTTTCTGAGATCGCAACAACTGCAGCTTTTGTAGCATTATATGCAGATGCATTTGGCAAATGTAATAGGCCAGCCATTGATGCTACATTTACAATGCGCCCTTGCCTTTGCTCTTTTAAAAGAGGGATAAAACTTTGGCATGATTTTACAATTCCTAGGATGTTAATATCGATAATCCATTGCCAATCCTCTATGGAACTTGTCTCAATAGAGCCCATATGAGCAACACCAGCATTGTTTATGATAAGATCAACACCACCCCAGTTTTCTTTCATCCAATTTGCTGCAGCATCAAAATCTTCCTTAACACGCACATCACATTTGATAAAATGAGCCGTCGCACCAGAATCTTGTAATTTATTTAATGTTTCCAATCCTGTAGCTTCATCAACATCTCCAAAGCAAACACGTGCGCCTACATCTGCATAACGTTCAGCTAATGCACGCCCAAGCCCCGATGCGCCACCCGTTATAAAAATACGTTTGCTCATGTTGTACTGTTCCTACGGTACTTACCCAATTCTTGACGGGCAATCATTGCCCGGTGAACTTCATCTGGGCCATCAGCATAACGTAATGCACGTGCCATAAGATAAAGATCAGACAAAGGTGTGTCATGTGAAACCCCAGCTCCACCGTGGATTTGCATCGCTCTGTCCACAACAGACTGTAACACGTTTGGTGCAACAACCTTGATTGATGAAATCTCAGTCATTGCCGCTTTGGCGCCAACAGTATCAATTTTCCATGCAGCAAACAGTGTTAACAAACGCGCTTGGTCTATTTCTACACGTGATTGCGCCACATGATCACGGTTGCTACCAAGATTGATAATCTTTTGCCCAAAAGCTTCACGGGAATTTCCGCGCTCTATCATCAATTCTAAAGCCCTTTCAGCCGCACCAACAGCACGCATACAGTGGTGAATACGACCAGGCCCCAAGCGTCCTTGAGCGATAGCAAAACCCATTCCTAAACCAACTAATAAGTTCTCACGGGGGACGCGTACTTTATCAAAAAGAACCTGCCCATGTCCATATGGTGGATCATATTCCCCAAACGTAGGTAACATACGCTCAATTGTAACACCTGGAGCATCTAATGGAACAAGAACCATTGAGTGGCGTGAATGAGGTTCACCGTTAGGGTCTGATATGCCCATAAAAATTGCGAGTTTAGCATCAGGATGACCAATGCCAGTCGACCACCATTTACGCCCATCTAAGATAAGATCATCACCATCTTCTGTAATACTCGCTTCAATATTACGTGCATCAGATGAAGCGACATCAGGTTCAGTCATACAAAATACAGATCTGATTTCTCCGTTTAGTAGGGGGGTTAACCATTGATCTTTCTGCGCTTTTGTCCCGAAGTGATAAAGTACTTCCATGTTGCCAGTATCAGGGGCATTACAGTTGAAAATCTCTGCGCTGAACGGCGCACGCCCCATAATTTCTGCCAGCGGCGCATATTCTAATGTTGTTAAACCTGCGCCAAGCTCCGCGTCTGGTAAAAAGAGATTCCACAAACCAGCTTCGCGCGCTTTTTCTTTTAGCATTTTTATTGTTTGTGGTACTTGCCAACCATTCCAATCTTCGGAATTATTCAATTGACGGTTCTCTCTTAGATATTCTTTCTCTAATGGAAAAACCTCTTTATCCATAAAATCTTGCAAGCGTTTCTTAAAGTCGATTACGCGTGTAGTTTGTGAGAAGTCCATTTGGTTGTGACCTTATAATTACAACATTTTCATGTAACGGCAGAGTGTGAGTGACAATATTTAAATCAATACTTGCATTCAAACTATTGATTAAGCAAATGATGATTGTTAATCAAAATAGATGAATGAAATTCATCATAGGGTAGATCAATTAGATCTTAATCTCTTAAAAGTGTTTGAAGCTGTGTACCGTGAACAACACTTGGGACGTGCTGCCGCGCATCTTTTTTTAACACCGTCTGCAGTGAGTCACGCGTTACGAAGGTTACGAGAGTTCCTTGGCGACCCTCTTTTTGTAAAGGACGGGCGCAAAATGCAACCAACACCAGTTTGTGCACGTATGGCACCAGAATTATTAGATGAATTATCTAAGTTACGTGCTCTGCTACAAAGATGGGGGAAATTTGACCCAAAAAATAGCCAGCAACATTTTCGCTTATCTATCCCTGAGCCTGTAGAAATCATGTGGTTGCCCAACCTGCTTCAAAAATTACACGAGAATGCACCTAATACGTCACTTACAACCACACGCACAGACAGACGCGAATTAACGACGGCCCTTTCAAATAACACTTTGGATTTAGCAATTGACGTCTCGTATGTTGTGAAAAAACCTTTGAGGTCCAAACCATTATTTAGTGACGAAATATGCTTAGTAACGCGTGTTGGGCATTCTTTGGGGAAAACCATTACGAAAGAAAAATATGCAAAAGCTTCACATATTTCCGTTTCATCTCGTGCAACAGGAATGGTGATTGAAGATGCGGCTCTTGCCAATTTAGGCTTAACCAGAACTATTAATGTACGATGCCAGAATTACCACTCTGCTATAGCAATCGTAGAAAAGTCCGACTTTGTTTTAACTATGCCATTAAAACTGGCTACAGTTACAGCACAAGGCAAACAGGTTATCATTTCAAAGCTTCCATTTAATTTACAATCTGTCGATTTAAGCCTTTACTGGCATTCCGATGTGCAGGATGATCCCGCAAACACATGGTTTAGAGATCTTATAATAAACAGGGTACTTATGCCGGATTAACAAAGATCATAGATTGAGTGATGGGGTGGATAAATGACTGTAATAATGGGGTTAATTGCCGCTTTGGCATGGGGAATACACGATGTTTTAGTCCGTCAAGTAAGCCAAAAAACATCAATCTATTCAGCTTTACTTGTCGTTCTAATTTCTGGCTTATTTTTCCAAGTTTTATTCTACTTTACTCAATCTGAAACAGAAATTTTACTTTGGCGTGATGCTAAGTTCGCAATCATTTCAGGGATTACATATTTACTTGCTAGTATAAGCTTATACAAAGCATTTGAAATTGGACCTGTTCGTCTTGTCTCTCCGATCATAGCTACTTTTGCGATTTTTGTAATCTTGTGGGGTGTCTTAAATGGCCAAGAAATAACGCCGTTACAATGGGCCGCGATTTTTGCTGTTTTAATCGGTGTCAGTGTCGTTGCTATATTATCTGATCATACATCTGAGCCACAGAGCAAAGATGCTAAAACTGCGGCAATTGGATGGTCTCTTTCAGCGAGTTTATTTTTTGCAATCACACTTGAGCTTGGTCAAGTTACAGTAGGTTCTGCACCCGATACCTTAGTAATATTGGTCACACGTGTGACTGCTGTATTGTCTCTCATTTTCATAATTATGGCTCTTCGTGCTCCGCTCTTCCCTACGAAGGAACAATTTCCTGTGTTAATTGGGATGGGTTTTCTGGATGCAATCGCCTTGGCCAGTGTACTTCTGGCTGGTAATTTACCAAATGCAAATTATGCCACTGTCGGGGCGTCTGCCTTTGGAATGGTTACCGTTATTTTAGCACGCTTTATCTTTAAAGAGAGTATGTCATTGCAACAGTGGGTTGCTGTTCTAATTGCTTTTATCGGAATAGGTTTTTTAGGTTTGTAGTGTGTTAAATCCTTATTTAATATTACTTTTATGTTAATTTTCGAAGATATACTCAGCATTATTAAAATATTTTTAAGAATTAATTTGCCCTAGTTTAAGTTAATGCAAACCTACCTTAAGGCGTTCTTTTATAAATCTATACAACTCTAGGTTGTAACTATATAACCCATTGTTTTAAAATGATAATCATTAACTATAATTCTCACATAACTGTGAAGAATTCGTTACCAGTTTACATAAGAATCCACACAACACCAGCGCTTGTATTCACTCATGACACGCTATGTATCCGTTTATATTAGGTTTTTTATTTGACTGTGTAATTTTTTCAGCCATACTCTCTTTAAAGATGAGTAACTTTATTAGTAACAATCTACAGTTTATCGCGATGTGAATATATAAAAATCTGCGAAAATTTTAGGTTCAGGGGTATGGAATTTTGGAGAACTTTCTTTTGAAAGATTTTAATAGCTCGCGTCATTATTACGACGATTTATTATCGAGCGCATTGGGGGAACTTACTGCAGCTCCTATTGCCACAGTACTTGCCAGCCAAAATTATTTGCACTGGTATATTTCTAGGTCCAGGCGCCAAACCCCAATCCAAATGAAAACCACCACCAAAATGACAACCTGTCTTGGCCTCCTAATAGGGGGCTTTTGTGCTGACCGCCTAAAAGCTGCTTACAGCCTAAAACATTACAATGATTTACAACTAGGACGTACCCAATGATTAGAACGATCCAATCTCTAGCCATTTCCTTACTATATACTTTGGTATTTAGCTTCGCGTCGATATCAGGATTAGTACTGACATCGGGGCAAGTTAAAGCGCAGGGTGTTGCTGCATCGCAAGCGTTGTGTACGCAAAATATATCGGGACAATTAGTAAACTTTAGTTTTGCATCAACTGATACTGGGGTTGTTTATTGTGTTCAGCCTGGGACGACCGCGGAATTTGTTGGCTCTACGATTATTGATGGTACCATCATCGTTTTCCCAGGAGCAACTGTTCTTCAAAATGGTACATTTGCATTACAAGCGCCTGGTGTTATCGAATTTGCATCTGATGATGTAACACTTGATCAAACACCTGATATTGGGCAGTGGGCAGTTTTCGGTACATTTGAGTGTCAACAAGTTGGCGGAGCTAACCCCCAGATTTTGGTTGAAGGGCGACCCTTTCCAGAAAGTTTCGATTGGGCCGACAACTATGATACCTCAGTAGGTGGTAGCGCAACTGTTCCATCATTTACGGATACTGCCCAACCATTTATCCCTCGTTTTAGTGGCTTCCAAGCCATTACATCTAACTGTCCAATTACTTCAGGGTCTTTGACAGCTGGCCCCCCAATCAATGCCGAGGATGATCGAAATAATTTCGCATTTTCAGGTCAGCAAAATTCAATCCCTAATGTTTTGGTAAACGACACCTTTGACGGGAACTCAGCATCTCTCGACCCTTCATCACCAGGTGCAGTAGATATTACCGTTACTGGCCCTCCAGTAGATTTATTTAATAATCCAATTCCATCAGGAACAATAGTTCCCATATTAGATACTACCGATGGTTCCGTAGACATACCATTTGCTACTCCTAGTGGTACATACAGAATACCGTATCAAATTTGTGAAGCGGGTAGCACAACAAACTGCGATACCGCTTTCGCAACTGTGTCAATTGAAGCCTCTGCAGAGGCTGTATTAAATGTAGTAAAAACAGCAACTTTGCCGGCGACATTCACGCCTGGAGAAACAATTACTTATACTTTCACTGTTACAAATAATGGCGGCGTTACTGGCGTTCCTGTAGCCGATGTAGAGCCTGTTGATCCAGGTGTTACTTTCAATGGAAATCCTAGTGTGAATGCACTGTCGGGATTCTCCATAGTATCAGGCCCAGGTTTTGTAAGTACTGATGTTAATTCAGACAATAGGGTTGACTTATTGGCGGTTGGTGAAAGCGCTCAATTCACAGCAACATACACTTTAGCACTTGCAGATATTGGTGCTATTTCTGATGCCCCACAATCATTCACTGCTATTGATAACTCAGCAACAGCAACAGGAGATCCAGAAGGCGATGTACCGTTAAGCCCAGTACCCCCATCCGTTGTTGAAACAGGTCCTCCCCCTGGCACATCTCCTGATACGACCAGTTTTATTGATGCCATCGATGATACAGAAGGGAGATCAGTTGGTGCTGGCACACTAAACGTTATCCCAAACATTTTAGTGAATGATACCTTAAGAAATAGCCCCGCAACATTAAACACTGTTGATTTGACCGTCCTAGGCCCTGCAACTTTCTCAGGCGGAGCTCCTGTTCCACCGGGAACAATTTTACCAGTTATTGATCCAAGTGACGGTTCTGTCGATGTTCCTTTTGGTACGCCTTTTGGTACGTTTATAATTCCATACCAGATTTGTGAAGCTGGGAGTACGCTCATTTGTGATACCGCAACCGCGTTAGTAGCCGTAGAAGGCAGTATTCGTGCAAGTTTATCCGTGGAAAAATCAGTAGCATTACCAACTGACCCTGTCGCAAATTCTATAGTACAATATACTTTTATCATCACAAATACTGGTAACGATAACAATGGGGTTGGGTTTGATGATGCCATCATCGAGGATGTTCGACCCGTAGATCAGGGTATAACGTTTGATGGTTTACCTGCCACTAATTTCTTAGGGCCATTCACCATAGTAACAGAGGCCGGCTTTGTTAGTACTGATGTTGATGGAAACAATCGTGTAGATTCTTTAGCACTAGGTGAACAAGCTAAATTCACTGCAAATTATCGTTTAGATCAGGCAGACATAAATGCAGTACTTGCAGCAGCAGATCCATTAACGGCAGTTGATAATACTGCAACTGCAACTGGGACACCACAAGGCGGTGTCCCACTTAGCCCAGTTACGCCCTCAACCGCTGAAACCGGGTTTTCGGGGACGCCAGAATTAACATTAATTAAAAGCGTATCAAGCGTAACTGACAACGGTGACGGAATTAGCCCTGGTGTGGGCGATACGGTTAATTATTCTTTCAACGTCATCAACTCTGGTAATGTAGCTTTGACAAATGTTTTGGTTGATGACCCAGATGTTAATCTATCGGGCACAGCAATCCCTATCTTGGCCGCAGGTGCCGAAGATAGCACAACGTTTACAGCGTCTTATCAGTTAACATCAACAGATTTAATAGCTGGCGGATTTGAAAATTCTGCGACGGTTACAGGTTCTTCACCAGGCAATGCAAATGATGTCACAGATGTTTCTGACACGGGGACAGATCGACAATTAAATACAGTTTCTGCACCGAGTTTTGTAGAAACAAGAGGCTTAAGGGGTGTTCAACCTTCTGCGAACGGTGGCACATTTGACGGCGACCCAACCAATGATCCTACACCCGTCATAATAGCAACTGGCCCAGTTATTTCTCCGCCAGCATTGCCAGCACCAAGTCAGTGTTCGATTCCAGCAAATATAGGACAAATCAGTAATATAGGACAAATCAGTGGCGGTGGCGTATTTGCAGGCCTTCCTTTAGTAAATACATCTGTAACAGGTACAACAGGGTTTACACCTACCGCTTTAAGTAATGAAACACGGCATTTTGATGAATCCGAGCATACAACCCTTACTAGTGGCGTAAGATCTTCAATTGCATCAATTGGACAGTTTCAAGCAATAGGGCTTAATCAAGTCTTTACATTTGATTACGTACGCGATGTTTACGAAATCCGCCTGCATGTTAACAGCTTGGATCAAACAGGTGTGTTTTTCGACCCAACTGCGGCTGCAAATGCTGGCGTTAATTGGGAATTTCTTTCTGGAAGCGATGATACAGGCAACTTAGGAAGCGTTAGTGCACCATTTTTAGTAGATGTCCTGAACGCAGACCAAGATAGAAACACAATTGAGGAATTTCTTGGTGGTGATGCTGGTTTTTCTGCAGATTTCTCTATCAGATTTTACTCCACAACTGGCGCACCTATTCGTCAATTGCAAATCGCATTTATTGAAGACCCCGTTCGTGAATTTATCTTTGATGGTTTCCAATACGCTTTTGAAGCCTGTGTTGCTGATAGTGACATTGAATTAGAGAAGTCTATTGCTTCTGTCACAGACACAAATTCAAACGGTATTGTCGGCGATGCTGGTGATACAATTACATATGATTTCTTGGTGACAAATACGGGCGCCGTTCCACTTGGCAATGTGACAATAACAGATGCTACTCTTGGTCTGACTGACGTAGCTGTTCCAGGTGTCATAGCGCCAGCAGGAACAGCTACTTTGACGGGTCAAACGTATACGATTACACCGGTTGATCAAGCTGCAGGACTAGTCTTGAATACTGCGGAGGTCACAGCACAGCATGTTAATGATGCTGGTAACCCAATTAACGATCCTACAACGGGTACTCCAATTGAAGTAACGGATGTATCCGATACAGGAACAGAGCCTGATTTAGATGGAAGTAACAACCCTGTAGTCGTTCCTGATCCTGAATTGGCTGAAGGAGATGAAGCGGGAGGCACACAAGATGGTGATCCAACCAATGATCCGACAATATTAAACTTACCACCTTTAACTGCGGATATTACTTTAGAAAAATCGATTACTTCTGTCACAGACACGAATGGTAATGGATTATTTGGCGATGTTGGCGATGTTGTTAATTATGAGTTAATTGTAACGAATACAGGGCAAGCTTCTCTTGCAAACATAGTTGTTTCCGACCCATTTTTGAGCATTACAAATCAACCAGTTGCTTCGCCAGATGGCCTTGCCCCAAATGCATCTGCAACTGTAACTGGCTTAACGCACATTATTGATGTGAATGATATTGCAGCTGGCAATGTAACCAATACAGCGACAGCCGTCGGTGTACCAGTAGCAACAATAGATGATGGCAGTGGCAATCCGATTCCAGATCCAACCACTCAATTGATCATACCTGAGCCGTTTGATATATCAGATACAACAACAGAGCCTAACTTGGACAACAACGGTGATCCAGTTGTTATACCTGATCCGCCAAATACGGGTACGGGTGATGATCCAACAGTTCTAAATTTACCCACACCTGATCCTGTAATTCAAATTGAGAAATCAATTGCTTCTGTTGATGATGTAAATGGCAACGGCATATTTGGTGATGCTGGTGATGTGATTAACTATGAGCTTGTTGTTACTAATACGGGCGGTACATCGCTATCTGATGTAACGTTTACTGATGCATTGCTTGGTATTACCGATCAGGCGATTGTTAATGATGATGGCACTGCCCCATTTGCAGATGCATTAGCACCAACTGAAACAGCAACAATAACGGGATTAAGCTTCCCGATTACATCAACAGAGGTAACTGCTGGCTTTGTCGAGAATACTGCGACAGTAACAGGTACTCCTGTTGCAACAGATGCGGCAGGTGACCCTGACCCTACGACACCTCTTGGTGTTCCAGATGTAACGGATGATTCAGACACAACAACTGAACCTGATTTAGATAACACGGGTACTCCTGTTGTTATACCTGATCCACCTAATACTGGCACACCTAATGACCCAACACGATTGAATTTACCAACACCTGATCCAGAAATTACGATTGAAAAATCAATCGCTTCTGTTGCTGATACAAACGGAAGTACGATTTTTGGCGATGCAGGTGATGTGATAACTTATAGTTTCACAGTAACAAATACAGGAAACACATCACTTTCTGATGTAACAATCACAGATGCTCTGCTGGGCCTTACAGATGTTGCTGTTACGAACACGACAACTGCTGCAAGTGGCGATGACTTAGCACCTGGTGATGTTGGGGTCATTCCAGATCAAACACGCACAATTATGCCAGCAGATGTTGCAGCAGGCACAATTTCTAATACTGCAACCACTTCTGGTACGCCTGTAGAAACAATAAATGTTGGTGGCGTTCTAACGCCTGACCCAGGCAATACACTTGGCTTGCCTGATGAAACGGATACATCAGATACCGCGACCGATCCAAATTTAGACACAACGAACGGTAATGTGCCACCAATTACTGATCCTCCCGGAACAGGCGGCCCAAATGATCCAACTGTTGTGAACTTACCAACACCAGATCCAGAAATTACGATTGAGAAATCAATCGCTTCTGTTGCCGACACAAATGGGAGCACGATTTTTGGCGATGTTGGTGATATTATTACCTATAATTTCACAGTAACAAATACGGGGAATACCTCTCTTGCTGATGTGACTATCACAGATGCTTTGTTAGGACTTACGGACGTAGCTGTCTCAAATACAACTGTTCCATCAAGCGGCGATGATATGGCGCCTGGTGATGTTGCTACTATCACAGCTCAAACACGTGCAATTACTGTAACTGACGTAACCACAGGCTCTATTAGCAATACTGCGACAACTTCTGGTACGCCTGTTGCCACTGGTGCTGGTGGTGTTCCTGACCCAGCAACACCTTTGGTTGATGGAGGTGGTAATCCTTTGCCTGATGAAACAGATACATCAGATACCGCGACCGATCCAAATTTAGACACAACGAACGGTAATGTGCCACCAATTACTGATCCTCCCGGAACAGGCGGCCCA
>CANMGS010000005.1 GCA_947497475.1 uncultured Amylibacter sp.
GCTGGCAGTGATGAGTTCGTCTTCCGAGAAGGTGATGAGCGTCTTGTGATCACGGACTTTGATGCACTTGATGATGCGGAGCAGTTGATCTTTGAAAATACAGTTGAGATTACGGACTTTGCAGATCTGATAGCCAACCACATTCAACAAGTGAACAGCAATATCATTATTAATGATGGCGCAGGCAACGAGGTGGTTCTGTTGAACACAAACCTTGGCGACTTGGATGCTGCGGACTTCGAATTCTTCTTCGTGTAAGAAAAAGCTTAAGCCGTCTGTAGGTCTAATATTGCCGATTTAGATCGGTACAGACTTTATTTTTTAAATAAAGTGTTTTGAACAGGCCGGGCATTGACTATGTTCGGCCTGAATCATGTCTTGTGCATATTTTTTAAAATAGCTGAATTACCCCGCGGAGTTTTTTGAATGAAAAAACGTATTATATACGTCGTTACGCTTGCCGAAATGGGGGGGGCCCAAAATCATGTTCTTGAATTGGCGAAAGGTTTCTGTGCAGATTTTGATGTAGAAGTCGCTGTAGGTAATGATGGGTATCTAGTAGATCAACTTAAAGCTTTGAATATTGTCTGTCATGTTATCCCACAAATCAAACGGTCAATTTCACCTTTTAGTGATTTGAAAGCTGTTGGTGCATTGCGCCGTCTTATCCGAGATCGTGCGCCTGCAATTATGCATGCACATAGTTCCAAAGCTGGTTTATTGGTTCGTTTGGCAGCGAAGTTAGAAGGTGTTCGATCTATTTATTCGGTCCATGGTTGGGCTTTTGATGTTGGTGTTGATTTCAAACGAAAATTGATTGTTTGGCCTGTTGAAGCTTTTGCATCATTTTTTTCAGATAGGTTGGTTTGTCCTACAGAGTATGATCGTCAGTTAGCCCTAAAAACTTTACCCGTTAAAGAGAGGCAAATTTCGATTATCCCTTATGGCATTTCAGAAGAGGGAAAAATTGCAGAACCAAAAGAGAATGCAGATGAACCAATTATCATTATGCCGGCACGTTTTTCAGAACAAAAAGATCAAGAAACATTGATCAAAGCTGCCGCCTTGTTAAATGATATGTCGTTTCGGCTGCAACTGATTGGTGATGGACCGAACAGGCTAAATTGTGAAGACCTTGCAAAGCGATTGGGTGTGGAACATAAGGTTGATTTTTTAGGTACACGTAGCGACCTTGGGGATTTGTTGGCGCAGGCACAAATCTTTTGTTTGTGTACGAATTACGAAGGTTTGCCACTTTCGATCATGGAAGCGATGCGGGCGGGGCTGCCGACAGTGGCAACAGATGTTTCGGGCGTAAAGGAAGAAATTGATCACGACGTAACAGGGTTTTTGGCGCCACATAAAGGTGCCGAAGAAGTTTCTGTGCATTTGCGAAAACTGATTTCTGACAGTGAATTAAGAGGCCAGATGGGTGCGGCTGCCCGTAAGAAATTCTCGGCGGAATTTGCGAACCACGTTATGTATGGCAAACTTGGTGCTTTGTATAATGATATGATTACAGGTTCTAATTAAATGACAGATACTGCGGTAAAATATTTTTTTGTGGGCGTTGGAAAATGTGGAACGTCCTGGATTTATGAATTTTTACGTCGCCATAATATTATCGCGACACCATCGATTAAAGAACCTTATTTGGTGAATGAAGATGCTAAACGCCGCGAGGAGTTAATACGTCAATTATACAATCCAAAAGCAGATCAAGATTTGGCGGACTTTTCCAATGTCTATTACTGGGATGATGAAAATGCAGAAAAGATTTTGCAAATAAACCCAAATGCAAGAATAATTGTTACCGTCAGGAAGCCGTCTGAACGGATAAAATCTCATTTTGCATTTTTAAAGCGAAGCGCTTTGATTCCTGAGGGTATACGCTTAGATCAATACCTAGATGATGGCGATTCATACAGTTTGGTTAAGCGATCAGAGTACTCATCGGTTTTAGATAGATATGTAAAAGCATTTGGTCGTGATAATGTTTTGTTGCTGCCACTTGAGATGCTGAAAGAAAATCCACAAAATTATGCAGACATTTTGCTGAGCTTTTTAGGGTGTCCAAAGCATGTTTTGACTGATGAAGATAAATCACCTGTTCTTGCTGCCGCGCGTGTGCGTGTGAAGTTATTTGTGAAGTTTGCAAAATGGCTTGCGATGATTTTGCGTTCTTTTGGTATGCTATCTTTATTAGGGTATTTCAAAAGAATGAAACTAGTACGTACAATTCTTTACCGACCTGTCGACGAAAAAGAGCAGATGGATTTCGGAAAATTAGACCAACACATTAATGAACTCGACGAAACCTATCTTGAGCTGTTAAAAGATTGGAATGTGAATTTTTTGACTGATAGTAAAAGCTAATATTGGTTTTACAATTTCGGCGCATATAAATGGTTGTTGAACGTTATGATTGAGATCGTCTTTAGTGCGTTATTATATTACTCGCTATTTTTTGTAGCAGCGTCAGCAATTCGGCCCATCAAGATTGAAACGATTGCGTTTTCCGTTATCTATCTTTTGATCTTACTTGCATTGGCTGTAGTTAATTTTGAGCTGAATCTAATAGAACAAAAGTTTGCATCGACTTTTGCATATGAACGATACTTGGGTATTGAAACCCATATTAATGGCAATTTTTTATTCCAGGCATGGGTATCATCTCTTGCATATTTCCTGACCCATTCTTGGCAGGCGTCTATTGGCGTAAATCTGGCATTGTTTGCCGGGTTAGCGTTGTTGATGGATCGCTTGCGGTTTGTTTACATCTTGCTGTTCTTATCGCCAGCAATTGTGCATATTTCTATTTTTGCGTTGCGCGATGTTATTATGGCGGCGACGATGTTCTTTTTTTGCTTGTATGTGCTCGCACAAAAACGCCCCAATATATTGGTCGTAATATTCATGTTGGTCATTTTGTATATGCAAAGGCCAGAATTGATTGGGGTCATATTGATTACTTATGGCGCTATATATTTCAGAGAATTTAGCGTAGTTCAAAAGACTGCACTGATTATCTTTTTGGTTCTTTGTATTGTGCTTGTTTTACCTAAATTGCCAATCCTTTTAGGCTTACCCGCAGCCTCGTCTATTCTAACTTTGCCTGATGTATTGCTAACGTTTTCACAAGCACGTGCAGATCGATGGACAAACACTGACGGGTCTGACACGGCTATTCTATCTGGCGGACTAACGGCGATCCCATTTCTGCTGCGTTACCCAATTCAGGTTTTTGCATTCTTTATTTCGCCGCTACCTATAGATTTCAAAGGTTTTTCAAGTTTGGTATTCGCAATTGATAGCGTGATTTTCGTTTGGATATTACGAAAGTTTTGGAAGTTGGCCGATCGCCGTCATAAAATATTTTTGATGGTTTATATACTGACGAGTGCATTCTTTATGGCAAATTATGGAAATTTGTTCCGGGTGAGAATGCCGTGTTATTTGATTATGTTCTCGGGTTTTTTGGTTTATTACCGATCATTACCCGAAAACCCAGAGTTTAAAATAATAGAGAGAATTATAAAGAGGGCTTGATATGCAAACCCCCTTTAATTCGTTATATATACGCGCCTAAATTTATAGATCGTTTTGTGAGTTATTGTTCTGTGGCCAAACGTAATAGGTATTTCCCGTACCCAGTTTTAGACATCATCTCGCCTTGGCGTTGGACGATGTCAGCTGTGATCCATCCTTGGTGAAATGCGATTTCTTCGAGACAAGCAATTTTCAAACCTTGGCGTTGTTCAATGGCTTCAATGAAGTGAGAAGCTTGTAATAATGAATCATGTGTCCCTGTATCAAGCCAAGCCATGCCTCGCCCCATAAGTTCTACAGTTAAGCTGCCCTCATCAAGGTAGCGTTTATTAATGTCAGTGATTTCATATTCACCGCGTGCCGATGGTTCTAGTTCTTTGGCGTATTTGACGACATTGCTGTCATAGAAATAGAGACCTGTAACTGCATAATTCGATTTTGGTTCGGTTGGCTTTTCTTCGATTGAAACGGCTTTGTGATCTTTGTCGAACTCAACAACACCGTAACGTTCGGGATCGCTTACTGGATATGCAAACACTGTTGCGCCAGTTTCACGGCCTTTTGCGTTTTGTAACAGCTTACCAAGCCCGTCACTGTAAAAGATGTTGTCGCCCAAAATAAGACAGCAGCTTTCCCCAGCAATGAATTCTTCGCCTAAGATAAACGCTTGGGCCAGACCATTGGGTTCTGGTTGTTCTACGTATTGGATGTCGATGCCCCATTGTTCTCCAGTGCCCAAAAGCCGTTGGTATAATGGTAAGTCGAAAGGTGTGGAGATAATCAAGATGTCCCGAATGCCTGCAAGCATAAGAACGGAAAGAGGATAAAAGATCATTGGCTTGTCATAAACAGGCAGTAATTGCTTGCTAACGGCAAGTGTAAGCGGATGCAGGCGTGTGCCAGAGCCGCCAGCTAGTATGATACCCTTCATTTTCGTGTTCCTATCCGTTCTAAGGTCGCTGCGCCGTCTGTAACTTCTGTACACCATTCAAGATTATTTAAGTACCATGAAACTGTTTGGTCTATCGCTTCATCAAAACTTTTGCTTGGTTCCCAACCCAGTTCTTTTTTGATTTTACTTGCATCAATCGCATAGCGACGATCATGGCCAGGGCGGTCCGTTACAAAAACCAATTGATCTGCATATGAACCTTGGTTCAGTGGGCGTTTCGCATCAAGTACTGCACAAACGGCTTCAACCATTTCGACAGTACTGCGCTCGTTATTTGTACCGATATTATAAGTTTCGCCAGGTACGCCTTTTTCAAGTGCTTTTAAAATACCAGAAACATGATCACCGACATACAACCAATCACGAATAGCACCGCCATCACCATAAACAGGAATATCTTGGCCTGCGAGTGCACGTAGAATGATCACGGGGATTAGTTTTTCGGGATATTGGTATTCGCCATAATTATTTGAACAGTTGGTGATCAAAACAGGCATATCGTATGTGTGATACCAAGCGCGTACTAGCATATCAGAGGATGCCTTGCTGGCAGAGTAGGGGGAGCGTGGATCATATGGTGTGCTTTCCGAGAATAAACCCGTTTCCCCTAAGGATCCAAATACCTCATCTGTTGAGATGTGTAGAAACCTGAAATCTGCAGCTGCTGTTTTGTCCATTGATTTCCAATAGGCGAGGGATTCCTCTAGCAGGTTGAATGTTCCCACGATGTTGGTTTGAATGAATTCTTCTGGGCCATCAATTGAACGATCTACATGACTTTCAGCCGCAAGGTGCAGCACTTTTGTTGGCTTGTATTTGGCAATTGTGTCTGCAATCGCCTGACGGTCACAAATATTAATATCCACATGAATGTGGCGGGGGTCGGTTTGAGCATCCCCAAGCGAGGATAGATTTCCTGCATAGGTCAGTGCATCAATGTTAATAACAGTATGCTCTGTGTCATTTATTAAATGTCTCACCAGAGCAGAGCCAATAAAGCCTGCACCACCTGTGACGAGTAAAGTGTCTGGTTTCATCAAATTTTCCAATCTTTGATCGAGCGATCTAACATTATTTCTAAAGCGTCTAAGTCTTTACGAAGCCCGTTTTCCAACAACCATGCCCGATCATCACTTGATAACGTTTCTTTGGGTGTATTTGGATTTGGTTTTCCAAATATGAGTGCTTTTAACGGGGTGTTTTTCAGCCAATTCACAACACTATAAAGGCGCATAGATCGCAAAGTTTGTGCAACGATGTTTGTGATTTTTGCAATGTAGTAATTTGGACTTGTGGCCGCTTCGTAATATTTGCTTTTTAAATGATCAGGTATAACAATATCTGGCAGTTTTAGAAATTCGTTCAGGTCTGTGGTAAATGCCTCGGGATTGTCCGCCAAATCTTTTGTTAGCAAGACTTGTACATTTTCTTTACCAAAAACCTGCCACCAGTGCTCTAAGCGTTGCGCATATAGGCTGCCTGTTAAAAGGTTGTTTTCCTGCACTGCTTTGCGAAATCCACCCCGAATTTGTCCGTAACGCTTCAGATGTAAATATAAAGAATGTGTTCGAACTGCAGGGTCGCGTAGAATGACTACAATTGGGATCATTCCTAGAGCTTCTTGGATCCGCTCAGGGGTGTGCGGGTCTTCGAAATAGGTTGGGGCGACTTCTATCGTCAATGCATCCGATTTGGCGTTTTTAAAATGGCTTGAATACCATTTTAGGCCTTTGGCATGGTATTGATCGAAGAAAAAAGTTTCCTTGACGCCTTCGGGTAAGTCAACATCATCGCGGCTTTTTAAGTATTCATGAACCCATGAAGTGCCTGATTTACGAGGACCAACAATAAGGGCGTTTGGAAAAGAATTCGTCATTATTGTTTACCGTGTTCAACGTTTTTAGTTGCAGAAGATAAACGCCATAATAGCGCCCCGCATTCAGTTACGAGCAGGAGTACCACAGTCGTATTTGCGATCAAGGCTGTAAATATGATCACGCTAAATGTTGCCAAAACGATCAAGAAAAATTTTGACGTTGATAGCGACGTTTCATTGTAGATAGCGAAGATTTCATATGGGAAGATGATGTTTATCAGGGTTCTTATAACTGCGTAAAACGCTAGTAATTTGAAAAATGACGTGTCAAACGCAGTGGCAGATAAAAAATCCAATACGTTTGTAAAGTTCGCTAAGGCAGCAACGGTGCAGGCGAGGGCGCAAGCCGCAATGTTTAGAAGGCTTACCTTTTTATTTTCTGTCAATCGCGCCTGATTGACACCCGCAGCCAAATCTTTTTGCCCAAAACGCAACCAATAAAACGTTTGCCAATTGAAGAAGATATTAAAGCGCCAGACAACAACAACAGCTAGTAATTCCGGAGATGTTGCAAACAGAGACAGCAATACAACAAGAACATTATAGTATTGATTTACAGCGAGCACTCTAAATGCGCGACCTAAATCAGATATATTTGGTTTGACTGATTTGGTGCCAATAGAGAAAAACACAGCCCGTTCTTTGTAAATAAAACCTGCTAAGCCACATAAGGCTAATAATGCCATGGTGTATGTAAACCCGTTGGACACGAACACGAATAAAGCAATAAATAGTAGGGTGAAATTATAAATCTTAAAACCAGTTTGGCGTGCAAATCCAGAACGCACCAATTCCGAAACTGAGATTATTGTTAGAAAGATTATACACAGAACGAATACTGGTAATGTTTCTGGTGCATTTGCCGAATAATACTGAGCGCAAAGGATCCCAATTCCTAATAGGGTTGAGCCTAAAAACCATGGGCCTAATCGCCAATCCATAATATCTTTTGGGGGGGTTGTAACAAGTTTTTGCCCTATACCCAGACCTGCGAATGGGATCATGATCTGTGCAGTAGATAGCATTGCAAGATATAGAATCGCGATATTTGGTTCTAAAACAATGCCAGCAACGGTGACGTTTACCAAAGATGCACCAAGTGCAACAACCTTAAAAAGAACCGCAGAAATAATGCGCGAATTTGACATTATTTTCCGTACCCAATTTGACGAAGCCAACCCAAAACATCTTTAATACCTGTATCAATATCTATTTGGGGCGCCCATCCCGTTAAATTTTGAAAATGACTGATATCAAGTATAGATTTTGAAATATCTGCAGAACGTGTTTCTGTACGCTCCACATCAAGAGGGCGATCTATCTGGCTTTCTAGTGCCGATACGATGTCATTTAAACTGGCACCTGACCCAGAGCCTACATTTGCAATATAATTCGCTTCCTTTTGCGTCATAGCTACTTTCACGGCCCGCGCGAAGTCCTTTGCATGGATGAAATCGCGCACTGCAGACCCATCACCAAAGATTTTCATTGGCTCGCCATTTAATGCTTTTGCAGCAAACACGCTGATCACACCCTGATTGGCTTCTGGGTTTTGCCGAGGGCCATATGGATTTGACAAGCGTAAGGCACAATATTCAAGGCCATGAAGATGATGGAATAAATGCAAATAGTTCTCGATTGCCAACTTCACGATACCATAAGAACAAATTGGTTTCGCAATTACTGTTTCAGGCGTTGGGCAAACGGGTGTCGGCCCATAAACAGCACCGCCAGACGATACAAAAACGATACGTTTAATTTTCTTTTCTACGCATTTTTCAAGAAGTTTAACGGTGTTCGATAGATTGCTTTCTATATCATACACCATATTCGCATTTGAAGAATGTACGGTTACAGTTGTTAAACAATGTACAACATAATCCGCACCCTCCAGGGCTTCGTCTATTGCTGAGCTTTGTGTGAAATCACCTGATACAAACCGTATGTCGGGGTTCATATTGCGATATTTTTCTGGACTGCGGCCAAAAACAGTCACTGGCGTTTTCGCATCAGCAAATACATCACTGATATAGCTGCCTAAAAAGCCATTTCCCCCAATAATGCATACTCTACCGATCATATGGAAACCTTACACTAATGGAGTTCTTTTTAACAAATTCATGCGCACGTTTAATCTAAAACAATTGAAGATCATAGTATGTTTCAACCGCATTTTTAAAAACAGGCGCTTTTAAGCAACCTCGCATAATTATGATCTTTGATCTTGTTGGTATTGCAGCGATATTGCATTAGTTACGACAAGTATCACTAAGGAATAGTATAATGCGCAAAGTTCTGGTTACTGGTTCTGCAGGCTTTATTGGGTTTCATCTCAGTAAATTATTGCTTTCAGAGGGCTTTCAGGTTGTTGGATATGATGCGATTACTGATTATTATGATGTTCGCCTAAAAGAGCGACGTCATCAGCAATTACTACAAAACCCGCATTTTTCCTGCACTATCGGAATGCTAGAAGATTTCGACAAGTTGAAAACCTTATGTGATGCGGAAAAGCCTGATGTAATTGTCCATTTGGCGGGTCAAGCAGGTGTGCGTTATTCATTAGAAAACCCACGTGCTTATATTGAGTCCAATATTGTAGGCACATTCAATGTCATGGAATGTGCGCGTGAATTGGGCGTTGATCATTTGCTTATGGCGTCTACGTCTTCTGTTTATGGCGCGAACGAAGAGATGCCGTATTCTGAATTGCATAAGGCAGATGCGCAAATGACCATTTATGCAGCCACCAAAAAGGCGAACGAAGCTATGGGGCATTCCTATGCTCACTTGTGGAATTTGCCGACGACCATGTTCCGCTTCTTTACGGTTTATGGCCCATGGGGGCGTCCCGATATGGCGTTGTTCAAATTCACCAAAGGTATTATCGAAGACACACCTATTGATATCTACAACAATGGCGAAATGTTCCGTGATTTCACGTATGTTGAAGATTTGGTAAAAGGCATACGTTTATTAATTGATACCCCACCTGTACGTCCTGAAACAGCCGCTGATATTCCCGAAGGCGACAGTCTAAGTGCCGTTGCACCACACCGCGTCGTTAATATTGGCAATTCTGATAAAGTACGCCTTATGGATTTTGTTGAAGCGATTGAAGCAGAGCTTGGTAAGCCTGCCATTCGTAATTATATGGAAATGCAAGCAGGAGATGTGCCTGCCACTTGGGCCGACGCAAGCTTGTTGCAAAATTTAACAGGATATAAACCCCAAACAGATGTACGCGAGGGTGTGAAAAAATTCGTTGCGTGGTACAAAGACTACTACAACGTTTAAGGCGTCCTGAATTATGCTCAAACTACAAGATGCAAAAATCGCAATTATTGGCCTTGGATACGTTGGCCTGCCTCTTGCCGTGGAATTTGGCAAATTTCATAAGACCATAGGGTTCGATATAAACACAGATCGCATTAACGCTTTGCAAGCAGGGAAAGATACAACCCTTGAAGTCAGCGCGAGTGAAATGAATGAAGCAACACAGTTGCGCTACACAGATTCTATGGACGATCTTAAGGCTTGTAATGTTTATATCGTCACGGTTCCGACACCTGTTGATGATGATAAAAATCCGGACTTAACACCCTTGATTAAAGCTTCTGAAACAGTTGGCACTGTCATCAGTTCTGGAGATATAGTGATTTACGAAAGCACTGTTTTTCCAGGCGCAACGGAAGAGGTTTGTGTTCCCATCATCGAACAAACCTCTGGCTTGAAATTCAACGAAGATTTCTTTGCGGGATATAGTTCTGAACGGATTAATCCAGGTGATAAGACACACCGCTTACCGAACATTAAAAAAGTGACGTCAGGGTCAACTCCTGCATCCGCTGAATTCGTTGATAATCTTTACCAGGCGATCATCACCGCAGGCACACATATGGCGCCCAGCATCAAAGTGGCCGAGGCAGCAAAAGTGATCGAAAACACCCAAAGGGATGTAAACATTGCGCTGATCAACGAGCTGGCAATGATATTTGAAAAGCTGGATATCGATACAACAGATGTTCTAGAAGCAGCAGGCACGAAGTGGAATTTCTTGCCGTTTCGCCCTGGCCTTGTGGGCGGGCACTGTATTGGTGTTGATCCTTATTATTTAACACATAAAGCCCAATCTGTTGGCTATGACCCACAAATCGTTTTGGCGGGCCGCCGCATCAACGACAGTATGGGCCCTTACGTTGCAAATCGCTTAGTCAAAGAGATGATCGCACGCGATATACCCGTAAAAGGATCGCGAGTGTTGGTTATGGGCCTAACGTTCAAAGAAAACTGTCCCGATTTACGCAACACGCGCGTCATTGATGTGATCAATGAATTAAAAGATTTTGGTGCTGCGGTTGATGTGCATGATCCATGGGTTGATGCAGCTGCCGCTCAAGCTGAATATGGAATTGATTTGGTTGAACCCGAAAACGATACGTATGATGCGATTATTGTCGCTGTGGCCCACGAGCAATTTAAAAAGCTTGGTGTTTCTGCGCTACGTGGGTTTGGACGCAAAGGGCATGTTCTGTTCGACTTAAAATCAATCTATGCTAAAAGCTTCGTAGATTTGAGATTGTAAGGTCAATTTGTCGGATCATGTAATTAATGAGATTTCCAATACAACAAAAACAACTACTTAGTTTTTTCAATTATAAGACTATGAGTAGAGAGGTCGAATGTCAGCAATGGGGGACAAAGCTGTCGTCGCTTGACTTAGCTGTGTGTCTGCTCTCAAGCAAAGCGGGGAGTCGACCGTTCCTTTAAGCCGCTGGAATAGGCCATCCTTCGAAGGATTTAATGTCCTTCAAAACAAAGTTGCTTGTCATCGCTTTTATTCCAGGAAGTCGACGCAACTGCGTCATTGAAAAATCAGCGTATTCATCAAGGTTTTTGCAGGCCACTTGTAGCAAGAAATCAGAACCTCCACCGATAGAGAAACAAGATATGACTTGTGGGTATGAAGCGACTGCCTTCTCAAACGCAGCCGCTTCCGTCTCAGAATGGGTGTCTATTTGAACTAGGACAAACACGAGCACGTCCAAACCAAGACGTTTGCGGTCAATGTTGGCTTGGTACCTTTGGATGTAACCGTCTGCTTCCAAACGTCGTGTTCGACGCCAGCAAGGCGATGTCGACATACCTGTGCGCTCTGCAATATCTGTGTTGCTGAGCCTCCCCTCTGACTGAAGAGCTTCGAGTATCCGTCGGTCCGCATCGTCTAGATCAGATTCGTCCATGGTTGCAAAGCCTCGCCTAATTGGTAGAATATTTCCTATTGCGTCAATATATACGTAAATTCTACCTATTTAAATATATTATATGGTAAAAATGATGAAACTTTACCTCGAATTTTGATGCAGTCTACCATTTGAAAATTGTCAAAGGAATTCACAAGTGAAGAAAATCGAAAAGCCTCAGTCAGATTGGCAATTGGCTGAAGTGAACATTGCCCACTTGAAAGCCCCCGTAGGCGATCCACTAGTAGCGCCATTTGTTGATGCATTGGATCAGATTAATGCCATTGCAGATCGAATGGAAGGGTTTATCTGGAGATATACCGACGCGACTGGAAACGCGACGGACACCAAGATAGCAGACGACGATCGCATTATCTTCAACACATCAGTTTGGAAGGATGTACCGTGTCTTGAAAGGTTTGTGTGGGGAACTATTCACGTCAACTTTTTTCGGCGAAAAACTGAGTGGTTTCATCTCATGGAAAACATGCACTTTGCGATGTGGTGGGTGCCACCAGGCACAACAGTAACCCCTAACGAAGCCATGCAACGCCTCAATCGGCTCAACAAAGTTGGGGCAACAAATGAAGCCTTTGACTGGGCCCATGCTCCAAACGCGAAAATGTGGAAGAAAGCGCAAAACCAAGGCCCCGCATGATTATACCCAGCTTGCAATCGTATTAGCTGTCATCCTTCAAACAATTATTAAGTTAGCCCATAGCACTTGGCTGTGAAGACATTCGAACATCGCTTGTTGTCTTAACAGCCACCTCAGTCCTTGCTCATTAAATCAGTTGTCCATGAATGTTTTTGGCTATTTTGCCCATCGGATCACGATCCAATGAGCCAACTAAGGAATACTGCCAAGGACCATCTCTCCATGAGATTGTAAGATAATCTTTTGCTTCATGAAAACGAAACGACTGTTTGGTGTCGTTCTGTCCGTGAGTGGCTAATAAGCTTATTCTGTCACCGTTTGTGTTCTCATACATGAATAAAGCTGTGGCTTGATTGCCTGTTGGAAGTAATCTTCCACCGATGAGCGTGAAGCCCGTATCGCCCAGTTTGGGAGCAATAATTGCGGCACCTAGCCGGTTTGATAACCATGTCTGAAGATGGTCTCTCTCACTCGCGGCAACCTCAACTGGATGCAAGACTTCGGTTACATACAGAGAATGCGCAGCATGTGCGTGTTTTGCGAAGTTGGAGGTGCTACTTGAGGCCGAAAAGGACGAGACTGGGAAAAAATTCCCGAGTGCAATTCCGACAGCAAAAAGTGCTGCTGAAGCTGCCATACGCATGGGTTGTTTAAGAGGTGCAGAACGTTCTGCTTTCGCTCGAAGATTGAGAAGATGTTCGGGTGAGGGAATTGGAATAGAGGCACGTAGCAGGTCTGCTTGCCTTAACATTTCACTGTATTCGGCAAATACTTCTGGGTTTTGGTCGAGATGATTATCTAATTGCTTTCGCTCGGATTTAGATATCTGACCGTCGATCGCAGCTTGGATCAGTACATCAATAGCGTTTTGGTTTGTCATTTTATGCTCCTGATTTTCTTGAGGCCAGATGCGTCTATTTCGGATTTTAATTTGCGTCGTGCACGACTGATGCGAGACATTAAAGTGCCTCTGGGGATGTTGAGCACCTTCGCCGCCTCCGCATAACTTAGTCCTGCGGAGACGACGAGGAGAAGGGCATCGCGTTGTTCTTGTGGGAGCTTTGCTACATTACTCCAAATCGCCTGAAGCTCCAATCGATCCTCGGCGCTTGAGATCGGTGCGGGAATATCACCAGCTTTCTCAAGATCCACCAAGGGATGCCTATTGTTTCGTCGCCAGTCGTCACGATAGAGATTCAACATCATTGTCGTGAGCCAAGGTTTGAGTGGCCGGACTGGTAACCAAAGTGATCTCTTACGCAAAGCGCGTTCAAGACAATCCTGTAATAGATCATCAGCGGCGTCCCTGTCTCGGGTCAAAGACCAAGCATAGCGCCACAAGTCAGACAAACAATCTTCGAGTTGGGTATCAAAGGATTTCAACATACTGCGATAGCTAAGAGCAGGCGTATGCCTGTTCCCATACCTTTCTCATTAAGGACGGGCTGTGTGCCAGACGCCTTTAACGCCGTCACCTGTCATGTCGCCAGGTTTTTCATCTTTGAACCACAAATATAATGGTTGGCCTTTGTATGCCACTTGTTTGGTACCGTCTTTGCGGTCGATTAACTTGTATCCAGGTTCAAGTTCCATACCTGTTTCACCAAGCAGAGGTGGCCATTTTGCTGCACAATCGCCATAGCAATTGGAGGTATTTTTCTTGTCCTTGTCAAAGGTGTAGAGAGTCATCTTATGGGTATCTACCAAAAGTGTCTCTTCACCAATCTTTCCAGTCATAGCAGGTGCGCCTGTGTGGCCGTCAGCAAATGCACTAACTGTTGTCATTGCTAAAGCAAGGGCACCCAGTAATGGGGATTTAAATGTCATGTCAGTTCTCCATGTTGGTTACATCTGCCAATGTGCAGATATTATAGATACGAACTGGAAAGAAAAATATTCCCGGCTATTTGGTATTTTTTTTATTAGCTTGCGATACGGCTGATCTTACCCGTGTCAAAACGCACAAGTGAACGTGTCGTTTGCTAATTTTCCTGAGGGTTTCACACAATTTTCAAATGCATCCATTTTTAGCATCAAGGGCTTATAAGGACATTCTCGTAAATTAAATGGAATAAAATGTAAGCGCCACACGTTTCTTTTATAACAGTGGTATGCGACGGCGTACCGCATAAACAGCCAAGGGAGGACAAAATGGCGCTAGATGAAGACAAGAAACGCTCGGTTCAGGGATTTTTTGCGGAAAACCCAGAAAGGGCGGATAAAGAGTTTTTTGGTCGAGTTGCAAACCCTGATCGGCGCGGATTTCTTAAACATACTGGTTTGGCAACCATGGCAGCAATGGTCGGCACATCCATCCCATTTCATCGCAATATGCCGATTGGGTTTGTGCCAGCGGCTATGGCACAAGATGATGTGCTGTTTGGTAAAGACGGGCTAACGCTCTTAAATGACCGCCCGATCAATGCTGAAACACCACCCGAACTACTAGATGATGCGATCACGCCGACCAGCCGGCATTTTATTCGCAACAACGGTATTCCGCCAGAAGATGTAGATCCAGCGGCATGGATGTTGTCTATTGACGGGTTTGTAGACACTCCGCTGGAATTAAGCATCGCTGATTTACGTGATCAATTTGAGGTCGTAACAATGGCGTTGACGCTGGAATGTGGTGGCAATGGTCGCGGTTTCTTTGACCCACCTGCAAAAGGTAATCAGTGGACATATGGCGCTGTCGGCTGCTCTGAATGGACAGGCGTACGGTTGAAAGACGTTTTGGAGAAGGCGGGCGTTCAATCCAACGTCGTCTATACTGCGCATTACAGTGCAGATGCGCATCTGTCAGGAAATCCCGATAAGCTACCGATCTCACGAGGTTTGCCAATTGCAAAAGCGATGACCGACAACGTCCTAATTGCATTTGAGATGAATGGTGATGCCTTGCATCCAATGAACGGTGCACCCTTGCGTCTGGTTGTCCCAGGTTGGCCTGCATCAACTGCACAGAAATGGCTCACCCGAATTGAACTTCGCGATCAAGTTCACGACGGCCCAAAGATGACAGGCACTGCCTATCGCGTGCCTGGTTATCCTGTGGCAGCGGGACAGGACGTTCCAAAAAAAGATTTTGTTATCATTGAGCGGATGCCTGTGAAGTCTTTGGTGACATTTCCCGCAAATGATGTCGATACGGGCATGGAAACTGAGGTGCGTGGCCATGCTTGGTCTGGGGACCGCACGATTTCTAAGGTCGAAATTTCTACAGATTTCGGATCAACTTGGAGTGATGCTGAATTGGATAGGCCTGTTAACGACGGTGCTTGGCAAAATTGGCGCGCGAAAGTAACCTTCTCTGAAGCTGGGTATTATGAGATCTGGGCACGCGCTACTGATAGCGAAGGTACGATGCAACCCTTTGCCATCGATTGGAATCCAAAAGGCTACCTGAATAACACAATGCACCGCGTAGGTGTTAGAGCAAGCTGATCAATCAGGGGCGGCATACATGCCGTCCCCTTTTCTATAAAATTTGGAGAATATGTATGAGTTTAATTACCATGCGAACCCTTTGTATTGCCATGCTGGGGGTTGGTTTTGCGACACCGTTATTTGCTGATTTTGATGCTGCGCTTGCTGCAGCAGATATATCAAAGGGCAAACGTGTTTTTAAGAAATGCGCAGCTTGTCACACTGTTGATGTAGGCGGTAAGAAAAAAGTTGGCCCCAATTTATATGGAACCGTTGGTGGTCCAGTTGCTGCCCGTGATGGTTTCAAATACTCTAAAGCACTCAGTGCCTATAGTGGTGAGTGGTCGATAGACAGGTTAGATGCTTTCCTGACCAAACCAAAGGTTGAGGTCAAAGGCACAAAGATGAGCTTTGCGGGGCTGAAAAAAGAAACGGACAGAGCTAACCTGATTGCCTATCTAAATACCTATTCCGACAAACCGATTGAATTTGGTACGACAGAGGTGGCGACCATAATAGATGTTGTCGAGGAATATGAGTTCGGTGTTTTACACAATGCACCTGGTGTGGAGACAACATTTTATGCTTGCACGGCTTGTCATTCAGAGAGGATTGTCGCCCAGCAAGGGTTGAGCCGTAATGAATGGGATGAAATGCTCGAATGGATGGTTGATGAACAGGACATGTCCGAGATTGAAGAACCTGATCGCACCGAGATTATCGAATATTTGGCGACGCACTACAATACCAATCGACCGAACTTCCCAAAACCTTTGAACTGAGTAATTTACTAAAGACAGCCGCTAGCCCACACATGGGGTGGCGGCTGTTGTTGCGTTGGACACAGCAGCCATTAGGTCTTCTGCCGATTTTTGTTGCGTCGTTAGCATAAGAAAACTGGCAATAGCATCGAATTTGGCCTGATCCATGCCGCTGGCGACAATTATGTGGTGAATGCCATCGTTTGTAGACCACTTTGCAACCTGTCCATCAGCAGATTGAACAGTATCTTCTACGTCGAATGCGTTTCTGAAATACGTAAGCCGACAGCCATTATGACCTGCATAATGTACCGCGCTCCCATTTTTGAGGCTGCGTATTGCAACAGCTGTCAAATTTGCGTTCAATAAATCTGGGGTTTCGATATCTACAGTTGTTACAACAGTCCTTATGTCGTCAGCAATCACTGCGAAGTTTTGATCAGCAAATTCAGTGTGAATATCAAGTGCTGATGGAGAGCCGATATTCCCCGAACTAAAAATAATCGTAAATGCAATACTGGCTGCAAGAACACTACCCAACACCCACTTGGAAGGAAGCCAATTACGGTTCATTGTAGAAGTAGCATGTACATTAGGCATTACTTGTGTTGCTGGACGCAGGCTTCGGAGACTTGCTGACATACCCGCGACATCGTTCAGTGCTCTTTTTAGCAATGGCTCAGACGAAAGGCGTTCCTCTAGGATACGGCGCTTTTTATCACCCAGCTCACCATCGTGATAGGCGTTAACCAATTCCCAATCTTTTTCGCTCAATTCGTTCATTTTCTATTTTTCTCTACAACTTCATCTGAGGCAGCACCATCAACCAGACCAAGGAGCGCTTTTCTCGCTCGACTAACCCTGCTCATTACTGTTCCTTGCGCAACATCCATCACCTTTGCCGCCTCTACATATTTTAATCCCATTAGGTCTACAAGGCAGAGCACTTCGCGCATTTCTGGTGGCAACTTTTCAAAAGCAATTCTGATAAGAATATCACGTGCTGTGTCTGATGTACCTGCTTCATTAGATAGACGTTTCTCAGCAGCTAAATATTTCCTACGGACACGCCTTTTTCTCAGCTCGTCATAATGTAAATTGCGGATTACACGGAACATCCATGGTCGTAGCTCATCGAGAAGTGATGGTCTGCTTTTGACCCTTAACGCGCGTTCAATAGCATCTTGGACAAGGTCTTCTGCATCATCTGGAGATGCACAGATTACTTTCGCATAGGCCCGGAACTCCGGTAGTAGAATTTCGATTTGAGTTAGTGATGCCATCGGAAAACATTGTCATAGATTGATATTCCAGTCAAAGCTTGAGTTGCCCACTTTATTAGCAGTATAGGCATAGTGCATTCTACAAAACGGTTGTTTTTGAGAGCAATGTTTACAGTCGTCGTATAGTATTGTGATTTACACTGAAAATGTCGGCTATTTCTGATATTGGTCTGGCATCAACATCGCGCATTTTGAGTGCTTCTTCTTTCTGAGTACGTGTAAGGGCAGGGGGGCGTCCACCTCTTTTTCCACGTCGTCTTGCGGCCTCAAGTCCCTCTTTGGTTCGCTCTGAAATTCGTTCACGTTCAAATTCTGCTATAGACCCAAAGACATGAAACACTAAACGACCAGCGGGTGTCGTGGTATCGATGTCTTCCGCCAAGGATTTGAAGCCAGAGCCTTTTTGTTTTAGCGCCTCAACAATCTGCAAAAGGTTTGAGAGAGAGCGTGCTAAGCGATCATATTTAGTGACTACGACGACATCACCATCCCTTAACTGTTCGAGCATTCGGTCGAGCTCTGGCCGTTTACGTGCCGATCCAGATATCTTGTCAGAATATATGCGTTCTGAACCCGCCGCTTTTAATGCGTCAAGTTGAGCATCTAAGTTCTGTTCCTGTGTCGAAACACGTGCATATCCAATTATCATACAACAACTTCGCAAAAACCACTCTCAATTGCAATTGTTTTGAGAGGGGTTTTTGTAAATGATTTATTGTTTGATGTTCTTAGTGGAATAAATTTTACAAAAAGGATCGTTTTTGAGAATGTCATGTTTGGGCGGAGAGCGGTCATTTGCTGCAGATGTAAATCGCAGCGTATAGGCTGATTAAAGCTGCCTTTCGCTCCAGCAGGCAAATTCACGGTGACTCAGAAGGTTTTCCCGAAATATCTCGCACCATTGAATGCTAAACTGAGAATTGTAGAAATAGCTGAAATAATGCGAATGTATTAATTAACGCTTTGCCCTTAGATCAAACGTAACTCGATCTAGGCGTCCCCAAACTTACTTTTAAAGTTGGGCTTTCTATGATTTACTTATATTTATGCGTGTTCGCTCCTCCATACGGTTTGTCGCCTTCTTTTTGAGCATTTTAAGTAGCTGGGCTTTAAATGCTCAAGATATCGAACCTTTAACACCGCTTGCACCGTTGGGCACTGCTTTGCAGCCATCCCCAATTTTACCAGTTGCCCCAAATAACGATCCAATACTCTACTCAGGGTTTTTTGATCCGTATTTATTCCCTGGACAAGAAGAAAAAGTAAAAATTGTCTTACCGCTTTTGGACGACTTGATGAAAAGTCAATTTGGTTATCAAATTGCACCTTTTATGAATGGTTTAGATATGGCTGACTTGTTTACCGAATTTAATAATCGCCACCATGTTCGGCTAGCGCAGCATGCCGCTGAACTGCAAGATCTTAAAGCGTTCATGACAAGCCATAGTGAAGAACAGCTGACCCGCATAGTTGCGCAAAAGAAAGAAGAGTATGCACTATTTCGCGGCGCTTTCGAAAAAGCAGTGGAGCAAGCTGAAAAGACGTCCCAACTGAGGGCAGACCATTGTCTTAACAGGGACATATTTGGTGGTGAGACGTTATGTGCCTTTTCGGATGACCTTGCAATTGCCGCGTATCCCGCACCTGCAAGTTTCTTAAATATCGTAAATCAAACCTACATTTCACCGCTGGACGCCAGTGGGGTTTCCGCCACGGATTTAAGATTGCTAAGTTTAAGAGAGGGGCTTTGGGAAGATGTGCAGAAGGTGACGTTTGATTCAGAATTACGCATAGAACTGACCTTTGATGGCGATCCTGAACAGGGCGAGTATATTGTCAGTTTGGAAATTTCTGACGATTTCAAAAAAGAGGTTTCAGTACGACCAAGTGCGGATGATCTAAAGCTATATGTGTCAGAGAATTTTGTCGTTTACCCAAGCGAATTGGGCATTAGGGACGTTGAGGAATGAGACTATATATTTGGTTACTTTGGTGTTTCCTAGCTTGTACACAACCTGTGGTATCTAGTCCAATAGACGATGCAAAAGCAAAACACTCAATGCTTGTTAAAGCGATTGCAGAAGAAAAAGCTAAGCTACCGCAAGATTCAAAAAGAGTTAACGACCTGCAGGCTGAGTTTGCGAAAATTGTCGGTGAACGCGAAACATTGGTGACCCGCGTCGAAGCACAGCTAATGCCGCTGTACAAACGTCTGTATGAAAAAAGAATAACATTGAAATTGAACTTGGATATCGCGGAAAACTTAGCCGATCAATGGCAAGACAGTTTGAATGGTCGTATTTTATTGTCCACGACAGAACGTCGTAAATTGCGAAACGATTTGGCTAGTGCGCGTGAAAGAATTGGAAAACTTCGCGCTGAAATCCCACCCATTGAAGTTCAAATTCGCGAGCGTAATGAAGCTTTAAAGGCTGCTTCTTTGGATGTTCGGTATACGGAAAAGGTCACGTCATTGAGTGCTGATATTTTTCGAAATCAGACGTTGCTCAATCTAAGGCGCAATAAAATAGAGGGCTTGAGCGAAGAATTGAAAGAAGCTTTGCTTGCATTTAAGGCCGCAATCAGTGTAGCTCCGCCACTAGTGGTGGATACCGTAAGCGTATCTGAAGGCAACACAGATGTTTTTAAGGCTTTTTGGGCGAATGCTCCCGCGTTAAGTGAGCCCGAAGATCAACTGTGTGGCCCCCCGCCCTTGGCATCGGCGCCAACTTCTTCTTCCAACAATAATTCGACCATCGCAGCAGAGGCGCGTATCCAACGGCACATGGTTGAATTGCAAGTTTATATTTCATTAGCTGATCAAATTACTCCTAATCTTACATCGACCATTGAAGAGCTAAATAAAAGGGCAGCTTCTTACGTGGAACGACAAGTTGAATTGAATAATGAATATGCAGCCATCTACAAAGAAATTGGAGAGCTGGAAAATAATATTCTGATTATGAACACCGCGGTCGATGTAAGCGTGGTACTCATCGAAGTGGCATTAACAGGGGGATATGCCACCGTAACACGCAAAGGTATTGAGTTAGCCGCTGAGCAAGCAGGTAAATTAGCAGCTCAGAAAATGAGTAAGAAATTTGGCCGTGCAATAGCAAAGGAATTGGTCGGCGAAACGCGCGAAGTCGCGCAACGAAAGTTTGTAGAATTATATGCTCAACGCATGTCTCAGCGCGCGATTAATAAAGTCGGTATGCCAGCAATCAAAAAACGCGCGGTAGATGTCTTTGGCGAAACTGCCGATGAAATAGTGAACGCGGCTATCGAAGCGCGTACTAAGAACCTTTTCAAAGCAGCGCGCGCGGCCTATTTGCGTAAATATGTAATGGCTGGTGGTTCAAAGATACTGCCATCTGGGCAGTCACCTGAAGGGCGCGCGGCTGGTGTTGTTTTGGCTGATGTAGCAGAGTTCGGATTTGATAGAGCGGTCAAAAGTGCGGCGTATCTTGGATCAGATCAATTGGCTAAATCGGGTCGTAATATGCCCAAGCTTTCGAAATTAATGAATCGGGTAAAACCAGATAAACTTTCAGAATTGGTACCGAAAACGCCGGCTGACATTGCTGGTTTCATTGGGACTGGTGTAAAGGCTGCATTTGCTGCGCATGAAGCCAATGAGATCAATCAAAAGGCAGCTAAAGCGGCACAGGTCATGGCAGAATATCAGGTTCTGACCACAACATATGATTGGTTGTTCTTAAATCGTCTGAGCCTTCAGGAGTTCAAGACAAGCTTGACCGAAATTAAAGAACTGTCTCTACAACAAATCACTGCGATGCAAAACGGAAAAAATGTACATCGGCAATTGGTTCTTTCAACAGATGAACCTATCGAAAATATAGACGGTAATTATATGCTGAAGATAAAATTTTCGCGCCCACTGACCACGCCTCCATCGGTGCAATTGGGCGATGTACCGTTCGAATTTGAACCAACTACGAATTCAGCAACAGGACAGGCTGAATGGGAGGCAACAATACCAATGGAAGAAATATCCAAGCTTTCTGGAAGACAAATTCTTAGTATTTCTGCACGCGATCCTAACGGCCGCACGTTAGATAGTTCACCGACGTCATTGGCGTTTCCAAAATTATCCGAGCCTGGGTATCACTTTTATACAACGGGCGAAGACAAGTGTTATTTGGTAAATGTAGACGTGAGCTGGCCCGTCAAGCTTTCAGCAGAAGGGTTAAACTCTTCTTATAAAATCAAGGCTAAAGAAGACGAATGATAGAAGAGCAATTTCACTGCCTTATCAATAAACTTACGAAGACATTGAAATTTTCTCTTGAGCGGAGCGCTCTGTCAAATGATGGTAAATTTCGCCGCGCTCTTATCCGCAAAACCCATGGTATATGCCAAGAAGTAGTACGTGAATTAAAACAGCTTTCTATCTTTGCGATTATGTCGGGCGAAGAACGGCTAGACTTTGATGTCTGGTTATCAATGCACAATCGTTCGGTGTCTTGATATGCAGTCAGCTCCTAAACGTCTTCCAATACTGTTTAAAGCTATCAGAGGTGAAGTGTTTTCCTCCTTTATTGGTCGTAATGCATGTTTCTACGATATGGATACCAATACGTTTTTAATGGAAGTTATCAATGGTGATGCAATTGGCGAACCATACACAGATTTTGATTTTTGTGATCATCAAATTGAACTAAAAATATTGGAGCGACTTTTTGAAAAGTTAAATACAACAAAAAATAGATTACTCAGATTAACTCTATCACATGCGGTTTCCACACTTTCAAATGAAGAGTTAAGATACTCAGGAGGGGTAAGAAATATCGATACATATGAGGATTTGTATTCTGGGCCGCTAAAACATGCGTGGTGCGGACGATGCCTCATGGAAGATCAATCGAAGGGTAGGGATCAATATATGCGACTTCTCTGGTCATTAGGAACCAATACATTTTGTCCTAAGCATCGATTACCTCTGACATCACACTGCTTAAATTGCTTTGATAAGGATGCAAAGCCACAGTTTGCTTATGATGGAAAACAATCGGTCATCATTTGTAGCCGATGTGGGTCCAACTTAGGCTCTCAACTTGGTTTGCAGAATATCTCAGACAGAAATGCATTGGATATCTTAAGTGATCGTAGTGTTAAAACGGCATGGAATGCTGTTGTGCGGTTGGAAAATACACTTAGACGTTCATTTACTTTAACGACACCAGGTAAGCGACTTACTTTATTTAGAACATTCATTATCGAATTTTCTAATATTCTGTTGAAATCTAGCCGTGGGTACATGCCAATGATTGAACATTTTTCTAGCACAGCATTTCCAAACCGGCCTGATCCAGCAAATGTCATGAAACTTCATAGGCCATATAGAGCGACTTCTGTAGCGACTAAACGTAAAACACATGCGCTCATCGTTGCTATTCTCAAAGGCCGTAAAAATCTCTTTACAGCTCGTGCTCCAGTTAAAAACATTTGGAGTAGGGTACCTACTATGGAAAACCTGCGTGATGAGATGTCTCCAGATCAAAACTCAGAGCTCGATGCTTTATTGGTGAAGTTTCCAGCCAGCTATTTTTAAATATGAAAACTATAACTAAGATGATGATGTGAAAAAATTTATAATACCTATTAAGTTTTATTTAAAGCGCGCTGAACCGCTTCTGGTTCTTTATCAATAACTAAAAGTAAAGTTATCGCAGTGCGATCAGGATGACGCTTTTTCTGCTCCCATTCTCTAAGTGTTGCCACCGATAATCCAAATCGAGCGGCAAAGTCTAATTGCGTCAGCTTTGTTTTCCTCCTAATAGCTGCTACGTTTATTTCTTCTGGTATGTATACGCACGCAGGTTCTAGTTCGCCCTTTGCTATAGCAAGAGCTTCATGTGCACTTTTTATTAAATCTTTTCCCAAACTCATTATGACTCTCTTACATTTTCTCGCTGTTGGCGTATGGATCACTATATATATTATATATATCTTTCTAAAACTCTACGATTGAAAGATTTTACAATAGGGGTGTTTTGTTTTTACAGTGAATCCTATTATATGAATCCCATTATATCGAAGTTCCGACACAATTACACAAGGGCACCCAATTTTCGCATAATGTTAATTATGTTAAGTGTTTTTCATGATTCATCTATATTATACATTATTTAAAGATCAAGCCGCAGAAACCTAGGTAAAAAATTGATTGAGCTCTATTTGAACGATTGGGTATGAGGGCCGCTTTAAGCACAAATCAATGTGATGGGTAGGTAGTTTGTAATTCATTCATCAAACTCAATTAAACTATAATTTAAAGTTCTACTGGTTGTACCAATATTGTTACAAACTTCGCATCCTGTACCAGAGCATGAAATACATCCCTGTACATCTAAAGTTTGCCCCAATACTCCGATCATAACCGCGTCCACCAAATATTCAGCAACCCCTAGATCCAACAGTCTTGTTTTAGCTTGTTCAGGAGAGTTTGTATGTAGCGTGGATAGAACAAGGCGCCCGACCAATGCAGCGCGACAAGCCATTTCAGCGGTTTCTATATCTCTAATTTCACCAATTAAAATTATATTTGGATCTTGACGTAAAATAGACCTTAGAGCTGTACCAAATGTCAGCCCAACCTGTTCATTCACTTGAACTTGATTAGCTCCAGCTAAATTGTACTCAATGGGGTCTTCAATAGTAAATATTTTACGGTTTGATGTGTTGAGTTCATTTAATGCCGTATAAAGAGTAGTGGTTTTCCCGCTACCAGTTGGCCCAGTCACCAAAAACAGTCCATTTGGTCGAGATAAGGTATTCTTAATTTTTCGAACATCTTCATGCTGGTAACCGAGCGCAGCCCATTTCAATTCAATGGTGCTTTGATCAAGAATACGAATTACAGCACTCTGGCCATATTGAGTTGGTAATATAGACAGCCTCAAATCAATCTCTTTTCCATTAAACATAAATGGAATGCGCCCGTCTTGAGGTTTTCGGCGCTCTGAAATATTTATTTTTGCTAAATATTTCAGCCGTGAAATGATTGCGTCAGCTGGCAAATCATTAACCAGAGCTGGTTCAGTTAAGGTTCCATTTATTCGGAAACGTGTTTTCAGCCCATTCTTTGTGCTTTCAAAATGAATATCTGAGGCTTCAACATCCACCGCTTGGGATAGGATTTGATGCAAATGACTTATAACTGGCGCTTCATTTGCAAGAGCTTTTAGATCAGATTTTGAAACATCGTTGTCTAACAAATCCGCCTTGGTAGTAGGTATATAAAAATTAATCTGCTCTCGAATAGTTTTAGTCGGAGCTAATAATATTTTCACGGGCCGTTCTAATACAAAAGAGATCATCTCTAGAAGAGCTTGATCAAGAGGCTCTGAAGTTGCAATTACTTGGCGCTCTTTTACATCTAATAATGGTAATATATTATTTTCAACTACATAATCAGTTGTTAATTCTTTAATGGTTTCAAAATCAATCTCATATTGCTTTAAGCTATTAGTAAATGGAAGGCTCGCCGCCTTAGATAAAGCATTTAAAATATCTGCTTCAGATAAAGTCCCTGACTTTTTCAGTAAGGCATCAATTGTAATCCCTTCTGACTTCGCAACAGAGTTCAACTCATCTATCTTTTGGCTGGTTATACTGTTTTGACTTAGTAACTGATCGGTCAATTTCTTAGACAAGATTTGGCAGTCGTTTTTTTTCTGTATCGTGGTATGTGTTGTGGACATTTATAGAAACAACCGTCAAATTTAATTAATATTATACATTAGGGACTATTTTGGTTTTGGGAAAAATTGTCAATCTATGGCTTGAATGGTCTAATACACTTCTTGAGGATATGCCTGTCAGGTTGGTAACACCGCTTGGATTAAAACCGAATAAGCCTTTAACTGTAAATATTAAAGACGTTAATGATTTCTTAGATAATCCTATTCTCTTAATTGAAGAGCAGCTTCAGACGTCAATCCATAAGATCAAAGGGCGAGTGGTGGATGTTTACCTAGCGCCAGAAAATGCGTTAGATCGCACAATCAAACTGCCTAAAATGCGTGCCAATGACGTGTTAAAAGTACTAAGAACTAATCTGCAAAAGGCGTCTCCGATACAGCTAAAAGACTTAACTTGGCGCCAAGGTCTTGTTTTTAAATCTGGCGATAAAAACATACATCACCAGTTGGTCATAAAGAATGAACGTCTCAAAATTATAGAAAAAACTCTTGAAGCTATTGGCCTAGTTACACGCAAGATTTCAGTTGCTACTGCTAATAAAGAATTTATCGATTATTCAGAATACCATAACCGTTTTAACAGGGCATGGTTAATGCTGAATATACTGTTGATTACAGTGTCCATATCATTCTGGGTTGTCACACAATATAGTCATTTAAAAGAATTACGAATTGCAAATTCACATCTTCACGCAGAAATAGATGACTTGCGAACCCATGCGATCAATCAAGTGGAAAAAGCAACCATTGAAGCAAGAAACGCAGAGACGGCTCAATTATCGACCGCAGAACTTAACTATGATCGCAAGCGTACAATGTTATTGAAAAATTTAACTGATTTTTTTAGTGATAATACGTGGATATCAGAGGTTGTTATTAAAGGACAAAAAGTTTCTCTTGGCGGGTTTTCAACGCAAGGAATCCCCGACATCCTTTCGAGTCTGAGACAAGAAAACTGGGTAAAAAGTGCACAATTGAAATCATCTATATCTGGCGCAAGAACTTCAAAGTCAAAACGCTTCCAGATAGAAATCATGGTACAATAAAGTGATGCGCCTATTTTATATATTTAGTCCAATAGTAATTGTAGCAATCTTAATAATAACTTTAGTGTATTTACCCATAGAGACAGCGGTAAATAGTGAAAATGATAAACAGCACTCCTTACTCGCCCAACGAGAAAAAATAATCAATCGTATAAAAAAAATAGATATGAAGAGTGCTCCAAGGCAGGCTCATGAATACACATGGGGAGCTGGCGAGAAAGACCTTGGGCAGGCTATATTGGATGTGCAATCTCGTATTTCACAAATAGCAAATCAAAACCAAATTCCTGAACTTCTACTAGGCCCAAAAGGGACAATTAAAGAAGGAAACCAAACACGTTTCTTAGTGGAATTTGAAACTGAGACTAGTTTGCGCCAAGCGGCAAGGATGTTGAAAGAGATAGAAGACAGCACACCGCCTATTGGGATAAAATCTTTAGATTTAAGGCATATTTCTCAATTTACCCCTAATACTAGTGATGTAGATGTTTATATGCGTTTTATCGTTTGGGGATGGGTCCAAAGCAATGCTAAATAAGTTTCAAAAATTTAGTCCTCCACTGCTTACAATAATAATTGTAGCAATAGTTATTTTCACTTGGCCTAGCAAAAAACCTATATTTAACATCCCGCCTATAGAACTAGCATCACTCTTAGATAATAAAGAACCAACGCGTAATTCTAAAGACCAAGGTTTATCACCAAACGAGACAGACCTTACAACGATAATAAATAGGCCTCTATTCTCAAAAAATAGACGCAATCCAGAACCTATAGCGATCGTCAGAACTGAAAAGGCAGTTATAGAAGAAATAGTGAAAATTGAACAACCTATTCCAATAAAGACCCCTGATTTAGAATTCGTCGGCGTGATGAAAATGGGTGAGAACCTTTCGGCACTATTACGTGTGGATCAAAGCGAAAAATGGTATCAACTTGGTAGCACGTTGAGTGGCTGGGAAATAATAACAATTTCAGATAACGCAGTTACTTTAATTAATGGTACGCAAGAAATTACTATCGCAATTACAAGATAAAGGTTAATGTAAAATCAAAAATCAGGCATATTATGCATAGAGCAATTTTATTTTGTGTAATTTTATTAGTTTCAGGATGTTTAGTAAATCCAAAGGGCGAGAGCTCAGGCCGTTTCAATGATGGGGCTTTTAAGACAAAAAACCAAACGTCAATTAAAAGCGGGCTCGGACAATCAAAAATTGCTGAGAATATTAGCAATCGTAAAGCGCTTTCACGTGGTTCGGATCAGTTCGTCAATAATAATATATTGAACGATAACATTAAAAGCGCTGCAATAGTGATACCATCTGGCCGCGATAAAGTGGAAATGAACCTCGTAAATGCAAGTATACCTGCAGCCGCACAGGCAGTTCTTGGGGATACCTTAAAAGTTCCTTTCATTGTCTCCGAACAAGCGCAAGGTAGAGTAACAGTTCAAACAACTGGAGCGATTCCACAATCTGCATTATTCGAGCTTTTTGAAATCACATTGAAAGCTAATGGGGCGCGTATTGAAAAAGAAGGTAAGGTCTTTAAAATATTATCAGGCACACAAGGGACGCGTAGGTTTGTTTCTGCCAAAGATGGCCCACCAACGAGAGGTGATGCTATCGTCATTACGCCTCTGCAATTCATTTCAGCCAGCCAAATGTTTCAATTACTAAAGCCATCCATTGAAGATGGATTGAAAGTTGAAGTCGACAAAAAGCGAAACCTACTATTACTCTCTGGAGATAGAGCACGACTAGAAGCTGGTTTAGAAGCCATAAATTTATTTGACGTCGATATTATGAGGGGGAAATCAATTTCTCTGGTGAATCTAGAAGCTGCTGACCCAGAAGCTGTTGTTAAAGAGTTAAATATAATATTTGAGACGGAACCAGGGGGTAGCTTAGAAGATGTAATAGAATTTGTTCCAAACCCAAGATTGCGTTCAATTCTTGTTATCACATCTAGGTCTAAATATCTTGCAGAAGCCCAACGCTGGATTACAGATTTAGATAGAACTGCAGGTAATGCAAATAGATATTCTGAAATTTATGAGTTGCAGAATAGAAGTGCGGCAGAACTTGCACCAGTATTATCAAGTTTATTAGGTGTCGAAAGCAATTACTCAACACCAGTCAATGGCGAAACAGAAAGTTATGATGAAGCCAGTAATGGTGTTTTAGATTTAGGCAATGAAAGCATCCAAGTATTAGCAGACGATTCTCGCAACGCTATAATTGCCCGTGCGCTTAAGAACGAACACAATGAGATTAAACGGCTAGTAAATCGGTTGGATAGCGCAGCAAAACAAGTTTTAATTGAAGTGACATTGGCAGAAGTCACATTAAATGATGAACTGAATCTAGGTGTTCGCTGGTTCCTGCAAAGCGGGAATTTCTCCAATACATTTTCTGATGTTACAAGCGGGGCAGTTGCATCAACATTCCCTGGTTTTTCAACATTGTTTACAACCAATAGTGCTCAAGTTGCTTTGAATGCGTTATCTAGTGTTACAGACGTCAAAGTCATTTCATCACCAACCTTAACGGTATTAGATAATAAAGAAGCCGAGCTACAAATTGGCGATCAAGTTCCAATTGCAACACGTAGCTCAACATCCACAATCGATCCAGACGCTCCTATCGTAAGTACTATCGAATATCGAGATACAGGTGTGATAATGCGTGTGAAACCACGAATAGGTAACGGCGGACGTGTTATAATGGATATCGAACAGGAGGTAAGTGATGTCGCTAACACTACGACATCAGGTATTGACTCTCCGACCATTCGTCAGCGTGAAATTAAAACAAGTGTAGTTGTGCAAAATGGCGAAACCCTTGCTTTGGGCGGCATTATTCAAGAGAGAAACAACATAACAAATTCAAAAGTTCCAGGAGCCGGCGATATTCCCCTATTAGGAGCTTTATTTAGAAATAAAAATAAAAAGGCTGATCGTACTGAGTTATTAATTTTAATTCGCCCAACAGTTATTAATGATGTCGCAGACAGTCGCGCCGTCACGGAACATTGGCGCCGAAAGCTAAAGAACTCCAATCAAATACTCAGTACTGGATTGGGTTCTCCGAAGCATTCGTTGGCAGATGTATTAGATTAAGATGATAACCTTTCATTACCTTGCTCTTGATCAAAATGGTAAAAAACATCGCGATACTATTCAGGCTTCGTCAAAATCGGCAGCAATTACAGCGATTGAAATTGACGGGTTGATACCGATAGAGGTTACAGATGAAGCTTTTAAAGCTCAGTCTATTTGGACAAAGGATATTGCTCTTTTTTCCAGACAATCATCAGATAGAGATCAGGCTAACTTAGCAGAACTGCTATCTAATCTTTATGATGCTCACCTACCAATTCAAGATATCTTGGCTATTGCAAAGAATTCAGATTTATCGAAAGCTACAAAAAAATTATTAGACGATGCTCAGAAAAAAGTGGCACAAGGGGCACCTTTGAGTAAAGCATTAAACACAGATAAAAATATCATTTCTTCGGAGTTTCTAACTTTTATAAAAATTGGAGATATGTCTAATACAATGAATAGTGTGATGATGGATGCATCTGTTTTTTTTAAAACTCGGCATGAAACAGCATCTAAAATTAAGTCTGCACTGATCTATCCGTGTATACTTCTCATCGCATCCGTTTTTCTAATTATGATGTTAGTACTATTCTTGGTACCAACCTTAAATCCAGTTTTTTCTGCTGCTAATATACCGTCACCAGTATTATTCTCATTTGCAATAAAATTACAAAATATCTTATCACTTTGGTGGCATACCATCAGTATTACTGTGATATTATCAGCATGCACGCTATATTGGATTAGCCAATCAAATAAGGGCAAAAAAATATTGGGTAGGCTAAAATATAGACTTCCTTTATTTGGAAAGATTACTTTATTAAATCGTCTGGCATCAGATAGCCGCTTTCTGGCCCTTTTGATGAATGGGGGTTCTAATCTACCAATTGCGTTAGAGCAAATGAGCGAAGCCAGAAGTTCAGATTTAATTGTATCACTATATAAAGATGCAATCGATGAATTGCAGCGCGGTGGTACGTTTTTGTCAATAATACAAGATCACAGTAGTATACTTCCTAAGGAATATATAACTTTTATTGGTCTGGCAGAAAGCACTAATAGCTGGGGAATAGTCTTAAAAAACCTTGCTAAAGTTTTAGAAGCGCAAGTGGAACAGAAACGCAACCAGTTTTTACAATTACTTACTCCAGCAATTACCTTATTCATAGGCCTAGTTATTGGCTTATTAGTCTATTCAGTTATCGATGCTATACTCCAAATAAATGACCTTGCATTCACATCATAAAGACCAATTGGGTTTAACTCTGCTGGAAACTATGATTTCAATATCGATATTGATGCTCATGGTTGGAATAGCCAGCGTGTCTTATAAAAAACACGCTGCCAACAACAACAAACTCGCGCTAAAGCTTGAGAGTATTTCAGAGCGCATTCAGTCAAATAGACTGAAAGCAATATCTCAGGGCGCCAACCAAATTATACCTTTAAAAGATATCATCGGTGAATATGAAATAGAGTGCGCTGCAAGTAATAATGATAAAATTATTTTCCATAAAAATGGTATTGTCACCTCAGATCCCTTTTGCATTATCCTTCCGAATAATATCAAAAAGATAATGAGCATTGATTGGGTAACAGGAGACCTGCAATCAAAAGAATAATATATAACGAATATGGTTTCTCTTTGTTGGAGACGCTCGTTGCATTCGCACTTACAGCGATGGTGCTTGCCTCATTTTATCAAACGGCAAGCAATACATTAATACTTACCAACCAATCCCTTTCTAACTATCAACGCATACAATTGGCTCAATCTATCTTGGAGGAATATTTGACTATCCCTAATCAGCCTAAAATTGGGAAATTTAATAATAAGTGGAACTGGGAAATATCAACTGTAGCTGTGACTGGAGTACCAAAGACAAGGTATCATAAACTGGCCCAAGTTCAGCGTGTTTACGTAACCGTTACAAACATTAATAACCCTAACCAGAAAACAATATTATCTACAGAACGCATCATACGAAAATGATCTGTCACAAATCACAATCAGGATTTACTTACCTAGAAATGCTTATCTCTCTCGCCCTGTTAGGTATCATGAGTATCGGCTTGGCAGGATCGTTTGACTTTGGCCGGCAAGTATGGAAGCGAGCAGAGACATACACAAATATAGAACAAACTATTATTCTACGTGATAATATTCGCGGATGGGTAGAAGAGATTACAAATACATCTGATCTGAATGGAACTGCGCAAAAAGTAACCTTTAATGTGCAATCCCAAATTACACCTGATCCTTCAATTGTAAATTTAAAAGTAAGTATTCATACCCAACAACACCAAGGTGTTGATGCTTTATTCTTAACACTCATAGGACACGACCGAGACAACCAAATCATCTTCGAAGATGTACGTGCAATCCAACATGATCTAAACCAAATCAATATATCTTATTATGGTAGTTCAACACCAACAGAGTTGAAAAAGTGGCATACAGAATGGGATCACCCAAAAGGAGCTCTAAATTTAATTAAAATAACCGCACAATCCCTATCAGGTGCTGCATTTATTCCGCTTACAATGAGAGTGGGTAAAGCAGAAACCTACAAGAAAATATCAGCATCTTCTTTGCTTCCGCCAGACTGACCATCCCGCCCCAATGAAAATAAATCAAATGCCTTATCGGTACCAGGCGCGCGGAAAAGATAACGGCGATCCCAAGGGTCTTTAAGCCCATTTTCAGTATCTAAATATGGGCCGTTCCATCCTTTTACTTGATCAGATGCGGCTAATAACAAACTCAACCCTTCGGCCTCTGTTGGATAGCGCCCAATATCAATATACATCAATTGTAAAGCACCTTTTATATTCGACATTTGAATAGACGCAGATTGACTTTTTGCCCGGCCGAAATAGTCCAAAACGCGCGGCGCAACCAAACCCATAATCATCCCAATGATCGCCAAGACCACTAAAATTTCAATCAAGGATACACCTGCATTACGTTTTGTTTTTTTGACGGATCTAATATTCATGAAAATACCCTATAATATTGGGCCGAAAAGCCAAATAAAGAATGTTGCAAATGCTAAAAAAGGTCCAAATGGTATGTGGCCTATCTCTTTTGTGCCACGCCATGCACCAACACACAATGCTCCAATAATACCACTTACAGCCGCCAGAAAAATAACATTGATCACACCCGTTGGGCCTACCCATAAAGCGGCACCAAATATGAATTTTGCATCACCCAGTCCCAAACCATCAACTCCGCGAAACAGTCTGTACCCAGATGCGATTGCCCAAAACAATGCCCCTGCCCCAACAGCACCAATCATGTGCCACCCAAGTTGGTCAGGGTAATACCACATTAAAAATGAAAACCCTGTTGCAGCGACCCCAATATTGGTAAGGTCAGGAATGATGAAACGGTCAATGTCTGTTAGTGTCAACCATATTAACCACGGGATCAATCCACATGATCCGATCACAACAAAACGGGGGGGCGCAGCGATGATCAAGCATCCACAATACATCAGTATTAGAACGCCGCCCAAAACGAACTTCTGCCGCAAAGATAAAGAGGGTGGGTTTTCACTGCTCACGGTGCTGTTCAGCCTTATGATTTTGATGTCTATGATGGCAAGTATATCTGATGCATTTCTAAAGCCTCAACTTACCCTGCGGGCTCTTACAAAGTCGAGCATTAATGACCGCATCGCAGAAAAAGGATACGCGCGCATCAGTCTTTTGGCGGGCGAAGCAATGTTGGATAAAGGGCGATCAAAGCGCACAGATATTCCCAAACTGGACGGCACACTGTTTACGATCACGGTGGATGACACACCACTGATATATCGTTTGTATGATCAGGAAGGGTTGATAGATTTAAACCTTGCGCCGCCAAAATTGATCGAGCTTTATTTTGAGCGATTGGGCATGAGGGCAGAGTTTACACAAACGTTTTTAGAACGGCGTAAGACATCGCCACAGACATCCTTAAAACGGTTTCAGGGCGGCTTGGCTTCGATCAAACAGGCGGATCATCCGATGGCCGAGCTTGCGATAATAGGGTCTGATCAGGGACGGTTATCATACCAAACGACATCCATGGAATTACTATCGTTTTTAGCGGGCCAGACTGGGGAACGCGGGTCGTTGATCACTAAAATTGGACGTGTTCATTTTAAGAGCATTCAGATAGAAGAAGTTATTGTACAAAGAGTTTATTCACCGGATCATTGAAGGAATAGGCATAGCAGTTGGTGCTCACGCTCTCTTTGGCGACCTCAAGCCAATCGGGTTGGATGAACATGCCGAGTTCGGGATCAAAGTAGCGGGCGTTTAGGTATTGTGGGGGATGTCCCAGTTGGGACGTTAGGTTAATACGTTGTTTTTAATTATTTTTTGTAAAGTACAGATCATTCAAAGCTACATGTTTATGATAAATGTGTAAAAGAGATATGCTAAGAGGAAAGGTCGTATGACAGTCATACTTCTGCTTAGAGGTAAGGTAGGCTCGTTAAAGGTTTCATAAGGCAAGCTTCAGCTCATTGCTTTAGGTGTTACGTATTTAACACGTGGGCTGAAGCCCGCCCTGCGCTTGCTTAGTATTCAAAACTTAATACAATTGCAAAATATGTATCTGGATTTGGTATTGTATAATTAATATTAAAAAATTTTACGGTATTCGTGTAACACTCAAAAGGTCTTCCTTGGAAATCCTCCAATTCGATACACCCTCTATCCTATCAGATAAATATAAATAAAAATACTGAATGTGATCAGGATTTAAATAGTAGATTGGAAAATATTCATCATATACAGAAAATATTTGCTCATAACTATCTTCTAATTTTAATTTATTTACATCTTCTGTAATAAAGACAAAACTTTCTGTGATGAAGAAATCTAGATTCTCTGTATCATCGCAATCAAGATATTCCCGCGGACAAGTTGCCTCTTCAGGTATAACGCTATAGATCTTGATTAATTTTATGTTATTTTTAGCACACTCATAATCACAAATAAAAGCAGACGTTAGTCTCTTTTGCATCGCATATTTAGCAGCATTTTTCCACTGTAACACATACTGTTCTCTTGTCCAATTATTGAGATTTAGCTCAAATGCTTCATAATTTTCACCCAAGCGAATGTAAGCGGTTTTGTCATCTTCAATTCCAACACGTATTAAATCAACCATTTTAATCCTTAAAAATGTTTAAGTTTTTGTCAGCAGTACCAATTCGGTTTCCTCGCCTGTCAAATACTTTCCATACTCCGCCATTATGTCCATCTATATCTGGTGTAATAAATCTATTACCTCTTTTAAAGACAGCTTGCCCATGACTATTGAATTTAAAGTTCTTAGTTTTAGTAAAACCCAATTTATTTGCAGCCACTGTAGCTTCTTTAGTATTCTTAAAAGCAGTACCAGCACGCCGTACATTTAATCCAACCTTTGCAGCTCTTGTGGCTCCTCCACTTGCGACATCCGCGATCACTTCAACCGTTTTGGGCGCTGCTTTCCGAGCAATCCCCATCAGTCGCTTAGCTTCAGGTGGACTTGGCCTACAGCATCCAACACCAGGTTCAACGCCCTCTCCACCAACAAGTATATACTCACCCGAACCACCACTAAGGTTCTTGCTAATATTCTTTAACGAAGTCCTAATCTCAAACGGACTTGTTGAGAACTTGGCGGGCTTAATCCCTTTCGCAGATGTAATCGCTTTACTAAGCGCATTGCTGATCGTTTGCTCCACAGCACTGACGATCTGATTGGCGGCAAAGCCTGTTACAGCGCCTATGGCATAGGACTTCGCGAGCCCTATGATGGCATCTTTGATAGAGAGTTTCCCACTGGCTACGCCGACAATCGTTTGGCCGAAGCTGTGTACGGCAAGGAAGAACCCGACATTGGCAGTAAAGACTGCGATTCCTGCAAAGATTGCGCTGTGGCTGGCAAGGGCTCCGATAAGTGCGCCCAAGAATGCCCCAAAAAAGTTCCCATTTGGATCGAGTTTGTTGACGGGGTCGTTGAAGCTGTAAGCGTAGCGGTTGGTGCCCACGCCCTCTTCGGTGACCTCGAACCAATCGGGTTGGATGAACATGCCGAGCTCGGGGTCGTAGTAGCGGGCGTTTAGGTATTGCAGCTCGCTGTCTTCGTCATAGTATTCGCCTAAGAAGCCCTTGGTTTCTTTGGGAGCATCCAGCCTTTTGTCGGTTTCATCCTCATCCGAGACTTTGCCGTATGGCGCGTAGGCGCGCATGACTTCGAACTGGCCAAAATCATCGGTGATCGCGACGATGGAACCCAGTTGATCCACATGCATAAACCCGCGTTGGAAAGGATTATCGGCTGGGACGGTCGCATCGTCAACGGCTGGACCGTTGTTCCAGCGTACATCGCCGATGGGATAGTTCTGGGTGTTTTGCGTTGGTTTTTTCCAATCGCGGATTTCTGACATGCCCGCGTAAACGGTGATGGATTCCTCTGCCGTGTCTGCATCCTCGATCTTCATCAAGCGTGTGCCTGATGGCCCATAAACATATTCCGTGCGTTTGCCGTTGTGTTCCACAGATAGTGGACGGTTTTCGCCATCGTATTCCATAACCTTGCCATGCAGGCCTGTGGTCATATTACCGTTGGCATCGTAGGTGAACGTTTGCCCTTCCACAGAGGATGGTGCATGGCTGTGTGGCGAATTGCCATTGCTGCCCACCTGTTTTGGGTTGGAATAATTATATGTGCCCAGATGCGAATTGGAACGCATACGTCCAGCCCGATCATAGGTGAAGCTTTGGTCGAATTGGGTCAGGCCCGCTTTGTTCGTCGCAGTCAGCAAGCGCCCGATGTAATCATATGTATAGTCAAAACTTCCAGCATTCATCGTGCTGTCCACAGACAGGACGCGCCCGTTCAATGACCGTGAATAGGTTTTGGTATATGTCTTTGTGCTGAGAGGGTTAGAGATGGTGACATTTTCCAACCACCCACGTGCGGCATCATAGGTGCGCAGATCGCTGGTTCCGTTGCCATAGATCACTTCTGTGGGATTGCCCCGCAGGTCGTATTTGACGTCTAGGACATCATCGCCGAATTTAGCCAAACGGCCCGCAGCATCGTATTTGTAATGCGGTGTCCAAGCCCATTTAAGCGCGCCATTTTCCATGTAGTTGTAAGCTTGTCTTTGTAATGACCCATCAAAGTTATAGCGTTGGTGTGTACGGACGAGCGTGACCGCACCAGATGCTCCATCTGTATCTTCTTGAATGTAGTTCAAAGTATTGGTTGGAAGGCCAAGTCGGCCATAATCTATTCTGGTTCGGTTTAATCCAACAACCTGACAGGTTAACTGCCCAATATTTTGAGAGGATGAGCTGGCGTTATGCGGGCAAACATTTGCAGCCCGATCATGTGAGGTCACAGTGTTTAAACCATCATAGAAATTATAGGTAGCAACAGAGCCCGTGGTTCCATTTGCATTCACAAGACCACCAGAGACTAATTTACGTGTCGGGCGGTTCAGCTCATCATAGGTAAATTCAATCGTTTGTCCCTTGGCATCGGTTTGTTTGACCAGGTTGTCATTGTCATCATATTCCAGCGTCCAGCGACCCAGGCCTGGGTCTTCTGCTTGGATACGGTTGCCAAACGCATCGTACTCATAGTGGAATAAAATACCTTCTGGGTCGCGCACATCCGTTAGGCGTTGTAAAAGATCGTATTTGTAATTTGTTGCACGACTTGTGGTTGCGCTCGTGGTGACATCGGTATGGTCTTGGTCCGAACGGAGTTGGCGGACGGTATTACCAAAGTAATCCATTGTTGAGCGCGCCCATTCACAGCGATTGCCATTGGGCCCCAGTTCACATTCAGATGTCGTCATTATCTGACTTGGCATCCGTATATTGTCCTGCACATCTCCAGTTGCAACAATACGCGGATAAAGCATTGTATTCGTTGCATAAGACACCGACTGGAATGATCCATCCGCATGGGTCACACGTGTCTGACGCCCCATCGGATCATATCTGTAACTCATGCGTTGATTGCTTGCCGCATCATTATTCAGAGCCTCAGCCCATGTCAGCGGGATACTTTCCCAAAGCTTTTGGCCGCGGCGGTCATATTTGGTCAAAAGTACAGAAGCGCCAGAACCCGTTGCTTCAATACCAGACGTGCGGCCAGATACGGCTGTTTTATAAGTTTCGCCAAAACCGTTGAAGTATTCGCGTTCAAAGCTTTCTGTTTGACCAAAAGCAGTGGTCGCAATCTCTGTACGGCGCTCTACATACTGCGCGTTTGGATCACCCAGATTGTGATAGCTGGTGTAAACATCCTGACCTGTTGGACTTGTTGTTTGAACACCCAAACACATGGCATCATAGACATGTGTTGTCGTTAGATTATTCGCATCTGTCTGGCTTAGTGGTTGTTGGCAAGCTGTATCCCAGGTTGTTGATCCAGAGTGTCCCAATGCGTTGGTTGAGCTGGTTAAGAATAGGTTCTTGCCCGTCTCATAACTATGCGTCGTAGTGTTCCCCAAAGCATCCGTTTCGGACAAAAGGTTGCCGTATGTATCGTGGGTGTACGTAGAAGCATTGCGGAAACCAGTACCGCCATCCCAGATACGCATAAGCGATAAGTTACCAAACGATGGCGCAGCATTATAGGAACCATTTCCGTCGTAATTGTACAACTCTCCGCTTAAGCGATGTGCATTTGCGGTATCCCCTGACCCCATAAGCTTACGCTTTGGCAAGTTAACAATGTATTTATCAATGTTCGGTTCATACTCGATTAGTGTCCATGTATTATCATGCGTTGTATCTTCAAATCCACGGTCATAGACAACAGATGGTTCTCCATATTGGTTCCAAGTGTAATCCATCTTAGAGTTGATCAGATTATTGCCATAACGCATCGTTTTGGTTTCTGACGCTTTAGTAATCCGAATGGGGGCTGCTTCATAACTGCCAGTCACATTCCATGTCGTATAGGCACCGCTGTACAAAGTATCGTCGTAATGAACTTCCGTCTTTTCAACCAAGCCAGCATTCTCATAACTGTCATTTAGGTAAGTGGTCTTTTGAACCAATGTACCCGTTTCATCATTGGCTGGTGGCAAGGTAATCATCACCTCTTTAAATCCAAGAGGCTTGCGGCGATCGTAATCGTAGCGATCGCCTGAGTATTCAAAAGTCGTCACACGCGGTTCAGATGTGTTCACACCAGAGGTTACTTTCATCACAACCTGACGCGCAGCAGGCACTTGATTGTTTGGGAATTGCGCGGAACTATCATATTCAGCGGAAAGCACATTCCCAGAAGACGTCGTAATCCCCTCTAAGCGGTTTGGGAACCCAACAGAACCGTATTTAATTATAGGGGTTCTTACCCCATTGCGAATTTCATCGGTGATTGCAAAATCAACCAAACCATCGCCATCAAAATCACCCGCAGCAATATAACCTTCTATTTGTGCTGATGTTGTCGACGATTGAACAAAACCATGTTCAGATGACCCTGTAGACAGCAAAATTTTGAAGGGTGCAGCTGTAGGTCTATGTGTAGAATGTACTACCCCGCCACGACTTTCAGCACTGATAATGACATCTGCCAAACCATCTGCATTGACATCGCGCAATTGTACAAAGTTATTGGCATAGCTTAGCCCGCTTAGGGTTGTTGTAAAATCAACGGTATCTGCCCACTGCACTTCTGAGGCAAAAGTTCCATCGCCGTGACCTAGGCGAACCAGAACTTTCCAGCTATCTGATTTTTTATGAATAACCGCATCAGGGATTCCATCTCCGTTCACATCCCCAAACCCAGTAGCCTCTAATGTGTAACCACCTGTGTTAGCCCCACTATCAAGAAACGGCACATTATCCAAACTGCGGAACTTAAACCCATTTGGTGTATATTCACGGATACAATAGTGCGGCCCACCACTGTGAGATGAAGACAGTAAAATCTCATCAATACCATCTCCATTAACATCAAGAGAGCGGCCGTTCAGATGGTTTACTGACCCAATTGCCGTCGCAGCACAGGTATGATCAAGGCTACCTGAAGGTTCAAAGTTTTGTATTGGAGCGGGTTTAATCGCGCCAACAGGATCACCTGCGGCATTGTTTGGGTCTGTAACAACATCGAAAAAGAATTTATTCTGACGGCTCGTCGACGTTACATCGTTTCGCTTAACATGGTACAGTTCCAACTCTGGGTCCGTGTCAAAGTTACCCACGTAATCGATTGCAATATCATGAGTACCGCCAATATGAAGAGCTTCCGTATCAACGGCAGCACTCGCATCACCAGAAGTACCAGATGTAACCTCATTACCCAAGTGCCAAGTCTCATAACGGGAATTAGAGAATACATTCGTAGAGCGCTGTGTAAGCACAACTGATTGTGGCATCTCAGGCGTCCATGGTGTCAGCCCTAAAATACGACCAACTGGACTATTATGTGTCGCAGTTAATACAACTGGTTTAGAAGATGCATCATGCGTAAGATTACGATCTTTGTCGAATTTATAATGTCCAGACTTCTGTTGATAATATTTAGTTACAACACATTGTTGCGGTGGAGGTACGTAAGGAGCATCGTCTTCAGCCTTTAAATCTATATCGTTTGGTCGCTTGTAAATTTCAGGGAATGGTATTTTCTTACTATCACTACCACCAATTGAAAAAGCTCCTGATCCAGGTTCTTGACCAGGTGAACACTGTGGAACGCTCTGTTTTCTATACGGAAAACCTACAAGCTCTTCGCGCCCATCACCATTCGTGTCGACAACTCGCATATCTTTGTGAAAGCTATTGTAGGAGTTAATATTTTGAGAATAAAAACTAGCATTAGTTGATGGATAATAATTCCAGCCTACTGCATTTGGGCCTGGATTTGTGGTCAAATCTGGATACGTAACCTCTTCGAGTGCATAATCATCATTTGAATAACTGAACATGGTCGCAGGATAAGACGTAGCACTGGCAACATTTGGCACACCACCCGCAGCCAACGTAAAGTCACGACCAAACTGTTGGACAGTCTCCAATTTAAACGCTTTTGTTAATCCAGATTGCGTTTGTGAAAGCTCGTAAGCAGCAATCCTTTGTGCACCGTCTGTCGTATAGACCCAACGCAGCATATGGAAGTTTTGTCCCAGATAACTGGTACCCGTAGAAAAACTATTCGGTGTCGTATTTTCCACATACTTAAAATGAACCGTATAACCTGCGTATTCAATCGTATCAGGACGGCTTGCGTATCCATCATTGCGTGCCTCGCCAACGGTGCGGCCAAATTCATAATTATACGTCACTGTGTTTGCCGCAGCTTGCGTATCTGTGACAGTATGCAACAGCCATTTACGACGCTTGCGCACGTTATTATGAGCGACTACTTCGGCTTCGGTAATCTCAGGTATATACGCAGGATTAGGACCTCCACATTCAGAGCATATCGGAGGTGTGGCTGTTGGGTTACCATAATAATTCAAGTACGGTAGTCCAACCGCAGGAGACGCCACAACAGTTTCAACAGGAGCTAAAGCATCGATAGAAGCATAGCGCATCTGCGTACCATTTTTTTGGTAAATGATGAATGCATTGGTCGCTTCATCCAAAACGATCTTTGTATACGTGTCCTTTAACGTAACAAAATCGCCACCCGCGGCACACCCAACAGGCGTTCCTGTCGCGATAAAATCAGGGGAATAGTTCCATGATGCGCTGTCCACCCCAGACACTTGAATGGGGCTATTGTCACATTTAAGCAATTCCATCCCATCGGCCACAAATATATCACGTCCGTCAAAGCGATCATAGAATGGCGCCCCTAAGCGCGAAGAAACGCGTTCAATTGTAGAGAACCCAGCCAAAGACCAGCCCGCTCCGACAAAGGCACCATCACCAGCACGGCGGCCCAGATCTGAGTTATAGGAAATTGAAAGGCTTGGTTCTAAACCTCTAAAAGCGGGGACCGAAATTGGAACCGAGTATTTTAGCTGTCCAGAAGCACTAACGATATCTTGCGCCGTACTTGAGCCCGACAATCCTCCAGCAATACCACCAGCACCGCCGTTGGCCGCATCCATAGCTGCGGAAACAGATGGCTCTTCAAGGTCATACCCTTCAAGGTCTTCTTTTGTGAGTGTATCGTCTTCAGCTTCTGCGCCTTCCCCAATCTCTGCATCTTGAGAAGGCTCTTCGCTTGTAAGTTGTGCCTGGTCTATATCTTCTAGAGGCGCGATTTCTGGGGTTGCTTCTTGCGCAAACAGGTTCGTTGTAAATGTTAAAAGAAATATAACAAATGAAACAAAAAAACGATCACGCATAAGAAATCCCCAATAAAAATATGTAAAATAAAAAATAATCAAAATATCGTTACTATAGCCAGATAACAATTATTTAGCATAATCTGTCAATTCAAAAATTAACCAATAATAAAATTTAGCTTATTTTTCGGAGGCAATCGAGTAACACCATGCACCTTTACCTTTATGTGCATTACGTCAATTTGGTTTAGCAAATTACCTAACTGAAATAGCGAATATACAATTGATTTGAGCCTTGTTGAAGTTTCAGCATCGACTTGAAACAGGATCCACCTGCCCTCACTAGATCGCGAAATGTCTGACTGCGATTTTTAAAACCGTATTCTTTTGCGATCCTTGCTAAAACTTCAACTTCTTCACGTGACACGCGGAAAGCTACGTGTATTCCGCTTTTTGCGACCGAGAACATACTCCAGTAATACAAGCTATAATAAGTTTGTAATACAGTACATATATCCAGCTATAGGATTCACTAACCAATCCACTGCTAATTTAGATTTGACAATAAAGTATATTAAACAGATTGCTTCGTTGCCTGTTTCACAAAGCTAATTATAAATATGATCGTTAGAATAAGAATGATCGTTGGTGCAGGCGCACTGTCTATGAAAAAGCTTAGATAAATTCCCGCTGTTCCAGAAAATAAAGTCACAAGGACCGCGATCAGCAGCATCTTTTCAAAACGCTTTGTTAACAGGAATGCAATAGCACCGGGGGCGATCAACAACCCAATTGCTAAAATAATTCCAACAGCCTTAAGCGTTGCAACGATGGTTAAGGACAAGATTGCAAGCAACCCATAGTGCAGCAAATTAACAGACAACCCTGTAGCTTTGGCTTGGGCTGGATCAAATGAATGCAGCAATAAATCGCGACGCTTCAAAATTACGACCACAGCAACAAACAACGCAATCAATCCTGTCGTTAAAATATCATTGGTTGTCACACCCAGCATGTTTCCGAATAGAATATGATCCAGATGCACATCTGTATTCACCTTAGTATACATCACGATACCCAAACCAAACATGCCCGAAAACACCACGCCCATAACAGTGTCCTGTTTCACACGGCTATTTTCTTTCAAAAAACCCGTAGCTAAAGCACAAATCATACCTGCGAAAAAGGCACCGATGATCAATGGAATATTGATGATATAGGCTAACACAACACCTGGTAAAACAGCATGGCTGATAGCATCGCCCATCAAAGACCACCCCTTAAGAACCAGATAGCAAGACAGCAGCGCCGTTGGCACAGCAATTATTGCTGTCATGATAAAGGCGTTGATCATAAAACTGAATTGAAAGGGTAAAAGCAATTCGTCCATCAGATACCCTCGTTAAGTGCCGCGGCAGATCTTTGACGGGCGGCAATATACCCATGTTTAGGTGCAAAAAAGAAGGCGGCTAAAAACAGGAGTGTTTGCAGACAAACGATAATTCCGCCTGTTGCGCCATCTAAAAAGAAACTTGCATAAGCGCCAACAAAGCTGGTGATTGATCCAATTGCAACGCTGACCATCAAGAGGCGTGGGAACCGATCTGTTAGCAAATAGGCTGTCGCACCTGGTGTTACGACCATCGCGATAACAAGAAATGCACCCACTGTTTGCAATGCAGCAACACAAGATGCAGATAAAAGCATGAAAAACAAAACCTTTAAGCGATCTGGGTTGATGCCGATAGAACGTGCATGACTTTCATCAAAAAACGCAACCATCAGATCTTTCCATTTAAGCAGTAAAATCGTCAATGAGACAAAACCAATAATGGCCAATTGCAGCGTGTCAGACGGTGTGATCGCTAGAATATTGCCCAATGTAATGGTTTGAATATCGACTGATGTTGGCGATACGGACGCCATAAACAATCCTAGGCCGAAAAATGATGTAAAGATCAGCCCAATGATTGCATCTTCTTTCAAACCCGAACGTTGGTTCAAAAACAACATAGCGCCAGCCGCCAACCCACCAGCAGCAAATGCGCCCAATGCAAAGGGCAAACCCAACATATATGCGCCTGCAACACCTGGTACGATCGAATGGCTCAATGCATCGCCAATCAAAGACCAGCCTTTCAACATCAGATAGGCGGACAAGAATGCACAAACCCCACCCACCAATGCGCTGACCCACATTGCATTGGTCATATAGCCATAGCTAAAGGGTAGAAGGATTGTGTCGATCACTCTGCGCCCTTCCCTTTGCTGCCTTTTGGTTTGTCATCATACAAAACAAACGGACGTTCATCATCGGTGAGAACAGTAACTTGACGTGTATCGTCATCATCATGCAGATCTTTGCCTGTCAAAACAAAGTGACGTAGAACACCACCAAAAGCTTCTTCGAGGTTAGATTGGGTAAAGGTTTCCTGTGTCGGGCCATAAGCCAGAACGGTGCCTTTCACCAAAACAGTGCGATCACAAAATTCTGGTACGGACCCAAGGTTGTGGGTTGCAACCAATATAACCCTGCCCTCGTCACGCATTTCGCGGAGTAGCTCAATGATTGCATCTTCTGTTTTTACATCCACACCCGTAAAAGGTTCGTCCAACAAAATGACTTTGCCTTCTTGTGCCAATGCTCGGGCCAAGAAAACGCGTTTACGTTGACCACCTGACAGCTCGCCAATTTGGCGGTGTCTAAAATCAATCATACCAACACGTGTTAGGGCATCGGTTACTGCTTCATGATCTATTTTGCGCGGTATACGCATGAAATTCATATGACCATAGCGACCCATCATGACCACATCTTCGACCAAAACGGGAAATGACCAATCAACCTCTTCAGCTTGGGGCACATAGGCAACTATATTCTTTTTCAACGCCTCCTTTACAGGCATATCCAAAATAGAAATGTCACCCTGAGATGCAGGGACAAACCCCATTAGCGCCTTAAATAGGGTCGACTTCCCTGCCCCATTTACACCCACCAAAGCCGTGATTGTTCCGCTTGGAATTTCAAAGCTTGCCTCACGCAATGCCGTGTGACCATTTTTATAGGTCACCGTTACATTGCGTGCGCGAATACCAAAGCTTGGGTTGTGATCTAACATATGACCCTACTGTGTTGCTGTCGTTAGTGCGGTTGCAATTGTTTCAGACGTAATGCGAAGCAGATCAAGGTATGTTGGTACAGGACCATCCGCAGTTGTCAAAGAGTCTACATATAAAATCCCGCCAAAGGCAGCACCAGTTTCACGCGCAACCTGTTTTGCAGGATCGCTGCTGACTGTGCTTTCACAAAATACAGCTGGAATTTTATGTTCGCGCACACCATCGATCACTTTGCGAACCTGTTGTGGTGTACCCGTTTGATCTGCATTCATCGGCCACAAATAAAGCTCTTTCATCTGGAAATCACGTACAAGATAACTGAAAGCACCTTCGCACGATGCCAACCAACGCTTTTCTTCAGGAATGCTTAAAACAGCTTCACGCAGCGGAGCAATCTGTGCCGTCAATTTCGCTTTATAAGCATCGGCATTCGCACGATAAACATCCGCATTCTTTGGATCCTGTTCTACAAAAGCCTTTTGGATATTATCTATATAAATATGCGCATTATCCAAGGACATCCATGCATGTGGGTTGGGCTTCCCGTTGTACGAACCCTCTGTAATGCTCATAGGTTCAATGCCCTCTGTTAGTGTCGCACTTGGAACATCCCGAAGATTGGAAAAGAATTGTTCAAACCAAAGTTCTAAATTCATACCATTCCATAGGATCAGATCGGCATCTTGCGCACGCAAAATATCGCGCGGTGTCGGAGAATAACCATGGATTTCCGCACCTGGCTTTGTAATAGATTCCACCACTGCTGCTTCACCCGCAACATTTGCAGCCATGTCAGCAATAACTGTGAATGTTGTAATGACTTTCAATTTGTCCTCGGCATTAACTGTTGACGGTACTGTAAGCGCAATAAATGCAGCGAAACTGTAAGTGATAAACGTTTTGATGAGCGACATAGTGAGTCCTTGTGTTGCATGACAGATTCTGCATATGAGAATTACTCGCAACTGTAAAGTCAATTGCGAACGGTTCTCAAAAAGGTGTAGAGCCTGTAAAGTACAGGCATTACAAATTAATACGCCACGCTTAAATAAATATAGAGATTGGTACATTTACCCTTTTCAATACCAATAACATCCCTAAATTACACACAGGCAGTACGAGTGGCGTAACGATCGCAAAGCCTTTTATAAAAAGGAATTTTACAGGTGGTAAAAACAAAAGAAGCAACAGACTTCGCAGATAAATATTTTGAGCGTCCTCTTCCCTATCCCAAAAGAGGGTATCCAAATGGCTGGATGTCCCCTGATGATCTGACAGTCATTTTTAATGCATCATACATGAACGATGGGCCAATATTAGAGGTCGGCCCATTTGTTGGCCGCTCAACAGCAGCAATCGCATATGGTTTACGCGACAGAAGACGCACAGGCCAATCCGTGAATTTGTTCGATACGCTTGACCTTGGCATAACCAGCGCCAAAGAGTGGCAACAAAAACTTCTTGAGCCGTTTGATGTTTCGCGACACGAAGGCCAAGTTGCCTCTGCTATCTATCACCCAGGCGGATCAATCGCCGTTCTTATTAAAAATATTAAAGAACTCAACCTTTTGCCATTTGTCACAAACTTCATCCGAGGCGACCTTGTCACCTGCCCTTTGGCTAGAAAATATAAAATGATTTTCTGTGACACCACACACGACGATCGTGAAGTGCATCGTCATCTACCAGTTCTGGCTGAATATGCCGCCCCTGGGTGTGTGTTCGTATTCGATGACGTTATTACTGACCAGCGCCAAGATTTGATCTGTAGTTATCTGGACGTTAAGAATGCCTTTCGCACCAATGTGCGTTTTCCAGACCCAGCAAGTTACTGTAAAGTAATGGTTGTAGAGACGAATTAACCGTTACTTTTTCTGCTCAGCACCCTGCACTGTAATACGGTTCGCTTTTGTTGGATGGTTTTCATTCCAAAATTGCAGTGCTTGGTACTGTTGGAATAAATCTGGCGGCAGAACCGTTTGACGTGGCTTAAACTCTACCTTTTTGCGCACAGTATGCAGCCCTTTGGTATGTAAAAAGGCATCAAAATCTTCGGCTTCGTATTCTACGTTGTCAAAATCATGTTGATAGGCTTCTTCACCAATGAACTGATAAATTAAGTCCAATGTTTCTGTAGGGCGACTAACCAACAAATCATATTCTACCAAAAGCAGCTTGTCCGCGTGTTCGCCAAAATAGGCTTCCTTCAACGCAGACCATGCAAAACCAATCATACGATCGCGGCGCTGCAAAGCTTCTGCACGACCGTATACTGTTGCACTCTCTACGTTATTGAACAGCCGTGAGTTATCCAATGCATTCTTACGAATAAGTTGTTCTATAGAGTCTAAAATCCATGCTGGATTGCGCACACAACAAATAACTTTTGAATCTGGGAATAATTCTTGCAAAGTTGGCAAGCGTGTTGTCCACAAACGGTTCGTATCTAAAATAACCTCACGCGGCTCTTCCATAGAGCTGTAATATGCATTGAAAACACTTTCCAAGATCGCCTTTTTTTGTGTTTCATTCAGGAAAACAGAAAACTCGTTATCGGCACCCATCGCATTAAAAATTGCACGGAATATATGTCCGATCGGACTGGACATAGATGCATGTATACGGGGATTTTGGCGTAGTATTGCAGATAACAATGTAGAACCAGAGCGTGGGAGGCCCGAAATGAAATGATATTTATGGCTCAATTTTTGCTCCAACGGTTTGCTGTAAATGAGATCTCAATACACAAGCATATTTATGTATTGATTACATATGCCATATATCAGAGATATTTACTAAGCCACCCACATTAAGCAGGTGGCTTAGATTTTATTTTACAAGAAGAGGAAATCGAAATCCGCGGCATCCAAGTCACCAAGGTTTGTGTTCAACAGAACAACCTCGTTGCCTGTGCCATCATTAATAATGATGTTGCTGTTCACTTGTTGAATGTGGTTGGCCATCAGATCTGCAAAGTCCGTAATCTCAACTGTATTTTCAAAGATAAGCTGCTCTGCATCATCAAGTGCATCAAAGTCCGTGATCACAAGACGCTCATCACCTTCTCGGAAGACGAACTCATCACTGCCAGCATTCCCCGTAACAACATCATTCCCTGTACCCCCTAGGATAAAGTCATTATCTGCGCCACCAAGGATACGGTCATTGCCAGAACCGCCGAATAAGTCATCGTCACCGTCACCACCAAACAGGCGGTCAACACCAGCATCGCCATTCAACGTGTCATTACCACCGTTACCATTCAAACGGTCATTATCTGCGCCACCATTCAGCGTCTCGCCTTCAGCACTACTGATCAACGTGTCATTGCCGTTGCCGCCAAAGAACGTATCGATACCCGTACCGCCGTTAAAGATCAGGTCGTTGCCATCATCGCCATTCAAGATGTCGTTGCCGTCGCCGCCAACCAAACGGTCGTTGTTATCACCACCGTTTAGTGTGTCGTCACCAGCATCACCCAGCAATCTGTCGTTACCAGTACCGCCGTTCAGAATGTCGTTGTTGTCGCCACCTTCAAGCGTGTCATCACCACCATCACCGTTCAGCGTGTCATTGCCAGCAGCAGCTTGCAGCCTGTCATCATCAGCACCACCGTTCAACTCATCATTACCAGCACCACCTTCAAGGCGGTCAATACCAGCATCACCGTCCAACGTGTCGTCACCATCGCCTGCAACCAAACGGTCATTGCCTGTACCACCGCTCAACACATCCGCAAGAATATCACCCACAAGCGTATCGTTGCCACCATCACCATTCAAAATGCCAATACCAGTGCCACCTTGTAGCGTGTCATTACCTTCGCCACCATTCAGTGTATCTGTACCATCACCACCGAACAATCGGTCAATGCCATCACCGCCAAACAACGTGTCATTACCACCATCGCCGGAGATACTATCAATCCCCAAACCACCAAACAGCATGTCATTATCAGCACCGCCTTCAATGCGGTCATTGTTTGCGCCACCATCAACACTGTCATCACCAGCACCTGCAACCAAACGGTCATTACCTGTGCCACCGTCTATTGTATCGGTCATAGCGTCACCAACAACTGTGTCGTTACCAGCACCACCTTCAAAGAAGCCGATACCTGTGCCACCAAGCAATGTATCACTACCATCGCCACCAAACAGGCTGTCTGTGCCATCGCCACCTTCAAGACGGTCAATGCCACTGCCACCGTACAAGAAGTCATCGCCAGCAAGGCCAACCAAACGGTCGTTGTTATCTCCACCGTTAATCGTATCCGCTAAACTATTACCAGTCACAGTATCATTGCCACCATCACCAGATAATATACCACTGTCAGCGCCACCACTGATGATATCATTACCAGCGCCACCGTTAATAACATCAACGCCTGCACCACCAATAAGGCTGTCATTACCGCCGTTACCGTTCAGCGTATCATCACCCGTGCCACCAAATAGGACATCGTCAAGCGCACCACCTGAAAGCGTATCGTTACCTGCACGACCCGTGATCGTCACAGCGCCATTCGTTAGTCCAGATGCATCAAAAGTATCCGCGCTGTTTGTTGTCAGGAATTCCGTGATATTTTGGAAAACAATGCTGTCAAAAGCACCACCGGCCGCAGCACCAGCTATGACACCGTCTTCCATATCCGTTTGTATGCCACCCACAACACCAGCTCCTGATGTTCCAAAATCTAGGATAGCGGATGTATCACCGATATCATTTAGCGCGCCCAAAACCAGATCTGATCCTGTATCCGCAGCGTAAAGTCCTTGAGTAGAATTTTCTGGATTTAAATTAATATCAAACACGCCAAAGTTGATGATCAGATCTGCACCACTTAGAAGTGTAACCGTGTCACCCGACATCAGATTAAAGCCAGCACCAAAGTCTATATTAATAGCACCACCAGTGATAACGATATTGCCTGTAACGCTAATGGTATCGAACTCTCCTGCTACCAGACTATCAAGATCGAAGTCTAGAAGACCAAAGCCCATTGTCAGGTCGCCCATAATAGTCAGCGTTCCTGTTGAGTCTGTTGATGTACCAGGAGAAAGCGTAGCTGCCCCAACTCCAGTATCATCACCACCTAGGGTCACATTGCCGTCAATCGTACTGTTACCAGCAATTACACCGCCATTCCCAACAAAGAAATTATCGCCGCGAACAATACCGCCATCATTTGCATTAATAGTACCAGAACCACCATTAATGAAGTCGACAGCGCCTGTACTAAAGTCAAAACCAGCGCCAACAACAACGGTTGTACCACCAAATATAAGGCTGCCTGTTCCAGTCGCCTCGATAACGCCAATACTGCCAGCATTACGGCCAATAAACATTGCGCCATTGATAGCGCTGTTATTAAATTCGCCACCGTTAGTGACTGTCAAAGTACCCGTACCATCACGGCCGACACCGACGAAACCGCCGCCGCCGCCAATAGCTGAATTGCTACCAGATATATTAAATTCTGAACCTGCCCCATCAATCATAAGCGTGCCATTACCAGTAGCGTTGCGGCCAAGGTTCAGACCTGGGAAGTCATCATTCGGCCCACCTGAAAGATTAATCACACCACCATCATTAATCACCAAGTTCCCTTGGCCAGAACGACCAACATTGAAAAATGCGGCTTGGTCTGCAACGGCACCCGTGTTGTTTGATGAAACATTAAGCTGTGATCCAGCGCCTGTAACACGCATATAACCATTGCCATCGACTTCACGACCTAAGTTAACAAATGCACCGCTGTCATTACCTGTGGATGTAACATTAACGATACCCCCACTTTCAATAAATACACTTGCTGTAGGGGATCCATCAATTGTTGAGCCATTGCCACCGCCAACATTTAAGTTGGCTCCATTACCTGACAGATCAACCTGTGCACCATTTATTACACTTAAAGTACCAGTCGCATCGTTTTCACCAACAACTATTCGACTACCTTGCCCAGCAACCGTCACTGTAGAGCCTGCACCCGTTACAAGCACTTCCCCACGGCCATTCGCACCGCTTCCGATAGACAAAATACCGCCGAAATTGCCTTCTGCGTCAATCAAAAGATCACCACCAGATTCGACTGATATACGGCTTGCCGGATCAACAACCGCATCATTATTCCTTATTCTGGACACACTGACGATCGCCTGATCACCAAGGACCGAAACAGAGCCGTTATCAGCAATGTCTAAAAGACCTTGGCCCGAACTGCCTACAGTCAAAGAGCTCCCACCTTGATAGTCATCACCTGTAGGACCATTTTGATCAATTACAAAGGTGGAACCAGTGCCCGACACATCAATACGACCATAGCTTCCATCTTCACGTCCAAGTTGGAAAGCTGGGTTGTCTGATGTTCCATCCTCGTTTTCGATCAAGACAGAGCCACCATTCGTGACTTCTAGGTACCCTTTTGAGCCACTTTCACGACCAAGACGATTAAACGAAGCCTCTCCAACATATCCAGGAAAAGAAGAGCCATTGCTTCCATTTAGAAGCAATGAAGAGCCGGCGCCATCAACCGTAACGCGGCCATTACCAGTGGTTTCACGACCAACATCTAAGAAAAATGTTTGAACTGTTGCGCCGTTGGTAATGTTTAAAGTACCAGTTCCTTCACGCCCGATCCGAATACCGCCAGAATTACCCTGCACATCCAAAAACGTGCCAGTGCCATCCACATTAATAATGCCTGTACTACCAGCACCCAAACCAGCATTAACATTTTGATAATTATATCCATAAACCCCAGGATTGTTTGGAGCTGGGAAATTATTGTTTATCGCAGCATCAACTTCTACCTGCGCACCACCGTTAATTGTAACGATACCGTCTGTTATCAGGCCTGATTGCAACGTCTCAAAAGCGTTCGCTCCAGTATAATTACCACCCGTAATTGTCAGAGTGCCGTCTGCCACACCATCCGCAACACCTGTTGTGCCAGTCGTAATTCCAGAACCCGCGGCACCGTAAGCACCGTCACCAGTTGTATTAATAGCCATTGATTTTCCCCCTAGGCAAAATGAGCCAACTAATTAAATATCTTTAAGCAGCTTTTGATTATTGTTAACGAAATAGTTATATAAGTTTACTTGGATGGCAACTATTATTTTAGTGAATCTGATCACTTTTAATGTGTGCGCACCCTAAAAATTAACGGCTTAAGCTTCTTCTTACAAGAAGAGGAAATCGAAATCCGCAGCATCCAAGTCGCCAAGATTTGTGTTCAACAGAACAACCTCGTTGCCTGCGCCATCATTAATAATGATATTGCTGTTCACTTGTTGAATGTGATTGGCAATCAGATCTGCAAAGTCCGTAATCTCAACTGTATTTTCAAAGATAAGCTGCTCTGCATCATCAAGTGCATCAAAGTCCGTGATCACCAGGCGAACATCTCCATCTTGGAAGATGAACTCATCACTACCAGCGCCACCCGTGACGACATCATTGCCTGTACCCCCATTGATCGTATCATCGCCAGCGCCGCCAAATATACGGTCATTGTCGGCGCCACCGTTCAACCTGTCATTACCGTCACCACCAAACAGGCGGTCAGCTCCCGCATCGCCGCGCAAATTATCTGCACCGCCGTTACCATTCAAACGGTCATTATCCGCACCACCATTCAGCGTCTCGCCTTCAGCACTACTGATCAACGTGTCATTGCCGTTGCCGCCAAAGAACGTATCGATACCCGTACCGCCGTTAAAGATCAGGTCGTTGCCATCATCGCCATTCAAGATGTCGTTACCGTCGCCGCCAACCAAACGGTCGTTGTTATCACCACCGTTCAGTGTGTCATCGCCTGCATTACCAAGCAATCTGTCGTCGCCAATACCGCCAAACAGTTGGTCATTATTATCGCCACCTTCAAGCGTGTCGCGACCAGCATCGCCATTCAGCGTGTCATTGCCTGCATCACCGCGCAAACGGTCATCATCATTGCCACCGTTCAAAATGTCATCGCCACCATCACCTTGAAGGCGATCAATGCCAGCGCCACCGTTCAGCGTGTCATTACCATCACCAGCAACCAAACGGTCATTATCCGCACCCCCGCTCAACACATCAGCAAGGATATTACCAACAAGCGTATCATTACCCGCATCACCATTCAAAATGCCAACACCCGTGTCACCGATCAACGTGTCGTTGCCTTCACCACCATTCAAAGTGTCCGTACCGGACCCCCCAAACAAACGGTCAATGCCGCCACCGCCAAACAAGGTGTCATCTCCAGAGCCACCTTCAAGCGTATCAATACCAAAACCACCGAACAACTCATCGTTGCCACCCGCACCAATTAAACGGTCGTTATTGTCATCGCCGTTCAGCGTATCGTCAGAGCTATTTCCACTAACCGTATCATTACCATCACCGCCATATAGAATGCCGACACCCGTACCACCAGAAATTCGGTCGTTGCCCTGTCCCCCTTCTAATGTATCGAGACCAGCACCGCCGTTAATCGTGTCACTACCAGCACCACCATTTATAGAGTCGTCTCCTGCACGACCAAACAGATCATTATCCCCTACAGAGCCAACAATAACATCCGCAAACGCAGAGCCACTTACGTTTTCAATATTCACAATTGAATCGCCAGCGGCATCACCACCTGTTGCGGTTGCATTGAACAAATCAACGTTTATTCCAGCATTTGAACCAATATAATCAACAATATCATCTAGACCGGCGCCCCCATCTAAAACGTCAGAACTGGCTCCGCTGATAAATCTATCGTTACCCTCACCACCAAACAATGTGTCGGTGCCAGATAGGCCATTCAATGTATCATCGCCACCTAAACCAAACACCGTATCGCTGGATGCATTAAACCCATAAAGCGTATCAGCCATTTCTGTAGCGGTAACGACTGGAATGCCCAAGTCCTGTAAAATAGCAATGTGAATTGCGTTAATAGGCTCGCGTAGGTTGTTTGAAATGCTAGGACTAAGTAAGTCATTCCCCAAGATATGGACACCATCCGCCAAAGGGATCGGGTTTCCTCCGTTAGCAGCGACTGCATTTTGACCTGTAAAATTACCATCCGCATCCACAAAAGCATTAAAATCGGATGTTCCAAGAAAGCCAAAAACATGGCCCAGTTCATGTGCTGCAAGTGTTAAAAAATCAATCTGGCCTGAATTGCCACCTGGGTTTTGTTCGAAATCTAATGAATCAGAAAAAAGGAAATCGCCATTTAACAAACGTGGCAAATCTATCGTGAATATTCCCTCAATAATAGGATTGGAATCTACACCCGTTTGAAACTCACTTCTTACCAAAGAGAAAAATGAACCCGCTTCTGCCAGAGTGTTACCCGATAAGTCTGTAAAGTCTAAATCAATATCAATAACAGCATTATTGCCATCAATATAACGGCTCCATAATTCTGCACCCATTTCAATGCCTGCAATGGCTTGATCTAATAATTCCTGAGTAAGCCCAGGATTCGTTGCCAATACATCGTCTGCCACGATTACGTTTACTGTGAACATTGTTTGATCCTGCTATTTTTTCTGCTCTACGGCGTTAACCTTTGCGTTATCACAAATCGCATTATTGGCAAAACATGTCATTTAAATGACGGCTTTTTTGCGTAACGCACCCTGAATACAAGACATTTTGAAGGAAAATAATAATTAATTATCATTGGATATTTTCAAGCAGTTTTTCGCTTTCAAGAATATTACGCTTGATTGTAACATGCTAGCTAAATTACATGCTTTCAAACAGCTGATAACACGATCACACAATGGCATAAGTTAAGGTAAATTCATGACACTTACGAAACGTATATTCGATTTAGTCGTAGCGATCTTACTATCCATTGTTTTACTTCCAGTAATCATTGTAACGATTGCTATCATATTGGTCACATCAGGGCGCCCTGTGTTCTATATTTCAGAGCGCATGACCACACCCCGTAAAAGCTTTGCCCTTGTAAAGTTTCGCACGATGACAACAGTTGCGACTGACAGCGGTGTTTCTGGTGGCGACAAAAGCAACCGTATTACACCAGCGGGTGCATTTTTGCGCAAAACACGCCTAGATGAAGTTCCACAACTTTGGAATGTTTTGATGGGACACATCAGTTTTGTGGGTCCACGCCCACCTCTACGCCAATACGTCGAAAGATTCCCTGAGTATTATGATAAAGTATTAAAAAGCCGCCCCGGCATTACAGGGCTAGCATCTGTTTACTTTCATGCGCACGAAGAACGATTATTGGCACGTACAAAAAGCCTAGAAGAGACAGATGCAATTTACTGTCGTGCTTGTATTCCTCGCAAAGCACGATTGGATTTGATTTACCAAGCAAGGCGCAACATATGCATGGATATCGCATTAATGTTCAAAACGGTTTTCAAGAAATTACGCTAAATAAGAATGCTATAAAACTAATTCAGATTATGCATCGACGTCACATAAGTTTATTATTATACACTTAGCAAGCAAATGTGAATTTATTCTGGATAGTAAATATGAAACTTCTTACCGCAGCTTTATTAATATCATTAACAGCCTGTGGGGCAATTTACACTTCTCCTAAAGTAAGCAAGAGCAATAAAGACGTTTTTGTAGTTGAGCTAACGCCATATTCCGTCGAATTCGCGAATGAGACAAAGTATGATCCCAGAAAAATACCATCCGTATTTAACGTAAGCTCTTCGACCGTTAGACCAAGTAATACTGGTGCTTTATCTGGTAAATCTTCACAGTCTTATATTAAGCCGGTAACGAAGCTACCTCCAGAAGTTCAGACACAGCCGTACAGATTAGGCATTTCAGATGTGATTTTGTTGGCAACACCAACACCGCAAACCACTGATGCCCTAACGGGTTTGATTGCAGCACAAAACAAACGTCAAGGATACACAATCCAAGACGACGGCGCGATCGCAGTACCTGACATCGGACGCATTTCCCTTGCGGGCCAAACTGTTGAAGAAGCAGAAGCTTCTATTTTTCAGGCTTTGGTAAACAACCAAATCGACCCTAAATTTTCACTGGAAATTGCAGAATTTAAATCAAAAGGTGTTTCTGTAAGTGGGTCTGTTAAAGCCCCACTGGTTACACCGATTACACTCAGCCCTCTGACGCTTCAAAAAGCACTGCAAAGTGCAGGCGGTATCACAACAGATACACCTGAATTCACGACCATCCGTATTTTCCGTAATGGTGAACGCTATCAAATCCCGCTTCAAGAATTAAGCAATCAACCAAGCTTGCAAAAACTCAAGCTACAAGATGGCGATAATATCCTTGTGGAAAATGACTTCCAAACTCAAGTCGCACTTATTAGCGCACAGGCACAAGGCTTAGAAGAATTACGGATCAGATCAGAATTACGCCGCGCTCAACAACAAGACGCACGTCAGAACTTTTTATCCAAACTAGAAATTGGCGCCGTCAAACGTGACTATGCATATCTTGCTGGTGAAGTTCAAAATCAGGGTCGCTTCCCACTGCCTTTCAACAACCAAGCAAGCGTTGCTGATATCATATATGCTGATGGTGGCATTCCAACCCGTGAAGGTGACCTAGGGCAAATATACATCCTGCGTGCCTCTGGACCAGGAACAGCCCAAGAAATCACAGCATATCATTTGAACGCTAAAAACCCAGCAAACCTGATCCTCGCCTCAAAGATGGAACTAAGACCGAATGATATCGTATTCGTAAGCGAACAACGCGTTACAGTCTGGAACCGTGTTCTAAGCCAGATCATTCCTACGCTTTCAATCGTAGAACGCTTTAGCAGTAATTAAAGTTATAAAAGCGCTGATAGATGAACGCTATCAGTGCTTTTACTTTATCCCTCAAACAGATGCTGTAGAAATGAACGTGCACTCATCGGCTTGAATGTAAGCGCCCGTCAGAACGCCTGTGGCATAAGCCCCCGTATCAATTGAAACGCGTCCATTAGCGCAAACAGCTTCGTCTACAATTGTATGACCATGAACAACCCATTGTCCGTCTTGTCTAGGTTGTTCATCAAATGCACGCGTTCCCCACAATAGAACCCGTGACGATTGTTTGGTTAAATCAACCTGAGGGTCTGCAGCAGCATGAACAACGTGAACATTCCCACTGTGCCAGTGTAATGGCAACGTTTTGATCCAATCTTGCATACCATCTGAAAGGCACGTCTTTAGGCCGTCACAGATGAAATGCAATTCATCTTCCCCTGCTCGTTCTCTCGCACCAGGAACACCGTAGCTTTGCAGTGTTTGCAATCCCCCATAACGTAACCAACGTGGGCCACGCTCTATCGGGTGCTTGATAAAATCCAGCATCATTTTTTCATGATTACCCATCAAACAGATTGCACCTTCAGCGCATAAATCACGAGCCCGATTTAGAACTTGGGCGCTTTCATCGCCACGATCAATCAAATCGCCAACCAAGATCAGCTGCGCATCATCAGGAGCTTTTGCCAAGAGTTGGTCAAGCAAATCAATTCTGCCATGAACATCGCCTATGATAAATAATGGCTGCTCTGGTGCAAGTGCACCACTAAAATCAGGATATGTTGGTTCAACCTTAGAACGCGACATCCAACGTTTCCAAAACTGCATCAAAACCCCCATTTCCTACGTCTTGAAAAGAGCGGGAAAATACCCAAAAACGATTATCTAGTTTTCGTAGTAACCATCGTCTTTGCCATAAGCATATCCATATTGATTTGCATAACCATAGCTCTTCATCTCATTACCATCGATTTGGTTAAAGACCAAACCGCCGATCTGTAAGCCAAGGTTTTCAAACATAGATAGGCCCTGTTTAACTTGGGTTTTGGTCGTTGAATTCCAACGAACGCTGTAAATAACCACATCAGCATGCCGTGCAATAATCCGCGCATCTGGCACAGATAGAACTGGTGCAGTATCAATAATAATATAGTCATATTTCTTACGTAAATCTTCCAAAAGATCCGCAAACTTAACTGATGAAAATAGGTCTGCTGCATTCACAACTGGCTTTTCGCCAATTAAAATATCTGCACCCAGTTCAGAGGATTTATAAACAGCGTCATCGATTGCTGTTTCATCTGCCATTACAGATACAAAACCTGTAGGATTATCTAAGTTAAAGTATTCCTTAAAAACACGCTTCCTGACATCACCTTCAATAATCAGAACCTTTTTGTTAAGCGCCGAAATATTCTGAGCCAAAGTTAATGCCATCGTCGTTTTACCTTCGTTCGGCACAGATGATGTCGACATGATGACCTGAGGTGGATTGTCCACATCAGACAACAGAATAGACGTTCTAAGGTTACGTACTGCTTCTGCGAAAACAGACGTGGGTTTTGCCTGTGTATATTCTAGAATTCTGTCACGCGCAGCTTCAACAACCTTAGGAATAGATCCCAAAACATTATACCCTGTATAGCCTTCAAGATCGTCCGCCGTACGGAACGTATTGTTGCGCATCTCTTTCACAATCAAGATGCCAGAGCCAATAATCAAACCAATGATCGATGACAAAAGTATAATCAATAATGTCTTAGGCGAAGATGCTTCTTGCGGAACCGCCGATGACAAAAGACGGCTATCTGCTTGCTGTAAACCTTGCTGAACAGCCGTTTCCTTTAGCCGCGATAGAAAGCTTTCATAAAGCAAACCATTTGCCTGGGCTTCACGTTGTAATTGCTGCAATTCAATCAAATCAGCAGACTGTTCATTAATTTCCGCCTGAAAATCGACCTCAGCTTTTGCAATTGAATCGCGTTGCGTATTCAATCTGCTGATATCAAAATCAATTTGGCTTACAATGCCTGACACTTGTAAATCAAATGTAGCTTGCTCAACATTCCCCGCTTTAAGCTCTGTAAACGCTGTTGCCAGTCTTGTGTTATTCGCAAGCTTTACAACTTGTTCGTAATCTTTGGCCTGCGCTGCCGCGTTAATACTATTGCGTTTAACTTCCAATTCCACACGCTTTGTATCAAAGTCTGAAATACGTTCACGCATTTCTTTAAGCTGAATAGAAAGGCCTGCTAAAGCTTCGGCACTGATCAACTGTGTATCGTCACTAAACGCTTTCATCTTCGTTTCAGATGCTTCCAGTTCTAACTTTAGCTCTGCTACTTTTTCACTCAACCATTTGCTGGCTTGCTCAGTCGCAATGAATTTTTCGTTCAAAGAGCTTTGAATATACAAATCCGCTAATGTATTTGCGATCAACGCAGACTTGTCTGGGTCTTCTGTTCTTACATTTATAGTAAACACTAAAGACTGGCGAATATTAGACACTGAAATTACAGAAATTACAGTATCAACAACGTCATTAAAAATAGCAGCTTCTGTTTTAGGATCGTCCCCAAGACCCAACACACTTTTTATCGCTCCAACTGGATTAAACCCACTAGATTCTTTTAAGCTTTCATTAAACTCTTCATCATCGACAAGGTTCAAATCTTCAACAAGTGCCGTAATAAGGTTCCGCGAACGAATAACTTCAACTTCAGTATTAACAGCTTCAGAACCACCCTGCCCGCCAGATAAAACGCTTTCAATATCTAACACTTGTTGCTGCTTTGTAGCCAAAGCCACAACAGCACCCGCTGGATAAATAGGTGTCGCAACACTTACGGCATAATAACCGCCTAAAAGCCCAACGATAATCATATAGATCAACAAACGAAGCTTTCCGCGCCAAAGCACATTAACCATTGTAAAAAAGTCAATCTCGTGGCCGCGTAATTCAGGCATTACTAATTTCGTATCTAAACTATTCATAAAACTCTACTTACCCTTAATTAGTCACTTATTAGGCGATCTGCTCAAAGTTGAAAAGCTTATATTTATCACAATAAAATCAATACAATCGCGCCATTACATAAGCAAGGTATACTATATATCTCAAAAGCGATCGGCGGCCAGTTCTTGCCAAAATTCAAAGATCTTTGTGGCATTTAACGCCGAGGCCCAGCCATGTCGTGCAAAATCTTGTCGTTCCAGTTCATCTTCCAAACCTGCAACAAACAATCGTTTATCCGCATCTCTTTGGGTAGGGTTACGTTCGCCGACCAGCTCTGCAACAATGGCGAACTTTCGCACGCGTTCTTGGCGCTCTTGATACCTCAGGTCTGAATCTTCTGTTTCCGCTACATCATGCTGTTGCCGTTCTTTTGCCAATATAACAGCTTCTGGCGAAGGTTCCGCAACCTCTTCTGATTTATAGTCATCCCGTATAGCCGCCGTCAGATACCCCACAGAAGACTTCGCCTTGCGCCCCGCCACATAGCTCAGCTTCTCGGCAATATATTCATCCCCATGCTCGGCAATCCACTGTCGCGCCAAACGGTCAGACACACCCTGCCCTAACAACGCTTCATAAACCTTCGATGCACGCAACCCATCACTATCATCAATATTGAACATAGCCAGCTGTGGGTTCTCTTTAATCTTGAACCGAATGTCACTGACCGCCCTGCCCTTTTTGCGGAACTCAGGCTCGATTGTAATATCCGATGTCTTATTCACCTCCGTCACCGCGGGTTTGATGATCTTGGCATTCAGATGCTTAAAACTTTCGTAATACGTACTGCCCTCCACACCCATCAATTTGCGAAAGGTTTCCAAGGGCCACCAGCCTGTGGAACCTGTCCGCACAAAACGATAGCAATTCTCGTATAACGCCAACCCATGACCACTGGAAAAGTTGCGCTGGATATTCACATTGATCAGCGCGTAAATCTTCGGATCGTGCAGCTTTTGCGCTAGAACAGGGCTGTAAGCGTATTCACACACACCGCCCTTCAGCTTGGCATAAGACAGCAATGACGACACGCCCCACTCCTGCTTTCCGTCCTCATCCAGCATGTCCCATTCTGCCACAGTTTCAGCGAGCGACTTCAATGAGGATCGCAAAGTATCCATATCGTTCGAGTTATACCCAACGATCATGGCCAGCGTTTTCGCATCTATCGAATGGCTTTGACTGGTTTGCAGCGTGTCATACGCATTCAACAGCAATACATTCGACAGTTTCCGCTGCAACAGCGAAAGCTTGCCACTGATATGAATAGCACCCACGTGCTTTTTCACCGTTTCGCGCCGCAGCGCACCTGTTAACTGTTCCGTAGATTGGGCTGCCTGTGCCATATATCCGCTCGCTTGACCGTCATCGATTCTTGTTTTGTAGAACCATGGCATAAAAGGTACCCAGACACAAATAAATCTGGGTTCTTATACCCCTCCCCCACAAAACCTGTAGACGGGTACCCATAGACTCTATCGGTTAATTTACAGAGTCATCACCGTTCGCAGAGGAGTCAAAACACGCAACATATGTGCCAAAACAGGGCTAAAACGGCCAAAAACAAGCATAATTTAACCCCCTGAGAATCGGAACCTTATATCCTGTATTAGGGTACCTTTAGCACCGCAAAGAGGTACCTTTCATACTGGGAATCGGTACCCTTTAACCTGATTTCAGGTACCCAAACATACATAACCTATTGAAAAAAAATATTTTTCTATACCTAAACATCTTAAATATATTAAACTAATTAAACAGTATATGTGCCTTCTTTTATATATGATTTTTATTTGGTTTCGCTGCGAAACCTGTATTTATTCTGAAACCACACCAACAATGCTTTGCGATTTCTAAGATGTGCGTTATTATTCTTTATATCAAGAAAAACATAGAACATCTAATAGGATGCAGATTTTGAGCAAATCACAAACACCCCTCCCCCCATATTTGAATCTCGATCCACAAGTGGCTGCCAGCAAGCTCCCTGATCCTATCGATACAGCGCGATTCGCGAAAGCCGCATCATTCTGTGCCAAAGGCCGCGAAGATCTGGCACAACGTGGATACGCCCCAGACGGTCAAAAACGTTTGCGGAAATTTTCGACCTGGGAGGTAACTAAATATTTAATCCCAGTGGCCCCTGCTCACCTGCGGCGGGTTCTAAAGGCCAACCCAGACCTGCCCCAGGGCGAAGGCGAAGGCGGATCAAAATGGTTCACGCTCGAAGAAGTTCTCGCATTGCGCACGCATTTCGCATCTGAAGGCGTCAGTACCAAAGAATACCTGCCTTATCGTCCCAAAGGGGAACCTGCCAAAGTCGCGGCTGTCGCAAACTTTAAGGGTGGGGTTGGAAAAACCAGCACAGCCGCACATCTGGCCATGTCAGCCGCATTAGACGGCTACAAAGTGCTTGTGATTGATCTCGATAGCCAAGGGTCGATGACATCCATCCTTGGCGGTGATGTTCCAGATGAATGGTCCACCGTTTTTCCGCTGATCGCCAAAGACTATGCCAAAGCGGTTGTGGCTGAAAACGAAGTGCGCAAAGCGGCTGGTACAGCACAAATACAGCTGGATGAGACATTAACCGAGGCGTTAGAGGTTTCGTCGCGAAACGTCATTCAGAACACCCATTGGCCAAATATCGATCTGATCGGTGCACAGTTAAACTTGTATTGGGCAGAGTTCCAAATTCCTGTCTGGCGCATGGGTTTGCGCAGTTGGGCGCTATGGGACGGTTTGCAGAACTTCCTACACGATGAAGGTATCTTGGACGACTACGATATCGTGTTGCTGGATACACCCCCTGCCCTTGGCTATTTGACGATCAACGCATTGGCTGCCGCCGACATCTTGCTTGTCCCCTTGGGTGCTTCCTTTCTAGAGTTTGACAGCACAGGACGGTTCTTTGACATGTTGTACACCACTTTCGCGTCTATTGAAGAAGGCGAAAACGCAGCATTGCGCAAAGCGGGTTTGCCGGAAATGAAATTTGAATGGGATGTGGTGCGCGCGATTGTGACCCGTTTCGATGCCAGCCAGCAGACGGATATGGCGAATGTGATCCAGGCATATTTTGGCGATTTTATGAATGCGTACCGTCAGGATTACACAGCTTTGGTCGGGCAAGCGGGCGAGCAAGTGAACGGGATATATGAAGCGGATTACCGCGACTTTAACCGTGAAACTTATGTGCGTGGGCGCGAGGCGTTCGATCGGACCTATGCTGAGTTTAAGGAATTGCTGATCGGCTCATGGTGGCGCGACACCCAGATGAAGGATGAAGGCTAATGGCTAAACGCAGAAGATTAACCGCACCAGATGCGGAAGCATTGAAAGAATTGGAAACAGGTTTCGCCGCGAAACCCTCGGGTGGTCTGGGGCTGGAAACCAAAAGCATGGCACCGATTGCCAAAGTTGCGGGCGAAGCAGCTGCAATGGCGGAACATGGTGACCGTGTAGAGAATGCCCAAAATCGCGTAGACGCAGAAGCGTTGCAAGCCGCTAAAGCAGGTGGATTGTTGGCGCAAGAGATTGCCGTCGCAGATATTGACGTTGATTACGTCAGCCGCGATCGCGTGATCCAAGATGCCGAAGCGATGGACGAGCTGAAGTCATCGATTAAAGCCAACGGATTGCGAACACCGATAGAGGTGGTTCAAACCGTTGATGGTTATGGATTGATTTCTGGTTGGCGTCGTTTGGCGGCTTTGCGGGATTTATCTGTAGAAACCGTAAAGGCATTCGTGCGTGAAGCCCAAGAGAGCGCCGAAGTTTATCTGAATATGGTCGAGGAAAATGAAATTCGCGCAGATCTATCCCACTATGAACGGGGCCGCATTGCGGTGGTTGCTGCAGGGCAGGGGGTTTATGCTGATGTGGCAGAAGCGGTGAACCATTTGTTCGCCTCTGCATCCAAAGCGAAGCGATCCAAGGTGCGTAGCTTTGCTGTTATTCACGAAGCTTTGGGCGATTTATTGCAGTTTCCGACCGAATTAACAGAGAAAGCAGGGCTGAAGCTGGCAAAATTGTTGCGTGAGGGCGATTTAAAGCCATTTAGGGCGGCTTTGGCTGAAAATACACCGAATGATGCGGCAGAAGAGTGGAGGGTGCTTGAGGCGGTTATTTTGGCGGCTGAGCCTGGGGTCAAGACCGTTCCCAAAGGCGGACGTCCAAGTAAAACGGTAGTGCTATCATCTGTCGCGCCCAAAAAGGGCGGCACATTGAACGCTGAAGTGATCGAAAAGGGTTTTCGGATTGAATTTAAGGGCAGGGCGGTCACGCGAGATGATGTTGCGCGTATTCAAAGAGATATTTTGCGCTACTTAGACCGAGGTTAGATAGTCTAGTTGAACCTTATCTAAGCCATTTTTCGCAAAGTCACAGCCGAATCGGGGCAAGTTTTTGCCTTCTTTTATTATTTCAAATTCAGTCTTGGTACTGCCGTTTTTCTGTGGAATACCCAGCGGTGAAAGGAACGTAAGTTTTTCGATTCGCGTGGTTTATATAACCGTTAAGGGTGTATTTATTATATTAACTACCGTTAAAGTTGAAAATATTGAAAAAGACATAATTATATGATATTTAACAATATAGTATACGGCACTGTTCATATAATACGAGCTGCCACAGTTAGATTGGCAGGTTATTATGCTTAGTTTTTTAAACTCCCTTTCACGTAGGTCAAAAAGGGCTGTTCTACTTTGTATTGATGTCGTTCTACTTCCTATTTCTTTATACATGGCTTTTGTTTTGCGCTACGGTTCAATGTTCCCAAATTGGGCAATAGAGAAGTCATGGTTTTTGTTTCCTGCAGTTACGGTTGCAGGGGCATTTCTGGCAATATTTTTAGGTTTACAACGGATTAAATTAAAAGCATTTGAAAACCGTTCAATTTCTAACATTGCTATTTGTTCTATTGGTTTAATTTTTATTGCGGCTACAATCAGTTATGCGTTTCAGCTGAATGCGCCGCGAAGCATACCTATTATTTTTGGTTTGATCTTTTTGATACTAAGTAGCGGTGTACGTATTCTTGGGCAAATCGTTCTGACGCGCGCGGACAGTAAAGATACGCCACATAAACGTGTCCTCGTTTACGGGGCAGGGAGTGCAGGCAGTCAGTTGGCGGCGGCATTGATGCAAACCGCAGAATTAAAGCCAGTCTGTTTTGCCGATGATAACCCAAGTTTAAAAGGTTTAATTGTTTCAGGATTATTGGTGCATTCCGCCAAAGATATTGCCAAAGTCATAAAAGACCGTCGGATTGACCGGATCGTTCTGGCTGTCCCATCTATGTCCAATCAACGCCGCAAGGATTTAATCCGTGAATTAAGCCATTATAAGTGTGAAGTTTTGGCGCTTCCGTCTTTCCTTGATATGATTGACGGTAAAGGTCTTGTTGAAAGTTTAAAACCTGTTTCCTTGGAAGATTTGTTAGGGCGTAATAAGGTTGAATTGGATCTTCCTGAAGTTACGGCATCTTACAAAGATAAGTCGGTGATGATCACTGGAGCTGGGGGATCTATTGGATCTGAGTTGTGCCGCCAGCTTATGACCTGTGATATCGAAAAGCTTGTTTTGTTCGAGCATTCAGAGTTCGCATTATATGCAGTTGAGCGTGAATTATGTGAGCTTGCCAAAGAGGCTGGTATCACTCTGGTTTCAGTATTGGGTTCTGTAACGGATACCGTTTTGGTGACATCAACGCTTGTTGAACATGGAGTGCAAACAGTGCTTCATGCGGCTGCGTATAAGCATGTGCCTTTGGTTGAGATAAATGAATTGGCTGGTTTGCGTAACAATGTGATTGGTACGCGTATCGTTGCAGAAGCAGCGCAGAAAGCCAAAATTGAACGGTTCATTCTTGTTTCTACTGACAAAGCTGTCCGCCCAACAAATGTTATGGGTGCCTCAAAACGTTTGGCAGAATTGGTTGTCCAAGACCTTGCATCGCGTGCAAACGGAACGTTGTTCTCTATGGTTCGATTTGGGAATGTGTTGGGGTCCTCTGGCTCTGTCATTCCGCTGTTCCGAGATCAAATTGAACGTGGGGGACCAATAACGGTTACACATGCAGATGTGACACGCTATTTCATGACAATTCCAGAAGCAGCGCGATTGGTGTTGCTTGCAGGTAGTTTTGCACGTGGTGGTGATGTTTTTGTGCTTGATATGGGCAAACCAGTTAAGATTGCAGATTTAGCGCGGTCTATGGTTCAATTGTCTGGGCTGTCTGTGAAGGATAAGAAGAATCCAGGCGGTGATATCGAGATTGATGTGACAGGTCTGCGCCCGGGTGAAAAGCTGTATGAAGAATTGTTGATTGGCGACGATATGCTGACAACACCGCATGCTAAAATTTTACGCGCTCAGGAAAGTAAGTTGTCTGAAATCGAGATCGCAACGATCTTGCGTGAATTGACGACAGCTTCTGAAACCAATGATGCTGCCCTTGCGCGGGCTGTTGTTGAACGTTGGGTTGATGGGTATAAACGCCCGAATGTTAGTGGGGCTTAATTTTTGAATTAATGCTCAATAAAAAAGGCGGAATTAAAGTTCCGCCTTTTAAAAATTCTGTATCTAAAAATTTAGATTAAGGTGTGCTTGGTGTTGATGTTGTGTCGTCATCGCTGACAACAGTACCAATAACCACGGCAGCAACAATACCACCTACAACAGCGGTACCCACGGTAACACCACCAACCAAAGTCGTTGTTGCTACAGTCGTTGCAGCAGTTGTAGTTGTTGTTGCCGTTGTTGTAGCAACTGCAGGCGTTGTTTGAGCGTTCGCTGCGGCTGTTGAAATTGCTAGTGCACCAGCAATAGTCAAAGTCGTAAGAAGTTTCATTATTCTATTCCTCTAAAATCTAATACGAGTAAAAGCAAAAACACCCGTAAGGTCAAATGTTTTCCAGAAAACAAGTGCTATACGCGGCATCTATCCTATTAATAGTCACCTAATAATAACACATTACACGACTTTAGAATAGCGTTTTCTGGAAATAAGCCGCTAAGTGGTTGTTTTAAGGTTTTAAGTTTTCGATGCGTACATATCCTACGATTGGGCTAATCCATTGGCGTGAATACCATATTTCGTTGGATTTTTGGTCTATTAGATAAGTATTTTCATGTTTTTGGGTGCGAGAGGCGCATGATTCAGTAATGCGGATTACAGAGTAAACACGTTCAAGCTGTGTTAGTGATTCTTGCTCGCCTCTCTTTATTGTGCATGAATACCTATCTATTATGATCTGCGCTTCGCCATCTAGAAATCTATAAATGCGGTATGTTTTGCCTGCTTCCAAACCTTGGCGAATAGTATCATAAGGCGTTTCTAAGCTGAGCATATCGTTGCCCAAGCCGCGTGTGCCGATAATAACGCCATTCTTCATGCTAAAGCCCTGGCCTGACGCCAATATGTAGGATGAAACACCAGCATTCTGCGCGATATCTGCAGCGGTTGATAATGTATTTGTTTGTTCAAGGGTAAAGCGGATTAAAGGCAAATCGGATGCTTCGACTTGTGCGCGCGTAAGCGCCTTTACGGCTTTTTGGCCAGCTTCTCTTTGTGCTTTTGCTTTGAAGAGTGTTTTCGAGGCTTCTATCGCTTTATCTGTGATGTCAGGCGTTTCGTCTTTTGTGCCGCAGCCTGTAATGATGCTGGCTGCTAAGCCGAAAGCAATCATGGTTTTGAATGCAGAATATATCATCTCCAGAACCTTCCAAAGCTCGCATCAATATCTGCTTTGTCATAGCCAGACGTTACGTCGAATAGACGATTAGACACCTTTAATCGTGCACCGCCATCTCGTTGAACTGGGCGGATGGTAATATCACTTGTTCTGCGGGATGAGTTCCCTAAAATATTTGCAAGTGGGATGCTAAGAGTTAAACCTTTGTCAAAGCTGCCTTCACCGAATTCGCTGAAAGGGACATCTGTTAACGTCATAAATGCGCCTATCTCCCAGCCATTTGTAAACGTTCTTTTGACACTTAAAGTTCCACCGTAATCACCGGCTAAATAACGGCCAGCATCGAGTTGTCCAATAAAGCCGCCCCATAGATCGCGATATAAGGAAACATGACCTGTTGCGACGGAGTAATCTTGGAAGCCAAAGCGTTGATCGAAATTGCGTTGTTTCACATAATTTAATTCCGCACCAATTGCGAAAGCTCGGTCATGCGGGCGCCATAATACTTCGCCTGATACACCACCAAATTCACTTTCTAAATAACCGGCTGATGCACGCCCATAAATATCTGGCGCGACTTTGAAAAGGTAATCTGCGCTTAGTCGCTCTAATACTGGATCGCCTTGACGGAAAAATTCTGCTGAATTCGAACGCACATTTGGAAGTGATGAATTCGGGAGGCGCGTAATATTATCTAGATTGCCAACCAAAGGTTTTAAAACAGATGTTGATACAGAAAGACCAGGAGAGAAAGTATATGACGCTCTGGCCCGTGCACCCAATTCTAGTCGTATAGGATCGTCAGGATCGAAGAAGGATGTGCGAACCGCTGGTTTTAAACTCCATCTGAACTTAGGATATAAACCTTCTTTGTAAGCTGTTCCTTCTTCTACAGGTCCTGCATCACGGATTTTGCTGCGAACCAATAAGCGTTCTGAGCCAGCCGGATCATGTTCGTATTTTTCTATGTGTGAGCGATTTAGTGTAATTGCTTTCAAAGGTAGGCCCTCTGAAACAGGGACAATAACAAAGGTTTCGATTGAAGCGGGTAGGGCGCGTGACAAGGCACGAGCTGTGCGGCCAATCGCTTGTGCTTCGAATTCATAGGTTTGGTTTTTGATATAGACGGTTGCCGTTGTCGCGGTGACTTTTATGGCCTCTAATTCTATTTTGCTAACTTTCAAAATATCGGCAACGGGTTTGCGCAGTGCACTAGAGCTTTGGCTGGTTGCCCAAGATGTGTCGTAGTTTTGACCAAGTTTTAGGGTAGGTCTTTTTAGCACAGGTAAAGGCGCTAAATCCAAGCCAGATGCGTTTGCGTTTTCTTTTGGGTTTAAGCTGAATGTAGCCTGCAAGCCAAATTCAGACCCATACAAATAGTTTGCAGAGAGGCGAATTGATTCTGACACCTTATAATCAAGGCCAAAGTTAATTTGCGAATTTCTGGTGAAAGAGGGGTTTGTTATCGTGTCGCGGACATAAAAATCGGACGATCTTTCAACTTTTAGATTCAGCCCTTTAATAGGTGTGCGCCATTCGATACCCCCGAAAAAATCAGTATCTCCGCGGAAAAAATTACCAGTATCAACAGTACCGCCTTGGCCAAAATTGACAGTTCTGTTTGATCCACCACTTAGGCCACCCAATCTGCCCCAACCAATACCAGCACTTACCTTTAAGGATGGTAAAACGTTTTTGGTTGCAACAACGTATTCACCTGACAAAAGACCTGTTCCTAAGAAATCTTGTAGGCCAACGGTTACGGCTGGGCGATACTGAGTTTCTTCGAATAATTGATAGCGAATGTCGAAGCTGCGATCGAAAGTACGAGAGGCATCTTGCCCGATGCGCGAATATCGAAAAGAGCCTGATAGGCGGGGAAATATCTGGAATGATAAAGTATTACGTGTTGCCCCAGCAAAATATGAAACAGTCGTGGTTAATTCAGCGTCAGGTTGGCTTTCTGCGGTAGGTGTATCGATCAGGCCAGTCACGCCATATGTGTTAATTGTAGGCTGAAAAGACTCTTGCGCAAAAACAGCTGAGCCAGACATCGTAAAGACAAAGAAAAGAGATTTATAAAACCGTAACAAGTAACCCGTTGTCCCTTATCTTTTGTATCTAATTCATGATGACATCACTTTGTCTTCTCTACATCAATTGTAATGTTATCTACAACTTATAACTGTCCAAAACTTACCGCGTGTTGCTTAAATATAAGCACATGCGCAGCCCGAAGAATCAGTTTTAAGGAAACAGGCGGATTTTCCTGCTGCTTTACACTTTAAAAGGTGGCGTTTGGGCAACAGGCATCAACCATCTTAAACAAAACGAACATATTAACTATTTATTGAGATCTGTTGATTGAACGGTTTTTACTTCTGCTTATATTGCGGAATAAATAAACTTAGTAAAATTGTAATTTTAGGAAATTAAATGGTTGTTTCTACTGGCACAAATACATCGATGGGCACGGCTCAAGCTCTTAATTTAGGATTTGATGGTGGGGAGAACACCAGTTTAACAGTTACAGGATCGGTCGCTGCGCCGAGCACACCAAGTTTTCGTAGTATTAATGAAAGCGAAAGCAATGGATCTATTACCAATGCACAAGACACAGGTATCCTTGCAGGAACGGATGATGCCGTTCGTGATACTGTTGCCATAATCTCGTCCAGTATCAGTGGTCCGAGTGATGCACCTGATACAGACTTTTATAGAGTGTCGTCGCATAGAGGTCAGATTATTACGGTTGATGTTGGCGGTCTTATTGGGTTTGATCCATTTATCGAGATTTGGGATTCAAACGGTAATTTATTGGCGTTTGATGATGATGGTGGTCCTGGATTTGATTCATCTTTGCAATTTTTGGTGCCAGCAGACGGTGATTATTTTATCTCTGTACATAATTTTGATGTACGGATTAACGATCCATTCGCAGAAGATGGCGCGGTAGACCTTTTACCAGACAATTCTGGTTCGGGTGCTTATAGTCTTGAGATTTCTCAAACATCGGTTGAGCAAGAATTTTTTACAGTTGATCTTGAAGCAGGTGACGTTTTGGGCGCTGCAATTGATGGCGTTGGTGGTGCAGCCATTGCAATTTTCAACCCTGCGGGTGAATTGATTTTTGGGTCTGGATCCAATTTATCGTCTCTTTACGGTAGTGAAACAGAATTGGTGGGAGTTGCTGGGGATAATGCAACGGCTGCTGCTGTTGCGACCACTGCTGGAACATATACGGTTGCCGTGACTGGCGCTGGCGCTGCTGGAACATATGAGCTTGATTTGAATGTCAGTCGTCCAGCCTTAGAACAGCAAGCGGCTCATAACGTTCAACATTTCTTCTTGGATTTTGATGGTGCAACTTTGCCAGGCGCTGATTTTGGTGAAACTGGGACATTAACCTTTGAAGCGCTTTCAACCTTCCTAGGTAATTGGGGATTGGGTGCTGGTGATTTGGATGCAGTCATCGATTCTATTATTGCCACGGTGCAAGAAGTTTTGGTCGATGGCGTTCGTGCTAATGGTAACAACCCTAACTTTGATATTGTTTTACTAAATAGCCGTGATCACACGAATGGTGGGCTTGTTGATTTAGAACAAGCGGGCATACAAAATGTTTCTACACTTGTTGTTGGTGGCACTATTGCAGGCACAGGTGTTTCAACTATTGGTTTGGCGGAAAACATCGATGTTGGGAACTTTGATACATCGGACGACGCTTTTATCTTATTAGATTTGTTAAGTGCTCCTGCTGGCGACGGCAACTCTATCAACTCACTTAATCTTGCTGCTGGTACAAGCATCATCGATGCGATTGGCCGTGTTGTTGGTACGATTGTTGCGCATGAGGCAGGACACATCATAGGTAATTTCCACACTGAAAATGAAAACGGTGTGAACGAGGTTATTGACCAAGGTGGTATCGGTGTCACTTTGTTTGATGGTGATGACAATATTTTTGGCACTGCGGATGATCCAGACATTCAATTTGGTTCAGATATGTTTGAATCAAGCGAAGGCTTGGCGGGTACTCAGGATGTTCTTAATAATATTTCCCAAGCGGTGACAACTGGCCAGAATACAGGTTTTGCAACGCGTTTGGATTTGACGACATTCTTCTACACAGGGAACGCTAGCAACGAAGTTGTGACGATTTCTGAAAGTGCAGGGGTTGTTAATGGTGTCTCAGATAACAGCGATAATGCATCGTTCCAGTCTTTGTTGTTACCAGAAATTAATAAGATAATTGCTGACCTTGGTGATGGTGAGAATACTTTTACTCTCAACACAAACACTGTTTTTGATACTACAATTACAGGTGGTGACGACAACGATATGATTACTGGGGGTAATGGCAAAGATAATATTTTTGGTGGCAGGGGTGTGAATACCCTAAGTGGTGAAGGTGGTAATGATACACTGACTGGCAACACTGGGGTTGATAGATTGCATGGCGGTGCAAACAATGACCGTTTGATCGCCTCTGCTGGTAATGACTTCTTGTTTGGCGGAAGTGGTATTGATCGTCTTGAAGGTGGTGCTGGTGATGACAGCCTGAATGGTGGTGATGGCAATGATGTCTTACTTGGTGGCGCTGGCCTTGGTTTCTTTGATGGTGGTGCTGGTAACGACACAGTTGTTGGCAACACGATGACTGATACAATAGACGGCGGCACAGGTAATGACCGTTTGGTTGCAGGTGCTGGTGATGACAGTGTTGATGGTGGCGCAAACAATGACCGCATTGA
>CANMGS010000006.1 GCA_947497475.1 uncultured Amylibacter sp.
CTCTGGCTCTGGCTCTGGCTCTGGCTCTGGCTCTGGCTCTGGCTCTGGCTCTGGCTCTGGCTCTGGCTCTGGCTCTGAAAGCTGTTCTTCAATCGTTTCAGATGCAAGCACTTCTTCTTGGATTTCTTCCTCTTCAACACCACCGTCTTCAACAATAGCATCTAAACCCTCTTCGATTTTGGATGATGATTTAAATAAGCGGTCTTTGAGTTTTTTGAAAAAGGACATTCACCCGTGCTCCAACAGTCTTATACCCACCTAATATGCATTTTACTTGGATGGAAGCCCTAGACGTGTGTGAATTTACTGTATTTGTTGAAATCTATCGCGTAATTCATTGGTATGAGATATTTTCTGAGCATCTTATTATTGGCACTTGTCCCAACTGGGACATTGGCGCAAGACATTGAAAGTAAAGAATTTTGCTCATCAGGAACACATGCAGATGTAGTCTGTATCAACCCTGATACCTTTGATGTGGACATCTGCACGGCGCTTGAACATTTTGCCAATCATTATGCATTAAACCCTGCTTTTTTCACGCGGCTGATTTGGCAAGAAAGTCGCTTTAAACCGAATGCACGCAGCTCCGCAGATGCTATGGGTATTGCTCAGTTTATTGCAAGCACAGCTGAAGCACGTGGATTGAAAGATCCTTTTAATCCTGCTGAAGCTTTAGATGCTTCTGCGCGTTACCTTGCAGAATTGGAAAAAGACTTCGATAACTTAGGCTTAGCAGCAGCCGCTTATAATGCAGGGGAAACTGCAGCAGCTAATTTTCAGAAAAAAACAGCAGGGCTGCCAAATGAAACATGGAAGTATGTGCAAATCATTACTGGGTTGGATGCGCGAACATGGCGTGATGCCCCGCCCGAAACCCATGATTTCAACCTGAAACAAGGCGAAAGTTTTCAACAATCCTGTCTTGATTTGGCAGAAACACGTAAATTGGATTTGGACCGAGATTTTCAGCCACAATATAAGAAATGGGGCGTACAGTTAGCGGCAGGCAAAACACGTGATGCTGCGGCCATCAGTTATAAACACCGTTCCCGCCTGTGCAAACGTGCCATAAAAAACCGTAAACCTGATTATATATATTCAAGCCCACAAGTGAAACTGAGACGTCCATCATATGTTGCACGGATCAGCTTTGACAGCAGAAGAAAGGCGAATACATTTTGTACCCGCCTTAAACAATATCGTTGCTCGTGTGCTGTTTATAAAAACTAGCTGATTTCTTCTGGGAAGTGCTTCATCACCAAACGAATTGGGTTTGGTGCTGCTTGACCTAAACCACAGATAGATGCATCGACCATTGCTGATGAAAGTTCTTCCAACAACCCTTGATCCCAAGTGTCTTTTTCCATCAGTTTTACCGCTTTTTCACAGCCCACACGACAAGGTGTACACTGACCACAGCTTTCATCTTCAAAGAACCGTAGCATGTTTAATGCTGCTTCTTTTGCGCTGTCTTTATCAGATAGAACAACAACAGCCGCAGAACCGATAAATGTGCCATGTGGCTGTAATGTATCGAAATCCAATGGGATATCATCCATGCTTGCTGGTAAAAGACCCGAAGATGGGCCACCCGGCTGATACGCTTTGAATGTATGGCCATCCAACATGCCGCCGCAATGATCTTCAATTAATTCTTTGATTGTCAAACCAGCATCAGCAATCACCACACCCGGTTTTTTAACGCGACCTGATACTGAATAGCTGCGCATACCTTTGCGACCATTGGCACCATGCGCACCGAACACATCGCCACCTTCACGTGCCACTTTGCAAATCCAGTAGAGCGTTTCGACGTTGTGTACCAATGTTGGACGATTAAAAATACCAACAGAGGCCACGAAAGGCGGGCGGTGACGTGGAATGCCACGTTTGCCTTCGATGCTTTCAATCATGGCACTTTCTTCGCCACAGATATATGCGCCTGCGCCACGACGCAGATCGATATAGCCTTTTTCAACGATGCCTGCGTCTTCTAGTTTTGCAATTTCTTTTGCCAAGAGGTCCAGAACAGCAGGATATTCGTCGCGCATATAAATGAAGCATTTTTCAGCTTCAACCGCCCAAGCAGCAATCAACATGCCCTCGAGGAATACATGTGGTTCGCGTTCTAGGAAGTAACGGTCTTTGAATGTGCCTGGCTCACCTTCGTCGCCGTTCACAGCCAAATAACGTGGACCTTCGTTCATACGGACGAATGTCCATTTTTTACCTGATGGGAAACCAGCGCCGCCCATACCACGTAGACCACTTTCCAGAACTTCGTCTTGTAATTGATCTGGTGTTTTAGAACCGCCGCGCAAAGATTTCAGTTCGTCATAGCCGCCCTTGTCTGCGTAATCCAAGAATTCTTGATACTCTGGGATATGTGGGTGCGTGTCATCTGCTGCAATTGCTGTTTCTACTTTTTCAACAGTCGCATGATCAACGTGGTTATGGCCCAATTCCAAAGTTGGTGCTGTATCACAACGGCCCATGCATGGCGCACGCAGAACACGAACTTCGCCTTTGCCGTTATATTTGGTGGCTAGATCACGCAGTAATTCCTCAGAACCTGCCAATTCACAGGCCAAGCTGTCACAAACACGGATGGTTAAAGATGGTGGTGCGTCTTGCCCCTCTTTCACAATGTCAAAATGGGCATAGAAACTGGCAACTTCGTAAACTTCTGTTTGCGAAAGCTTCATCTCATCAGCCAAACCAGCCAAATGTTGTGAAGATAGGTGACCATAATGGTCTTGGATCAGATGCAAATGTTCGATCAATAAATCACGGTCGCGCGGACGATCGCCGAGCAATGCTTGCACTTCTTCCAGAGCATCCTCAGTAACCTGACGCCCTTTTGGGGTGTGGCGACCTTTGCCTTTACCCGATTTCCAAACACCTTTGCGTTCATCCAGTGCCATTGGCCCATTCCTTATTCGTTTGTATGGACTATATGCAGCTTCAATGCGACAGACCAGAATAAATACGACACGACAGACCTCATAAACGCGCTGCTGAGTTGAAAGATGGGGGATTTGTTTCTACTGTGCTCAAAAGTTTCTGAAACAGGTCATATGAATATACGAGCGGCCCTTTTTTTCACCATCACACTGATTCCTGTTCCACTGTTGCTTGGCGCAGGAATTTTTGGCGGTTTTTGGGTGCCTTTAGCGTTCCTGTATCTGACAGGATTTGCAATGATTTGCGACGAAGCCTTTGAGTTGGATTTTTCCAAAGGTGGTGACAGTTGGTTAGCACGACAGTTTCTGCCTATCTTGTTAAGTTTAGTTCATTTTTCGCTGTTGCCATTGGCCATTTATAGCCTTGTGAACTTAGACCTATCGTTTGTGTATAAGGCATTGTTATTCATGGCTTTTGGATTGTTTTTTGGTATGATCAGCCATTCGAATGCGCATGAACTAATCCACCGTTCAAACAGGCTGCATCACCGTTTTGGCAAGTGGGCATTTATTTCTATGATGTTCGGCCATCATACCAGCGCCCATATGCTGGTGCATCATGTCCACGTTTGCACGCCTAAAGACCCAAATACGGCCCGTTTTAACGAGAGTTTCTACAGTTTCTTAAAACGTGCATCGGTTTTGGAATTCATCGAAGGGTTGCGTGCGGAGAGCAATCGCCTGAACAAACAAGGGATGAAGGCATTAAGCTTGCGCAATCCATATTGGCAATATTGCATTGGAGCTCTTGGAATGATCCTGATCGCTTATTTGATTGCAGGGATTGCAGGTGTTTTCACATATGTTTGTCTTTGTGCTTATGCCCAATTACAAATGTTAATGATTGATTATGTTCAGCATTACGGGTTGGAGCGTACGCAATTAGAAACTGGCAAATACGAACCTGTTTCATTGCATCACTCGTGGAATGCCCCCCATTGGTTCAGTGCGTTTATGACAATGAATGCACCGCGCCATTCGGATCATCATGCATCGCCTGCAAAACCTTATACAGAGCTTTCAGGGCATAGGGATGAGGCGCCGCAACTGCCTTACTCTTTGCCAATAATGGCAGCGATTGCTTTTTATCCGCGCCGCTGGCGTAAAATTATGAACCCACGTGTTAAACAATGGCGAGAGATTTAATATGTTGAAATATATAACTTTAATTTTGATTTCAATTGCACAGCCCAGCTTTGCCGAAACAATCGTAAGTCCAAATGAGTTTGAAAGGCTTTCAACGGGCAAAACACTTTATTTCAGTTTTGAAGGGCGGCCTTTTGGTGTGGAACAGTTCTTCAATGGCCGTCGCAGCAAGTGGCGCTTTGAGGATGGCAATTGCGAAGATGGTGAATGGTTTGCAGAGAACGATTTGATCTGTTTCAACTATGAAGGCAATTTGGAAACGCAATGCTGGCATTTCCTGAAAACCGATGAGGGATATGGTGCACGTGCCGAAGGTGCTGCGCCAGATGAAATTCTGAAATTAGACCGTATTGATACGAAACCACTTTTGTGCAGCGCTGATGGATTAGCGGTTTAAAACAAGCTGCCTTGATCTTCTGGCGGCTTTTTGGGCTTCGCCTTTGGTTTTGGCTTTTCCTGAACCATAGGCGCATCTGTTTTAAAATGGCCGTCCTTGAATTGGATATCCAAAGGCCCTGCTCCTGATGCATCTTGCGCAGTGGAAATCAATGCCCCTTCACTATTGCGCACAACAGCATAACCGCGTTCAATCGTTGCTTCATAACCAAGTGTTTGGCGTAAACGTTCCAGTCCATCTAACTTGCTACGCCAACGTTCCACTTGTCGGCTAGCTGTATTGGTGAAATTTCCCGCGACGCGCTGTAAGGTTTGTTCTTTTTGGGAAATTGCTTGTTGTAAGGATTGCGGGCGCAATGCGGCTGCTTTTTGTGCCAATTGCACACGTTTTCCCTGCGCCATAGCTTGCAAAGCGCGTGGCAAACGGCCCGAAACCATATCTAAACGCTGCCCTTGCATAGCAACAATATCAACAGGGTTTGGCATTGCGCGCGATAAATCCCGCAAACGCTGGCCGCGCTGCGCAATACCATTCGCCAAAGCACGTACACGACGTTCTTCCATACCGGCAAGCCATGCGGCAAGTTCGGAACGAACTGGCACAGACAACTCTGCTGCCGCAGTAGGTGTTGGTGCCCGTTGGTCAGACACGAAATCAATCAATGTTGTATCGGTTTCATGTCCAACGGCAGAGATTAAAGGAATATCACTGGCCGCTGCTGCACGCGCAACGTTTTCCTCGTTAAACCCCCATAGGTCTTCTATGGAGCCACCACCACGAGCCACAATAATCAGGTCAGGACGCGGCATTGCCCCGCCTGGTGTCATTTTATTAAACCCTTCAATTGCAGCCGTCACTTCTGGTGCGCAGCGGTCGCCTTGCACTGCAACAGGCCAAATCAGAACTTTGCGGGGGAAACGGTCCCTCAAACGATGTAAAATATCACGAATGACAGCACCAGAAGGTGACGTCACCACGCCGATAACCTCTGGCAAATACGGGATGGGTTTTTTATGATCTAAATCGAACAAACCTTCTGCCGCCAAAGCTTTTTTGCGTTTTTCCAGCATCGCCATCAATGCGCCAACACCAGCAACGCGCAATTCCATCACGTTCATCTGGTATTTAGATTGCTTTGGAAACGATGTCAGCTTGCCAACGGCGATAACTTCCATACCCTCTTCGGGTTGGACAGACAGCTTGGATGCCTGCCCTTTCCATGTCACCGCATTAAGAACAGCACCTTCATCCTTAAGGTCATAATAAATATGCCCTGATGCATAACGATTCACACGCCCGATTTCGCCACGTATACGCACATGCGAAAATTCACCCTCGATCATGCGTTTTACCGCCCCAGAAATCTCTGAAACGCTAAATTCTGGCGCATTTGCACCCGGTTCTGGGTTGTCGATCAAATCAGACACATGTGTCTCCTTGCACATCATCAAAAGCGACTTTAGAACGAGCGGCAACAAAGGCCAAGTCAGGAGCGCGTAAAAACATGAACATTCTTATTTTAGGGTCAGGTGGACGTGAACACGCTTTGGCTTGGGCCGTAAAACAAAACCCAAAATGTGACCGTTTGGTTTGTGCGCCTGGTAATGCTGGCATGGAAGCGATTGCGGATTGTTTGTCTGTGAATACAGAAGATGGTGCAGCAGTTGTTGCGCTTTGTCAGGCGGAAAAGATCGATTTTGTTATCGTAGGTGCAGAAGCGCCATTGGCCGCGGGTGTTGCGGATGATTTACGTGCTGCTGGCATCACGACATTTGGCCCATCAGCCAAAGCTGCACTGTTAGAAGCATCAAAGGCTTTCACCAAAGAAGTTTGCGATGCCTGTAATGCTCCAACAGCGGCTTATGCCCGCTTTACAGAGCTAGAATCTGCCAAGGCTTATGTAACAGAACAAGGTGCGCCTATCGTTATCAAAGCGGACGGTTTAGCGGCTGGTAAAGGCGTAATCGTTGCAATGGAATTACAAGAAGCTTTAGACGGCTTGGATGAAATCTTTGGTGGTGCATTCGGTGATGCAGGTGCGGAAGTTGTCATTGAAGAGTTTATGGAAGGCGAAGAAGCAAGTTTCTTTATCCTGTCTGACGGTAAAAACATTCTACCAATCGGCACAGCCCAAGACCACAAACGCGTATTTGACGGCGACGAAGGGCCAAATACAGGCGGCATGGGGGCCTATTCCCCTGCCCCAGTTATGACAGATGCGGTCACACAAAAAGCTTTGGATGAAATCGTGCAGCCTTGTGTGGATGAAATGGCGCGTCGTGGCACGCCTTATCAAGGCGTTCTATATGCTGGTTTCATGATCAAAGACGGCCAACCTCGCCTTGTGGAATATAACGTGCGCTTTGGCGACCCTGAATGTCAGGTGTTGATGATGCGTTTGGGTGCGCAAGCTTTGGACGCTTTGCACGCTTGTGCAGAGGAGCGTTTGGATACGGCGCAAATCAACTGGGCTGATGACCATGCAATGACGGTTGTATTGGCTGCAAATGGATATCCTGGGTCCTATAACAAAGGCACAGAGATCAAAGGTTTGGATACTTTAACATCTGACAGCAAAAACATGGTGTTCCATGCGGGCACTAAATCTGAGGATGGCAAAACATTAGCCGTTGGCGGACGTGTGCTGAATGTGACAGCGCGTGGTAGTAATCTGCAAGAAGCCCGTGACCGCGCTTATGACATGATAGATCAGATCGATTGGCCAGAAGGGTTCCATCGCAAAGACATCGGCTGGCGCGCGCTCTAATGATTGTTCGCGACAAACCGGGCATTTTGCAGCTGTTGTTTGACATGCGAGGTTCGGTTTTGCCGCGTATATTACCGCGCATTCTGGTCGTAACGATTCTGTCCATTATTGTCGTGTTAATCGACGCTTCTGTCCTGACGTTGGCCCATACAAGCTCAGCTCCTTTTGCTGTGTTTGGTGTCGCGCTTTCGTTGTTTCTGGGCTTTCGCAATAATGCGGCTTATGACCGTTGGTGGGAAGGTCGCAAACTTTGGGGGCAACTGGTTGCTGATATGCGATCGTTGGGGCGCGAAACAGAAATGTTTATCCCAGAAGATCAGATCAGAACCCGTATATTGCGTTTGGCACTGGCATTTATACATCTACACCGCATCAATTTGCGCAAGCTGACAGATTTCAGTGCCCCGAAACAGTGGGTGGATGATGATTTTTCAAACGCGCCGCATCCGCCTTGTGCTGCCATGAACCAATTAAGCAAAGCGATTGCACAGTCCAGTGCCGATGGATTTGGGCTTAAAACATTAATGGAACGGCTCGCCAATATATCTCTTGCACAAGCAGGCTGCGAACGTATTGCCAATACGCCTTTACCATATGTTTATTCTTTGTTGGTATTTCGCACGACCTATCTTTACTGCCTGTTGATCCCTTTTGCGATGCTGGAAAGTGCTGGCTGGATGACACCTGTATTTGTTGCTGTCGTTGCTTATGTTTTCTTTGGTTTGGCAGAAGTCACCGAAGAACTTGCAGATCCGTTTGGGGAAACCGTGAATGGATTACCTTTGGATTCCACATGTCGCACAATCGAGATTAGCTTAGCTCCGCATTTGGATATTGAAGCGCCAGAACCGTTAAAACTGAAACGGTATTATTTAAGTTAATCTTGGCAGTTTAAGGCTGACAGGATACTTTTAGGCTTAACGTAAGGTGTAAAGCTGCGCGACTTTATTTGGCTGTCTGTCAATGTAACAGAAACCACTTCGCTCCAATCACCACGCGCTAGGATCATTTCTGGCACTGCTCCACAGTTGCGCACACCGCTTGCGATGAAATCCCAACCAATCTTGTGATTTGAAAACCCTTGTTTATTGGCTATCTCAGTAAGCTTACCATCTTTATAACTGACGATCCGCAGTGTTTTTGCCAAATGCGGGCGGTCAATATAGGCGATATCAATTGCACCATCACCATTGAAATCAGCCACACCTATTGGTGCCAGCCAACGGTTTGATGTGCCAATGTGAGGTGTTTCTGCAATTTTGCCTGTCTCATCATATATCGCAAGCGCTGCACCGCGGTGCACATCTGTTTCAATAACGATAACTTCTGGAGCTCCATCCGCATCAACATCAGCCAAACGTGGCTGGGTATCTTCAAACACATGATCCGTTGGAAGTTGAAATTTATGGGTGTCCGTGGGTGTTTTAACAATCAGGCTGCCATATTCGATCGCATCGCCTAATACAGCATGTTTGTAGCGATCTGTCGGGTCGCTATATGTCGCGGATACAATATCCGCATAAACAGGCGCAGCCATCATTCCCATGAATAGAACAATGGCTGACCGTATTATCATTAGATTTGCTTTTCAGGCATCCGAACGACGAGGCCGTCCAGCTCATCCGTCACTTTCAACTGGCAAGTCAGACGAGATTTTGTGGCATCCGCTTCCCATGCGAAATCCAACATATCTTCTTCCATTGCATCTTTGGCAGGCAATTTAGCAACCCAGCTGTCATCCACATACACGTGGCATGTTGAACATGCACATGCACCGCCACAATCGGCCTCGATACCTGGAATGTTATTGTCACGCGCGCCTTCCATAACAGTTAGACCGCTTGCAACATCTACAACGTGCTCTTTGCCGTTGTGCTCAATATAGGTGATTTTGGCCATTGCCGTCTGCCTCCAGTTAAAAAATCTAAATTCCGTGTAAACTGACATTTTGTTTTCTGCTAGTCCCTTTTTTAGGGAATACAAAAAGTTGAATTTACCTGACAATAAGTAGGTGACTTTCGTCATAAGCCAAGAGGCAGATATACGCAGGTTTAGATTTTCCTTTTTATCGCCCCTTTTTATCGTTACTTTGTCCAAAAAACAGAGGACCAAATGGCCCCTATTCGAGCATTCTTTATCGCAAGTCTTATATATACTTGCCCCGTTATGGCCCAAGATGCCCCAGAAGGGGCACCTGAAGGCGCATGTTATATTCGCTATACCGCTCCTGCTGTTATTGAAACGGTGACCGAACAAATCCTTGTTCAGCCTGAAAAAACAGCCATTGATCCTGCAACAGGCCAGACAGTCGTGGTTGAGCCCGCAGTATACGCTACTGAGACAGTGCAAAAGATTGTAAGCGACCGCAAAGAAGATTGGGCAGAAGTAATCTGTGCAGAAGATTACTCCGAAAACTTCGTAAAAAGCCTTCAACGTGCAATGTCCGTGCGCAAACTATATCGTGGCAATATTACTGGAATAATGGATGATCGTACAAAACGTGCGGTCCGAACCATTCAAAAAAGCTACGGTGTGAATTCATCGGAAGTCACATTAGATTTGGCCGAAAGCTATGGTTTGGTAATCCACCATCTGTTCGTGAAATAAAAAAGCCCTGCACAATGGCAGGGCTTTCAAAGTATATTTTTTAGATATTAGTTACCCAGCGACAATGCCACAAAGCGTGGGCTGCCATCGCGACGTACTAAGAACAGTGCAGATTTACGCCCTGCATCCTGAGCAGCTTTCACCGCTTCTGTCACGGCTTCTGGGCTGTCCACAGAAACTTGACCGACTTCAACAATCAAATCACCTTTACGCAAACCTTTTTCAAATGCGTCAGACGTTTCATCAACAGATACAACAGCAACGCCAGTCGCATCTTTTGATAGTTTCAATTGTTTGCGGATTTCATCCGTTAGACTGATCATTTTAATACCAAGAGATGTTTCCGTCTTCTCTTTTTCAGGAGAATCCGATGATACAACAATCTCTTTTTCAGCATCTTCACGACGTGTCAGAACCACTTTCAACGTTTGTGTTTTTCCTTCACGCTGAACAATAACACGAACTGATTTACCAACAGCCGTATTACCGACTTGTTTGATCAGACCGCGAATATCGTCAACTTCTTTGCCGTCAAAGTTCAAGATCACATCGCCTGCAATAATACCTGCCTCTTTCGCTGGGCCATCAGGAACGTCACTAACCAGCGCGCCAGCAGCTTTTTCAAGACCTAGGGCATCTGCCATTTCTTCATCAACGTCTTGGATGTTCACACCCAACCAGCCACGGCGCGTTTCGCCAAATTCTTTCAACTGGGCAACAACAGGTTTCACAACATTAGATGCCATAGAAAAACCAAGGCCGATAGAACCACCATTTGGTGAAATAATAGCAGTATTCACACCGATAACTGTGCCATCCATATTGAACAATGGACCACCAGAGTTACCGCGGTTGATAGCTGCATCAGTTTGGATAAAGTCATCATATGGACCAGAGCGAAGTGAGCGGTTGTCAGCAGAGATAATACCAGCGGATACAGAAAAACCTTGTCCTAATGGGTTACCAACAGCCAAAACCCAATCACCAACACGAGAGATATCACTGTCACCAAATGTTACGAATGGCAGCGGTTCTTCTGCTTCAACTTTCAATAATGCGATGTCTGTGTTTGGATCGCGGCCAATTAGTTTTGCATCCAATTCTTTGCCATCAAAAAATTCAATAACAATCTCATCAGCCTTATCGATCACGTGGTTATTCGTCACAATATAACCATCGGCCGAAACAACAAAACCAGACCCAAGTGCGGATGCGCGACGCGGTGGGCGCTGTCCTTCTTGGCCAGGGATTTGGTCAAAGAAATCTTTGAAAAAATCTTCAAAAGGTGATCCTTCTGGAACCTGTGGCAATCTAGGGCGATTAGGTTGTGCAACAGTTTGTGTCGTTGTGATATTCACCACGGAAGGGCTGACCTTTTCTGCAAGGTCGGCAAAGCTTTCAGGGGCTCCGCGTGCAGAAGCTGAAAGGGTTTGCGCCATCATTAAAGTCAACGTTAGAAACGCCCCAATTAAAAACGTTTGGGGTCTTGTCCACGATTGTGTACGGGTAAGAGCGGTTGATTTCACTGTGTTCCTCCGAAATACTGCATCTTTAACAAACTAATACTCAGCCTGCCTTCTGTCTATAAGTTGTGTTCATAGCGCCACATTGCAAGAGAAACTGCCACAAGTTTATTCACAAAAACGTTAGCACAAAACGAACATCTGGCGCGATTTAGGCATGAATTCGTGATTGCATCAATATTGATAAATATCACAGGCTGTTTTTCGCCAACCATACCAATCCTACACCCAACGCAACAATGCAAACACCTAATGTGCGCCGCTTTTCAGGGCTCATCTCCTGCATCGCCTTTAATAAGTCCTCAAAACGCAAAGGGGCCAGTGCAAGCACCAGCCCCTCTAATACGGCAACCAGACCTAGGCCCAGTAGCAAATCATGCATCATCGGCCAGTATCCGATTTCAGATAATCAAAGAATTCACTGTCAGGCGAAATAACCAACGTAGAGTTACTCCCTTTCAATGATTTCTCATATGCTGTCAGCGATCGGTAAAAAGCAAAGAACTCTGGGTCGCGACCAAACGCATCCGCAAATACTGCGTTACGCTTTGCATCTGCTTCACCGCGAATGATCTGTGAATTCTTTTGTGCTTCTGACACTGTTTCAACAACAGTACGGTCTGCAATCGCACGTGCACGTTGCGCCGCTTCGTTACCACGGGCAATCTCGTCTGCAGCTTCACGTTGACGTTCTGCGCGCATACGCTCGAATGTTTCTTCAAGGTTTTGCTCAGGCAGATCAGCACGTTTGATACGCACGTCGACAATTTGAACACCCAATGCAGAAGCTTTACTGCGTGCCGCATCGCGGATCAAATTCATCAAGCCAACACGATCGGCTGATAGAAGTGAGCCAGAATTCACATCACCAAGTACAGCACGCAATTCCGCATTTAGGATTGTTTCCAGACGTCTGCGTGCAGAACTTTCGCCACCAGAACCAATGGCACGACGGAAACGCACAACATCCGTAATACGCCAGCGTGCAAACGCGTCCACGTCAAAGCGACGGTTGTCTTTCATCGTAACTTCAAGTGGTTGTGTATCAAGCGGCAAAATACGGTCATCGTATTTCACGATTTCATGCAAGAAAGGAACTTTAAAGTTTAACCCTGGTTCATCAACAACAGCCGTTACCTCACCAAACCATAACCGCAAAGCTTTCTCACGCTCATCAACGATGTAGAAAGATGACAGGCCGATGAAGCCAGCAATCATAAGTATAGGAACGAAAAATGAAGCTATTCTCATTGGTTTGCTCCTTTATTTTTATTTAACTCGTTTAACGGCAGATATTTTACGACACCTTGACCGCCGCCATCAGCGCCTTCATCGATGATAACTTTATCAACATCACCCAAAACGCGCTCTAAAGTTTCAAGATACAAACGTTTGCGTGTCACTTCTGGCGCTTTTGCAAATTCTTCGTAAACCGCGATGAAACGTGACGCTTCACCTTCGGCTTCATTCACTGTTTGCGAACGGTAACCTTCTGCTTGTTCTAGCAACTGCGCCGCTTCACCACGGGCTTCCGCTACTACTTTATTTGAATAAGCATCCGCTTGTTTTTCTAAAGTATCACGTCTTTGTTCCGCAGCTTGAACTTCACGGAAACTATCTGCCACTTCGCGTGGTGGGTCAGCTTTGTCAAAGTTCACACGAACGATTGAAACACCTGCATCATATGTATCTAGTGTTTCTTGAATAAGTGTTTGCAGATCGGCGGCAATAGCGCCCTTACCAGTCGTCAAAATTGGTGTCAGCTTGGTACGCGCAACGATTTCGCGCATCACGGATTCAGAAACAGCGCGAATAGTTTCACGAGGTGAGTTCAGATTGAACAGGTATTTTTGTGGATCGTTAATGTTCCAAACAACTTGGAAATCCACGTCTACAATGTTTTCGTCACCTGTTAACATCAAACCTTCATCTGCACGAATACCACGGCCAACACCGATATCTTCGATGTTCTCTTTTGTTACTGGCAGGATTTCTTTGGTCACAAGCGGCCAAGGAGCAAAGTTCAAACCCTCGTTCCCAGTCTTGTAATACTCGCCCAAGAATAGCTCTACGGATTGTTCGGATGTGTCCACACGGTAGAAACTGTTAAAGCCCCAAAAGGCGATTGCAGCTAATCCGATTAAACCTATACCACCAAATCCAAGGCTTGGAGATTGTCCACCACCGCTGCCATTACCTTTTCGAGAGCCGCCTTTACCGCCCATTAAAACGCGTAATTGCTCTTGGCCTTTACGAACGATTTCATCGATCTCAGGCATATCCGGGCGATTTCCACCGCCACCGCCGCCAGAGGGCTTGCGCCCGCCGCCATTATTACCACCACCTTGATCACCGCGATTTCCACCGCCGCCCCAAGGACCTCCGGAATTATTTCCAGCCATTCTGTTAGAATCCTTTTCTATTGAACGTGCATATAAGGGAACACTTGGTCCCGAATGTCAAAAAATCAAGACGCAACAGGCGTCTTCATTGTAACAAGCTCTTCTGCGGCAGTTGGATGAACTGCCATTGTGCGATCGAAATCTTCCTTGGTTGCGCCCATTTTCACAGCAATACCAGCCATTTGGATCATTTCACCTGCCGCATGGCCCACAATATGACAACCTAATACCTTACGTGTCGCTTTACTGATGATCAGTTTCATCAACATGCGTTCGGATTTACCTGCCAATATATGTGCCATTGGGCGGAAAACAGATTTATAAACTTCAATCTCTTCGCTTTCACGCGCTTCTTCTTCGCCCATACCAACTGTGCCAATCTCTGGCTGTGTGAATACGGCTGTTGCGATAAGGTCGTGATCCGCTTGTGTTGGGGTGCCATGGAAAATAGTGTCCACAAATGCAGCGCCTTCGCGGATTGCAACAGGTGTCAGTTGAACACGGTCAGTAACATCACCAACGGCATAAATAGATGGAATGTTTGTCTGGCTATAGCCATCCACAACGATCTCACCTTTGCGGCCCATTTCAACACCAGCGTTTTCCAAACCCAAACCGTGGGTATTTGGAACGCGGCCTGTGGCATACATCACCTGATCCACAATCAGTTCAGAACCATCAGACACAGTGACTTTCAAACCATCAGCGGTTTTCTCAATTGATTTCACATCTGTATTCACTCGCAGATCAACACCTTTACCGCGCATCTCTTCGGCCACAAAGTCACGTACTTCGTTATCAAAGCCACGTAAAATCTGTTCGCTGCGGTAGAATTGTGTCACCTCAGACCCTAGGCCATTCATAATGCAGGCAAACTCACAGGCAATGTAGCCACCGCCGACAACCAAAAACCGTTTTGGTTGCTCTTTAAGGTCGAATATTTCATTCGAGCTGATGATATGTTCTTTACCTTCAATATTTGGGACAAACGGCGTACCACCTACAGCTACAAGGATATGTTTCGCTGTAAATGTCTGGCCTGTAGACAGTTTAACAGTATGCGCATCAACCAATTCAGCGCGCGCATCAAATTGTTCAGCTCCAGCCGCACCTAGGTTTTTACCGTAAATGCCTTCTAGTCGCGTAATCTCTTTATCCTTGGCTGCAATCAGTTTTGACCAATCAAAACTGCTATCGCCAACTGTCCAACCGTAACCTTTGGCATCTTCAAAAGCTTCTGAATAACTTGATGCGTAAACCATCAATTTCTTCGGCACACAGCCACGGATCACACATGTGCCACCCATACGGTACTCTTCGGCTAAAGCAACTTTAGCACCTGTTCCAGCGGCCAAGCGCCCAGCGCGTACACCGCCTGAGCCGCCACCAATTACAAAAAGATCATAGTCAAAGGACATAATGTCTCCAATATTTATTAATCGAGATCCATGAACATATTATTGGCCGCAACCACTTCAATATGTTCGTTCTCTACTGTTCCGTTGTTAATATCACGGACTTCCACGCGTCCATCGACATGTCCAATCACAACCGCGTCAGCGATATCAAGGAAAAGACCAGTCTCAACAACACCTGGGATTTGGTTTAAAATCAAAGATAATTCACGTGGGTTACCAATTCGACCCAAATGTAAATCAAGAATGTAGTGCCCTTCGTCGGTCAGTAAGGCATTACCATGGATGTCCAATCGCAAAGTCACTTTCTGCCCCATGACATCTAGGTTTGAGATTGCTTCTTCGATCAAACCTTTGGTGGTTTCCCAGCCAAAGCAAACGACTTCTACAGGCAATGGAAAACGGCCCAATACTTCGACATCTTTTGAGGCATCTGCAATAACAACCATTTGATCCGATGCCGTCGCCACAATTTTTTCTTGCAAGAGTGCCGCACCGCCACCTTTGATTAAATTCAGGTTTGGATCAAATTCATCAGCACCATCAATCGTCAAGTCCAGCCATTTGACATCATCCATTGAACGTACAGTAATGCCGCATTCATCTGCTAAACGCGCAGTCGCATCAGATGTTGCAACAGCAACAATTTGTAATCCGTTGTTGCGGACTTCTTCACCTATTAATTTGACCAACCAAGCAGCTGTTGATCCAGTGCCCAATCCAAGGCGCATTCCAGGTTTCACAAAATCCATGGCCCGCTTGGCACAAATAAACTTTGCTTTTTCAGCAGGAGACAGTTCTTCGGACATCCATTTCCCCAAATTATATTATGGGCAACACTATAGGGCCTATTCACGGGTTCGACGAGTATAAAACGTTCAGATTCACGGTTTGAGGTGAATTAAATATGTAAAAGGCCAAAGCAGAATTAAATTCTGTCGCATTTAGTCTGTTCATAAAAAAAGAATCTGTCATTTATACGTGAGCGAATACTAGGAGTAACCCGATGTTTCTAAGCATCTTTGAAGTTTTTAAAATTGGAATCGGCCCATCAAGTTCCCACACTATGGGACCTATGGTGGCTGCAGAACGTTTTCTAGGCATGATCAAAGATCAAAATATTGATGCTGATCATCTGCGTTGTTCTTTGCATGGCTCTTTAGCCTTTACTGGCAAAGGCCACCGTACAGACCGTGCTGTCGTATTAGGCTTGGACGGTTTTACACCTGCAGACTTTAATGCAACTTTGGCAAAAGAAGCAGAAGAGCGGATTGCAACACAGAATGTTGTACGCCCAGCAGGACACCCTGTTTACAACTTCAATCCATCTACTGACGTTATCTTTGATTATGACCGCAATCTGGAAGGCCATGCCAACGCCATGATCTTGATGGCCCTCAAAGATGACGAAATCGTACTGGAACAAATATTCTATTCTGTTGGCGGTGGTTTTGTACAAACCCCAGAAGAAATGGCAGATGACACACAAGGTGGATATACACAAAAAGTATTCTACCCTTTCAAAAGTGCCGATCAAATGATGGCCATGTCCAAAGCGACAGGTAAAACGATTGCAGAATTGAAACGTGAAAACGAAACTATGCATAGAACGCCAGAAGAATTGGATGAGGGTATCCAAAAAATTTGGCATGTCATGAATGAATGTATCGAAGAAGGTTTCAAGACCGATGGTATTTTACCAGGTGGCTTAAATGTACGTCGCCGCGCCAAAGGCATTCATGATGAATTAGAAGCAGAGCGTGGGGCCAATGTAGCCGCTCCTCACATCATAAATGACTGGATCGCAGCCTATGCAATGGCCGTGAACGAACAAAACGCAGCAGGCGCACGTGTTGTTACGGCGCCTACGAATGGTGCAGCGGGCGTTATTCCAGCGACATTGCGTTATTATCTGGATCATTATCCAGAGGCTGATCCATCTAAAGTCAGTGAATTCCTATTAACAGCTTCTGCTATCGGTGCCTTAATCAAAGAAAATGCATCCATCTCTGGTGCCGAAGTCGGTTGCCAGGGCGAAGTTGGATCTGCATCAGCCATGGCAGCTGCTGGTCTATGCGCTGTGATGGGCGGTACAACAGAGCAAATCGAAAATGCGGCTGAGATTGCATTGGAACACCATTTGGGCATGACCTGCGATCCGATCAAAGGTTTGGTGCAGGCTCCATGTATTGAACGTAACGGTCTGGGTGCGATTAAAGCTGTATCCGCAGCCTCTTTATCATTACGTGGTGATGGCAAACATTTGGTTTCGCTTGATGCTTGTATTGAAACGATGCGCCAAACAGGTTTGGATATGAACTCTAAGTATAAAGAGACATCATTGGGCGGATTGGCCGTAAACTTGCCAGCCTGTTAATCTGTCAAAGCAGATATGACAGCATCCATATAGGCTAATGGCACCATAACAATAGCGTCGCCCTTATCAACGGATAGGGTGACCTGACCATCTGAAGTTCTATTAGATGTGGCTATTTGTGTCGTTGGAGACATATCCAACCCATCCAACGGCCATTCCAGCCCTGCCGAGCGCATACATACATCTGTCATAGGGAAGACTGAAAACCGCGCCCCTTGCTCTATATCTATAGTGATCTCTTTTGGGCATAAAAAACATACGTCCTTTTCACCCACTAATATAACTGTCTTTTCTGGGTAACGACATAAGACTGATAACGCTGCCAGTACATGATCTAAACGTCCCCCTAAAAAGCCACACCCAACATACAGTGGTGCGATGACTGTATATAGGCATTTTTCAAAGTCTGTGGTGTCTTGCTCTGGTAGATGAATGACTTTGCCATAATATGCTCCAGTGAAGCTGTCCATATCACCAATAATCATATCAGGTGTGATACCAGCATTGATGGCAGCAGCCCCTCCACTATCCGCACAGATTATTGTCGGAAACGAATCAACTTTAGGTTGCGCGCCTTCAGAATCCCAAAAACCACCTCCGATTAGCAAGACAGGGGTATCGAATTCTACAGTGTTAACAGTCTTATGCTGATTGTTTCCCATTCGTATCCAATACACAAAAAATATCCTTAAATTAAAGCTAAAAACGTAAATAAGGCTATAAAAATTGCATTTACTGTCTTATAAAAAAGGTCGTCGTGGGGGCGATTAACGAGTAGAGTAAGTACATTATGGATTCGCACCCAAAAGCAATGACAGTGTCATATGGTACATTTTCATGTACCTTAGAAGGCTTCGATGATCCCTTCACAACAATGCAGCTTGTAGCGGAATATTTTCGCAAACTTTCTGCAGATGATCGCTATTTCGGTAGCGAACCTCTGCAGCCTGATGCATCAAAACTGCACCAAATCGCTGAGAGTGCGAATCCTAATCGCATAGACGCCGAAGTTACAGACAACAGCATCATCCTAAGACAGGCTGATATTGTTGATGCCTCTTCTGAGCCAGCACCAGCTGAGACAGCAGCGCCAGCCGCAACTGTTGCACCTGCTGAAAAGGTAGAAGATCCTGCAACTTTCGCAACACGCCGCCAACCTACGCAGCCAGAACCTGCACCAGTAGAAGACGCGGTTGCTCCTGTAGAAGAAGCTGCAGAGCCAAAAGTAGAAACTCCAGAACCGAAAGCAGCAGAACCTGTTGCTGCCGAGCCTGAAGTAGCTGAAGAAGAAGTTCCAGCAAAGATCGATGATATCGAAGCCAATGCGGAAAAATACATTGCAGAAGCTGTTGCCAAAGATATGGCAGCGTCATTAGACAAGAATATCAATGATACAACGACTGCTGATGAGCTTGCGCCAAGCTTAGAAGAAGAGATCCCTTCTGAGACTGTATCTGCTGCAGTTCAAGCTTTGAAAGGTGACGAGTCTATTGATCGTTGGTTGGAAACAGCTAATGAAAAAATGGCAACACCAGAACATGTGTCCAAAGCAAATGCGCTTGAACGTTTAAAAGCAGCTGTTGCTGCAACAGAAGCAGAACGTGCTGACCGCATGGAAAACATCACATCTGAGGTTGTTGAAACGGGACAAGAACGCAGCAACAACACAATCACATTCCGTCGCGAATTGGCGAAAGTGCGCAAAGCATACGAAGCTGAAACAAGTGTTTTTTCGCGCCCAAAAGCACGTAAATCTGCGCGCCAAAATAACGGAACACGCCCTTTGGTATTAGATATGGGTCAACGCATCGATCGTCGTGAACAAGCGAATACAGATGCATCTGCCCAAATCAGCGCTAAAAAAAAAAGCGGGCTAACGCTGGTTAGTGATCAAGCTGCCCCAGCGACAGAAGTTGAAACAACATCTGTGGCTGAGATCGCGCAATCTGAAAATAATATTGTAGAAACACCAGTGGTAGCGCCTGAAACAGAAACATCAACGCCGCCGCGCTCGTCTGACTCTAATTTACCAACATTCGAAGAATTTTCTCGCATGATGGGTGCCAGCACATTGATTGAATTGTTAGAGGCTTCAGCAGCTTACATGACATTAGTCTTGGGTAAAGAGCGCTACACTGAAAAGCAAATCTCGGCCAATCTACCACCACATATCAAACGTATCGTGAAAGAAGACGAACGTGTTGGAACGTTGGATCAGTTGAATAAGCGCGGATATGTGGAAGCAGCCCAAGATGGTAGTTTTGCAATCTCAATGAGCCGTAAAGCAGCTTACCAAAAGAAATATCTAGCTGGCTGATCCCCAATCTGTACTATTGCTAGCAGTTACTAGGCGTCGGGATCTTCTTTTCCGACACCTTTAAACACAAATTTAAATGGCAAAGCCCAAATAACACCCAGCACAACGTAAATCAGTAATTCAACAATAATATGCGGGCGATCGAGCCAGTTCATAATGCTTACGGCAACAACTACGAACATAGGCAACCACACCAGCAGTAGAACCAGTGATAAACGACGGCGTGCTTTGTAAGATAAAGCCATCAGTCTGCAAACGGGTCTGTTACAAGAATTGTGTCTTCGCGTTCTGGACTTGTTGAAACCATTGCCACTGGACAATCAATCAGCTCTTCCACTCGGCGCACGTATTTAATCGCAGCAGCAGGCAGATCATTCCAAGAACGCGCACCTTCTGTGCTTTCAGACCAACCAGGCATCGTTTCATAAACAGGCGTACAGCGTGCTTGTTGATCAGCAGCTGTTGGAAGGTAGTCCAATTTTTCGCCGTCTAGCTCATAGCCTGTACAGATTTTCAACTCTTCAAACCCGTCCAAAACATCCAGCTTTGTCAAAGCGATACCGTTCACACCAGATGTTGCACATGTTTGGCGCAACAAGCAGGCATCAAACCAGCCACAACGACGTTTACGGCCTGTTGTCGTACCGAACTCATGGCCACGCTCGCCCAAACGTTGGCCGTCTGCATCATCCAATTCTGTTGGGAAAGGTCCCTCACCCACACGTGTTGTGTAGGCTTTTACGATACCCAAAACGAAATCAATTGCACCTGGGCCGACACCAACACCTGTAGCAGCTTGACCAGCAATTACATTGGATGATGTCACAAACGGGTATGTGCCAAAATCAATATCCAAAAGCGCACCTTGTGCACCTTCAAACAATATACGCTTACCTGCTTTGCGTTTCTCGCTCAGAACTTTCCAAACTGGCGCAGAAAATGGCAAGATTTTTGCGGCAATCTCTTTCAACTGTGCAATCAACGCGTCACGGTCAACTGCTTCAATCCCTAAACCTTTGCGCAATGGATCATGGTGTTGCAAAGCACGGTCAACGCGTGCTTCTAACGTTGCCATATCAGCCAAATCAGCAACACGAACAGAACGACGCCCGACTTTATCTTCGTAAGCTGGGCCAATACCACGGCCTGTTGTGCCGATCTTTGTACCCTTGCTTGCCGCTTCTTCACGTGCGCGATCAAGCTCGCCGTGAATTGGCAGGATAAGCGGTGTATTTTCTGCGATCATCAGTGTCTCTGGTGTAATCTCAACGCCTTGGGCACGAATTGTCTCGATTTCACTTAGCAAGTGCCATGGATCAAGAACAACGCCATTACCGATGACTGACAACTTACCACCGCGTACGACGCCAGACGGCAATGCGTGTAATTTGTAGACTTTACCGTCGATAACCAATGTGTGGCCTGCGTTGTGGCCCCCTTGGAACCGTGCAATGACATCAGCGCGCTCGCTGAGCCAATCTACGATTTTACCTTTACCTTCGTCACCCCACTGGGCGCCTACAACCACGACGTTTGCCATTTAAAGACTCGCTTTTTGAATAGAACCGAAGCGGGTATACCGCCCCCTGCCCATCACGGAAACCGAAAAATGGTCGCAAATCACGGAAATACGCCGCCATCTAACCATTTTATATCTCGAACTCCTGCGAACCGCGCCAAACGCGATAACTCTGCCTCTAATTTAGACGCACGTTGCACCGTCCACTTTACACCTTTCTCAGGCCAGACATTCATTACATTTAGGGTGCTTTTCTTACGGTCTGCTTTAACTTCGATCCGCCCAACAAAACGATCACCCTCCAAAATCGGAAAAACATAATACCCCCATTTACGTTTGGCTTCAGGCACGAATATCTCGATACGGTACTCAAATCCAAACAACCGTTCCAAACGGTTGCGATCACGCACGACAGGGTCAAACGGATTTAAGATACGCAAACGGGACGTCGATTGTGTTAAGCGCTGCAACCGTTCCTCAATATCCACAGGAGCTACGGCTTTTGTCCAGTCTCCGCTTGTAGATTGCACCTCTACAGGCACCAATTGCGTTTGATCAGCCCAAACACGTACTTCACGCGCATCCATGGCTTCCCAAAACTTTTGAATTTCACCAACAGTGGCAAAGCCCAAACGATGCAAAGCTTCCTTACACAACCAATTCTGCTGCGCATCATCTGAATGCACTTCATTACGTAAATGCTCTGGAAACACCCGTTCCCCTAAATCATAAAACTTTTTAAAGTTTTCACGGTGCGATGTCGCCAACTCACCCGCATACCACATGTAATCCAAAGCAAGTTTATGGGGTGGACGCGACCAAGGCTGTTTTTCACCAACAATTTTTGTATCAAATGCATGGGTCGATAGTGGACCTTCGGCCTTTATTCGTTTCTTAATCTTATCGCGCCCATCTGCATCCGGCATGGTCGAATACCAACCCGCATTGTTTATCTTTTCCTTTTTACGGCGAAATTGGCGTTGCCACATTGGATAGAACTCCATTGGCAGGACAGAGGCATCATGTGTGAAATGCTCAAAAACACCATTCTGCTTGCCCAACACCTTATCCAACATTGGCTCGCGATAGTTTTGATTGCGGCTCCAGATGATATGATGATGCGCACGGGCAACCACTTGGATGGTATCCAATTGCACAAAACCAAGCCCACGTATGATCGACATCACATCCAATGGGCCAGTTGGCGCTGTGGCTAACCCTTGGTGTGACAACCACAATTGCCGCGCTTGTTTATTCGTGATGCGTAAGTCAGCCAACAGTCAGTTCTTTCTTCTATATTCATGACCAACCTAATGCGATCAGATAGAGCAACTCAATCCACAATATGCGCATAACCCACAGCTTTGTGACTTGAGAAAACTCTAAAAAACTGCAGCTTATATGAAAATTATTTTATCAGCGGATCATACCCATGCACTCATTTAAAACACTCACTATTATTGCTGGCCTCTTGGGCTTAACCACATCATCAGCCATTGCATGTGGTCCAAATTCACAATGTAAGATCGAAAACAACCGTCATTACTATATTGCAATGCCCGCTGGTCATGATGGCAAAACGCCCGTTGGTGCCGTAGTTTTTTCACACGGATATAAGGGCACAGCACGTGGCACGATGCTGAATAAAAAGATGCGCAAGATTGTGTCTGATATGGGACTTGCTTTGATCGCCACAAAATCCAAAGGCGATGATTGGAATTTACCATATTCTCCAAGCAACTATAACAGCAATGGACAAAAGGAATTTCGTTACTTTGACAATGTTATTGACCATGCGTCTGCAAACTTTCCAATTGATACATCCAAAATGATGGCAACAGGGTTTTCTGCGGGTGGGATGATGACATGGAACCTCTTGTGTGCACGTTCAGATAAGTTTGCGGCTTTTGCTCCGATGGCAGGAACCTTCTGGTTGAAAATCCCGAATGGGTGTCAAACCCCAGCTACAAATGTGGTTCACATCCACGGTAAAACAGACCGCACTGTTCCATTGGGTGGCCGTAAAATTCGCAACACAAAACAAGGGGATGTACCGACAACAATCGCGATGTACAAAGGCTTTGGAGATTTTAAAAAGACCAGTACAACACAGAATTCTCAATACAGCATGACCTGCGAGAACCATGAAAACGCATCAGGCAAAATATTCAATTATTGCCTCTTTCCTGGTCGTCATCAATTCAACAGCTTTTATATAAAATACGCGTGGGATCAGTTCGCAGCCAAAGGCGTATTTAATTGATCTTCATCTGGTAAATTTGGCTGTTCATAATCATGTGGCGTTCCACGCCGCTGATGAACTGAGCTGTGTATTGTTGCAAGCTCTGGAATAATACGCGGTTCAAAAAATGGGATATAAACCCCCAGCGCAGACATTCTGCCTGTTCCCATACTGCGCGCAATACGTCTAGGTATAAATTCCAACACAGCCCAAACAGCATTCATGGACTCGTTGCGCGGTGCTAATGCATCTGGTTTCACATAAGCCTTCTTTGCATTTTTCCCTAAAACAATCTCATTGATGGTGCGAGTCTTGTATTCCAACCCTACCGATTTCATCTCTTTAATCATCCATTCAAGAGGTAGCTTGGCTAAGGCGCTCTTCTCTTCTGAGTACCCCCCACCAATGTCACCATGAACCCCAGAAAACCAAACCTCTTTCACGTTCTGCTTCTTTGCGCTGCTTTTCACAAACCGCTTGGCCCAATATTGCCCACCTTCAGGCCAGAGTTGCGGTTGAAACATTGTGCGTTTTTCATCAATCGCAACGGCATGAAAGATATTCTCCACACTGCGGTTATTTTTCGTAAACGCATGCGATCTCAACCTTGGGCCATACCGCCCAAGTTCGATGACCGATCCCACAGTATCAAACAACCCCAAACACTTAATAACAGGTCGCTTTGGCGCTAAGATACGTTCAAACAATCTGACTTCTGCAAACGGATTGTTATCAGGGTTGCGCGCCTCATTGTCTTGCTGTTTTTTGGCATCGCTCACACCTTTATAGGCACGATAAGCGTAGTTCAGTAAGTTCAGATTAATCGGTGCAATCAAACCAACCGCATGTATGAAGCCTGCCAAAACACGCGCAGTATAAGCCCCACGGCTAAATCCAATCAAATATATCTGATCCGGTTTTTCGTCTGGGCCATCGTCTCGCTTTCCATCATCATAATTATGAACCAAAAACTCATAGGCTTGTTTGACGTTTTTATCCAAGCCCCATCCTGTCGCCAAACCCCATATCTCAACAGCACGGCGATAATAATATGACATGGCATTCTCAGCACCAAATGTTCCTACGCCCGGATCATAGTAAACAATTTGATTTTCCGTCTTTTTCAATGTCCCATACAGGCGCAGTACATTCGTTCTATTCTTTGATATTTCATTAGAAGTTCCATCCAAAAGGATTACAATATTCTTAGGCATAATAGACCCCGCTTTATAAAATATACGCCATGATACAACTCAGAGCTGCATTTCCCTAAAGATATTTATTATGTTATTATTGAAAACGACCCAGCGAGATGCCAAATAACCCATCGACAAGTCAGCGTTCATCTATTAGACACCCGCTGATAGTTATTCACATACAGGCATATCAATGGAAAACGTCGTTCTTGTCATTCACTTAATTCTGGCTTTGGGCTTGATCGGTATTGTATTGATTCAACGCTCAGAAGGCGGCGGTTTAGGCATTGGCGGCGGCGGTGGCGGCGCATCGGGCGGACGTCCTCCTGCTTCTCCACTGGCAAAGGCTACATGGATATTGGCAGTTGGCTTTGTAATCACAAGCATTACACTGACAATCCTAGCCTCTCAAAATGCAAATTCTGATAGTGTGATTGATCGTTTGGGCACAGATGCACCAGCTGCAGATGGCACAACACCTGCACTACCAGGTTTGGAAGGCAATCTATTGCCACCATCATCCTCTGATGCACCAGCGACACCACCAAAAGCTGAATAATAAGCACCTAACCCCTACAAATAGTTGGGGTTTTTCAAAAAACCACAGGATATAGCGGTTCTGGCCTTGTCAGAATCGGTAAGGTCGATTATGACTTAAATCCCGTGATACAGGCGTTTTTGACTGCTCAGGGACGTTCCAAATAATACAAATAACACGGGGGATGCCACACCTATGGCACGTTATATTTTCATTACTGGCGGCGTTGTTTCATCTCTGGGTAAAGGCTTGGCCTCTGCTGCATTAGGTGCGCTGCTACAAGCCCGTGGATATTCTGTACGCTTACGTAAACTCGATCCGTATTTAAACGTTGACCCTGGTACCATGTCCCCGTTTGAACATGGCGAAGTGTTTGTAACAGATGACGGTGCAGAAACAGACCTAGACCTTGGCCACTATGAGCGTTTCACTGGTGTAGCTGCCCGCCAAACCGATTCCATTTCATCAGGCCGCGTTTACACAACTGTTTTGGAAAAAGAACGCCGTGGCGATTATTTGGGGAAAACCATTCAAGTTATCCCTCATGTTACGAATGAAATCAAAGAGTTCATCGAAATCGGCGATGATGAAGTTGATTTCATGCTTTGTGAAATCGGCGGCACAGTCGGCGATATCGAAGGCCTGCCATTTTTCGAATCCATCCGCCAGTTCAGCCAAGACAAACCACGTGGCCAGTGTATTTTCATGCACCTGACATTGCTGCCCTACCTTGGCGCATCGGGCGAATTGAAAACAAAACCAACACAACACTCTGTAAAAGAATTGCGTTCAATCGGCATCGCACCAGATATCTTGGTATGCCGTTCTGAAAAAGAAATCCCAGAAAAAGAACGCGCCAAACTGGCTCTATTTTGTAACGTCCGCCCTGACAGCGTGATCCCTGCTTATGACCTAAGCACCATCTATGACGCGCCTTTGGCATATCACGAAGCGGGCATGGACCAAGCTGTGCTAGACGCCTTTGGTATCAGCCCAGCACCACAACCCGACCTATCCACATGGCAAGATGTATCAGAACGCATTCACAAACCAGACGGTGAAGTGAAAGTTGCCATCGTGGGCAAATACACACAGTTGGAAGACGCCTATAAGTCTATTTCCGAAGCTTTGACGCACGGTGGTATGTTCAACCGTGTGAAGGTTAAAACAGAGTGGATTGACGCGGAAGTATTCGAAAATGGCAATGCTGCTGATAAGCTGACAGGGTTTGATGCAATCCTAGTCCCAGGTGGCTTTGGCGAACGTGGTACAGAGGGTAAAATTAAAGCTGCGCAATTCGCGCGTGAAAACAAAGTGCCCTATTTGGGTATCTGCCTCGGCATGCAAATGGCCGTTATCGAAGCTGCGCGTAATTTGGCTAAAATCAAAAATGCAGGTTCCGAAGAATTCGACCACGAGGCAGGTGAAAAGCGTTTCGAACCAGTGGTTTACCACCTAAAAGAATGGGTCGAAGGCAATCGCACAGTTGCGCGTGCCGTAGACGACGACAAAGGCGGCACCATGCGTTTGGGCGCCTATAATGCAACACTCACAGAAGGCTCCAAAGTAGCCGAAGTTTATGGCGATACAGCTATTTCAGAGCGTCACCGCCACCGTTATGAGGTCGACATCAAATACCGCAAGAAACTTGAAGACTGCGGTCTGATCTTCTCTGGCATGTCCCCAGATGGTAAACTGCCAGAAATCGTCGAATGCAAAGACCATCCTTGGTATATCGGCGTACAATACCACCCAGAACTAAAATCCAAACCTTTCGCCCCTCACCCATTGTTTCGCGAATTCGTAAAAGCTGCGGTGGAACAATCGCGGCTGGTGTAAATGGTAGAGCTCTCAACACTTGTTGTCTTTGCACTTGCATGTGTTGCCTTAACGGCCACCCCTGGCCCAGATATGCTTTTAATTGCCTCCCGCAGCGCGTCCCAAGGACGCCTTGCGGGCCTTGCAACATATATCGGCATTGCCTTTGGATTATACTGCCACGCGCTGGCAGCGGCCTTTGGTCTGTCCAAACTCTTCCTAGCGGCGCCTATAGCTTATGACGTAGTTCGCATCATAGGTGCCATTTACTTGTTGTACCTCGCATGGGGCGCACTCACCTCAAACGGCAATGCATCCGAACTCAAAAAAACACACAGAATATCGTTTTGGGTTATGTTCCGCCAAGGCTTGTTTACTAACTTACTCAACCCCAAAGTGGCATTATTCGTCCTTGCTCTATTCCCTCAATTTATTGAACCCGCGGCAGGAAATGTTGCACTTCAGATTATGATCCTAGCAACAATTCTGAATATAATTGGATTGCTCGTAAACGGCATTGTCATTCTAACCGTTGATAAAATCGGCAGTATTTTTTCCGCCAAAGGACGTTTCAAACGCCTACCGCAGATATTTTTAGCCACAGTATTCACTGGCCTTGCAACACGTCTTGTATTCGACACTCGGAATTAAAGAACCAGATTACGCATGAGCAGTTTCTTGACTGCCCATAAAGTAATGCGAAGGTGACTTACCAAAATGTTTTCGGAAGAATCGCGAAAAATATAAAGGATCTTGAAACCCCAGATCAAAGGCCACTTCCTTCACACTGCGATTACCAGAACGCAAAGCAACACGCGCTTCTAAGGCCAATCTTTCATTGACCGCTTGCATGATTGTTTTACCCATTTCTTCTTTCACTCTACGGTTCAAGGTAACCGTAGAAAGATTTAAGGCGTCACTGTAAAATGATGCGTCTTGATGCTCCGTATATGTATCTTCTACAAGGTTTTGAAAGGCGACAACGACAGGAGATTGCCTGAAACTGCGGCGGTGCGCAGCTTGTTCTTTTGCCATCGTATTCAATTTAAAATCAGCCGCATGCAATAATAACGATCTTATGACACTAACGGCGCGATCATTTGAAAACGGGCCAATATTTCTAAGGATTGCTGTTAATTCTTGAAATTTACCTTCTAAATATGGCCATTCAGATTGCGGGAACTCAACAATCGGCAAACCTTTCAACCTGTTGAAAATGACACCGTCACAATAAACCTCATCACGCATCACGCGCACACAAAAGAAGTCGTGGTGAAAACTGATGGATTGAACTTTTGTATCTGTGTCGAATACTACAACCTCACCAGGAGATAAGGTTAGCAACTGACCTTTAGGCAGTGTTATCTCGACGCCTTCTAAAACCACTTTGATATCAGCCTGAGTGTTCCAAAATAGACGATACAGTTGAATTGAATAGTCTGGCGCTAAGCCTGCCTGTGCCTGAACGGTCAAAGCAGGTAAGTCAGCATTTGTTCCCGTATCAAACGGCAGAACCATAGTAGCATCAACAGATGACATCTTTTACATCCTGATATTAAGGCACAAAGACAACTGAAATGTGCATATTAAAACTCATAGAAAACAGTATTAATTTATGTCTCATGAACATTTTGTCCATATCAAAATCACCTTTGTGTATGGGGTAAAAACGCACATCATGTCAGATTTCACATTAAAAGGAGACCTACATGACTTATTTGGCAAAACTGACATCCATCATACTCTCGTTCATCTTCATGACATCTTTCGCTTATGCAGGTATTTCAAAAACGCGAAATTTTCATAGTTTCGATGAAAATCTTTTAACATCGGGACAGCCCGCTCAATCCATTTTGGAAAATGCAGCCGAAGATGGCATCGAAGTGGTTATCAATCTCGTGCCAGCCTCTGAGAGTATTTATAATCCCAAAGAAGCTGAAACTCTTGAAAAGCAAGGAATTAAGTACATTCATAACCCAGTGAATTGGTCAAATCCAAAACCATCAGAACTGGAAAGCTTTCTGGCTGCGATGAAACAAGCTGAAGGGAAAAAGGTTCTTGTGCATTGCTGGGCAAATGCACGCGCATCCGCCTTTGCATATGCATACCGTGCATCACAAAACCCTGAAATCGCAGAACAAGAATACGAGGAATTAAAACAAATTTGGAAAGACGTCGCTGGTTATAACCTTGAAGGCAATAATACGTGGCAAGATTTCTTAAAAACAAACATCACACAAGCGCAGTAATAGCAGGACTTTATTATGACACCTCCAATCCCCAATCGCATTCTATACACAATGCTCCGCGTCGCTGACCTTGAGCGTTCTTTAGAGTTTTACAGGACTGCACTTGGCATGCATGAAATGCGCCGCGAAACATTCTCCGAAGGTGAATTCACGCTCGTTTTCATTGGTTATGGCGATGCAGCAACTGATGCTGTGATCGAATTAACCTACAATTGGGGCGATCAAAACTACGACCTTGGCACAGGATATGGCCATATTGCCCTAGAAGTCGATGACATATACGCAATGGAAAAACACCTTATGTCTATGGACGTTAAAGTTGTCAGGCCAGCAGGAGAAATGACATTTGCACCCACAGAAACTGGTGTTCGAGAGGTTATCGCATTTATAGAAGATCCAGACGGTTATCGAATAGAGCTGATACAAAAAGCCCAGCATTAAACAGGCTTAGGTTTCATACCGCCATTCGCCATTGGCAATTCCATCAATCGTCCAGTTGCCAACACGGTAACGGATCAGACGTAATGTTGGATAGCCAATGGCAGCGGTCATACGGCGCACTTGACGGTTTCGCCCTTCCGATATCGTGATAGACACCCAGCTGTCAGGCACAGACTTGCGAAAGCGTACAGGTGGGGTGCGATCCCATAATCCTGCAGGTTCGTCTATTGCCTTTACTTCTGCCGGTTTCGTCATCCCATCCTTAAGCTTCACGCCGTCTCGGAGTTTTTGCAAATCAGCTTCAGATGGTTCGCCCTCTACCTGCACCCAATAGGTTTTAGATGTTTTGAATTTCGGGTCAGCAATTTTATTTTGCAATTTCCCGTTGTCTGTCAGAACCAATAAGCCTTCACTATCTTTATCCAACCGACCTGCAGCATACACATTCGGAACATCTATATAATCGGACAAGGTTTGGCGTGATGATCCTTCTGTTCCCTTATCAGTGAACTGAGACAACACATTCATAGGTTTGTTAAATAGGATGATTTTAGACATATCTAGTCTCTGCATGAAGATGTGCAAAATCACAAGCCTGCATAAACTTGGGCGTGCCACCCATTCTAATATTTCATTTCATCTGCCATACGCATTCCATACGTTTGCCATACACATTGCATACACCGCTTTTTCATGGAAAAGGCCCAGTTAGATTTCTCCAACTAGGCCTTAAATTTCAGTCTTGGTCTGAAAATTTCTTAGCTTAGAAAGTCTGGATTATCAGACAATACTTTTGCCTCATGGCCTTTCAGACTTGTACGTGCTGCTGGGCCATATGAACCTGCATCTTCGCGTAATTCTGGGAATAATGCAAAGATTTCATCACGAGATTCATCTGATAAAGCATTGATACCAACTTCACCTGGGTGGAAGCTTTCAGACGCTGCACCATTGGCAAATACGATTTCATGGTGATCGAATAGCATGTGGAAATATTCTACTTCACCACCTTCGTTCACATAGATAGTATCATTGTTTACCAAATGCTTAGCAGCTGCCAAAACTTCACGTTCACCGAACAACAGTTCTGATTGCCAGCCTTCCACAACCATTCTGTGCTGTGGTGAAACCATTAAATCGCGATCATTCGCCAAAGCACCCGCTTTGATCATAATCGGTGCAAAGTTGCCTTTCGCAGAAACAGTGCGTGATCCAATCCATTTCATTTCTTGCAGGCCGTTGTCTTTGGTTAAAACCATATCGCCAACTTGCAGTTCTTCGATCGCCTTCTCGCCTCTATCGGTCAAGATCATTGTACCGCGTGTGAAACATACGATTACATTTTCGATTTCAGAGAAGTTAACCGTAACCAGATCACCATCATCATTCGTGTACTGGAAGTTACCATTCTCACGAGATGGGTCTGTAAAGTTAATCGCACCAGGTACAATACGGCCGTCAGCAACCAAGTCAGTCAGATCAAGCACATCACCGAACGCATTTGGCGCACCAGGGAAGTTATCGTTGTCCGTGTCAGCGTTATCAGGCTGATTAGCCTCGCCCGTTTCACCACCAAAGATATTGATCGTAGATGGGCCCGTACCACTGGCGTCATTTGCAGAGCCATCGATTGTGAAAACGTCGTCACCATGACCGCCAAATGCAATGTCACCTGCGCCTGCAATGATATCATCATCATCACGGCCGCCATCAATCGTGTCATTACCATCGCCACCTTCAAGGGTATCGCTGAAATCACCACCATCTAGGATGTCATTGCCAGTGCCACCGTAAAGTTCATCATCATCGATACCACCAAACAACTCGTCATCATCAGCACCGCCAAAGACCGTGTCATTATCATCAGCACCAAATACAGTGTCGTTGCCCGCACCACCAAATACAGTGTCATCACCATTGTTAAGGATTGGATCAACATCATCAGGAATGTTCAATACATCAGGGAAGCTTGGATCAAGCGCTGCAAAGATGGTGTCATCGCCTTCTCCGCCAACAATGATATCGCTGCCTTCGCCACCGATGATTGTGTCATCACCATCGCCGCCATCAATGCTATCTGCATCGATACCAGCATTAATGAAGTCATTACCGTCACCACCAGTGATCGTGTCCGCATCGTCGCCAGTCAAGATTGTATCGTTACCATCACCACCATCAACAACATCACGGTCATTGAATGGGTCAACATCATCTGCAGTGAACGGTTCACCCAAATCAACAGCAGGTGTCAAACCACCAGAGTTTGGTCCACGCGTATCGATTGTATCGTTACCGTCACCGCCTTCTACAGTATCGCTACCATCACCAGTTGTGATTGTGTCGTCATCGTCGCCACCATCAACTGTGTCATCGCCAGTGCCACCAATAATAGTGTCATCACCAGCACCCGTTGTTACATCAATACCGCCTGTTGTGACACTACCGTCAACAACATCGTCACCATCGCCAGTTTCAATAGCTTCGATTTCAGAGAAGGTCGCTTCATCGCCAGATGTGGCACCTTCGACGTTACCACTTTCGTTACCGTCAAATGTGACATTCACACCTTCTGCAACACCAGATGTATTTAATGTATCGTTATCATCGCCAGCTTCACCGCCTTCGATTACATCACCATCAAACTCACCCTCACTTAGAAGGATAGTATCTGCATCTGCGCCTGCAAAGATTTCATCGGCACCAGCACCGCCGTCGATTGTGTCATCTCCAGCAAAACCGTTGATGATATCATCATCACCATCAATCCCATCAACACTGTCGCCTTGCGCATCCACAAACACGCCACCACCAACACCACTTGTTGGTGTGATCACGTCATTGCCCGCAGTACCATCTACTGGGCCAACCACACGGTCACCGATAATTTGTTCGATTTCAGTGAAATTGAATGTGTCGCCAGTAGGAACGCCATCTGTATCTAAGAATTCAACAGTGCCGTTTGTGCCGTTGCCATTGCCATCAACCACTTGATTGATCACACGGAATGGGCCTTGTCCTGTCAGGTCTAGTATATCGAAGTCATCTCCGGCTGAACCACCGTCAATTTCGTCACCATCAGTACCACCGATAATTACGTCGCGGTCAGCGCCCGCATTGATAATATCTGCCCCTGCGCCACCTGTGATAGTGTCGTTGTCATCGCCACCCTCAAGAAGGTCGTCTCCACCTTTACCTGAAATAACATCGTTGCCTTCACCACCAAACAGTTCGTTTGTAAATGTATCAGCTGGCGATGTGCCTTGTTGATCGAAGCCCGTTAAAACATCATCGAAATCAGAGCCTATAACACCATCAATACCACCAACAATCGTGTCATTATCGGCATCTCCACCAGACAATACACCTGTCGTTAGATCAACATTAACCGCTGCACCAGAATCGCTGTAATCTAGGTTGTCTTGACCTTCATTACCTTGGAACGCATCAGCGCCAGCACCGCCAACAAATACGTCGTCGCCAGCACCACCAAACAATTCATTTGTGCCAGTCCCACCGATGAGAACATCATTACCAGCTTCGCCAAAGATGACATCATCACCTGCGCCGCCATTTAAAGTATCGTCGCCGTCTAAACCAGTATCTTCGATACCAGCTGTAACTGCGTCGAAATAGACATCCGTAACCTGTACATTTGAGCCATCGCCATCTGTATTGTTATGTTCCAACTCAATGCGTGAAACTGGCCCTGCAATTTGAACAAGAACTGAATAATCATCCTCATCAGGATCGCCACCGCCACCATTTGAAGTCGCAGTATCGTTGCCTGCTGCACTATCTGTGTCAGTCAATGTTAGGTCACTACCACCAGTCAATTGAACTGGGATTAGATTATCATTTTCGTCATAAGCACGCACAGTGATTTGAGAGTCGAAATCAATGTCATTCACGCGGAAATCTACATTTTCAACTGGTGCTGAGAAGTCTAATGCCACTGTCGCAGTATCGCTGCTGGAATTCGTTTCAAATGCAAGATTACTGCCTTGATCAGTGGCACCCGTTCCGCCCGTATCAATGCCAGAAACATTACCACCTGAAGTTTCGTATTCAATTTCTGACGATGTGTTATTCACAATTGAAAATGTAACATCCACAGAACCAGTATTTTGTGTGAAACCGCTTACATCATTCTCATCATCAAAATCAGCTTGATCATTCCATTCAAAGACTTCGCGTGTTGTATCGTCATTCAAACCATCTGGTGCAAGACCACCATAAATAACATCATTACCTGCATTGCCAGTAATGTCGTCGCTGCCAGAACCGCCGTAAATTGTATCTGCGCCAGCACCACCTTCGATACTATCATCGCCGCCGTAGCCAAGGATGATATCATCATCACCATCGGCACCATCAATTGTATCGTCATCAGTATCAACAAAGCCAACAGTCATCACATCATCGCCAGCCGTGCCGTCAACAATATCATTGCCATTTGCACTAACGATTTCTTCAAAGCTTAGGTTATCAATCGCACCTGAACCGCCAAGAACGACTTCTAAGCGGGCGACATTATCAGCATTGATATGAACATTTTCCTGTCCATTATTCGCAGTACTTACATCAATTTGTTTGATCAGATTACCATTCGCATCAAATGCTTTGATCCATGCACCCTCGTCAGCATCTAAAATAGTCAGGCTGTTTACAGTTGTTGGTTCGTCGAATGCAAATGTCAGTGTACCACCGCCAGCATTATCATCTGGGTCGCTGCTGTCACCATCTTCAGAGATGATCAACACATTGCCAAGGTTGCTGGTCGCAAGATCAGTATCGCCACCCGTTGGGTGCGCCGTATCAAAGATCATTGCAGGATTACTTAAGCTGTTTGAGCTTATTGTTACACCATTTGTTTGAAATTGGTTGTTAACAATATCGCCCGCGGAAAGATTGTTAAAATCTAGCAGAACATTCGTCATTTTATACCCCTCAGAAAACTCTTTACTCAAAAGCCCTTAGGTGCCCCACGCACCATTTCAGACCACTCGCTACACTTGCTACAAACGGGTTGTTCACCCGCACTCACCCGTGACTTTTGACTTATGCTTTGCCTTTAAAAATTCGTTCAAAACACACATTGCCGTCACAATTGAACATAGAAATGCCACATTCTCAGGAGATGTAAAATTTAAATTTCCATATATTGAAAAAATGATATAATAAGAAACAATAATGTAATTCAATAGCTTAGAAAGCGTCTAATTACTATTTAGGCAAGAATTTCGGAAATATGTATCTACCTGAGGGTGTGTGAGATGATTAAAAAAGAGGCACCGCAAAATGGCACTGCAACACGTGCATTTGCAGTTTTAGAGGTGATTCTAAAAAATGGGCCAATAAAACCCAAACAGATTTGTGAGCTTACAGGACTAGGACGTACAGCTGTACATCGCAGCATCCATTTGCTTGCGGAACAAGGCTGGGTCCGCACACAATTAGGTGACCGCGCATGTATCGCTACATATCAATTTGACCAACTTGCAGCGGATGCAAATTTCAGCCAACCCGTTCAAGATCAAATTCATCCAATCTTAAAAGAACTCTGTACAGCACATTACCTTCACGGCGATATCGCCTTTCTGTTTAGTGGCGGGAATATTAAACTTGTTGAAAGTACGGATAGTAAGATCGACATCAAACAACCAATCTCATTGGTGAGTTCAGATATAACCATTGCGATTTTTAGCATTATGAAACCTGAACAAATCACGCGGCTTTCTACCATTGCGATGAAATCAATGGACAAAGAAGAAAGCCAAGAGATTGTTTCAGGAGGTCTGGCCAAAAGCATTGTGAAAGCACGCCGCGAAGGTAATATGGCATGGGCCTATAACGATAGTATCGTAAGCATCCCGTTTTATGACAAAACCCAATTATATGGAGCTGTTCGTTTACGTCAAAAATATGCATCTAGCACAGGACGTCAAACACTCACCTATGTTGCATCCGAATTGCGTAAGCGTTTAAAGGATGTTTTTGAAAGTGTCGAAGATATCCATTTCCGTTAATCACGAATTTCTTATGACAGAAACTATTGTACCTATAGTACCAGCAGATTATGACGGTAGCATGATAAAAGATATTCTAAAAGCATTTCAGTCCACAGCAAAACCATCCCTTAGCGCAGACGATGCGCATACCGCATTAGCGGCCCTTATGGTACGCGTCGCAAAATCTGATGGATCATATGCCGAGGCGGAAATTTCAACGATTGAGCGCGCCCTATCAAAGCAATTTCAATTGAATTCAGAAATGGCAACGAGCGTTCGTAAAGAAGCTGAAGAGCTCGAGGCGGTTGCACCAGATGATGTACGTTTTACACGCGTCATCAAAGAAGCCGTTCCTTATGAGGAACGTTCAGGCATTGTTGAGGCCCTTTGGTCTGTTGTTTTGTCAGATGGCGAACGCGACGATGAAGAAAATAGCTTTATGCGTTTGATCGTAAATTTATTAGGCGTTAACGACCGAGACAGCGCATTGGCACGCCAACGCGTCAACGGGCCTTAAATCACAACAATAATTTCTATTTTGAGATTTTTCAGAATTCGGGTATCTTTTTTATGAAGTGATTATCACTTTCCCGAAATTTTGGAGTTTTATATGTCGCGGTATTTACCGTCGCGCGCCTATGAATGGCCTACGCTTATCCTGCTATTAGCAACGTATATCTTATGGGGCTGCATAACCTATTATACCTCAATTTTGGGGCCGCTCCTGACTATTGTATGTTTAGCCCCCATCATAACACTTCATTCTTCTTTGCAGCACGAAACGCTGCATATCATAGAACCAAAATCAAAATTACTAGGCCAAGCATTGGTTTTCCCCGCAATTGGCTTGTTTGTACCTTATATCCGATTTCGTGATACACATTTGGCCCATCATAAGAATGAACTTTTGACAGACCCATATGATGATCCCGAAAGCTACTATTTAACCAAAGAGGTCTGGCAGACACTGCCGCGTTGGCTTCAACTGATTTTGACATTTAACAATACGCTTATCGGACGTGTCACTATTGGCCCTTTGGTCGGGCAAATCGCATTCATGTATCAAGACGCCAAGGAAATACTTAAGGGAAACAACAACATTCTTACTGCTTGGTTGCTCCATTTCATATCTGTTGCTTTTATCTTATTTGGCCTCACCGTGTTCACAAGTGTAGCAATGACCACATATATCATGGCGTGTTACTGTGGTCTTTCCATTTTGAAAATTCGCACATACTTAGAACACCGCGCCCATGAAAACACCAGCGATCGCAGTGTAATAATAGAAGATAAGGGGATACTGGCGTTACTCTTTTTGAATAACAATTATCACGCTGCACACCATGCCCACCCACAAGTGCCATGGTATAATTTACCTGCATTTTTCAATGAAAACCGTGGTAAGTTTCTGACACGCAACAAAGGCTATTTTTATCCAAATTACAAAACCATATTAACACGTTATATGTTTAAGGCTAAAGAACCAGTAGCCCATCCGATCTGGAATTTGGAAAATCGCAATGATCGCTAGTTTACCAATGTATATGCGCCCCGAAACTAGGGATGCATATAATCGGTATTGGGCTTTAATTCAGGAACAGCTTTTACAAATCGGAATTCACGCACCAAATCAATTAAGCGATGCCGAAGATTTGCAGCATTGGCTACAAGACGATTTGGTATTTAGTCAAACCTGTGGGATGCCTTACCGCACAGCATTAAAAAATTATGTGCAACTGGTTGGCACGCCAGATTTTGGCTTAGAGGGGTGCCCTGCTGGTTATTACAACAGCGTATTGATCGTTCATCTTCAAGATGAACGCGAACAAGTCACGGATTACAAAACGGCCCAGCTGGCTGTAAATTCTAAAATATCCCAATCAGGCTATGCCGCGCCACAAAATATGGCAAAAACCTTAGGCTTTGAGTTTAAAAATACCGTTTTATCTGACGCACATCGCATATCCGCAAAAATGGTGGCAAATGGTACAGCAGAAATTGCAGCGATTGATGCTGTCACTTGGCGTGATATTCAACGCTATGATACTTTTGCAGCTGATTTAAAGGTCATTGCAAAGACGCCTCCAACACCAAGCTTACCGTATATATGCGCACTACAATTCGATAAAAATGACATTCGCCAAGCTGTAGCTACAGCCCTGCCCCAACTTTCAACAGCGGATCAAGATAGAATAGGCATAAAGGCTCTTATTGATATCCCAACCGCAGAATATCTTGCCGTGCCTAACCCTTAGAAAAAGGCTTGAAGGTCCGTTTGCGCACGCCCCAAAATTAAGGCATGCACATCATGCGCACCTTCGTATGTGTTCACAGTTTCAAGGTTCACCATATGGCGCATCACCTGAAATTCCTGACTGATGCCATTACCGCCATGCATATCACGCGACATACGGGCAATATCTAGCGCTTTGCCACAATTATTGCGTTTCATCATACTGATCATTTCAGGCGCAGCTTTTGCCTCATCCATCAAGCGGCCAAGCTGTAAGGCCCCTTGTAGCCCAAGCGTAATATCTGTCTGCATATCCGCCAACTTTTTCTGGAACAACTGTGTCTGCGCCAATGGACGCCCAAATTGATGGCGATCCAAACCATATTGACGTGATGCATGCCAACAAAATTCAGCCGATCCCATAACACCCCAAGAGATGCCATAACGTGCACGGTTTAAACAACCGAACGGGCCCTTAAGCCCCTCTACATGCGGCAGCAGTGCATCTTCACCGACTTCAACGCCGTCCATGACAATTTCGCCCGTGATAGAGGCACGAAGTGATAGTTTGCCTTCGATCTTAGGGGCAGACAAACCTTTCATACCTTTATCCAGTACGAAACCTTTGATCTTTCCACCATGTGCATCAGATTTGGCCCAAACGACGAAGACATCTGCTATGGGGGCATTCGAAATCCACATTTTAGAGCCTGAAATCTTATACCCAGTATCTGTCTTAACAGCCTTTGTTTTCATGCCTGCAGGATCTGATCCAGCGTCGGGTTCTGTCAAACCAAAACACCCAATGAATTCACCAGATGATAATTTAGGCAAATATTTCATACGCTGCTCTTCGGTGCCATAAGCATATATCGGATACATCACCAACGAGGACTGTACTGACATCATAGAGCGGTAACCACTGTCCACTCGTTCCACTTCACGTGCAACAAGGCCATAGGTAACGTAGTTTGCACCGATACCGCCATATTGCTCTGGTATCGTCACACCTAATAGCCCCATATCACCCATTTCACGGAAAATAGACGGGTCTGTATTTTCATTTGCATAGGCTTCAATCACGCGCGGCTGTAACTTATCTTGCGCATAAGCACGAGCTGCATCACGGATCATCCGTTCTTCTTCTGTAAGCAGTTCTTCGAGCATCAAAGGGTCTTGCCAATCAAACGCTGCAAGAGCTGGATTGTCTTTTGGTTTTAGAACAGGTTTATCGGCGGGCATTGCAAACTCCATCAAAGAATACGATATGGCTACCGAGGGAAAAGACAGTATGCAAGAGGGTGTGACAAATAATTTGATCAAATTATTCTTGCGCACCACATAACCCCTCTGCTAGCCATGACTATAACGAACAGGTGAATTATGAAGATCGGAATATTGCAAACGGGTATTGCCCCAGAGAAAATCTCTGAAAAACACGGCCAATACCCTGATATGTTTGAACGTTTCCTAAACAACCGTGGATTTGAATTCGATGCTTACAGCGTTGTTAACGCCTGTTTTCCAACATCTGTAAAAGATGCTGATGGATGGCTCATCACAGGTTCCAGACATGGCGCATATGAAGATCATGCTTGGATTCCCCCTTTAGAAGATTTCATTCGTGCCATTTATGCGGCTAATATACCTCTGGTGGGTGTTTGCTTTGGCCACCAAATAATTGCCCAAGCCTTAGGCGGTAAAGTTGAGAAATTCAAAAATGGCTGGTCTATTGGGCATACAGAATACCAATTGGACGGGTTAGATGAACCGATTGAATTAAACGCATGGCATCAAGATCAAGTTGTTGAGTTGCCAAAGGACGCGCGTGTTATTGGATCCAGTGATTTCTGCAAATATGCTGTACTCGCTTATGGTGATAAAGTTCTAACAACTCAGCCACATCCAGAATTTCAAAGCGATGTCATTCAAGGTCTTCTGGATCACCGCACTGATGGCATTGTTCCGAAAGATTTGGTTCAAGACGCACAATCACGTATAGATAAGCCTATCCAAGCTGAAACAATCGCAGATATGTTTGCCGATCTTTTTAAACAGTCCGAAACCTAAGGGGACATTATGAGTACGCAGAACGACTGGCTAGAAAAGCTACCGAAAGCTGCCAAAGAATACATAGCAGGCCGCAGACTAGAAGAGGTGGAGTGCGTCATTGCTGATACAACTGGCATTGCCCGCGGCAAAGCCATGCCTGCCCTTAAGTTTTCCAGTATGGACAGCATGTATATGCCTGACGTGATTTATTACCAAACTGTCACGGGCGGATATGCAGATATTGATGATCTAAAAGATCAATACGTCGAGGGCGATATGGTTTTAAAGCCTGATTTTTCATCTGCAACAGCTGCACCTTGGACTGGTGATGTGACACTTCAAGTGATCCATGATGTCGAAGACCAAAAAGGCAGGCCAATTCCTATGGTCCCTCGCAACGTTCTAAAACATGTGGTCAGCTTATATGAAAAAGAAGGCTGGATTCCCGTTGTCGCCCCAGAGATGGAATTTTATCTGGTCAGCCCAAACGTAGACCCAAATGTGCCGATTGAACCAATGATCGGTCGCACAGGTCGTCGTGCAGCCAGCCAGCAATCCTATTCCATGTCAGCCGTTGATGAATACGGCCCTGTCATTGACGATATTTACGATTTTGCCGAAGCCCAAGGTTTAGAGATTGATACGATCATCCAAGAAGGCGGCGGTGGCCAGATTGAAATCAACCTGAAACATGGTGATCCAGTCAAACTCGCCGACGAAGTGTTTTATTTCAAGCGTTTGATTAAAGAGGCTGCCTTGCGCCACAACTGCTTTGCAACCTTCATGGCAAAACCTATGGCCGATCAACCAGGCTCTGCGATGCACATACATCACTCTATTGTTGATCCAAAGACAGGTCAAAACCTATTTACGGGCGAAGATGATAAAGCAACTGATTTACACAGCCAATTTATTGGCGGGTTACAGAAATATCTTCCAGCTGCTTTGCCATTCATTGCGCCTTACGTAAATTCATATCGCCGTTTTGTCGCCGAATATTCAGCGCCCACAAATTTGGAATGGGCTGCTGACAATCGAACAACAGGCATACGCATCCCCACATCTGGGCCTGCGGCACGCCGCGTTGAAAACCGTGTTGCAGGTATGGATTGCAATCCATACATCGCAATCGCAGCAAGCCTTGCATGTGGTTATTTGGGCATGAAAAATGCTCTAAAGCCACGCAAAGCGGCAAAAGGCGTTGCGTACTTTGGGCACAACGAAATGCCTGTTTCCATTCAAGATGCACTTGCCTTGCTAAATGATTGTCCTGAATTGTCAGAAGTTATGGGCGATCATTTCGTTAGGATTTACAGCGCCATAAAAACTGCGGAAAATGAAGAATTTCAACAAGTTATCTCGCCTTGGGAGCGCGAACATTTGTTGATGAACGTCTAATGGACCTGCTGCACGCAAATGACGCTTTAGGCCAATACCCCAGCAGTTGGTATGCAGCGACGGCAAACAGCATAACGCAGCTCCCTTCCCTAGAAGGTAATTTACGAGCAGATGTCTGCATCATCGGTGGTGGCTATACAGGGTTGTCGGCAAGCATCCATCTTGCACAAGCAGGCTTTTCAGTTGCTTTACTAGAAGCCCACCGCGTTGGTTGGGGAGCTTCTGGGCGCAATGGCGGTCAATTGGGCAGCGGTCATAATCGCGAACAGGATTATCTGGAAAAAATACTTGGATTAGATGCCGCAAAACAGCTTTGGGATATCGCCCTAGAGGCTACCGAAACGACGCGCGACTTAATTAAGACACACGATATTCAATGCGATCTGCGTAACGGTGTTGCCCATGCAAATTGGCATGCATCAGATGTCACCGAAGACCATGAATATATTGAGAAATTACAGCGCGATTATAATTATAAACATATCAGCGCATTAGATTATGACCAAATACGTACCTTGATCGGATCAGAGGCATATCACGGCGGTTCATTGGACATGGGCGCTGCCCACCTTCACCCATTGAATTATGCGTTGGGCTTAGCGCAAGCGGCAACAAATGCTGGCGTTCAAATCTATGAAACATCCGAAGTAACAAACGTTAAAAGTGCTTCAAACCATAAAGTACATACGGCAAAGGGCCAAGTTTCTGCAAACCACGTAATTTATGCCTGCAACGGTTATCTTGGGAAATTAGAGGGTAAAACAGCCGCAAAAGTGATGCCAATCAACAACTTTATTGCGGCAACAGAACCCTTAGGGCAAGAAATCGCTGAACAATTGATTGCGCAAGACGTCGCAGTCGCAGACAGCAAATTCGTTGTAAATTACTTTAGGCGCAGTGCAGATAATCGACTTCTTTTTGGCGGTGGCGAAACCTACGGGTACCGTTTCCCCAAAGATATAAAGTCACTAGTCAGCAAACCTATGCTCGAAGTGTATCCGCAACTAAAGGGCGTAAAAATAGACTATGCATGGGGTGGCACACTTGGCATCACAATGAATAGAATGCCTAGCTTTCAAAGACTTACAGCCACATCATATTCGCTATCAGGATATTCTGGTCACGGTGTTGGTATGGCAACAATGGCAGGAAAAATTGTAGCACGCGCTATTCAAGGCAATGCGGAACAGTTTGACGCCATGGCAAATGTACCAATTTCAAACTTCCCAGGTGGCGTACATTTACGCTGGCCGGGGTTGGTTTTAGCGATGAGTTGGTACGCTTTACGCGACAGGTTTGGGCTTTAATTCGCCAGTAATATCACCGTTACAATAATCCAGTAGTGACAGCATAATTTTATACATCTATAAAAACCGAAACTGAGTTTCGGAAAATACGAAGGAAATATTATGCTGAAAAGAAACCTCCATAAAGCAGAGCCAATTCCTGCTGAGGCGCGTGAGTATATTGATGCATTGTTAGAAAGTGGCGACTTGTTTCGCTATCACGCTTCACAAGATGCTCCTGTTACCCTTCTTGAACAAGAATTCGCAGATTTAATGGGGGTAAAATACGCCCTAGCAGTCGCATCCTGTTCAGCCGCATTATTCTTAACATTACGTGCTTTGGAACTTTCCGATAAAGCCAAGGTTCTGATCCCAGCCTTTACGTTCGCAGCAGTTCCTTCGGCTGTCGTACACGCTGGTTGTACGCCAGTATTGGTCGAAGTGAATGATAATTACCGTATCGATATCGAAGACTTCACAGAGAAATTCACAGATGACATCGAGGCTGTTCTAATCAGCCACATGCGTGGGCACACATCCGATATGGATGCAATCAAAGCACTTTGCAATGAAAAAGACATCCCATTGATTGAAGATGCAGCACACTCATTGGGCACGACTTGGCATGATGAAAAAATCGGCACGATCGGCAAGGCTGGATGTTTCAGCTTTCAGTCCTATAAGTTGGTCAATGGTGGCGAAGGCGGTATCATGATCACGGATGATGCAGATATGATTGCACGCTGTGTTATCATGTCAGGTGCTTATGAAAATAACTGGCAAAAGCATGGCTTAGATTGCAATGCCTTTAGCAAATACCAAAACGAGCTTCCTCTATACAACACACGGATGAGCAACCTTGCGGCTGCAGTGATCCGTCCACAGTTGTCACAGGTAAAACGCCGCGCGGATGATGGTCTTCGCAATCATGATACCCTTGCAGATCAACTGAATAAGTCTCCATTCATCGCTGTGCCAGATGCCTTAGAACCTGAAAAACGTGCACCAGACAGCTTGCAGTTCAACCTTGTTGATTTTACGGATTCTGAAGCACGCGCATTTATGGCGGAAACTCATCTAAGAGGTGTTCCTGTCAGCATCTTCGGCCTACACGAAGGCAATGCCCGCGCGTTTTGGAACTGGAAATTTTTGGGTGACGCACCTGAGTTGCCGAAAACACGGAAAATGCTATCGCGCGCATGCGATGTCAGATTACCTGCAACGTTATCACAAGATGAGCTCGCAACGATTGCTGATGTCATCCTAACCTCTGCAGATCAAGTAAAGTCATCTAAAGCAGCCTGATAATCATCAGGCTCTTTAGCTCATTATTCTTGAATAAGAAGCTTTTCACGCATCCATGGAAACTTCGTTAAGCATGGTTCCACAACCATTTCTTCAACTATGGGGCGAATTTGCTGTGCAATATCGCTTGGAACAGTGTCCAGCACGCCTTTACGTGCAATCAGTGAAATAGACCGTGACAATTCTTTAAACGGCAAAGGCATGATATCTACATCATCATGAAAACGGCGCGCGCGCATATAACCCAGCGATGTTGTTATCGTCCAACCTGATCCTGCTGATACCATGCACAAAATGGCATGATAGCTGTCAAATTCGAATTTATTCGGCAGATTAATCCTTTGACGAGACAAATGTGCTTCAATTTGCCGACCCATCATTTGACGCGATGAATAGCGAATGAATGGCAACGTCAACAATTGCGATAAAATATCGCCTGAAGGATCAACCACACCTTTGGGAACAGCTACAACAAATGGTTCTGTAAGAATGGGGTGCACTTCCATCCAATCGGCAGTGATGTCCAAATCAGCAGCCACAACCACATCCATAAAGCGCGATTCCAGATCTGATGCCAAACGGTAGCTTGAACCACTTTCCAATAAGAATTGGCATCCCGTCAACTTCTTGGATAATCCAGCCATCAAAGTTGGAGTTACATCTGCATCAAAGTCATCAATCATACCCAAACGCAGACGGATCATTTGACTGTAGTTAAAAACCGCCAACTCCGCCTTGGCTTGCGTTGCCTCAGCTAAAATCGATTCAGCACGACGCAAAAACAGCGCACCCGCTGATGTCAGTTCCATTGGACGCGAAGACCTGTTCAATAACAACACGCCAAGCGCCGCTTCCAAGTTGGTCAATTGCTGAGAAACAGATGATGGGCTTGCATTCAAACGTTTCGCGGCCAAAGAAATTGTTCCTTCTTCAACCGCAGCGACGAAAATTTCGACCGCCCACAATGTCATTTTTCCTGGTATATCAACCATAATCGGCAACCCCATACTACGCCTACAAGCGGCTTTGGCCCAACATACCCTTATATGATCTGTACGAAATAAGGTAAAACATGCGCATATCAATTGATTATGTCACATACTTATCCTTGTATAATACAGTCAATTTACTGTTGGCACAACCATGACTAACATCGCCTTTAAAGGTTTAAAGTTTTCCATATAACAGCGTCATTGACAGCTCGTTAGGTTTAAGACAAAGCTGCATGAATGGGACAGAACATACTTGTTATTGGCGCAGGCATTACGGGTGTTTGTATTGCAGAAAACCTGCGTCGCGCAGGACAAATGGTTACATTGATTGACCGCGTTCCTCCTGGTGATCCAGCACAGACATCTTATGGTAATGCAGGCATTCTGGCACGTGAAGCTGTTGGACCAATCCTTGATCTTACAATGTTACCGCAACTTCCCAAATGGTTGTTGATGAAAAACAGCCCTGTGAACCTTAGGTGGTCTTATATATTCAAACTCATACCGTGGGTCATACCAGTCCTACGAAATGCCACCAAAGACCGTATGGCACACACGGTTCATGCGATGAACGAATTGGTTTACGATACAGTCGACCAACACATAAACTTAACCAAAGATACAGATGCAGCACACTTTATCAAAAAGGGTGAATTTACGTTTCTATACCCTTCAAAGTCTAACTATTTATCTGATGCTTACATAAACGATCTAAAAAAATCTGTGGGCGTAGAATGGATCGAGCGTGACATCATTGATCTTAAGCAGCGCGACCCTGCCTTGGGGGACGCATATAAATTTGGCGCTTCGTTCCAAAACCATGGCTGGCTAACGGACCCTGCTGGTTATGTTGCCAGTATTGCACAGCATTTTACAGCCAATGGCGGAACTTTTTTACAAAAAGAGGTTGTAGACATTGGTGCAGATCACGTCACATACAAGGACGGCTCAGTACAATCTGCCGACACGATCATTCTGGCCACAGGAGCATGGTCAAAAAAATTGGCAAAAACCTTTGGGCATAAAATACCCCTGCAAGGGGAGCGTGGTTATCATATCATGCTAAGTAACCCCAGCTATAAACCCGACCAACCTTACCTTGTAACAGATGCGAAATTTGGCCTTACACCTATGGCACAGGGTTTGCGGTGCGCAGGTACAACCGAGTTTGCACCATTAGATTCAGAACCTTCAACGACCCCACTTCATTACTTAGAAGACAGCATAAAACGTGTTTACCCCGATCTCATTTGGGAAAAAACCGAAACATGGATGGGATCACGCCCAACTCTATCTGATAGTCTACCAATGTTTGGACGCACAAAATCGGCCCCCAATATCATCTATGCCTTTGGTGGTCAGCATTTGGGAATAACAATGGGCCCCAAAGTTGGACAAATCATTAGAGATATCGTTTTAGACAAACCAACAAACATTGATTTGTCGCCTTATGCAATAGATCGTTTTGACTGATTATTGGATTTGAATGGCTTTACGATCATAGCTAATCATATCTGTCAAACCATCATCATATGTAATTTTTACCGAGACATTCTTAATCGATTTCAGCTCAAAGCCAGTATAAATCATTTGTTCAGGTGGCAATGCCATGGGATTTGCCGCAGTCTTATCACAAGACACAAAAGTCCATGTTTTATCTACAGCAGTTGAATTCACACTGTATTGGATTTTTGTCAAACCACAGCGCCATGTCAAAAGATGCGTGAAATACAACAGGTCACGCCCATCCCACTCGCGTACGGCAACCCATTGTTTTTTTGTAATATCTAATATTGGCCGCACCTTAGAAGCATCCAACATTTGTGCAGATGCAACATTTGGTATTGTCAGAAACATAAGAAGCAACAAACGTTTCATATAAAATCCCCCCGAATAGTATCTACAGCATTCCAATTTTTCACGTCTATGTCTATACATTAGAAAACAAAACAAATTACGAGCATCCAGTGGCAAATAAATTCAATGTTTTCGCGATCATACAAGGTGGACGGCTCCAATACGAAGCTATCGCTTTTGCTGCAACATTTCGTCACAAGCACCCAAATTTCAAAGGCCGCCTCATCTTTGGTGAACCACAACACACCGAAAACTGGAATTACGATCCGACCATCGACAGTGATGACGTGCGCCGCATCCTTGCCAGCTTTGATGCCGAGATCATCCCTTTCGACAATCGTGTCTTTGGCAGTGATTACCCCTATGGCAATAAAATTGTTGGTTTAACCGCTTTGCCAAAAGGCGAACCATTTGTGTTCTTTGATACGGACACAGTATTCATGGGACGCTTAAACGAGGTCGACTTTGATTTTGACCGTCCCGCCGCATCAATGCGCCGTACAAACACATGGCCACAAATTGATCTTTATGGGCCCGGTTATGCCGACACTTGGAAATCGCTTTACGATAAATTCGATCTGGATTTCGAAAACTCCTTAGATATGACAAAACCCGATGAATATTGGGAACGCTATATGTATTTCAACGCAGGCTGGTTCTTTTATAAATGCCCGCATGAATTTGCAGATCATTTCTTGCACTATGCCACAGAAATCATGCGTGATCCTCCCCATGAGGTTTGCACCCAAGAATTCAATCCATGGTTAGATCAAGTCGCACTCCCTCTTGTGATCAGTAAACTTGGCGGTGGTCGCCCAACAGAGTCGCAGTTACAGTTGGATGGTGAGATTGCCTGTCATTACAGAACTCTACCGTTACTTTATGCGCGCGAATCCGATGAAGCTATTGAAGCATTAGAGCGTGCTGTTTCCCCAAACAAAATCAAGAAAGTGATGAAGAAATCCGAAGCGTACCGCAAGATCGTATTTCAACAAAAAGGCCGCGAAATCATCCGCGAAATGTTCGACCGCGATAACTTACCACGTAAAGAACAAGCTATTCGCCAACGCATCAAAAAACGCAACCTATGGCTACGCTAAAGCAAGGCGCCACAAAAGCGACGCCTTAGCAATCTTAGTGGCAATCTGGGCGCGTACCTGGCAGCAACACTTTGTCGATCACATGGATCACACCATTGTCGGCCTGAATGTCTGCAATCACCACATTTGCAACCTCACCAGAACCATCTGCAACCGTCACACCTGATGCTGATGAATTGATGCACAACCGTTCGCTTGCCAAAATTGGTTTCACATACATAGACCCGCTTGGCAGCATACCACTTGTCAATTTGCGATCATCAACATGGTACAAAAGTACATTCGTCAACTGATCTTTGTTTTCAGGCTTTAACAAAGTTTCAACAGTGCCTTCTGGCAATGCAGCAAAAGCATCGTTCACAGGCGCAAACACAGTCAAATGGCCTGGGCTGTTTAGCGTATCCACCAAGCCAGCGGCAGAAGCAGCAGCAACCAATGTAGTAAAGCGATCATCATTGCTCGCAATCTCTGCAATCGTTGCCGCTTTTGCAGCAACACCAGCACATACAACACTTGCAGCCAAAGCTGTCATCTTAAAGAATTTCATAATTATCTCCTGTTGGTTTCGAATTTGTATGATGGATACGCACACGCCAACGGGACTGGATCACTGCCGCCCATATAAAATTCCCCAACTATAAAAACATGAAACCCAAGTGATCCATTTCACATAAGATCACGTACAGGCGAGAGGTATAATTTAGCTTAATTATTAAAATTCAATACCTTAAATTAATATTGAGCTTAATTACCTAATTGCAAAGTATCGCTAAAAAGTTCAAAATTAACAATTATCACGTTTTTGTGATATCATTTCTTAGAGCGGTTTTGTTTCTCAACGATACCAGACGTACCTTCACGACGTTCCAATTCTTCCAAAACATCATCCAGCGAAACACCACGCGAAGACAGCATAACAAACAGGTGAAAAATCACATCTGCCGCTTCTTCTTTTAGGTTCTTTTTATCACCCTTAGTCGCAGCAATAATCGCTTCAATCGCCTCTTCACCAAACTTCTCGGCACATTTTTCAGGGCCACGTTTGAACAACTTAGCAGCATAGGATTTCGCTTCATCCTCGCCTTTGCGACTCTCAATCGTGCGCGCAAGGCGCGTTAAGACATTTGCCATAGTGAACTCGCTTATAATCGAACAGGCACACCAGCCGCAGCCATATGCTCTTTTGCTTCTTTTATCGTGTAATCCCCAAAATGGAAGATAGAAGCTGCTAAAACAGCTGATGCATGCCCTTCGGTCACACCTGAAACCAAGTGATCAAGATTACCAACCCCGCCCGACGCAATCACAGGAATGTTCACCGCATCCGCAATCGCACGCGTCAGCGGCAGGTTATACCCATCACGCGTCCCATCACGGTCCATGCTGGTCAACAGAATTTCCCCTGCCCCTTTGCTTTCCACAAGCTTGGCAAATTCAATCGCATCAATACCCGTACCTTTGCGGCCACCATGCGTAAAGATTTCCCATTTACCGGGCGATACAGTCTTTGCATCAATCGCCACAACAATGCACTGGCTGCCAAAACGATTGGCGCTGTCTGCCACCACATCAGGGTTCGCAACAGCCGCAGAGTTAAAGCTGACCTTATCAGCCCCAGCCAACAGCAAATTGCGCACATCTTCGGGAACACGCACACCGCCACCAATGGTCAACGGCATAAAACATTGCTCTGCCGTGCGCCGTGCCACATCAAACATCGTACCGCGGTTTTCAACTGTCGCTGCAATATCCAGAAAACACAGCTCATCCGCACCAGCCGCATCATAGGCTTTGGCGCTTTCCACAGGATCACCTGCATCAATGAGGTCAACAAAATTAACGCCCTTAACGACACGGCCGTCTTTGACATCAAGACAGGGTATAATACGGGTTTTAAGCATATTGATTCATCCAAAGCATCAGCATTCATGCGTCTGATACTGCCAAAGCAAAATATTTGCCACCTAAAAGGTATATATCAGTGTAGCGTGTGAATTGTCGGCAGAACCGAATTGTAAACGTGGCTCTCTTGGAACTTCATAATCGGGCGCGCCGATTGACCGTAACTTTCTGGATGGCTTCTCAGTTCTGGAAAAATCTCAAACAGCTCATCTCGTGCTTTGCCGTCTAATCCATCCTTAGCCAAATGCCCAGGATGCAAGCTTTCTGTTTCAACGCCGTTTGCATAAATCACCTCATGCTTATCAAACATAATATGATAGTAATAGGTTTCCTCATATTGGCTCACCTGACGAATATCCGTATCATTGATTAGCGTTTTAGCAGGCACGAACACCTCTTCATGACCGAAATACAAACGTGATTTATAATCAGACATCAAAATACGGTGCTGTGGCGATACTTTCATATCGGCCATAGGCAATCCATCCCCCAAGCTTCCCGCTTTAATATGAATAGGTGCTAAATGCGGCGCTACTATTTGGCGAGTCTTGGTCACGCGTTTACCACCAATCCAACGTATAGGACGCAACCCATTGTCTTTGGTGATAACCAAATCGCCAGCTTTTAAATCAACCACATCCACTGGGCCAGTAGGTGTCGAAATCTTACAACCAGGCACAAAACACAGGATTAACCCAGCTTCAAATGTAACGACGCCGACCGTTTCGGTAATATGACCTGTTTCGCCATCTTGCGATTGCTCTTCTTGCATCGATACATCCACAGAGCTGGCATCACCGCCATCAATAGAGACACGCGCGGTATCTGGGCCATTGATTGTTTGTGTCTCAGCAACCGTAATGCCATTTATAAACGTATCCCCTAAACCGATCGAATTGGTTGTAGAACTTGTCGTGCCAGTCGTAGCACTACCAGAATCCGTGCCATTACCGCCTTGGATTGCAATATAACCTATCGTTTCAGAGGCGTGATCATCTGCCTCCGCCTCTTCCTCTTGCAATTGAATATTAAAACCAGATGCGGTGATATTTAGGGGGTCACTATCCACGGTAGTCGTGTCATTTTCTGACATCACAGATGTCAAAACCACTGGTGGGTCTGTAAAGCCGCCGTTTAAAGTAACCGGTGTATTACCGCTTCCAGGATTACTATCGACTGTTCCAGCTTCAATAATACGCCCATCTGGTAATTCGTGAACACCGCGTTCAATGGCGAGCCAATTGATGGTTTCAGTGGCACCATGTGCACCATCCAAATATTCCCATTCTTCGATGATGAACGTAAACCCCGTGGCATTCCCATCGCCATCAAGCTGAATATCCGTGATACGCAACACAAAAGGATCGCCACCATTGCTGGTTGCGGTTAGTGAAAATATTGGATCCTCAAGCGCTTCTGAGAACGTAACCGTTATTGGGTCATTTTCACCAGGCGAGTTCGTGGTTATCGAACCAGCCTCACCGATTGCCATAAAACTACCTCATGTTATATTGATTCTGCAGAACTCAACACAATCATAGGTAGTGCTAAATAAAGGCTTTAAAAGGGTGGAAATGTGAAATTCACCCAATCGTTAGAGCGTGTGACCTTACGTAACCTACTGAAGCTAGCCTTTTAACAAAGCGGCCGCTTCTGGCACATTGATAGCCCCATCATAAAGCGCACGCCCAGAAATTGCCCCGTCCAGTGGCGCGCCACAATTCTTTAGGGCACGTAAGTCATCCATAGACGACACGCCACCCGAAGCAATCACAGGTATAGACACAGCATGTGCCAAAGCAGCCGTCGCCTCTACGTTCGGCCCCTGCATCGCGCCATCACGGTTAATGTCGGTGTAAATAATCGCTGCCACACCAGCATCTTCGAACTGACGTGCAAGATCTGTGATTTCAACATCCGTTTCTTCTGCCCAACCACGTGTTGCCACCATGCCGTTACGCGCATCTATGCCAACAGCCACATGCCCCTCAAATTTACGTGCTGCTTCGCGTACCAACTCTGGGTTCTCGACAGCAACAGTACCAAGGATCACGCGAGACAGGCCTTTTTCTAACCATGTCTCGATCGTACCCAAATCGCGGATACCACCCCCCAATTGCGCTGGAACTGTCACAGTTTTCAGGATTTCTTCAACAGGTGCTGCATTCACAGGCTCTCCGGCAAAGGCACCGTTCAAATCGACTAAATGCAACCATTCACACCCTGCGTCAGCAAAAGCTTGGGCTTGTGCTGCAGGATTGTCATTAAACACAGTGGCTTGCTCCATCTCACCCTTGTACAAACGCACACAGTTGCCGTCTTTAAGGTCGATTGCGGGGTATAGGATCATAGTCTTACCTGTCATTAACGTGATTTTGATGCCTGATACCTGATCGGCGAAGGATTGCAAAGACCGATGTAACCTAACGTTCTTCTTGACGCACCAAGGCACGATTTTGCAAGCTACACGTGATTAAGGGAGACATAATCATGAAAAAACTAGCATTAATCGCAACTGCGGTCCTAATGTCAGCACCAGCATTCGCTGACGATGTGTTTGGCACATGGAAAACAGCCAAAGACGATAATGGCAACTTTGGCCATATCGCTGTTTCACAATGTGGCTCAACGATTTGTGGCAAGCTTGTAAAATCTTTCAATCCTGATGGAAGCGAGCTTAAATCACCTAACGTTGGTAAAAACATCATTTGGAATATGACAAACCAAGGCGACGGCTATTATGCTGGTGGTAAAGTTTGGTCACCAGACCGCGACAAAACATACAAGTCTAAAATGCAGCTAAACGGCAATACTTTGGCAATCAAAGGCTGTATCGGCCCAATCTGCCGTGACGGTGGTAAATGGACACGCGTTAAATAAACGTATCACATAAGACTTTTAGACCAGCCTTTTGAATTCAATCGGCTGGTTTTTTATTGCCTATTCATTCGCTTGATGCACCACTTTATCACCAATCGAAATCAACCCTTCGGTCAAAACTTCGGCCGTTACACCACCATGGCCACGCATGGCGTTATACCCGCCCTGCCCCATAATAGCTTCCATACGGCTACACGGCGCACACGGATCAGAGATACGCAAAACTGCCCCACCAATCACAATTTTCTGACGGCGCAATGCTAACAAGTTGATCCCACTCACAGCAATATTCCGACGTAAATCCGCAAATGTAATAACGTCAGAGCATGCGAACCCACGGATCACATCCAAATGCTCAGTTTGGATCAATGTCACCGCACGTTTCCCTGCGGTCGAGCGATGATCGCCCTCCAACCCAATAAAACGCGCCTCTACAGACGTAAGCTCTAACAACGGTGCTTTGCGTTCAGGACGTACCCCTATCCAATCGACTTGCCCCGCATGCGGAAATTGAGAAATCAGCTCTGCAATCGACGGCCTCAAATCAAGGCGCCCATTTCAGGAAGTTGCCAATCAATTTCAAACCCGTCGCTTGGCTTTTTTCAGGATGAAATTGCGTGCCTATGATATTATCACGCCCGACAACAGCAGTGATCGCTTCACCATATTCAACCGTTGCCAACAGATCATCAGGATTATCTGGCAACAAATGATAGCTGTGCACAAAATAAACGTGATCTTGTGCCGTAATACCATCCAACACCGCATGTTCTGCAATATTATCCAAAGCATTCCAACCCATATGCGGGATCTTCAAACTGTCATCAGCAGGCGCCAGCCTCACAACCTCACCTTTTATCCAGTCAAACCCAGCATGGTCCCCATGCTCGCGTCCCCAAGAGGCCATCATTTGCATGCCAACACAAATACCCATGAACGGATCACCAGATTTCACATGTTCTTCGCACGCGCCAAACAATCCATCGATTGCCCCCAATTCACGGCGGCAATCAGCAAAAGCCCCAACACCCGGCAAAACAACACGGTCCGCTTTGCGCACCACATCGGGATCGCTGGAAACCACAACATCGCCTGCATCCAATTCGGATGCCATACGTTGGAAACTTTTCTCAGCTGATCGTAAATTACCCGAATTGTAATCAACAATAACAGTGGTCATTCGGACAAAGTCCCTTTGGTAGAAGGAATATCATTGGCTTTGCGTGGATCTGTTTCCAGTGCAACGCGCAGTGCTTGAGCCACAGATTTAAACGCCGCTTCCACGATGTGGTGACTGTTAAAACCGTCAAGGCTTTCAACGTGCAACGTCAAACCACCCTGCATCGCGAATGCCGTGAAAAATTCACGTACAAGCTCTGTATCAAACGTCCCGATCTTGGCTGTTGGAATTTCCACATTCCAAACCAAATATGGACGCCCAGAAATATCCAACGCAGAGCGCACCAAAGCATCATCCATTGGCAACAGGCATGATCCGTAACGACGAATGCCCTTTTTATCACCAACAGCCTGAGACAAAGCCTTGCCCAGCGCGATACCCACATCCTCCACTGTGTGGTGGTCATCAATGTGCAAATCACCCTTGGCACGAACTTTCATATCAATCAAAGCATGGCGCGACAGTTGATCCAGCATATGGTCAAAAAAGCCCACACCTGTTTCATTGTCATACACCCCAGTGCCATCAAGATTGATCTCAACACTGATCTTTGTCTCTGCCGTATCACGGCTGATTTTAGCTGTCCGCATAATAGTCGTCCAAGTTGTCTTCACGCGCCTTATACGCAGGGATTAAGCCCGTGTTAAGCCCTGATATGGGCAGAAAATAGACTGTGTGCTTTGAACGCACCGCCTATGAACATCCTATTATTAATGATGAATAAGTCACTCAGATTCGCATTTGTGCAATTTTTATTGTACCATACTTTCACAAACGATTGACGGTATGGGTTCAACTCCGAAGTCATGTCGTTGATCGATTCACCCTAATTATGGAGGAATTCGATATGCACTCAAACAAGCTATTGGCGCTTTGCAGCGTCGCCGCGATGTCAGCATATAGCACGGCCTCACTTGCCGCGGATGTTGTCATTGGGGTTCCAAACTGGCCTTCGGTTCAAGCAACCGCGCATGTCTTAAAGGTGGCTTTGGAAAATAAACTCGATCTGGATGTTAAGCTTCAGCCTGGGTCAAATAAATCTGTGTTCGAAGCTATGGACGCAGGATCGATACATGTCCACCCAGAGGCTTGGCTGCCCAATATTAGTCACCTCAAGCGTGAATATGTTGATGCCAAAAAGACTGTCAAAATGCATCCCAATGGCGCTGTCGGCACACAAGCCATGTGTGTGACACAAGGCACTGTAGAACGCACAGGCATTGTAGAACTTAAACAGTTAAGCGACCCTGATATGGCGCAAAAGTTCGATACAAATGGCGACGGCAAAGGCGAAGTCTGGATTGGTGCGAATGGATGGGGATCAACCCCCATAGAACGCATTCGTGCCCGTTCTTATGGCTATGACGTCACCATGGAACTTAAAATTATGGAAGAAAAAGCTGCGCTCAACGATGTAACTGCTGCCGTAAAACAAGACAAAAACATCGTGTTTTTCTGTTACACGCCGCATCATATGTTCGCATTGCATGATATCGTGGTTCTAAAAGAGCCTGCATATAATGCAGCGGAATGGGTCATCGTACCACCGTCCCCAACACCTGGTTGGTTGGAAAAATCAACGGCTGGTGTTGCTTGGGATAAAGCAACGTTAAACGTCAGCTACGCCACATCATTGGAAAACGATCAACCAAAAGCAGCCGCAATGCTTTCTAAAGTTTCCTTAGACACGGATACATTGTCAGCAATGACATATGCTTTGGCGGTAGAAAAACAGGATCCAGCAGCCTTTGCTGCAAAATGGGTCGAAGACAACGCCGCGACTGTTGATAGCTGGTTCGAATAACAGTCCTTGAAAATAGATAATCCCGCAATGCGCGGGATTACCTGATGTTTAAATTATTCCGCAGCTTCTGCGTAGTCTTCCATCGGCGGACACGCACAGATCAGGTTACGGTCCCCATACGCATTGTCCACACGGTTCACAGGGGCCCAATATTTATCCACCTTGAATGATCCCGGAGGGAAGCATCCCTGCTCACGGCTGTATGGGCGATCCCAATCACCAACCAAATCTTCCATCGTGTGTGGTGCATTACAAAGTGGGTTATTGTCTTGAGGCAGCTTCCCATCTTCAACATCCTGCGCCTCGGCACGAATGGCCAACATGGCATCACAAAAACGGTCAATCTCGGCCTTTGGTTCAGATTCAGTTGGCTCAATCATCAACGTGCCCGCCACTGGGAACGACATGGTTGGCGCATGGAAACCACAATCCACCAAACGTTTGGCGATATCATCCACAGTCACACCAGAGCTGTCCGCCAAGGGGCGTGTATCAACGATACATTCATGCGCCACACGGCCATTCGGGCCACGGTACAAGATTTCATAAGCGCCTTCCAAACGTTTCGCGATATAGTTTGCGTTCAAAATGGCAAACTTCGTCGCTTGCGTCATGCCTTCACCACCCATCATCAGGCAATACGCCCATGAAATCGGCAGCAAGCTTGGCGATCCATAAGGTGCCGCAGACACAGCGCCATTGGTGCTGTCGGTTGTAAAGTGACCTGGCAAATGATCCATCAAATGTGATTTCACACCAATCGGCCCCATACCTGGACCGCCACCGCCATGGGGGATGCAGAACGTTTTGTGCAGATTTAAGTGACTGACATCCCCCCCAATATCACCCGGTTTCGACAGACCAACCATCGCATTCATGTTGGCACCATCCATATAGACCTGACCGCCATGATCGTGTGTGATTTGGCAAACCTCACGCACGCCTTCCTCGAACACACCATGCGTTGATGGATATGTGATCATACAGGCCGCTAAGTTTTCGGAATGTTGTTCTGCTTTGGCACGGAAATCTTCAATATCGATGTCACCGTTTTCCGCAGATTGCACAACAACCACTTTATACCCAACCATTTGCGCAGAAGCAGGGTTCGTACCATGTGCTGACGTTGGGATCAGGCAAACGTTACGATGATCATCGCCGTTCGCCTTGTGATAAGCCGCAATGGTTAACAATCCTGCAAACTCACCCTGCGCACCAGAGTTCGGCTGCATAGAAATCGCATCGTAACCCGTTATTTCACAAAGTTTTTCGGACAGGTCATCAATCAGATATGTATACCCTGCCGCCTGTGATTTAGGTGCAAACGGATGCATATTCGCAAAACCATAAGACGTGATCGGCATCATTTCAGCCGCAGAGTTCAACTTCATCGTACATGAACCCAACGGGATCATGGCGCGATCCAAAGCTAAATCACGATCGGCAAGACGGCGCATGTAGCGTGTCATCTCTGCCTCTGATCTGTTCATGTGGAAAATCGGATGCGTCATATATTCCGTTTCGCGTTCCATGCCAGTTGGCAAACGGAACTCTGCATCAGCAGGGAAGTTCTTTTTCGCCAAACCAAATGCACGCCAAACGGCGTTTAATGTCTTATCAGACGCTGCTTCATCCATTGTAATGCCAACTTTATCTGTACCAACAGCCCGCAGATTTACATTCTCCATACGTGCAGAGCGCATAACGATAGTTTGCATAGAACCCACATCCAGGGTGATCGTGTCAAAAAACTCAACAGGATCAATGATAAAGCCCATGCTTTCAATGCCTTTAGCCAAACGCGCTGTCAGCCAGTGAATACGCTGTGCAATCGCTTTCAACCCATCTGGGCCGTGGAACACACCGTACATGGACGCCATGACAGCCAACAAAGCCTGTGCCGTACATACGTTCGACGTGGCTTTTTCACGACGGATATGTTGTTCACGTGTTTGCAGAGCCAAACGGTATGCCTTGTTGCCGCGTGCATCCACAGACACACCAACCAAACGTCCCGGCATTGACCGTTTATACGCTTCCTTTGTCGCCATATAAGCCGCATGCGGGCCACCATAGCCCATCGGCACGCCAAATCGTTGCGTGTTACCCACTGCAATATCAGCGCCCATTGCGCCCGGTTCTTTAAGCAATGTCAGTGACATAGGATCAGCCGAAATAATCCCTACCGCCTTGTTTTCGTGCAAAGCCGTGATCAAATCGGTAAAATCGCGAACATGACCATAAGTACCTGGATATTGGAAAATTGCGCCGAACACTTTATCCGCTTCCAGATCATCAGGATTGCCAACAATCACTTCAATGCCCAATGGTTCTGCACGTGTTTGCATCACATCGATGTTTTGCGGATGGCAGTTCTCATCCACAAAAAACGCCTTCGCTTTAGACTTCGCCACGCGCTGCCCCATTGTCATCGCTTCAGCACAAGCCGTCGCTTCATCCAACAAGGACGCGTTCGCAATTTCCATACCAGTCAAATCTGCAATCATGGTTTGGAAGTTTAACAAAGCTTCTAAGCGCCCCTGACTGATCTCAGGTTGGTAAGGCGTATAAGCCGTATACCACGCAGGGTTTTCCAAGATGTTGCGCTGAATGGCAGGTGGCGTAACAGTCCCATGATATCCTTGTCCCAAAAGTGACATATGCACCTTATTCATCGCCGCAATATCGCGCATACGCGATAGCATGGCACGCTCAGTCATAGCATCCCACACCAACGGTTCCTTCTGGCGAATGCTTTCGGGCACCGTTTGATCGATCAGATCATCCAGTGATTTGGCGCCAACAACCTCTAGCATCTCATCCATCTCTTTCGGAGATGGGCCAATATGGCGGCGGTTGGCAAAATCATAGGGTTGGTAGTCAGTCAACTTATAGGTCATGGGAACAGTCCTGAAATATAGGGTTAGCCGATCAAGGCTTTATAGGCGTTTTCATCTAGCAATCCGTCCATCTCTGACGGGTCGTTCAACTTCATTTTGAAAAACCAAGCGCCTTCCATTGGGTCTTCGTTAATCAAGCCAGGGTTTTCGACCAAAGCTTCATTTACTTCGACGATTGTACCATCCAATGGTGCCAAAATATCTGATGCTGCTTTTACACTTTCGATCACAACAACATCGTCATCTTTGCTGACCTCATTGTCTGCATCGGGCAGTTCTACAAAAACAATCTCGCCCAATGCTTCTGCTGCATGCTCTGTGATGCCCACTACGACAAGGTCACCTTCGGGCTTTAGCCATTCGTGCTCTTCTGTAAATTTCATTTCATTTCTCCTGTTGGTCTAGCGTTTGAAATTGGCTGGAATGAACGGCAAGTCATGCACGGTTGCGGGCATACGTTTACCGCGCACCTCTGCAAAAACTTGCGTTCCTGTTTTAGAAAATTCAACTGGGACATACCCCATGGAAACTGGCCCTTCGAAAGAGGGTCCAAACCCACCTGAAGTAATCTCTCCGATTGGGCTGGCAGATGTTTCATCTGCAAAAAGGATTGTTCCTTGACGCATAGGTGCACGGCCCTCTGGCTTAATACCAACACGTTTATGATCGGCACCTTTTTCGAATTGTGCCAGTATCGCATCTGCACCAATAAATCCGCCTTCGCGATCACCACCTGTACGGCGTGCTTTTTGGATTGCCCACTTTAAATCAGCCTCAACTGGCGTCGTGGTTGTATCAATATCGTTGCCATACAAACAAAGACCGGCTTCTAGGCGTAAACTGTCACGCGCGCCCAAACCAATTGGCGCAACCTCTTCCATTGCTAATAAAGCAGCAGCAACATCTGCAGCTTTATCATTTGGTACTGAAATCTCATATCCATCTTCGCCCGTATACCCAGACCGAGACACCCAGCATTCAGCGCCCATAATTTGTGTCGTCACCACATCCATAAAACGCATCGCAGCCACATCATCAGACAGACGCGACAACGCACCTTCAGAGGCTGGCCCTTGCAAAGCAATCAACGCACGATCGGTGATCACCTCAACATCGCAACTGTCCACAAGATGCGCACGCATGTGAAGTATGTCTGCCTCTTTACAGGCAGCGTTCACCACCAAAAATAAATGGTCACCGCGATTGGCAACCATCAAGTCATCCAAAATACCGCCCTTATCGTTGGTGAAAAACGCATAACGCTGACGGCTTTCGCCCAGATCAGCAATATTCATTGGAACCAAGCGTTCTAATTCTAATGCCGCATCGCGCACATCGCCCGATTTCGCGCGAATAATCACCTGCCCCATATGGCTAACATCAAAAAGCCCTGCATGTTCACGCGTGTGAATATGCTCTTTCATAACGCCCATTGGATATTGAACAGGCATATCATAGCCCGCAAAAGGCACCATTTTGGCACCAAGGTCTGTATGCATAGCATGCAGAGGTGTTTGTTTTAGATCAGCCATTGGGCACCCTATATTTAAATCCGCCATCGCGCGTTTGCGATGCTTAGGTGCCTCCTCTGTCATGGTGCCTGAGATCATTATCCCTTCGGCGGATGCATATGCATCTCTCTCCAGAGTTTTATAAAAACATCGGTCCTTTTGCCTGAGAGTTTCCGAGGCGGTTGCTCCTTCGGCCCTGACAATTTACATCTTGTCAGTGTCTCCCGATGTTTCCTATAAGAAACTTACTTGATTCTTACACCCCAGGCAAGTCGTATTTCAATCCTGCGGCGTCGTGTTTTCGTTGTTATTTTGCATTACCGCAGCATGAATGAAATTCATATTATCGTGATGACGTAACGTAGGTCGTATAAATTAAGCGCTTTTAGATATGCGCACATCTTCCATTGAAAAACGCACATTGAACTTCCCCAAATCTACAGATTAAGGTCGGGCAAAGGCATAGCATTTCGCACAGCCACATGAATGACGGAAATACGAAAATGACTGACGAAACATACGAACCACCTAAAGTCTGGACATGGGAACAAAACAATGGCGGTCAATTCGCCAACATCAACCGCCCCATCGCTGGCCCAACACATGACAAAGAACTACCAGTGGGCAAACACCCGATTCAATTACATTCACTAGCCACACCAAACGGTGTGAAAGTCACTGTGATGCTCGAAGAACTGCTAGCATTGGGCGAAAAAGGTGCTGAATACGATGCATACCTAATTAACATCGGTGAAGGCGATCAATTCAGCAGCGGTTTTGTGGACATCAATCCAAACTCAAAAATTCCTGCGATGATGGATCACAGCACAGATACACCAACGCGTCTGTTCGAATCTGGTTCAATCCTGCTGTATTTGGCCGAAAAATTCGGACACTTCATTCCAAAAGACCCAGCCAAACGCGCAGAATGCATGAACTGGTTGTTCTGGCAAATGGGCAGCGCCCCTTATTTGGGCGGCGGTTTCGGCCATTTTTACGCTTACGCGCCTTATAAAATGCAATACCCGATTGATCGTTTCACCATGGAAACGAAACGCCAGTTGGACGTGTTGGATCGTCACCTAGCCGACAATGAATACATGTGCGGCGATGAATACACGATTGCCGATATGGCGATTTTCCCTTGGTACGGCGCTGTGGTTCTTGACCTGATCTATGACGCGGCAGAGTTCTTGGACGTAAAAAGTTACAAAAATCTACTGCGTTGGACAAAAATGATCGCTGAACGCCCCGCTGTTGTCCGCGGTAAAATGGTAAACCGCGCATGGGGTGAGCCATCAAAACAATTGCGTGAACGCCACGACGCGAGTGATTTTGAAACAAAGACACAAGACAAACTGGAACCAGCAGCAGAATAAAACGGATAAGGGCAGCGTACGCTGCCCTAACCACTTTGACACCTTTGGCAGTGTATAAAACTTACGACGTCAAAAAATGGTTTACGGGTCTTAAGCGACTTTGGCAGGTTGTGATAAGAGATCACCTAAAGTGAACAGTTTCATAAGGTATAAGGGGTAACGCCCTTGTTCGGCATATAACCAACTCGGTGGCGCCACCTTTTATTATAATAGAGATAACACTTTATCCCTCGCACTACGGGTTAGTAGCGGGGTCATTGGTATGTCTAAATCAAAGAATGCTTTAACGTCCGCTATGGGGGCAAAGCTGCCGTTCATATATGCCATAAAATTGGCTAAGTTTTATTTCATATTAGGTTTATTATATTTAGTTAAAGGT
>CANMGS010000007.1 GCA_947497475.1 uncultured Amylibacter sp.
ATTGGTTGGAAAAGCTCAACCAAGATGAGGAACTCCCAAAAGAATTCAAGCTTTCACGATCACGTATCATGTATATCGAATCCAAAAGTGAAGGTTTAGAAGGACCAGCCGTGATTGGCCGCGTTTACTTTTCTAAATCAAAAAAGACCCTTTATTATAAAGGATTAAAATTCCAGAGTTTAAAGGGTGCAGGATTTAAGGCTAATTACTTTGAAACTGAAAGTGGGGAACATTTTTGGATTTCAGGACCGCGTAAAGATAAGAATGATCGTCTTTATGGTGGCAATGCTGGTGTAGAGATAGACAATGAAGTCCTTGATGAATACTTGGCTTTGGTTGGCTGAATATTCCATACCGTTTCGGTTTTCTGGCATTAATTTATAATAGTGGTCGATGAATGATACAGACAAAACACCTTAATTGCCCAAAGTGTAATAATTCTATTGGGGTTTTCAAAAAAATATTACGCTTTGGACATAAAATCAAATGTATGAATTGTCAGTCGCGTCTAAAAGTTCAAGTGGTTTTTAGGGGTATAGAAGGTGGCTGGGGCGGTTTCTTTGGAATGCTTGGCGTATTTTTGTATTTATTTGGTTATTCAATAATCTCCTTATTTACTATTTGGTTCGGAGTAATAGTTATCTTGAGGTTAGTTGATGTATTATATTCTAAAATAATATTA
>CANMGS010000008.1 GCA_947497475.1 uncultured Amylibacter sp.
CCTGTCATCATCAGCACCACCGTTCAACTCATCATTACCAGCACCACCTTCAAGGCGGTCAATACCAGCATCACCGTTCAACGTGTCGTCACCATCGTCTCCAACCAAACGGTCATTGCCAGTGCCACCACTGAGAACATCCGCAAGAATATCACCCACAAGCGTATCGTTGCCACCATCACCATTCAAAATGCCAATGCCAGTGCCACCTTGTAGCGTGTCATTACCTTCGCCACCATTCAGTGTATCTGTACCATCACCACCGAACAATCGGTC
>CANMGS010000009.1 GCA_947497475.1 uncultured Amylibacter sp.
TTTAACGGCGGTACGGGTATCGATACGTTCTTTGGCGGCAACGGCAATGACACGTTGATCAGTAGTGCTGAAGGCGAAACGCTGAATGGTGGCGCGGATAATGACCGTTTGAATGGTAACGGTGGTGCAGATAATTTGCGCGGCGATGCTGGTGTTGACCGCCTGTTTGGTGGCGCTGGTGACGATGACTTATTCGGCGGTTCTGGCAATGACCGTATCCTTGGTGGCGCAGATAATGACTTTATCCTAGGGGG
>CANMGS010000010.1 GCA_947497475.1 uncultured Amylibacter sp.
CCACCTTGTAGCGTGTCATTACCTTCGCCACCATTCAGTGTATCTGTACCATCACCACCGAACAATCGGTCAATGCCGTCACCGCCAAACAACGTGTCATTACCACCATCGCCGGAGATACTATCAATCCCCAAACCACCAAATAGCATGTCATTATCAGCGCCGCCTTCAATGCGGTCATTGTTTGCGCCACCATCAACACTGTCATCACCAGCACCTGCAACCAAACGGTCATTACC
>CANMGS010000011.1 GCA_947497475.1 uncultured Amylibacter sp.
ACGCTGAACGGTGATGGTGGTGATGACACGCTTGAAGGTGGCGACAACAACGACATTCTGAACGGCGGTACTGGTAATGACAGATTGCTGGGTGATGCTGGTGACGACACGTTGAACGGTGGTGATAATAACGACCGTTTGGTTGGCGGCGACGGCAACGACATCTTGAATGGCGATGATGGCAACGACCTGATCTTTAACGGCGG